>NZ_KE136633.1:0-1927 GCF_000407765.1 Escherichia sp. KTE114 | reverse complement strand
TTTTTTTTGGGCGATCTCAACAGCTTTAGCTTCTTCACTCAATGCAGCCAGTCGTTTCTCTTCAGCTTCAGCCAGTTTCAACTGGCGTTCTGTTTCAGCCTTCTCCCGTTCAATCTCTTTACGTCGTTGTTCTGCTTCCTGAAAAGCCTTTTCTGCTGCTTCCGCTTCTTTACGGGCTTTTTCTTCTGCTTTCGCAAGGCGCAAACGCTCTGCTTCCGCCTGCATAGCTGCATTATTAGCATGAGCAAGCTCTGTTGCTGAAGGCGTACGTGAGGCATTGTGACGAAGAGCCTCATTCACGATATCCTTCAGGCGCTGAGTCAGCGCATCCCTGTTTGCCTTTGCTTTCGCCTGTGCTTCCGCTGCAGCTTTTGCCCGGGCAGCCTGCTCTGCCTGTGTTTTCTTTAATTGAGCAGTAGACCATTTAGCAGTTGCATGAATAGCTGCAGAACTTTCACTTTTACTGCCTCCTTTTCCACCTCCGCCGCCAGAGCCACTCCCGTCAGGAGTACCATTCAAAAGAGTAATAATTACCTGTCCCTTATCATCATAAGGAACACCATCTTTATAGTACGCTACCGCGGTTTCCATTATAAAATCCTCTTTGACTTTTAAAACAATAAGTTAAAAATAAATACTGTACATATAACCACTGGTTTTATATACAGCATAAAAGCTACGCCGCTGCATTTTCCCTGTCAAGACTGTGGACTTCCATTTTTGTGAAAACGATCAAAAAAACAGTCTTTCACACCACGCGCTATTCTCGCCCGATGCCACAAAAACCAGCACAAACATTACCGTTCTCAGACCTCATTATGTTTTACTGAAACTATGAGATGAGACATCTATGGGACACTGTCACTTTATGGCATGGCACACACTCCGGGACGCACTAAAAATGACAGGCAGATCGCGTTCACAGTTTTACCGTGATATGCGCGCAGGCCTTGTCAGTTACCGTACCGGCAGGGACGGACGACGGGAGTTTGAAACCAGTGAACTGATCCGGGCATACGGCGAATTAAAGCAGAATGAGACACCAGAAAGGCACAGTGAGGGACATGCAGAAAATCCACATGATCAGCAGACAGAACGCATTCTCCGGGAACTGAATGAGCTGAAACAATGCCTGACGCTGATGCTTGAGGATAAACAGGCACAGGATATGGATCGCAGACACCAGGAAGCAGAACGGGAACAGCTACAAAATGAGATAGCCCAGCTCAGGCAGGCACTGGAACTGGAAAAGAAACGGGGATTCTGGTCCAGGTTGTTCGGTCGCTGAACGCTGTCAGAGACTGATGATAAAATAGTCTTCGGATAATAACTCACCGAGAATAAATACTTTAAGGTAGGGAGACACTCATGAGACGTACCGGAAACAAACTTTGTCTTATCGCCATGATAACAGCAACAGTAGCTCTCACAGCCTGTACCCCAAAGGGCAGCGTGGAACAACATACCCGGCATTACGTATATGCTTCTGATGACGGTTTTGATCCCAACTTTTCCACCCAAAAAGCCGACACAACACGAATGATGGTGCCTTTTTTTCGGCAGTTCTGGGATATGGGAGCTAAAGATAAAGCGACAGGAAAATCACGGAGTGATGTGCAACAACGCATTCAGCAGTTTCACAGCCAGGAATTTTTAAACTCACTCCGGGGCACAACTCAATTTGCGGGTACTGATTACCGCAGCAAAGACCTTACCCCGAAAAAATCCAGGCTGCTGGCTGACACGATTTCTGCGGTTTATCTCGATGGCTACGAGGGCAGACAGTAAGTGGATTTACCATAATCCCTTAATTGTACGCACCGCCAAAACGCGTTCGGTGCGATCACGGCAGCAGACAGGTAAAAATGGCAACAAACCACCCGAAAAACTGCCGCGATCGCGCCTGATAAATTTTAACCGCATGAAT
>NZ_KE136632.1:0-2430 GCF_000407765.1 Escherichia sp. KTE114 | reverse complement strand
AACACCTTAAATTCCTCCACCTTTACCTTAAATTCCTCCACATATACCTCTATAACATATTGATTTTATTAATGAATTTTGACCCTAAAACAAGTATTAAAAACAAGATCTTAAAAACAAGATCTAAAAACTTAACGGCGAGCCTGTGGATAACTTGGGGCGCTGAAAACAAAAAACCAATAAAAACAATGTGTTGCAAGAAAGCAGAATTGCAAGTTCCGAATACTCCCCTTCCAACCCTGTGGAAATCCAGTATTCATGCGGGTTCAGCGCATATCACCTACCGAAAAACCGTGCGTATGTGCTCAACCTGACTTTCGGTTCTCTTCCGCTTCCTCGCCCACTCGCTCCGCTCGCTAACGCTCGGTCGCTGGGGCTGCGGCGAGCGGACGATACAATCACTGTCCTGGCAGCGCCTCCAGCTCGTTAATCAGCGGCAGTATGCGCGTCACATCAGCCTGTCGTGTCACCTCTGCCTTCAGGAACTGGAGTAACCAGGCACGCAACTGCACCTCCTCCGGCTTTCTGACCTTTGCCAGCAATGCTGCACCCACAACAACCTTCTGCGCTGTGTCCAGGCTCCGGCTCTTCGCCTTCAGGCGCTGTAATCTCGCCTCAGCATCAGCAATCTTCTGTTCGAGCGTTCTGCTCATGATGTAACTCCGTGCGCGATGAAAAATCGCATTTTAGCGCGTCACTGGTAGTTTAAAAACTGAGCTGGCATAATGCGCGACAAATCACAAAGTGCGCACTTATACAATCTCCACTCCGTTTCGATTGTGTGCGCCCTGCGGGGCTGAAAGAAAACTACAAAAAGGCATTACGGCAGAAATGGCGATTTATCATCTCAGCATGAAAATTATCTCCAGAAGCAGCGGCTACAGCGCCGTAGCTTCCGCTGCCTATCGTTCCGGTTCACTGATGCTTGATGAGCGTACCGGACTGACTCACGACTACACCCGCAAAAGCGGTGTGGCTGAAGCTGTGATTCTGACCCCCGCGACAGCCCCTGCCTGGTGTACGAACCGTGCCGAACTCTGGAATGCCGTTGAGAAGGCCGAATGCCGGAAGAACTCACAACTTGCGCGGGAAATTGAACTCGCTATCCCCCGTGAACTGCCGCAGGATGCCGCACGGGAAACCGTTCTCGCCTTTGTCAGAGAAAACTTTGTCAGTCAGGGCATGATTGCTGATGTGGCGTTCCATCACATGGATAAAACAAATCCCCATGCGCACATCATGCTGACCACGAGGGCTGTCGGACCTGCTGGGTTCGGCGGAAAGGTCAGGGACTGGAACGACCGGACACATGCCGAGACGTGGCGTGCATCATGGGCTGACCATGCAAACAGAGCACTGGCGAACGCCGGTTATCAGGAAGAGATAGACCATCGTTCATACGAGCGACAGGGGCTTGAGAAAACGCCTGGTATTCACCTCGGAAAGTCTGCCTGTGCGATGGAAACACGCGGTATCGAAACAGAACGCGGCGAACAGAATCGTCTGATTAACAGGCTTAACCTGGAAATACAGATTTCCCGCACTGAACTCAGGAACAGCGGGCTGACAGAGCCTGCCCGCCGTGTGGCTGACCTTCTGAATATCGTGCTTCCTGACAACGCAACTTCGTACACACTACGTGACATCATCGAAGCGTTGCCGAAGGACAGTAATGCGGCATGGAAACTCACCAGTAATGCCATGTCGATGATGGCAGATATGCAGGCGACGCGCAGACGCTGGGAAGAGCTGAACACCGAACGAAAGGAAGCGATGAGCCATGCTGCCAGCCTGAAAAAATCATCGCCGTTTTCGTCCGGTTTTTCCCGTATTCCCCTGATGCAATGGGCGGCACCGGAATACCGTAGCGAACAGGGAAAAATCCAGTCGCTGAGCCAGCAAATGGAAAAATTGCGACAGCATTACCGGAAGGTGGAGAAACAGGACATTCCCGCGAGTCAGACGGCATTTGAAAAACAGTGGCAGCAGTGGGGGGCATCCGGCCTTGCAGCTCTCAGAGTCCAGTTGCTTAAACGTGAAGAGGAATTGCGCCGGAAGGAGCAGGAGGATACAGAACGTAGTCGCGCGGAGCGACGAGCGGAACAGCTCAGGAAAAATGACAATGCCGTTATGGATTCAGGGGTACTGAGCGCAGTCGTTACGGGGTATGGCGAGGCCCCCATGCCTGGTAACGGGGAAATGACCTGTTACCTTCTGCTTCACAACCGGAACGGAGAATACACGCTCTGGGGGAACGAGCTGGAGAAATACCGCACCAGAATCTTTGAGCGTGTTGATTTAATGCGTGACAGGAGTGGTTATATCTGTGACCGAAGCGAAATCGGTCAACATCCACCACTGCAACGTGTTTATTCCTCTGCGACCTTTGAGCAACTTCTGACGCAGGTTTGCCAGACATGGCCGCAATAT
>NZ_KE136631.1:6904-10987 GCF_000407765.1 Escherichia sp. KTE114 | reverse complement strand
GATATTACCCGACTGCCACACATCTTTGCTTCGTTGTCCCCTGCTATCGCCCCTGTACTGGCAGATGGTGATCCGGAAAAACTCTTTCATGGTGGCAAACGACCTGAACGGCGGGTTGCTCTCACCCCGGAAGCATTTGTCGAGCAGCATACTCTCATCACCAATATGCAGCTCGATGTTGCAGCTGCAAGACGATGTTTCATGGCCCAGTTGGGTAAACCTTTAACGTCCTGGAAAGACATGGCACCACATGAAAAAGCGCTCTTTGCCATATTTGGTCTTCAGTATTTCCTGGATGATCGTAAGGCAGCATTAAAGCTCATGGATACACTGAACCTCTCATGCAGAATTAAAAGCAAACGGGACAGTGGGAAATTCTGTACCCCTGTTTATTCACTGGCCAAATCAGCTTTCCAGAGAGTGATTAAAAGCAACGGAGCACAGCAATGGCTGAAACAACATCGCTACGTCCGCAGTGGGCTGGTCTGGCTGTATGCACATGACCTGCGGCTTACGCCACCCAACTGGATTTGGCTGAAAGGCGTGGACAGGACGCTGTTTTATGCATTACACCGCGCCAATACCACGAAAGGATTTATTGAAGGCGCTGGCGTGGTGGCCGTTGCACGTGCAGAGGCCGAAGCCATGCGTTTTGGTCTTCCCTGCCCTGAACCCTGTGTTGATGAAGCGGTGGAAGGCTTACGGCGGGATATGCTCAGTCTCGGTCTTATCTGGGATGAACCACAACCAGATCGCGACCGGAAACGCCGCATCCTGACCAACTGGTCCCTCACCGACGACATCCTGCCCCGCACACCTGCTACAGACAACGAATTCTGATTATCCGGAGAACTGAAAATGACAATCGAGTACTTTGCAACACGCATTGCAAAACATATTTCCGTGCAGGCAATCTGGCCGGATGGCAGGACAGAAATTATTGCCGTCCTTCCACGGGATGCCCTGTCAGGGCTGGTAACACGAAATAATCAACTGATTCATATAGCCTTTGACGCCATGGGCACCCGTAACAGAGAAACCGTCCTGATTGATAAACAGGAGCATAACGCTGACCAGATACTTACAGCTATTGATTCCTGCCTGCGCCTTGAATATCTGATGGAACGCCGCTTCAGCAGAACACCTTTGTTCCGTGGCATAATCGCCAGCGTTGTGCTGTTCGTAATGGCAACGATTGGCTTCTCTCTGTTCCGCTATGTTGATCGTGTATTCTGGGATGATACAACGCCTGAAGCAGTACAGACAGCAGGTGAGCCACGACTGCTACCCCCTCACCTGAATCACACTGTGCCATTAAATGAAGGCATTCAACTCCCGGTTCCCCCGAAAAAAGACGTCCAGGTCCCGGAGAAAACAATCACAAGCAAAAATCCGGAAGCCGCAGCTGCGCGACATAATCTGGCTACTGTTCTGAAGCGGAACGCCGATCGGGGCATGTTTACCATCAACCTGTCATCCGGTCATGAACGAACCCTGTTCGCATTTCTCGATCCTGCCTGTCCTAACTGCAGACTTCTGGAGCCGGCCTTAAAACGCCTGGCCAGCGACTTCAATGTCGTTATCTACCCGGTTTCAGTTATTGGTGGAGAGGAATCCACCGACCGTGTGGCACCACTGCTGTGTGAAAAAGATGCTCAGAAACGTGCTGCCGGCTGGCACCGACTGTATTCCGCAGATAACGGAATGATGACGCCATCAGAAGAAACAACGCCTGCAGATGAAACATGCCTGAAAGCAGCCAGAGCTGCGATTGATGTTAACAATGTCGCCTTCCGTAAGTTCGGATTTGCCGGTACCCCATGGGTGCTGTCCGACACCGGCTGGCATCTGCCTACAGGAATTCTGCAGGAAACTGGCACGCTTAATTTATTCCTGAAAACCACCGACAGCGAGTCTGGCCATGAGTGAACATCGCGTTAACCCCGAGCTTTTACACCGTACAGCCTGGGGAAATCCTGTCTGGAATGCACTCCAGAGTCTCAATATCTATGGCTTTTGCCTGGTGGCAAGTCTTGTGGCCAGTTTTATCTGGCCACTTGCATTACCGGCATGTCTGTTGTTCACACTGATAACAATGCTGGTATTTAGTCTGCAGCGATGGCGCTGCCCTCTTCGTATGCCCATGACGCTGGAATGTGCTGACCCGTCACAGGACAGAATGATTAAAAGAAGTCTTTTCAGCTTCTGGCCAACCCTGTTCCAGTATGAGGTCATTCTGGAATCACCGGCCAGCGGCATATTCTATGTTGGTTATCAACGCGTCAGGGATATTGGCAGGGAGTTATGGCTGAGTATGGACGATCTGACCCGCCATATAATGTTTTTCGCCACCACCGGTGGCGGTAAAACGGAAACCATCTTTGCCTGGGCGATTAACCCACTTTGCTGGGCAAGAGGATTCACCCTTGTCGATGGCAAGGCACAGAATGATACGGCAAGAACGATCTGGTATCTGGCCAGACGCTTTGGACGGGAAGACGATGTGGAAGTCATTAACTTCATGAACGGAGGAAAATCCCGCAGTGAAATCATTCTGAGTGGTGAAAAAACGCGTCCTCAGTCAAATACCTGGAATCCCTTCTGTTACAGCACCGAGGCATTCACAGCGGAAACAATGCAGTCAATGCTGCCCCAGAACGTCCAGGGGGGCGAGTGGCAGTCCCGGGCCATTGCCATGAATAAGGCACTGGTATTTGGTACTAAATTCTGGTGTGTGCGCGAAGGCAAAACAATGTCGCTGCAGATGCTCCGTGAACATATGACTCTCGAAGGGATGGCCAAACTTTACTGTCGTGGCCTCGATGATCAGTGGCCGGAAGAAGCTATCGCACCGTTACGTAACTACCTTCAGGACGTTCCCGGTTTCGACCTGTCGCTGGTCAGGACACCATCAGCCTGGACGGAAGAACCCAGAAAACAACATGCTTATCTCTCCGGGCAGTTTTCTGAAACTTTCAGCACATTCACGGAAGCATTCGGGGATATTTTTGCTGAAGATTCCGGTGATATCGATATCCGTGACAGCATTCACAGCGACAGGATTCTGATGGTAATGATCCCCGCTCTGGATACATCAGCGCATACAACGTCTGCTCTTGGACGAATGTTTATCACCCAGAAAAGTATGATTCTCGCCCGTGATTTGGGCTACCGCCTCGAAGGAACTGATTCCGATGCACTGGAAGTCAAAAAATATAAGGGGCGTTTCCCTTATCTGTGTTTCCTTGATGAAGTGGGGGCATACTATACGGACCGTATTGCTGTGGAAGCCACTCAGGTGCGTTCACTGGATTTTGCTCTGATTTTGATGGCACAGGACCAGGAACGTATAGAAGGACAGACAACAGCCACGAATACTGCAACACTGATGCAGAACACGGGGACAAAATTTGCCGGCAGGATTGTCAGCGAGGGTAGTACGGCCAGAACGCTGAAAAGCGCCGCCGGTGAAGAAGCCAGGGCGAGAATGAACAACCTGCAGCGTCAGGACGGCATATTTGGTGAATCATGGATTGACAGCCCACAAATCAGCATCCTGATGGAAAGCAAGATAAATGTTCAGGAGTTGATTGAACTTCATCCTGGCGAGTTCTTTTCTATTTTCCGGGGAGAAACCGTACCATCAGCATCATTCTTCATCCCTGACGATGAGAAAAGCTGCAGCAGCGATCCCGTTGTTATAAACAGGTATATCAGCGTGGATGCGCCACGCCTGGACCGTCTCCGCCGTCTTGTTCCCCGTACTACTCAACGTCGAATACCGTCACCGGAAAATGTCAGTGCCATCATTGGCGTCCTGACTGCAAAACCCTCCAGAAAAAGACGAAAAATTCGCACAGAGCCGCACACGATCGTGGATACATTCCAGCAACGCATTGCAGGACGTCAGGCGGCTATGGCAATGCTGGAAGAGTACGACACAGATATCAACGCACGTGAAAGTGCCTTGTGGGAAACAGCGGTGAATACGCTTAAAACGACCACACGGGAAGAGCGACGAATTCGCTATATCACGCTGAACAGACCAGAACTACCTGAAACAAAAGAGGAAAATCAGATATC
>NZ_KE136631.1:0-3039 GCF_000407765.1 Escherichia sp. KTE114 | reverse complement strand
AGTGCTGCATTTCGGATGTAAGCAGATACAGTAAGTCCGGAATCTTCAGCTTTTTTCCTGATGGTTTCATCCTCAACAGGAGAGAATCTGAGTGTCCTGACAACTGTCTTTTGCCGTACCTCACTTTTCTTTCTTACCGCACTATCACTCACTTCAGGCTCCTTACGGGGTGTCGGGGCGAAGCCCTGACCAGATGGTAATTGTAATAGCGTCGCGTGTGACGGTATTACAATTACACATCCTGTCCCGTTTTTCAGGCCATTATAGCCTGTTATTTTTGTGCATCATAGTCTTATGCAGACGGCAGAAGCAGGGCGCAGCCCTGCCAGGAGTCAGTTTTTGATGATAAAATCAGGCTTCAACATGAAACGGAGAGAAAGTGCCAATGGCTTCTAAAAAATTTTACTCAGATGATGACATCCAGCTGGCAAAAGCTGCTTTATCAGAATTGCCGGACCTCACCGCTCAACGGAAAACATTGCGTGATTTTCTTGATGCCATTCGTGATGACATCATTGTCCTGGTAAGGACAAAGGGTTATACACTGGCAGATGTTCGTGACACGCTCAAAAATGCAGGGTATGAAGTAGGAGAGAAGGCACTTCGTGACATTATTCGGGAAGCAGAATCGAAAAAACCATCCCGCCGTTCTTCCTCTAAAACAGCACCTAAAAAGACAGATTCAGGCAGGAAAGATGGCATCGATATGAACAACAATTGATGTGACAATGTCACATCGTGTTCTGAGATTATGATGATTACAGAAAAAAAAGCCCCGGCATAAATACCAGGGCTTTTCTGTTTAATCAGACTCGTGGCGGCAATGCACCTGGATAATGCCGTGCAATAATATCATTCAGTTTTTCAACAAGGTCAGAACGCTTAAAGACAATGTGTACGGTCCCTTTCTGGTAGCCACGCACCGTAAAATATTCCCCTTCTAACAGCTTACCGACATTGTCACCGTTCCCGAGAAATTCACCATACTGCGCCCCGATGCTGTTCCTGAAGTCAGGAACGTTGCGCCCCTCCAGCAGATAAAACGGACGTACCAGGTCATCCAGTGCCTCCCGTCCGCTGCAGTCCAGCGTCACACGCCCGTTACTCCAGCGGTACAGCAGGTTTTCAATAATGATTTTCTTACCCAGACGGCAGGGATTATTGGTTCTGTAATCCCATGACAATTTCCGGTAGACATCAATCAGCCCCTGTTCAAACGTCTGCATCTTGCTGGCATTAAGATGGCGGAATGTTGCCAGTACATTGTCCAGGGTGATTTCAGGACAGGTGTCGCTCATCAGCTGGCTGTTCCACTCATCACGACGCTGGCATGAACTCATGAAGGTGTACATGCCCGTATCTGTCATCAGGCGGTCCCAGATTTTCCGGTCGGCAAGACGGGTGATATTCTTTTTTGCTTCTTCCGGTTTATCCATGCATCGAACGGAGTCAGTCACGCAGTCTTCAACCCCGTAGAGAAAAATGTCACCGGAAGCATCGAGCAGAATCCTGCGCGCTGTCGCCAGGCATTCCATCGCCTGCATGAACAGTGTAATACCTTCGTTACGCTGCGCGATGATGCGGTCGATAGCCACAGACGGAATAACATCTGTCGTGCCGACAGTATTCAGATCAGCAGTGGGTAAAGTCTGATTCATCACATTGTCTCCTCATCGTCACGACTGCCGGGTCAGCCAGGTCATTTCCCGGAGGAGCGAAGCTCCTTCTGCCGTCCGGGTCTTCGGGGATTTCCCCGCAGTGGACCTTTCCGACGGGGGACGCTCACCACGTCACAGGGCAGTTGTCCGGGGGCAGACGCAAAAGTTTTTGACGCCTGCGGCAAAAAGTTTTGTGGCTGGCTGGTACATCTCTCCCCTGGACCGACTGAAACGGGATGTGGTCGTGTATGTACCCCCGGAAAGTCCGTCTGCGGAGAACAGGCCGCACTGCGGCGGCAGACAGGCAGAGACAGCTGCGCCATCAGGCGCAGTGGCCTTACACACCGTCAGGTGTGCAGGGAGCGCCGCATCCGGCGCGACTGAAGAAAAACGACGGCACAACAATGGCATATGGTGGTCACTGACGCACCACTCCCGCACAGGTGAAAACAGAGAAAACAGCACGACATCTGCAACCAGAAAAAGTGAAATTTCTTCACTTTTTCACACTTATTTATCGCGTTGATTTGGTGATTATGATGATAAAATAAATTGAAGTTTTTTCACTTTTTCAAAGGTGTTTTATGACCGGCTGGGAACTGCGAATCTGGCGAAAAAGCATGCTCTGGTCACGCGAAAAAGCGGCCAGAGAATTTGGCGTGACACAGAGAACATGGCACGCCTGGGAAAATGCGGAACAGGTGGATGTCACCGTCTGGAGGACCACCCAGGCTCTTTCAGTCCGTGACCTGCTGCCTCACATGCAGGGGATGCGTAAAGCAGATATCATCAGACGACTGGAAAATGAACTGGGGGAAACGGCAGAGGATGTGTGAGCGTGATTCACAGCCTGGCTGAATGCCAGGCTACTGCTCATCAGGAAACAGCTTTTTCAGTTCTTCACCGGAAAGTCCGGTCGCCTCCTGAATCCGTTCCGGCGTCCAGCCCATATCCCGCAGCCGGCAGGCTGCTTCCCGCGCCACTTCAAGCGCACCTTTCTTAAAACCTTCTTTAAAACCTTCGTCGAAACCTTTCTGTATAAGACGTTCTGCAAGCGTCATACTGTTTTCTCTGCTCCTGCTGGCAAAAAAGCCCGGGATTTTGCCGGGCTTTGCGGTTCTCATCAATGAGTGATTTTCTTCAGTTCGTCATCGGAAAGTCCGGTAGCCTGCTTAATCTGCTCCGGCGTCATCCCCATTTTCTGAAGCTGGCACGCAATAGCCAGGGCTTTTTCAAGCGCACCTTCCATCCTGCCCTCCTGGCGACCTTTTTGCTCAAGACGTTCTGCGATAGTCATCAGTTTATCCTCATGCTGCGGCAGACGCTCAGCCAGCGCCCGCATAAATTCCGGTGATACAGAGTCCCCTGCGTTAACGATGTA
>NZ_KE136630.1:0-1269 GCF_000407765.1 Escherichia sp. KTE114 | reverse complement strand
TATATATATACCTTATAACAAAAAACAGCGAAGGGTATTATTTCCTTGTGTCAGATAAGATGCTATATGCAATAGTGATAAGCACTATTCTATGTCCATATTCAAAATATGCTATTGAATACATAGCTTTTAACTTCATAAAGAAAGATTTTTTCGAAAGAAGAAAAAACCTAAATAACGCCCCCGTAGCAAAATTAAACCTATTTATGCTATATAATCTACTTTGTTTGGTCCTAGCAATCCCATTTGGATTGCTAGGACTTTTTATATCAATAAAGAATAATTAAATCCCTAACACCTCATTTATAGTATTAAGTTTATTCTTATCAATATAGGAGCATAGAATTCCTGTAACAATAGCAATACCCCAAATACCTAATGTAGTTCCAGCAAGCAAGCTAAAAAGTAAAGCAACAACATAACTCACCCCTGCATCTGCAGCTTTCTTCTCTAATGTAAGAAATAGTGGCTTCCAGTCACCTGTATCCTTAATTTTTAGGATATCAGATACCACATCATATCCAAAAGAAACATGCCCCGTAATCTTCAAGTACTTGGCAAACTGATCTAAATGTTTAGCCCAGTCATCATACTTCACCGATGCCAACGCATTAAAAATAGCATCACGATCGGCTTTGCTGAATTTCTTATTTAAAACATCCTTGTATTTTTCAAAAGCAGCGAGAGCTTCATTCACATTGCCGATTTTCTTACCTTTAGACTTATCAGCAAGTTCCTGTGCCATTTTCGAATATTTTTCACCATATTTTTCAGTCAGCGTTTGATAAAAGCTAACTGTTGCATCAACAGCATCCTTAATCTGTGAATTAAGGAGATTATTCTGTGCTTTTTTCAAATTTTCTTCAGCTTCATGAACACGAGCGATACCGGCATTACGATTATTACTGACCTGAGAAATAGCCTTCTGGATCTGAGTTATATCAGCATTTATCCGGTTAATACGTGTTTCTGATGCTGTTACCTGTTTTTGTTTTTCTTCTCTAATCTTACCGGCCCCAACCCGTCGTCTGGTTGCTTCAAAAAAAGGACGGTTCTGAAGCGGATCATTGGCTCTTGGTGATAGTTTTTTGACCAGCTCATCCAGTTCTTTATATTTAGCGGATGCCTGAGCCAGTTCATTTCGTTTTCCAGCGAGCGTTTTCATTTCTGCATCACGGGCATGGATACTGGAGCTTAAACGAGAATTGAGAGTCTTAATCTCTCCATCCATTTTCACCACTTCAGATTGTGCAGCAGAAAGTTTTTTTT
>NZ_KE136629.1:0-29143 GCF_000407765.1 Escherichia sp. KTE114 | reverse complement strand
GTTGCGCCCGTAGTTCGCTGACGCTCACACGCGCAGTACAGCGCCCCGCCATGCTGCAATGCACCAGGGCGGGGTAAACTCGCTGGCGCTCGCGCTAACTGCGGCATTCTGCGGCGCAAATCAGCATAATCATGGCCTGCTGGTCAGTTGGGCTTTGCAGGGTGAAGGGATGGCCTGTGCACCCTGGTACGTTCGTCAGCGGCTGCGCCGCGCTTCGGGGCGATGTGGCTCCTGTGCTGCCCTGGTATTTTCGTTCGCCCCTTCCATCCGCTTACGCGGATTAAAAAACGTGATAACAATCACTTATCGAGTAAAAAAACGGGAGAAAACTTGCAAATACGACTTAAAAGTCGTATTATTATTTCATCGAAAGGGGAATGGCCCCTCTCACAATAGCCCAGCAGGGCAGGAGATTTAAAATGAAATGCTCATCTGTTTTTACTTCAACCACTAATCATGTTTTCACGTTCGAACGAGTAACGCTTTGCACTATTATCCTTATGCATAAGGATACGGGACAACAGTATGTTGTCATATTTACTGATAACAATAAAATTCGTGACTATAAAACCGGAATTGTTCCTCAGTTTGGCGAACTTAAGCAGAGTGATGTTGATTTAGTCCTTTTCTACAGGGACGAATATGAAAAATATTTTGATTCGTTAAAAGATGGCGATGAATGCTTAAGTTTTAAAGATTTTATTGAGTGCCTTCGTTAAGCATTATGAATGCAGGGGCATCCCTGCATTTTCCTGAAAGGAGTTGATTTTATGAAAAGTGTTTATGTTGTTGGCAAAGGTTTAATCGTTGCCGGTAATAAAATTACCATCGATGGAAAAGAGCATGTCTCGGTAGAAAATAGTGAAAACATTGTTGTCACTGATGATTGTATTAAAATTGGTAATAAAACAGTGGTTTTTAAAGGCAGGAGTATTAAGGTAGAAATACATGGGAATGTAAATAAAATAGTAACCGAAAATGCTGATGTCAGTATTCATGGGAATGCTGGGGATGTTGAAACCGTGAGTGGTGATGTTGATTGTCATCAGGTTAATGGCGATATAACCACTGTAAGCGGTGATGTTACTTGTGGAGATGTTTCTGGTGACGTAACCACTGTCAGCGGAGATATAAACAGAAAATGATCACGGAATCGGATATGCTTACTGAAGCTAAAAAAATGGCAGTAGAGATGATGTTCTGGCCTGCTTGTCCTGTAGATGATGATTATTGTTTCGACGCTATAATGTATACATCAGTTATTGACAGGAAGTTTGAAGATGAACATGGGGTATATCTTCATCAGGTTTACAAAGAACTATGCTCAACACCTGAATTAAAAAAACTTCTAAAAAAGAAAGCAATAAAATTGATTGCTTTTAAGTACGATATTGATCTTGATTCAGCTAACAAGATTTTAATGAAAAATATGCTAAGGAGGATTGAAAACTGAAAAAGTGAAAGTGATCAGGTTGCTGGAACAACCTGATCACGTTATCGACAATCAAAACTGAATGAGGTTTTTAAATGTCAACGCGGCAGATCGTACAGCTTGCTGACTCCCTTGTCAAAGGCTGGGAAACCAGAATTCCGGCAATGAAATTTAGCGAATGGGATCAATTCCGGTGGTGGTTAAACTACCTGCAAGGGTATGAAATGTTTTAAATAAAAAAGGGGCTTTCTGCCCCTTTGTAAGCAGAACTGGAACAGGAGTTTAAAACATCGGTTGATCTGTATTTACAGTCTTGTGTGGAGGATGGAAAGGAACCTGATACCCCGTTTAAAGGCGTGTTTAACGTCAGGCTTGATCCAGAACTGCATCGTCGGGTAGCTGAAATGGCGATGGAAGAAGAAGTCAGTAATCATCGCGCAGGGGCTTAATTGCCCTTGTTTTTTATGCCCTGTAAGGGCATGGGAGGCGCTTTGCGCCGGAAGCCCCGCAGCGCAGCGAGGACTTAAAAAGCGTTACGGCTTCAGCCGTAACAATTCCCAGCCCTGCCAGGCCTGTTTTTTCTTTCACAAATCTTTCAGCTATACGTTTGCCTGATGGTCGAAGACGAAAGAATCTTTCAGCAACGAAATCTGGACATATGCAGCGACGATTTTATAGCCAGGCACAGTGCCACATATGGTACAATCAATGCAGGATAGACAATCCGATGTCAAATGTTAACATTTGAATCAGATTGTCCAAAAACGATGTTTTTGCCTGTGCCTGCCGCAGGCTCTGTTGGGGTGACTTATGAAGATGATAGCGTTCAGGCTAAGTGATGATGAGTTAAAATTTGCAGAACATAACGCTATTTTAAGTGGATTTACCAGTATCAATGCTTTTGCTAAGCATAACGTGCTTAATATTGAAACCAAGCCTGTTAACATCCCAGTTAATAATGAACCAGCAAAGCTGGTATCAGTGCGTCTTTACCCTCATGAAATAGAACTTGTTAAACGTAATGCTGCTCTTCACGGCATGAGCATGAGCAGAGAAATTGCTATTCGTGTGCGTCAGTCTTTGTTAAAGAGTGAAGTCTGTCTTTACCCTGATGAAGTTAAGGAACTTAAAAAACTATCAACTGCTGTAGATCGTGTTGGTCGCAACATTCATTTTATCATAAAAGGTGAAAGATTCTGTACGGTTAACGATCCAGATTTCAGAAAAGACGTTATTGAAGTGATTGAACTGTGTAAGCAAATTGATTCAAAACTTGAAACGTTAACCAAGAGTGTTGTTAACAGATTTGGGTGATTTATGGGTGTGTATGTAGAACAGGAATACCGTATTAAACGCGCTAAAGGGACTGGGCGTGATCCGAAATCTCCTAAGTTATCGGGAAGACATATACATGCCAGTAAATCGGCTTTTAATCATAAAGTCAGACATGGTGCGGACAAGAAAGCATATACCTGGACACCTACAAAAGAAGTCACTTTTAAAATCACTGGCTCAGGTAAAACAGCCGCAGGTATCAAAAACGGTATTGATTACATTACCCGTAATGGTGAACTTGAGGCTTACTGTTATGATGGAAAAGGTTCAGAGCAAACAGGGAAAGGAGAAGACTTTAACAGGGAGTTTACTTCAACTTTATCTAAAGGAAATGATTACTCCAGGACATATCGTGGAGAAAACATCGATCATGTGAAAAACATGGTCTTTTCACCACCACCAGAAGCTGGAGTAAGCAGGGAAGACGCTCTGAAAGCTACGGTAGAATTTCTTAAAGAGACTTATCCAAACCATGCTTTCGTTGCCGTATACCATGATGATAAAGAAGATCATCCTCATGTACATGTTAATATTAAACTTCGTGATGAAGAAACAGGAAGAAGATTAAGACTTACCAAATCTGAAACCAGGAAGTTCAGAAACGGTTTTCATAGAAAACTGAAAGGTATGGGATATGATGTTACTGCTACCTGGAAAAAAGATCCCGAACGTAAACGGGAGATTGAGCGATTACAGGCTGAAAATCCGAAAAGACTCCGGAATGTTTACAAGGTTGTGGATTTTGGGGAGACTTCATATCAGAATAAGGCAGGGGAAAAACGAACACCTTTCCTCACTTATGAAACTTTAAAAGGTGGAAAACAGGTTACGATTTGGGGTAAAGACCTGAAAAATCATTTCGAGTCTGAAAAGCTCCAGCCAGGAACGCTTATCAAAGTTAAAAAACTGGCTCCCACGCTTGTACGTAGCCCGATGTTTAATGATGATGGAACTGTTGCAGGCTACAGGGAAACGCATCGCAATAACTGGCAGATTGAAAATATTGCCCTTGAGCGGAACAGAGAACGTCAGGTTCATGAGCGTGAAACTAGGCAACCGGAAGAGAGCGACGTTAAAAAACAGCTATCCAGAAAACATGAGCAAGGTCACAATATCGGTTTTGCTCTTGAATACGGGTTTACAAAGGATTCAGAAGAACATAAAAAACTAAGAATACAGCAAGAGAGGAACTGGAAAGGCCTGGGATTTTAATTTGATTTCGGCGCAGGTGAACAAAGCGGCTACTTTGCTCACCTGCTGATCACAACAACCTACGAGGGAGGTTATCATGACTGAGCATGATGCTATCTGCATTTCTGCACTTCATCAAATTTTTAGTGATGAAGAACATTTGAGTGAGCAACAAAAAGACATTATTCTGATGTACGCTTATGGCTATACCCTGAATGAAATTGCTGATTTCAAAGGACTAAAGCCTTCAACTGTCAGAAAATATCTCGATTCTGTAAGAGCTGAACTGGGAGGTGTCTCGTTGGCAGGGATCAGAACACTGGTACTCATTCGGACTAATGCCCTTCTCGTGTCAAGTCTTTCCAGGATCAGTGAGAGGGGGAATTTATGAAAAAATATCTGCTTTTTGCTTTGCCGTTCTTCGTTGTTGGTTGTAGTGAAGAAGTAAAAAGTGTGGATTGGTGGGGGCAGCATCTTACGGAAGCTAAACAAAAGCAGGCAGAGTGTGAGAAGTCTGGCTCTGATTCTCAGAACTGTAAGAATGTTAAACAAGCATTGTTTATTCAGTCTCAGAAGGATGCTCCAGTCCCTACATTCGATTAACTAATGTTTAAATCATACTAAAGCGCCCATATGGGCGCTTTTTTTTTGCATGATCACACGAATCATAATATGACCATTTTGTCAATGTTATTTGATCGTATTGTTGAGCATTGTTATTTTGCGAATCATGTTCGCATCTAAAACAAATCCAAAACACACTTATAGTGGATTGATTAAATGAAGGAGAAATCAGATAAGTCATCGGAAAAAGGGGTTTATGTCACGATAAAACTCGATCCCAGGTTGAATGCATTTATCGAAGAGAAAACGAAAACATCTTTGCTTAGTAAGAGGAAGCAAATTATTTACTTATTAATGCAGAGTATGCGTATTGATGGATATATGGAGCGTTAGCTATGGCGTCTTTATTCCCAGCCTTGTTGCTGTGTGCGGCGTCAGTTCATCCGGATACGATAAATGATATTGCACGGGTCGAGAGTGGCTTCAATCCTTATGCTGTGGCTGAAATTATTCCTGAAAGGGAACGCGGTAGCTATGGCAAAAGTGTTATCAGTCATATGCCCAAAAGTAAGGAGGAAGCTCTAACAGTTATCAGAGAAATTGAAAACAGAAAAAGACGTTATTCTGTCGGATTGATGCAGATTACCAGCAGTAATTTTTCTTTTTATTCCACGTCCGCAGAAAAACTCCTTGATTCGTGTGAAAACTTGTCTGTTTTCGAAAAGATTATCGTGGATTGTTATAAACGAGGGAGGAGCCTGGAGAATGCGCTTAGTTGTTACTATACAGGAAATTTTAGTAACGGTAAGCGAAAAGAAAAAGAATTTAATAATACAAGTTATGTTGAGCGAATTGGTTATACAGGGAACGAAAAAAAATATGTTGTACCAGGTACAAGAAGCAACGGGGGAGAACAGCGAAAAAATCGTTCACACAATGCGTCAGTTATCTGGCCCGAAACCATTCTGAAATCTGCTTTTGTTGATAACTCACATCCAACAAAAGTTATTAATTAACAGGACTTATAAAATGTCATTTAAGAAATCAGTATGTAATCGTATCAGTTCATCTGTCACTGCTGTAATGCAGCGTAAAAATAAGGTAGTTATGGCAGTCGCCGGGGCAACAGTTGCATCACCGGCCTTTGCGGATGGATTTTCAAAAGCGGAAACACTGCTGGAAAAGGTTAAAACAGGGCTTAGTGGCCTTTCACTGGTCACGGTGACTATTGCCTGTCTGTGGGTCGGCTACAAGGTTCTGTTTGGTGGAAGCACGATTCGTGAATGCTCACCTATCATCATCGGGGCAATTGTTATCGCCAGTGCGGCTGAAGTTGCATCAATGATGGTTAACTAATAAAGCGGGGACGATAGTATGTCTACACTTTATAAAGCGATGACACGCCCTGCTATGTATGTGGGTGTTCCTGTCGTCCCTCTTACTGTGGTTGCAGGGGCGTTATTTCTGGCGGGGGTTTATATCAGCAAGCTGATCTGGCTGGCTATTCCTGTCGCGGTTTTTGTTCTCAGAATGATCACTAAACAGGACGACCACATTTTTAACCTTTACTTTCTTAAGCTGAAAATGCTCGGAAACTCAGTGTGTAATCGTTTTTTTGGCGCACGAGCGTTCCTCTCCGGACAATATGAAGCTGTTGAAATTGATGAGTTTGTTAATGCCATGAAACTGAATGAGCGAATCACTACTGGTAAATATATCCCATATTCAAGCCACGTTGATAAAAACATCGTCAAAACAAAAAACGGTGATTATGTAGCGACATGGCAACTGATGGGGATTAACTTTGAGTCAATCTCTGCGGAGATGTTAGAAACTATTGACTCACAGGTTGCCACTCTTGTTCGTTCATTTTCCGGACTGCCCGTTTCATTTTATAACCATTCATGCAGGGCGAGTTTTTATGATGCCTTTACCACAAAATCAGGTAATAAATATGCTGATATAATATCAGACTGTTATTATGGTTCGATGAAGAAAAATAAATTCAAGGGGAACACTCTTTACTTTACGCTGATCTACAGACCAGACGGGCGTGTAGAAAAACTGGAAAAACGCAAAAAAAGTATTAAAGAAAAGAAAGATGATATTAACATTCATGTGAAGAGAATGAATGAAATGATTAATACATTCTCTGGCGCTCTTGATAAATTTACTTGTAAACTTCTTGGTATGTATGAGGAGAACGGAAAGGTATTTTCTTCTCAACTGTCATTCTATAATTATCTTTTGACAGGGAAGTTGCAAAAAATCAGAGTCACTGATTCTCCGGTGTATAACGTTCTTGGTGGAGTGGATGTATTTTTTAATCATGATACCGGACAGATATGCCGCATTGATGGAAATAAATTCTTTCGTTCTATTGAAATTAAAGATTTCTGTAGTGAGACTGCATCCGGTGTTTTTGATGTGCTCCAGTATTCTGATGCTGACTATATTATTACGCATTCATATACATCCATGAGCAAATCAGAAGCATTGAGTACCATTAAACGTGCGGAAAAACAGTTAAAGAGTACAGAAGATGATGCGGTTACTCAATTGCAGGAACTGGAAAAGGCAAAAAATGATATTGTGTCCGGTGATATATCCTTTGGTTACTACCATTTCACGCTAATGGTAATGGCGGACAGTATCAGGGAGCTTGACGAATCTGTAAGTAAAATTACGGCAGACTTTACTGACCTGGGCATTATTCCGGCATTGTCAACCATGTCATTGCCAGCAGCATATTTTGCCCAGCTTCCGGCGGTTTTTCATTTAAGACCGCGTTTATCTCCGGTATCGAATGTAAATTTTGTCGAACTGGCATCATTCCATAATTTCTACCAGGGGAAACGCGATAAAAACTGCTGGACAGAAGCGGTTGCTATTCTCAAAACACCAAGCAAACAGGCGTATTATCTGAATTTACATAACTCAGTACTGTTTAAAGATGAAACAGGTGAAAAGAATCTTGCTAATACTAAAGTTATAGGATCGTCGGGTTCAGGTAAGACAATTTTTCTGTCATATCTTGCCTGTTCATTACAGAAATACAATAACCCTGAAACTTTTGCTGATTCTGCAAAAAATAAGAAGTTAACGTGTGTCTTTCTTGATAAGGACAGAGGGGCTGAATTATGTATCAGAATGCTTGGTGGGGAATATTACACCGTAAAAAGCGGTGAGCCGACAGGATGGAATCCTTTTGCTCTGGAGGCAACAAAACGTAATCGTATTTTTGTCAAGCAACTGATGGAGATTCTGTGTACCAGAAATGGTGAAAGATTATCGACAAGAGAAAGATTGCTTATTAGCGAAAGTGTTGATGCTGTGATGGATTTTCCTCCTGGCGAAATGCGGGAATATGGTATTACCCGAATGCTTGAGCATCTTATGCAGAGAGATGATCGGGATGAGCAGGAGAACGGGATTATCCTTCGGTTGTCCCAATGGGCTAATGGTCAGGCTCATGGCTGGGTTTTTGATAATGCTAAAGACACATTCAATATTCAGCATGTCAATAATTTTGGCATTGATGGCACCGAGTTTCTTGATGATCCGATGGTATGTGCACCAATTACTTTCTATCTGCTGTATCGCATTACGCAGCTTCTTGACGGTCGGCGTCTTGTTATCTTCCTGGATGAGTTCTGGAAATGGCTACAGGATGAAGCATTCAGCGACTTTGTCTATAACAAGCTGAAAACAATTCGTAAGCTGAACGGGCTGGTTATTCCGGCAACTCAGTCTCCGGATGAAATACTGAAGAATAAGATTTCACGGGCTGTGGTTGAAGTATGCAGCACCAGTATTTATCTGGCTAACCCTGATGCCGATTACAATGATTATGTGGAAGGGCTTAAGCTGACACCAGAAGAATTTAATATTGTTAAAAATCTTGATCCAATGTCGAGACAGTTCCTGATTAAAAAAAGCAGTCTTAAAAAGGGGGATGGTAAATCATTTTCAGCACTTGCGACACTCGATTTATCGGGACTTGGTGGATATCTGAAAATATTGTCTGCCAGTGCAGATAATCTGGAAATTTTTGAAAGTATTTATCATGAAGGAATGGAGCCTGATGACTGGGTTCCTGAATATCTCGAACGGGCAATCTGACAGGTGAATTTATGAAACGTGTAAAAAAATTGATGCTGATATCATTATTGACGGCTTCATTTTATAGTAGCGCAGGAATTCCGGTTGCTATTGATGCCAGTCCGGAATGGGCTGTTGAAGCCGCAAGATGGACAGAACGACTCAAACAATGGTCCGAAACTGCGCAACATTATCAGAGTCAGATTCAGGCATATAAAGACCAGTTAGCCACGGCAACAGGTATAAGGAATATTGCGGCATTCACAAATGAACTAAGTAATCTACAATCAGAACTGACAAATATTTATAAGCAGGGGAACAGTTATATTTCTGATTTTACCAGTAATCCCGAAGGTGCATTGAGCAGCCAGGCTAAAAATCTGTTCAGCAAGTATGGAGCCTTCGATATGTGTAATACGGGCTATGAACGTAATGATAATCTCTGTAAAGCACGGATTGTGTCAACGGCTGCCAGTATTGAACAGGGAAATGAGATCAATAAGCAGTTATCAAGTGCAATGTCTCAGATTCAGAGTTTAAGTAGCCGAATTGAGGCTTCAAAGGATATCAAAGAATCCCAGGATTTGGCTAACGCATTACAGGCGCAGTCGTTAAAAATGCAGGCGATAAAAATGCAGTATGATGTCTGGAATAATAAAAATAAAGCAGATCATGAGATGTTGGTCACACAAGAACAAGAGGCCTTTATTAAACAGCAGAAAGAAGCTGAACCATTAACTTTTGATTAAAAGGTGGATATATGGCTCAGGGGTTTTTCGTTAAATATAATTCTACCGTTATGGATTCGGTAGATAAAATCAGCTCCAGTTATCAAACACAATTTGCTAATGATATTATGTCGTTAGCGACGGTATCGGTTACGTTATATGTACTATGGAAAGGATATCAAATACTTGCCAGTAAAACTCAGACGCCCTTGCAGGATTTAGTATGGGATCTATCAAAATTTGCAATCATAATCATGTTTATAACTAATGCGGATGGGTATTTAACTGCGGCTACTGATGCGTTGCAAGGCATGAAAGATGGTTTTTCTGGAGGGGTGAGTGTCTGGCAAACTTTAGATAACTTATGGAAAAGTACGCAAAATCTTGGTGCGGAAATATACTCTTTAGATAAATCAACATATGTTAAAGATCAAGGTGTAGTTGGTCAGTTTTTAATATGGACTGGCTCGCTTATTTTAATGGCTGTTAGTGTGGTTGTTTTTTTAACAGCAGATGTAACGATGAAACTCCTGATTATTACAGCACCGATATTTATCTTTTGTCTCATGTTTGGTTTTATTCGGAGCATGTTTAATAATTGGTTACAATCGTTATTCTCCAGTATTCTGACAGTTCTATTTGCCAGTTTAGTGATTCGGATAGCAATGGATTTTCAAGGGATGATCCTTTCCCATGCTATTCGTGCTGCACAAACAGGGAATGTAAATCTTGTATCTACAGGTGCTATGGGCTTTATGGCTGGGTTTTTGGGGGCTTTATTGGTTCTTATAGCTAAAGGTTTTGCTGTCCAGTTAGCAGGTGCAGGTGTTGAAGGTGCTGTTCAGGGCGCAGCCATGATGGGGCTGGGTGCTGCTGGTATGGCTACTGGTAAGTCTCTGATGCTTGGCGGTCGTGCTGGTTTAGGTTTTGGCTTAGGGATGGCCGGAAGAACGGGCATGAATTCTTTATCAGGGAAAGCAGGGAATCTGATGGGGCGTGGTGCGCGAACAGCCGCTGAATGGGCGGGTGAAAAGGGATATCAGGCGCTGGCTCCGACAGGTGCTTTGGGGATGAAGGCGAGAAGACTTGCATCCCTGGAAAAAGCACGAGCGAGGAACGCCGCATGAAAATAATGAAACGTTTTTTTTATGTGATGTCCCTGAACTGGATACTGGTGTTCGTTGATAAACATATCACCTCCGGATGGAGCAGGAAGAGAAAGCTAATAACCCAGCTTGTTATTTTAATCACGGGAATTACCTTATTTAAGGTCTTAGGTGGAATCAGTCAGAGCTGGTTGTGACATGCTTCATTATTTTGTCATGATACTTTATTTTGTCCTAATCCTTCTTTTAGGAGTGTTTACCTGCTTCGCAGGAATAAGACTTGGTTTAGGGCTTGCGGGGAAATGGAGAAAGGGTATGGATCTTCGCTTTTTGCTTCTTATTGGTGGGATTCTTTTTCTTCATCTTGGCCTTTATCTCTTAAAGGTGTTCGTGAACGCTTAATAAGGTGAATTTATGCGATGTGTGATTCTTTTGTTTTTCCTGTTTCAGATTTCCGGATGTACCACAAGGAATAACCTTCCTTCTGATGTTTCCGGCGAACTGGAACCCATTAACCACAGCCAGGTAATCAGTTATGAGTGAAAAAATCGAAAAGAAGATTGAGACAGCTAAATCCTTCGAAAGACAACTCTATGCAGAAAATGAACGGTCTAAGAAAAATGCATGGCGTGTTGCAGTGGCAGCATCATTACTGTCCTTATGTCTTGGGGCTGCAATTTGTGTTCTTGTGCCATTAAAAGAAAAAGAGCTTGCTATTGTGGCTGTTGGCGAAAAAACAGGCCGTACAGAACTGATTACTCAGGTTAAACAGGAAAAGATCCTGCAATCTGAAGCACTTGGGCGGTATTTTGTAAACACGTATATTACTTTACGTGAAGGTTATAATTATCCGTCTCTTCAGTATGATTATGAGACTGTACAGCTATATAGCTCGAATACAGTAAAGGACGATTATCTTCGTCTGTATAACAGCGATATGGCTCCTGATAAAATTTATCATAATAACGGTTCTTACGTTGCGGTTGAGGTCATCTCCAATATTATTTCTGACGCAACCGCGCCAGATAAACTGGCCTCTGTGCGCTTTAAAAAAACGACGAGAAACTTCACGACCGGACAGGTTTCAGTTTCATACTGGACGGCTCGTGTGACATATCGTTTTGAACCAGAAAAGTCGGTTAAAAGTTCCAGTCGTGAGCTTAATCCTCTCGGTTTTACTGTAACCAGTTACCAGACAGATCGGGAAGTCAGGGGGGAATGATGAAGAAATTATTTATTGCTACATGTTTATTGCTTCCTGGGCTTGTGTATTCAGCAGCGACTCCGTTACCTTCTGGATTTGATGCAAGGATGCAGACTGTGAGTTATAACGGTGCGAATACGACCGTTATCCGGTCAAAGACAGGATTTCTCACATCAGTTGTTTTTGATGAAGGTGAGGCTGTTATCAGTGCAAAGGCTGGTTTTCCTGCCGGATGGGAAATCACAACCGATGATAATGTTGTTTACATCAATCCGCGTCCCGTTGTTCAGGAACAGGAAGGCGATGAAGGCGAAAAACTGAAAAAGGTTTTCCAGCCAACAGAAAAGGAATGGGATACGAATCTTTTTGTCAGAACAACAAAGCGGATTTACAGTCTGGATCTAATCCTTCTGTCAGAAGAAAAACAAGCGCAACCTGCTTATGTTGTACAATTCCGCTATCCATCAGAAATAGCGAAAAAGAATGCAGAAGAAGTAAGGCTGGCAAAAGAAAAACAGGAAAAACTCAGACAGAAGAAACTGATTTCTGAAAGTTTTGAAAAAGCCGATGCGCCTAAAAACTGGAATTATTTCATGCGAGTCAATGAAAAATATGACAGTCGTCGTATCGCCCCTGATTTTGCTTATGATAATGGCATATTTACCTTTTTAGGTTTTAACTCAGGGAAAGTATTCCCAGCTCCATTTGCTGTAAGAGATGGTCAGGAACAGACACTTGCTTTTAATGTGGAAACAAAAGGCAAGTATAAAATTATGGTTATCCACAACGTTAATGACAAATTTGTTTTACGCTATGGAAACAGCGTTGTTGGTGTTGTGAATAAATCTTTCGGAAAAGTATTAACCGACCAGAGGAATACATCTTCTCCTGCGGTAGAACGTGTTGAGGTGAATAATGACTGATATGAAAAAAACAGATGATTTAGTTGATGATGCGAATCAGTCAAAGCTGGAAAGTAAACCCGTTCATGATATCGGTGATATCAGGAACAAAAATAATCGTATGCGTTCTGGCTTTCTGTTTGGTCTGATGGCTGTATTAGTTATTGGTTTTTTTGCGCTGAAAACATATAAAAATTATTTTGCAGATGACCAGCAGAAAGCATCAGAATCAACAGGCGATACCAGCATTTCTCAGGTAAGTAAAATCCGTACTGGTCTTGGTCAGAATTTTGACCCTGTTGAGAACAAAGCAATTATCAATCCAGGCGCTACTGGTTCTGGTAATACTGTTTCTGACGGTCATAAAGAAGTGCCACAGGAGGGGTTCAGGAAATATTTGTCAATACCTGTTGCTGGTCAGGGAGGGAGTCAGACTGGCGCGAGTGGCAGCAGCAGGACATCGCAGACATCAGAGCCACAGGAAGAAAGGAAAGAATCAAAAGAAAATGTGCCTGGTAAATCAGGAATGAAAGTAACTGCGATTAATCTCGATCCTGATCTCTATATTGAGGAAAACAGGCTTATACCGTGTGCTTTAACCACACGCTTTGTTTCTGATGTTGCAGGTCGTATCAGTTGTGTTTTTACAGAAGATGTATGGAGTGCTAATCACCACACAAAATTACTGGAACAGGGAACTAAGGCTTTTGGTCGTTACCAGACCGGAACGCTGAATCATGGACAGGGCAGAATGTTCGTTATGTGGGAGCAGTTGCGGACGCCTGATAATAAACGAATCGATATGGTAAATACAGCAGCAGCTGGTCCCCTGGGAGAAGCGGGCATTGATGGATGGATCGATTCTCACTTCTGGGAGCGTTTTGGTGGTTCTCTTATGCTCAGTATGGTTCAGGATGTAGCGGCGGCGGCGGCGGATAATGCACCTGGTAAAGATCGTAATGTGGATTATACCGAAAACTCACGACAGGCAATGGCTGAAATGGCTAAAGTCGCACTTGAGAATTCGATAAATATTCCTCCAACAATGTATAAAAACCAGGGTGACATAATCACTATTATGGTCGGGGAAGACATTGATTTTTCTGATATCTATGAGTTAAAGGTAAAATAGTATGAGTGGCGTTATTCCTGTCAGCATTAGCAATAAATCGCTCGATTTTTATAAAAATCAAGTATTCCAGTCTTTTCTTGATATTGAAGGGCTAACAGAAATTGCTGTCAACCGTCCTGGTGAAATCTGGACGGAAATTAATGGTGACTGGACATTCCATAATAATGACAGTGTGACCTTTGATTTTTGTAAACGTTTTTCTCATACGCTGGCATCATTTCGGGGAGATGAAATCGGCGATACCAAGCCATTACTTTCAGCAACACTGGAATCAGGAGAACGTGTACAGGTCGTTTTTCCTCCTGCATGTGAGAGAAATACTATTTCAATCACTATACGTAAACCATCGACACGGCAGATAACACATAAAGAATATGTGGCGAACGGTTTTTATGATTATGTCCAGTCAGGAAAAAAACACAGGACATACGATGATGAGCTTCTTGATTTATTCAGAGCGAGAAATATCGCTGCTTTTATGGAGCTTGCCGTAGCAGCAGGGAAAACCATTGTATTTGCCGGAGCAACGGGTTCCGGTAAAACAACTTATATGAAGAGTCTTATCGATTTCATACCATTGAATACACGGCTGATTACGATTGAAGATGCAGAGGAAATCAAATTTTTTATCCATAAAAATTATGTGCATCTTTTTTACCCTTCGGAATCCGGCAGTGATTCCGGCTCTATCATAACAGCAGCGAAATTAATCAAATCCTGTTTGAGGATGAAACCTGACAGAATTTTACTGGCGGAAATTAAAGGTGGCGATGCCTGGGATTTTGTGAAAGTTGCTGGTTCTGGTCACAGTGGAAGCATGACGTCCATTCACGCGGCCTCGGCAAAAGATGCCATCATTCAGATGGTGACAAAATGTTATCAGAACAGAGAATGTCAGAATCTTCCTTTTGATGTTCTTCGTAAAATCATTATGGACAGTATTGATATTGTTGTTCATGTAGGCAGGGATGGTGTTGTCAGGCATATGAGCGACATCTATTACAAAGGGGCTGAATGTGAAAACTTTTAATAAGTCGCAATCTGTTTTTATATTCGCTGTTATGCTTGTTGCGGCATGGTTTGCAGGTTCATTTATTTTCTTTGTGCTTTACTTCAGCCAGATAAAGAATCTGAAACCATTGAAGGCTGTGTTCAGATCCATTGATGCGTACAGGATGGATATTTTTACAGACAGCCTTACTTTATCTGTTGTGACTACGGATATCAGAGTTTTAGCCTTTGTTGCACTTGGAGCAGGATTTGTCGTGTCTCTTATCATCCCTGTTGCGGCGTTGATAAAACTGAACGAGAAGAAAGAAAATATTTTCGGTGATGCGCGATTTGCAACAATTAATGATATTCGTGAGTCTAACAGTTTCACGCTTGACGGTGACGAAAAAGACGGGATTATCGTTGGTATAAAAGACAAGAAAATCATACGCTATGTGGGAGCAGCATTCAGTGCTATGGGAGCCGGAACAAGGGCTGGTAAAGGTGCTGGTATAGTCATCACTAATCTTATGAAGTACTGGTGGAGTGTTATTATTCTCGATCCAAAAAGGGAGTGTTTTAATATCACCAGTCTTATCAGGAAGGTGATTTTAGGTCATGAGGTTTATAAATTTGATCCCTTTAGTCCGGTAACGCACCGCTTTAACCCTTTGTATTATGTCAGCATGGGAACGAGTGAAGGTTTTAATCAGCTTGAAAATCTTTCGTTGATTATTTACCCCTATAAGACAGATGGTGCGGATGCTGGTAGCTATCTTAATAAGACGGCGGGTGGTGTTTTTAAATCTTATGCTGTCGCTTTATGGTTTATGATTAAGAATGATAAGGCTGGACTAAAAACGCTTGATATTGAGCCTGTCTTCTCAATGTCTAAAATTAATCAGCTTTTTGAGCGTGCAGAACCCGAACATCTTCTTTCATTCATGAATGATATTCGTTCAGAATTAAGGGGGAAAGACAAAACGCTTGCTGATATTGGTGTCGCTGGCCTTAAGGCATTCATTGAGATGGAGGATAAAACAAAAGCACAACTCAAAAGCAACTTTCTTAATGGATTATCACCGTTTGCTAACCCCAATGTGGCAAATGCTACTGATGGAAATGATTTTGATTTGCGGCAGGTGCGGAAAAAGCGGATGACAATTTATTTCTGTATTTCTGGTGATAATGCCAGGTTGGCTGAAAAAATAACAAATATTTTCTTTCAGCTTGCTATACAGGTGAATCTTGAAAAGATGCCAACGGATGATCCGGAAATAAAGCATGACTGCCTTTTTCTACTGGATGAATTCCCGTCAATTGGTGCTGTAGATTACATCAAGAGTAAATCTGGTCTCATTGCTGGTTACAAGCTGAAATTGTTGATTGTTTACCAGGTCGGCTCTCAGCTTGAGGAAATCTACAGTTATGCAGGCAGTAAAACATTACTGGCAAGTGCACCCTGCAAAATTGTTTATTCCGCTTCTGATGTTAAAGATGCGCGGGAGTTATCAGAAGCGATGGGGACACGAACAGTAACTATCGGTTCGAAAAGCAAAAGTCGTAGTCGTGGAGGAACATCGAGATCTGAATCAGAAAGCCTTATTGAGCGTCCACTGGTAACAACAAATGAACTACTTACACTGAAATTTAGTGAAGAAATCCTGGCAATGAAGGGAGAAAACCCGATTCGTTGTGAAAAGGCATTCTACTATCTCAATGAGTATTTCTTTGGTGACTTTGTGAAGGTTGCTCCGGAACTTGCAAACATTTTCCCCAGGAAGAAAGGAAAGCTGGTTATGCCTCCACAGAAAGTATTTGAAAATGAAATCGTCGCAAAAGGGTATCTGGTAGTAAAAGATGTTCCTGATCTCGATAAAGCGGCATAAAGGAGAACATGATGAAGAAGTTAGTGTTTTTATTGATTTCCATTCTTGCTGGTTGTTCATCACCGCCAGAGCCAACACCCGTGCAGTTTGAAAAGGCAAATGAAGTGATCAATCCCTCATTGCCATATGTCCCCGATTTTCACGGTGTCATAAAGTCAGACGTTAGCGGTAAAGGATGGGTTTATGAGATCACTTCCTTATCCGGAGTACAGGCCAGAACGCCGACGTTTTATTACGCTCTGGCTCATGCGGACAGGATTGTAGTGACAACACATGATGCTGGGCTGTGGTTTCGAATCAGAGATCTGTTGAAGATGGAAGGGGCAACAGCAGTCGTGGAATGGCGAAACGAGAAAAGTTTTTTACCTGAACAGGTAAAAATAGTTTTCATTAAAGCACAAAATGAGGTGAAAAATGACTGGAAAAAATAGAGTGGTTTTACCAGCCTTGCTGGCGTTAGGATTAATATCAACAAATGCTAATGCATCTGACCCTTGCGCTTCGGTACTTTGCTTATATGGAAAAGCAGTCGGGCAAGGTGGAGGGAGTGAATGCAGAAGTGCTGAAAAGGATTTTTTTAATATTCTGAAAAAGAAAAAAGGAAGCATTCGCTGGAGTAAAACTTTTGATGCCCGTAAAGCATTTCTGAATCAGTGTTCAACGGCTGATCCTGCTGCTATATCAAAAATCATGAGTAAGTTCGGCAAGGTTAAAGGGTAGATGATATGGAAAAGCAAACTACTGATTTACTGAATGTAATCAAGACAGGACACTCTGGCTCAATAGCTGGTAATCCTGCTCATGCACTGGATGATAAGACTATGAACGCCATCATTCATAACTACGTGGCAACGATTGTGCTCGGTAAAGCAGGTAACTGCAAAGAAACTCCTCTCACAAAGTATTGTTCGAGGACTATGCCAGAGCGTATTTCAGTTGAAGAAATTAATGAGTTTAAAATTTATCCAGAGTTATTCTGAACGGAGATAACGGCAAACGCCGCAGATTCCGGATTTTAATCCGGGATTTGCGGGGTTGAACAACCGAAGGGCGTTAGTTTCCTCGTAATCCATGAGGTGTATATGAAAGCAAGAAGTGTGAGAGTTGCCGGAATTGAAATTATCGATAGTGTTAAAACGGTCGCTTTTGTTTTTACTGAAACCTTACTGTTTATGGTCTGGTTTTCGGCAATTGTCTATGGGCTTTATCGTGTTGTTATCGTTTTATGGGATGATCCTTTAAAGCCGCAATCGCTCATGGAATTTCTTAATTTCATAGTTGAGTTGTATAGCTATGTACTTCCTTCGTTGGCTGTTATCGCAGTGGCTTTAATCGCCGTTTTATCCATTTGTAAAATACTCTCAGCAATATGGGAGGGAAGAAAGCAATGAGACATTTTCTTAAGGCTCTTTCCTTTGTTGTTTCCCTGTTACCAGCTACATTGTGTGCGGCTGAAATCCAGGGGAAAGTTATTCGCGTTCTCGATGGCGACACCATAGAAGTTAAAACACTACCCGCAAAAATTGTTGTGTATGAAGTTCCGATTCGAGTCCGATTGATAAACATCGATGCCCCTGAAAAGAAACAACCTTTTGGACGCTGGTCAACAAGTCAGCTTAAGACTCTGGTTGCAGGTAAACAGGTGACAGTCTCTTATTCACATAAAGACCGCTACGGACGCATTATCGGTCATGTGTTCACGACGAACGGCACGGATGCCAGCCGCTTTATGGTTCAGTCTGGCGCTGCATGGGTATATGAACGTTACAACGCGGATGAGTCATTACCGGCTCTGCAACGGGAAGCGCAGGAACAAAAACGCGGTTTGTGGGCCGATGCAAATCCGGTTCCACCGTGGGAGTGGCGATACAAACATAACTAACTGATAGAGGTTTTTATGGCTTTATCACCCAAAGAAAAGAAAGAGTTACAACAACGCTTCGAAAAGCAATTACTACCTGACCTTGATATGCCATTTGAACTAAATGGCGAAGTATATAAATTTAATTTTGATAAAAATGAGTCAGGTGACTATATCGATAGTTTTACACAAGCAGTATGGGGAGGTTATCAGGATGCCGAGGAATGGGAAAAATATGGTAAACATCAGGAGACAGAATTACCTGAACGCCCTGAACCAATCGAGGGTTGGTGCGACTGTGATAAATGTAAGTCGATGATTTTTCATAAAGAGAAAAATATTTATGTTTGCCTCTCCTGCCATAAACAAACAGAGCCATTTCTTCCAATTGACTGGAACTCAAACGATTACGATTGGCTACCTTATGAAGATGAATACTAATGCTGAATACTTCACAGTCATAATACAGATTGTTCTTTATTCAAAAGACAACCATCTATTGAAAGTGCATTAGTTATATAAATCAGATACTCTTTGGTGGTTATTATGCAATATGCATTAGTTGATGCGCTGGAACGAAAATTTTTGCTGGATGCTCTTGAATTTGGTGTTCTGAAGGACTGGAAAGAAAATCCGGTAAAAGAACTTCCTGATATTGATGAATCTGTTCACCCCTTCCATGTCTGCTATGGTGGATATTTATTAAATCCTGGTGTTTCAGATTCAGATATTAGCAGAAAAATAAAAGACCAGACAGGATTCTGGCTGGCAGCTATTGATGATACCCGCATGGATTGTCATTCAATAGCTTATTATGATATTCACACCCTCCCTTTGATTTTGTGTGGACATCAAAAGATAGTTCCTTTTGCCGCATTAATAAAAGCTGATGAATGCATCATTTCAAAAATTGCTTCATATTCTGGTTTTGCTGTAACAGCTTTTTTGAGAATTAAAGACCAGGATATCGCAACGAATATACTTAACCGTGAGGGAATTTTTGCCTTTAATGGCTGTGAGCGCAGATTCAGACAACCTGTAAGTGAAGATAACTGGCAACAGGCAGTATCAGAAGAACGCGCTATTCGTTGTGCAAACAGATTAATTCAATGTAAAGGATAACAAAATGAGACTTTTTATCGCAGAAAAACCCGCAGTAGCAAATGATATTGTTAAGGCACTTGGTGGCAATTTTACCCGCCATGATGGCTGGTTTGAAAGTGATAACGCCATTGTGACTAACTGTTTTGGTCATATTATCGAATCACAACCGCCGGAAAACTATAATCCTGAATACAAAGCCTGGAAGGTTGAAACGCTTCCTTTACGTCTTTATCCCGTGAAGTATCAGCCTGTTGAAAGTGCAGCAAAACAGGTTAAAACGATTCTCGAACTTATCAGACGTGGAGACGTGACTGAAATTGTTCACGCTGGCGATCCTGATGATGAGGGACAGCTACTTGTTGATGAAGTCCTGGAATATGCAGGAAACACAAAACCCGTAAAGCGCGTTCTGATTAACGACAACACGCTTCCGGCAGTGAAAAAGGCACTGGCAAATCTTAAAGATAATCGTGATTTCAAAGGGCTTTACCTTAAGGCGCTGGCGCGTTCAGTTGCTGATGCCGTCTATGGCTTCTCCATGACGCGTGCTTACACCATTCCTGCAAAAGCCAGAGGATATCAGGGTGTTCTGTCTGTCGGGCGCGTCCAGACTCCCGTTCTTGGCCTGATTGTGAATCGTACCCGTGCTAACCAGAACCATAAATCCAGTTTTTACTACACCATGACCGGAGTCTTTCAGCGTGGTGCTGATGTTATAAGGGCGAACTGGAAGCCAGGGGAATTTGCTCCGCTGACAGACCGTAAATTACTTGATAAAGCGTGGGCAGACGGAACGGCTGCATCCCTTGCAGGAAAACCGGCTACAGTTGAAGCAGCAGCAACTGATGATAAAAAAACGGCTGCACCGTTGCCCTTTAACCTGGTACGACTCCAGCAATACATGAACAAAAAGTTCAAAATGACGGCACAAAAAACGCTGGATATTACGCAACAATTACGTGAAAAATATAAAGCGATTACTTATAACCGCTCTGATTGCTCATATTTATCTGATGAACAATTCAGCGAAGCGCCGCAGGTTATCGATGCCCTGAAATCAGTCTTTCCTCAGTCGCTGGATATTGATTCTTCACGTAAAAGCAAAGCGTTTAACAGTGCAAAGGTGACTGCGCATACTGCTATAATCCCGACCGCCAGTGTGCCTGATGTTAACGCACTCAGCACCGACGAGCGCAATGTTTACCTGGCGATCGCACAACACTATCTTGTTCAGTTCATGCCTGAAAAAGCATACCAGGAAGTATCGGTTGCCATTCAGTGTGGTGATGAGTCGTTCTATGCCCGTGCCAGAAAAACAACTGACAGCGGATTTGAGGCGTTTCTTGGCGCGGAAACCACAGACGAAGGTGAATCAGAAGATAATGATGATTCCGCTTTTGAACTGCTCTGTAAAATTCGCACAGGAGAAACACTGACGACAAAAGAAGTTATTGTTAATGAGAAGAAAACAACACCGCCGCCGTTATTCACCGAAGCCTCCTTGCTTGCTGCGCTTGTTCGTGTCGCGGATTTTGTCACTGACCCAACGATTAAAAAATTGTTGAAGGATAAGGATAAAGACAAAAAAGATGAACATGGTGGCATTGGTACGCCAGCTACCCGCGCAGCCATTCTGGAAACGCTGAAGAAAAGAAACTATATCACGCTGGAAAAAGGGAAACTTATTCCTACTGATACCGGATATGCGCTTATTGATGCCCTGCCTGGTATAGCGGTTAATCCTGATATGACAGCATTATGGTCTGAAAAGCAGGCTGCCATAGAAAATGGCGATCTGACGGTTGAACAGTTTATTAATGATCTGTACGGTGAACTGACAGGCATGATTTCTGATGTTGACTTGGGCGAGATGAAGATTGAACCCGCTGCGCCAGCAGGGCAGTTTCAACGCCTGGACTCTCCCTGCCCTTCCTGTGGTAAACATATTGTTATCAGGCCGAAAGGTTATTTCTGTACCGGATGTGAATTTAAAATCTGGAGTGAGTTTTATGGTAAGAAAATCACCCAGGCACAGGCCGAAAAACTGGTTAAATCAGGGAAAACCGATTTGATTAAGGGATTTAAAAAGAAAAGTGGTGGAACGTATGATACAGTTCTTGTCCTTGAGGATAAGAAAACAGGGAAACTGGGTTTTCCGGCAAGGGCTAAGAAGTGAAAACAAAGCAGGAATGGCTTTTTCAGTTAAGAAAATGTACATCAAGAGATACTCTTGAAAAAGTTATTGAGATTAACCGTTACAAACTGCCTTTATCAGAATCAGAGGCATTTTATTCTGCCGCAGATCATCGCCGAGCAGAACTGGTGATGAATAAACTTTATGATAAGGTGCCTTCCGGCGTCTGGAAGTACGTACACTAAATAAGAGGATTAATTATGAGCGAACTGACTAAAGAAGATGAATACGGCATTATCAGCCGTACTATGATGAATATTCGTTCATTGCGTGTTTTTGCCCGTGAAGTTGATTTTGAGCAATTGCTCGAAATGCAGGAAAAACTGAACGTTGTTGTTGAAGAACGTCGTGAAGAGGCTGAACGTGAAGCGGCTGAACGCCAGGAACTTGAAGCCAAACGTCAGCAGGCCATTGAATACATCATATCTTTAGGTCTTGATCCCGAATCACTCCTTGCTCCTGTAACAGCAGATACAGTAAAAACCAGGCGGAAAGCCAAAGGCGGAGTAAGAAAGGCTAAATACCGCTTTAAGGATGAAAATGGCGAGATCAGAGAATGGTCTGGTAATGGCAAGCGTCCGCTTGCTTTACAGAAGCTGCTTGATGAGGGCCATTTCATGGAAGATTTCCTCATTGACAAACTGCAACCTGGGCAGGTTGAATAAAATAATCGTGATGCCGTCGCAAACAAGTTTGCGACGGCAAATGGAGGGGACAGAACAGCCAGCGGTGCTGGCAAGAAATTTTATCGTTTGATAAAGAGGGAAAATGATGATCAAATCAAAAAAAGTAGTGGTTATTTTTGTTGCTTTGAGTTCATTCTTGCTGGCAGGGTGTGATTCACCAAAAGATGCTAATAAGCAAAACTTTGAAAAAGCTATTAATACTCGACTAGAGAAGGAATGCATTACTATTAGTCCGCTGGGAATGTTTGATAGTAAGCCTTATCCGGTTCAGGTAGCTGTGGCTCAGGCTAATCGATATACATCTCAGGAACGGGCAGATGAAATAAATTCTCGACAGTTTTCTGCGCTGGATGTACTGGTCAAAGCCGATTTATTAACAGTAAAAGATACCCTGGTTGATGACGTTATTGGTTTTACTAAGACGGGTAAGAAAGTGCCAGGCCGTGAATATGCTCTGACAGTTGAGGGGAAAAAATATCTGAAGTCTCCGGAACGGCCTGATTTTTGCGTTGGTCATTATAAGGTGGATGAGATAGTTGATTTTACCGAACCTGGTGATGCTATGGGAATGAAGATCACGCAGGTGAATTACACATTCAGTCCCACCAGTATCGCTGAATGGGCGAAACGCGATGATGTTCGGACAGCATTTTTAGGACTTGAGTCTGATTTGAAAGAGAAACAAACAAAACGTATTACACTGGTTTTGAAAAATGATGGATGGTCTGCTGAACGGTAGGCTGTAATGGTGTTGCTACGTGAAAAATCCCCCACGTATATCCCCTACTTTTTCACGGATTTCACGTAGCGCACCGCCGTTAATGACTCTATCAAAAATACTCACCGATATTTTTCACACCGCAAACAACCTAACTTACTGTAAAACAACAAATCAGCTTTGCGCCGGTGACGCATCGATCGCGCTGGCCAGCGCGATCCTCAGCTGCGACCGCTACAGTATTTTTGAACAAGATTACCCTTGCTCCGGTTTAATTCGCCAGGCAGTTAGACATACAGGTCATTTTGTCCGGTTATACTGGATGCGCGGGATCTGGCTTGGTATTATTTAACCAGTTAATTCAACAGCGGTGGTGTCTTATGAACGTCAAGAACATGTTTTACGGTGCCATTCTGGTAAGTGCTGTATGGGCGGTTATTTTGCTCTCATGGTTTGAATCCAGCCTTACCTTAAGCGATTACCTCCGGTACGAATCGGTAATCCTGATCCCATGCCTGCTGTGGGTTGCTGTTTATGGATTAGGTAAACTTTACCTCCAAAGAACATCAAACTAGGCCGCGTCAGCGGCCTTTTTTACGCCCTTCGTTTAATTCCCTTCCCCACCTGGACATACAGGTGATTCTGTCCAGTCACCATTAGTTACAACATTCAAATGTTTTGTTCCTTTATCCGGTGCCCTGTTCCGGTCTATGTGCCCATATCCTGGGTTATTCAGGATAACCGCTTCTTTTTCGCCCTGCCCTGTCGTTCATATCCCCCTGGACAAAAATGCATTATCGGAAAAAATGTCCAAAAATTTTTTTGGTGATCGGAATTTTTGTTGTCGGATGCACCTCTGCTTCAGGTCATAATTGCTGACACATCCCAAAAAACAGGTGCGGAGATTTAAAAATTGAGTCACTTACCCGCCAGCATTTTCCAGATTTCACGTAGCGACGCCTGGAATTTAACCATTTCTCCCGATGCAGCCCGTAATATGCGGGATCTGGCGGCGCAGGTTGGCGCAGGAATGCCAAAATATCTGATAGCACCGGAAGTCTCACTGCTTCTCTCCTACATTGATGATCTGAGCATCCGTATGTACTTTGAGACGCTCTGGAATACCGGAGCACGACTGAATGAAGCTCTGGCGCTGAAACCCGCTGATTTTATGCTGACTCCGACGCGGCAGTACCCGCAACCCGTGGTGATCCTGAAAACACTCAAGCAACGTCTAAAAGAAGCAGAAAGAAGACCAGGACGCCCAACCACCAGGCATCCACCATTACATCCTGATCCGCGATACAGAAAACCACCGGAGCCTGCTGTAAGGCTGGTTCCTGTTCTGGATGCGGGATACGCATTGCGTATGCGGGAATACCTGGCGACCTGGAAAAAGCGGATCAAACATCAGCCTGTGTGGGACATAACATCAAGACAGACACCGCTGAACTGGATCAACACCGCAGTGGCACGGGCAGAGCGTGACGGCGTAACATTTTCGGTTCCGGTCACGCCTCACACGTTCCGCCACAGTTACGCCATGCACCTGACAATGAGCGGCGTTCCTCCGCGCGTCCTGCAATCCCTGCTGGGACACCGTTATGCAAGAAGCACCGAGATTTACACCCGCGTTTTTTCGCTGGACGTCCTGACAGGAAGTGGCCTGTCCTTTACCTGTGATCCACAGCGTGCAAAACAGCTTCTCGGATACCCTGAACGCATTAATGATGAGTAATAATACACACCATTAACTATTGCCAGCACGCAATAGTACGGTTATACTTTCACCATAAAAGATTGTGTATTAATACACACTATTTAACCGGGAGGGTTTTGTGATGGGAAAAATTATTACAGTTGCAGGGCATAAAGGCGGCATAGGCAAAAGCACCGTGCTTTGTTCCTTATGTGTCTGTGCCATCAGGAAAGGGAAAACAGCCTGTTTCCTGGAAACAGACTCGCAGGGAAGCATCAAGGACTTCATTGAGGAACGTAAAACCAACGAGCGGCTGTCTGAAATACCGTATTTCGAGTGCTACACAGATATTCCGGCGATGGCACGAAAACTGGCTGCCCGCTTTGATTATGTGTTTGTTGATACGCCAGGAATGAAATCTCCGGCCTTCGTTAAGGCACTGAGTTGTGCTGACATTCTGTTCACATTCATTGAGCCAGGAGCAGGCATCGAGATCAACACGCTGGGACGGCTGGTTTTCGACATTAAAACAGCACAGGCCGGAGTCAATCCATCAATGAAAGCATGGATTGTCCTGAATAAGTGTTCAACTAATCCGTCAGACAGTGAAGCGTCAGAACTGCGCCGACAACTCAATGATGATCCTGACTGGCTTCCGGTTCCCCGCCAGCGTATCTATATGCGTACTGCGCATAAAAAAGCCTATAACAGTGGTATGGGCGTACACGAATACGATGATAAACGGGGAAACAAAGCCCGTGGAGAGATTGAATTACTGTTAAAAGAAACGGATGTTCTGTAATGTGTATTATTACACACTATAAGCGATGATATACTCACACCCTTAATAGTGTGTATAATTACACACCTTACTAAAAACAGGATACCGAATCTAATGGCAAAGCTCCCAAAGAAAATTGATCAGGAAATTAAACCGCTGGATTTACGCCAGTTTGTAAGCTCTGCTGCACAAAAACCAGCATCGGCATCAGCAGTAACGCGTATAAATCTGACCATGACAAATGATGATCTGGATACAGCGCAGGTGTTTCAGAACGAGTACGGCGCCAGCCGTGCTGAAGTAATCAGAGCAGCACTGGCAGCGTTACGTCTGGTATCAGCAGAAGAACGCCGGAGGCTGTTTGATGATATAAGGAAAAACAGCCCGAAAGCCGGAAGACCAACCGTGAATAAATAGTGTGTTTTATTACACACCATTAAAGGAGTACAAATATGCTTATGAAGGCCATTAAATCTGTATTCAATTTTTACATGCTCTATTTGCAGCCTTTTATTGGAGTGGTTCTTGCGGGTTATGGTGTATGGAAATTTTCAGGTGACAGTATCTCAGCATTACTGGAACCAGCATCGTACTTTGTCATTGGAACTGTTGTTTTGTTTGTATGGTATATAGCATGGCAAAAAGAACGTTCTAAAGAAGAAGAGTTTAAATCAAGTATAAAACCAGAAGATTTTGTGAAGTGAGGATACGGAATAATGCCAGCTTATAACCAGACATTAGGGCACTTTAGGGGATTTTCAATCTATGGAACACTGCATCGTTGATTTAGGCATTATAAACTATCATCCTGTCATTACATGGACAGTACCTGTTGCATTTTTCTTTTTAGTAGTGCTGGCTGGTATAGTATTCAATATTGGCAGGAAAAGTAATCTAATCGTTTTCATCCTGGCAATGTTGCTCCCAGTAACAACGGTTTTCATTTTTATGTTACTGGGCGGTAAGATCGATATGTGCTGATCAATTAAAAGAGGACTATACAATGATAAATTCAATCGCGTTTAGTCTTATAGCGTTATGTATAATATATATATCATCACTACTTAAAAAAAGTAACTTCAGAATATTTTATATAACCGTATCTACGTGCTCTTTATTATTATCATGTGTACCAAACAAGTACGGTATGATTGGCATAGCAGCATTGGTATTTACAACCATGTTAGGACCATCATTAATTATTTTAGAGGATAACAGACAATAAATTATGACAATGCGTTTGTTAAGCCCGCAAATATGTGGGCTTATTTTTAATTTCTAATATTTTTACTCTTCATCATCCCGCAGGAACTGACAAAAATCTTCGCTCCCCATCATATCGACAGTGTTTTTAAATTCGAAAAAAGAAATTCCTGTCATAGCACACACGCGCTGGATAATCAGTTTTTTCTTTTGCTGTCTGACGGTTGCGGTTTCACCAAACTGGATAACAGCCAGGACTGTTTCATCATATGATTTCAGGACAAAATCACAGGTTATATTCTGCACTTCACGGATTAAATCTTTTACAGCTTCCTCGCTACCATGAGGACGAACAAATTCAATGAGCCGTATTTTGGGAAAAACGGAATAATCAGGTATAATATTACGTGAAAGAATGCCTAAAAACTCTGATTCATTATTTGAGAGTAAGGGTACTTTAGTAAAACAATCAACCTCCCCAATGGCTGTAAAAGCATTGGTTGTCAAAGCTGGATTGTTCTTAATAAAATCAGAGAATACATTTTCAGCTGATGGCAAAACAACAGCAGAATTATGTTGTTCATCTCGTTTTTTATTACGGTTAAATATCATTTCATATTCCTTTTAAAAGAGCCTGCGGCAGGCACAGGCAAAAACATCGTTTTTGGACAATCTGATTCAAATGTTAACATTTGACATCGGATTGTCTATCCTGCATTGTTCTTTACTGTCTGTAAGATCGGCGCTCATTCTTCCGGCGTTCTCCCGATACCAAAAAGACGGAACGCAAAACGGCTTTCGATCCACCATTCAAAAATCTGCTCTGCGCAACCACAAACAGTTAAGGCGATCCATGCAGCAAGAACAACGTAACTACTGACATCTGCACCCATGTACCAGGCGATAGTTAAACCCATCACTGCGATACCGCCTAAAAACTGCAACAAGAAACGAAATCCCGCAAGAATCCCCAATGGAATAACAACAACCAGATAAAGGGAAGCAGCCAGAAGGTATCTGACAGGTGTCAGCAGATAAAAGAACCTAGATATTTTCTTTTTGTCAGAATAAACGGCATCATTTGCAACATCGGTTGAATGATCATTCATGCTGTCCCTGATTCTTTGAAAATCTACGATATTATCCTTCATATTGTTATGACCTCAATTTTCAGGTGGGTACATTTTATCAAACATATTAGTAAACTCTGAGTCTTCCCTGGTATCGCCCTCATAACCAATTGTATAAGAGAATTTTAATTTATAAACTTTTCTCCCAATTTTTTCTGAAACTACGAAACTTAAGTTCTTTACTTCCGTATGTTTCATGATTTCTTTTACTGATTTATTAAGAACATCTCTTTTAAAAGCAGGATAATCTGGATACTTATAATCCTTCACCCCCCCCGCCCCTATTGTATAAAGATTCAATTCATCTTTAAGTTCATCTATTGTCATTTCAAAACTATTCGCGCGAGAATTATTACTATATATTTTACGAATGAGTTGATATAGTGATGCAGCATTAACACTTGTCAGTCGAACAACAGATAATAAAACTTGCGTTGTATAACGTTTTTCTTCACCAATAAGTTTACATAAAAATCTTTTCGCTTCTTTTGTAAACTTGATCCCCACTCTACCTTCATTCCTGTAATAAGTAGAAAAAACAGTCAGACTCAAATTCATTGAATCAGGTACATTACTTTTAGTGAACTTAAATCCCAAATCACTACTCAGTTCTAATATTTCATCATGTTTCAGCTTAAGAAGCGTCGTATCTAATATATTAGAGCCATCCCTCAAAGCAAGATAAGCCGCATCAGGCTTAACCTGAACCCATTTAATGTAATCGGCAACTGTCACATAAAATATGTGATCATCATCGAATTCATTTTTAGAGTTTATCTGGCACATGGCTAAAAATAAGACTTTTTTAGCAGCCATAGGCAATGTTGACAGCGTTGAATTCAATTCATTTCGATGTCTCACTTTTGTTAAGCGAGAAAGGGAAGTCTTATTTGTCGTCATTCTCATTGTTCCAACACTCTTGATAATCAGACTTTAACACCAGAAACATGATATTACAACACAATCAATATCATGTTTAACCGAGTATCTTCTCATGTTTCATATCTGTGATTTATCTCACAAAGGTAATCCATGCTCAAAATCCACACTGGATTCAAGGCAGATTAACAACAGATTCAAAATAGATTCACCAGAAAGAACAACGAATTAGTATTCTTATGACACATTTTGTGGATATCACCGAGGAAGCTCTCATGTTTAACCGAGGAAGTTATCATGTTTAACCGAGGAAG
>NZ_KE136628.1:0-2000 GCF_000407765.1 Escherichia sp. KTE114 | reverse complement strand
TAGTGCCGCGTTAACTGCACTGACAAGTGTTGGACGTGCAATTCTTAGTAAGCCCAGTATTCAGAGCGTTCTTAATTACCTTGGTTTGGGAGAAGCGGCAAAACGGAATGTGGGGACAGGGGCGAATCAGATACCTGATATGGGTAGCTTCACGCTTTCTGTTTCAGGTACTGGATATCAAAAATTACCATCAGGTTTTATTCTTCAGTGGGGCTCAATCGGCGCACCAGGCATTGCACAGGATGTAGTAACTCATTTCCCGATTGCATTTCCAAACAGATGTCTGCGTGTTTTGGTCTCACAAGACTACACACCAGATAGCGGGGCTGTTGGTTATATTGCCTGTGCAGGTTTTAGTCCCGACCCGGTTAAATTTATATCCAGAGCCAGTACTCCTGGCCTCGGCGCTTCATTTTTAGCGTTAGGCTGTTAATTTAGCTATATGGAGTGAAAAATGAATTACATATATTCCGCGACTACAAACTCTTTCTATCCGCTGGAGATGAAAGAGGATTACACTCAAGCAGACTCATGGCCAGATGATGCTGTTGAAGTTGATGAGCAAGTGTATATTGAGTTTTCCGGATTACCGCCGAAAGGAAAAATCCGTATCGCTGGAGAAAATGGTTTTCCTGCATGGTCTGAAATTCCACCACCAACACATGAGGAACAGATTGCTGCAGCCGAACTGGAAAAGCAGCAACTGATTAATCAGGCCAACGATTATATGAACAGTAAACAATGGCCTGGTAAAGCGGCTATTGGTCGTCTGAAAGGTGAGGAACTGGCGCAATATAATTTGTGGCTGGATTATCTGGACGCACTGGAACTGGTTGATACCTCCAGAGCTCCAGATATTGAATGGCCTACGCCTCCGGCAGTTCAGGCCAGATGACATTCGGCGCGGTGCTGGTATCTGTTGCCGTCACTGCGTCAATGTAATCCAGCACAGCGTTAAGTCGGGTGGTTTCTGCCTGCGTCAGCTTCCGTCCGGCCTGTAGTTTCAGTTGAATCAGACTAATGGAAGCCATTGCAGTATCAATCAGTGACTGACGCTGTGCTTCTGCCGCGCCTACTGCGGCGCTATGCTGTGCCACAGTATCTGTTACCCATTTCTCACCATCCCATTCATCGTATGGCGTTAACGGGGCGATAGTGGTTGTATTTTCAGGATAATCACCCGGACCTGTGATTTCTTTCGATTCTCCCGTTTCGGTGTTATAGACAACTTCACCGCGATGGTCTGGCACATATTCCCATGAGTTTAAATCTGCCGAACGGCAGATTGCATAACCAGCCTTATGTGTGCCAGGAGCATCTAAACAGGAATATGCAGGGATACCGACACCCACAGCAAGATATTCAGTTGATGCAGAAATATACTCCCGTGTCTCACTGTCATAGTTGTAAACGATGATGTTTCCTGCCTGTACGGCAATAAGTTCATTATTCAATATCGCGCTATTCATTATGCAGCTCTCACAATATAGTTAAATGCAATATTTCTCGGACGGGTTTCACGCCCACCAGGAATTTGAAAAGCATTAGCGGTTGTAGATCCGACTTCCTGATTAATTCCTGTTGTATAAATACCACTCACACCATTTTGCAATGCAAATACTGTTGCGGTTCCAGGCCCACCACCTGGCCCAAAATACTTAAGTTCGAACTTTTTAATATCATCACTCTGAATATTCAATAAAGCACGTCCTGTATCAATGCCGCGTCCATCATCCCAGCCACGAATAAACTCACCGCGTAAATCAGGTAATTTTAACGTTGGGTAAGCCTTTGCCAGATTTGGGTACTTTTCAGAAGAAAATGCTGCACCATTGCATTTCAGCCAGCCTGTTGGCGGAGTGGCTGAAGGCCACGGAACAGGGACACCAACAGGTAATGCAGAGCCTTCTCCCAAACCAACGTTTTTAACTTCGTGAACAGAGCTATCTAATAGCATTTTCACTAACATAAACGGGATGCTTTTTATGCAAATTGGCTAT
>NZ_KE136627.1:0-2000 GCF_000407765.1 Escherichia sp. KTE114 | reverse complement strand
ATAGCCAATTTGCATAAAAAGCATCCCGTTTATGTTAGTGAAAATGCTATTAGATAGCTCTGTTCACGAAGTTAAAAACGTTGGTTTGGGAGAAGCGGCAAAACGGAATGTGGGGACAGGGGCGAATCAGATACCTGATATGGGTAGCTTCACGCTTTCTGTTTCAGGTACTGGATATCAAAAATTACCATCAGGTTTTATTCTTCAGTGGGGCTCAATCGGCGCACCAGGCATTGCACAGGATGTAGTAACTCATTTCCCGATTGCATTTCCAAACAGATGTCTGCGTGTTTTGGTCTCACAAGACTACACACCAGATAGCGGGGCTGTTGGTTATATTGCCTGTGCAGGTTTTAGTCCCGACCCGGTTAAATTTATATCCAGAGCCAGTACTCCTGGCCTCGGCGCTTCATTTTTAGCGTTAGGCTGTTAATTTAGCTATATGGAGTGAAAAATGAATTACATATATTCCGCGACTACAAACTCTTTCTATCCGCTGGAGATGAAAGAGGATTACACTCAAGCAGACTCATGGCCAGATGATGCTGTTGAAGTTGATGAGCAAGTGTATATTGAGTTTTCCGGATTACCGCCGAAAGGAAAAATCCGTATCGCTGGAGAAAATGGTTTTCCTGCATGGTCTGAAATTCCACCACCAACACATGAGGAACAGATTGCTGCAGCCGAACTGGAAAAGCAGCAACTGATTAATCAGGCCAACGATTATATGAACAGTAAACAATGGCCTGGTAAAGCGGCTATTGGTCGTCTGAAAGGTGAGGAACTGGCGCAATATAATTTGTGGCTGGATTATCTGGACGCACTGGAACTGGTTGATACCTCCAGAGCTCCAGATATTGAATGGCCTACGCCTCCGGCAGTTCAGGCCAGATGACATTCGGCGCGGTGCTGGTATCTGTTGCCGTCACTGCGTCAATGTAATCCAGCACAGCGTTAAGTCGGGTGGTTTCTGCCTGCGTCAGCTTCCGTCCGGCCTGTAGTTTCAGTTGAATCAGACTAATGGAAGCCATTGCAGTATCAATCAGTGACTGACGCTGTGCTTCTGCCGCGCCTACTGCGGCGCTATGCTGTGCCACAGTATCTGTTACCCATTTCTCACCATCCCATTCATCGTATGGCGTTAACGGGGCGATAGTGGTTGTATTTTCAGGATAATCACCCGGACCTGTGATTTCTTTCGATTCTCCCGTTTCGGTGTTATAGACAACTTCACCGCGATGGTCTGGCACATATTCCCATGAGTTTAAATCTGCCGAACGGCAGATTGCATAACCAGCCTTATGTGTGCCAGGAGCATCTAAACAGGAATATGCAGGGATACCGACACCCACAGCAAGATATTCAGTTGATGCAGAAATATACTCCCGTGTCTCACTGTCATAGTTGTAAACGATGATGTTTCCTGCCTGTACGGCAATAAGTTCATTATTCAATATCGCGCTATTCATTATGCAGCTCTCACAATATAGTTAAATGCAATATTTCTCGGACGGGTTTCACGCCCACCAGGAATTTGAAAAGCATTAGCGGTTGTAGATCCGACTTCCTGATTAATTCCTGTTGTATAAATACCACTCACACCATTTTGCAATGCAAATACTGTTGCGGTTCCAGGCCCACCACCTGGCCCAAAATACTTAAGTTCGAACTTTTTAATATCATCACTCTGAATATTCAATAAAGCACGTCCTGTATCAATGCCGCGTCCATCATCCCAGCCACGAATAAACTCACCGCGTAAATCAGGTAATTTTAACGTTGGGTAAGCCTTTGCCAGATTTGGGTACTTTTCAGAAGAAAATGCTGCACCATTGCATTTCAGCCAGCCTGTTGGCGGAGTGGCTGAAGGCCACGGAACAGGGACACCAACAGGTAATGCAGAGCCTTCTCCCAAACCAAGGTAATTAAGAACGCTCTGAATACTGGGCTTACTAAGAATTGCACGTCCAACACTTGTCAGTGCAGTTAACGCGGCACTA
>NZ_KE136626.1:3644923-4447089 GCF_000407765.1 Escherichia sp. KTE114 | reverse complement strand
TTTATGGGGTGACTGCGTACCTTTTGTATAATGGGTCAGCGACTTATATTCTGTAGCAAGGTTAACCGAATAGGGGAGCCGAAGGGAAACCGAGTCTTAACTGGGCGTTAAGTTGCAGGGTATAGACCCGAAACCCGGTGATCTAGCCATGGGCAGGTTGAAGGTTGGGTAACACTAACTGGAGGACCGAACCGACTAATGTTGAAAAATTAGCGGATGACTTGTGGCTGGGGGGGAAAGGCCAATCAAACCGGGAGATAGCTGGTTCTCCCCGAAAGCTATTTAGGTAGCGCCTCGTGAATTCATCTCCGGGGGTAGAGCACTGTTTCGGCAAGGGGGTCATCCCGACTTACCAACCCGATGCAAACTGCGAATACCGGAGAATGTTATCACGGGAGACACACGGCGGGTGCTAACGTCCGTCGTGAAGAGGGAAACAACCCAGACCGCCAGCTAAGGTCCCAAAGTCATGGTTAAGTGGGAAACGATGTGGGAAGGCCCAGACAGCCAGGATGTTGGCTTAGAAGCAGCCATCATTTAAAGAAAGCGTAATAGCTCACTGGTCGAGTCGGCCTGCGCGGAAGATGTAACGGGGCTAAACCATGCACCGAAGCTGCGGCAGCGACACTATGTGTTGTTGGGTAGGGGAGCGTTCTGTAAGCCTGTGAAGGTGGCCTGTGAGGGTTGCTGGAGGTATCAGAAGTGCGAATGCTGACATAAGTAACGATAAAGCGGGTGAAAAGCCCGCTCGCCGGAAGACCAAGGGTTCCTGTCCAACGTTAATCGGGGCAGGGTGAGTCGACCCCTAAGGCGAGGCCGAAAGGCGTAGTCGATGGGAAACAGGTTAATATTCCTGTACTTGGTGTTACTGCGAAGGGGGGACGGAGAAGGCTATGTTGGCCGGGCGACGGTTGTCCCGGTTTAAGCGTGTAGGCTGGTTTTCCAGGCAAATCCGGAAAATCAAGGCTGAGGCGTGATGACGAGGCACTACGGTGCTGAAGCAACAAATGCCCTGCTTCCAGGAAAAGCCTCTAAGCATCAGGTAACATCAAATCGTACCCCAAACCGACACAGGTGGTCAGGTAGAGAATACCAAGGCGCTTGAGAGAACTCGGGTGAAGGAACTAGGCAAAATGGTGCCGTAACTTCGGGAGAAGGCACGCTGATGCGTAGGTGAAGCGGTTTACCCGTGGAGCTGAAATCAGTCGAAGATACCAGCTGGCTGCAACTGTTTATTAAAAACACAGCACTGTGCAAACACGAAAGTGGACGTATACGGTGTGACGCCTGCCCGGTGCCGGAAGGTTAATTGATGGGGTCAGCCGCAAGGCGAAGCTCTTGATCGAAGCCCCGGTAAACGGCGGCCGTAACTATAACGGTCCTAAGGTAGCGAAATTCCTTGTCGGGTAAGTTCCGACCTGCACGAATGGCGTAATGATGGCAAGGCTGTCTCCACCCGAGACTCAGTGAAATTGAACTCGCTGTGAAGATGCAGTGTACCCGCGGCAAGACGGAAAGACCCCGTGAACCTTTACTATAGCTTGACACTGAACATTGAGCCTTGATGTGTAGGATAGGTGGGAGGCTTTGAAGCGTGGACGCCAGTCTGCGTGGAGCCGACCTTGAAATACCACCCTTTAATGTTTGATGTTCTAACGTGGACCCGTGATCCGGGTTGCGGACAGTGTCTGGTGGGTAGTTTGACTGGGGCGGTCTCCTCCTAAAGAGTAACGGAGGAGCACGAAGGTTGGCTAATCCTGGTCGGACATCAGGAGGTTAGTGCAATGGCATAAGCCAGCTTGACTGCGAGCGTGACGGCGCGAGCAGGTGCGAAAGCAGGTCATAGTGATCCGGTGGTTCTGAATGGAAGGGCCATCGCTCAACGGATAAAAGGTACTCCGGGGATAACAGGCTGATACCGCCCAAGAGTTCATATCGACGGCGGTGTTTGGCACCTCGATGTCGGCTCATCACATCCTGGGGCTGAAGTAGGTCCCAAGGGTATGGCTGTTCGCCATTTAAAGTGGTACGCGAGCTGGGTTTAGAACGTCGTGAGACAGTTCGGTCCCTATCTGCCGTGGGCGCTGGAGAACTGAGGGGGGCTGCTCCTAGTACGAGAGGACCGGAGTGGACGCATCACTGGTGTTCGGGTTGTCATGCCAATGGCACTGCCCGGTAGCTAAATGCGGAAGAGATAAGTGCTGAAAGCATCTAAGCACGAAACTTGCCCCGAGATGAGTTCTCCCTGACTCCTTGAGAGTCCTGAAGGAACGTTGAAGACGACGACGTTGATAGGCCGGGTGTGTAAGCGCAGCGATGCGTTGAGCTAACCGGTACTAATGAACCGTGAGGCTTAACCTTACAACGCCGAAGGTGTTTTGGCGGATTGAGAGAAGATTTTCAGCCTGATACAGATTAAATCGACAGGTCGAAGAAAGACGTGTTGATAAAACAGAATTTGCCTGGCGGCCGTAGCGCGGTGGTCCCACCTGACCCCATGCCGAACTCAGAAGTGAAACGCCGTAGCGCCGATGGTAGTGTGGGGTCTCCCCATGCGAGAGTAGGGAACTGCCAGGCATCAGATAAAGCAGAAGGCCATCCGGAAGGATGGCCTTTTTGCGTTGCTGCAGAAAGAATGCCGGATGCGACGCTGGCGCGTCTTATCCTTCCTACGAAAGATCACGTGGCGTAGGGAAGAGCCGTGTATGCCAGATTCAGCAACGAATACAGTTGCATCAATTTACCCACTTCCATACGTTCTCCTTACCAGAAATCTTTTCTGAAGCTCCTCAATAACCGTTCCCCTGCTAACTAAATTAACTGTTAAGGTTGCATAATCATATGCAACAAATGTATAACATTTGCATTACTAAAAAATAAACGACAGCAACCGACAAAGCATCGGATTATGGCAGGAGAAATAGTGGCATGGCAGAAAGCACTGTAACAGCAGATGGCAAACTGACAAGTAGTGATACTCGTCGCCGCATCTGGGCAATTGTAGGGGCCTCTTCAGGCAACCTGGTCGAATGGTTTGATTTCTACGTCTACTCGTTTTGTTCCCTCTACTTCGCCCACATCTTCTTCCCTTCTGGTAACACGACCACTCAACTACTGCAAACAGCCGGTGTTTTTGCAGCAGGATTCTTGATGCGCCCAATAGGCGGCTGGTTATTTGGTCGAATTGCCGATAAGCATGGCCGCAAGAAATCGATGCTGTTATCAGTATGTATGATGTGTTTCGGCTCTCTGGTTATCGCCTGTTTGCCTGGTTATGAAACAATCGGTACGTGGGCTCCGGCATTATTGCTTCTCGCGCGTTTATTCCAGGGATTATCTGTAGGTGGAGAATATGGCACCAGCGCCACCTATATGAGTGAAGTCGCAGTAGAAGGTCGTAAAGGTTTTTATGCCTCATTTCAGTATGTCACGTTGATCGGCGGACAACTGTTGGCACTACTTGTTGTAGTGGTTTTACAACACACCATGGAAGACGCTGCACTCAGAGAGTGGGGATGGCGCATTCCCTTTGCGTTAGGAGCGGTGTTAGCCGTTGTGGCGTTGTGGTTACGCCGTCAATTGGATGAAACTTCACAACAAGAAACACGAGCTTTAAAAGAAGCTGGATCTCTGAAAGGATTATGGCGCAATCGCCGTGCATTCATCATGGTTCTCGGTTTTACCGCTGCGGGCTCCCTTTGTTTCTATACCTTCACCACTTACATGCAGAAGTATCTGGTGAATACTGCGGGAATGCACGCCAACGTAGCAAGCGGCATTATGACAGCCGCACTGTTTGTATTCATGCTCATCCAGCCGCTCATTGGTGCGCTGTCGGATAAGATTGGCCGTCGAACTTCAATGCTATGTTTCGGTTCTCTGGCAGCCATTTTTACCGTTCCCATTCTCTCAGCATTGCAGAACGTTTCCTCTCCTTATGCCGCTTTTGGTCTGGTGATGTGTGCCCTGCTGATAGTGAGTTTTTATACTTCAATCAGCGGGATACTGAAGGCAGAGATGTTCCCGGCACAGGTTCGCGCATTAGGCGTTGGTCTGTCATATGCGGTCGCCAATGCTATATTTGGCGGCTCAGCGGAGTATGTGGCGCTGTCGCTGAAATCAATAGGAATGGAAACAGCCTTCTTCTGGTATGTAACATTGATGGCCGTGGTGGCGTTTCTGGTTTCTTTGATGCTGCATCGCAAAGGGAAGGGAATGCGTCTTTAGTGATGCGCCAGTTGCCAGATGGTATAGCCGGTAGTTGCACCGGCGACATCCCAGGCAAAATCTTTCCAGCTCCAGCCGCTCCCCTCGGGGCGGCTATCCCAAAGTTCTTTTGACGCGCCCAGCCCAACAGAGAACATCAGCCCGAAAGTCGCACTGCCATCGTGACTCATCCCCTGATGCTGTGCATATTCATTTCCGGCTGCGGAAAGCATCGCCGAGGCGATAAAGTGTTGAGCTTTATCCTGCCCGCTCCAGCTATCGTTAGCCATATGGCTGCATCCAGAAAGTAACAATAGCGAACAGACAAAAAGAATACGCAAAACGTGGGCCTCCAAAAAACAAACCCCGTACAGGACGGGGTTGTGATTATAGGATGCGACTAATTAATCGGTCGATGCGGATACGGCGCAAACGGCGGATAAGTTTGCGAACCTTCACCGGATAATCGGCAATACTTTGCAGATCGCGGTAGTGCTTAACGATGGTGGTATGCTCGCGGATCAGCTCCAGTTCTTTCTCACGCTGTGGCGCAAGTTCCAGTTGCGGATCGTGGATCAAAATGGCATTTTCCAGATCCAGACGCCAGGCGCGTGGGTTGAGGTTATTACCGGTTACCAGCATCCACTTATCATCAACCCACATTCCTTTCAGATGATAGGTGTTGTCGTCATCTTTCCATAACCGAACCACTAACTGGTCAGTATTGACGTAATACTGCAAACGGCTCAGGAAGCGACGCAGATTGATCTCATAAAGATAAGGCAGTGCGCCAATTATCTTGAAAGGTTCATCTTCTGGAATGTAGAAGTCATTCGCGGTTTTATCACCGACAATGATTTCGACCTTCTTCCCTTCGCGCAGCAACTGGATGATATTGCGCACAAGGATTGCTGGCAGGTTGAAGTATGGCGTGCAGATGGTTAGTTTCTGCTCGGCACAAGGCATAAGATGGAAAATGGTCTTGTTCAACAGACTCGATTTCCCCAGACCAACCAACGGCGTTACGGAAAGCTGATCATTATCGGCATCGCCCTGGAAATGATAAGCGGCATCACGTAGCTCCTGGCGGAACAGGCGAATGTCGTTCTTGATTTCCGGACTTTTTGGGCGATTAACATCATCCAGACGGTTAACTCCGCGACCATTCATAATATTCTGTGTAACCCATTCAAACATAATGTCTGACATCTTACGGTTACGGATCAGATGATAACGGTCGTAGCGGTATTTATCGTGCTGATGCAGATAAACATCGTTCAGGCTGGCACCGCTATAAAGTACGCTATCGTCGATGATAAAGCCTTTAAAGTGCAGAACGCCAAGGGCTTCACGGGTATTGATTGGAACGCCATAAACCGGAACATCTACGCCCGGATTTTCCTGCGCCATGCGGCAGTACCAGTCAGCATTAGTGTTAGATGCCGCAGCGCCAATGCGTCCACGTTGTGCACGATGCCAGTCGACCAGCACCCGCACATCCAGTTCCGGACGCTGCCGTTTAGCCTCATACAACGCGTTCAGAATGCCTTTGCCACCGTCATCCTGTTCGAGATACAGGGCAACGATGCAAATGCGCTGCTTCGCGCTGGCTATTTTTTCCAGCAGCGTCTCCCGGAAGTCGGCGGGAGCGTAAAAGAAATCGACATCATCAACTGATTGAGAAATCTTGGGTAGTTGGGCAAGGTGTTGTTGATGTTTATTACGCTTAAATTTTGACAACATCACAGTGCATTTCTTCTCTGTTCATTGAAGGGTCCTCTGTGCAATGCAGACGACATAAGCGGGCAATAATAACACCAGTCCCGATTAAGTGGTCAACATTTCCAGTACCTTACTCATGATTCCTCACGCTGGGCAAGATTTAGCGTAAGCCCAACGATCCCCTCTTCGAGCTGGATATCAACGTTAAACCCGAGCTTGCGGGCCAGCGCCACCATGCCACGATTGTTTGGCATCGTAATACCATTCAGACGTTGCAGTCCGTGATCTCGCGTATAGGTAATCAACTTTTCCATTAAGCGGCGGCCTAAGCCTAATCCTTTGAGGTCCGATCGAACCAGTACGGCAAATTCGGCATCGATGTTATCTGGGTCAGAGATCGCTCGTGTGACACCGAGGATCTCTTCTGTTTGATCAATACGTCGTACCGCCACAAAAGCCATTTCTCGATCGTAGTCGATCTGCGTCATGTTGGCTAAATCTTCATGGGTAAATTCGTTGATCTCGCTAAAGTAGCGGTAATAAAGATCTTCTTTGGTGACTCGCGAAATGAATTGCTGAAGCTGTGGCTCATCTTCCGGCAAAATCGGGCGGAACAAGCAGCGTTCACCGTTTTTCAATTCTACCCACTCTTCCAGCTGATGCGGATAAGGGCGCACTGCCAGCCGACTCTCGTTATCGCCTTCAAAAGGCGCAATATCCAGCGTGACATCCAGCGCGGTAAATTCACTGCCGGAAGCCAGCAAAGGATGAATATCCAGACGCTGAATTTCCGGGCAATCGACAATCAGGTTGGAAACCTGCACCAGTAACTGGCTTAAGCCCGCGACGTCGAGTGGACGCAGTGCACTACGAGCACGAATTTTTTTACTTTTGATTCCCTGAATGACCAGATAGCGAGCCAGGTTCATGTTCAGTGGCGGCAGCGCCACGACAGCTTGATCTTCAGGACGCCATTCCACACCGCCTTCACCAAGCATGATAAGCGGCCCGAAAACCGGATCGTGCTCGACGACTACGCGCAACTCCTGAGCACCTGCACGGTTAGCCATACTTTGCACCAGCAGTCCGTGGATCCGCGCCTGCGGCCAGGCCATTTTTACGCGATCGAAAATAGCGTTTGCCGCTTGCTGGACTTCGTTAGCCGTACGCAAATAGAGCATCACGCCCTGAACTTCTGATTTATGCGGAATATCCGGCGAGCGCAACTTCAGCGCCACCGGATAACCAATCTGTTCAGCAATATGCACCGCTTCGGTGCTATCGCTGGCAATCCAGGTGGGGAGCGTGTTCATGCCGTACGCTTGCAGGATTGGCTGAACTTCATGGGTATCGAGTGATGTCGCTCCTTCAGCAATGGCTTGCTGTAGCAGAATATGCGCTTCTGCGGTATTAGAGGTCAGATTGCTGGGCAGCGCCGGCGTTTCGCGTAGTTGCTTCTGGTTTCGCCGGTACTCCACCATATGCATAAAAGCGGTGATGGTTCCTTCCGGCGTTCGATAGGTTGGTAGTCCGGCTTCGCTGAATAAACGTCGTGCCTCTTGCGAAGAGTGCTCGCCACACCAGTTCGTCAGTAGAGATACATACTTGCTGCGGGGATGATGTTTTACCGCTTCAATTAATGCTTGCGCACTTTCTGTTGCGGGAGCTGCGGCGCTGGGCGAATGAATAACCATCAGTGCATCAAAATCCTGGCTGTGGAGCAGAATATCCAGCGTTTTAACATAATGTTCACTGCTGGCGTCATCGCGCAGATCGAGCGGGTTAGAGATAGCAACATGTTCTGGCAGCGCATCGCGCAGTTTCTGGCAAATCTCTTCACTGAGCGTTGCCAGTTTGCCATTGCGCGACCATAAGGCATCCAGCGCCAGCGCGGCAGGCGCGGCACCGTTGCTAATTATCATCAGCCGGTCGCCACGTAGCGGGCGCATATGGCTAAGGGTTTCCACTGCCGAAAACAGTTCGTGAGTGTCCTGCACTCGTAATAAACCTGCACGCTGAATAGCCGCATCCCACGCCGGATCCATTCCTGCCGTGGTGTTCAACAGACGTTGAGCCGCTGGGCTACGTCCGCTTTTAATCACCAGAATCGGTTTATTGCGAGAGGCGCTACGGGCAGCCGAAACAAAGCGTCGCGCGTCGCTTAACTGTTCGAGGTAGAGCAGGATGGCACTGGTTTTACTGTCGCGCGCCAGATAATCGAGCAATTCGTCAACGTCGATATCCAGGCTGTCGCCGAGAGCAATAAAATACGAAAAGCCCATCTCACGCTGTTGCGCCCAGTCGAGGATGGTGTTGGAGACGGCAGCAGACTGCGAAATAAACGCCAGCTTGCCGCGTTTAATCGGCACGGGCGAAAAGCTGGCATTCAGACCTTGCCAGGGAGCCAGTAATCCCAGACTGTTTGGCCCGAGCAGACGCATGTTATGGCGCAGGGCGCAGGCGCGGAGATCTTCGTGTTGAGATGCTGGTGCAGAAAGAATAATGCAGGTTTTACAGCCCTTCTCGCCGAGCTCTTCCAGAAGAGCAAGATTGCGGCTGGCATTGGTACACAAAACCGCAAGGTCGGGTGTAAAGGGCAAGCTGGCAATATCCGGCCAGGCCAGCACACCCAACACCGCTTTCCAGGCTGGCGTCACCGGGAGTACCGGCCCGTTAAAGCCTCCCGCCAGCAGGTTACGCATCATCAGGTAACCTGCGCGATTGGGTTTCATCGATGCGCCAATTACCGCTATCGATTTTGGTCGCAGTAGTGCTTCCAGTCCTCGCTGACTCATACCGGTCTCCCGCAGAAGTGACCGAATGATTTTAAACGCTTTCTAACTGTTCTGCTGTGATGCTACCCAGATGTTGCGTTTTTCCTGCCAGATAGCGCGTTTTAAAACGAGTGAAATGCTCGCCTAAGCCCGTTGCTGCTTCGGTATCGCCCGCCATATCTAAAAGTGCGATGGCTACTTCGGCGGTGCAATATTGGCCTTCAGCCTGGGCTTCACGCAGGCGATAGGCAGAAAGCCGGGAAAGATCGACGGAAATGACGGGAAGATTATCCAGATACGGACTTTTACGAAACATTTTCCGAGCTTCCGGCCAGGTGCCATCGAGCATGATAAACAGCGGCGGCTTACCGGAAGGCGGCGAGAAGATGACTTCCCGTTGCTCGCCGGCATACGAGGCAGGAAAAACCACCATTGGCTGATAATCCGGGTTTTGTACCAGCTCCAGCAAATCTTGCGATGGTTCAGTGCGCGACCATTGAAACGCGACTGTATCCGGCAAGATATCAGCAATTAAACGTCCGGTATTGCTGGGCTTCATTGGCTCGGTATCGAACATCAGCAAACAAAAACGGCTTTTTGCTTCAGTTGGGGTGATTGTCGAACAGAGGCAAAGTTTCTCTGGCAAAAGGCAGCGTTGGCAACGACGAACGCGATTACCACGGGCAAGAAAAGGACGCGTTGCGCGTGCAATACGTTCGGCGCGTAACTGGAGAACAGCGTTTTCGGTCATGAGAGAGGGCGTCGAAAAACCGCCATTGTCGCAGAGGAGAAAACGGGGCACAAGATGCGCCCCGGTAAGATTAAAGAGATTCGTTCAACCAGCTATCGAACGGTGCTTTCGGCACTGCGCCGTTGAGCATGTCAACAACCTGACCATTTTTGAAAATCATAATCGTCGGAATGCTACGAATACCAAAGCGGCTGCTTAATTCACGTTCAGCTTCGGTATTCACTTTTACAAAACGCACTTTACCGCTACGCTCTTGCGCAACATCTTCAAAAATCGGCGCGAAGTTACGGCAGGGGCCGCACCACGGTGCCCAGAAGTCGATCACTACAGGCAGATCGTCTTTCAGCAATTTGTCGAGTGTTTCACCGGTCGCATTAATCACCTCTCCGTCAAACAGGTCGTGACCGCAGCGTCCGCATTTTGCCGCATCTTCGATCCGATCGTCGGGAATGCGATTGATGGCCTGACAATGGGTACAAACGGTATTCATAACTAACCTCGGGATGAGTAAGGAGACTTATCGGCAATGACGCCGGTATGTTTCTAATATGTTACATATTATCAAAGGCAATGTTCCAGACAACAATCTGTTTTATTCAATAGGTATGATAGTCGCAGGCTTTGGTACGAAATCATGGCGAACCGCGCGCACTTCGGGTAATCTGCGCGCTTCGCGCAGCGCTGGTGGAGAAAAGCATGAACGATGAAATGAAAGGTAAAAGCGGCAAGGTCAAAGTGATGTATGTCCGCAGTGATGATGATTCTGATAAACGTACCCATAACCCGCGAACCGGGAAAGGGGGCGGGCGTCCAGGAAAATCTCGTGCCGACGGTGGCCGTCGCCCCGCCCGCGATGACAAACAGAGTCAGCCCCGTGACCGCAAGTGGGAAGATTCGCCGTGGCGCACGGTTTCCCGCGCGCCGGGTGATGAGACGCCGGAAAAGGCCGATCACGGTGGCATCAGTGGTAAAAGTTTTATTGATCCAGAAGTGTTGCGTCGTCAGCGTGCGGAAGAAACCCGCGTTTACGGCGAAAATGCATGTCAGGCACTGTTCCAGAGCCGTCCGGAAGCGATTGTTCGCGCCTGGTTTATCCAGAGCGTAACGCCGCGTTTTAAAGAAGCCTTGCGCTGGATGGCAGCAAACCGCAAAGCGTACCATGTAGTGGATGAAGCGGAACTGACAAAAGCGTCAGGCACGGAACATCACGGCGGCGTTTGCTTCCTGATTAAAAAGCGTAACGGCACAACCGTACAGCAGTGGGTAAGCCAGGCCGGCGCGCAGGATTGTGTACTGGCGCTGGAAAACGAATCTAACCCGCATAACCTGGGTGGCATGATGCGTAGCTGCGCGCACTTTGGCGTGAAAGGCGTTGTGGTGCAGGATGCGGCGTTGCTGGAATCGGGTGCGGCAATCCGTACCGCAGAAGGCGGCGCAGAGCACATTCAGCCGATTACCGGCGACAACATTGTTAATGTGCTGGATGATTTCCGTCAGGCGGGTTACACCGTAGTGACCACTTCCAGCGAGCAGGGTAAACCGCTGTTCAAAACCAGTCTGCCAGAGAAAATGGTGCTGGTGCTGGGCCAGGAATATGAAGGGCTACCGGATGCCGCACGCGATCCGAACGATTTGCGCGTGAAGATTGATGGTACTGGCAACGTTGCTGGTCTGAATATCTCTGTCGCAACTGGCGTGCTGCTTGGCGAATGGTGGCGTCAGAACAAAGCCTGATAAATCAGCCGGATGGCAACGATGTCATCCGGCATTTTCCCGCAAATTTACTCACTCTCTGCCGGTAACACTGGCATCCAGTCAATCGGTTTTTCGCCACGTTGTTCCAGCCACTGATTTGCCAGCACAAAATGGTTGCAGCCAAAGAATCCACGATGCGCCGAAAGCGGCGACGGATGCGGCGCTTTCAGCACGTGATGGCGTTGCTTATCTATAATCGCCCCTTTCTTTTGCGCATGTGATCCCCATAACAAAAACACCACGCCTTCACGATGCTGATTAATCAGGCTGATGACTTTATCAGTAAACGTTTCCCAGCCGAGGCTGGCGTGGGAATGTGCCTGGCCTGCGCGTACCGTCAATACGGTGTTGAGCAGGAGAACCCCCTGACGTGCCCAGCTTTCAAGATAGCCATGTGTCGGGCGAGTAAAGCCTGGAAGGGTATTTTCCAGTTCTTTATACATATTCAGTAGAGAAGGCGGTATAGCAATGCCTGGGCGAACGGAAAATGCCAGACCGTGCGCTTGTCCGGGGCCGTGGTAAGGATCCTGACCGAGGATCACCACTTTGACATCGCCCAGTTCAGTAAAGCGAAAGGCGTTAAAAACATCTTTTTGTGGTGGGTAGATGGTTATCCCGGACTGCCGCTCGCTGGCAACGGTCTGGAGGGTGTTAAGAAAATAGGGTTGCTGCTTTTCTTCAGCCAGCACGTCATGCCAGGTTAATTGGTTAGTCATCTCGCTCTCCTGCGGATCTTCAATCCGCCTAGCTTAACTGCTTCTTTCTACAGAACAAAATCAAGCTCATTTTTTAGCCATAAACGAGTGCAAAAAAGTGTAAATTGGTAAAATCTCACGCTCGCATAAGTTGATGTAAAACAATAAAATCCATTTCTGACCACATTTGATGTGTGGTTTTTATTGATTTAAATCAAAGAATCAAGGGTGTTTGAGGAGTATATATACACTCAAGCAACAATGGTTTTACCAATTGGCCGCGACAGGCTAATCAAATCAAATAATTTGCCGGGGAGGCATCACATGATTACAGGTATCCAGATTACTAAAGCCGCTAATGACGATCTGCTGAACTCTTTCTGGCTGCTGGACAGCGAAAAAGGCGAAGCGCGTTGCATCGTTGCGAAAGCAGGTTTTGCAGAAGACGAAGTGGTTGCAGTAAGCAAACTGGGTGACATTGAATACCGTGAAGTTCCAGTAGAAGTTAAACCAGAAGTTCGCGTTGAAGGTGGCCAGCACCTGAACGTAAACGTTCTGCGTCGTGAAACTCTGGAAGATGCAGTTAAGCATCCGGAAAAATATCCGCAGCTGACTATCCGTGTATCTGGTTATGCAGTTCGCTTCAACTCTCTGACTCCAGAACAGCAGCGCGACGTTATCGCTCGTACCTTTACTGAAAGCCTGTAAGGCTTAAGTAGCAAGTTATTAAGCGGAAGAGGGTAATCTCTTCCGCTTTTCTTTTGTCTTTCAATAGAAAATACGTACCGCACAATAGACCAGCAACAGCGCCAGCACGATATTCAACTGGCGACCATAGTGGCGAAACAATCGCTGAAACAGATGCCCCGCCAACGCCCAACAGACATTGCCAAACGTCCCAATCATCGCCAGTAAAACGCTGACGCCAACTACCCAGCTTAACGCCTGTGTTTGCGGCAGAACAAACGTTGACAGTGCCGTAATGCCGTACAAAATAATTTTGGCGTTCACAAACTGTAGCGCAAAGCTCGCCCAAAAGCTGATCGGTTTTGCCTGAAGTCCGTCTTCTTTTGTTGGACTGGTAGCGATTTTCCACGCCAGCCAGACAATATATGCCGCCCCCGCCCAACTCAACAAATGCACTGCTGCCGGGTCGATAACAGCCAATGAAAATGAAATTCCCGCACACAGCAGCATGACAATCAAAAATCCCAGACTCATCCCCGCCAGTACGCGGGTACTCTGACGAAACCCATGCGACGTGGCTGAACTCAGAGCAAGAATATTGTTCGGTCCAGGCGTGAGGGCAGTAATCAGGGTGTAGGTCCAGAAAGCACTTAATAGGGTCGGTGTCACTTGTTATCTCCTTTGTTTTGATAGACAGTACCCGACATGAAACATTTAAAAAAATGAATGTTTTTACATTCTAAATTCGATATTTTCGATAGGTTTGGGATTATGGATCTGCGCCGTTTTATTACGCTTAAAACCGTGGTGGAAGAGGGTTCCTTTTTGCGAGCTTCGCAAAAATTGTGCTGCACACAATCGACGGTGACTTTTCATATTCAGCAGCTTGAACAGGAGTTCTCGGTCCAGTTGTTTGAAAAAATTGGCCGACGGATGTGCCTCACTCGCGAAGGAAAAAAGCTGCTGCCGCACATTTATGAACTCACCAGAGTGATGGATACGCTACGCGAGGCTGCCAAAAAAGAGTCGGATCCGGACGGAGAGCTGCGCGTTGTTTCGGGCGAAACGTTGCTCTCTTACCGAATGCCGCAGGTGTTGCAGCGTTTTCGGCAACGCGCACCAAAAGTGCGTTTATCGTTGCAGTCGCTGAACTGTTACGTGATCCGTGATGCGCTACTGAATGATGAGGCCGATGTCGGGGTTTTTTATCGCGTAGGGAATGATGATGCTCTGAACCGACGAGAGTTAGGTGAACAATCGCTGGTGCTGGTGGCTTCGCCGCATATTGAAGATGTCGATTTTACTGAGCCGGGAAGACATAACGCCTGTAGCTTTATTATTAACGAACCGCAATGCGTCTTCCGCCAGATATTTGAAAGCACGCTGCGTCAGCGGCGGATTACGGTGGAACACACCATTGAGCTTATAAGCATTGAAAGTATCAAGCGATGTGTCGCGGCAAACATTGGAGTCAGCTACTTACCGCGATTTGCGGTAGCAAAAGAGCTGGAGTGCGGAGAATTAATTGAATTGCCCTTCGGCGAACTGTCGCTGACCATTACGGCAATGTGCGCTCACCATGCCGGAAAAGCGGTTAGCCCGGCGATGCACACTTTTATTCAGTGTGTTGAAGAGTGTTTTTTGCCGGGATAAAAAAAGCCGGGCTTAAACCCGGCATTCAACTTGTCGACAAATGCGCTTTGTTCATGCCGGATGCGGCGTGAACGCCTTATCCGGCCTACAAAATTGTGCAAATTCAATACATTGCATGAGTCTCGTAGGCCTGATAAGCGTAGCACATCAGGCAATTTTGCGTTTGCCTGCACTTTTAATACCGGGCTTAACCCGGCATTATGATTACTCTTCTGTCGTTTGCGGCGGCACGCCCGTTCCGCTTGGTTTGCGGCGCTTACCAATATTTTTGGTATCGCGATGGCGTTTTTTCACCCGTGGCTTCTCTTTCTCTTTAGCCTTTTTCTTCTCGGCGCGTTTTGCCAACACTTTTTTCGATGGCTTGCCGGTCTGTTTCTCGCTTGGCGCACGGGTCTTCGGTCGTAACTCATCAATTACACGTGCTTTAATTGGCTCTTCAATATAACGGCCAACTTTACCCAGCAGCAGATGGTCATGAGCTTCAACCAGCGAGATAGCGATACCTTTACGACCAGCGCGAGCGGTACGCCCGATACGGTGCAAATAAGTATCGCCACTGCGCGGCATATCGAAGTTAAAGACGTGGCTGACATCTGGAATGTCGATACCGCGTGCGGCAACGTCGGTAGCGACCAGCACGTTAACACGACCTTCGGTCAGGCGTTTGATCGCTTCGTTACGCTTGCCTTGTACCATCTCACCTTCGAGATAGCAGTTGTTGATGCCCGCTTCGCGCAGCCAGTTTGCCAGCTCATGCACACGCTCACGCTTACGCACAAACACAATTGAGCGGGTCGCTTCTGGTTGTTTTAACAAATGCACCAGCAACGCAGTTTTATGCTCAAGGTCATCGGCACGGTAATACCACTGATGAATTTTTTTGCGCTCACGAGTGGACGGATTCGCAGAAACCTCCACTGGATCTTCCAGCAGACGCTCGGCAAAATCCTGAATGGCATCGCCTTCCAGCGTTGCTGAGAAGAGCAGGGTTTGTTTACGCCAGCGAGTTTCGCCAGCAATATGTTCGATATCCTGGGCGAAGCCCATATCCAGCATACGGTCTGCTTCGTCGAGGATCAGTGTTTCAACCGCGCGGCAATCAAAGTTCTCTTCTTTTATATACTGCAGCAGACGACCGGTTGTGGCGACCACGATGTCCTGGTTTTCGCTGAACACTTCTGCGTGGTTCATATAAGCCACGCCACCAGTGATGGTGGCAATATCCAGATGCGTATGTTTCGCCAGTTCGCGGGCATGATCGGCCACCTGCATCGCCAGTTCGCGAGTTGGGGTGAGGATCAAAATACGCGGCGGACCGGATTTCTTACGCGGGAAATCGAGCAGGTGCTGCAACGCTGGCAGCAGATACGCCGCCGTTTTACCGGTGCCTGTCGGCGCAGAACCGAGTACATCACGGCCATCGAGCGCAGGCGGAATGGCGGCAGCCTGAATGGCGGTCGGGCGAGTGAAACCTTTATCCTGGAGTGCTTCCAGCAGGCTTTCGTCGAGTTCAAGTTCGGAAAAAGTCGTTACAGTCATGTTCTACCTCTGTGTGGGGCGCTGATTATAGACGTTACGGCTGCAATCTTCATCTGTTTGTATGGATATCGCTTCTCAGGTATTGTTCTTACCCGGTGCTATCGCCGTTTTTCCAGCAAGGTTTTATTTTCATGTCACAGTCTACATCCGTGCTTCGTCGTAATGGATTTACTTTTAAACAGTTTTTTGTCGCACACGATCGCTGTGCAATGAAAGTGGGAACGGATGGAATTTTGCTGGGCGCATGGGCTCCTGTGGCTGGGGTAAAACGCTGCCTTGATATCGGTAGCGGTAGCGGGTTATTGGCTTTGATGCTGGCGCAGCGCACCGATGATGGCGTGATAATCGATGCGGTTGAAATTGAAAACGAAGCGGCTGCCCAGGCGCAGAAAAATATCGCGCAGTCCCCGTGGGCAGAGCGGATTAACGTCCATACGGGGGATATTCAGCAGTGGCTTACCCAGCAGACAACGCGCTTTGATTTAATCATCAGTAACCCGCCGTATTATCAGCAGGGAGTAGAGTGCGCAACACCACAGCGGGAGCAGGCGCGCTATACCACTACGCTTGATCACCAGACGTTGCTCACTTGCGCGGCAGAATGCATTACCGAAGAGGGATTTTTCTGCGTGGTGCTGCCAGAACAGATCGGTAATGGTTTTACTGAACTGGCGTTAAATATGGGCTGGCATTTACGTTTACGGACGGATGTGGCGGAAAACGAAGCGCGACTGCCGCATCGGGTGCTGCTGGCATTCTCCCCACAGGCGGGGGAGTGTTTTAGCGATCGCTTAGTGATTCGTGGGCCAGACCAGAACTATTCCGAAGCGTATACGGCGCTGACCCAGGCTTTTTATCTGTTTATGTAATGATTGCCGGGGGTGAGAATCGATGGACCGGAATGCGTGAGTAGCTCCGGGTAATCCAGCGTGTAATGCAAGCCCCGACTCTCTTTGCGCATTATCGCGCAGCGAACAATCAACTCGGCAACCTGCACCAGATTACGCAGCTCCAGCAAATTATTCGACACACGGAAGTGAGCATAATATTCATCTATCTCCTGCTGCAGCATATTGATCCGCCGCAGGGCGCGCTCCAGGCGCTTTGTTGTGCGTACAATGCCCACGTAATCCCACATAAACAGGCGTAACTCATGCCAGTTATGTTGAATCACCACCAGTTCATCAGGATTCTCAACGCGGCTTTCATCCCACGGCGGTAACGTACTGACGCCGCGCACATAAGGCATACGCTTTGCAATATCTTCCGCTGCCGACCAGCCGTAGACCAGACACTCCAGCAATGAGTTAGAGGCCATTCGGTTAGCGCCATGTAATCCTGTATAGCTGACTTCACCAATGGCATACAGGCCATCAACGTCGGTACGCCCATAATCATCTACCATCACGCCACCGCAGGTGTAGTGCGCAGCGGGCACTATTGGCACAGGCTCTTTCGTGAGATCAATGCCCAGCCCCAATAACTTTTCATAAATCATTGGGAAATGCTGACGAATAAAATCGGCGGGCTTATGGCTGATGTCGAGGAACATACAATCCGCGCCGAGGCGTTTCATTTCATGGTCAATGGCGCGGGCGACAATATCGCGCGGGGCCAGTTCGCCGCGCTCATCAAACTCGGGCATAAATCGTGTACCGTCCGGGCGTTTCAAATAAGCGCCTTCGCCACGTAAGGCTTCCGTTAACAGGAAATTTCGAGCCTGTGGATGATACAGTGCGGTAGGGTGGAACTGATTAAATTCAAGATTAGCAACCCGGCAACCCGCGCGCCAGGCCATGGCAATACCATCACCAGAGGAAATATCCGGATTGGTGGTATACTGATAAACTTTCGATGCGCCTCCGGTTGCCAGCACTACCGCTTTTGCGTGGCAGGTTTCTACCGCTTCTTTATTGCGATTCCACACCCATGCGCCAACAACCCGTCGCGTACCCAGCAGACCAATTTTGTCAGAAATAATCAGATCGACGGCGTTGCTGCGTTCCAGCACGCGAATATTCGGATGATTTTGCGCCTTGCTCACTAGTGTGGTTTCTACTTCTTTACCAGTGGCGTCGGCGGCATGAAGAATACGACGGTGACTATGTCCACCTTCACGGGTCAGATGGTAGCTCTCTTCGCCATTTGGCTGAACGTGGGTATCAAACAATACCCCCTGGTCGATCAACCATTGCACGCAGGAACGCGCATTGCTGGCAACAAATTCAACAGCATGGCGATCGCAAATTCCGGCACCAGCAATTAAGGTATCTTCCACATGTGAATCGATGCTGTCAGTTTCATCAAACACGGCGGCAATTCCGCCCTGGGCGTAAAACGTCGAGCCTTCTGTAACTGGACCTTTACTTAGAACGATGACTTGATGCTTATCCGCCAGACGTAGCGCCAGTGAAAGCCCGGCGGCACCGCTACCAATAATCAACACATCACAAGAATGTTCAGGGAAAATATTCATTTTGATTGTTTAATTTACTAAACACTGTTCGGCCAGCATAGCATCATGTTGTATAATTAAACACCTGTTATTTTGATGTTTGTTGCATGGGCTAAACATGTTGATTCAGGGAGGCGGGAAAAAGAGAAGTTGATCGTCGGCGGAGGATTAGGTGGTGAAATAAAAAGGCCGTTGGGTTACTCTTCAGGCAGTTAAATGGGCATTTCTACACAGATAATGCGTTATTCAGATTCTGTAGACTTATAATGATAGATAATGATCCGTCTACAGCATGACAAACAAAAACAGATGCGTTACGGAACTTTACAAAAACGAGACACTCTAACCCTTTGCTTGCTCAAATTGCAGCTAATGGAGTGGCGTTTCGATAGCGCGTGGAAATTTGGTTTGGGGAGATTTTACCTCGGATGAGCGAGCAGTTAACGGACCAGGTCCTGGTTGAGCGGGTCCAGAAGGGAGATCAGAAAGCCTTTAACTTACTGGTAGTGCGCTATCAGCATAAGGTGGCGAGTCTGGTTTCCCGCTATGTGCCGTCGGGTGATGTTCCCGATGTGGTACAAGAAGCTTTTATTAAAGCCTATCGTGCGCTGGATTCGTTCCGGGGAGATAGTGCTTTTTATACATGGCTGTATCGGATTGCTGTTAATACGGCAAAAAATTACCTGGTTGCTCAGGGGCGTCGTCCACCTTCCAGTGATGTGGATGCCATTGAAGCTGAAAACTTCGAAAGTGGCGGCGCGCTAAAAGAAATTTCGAACCCTGAGAACTTAATGTTGTCAGAAGAACTGAGACAGATAGTTTTCCGAACTATTGAGTCCCTCCCGGAAGATTTACGCATGGCAATAACCTTGCGGGAGCTGGATGGCCTGAGCTATGAAGAGATAGCCGCTATCATGGATTGTCCGGTGGGTACGGTGCGTTCACGTATCTTCCGAGCGAGGGAAGCTATTGATAATAAAGTTCAACCGCTTATCAGGCGTTGACGATAGCGGGATACTGGATAAGGGTATTAGGCATGCAGAAAGAACAACTTTCCGCTTTAATGGATGGCGAAACGCTGGATAGTGAGCTGCTTAACGAACTGGCTCACAACCCGGAAATGCAGAAAACCTGGGAAAACTATCACTTAATCCGTGACTCTATGCGGGGTGATACTCCCGAGGTGCTTCATTTCGATATCTCTTCCCGCGTGATGGCTGCCATTGAAGAAGAGCCAGTACGTCAACCGACGACATTGATCCCAGAGGCTCAGCCTGCACCGCATCAATGGCAGAAAATGCCATTTTGGCAGAAAGTACGTCCATGGGCGGCACAGCTTACCCAAATGGGCGTAGCGGCGTGTGTATCGCTTGCAGTTATCGTTGGCGTCCAGCACTATAATGGACAATCTGAAACGTCCCAGCAGCCCGAAACCCCGGTATTTAATACTCTGCCGATGATGGGTAAAGCCAGTCCGGTAAGTCTGGGAGTGCCTTCTGAAGCGACCGCGAATAATGGTCAACAGCAGCAGGTACAGGAGCAGCGTCGTCGCATTAATGCCATGTTGCAGGATTACGAACTGCAACGTCGACTCCACTCCGAACAGCTTCAGTTTGAGCAGGCACAAACACAGCAAGCCGCTGTACAGGTGCCAGGAATTCAAACTTTAGGAACGCAATCGCAGTAATGAAGCAACTTTGGTTTGCCATGTCATTAGTGACAGGTAGCCTGTTATTCTCTGCTAACGCCTCGGCCACCCCTGCGTCCGGGGCGTTATTACAGCAGATGAACCTGGCTAGTCAGTCACTGAATTACGAGCTGTCATTCATCAGCATCAATAAACAAGGTGTTGAGTCTCTGCGTTATCGACATGCACGCCTCGATAACCGTCCTCTTGCACAGTTGTTGCAAATGGATGGCCCGCGCCGGGAAGTGGTACAGCGCGGCAATGAAATCAGCTATTTTGAACCGGGTCTTGAACCGTTCACACTTAATGGCGATTACATTGTTGATTCTCTGCCATCGCTCATCTATACCGATTTCAAACGCCTTTCTCCTTACTACGACTTTATCTCCGTGGGGCGCACGCGTATTGCCGACCGCTTATGTGAGGTAATCCGCGTAGTCGCCCGTGATGGCACACGCTACAGCTACATCGTATGGATGGACACCGAATCGAAATTACCGATGCGGGTAGATCTCCTTGATCGCGATGGTGAAACGCTGGAACAATTCCGTGTGATTGCTTTCAACGTCAATCAGGATATCAGCAGCAGTATGCAGACGCTGGCGAAGGCGAACTTGCCACCGCTGCTTTCTGTACCAGTGGGGGAAAAAGCCAAATTTAACTGGGCTCCAACCTGGTTGCCACAGGGGTTTAGCGAAGTTTCCAGCAGTCGGCGTCCGCTACCGACGATGGACAACATGCCTATCGAATCACGTCTCTATTCCGACGGATTATTCAGCTTTTCGGTAAACGTTAACCGTGCTACGCCATCGAGCACCGACCAGATGTTGCGCACCGGACGCAGAACCGTTAGTACCAGCGTACGTGATAACGCCGAAATCACCATTGTTGGTGAACTGCCACCGCAAACGGCGAAGCGCATTGCCGAGAATATTAAGTTTGGGGCAGGGCAATGATTAAAGAGTGGGCCACTGTCGTCTCCTGGAAAAACGGGCAGGCGCTGGTCAGTTGTGATGTCAAAGCCTCATGCAGCAGCTGCGCTTCCCGTGCTGGTTGCGGTAGCCGCGTGTTGAATAAACTTGGCCCGCAAACCACGCATACCATCGTCGTACCCTGTGATGAACCGTTAGTGCCGGGGCAAAAAGTGGAATTAGGAATCGCCGAAGGCAGCCTGCTCAGCTCCGCATTACTGGTTTATATGTCGCCGCTAGTGGGATTATTCCTCATCGCTTCGTTATTTCAGCTACTCTTTGCTTCAGATATTGCAGCATTGTGCGGTGCGATTCTCGGCGGCGTTGGCGGATTCCTCATTGCGCGTGGATACTCACGTAAGTTTGCTGCCCGGGCAGAATGGCAACCTGTCATCTTAAGCGTGGCATTGCCGCCTGGCCTTGTGCGATTTGAAACATCTTCGGAAGACGCGAGCCAGTGATTTCACTGGCTTTGTTGTATTTTGCATAACAAATGCGAGGACGTTTCCAGATACCACAATCCATACGGTATGAACATTTCCTCGCCTCAATGTTGTAGTGTAGAATGCGGCGTTTCTATTAATACAGACGTTAAGCTCAGAACAGCGACTTCTAAAAGCCTGGTTAACCGGGCATTAAGGCACAATAATCATACTTTATGAAGAATATACGTAACTTTTCGATCATAGCTCACATTGACCACGGTAAATCGACGCTGTCTGACCGTATTATCCAGATCTGCGGTGGCCTGTCTGACCGTGAAATGGAGGCACAGGTTCTCGATTCCATGGATCTTGAGCGTGAGCGTGGCATAACTATCAAAGCGCAGAGCGTGACGCTGGACTATAAAGCGTCCGATGGCGAAACCTATCAACTTAACTTTATCGACACCCCAGGTCATGTGGACTTCTCTTATGAAGTATCGCGTTCGCTGGCCGCTTGTGAAGGCGCATTGCTGGTGGTTGACGCCGGGCAGGGCGTAGAAGCGCAAACCCTGGCAAACTGCTACACCGCAATGGAAATGGATCTCGAGGTAGTGCCGGTACTGAACAAGATTGACCTGCCGGCAGCCGATCCTGAACGAGTTGCGGAAGAAATTGAAGATATCGTTGGAATCGACGCCACCGACGCAGTGCGTTGCTCGGCGAAAACCGGCGTTGGTGTGCAGGACGTTCTCGAACGTCTGGTGCGCGACATCCCACCGCCGGAAGGCGATCCGGAAGGCCCGTTGCAGGCTCTGATTATCGACTCCTGGTTCGACAACTACCTGGGCGTTGTTTCACTTATCCGTATTAAAAACGGCACCCTGCGTAAGGGCGACAAAGTGAAAGTCATGAGTACCGGGCAGACTTATAACGCCGATCGTCTGGGTATTTTCACGCCGAAGCAAGTTGACCGTACAGAGCTGAAATGTGGCGAAGTAGGCTGGTTGGTATGTGCGATTAAAGATATTCACGGCGCACCAGTCGGTGACACCTTAACGCTGGCGCGTAATCCGGCAGAAAAGGCGCTGCCAGGATTTAAGAAAGTTAAACCGCAGGTTTACGCCGGTCTGTTCCCGGTAAGTTCCGACGACTATGAAGCCTTCCGCGATGCGCTGGGTAAATTGAGTCTCAACGATGCCTCTTTGTTCTACGAGCCGGAAAGCTCCACGGCGCTGGGCTTTGGTTTCCGCTGCGGCTTCCTCGGCCTGCTGCACATGGAGATTATTCAGGAACGTCTGGAACGCGAGTACGATCTTGACCTGATTACTACCGCTCCGACAGTCGTGTATGAAGTAGAAACTACGGGGAAAGAAGTTATCTACGTCGACAGCCCGTCTAAGCTGCCTGCGGTAAATAACATCTATGAACTGCGCGAGCCGATAGCAGAGTGTCACATGCTGCTGCCGCAGGCGTATCTTGGTAACGTCATTACGTTGTGCGTAGAAAAACGCGGCGTACAGACCAACATGGTTTATCACGGGAACCAGGTGGCACTGACGTATGAGATCCCGATGGCTGAAGTGGTACTCGACTTCTTCGATCGCCTGAAATCTACCTCGCGTGGTTATGCGTCTTTGGATTACAACTTCAAACGCTTCCAGGCGTCCGACATGGTGCGTGTTGACGTTTTAATCAACGGTGAACGTGTTGATGCGCTGGCGTTGATCACCCACCGTGATAATTCGCAAAACCGTGGTCGCGAGCTGGTGGAGAAGATGAAAGATCTGATCCCCCGCCAGCAGTTTGATATCGCCATTCAGGCTGCGATTGGAACGCACATCATTGCGCGTTCCACCGTGAAACAGCTGCGTAAAAACGTACTGGCTAAATGTTATGGCGGCGATATCAGCCGTAAGAAAAAGCTGCTGCAGAAGCAGAAAGAAGGTAAGAAACGCATGAAGCAGATCGGTAACGTCGAACTGCCGCAGGAAGCGTTCCTCGCCATTCTGCACGTCGGCAAAGACAACAAATAACCATTAGGAGTTGGCATGGCGAATATGTTTGCCCTGATTCTGGTGATTGCCACACTGGTGACGGGCATTTTGTGGTGCGTGGATAAATTCTTTTTCGCACCTAAACGGCGGGAACGTCAGGCAGCGGCGCAAGCGGCTGCCGGGGACTCACTGGATAAAGCAACGCTGAAAAAAGTTGCGCCGAAGCCTGGTTGGCTGGAAACCGGCGCTTCTGTATTTCCGGTGCTGGCTATCGTATTGATTGTGCGTTCGTTTATTTATGAACCGTTCCAGATCCCGTCAGGTTCGATGATGCCGACTCTGTTAATCGGTGACTTTATTCTGGTAGAGAAGTTTGCTTACGGCATTAAAGACCCTATCTACCAGAAAACGTTGATCGAAACCGGTCATCCGAAACGTGGCGATATTGTGGTCTTTAAATACCCGGAAGATCCAAAGCTTGATTACATCAAGCGTGCGGTGGGATTACCGGGCGATAAAGTCACTTACGATCCGGTAGCGAAAGAGGTGACTATTCAACCGGGATGCAGTTCCGGTCAGGCGTGTGAAAACGCGTTGCCGGTCACCTATTCCAACGTGGAGCCGAGCGATTTCGTACAGACCTTCTCACGTCGTAACGGCGGGGAAGCAACCAGCGGATTCTTTGAGGTGCCGAAAAACGAAACTAAAGAAAACGGTATTCGTCTTTCTGAACGTAAAGAGACACTGGGCGATGTAACGCATCGTATCCTGACCGTGCCGATTGCGCAGGATCAGGTGGGGATGTATTACCAGCAACCAGGACAACAACTGGCAACCTGGATTGTTCCGCCAGGGCAATACTTCATGATGGGTGATAATCGCGATAACAGCGCGGACAGCCGTTACTGGGGCTTTGTGCCGGAAGCGAATCTGGTCGGTCGGGCAACGGCTATCTGGATGAGTTTCGATAAGCAAGAAGGTGAATGGCCGACAGGCGTGCGCTTAAGTCGCATTGGTGGCATTCACTAATTGCTGTTATCCGTTCACGTTGTCGCCGTTATGGCGACAACGTGAATTATTTATGAGATAAATCTCCCGTGGCTAACGACATCCCCCGTCGTTGTGTATAGAATATTCCCCCGAAGTTTAAGGTTGGCACCTCCAGGTCGCCACGGCACACGAAACAGCGTTGGTCCCCATATACAGGTCAACTGAAACTGCTGCAAAGCTGTTAGCAGAACCCTGCATATCAGGTCTGTTTCGTGTGCTGAATTGTTGACGCATTTATTTATTGGTATCGCATGAACCCCATCGTAATTAATCGGCTTCAACGGAAGCTGGGCTACACTTTTAATCATCAGGAGCTGTTGCAGCAGGCATTAACCCATCGTAGTGCCAGCAGCAAACATAACGAGCGTTTAGAATTTTTAGGCGACTCTATTTTGAGCTACGTTATCGCCAATGCGCTGTATCACCGTTTCCCTCGTGTGGATGAAGGGGATATGAGCCGGATGCGCGCCACGCTAGTCCGTGGCAATACGCTGGCAGAACTGGCGCGTGAATTTGAGTTAGGTGAGTGCTTACGTTTAGGGCCGGGTGAACTTAAAAGCGGTGGATTTCGTCGCGAGTCGATTCTTGCTGACACCGTCGAAGCATTAATTGGCGGCGTATTCCTCGACAGCGATATTCAGACCGTCGAGAAATTAATCCTTAACTGGTATCAAACCCGTCTGGACGAAATTAGCCCAGGCGATAAACAAAAAGATCCGAAAACGCGCTTGCAAGAATATTTGCAGGGGCGCCATCTGCCTCTGCCAACTTATCTGGTAGTTCAGGTACGTGGCGAAGCGCACGATCAGGAATTTACTATCCACTGCCAGGTTAGCGGCCTGAGCGAACCGGTGGTTGGCACAGGTTCAAGCCGTCGTAAGGCTGAACAGGCTGCCGCCGAACAGGCGTTGAAAAAACTGGAGCTGGAATGAGCATCGATAAAAGTTACTGCGGATTTATTGCCATCGTCGGACGCCCGAACGTTGGCAAATCCACACTGCTGAACAAACTGTTGGGGCAGAAAATCTCCATCACTTCCCGCAAAGCGCAGACAACCCGTCACCGCATTGTGGGTATCCATACTGAAGGCGCGTATCAGGCGATCTACGTCGATACCCCAGGTCTGCATATGGAAGAAAAACGCGCCATTAACCGCCTGATGAACAAAGCGGCGAGCAGCTCCATTGGCGACGTTGAGCTGGTGATTTTTGTCGTTGAAGGCACCCGTTGGACGCCGGACGATGAAATGGTGCTCAACAAGCTGCGTGATGGCAAAGCGCCGGTGATCCTCGCGGTGAACAAAGTGGACAACGTGCAGGAAAAAGCCGATCTTCTGCCGCATCTGCAGTTCCTGGCAAGCCAGATGAATTTCCTCGATATTGTGCCGATTTCTGCCGAAACCGGGCTGAATGTGGACACTATTGCGGCAATCGTGCGTAAACATCTGCCGGAAGCGACGCATCACTTCCCGGAAGATTACATTACCGATCGCTCGCAGCGATTTATGGCCTCTGAAATCATCCGTGAAAAGCTGATGCGTTTCCTCGGTGCAGAACTGCCGTACTCCGTGACCGTGGAAATCGAACGTTTTGTCACCAATGAACGCGGCGGCTATGACATCAACGGCTTGATTCTCGTTGAGCGCGAAGGGCAGAAGAAGATGGTGATTGGCAACAAAGGAGCCAAGATCAAAACCATCGGGATTGAAGCGCGTAAAGACATGCAGGAAATGTTCGAAGCGCCTGTCCACCTTGAGCTGTGGGTGAAAGTGAAATCTGGCTGGGCCGACGACGAACGTGCGCTGCGTAGTCTCGGTTACGTTGACGATCTCTAATTAGCACACTCTATGACTTTCGAGGTGCAGGAAGGCGGCAAGACCGTGAATCCCTGGTCACTTACTAAAGTAAGTGACCAGGGGGAACAGTTGCAGCCAGGGCACCTGCAACTTGAAAGGCGACGAGTATGATGGAAGGCTGGCAGCGCGCATTTGTCCTGCATAGTCGCCCGTGGAGCGAAACCAGCCTGATGCTGGACGTCTTTACGGAGGAATCGGGACGCGTGCGTCTGGTTGCCAAAGGCGCACGTTCAAAACGTTCTACCGTGAAAGGCGCATTGCAGCCTTTCACACCTCTCTTGCTACGCTTCGGCGGGCGCGGTGAAGTCAAAACGCTGCGCAGTGCCGAAGCTGTCTCGCTGGCGCTGCCATTAAGCGGTATTACGCTTTACAGCGGTCTGTACATCAACGAACTTCTCTCCCGCGTTCTGGAATACGAGACGCGCTTCTCGGAACTCTTTTTCGATTACTTGCACTGTATTCAGTCTCTGGCAGGTGCCACTGGTACGCCAGAACCGGCGCTGCGCCGCTTTGAGCTGGCGCTGCTCGGGCATCTGGGTTATGGGGTCAACTTTACCCATTGCGCAGGTAGCGGTGAGCCGGTAGATGACACCATGACGTATCGTTATCGCGAAGAGAAAGGTTTTATTGCCAGTGTGGTTATCGATAATAAAACGTTCACCGGGAGGCAGTTGAAAGCGTTACATGCGCGGGAATTTCCTGACGCCGACACATTGCGAGCAGCGAAACGCTTTACCCGCATGGCGCTTAAGCCTTATCTTGGCGGTAAACCTTTAAAAAGCAGGGAACTGTTCCGGCAGTTTATGCCTAAGCGAACGGTGAAAACACATAATGACTGATGAGGATTGTCATGGCTGAATTACTGTTAGGCGTCAACATTGACCATATCGCAACGCTGCGTAATGCGCGTGGTACTGCTTATCCAGACCCGGTACAGGCGGCGTTTATTGCCGAGCAGGCGGGTGCTGATGGCATTACCGTGCATTTGCGCGAAGATCGTCGCCACATTACCGACCGCGATGTGCGAATCCTGCGTCAGACGCTGGATACCCGCATGAATCTGGAAATGGCGGTGACTGAAGAGATGTTGGCGATTGCCGTTGAGACGAAGCCGCATTTTTGCTGCCTGGTGCCGGAAAAGCGTCAGGAAGTGACAACCGAAGGCGGCCTGGACGTTGCGGGTCAGCGTGACAAAATGCGCGATGCTTGCAAACGTCTGGCAGATGCCGGGATTCAGGTTTCTCTGTTTATCGACGCCGATGAAGAACAAATTAAAGCTGCCGCTGAGGTTGGCGCACCGTTTATCGAGATCCACACCGGTTGTTACGCCGATGCCAAAACTGATGCTGAACAGGCGCAAGAGCTGGCGCGTATTACTAAAGCTGCGACCTTTGCCGCAAGCCTCGGTCTGAAAGTTAATGCCGGTCACGGTCTGACCTATCACAATGTGAAAGCCATCGCCGCCATCCCTGAGATGCACGAACTGAATATCGGACATGCCATTATTGGCCGTGCGGTAATGACCGGACTGAAAGATGCCGTGGCAGAAATGAAGCGTCTGATGCTGGAAGCGCGTGGCTAATGGCAATATTAGGTTTAGGCACGGATATCGTAGAGATCGCTCGCATTGAAGCGGTGATCGCTCGATCCGGTGATCGCCTGGCACGACGCGTATTAAGCGATCATGAATGGGAGATCTGGAAAACGCACCATCAGCCGGTGCGTTTTCTGGCGAAGCGTTTTGCCGTGAAAGAAGCGGCGGCAAAAGCGTTTGGTACTGGGATCCGCAATGGCCTGGCATTTAATCAGTTTGAAGTGTTCAACGATGAACTCGGCAAGCCACGGCTGCGGTTGTGGGGCGAGGCGTTAAAATTGGCAGAAAAGCTGGGTGTCGCACATATGCATGTGACGCTGGCAGATGAACGCCACTATGCTTGCGCCACGGTAATAATTGAAAGTTAAAACTCTTTCTCGAACACCTAAATAATACCGTTCTTTTAAAAAGTAAAACCCCCGAACTGGTAAGGAACGGGGGTTTTACTTTATAACTTAAATAATATTGTGCAGCACGCACCCTCAACGGGAGTGATTATGGATCAGGGGGGTTATCTTTTACAAGCAACTTGCAATCTTTAGCATAAAAACTCGAGCCTTGACGAAGAATTCGATATCGATGGAAAGATTAACGTGACTGCCAATTCATAAGCACTTTAAAATTGGCTTCGTTATTGGAGATTTTGCTGTGCTTTACACCATATCACTGAATTCCCCCATTGAAACGAGTGGTGTCGTCAAAGCTCTGGTGCGGAGTGCAGCATGTACCCTCAATAACTCGCACGTTCAGTTTTGGGGAGATGTAAGGGCTAATCTGAACGGCTGCATTCCTTGTTTAAGGAAAAACGAATGACTGATTGTCGATACCTTATTAAACGGGTTATTAAAGTCGTCATTGCTGTTTTACAGCTGATCCTTCTGTTCTTGTAACATCAGGAAACGTACTTAAGGCGCGTCGGCTTAACCAGCCAGACGCGCCTTTAATAATAATTAAGTGTCTGCGCAGATATTATCGAAATTCATTTAATGAATGTTTTTATTAATGACATCATAAAAATAAATATAATAATTTCGTTTTTACACGAGTGAATAAGCAATATCCTGCTCCAGAGGAAAAATACTAAATCTTATCCGCATGATGCATCAGCACAAACTTGTCCCACAACTGTTCTTCTGTTTCAACATGCGCCGGATCTTTCACAATAGTATTGGGGATCGGGCACACTTTCTGGCAGGTTGGCGTCTCGTAATGACCTACGCATTCGGTACACTTGTCGCTGTTAATCTCGTAGATATGTTCACCCATCGAAATCGCCTCATTCGGGCATTCGGGTTCACACATATCACAATTGATGCATTTTTTAGTGATTAACAGCGCCATAAGGAAACTCTCAAAACAACACAAACCGGGCGGGCATTATACGCGCATTCTTTACTCAAACCAGTTTTTTCACCAGCGCCTCACTATGACGAATACGTTCTGGTGCCAGTTCCAGATCCTGCTGGATCAGCGCAATGAACAGCAAATCCGTTAACATTCCCTGAGCATGACATGCGGAGATCGAAGCACTGTTTGTCGCTTGTTCTTCGGCAATGGTATACAGGCAATGAGAAGCGCGCTGTTGCAGGGCATTGGGGGTGAAACCGGTGATTGCCAGCACTTTTCCACCCACTCGCAGCATTTCATCTGCTGCCAGGTTTAACTCGCGCCGTACACCTGTGTATGAGATGGCTAATAACAAATCGTCCGGTGACGAAGCTTGCACTGTTGCAAGCAACGCGTGCATATCACGCTCAGCGGCAGCATTAAAACCAATCTTCATCAGCTTCCAGGCAAAATTCTGCGCCACCAGACCGGAAGCGCCAATACCAGTCAGAATAACCCGTCGCGCAGAACGAAGCATCGACACGCATTCATGTAGCTTCTCCTCACTATTGACGTTCAGTGTTGCGTACATGGCAGCCGTATTTTCTTTAATCAGCTTTTCGCCAACCAGCCGTAACGGATCATCACCGCGAATTTGGTTATGAATGGGTACGGAGGGCGATTCCGGTTGGCTTGCCAGAGCTTCGCTTAACGCCAATTTAAGTGCCGGAAAACCTTTATAGCCAAGTTTTTGCGCGAACTTCACTACGCTGGACTGACTGACTCCGGCTTCGTTGGCCAGTTGTTGGGAACTAAGGTGGCGGGCAGTGTCCGGTTGTAGCAGGAGATAGTCCGCCAGCTTTTTATCACTCTGGGCAAGCCCCTGGTAACGCTGACGGATACGAAGTAAGCCGTTCATATCTTTCCTCGCGATGAATTAATGGCGACAACAGGCAATATGAGACACAAGCGAGAGAATATTATATTCCATCAAAGTTAATTGCCATGAATTAAAAATTCCAGTCAACCATTATGCGATAGATTGTTGCCGGAAAAGTGATGATCTATCTGTTAGGCTATCTGGTAGTGAAAATTAATCAGGATGTATCAGTCCAGAGGGGTATGGTTTGGCAACTCACGAGCGCCGTGTGGTGTTTTTTGACTTAGATGGAACATTGCATCAACAGGATATGTTCGGCAGTTTTCTGCGCTACTTACTGCGCCGACAGCCGCTGAATGCGTTACTTGTTCTGCCGCTGTTGCCGGTCATTGTCATTGCATTATTAATCAAGGGGCGAGCGGCACGTTGGCCGATGAGTCTGCTGCTATGGGGCTGTACCTTTGGTCATAGCGAAGCACGTTTACAGGCGTTACAAGCCGATTTCGTGCATTGGTTTCGCGACAATGTTACGGCGTTCCCGCTAGTGCAGGAACGTCTGACCAGCTATTTGCTAAGCTCCGATGCTGACATTTGGTTGATTACCGGTTCCCCTCAGGCTTTGGTCGAAGCGGTTTATTTCGATACGCCGTGGCTGCCACGCGTTAATCTTATCGCCAGTCAGATCCAGCGCGGCTATGGCGGCTGGGTGCTGACTATGCGCTGTCTTGGCCATGAAAAGGTCGCGCAACTGGAACGCAAAATCGGCACACCGCTGCGGCTGTACAGTGGCTATAGCGACAGTAATCAGGACAATCCGCTACTCTATTTTTGTCAGCATCGCTGGCGGGTAACGCCTCGCGGTGAACTCCAGCAACTGGAATAGAGTAAAGCATAGCGTCCGTGTATAATGCGCCGCGCTTTTATAACCGGAGTTTTCTTTTTGTCTGAAGTCGAATTTAGCCACGAATACTGGATGCGTCATGCGCTGACGCTGGCGAAACGTGCCTGGGACGAGCGAGAAGTGCCGGTCGGCGCGGTATTAGTGCATAACAATCGCGTAATCGGCGAAGGATGGAATCGTCCGATAGGACGCCATGATCCAACTGCACATGCAGAAATCATGGCGCTGCGGCAAGGAGGGCTGGTGATGCAGAATTATCGCCTGATCGACGCCACGTTGTATGTCACGCTGGAGCCATGCGTGATGTGTGCCGGAGCGATGATCCACAGCCGTATTGGTCGCGTAGTCTTTGGCGCGCGTGATGCGAAAACTGGCGCTGCCGGATCATTAATGGATGTATTGCACCATCCTGGTATGAATCATCGAGTGGAAATTACGGAAGGAATACTGGCGGATGAGTGCGCGGCGCTACTCAGCGATTTTTTCCGAATGCGCCGCCAGGAAATCAAAGCGCAGAAAAAAGCGCAACCCTTGACGGGTTGAGGCTGATGACAAATGCAAAATTGCCTTATGCACTATGCTTATCAGGGCTGTGTAATATATTGAATTTAAGTGTTTTTGTAGACCAGATAAGGCATTCACGCTGCATCCGGCATGAACAAAGCGCACTTTGTCCGCAATCTACAGATTAATTTTGCTTCTCTTCACTCCCTTTCCTGGAAAACAGTAGAGAAGGGGAGTGCGTCAGATAATTAGATGACGACTGCGAAAGAAACGAGAGAAAGGGAAATTTTCCCTTACCCAATTCAGCGGGTGATACCGCCGGATAATCCTGGGCCAGCTGCATCGCCGCTTCTGTAGCCTGCTTCTCTTTCTCTTGCAGATAACCCACCAGGCTAATCTGATACTTACGAATATTTTCGACATAAGCATAGGCTTCATGCCCACGCGCATAGCCGTAAGTCAGCTTGCTGTAATAGGGTTTCTGGCTAAGTAAAGGCAGACGCTGTTTGACATCGGCCCAACTGTCAGGATTGCCTTTGGTTTTTGCTGTCAGGGCGCGGGCGTCCAGCATATGTGCATAGCCCATATTATAGGCGGCGAGCGCAAACCAGATCCGCTCATTTTCTGGCACGCTCTCTGGCACTTTACTCATCATATTCTGCAAGTAACGCGCGCCACCGCTGATGCTTTGTTCGGCATCAGTGCGGTCGGTAATGCCCAGGCTTTGCGCGGTATTTTTGGTTAACATCATCATGCCGCGTACACCGGTCGGCGAAGTGGCCTGCGCATCCCAGTGCGATTCCTGATAAGCAATAGCGGCCAGCAAACGCCAGTCAATTTCTTCGGCGTATTTCTCAAACAGAGGCTTTAACTGCGGCAGTACCGCATCAACGGCGCGTAAAAATGTGCGTGTATCAACGTAATCAAAATCATCGCCATGTCCGAGATATTTCTCTTCAATACGCGCCAGTGTGCCGTCTTCATTCATTTCATTGAAGAAATCGAGCAGAGCCGCAGAAAGCGTATTATCGTTATCTAATTGACTAAACCAGGTCACCGGTTGTTCATCGGTGATATCCAGTGCCACAGCAAGTTCCGGGTGAACGCGCTGAAACAGGCTGATAGCGACAGAATCGGCAATGGTGTAATCGAGCTTACCTTCGATAACATCTTCCATTAACTCCACAGATCCTTTTCTGTCGTCCACTTTCCAGCTTAATTCCGGGAACTTAGTCTCTTTCAGTTTTTGCAGATCGTTAATGACAACATGCCCTGGAGCGACGGACAACTGTTCTGCCGTCAGATTGCCCAGCGTCCGTGGTCGATACTGACCCACTTTATAGACCAGTTGTTGTGAAACGGAATAATAGGTTGGGCCAGGCTGATAATTTTTAACCCTTTCGCTGTTATAGACCAGTCCCGCTGCCAGCAGATCGGCATCTCCGTTATCGAGATCGTCAAACAACTGGCTGATGTTCTGCCGTACGGTGACTTTCAGTTTTACGCCGAGGTAATCGGCAAACTGTTTTGCCAGTTCGTAATCCAGGCCAAAAGGTTTACCGTTGATTTCGTTATATGTCAGGGGAGTATGAATAGTGCTCACACGCAACTCTCCCCGCGCTTGTATGGCGGCGATACGATTGTCGGCTTTACCAAACCAGGGAATGGATGGCCAAAGAGCGACCGCGAGAAGCAGTGCCAGAATGCCGATGAACAGATAATTAATCTTTAATTTTTTCAATTAGTTAATTCTCTGTGTCGTGCGCGTCCCAGCCTGAAAGATTGTAATGCTAAAGAAAGGTTTAATCATAAATGAGCGGCATTTTGCGTAAACTTGCGCCAGTTGGCAACTTATTACAGAGATTGGCGGCACGCGTTGCTAATTCATGATGGTGATTTTATTTCCACGCAAACGGTTTCGTCAGCGCATCAGATTCTTTATAATGACGCCCGTTTCCCCCCCTTGGGTACACCGAAAGCTTAGAAGACGAGAGACTTATGATGGAAATTCTGCGTGGTTCGCCTGCATTGTCGGCATTCCGAATCAACAAACTGCTGGCACGTTTTCAGGCTGCCAGGCTCCCGGTTCACAACATTTACGCCGAGTATGTCCATTTTGCTGACCTCAATGCGCCGTTAAACGATGATGAGCACGCACAGCTTGAACGCCTGCTGAAATATGGCCCGGCACTCGCCAGCCACGCCCCGCAAGGCAAACTACTGCTGGTGACCCCGCGTCCTGGCACCATCTCTCCCTGGTCTTCGAAAGCGACCGATATCGCCCATAACTGCGGGCTGCAACAGGTAAACCGCCTTGAGCGCGGCGTTGCTTACTATGTAGAAGCCGGTACGCTGACTAATGAACAATGGCAGCAGGTTACCGCTGAACTGCACGACCGCATGATGGAAACGGTCTTTTTCGCTTTAGATGATGCAGAGCAGCTGTTTGCTCATCATCAACCGACTCCGGTTACCAGCGTTGATTTGTTGGGGCAGGGGCGTCAGGCGCTGATTGACGCTAACCTGCGCCTCGGTCTGGCACTGGCGGAAGATGAAATTGACTATCTGCAGGATGCTTTCACGAAGCTTGGTCGTAACCCGAACGACATAGAGCTTTATATGTTCGCCCAGGCGAACTCTGAGCACTGCCGTCATAAGATTTTTAACGCCGACTGGATTATCGACGGTGAACAGCAACCGAAATCGCTGTTCAAGATGATCAAAAACACCTTCGAAACCACGCCGGATCACGTTCTTTCTGCTTATAAAGATAACGCCGCCGTGATGGAAGGTTCTGAAGTGGGCCGCTACTTTGCTGACCACGAAACAGGTCGCTACGACTATCATCAGGAACCTGCGCATATCCTGATGAAAGTAGAAACCCACAACCACCCGACGGCGATTTCTCCATGGCCGGGCGCGGCGACCGGTTCCGGCGGCGAAATCCGTGATGAAGGCGCAACCGGACGCGGCGCGAAGCCGAAAGCCGGTCTGGTCGGTTTCTCCGTATCCAACCTGCGTATTCCAGGCTTCGAACAGCCGTGGGAAGAAGATTTCGGTAAGCCTGAGCGCATTGTTACCGCGCTGGACATCATGACCGAAGGCCCGCTTGGCGGCGCGGCGTTTAACAATGAATTTGGTCGTCCGGCACTGAACGGCTATTTCCGTACTTATGAAGAAAAAGTGAACAGCCACAACGGCGAAGAGCTGCGCGGTTATCACAAACCGATCATGCTGGCGGGCGGGATCGGCAACATCCGGGCCGATCACGTACAAAAAGGCGAGATCAATGTCGGCGCGAAGCTGGTCGTTCTCGGCGGCCCGGCAATGAACATCGGCCTTGGCGGCGGCGCGGCGTCTTCTATGGCTTCCGGTCAGTCTGATGCCGACCTCGATTTCGCCTCTGTACAGCGCGACAACCCAGAGATGGAACGGCGTTGCCAGGAAGTGATCGACCGCTGCTGGCAGTTGGGGGATGCCAACCCAATCCTGTTTATCCACGACGTCGGCGCGGGCGGCCTTTCTAACGCCATGCCGGAGCTGGTGAGCGACGGCGGACGCGGCGGTAAATTTGAACTGCGCGATATCCTGAGCGATGAACCGGGCATGAGCCCGCTGGAAATCTGGTGTAACGAATCCCAGGAACGTTATGTACTGGCGGTTGCTGCCGATCAGTTACCGCTGTTTGACGAATTGTGTAAGCGTGAACGTGCGCCATACGCGGTGATTGGTGAAGCGACCGAAGAACTGCATCTTTCTCTGCACGATCGTCATTTTGATAATCAGCCAATCGATCTGCCGCTGGACGTGCTGCTTGGTAAAACGCCGAAGATGACCCGCGATGTACAAACACTGAAAGCGAAGGGCGATGCGCTGGCTCGTGAAGGGATCACCATTGCTGACGCGGTGAAACGCGTGCTGCATCTGCCGACTGTGGCAGAGAAAACCTTCCTGGTGACCATCGGTGACCGCAGCGTAACTGGCATGGTAGCGCGCGATCAGATGGTGGGGCCATGGCAGGTGCCGGTCGCTAACTGCGCGGTCACTACCGCCAGCCTCGACAGCTACTACGGTGAAGCGATGGCGATTGGCGAACGTGCGCCGGTTGCGCTGCTGGATTTCGCCGCCTCTGCCCGTCTGGCGGTCGGTGAAGCGTTAACTAACATCGCCGCAACACAGATTGGCGATATCAAACGCATTAAACTTTCCGCCAACTGGATGGCGGCAGCAGGTCATCCTGGTGAAGATGCGGGCCTGTATGAAGCTGTTAAAGCTGTGGGCGAAGAGCTTTGCCCGGCGCTGGGCCTGACGATCCCGGTGGGTAAAGACTCCATGTCGATGAAAACCCGCTGGCAGGAAGGTAACGAAGAACGCGAAATGACGTCGCCGCTGTCGCTGGTCATTTCTGCATTTGCCCGCGTGGAAGATGTACGTCACACCATCACGCCGCAGCTTTCTACCGAAGATAACGCACTGCTGCTGATTGATTTGGGCAAAGGCAATAACGCGCTGGGCGCAACGGCGCTGGCGCAGGTTTATCGTCAGCTTGGCGACAAACCGGCAGATGTACGTGACGTCGCGCAACTGAAAGGCTTCTATGACGCGATTCAGGCGCTGGTAGCACAGCGTAAGCTGCTCGCGTACCACGACCGCTCTGATGGTGGCCTGCTGGTAACGCTGGCGGAAATGGCGTTTGCCGGTCATTGCGGCATTGAAGCGGATATCGCCTCTCTCGGAGAGGATCGCCTGGCTGCGTTGTTTAACGAAGAGCTGGGTGCGGTGATTCAGGTACGCGCAGCAGAACGTGAAGCAGTAGAAACCCTACTGGCACAGCACGGCCTTGCTGATTGCATCCATTATGTCGGTCAGGCGGTTTCCGGTGACCGTTTTGTGATTACTGCCAACGGACAGGCGGTATTCAGCGAAAGCCGCACCACGTTGCGTGTCTGGTGGGCAGAAACTACCTGGCAGATGCAGCGCCTGCGTGACAACCCGGAATGTGCCGACCAGGAACACCAGGCGAAATCTAACGATGCCGATCCGGGTCTGAATGTGAAATTGTCGTTCGATATCAACGAAGATGTGGCGGCACCATTTATTGCCACTGGCGCGCGCCCGAAAGTTGCCGTGCTGCGTGAGCAGGGCGTGAACTCGCATGTGGAAATGGCGGCAGCTTTTCACCGTGCAGGCTTCGATGCAATCGACGTACATATGAGCGACCTGCTGGCTGGACGCACGGGCCTGGAGGATTTCCACGCCCTGGTAGCGTGCGGTGGTTTCTCCTACGGCGACGTATTGGGCGCAGGTGAAGGCTGGGCGAAATCAATCCTGTTCAATAATCGTGTACGCGATGAGTTTGCAACCTTCTTCCACCGTCCGCAAACGCTGGCGCTGGGGGTATGTAACGGTTGCCAAATGATGTCTAATCTGCGTGAACTGATCCCGGGTAGCGAGTTGTGGCCACGTTTTGTGCGTAATACCTCGGATCGCTTTGAAGCGCGTTTCAGCCTGGTTGAAGTGACCCAAAGCCCGTCGCTGCTGTTGCAGGGAATGGTGGGTTCACAGATGCCGATTGCCGTTTCTCACGGTGAAGGGCGTGTGGAAGTGCGCGATGCGGCTCATCTGGCAGCACTGGAAAGCAAAGGGCTGGTGGCGCTGCGCTATGTCGATAACTTCGGCAAAGTCACCGAAACTTACCCGGCTAACCCGAACGGTTCCCCGAACGGTATTACGGCGGTCACGACTGAAAGCGGTCGTGTCACCATTATGATGCCGCACCCGGAGCGTGTTTTCCGTACTGTCAGCAATTCATGGCATCCGGAAAACTGGGGCGAGGATGGGCCATGGATGCGTATTTTCCGCAATGCGCGTAAGCAGCTGGGTTAAGATATCGGGCAATATGCGCATCGCCTGATGCGCTATGCTTGTCTGGTTGGCTCGGATGTTTCCTGCAATGTATTGAATTTGCAATATTTTGTAGGCCGGATGTGGCGTTACACACAACCACTTAGCCAACAATTATAAGCTCCCAACACCGGGAGCTTTTTTGTGTCTGTAAATCACGACAATGTGTGATTTACCGTGTCGCTTATAGGTGACACTTAACTTGTTGATTTAATTTAAAACAAACAATTTCATCTTTGGATGTCTCTTTTAAACGACACAGTGGCTGATTTATAGCCAAGCAGTGGAGTAGCCATTAATTCATCAAAGCTACGTTTATCAGTACGTTATCAAACTATTTTATTTATTGGCACAGTTACTGCATAATAATAACCAGTGGCTCATTCACCGACTTATGTCAGCCCCTTCGGGACGTGCTACATAAAATTAGAATGACGCACAACAAGGTGCCTGCCGTCCAACTTCTGATATCAGCTTAGCTATATCAACCATCGGGCGAAACGTCGAGTTAGGCACCGCCTTATTCCACAACAAAGCCGGGTAATTCCCGGCTTTGTTGTATCTGAACGTCCCCTCGGTTAGCATCAGTCTATTCGCGTCTGACGAGAGTAACGCCTTGAAACGCTGGCCCGTTTTTCCCCGCTCATTACGACAACTGGTAATGCTGGCATTCTTGCTTATTTTGCTCCCTCTGCTGGTGCTGGCATGGCAAGCCTGGCAAAGCCTGAATGCACTTAGCGATCAGGCGGCGCTGGTCAATCGCACGACGCTTATCGATGCCCGGCGCAGTGAAGCGATGACCAACGCGGCGCTGGAAATGGAGCGTAGTTATCGTCAGTATTGTGTGCTGGATGATCCCACTTTGGCGAAGGTGTATCAAAGCCAGCGCAAGCGTTACAGTGAAATGCTTGATGCCCACGCAGGCGTGTTGCCGGACGATAAACTCTATCAGGCATTGCGTCAGGATTTGAACAATCTGGCTCAACTTCAGTGTAACAACAGCGGTCCCGATACCGCTGCCGCCGCACGTCTGGAAGCCTTCGCCAATGCCAATACCGAAATGGTTCAAGCCACTCGCACTGTGGTGTTCTCTCGCGGGCAGCAGTTACAACGCGAAATCGCCGAACGTGGGCAATATTTTGGTTGGCAATCGCTGGTGCTATTTCTGGTGAGTCTGGTGATGGTACTGCTTTTCACGCGGATGATTATCGGGCCGGTGAAAAATATCGAGCGCATGATCAATCGGCTGGGGGAGGGGCGTTCCCTGGGCAATAGCGTCTCGTTCAGTGGACCGAGCGAGTTACGCTCGGTTGGGCAACGTATTCTTTGGTTAAGTGAGCGCCTGTCATGGCTGGAATCCCAGCGGCACCAGTTCTTACGTCATTTATCTCATGAATTAAAAACGCCGCTGGCGAGTATGCGCGAAGGCACGGAATTACTGGCTGACCAGGTTGTCGGGCCGCTTACGCCAGAGCAAAAAGAGGTGGTGAGCATTCTTGATAGCAGTAGCCGCAATTTGCAAAAACTGATCGAACAACTGCTTGATTACAACCGTAAACAGGCGGACGGCGCGGTGGAACTGGAGAACGTAGAGCTGGCACCGCTGGTGGAGATGGTGGTTTCCGCTCACAGCTTGCCAGCACGGGCTAAAATGATGCATACCGACGTCGATCTCAAAGCAACAGCTTGCCTGGCGGAGCCAATGCTGCTGATGAGCGTGCTGGATAATCTTTACTCCAATGCGGTGCACTACGGGGCTGAATCCGGTAACATTTGCCTTCGCAGCAGTTTACATGGTGCGCGGGTTTATATTGATGTCATCAATACAGGCACGCCCATTCCGCAAGAAGAACGCGCCATGATCTTCGAACCCTTTTTTCAGGGAAGCCACCAGCGAAAAGGGGCGGTGAAGGGCAGTGGTCTGGGATTAAGCATTGCCAGGGATTGTATTCGCCGTATGCAGGGGGAACTGTATCTGGTCGACGAAAGCGGGCAAGACGTTTGTTTCCGCATTGAATTACCGTCGTCGAAAAACACAAAATAATGTTAAGAGCCTATCCCATCAGGCTATTTTATTTGCCAGTTTGGCTCCGGGCAGTGCTCGAAATCATCACGTACTATGTGTACGCTCCGGTTTCTCCGCGCTGTCCGTGTCCAAACTGCCTGCAACAATTACGCCCATTGGGATAGGCTCTAAGTCTGGTGAATATGCGACACATTTTTCAACGATTATTGCCCCGACGGCTGTGGCTGGCAGGGTTGCCTTGTCTGGCGTTGCTGGGTTGTGTGCAGAGTCACGATAAGCCTGCCATAGATACGTCTGCACAAGAAAAAATTCCGGTTTATCAACTGGCTGACTATCTTTCTACCGAATGTAGCGACATCTGGGCGCTGCAAGGTAAATCAACCGAAACTAATCCGCTTTACTGGCTACGGGCGATGGATTGTGCCAACCGTTTAATGCCAGCGCAGTCGCGCCAGCAAGCCCGTAAGTATGGCGATGGCAGCTGGCAAAATACCTTTAAACAGGGGATTTTGCTCGCCGACGCTAAAATTACGCCGTATGAGCGTCGCCAGATGGTCGCGCGCATAGACGCGTTAAGTACTGAGATCCCGGCGCAGGTTCGACCGCTGTATCAACTCTGGCGCGACGATCAGGCGTTACAATTGCAACTGGCACAAGAGCGCCAACGCTACAGTAAACTCCAGCAGTCCAGCGACAGCGAACTGGATACCTTGCGCCAGCAGCATCACGTTCTAGAGCAGCAACTGGAACTCACCACCCGCAAGCTGGAAAATCTGACCGATATTGAACGTCAGCTCTCGACCCGCAAACCGGCTGGAAATTTTGTCCCGGATGCGCCACACGAGAGCGAAACGCCCGCATCATCTACCAGTGAGGTCACCCCTGATGAGCCATAAACCTGCGCATTTATTATTGGTGGATGATGATCCTGGATTGCTGAAATTACTTGGCCTGCGTTTGACCAGCGAAGGCTACAGTGTGGTCACGGCAGAAAGTGGTGCAGAAGGATTACGGGTACTGAATCGCGAAAAAGTAGATTTAGTCATCAGCGACCTGCGAATGGATGAAATGGACGGTATGCAGCTGTTTGCTGAAATCCAGAAAGTGCAGCCGGGTATGCCAGTAATCATTCTTACCGCGCATGGTTCCATTCCTGATGCCGTTGCAGCGACACAGCAGGGCGTGTTCAGTTTCCTCACCAAACCTGTTGATAAAGACGCGTTGTATCAGGCAATTGACGATGCGCTGGAGCAATCCGCGCCAGCCACAGACGAACGCTGGAGTGAGGCGATTGTTACCCGCAGTCCACTGATGTTGCGTTTGCTGGAACAGGCGCGACTGGTGGCGCAATCAGATGTTAGCGTGCTGATTAACGGCCAGAGCGGCACCGGGAAAGAGATTTTCGCCCAGGCTATCCACAACGCAAGCCCGCGCAACAGCAAACCATTTATTGCTATTAACTGTGGCGCATTGCCCGAGCAGTTGCTGGAGTCAGAACTGTTTGGTCATGCGCGAGGTGCGTTTACTGGCGCTGTCAGCAATCGCGAAGGTTTATTCCAGGCGGCGGAAGGCGGTACGCTATTTCTCGATGAGATTGGCGATATGCCCGCACCGTTGCAGGTCAAACTGCTGCGCGTGTTGCAGGAGCGTAAAGTGCGCCCGCTGGGCAGCAACCGCGATATTGATATCGACGTGCGGATTATCTCTGCCACTCACCGCGACCTGCCAAAAGCGATGGCGCGCGGGGAGTTTCGCGAAGATCTTTATTACCGCCTCAACGTTGTCAGCCTGAAAATTCCGGCACTGGCGGAGCGCACGGAAGACATTCCGCTACTGGCAAATCACTTGTTGCGCCAGGCAGCAGAGCGACATAAACCCTTTGTTCGCGCGTTCTCCACCGATGCAATGAAACGCCTGATGACCGCCACCTGGCCAGGTAATGTTCGCCAGTTGGTCAACGTGATTGAACAGTGCGTGGCGCTGACCTCATCCCCGGTAATTAGTGATGCGCTGGTGGAGCAGGCGCTGGAGGGCGAAAACACCGCGTTGCCAACCTTTGTTGAGGCGCGTAATCAGTTTGAACTCAATTACTTGCGCAAGCTTCTGCAAATCACTAAAGGTAACGTCACCCATGCGGCGAGAATGGCGGGGCGCAACCGGACAGAATTTTATAAACTGCTTTCCCGACACGAGCTGGATGCAAACGATTTCAAGGAATGAATTGGCGTAATGTGTTACGTTTAGCAGATCAGAAGACAGGCGACCTTTTCAAGGAATAGCATGAAAAAGATTGATGCGATTATTAAACCCTTCAAGCTGGACGATGTCCGCGAAGCACTGGCTGAAGTCGGCATTACCGGCATGACAGTCACCGAGGTGAAAGGTTTTGGCCGCCAGAAAGGCCATACCGAGCTGTATCGTGGCGCGGAGTATATGGTGGATTTTCTGCCGAAGGTGAAAATTGAGATTGTCGTACCGGACGACATTGTCGATACCTGTGTCGATACCATTATTCGCACGGCGCAAACCGGCAAAATCGGTGACGGTAAAATCTTCGTCTTTGACGTGGCACGGGTCATTCGTATCCGTACCGGTGAAGAGGACGACGCGGCAATTTAAACCGCGTCAGGGTTGCCGGATGTTTCCATCCGGCAATATCAAATCACAGCACCTTATGCGGGCCAAAGCATTCGTAATGAATGTTTTCCTGCTTCACGCCCAGATCCACTAACTGTTTCGCGGCAAACTGCATGAAGCCCACCGGACCGCAGAGATAGAACTGCATGGCCGGATCGCTGAACGCACCTTCCAGTTTGCTTAAATCCATCAGACCTTCGCTATCAAACTGGTCTTTCGCGCGATCGGCCTCGCTCGGCTGACGATACCAGGTGTGTGCGGTAAAGCGCGGCAGTGATTGTCCCAGTTCCTTAACTTCATCAGCAAAGGCGTGAACATCGCCATTTTCTGCTGCATGGAACCAGTTCACCTGGGCGCTATGGCCTGCTTTTGCCAGCGTATCGAGCATAGCCAGCATTGGCGTCTGACCGACACCGGCAGAGATTAAGGTTACCGGTGTGTCATTTGTCACATCCATAAAGAAATCACCCGCCGGAGCCACCAGCTTCACGACATCGCCAACATTGGCGTGATTGTGCAGCCAGTTAGAAACCTGTCCGCCATCTTCGCGTTTCACCGCAATACGATAGCCTTTGCCATCCGGTTTACGAGTCAAAGAGTACTGGCGAATTTCCTGATGCGGGAAACCTTCCGGTTTCAGCCAGACACCGAGATATTGCCCCGGACGGTATTCTGCCACTGCGCCACCGTCGACTGGTTCCAGTTCGAAGCTGGTGATAAGCGCGCTGTGCGGTGTTTTAGCCACAATGCGGAAATCGCGAGTACCTTCCCAGCCACCAGTTTTTCTGGCGTTTTCGTTATAGATTTCTGCCTCGCGATTGATAAATACATTTGCCAGCACGCCATAGGCTTTCCCCCACGCGTCCAGCACTTCCTGACCCGGGCTGAACATTTCGTCCAGCGTCGCCAACAGGTGTTCGCCAACGATGTTGTACTGCTCCGGTTTGATCTGGAAACTGGTGTGTTTCTGCGCGATTTTTTCTACCGCTGGCAGCAGCGCAGGCAGGTTTTCAATATTACTGGCGTAGGCGGCAATAGCGTTAAACAGGGCTTCACGTTGATCGCCATTACGCTGGTTACTCATGTTAAAAATTTCTTTGAGTTCTGGGTTATGAGTAAACATACGGTCGTAGAAATGGGCGGTTAATTTTGGCCCCGTTTCCACCAGTAAAGGGATGGTGGCTTTTACTGTAGCGATGGTTTGAGCGTCAAGCATATGGTCTTCCTTTTTTTGCATCTTAATTGATGTATCTCAAATGCATCTTATAAAAAATAGCCCTGCAATGTAAATGGTTCTTTGGTGTTTTTCATCAAGAATGTGATGAAGTGAAAAATTTGCATCACAAACCTGAAAAGAAATCCGTTTCCGGTTGCAAGCTCTTTATTCTCCAAAGCCTTGCACAGCCTGAAGGTAATCGTTTGCGTAAATTCCTTTGTCAAGACCTGTTATCGCAGAATGATTCGGTTATACTGTTCGCCGTTGTCCATCAGGACCGCCTATAAAGGCCAAAAATTTTATTGTTAGCTGAGTCAGGAGATGCGGATGTTAAAGCGTGAAATGAACATTGCCGATTATGATGCCGAACTGTGGCAGGCTATGGAGCAGGAAAAAGTACGTCAGGAAGAGCACATCGAACTGATCGCCTCCGAAAACTACACCAGCCCGCGCGTAATGCAGGCGCAGGGTTCTCAGCTGACCAATAAATATGCTGAAGGTTATCCGGGCAAACGCTACTACGGCGGTTGCGAGTATGTTGATATCGTCGAACAACTGGCGATCGATCGCGCGAAAGAACTGTTCGGCGCTGACTACGCTAACGTCCAGCCGCACTCCGGCTCTCAGGCTAACTTTGCGGTCTACACCGCGCTGCTGGAACCAGGTGATACCGTTCTGGGTATGAACCTGGCTCATGGCGGTCACCTGACTCACGGTTCTCCGGTTAACTTCTCCGGTAAACTGTACAACATCGTTCCTTACGGTATCGATGCTACCGGTCATATCGACTACGCAGATCTGGAAAAACAAGCCAAAGAACACAAGCCGAAAATGATTATCGGTGGCTTCTCTGCTTATTCCGGTGTGGTTGACTGGGCGAAAATGCGTGAAATCGCTGACAGCATCGGTGCTTACCTGTTCGTTGATATGGCGCACGTTGCGGGTCTGGTTGCCGCTGGCGTCTACCCGAACCCGGTTCCTCATGCTCACGTTGTCACTACCACCACTCACAAAACCCTGGCGGGTCCGCGCGGCGGCCTGATCCTGGCGAAAGGCGGTAGCGAAGAACTGTACAAAAAACTGAACTCTGCCGTTTTCCCAGGTGGTCAGGGCGGTCCGTTGATGCACGTAATCGCCGGTAAAGCGGTTGCGCTGAAAGAAGCGATGGAGCCAGAGTTTAAAATTTACCAGCAGCAGGTCGCGAAAAACGCCAAAGCGATGGTAGAAGTGTTCCTGGAGCGTGGTTACAAAGTGGTTTCCGGCGGTACTGATAACCACCTGTTCCTGGTTGATCTGGTTGATAAAAACCTGACCGGTAAAGAAGCTGACGCCGCTCTGGGTCGTGCCAATATCACTGTGAACAAAAACAGCGTACCGAACGATCCGAAGAGCCCGTTTGTGACTTCCGGTATTCGCGTGGGTACTCCGGCGATTACGCGTCGCGGCTTCAAAGAAGCTGAAGCGAAAGAACTGGCTGGCTGGATGTGTGACGTGCTGGACAGCATCAATGATGAAGCGGTTATCGAGCGCATCAAAGGTAAAGTTCTCGACATCTGCGCACGTTACCCGGTTTACGCATAAGCGAAACGGTTAATCTGTTGAAAAAAGGCTTCCTCCGGGAAGCCTTTTTACCTTATCACACCATCAAATCTGGCGTAACTGTGCTTCAACATACAAATAGCCTATCCCCAGCACCTGTTGTGAGCGGCTTAATTGCCCAAAGCCAATTTGCGTCGCTTTTACGCTCGGTCCTTCGTCGCGGTCGAACGGGTTAAATCCCGTCTGGCGAATTATGGTATTAAGCCAGTTCTCGCCAAAGGCGCAACTGCGACCATACAACCAAATCTGATTAATATTAAGGATGTTGAGGAAGTTATACAGACTCAAACCAATGGCGTTGGCACTGCGGTCAACCCAACTGGTGATCCACGGTTCTCCACTCTGCCAGGCAGCGATTAATTGCGCGGTAGTCAGTTTTTCGGGATCAAGCTGAGTATTAACCGGTTGTGATTTTAGCCATACCCGCGCCTGCTTTTTAAATGCGCTTAACGAGGCGACGGTTTCCAGACAGCCGTAACGCCCGCAGTCGCAGGCGACGCCATCCGGGTTAACGATGGTGTGACCAATCTGTCCGCTACCATACAAACTGCCGCGATAAATTTGCTCGTTAATCACGAACGACGAGCCAATGCCGTAATCAACGTTGATCACGCAGAAATCCCGTCCCTGTGAATTATTTTGCCATTTCTCCGCCAGTGCCAGCATTACGCAGTCATTATCGACCATCACCCGAATGCCCAGCTTCTCTTCCAGCAGATACTTCACCTCAACTGGCGTTGTCCACGGCGCTTGCGGCATGGTTTGCGACACGCCGGTCACCGGATCAACCTGATCGTGGATTGCCAGCGCCAGGTTGATGGTACGGTTCGGCCACAATTTACGGTGGCGATGCCAGCATTTTTCGATTTCGGACAGCAGCGCCTGCGGCGTCGGTGCATCAATCTGTAAATATTCAAATACACCTTTCGGACTTAAACAGGCATTAGCGACCTGGCACTCAATGCTGGTGGGCGTAACGTTCAGGCACAGCGTCCAGTCGCCATCCGGTGCAATCAGCCATGTGCCGCTACTATGCCCGCGCGTCTGGCTTTCATCGTCGATATTCACCACCCGTTTTTCGCTTTCCAGCTCCTGCAAAATATTACTGACTGCCGGAATCGAAATTTGCGCCAGCCGGGCCAGCGTTGATTTATTGGCGCGCTTTTGCCGGTACAGCAGTTCCAGAATCACGCATTTGTTATGGTGGCGAATCTGTTGATTGTTAATGCAGGCTCTCATCTTCACTAAACCTTGTTTAGTTAATTGCGTGATTATTCCGCGAAAACATTGCCAGATTGTTCAATACACTGCCACAAATCTTTTAATTCAGTATGTCTTGTTAATATTGAGGGCACCATGACTCCAGTAAAAGTGTGGCAAGAGCGCGTTGAGATCCCGACCTATGAAACCGGACCGCAGGATATACATCCCATGTTCCTGGAAAATCGCGTTTATCAGGGATCGTCCGGCGCAGTTTATCCCTACGGCGTGACGGATACGCTGAGCGAGCAGAAAACCCTGAAATCCTGGGAGGCGGTGTGGCTGGAAAACGACTACATCAAAGTGATGATCCTGCCGGAACTGGGCGGTCGGGTGCATCGCGCGTGGGATAAAGTGAAACAGCGCGATTTTGTCTATCACAATGAAGTCATTAAACCGGCGCTGGTCGGGCTGCTGGGGCCGTGGATCTCCGGCGGGATTGAGTTTAACTGGCCGCAACACCATCGCCCGACCACCTTTATGCCCGTCGATTTCACCATTGAAGCCCATGAAGACGGTGCACAGACCGTGTGGGTTGGTGAGACGGAGCCGATGCACGGTCTACAGGTGATGACCGGTTTTACGTTGCGCCCTGACCGTGCCGCACTGGAGATTGCCAGCCGCGTCTATAACGGCAACGCCACGCCGCGTCATTTTTTATGGTGGGCCAACCCGGCAGTGAAAGGTGGGGAAGGGCATCAGAGCGTTTTTCCGCCCGATGTGACTGCGGTGTTTGATCACGGCAAACGCGCAGTTTCCGCTTTCCCCATCGCCACCGGCACCTATTACAAAGTGGACTACTCCGCCGGCGTGGACATTTCGCGTTATAAAAACGTGCCTGTTCCTACCTCATATATGGCCGAAAAATCGCAGTACGATTTTGTTGGCGCGTGGTGTCACGATGAAGATGGCGGTTTATTACACGTTGCCAACCACCACATTGCGCCGGGTAAAAAACAGTGGAGCTGGGGACACAGTGAATTTGGCCAGGCGTGGGATAAGAGCCTGACCGACAATAACGGTCCGTATATCGAGCTGATGACCGGCATTTTTGCTGATAACCAACCCGATTTTACCTGGCTTGATGCTTACGAAGAGAAGCGTTTCGAGCAGTATTTCCTGCCTTACCATTCTCTGGGCATGGTGCAAAACGCCTCCCGCGATACGGTGATTAAATTACAGCGTAGCGAGCGGGGGATTGAGTGGGGGCTGTATGCCATCTCCCCGTTGAACAGATACCGTCTGGCGATCCGCGAAATCGGCAAGCGCGAAGCGTTACTTAACGATGCCGTGGCCCTGACGCCAGCGACCGCCATCCAGGGCGTGTTGCACGGTATTGAGCCGGACAGATTGACCATCGAACTTTCCGATGCTGACGGCAATATTGTTCTGAGTTATCAGGAACATCAGCCGCAAGAGTTGCCGCTGCCGGACGTCGCCAAAGCGCCACTGGCAGCGCAAGACATTACCAGTACAGATGAAGCCTGGTTTATCGGTCAGCATCTGGAGCAATACCATCATGCCAGCCGTTCACCGTTCGATTACTACCTGCGCGGCGTGGCGTTGGATCCGCTGGATTATCGCTGTAACCTGGCGCTGGCGATGCTGGAATATAACCGTGCCGATTTCCCGCAAGCGGTGGCGTATGCCAGTCAGGCGCTGAAACGCGCACATGCGCTGAACAAAAACCCGCAGTGCGGACAGGCGAGTTTGATTCGCGCCAGTGCGTATGAACGTCAGGGGCAATATCAACAAGCTGAAGAGGATTTCTGGCGAGCGGTCTGGAGCGGTAACAGTAAAGCGGGGGGCTATTACGGTCTGGCACGGCTGGCGGCGCGTAATGGTAACTTCGACGCTGGTCTGGATTTTTGCCAACAAAGTCTGCGCGCCTGCCCAACCAATCAGCAAGTGCTGTGCCTGCATAATCTGCTGCTGGTGTTAAGCGGTCGTCAGGACAACGCGCGTTTGCAGCGCGAGAAACTGCTGCGCGATTATCCGCTGAACGCCACCCTGTGGTGGCTGAACTGGTTCGATGGTCGTACCGAGTCAGCCCTCACGCAGTGGCGTGGTCTGTGTCAGGGGCGTGACGTTAACGCCCTGATGACCGCCGGGCAACTGATTAACTGGGGAATGCCCGCCCTGGCGGCAGAGATGCTGAACGCACTGGACTGCCAGCGAACGCTGCCGCTTTATCTGCAAGCCAGTTTGTTGCCGAAAGCTGAGCGCGGCGAATTGATTGCGAAAGCCATTGACGTGTTCCCGCAGTTTGTTCGTTTCCCGAATACGCTGGAAGAAGTCGCGGCACTGGAGAGTATTGAAGAGTGCTGGTTCGCCCGTCATTTACTGGCCTGTTTCCATTACAACAAGCGCAGTTATGGCAAAGCGATAGCGTTATGGCAACGTTGCGTAGAGATGACGCCGGAGTTTGCCGACGGCTGGCGCGGGTTGGCGATCCATGCGTGGAATAAACAGCATGATTATGAACTGGCTGCCCGTTATCTTGATAATGCTTATCAACTTGCGCCGCAGGATGCTCGTCTGCTTTTCGAACGGGATTTGCTGGATAAGTTAACCGGGGCTGCACCGGAGAAACGACTGGCGCGTCTGGAAAATAATCTGGCAATTGCCCTGAAACGCGACGACATGACCGCAGAACTGCTCAATTTGTGGCATCTCACCGGTCAGGCAAACAAAGCGGCAGATATTCTCGCCACGCGCAAATTCCACCCGTGGGAAGGCGGAGAAGGGAAGGTCACCAGCCAGTTTATCCTCAATCAGTTGTTACGTGCCTGGCACCATCTTGATGCCAGACAGCCGCAGCAGGCCAGCGAACTGCTTCATGCCGCGCTGCATTACCCGGAGAATTTGAGCGAAGGCCGTTTACCGGGGCAGACTGATAATGACATCTGGTTCTGGCAGGCAGTATGCGCCAAAGCGCAGGGTGATGAAGCTGAGGCGACGCGTTGTTTACGCCTGGCGGCGACCGGCGATCGCACCATCAACATCCACAGTTATTACAACGATCAGCCAGTTGATTATCTCTTCTGGCAAGGGATGGCGCTGCGATTGCTGGGCGAACAACAAACCGCACAACAACTGTTCACTGAAATGAAACAGTGGGCACAAGAGATGGCGAAAACCAGTATCGAAGCGGATTTCTTTGCCGTCTCGCAACCCGACTTGTTGTCGCTGTATGGCGATTTACAACAGCAGCATAAAGAAAAATGCCTGATGGTGGCGATGCTGGCGGCAGCGGGATTAGGGGAGATTGCGCAATATGAATCTGCTCGCGCTGAATTGACGGCGATTAATCCGGCCTGGCCGAAAGCAGCATTATTCACCACCGTGATGCCTTTTATTTTTAACTACGTTCACTAAACCCTATTAACTGTAATCTTTGAGCGGCACGCACTGCCGCTCATCACTAAATAATTAGAATAAGCCGTTGTTAATAAAAACCCTACAGGAGGCACTATGCCTAAAAAAAGCAGAATAACCCGTAATCTATTATTAATGGCTACGCTATTAGGTAGCGCACTATTTGCCAGGGCTGCGGAAAAAGAAATGACCATTGGCGCAATATATCTTGATACTCAGGGATATTATGCCGGTGTGCGTCAGGGTGTTCAGGATGCGGCAAAAGATTCCTCAGTACAGGTTCAGTTAATAGAAACTAACGCGCAGGGCGATATTTCGAAAGAAAGTACTTTTGTTGATACGCTCGTGGCGCGTAATGTCGATGCTATTATTTTATCTGCTGTTTCTGAAAATGGCAGCAGCCGCACCGTTCGTCGCGCCAGTGAAGCGGGTATTCCGGTGATTTGCTACAACACCTGTATTAATCAGAAGGGCGTCGATAAATATGTCTCGGCGTATCTGGTCGGCGATCCGCTAGAATTTGGTAAAAAACTGGGTAACGCTGCTGCCGATTATTTTATTGCCAACAAAATTGCTCAACCGAAAATTGCCGTTATCAATTGCGAAGCCTTTGAAGTTTGTGTGCAGCGTCGAAAAGGATTTGAAGAAATATTAAAAGCTCGCGTTCCCGGTGCGCAAATTGTCGCTAATCAGGAAGGGACTGTTTTAGATAAAGCGATTTCCGTTGGTGAAAAACTGATTATCTCCACGCCGGATCTCAACGCCATTATGGGGGAATCTGGCGGTGCGACACTCGGCGCGGTAAAAGCGGTACGCAATCAAAATCAGGCCGGAAAAATTGCTGTTTTCGGTTCGGATATGACGACTGAAATTGCTCAGGAACTGGAAAACAACCAGGTGCTGAAAGCGGTGGTGGATATTTCCGGTAAGAAAATGGGCAATGCTGTTTTTGCGCAAACATTGAAGGTTATCAATAAACAAGCCGACGGTGACAAAGTGATTCAGGTGCCTATCGATCTCTATACCAAAACGGAAGACGGTAAACAGTGGCTGGCAACGCACGTTGATGGTCTGCCCTAATAGCTGATTCGCAGAGGTTCCTATGTTCACGGCAACAGAGGCAGTCCCGGTAGCAAAAGTGGTGGCAGGAAATAAGCGTTACCCCGGCGTCGTTGCGTTGGATAACGTTAACTTCACGCTCAATAAAGGCGAAGTTCGCGCGCTGTTAGGCAAAAACGGCGCGGGCAAATCGACCCTCATTCGAATGCTTACCGGCAGCGAACGTCCGGACAGCGGTGATATCTGGATTGGCGAGACGCGACTGGAAGGTGACGAAGCTACGCTGACTCGCCGTGCCGCTGAACTGGGGGTACGTGCGGTTTATCAGGAATTAAGTCTGGTGGAAGGGCTGACGGTGGCGGAAAACCTCTGCCTCGGTCAATGGCCCCGTCGCAACGGCATGATTGATTACCCGCAAATGGTGCAGGATGCCCAACGTTGCTTACAGGCGCTGGGTGTTGATGTTAGCCCTGAACAACTTGTTTCAACGCTAAGCCCGGCGCAAAAGCAACTGGTGGAAATTGCGCGGGTGATGAAGGGCGAGCCGCGCGTGGTCATTCTTGATGAACCCACCAGTTCGCTTGCCAGTGCGGAAGTTGAACTGGTGATAAGCGCCGTGAAAAAGATGTCGGCACTTGGCGTAGCGGTGATTTATGTCAGCCACCGGATGGAAGAAATCCGCCGTATCGCTTCCTGTGCCACCGTCATGCGCGATGGTCAGGTGGCGGGTGATGTGATGCTCGAAAATACCTCCACGCGTCATATTGTGTCGCTGATGCTCGGGCGCGATCACGTTGATATTGCGCCGGTTGTCGCTCAGGACATTGCAGAGCAGGCCGTGCTGGAAGTCCGCGCGTTACGCCACAGACCCAAACTTACGGAGATCAGTTTTTCCCTGCGTCGTGGCGAAGTGCTTGGCATTGCTGGCCTGCTGGGTGCAGGGCGTAGTGAATTGCTGAAAGCGATTGTTGGGCTGGAAGCGTATGAGCAGGGTGAGATTGTTATCAACGGCGAGAAAATCGCCCGCCCCGATTACGGCGACATGCTGAAACGCGGGATTGGCTATACCCCAGAAAATCGCAAAGAAGCGGGGATTATTCCCTGGCTGGGCGTTGACGAAAATACAGTGCTGACCAATCGGCAAAAAATCAGCGCCAACGGCGTGCTGCAATGGTCCACCATCCGCCGCCTGACCGAAGAGGTGATGCAGCGGATGACGGTCAAGGCCGCCAGTAGCGAAACGCCCATCGGCACGCTTTCTGGCGGTAATCAGCAAAAAGTAGTGATCGGTCGTTGGGTCTATGCCGCCAGCCAGATTTTGTTGCTCGACGAGCCAACACGTGGCGTCGATATCGAAGCCAAGCAGCAGATTTACCGTATTGTCCGCGACCTGGCCGCCGAAGGAAAAAGCGTGGTGTTTATCTCCAGTGAAGTGGAGGAGTTGCCGCTGGTGTGCGACCGCATCCTGTTATTACAGCACGGTACGTTCTCGCAGGAGTTTCACTCGCCGGTCAATGTGGACGAGCTGATGTCCGCCATTCTGTCTGTGCACTGATGAATTTTACCGAGGAACCTGAAGATGTCTGCTTCGTCATTACCATTGCCGCAGGGCAAGAGCGTCTCGCTCAAACAATTTGTCAGCCGCCATATTAATGAGATCGGTTTGCTGGTGGTGATTGCCATTCTTTATCTGGTCTTCTCCCTGAACGCACCTGGCTTTATCTCATTGAATAACCAGATGAACGTGCTGCGCGATGCCGCCACCATCGGGATCGCCGCCTGGGCGATGACGCTGATTATTATCTCCGGTGAAATTGATGTCAGCGTTGGACCGATGGTGGCTTTTGTCTCGGTGTGCCTGGCATTTTTGCTGCAATTTGAAGTTCCGCTGGCGGTGGCGTGTCTACTGGTGTTGCTGTTAGGCGCGCTGATGGGAACGCTGGCCGGGGTGCTGCGCGGTGTGTTTAACGTGCCAAGTTTCGTTGCCACTCTGGGGTTGTGGAGCGCCCTGCGCGGGATGGGCTTGTTTATGACGAACGCCCTGCCAGTGCCTATTGACGAAAACGAGGTGCTGGACTGGCTGGGCGGGCAATTTCTCGGCGTGCCGGTATCCGCGCTGATCATGATGGTGTTGTTTGCGCTGTTTGTGTTCATTAGCCGTAAAACCGCTTTTGGGCGCTCGGTGTTTGCTGTTGGCGGTAATGCCACGGCGGCGCAGTTGTGCGGTATTAACGTTCGTCGGGTGCGCATTCTTATCTTTACTCTTTCGGGAGTATTAGCAGCAGTCACCGGGATTTTGCTGGCTGCTCGTCTCGGTTCCGGTAACGCAGGTGCCGCAAACGGGCTGGAGTTTGATGTCATTGCTGCGGTCGTGGTCGGCGGTACGGCGCTTTCCGGCGGTCGTGGCTCGCTGTTCGGTACGTTGCTTGGCGTACTGGTGATTACGCTAATCGGTAACGGTCTGGTGTTGCTCGGGATTAACTCCTTTTTCCAGCAGGTGGTGCGCGGCGTCATCATCGTGGTGGCGGTCCTGGCGAATATCTTGCTGACCCAGCGAAGCACTAAAGCGAAACGCTAAACCTTAACGCCCCTGGCGCGGGTGCGGCAGGGATGAAAATTAATCGTATTGTTAATGAGGGACTTATGAAAACGATGCTGGCAGCTTATTTACCAGGAAATTCCACCGTTGATCTGCGGGAAGTTGCGGTGCCGACGCCGGGGATTAACCAGGTATTAATCAAAATGAAATCCTCCGGGATTTGCGGAAGCGATGTCCACTATATCTACCACCAGCACCGCGCCACGGCGGCGGCGCCCGATAAACCGTTATACCAGGGATTTATCAACGGTCATGAACCGTGCGGGCAGATTGTAGCGATGGGGCAGGGTTGCCGCCATTTTAAAGAGGGCGACCGCGTGCTGGTGTATCACATTTCTGGCTGTGGTTTTTGCCCGAACTGCCGTCGCGGTTTTCCTATCTCTTGTACTGGCGAAGGAAAAGCGGCTTACGGCTGGCAGCGTGACGGCGGTCATGCCGAATACTTGCTGGCGGAAGAAAAAGATTTGATCCTCCTGCCGGATGCGCTGAGCTACGAAGATGGTGCGTTTATCAGTTGCGGCGTTGGCACGGCGTATGAAGGGATTTTGCGCGGCGAAGTCTCAGGCAGCGATAACGTGCTGGTGGTTGGTCTGGGGCCGGTCGGCATGATGGCGATGATGCTGGCGAAAGGTCGCGGTGCGAAACGGATCATCGGCGTTGATATGCTGCCGGAACGTCTGGCGATGGCGAAACAGTTAGGCGTGATGGATCACGGTTATTTAGCAACCACCGAAGGTCTGCCGCAGATTCTCGCCGAACTCACCCACGGCGGCGCAGATGTTGCGCTCGATTGTTCCGGTAATGCCGCAGGGCGCTTGCTGGCATTGCAATCCACCGCCGACTGGGGGCGCGTGGTTTACATCGGAGAAACCGGAAAAGTGGAGTTCGAGGTCAGCGCCGATCTGATGCATCATCAACGGCGGATTATTGGCTCCTGGGTGACCAGTTTATTCCATATGGAAAAATGCGCCCACGATTTGACCGACTGGAAACTGTGGCCGCGTAACGCCATTACCCACCGCTTCTCGCTGGAACAGGCAGGTGATGCCTATGCGCTGATGGCGAGCGGCAAATGCGGCAAAGTCGTGATTAACTTCCCGGATTAAGGAGTTAGCGAATGACCATCTATACCTTATCTCACGGGGCGCTAAAGCTGGACGTTTCTGACCAGGGCGGTGTCATAGAAGGTTTCTGGCGTGATACGACGCCGCTCTTACGTCCTGGTAAAAAAAGCGGTGTGGCAACCGATGCCTCCTGTTTTCCGCTGGTGCCGTTTGCAAACCGGGTGAGCGGTAACCGTTTTGTCTGGCAGGAGCGAGAGTATCAACTGCAACCGAATGTTGAGTGGGATGCGCATTATCTGCACGGCGATGGCTGGCTGGGCGAGTGGCAATGTGTAACGCGCAGTGATGATAGCTTGTGCCTGGTGTATGAACATCGCAGTGGTGTTTATCACTATCGGGCAAGTCAGGCGTTTCATTTGACGGCGGATACGCTGACGGTCACGCTCTCTGTCACCAATCAAGGGGCAGAATCTTTGCCGTTTGGTACGGGCTGGCATCCTTATTTTCCGTTGTCGCCGCAAACGCGGATTCAGGCACTGGCGAGCGGTTATTGGCTGGAGCGGGAGCAGTGGCTGGCGGGTGAGTTTTGCGAGCAGTTACCGCCAGAACTGGATTTCAACCAGCTCGCGCCGCTGCCGCGCCAGTGGGTGAATAATGGTTTTGCCGGCTGGAATGGTCAGGCACGCATTGAGCAGCCGCAGGAGGGTTATGCCATCACTATGGAAGCGACGCCGCCTGCGCCGTGCTATTTCATCTTTGTCTCCGACCCCGCGTTTGATAAAGGATATGCGTTTGATTTCTTCTGTCTGGAACCGATGAGCCATGCGCCGGATGACCATCATCGCCCGGAAGGTGGTGACCTCATTGCACTTGCGCCGGGGGAGTCAACAACCTCAGAGATGTCGTTGCGGGTTGAGTTGCTGTAATTTATAGAATGCCGGATGCGAGTAATTTCAATTTTGTAGCAATCGGAGCACCATGCCTGATGCGACGCTTATCGCGTCTTATCAGGCCTACAATCGGTGTTGGATCTGTAGGCCGCATCCGGCGTCTTTCCTAACGTCGATCGAGAGAAATCGCCCCCGGCCCGGTAATTGCCAGCAGCAGGAATGCGCCAGCAATACTGACATTCTTCCAGAAATTAATCATATTTGGCCCGACTGCATCCCCGGACATATCCCAGTAATGGTGACCAATCACCGCAGTACCCAGAGTGTAGAAAATAAACAGCACCGCCAGCGGACGGGTGAAAAAGCCAAGCACGATTAATATCGCAGCGGGGACTTCCATAACTACCGCAATAATGGCTGCCAGCATCGGCATCGGCGCACCCAGCGAGGCCATATATTGTACCGTACCGTCAAAGCCCATCATTTTGGGAAAACCAAAAATAATGAAAATTAAGATGACGGCAATACGAGCAATTAATAACAACACGGGGCGGGCTGCGCCAAAATCAAAATAACGTAGTGTGTTCATAACCAATCCCTTTGCAAGATAATGTGATTTAAACGTAATACACACACTCGCACCTCGCCACGCCTCAGCAGATGAGAAATTTGGTAATTATCCAGGTCAACATCCAGCACATTTTCTGTAGGTGATATTTTGTTAGTGGTATTAACGATAATTTTTTCCAGAATGGTGTACTGGAAGTGGCCCTGATTTTCTTATTTTTCAACTTGCAACAACATTCGATTAACTTCAGACTAACGCCTCCTGACGGGAGGGACTCATGGTTTTGCAATCCACGCGCTGGCTGGCGCTCGGTTATTTCACATACTTTTTTAGCTACGGTATTTTTCTACCTTTCTGGAGCGTCTGGCTTAAGGGGATTGGCTTAACGGCAGAAACTATCGGCCTGTTGTTGGGGGCAGGGCTGGTTGCCCGTTTTCTCGGCAGTTTGATAATTGCGCCCCGCGTCAGCGATCCTTCTCGCCTGATTTCTGCACTTCGTGTACTGGCGTTGTTGACACTGCTGTTCGCCATCGCCTTCTGGGCTGGCGCGCATGTGGCATGGCTGATGCTTGTGATGGTTGGTTTTAACCTCTTTTTCTCACCGCTGGTGCCGTTAACTGACGCGCTGGCGAATACCTGGCAAAAGCAGTTCCCGCTTGATTACGGCAAAGTGCGACTTTGGGGCTCAGTGGCGTTTGTCATTGGTTCGGCGCTGACGGGCAAACTGGTCAGCGTGTTTGATTATCGGGTGATCCTCGCGCTGTTGACGTTGGGCGTGGCATCCATGCTACTTGGTTTTCTGATTCGCCCGACCATTCAACCGCAAGGGGAGAGCCGCCAGCAGGAGAGCACGGGGTGGCCGGCCTGGCTGGCGCTGGTTCGCCAGAACTGGCGCTTTCTGGCCTGCGTTTGTCTATTGCAGGGGGCGCACGCGGCATATTACGGGTTTAGCGCCATATACTGGCAGGCTGCGGGTTACTCGGCTTCGGCGGTGGGCTATTTATGGTCGCTTGGTGTAGTGGCGGAAGTCATTATCTTTGCGCTGAGTAACAAACTTTTTCGTCGCTGTAGCGCCCGCGATATGTTGTTGATCTCGGCGATTTGCGGGGTAGTACGTTGGGGCATTATGGGGGCAACCACTGAGCTAGCGTGGTTGATAGTGGTGCAAATTCTGCATTGCGGCACCTTTACTGTGTGCCACCTGGCCGCCATGCGCTACATTGCTGCTCGTCAGGGAAGCGAGGTTATCCGTTTACAGGCGGTTTATTCTGCCGTCGCGATGGGCGGCAGTATCGCTATCATGACCGTCTTCGCCGGTTTCCTGTATCAATATCTCGGACATGGCGTGTTTTGGGTGATGGCGCTGGTGGCGCTTCCGGCAATGTTTTTGCGCCCGAAAGTGGTTCCCTCATGCTGACTATTCCAGCATTTTACGGATCTGCTCCTGTTGGTGTACGGTCAGGATCTGATTCGTATGAATCAGCGGCGGCGAAAAGAGCGGTAAAGGGATGGTATAAGGTGTAATAATCAGCACCGTGTTTCTCGGGGCGCCATTTCGTAAAAATGTCTTCACCGATATATGCTTAATATTGAGTGGCAATAGTGTAAGTTCGCGCAATTGCTGCTCAATATTCGCTTCTCTTTCACTGTCATTGCCCGTCAGCAAAATAATCTTTTTTTCGTTAATTTCATTTGCTTGCATCAGCCATGCGCCGAAAATCACCGCCACCAGGCCACTTTCCTCATCGGAAAAACGGACATTGTATTCACTTTCAAACCCGGCCAGCGCCGCGCGAGTTGTACGAACCAGGCGTGGGTAAAGTCGGCTGAACTCTTCTGGCAAGGTGTTATCAATACCGATGGTAAACAAACTGCGGCGTAATGCCTGAGCGAGATGAGTATAAAGCTGATCGCATAACCCCTGTTCATCATAGAAACGAACATTTCCCTGCTCACGAAAACGTTGTACCAAACGAACAATGGCCAGACGTAATTGCCGATCGCGCTGATGAGCATCTTGCAGCGGATTGGGAACTTGCAACATGGAAAAGAGCAACGCCATAAACAAAGGCTCATCTGGTGGTACAGGCTGGCGTGCCCGCCGTTGCCAGTGGCGACCAATTTCCTGTGCTACCTGAAACTCAAGACAGGACTCAGCCCATCGACGTTGCAGCGGGTTAAATTGTGGCGAGATCCCGGCATGATGTTGTAGCAGGCAATATTGCAGATACAGGCACAGAAAATGAACATCACGTGCTTCAAAGCATTTTTGCAACCGTCGTGCACAGAGATTAATTAAAGCTTGCAGGTTGGTATCGTCGTAAAAGTTGCGAGCAATCCCCCGGCGCTTCAGTTCTTCCTTTAAGGCTGGGGTGAAACGGCTGGTGATGAATGATGGACATAAACGGAAACCGCGTCGTAGCCAGTGAAATAAACATAAACGTTGGTTAAGTACTGTACCTTCAACCCGGTAGCTACCGTCATAACCAGTGGTGAGCGTGAGCTGGTGATAGCGGAGGATTTCCCGTCCTGTTTCGCTGATATCGCGAACCGCAATATTATCATCCACACCATTAAGCTCGCTGAGAGTGGCCGTGGTGGCGGTCAACCCCGGCTGAAATAGTGTCAGCAAGATCTGGCAGCGGCGCTGGGGAGCAGAAAGGACAGATGGTGGAGCAAGTGTAGACATCATCTGTAGATCTCCCATAAGCATAATTGATAAGAATAGCTAAAGTTTGCTTAGGGAAATGGGGAATGGAATGCTAATTATCAGAAATGCTGGCAGACATCACAGAATTTTTATCGATATAAACGGATATGACCAGTTTAATACCATGTCTTAATGTGATTTATTGCTGTTTTATTCTTAGGGGGAATTCCCGGGATTCAACGCACTGAGGATAAAATCCACCATCTGCTCACGATAAACATCACCATGACGATCGGAAAAGGCATCAATGTGTTCGCCGTCAGGGATCAGAATCAGGCGTTTTGGCTCTTTCGCCAGAGCATATAACTTTTCACTGTGCTGCCACGGGATAACGTGATCGGCTTTACCGTGAATCAGTAAAAGCGGGATCGGGCTGACGCTGGCGATGTAATTTTCGCCGCTATAACTCTCATCAAGTAAGTAGCCACTGCCAGGGATCATCTGGTTGGCGATGGTCGCATAAGAGGCAAATGTGGAGTCGAGGATCACCGCACGTATGCCCTCACTACCTCCCTGACCAATAACATCAAGAATATTCGCTCCTCCAATACTCTGCCCGAACAGCACCAGCCGTTGTGGGTTTACATCACTGCGATGGCGCACCACGCTGATGGCGCTTAGCGTATCGTCCAGTAATCCAGCCTGGGACGGCGTGCCTTTTGATTTACCAAACCCGCGATAGTCAAACATAAAAACATTGAAATTGCGCTCGGGTAACCAACTGACCAGCGGCCAGTGGGCGGACATGTTTCCGGCATTGCCGTGAGCATGAATGATGGTTGCGATGGCGTTGTCAGCGGCACCCGTCGAAGAGGGGATAAACCAGCCTTGCAGACGAGTACCGTCCTTAGCCATAAATTCGACGGATTCTGCAGACCAGGGTTCGGGACCGTAAATTTTGTCGTCAGGGTAATAGAAGAAGTTGATGGCAACGCGCGGTACTAAATAAATACAGAAGGCAACAACAAAGAGGATAAACAGAATTTTGAGAACGCGTTTGTTCACTGGCAGTGCCATAACCTTTCCTTGCGACTTCTTTATAATCCATTAATCGGGGAAAGATGGTGGGAGAGCGGCGAAAGAAAGTAAAGCGGTGAGGAAGTATTTCGGAATAGCGCCTGAAAGGCGAGGGCGGGTGAGTGATATCACCCGCCAGAGTCATTAACGCTTCAGAGCGTCGCTTAACTCGTCACGCATATTTGACAGCATGGCTTTCACTACGCGTGGGTTACCGGCAACGATGTTACCGGTCAGCATGTAGTTATGACCACCGGTGAAATCGCTGACGATACCGCCTGCTTCACGAACCAGCAGTTCGCCTGCGGCGAAGTCCCACGGGCGCAGACCAATTTCGAAGAAACCGTCAACGCGACCAGCGGCTACGTAAGCCAGATCCAGCGCCGCAGAACCGGTACGACGGAAGTCAGCGCATTCGCTAAACAGTTTGCCAACGATATTGATGTAGGTGGTTGCGTACTGTTTCGCTTTGAAAGGAAAACCGGTCGCCAGAATAGTACCGTCGAGATCGCGAGCGGTGCTGCCGCGCAGACGATAGCCGTTTAACTGTGCGCCCTGACCGCGAGTCGCGGTGAACAGTTCGTTACGCATAGGATCGTAAACCACAGCAACTTCGGTGCGGCCTTTGATACGAACAGCGATAGATACCGCGAAGTGCGGCAGACGTTTGATAAAGTTGGTGGTGCCATCCAGTGGATCGATAACCCATTGAACATCCTGATCAGTACCTTCAAGTTCACCGCTTTCTTCGGTGATGATGGTGTGCTGCGGGTAAGATTTACGAATCGTGTCGATAATCACCGCTTCGGCAGCTTTATCTACGTTGGTCACGAAATCGTTGCTGCCTTTCTGGCTCGCTTCTACAGCGTCCGGGGTTTCATAGTTTTTGGCAATTAAATTACCCGCCTTACGCGCTGCGCGCACGGCGATGTTCAGCATCGGATGCATCGGTCTCTCTCACTGGATGTTAAAGAACGGGAAAACGGCGCAGAGTATAGCAGCGAGATCGGCATCTGTCTTCGTTTTATGATAAGATGCGCGAATAATCTTTAGACGAAGAAAGACAATGCTGCAAAATATTCGAATTGTGCTGGTGGAGACGTCACACACCGGCAATATGGGTTCTGTTGCCCGCGCCATGAAAACAATGGGATTAACCAATCTGTGGTTGGTTAATCCACTGGTGAAACCTGACTCTCAGGCCATCGCGCTGGCGGCGGGAGCCAGCGATGTGATTGGTAATGCTCACATCGTCGATACGCTCGACGAAGCGTTAGCCGGTTGTAGCCTGGTGGTTGGCACCAGCGCACGCTCCCGCACGCTGCCGTGGCCGATGCTCGACCCGCGCGAATGCGGTCTGAAAAGCGTCGCTGAAGCGGCAAATACCCCGGTGGCGCTGGTTTTTGGTCGCGAGCGCGTCGGCTTGACCAATGAAGAGTTGCAGAAATGCCATTATCATGTCGCGATTGCCGCTAACCCGGAATACAGCTCGCTGAACCTGGCGATGGCGGTTCAGGTTATTGCGTATGAAGTGCGCATGGCCTGGCTGGCGACTCAGGAAAACGGCGAGCAGGTTGAGTATGAAGAGACGCCGTATCCGCTGGTCGATGATCTTGAGCGTTTTTACGGTCATCTGGAGCAAACGCTGCTGGCAACCGGCTTTATTCGTGAAAACCATCCGGGGCAGGTGATGAATAAATTGCGCCGTCTGTTTACCCGTGCGCGCCCGGAAAGCCAGGAGTTGAATATCCTGCGCGGGATTCTGGCTTCCATTGAGCAGCAGAATAAAGGTAACAAGGCTGAATAACAGTCGTTGCCTGATGCGACGCTTATCGCGTCTTATCAGGTCTGGAAGTGTACAGAACCCCAGGTCGGATAAGGCGTTCACGCCGCATCCGATAACAGGTACAAACGCCACGATAAAAAATGGCACTGAAGGTTAAATACCCGACTAAATCAGTCAAGTAAATAGTTGACCAAATTACTCGGGAATGTCAGACTTGACCCTGCTATGCAATACCCCCACTTTTACAATAAAAAACCCCGGGCAGGGGCGAGTTTGAGGTGAAGTAAGACATGAGACTGACATCTAAAGGGCGCTATGCCGTGACCGCAATGCTGGACGTTGCGCTCAACTCCGAAGCAGGCCCGGTACCGTTGGCTGATATTTCCGAACGTCAGGGAATTTCCCTTTCCTATCTGGAACAACTGTTTTCCCGTCTGCGTAAAAATGGTCTGGTTTCCAGCGTACGTGGACCTGGCGGTGGTTATCTGTTGGGCAAAGATGCCAGCAGCATCGCTGTTGGCGAAGTGATTAGCGCCGTTGACGAATCTGTAGATGCCACCCGTTGTCAGGGTAAAGGCGGCTGCCAGGGCGGCGATAAATGCCTGACCCACGCGCTGTGGCGTGATTTGAGCGACCGTCTCACCGGTTTTCTCAACAACATTACTTTAGGCGAACTGGTTAATAACCAGGAAGTGCTGGATGTGTCTGGTCGTCAGCATACTCACGACGCGCCACGCAGCCGCACACAAGACGCGATCGACGTTAAGTTGCGCGCATAAAAGATAAAAAGTATTCAGAATCAGGCCGGGGCGTATCGCGCTCCGTAAACACGGTCGTACATCCAGCCGGTAGCCTGATTCCTTGCATTGAGTGATGTACGGAGTTTATAGAGCAATGAAATTACCGATTTATCTCGACTACTCCGCAACCACGCCGGTGGACCCGCGTGTTGCCGAGAAAATGATGCAGTTTATGACGATGGACGGAACCTTTGGTAACCCGGCCTCCCGTTCTCACCGTTTCGGCTGGCAGGCTGAAGAAGCCGTAGATATCGCCCGTAATCAGATTGCCGATCTGGTCGGTGCTGACCCGCGTGAAATCGTTTTTACCTCTGGTGCAACCGAATCTGACAACCTGGCAATCAAAGGTGCAGCCAACTTTTATCAGAAAAAAGGCAAGCACATCATCACCAGCAAAACCGAACACAAAGCTGTACTGGACACCTGCCGTCAGCTGGAGCGCGAAGGTTTTGAAGTCACTTACCTGGCACCGCAGCGTAACGGCATTATCGACCTGAAAGAACTTGAAGCAGCGATGCGTGACGACACCATCCTCGTTTCTATCATGCACGTAAATAACGAAATCGGCGTGGTACAGGATATCGCGGCTATCGGCGAAATGTGCCGTGCTCGCGGCATTATCTATCACGTTGATGCAACCCAGAGCGTGGGCAAACTGCCTATCGACCTGAGCCAGTTGAAAGTTGACCTGATGTCTTTCTCCGGTCACAAAATCTATGGCCCGAAAGGTATCGGTGCGCTGTATGTGCGTCGTAAACCGCGCGTACGCATTGAAGCTCAAATGCACGGCGGCGGTCACGAGCGCGGTATGCGTTCCGGTACTCTGCCTGTTCACCAGATCGTCGGTATGGGCGAAGCCTATCGCATCGCAAAAGAAGAGATGGCGACCGAGATGGAACGTCTGCGCGGTCTGCGTAACCGTCTGTGGAACGGCATCAAAGATATCGAAGAAGTTTACCTGAACGGTGACCTGGAACATGGTGCGCCGAACATTCTCAACGTCAGCTTTAACTACGTTGAAGGTGAGTCGCTGATTATGGCGCTGAAAGACCTCGCGGTTTCTTCAGGTTCCGCCTGTACGTCGGCAAGCCTCGAACCGTCCTATGTGCTGCGCGCGCTGGGGCTGAACGACGAGCTGGCACATAGCTCTATCCGTTTCTCTTTAGGTCGTTTTACTACTGAAGAAGAGATCGACTACACCATCGAGTTAGTTCGTAAATCCATCGGTCGTCTGCGTGACCTTTCTCCGCTGTGGGAAATGTACAAGCAGGGCGTGGATCTGAACAGCATCGAATGGGCTCATCATTAATCGGTATCGGAATCAGGAGAATTTATAATGGCTTACAGCGAAAAAGTTATCGACCATTACGAGAATCCGCGTAACGTGGGTTCCTTCGACAACAACGACGAGAACGTGGGCAGCGGCATGGTGGGTGCACCGGCCTGTGGCGACGTGATGAAGTTGCAGATTAAAGTCAACGATGAAGGTATCATTGAAGACGCGCGTTTTAAAACTTACGGCTGCGGTTCCGCTATCGCTTCCAGCTCCCTGGTGACCGAATGGGTGAAAGGGAAATCTCTGGACGAAGCACAGGCGATTAAAAACACCGATATTGCTGAAGAACTTGAACTGCCGCCGGTGAAAATTCACTGTTCTATTCTGGCAGAAGACGCGATCAAAGCCGCCATTGCGGACTATAAAAGCAAACGTGAAGCAAAATAAGAGTTGAGGTTTGGTTATGTCGATTACACTGAGCGACAGTGCAGCAGCGCGAGTAAATACCTTTCTGGCTAACCGTGGTAAAGGGTTTGGCCTGCGTCTGGGCGTGAGAACCTCCGGGTGTTCAGGTATGGCTTATGTACTGGAATTTGTTGACGAACCGACGCCGGAAGACATCGTGTTTGAAGACAAAGGCGTGAAAGTCGTGGTCGATGGAAAAAGCCTGCAATTTCTGGACGGTACGCAACTGGACTTCGTAAAAGAAGGCCTGAACGAAGGGTTTAAATTCACCAACCCGAACGTCAAAGATGAATGTGGTTGCGGCGAAAGCTTCCACGTCTGATGCGCATACCGATAACCCCACCGTGGTCGCCTGCGCGTGGGGTTTGTTTTACCTGATTCGCCGCCATCGCGGCGGATCGCAGCCCTGAGAATGTTATGGATTACTTCACCCTCTTTGGCTTGCCTGCCCGTTATCAACTCGATACCCAGGCACTGAGCCTGCGTTTTCAGGATCTACAACGTCAGTATCATCCTGATAAATTCGCCAGCGGAAGCCAGGCGGAACAACTCGCCGCCGTACAGCAATCCGCAACCATTAACCAGGCATGGCAAACGCTGCGTCATCCATTGATGCGGGCAGAATACCTGCTTTCGTTGCATGGTTTTGATCTCGCCAGCGAGCAGCATACTGTGCGCGACACCGCGTTCCTGATGGAACAGCTGGAACTGCGCGAAGAACTGGACGAGATCGAACAGGCGAAAGACGAAGCGCGGCTGGAAAGCTTTATCAAACGCGTTAAAAAGATGTTTGATACCCGTCACCAGTTGATGGTTGAACAGTTAGACAACGAGACGTGGGACGCGGCGGCGGATACCGTGCGTAAGCTGCGTTTTCTCGATAAACTGCGAAGCAGTGCCGAACAACGCGAAGAAAAACTGCTCGATTTTTAATTTCTGGAAGCTAAACATGGCCTTATTACAAATTAGTGAACCTGGTTTGAGTGCTGCGCCGCATCAGCGTCGTCTGGCGGCCGGTATCGACCTGGGCACAACCAACTCGCTGGTGGCGACAGTACGCAGCGGTCAGGCCGAAACGTTAGCCGACCATGAAGGCCGTCACCTGCTGCCGTCTGTTGTTCACTATCAACAGCAAGGGCATTCGGTGGGTTATGACGCGCGTACTAACGCTGCGCTTGATACCGCCAACACCATTAGTTCTGTTAAACGCCTGATGGGGCGCTCGCTGGCTGATATCCAGCAACGCTATCCGCATCTGCCTTATCAATTTCAGGCCAGCGAAAACGGCTTGCCAATGATTGAAACGGCGGCGGGGTTGCTGAACCCGGTGCGCGTTTCTGCGGACATCCTCAAAGCACTGGCGGCCCGGGCAACTGAAGCCCTGGCCGGCGAGCTGGATGGTGTGGTTATCACCGTTCCGGCGTACTTTGACGATGCCCAGCGTCAGGGCACCAAAGATGCCGCGCGCCTGGCTGGCCTGCACGTCCTGCGCCTGCTTAACGAACCGACCGCTGCGGCTATCGCCTACGGGTTGGATTCCGGTCAGGAAGGTGTGATCGCCGTTTATGACCTTGGCGGTGGGACTTTTGATATATCCATTCTGCGCTTAAGTCGCGGCGTGTTTGAAGTGCTGGCGACCGGCGGTGATTCCGCGCTCGGCGGCGATGACTTTGACCATCTGCTGGCGGATTACATTCGCGAGCAGGCGGGCATTCCTGACCGTAGCGATAACCGTGTTCAGCGTGAACTGCTGGATGCCGCCATTGCAGCCAAAATCGCGCTGAGCGATGCGGACTCTGTGACCGTTAACGTCGCGGGCTGGCAGGGCGAAATCAGCCGTGAACAATTCAACGAACTGATCGCACCGCTGGTAAAACGTACCTTATTGGCCTGTCGTCGTGCGTTGAAAGACGCGGGCGTAGAGGCTGATGAAGTACTGGAAGTGGTGATGGTTGGCGGTTCTACTCGCGTGCCGCTGGTGCGTGAACGAGTGGGCGAGTTTTTCGGTCGTCCACCGCTGACTTCCATCGACCCAGATAAAGTTGTGGCCATTGGCGCGGCGATTCAGGCGGATATTCTGGTGGGTAACAAGCCGGACAGCGAAATGCTGCTGCTTGATGTGATCCCGCTGTCGCTGGGCCTCGAAACCATGGGCGGCCTGGTGGAGAAAGTGATCCCGCGTAATACCACGATTCCGGTGGCTCGTGCCCAGGATTTCACCACTTTCAAAGATGGCCAGACAGCGATGTCTATCCATGTTATGCAGGGTGAGCGTGAACTGGTGCAGGACTGCCGTTCGCTGGCGCGTTTTGCGCTGCGTGGTATCCCGGCGTTACCGGCTGGCGGCGCGCATATTCGCGTAACGTTCCAGGTCGATGCCGACGGTCTTTTGAGCGTGACGGCGATGGAAAAATCGACCGGCGTTGAGGCGTCTATTCAGGTCAAACCGTCTTATGGTCTGACTGACAGCGAAATCGCCTCAATGATCAAAGACTCAATGAGCTATGCCGAGCAGGACGTAAAAGCCCGTATGCTGGCAGAACAAAAAGTCGAAGCGGCACGCGTACTGGAAAGTCTGCACGGTGCGCTGGCTGCTGATGCCGCGCTGTTAAGCGCCGCAGAGCGTCAGGTCATTGACGATGCTGCCGCTCATCTGAGTGAAGTGGCGCAGGGCGATGACGTTGATGCCATCGAACAAGCGATTAAAAACGTAGACAAACAAACCCAGGATTTCGCCGCTCGCCGCATGGACCAGTCGGTTCGTCGTGCGCTGAAAGGCCATTCCGTGGACGAGGTTTAATATGCCAAAGATTGTTATTTTGCCTCATCAGGATCTCTGCCCTGATGGCGCTGTTCTGGAAGCTAATAGCGGTGAAACCATTCTCGACGCAGCTCTGCGTAACGGTATCGAGATTGAACACGCCTGTGAAAAATCATGTGCCTGCACCACCTGCCACTGCATCGTGCGTGAAGGTTTTGACTCGCTGCCGGAAAGCTCAGAGCAGGAAGACGACATGCTGGACAAAGCCTGGGGGCTGGAGCCGGAAAGCCGTTTAAGCTGCCAGGCGCGCGTCACTGACGAAGATTTAGTGGTCGAAATTCCGCGTTACACTATCAACCATGCGCGTGAGCATTAACAGAGGTTAGTATGGGACTTAAGTGGACCGATAGCCGCGAAATTGGCGAAGCACTGTACGATGCGTATCCCGATCTCGACCCGAAAACGGTTCGATTCACCGATATGCATCAGTGGATTTGCGATCTGGAAGATTTCGACGACGACCCGCAGGCATCTAACGAGAAAATCCTCGAAGCGATTTTGTTAGTCTGGCTGGACGAAGCTGAGTGAATAAACGGGCTGCCTGGGGGTGGCCCGTTTTGCTGTTAAACAAATAAGGATAACTAAAATGACAGAAGCGATGAAAATTACCCTCTCGACCCAGCCTGCCGACGCGCGCTGGGGAGAAAAAGCGACTTACAGCATTAATAATGATGGCATTACCCTGCATTTGAACGGGGCGGACGATCTGGGGCTGATCCAGCGTGCGGCGCGCAAGATTGACGGTCTGGGCATCAAACATGTTCAGCTAAGCGGTGAAGGCTGGGATGCGGATCGTTGCTGGGCATTCTGGCAAGGTTACAAAGCCCCGAAAGGCACGCGTAAAGTGGAGTGGCCGGATCTGGACGATGCTCAACGCCAGGAGCTGGATAACCGCCTGATGATCATCGACTGGGTGCGTGACACCATCAACGCGCCGGCGGAAGAACTGGGGCCATCGCAACTGGCACAGCGTGCTGTTGATCTGATCAGTAACGTCGCGGGCGATCGTGTGACTTACCGGATCACCAAAGGCGAAGACCTGCGTGAGCAAGGCTATATGGGGCTGCACACCGTCGGGCGCGGTTCAGAACGTTCTCCAGTATTGCTGTCGTTGGATTACAACCCAACTGGCGATAAAGAAGCGCCGGTGTACGCGTGCCTGGTAGGCAAAGGCATCACCTTTGATTCCGGCGGCTACAGCATCAAACAGACCGCGTTTATGGATTCGATGAAGTCCGATATGGGCGGTGCGGCAACGGTTACTGGGGCGCTGGCATTTGCCATCACTCGCGGTCTGAACAAGCGCGTGAAGCTGTTCCTCTGCTGTGCGGATAACCTGATCAGCGGCAACGCGTTCAAGCTGGGCGATATCATCACCTATCGCAACGGTAAAAAAGTCGAAGTGATGAACACCGATGCGGAAGGGCGCCTGGTGCTGGCAGATGGCCTGATTGACGCCAGTGCGCAGAAACCAGAACTGATTATTGATGCCGCGACCCTGACCGGAGCGGCGAAAACCGCGCTGGGTAATGATTATCACGCGCTGTTTAGTTTTGACGATGCGCTGGCAGGGCGTTTGCTGGCGAGTGCCGCGCAGGAGAACGAACCATTCTGGCGTCTGCCGCTGGCAGAGTTCCACCGCAGCCAGTTGCCGTCAAACTTTGCTGAACTCAATAATACCGGTAGCGCGGCGTATCCGGCAGGTGCAAGCACGGCGGCGGGCTTCCTGTCGCACTTTGTTGAGAACTATCAGCGAGGCTGGTTGCATATAGATTGTTCGGCGACTTACCGTAAAGCGCCGGTTGAACAGTGGTCTGCGGGCGCAACGGGACTGGGTGTGCGCACGATTGCTAATCTGTTAACGGCGTAATCGTTTATGCCGGATGCGGCGTAAACGCCTTATCCAGCCTACAAAGTATTGCAAATTCAACAAATTGCGATTCCTTTGTAGGCCTGATAAGCGTAGCGCATCAGGCACTTCCGCCCCGAACGTTGAATGAATTGTGGTTCTTATGTCCGAAACAAAAAACGAACTTGAAGACCTGCTGGAAAAAGCAGCAACCGAACCGGCGCATCGTCCGGCTTTTTTCCGTACTCTACTGGAATCCACCGTCTGGGTGCCAGGTACAGCGGCGCAGGGCGAGGCTGTGGTTGAAGATAGCGCGCTTGATTTACAACATTGGGAAAAAGAAGACGGCACCAGCGTCATTCCTTTTTTCACCTCGTTAGAAGCACTTCAACAGGCGGTTGACGGCGAACAGGCATTTGTCGTAATGCCCGTTCGCACGCTGTTTGAGATGACCCTTGGCGAAACGCTCTTCCTTAATGCCAAACTGCCTACCGGTAAAGAATTTATGCCGCGTGAAATCAGTTTGCTGATCGGTGAAGAGGGTAATCCGCTGAGCAGTCAGGAAGTACTGGAAGGCGGCGAATCGCTGATATTATCGGAAGTCGCAGAGCCGCCAGCACAAATGATTGATTCACTCACTACCTTATTTAAAACTATTAAGCCGGTGAAGCGTGCTTTTATTTGTTCAATTAAAGAGAACGAAGAGGCACAGCCTAATTTGCTTATTGGCATTGAAGCCGATGGTAATATCGAAGAAATTATTCAGGCGGCGGGAAGTGTAGCGACCGATACATTACCTGGCGATGAACCTATTGATATTTGCCAGGTGAAAAAAGGGGAAAAAGGAATTAGCCACTTTATTACCGAACATATTGCGCCATTCTATGAACGTCGCTGGGGTGGGTTTCTGCGTGATTTTAAACAGAATCGGATAATCTAAAATATGCCGCCCAAAAGGGCGGCATTCGGGCTTACTTGCTGCTCTGAAGGATGTTAGCCACCAGTAAATAATTATCAGAGAGACTCCGGTTATTATTTACTTCGGAAAACAGCGCACCAGAAACAATAAGTACGATACAAAAGCACCGTATCTTCATTGTGCGGTCCATGCGAAGACCGCATCACGACAGCACCACTGGCGATATTGCCGCGATAGCAAGCACTGTGGGGTACCTGCATTTACGGTCATGGAACATCCTTTCCTAAAGCCAGCGCCCGTTTGCGAGACGGCGAAAAGGGCCGTCAAGAATAATACCCTCATGTTTGAATAACTACTCTGTTTATTATCTTGACATAGCCAGGCATAAAAGAGAGTATTTCAACACTGTGGGGTGCCTGCGTTGCTCCGGCAACACAAGTCAACCAGCTGGAAAGGCCGCGAACCAGACCAGCAACAAAAAACCGCCAAATTCGGCGGTTTTTTGTTGCCTGTAAAAAGCTTATTTCACTGGTTCGACCGGTAAATCTGCTCGCGCGCCCCATTCACTCCATGCGCCGTCGTACAGTTTCACGTTTGGCACATCCAGCGTAGCAAGTGCCAGCAACACAACGGCGGCCGTTACACCAGAGCCACAGCTGACAATAATCGGTTTGTCATAGCTGATACCGTAACCAAAAAATATCGCATCGAGTTCATCTGTCGTTTTCAGTTCACCTTCACGCACCAGTTCTGTCCACGGAACATTCAGCGCACCAGGAATATGCCCGCGACGTAAACCAGGGCGAGGTTCATCAATTTCAGCGTTAAAACGCGCAGCCGGACGGGCATCAATAATTTGTGCCGTTTTTTCATGGCTTGCCAGCAATACATCGGTTACTTTCACCACGGCTTCCGGGTTAAAGGCGGTGTTAAACTCTCCTTCTGGCAGCTCCACTTCGCCTTCTTCTAACAGTAGGTCATCACGCTGCCAGCCCGCCAGTCCACCGCCAAGAATCGACACTTTCTCCACGCCAAAGGTGCGCAGCATCCACCATGCTCGCGGGGCTGAGAAAAGATTACCTTCGTCATAGACAATCAGATGTTTGTCCTGATTAACGCCCAGTTCACGCATCGCTACGGCGAACGTTTCCGGGCGCGGCAGCATGTGCGGAAGCGGGGAGGTGTGATCGGAAAGAGCTTCGATATCGAAAAATACTGCGCCGGGGATATGCCCATTGAGATACTCCTGGGCAACGTTACGATCTTCCTGTCCGGGCGGTGCCATGCGGGCATCAATAATCTGAATTTCAGGATCATCAATATGTTCGGCGAGCCAGTCGGCTCCTACAAACCATGTCGTGGACATAGGCATCTCCATTTTTGCCGGGGTAGGCTAAATTGTCGGACGTTTAGTGAAAAGCGACAAGCAAAAGAGGCTGATTTGGCTGCCTGAGCTACATTTATCACCAAAATTCAGATTCTGTGGACGTGATACTGAATTACATAACGTTAATTCTCACGCATAATAATTATTCGACGTTGCTAACGGGCCATTGTGGCAGGGATGATAAATGAAAAAGTTACGCATAGCCGCCTGCATGTTAATGCTGGCGCTGGCAGGGTGCGACAACAACGATAACGCGCCAACAGCGGTGAAAAAAGATACCCCTTCTGAAGCTGCTAAAGGTACATCTTCAGAAAACGCGAGTTCAGCAAAACTCTCTGCGCCGGAGAGGCAAAAGCTGGCACAACAGAGTGCCGGTAAGACACTGACATTGCTTGATCTCTCTGAGGTTCAACTCGATGGTGCAGCCACGCTGGTGCTGACTTTCTCCATCCCCCTCGACCCGGATCAGGATTTCTCACGTGTTATTCATGTCGTCGATAAAAAAAGCGGCAAAGTGGATGGTGCCTGGGAGCTGTCAGATAATCTTAAAGAGCTGCGTTTACGCCACCTCGAACCTAAACGTGATTTGATCGTGACTATTGGGCAGGAAATGAAGGCGCTCAATAACGCAACCTTCAGTAAAGATTACGAAAAGACGATCACCACCCGCGATATTCAACCCAGCGTCGGTTTTGCCAGCCGTGGTTCGCTGCTGCCTGGAAAAGTCGTTGAAGGACTGCCGGTAATGGCGCTCAACGTTAACAATGTCGATGTTAACTTCTTCCGTGTTAAACCCGAATCTCTGCCAGCATTCATTAGCCAATGGGAATACCGCAATTCGCTGGCGAACTGGCAATCTGACAAATTGCTGCAGATGGCGGATCTAGTCTACACCGGACGTTTTGATCTCAATCCTGCGCGTAATACCCGTGAAAAATTATTGCTGCCGCTGGGTGATATCAAACCGCTTCAGCAGGCGGGCGTGTATCTGGCTGTGATGAATCAGGCCGGACGTTACGATTACAGTAATCCCGCGACTCTGTTTACATTAAGTGATATCGGCGTATCGGCTCACCGTTATCACAATCGTCTGGATATCTTTACCCAAAGCCTGGAAAACGGTGCGGCTCAGCAAGGAATTGAAGTCTCGTTATTAAATGAGAAAGGGCAGACTCTGACTCAGGCGACCAGTGATGCACAGGGTCATGTACAGCTGGAAAACGACAAAAACGCGGCATTACTGCTGGCACGTAAAGATGGTCAGACAACGCTGCTCGATTTAAAACTTCCCGCGCTGGACTTAGCGGAATTTAACATTGCTGGTGCACCGGGTTATAGCAAACAGTTCTTTATGTTTGGCCCGCGCGATCTTTATCGCCCGGGTGAAACCGTAATCCTCAACGGCTTACTGCGTGATGCAGACGGTAAAGCATTGCCCGATCAACCCATCAAGTTAGACGTGATTAAACCTGACGGGCAGGTACTGCGTAGTGTCGTTAGTCAGCCGGAGAATGGCCTCTATCACTTTACCTGGCAACTGGATAGCAGTGCGGCAACCGGCATGTGGCATATTCGCGCTAACACTGGCGATAACCAGTATCGGATGTGGGATTTCCACGTCGAAGATTTTATGCCAGAACGCATGGCGTTGAACCTGACCGGCGAGAAAATCCCGTTAACGCCGAAAGATGAGGTGAAATTCTCCGTGGTGGGTTACTACCTGTACGGTGCGCCTGCTAACGGTAATACTTTGCAGGGGCAGCTTTTCCTGCGCCCTCTGCGTGAAGCGGTTTCTGCATTACCTGGTTTCGAATTTGGCGATATAGCTGCCGAAAACCTTTCCCGCACGCTGGATGAAGTTCAGTTGACGCTGGATGATAAAGGGCGCGGCGAGGTTTCTACAGAAAGCCAGTGGAAGGAAACGCATTCCCCATTGCAGGTTATTCTCCAAGGCAGTTTGCTGGAATCTGGCGGTCGCCCGGTGACGCGCCGTGCTGAACAGGCTATATGGCCTGCCGATGCGCTCCCGGGGATCCGCCCGCAGTTCGCCTTGAAATCGGTTTACGATTACCGTACTGACACGACTGTAAAACAACCCATTGTTAATGAAGGCAGCAACGCCGCTTTTGACATCGTTTATAGCGATGCGCAGGGCGTGAAAAAAGCCGTTTCGGGCTTGCAGGTGCGTCTGATTCGCGAACGTCGAGATTACTACTGGAACTGGTCAGAAGATGAAGGCTGGCAGTCACAGTTTGATCAAAAAGATCTGATCGAAAATGAACAAACGCTGGATCTTCAAGCGGATGAAACTGGTAAGGTAAGTTTTCCGGTAGAGTGGGGCGCTTATCGTCTGGAAGTCAAAGCGCCGAATGAAGCGGTTAGTAGCGTGCGTTTCTGGGCTGGCTATAGCTGGCAGGACAACAGCGACGGTAGCGGTGCGGTACGTCCGGATCGCGTCACGATGAAACTGGATAAAGCCAGTTATCGTCCTGGCGATACCATTAAGTTGCACATTGCCGCGCCAACGGCGGGTAAAGGCTACGCGATGGTCGAGTCCAGTGAAGGGCCGCTGTGGTGGCAAGAGATTGATGTTCCGGCACAAGGGCTGGATTTAACGATTCCGGTCGATAAAACCTGGAATCGGCACGACCTCTATTTAAGTACGCTGGTGGTGCGTCCTGGCGATAAATCTCGCTCTGCGACGCCAAAACGCGCGGTTGGCGTGTTGCATTTGCCGCTTGGCGATGAAAACCGTCGTCTCAGTCTGGCGCTGGAAACACCGGCAAAAATGCGCCCCAATCAGCCATTAACTGTGAAAATCAAAGCCAGCAATAAAAATGGTGAGATGCCAAAACAGGTGAATGTACTGGTGTCTGCCGTTGATAGCGGTGTGCTGAATATTACTGATTACGTTACGCCAGATCCGTGGCAGGCGTTCTTCGGTCAGAAACGCTATGGCGCAGACATATACGATATTTACGGTCAGGTCATTGAAGGACAGGGACGCCTGGCAGCACTGCGTTTTGGTGGCGATGGTGATGAACTGAAACGTGGTGGTAAGCCACCGGTCAATCACGTCAATATTGTCGCGCAACAGGCACAGCCGGTAACGCTCAACGAACAGGGCGAAGGTACGGTTACACTGCCGATTGGCGATTTTAACGGTGAATTGCGCGTCATGGCGCAAGCCTGGACGGCAGATGACTTCGGCAGCAACGAAAGCAAAGTGATTGTTGCTGCACCAGTGATAGCCGAACTGAACATGCCGCGCTTTATGGCGCGTGGCGACACTTCGCGTCTGACGCTGGATATCACTAATCTTACTGATAAACCGCAAAAACTGAACGTTGCCCTGACCGCCAGCGGTTTGGTTGAACTAGTAAGCGATTCACCCGCACCTGTTGAATTAGCGCCAGGCGTGCGCACTACGCTGTTTATCCCGGTGCGAGCATTGCCGGGTTATGGCGATGGTGAAATTCAGGCGACTATCAGTGGCCTGAATTTGCCAGGAGAAACCGTTGCCGATCAGCATAAGCAGTGGAAAATTGGCGTCCGTCCGGCATTCCCGGCGCAAACCGTCAATTATGGTACGGTGTTGCAGCCTGGTGAAACATGGGCGATACCGGCGGGCGGACTGCAAAACTTCTCGCCTGTTACGCTGGAAGGGCAATTGTTGTTGAGCGGCAAGCCACCGCTGAACATCGCACGTTATATCAAAGAGTTAAAAGCATATCCGTACGGCTGTCTGGAGCAAACCACCAGCGGTCTGTTCCCGTCGCTCTATACCAATGCAGCCCAGCTACAGGCGTTGGGCATCAAAGGCGACAGTGATGATAAACGCCGTGCGGCAGTTGATATTGGCATTTCCCGTTTGCTGCAAATGCAACGCGATAATGGCGGTTTTGCGCTATGGGATAAATACAGCGACGAAGAGTACTGGCTGACGGCTTATGTGATGGATTTCCTGGTTCGCGCAGGTGAGCAGGGTTACAGCGTGCCGACAGAAGCCATTAACCGGGGGAATGAGCGTCTGCTGCGCTATTTACAAGATCCGGGCATGATGTCGATCCCGTATGCCGATAATCTCAAAGCCAGTAAATTCGCAGTACAGTCTTACGCGGCGCTGGTGCTGGCTCGTCAGCAAAAGGCACCGCTGGGTGCGCTGCGTGAAATCTGGGAGCGTCGTGCAGATGCCGCTTCTGGTTTACCGCTACTGCAACTTGGCATTGCGCTGAAAACCATGGGTGATGCGACGCGGAGTGTAGACGCAATTGCGCTGGCGCTGAAAACGCCGCGTAATAATGATGAGCGGATATGGCTTGGCGATTACGGTAGCCCACTGCGCGACAACGCGTTGATGCTCTCCTTACTGGAAGAGAACAAACTGTTGCCAGATGAGCAGAACACCTTGCTGAATACACTTTCGCAGCAGGTGTTTGGTGAACGCTGGCTATCAACTCAGGAAAGTAATGCGTTGTTCCTGGCTGCCCGTTCGATTCAGGATTTACCGGGTAAATGGCAAGCGCAAACCTCTTTCTCTGCCGAGCCGCTGACTGGCGAGAAAGCGCAAAACAGCAATCTGAATAGCGATCAACTTGCAACTTTGCAGGTAACTAACAGTGGCACCCAGCCGTTATGGCTGCGTGTGGATGCCAGCGGTTATCCGCAATCCGCACCTTTACCTGCGAGTAATGTGCTGCAAATCGAGCGTCATATTCTTGGTACTGACGGTAAGAGCAAATCGCTGGACTCTTTACGTAGCGGCGATCTGGTACTGGTCTGGTTGCAGGTAAAAGCCAGTAACAGCGTGCCAGATGCGCTGGTGGTTGATTTGCTGCCAGCGGGTCTGGAACTGGAAAACCAGAACCTGGCGAACGGCAGCGCCAGTCTGGAGCAAAGTGGTAGCGAAGTGCAAAACCTGCTTAATCAAATGCAGCAGGCGAGCATTAAGCACATTGAGTTTCGTGACGATCGCTTTGTGGCGGCGGTTGCCGTTGATGAATACCAGCCGGTTACGCTGGTATATCTGGCGCGGGCGGTGACGCCGGGAACGTATCAGGTGCCGCAGCCGATGGTGGAATCGATGTATGTTCCTCAATGGCGGGCGACCGGCGCGGCTGAAGATCTGCTGATTGTCAGACCGTAAATGCTTCGTCTGTTAAGTAAACGCGGTTGCTGGATAACGCTGGCAGCCGCGCCCTTTATTATCATTCTGGCGGCGTGGGGAGCAGATAAACTCTGGCCTCTGCCGCTGCATGAAGTCAATCCCGCACGTGTGGTCGTGGCGCAGGATGGAACGCCGCTCTGGCGCTTCGCCGATGCTGACGGTATCTGGCGTTATCCAGTGACTATCGAAGATGTTTCTCCGCGTTACCTTGAAGCACTGATCAATTACGAAGATCGCTGGTTCTGGAAGCATCCTGGCGTAAACCCGTTCTCGGTGGCGCGCGCTGCCTGGCAGGATCTGACTTCGGGACGGGTTATCTCCGGCGGCAGCACGCTCACTATGCAGGTTGCTCGTCTGCTTGATCCTCACCCCAAAACGTTTGGCGGTAAAATTCGCCAGCTCTGGCGCGCGTTACAACTGGAGTGGCATCTGTCTAAACGTGACATTCTGACCCTGTATCTTAACCGCGCCCCGTTTGGTGGCACGTTGCAGGGGATTGGTGCGGCAAGCTGGGCTTATCTTGGAAAATCGCCCGCGAATTTAAGCTATTCCGAGGCAGCAATGCTGGCTGTGTTACCGCAAGCGCCCAGCCGACTGCGCCCGGATCGCTGGCCGGAGCGTGCTGAGGCCGCGCGTAATAAAGTGCTCGAACGGATGGCGGTGCAAGGTGTGTGGTCCCGCGAGCAGGTAAAAGAGTCAAGCGAAGAACCCGTCTGGCTGGCGCCCCGACAAATGCCGCAACTGGCACCGCTGTTTTCACGGATGATGCTCGGTAAAAGTAAAAGCGACAAAATTGTTACTACGCTGGATGCCGGTCTTCAGCGGCGTCTGGAAGAACTGGCGCAAAACTGGAAAGGACGATTGCCACCGCGCAGTTCACTCGCGATGATCGTGATTGATCATACCGATATGCGTGTTCGCGGCTGGGTGGGATCGGTCGATCTCAACGATGATTCACGCTTTGGTCATGTTGATATGGTCAATGCGATCCGATCGCCAGGATCGGTGCTCAAACCCTTTGTTTATGGTCTGGCGCTGGATGAGGGATTGATCCATCCGGCATCGCTGTTGCAAGACGTCCCACGACGCACTGGTGATTACCGGCCTGGAAACTTTGACAGCGGTTTTCATGGCCCGATCAGCATGAGTGAGGCGCTGGTACGCTCGCTGAACTTACCTGCTGTGCAGGTGCTGGAAGCCTATGGCCCGAAACGGTTTGCGGCAAAATTACGCAATGTTGGGTTGCCGTTGTATCTGCCCAATGGTGCTGTGCCGAATCTTTCGCTCATTCTCGGCGGTGCTGGCGCAAAACTGGAGGATATGGCGGCAGCGTACACCGCTTTTGCCCGCCACGGTAAGGCAGGAAAATTGCGCTTACAGCCTGACGATCCGCTGCTTGAACGCCCCTTAATGTCGCCGGGCGCCGCATGGATCATCCGCCGAATCATGGCTGATGAAGCGCAGCCCTTGCCGGACGGTGCCTTGCCGCGCGTCGTACCCCTGGCGTGGAAAACGGGCACCAGCTACGGCTATCGTGATGCCTGGGCGATAGGTGTAAACGCTCGCTATGTGATTGGCATCTGGACTGGCAGACCGGACGGCACGCCCGTTGTCGGTCAGTTTGGCTTTGCCAGCGCCGTACCGTTGTTGAATCAGGTTAATAATATTTTGTTGTCGCGCAGTGCAAATCTGCCGGAAGATCCGCGCCCGAACTCAGTCACTCGTGGCGTTATCTGCTGGCCTGGCGGGCAGTCTTTACCAGAAGGTGACAGTAACTGTCGCCGTCGTCTGGCAACCTGGTTATTGGATGGAAGCCAGCCGCCAACCCTGTTACTGCCAGAGCAAGAAGGGATTAATGGCATCCGTTTTCCCATCTGGCTGGATGAAAATGGCAAACGCGTCGCCGCCGATTGCCCACAGGCGCGACAAGCAATGATGAATGTCTGGCCACTACCGCTGGAACCCTGGTTGCCTGCATCAGAACGCCGCGCTGTGCGCTTGCCACCAGCCTCGACAATTTGCCCACCGTACGGTCACGACGCTCAGCTCCCGCTGCAATTGACTGGCGTTCGTGATGGCACCATTATCAAGCGTTTACCTGGTGCGGCGGAAGCGACTTTGCCGGTGCAATCCAACGGTGGTGCCGGAGAACGCTGGTGGTTTCTGAATGGCGAACCGTTAGCTGAACGCGGGCGCAGTGTGACTCTGCATTTAACGGAAAAAGGTGATTATCAATTGCTGGTAATGGATGAAGTGGGGCAGGTAGCGACAGTGAAATTTGTTATGCAATAGCCTGTTTTCACCATGTTTGTTGCTTAAACTGGGTTTATTTTAAAAAAATGTTACCTTCATCAATAGTCAACGGCTCTGTTGCTCATTATAATCCGCGCCATCTCGTACGCTGGTACAGACAACAACAGAATAATTTACAGAGGTAAAAATGGCTATTGAACGTACTTTTTCCATCATTAAACCGAACGCGGTAGCAAAAAACGTCATTGGTAATATCTTTGCGCGCTTTGAAGCTGCAGGGTTCAAAATTGTCGGCACCAAAATGCTGCACCTGACCGTTGAGCAGGCTCGTGGCTTTTATGCTGAACACGATGGGAAACCGTTCTTTGATGGTCTGGTTGAGTTCATGACCTCTGGTCCGATCGTAGTTTCCGTGCTGGAAGGTGAAAATGCCGTTCAGCGTCACCGCGATCTGCTGGGCGCGACCAACCCGGCGAACGCTCTGGCGGGAACTCTGCGCGCAGACTACGCTGACAGCCTGACTGAAAACGGCACTCATGGCTCCGATTCTGTAGAATCTGCCGCTCGCGAAATCGCCTACTTCTTCGGGGAAGGCGAAGTGTGCCCGCGCACCCGTTAATAATTTCGTAAATGCCGCGTGCAAACGTGGCATCCGTGCGCCAGAATTTGTACAATGCAGCGCCCCCGGACGAGCAGCCGCTCACCGGGGCGTTTCTTTTTTCAACCCTCCAGGGGCCATAACGTGTAATAACGAGGCCGGAATAGCATATGTCTGAACAATTAGTCACACCTGAAAACGTCACCACGAAAGATGGAAAAATTAACCTGCTGGATCTCAACCGTCAGCAGATGCGGGAGTTTTTTAAAGATTTAGGTGAAAAACCCTTCCGCGCCGATCAGGTGATGAAGTGGATGTATCACTATTGCTGCGACAACTTTGATGAGATGACCGACATCAACAAAGTGTTGCGTGGCAAACTGAAAGAGGTGGCGGAAATCCGCGCACCGGAAGTGGTTGAAGAACAGCGTTCATCCGACGGCACCATCAAATGGGCGATTGCTGTGGGCGATCAGCGTGTCGAAACGGTGTATATCCCGGAAGACGACCGCGCCACGCTTTGTGTCTCCTCGCAGGTTGGTTGTGCGCTGGAGTGTAAATTCTGTTCCACTGCCCAGCAGGGTTTTAACCGTAACCTGCGGGTGTCGGAAATTATCGGTCAGGTGTGGCGTGCGGCGAAAATCGTCGGCGCAGCAAAAATCACTGGTCAGCGTCCGATCACTAACGTAGTGATGATGGGCATGGGCGAACCGCTGCTCAACCTGAACAATGTCGTTCCGGCGATGGAAATCATGCTCGATGATTTCGGTTTTGGTCTGTCTAAACGTCGCGTGACGCTTTCCACTTCCGGTGTGGTTCCGGCGCTGGATAAACTGGGCGATATGATTGACGTTGCGCTGGCAATTTCCCTGCACGCGCCGAACGACGAAATTCGTGATGAAATTGTACCAATCAACAAAAAGTACAATATCGAAACGTTCCTTGCTGCAGTGCGCCGTTATCTGGAGAAATCCAATGCTAATCAGGGGCGCGTCACTATCGAGTACGTGATGCTTGACCACGTTAACGATGGCACTGAACACGCGCACCAACTGGCGGAGCTGCTGAAAGATACGCCGTGTAAGATTAACCTGATCCCATGGAACCCGTTCCCGGGCGCGCCGTATGGTCGTAGTTCGAACAGCCGTATCGACCGCTTCTCAAAAGTGCTGATGAGCTACGGTTTCACCACCATTGTGCGTAAAACTCGTGGTGATGATATCGATGCCGCCTGTGGTCAGTTAGCGGGAGATGTCATCGACCGTACTAAACGTACTCTGCGTAAACGGATGCAGGGTGAAGCCATCGATATTAAAACGGTCTGATAGTTATTACGCCATGGTTACTTTATGTACCGTGGCGTAATGTTTTATGAATGTAGCATTAAGTTGCAATTGTCTGATCAATATTAACGGTGCGTTTTTGCTGACTTTAAGGCAGTATGTAACGATGCAACAGTAAGTTAGCTTTGATTCATGTGGGCTTTGTCACGAGCACACAGACAGTCTTATACTGTATGATAAAGGTTAACTTTACGGATGTTTCGCGGTGTGGGTGGGCGTGATGGTTCACCGGCATCCCAATTCTCTTTTAAACGTACCTGCAGCGAATGAATACTGAAGCCACGCACGACCAAAATGAAGCACTTACCACCGGCGCTCGCTTGCGTAATGCCCGTGAACAACTTGGACTTAGCCAGCAAGCCGTAGCCGAACGACTTTGTTTGAAGGTTTCCACGGTACGCGACATTGAAGAAGATAAGGCACCCGCCGATCTTGCTTCAACATTCTTGCGCGGGTATATCCGCTCTTATGCGCGTCTGGTCCATATTCCGGAAGAAGAACTGCTGCCGGGACTGGAAAAGCAGGCTCCACTGCGAGCCGCAAAAGTTGCGCCAATGCAGAGTTTTTCCCTCGGCAAACGCCGCAAAAAACGCGATGGCTGGTTGATGACTTTCACCTGGCTGGTGCTGTTTGTGGTGATTGGCCTGAGCGGAGCCTGGTGGTGGCAGGATCACAAAGCCCAGCAGGAAGAAATTAGCACCATGGCTGATCAATCCACTGCGGAGCTGAATAATAACCAGAGCCAGAGTGTACCGTTAGATACGTCTGCTACCGAAACCCAGACGACTACATCGCCTGCGGCTGTAGATACCACTGCCACGAACACGCAAACGCCAGCCGTGACGACGCCAGCCCCTGCTGTAGCGCCACAGCAAGACGCGGTTGTTCCTCCTTCACAGGCGAATGTTGATATCGCGGCTACTACTACACCAGCGGCACCAGTTGCAACAACAACGCCAGATGGCGCTGCGCCGTTGCCAATTGATCAGGCTGGCGTGACCACTCCAGCGGCTGATCCTAATGCGCTGGTGATGAACTTTACTGCTGATTGCTGGCTGGAAGTCACCGATTCTACCGGCAAAAAACTGTTTAGCGGGATGCAGCGTAAAGGCGGTAATTTGAATTTAAGCGGTCAGGCACCGTATAAACTGAAAATTGGTGCACCAGCCGCAGTACAGATCCAGTATCAAGGGAAACCTGTCGATCTGAGTCGTTTTATCAGAACTAACCAGGTTGCGCGTCTGACCCTCAATGCCGAACAATCACTGGCGCAGTAACAGACGGGTAACGCGGGAGATTTTTCATGCATAACCAGGCTCCAATTCAACGTAGAAAATCAACACGTATTTACGTTGGGAATGTGCCGATTGGCGATGGTGCTCCCATCGCCGTACAGTCCATGACCAATACGCGTACGACAGACGTCGAAGCAACGGTCAATCAAATTAAGGCGCTGGAACGTGTCGGCGCTGATATCGTTCGCGTCTCTGTACCGACGATGGACGCGGCAGAAGCGTTCAAGCTCATCAAGCAGCAGGTTAACGTACCGCTGGTGGCCGACATCCACTTCGACTATCGCATTGCACTGAAAGTAGCGGAATACGGCGTTGACTGTCTGCGCATTAACCCAGGCAATATTGGTAATGAAGAACGCATTCGCATGGTGGTTGACTGTGCGCGCGATAAAAACATTCCGATTCGTATTGGTGTTAACGCCGGATCGCTGGAAAAAGATCTGCAAGAAAAGTATGGCGAACCGACGCCGCAGGCGTTGCTGGAATCTGCCATGCGCCATGTTGATCATCTCGATCGTCTGAACTTTGATCAGTTCAAGGTCAGTGTGAAAGCATCTGACGTTTTCCTCGCGGTTGAGTCTTATCGTCTGCTGGCAAAACAGATCGATCAGCCGTTGCACCTGGGGATCACCGAAGCCGGTGGCGCACGCAGCGGGGCGGTGAAATCGGCCATTGGTTTAGGTCTGCTGTTGTCGGAAGGTATTGGCGACACGCTGCGCGTCTCGCTGGCGGCTGATCCGGTCGAAGAGATCAAAGTCGGTTTTGATATTTTGAAATCGCTGCGTATTCGTTCGCGTGGCATCAACTTCATCGCCTGCCCGACCTGCTCACGTCAGGAGTTTGACGTTATCGGTACGGTTAACGCGCTGGAGCAACGTCTGGAAGATATCATCACCCCGATGGACGTTTCGATTATTGGCTGCGTGGTGAATGGCCCAGGCGAGGCGCTGGTTTCTACGCTTGGCGTTACGGGCGGCAACAAGAAAAGCGGCCTCTATGAAGATGGCGTGCGCAAAGACCGTCTGGACAATAACGACATGATCGACCAGCTGGAAGCACGCATTCGTGCGAAAGCCAGCCAACTGGACGAAGCGCGTCGAATTGACGTTCAGCAGGTTGAAAAATAATAACGTGATGGGAAGCGCCTCGCTTCCCGTGTATGATTGAACCCGCATGGCTCCCGAAATATTGAGGGAAGCGTTGAGGGTTCATTTTTATATTCAGAAAGAGAATAAACGTGGCAAAAAACATTCAAGCCATTCGCGGCATGAACGATTACCTGCCTGGCGAAACGGCCATCTGGCAGCGCATTGAAGGCACACTGAAAAACGTGCTCGGCAGCTACGGTTACAGTGAAATCCGCTTGCCGATTGTAGAGCAGACCCCGCTATTCAAACGTGCGATTGGTGAAGTCACCGACGTGGTTGAAAAAGAGATGTACACCTTTGAGGATCGCAATGGCGACAGCCTGACTCTGCGTCCTGAAGGGACGGCGGGCTGTGTACGCGCCGGCATCGAGCATGGTCTTCTGTACAATCAGGAACAGCGTCTGTGGTATATCGGGCCAATGTTCCGTCACGAGCGTCCGCAGAAAGGGCGTTATCGTCAGTTCCATCAGTTGGGCTGCGAAGTTTTCGGTCTGCAAGGCCCGGATATCGATGCCGAACTGATTATGCTCACCGCCCGCTGGTGGCGTGCGCTGGGTATCTCTGAGCACGTTACTCTCGAACTGAACTCTATTGGTTCGCTGGAAGCTCGCGCCAATTACCGCGATGCGCTGGTTGCGTTCCTTGAACAGCATAAAGAAAAGCTGGACGAAGACTGTAAACGTCGTATGTACACCAACCCGTTGCGCGTGCTGGATTCCAAAAATCCGGAAGTGCAGGCGTTACTCAACGACGCTCCGGCGTTGGGCGATTATCTGGATGAAGAGTCTCGCGAGCATTTTGCCGGTCTGTGCAAACTGCTTGAGAGCGCAGGCATTGCCTACACCGTAAACCAGCGTCTGGTGCGTGGTCTGGATTACTACAATCGTACCGTTTTTGAGTGGGTCACTAACAGCCTCGGTTCCCAGGGCACGGTGTGCGCGGGCGGTCGTTATGACGGTCTGGTGGAACAACTGGGCGGTCGCGCCACACCGGCAGTCGGTTTTGCGATGGGCCTCGAACGTCTGGTGTTGTTAGTTCAGGCAGTTAACCCGGAATTTAAAGCCGATCCCGTTGTCGATATATACCTGGTGGCTTCGGGTACTGATACACAATCTGCGGCTATGGCATTAGCTGAGCGTCTGCGTGATGAATTACCAGGCGTGAAACTGATGACCAACCACGGTGGCGGCAACTTTAAGAAACAGTTTGCCCGCGCTGATAAATGGGGGGCCCGCGTTGCTGTGGTGCTGGGTGAGTCTGAAGTGGCTAATGGCACGGCAGTAGTGAAGGATTTGCGCTCTGGTGAGCAAACGACAGTTGCGCAGGATAGCGTAGCCGCGCATTTGCACACGTTACTGGGTTAAGGAAGGAGAAGGACAGCGTGGAAATTTACGAGAACGAAAACGACCAGGTTGAAGCGGTTAAACGCTTTTTTGCTGAAAATGGCAAAGCACTGGCTGTTGGGGTGATTTTAGGCGTTGGCGCACTGATTGGCTGGCGCTACTGGAATAGCCATCAGGTTGAGTCCGCACGCTCCGCTTCTCTTGCTTATCAAAATGCGGTTACCGCAGTTAGCGAAGGCAAACCGGACAGCATCCCAGCGGCGGAAAAATTTGCTGCTGAAAATAAAAATACTTACGGCGCGCTGGCTTCTTTGGAACTTGCGCAGCAATTTGTTGACAAAAATGAACTAGAGAAAGCCGCCGCTCAATTGCAACAAGGGTTGGCGGACACGAGCGATGAAAATCTCAAAGCCGTGATAAATCTGCGTCTTGCCCGAGTTCAGGTGCAGCTCAAGCAGACTGATGCTGCGCTGAAAACCCTTGATACCATAAAAGGTGAAGGGTGGGCTGCCATTGTTGCCGACTTGCGTGGTGAAGCATTACTGAGCAAAGGTGATAAGCAAGGTGCGCGTAGTGCATGGGAAGCAGGCGTGAAAAGCGATGTGACCCCGGCACTGAGTGAAATGATGCAGATGAAAATTAATAATTTGTCCATCTGAGAGGGACCCGATGCAATTGCGTAAATTACTGCTGCCAGGAGTGCTTTCCGTTACCCTTTTAAGCGGCTGTTCGCTGTTTAACAGTGAAGAAGATGTGGTCAAGATGTCCCCATTGCCGACCGTTGAAAACCAGTTTACGCCGACCACGGCGTGGAGCACTTCCGTTGGTAGCGGCATTGGTAACTTCTACTCTAATCTTCATCCGGCACTGGCGGATAACGTTGTCTATGCAGCCGATCGCGCTGGTTTGGTAAAGGCGATGAATGCGGATGATGGTAAAGAAATCTGGTCTGTCAGCCTGGCTGAGAAAGATGGCTGGTTATCTAAAGAGCCGGCATTACTTTCTGGCGGTGTGACCGTCGCAGGTGGTCATGTCTATATTGGCAGCGAAAAAGCGCAGGTTTACGCGCTGAACACCAGCGATGGCACTGTGGCGTGGCAAACCAAAGTCGCGGGTGAAGCACTTTCTCGCCCGGTGGTTAGCGACGGTCTGGTGTTAATTCACACCAGCAACGGTCAGCTGCAGGCGCTGAACGAAGCTGACGGCGCTGTTAAATGGACTGTTAACCTTGATATGCCTTCGCTTTCTCTGCGTGGTGAGTCTGCGCCAGCAACTGCATTTGGTGCGGCAGTCGTCGGTGGCGATAATGGTCGCGTCAGTGCTGTGTTGATGCAGCAGGGACAGATGATTTGGCAGCAGCGTATCTCCCAGGCGACCGGTTCAACCGAAATTGACCGTCTGAGCGATGTTGATACTACGCCAGTGGTTGTGAACGGTGTTGTTTTCGCGCTGGCCTATAATGGTAACCTGACGGCGCTTGATTTGCGCAGTGGTCAGATTATGTGGAAACGCGAACTGGGTTCGGTGAATGATTTCATTGTCGACGGTAACCGTATCTATCTGGTTGATCAAAATGACCGGGTAATGGCGTTGACCATCGATGGTGGCGTGACGCTGTGGACACAAAGCGATCTGCTGCACCGCCTGCTGACTTCTCCGGTGCTGTATAATGGCAACCTGGTGGTGGGTGATAGCGAAGGTTATCTGCACTGGATTAATGTGGAAGATGGACGTTTCGTTGCCCAACAAAAAGTTGATAGCTCCGGTTTCCAGACTGACCCGGTTGCCGCTGATGGCAAACTGCTGATCCAGGCAAAAGACGGAACCGTGTACTCCATTACACGTTAATCGTCTCTGTCGTTCACTTTGAAAACGGCTCCTGGACAGGAGCCGTTTTCCTGTTTTTAACAACGACGCGAAAATAGCGTGCGTTGTCTGATGATTTATAAAAATGAGGCTTTAAACATGGTACCTGTGGTCGCGCTTGTCGGGCGCCCTAACGTAGGAAAATCCACGTTATTTAACCGTCTAACTCGCACCCGAGATGCGCTGGTTGCGGATTTCCCGGGTCTGACTCGTGACCGTAAGTACGGTCGTGCGGAAATTGAAGGCCGCGAGTTTATCTGTATTGATACCGGCGGGATTGACGGTACAGAAGACGGTGTAGAAACTCGCATGGCGGAACAGTCGCTGCTGGCGATTGAAGAGGCGGATGTGGTGCTGTTTATGGTGGATGCGCGCGCGGGTCTGATGCCTGCGGATGAAGCCATTGCCAAACATCTGCGTTCCCGCGAAAAGCCAACCTTCCTGGTGGCGAACAAAACCGATGGACTGGACCCGGATCAAGCAATCGTTGATTTTTATTCACTTGGTTTAGGTGAAATTTACCCAATTGCCGCTTCGCATGGTCGTGGCGTATTAAGTCTGCTGGAGCACGTGCTGCTGCCGTGGATGGAAGATATCGCGCCGCAAGAAGAAGTCGACGAAGACGCTGAATACTGGGCGCAATTTGAAGCGCAAGAGAACGGCGAAGAAGAAGAGGAAGACGACTTTGATCCGCAAAGTCTGCCGATCAAACTGGCGATTGTTGGTCGTCCAAACGTCGGTAAGTCTACACTCACTAACCGTATCCTGGGTGAAGAGCGCGTCGTGGTTTACGACATGCCAGGCACGACGCGTGACAGTATCTACATTCCGATGGAACGCGATGGACGTGAGTATGTGCTCATTGACACCGCTGGCGTACGTAAACGCGGCAAAATCACCGATGCTGTAGAGAAATTCTCCGTAATCAAAACGTTGCAGGCGATTGAAGATGCCAACGTGGTGATGTTGGTGATTGACGCACGCGAAGGTATTTCCGATCAGGATCTCTCCCTGCTTGGCTTTATTCTCAATAGTGGACGCTCACTTGTGATTGTGGTGAACAAGTGGGACGGCCTGAGCCAGGAAGTGAAAGAGCAGGTGAAAGAGACGCTGGACTTCCGTCTGGGCTTTATCGACTTCGCTCGTGTGCATTTTATCTCTGCATTGCACGGTAGCGGTGTTGGTAACCTGTTTGAATCAGTACGTGAAGCATATGACAGCTCTACCCGTCGTGTGGGGACATCTATGCTGACGCGTATCATGACCATGGCTGTTGAAGATCACCAGCCGCCACTGGTTCGCGGGCGTCGTGTGAAGCTGAAATATGCCCACGCTGGTGGTTATAACCCGCCGATTGTGGTGATTCACGGCAACCAGGTGAAAGACCTGCCTGACTCGTACAAACGTTACCTGATGAATTACTTCCGTAAATCTCTGGACGTGATGGGTACGCCGATTCGTATTCAGTTCAAGGAAGGGGAAAACCCGTATGCGAACAAGCGTAACACTCTAACGCCGACCCAGATGCGTAAACGTAAGCGTCTGATGAAGCACATTAAGAAAAGTAAGTAATTACTTATTGGGTTTCTCTTGCCATCCAGGAAGGGAAACCCAACCAATCGCGAGGAAGAAATATGGAACTCAACTGCCCAGTCTGCCAAAGCCCTCTCGAACGCAATGGCGAGACGGCTCACTGCACAACTTGCGATAAAGATTTCACTGTTCAGGCGCTTTGCCCTGACTGTCATCAGCCGTTACAGGTATTAAAAGCCTGTGGCGCGGTGGATTATTTCTGCCAGAATGGACACGGTTTAATTTCTAAAAAACGCGTTGAATTTACCACTGCTTAATATCACGGGAATATATATTTTTCTTTTATATATTCCCGGTATAAATTTTATGAGCTATTTTCTATTACTTTAACACGTAATTAGAGTGAACAAACTCCCATTATTATAACTTTAAGAATATATTTAGCATTTCTGGTGTGCAATCTCTGAACTATCTGGAATACAATGCCGAAGCTAATTTCAGATTATAAAATCGTTACAGGGAAAAGGCATGTTGCGATGGATACGCTATTTTATGCTAATTTTTATCTCTGGTGCTGCTTATGCGACACCAGAGATAAAGGTTAAGCAAAGTGACTCTTCATTACCGGATTTGGGAAGCGAAGCAGCCTTACAAGAAGAACAAAATAATAAAGGTAAATCCTTCAAAGAGCGTGGTGCCAACTACGTCGCCGAATCCGCCCAGCAGGGGTTTGAGAACCTGACCCCAGAAGCTCTGGAATCCCAGGCCAGAAGCTATCTGCAAGGGCAAATCACCTCATCTGCACAGTCTTATATTGAAGGTGCGCTTTCTCCATACGGTAAAGTCCGCTCAAATCTTTCTATCGGTCAGGATGGCTCGCTGGACGGTAGTTCAATCGACTATTTTGTTCCTTTATATGACAATCAAAAAAGCGTTTATTTCAGCCAGTTATCCGCTCAACGTAAAGAGGAACGCACGATAGGTAATATAGGTTTTGGGGGGAGGCATAATTTTGATAAATGGCTTCTGGGTGGAAATATATTTTACGATTATGATTTCACTCGCGGACATCGCCGTTTAGGGTTAGGGACTGAAGCCTGGACGGATTATTTAAAGCTTTCTGGTAACTATTACCATCCACTTTCTGACTGGAAAGACTCAAAAGATTTCGACTTCTATTTAGAACGACCTGCGCGTGGTTGGGATGTTCGTGCGGAAGCCTGGCTACCTTCTTATCCACAGTTGGGGGGCAAAGTTGTTTTCGAGCAATATTATGGTGACGAAGTTGCGCTGTTCGGCACTGATAATTTAGAGAAAGATCCGTATGCGGTGACGCTTGGAGTTAACTATCAACCAGTTCCGTTATTGTCAGTCGGGACGGAATATAAAGCAGGCACTGGAGATAACAGTGATCTTAGTATTAACGCTACTGTTAACTATCAGTTCGGTGTACCACTTAAAGATCAACTGAATAGCGATAATGTCAAAGCAGCCCACTCGCTGATGGGTAGCCGACATGACTTTGTTGAGCGTAATAATTTTATTGTTCTGGAATATAAAGAAAAAGACCCTCTCGACGTTACGCTCTGGCTAAAGGCTGATTCCACTAACGAACATCCGGAATGTGTTATCAAGGACACCCCAGAAGCTGCGGTGGGGCTGGAAAAATGTAAGTGGACCATTAATGCGCTGATCAACCATCACTATAAAATTGTCGCCGCCTCCTGGCAGGCGAAAAACAATGCCGCCCGTACGCTAGTGATGCCTGTGGTGAAAGCCAACACCATCACCGAGGGTAACAATAATCACTGGAATCTGGTGTTGCCTGCCTGGCAATACAGCTCTGATCAAGCCGAACAAGAAAAGCTCAACACCTGGCGAGTGCGTCTGGCGCTGGAAGATGAAAAGGGTCATCGGCAAAACTCCGGTGTGGTGGAAATTACCGTACAGCAGGACCGTAAAATTGAGCTGATCGTTAATAATATTTCTGACGTACCAGAAGAGAACAATCACAGCCATGAAGCCAGCGCCCAGGCTGATGGTGTCGATGGCGTGGTGATGGATCTCGATATAACCGACAGCTTTGGTGATGACACGGATCGTAACGGTGATCCGCTTCCAGACAATGGTCTGAGTCCACAACTTTATGATGCACAAGACAAAAAAGTCACGCTCGCCAATAAGCCCTGCTCAACCGATAACCCCTGTGTCTTTATCGCGAAGCAAGATAAAGAGAAAGGAACCGTTACACTCTCCAGTACGTTACCCGGCACTTTCCGTTGGAAAGCAAAAGCTGCTCCGTATGACGACAGCAACTATGTGGATGTGACATTCCTTGGTGCGGGGGGGAATGATGTTAATGCGTTTATCTACCGTATATCTGCGACTAACCCCGTCAATCTTATCGACAATGAGAAAGAGCATTTGCCTGTAGATAACGCCTACCGCTTTGTTTTGTGGCGCGATGCCAATAAAGATGGTGTCTTCCAGCAGTCGGAGAAACTGACCGAGGAAGATATGGCGCAATACGACTACCAGTGGGAATTTACCGGGCAAAGCGTTAACGGCTACACCGGCGCCCAAACAAATACCAGTAATGAAGATATCGTTATCCCTGCCACCAACGAGGAGGCCGTGCAGAAGTTCGGTGCTCAAAAAGAAGATGGCGTGCAGGGATATGGATTACGTGTGGTTTACAGCAAGCACTAGATCGGCGTAATGGCCGATCGGCCAGCCGCTGGAAATTAATCAAGGAGAGAGTTGAATGAAACATTATTTAAAGCGACCGATGACCAAAGTCGCGCTGGCACTGGCTCTGGCAGGGTACTGCGCAGTACCTGCCGCCATGGCAGAAGGGCAGGGCAATCTAAGAGCTGGCCAGTGGCAATCAGAGACGCAATCAACCGGAACGATTCAGGGTACAGTGCCGTGGATAACCCGTAGCGCGACAGAAATCACCGACGCCGATAAATCTCATGTGTCCATAACCGTTGATCGCGGTGGTCGAACTGCATCTACGGATGGCGAAAAGCAATTTCATGTTGGCGATAAGTTAACGGCAAACTGGGCCATTGGCGATACCCAGGGCGATCTTGATGACAACAACACCGCGACAAAAGCGACGCTGCAATGGATGAGCTTTAGTGACCAGGCGGGGGGCGATCCGAAGGAGATCGGTACTGCTGGCAGTGACACTTACACTATTGCCGCAGCAGATGCTGACCGCTATATCGGTTTGAAAATTACCCCAACCACGACAACCGGCGACCCTAATGTCGCAGAACAATTGGTGCTGTTGGATCTCTCTACTAATGCAGGCGGTGGTTCTGACAGCGATGATATTCCTGAAGGGCCAGTATTTGATGACGCAGTTAAAGTTGTCATTCACGAGAAGGATGTCAATACCAACCTGCTGGGCAAAGATACCAAACTTAAAACGAATACCACCTATCAGGTCATGCTGTGGAAAGATAAAAACAGCAACGGTTCCTACGATACGGGTGAAGAGGTTACCAGCCAGTACAACTACCGCTGGCGCTTTACCGGCACCAGTCTGCAGTTGCGGACGGCGGGGGGGATTGTCAACCCGAGCTACAACAACAGCGACCTGGTTATCCCGGTTACCAATGCCGAAGCGAAGACTGCGTTCGACTACAGCGAAGGCGGCCTCACAATTGGCGCAGATGGTGTTCAGGGCTACGGTTTGTCCATCGACTACCAGAGAAAATAATCGTCACCGGCACCATTCCCCAGGGGAATGGTGCTTTTCCGCGCACTTTGCTTAACCTGCGTTAAGCAAAGTGGGTTGAGGTGAAAAAGTAACTTTAAACGGGCAGGTTTCAATTATGGGCGGGGCTTTGAAACTGATAAAAGCGATAACGGCGGTTTTACTGCTCTCCCTTTCTTTTCAGGTAGCGGCAGTGTTAAAAGGTGGCCAGTGGCAACAAACGGGTATCTCGACCGACGCAATCAATGGCACTGTGCCTGGGGCAGAGAGCGCCAGTATACCCGTTTATCAGGGCAGCACCCTGCTTGAACCGACAGAACCTCACGATGTTCAGGCCTTTGCAAAACCCAGTGAATTTAGCGTAGATGATACGGCTACGCAGATGATCTTACTGAGCCCTCTGGATACTGAAGGGGACGTTTTCGCCACGCCACCGCTGCTGCGTTGGGAAAATCAAAATCCACCTTCTGTTTCTCTGGTGTGGGCTGAGGCCGCCACGCCGGATACGCCGTTAGATCCACAGCCGCGCCCAGACAGGTCATTTTGTGCCCAGGATCTGGCTGGACATTCTCTGGTTGCCTGGCCGCGAATTGACCAACAACAAACGATACCTTTACTTTATCTCTTTACCTTAACGGGCGTACCTAATCAGGGGTCAGTGCCGTTGGTTGATAATAAAGTGACGCTGAACATCGCGGCTGCACAGGGTGATCTGGTTACCATTACCGCTAACGGATATGACGATACGCTGAAAGCGGCAAAAACGACCGTAGATGGTTCAATTACGCTAACGGTGACGACGAAAGACTGTCAGGGCAATCTGGCAGGAAATATTCCTTTTATTATCAAACGTCGGGATGCAGAAAACCGTCAGGGCGTGGTGAATAACATCGGTCCGGTAAAACTGGGGAGTACGGAGCTTACCACCACGGCAACGGAATATCACGGCACGACGGATCAAAATGGTACGGCGACGGTAACGGTGGCTCAACCGAACGGGCAAGGCGTAAAAACGCCGCTGGTCGTAAGCCTGTCTGGCATTAGCCAAACCAGCGAAACGGCGGTCATTTTTAGCGTTCTCACCAGCCCGGACGTACCACAGGCAAACATGTGGGGTCATATGGCGGATACGCTCAAGGCTCGGGATTATACCTTCAGCCGTCCGAAACTGGCGGCTGAAGTCGATAATGAAGCAAGCAGCGTCGACGATCATAATGAAACCTGGTCAACCTTCACCTGGAGTGGCGCAGATAATCACTGCGATATTTTGCCTGGTATGCGCCAGTTTGGCGCGATGGCGACGGTGGTTCCTACATCAATTCAGGAAGTCGCTGGCTGGCCGATGCAGGGAGATTATTACTGGTCATCCCTCGCGGGCATGACCGGGCAGCATCATGCGGCAGATGTGTCTAACCGTAGCGAAGCGCAAAAACCGGACGATACAAAACTTATTGTTAGCTGTGTGGATAAAGAGGCACCGGACGTTGAACCAAAACTGATTCTCACACCTGCAAGCTATGACTCAACGGTACAGGCGATGAAGGTTAAGGTGGGTGAAGATGCCTCTATGCGACTGACAATCACCGATAACAAAAATAATGGTCAGCCGCTGGCTTACTACTATTTCTCGCTGCATCTGGATGATGGCATCAACCGAAAGAATCAATCCGACGACGCATGGGAAGCGCATCCGGTGCAAATAACGGGAGGAGCCAATTTTCACCAGGTTGATGCGCATACTTATGAAGGGATAACAGATGTTAACGGTCAGGCCTCATTGAGGTTGAGTCAGCCCGATGGCGCTGGCGTTAAAACCCATATTACGGCGAGAATGCGTAGTGACTTCACTGCGTCTGATGCGAAAGATGTCATTTTCACAGTAGTAACCAGTCCGGACAGCGATAAGGCCAGAATGTGGGGGCATATGCTCGGGATTATCGAATCTGGTAGCGTTTTTAAACGCCCGCTGCTGGCGGATGAAACTGCTCATGAACTGGGTTCTATGCGGGAAAATAACGAAGACTGGGCACTGTTTGACCAAAATGGCTCTATGCAGGCGGAATGTAGAACGGGACATATTCCGCGCCAGAGTTCGCTGGAAAGTCTGTACAACGCTTATCCTGCTAATGTTATAGGCACAAAATACGGTTGGCCAACGGCAAAACAAGATTACTTAAGCGCGGTGGAGCAGGCGACGCATTCATCGGTCAGTTTCAAAACGGGGCTGGTCGATAGTTATTCTGGCTTTAAACAAAACTACCTTTCCTGTTCAGGTAATGAAATGGTCGCGCAGGTGGCGGTCACGACCGATCATGATGTCGCTATTGGAAGCCGGGCGCAGGCTAAAGTCGGTGAAAAAATTGTCATGACAGTGCGAACCTATAACGCATTAAATGACGCGGCTGTGCCGTTTACAAATTTCACCATCACCAAAGGCATGGGGTATAACCGTCCAGGGCAGGTTACTGGGTTTGATGATCCAACCAGCGGCGCGATAGAGATGAACGGTACTTTCTACGGTACTTCTCAGCCCACAACTGTCTATTCCGGTACAACCGACGCTCGAGGTATAGCAACGGTGGACATTGAGCAGCCGCAAGGCGTTGGGCTGGGGACTCCTCTGGATATCACGCCGACTAACTCTTATGTTCCCAATACCGTTAACTACAACGTGATTTTTACTACCCCCACCAGCCCGGATGTAGCCAGTGCGCAAATGTGGGGTCACATGGACGAATCCATCACTGTGGATTCTATAACTTTTAAGCGACCGAAATTATTCTCTGAAGTGAGCGCAGGAAACCGTTCACTAGTGGAAAATAACGAAACCTGGGTGCGTGTGGCGCAGTCTGATATCGAAAATATCGCGGCTGGCGGTTGCGAGAAAAATAAAGTGCCACGCCAGTTACAGCTTACCGCTCTGTACAACGCCAACAGTAACAATACGATTCAAACCGTTCATGGTTGGCCCACCTTGCGTGAACAATACTGGAGCGGTACGCCGATGGATAAAGTTCCGCACCTTGCCTCCGTCTGGTTGAATAACGGGAACGTACAGAATGCTGCCGATGACTCGATTTATATGAGTTGTCTGAAAGATGCTAACCCTCCCGCAAGCATCATTACACTGGAAGTGGTGGATCAGGCGCAGTGGAATAGTTCGCTTAATGCGGCAAAGCTGAAAAAGGGCGAGACGTTACAGGTGAAGGTGACGGTCAAAGACGTTGCCGGTAACCCGATGGCAGATATGCCATTTACCCTGAAACGTGGCGATGGATATACCCGTTCTGGTGAACGTCATACGGCAGGTAGCGGTGATGGGATTGTTTCATCGGTGGTGGTTGATGCGGGTCTGCCTGATGAGATGGTGCTCAACGATACAGCGACAGCATATGTGGCACTAACCGGTAGCGACGGAAGTAAAATTCTCAATATTACGCGTCCGGATACCCACGGCACGAAAACGGCGCTCACCGCCGCGCTCTATTCCGATCCGACAAAAAAGGCTGCAATGGATACCATTTTCACCGTGGTTACCAGTCCGGATACCGATAAAGCGAATATGTGGGGCCACATGCCGGAAACGTTGAGCGCAGGTGGACTGACATTTAAACGGCCGATTCTGTTTACGGAACTAACCGATAGCCCTGCCGCCAAACGTAAGTCTGATGTAGAGGATAACGAAAGCTGGGCTCTGTTTACCGAAGATCAGGCGACGAAGGCCAGTAATGGCGGCTGTGGCGCGGATTATATTCCGACTCAGGACGCGTTACTCACACTCTCCAGTGAATGGCGTGGACATGCGGTAGATGGCTGGCCTGTCTTGCTAAAAAAAGGTTACGACTCCAGCACACCGGAAAAAGACAGTATCGAGGATCGCAAATATAAAAGCGTACAATTGAGCGACGGGACCAGCTACAGTCTGGCATCCACGGAGTTAGGGTATCTGACCTGCCAGACAACGGCAAATCCGAAGGTGAGCACCATCGAATTAACGTCTGATAAAACGGCAAAGTATGACAACCTTGATGCAGTAAAAGTCAGAACAGACTACAGCAATACCGGGGATCAAATCACCATGACGGTGACCACTCGCGACGCCCAGGGAAATCCGAAAGGTTATGTGCCGATTACGTTGAATCATGGTTTCACCGTGGCTCGAACCTCAAATGCGACCAACAACGGCAAGATTACCAATCAGTCACGGCTGATTTATGTGCAAGACAGTTACAATAATTCCAACGGTTATTTTGATGACGGAAATAAATATTACAGCATGACCAGTGGTGACGGTACGGTCACTTTTATTCTACGCCAGATATATAAGGGAGACGGTACGCGTATCCCGCTCACCGCAGAAATTGATGACGGTAACGGCATTATCTCGAATACGCTGAGCGCGATTTTCACGATCGTTACCAGCCCGGATACGCCAAAAGCTAACTTCTGGGGTCATATGCCGGAGACCTTAACGGCTAAAAACGGCAAAGTCTTCCATCGCCCACAGTTAAAAGATGAAGTCGGTTCTTCCAATGGGCTTATTGTTAACAATGAATATTGGCAGCGACTGACTATCAATAATGCGCTGAGTGGTATGCAGGGAGGTTGTAAAGATAAACTGCCGTCTATTGGCGATCTGCAATCGTTATATGAGGCATACCCTTCAGGAACGATTGAAACGGCACAGGGCTGGCCGCTTGACAAGTCAACAGCGCCAAAGCCGTACTTCTGGTCACGAAGCGTTGTCTCCAGTTCAGGCGCTGTTAATCCTAATTATCAGTATATTAACCTCAAGGTGGGGAATACTGGACATGTCGCGTCGGATTCTGCAGAGCTCAACTTCCAGACCTGTCTGGAAAGTGTGGAGTCGGTGGGCAATATTACCCTGACCACTGCGGAGGAAAACTGGGATAGTTCGTTACCGGCCGGGAAAGCACATAAAGGCTCACCGCTTCCGTTGACGATTACTGTGACCCGTGCGGATGGCTCGCCTGCACCATTTGAGTCGGTAGGGATTTTGCGTGCCGCCAGCTACAATCGCGCGGGCACATCGCTCAGCGAAACGGTAACGACGGATGATTTGGTGGCTGATACGTTCAACCCAGCACAAACCATACAAAGCGCCAGCATGAATGGTCGTAGTAATACCAGTTATCTGGTTATTCAGACTGATGCTCAGGGTAAAGCGACGCTGAATCTTCACCAGGATAGTACGACCGGTCTTAGAACGCCGATAACCGTAAAAGCACTGGGCTTCAGCCCTATGCCAACAGCCACGCTGGACGCGATTTTCACGGTTATCACCAGCCCGGACGTTAGCGTAGCCAACATGTGGGGGCATATGGGGGAAACGGTGACGGCGGCAGATGGCACCGTTTTTGTGCGGCCTAAAATAAAGGCTGAGTTAACGAACACCTCAGGCGTTCACGTTAAGGATTTAAATAGTGAAAGTTGGCTTGTGCCTACTGTTCAGGAAAGGGAACGTAGCGGCACGGCGGCGTGTGAGGCCGCGCGCTGGCCGACCAACGAGCAACTTATATCGCTGTATAACCGTCATCCCAATGGAACATTGATGGCTGATACCGGCTGGCCGGTGGAGTCATCGGGGTATGCCTGGTGGGCAGTGGACTCAACGTGTGATACCAGTGGAGTCAACAGATGCGCGACTGTCGATTTGTATAATGGCCAGGCTGAGGCGGCGAACAGAAGCCGCGCATTGCAGGCCTGCTTGCTGAACCCTAACGCTTCGGTGTCTGTGGTAACACTTACCTCACCAGCGTTTGATTCTTCTACTCAGGCTGCGAAAGTGAAGAAAGGGGAATCTATGCCTGTGACTGTCACCGTGAGAGACAGCGCCGGGAACCCAGTGTCAAACGTGGCCTTTAGCCTGAAACGCGGTGATGCAGCGCCGCGCAACCCAGGTGCGACTTTATATGGCGATGTGGCGGCAATGGATGATCTGACCGTTCAGCCGCCAACTGGCGCGACGGTCATAATGACTGATAGTGGTAATTCACTCCAGGGAACCACCGGTTCCGACGGTACAGCGACATTTATGATTAAACAGGATAATACGCCTGGATATAAAACGCCGCTGACGGTGACGCTGACCGATAACACCAGCATCAACGCGACGATGGACACTATTTTCACTGTTATCACCAGCCCGAACGTCTCCTCGGCTCATTTCTGGGGACATATGGCGGATACGGTGGGGGTGAATGGAAAAACATTACATCGACCATTGCTGTCGACGGAATTACCCTCTGGGGCACAAGCAGCCGGGACACCTGATATCAATAACGAAACGTGGGGTCTTGCTCATGTCGTTGATTCGTCAAAATGGGATATCAAGAAACAGTGCGGTAGCATGGATAGTGCGCCGACATATAACGAGTTAGAGGTGTTATCTAACAGCTTTAATTCGTTAGGGTGGCCCTCATCCCCTAAAAACTTCCCTTACTTTTCAACCGATCGAGCCGGGGTATTATATTGCGGCATGTTTGAACAAAATAGTACTCAGGATTGTGGTATTGAGGCGGGTAAAACACCAGGTTTTGCCACCTGTTTCCAATAATGGCCTGGTTGCATCTGGTGCTGGCATGGTGATATTGCTGGATGCGATGCAGGCGCAGCTTATCCGGCCTACGAGTTCACCGCTTTTTTGCGTGATTTGCGTGTTTTCGTCACGTCGCTCACCACGCTGACCACCACGCCATCATTCAAACGCGTGGTCAATGTATCACCGGGTTTTACCTGCTTAACTTGCTTCAGCACTGTCCCATCGGCGGCGCTGGTGACGCTATAGCCACGCGCCAGCGTGGACAGTGGACTCATGGCTTCCAGATGTGTCACTGCATTACCAAAGCGTTCACGCGTGGCACTAAGCTGTGCTCGCAGAGTTTCCGCCAGGCGATATTCCAGTTGTTGAATGCGAGTCTGCGCGCGATGAATGCGTGGTTGAGGATTTTGCTGATTCAGACGTTGTTCAAGTCGTTGCTGTTGCTGACCTGCCCGCTTCAACCGGTTTTCCAGCGCAAAGCTCATCCGCTTTTGCAGTCGCTCCAGCATGGTTTGCTGCCGCGCCAGACGTAACTGCGGATGTTGCTGCTGTAAACGGTGATGAATCTGCGTAAAGCGCCGGGTACGGTTGGCGAGATAATAATCCATCGCCATCTCCAGCCGCTGGCGGGCAGATTGCACCTGGCGCAGTAACTCCTGTTGATTGCGGCTCACGACTTCGGCGGCGGCAGAGGGCGTTGGTGCGCGCAGATCGGCAACAAAGTCGGCAATCGTCACATCGGTTTCATGACCGACGGCGCTGACAATCGGAATTCGGCTGGCAAAAATCGCCCTCGCCACACGCTCATCGTTAAAACTCCACAAATCTTCCAGCGAACCGCCGCCGCGACCGACGATCAATACGTCGCACTCGTTACGCAGGTTCGCCAGTTCAATCGCGCGAACGATTTGCCCTGGCGCATCATCGCCCTGTACGGCGGTAGGGTAAATAATCACCGGCAGTGAAGGATCTCGACGTTTTAACACATGCAAAATATCGTGCAGCGCCGCGCCGGTTTTGGATGTAATCACACCGACACAGTGCGCGGGGGAGGGGAGCGGTTTTTTTAGTTGCTGATCGAACAAACCTTCTGCCTGCAACTTCGCTTTTAGTTGTTCGTATTTCTGTTGCAACAAGCCTTCACCGGCTGGCTGCATACTCTCGACGATAATCTGATAATCACCGCGCGGCTCATACAGCGTAATGTTGGCGCGAACCAGAACCTGTTGCCCGTGCTGTGGGCGAAAGGTAACCCGGCGGTTGCTGTTGCGGAACATCGCGCAGCGAACCTGGGCGGTATCGTCTTTGAGCGTAAAGTACCAGTGACCGGAGGCCGGTTGTGTGAAGTTCGAGATTTCACCGCTGATCCACACTTGTCCCATCTCCTGCTCAAGCAGCAGACGAACCGTTTGATTCAGGCGGCTAACGGTAAAAATTGCAGGGGATTGAGACGGTAACATGTGAGCGAGATCAAATTCTAAATCAGCAGGTTATTCAATCGATAGTAACCCGCCTTCTGGGGATAGCAAGCATTTTTTGCAAAAAGGGGTAGATGCAATCGGTTACGCTCTGTATAATGCCACGGCAATATTTATTAACCACTCTGGTCGAGATATTGCCCATGCTACGTATCGCTAAAGAAGCTCTCACATTTGACGACGTTCTCCTCGTTCCTGCTCACTCTACCGTTCTGCCGAATACTGCTGACCTCAGCACCCAGCTGACGAAAACTATTCGTCTGAATATCCCTATGCTCTCCGCAGCAATGGATACCGTAACGGAAGCGCGCCTGGCTATTGCTCTGGCTCAGGAAGGCGGTATCGGCTTTATCCACAAAAACATGTCTATTGAACGCCAGGCTGAAGAAGTTCGCCGTGTGAAAAAACACGAATCTGGCGTGGTGACTGACCCACAGACAGTTCTGCCAACCACGACGCTGCGCGAAGTGAAAGAACTGACTGAACGTAATGGCTTTGCGGGCTACCCGGTCGTTACCGAAGAAAACGAACTGGTCGGCATCATCACCGGTCGTGACGTGCGTTTTGTGACCGACCTGAACCAGCCAGTTAGCGTTTACATGACGCCGAAAGAGCGTCTGGTGACTGTGCGTGAAGGCGAAGCCCGCGAAGTTGTGCTGGCAAAAATGCACGAAAAACGCGTTGAGAAGGCGCTGGTGGTTGATGACGAATTCCACCTGATCGGCATGATCACCGTGAAAGACTTCCAGAAAGCGGAACGTAAACCGAACGCGTGTAAAGACGAACAAGGTCGTCTGCGTGTTGGTGCAGCGGTTGGCGCGGGTGCTGGAAACGAAGAGCGTATTGATGCACTGGTTGCCGCAGGCGTTGACGTTCTGCTGATCGACTCCTCTCACGGTCACTCTGAAGGCGTTCTGCAGCGTATCCGTGAAACTCGCGCTAAATATCCGGATCTGCAAATCATCGGCGGTAACGTAGCAACAGCTGCTGGTGCCCGCGCGCTGGCAGAAGCAGGTTGCAGCGCGGTTAAAGTCGGTATCGGCCCTGGCTCTATTTGTACGACTCGTATCGTTACTGGTGTGGGGGTTCCGCAGATCACCGCCGTTGCTGACGCAGTAGAAGCCCTGGAAGGCACCGGTATTCCGGTTATCGCTGACGGTGGTATTCGCTTCTCCGGCGATATTGCGAAAGCTATCGCTGCTGGTGCAAGCGCGGTGATGGTAGGTTCCATGCTGGCAGGTACTGAAGAATCTCCGGGTGAAATCGAACTCTACCAGGGGCGTTCTTACAAATCTTACCGTGGGATGGGCTCTCTGGGCGCAATGTCCAAAGGTTCTTCTGACCGTTACTTCCAGAGCGACAACGCCGCTGACAAACTGGTGCCGGAAGGTATCGAAGGTCGCGTAGCGTACAAAGGCCGCCTGAAAGAGATCATCCACCAGCAGATGGGCGGCCTGCGCTCCTGTATGGGCCTGACCGGCTGTGGTACTATCGACGAACTGCGTACTAAAGCGGAGTTTGTACGTATCAGCGGTGCGGGCATTCAGGAAAGCCACGTTCACGACGTGACCATTACTAAAGAGTCCCCGAACTACCGTCTGGGCTCCTGATTCTCTTCGCCCGACTTCATGTCGGGCGATTTATATTATCTGTTTCACTTGCCTCGGAATAAGCGTCAATGACGGAAAACATTCATAAGCATCGCATCCTCATTCTGGACTTCGGTTCTCAGTACACTCAACTGGTTGCGCGCCGCGTGCGTGAACTGGGTGTTTACTGCGAACTGTGGGCGTGGGATGTGACAGAAGCACAAATTCGTGACTTCAATCCAAGCGGCATTATTCTTTCCGGCGGCCCGGAAAGTACCACCGAAGAAAACAGCCCGCGTGCGCCGCAGTATGTCTTTGAAGCAGGCGTACCGGTATTCGGCGTTTGCTATGGTATGCAGACCATGGCGATGCAGTTGGGTGGTCACGTTGAAGCCTCTAACGAACGTGAATTTGGTTATGCGCAGGTTGAAGTACAAACTGATAGCGCGCTGATTCATGGTATCGAAGATGCATTAAGCGCAGATGGCAAACCGCTGCTTGACGTGTGGATGAGCCACGGTGATAAGGTAACTGCAATTCCTCAAGATTTCGTTACCGTAGCCAGCACCGAAAGCTGCCCGTTTGCCATTATGGCTAACGAAGAAAAACGCTTCTACGGTGTGCAGTTCCACCCGGAAGTGACTCACACCCGTCAGGGTATGCGTATGCTGGAGCGTTTTGTGCGTGATATCTGCCAGTGTGAAGCCCTGTGGACTCCGGCGAAAATTATCGACGACGCGGTAGCCCGCATCCGCGAACAGGTGGGCGACGATAAAGTGATCCTTGGCCTCTCTGGCGGCGTGGACTCTTCCGTAACCGCAATGCTTCTGCACCGTGCAATTGGTAAAAACCTGACCTGCGTATTTGTCGACAACGGCCTGCTGCGTCTCAACGAAGCAGAGCAGGTTCTGGATATGTTTGGCGATCGCTTCGGCCTGAACATTGTTCACGTTCCGGCAGAAGACCGCTTCCTGTCAGCACTGGCTGGCGAAAACGATCCGGAAGCAAAACGTAAAATCATCGGTCGCGTCTTCGTTGAAGTATTCGATGAAGAAGCACTGAAACTGGAAGATGTGAAGTGGCTGGCGCAGGGAACTATCTATCCTGACGTTATTGAATCTGCCGCGTCTGCGACTGGTAAAGCGCACGTTATCAAATCTCACCACAACGTGGGTGGCCTGCCGAAAGAGATGAAAATGGGCCTGGTTGAACCGCTGAAAGAGCTGTTCAAAGACGAAGTGCGTAAGATTGGTCTGGAGCTGGGTCTGCCGTACGACATGTTGTACCGTCACCCGTTCCCGGGACCAGGCCTTGGCGTTCGTGTTCTGGGTGAAGTGAAGAAAGAGTACTGTGACCTGCTGCGCCGTGCTGACGCCATCTTCATTGAAGAACTGCGTAAAGCGGACCTGTACGACAAAGTCAGCCAGGCGTTCACCGTCTTCCTGCCAGTACGTTCCGTTGGCGTAATGGGCGATGGTCGTAAGTATGACTGGGTTGTTTCTCTGCGTGCTGTCGAAACCATCGACTTTATGACCGCACACTGGGCGCACCTGCCGTACGATTTCCTCGGCCGCGTTTCCAATCGAATTATCAATGAAGTGAACGGCATTTCCCGCGTGGTGTATGACATCAGCGGCAAGCCGCCAGCGACTATTGAGTGGGAATGATTTGATACCCGCACTATGAATGAACAAAACCCTCTGTTGCTACAGAGGGTTTTTTTACATCGCTGACTAAAGTCAAGCAATATAAAAAAGCCCATAATCCTCACAAATCATAGGCTTGAAGTTACTGACATCAATTAATTAAACCAACTGTCCGATTTATTCTCTTCTGCTTTACCCACACTCTTCATCAAATCGCGGCCGCCTTCAGTCATATTCCTGTTAGCGTCAGCTTCAGATTGCACAACATCGGTTTGCGCGGCTTTGTGCTTCAGTTCCTGATCGATAAATTCGTTCTCACGCTTAACGCGGGCTTCTTCTTTTGCCAGCGCCAGTTTTTGCTTCTGAATCTCTAAGCTGCGTAGCTCATCTTCATAACTTTGATCGCGCTTTTTATCCGCAGTGGCCTCGGCGTCCCGTTTATCCTGGCGAGCTTTTTTATCCGCTGCTGCTGCTGCCGCTCTTTTATTTGCTGCAGCCTGCGCATTTGCACGCCGTTGCTTCTCTTGCTGGATTTCCCTGTTGCGCTCCGCTACCCATTCGTCATGCTGCCTTTGCTCTTCATTTTTACCTTGTTGTTCCGCTTCTGCGACAGCAGAGAGTTGATCCTGTAATGAAGAGGCGAAAGTTGAACTACTTAAGGCGGCTAAGATGGCGCAAAGTAAAACCTTCTTCATGAATCCTCCTGATTATTAGCTTTTTTCAGGACATTTTGTATTTGGCTGAATACGCGTTTCGTTATACGTAGTGGTAATAACAACGGCTAAACCCGTCGTGAACTGGCATTCTTTACCCACCTGGGTGGAGGTGTACACTTTGGTGCCTTCTTTGTATGTTAAAGAAACACCTTCCACTAATGTTTTATCATTCACCATAGAACCAGCCGCCGCACCTACGGCTCCGCCGCCAACTGCACCTGCCGTCGTTCCAGAGTTACTGCCGGAGCCGACGTTATGGCCGATAACGCCGCCAGCGACGGCCCCAATAAGTGCGCCGAAGGCTTGTGCGTTCCGTTTATTTTGTGAGTTGTCTACGGCAACTTTGGCGGGAAGAATGGAAATAATATTAACGGTTTTGGTTTCTTGTTTTGTATTCAGTTGATCGGTTTGATAAACATCGGCGGCATGATCGTCAGCATTTGACTGGCATCCTGCCAGGGTGAATGACGCTAAAATTGCCACAGGTAGAAGACATTTTTTAAATTTCATCACTATTCCTTGTTATACACATTACGAAAAATAAGATATTTAAGATCATCAAAAGAGGAAAGTAAATGTATTGTGTATAAACTAATAGATTAAATTTATTAAAATTCACGCGGAAAATAAATTATTAAAGAAATATAATTTAAATATATGTATTAATTTAGAGCATATTACTTCTTAGGCAGGATCTACGTCAGTCAGGACAATGGGTGAAATTTAAGGTGAAAGAATGCCTGCCGCTTTGTTAACTACAAAGAGCAAAAACATCGGGCAGCAATGCGCCGTCTTGCTAAGTTAAAATGGAGAAGGTAACCGCTAACGTTGTACCGGGGATTCGATAGAGAGTGTGGATTGCTGCGCTTCTTTTTTGCTCTGATGATGCTGCCAGGCACCAACAGACGAGTAGATAAAGCGACCAAAGAAGAAGATAAAGCTGATGAGTAGTACGATACGGGTCATGCGACTGTTAAATCGGTGTCGTTTTCGCATACTGGTTGCCTGACTCACAAAAGGTTCCTTGAAGTATGTCCCACTCTGTGGACGGTACTTACATTAAGGCACACCTGGGCAAAATGGTCAATTCTTCATTATGTAAAAAAGCGTCAGTGGATACATATTCCAATGTTATGGAAGTTAATTTAATTATTTACAATAATGATGTAATAATGATGGCTTAACATGATAAACGTAATAATTCATTAATCAGGGTTGTTTTGTTTGATATATATCAATTGGAACTTTCATATGACACTTAGAATCGATACTCTCTATAGTGATGAATAATCATCCGTCGAATTCAGGTGGGATGCCTGTCTGAATACACCCCTTTCAGGATGTGGGGAATTCTGTTGAGCATCTATGAAACTGAATGCAACTTATATAAAAATACGTGATAAATGGTGGGGGATTCCGCTGATCCTGCCTTCTTTAATCTTGCCCGTTTTCGCACAAATAAATACTTTTGCGCATATTTCCTCCGGTGAAGTTTTTCTCTTTTATCTGCCCCTGGCTCTGATGATCAGCATGATGATGTTTTTTAACTGGGCAGCATTACCGGGTATAGCATTAGGCATTTTTGTTCGTAAGTATGCGGAGCTTGGCCTGTATGAAACGCTTTCGTTAACGACTAATTTTATTATCATTGTCATTATTTGTTGGGGGGGGTACAGGGTTTTTTCTCCCCGGCGTAACAACGTTGCACATGGGGATACCCGCTTAATTTCCCAGCGAATTTTCTGGCAGATTGTTTTTCCGGCAACGTTGTTCCTGGTACTTTTCCAGTTTGCTGCGTTTGTTGGGTTACTGGCAAGCAGAGACAATCTGGTAGGGGTTATGCCCTTTAACCTCGGGACATTAATCAATTACCAGGCTTTGCTGGTAGGTAATCTTATCGGCGTCCCACTGTGCTACTTCATCATTCGGGTGGTGCGGAATCCGTTTTATTTACGTAGCTATTATTCGCAATTAAAACAGCAGGTTGACAAAAAGGTTACCAAAAAAGAATTTGCGATCTGGTTGCTTGCATTGGGTGCGTTGTTGTTGTTGCTATGTATGCCGTTAAATGAAAAAAGCACAATTTTTAGCACCAACTATACGTTATCGTTATTGCTACCGCTGATGATGTGGGGAGCAATGCGCTATGGCTATAAGTTTATATCGCTGCTCTGGGCGGTAGTGCTGATGATCAGCATTCACAGCTATCAGAACTACATTCCCCTTTATCCTGGATATACCACGCAACTGACCATAACTTCCTCCAGTTATCTGGTATTTTCTTTTATTGTCAATTATATGGCTGTTCTGGCAACCCGTCAGCGAGCGGTGGTCAGACGCATTCAGCGGCTTGCATATGTGGATCCGGTTGTTCATCTGCCAAATATTCGCGCCCTGAACCGTGCATTGCGTGATGCACCATGGTCCGCGCTATGTTATTTACGCATCCCTGGCATGGAAATGCTGGTAAAGAACTATGGCATCATGCTACGCATTCAATATAAACAAAAACTTTCACACTGGCTGACACCGTTGCTGGAACCGGGCGAAGCTGTTTATCAGCTTTCCGGTAACGACCTTGCGTTGCGACTGAATACAGAATCATACCAGGAGCGCATTACCACGCTGGATAATCATCTGAAGCAGTTTCGTTTCTTTTGGGATGGAATGCCGTTACAGCCTCAGATTGGTGTCAGTTATTGCTATGTCCGCTCACCGGTTAATCATATATATCTGCTGCTGGGGGAGCTAAATACGGTTGCCGAACTTTCTATCGTGACCAATACCCCGGAAAATATGCAGCGTCGCGGGGCAATGTATTTACAACGTGAATTGAAAGACAAGGTGGCGATGATGAATCGGCTACAACAGGCGCTCGAGCATAACGATTTTTGCCTGATGGCCCAGCCGATTACAGGAGTGCGCGGTGATGTTTATCATGAAATTCTGCTGCGCATGAAAGGAGAGAATGGCGAACTCATCAATCCTGACAATTTCTTACCGGTCGCGCATGAATTTGGCTTATCGTCCAGCATCGACATGTGGGTTATCGAGCATACACTGCAATTTATGGCAGAAAATAGAGAAAAAATGCCTGCTCGCCGATTTGCTATTAACCTGTCGCCCACTTCCGTTTGTCAGGCGAGTTTCCCTTTAGATGTCAGTAAATTTTTGAATAAATATCAAATAGAAGCGTGGCAGCTTATCTTTGAGGTAACCGAGAGTAATACCCTGACCAATGTTAAGCAGGCACAGAATACGCTGCAGCATCTTCAGGAGTTAGGATGCCAAATTGCAATTGATGATTTCGGCACCGGCTACGTCAGTTATGCGCGGCTAAAAAATGTGAATGCCAATTTATTAAAAATTGATGGCAGCTTCATACGCAATATTGTCTCGAATAGTCTGGATTACCAGATAGTGGCATCAATTTGTCATCTGGCGCGAATGAAGAAAATGCAAGTGGTTGCGGAATATGTTGAAAATGAAGAGATTCGCCAGGCGGTTCACTCTTTGGGTATTGATTACCTGCAAGGCTTTTTGATTGGTGAACCGCAGCCGTTAGTGGCGATGTTGGGTGAAAGAGAACCGGTCCGGGAAAGCGCGTAATTTATTTGGGCCAACATAACATGTTGGCCCGTTTTCATTTCATATTAAGCCGCAATTTCAGGCGTGTTTTCTTCTTCAATTTTTAACCGCCAGCCAGCCACGCCTTCCCAGTATTCTTGTTCCTTTTCCAGATCAAGCAATACCAGCGCGTTCTGGCTAAACCAGTCATGCGGAAAACGCAAGGTCCAGTGGCTGTCATCGGTAATCAGCGTTAATGTTGGCGGCGTGGTAGTCGCCTGACGTTGATTGTTGAGCAATACGCCAAGGCGCAATAGCTGAATCAGTGGCAGGAACTGTTTCTTCTTAAACAAGGTAAAGCGCGGCAGATCGTCGAGCTTAATCGCTTTACGGTGATAGCGTACCAGTGTCGCCATCATCAGCTGCTGCTCCTGATTAAATCCCGGTAAGTCGCTGTTTTGTAAAATATATGCAGAATGTCGATGCAGACCACTATGGTTGATATTCAACCCGACTTCATGCAGCATAGCGGCCCATCGCAGCAATGCTTCGAGCTGTGGATGCGCCAGTTTCGGTTGCTGTTCCCGCCACTGTTCGTACATCTGCATGGTGGTATCCAGCACCCGTCGGGCCTGTTCACTGTCGATGTGATACTGGTTAGCCAGACTACTGGCGGTGCGGCTACGCACATCCTGATGGCGGAAACGTCCTTCCATTTCATACAGCACGCCTTCGCGTAACGCCCCGTCAGAAAGTCGCAGTTCACGGATGGCTAAGGCATCAAACACACCGCATAAAATCGCCAGTCCAGGAACGAAGACAGTTTTCCTCTCTTCGGAAAGACCCGGTAAACTCAGCGATGCGAAATTACGGTGCCGTAAAACTTCTTTTACCAGTTTTTCCAGACGTTCCGGGGTAATTATCCCGTCTTTCTCGCCCATTTCCATCAACACTTCATGAGCAGCTTTAATGGTGCCGGAAGCGCCCATTGCCACATTCCAGCCCTGGATACGGAATTGCCAGGTTAAGGTTTCCAGTTTTTGCGCTGCCGCCATGCGTGCGCGCTGAAAATTCTCTTTATTGATGATGCCGCCCTGGAAATAAAGCTGGGCAAAGCTGACGCAACCCATCCTGCGACTTTCCACGAGAATCGGTTCGAAATTTTCACCAATCACCAGTTCTGTTGAGCCGCCACCAATATCAATAACCAGTTTGCGGCCCTTTTCCGGCTGGGTATGCTCCACGCCCATAAAAATCAGACGCGCTTCTTCGTTGCCGGAAATAATTTCAATCGGGTAGGGAATAACCTTTTCTGCTCGCTTCAGAAAGTCAGTGGCATTCAGCGCCTGACGTAGCGTATGGGTTCCGACAATACAGACGCTGGAAGGAGAAAACCCCTGCAGGCGTTCGGCAAACAGCGACAGGCAGTTTAAGCCACGCGTCATCGCTTCTTCACTCAACATATTATCTGGCCCCAGACCATCTGCCAGATGCACCCGTTGTTTCAGGCGGCCAATAATCTGCATTGCGCCATCCACCACACGGGCAATGACCATGTGGAAACTGTTTGAACCAAGATCGACCGCAGCGAACTCCTGCGGACGAGGGGATTTGTCGTGTATTGGCATAGGGTTATTCAGATTGTTCGAGTGATTTGATGTAGTCGTAGATCGCCAATTGCGCCCGTACTTTGCGGCGGTTACCACGGGGGACGTAGCGATTACTGAGTTCTTTATCGATATAACGCGCTTTGACTGTATCGCTGAACAGAATTTCGATGATGTCCAGCACCCGTTGCTTCAGTCGGGGATCGAGCAGCGGTGTAGCCACTTCAATACGATAATCAATATTGCGTGTCATCCAGTCGGCGGAAGAAAGGTAAACTTTTTTATCGCCGCCGTTTTCAAAAATATAAACCCGATCATGTTCAAGGTAACGATCGACAATACTAATAGCACGAATATTGTCGCTAATACCTTCCAGATTGGGGATCAGCGAACACATCCCGCGTACCAGGAGATTCACCGGCACGCCGGAACTGGAGGCCGCATACAGACGATCGACCAGACCTTTATCGACCAGGTTATTCAGTTTCAGGGTAATACCGCAAGGCAGCCCTTGTTGAGCGTTGGCTATCTCACGGTCAACCATTTCATACAGCAAACGACGGGAGTTTTGCGGCGACACCATTAAATAATCGAAAGTTACCGGACGGTATGGATTTTCAATAAAGTTGAACACCCGGCGTACTTCGTTGGTGATGCGCGCATCGGCGGTCAGCAGCGAGTAGTCGGTATAAAGACGCGCGGTTTTTTCATTAAAGTTCCCGGTTCCGATATGCGCGTAACGCACAACCTCACCGTTTTCTTTACGTGAAATCAGGAACAATTTGGCGTGAATTTTCAGCCCCGGCGCAGAGAAAATCACGTGTACGCCCGCTTCAGTCAGCCGTTTTGCCCAGTGAATGTTGGCTTCTTCGTCGAAACGCGCCTGTAACTCAACCACCACGGTGACTTTCTTACCGTTGTGAGCGGCGTGGATCATCGAGTCGATGATGCGCGAATCTTTCGCTACGCGGTAAATATTAATTTTAATCGCCAGTACGCTTGGGTCGAACGAGGCCTGGCGTAGCAGTTCCAGCACATGTTCAAAAGTGTGATAAGGATAATAGAGCAGCACATCGTGTTCGCGAATGGCATCAAAACCGTTACGGAACTGGGCTTTATCAAACCAAATGTGGCGTAAACGCGGTAGTGGTTTATTCACCAGATTGGCTTTGCCGACATTGGGGAAATTAATAAAGTCTTTAAAATTATGATAACGGCCACCGGGTACGATGGAGTCGTAGCGGGAAATAGTCAGTTTTTCGCGCAACACCTCAACCAGCGCACTGGGCATATCGCGCTGATAAACAAAACGCACTGGCTCTGCGGTTAAACGCTGCTTCAGACTGGAAGACATCAGCTCCATCAGGCTGGCTTCCATCTCGTGCACTAAATCGTATTCGGCATCGCGGGTCATCTTCATTGAATAGGCATTCAGCGCGTCATAATCAAAGAAGCCTTTGAAAATATCATCAAGGCAGTAACGCAGAATGTTATCCAGAAGAATCATGGGTTTGCGTCGGCGCGGTGCTTCCGGCGGCAAATTAACAAAGCGCGGCACTTTATCTGAGGGGATCTCCAGCAGCGCATAACGGATGGTATCGCCACGGATTATTTCCACCGCCAGATAAGTGTAATCATCTTTCAGAAATTGCACTAAGTCAGTGTCAGGGTTGATTAAAATCGGCGTAATGTGCTGACGCAGATACTGCTTAAAATAATGACGCAGCCAGTTTTGTTGATTGACGGAGAGCTGGCGTTCATTAATCAGGAAAATCTGGTTGCGCGCCATCTCCAGCAACAGTTCGTTGTAGAGGCCGTCGAATTCCTGATCGGCTTTCAGCACGCGGGACTGAATTTTACCCAGCAAATGACGGGAATGAGAATTGGAACCTTGTTCTTCGCTAATAATGATGCGTCGCTTCAGTTCAGCGAAGCGGACTTTATAGAACTCATCAAGGTTATTGGAATAGATCCCCAGGAAACGCATCCTTTCAATCAGCGGGTTAGATTTGTCCGCCGCTTCCTGAAGCACGCGTTCATTGAACGATAACCAACTGAGCTCTTTTTCGATGTATAGCTTTTCCTGACCCATTACCACTTTTACTCCGTTTTATTCACGGGACACTGCCTGGATATTATGGCGAGCAATATTGGCAGATGTCCAACTATGCCAGAAAAGGGAGAAAAAAACTGCTGGAGCCTGCGATTTACAGGTGAATCGAAAAACGCCAACGGCAGGGCTGGCGCTTTAACTACGAGGGAATTACTCGTCGGCAGCGTAGCCCTGCGGCGGCAGACGCTGACCATCCAGCCACGCGGCGTTTTCGTGCATCTTCAGACGACCATCGGCAAACCAGCTAATCACTAGCGGATAAATGGCGTGCTCCTGGGTTTGTACGCGGGCGGTGATGTCATCTTCCGTATCACCGGCAAATACCGGGACTTTCGCCTGTAAAATAACCGGACCACCGTCCAGTTCATCGGTGACGAAATGCACCGATGTACCGTGTTCCTCATCGCCATTTTCCAGCGCCTGTCGATGGGTGTGCAAACCGGGATATTTTGGCAGCAGGGAAGGGTGAATGTTCAGCAAACGCCCGGCATAATGGGAGACAAACGCCGGGCTGAGAATGCGCATAAAACCGGCCAGTACAACCACGTCGGGAGCGTACATATCAATCTCATGAATCAACTCCCGGTCATAGGCTTCACGACTGTCAAACGCGCTGGCGATGAGCGTATGCGTTGCAATACCGGCTTTGCGGGCGCGTTCAAGGCCGAACGCGTCGGCCTTATTACTGAAAACTGCCCGTAGGGTGCCTTTGATTTTGTTGGTTTTGCAGGCGTCTATAATTGCCTGCAAATTACTTCCGTTACCGGAAATAAGCACCACAATATTCATTATTCGATAACCACGCGTTGTTCGGAATCAGAGGCTTTGATGATACCGATTTTCCACGCGTTTTCACCGTTGGCATTAAGCAGAGTGAGAGCTTTGTCCACTTCCGGAGCAGGCAGGGCGATAATCATCCCGACGCCGCAGTTGAAGGTGCGATACATTTCATGGCGCTCGACATTACCTGCCCTTTGCAGCCAGTTGAACACTTCCGGCCACTGCCAGGAGGATTCATCAATCACTGCCTGGGTGTTTTCCGGCAATACGCGCGGAATGTTTTCCCAGAAGCCGCCGCCGGTCAGGTGCGCAATAGCGTGCACGTCGACCTTTTCGATCAACTCCAGTACTGACTTCACGTAAATACGGGTCGGTGCCAACAGATGATCGGCTAATGGTTTGCCGTCGAGTTCGGTGGTTTGTGGATCACAACCGCTGACTTCGAGAATTTTGCGCACCAGCGAATAGCCGTTCGAGTGCGGGCCGCTGGAGCCGAGCGCAATCAGCACATCACCGTCGCTAACTTTAGAACCATCGATGATTTCTGATTTTTCTACCACGCCAACGCAGAAACCAGCAACGTCATAATCTTCACCGTGATACATCCCCGGCATTTCTGCCGTTTCGCCCCCCACCAGCGAACAGCCCGATTGCAGACAACCTTCGGCGATGCCGCTGATCACTGATGCAGCAGTATCAACATCCAGCTTTCCGGTTGCGTAATAGTCGAGGAAAAACAGCGGTTCAGCGCCTTGCACCACCAGATCATTAACGCACATGGCGACCAGATCGATACCAATGGTGTCGTGACGTTTTAAGTCCATCGCCAGACGCAGTTTAGTGCCCACGCCGTCAGTGCCGGAAACCAGCACGGGTTCGCGATATTTTTGCGGCAACGCACACAGCGCACCGAAGCCGCCCAGACCGCCCATCACTTCCGGGCGACGCGTTTTCTTCACTACGCCTTTGATTCTTCCAACCAGAGCATTACCCGCGTCAATATCAACACCGGCATCTTTGTAGCTAAGAGAGGTTTTATCGGTCACTGCTTGGGTCCCCACGCGTTACTTGCGGTAGAAAAATAAAAATTCGGCGCAATTCTAACAGGGAAAGCAAACGTTTGCGAGACTGCTTTACACAACCTTTTTTAACCTCTTTTTACCGAGAGAGTGACAAAAAAAGGTGTACATAGAGGGGATGAATGATTTTTTGCCAGGATAATTACCGTTATTAACTGTTTGATTATGAAATAACTTTATCTAAAATTTTTATGGTTTTGACTAAAATCAACGAAAATAATATTGCCGCCTTAAAGAAAGGAGGTATAATCCGTCGATTTTTTTTGTGGCTGCCCCTCAAAGGAGAAAGAGTATGAAGATCGTGGAAGTCAAACACCCACTCGTCAAACACAAGCTGGGACTGATGCGTGAGCAAGATATCAGCACCAAGCGCTTTCGCGAACTCGCTTCCGAAGTGGGTAGCCTGCTGACTTACGAAGCGACCGCTGACCTCGAAACTGAAAAAGTAACCATCGAGGGCTGGAATGGCCCGGTGGAAATCGACCAGATTAAAGGTAAGAAAATTACCGTGGTGCCAATTCTGCGCGCCGGTCTGGGGATGATGGACGGCGTGCTGGAAAACGTTCCGAGCGCGCGCATCAGCGTAGTCGGTATGTACCGTAATGAAGAAACGCTGGAACCAGTACCGTACTTCCAGAAACTGGTTTCTAACATTGATGAGCGTATGGCGCTGATCGTTGACCCAATGCTGGCAACTGGTGGTTCCGTTATCGCGACCATCGACCTGCTGAAAAAAGCGGGCTGCAGCAGCATTAAAGTGCTGGTGCTGGTGGCTGCGCCAGAAGGTATCGCTGCGCTGGAAAAAGCGCACCCGGACGTCGAGCTGTATACCGCATCAATTGACCAGGGATTGAACGAGCACGGATACATTATTCCGGGGCTTGGCGATGCCGGTGACAAAATCTTTGGTACAAAATAAAGAATAAAAATAATTAAAGCCGACTTTAAGAGTCGGCTTTTTTTTGAGTAAAGCGCCTATAACACATAATACAGAGGAATATACTATGACGCGCCGTGCTATCGGGGTGAGTGAAAGACCGCCACTTTTACAGACAATCCCGCTTAGTTTGCAACATTTGTTCGCCATGTTTGGTGCAACCGTCCTGGTGCCCGTCTTATTTCATATTAACCCGGCGACCGTACTGTTATTTAACGGTATCGGGACGCTGCTGTATCTCTTCATCTGTAAAGGTAAAATCCCGGCTTATCTCGGCTCCAGCTTTGCCTTTATTTCACCGGTATTGTTACTGTTGCCGTTGGGTTATGAAGTCGCATTGGGCGGCTTTATTATGTGTGGCGTGCTGTTCTGTCTGGTTTCTTTCATCGTGAAGAAAGCGGGAACCGGCTGGCTGGACGTGCTGTTTCCACCTGCGGCAATGGGCGCAATCGTTGCCGTCATCGGTCTGGAGCTGGCGGGCGTAGCTGCTGGTATGGCCGGTTTACTCCCGGCTGAAGGGCAAACGCCAGATTCCAAAACCATCATCATTTCTATTACCACGCTGGCGGTCACGGTTTTAGGTTCCGTGCTGTTCCGTGGTTTCCTGGCCATTATCCCGATTTTAATTGGCGTGCTGGTGGGGTATGCGCTCTCTTTCGCAATGGGAATTGTCGATACCACGCCGATTATTAATGCTCACTGGTTTGCTCTGCCAACTCTCTATACGCCGCGCTTCGAGTGGTTCGCCATTCTGACTATTCTGCCAGCGGCGTTAGTGGTTATTGCCGAACATGTAGGGCACCTGGTAGTAACGGCTAACATTGTCAAAAAAGATCTGCTGCGCGATCCGGGTCTGCACCGTTCGATGTTTGCTAACGGCCTGTCGACCGTGCTCTCCGGCTTCTTTGGTTCCACGCCAAACACCACCTACGGGGAAAACATTGGCGTTATGGCGATCACTCGCGTTTACAGTACCTGGGTTATCGGCGGCGCGGCGATTTTCGCTATCCTGCTTTCCTGTGTTGGTAAACTGGCTGCCGCTATCCAGATGATCCCACTGCCAGTAATGGGCGGTGTTTCGCTGCTGCTTTACGGTGTCATCGGTGCTTCCGGTATTCGTGTATTGATTGAATCGAAAGTGGATTACAACAAAGCACAGAACCTGATCCTGACTTCCGTGATTTTGATCATCGGCGTCAGTGGCGCGAAGGTAAACATCGGCGCGGCGGAGCTGAAAGGCATGGCGCTGGCGACTATCGTCGGTATTGGCTTAAGCCTGATCTTCAAACTGATTAGCGTGCTGCGCCCTGAAGAAGTGGTGCTGGACGCAGAAGACGCGGATATAACAGATAAATAATGTACTGACCGGGCAGTGCTGCTGCCCGGTTCAAACATCATGGGATTCTGTGGTAAACTTCTCGCGATTTTGTGAAATCCTGGTTGAGGTATCTCTGAACACACCGGCACAGCTCTCTTTGCCACTTTATCTTCCTGACGACGAAACCTTTGCAAGTTTCTGGCCGGGGGATAACTCCTCTCTACTGGCCGCGCTGCAAAACGTGCTGCGTCAGGAACATAGCGGTTACATCTATCTCTGGGCACGCGAAGGCGCGGGGCGCAGCCATCTGCTGCATGCGGCTTGCGCGGAATTGTCGCAGCGTGGCGATGCGGTGGGCTATGTCCCGCTGGATAAACGCACCTGGTTTGTCCCGGAAGTGCTCGACGGTATGGAGCATTTGTCGCTGGTTTGCATCGACAACATTGAGTGTATTGCCGGCGATGAGTTGTGGGAGATGGCGATTTTCGATCTCTACAATCGGATTCTGGAGTCGGGTAAAACACGGTTGTTGATCACTGGCGATCGTCCACCGCGTCAGTTGAATCTGGGATTACCGGATCTCGCGTCGCGTCTTGACTGGGGGCAGATCTACAAATTGCAGCCACTTTCTGATGAAGATAAGTTGCAGGCGCTACAGTTACGCGCGCGTTTGCGTGGTTTTGAACTGCCGGAAGATGTGGGACGCTTCTTGCTGAAGCGGCTCGACAGAGAGATGCGCACGCTATTTATGACACTGGATCAGCTGGATCATGCGTCGATTACCGCACAGCGTAAGCTGACCATTCCGTTTGTGAAAGAGATTCTGAAGCTGTAGGCAGGGTGTTTATTGTCGGATGCGGCGCGAACGCCTTATCCGAACTATGCGAAGCGCATCCAATGCAATCACAGGCCGGACAAGACGCGGCAAGCGTCGCATCCGGCAATGTGCCTTAACTAGCGACGGGGCACATCTTAACCCACGATTTCCAGCACTTGTTCCGGTGGACGTCCAATGCGCGCTTTGCCATTGGCGACCACAATCGGGCGCTCCATCAGCTTCGGATTATCCACCATCGCCTGAATCAGAGCCTCTTCGCTAAGCGAACTGTCAGCCAGGTTCAGCTCTTTATAAAGCTCCTCTTTCTGGCGCATCAATTCACGGGCGCTATTCATCCCCAGCATTTTCAGCAAATCGCGCAGCGTTGCCGCATCGGCGGGTGTCTCAAGGTAGAGCACCACTTCTGGCTCCACGCCGTTTTCTTTCAGCAGGTTCAGCGTTTCACGGCTCTTTGAACAGCGTGGGTTATGGTAGATTTTTACCTGTTTGGTCATTGTTCTTCCTTTAATGCAAATTACATCTTGGTATAAGGCTTAAAGCGTTCCTGCAACTGGCGCAACTGGTCGATGCGCGCATCGTAACGCGCTTGTTGCAGGCTGCCTAATTTCACCTGCGAACTGGCGCTACTCAACAAGGAAATGGCCTGATCGAGTCGCCCTGCGAGTGCATAACCTTCTGCTCGCGCTGCCAATTCCTGATCGCGGTTATTTAGCGCGGCTTCTGCCTGTGCCAGCAAATCCCAGCCATTGCTGTCATCTTTATTATTAAAAGTGTAGCGATTCAGAATATTAGCCGCTTCCTGTGGCTGCCCACCTTGCAGATAAGCGTTTGCCAGGTTGAGCTGCAACACCGGATTGGTGCGTAAATCACGGGCATTTTTCAGGCGATTGATCGCATCATTGGCTTTGTTTTGCCCAAGGTCGATATCGGTAGCCAGATCGAGATACCACGCGTTGCCGGGTTCTGCCGCCAGTAACGGTTGCAGCGTTTTCCGTGCCTCGTCGTATTTATTGGCTTCCATCGCCTGTAAAGCACGACCATATTGCGCCGCCCGTTGCTGACGAACGTTACCTTTCGCCCATTCATCCAGCAAATCACTGGTGAGCTGGTTACGTCCGGAATTGTACATCCCCAGTGTGCGCGCTTTTGCCAGATAGAAATCTTCCGACGACTGCACCACCATCGGGCGCATCTGATTAGCACGGTTGCGGGCATCTGCCAGGCGGCTCTCCGGTAACGGGTGAGTCAGCAAAATTTCCGGCGGACGCGAAGAGTAGCGCGCCTGATCGAGCAGTTTTTCGAGGAAGGTCGGCATCGCCTGCGGATCGAACCCCGAGCGTTGCAGCACCTGAATACCAATACGGTCTGCTTCCTGTTCATTTTGCTGGGTGAAGCTGATCATCCCCTGGCGCGTTCCCGCCAGCGTACCGGTCAGCGCCGCCATCCCCGCCTGCGGGCTGGCCATTGCCAGTAAAATAGAACCTAACGCCCCGACCCAGGTAAGCGGCGCGCTGCGTTGCTGATCTTCCATCGCTCGCGCCAGGTGACGTTGGGTGACGTGGGAGATTTCGTGCGCCATGACCGAAGCCAGTTGACTTTCGTTATCGGAATAACGGAACAAGGCAGAGTGCAGCACCACGTTGCCGCCAAAGAAAGCAAAGGCGTTGATTTCGTCGTTATTGATCAGAAAGAAATGGAACGGCGTCTTAACGGAGTTTGCATGTGAAACCAGGCGCATCCCCAGCGAATTAATATATTGCGTTAATAGCGGGTCATTAATTAACGGCGCGCTGCCGCGTAGCTGGCGAACATAATAGTCGCCCATCTGCATTTCCTGACCAATGGAAAGCGTGCTTCCTGCGGAGGTTCCCATATCCGGCAAAGTGTCTGCGCTATCGGCAAACGCCGGGGCTACCTGACCGATGGTCATAGCAGCAATGAGGGTTGCAACCAGGTTTTTTTTCAACTGCCTGAACATAACCTCTGTCCTGTATTTCTGGAGATAGTCATTTGACCGATACTGTGAAATATCGTTCCCACCGCGCCGCCTTTGAGTGTAACGGCGAAGATTAGCCCACTCAAATGGCTTTTCAGTTTCCTGAATCCGTCATAAAAAGCGAAGTCTTTTTTGTGACATTTCGATACAATTGCGGATCGCAATCCCGCTCTTGAGGTTCAGGGAAGGTCTTTATGCTCGAAATGTTGATGCAATGGTATCGCCGCCGTTTTAGCGACCCGGAAGCGATTGCCTTGCTGGTTATTTTAGTTGCCGGATTTGGCATTATCTTTTTCTTTAGTGGCCTGCTCGCACCGTTGCTGGTGGCTATTGTGCTGGCCTATTTGCTGGAATGGCCAACCGTGCGCCTGCAATCTATTGGCTGTTCCCGCCGTTGGGCGACGTCGATTGTATTGGTGGTTTTCGTGGGTATTTTGCTGCTGATGGCGTTCGTGGTACTGCCTATCGCCTGGCAGCAGGGCATCTATTTAATCCGCGATATGCCGGGGATGCTCAATAAACTGTCTGATTTTGCCGCCACGTTGCCGCGCCGTTATCCGGCGTTAATGGATGCGGGCATTATTGATGCGATGGCCGACAATATGCGCAGTCGGATGCTCACCATGGGCGATTCGGTGGTGAAAATCTCTCTCGCCTCGCTGGTGGGCCTGCTGACCATTGCCGTCTATCTGGTGCTGGTGCCGCTGATGGTCTTTTTCCTTCTGAAAGATAAAGAGCAAATGTTGAATGCTGTCCGTCGGGTGCTTCCGCGTAACCGTGGGCTGGCAGGCCAGGTCTGGAAGGAGATGAATCAGCAAATCACCAACTACATCCGTGGCAAGGTGCTGGAGATGATTGTGGTGGGGATCGCCACCTGGCTGGGGTTCTTGCTTTTCGGACTGAACTATTCGCTGCTGCTGGCGGTGCTGGTCGGCTTCTCAGTGCTTATTCCGTACATTGGCGCATTTGTGGTGACTATTCCGGTGGTCGGCGTGGCACTATTCCAGTTTGGTGCTGGCACTGAATTCTGGAGCTGTTTCGCGGTATATCTGATTATCCAGGCGCTGGATGGCAACCTGTTAGTACCGGTGTTGTTCTCCGAAGCGGTTAACCTGCATCCGCTGGTGATTATTTTATCGGTGGTGATCTTCGGTGGGTTGTGGGGATTCTGGGGCGTGTTCTTTGCCATTCCTCTGGCTACGCTAATTAAAGCGGTAATCCATGCCTGGCCCGATGGCCAAATCGCGCAAGATTAACCTTCATTCCGCTACATCGCCGGATGTGAGGTGTGCTGGCCGCAAGCGCAGCCAGCACGGAATGGAGCAAAGTAATCAGGCGTGTTCTTTCAGCCAGTTAATCACTACGTCGTGGTGATTGCTGGTTTTGAAATCGTCAAATACATGTTCGATTTTGCCGTCAGCATCGATCAAGAAGCTGATGCGGTGAATACCATCGTAAGTTTTGCCCATGAAGGACTTCTCTCCCCAGACGCCGAATTGTTCGCACACCTGGTGGTCCTCATCAGACAGAAGTGTAAAGTTGAGCAGCTCTTTTTCCGCAAAACGGAAGAGTTTTTCGGGTTTATCGGTGCTAATACCCAGTACATCAACACCGGCTTTTTTCAACTCATCCATGTTATCGCGTAAGCCACAAGCTTGTACGGTACAGCCGGGGGTCATGGCTTTCGGGTAGAAATAAACCAGAACACGCTGTCCCTGGAAGTCGGTCAAATTAACTTGTTCTCCGTCTTGATCCGGCAAGCTAAATTTCGGTGCGATGTCACCGGCTTTCAGTGGATTCATTACTTAACTCCATCCTGTTCATCATGTTGGGAATAATTGACGACGCTAATACTGCCTTGCGCATTGAGTTCTGTACATAGTGCTTTGAAGGCTTGTTCAATATTTGCTGAGTCCGCAGACGCCGGGCTGTGGGCGGTTATCTGAATATGTAGTTGCGCAGCTCGTTCATTTTCAGCAGGTTGCGTGCGAGATACTAGCTCCGCAATGTTCATATGGTGCGCGTCAAAAAGTGCGGTAAAGCGTTCAATTAAATGCGGTGAATCTGCCACATCGATCTGAACCCAGACAGATGCGGGCATCGGCGGACGCGGACGAGCCGTCGTGCGCTTCATCACGATTAAAAGATCCAGTTCGGCACCTTTCAACGGTAACGTTGATTCGATCAAGGTGATTGCGTTCCATGAACCGGAAAGCAGCATGATAAAGGTGAACTCTTCTCCCAGCATCGCCAGGCGACTGTCTTCAATATTACAGCCGCAACTACTGACATGACGGGTGATAGTGTTCACAATTCCTGGGCGATCGGCACCCAGCGCAGTGATCACCAGATAATGTTGCGATGACAGTGTCAAACCGGTTATTCCTTCAAGGGGGAGAGTAGCTCTTAAGGAAAGCATAAAAAAAACATGCATACAACAATCAGAACGGTTCTGTCTGCTTGCTTTTAATGCCATACCAAACGTACCATTGAGACACTTGTTTGCACAGAGGATGGCCCATGTTCACGGGAAGTATTGTCGCGATTGTTACTCCGATGGATGAAAAAGGTAATGTCTGTCGGGCTAGCTTAAAAAAACTGATTGATTATCATGTCGCCAGCGGTACTTCGGCGATTGTTTCTGTTGGCACCACTGGTGAGTCCGCTACCCTGAATCATGACGAACATGTTGATGTGGTGATGATGACCCTGGAGCTGGCTGATGGGCGTATTCCGGTAATTGCCGGAACTGGCGCTAACGCTACTGCGGAAGCCATTAGCCTGACACAGCGTTTCAATGACAGTGGCATTGTTGGCTGCCTGACGGTGACCCCTTATTACAACCGCCCGTCGCAGGAAGGTCTGTATCAGCATTTCAAAGCCATCGCTGAACATACTGACCTGCCGCAAATCCTGTATAATGTGCCGTCCCGTACTGGCTGCGATCTGCTACCAGAAACGGTGGGCCGTCTGGCGAAAGTAAAAAATATTATCGGAATCAAAGAGGCAACAGGGAACTTAACGCGTGTTAACCAGATCAAAGAGCTGGTTTCAGACGATTTTGTTCTGCTGAGCGGCGATGATGCGAGCACGCTGGACTTCATGCAGTTAGGTGGTCATGGCGTTATTTCCGTTACGGCTAACGTCGCAGCGCGTGATATGGCTCAGATGTGCAAACTGGCGGCAGAAGGGCATTTTGCCGAGGCACGCGTTATTAACCAGCGTCTGATGCCATTACACAACAAACTATTTGTCGAACCCAATCCAATCCCGGTGAAATGGGCATGTAAGGAACTGGGTCTTGTGGCGACCGATACGCTGCGCCTGCCAATGACTCCAATCACCGACAGTGGTCGTGAGACGGTCAGAGCGGCGCTTAAGTATGCCGGTTTGCTGTAAAGTTTAGGGAGATTTGATGGCTTACTCTGTTCAAAAGTCGCGCCTGGCAAAGGTTGCGGGTGTATCGCTTGTTCTGTTACTCGCAGCCTGTAGTTCTGACTCACGCTATAAGCGTCAGGTGAGTGGTGATGAAGCCTATCTGGAAGCGGCACCGCTTGCGGAGCTTCATGCCCCGGCAGGAATGATTTTGCCGGTGACCTCCGGTGATTATGCAATACCGGTGACCAACGGTAGCGGTGCTGTCGGTAAGGCGCTGGACATTCGTCCACCTGCCCAGCCGTTGGCGCTGATTTCCGGCGCACGTACCCAGTTTACGGGCGACACCGCCTCGCTGCTGGTAGAAAATGGTCGTGGTAATACTTTGTGGCCGCAGGTTGTTAGCGTGCTGCAGGCGAAAAACTACACCATTACCCAACGCGATGATGCTGGTCAGACGCTGACTACCGATTGGGTGCAATGGAACCGTCTGGACGAAGACGAGCAGTATCGCGGTCGTTATCAAATCTCTGTTAAACCGCAGGGTTATCAGCAGGCGGTAACGGTGAAACTGCTGAACCTGGAGCAGGCGGGCAAACCGGTTGCAGACGCGGCTTCCATGCAGCGTTACAGCACGGAGATGATGAACGTCATTTCCGCCGGTCTGGATAAATCCGTGACCGACGCGGCTAATGCGGCGCAAAACCGTGCTTCCACCACCATGGACGTACAAAGTGCTGCTGATGATACAGGCTTACCAATGCTGGTCGTTCGCGGGCCGTTCAACGTGGTTTGGCAACGTCTGCCAGCGGCGCTGGAAAAAGTGGGCATGAAAGTGACCGACAGCACCCGTTCGCAGGGCAGTATGGCCGTGACCTATAAGCCGTTGTCTGACAACGACTGGCAGGAACTGGGCGCGAGCGATCCAGGTCTTGCATCCGGTGACTATAAACTGCAGGTCGGTGATTTAGATAACCGCAGCAGCTTGCAGTTCATCGATCCGAAAGGTCATACGCTGACTCAAAGCCAAAACGACGCACTGGTATCTGTCTTCCAGGCAGCGTTTAGCAAGTAAAAATACAGGGCTGGAGTAATCCGGCCCTTTTTTCTGATATGATACGCAAACGTGTGCGTCGGCAGAAAAACGCGATTTTAGCGTTAATTCGCACGAAATTTGTTTGTCGGACACAGGTCGGGTAAGGCGTTCGCGCCGCATTCGGCAAAACATCCGGCACACCAGACAGCAAAAGATTTTAAAACGTTAATTCACACCCAGGAGTGATAAAGATGCAAAAGCAAGCTGAGTTGTATCGTGGTAAAGCGAAAACCGTATACAGCACGGAAAACCCGGATCTGTTGGTGCTCGAATTCCGCAATGATACGTCAGCAGGTGATGGCGCGCGCATTGAGCAGTTTGATCGCAAAGGTATGGTGAACAACAAGTTCAACTACTTCATTATGAGCAAACTGGCTGAAGCGGGTATCCCGACTCAAATGGAGCGTCTGCTCTCCGATACCGAATGTCTGGTGAAAAAGCTGGATATGGTGCCGGTTGAGTGTGTCGTACGTAACCGTGCTGCTGGCTCTCTGGTGAAACGTTTTGGAATTGAAGAAGGTATTGAGCTGAACCCGCCGCTGTTCGATCTGTTCCTGAAAAACGACGCCATGCATGACCCGATGGTTAACGAATCTTATTGCGAAACTTTTGGCTGGGTAAGCAAAGAGAATCTGGCGCGTATGAAAGAGCTGACTTACAAAGCGAACGACGTGCTTAAAAAACTGTTCGATGATGCCGGTCTGATTCTGGTCGACTTCAAGCTGGAGTTTGGTCTGTACAAAGGCGAAGTCGTGCTGGGCGATGAGTTCTCCCCGGACGGTAGCCGCCTGTGGGACAAAGAAACGCTGGAGAAAATGGACAAAGACCGTTTCCGCCAGAGTCTCGGTGGCCTGATTGAAGCCTATGAAGCCGTCGCCCGCCGCCTGGGTGTACAGCTGGACTGATTTTTCTGATTGCTTATTTTTCAGCCGGAGGATGCTCCGGCTAAATGTCTTCGTTACTCCCGCTACAATACTTCGCATTATCTCCCTTTGACAGAAAAGTAATACCAAGCCAATATGTATATACATAACGTATATCCCAAAGAAGGGGGGGCTATGGAAACTACTGTATTTTTAAGTAATCGCAGTCAGGCTGTCAGATTACCTAAAGCGGTCGCTCTGCCAGAAGACGTTAAGAAAGTAGAAATTATTGCGATTGGTCGTACAAGAATCATTACTCCCGTTGGTGAGTCCTGGGACAGTTGGTTTGATGGCGAAAATGTAAGTGCGGATTTTATGGATATCCGTGATCAACCCGCAATGCAGGAAAGGGAATCATTCTGATGCTGAAATTCATGCTGGATACCAATATCTGTATTTTCACTATTAAGAATAAACCATTACATGTCAGGGATCGCTTTAACCTGAATTCTGGCCGGATGTGTATAAGTTCTGTAACATTGATGGAGCTTATCTATGGGGCAGAAAAAAGTCAGATGCCAGAACGCAATTTAGCGGTGATTGAAGGTTTCGTATCTCGTTTGGAAGTGCTTGATTATGATAGTGCTGCTGCGACGCATACTGGGCAAATCAGAGCCGAGCTTGCCCGGCAGGGAAGGCCCGTTGGACCTTTTGACCAGATGATAGCGGGACATGCTCGCAGTCGCGGTTTGATTGTGGTTACCAACAATACCCGAGAGTTTGAGCGAGTAGCGGGAATCAGACTAGAAGACTGGAGCTAACATTCTCTTTTACTTCTAACATTCGTAAATTATATAACGAGGAATGAAGCCTTAATTCCTCCATCATTTCCTCCCGTTTTTCTGTGGTAATCTTCCTCTGAAGCACCTACGATCATCACTATAATGAATATATTGTTGAGGTATCTATGCGCTGGCAAGGGCGTCGTGAAAGTGACAATGTTGAAGACAGGCGAAACAGCTCTGGTGGTCCGTCAATGGGCGGTCCCGGTTTTCGTCTGCCAAGCGGTAAAGGTGGGCTGATTTTACTGGTAGTGGTGCTGGTCGCTGGCTACTATGGTGTTGATTTAACTGGGTTGATGACCGGACAGCCGATTTCCCAACAGCAATCAACGCGCTCAATTAGCCCAAATGAAGACGAAGCGGCAAAATTCACCTCGGTAATTCTGGCAACCACGGAAGACACCTGGGGGCAGCAATTCGAGAAAATGGGTAAGACTTATCAGCAACCGAAGCTGGTGATGTATCGCGGAATGACGCGCACCGGTTGCGGCGCCGGACAGTCCATTATGGGGCCGTTCTATTGCCCGGCGGATGGTACGGTCTATATCGATCTCTCTTTCTATGATGACATGAAAGACAAACTGGGTGCGGATGGTGATTTCGCTCAGGGATACGTTATCGCCCATGAAGTCGGTCATCATGTGCAGAAACTGTTAGGCATTGAACCGAAAGTTCGTCAATTGCAACAAAACGCGACGCAAGCGGAAGTGAACCGCTTGTCTGTGCGTATGGAACTCCAGGCTGATTGCTTTGCCGGTGTCTGGGGGCACAGTATGCAGCAACAAGGCGTTCTGGAAACTGGCGATCTGGAAGAGGCGCTGAATGCGGCGCAAGCCATCGGCGATGACCGCTTACAGCAGCAAAGTCAGGGGCGGGTAGTGCCGGACAGCTTTACTCATGGTACATCCCAACAACGCTATAGCTGGTTTAAACGTGGTTTCGACAGCGGCGATCCGGCACAATGCAATACTTTCGGTAAAAGCATTTAACTTTCGGGGCAGGGATGGCTGAACTGACCGCGCTACACACATTAACAGCGCAAATGAAACGCGAAGGGATTCGCCGCCTGTTGGTGTTGAGCGGGGAAGCGTGCTGGTGTTGTGAACATGCGCTTAAATTGCGTGACGCATTACCCGGCGACTGGCTGTGGGTATCGCCGCAGCCAACTTCTGAAAACCACTGTACGCCAGCGGCGCTACAAACTTTACTTGGGCGCGAGTTCCAACATTCGGTATTCGATGCCCGCCAGGGCTTTGATGCCGCAGCCTTTGCGGCGCTTGGTGGAACGCTGAAAGCGGGCAGTTGGCTGGTTTTGTTACTCCCTGTATGGGAAGAATGGGAAAACCATCCCGATGCTGATTCGCTGCGCTGGAGTGATTGCGCCAGTCCCATCGCTACACCGCATTTTGTCCAGCATCTCAAACGCGTACTTGTGGCAGATGACGACGCTATTCTCTGGCGACAAGACCAGCCACTAATGCTGGCGGATTTTGTTCCCCGCTCTGACTGGCAATCCGCTACCGGCACACCGCAACCGGAACAACAACAGATACTACAGCAGCTTCTGACTATGCCACCGGGCGTGACAGCGGTAACTGCTGCGCGCGGACGCGGTAAGTCGGCGCTGGCAGGGCAACTCATTTCCCGTATTGCGGGCAGAGCGATAGTCACTGCGCCTGCGAGAGCCGCAACGGATGTGCTGGCCCAGTTTGCCGGAGATAAGTTTCGTTTTGTTGCGCCGGATGCATTGCTGTTCAGTGAAGAAAAAGCCGACTGGCTGGTCATCGATGAAGCTGCTGCAATACCCGCCCCACTATTACATCAACTGGTATCACGCTTTCCGCGTACTTTGTTAACCACTACGGTGCAGGGCTATGAAGGCACCGGACGTGGCTTTTTGCTGAAATTTTGCGCCCGCTTCCCGCATTTGCAGCGTTTTGAATTGCAACAGCCGATCCGTTGGGCACAGGGGTGCCCTCTGGAAAAAGTGGTTAGCGAGGCACTGGTTTTTGACGATGAAACCTTCACGCGCGTACCCCAAGGCAACATCGTCATTTCTGCATTTGAACAGACTTTATGGCGAAGCGAGCCAGAAACGCCGTTAAAGGTTTACCAGTTATTGTCTGGTGCGCACTACCGGACTTCGCCGCTGGATTTACGACGGATGATGGACGCGCCGGGGCAACATTTTTTACAGGCGGCAGGTGAAAACGAGATCGCCGGGGCGCTGTGGCTGGTGGATGAAGGGGGATTATCTGAAGAACTGAGTCAGGCGGTCTGGGCAGGTTTTCGTCGCCCGCGTGGCAACCTGGTAGCTCAGTCGCTGGCGGCACACGGCAGCAATCCACTGGCGGCGACGTTACGCGGGCGGCGTGTCAGCCGCATTGCAGTCCATCCGGCGCGTCAGCGGGAAGGCACAGGGCAGCAACTTATTGCTGACGCAGTGCAATACATGCATAGCTTCGACTATCTTTCAGTGAGTTTTGGCTACACCGAGGAATTATGGCGTTTCTGGCAACGCTGCGGTTTTGTGCTGGTACGGATGGGCAATCATCGCGAAGCCAGCAGCGGCTGTTATACGGCGATGGCGCTGTTACCAATGAGCGAAGCGGGTAAACAACTGGCACAACGTGAGCATTATCGTTTACGCCGCGACGTGCAAATTCTCATGCAGTGGAATGGTGAAAGCATCCCGGTTGATCCGTTAAACGACATCATGCTTTCTGATGATGACTGGCTTGAACTGACCGGTTTTGCTTTCGCTCATCGTCCCCTTTTAACGTCGTTAGGTTGTTTAACACGCCTGCTGCAAACCAGTGAACTGGCATTACCGGCGCTGCGAGGACGGTTGCAGAAAAACATCAGCGACGCGCAGTTATGTACCACACTTAAACTTTCAGGCCGTAAGGCATTGCTGGTTCGCCAACGCGAAGAAGCCGCGCAGGCACTATTCGCACTTGATGATGTCCGCACTGAACGCCTGCGCAATCGCATAACACAATGGCAATTTTTTCACTGACTCCTTCAATTTTATCCCATGGTCATTGTGGGGCAGCGGCGTAAAATTAATGACATCAGTTAAGGAGTTCGCCATGAAACATGACCATTTTGTTGTTCAAAGCCCGGATAAACCTGCCCAACAGTTGTTACTGCTTTTCCACGGTGTCGGGGATAATCCGGTGGCAATGGGGGAAATCGGTAGCTGGTTTGCACCGTTGTTTCCAGATGCGCTGGTGGTAAGTGTCGGTGGTGCTGAGCCGAGCGGTAATCCGGCGGGGCGTCAATGGTTTTCGGTGCAGGGCGTAACGGAAGAGAATCGCCAGGCGCGGGTGGATGCCATCATGCCGACGTTTATTGAGGCGGTACGCTACTGGCAGAAACAGAGCGGAGTAGGGGCTAACGCTACGGCGCTGATCGGTTTCTCACAAGGCGCGATTATGGCGCTGGAGAGCATTAAAGCCGAACCGGGTCTTGCCTCACGCGTCATCGCCTTTAACGGACGCTATGCCAGCCTGCCGGAAACAGCTTCTACTGCTACAACAATTCACCTGATCCACGGTGGTGAAGATCCGGTTATCGATCTGGCTCATGCGGTCGCGGCACAGGAAGCGTTAATTAACGCCGGTGGAGATGTGACGCTGGATATCGTGGAGGATTTAGGTCATGCGATCGATAATCGCAGTATGCAATTTGCCCTGGATCACTTGCGTTATACCATTCCGAAACATTACTTCGACGAAGCGTTAAGCGGCGGTAAGCCCGACGATGATGATGTGATTGAAATGATGTAAAAGACAGGTGCCGGATGCGTAGGCCGGATAAGGCGTTCACGCCGCATCCGGCTATGATGCCTGATGCGACGCTGACGCGTCTTATCAGGCCTACGGTTGAGCGCCAGACATTATCCGGCCCCTCCAGCTTACTTCTTCGGTTGATCCTTCTTCGGCCAGTCGTCGTCATCGTCCCATTTATCGTTGAAATCACGATGTGGGGGAAGCTCCGGCTTGTTGGCGAGAAATTTCTTATGGTCGACGCGCTTGAGATCTTTGATCACATTCAGCAGGACGCCTACCAAAAAGACAATCACCAGAATCCACCAATATTTAGCCAGCCAGTCCATGCTTATTTCCTCTTGCAGAACCACTCATCAGGCGACGAGCTGTTCCATGATTCGTTGATACATACGGGCAAGTAGCTGCAGGTCGGCAGCGTTCACACATTCATTAATTTTATGAATAGTGGCATTGACCGGCCCAAGTTCCACCACCTGCGCCCCCATGCGGGCAATAAAGCGCCCATCGGACGTTCCGCCAGTGGTCAGTAGCTGCGGTTTAATTTCATTATAGTGCTCAACCGCGTTGACGACCGCATCCACCAGTTTACCGCGTGCAGTCAAAAATGGCTGCCCGGAAAGCCACCAATCGACCGTATAACGCAGTTGATGTTTTTCCAGCAGGGCAAGCACCTGTGCTTTGATCATCTCATCAGTAAGTTCGGTGCTAAAGCGGAAGTTAAACTGTACAAACAGCTCACCCGGAATGACATTATTACTGCCAGTACCTGCCTGAATATTGGCTATTTGCATACTGGTTGCCGGGAAAAATTCATTGCCCTGATCCCACTCGATAGCCACTAACTCATTGAGGAAAGGGGCTGCACGATGTACAGGGTTATCTGCAAGGTGTGGGTAGGCCACATGCCCCTGCACGCCATGAATAGTAAGGTTACAGGTCAACGATCCGCGACGGCCATTTTTCACTACATCACCGACCACTTCGATACTCGACGGTTCGCCAACCAGGCAGTAATCCAGCCGTTCACGGCGTGCCATTAAGGTTTCCACCACTTTAACCGTGCCGTTGTGGGCGCTGGCTTCTTCGTCTGAGGTGATCAGAAACGCCAGTCGACCTTTATGGTTGGGATGTTGCGCGACAAAGCGTTCTGCTGCTACCACCATCGCCGCCAGCGACCCTTTCATATCTGCCGCGCCGCGCCCGAATAACATACCGTCGCGAATGGTCGGTTCAAATGGTGGATTGATCCAACGGTCGGCATCGCCAGGCGGTACAACGTCGGTATGTCCGGCAAAGGCTAACGTTTCTCCCTGTCCACGCCACGCCCAAAAATTCTGCGTATCCGCAAAGTCCATGCGTTCGATGGTAAAACCGATCGCCTGTAAACGTTCGGTAATGATTGCCTGACATCCTGCGTCATCAGGACTTAAGGATGGGCGGCGAATAAGCTGCTGTGTCAGCTCAATAACCGGACACGACATAGACTACACCTCATAGGAAAAATTGCTGATAACTGGATTCACTGAAACCCAGCAGCATAGGCTTCCCTGGCGCGCAGAGCAATGGGCGTTTGATAATTGCAGGCATTTCTGTCATTAATGCCGCCGCAGAAGCCGCATCGGTGATTTTATTGCGCGTGGTATCGTCCAGTTTACGCCAGGTAGTACCACGGGTGTTGAGTAACGCTTCCCAGCCTAATTCGTTGATAAAACCGTTCAATAATTCGCTGTCCAGCCCATCAACGCGATAATCATGGAAACGATAGTCGATGTTATTGGTTTCCAGCCAACGGCGAGCCTTTTTAATGGTGTCACAATTTTTAATGCCGTAAAGTGTAACCATAATGAATCCTTTTTCGATTTATAAGAATAAATACTCATTTAACGGTCAATACATTTTCCCGGCAAATGAATATCAGGGAATATAACATTATTAAGGTGTTTCACTTAACAATTATTAAATAACTGTGAGCATTTTGAATGCAATTATTAAGAATATTCCCCTAGGTATCTGTATGTATTTCAAACAGAATTAAGCAAGTATTAGAATCCGTATGAATCTGTTGAAATGTTGCTTTGCATCACATAAAAATCCCTGTCTCAGGGCCATAGTATTTACATAGGTTTTGCCCCGGAGGTAGTAATCACTGCAATCGAATAAATTAGCTTCACCACGGTATATTGTTTCCGTAGAATACCCATAATTATAAGAGAGGTTGTTATGATTGAACGTGAACTGGGGAACTGGAAAGACTTTATCGAAGTTATGCTTCGCAAGTAATTGCCAGGACAGAAGGTAAAATGAAAGAACCTGATGAACAGGTTCTTTATCAGAAAGTTGAAAAAGGCGACACGTTGGCATGTCGCCTTTTTTATTGCTTATTCCGGGCGTGGCTTCAGAGGGAAACGACGGCGTACCAGCACAAAGAACAGCGGCACGAAGTAAATCGCCAGAATGGTGGCGGAGATCATTCCCCCCATTACGCCAGTACCCACTGCATGTTGACCACCGGAACCGGCACCGCTGCTGATTGCCATCGGCAGTACGCCGAAGATAAACGCCAGCGAGGTCATCAGTATCGGGCGTAAACGCTGGCGGCAGGCATAAAGCGTCGCTTCAAACAGGTCGTGACCTTTTTGGTTCATCTCGTTAGCGAACTCGACAATGAGGATGGCGTTTTTCGCCGATAAACCAATGACCGTTAATAGACCCACCTGGAAGTAAACGTCGTTTTCCAGCCCGCGCATCCAGGTTGCCAGCAGCGCGCCGATGACCCCCAGCGGCACGACCAGCATTACGGAGAACGGCACCGACCAGCTTTCATACAGCGCCGCCAGACACAGGAATACCACCAGTAATGAAATGGCGTACAGCGCCGGAGCCTGCGCGCCAGAAAGCCGTTCCTGATACGACATCGCCGTCCACTCCAGGCCAAAGCCGTTTGGCAACTGCTTCACTAACGATTCCATAATATCCATCGCCGTACCGGTACTGACGCCTGGTGCGGCCTCCCCGACAATTTCAACTGCGGAATAGCCGTTATAACGTTCCAGACGGGGCGAACCTGTCTCCCAGCGGGAGGTCGCGAAGGCAGAGAAGGGCACCATCCCACCGTCTTTGTTACGCACATACCACAGGTTGATATCATCCGGCAGCATCCGATACGGCGCGGCGGCCTGCACATAAACTTTCTTCACGCGACCGCGATCCATAAAGTCATTTACATAGCTCGAACCCCACGCGGTTTGCAGCGTGTCGTTAATATCGTCAATAGCAACGCCCAGCGCCTGAGCTTTACGCTGGTCGATATCAATCTGTAACTGCGGACTGTCATCAAGACCGTTATGGCGCACGCGGGTTAATTCCGGATTTTCCGCCGCCAGCGCCAGCAACTGGTTACGTGCAGCCATCAGCGCATCGTGACCCGCTCCGGCGTGATCCTGCAACTCCATATCAAAACCCGCAGAACTGCCAAGACCGCTGATTGCCGGCGGGCTGCTGGCGATAACGCGGGCTTCTTTAATCTTATTAAATTCTTTCGTTGCACGTTCGATAATGGCAAACGAAGTGCCGGTTTTACTGTCGCGCTCACTCCAGTCTTTCAGGCGGATAAACATACGCGCCACGTTTTGCCCGTTGCCGCCAGGGCCTGAACCGACCGTGGCAAATACCGACGTGATGTTGTCTTTCTCATGAGTGAAGTAATACTTCTCGATCTGTTCCACCACTTTCAGCGTCTGTTGCTGGGTCGAACCGCTGGGTAGCTGCACCGAGGTGGTGAACATGCCACGGTCTTCCAGTGGCAGGAAGGACGTCGGCAAACGCAGGAACAGAAACACCATACCGCCAAGCAGCAGGACATAAATCACAATCCAGCGCAGGCTGCGGTGGAGAATTTTCGCCACCCCTTTCTCGTAGCGTTCGGCGTTACGGTTGAACATCTGGTTAAACCAGGCAAAAAAGCCTTTCTGCCCGTGATGCTCACCTTTTTTCAGTGGCTTAAGTAGCGTGGCACACAGCGCCGGAGTGAGGATCATCGCCACCAGTACCGACAGCACCATCGCCGCAACAATGGTAATAGAGAACTGGCGATAGATAGCTCCGGTGGTGCCGCCGAAGAAGGCCATTGGTACAAATACCGCCGAAAGAACCATCGCAATCCCGACTAGTGCCCCCTGGATCTGCCCCATCGATTTACGTGTGGCTTCGCGAGGAGTGAGTCCTTCCTCACTCATAATACGTTCGACGTTTTCCACCACCACAATGGCGTCATCCACCAGTAGACCAATCGCCAGCACCATCGCGAACATGGTTAAGGTGTTGACGCTGTAACCGAAGGCGTAAAGCACGGAGAAAGTGCCCATCAACACCACCGGCACGGCGATAGTTGGAATCAGCGTAGCGCGGAAGTTTTGCAGGAACAGATACATGACGAGGAAAACCAGCGCGATAGCTTCTAACAGGGTTTTCACCACGTCTTCAATGGAGGCTTTAACAAACGAGGTGGTTTCATACGCCACCTTATATTCCAGCCCGGGAGGGAAGTATTGCGCCAGTTCGTCGAGCCGGTTCAGTACCAGCTTCGCTGTGGCCATTTCGTTCGCGCCGGAAGCCAGTTTTACCCCCAGACCGGAGGCAGGCTTACCATTAAAGCGGCTAAGATAATCGTATTTCTCCGCCCCCATTTCGACGGTGGCAACATCGCCCAGTTTCACTTCCGAACCATCCTGATTTACCCGCAAGGTGATATCGCGGAACTGTTCAGGCGTTTGCAACAGCGACTGGGCGTTAATGGTAGCGTTCAATGCTTGTTTATCGACAGAAGGTGTACCGCCAAGCTGTCCGACCGCAATCTGCGCGTTCTGTGACTCAATGGCGTCGGTTACATCTTTAGCCGTCATCTGGAAGCTGTTCAGTTTTGCCGGATCAAGCCAGATACGCATCGAATACTGTGAACCGTAGGCGTCGATATCACCAACGCCGTTAACGCGGCTTAGCGGATCCTGAATATTACTGGCAACGTAGTCGGCAATATCCTGCTTATCCATCGAACCATCGGTAGAGACGAAGGCAATGGTCAGGATGTTAGTATCGCCGGTTTTACGTACTGTCACGCCCTGGTTTTGTACTGCCTGTGGGAGTTTACGCATGGCCGATTGCAGCTGGTTTTGTACCTGCTGCACCGCCTCGTCTGGGTCGGTGCCAGCTTTAAAACTTAAGGTGACTGATGCCTGACCGGTGCCGCTGCTTTGTGACGACATATACATCAGGTTATCGAGGCCAGTCATATTCTGCTCGATAACCTGGGTCACGGTGTTTTCCAGCGTCTGGGCCGATGCGCCGGGATAGTTAGCGGTCACTCGCACGTTCGGCGGCGCGAGATCCGGGTATTGTTCAACGGGCAATGAAAAAATCGCCAGGGTTCCTGTCAGACATAACAGGATTGCCAGTACCCAGGCAAAAATGGGGCGATCAATAAAGAAATTCGCCATTAAAAGAGGACCTCGTGTTTCTGCGTATCGTTGTAGGCTTGACTTGCTTCACTGTAGCGGCAAGGTACGAGCCAATCGTGGAGAAAAAAAGGAGATAATGTAAATTATCATTCCCTTTTATACTGAACCTTAAGTGCCCGTATTCTTTGGTCAACAAGAGGTATTACATCAGTTGACTTTCCTCACCCGCCGCAGAGCGAAAGCTAATACTCACTAACGTGCCGCCACCGGAAGGTTGTGAAAAAGTCAGCGTTCCGCCCAGTCGTTCCGCGCGCTCGCGCATAATATTCAGGCCATAATGGCCTTCAGGTTCTTTCGGTTCACCGATGCCGATCCCGTTATCACGAATATAGACCGTGTGATTGCCGTCCGGCGCGGTGACGCAGCTAACGGCGATTTCGCTGGCATTGGCGTGCTTCATCGCATTCAGCACCGCTTCGCGAATAATTTGCAACAAATGCACCTGCATTTGCGCATCCAGTGCCAGGGTTGGCAAGCGGCAGTCGAGGGTCAGTTTGGCGCTGGTTTGATTTTGTAACGTATCCAGCATTTCCCGCAGCGCGGAGGGAAGATCCGCCTGCTGCAGCGTCAGGCGGAAAGTGGTCAACAGCTCGCGTAACTGTCGATACGCATCATTCAATGCCTGAGAAAAATCGGCCATGATACTTTGTGCGGTGGCGTTATCTTCCGGTATCGAACGCTTTAGTAATGTTAACTGGATACGCAAATAAGAAAGCACCTGAGCCAGTGAGTCGTGCAATTCGCGGGCGATGGTCGCGCGTTCTTCCATCAGCAGCAACTGCTGAAAATGCTTCTGCGCCTGATTAAAGTACAAACCGCGCCCCAGCATCGACGAAACGCTGTTAAGCAGCGGTTCGGAGGCCGACACGTTGCTATTTTGCCAGTGCAGCTCGCCGTAAACTGTCTCTTGCATCGTCACCGGTAAAATCTGCATCGGCAGCTCAGTGTTTGGCTTTCCTTCACTAATCCGCCAGTTTTCACCGACATTCAACTCCAGATATTCAGCCGCTTCATTGTCGCGAACGATCTGCAAAATATGGCGGAAACAATGCACATCAATCTGGCTGGTGTTCAGCGCCTGCGAACACTGATACAACACCTCCAGACGGCGCTTGGCCTCGTGGAGATCGCGGGTTTTTTCTTCTACTGACGCTTCCAGCGAACGGTACAATTTATGCAGTTCGCTCGACATCTGGTTAAAGGTTTTGGCCAGCAGTCCCAGCTCATTGGGCAGGCTGGTATCCAGCGGCGGTGAGCCGAACTGCCCGTGTTCAATACGCTGACTGGCGGTAACCAGCTGATTCAGTGGGGCAACGACCTGATGGCGTATGCGGCGCAGAGTAAAAAAGACCAGTGTGAAAATACCGATGCCGCCAGCCAGCGAAATCGCCACCACCAGCAACATTTTGCGCTCAGCGTAGTGCTGTAAAGCCAGCACGAACAGGTCTATCTGATTGACATAATTATCGATATTGGCCTGATACCACGGCAAATCACCCTTGCTGAGCCGATTATTCATCTCCAGCCAGTTGGCATTCAGATGCGCATAGCGGGTTTTTACTGCCTCTGGCACATACCAGACGTTGAGATTGGTTAATACCGGTGAATGCAGTGCCTGCTGGAACAGCTGACGATGCGCATTGAGTTGTGGACTGCCACTTTGCAAGTCGTAGCCCAGGCGGTAACTCTGCATACGCAGCGATCCGGCAATATTGATCGCCTCAGCGTCGCGCAAACTGCTCGCCAGAGTTAGCAGAGCGATACCCGTGGAAAGAATCGACAGCAGCACAATGTAAAAAAAGGCCCTGGCCAGACTGGCCGAGACGGGTCGTTTAACAATCACACGCGTCTTCTCCACATAAAATCATTAATGTTCCAGATTGTTGAAACGCAATTTAGTCAGTGATGGGATTATTTGATCTGCCACAGTTTATAGCGAAATAGTTACTTGTTCTGGGCACATGGACATTGCCGATTCCCCTGCAAGTCGGGTAATAACAACACTCATATAAAGAATAAGGTTTTTACAACCAAAAAAGAAGGTCGTTATGAATCGTTTTATTATGGCCAACAGTCAGCAATGTCTGGGTTGTCATGCTTGTGAAATTGCCTGTGTCATGGCTCACAATGATGAGCAACATGTCCTGAGCCAACACCATTTTCATCCCCGAATTACGGTTATCAAACATCAGCAGCAACGTAGTGCAGTGACCTGTCACCATTGCGAAGATGCGCCCTGTGCCCGTAGCTGCCCCAATGGCGCTATCAGCCATGTTGATGACAGCATTCAGGTCAATCAGCAAAAGTGTATTGGCTGTAAATCCTGTGTGGTGGCCTGTCCGTTTGGCACCATGCAGATTGTCCTGACACCCGTCACAGCGGGTAAAGTGAAAGCCACGGCACATAAATGCGACCTGTGCGCAGGGCGAGAAAACGGCCCCGCCTGTGTCGAAAACTGCCCGGCGGATGCGCTGCAACTGGTTACCGACGCCGCACTCTCCGGCATAGCGAAATCTCGCCGCTTGCGCACTGCACGTCAGGAACATCAACCGTGGCATACCAGTACAGCGGCACAAGAAATGCCGGTAATGAGTAAAGTCGAGCAAATGCAGGCAACGCCCGCGCGCGGCGAGCCGGATAAACTGGCAATTGAAGCGCGCAAAACCGGCTTTGATGAAATTTATCTGCCGTTTCGCGCCGACCAGGCACAGCGGGAAGCCTCGCGCTGCCTGAAGTGCGGCGAGCACAGCGTTTGTGAATGGACCTGTCCGCTGCATAACCATATTCCGCAGTGGATAGAACTGGTGAAAGCCGGAAATATCGACGCAGCCGTCGAGCTTTCTCACCAGACCAACACCCTGCCGGAAATTACCGGACGCGTCTGTCCGCAAGACCGTTTGTGTGAAGGTGCCTGCACTATTCGCGACGAACACGGTGCGGTGACTATCGGCAATATTGAACGCTACATTTCAGATCAGGCGCTGGCGAAAGGCTGGCGTCCTGACTTAAGCCATGTCACCAAAGTGGACAAGCGAGTGGCGATTATCGGTGCGGGTCCTGCAGGGCTGGCCTGTGCGGACGTCCTGACACGCAACGGCGTGGAGGTGACGGTATACGATCGCCATCCAGAAATCGGTGGCTTGCTCACCTTTGGCATTCCTTCTTTCAAACTGGATAAATCGCTGATGGCGCGCCGTCGGGAAATCTTCAGCGCAATGGGGATCCACTTCAAACTCAATTGTGAAGTGGGTAAAGATGTCTCTTTGGATTCGCTGCTCGAACAGTACGACGCAGTCTTCGTTGGCGTCGGCACTTACCGTTCCATGAAAGCGGGCTTACCCAATGAAGATGCGCCGGGCGTTTATGACGCGCTGCCGTTCCTTATTGCCAACACCAAACAGGTGATGGGGCTTGAAGAGCTACCGGAAGAGCCGTTTATCAATACCGCCGGGCTAAATGTCGTGGTACTGGGCGGCGGCGACACCGCGATGGACTGTGTGCGCACCGCACTGCGCCACGGCGCAAGTAACGTCACCTGTGCCTATCGTCGTGACGAAGCTAACATGCCCGGTTCGAAAAAAGAGGTGAAGAACGCCCGCGAAGAGGGGGCTAACTTCGAATTTAACGTCCAGCCAGTGGCGCTTGAGCTGAATGAGCAAGGTCACGTCTGCGGGATTCGTTTCCTGCGTACGCGTCTTGGCGAGCCGGATGCACAAGGGCGTCGGCGTCCGGTGCCGGTGGAAGGCAGTGAATTTGTCATGCCAGCCGACGCGGTGATTATGGCGTTTGGTTTTAATCCGCATGATATGCCGTGGCTTCAGTCACACGGTGTAACGGTGGATAAATGGGGGCGCATCGTGGCTGATGTTGAAAGTCAGTACCGTTACCAGACGACGAACCCGAAAATCTTCGCTGGTGGCGATGCCGTGCGCGGTGCGGATCTGGTGGTGACTGCAATGGCGGAAGGGCGCCATGCGGCGCAGGGAATTATTGACTGGCTGGGGATAAAATCAGTCAAATCTCACTAATTCCATCCGCAGACAAACCCGACTTCACAGCGTAAGATACTTGTTCATTTCGCGCTGTGGAGTCGGTATGACGCAACAAATCACCCTCATCAAAGACAAAATTCTCTCCGATAACTATTTCACCCTGCACAACATTACCTACGATCTCACCCGCAAAGATGGCGAAGTTATCCGCCATAAACGTGAAGTTTACGATCGCGGCAATGGCGCGACGATCCTCCTGTACAACGCGAAGAAAAAGACTGTAGTTCTGATTCGTCAGTTCCGCGTCGCTACCTGGGTTAATGGCAATGAAAGCGGGCAATTGATTGAAACTTGTGCCGGGTTGCTGGACAACGACGAACCCGAAGTGTGCATTCGCAAAGAAGCGATTGAAGAGACGGGCTATGAGGTTGGCGAAGTACGCAAATTATTTGAACTGTACATGTCGCCTGGTGGTGTGACCGAGCTAATCCACTTTTTTATCGCCGAATACAGTGACAGTCAGCGTGCTAACGCGGGGGGCGGCGTCGAAGATGAAGATATTGAAGTGCTCGAGCTGCCGTTCAGCCAGGCGTTGGAGATGATCAAAACCGGCGAGATACGTGATGGTAAGACGGTGTTATTGCTTAACTATTTGCAATCGTCACATTTAATGGACTGAAAAATAACAATAATATTTCGTTGTTTATTATTGGCTCAATCCGATAAATCCGATTGAGCCGCGCTACCTGCGCAACGAAGATACGACTTGTGCTGTTTGTTTGAACTTCTGGGGTCGTACCGTCCATGCGCTATCGCATTTTCCTTCTCTTTTTTTTCGCTTTGTTGCCGACGTCTTTAGCGTGGGCAGCACCAGCGCAACGGACGTTTTCTGACTGGCAGGTCACCTGTAACAACCAAAATTTCTGCGTAGCGCGCAACACAGGCAATCATCATGGACTGGTGATGACTCTCAGTCGCAGTGCCGGGGCGCATACCGATGCCGTTTTACGTATTGAGCGCGGCGGGTTGAAGTCGCCGGATGCGTCGGAAGAGGCGATAGCGCCACGACTGCTGTTAGATGGCGAGCCGCTGGCGTTAAGCGGGGACAAGTGGCGGATTTCGCCGTGGTTATTAGTGACCGATGATACAGAGACCATCACCGCGTTTTTGCAGATGATTCAGGAAGGGAAGGCTATTACCTTACGCGACGGCGCTCAGACCATTTCTCTTAATGGATTAAAAGCGGCGTTGTTGTTTATTGATGCCCAGCAAAAGCGCGTGGGTAGTGAAACTGCGTGGATCAAGAAAGGAGACGAGCCGCCACTTAGCGTACCGCCTGCGCCTGCGCTGAAAGAGGTTGCGGTAGTTAACCCAACGCCGACACCACTCTCACTCGAAGAACGTAACGATTTGCTGGATTATGGAAACTGGCGGATGAATGGTCTGCGTTGTTCGCTTGATCCGTTGCGTCGTGAGGTGAATGTCACTGCGCTGACCGATGATAAAGCATTGATGATGATTAGCTGTGAGGCGGGCGCCTATAACACCATTGATCTGGCGTGGATAGTGTCGCGTAAAAAGCCGCTGGCCTCGCGTCCGGTACGGTTACGTTTGCCGTTCAACAACGGTCAGGAAACGAATGAACTGGAGCTGATGAACGCGACATTTGATGAAAAATCGCGTGAACTGGTGACGTTAGCGAAAGGCCGTGGATTAAGTGATTGTGGTATTCAGACGCGTTGGCGTTTTGACGGCCAGCGTTTTCGTCTGGTGCGTTACGCTGCCGAACCCACCTGCGATAACTGGCATGGGCCAGACGCCTGGCCTACGCTTTGGATCACGCGTTGAGTGCCATCTGGCGGATGCGGCGTAAACGCCTTATCCGCCCTACGGTCCGGCGCGGTTTGTAGGCCTAATAAGACGCGTTAGCGTCGCATCAGGCAAACCGGCATCAGGCACCTTTCACTCCCAGCACCTTATGCGCTTTTGCCACGATATTCTCGGCGGTAAAGCCAAAGAACGGGAACAATTTATCCGCCGGAGCAGATTCGCCATAACCCGTCATCCCGACAATCGCACCTTTCAGGCCGACGTATTTGTACCAGTAGTCGGCGATGCCTGCTTCCACTGCCACGCGAGCCGCAACGTTAGAAGGCAACACCGACTCCCGATATTCCTCATCCTGGGCGTCGAAAATATCGGTCGAGGGCAGGGAAACCACGCGAACATTGCGACCTTCTCCCGCTAATTTCTCCGCCGCTTGCAGGGTGATTTCCATCTCTGAACCGGTAGCAATCAAAATAATATCCGGCTTGCCGCCGCTGTCTTTCAGCACATAACCGCCACGGGCAATCTCTTTTACCTGATCCGGCGTACGTTCCACCTGCGCCAGATTCTGCCTTGAGAGGATCAGCGCCGTCGGCCCGTTGTGGCGCTCAACCGCCAGCTTCCAGCCCACCGCTGCTTCCACCTGATCGCACGGTCGCCAGGTACTGAAATTCGGTGTTAAGCGCAAACTGGCCAGTTGCTCAACCGCCTGGTGCGTCGGGCCATCTTCGCCCAGACCAATCGAGTCATGGGTATAAACCATAATCTGCCGCGCTTTCATCAGCGCCGCCATCCGCGCGGCGTTGCGGGCGTATTCAACAAACATCAGGAACGTCGCGGTATACGGTACAAATCCACCGTGGTGCGCGATACCGTTGGCGATGGCGGTCATACCAAATTCACGCACTCCGTAGTGAATATAATTCCCTGCCAGATCTTCCTTCAGCGACACAGAACCTTTCCAGATGGTGAGGTTACTGGGCGCCAGATCCGCCGAACCGCCGAGCAGTTCCGGCAGCATGGGGCCGTAAGCGTTAAGCGTATTTTGCGACGCCTTACGGGTAGCGATTTTCGCCGGATTTGCCTGCAACTCATTGATATATTTCTGAGTCGTTTTCTCCCACTCTTTCGGCAAACCACCACTCATTCGGCGGGTAAACTCTTCTGCCAGTTGCGGATGAGCCTTTTTATACGCGGCAAACTTCTCATTCCAGCTCTGCTGCGCTTTTTCGCCTTTTTCGCGGGCATCCCAGGCGTGATAAATCTCTTTGGGGATCTCAAATGGCGGATGGTGCCAGCCCAGTTTTTGCCGTGCCAGCGCCACTTCTTCTTCACCCAACGGTGCGCCGTGCGCCTCTTCTTTACCCGCTTTATTAGGCGAACCAAAGCCAATTACCGTGCGGCAGATAATCAACGACGGTTTATCTTTCACGCTTTGCGCTTCGAGAATCGCTTGCTTCACCGCCTGCGGATCGTGACCGTCGATTTCATGGACAACATGCCAGTGATAGGCTTCAAAGCGTTTTGCCGTATCGTCGGTAAACCAGCCTTCGGTTTCACCATCAATGGAAATACCGTTGTGGTCGTAAAAGCCAATCAACTTGCCCAGCCCCAGCGTTCCCGCCAGCGAACAGACTTCGTGGGAAATACCTTCCATCAGGCAACCGTCACCCATAAACACATAAGTGAAGTGATCGACAATCTCATGGTTCGGCTGGTTAAACTGCGCCGCCAGCGTACGTTCTGCTATCGCCAGTCCAACCGCGTTCGCCAGCCCTTGCCCCAGCGGTCCCGTGGTGGTTTCAACGCCTGGCGTATAGCCAAGCTCCGGATGTCCTGGGGTTTTCGAATGCAACTGACGGAAGTTCTTCAGCTCTTCCAGCGGCAGGTCGTAACCGGTCAGATGCAGCAAACTGTAGAGCAGCATCGACGCGTGACCGTTGGAGAGAATAAAGCGGTCGCGATCATACCAGGTCGGGTCGGTGGGGTTATGTTTAAGAAAGTCGTTCCACAGCACTTCGGCAATATCGGCCATGCCCATCGGCGCGCCGGGATGACCAGAATTGGCTTTTTGCACCGCATCCATACTGAGCGCGCGAATCGCATTGGCAAGGTCTTTTCGGGACATATAACACTCCGTGGCTGGTTTATAGTTTGGCGGCAAGAAGATCTTCCAGTTTGCGTTGATCGACGGCGAACAGGCGGATGCCTTCAGACAGTTTTTCTACTGCCATCGCATCCTGATTGTGCTCCCAACGGAACTCCGCTTCGCTCATGGGGGCAGGGCGTGGGAACGTCTGAGAAGGCGGGATCAATTTGCGGACGACTGGCGAGACTTTTTCCTGCAACTCTTTCAGCAAGTTCGGCGCGATAGTCAGACGATCGCAACCGGTTAAAGCGAGGATTTGCTCGGTACGGCGGAAACTTGCGCCCATCACAATGGTTTCATAGCGGTGCTGCTTGAAATAGTCGTAGATATTACGCACCGATTTGACGCCCGGATCTTCTTCCACCACATACGGGTCCAGCGGCTTGCGCGCCTGATACCAGTCATAAATACGCCCGACAAACGGCGAAATCAGAAAAACGCCAGCTTCTGCACAGGCGCGCGCCTGTGCAAAGGAAAACAGCAGCGTCAAATTGCAATTAATACCTTCTTTTTCCAGCTCTTCTGCCGCGCGAATTCCTTCCCAGGTTGAAGCCAGTTTGATCAGAATGCGTGATTTCTCAACGCCCTGCTGTTGGTACAAATCCACCAGATGACGCGCTTTCTCAATACTCTTTTCTTTATCAAAAGAGAGGCGTGCGTCAACTTCTGTCGATACACGACCGGGTACGATTTTGAGAATTTCTGTACCGAAATTGACCGCCAGCTTATCGCAGGCAGCTACCACTTGTTGTTCCTGCGTTTGACCATTTTTTTTACCCCAGGCGATAGCATCGTCTATTAAATGCTCATATTGTGATAATCCGGCAGCCTTGAGTAATAACGAAGGATTGGTGGTGGCGTCCTGAGGATGATAATGGCGAATGGACTCAATATCGCCGCTGTCTGCCACGACAGTGGTGAACTGTTTGATGCCGTCTAACTCGTTCATAGGAAATACTCCTTGAAAAGTAAAGTGTTAGGTGAGTGCGTTAATTCACACTTCTGAGAAATTTCGCTAATCGCATCAAAAAAGCATAGCAGACAGGCATGGTATTGCTGGATTAAGCAGGTAACATCAGTGTTATAGGATTATTGCCAAAATATTATTTTGATGAGGAGAGTTTGGACTTGCTCAAAGTCTGAAAGCTCCGGCAAGGTAATAATGTGCGCCATGTTGTGGGCTGAGGCAGTTGCCCGCTCATTTTTGTGAACGTTACGTGAAAGGAACAACCAAATGGATGACCAGTTAAAACAAAGTGCACTTGATTTCCATGAATTTCCAGTTCCAGGAAAAATCCAGGTTTCTCCTACTAAACCTCTGGCAACGCAGCGCGATCTGGCGCTGGCCTACTCACCTGGCGTCGCCGCGCCTTGTCTTGAAATCGAGAAAGATCCGTTAAAAGCCTACAAATATACTGCGCGCGGTAACCTGGTGGCGGTGATCTCCAACGGTACGGCGGTGCTGGGGTTAGGCAACATTGGCGCGCTGGCAGGCAAACCGGTGATGGAAGGCAAGGGCGTTCTGTTTAAGAAATTCGCCGGGATTGATGTGTTTGACATTGAAGTCGATGAGTTGGACCCGGACAAATTTATCGAAGTGGTCGCTGCGCTGGAACCGACCTTTGGCGGCATCAACCTCGAAGACATTAAAGCGCCAGAATGCTTCTATATTGAGCAAAAACTGCGCCAGCGAATGAACATTCCGGTATTCCACGACGACCAGCACGGAACGGCAATCATCAGCACCGCCGCTATCCTCAACGGCCTGCGCGTGGTAGAGAAAAACATCTCCGACGTGCGGATGGTGGTTTCCGGCGCGGGGGCGGCCGCAATCGCCTGTATGAACCTGCTGGTGGCGCTGGGGCTGCAAAAACACAATATTGTAGTTTGTGACTCGAAAGGCGTTATCTATCAGGGGCGAGAGCCGAACATGGCGGAAACCAAAGCCGCTTACGCGGTGGTGGATGACGGCAAACGTACTCTCGACGATGTAATTGAAGGCGCGGATATTTTCCTTGGCTGTTCCGGTCCGAAAGTGCTGACACAGGAGATGGTGAAGAAAATGGCTCGCGCGCCGATGATCCTGGCGCTGGCGAATCCGGAACCGGAAATTCTGCCGCCGCTGGCGAAAGAAGTGCGCCCGGATGCCATCATCTGTACTGGTCGTTCCGACTACCCGAACCAGGTTAACAACGTCCTTTGCTTCCCGTTCATTTTCCGTGGCGCACTGGACGTTGGCGCAACCGCTATTAATGAAGAGATGAAACTGGCGGCGGTACGTGCGATTGCTGAACTGGCTCATGCGGAACAGAGCGAAGTGGTTGCTTCTGCCTATGGCGATCAGGATCTGAGCTTTGGCCCGGAATACATCATTCCTAAACCGTTCGATCCGCGTCTGATCGTCAAGATTGCGCCAGCGGTGGCAAAAGCGGCAATGGAGTCTGGTGTGGCGACGCGTCCGATTGCCGATTTTGACGTCTACATCGACAAACTGACCGAGTTCGTTTATAAAACCAACCTGTTTATGAAGCCGATCTTCTCCCAGGCTCGCAAAGCGCCGAAGCGCGTGGTGCTGCCGGAAGGGGAAGAGGCGCGCGTTTTGCACGCGACTCAGGAACTGGTAACGCTGGGACTGGCGAAACCGATTCTTATTGGTCGTCCGAACGTAATCGAAATGCGCATTCAGAAGCTGGGCTTGCAGATCAAAGCAGGCGTTGATTTTGAGATCGTCAATAACGAATCCGATCCGCGCTTTAAAGAGTACTGGAGCGAATACTTCCAGATCATGAAACGTCGTGGGGTCACTCAGGAACAGGCGCAGCGTGCGCTGATCGGTAACCCGACAGTGATCGGCGCGATTATGGTTCAGCGTGGTGAAGCCGATGCGATGATCTGCGGTACGGTGGGGGATTATCACGAACACTTCGGCGTGGTGAAAAATGTGTTTGGTTATCGCGATGGCGTTCACACCGCTGGCGCAATGAACGCGCTGCTGCTGCCGAGTGGTAACACCTTTATTGCTGACACCTACGTCAACGATGATCCAGACGCAGAAGAGCTGGCGGAGATCACGCTGATGGCGGCAGAGACTGTTCGTCGTTTCGGTATTGAGCCTCGCGTTGCCTTACTGTCGCACTCCAACTTCGGTTCTTCAAACTGCCCGTCGTCCAGCAAAATGCGTAAAGCTCTGGAACTGGTCAGGGAGCGTGCGCCAGAACTGATGATTGATGGCGAAATGCACGGTGATGCGGCGCTGGTGGAAGCGATTCGCAACGACCGGATGCCGGACAGCACCCTGAAAGGTTCCGCTAATATTCTGGTGATGCCGAATATGGAAGCTGCCCGCATTAGTTACAACTTATTGCGCGTTTCCAGCTCGGAAGGTGTGACGGTTGGTCCAGTGCTGATGGGCGTGGCGAAACCGGTTCATGTATTAACGCCAATCGCATCGGTACGTCGTATCGTCAACATGGTGGCGCTGGCCGTGGTTGAAGCGCAAACCCAGCCGCTGTAATTCTTTCTTAACTCTTACGCTTACCCTGAATATTCAGGGTAAGCAGTTTATCGCAATATATCAGAAGGGATTATTACTTGTTTTTCGAATAATAAAGTGCGCCCTATAAAAATAAATCAATATCAATTTAATTATATTCATGTGCTGTACATGAAAATTTATGCATTAGATAAAATATCTCTCAATTCTTAGTGATCTACCTCACCTTTTAAACTCCCTTGCCGAATTTTGTTATTTACTCTGACGAAAAATTGTCACGATAGCGCCAGATTTTTCACAGGCGGCGACTCATGGATAAAGAACGCATCATTCAGGAATTTGTTCCCGGTAAACAGGTCACGCTGGCGCATTTAATTGCGCATCCCGGCGAGGAGCTGGCGAAGAAAATCGGTGTTCCCGATGCTGGCGCTATCGGCATTATGACGCTAACTCCCGGTGAAACATCGATGATTGCCGGCGATTTAGCACTGAAAGCCGCCGATGTGCATATCGGTTTTCTTGACCGTTTTAGCGGCGCACTGGTGATTTATGGCTCGGTGGGCGCGGTAGAAGAAGCGTTATCACAAACCGTCAGTGGTTTAGGGCGCTTATTAAATTATACGCTTTGTGAAATGACCAAAAGTTAATGCGAGGCATTCATGAAACGAATTGCGTTTGTGGGTGCTGTCGGGGCAGGAAAGACAACGTTATTTAATGCGTTGCAGGGAGATTATACCCTCGCGCGAAAAACGCAGGCTGTGGAATTTAATAATAAGGGTGATATTGATACGCCAGGTGAATATTTTAGCCATCCCCGCTGGTATCACGCCTTAATTACCACGCTACAGGATGTGGACATGCTGATATATGTCCATGGCGCGAATGACCCGGAAAGTCGATTACCTGCCGGGTTGCTGGATATTGGCGTCACTAAACGGCGAATCGCCGTCATCAGTAAAACGGACATGCCGGATGCTGACGTCGCCGCAACGCGACAGTTATTGCGCGAGACTGGCTTTGAAGAGCCGATTTTCGAGTTAAACAGCCACGACCCGCAAAGCGTGCAGCAACTGGTGGATTATCTGGCATCTCTCACCGAACAGGAGGAAGCAGGTGAAAAAACTCATCACAGCGAATGATATTCGTGAAGCACATGCGCGCGGCGAACAGGCACTGTCCGTGGTTCTGCGCGCCAGCATTATTACCCCGGAAGCGCGCGAAGTAGCGGATCTAATGGGGTTTACCATCAACGAATGCGATGAATTGACACCGGTAACGGCGTCCGTTCCTGCCAGCGCGCCTGCCGATAAAACCGAAAGCCAGCGCATTCGCGAAACTATCATCGCCCAACTGCCGGAAGGCCAGTTTACCGAAAGCCTGGTTGCGCAGCTGATGGAAAAAGTGATGAAGGAAAAGCAGTCGCTGGAGCAGAGCGCAATGCAGCCGAGTTTTAAATCGGTGACGGGCAAAGGCGGCATCAAAGTTATTGATGGCGGCAGTGTCAAGTTTGGTCGCTTTGATGGCGCGGAACCTCAATGCGTCGGGTTGACCGATCTGGTTACCGGAGATGACGGCAGCAGCATGGCTGCGGGTTTTATGCAGTGGGATAACGCCTTCTTCCCGTGGAAGCTGAACTACGACGAAATCGACATGGTACTGGAAGGTGAACTGCACGTTCGCCACGAAGGCGAAACCATGATCGCCAAAGCGGGTGACGTGATGTTTATCCCGAAGGGTTCCAGCATCGAATTTGGTACGACATCCAGCGTGAAATTCCTGTATGTCGCCTGGCCGGCGAACTGGCAATCCCTATGAAAGATTTCATCACCGAAGCATGGCTAAGAGCGAACCATACGCTCAGCGAAGGCGCAGAGATCCATCTCCCTGCGCACAGTCGCCTGACGCCCTCTGCCCGGGAGTTACTGGAAAGCCGCCATCTGCGCATCAAGTTCATTGACGAGCAGGGCAGCCTGTTTGTTGACGATGAACAACAGCAGCCGCAACGCGTTCACGGGTTGACCAGTAGCGATGAACATCCGCAGGCGTGCTGCGAACTGTGCCACCAGCCGGTGGCAAAAAAGCCGGATACGCTGACCCACCTGTCGGCGGAAAAAATGGTCGCTAAAAGCGATCCGCGCCTCGGTTTTCGCGCTGTTCTCGACAGCACCATTGCGCTGGCCGTGTGGCTGCAAATTGAACTGGCGGAACCGTGGCAGCCGTGGCTGGCGGATATCCGTTCGCGTCTTGGCAACATTATGCGCGCCGATGCGCTGGGAGAACCGCTGGGCTGCCAGGCGATTGTCGGGCTTTCTGACGAAGACCTGCATCGGCTTTCCCATCAGCCGCTGCGTTATCTCGACCACGATCATCTGGTGCCGGAAGCCAGCCACGGACGCGATGCGGCGTTGCTGAATCTTCTACGCACCAAAGTGCGTGAAACCGAGACGGTAGCGGCGCAGGTGTTTATTACCCGCAGTTTTGAAGTATTACGCCCGGACATCTTGCAGGCGCTGAACCGCCTTTCCAGCACGGTTTACGTGATGATGATCCTGAGCGTGACGAAGCAGCCGCTAACGGTGAAGCAGATCCAACAACGACTGGGAGAAACGCAATGATTATTGAACGTTGTCGTGAACTGGCGTTGCGAGCGCCCGCCAGAGTGGTATTTCCGGACGCGTTAGACCAGCGTGTACTGAAAGCCGCGCAATATTTACATCAACAAGGTCTGGCGTCGCCTGTTCTGGTCGCCAATCCGTTTGAACTTCGTCAGTTTGCGCTCAGTCACGGCGTGGCGATGGACGGGCTGCAGGTGATTGATCCACATGGCAACCTCGCAATGCGAGAAGAATTTGCCCATCGCTGGCTCGCCCGTGCAGGCGATAAAACGCCGCCGGACGCGCTGGATAAACTCACCGACCCGCTGATGTTCGCCGCCGCAATGGTCAGCACCGGTAAAGCGGATGTCTGTATCGCGGGCAACCTCTCTTCCACGGCGAATGTGCTGCGTGCCGGATTACGCATTATTGGTTTGCAGCCGGGCTGTAAAACGCTCTCCTCCATTTTCCTGATGCTGCCGCAGTACAGCGGCCCCGCGTTGGGCTTTGCCGATTGTAGCGTGGTGCCACAGCCGACGGCAGCGCAACTGGCGGATATCGCCCTTGCCAGCGCCGACACCTGGCGGGCTATCACCGGAGAAGAGCCGCGCGTAGCGATGCTGTCGTTTTCCAGCAACGGCAGCGCCCGTCACCCTTGCGTTGCTAACGTTCAGCAGGCGACCGAAATCGTCCGGGAACGCGCGCCACAGCTGGTGGTGGATGGCGAGTTGCAGTTTGACGCCGCCTTCGTGCCGGATGTCGCGGCGCAAAAAGCACCTGCCAGCCCGCTACAGGGCAAAGCGAATGTAATGGTTTTTCCGTCGCTGGAGGCAGGAAATATTGGCTACAAAATCGCACAACGACTCGGCGGATATCGTGCCGTCGGACCGTTGATACAAGGACTTGCCGCGCCGCTGCACGATCTCTCTCGTGGTTGTAGCGTGCAGGAAATTATCGAGCTGGCGCTGGTGGCAGCCGTACCGCGCCAGACAGAAGTGAACCGCGAAAGCAGTTTACAAACACTGGTTGAATGAACGGTCCCGTTCAGGACCCTTATAAAGAGGAAAACACAATGGAAGCATTAGGAATGATCGAAACCCGGGGCCTGGTTGCACTGATTGAGGCTTCTGACGCGATGGTGAAAGCTGCGCGCGTCAAACTGGTCGGCGTGAAGCAGATTGGCGGCGGCCTGTGTACTGCAATGGTTCGCGGTGATGTTGCAGCCTGTAAAGCGGCGACCGATGCCGGTGCCGCAGCGGCACAGCGTATTGGCGAGCTGGTATCTGTCCACGTTATCCCGCGTCCTCATGGTGACCTGGAAGAAGTCTTCCCGATCGGCCTGAAAGGCGACAGCAGCAACCTGTAATCACCCTGTGTGACGTCGACTCGGGCGTCACGCTCTCTCCTTTTTCATTTTACCTTCCACGGAGGGTAGGGGGAGCTTTTACCTGAAATACGCCACGGAGGCGGGTATGAAACTGGCAGTCGTCACTGGACAAATTGTTTGTACCGTACGCCATCACGGGCTGGCGCATGACAAATTGCTGATGGTGGAAATGATTGATTCACAGGGAAATCCTGACGGGCAGTGTGCCGTCGCCATCGACAATATTGGCGCGGGAACCGGGGAGTGGGTGTTGCTGGTGAGCGGCAGTTCCGCCCGCCAGGCGCATAAAAGCGAAACGTCACCGGTCGATCTGTGCGTGATTGGCATCGTCGATGAAGTGGTGTCTGGCGGTCAGGTAATTTTCCACAAATAAGGCAGAACATCATGAATCAACAGGATATTGAACAGGTGGTGAAAGCGGTACTGCTGAAAATGCAAAGCAGTGACGCGCCGTCCGCCGCCATTCATGAAATGGGCGTTTTTGCTTCCCTGGATGACGCCGTTGCGGCAGCTAAAGTTGCCCAGCAAGGCTTAAAAAGCGTGGCGATGCGCCAGTTAGCCATTGCTGCCATTCGTGAAGCAGGCGAAAAACACGCCAGAGAGTTAGCGGAACTTGCCGTCAGTGAAACAGGCATGGGTCGCGTTGAAGATAAATTTGCCAAAAACGTTGCTCAGGCGCGCGGTACGCCGGGCGTAGAGTGCCTCTCTCCGCAGGTGCTGACGGGCGACAACGGCCTGACGTTAATTGAAAACGCGCCCTGGGGCGTGGTGGCTTCGGTGACGCCTTCCACTAATCCGGCGGCAACCGTGATTAATAACGCCATCAGCCTGATTGCTGCGGGCAACAGCGTCATTTTTGCCCCGCATCCGGCGGCGAAAAAAGTCTCTCAGCGGGCGATTACGCTGCTCAACCAGGCGATTGTCGCCGCAGGCGGGCCAGAAAACTTACTGGTGACTGTGGCAAATCCAGATATCGAAATCGCGCAACGCTTGTTTAAGTTTCCGGGCATTGGCCTTTTGGTGGTGACCGGCGGCGAGGCGGTGGTGGAAGCGGCGCGTAAACACACCAATAAACGTCTGATTGCCGCAGGTGCTGGCAACCCGCCGGTGGTGGTGGATGAAACCGCTGACCTCGCCCGTGCCGCTCAGTCCATCGTCAAAGGCGCTTCTTTCGATAACAACATTATTTGTGCCGATGAAAAGGTACTGATTGTCGTCGATAGCGTAGCCGATGAACTGATGCGTCTGATGCAAGGCCAGAACGCGGTGAAACTGACCGCAGAGCAGGCGCAACAGCTACAACCGGTGTTGCTGAAAAATATCGACGAGCGTGGAAAAGGCACCGTCAGCCGTGACTGGGTAGGTCGCGATGCGGCGAAAATCGCGGCGGCAATCGGCCTGAACGTGCCGCAAGAAACACGATTGCTGTTTGTGGAAACCACCGCAGAACATCCGTTTGCCGTGACCGAACTGATGATGCCGGTGCTGCCGGTGGTGCGTGTCGCCAACGTGGCGGATGCCATTGCGCTGGCGGTGAAACTGGAAGGCGGTTGCCACCACACGGCGGCAATGCACTCGCGCAACATCGACAATATGAACCAGATGGCGAACGCCATTGATACCAGCATTTTCGTCAAGAACGGACCGTGCATTGCCGGGCTGGGGTTGGGTGGGGAAGGCTGGACCACCATGACCATCACCACGCCAACCGGTGAAGGGGTAACCAGCGCACGGACGTTTGTCCGTCTGCGTCGTTGTGTATTAGTCGATGCGTTTCGCATTGTTTAAGGAGTAACAGATGGCGCACGACGAACAATGGCTCACCCCTCGACTGCAAACTGCGGCAACGCTGTGTAACCAGACGCCTGCTGCGACGAAATCTCCGCTGTGGCTGGGGGTGGATCTGGGCACCTGCGATGTGGTGTCGATGGTCGTTGACCGCGAAGGTCAGCCGGTGGCGGTATGCCTCGACTGGGCTGATGTGGTTCGCGACGGCATCGTCTGGGATTTCTTCGGTGCGGTCACCATTGTTCGTCGTCATCTCGACGCCCTCGAGCAGCAATTCGGTCGCCGTTTTAGCCATGCGGCGACGTCATTTCCTCCGGGTACTGACCCGCGTATTTCCATCAACGTGCTGGAATCTGCCGGACTGGAAGTGAGCCATGTGCTGGATGAGCCAACGGCGGTGGCGGATTTGCTGCAACTGGATAACGCCGGCGTAGTGGATATCGGTGGCGGCACCACCGGTATTGCCATCGTGAAACAGGGCAAAGTGACCTACTCGGCGGATGAAGCCACCGGCGGGCATCACATCTCTCTGACTCTCGCCGGAAATCGTCGTATTCCGCTGGAAGAGGCGGAGCAGTACAAGCGGGGTCACGGCGAAGAGATTTGGCCTGCGGTGAAACCGGTGTACGAAAAAATGGCGGACATTGTCGCGCGGCATATCGCGGGGCAGGGCATTACTGATTTATGGCTGGCAGGCGGCTCCTGTATGCAACCGGGCGTGGCGGAACTGTTTCGCAAACAATTCCCGGCGTTACAGGTGCATTTACCGCAGCACAGTTTGTTTATGACCCCGCTGGCGATTGCCAGTAGCGGGCGAGAGAAGGCGGAGGGGATCTATGCATGAATTGCAAACGGCGCTCTTTCAGGCGTTCGATACCCTGAATCTGCAACGGGTAAAAACATTTAGCGTCCCGCCGGTGACGCTTTGTGGCTCTGGTGTGGTGAGCAGTTGCGGACAGCAAGCGCAAACGCGCGGGTTGAAACATCTGTTCGTGATGGCAGACAGCTTTTTGCATCAGGCGGGGATGACCGCTGGGCTGACGCGTAGCCTGGCGGTAAAAGGTATCGCCATGACGCTCTGGCCGTGTCCGGTGGGCGAACCGTGCATTACCGACGTGTGTGCGGCTGTAGCGCAACTGCGTGAATCAGGTTGCGATGGGGTGATTGCGTTTGGCGGTGGATCGGTGCTCGATGCGGCGAAAGCCGTGGCGTTGCTGGTGACGAATCCCGATAGCACGCTGGCAGAGATGTCAGAAACCAGCGTTCTGCAACCGCGCCTGCCGCTGATAGCCATTCCTACTACCGCCGGAACCGGCTCTGAAACGACCAACGTAACGGTGATTATCGACGCGGTGAGCGGGCGCAAGCAGGTGTTAGCACATGCCTCGCTGATGCCGGATGTGGCGATCCTCGACGCCGCGCTAACCGAAGGCGTGCCGTCGCATGTGACAGCGATGACCGGCATCGACGCGTTAACCCATGCCATTGAAGCGTATAGCGCACTGAACGCCACACCGTTTACCGACAGTCTGGCGATTGGCGCTATTGCGATGATTGGTAAATCGTTGCCGAAAGCGGTGGGTTACGGTCATGACCTTGCCGCGCGCGAGAGCATGTTGCTGGCTTCATGTATGGCGGGAATGGCGTTTTCCAGTGCGGGGCTTGGGTTATGCCACGCGATGGCGCATCAGCCGGGGGCGGCGCTGCATATTCCGCACGGTCTGGCGAATGCCATGCTGCTGCCAACGGTGATGGAGTTTAACCGGATGGTATGCCGCGAACGTTTTAGCCAGGTAGGCAGGGCGCTGCGAACTAAAAAATCCGACGAGCGTGATGCTATTAACGCGGTTAGTGAGCTGATTGCGGAAGTTGGGATTGGTAAACGACTGGGCGATGTTGGTGCGACATCTGCGCATTACGGCGCATGGGCGCAGGCCGCACTGGAAGATATTTGTCTGCGCAGTAATCCGCGTACCGCCAGCCTGGAACAGATTGTCGGCCTGTACGCAGCGGCGCAATAAATGCCGGATGCGACGCTTGCCGCGTCTTATCCAGCCTACGGGATTGCACATGTAGGGCGGATAAGGCGTTTACGCCGCATCCACCAATAAATAACAACTAACAGGGAGTAAAGGCGATGGGAATTAACGAAATCATCATGTACATCATGATGTTCTTTATGCTGATAGCTGCCGTAGACAGGATCCTGTCGCAGTTCGGTGGTTCTGCTCGTTTCCTCGGTAAGTTCGGTAAAAGTATCGAAGGATCCGGCGGTCAGTTTGAAGAAGGATTTATGGCAATGGGCGCGCTTGGCCTGGCAATGGTCGGTATGACCGCGCTGGCACCGGTACTGGCGCATGTACTTGGGCCGGTAATCATCCCCGTTTATGAAATGCTCGGCGCAAACCCTTCCATGTTTGCCGGAACACTGCTGGCGTGTGATATGGGCGGCTTCTTCCTCGCCAAAGAGCTGGCGGGCGGTGACGTAGCAGCGTGGCTATACTCTGGGTTAATTCTCGGATCGATGATGGGGCCAACGATTGTGTTTTCCATTCCGGTGGCGCTCGGCATTATCGAACCCTCAGATCGTCGTTACCTGGCGCTCGGTGTGCTGGCGGGCATTGTGACCATTCCGATTGGTTGTATCGCTGGAGGTCTGGTAGCTATGTACTCCGGTGTACAGATCAACGGTCAGCCTGTGGAGTTCACCTTTGCGCTGATCCTGATGAACATGATCCCGGTACTAATCGTTGCGGTGCTGGTGGCGCTGGGGCTGAAGTTCATCCCGGAAAAAATGATCAACGGCTTCCAGATCTTCGCCAAATTTCTCGTTGCATTAATCACCCTCGGTCTTGCCGCTGCGGTGGTGAAATTCCTGCTTGGCTGGGAACTGATCCCCGGTCTTGATCCGATCTTTATGGCGCCTGGTGACAAACCTGGTGAAGTGATGCGCGCCATTGAAGTTATCGGCTCGATCTCCTGCGTCCTGCTTGGCGCGTATCCGATGGTACTGCTGCTGACCCGCTGGTTTGAAAAACCGCTGATGAGCGTCGGTAAAGTGCTGAATATGAACAATATCGCGGCAGCAGGCATGGTGGCGACGCTTGCCAACAATATCCCGATGTTCGGCATGATGAAGCAGATGGATACTCGCGGCAAAGTCATCAACTGCGCCTTCGCCGTTTCCGCAGCCTTCGCCCTGGGCGACCATTTAGGCTTCGCGGCTGCCAACATGAACGCCATGATCTTCCCGATGATTGTCGGCAAGTTGATTGGCGGCGTCACGGCGATTGGCGTGGCGATGATGCTGGTGCCAAAAGACGATGCAGCAACGGCTAAAAACGCAGCGGAGGCGCAATCGTGAGCACTCGCCAGCTACTGAGCGTCGGTATCGATATCGGCACCACTACCACTCAGGTGATCTTCTCCCATCTGGAACTGGTTAACCGTGCGGCGGTGTCGCAGGTGCCGCGCTACGAATTTATCAAACGCGAAATTAGCTGGCAAAGCCCGGTGTTCTTTACCCCTGTCGATAAACAGGGCGGTTTAAAAGAAGCGGAACTGAAAACCTTAATCCTCGAGCAATATCAGGCTGCGGGCATCGCGCCGGAAAGCGTCGATTCCGGCGCCATCATCATCACCGGCGAAAGCGCGAAAACCCGCAACGCCCGTCCGGCGGTGATGACGCTCTCCCGGTCGCTGGGCGATTTTGTGGTTGCCAGCGCCGGACCGCATCTCGAATCGGTGATTGCAGGCCACGGTGCCGGGGCGCAAACCCTCTCTGAACAACGGCTGTGTCGGGTACTGAATATCGACATCGGCGGCGGCACCGCGAACTACGCCTTGTTCGAAGCTGGAAAAATCAGCGGGACTGCCTGCCTGAACGTTGGCGGTCGCCTGTTGGAAACCGACAGCCAGGGACGCGTGGTTTACGCCCATAAACCGGGGCAGATGATTGTGGATGAGTGCTTCGGCGCAGGCACCGACGCCCGTTCGCTGACTGGCGCGCAGCTGGTGCAGGTTACCCGCCGGATGGCAGAACTGATTGTTGAAGTGATTGACGGAACGCTCTCGCCGCTCGCGCAGGCATTGATGCAAACCGGTTTGCTGCCGGCAGGTGTTACGCCCGAAATCATTACGCTCTCCGGCGGCGTGGGCGAATGTTATCGCCACCAGCCCGCTGACCCGTTCTGTTTTGCCGATATTGGCCCGTTGCTGGCAACGGCGCTGCATGAGCATCCGCGTCTGCGTGAGATGAACGTGCAGTTTCCGGCGCAAACCGTGCGCGCCACGGTGATTGGCGCGGGCGCGCATACCCTTTCGCTCTCGGGCAGCACTATCTGGCTGGAGGGCGTACAACTGCCGCTGCGCAATTTGCCGGTGGCGATCCCGATTGATGAAACGGATCTGGTGAATGCCTGGCAACAGGCGCTGATTCAGCTTGATCTTTGCCCCAAAACTGACGCGTACGTGCTGGCGCTTCCCGCCGGACTTCCGGTGCGTTACGCCTCGGTACTGACGGTTATCAACGCGCTGGTCGATTTCGTCGCGCGTTTTCCGAATCCGCATCCCCTGCTGGTGGTAGCCGGGCAGGACTTTGGTAAAGCTCTGGGCATGTTGTTGCGCCCACAGCTACAACAACTCCCGTTGGCAGTCATTGACGAAGTGATTGTCCGCGCGGGGGACTATATCGACATTGGTACGCCTCTTTTTGGCGGATCGGTTGTGCCGGTGACGGTGAAATCACTCGCATTTCCTTCCTGAGGGAACGACTTATGAAACTAAAGACCACATTGTTCGGCAATGTATATCAGTTTAAGGATGTAAAAGAGGTGCTGGCTAAAGCCAACGAACTGCGTTCGGGGGATGTGCTGGCGGGCGTTGCTGCGGCAAGCTCGCAGGAGCGCGTGGCGGCAAAGCAGGTGTTGTCGGAAATGACGGTAGCGGATATCCGCAATAATCCGGTGATTTCTTATGAAGAGGACTGCGTCACGCGGCTGATTCAGGATGACGTTAACGAAACGGCCTACAACCAGATTAAAAACTGGAGTATCAGCGAGCTGCGCGAGTATGTGCTGAGCGACGAGACCAGCGTGGACGACATTGCTTTTACCCGCAAAGGGCTGACCTCGGAAGTGGTCGCAGCGGTGGCGAAGATTTGTTCCAACGCGGATCTGATCTACGGCGCGAAGAAAATGCCGGTAATCAAAAAGGCCAATACCACCATCGGTATTCCGGGGACTTTTAGCGCCCGTTTGCAGCCAAACGACACCCGTGACGATGTGCAAAGTATCGCCGCGCAAATCTACGAAGGGCTTTCCTTTGGGGTAGGCGATGCGGTGATTGGCGTCAACCCGGTGACGGACGACGTGGAAAACTTAAGCCGTGTGCTGGATACCATTTACGGTGTGATCGACAAATTCAATATTCCAACCCAGGGCTGCGTGCTGGCGCATGTCACCACCCAGATAGAAGCGATTCGTCGCGGCGCGCCGGGCGGGCTGATTTTCCAGAGTATCTGCGGCAGCGAAAAAGGGCTGAAAGAGTTTGGCGTGGAACTGGCGATGCTTGACGAAGCCCGCGCAGTGGGCGCGGAGTTCAACCGTATTGCCGGGGAAAACTGCCTCTACTTCGAAACCGGACAAGGTTCTGCGCTCTCCGCTGGCGCGAACTTCGGCGCAGATCAGGTGACGATGGAAGCGCGTAACTACGGGCTGGCGCGTCATTACGACCCCTTTATCGTCAACACCGTGGTCGGCTTTATCGGGCCGGAATATCTCTACAACGACCGGCAGATTATCCGCGCGGGCTTAGAAGATCACTTTATGGGCAAGCTGAGCGGCATCTCTATGGGCTGTGACTGCTGCTACACCAACCACGCTGACGCTGACCAGAACCTCAACGAAAACCTGATGATCCTGCTCGCTACCGCAGGCTGCAACTACATCATGGGGATGCCGCTGGGCGATGACATCATGCTCAACTATCAGACCACCGCCTTCCATGACACCGCCACAGTGCGTCAGTTACTCAACCTGCGTCCGTCACCGGAGTTTGAACGCTGGCTGGAAAGCATGGGCATTATGGCAAACGGTCGCCTGACCAAACGGGCGGGCGATCCGTCACTGTTCTTCTGATGACGCGGAGATAACACATCATGGATCAAAAACAGATTGAAGAAATTGTACGCAGCGTGATGGCGTCAATGGGACAGGCGGATGCCGCGCCAGCGGAAACAAAATGCGCCACCACAACGTGCGCTGCGCCGGTGACCTCTGAAAGCTGCGCGCTGGATTTAGGTTCCGCTGAAGCGAAGGCATGGATTGGCGTGGAAAATCCGCATCGCGCAGACGTCCTGACGGAACTGCGCCGCAGCACCGTGGCTCGCGTCTGTACCGGTCGTGCCGGTCCGCGTCCGCGTACTCAGGCGCTGCTGCGTTTCCTGGCCGACCACTCGCGTTCGAAAGACACCGTCCTGAAAGAAGTGCCGGAAGAGTGGGTGAAAGCGCAGGGGCTGCTGGAAGTACGCTCTGAAATCAGCGACAAAAATCTCTACCTGACTCGCCCGGACATGGGGCGTCGTCTGTGTGCGGAAGCCGTTGAAGCCCTGAAAGCACAGTGCGTTGCTAATCCGGACGTACAGGTCGTTGTCTCCGATGGCCTGTCTACTGACGCGATCACCGTGAACTATGAAGAGATCCTGCCGCCGCTGATGGCGGGTCTGCAACATGCGGGACTGAAAGTCGGTACGCCGTTCTTTGTTCGTTATGGTCGCGTGAAGATTGAAGACCAGATTGGCGAACTTCTCGGCGCGAAAGTGGTGATTCTGCTGGTGGGCGAACGCCCGGGGTTAGGACAGTCGGAAAGTCTTTCCTGCTACGCCGTTTACTCACCGCGTATGGCGACCACCGTTGAGGCCGATCGCACCTGTATCTCTAACATTCACCAGGGCGGTACGCCGCCGGTTGAAGCCGCAGCCGTCATTGTGGATTTGGCGAAACGTATGCTGGAGCAGAAAGCATCCGGCATCAACATGACCCGATAAGGAGGCATCATGCCAGCTTTAGATTTGATTCGACCGTCGGTCACCGCCATGCGGGTGATTGCCTCCGTTAACGCTGATTTTGCGCGTGAACTGAAATTGCCGCCGCATATTCGTAGCCTCGGGCTGATTTCTGCTGATTCTGATGACGTAACTTACATTGCGGCTGACGAAGCGACCAAGCAGGCGATGGTCGAAGTGGTTTATGGCCGCTCGCTGTATGCCGGGGCGGCGCACGGGCCGTCACCGACTGCCGGTGAAGTGCTAATTATGCTCGGCGGGCCAAACCCAGCGGAAGTGCGTGCCGGTCTGGATGCGATGGTTGCGCATATTGAAAATGGCGCGGCGTTCCAGTGGGCGAACGATAAGCAAGATACGGCATTCCTCGCTCATGTGGTTTCGCGTACCGGCTCTTATCTCTCATCAACCGCCGGAATTACGCTCGGTGATCCGCTGGCGTATCTGGTGGCACCGCCGTTGGAAGCGACCTACGGCATTGATGCGGCGCTGAAATCTGCCGACGTGCAACTGGTGACCTATGTCCCGCCACCGTCAGAAACCAACTATTCAGCGGCATTTTTAACCGGTAGCCAGGCCGCGTGTAAAGCAGCCTGCAACGCCTTTACCGATGCCGTGCTGGAAATCGCGCGTAATCCAATCCAGCGTGCGTAACGGAGGTTGCCGATGATCAATGCACTGGGATTGCTGGAAGTGGACGGCATGGTCGCCGCGATAGATGCGGCAGATGCCATGCTGAAAGCGGCTAACGTGCGTCTGCTCAGTCACGAAGTGCTTGACCCTGGTCGCTTAACGCTGGTGGTGGAAGGTGATCTGGCGGCGTGTCGTGCGGCGCTGGACGCAGGTTGTGCCGCCGCGATGCGTACCGGGCGCGTCATCAGCCGTAAGGAAATCGGTCGGCCTGATGATGACACCCAGTGGCTGGTTACTGGCTTTAACCGCCAGCCGAAGCAACCTGACGCGTCCGCTATTGCCGAGGGATCTGCTGACGAGTTGTTGGCGCTGTTAACATCAGTACGTCAGGGAATGACGGCAGGAGAAGTGGCTGCCCACTTTGGCTGGCCGCTGGAAAAAGCCAGAAATGCGCTCGAACAGCTCTTTTCTGCCGGGACGTTGCGTAAACGCAGTAGTCGTTATCGTCTCAAGCCCCATTAACCTGTCGGAGGTGCCGGATGTCATACAACATCCGGCATTAACATCATGAAAAAGACCCGTACAGCCAATTTGCACCATCTTTATCATGAACCCTTACCCGAAAACCTGAAGCTCACGCCGAAGGTCGAAGTGGATAATGTTCATCAACGACAGACAACGGATGTCTATGAACATGCTTTAACGATTACCGCCTGGCAGCAGATTTACGATCAGCTCCATCCGGGCAAGTTTCATGGTGAATTTACGGAAATCCTGCTTGATGATATTCAGGTTTTCCGTGAATACACCGGTCTGGCGCTGCGTCAGTCGTGCCTGGTCTGGCCGAACTCTTTCTGGTTTGGCATTCCGGCGACGCGTGGCGAACAGGGATTTATCGGTTCGCAATGTCTGGGAAGCGCAGAAATTGCCACACGCCCTGGTGGCACCGAGTTTGAATTAAGTACGCCGGACGATTACACCATTCTTGGCGTGGTGCTTTCTGAAGATGTCATTACCCGGCAGGCTAACTTTTTGCATAATCCTGATCGGGTATTACATATGCTGCGTAGCCAGTCGGCGCTTGAAGTGAAAGAGCAGCATAAAGCCGCGCTGTGGGGCTTTGTCCAGCAGGCGCTGGCAACATTTTGCGAGAATCCCGAGAATTTGCATCAGCCTGCGGTACGTAAAGTGCTGGGTGACAATTTGCTGCTGGCGATGGGGGCGATGCTGGAAGAAGCGCAGCCAATGGTGACGGCGGAAAGCATTAGTCATCAGAGTTACCGCCGTTTGCTTTCCCGCGCCCGCGAATATGTGCTGGAAAACATGTCCGAACCGGTAACGGTGCTGGACTTGTGCAATCAACTGCATGTCAGTCGCCGTACGTTACAAAACGCGTTTCACGCTATTTTAGGCATTGGCCCGAACGCGTGGCTGAAACGCATTCGCCTGAACGCTGTGCGCCGCGAACTGATAAGCCCGTGGTCGCAAAGCACAACGGTAAAAGACGCCGCCATGCAGTGGGGATTCTGGCATCTGGGGCAATTTGCCACGGATTATCAGCAACTGTTTGCCGAGAAGCCATCACTGACGCTGCATCAGCGGATGCAGGAGTTGGGGTGAGGAAATCATACCCAATCCCTGACCTTAATAAACTCGCTCAACGCCGCTTCCGGGCTGCCTTCTTCCGGTTGATAATCGTACTCCCAGCGTACCAGCGGCGGCATTGACATCAGGATTGATTCGGTGCGCCCGCCGGTTTGCAAGCCAAACAGCGTACCGCGATCCCAGACCAGGTTGAATTCGACATAACGCCCGCGACGGTAGAGCTGGAAATTACGCTCGCGCTCGCCGTATTCCATCGCTTTACGTCGCTCAACAATAGGCAAGTATGCGTCGGTGTAGCCTTTGCCTACCGCCTGCATAAAGGCAAAACAGTGGTTGAAGTCTGGCGTGTTCAGATCATCAAAGAACAGCCCGCCAATGCCGCGCTGTTCGTTACGATGTTTGAGGTAGAAGTAATCGTCGCACCACTTTTTATAACGTGGATAAACGTCTTCACCAAATGGCAGGCACAGGTCGCGGGCGGTGCGGTGCCAGAGAATGGCGTCTTCTTCAAAGCCATAGAAGGGGGTTAAGTCGAAGCCACCGCCAAACCACCAGACAGGATCGGCGCCTGGTTTTTCGGCAATAAAAAAGCGCACATTCGCGTGGCTGGTGGGGACATACGGGTTATGCGGATGCACGACCAGCGAAACGCCCATCGCCTCAAAACTGCGCCCGGCAAGTTCCGGGCGATGAGCGGTGGCGGAAGCCGGCATCGCATCACCGTGGACGTGAGAAAAGTTAACGCCCGCCTGTTCGAAAACTCCACCATTACGCAACACCCGACTACGCCCGCCGCCACCAGCTTCGCGCTGCCAGCTATCTTCGACAAACTCTGCGCCATCGACGGCGGTCAGCTGCTGACAAATCGTATCCTGAAGGTTGAGCAGGAACTGTTTAACCTGGTGTGCGTCGGGCTTCATAACTTACCGCTTTTTCGAGTGTGCTTTCTGGTTGTCAAACCAGTGGAAATAACTGATCACGCCTTCGGCAATGGCAGAGGCAATTTTCTGACGAAACGCCGGCGTGCCTAACAGTCGCTCTTCTTCCGGGTTGGTGATAAACGAAGTTTCCACCAGCACTGAAGGAACCGACGGTGATTTCAACACCACAAACGCGGCTTGTTCGGTGTTGCGGCTGTGCAGTTTATGCACCGGCTTAATCTTTTTCAGAATATGCGAGCCGAGCGTCAGGCTGTTTTTAATGGTATCTGTTTGCACCAGATCAAACAGCACTTGTTGCAATAGATGATCCCTGTCAGTCGCTTTTTTCCCGGCAACTTCATCGGCGCGGTTTTCGCGTTCAGACAGGTATTTCGCCATTGCGCTACTTGCCCCACGGTTAGAGAGGGCAAATACCGAAGCACCGGCAGCTTTCGGGTTGGTAAAGCCGTCGGCGTGAATTGACATAAACAGATCCGCGCCATGTTTATGGGCGATTTCAACGCGATCGTACAGTGGGATAAACGTATCGCCAGAACGCGTTAAACGCGCATCAATGCCATGATTGCGCAAAATGGAACGGACGTTTTTAGCAATCGCCAGCACCACGTGTTTTTCTTTCGAACCGTTGCGACCGATCGCTCCGGTATCAATCCCGCCGTGGCCTGGATCGAGAACAACGACACGTTTGCCGCCAGCTTTTTTGGCTTTTGGCTTGCTATGTCCGTTACTGGTTTTTAAAGGTTCTTCTTTGGCGATGGCTTGCGACATTCCTGACAACGTCAGGGCAGCCAATCCGGCTTTCAGCACCTGGCGGCGCGAAGTGAGTGTTTTTAGTGGTTTAAAAGTGCTCATACGGCCTGAGTTGTAATAATAAAGTTCCAGATGTTATATCGTATCGCGTAATCCGTTACGACCGTTTGCTGTTGAGAATTGTTTTACTTTTCATTTCAATAGTTGACAACTCCCCATTATGCCACTTTTTCAACCGATTTTCGTCAGATATTGGCTAATTCAACCGTTCACGCCATAATCACCCTTTTAACCCGCAAAAAGGTAACGAATACCATGGAGATACGCGTATTTCGCCAGGAAGATTTCGAAGAGGTCATCACCCTTTGGGAGCGTTGCGACTTGCTGCGTCCGTGGAATGATCCGGAAATGGACATCGAGCGCAAGATGAACCATGACGTCAGTTTGTTTCTGGTCGCTGAGGTGAACGGTGAAGTGGTCGGAACGGTGATGGGGGGTTATGACGGGCATCGCGGATCTGCTTATTATCTTGGCGTGCATCCTGAGTTTCGCGGGCGTGGGATTGCCAATGCGCTGCTTAATCGGCTGGAGAAAAAGCTGATTGCTCGTGGTTGCCCGAAAATTCAGATCAACGTGCCGGAAGATAACGACATGGTGCTTGGGATGTATGAACGTCTGGGATATGAACACGCCGATGTGCTGAGTCTGGGTAAGCGTTTGATTGAAGATGAAGAGTACTGAGTTTCATCCTGTCCATTATGATGCGCACGGACGCCTGCGTTTACCTTTTCTCTTCTGGATTGTGCTTTTGCTACAGGCGCGAACCTGGGTGCTGTTTGTCATTGCCGGTGCATCGCGCGAGCAGGGGACTGCGCTGCTGAATCTGTTTTATCCCGATCACGATAATTTCTGGCTGGGGTTGATTCCCGGCATTCCGGCGGTGCTGGCGTTTTTGCTGAGCGGTCGGCGGGCTACGTTTCCTCGCACCTGGCGTGTACTCTATTTTCTGTTGCTGTTGGCGCAGGTGGTTTTACTTTGCTGGCAACCGTGGCTGTGGCTGAACGGTGAATCCGTTAGCGGTATCGGTCTGGCGCTGGTAGTGGCGGATATTGTGGCGTTAATCTGGCTTTTGACCAATCGACGCTTACGTGCCTGTTTTAATGAAGAAAAAGAATAGCGCAGAGGCGCGCTTTGTTTATGCCGGATGCGGCGTGAACGGCTTATTCAGCCTACAAATTTTCGCAAATTCGATACATTGCAGGAAAAAACAGGCCTGATAAGCGTAGCGCATCAGGCAATTCTGTGTTTGTCATCAGCTTCTAACGGCACTTTTTTGCAAATTTGCACTCCAAGCAACGTTATTGAATAACCAAAGGAAGTGACATGAAATCGCTGCGTTTATTGTTATGCGCTATGCCGTTGATGCTGACCGGCTGTTCCACCATGTCGTCAGTTAACTGGTCTGCCGCTAACCCGTGGAACTGGTTTGGGTCGTCCACCAAAGTGAGCGAGCAGGGGGTGGGTGAATTAACGGCGTCTACGCCGCTACAAGAACAAGCCATTGCCGATGCGCTTGATGGTGATTATCGCCTGCGCAGCGGAATGAAAACTGCGAACGGTAATGTTGTGCGCTTTTTCGAAGTAATGAAAGGCGACAACGTGGCGATGGTGATTAATGGCGATCAGGGCACAATCAGCCGCATTGATGTGCTTGATAGCGATATTCCTGCTGACACGGGTGTTAAAATCGGAACACCGTTTAGCGACCTTTACAGCAAAGCATTTGGCAATTGCCAAAAAGCCGACGGTGATGATAATCGTGCTGTGGAATGTAAAGCCGAAGGCAGCCAACATATTAGCTACCAGTTCAGCGGTGAGTGGAGTGGTCCTGAAGGGTTAATGCCTTCAGACGATACCCTGAAAAACTGGAAAGTCAGTAAAATTATCTGGCGGCGTTAATTTGCGTCTGAACAAACCGCCGCCGCAAAAAAACACGTAAGATAGCGCCCAACAATGCCACGGATTGCGTGGCATTCTTATTTTCAGGAGGAACAATGTCTCAGGTTCAGAGTGGCATTTTGCCAGAACATTGCCGCGCAGCGATTTGGATTGAAGCCAACGTTAAAGGGGAAGTTGATGCCCTGCGTGCGGCCAGTAAAACCTTTGCCGATAAACTGGCAACCTTTGAAGCAAAATTCCCGGATGCGCATCTCGGCGCGGTGGTTGCCTTTGGCAACAACACCTGGCGTGCTCTGAGCGGCGGCGTGGGTGCCGAAGAGCTGAAAGATTTTCCGGGTTACGGTAAAGGTCTTGCGCCAACGACCCAGTTTGATGTGTTGATCCACATTCTTTCTCTGCGTCATGACGTAAACTTCTCTGTCGCCCAGGCGGCGATGGAAGCCTTTGGTGACTGCATTGAAGTGAAAGAGGAGATCCACGGCTTCCGTTGGGTTGAGGAACGTGACCTGAGCGGCTTTGTTGACGGTACAGAAAACCCGGCGGGTGAAGAGACGCGTCGCGAAGTGGCGGTTATCAAAGACGGCGTGGATGCAGGCGGTAGTTACGTGTTTGTACAGCGTTGGGAACATAACCTGAAGCAGCTTAACCGTATGAGCGTTCATGATCAGGAGATGATGATCGGTCGTACTAAAGAAGCCAACGAAGAGATTGACGGCGACGAACGCCCGGAAACCTCGCACCTGACCCGCGTTGATCTGAAAGAAGACGGCAAAGGGCTGAAGATTGTTCGCCAGAGCTTGCCATACGGCACCGCCAGCGGTACGCACGGTCTGTACTTCTGCGCTTACTGCGCACGTCTGCACAACATTGAGCAGCAGCTGCTGAGCATGTTTGGCGATACCGATGGCAAACGTGACGCAATGTTACGTTTCACCAAACCGGTCACTGGCGGCTATTACTTCGCGCCGTCGCTGGACAAACTGATGGCGCTGTAAGTTTTACTCACGCACCTGTAGCGTCTTGCCGGAGCGGCGTAAATGCTTTATCCGGCTTGTATGATCGTTCAAATTCAATAAATTGCAGTTAACCTGCAGGCCCGATAAGCGTAGCGTATCGGGCTGTTTTGTTTCTAAGTTACGGCTTAGTCCAGATTGACGTTACGGCAGCCAAAGAGCGTGGTGAAAATGAACCCGCTAATCCATGCCACCAGGATCCCGCCAGCGTAAACCGCCATTGCCGGAAGGATACCTTGTGCCGAAGTCATCAGCGGCAACGCCACCAGGCCAGACGGCCCAAAGGCGCTGTTTAAACCCATCGGCAGACCCCACCATGCGACCAACCCGATAAACAATCCACCCGCCGCGCCGCCTAAACAAGCGGTAACAAACGGTTTCATGCGGGGCAGGGTTACACCGTAAATCAACGGTTCACCCACGCCCAGCAAACCAGGAATAATCGCCCCGCGCACCTGGCTGCGTAAGGCACTGTGCGGCTGCGCGCGCCAGTAAAGCGCCAGTGCCGCACCCACCTGACCCGCGCCTGCCATTGAAAGGATCGGGAATAGACTGTTGAAACCCTGGCTGTCCATTAAGGCAAGATAAACGGGAATAAAGCCCTGATGCACGCCAAACACCACGGCAATCAGGAACAGCCCGGCAAGTACAGCACAACCAAGTGGATTACTGTTCAGATGCATAAACAGCCAGGACATGCCTTCGAATAACCAGCCTCCCAGCGGCATAATCACCAGATATGCCAGCGTGGCGGTGATCAGCAGAGTGATTAACGAGGTTAGCAGCATGTCGAGATCGTCCGGCATAAATTGACGCACCATACCTTCAATGCGGGCGCAGACCCAGGCGGCAATCAGTACGCCGATAATATTGCCGCGCGGATCGATAGGCAGGCCGAAGAAATCGTGAAAACCAGCGTAGTAACCGGTGGTGGCTGCTGGGTTATAACCGAGCAGAAAGAGTGCGGCGATAATTGCGCCATTTACACCCGTGCCGCCGAAGGCCTGAGCGGCGTTATAGCCCACCAGAATCACCAGGAAGGTGAATAAGCCTTTGCTGAATACCTTCATAAAATTCAGTGCGTCGGGCAGCGTTCCCTGGGCATCTGCCGGAACGTGCATCACCGTAGCAATTAACGTCGCAATCCCCAGCAATAGACCGGCGGCAATAAATCCAGGAATTAGCGGCGTAAAGATAGTGGCGAATTTGGCGAGAAATTGCTGCACGCCAGAGGTTTGTCTGGCTTTTAACTGACGTTTGTTCTGGGCGGCGATTTCTGCGGCATCCTGCACAGGTGTTTCACCCAACAACTCGCTCATTGCTTTTGCGGCACGATGCGCTTTGCCCGACCCAAATACCACCTGTACTTGATCGCTGGTCAAAATGACACCCTTCACCCCTTCCAGCGTTTTGATATCAGGATCAACCAGTGAACTGTCATGCACACCGAGACGCAGACGCGTCATACAGTGACCACAACTGGCGATATTTCCCGCGCCGCCGACGCGGGTAAGAATGGTGTTCAGAAGCTCACTGCTGATCTCTTTAGCCATAGGTTATTCCTTTTCCAGAGCCTTACGAATAAAACCCCCATGCTGCGCCAGGCGTTTTTTCGCTTCTGCGGCATCGAGATTTTTCAAGACCATTACAATCGCTGTTTTGCAGTGGCGATCGCAGGCAATTAGCGCCGCTTCCGCCTGTTCCGCGCTACATCCGGTCGCGTTTTTGACAATATTGACCTGGCGCACGTGTAGTTTTTCGTTGGTGGCGACCACATCGACCATCAGGTTGCCGAACACTTTTCCTGACTTAATCATCAGCCCGGTGGAGAGCATGTTGAGCACCAGTTTCTGCGCCGTACCTGCTTTCATCCGCGAAGAACCGGTAACCACTTCAGCCCCGACGACTGGCGTAATAGCAAACTCTGCGGTTGTTGAAACAGCACTACCGGGATTACAGGAAATACCGACCGTGCGGCAGCCTAACTGGCGAGCGTATTCCAGCCCGGCAATCACATACGGCGTGCGACCACTGGCAGCAATACCGACAACCACATCCTGCGCCGTTAAAGCAATATTTTTCAGATCGTTGACGCCGCCTTCCCGGCTGTCTTCCGCGCCTTCCACCGCGTGCTGAATGGCATATTCGCCGCCAGCAATCAAACCAACCACCAGACCCGGTTTCACGCCGTAGGTTGGGGGGCACTCGCTGGCATCCAGAATCCCCAGCCGACCGGAAGTCCCGGCACCGAGATAAATCAGACGACCACCACCGCTCACCTGGGCGTGGATGACATCAATCGCCGCTGCGATATCCGGCAGTACTCGCTCAACGGCCAATGGAACGGTTTTATCTTCATCATTGATAATTCGGCACATTTCCAGCGTCGATACGCGGTCGATTTCAGCCGAGGCACTGTTCGAACCTTCAGTAATCATGTTTTCAAGTTGCATATACAATCACCTTAAATATTTGCCTTCGAATAATTTCATATGGAGTGAATCATATCTCCCTGCCTGATTATGTACAGCAGGGAATGCATACAATGACAGAGTTGTGGTTATGGGAGATTTTACTTAAGATTTTCCTGAATTTAGATCCACTCCTCAGCATTGATCTGTTATTCAGGTATGGTAGGGACAATAGAGCGTAATGCTCTGTATTCAAAAGGAGAAACTTGAAATGGGTAAACTCACGGGCAAGACAGCACTGATTACGGGCGCATCGCAAGGCATTGGTGAAGGAATTGCCAGAACCTTTGCGCGTCATGGCGCAAACCTAATCTTGCTGGATATCTCCCCTGAGATTGAAAAGCTGGCGGATGAGCTGTGTGGTCGTGGTCATCGCTGTACGGCGGTAATTGCTGATGTACGCGACCCGGCGTCAGTTACGGCAGCGATCAAGCGCGCGAAGGAAAAAGAAGGGCGCATTGATATTCTGGTGAATAACGCAGGTGTTTGCCGTCTGGGTAGTTTTCTTGAAATGAGCGATGACGATCGCGATTTCCATATTGATATCAATATTAAAGGCGTGTGGAACGTCACGAAAGCGGTGCTGCCGGAAATGATTGCCCGCAAAGATGGTCGCATTGTGATGATGTCTTCGGTCACCGGCGATATGGTGGCCGATCCGGGCGAAACGGCGTATGCCTTAACGAAAGCGGCGATTGTGGGGCTGACCAAATCGCTGGCAGTGGAGTACGCGCAGTCGGGGATTCGCGTTAACGCAATCTGCCCTGGATACGTTCGCACGCCAATGGCGGAAAGTATTGCCCGCCAGTCAAATCCGCAAGATCCGGAATCGGTACTGACTGAAATGGCGAAAGCAATCCCGCTGCGTCGCCTCGCCGATCCGCTGGAAGTCGGTGAGCTGGCGGCCTTCCTCGCGTCGGATGAATCCAGCTATTTAACCGGTACACAGAATGTGATCGATGGTGGCAGCACACTGCCGGAGACGGTCAGCGTCGGCATCTGATTCACCTCTGTTTCCTCCCTGCATGTGTGGGGAGGATTTCGTCTTATTCCCTTTTCAACTTCCAAATCACCAAACGGTATATAAAACCGTTACTCCTTTCATGCCCGTTATAAATATGATGGCTATTAGAAAGTCATTAAATATATAAGGGTGCGCAATGGCCGTTAACTTACTGAAAAAGAACTCTCTCGCGCTGGTCGCTTCTCTGCTGCTGGCTGGTCACGTGCAGGCAACGGAACTGCTGAACAGTTCTTATGACGTCTCCCGCGAGCTGTTTGCCGCCCTGAATACCCCGTTTGAACAGCAGTGGGCAAAAGATAACGCTGGCGACAAACTGACGATTAAACAATCTCATGCCGGGTCATCAAAACAGGCGCTGGCAATTTTGCAGGGCTTGAAAGCAGACGTTGTCACTTATAACCAGGTGACTGACGTGCAGATCCTGCACGATAAAGGCAAGCTGATTCCGGCCGACTGGCAGTCGCGTTTGCCGAATAACAGTTCGCCGTTCTACTCCACGATGGGATTCCTGGTGCGTAAGGGCAACCCGAAGAATATCCACGACTGGAACGATTTGGTTCGCTCCGACGTGAAGCTAATTTTCCCGAATCCGAAAACCTCCGGTAACGCGCGTTACACCTACCTTGCAGCATGGGGCGCGGCGGATAAAGCCGACGGTGGCGATAAAGCCAAAACCGAACAGTTTATGACTCAGTTCCTGAAAAACGTTGAAGTGTTCGATACCGGCGGTCGTGGCGCGACCACCACCTTTGCCGAGCGCGGTCTGGGCGATGTGCTGATCAGCTTCGAATCGGAAGTGAACAACATCCGTAAGCAGTATGAAGCGCAGGGCTTTGAAGTGGTGATTCCGAAAACCAACATTCTGGCGGAATTCCCGGTGGCGTGGGTGGATAAAAACGTGCAGTCCAACGGCACGGAAAAAGCAGCAAAAGCCTATCTGAACTGGCTCTACAGCCCGCAGGCGCAAACCATCATCACCGACTACTACTATCGCGTAAATAACCCGGAAGTCATGGACAAACTGAAAGATAAATTCCCGCAGACTGAACTGTTCCGCGTGGAAGACAAGTTTGGCTCCTGGCCGGAAGTGATGAAAACTCACTTCACCAGCGGCGGCGAGTTAGACAAGCTGTTAGCGGCGGGGCGTAACTGATGTTTGCCGTCTCCTCCAGACGCGTGCTGCCGGGCTTTACCTTAAGCCTCGGCACCAGTCTGCTGTTTGTCTGCCTGATTTTGCTGCTGCCGCTCTCCGCGCTGGTGATGCAGCTTTCTGAGATGAGCTGGGCGCAGTACTGGGAGGTGGTCACCAACCCGCAGGTGGTCGCGGCCTACAAAGTAACGCTGCTGTCGGCGTTTGTGGCGTCGATTTTTAACGGTGTTTTCGGTCTGCTGATGGCGTGGATCTTAACCCGCTACCGCTTTCCGGGGCGCACTCTGCTTGATGCACTGATGGATTTACCCTTTGCGCTACCGACGGCGGTCGCGGGTTTAACGCTGGCCTCGCTCTTTTCCGTGAACGGCTTTTACGGCGAGTGGCTGGCAAAATTTGATATCAAAGTCACCTACACCTGGCTTGGGATTGCGGTGGCGATGGCCTTTACCAGCATTCCGTTCGTGGTGCGTACCGTGCAGCCGGTGCTGGAAGAGTTAGGCCCGGAATATGAAGAAGCGGCGGAAACGCTCGGTGCAACGCGCTGGCAGAGTTTCTGCAAAGTGGTGCTGCCGGAGCTTTCTCCGGCGCTGGTGGCGGGCGTGGCGCTGTCGTTTACCCGCAGCCTTGGTGAGTTTGGCGCGGTAATTTTTATCGCCGGGAACATCGCCTGGAAGACGGAAGTGACGTCGCTGATGATTTTTGTTCGCTTACAGGAGTTTGATTACCCGGCGGCGAGCGCGATCGCTTCGGTGATCCTCGCGGCATCACTGCTGCTGCTGTTCTCAATTAACACTCTGCAAAGTCGCTTTGGTCGGCGTGTGGTAGGTCATTAATGGCGGAAGTGACACAGTTGAAGCGTTATGACGCGCGCCCGATTAACTGGGGCAAATGGTTTCTGATTGGCATCGGGATGCTGGTTTCGGCGTTCATCCTGCTGGTGCCGATGATTTACATCTTCGTGCAGGCATTCAGCAAAGGGTTGATGCCGGTTTTACAGAATCTGGCCGACCCGGACATGCTGCACGCCATCTGGCTGACGGTGATGATTGCGCTGATTGCCGTACCGGTAAATCTGGTGTTCGGCATTCTGCTGGCCTGGTTGGTGACACGTTTTGATTTTCCTGGGCGTCAGTTGCTGCTGACGCTGCTGGATATCCCGTTTGCCGTGTCGCCGGTGGTTGCTGGTCTGGTTTATCTGCTGTTCTACGGTTCCAACGGCCCGCTGGGCGGTTGGCTCGACGAGCATAACCTGCAAATTATGTTCTCCTGGCCGGGAATGGTACTGGTGACGATTTTCGTCACCTGCCCGTTTGTGGTACGCGAATTGGTGCCGGTGATGTTAAGCCAGGGCAGTCAGGAGGACGAAGCGGCGATTTTGCTTGGTGCATCCGGCTGGCAGATGTTCCGGCGCGTCACGCTGCCGAATATTCGCTGGGCGCTGCTCTACGGCGTGGTGCTGACCAACGCCCGCGCAATTGGTGAGTTTGGCGCGGTGTCGGTCGTTTCTGGCTCGATTCGCGGCGAAACCCTGTCGCTGCCGTTACAGATTGAATTGCTGGAGCAGGACTATAACGCAGTTGGCTCCTTTACCGCTGCGGCGTTATTGACGCTGATGGCGATTATCACCCTGTTTTTGAAGAGTATGTTGCAATGGCGCCTGGAGAATCAGGAAAAACGCGCGCAACAGGAGGAACACCATGAGCATTGAGATTGCCAGGATTAAGAAGTCTTTTGGTCGCACCCAGGTGCTGAACGATATCTCACTGGATATTCCTTCAGGTCAGATGGTCGCGCTGCTGGGGCCGTCCGGTTCCGGGAAAACCACGCTGCTGCGTATTATTGCCGGGCTGGAACATCAAACCAGCGGGCATATTCGCTTCCACGGCACCGACGTCAGCCGCTTGCACGCGCGCGATCGTAAAGTCGGTTTTGTGTTCCAGCATTACGCGCTGTTCCGCCATATGACCGTGTTCGACAACATCGCTTTCGGCCTGACGGTGCTGCCGCGTCGTGAGCGCCCGAATGCAGCAGCCATCAAAGCAAAAGTCACGCAGTTGCTGGAGATGGTTCAGCTTGCGCATCTGGCGGATCGTTATCCGGCGCAGCTTTCCGGCGGTCAGAAGCAGCGTGTGGCACTGGCGCGCGCACTTGCCGTTGAACCGCAAATTCTGCTGCTCGATGAACCGTTTGGCGCGTTGGATGCGCAGGTACGTAAAGAGCTACGTCGCTGGCTGCGTCAACTGCATGAAGAATTGAAATTCACCAGCGTATTCGTCACCCACGACCAGGAAGAGGCGATGGAAGTCGCCAACCGCGTGGTGGTGATGAGCCAGGGCAATATCGAACAGGCCGATGAGCCGGATCAGGTATGGCGCGAACCGGCGACCCGTTTTGTGCTCGAATTTATGGGCGAAGTGAACCGCCTGCAGGGAACCATTCGCGGCGGGCAGTTCCACGTTGGCGCACATCGCTGGCCGCTGGGATATACGCCTGCGTATCAGGGGCCGGTGGATCTCTTCCTGCGCCCGTGGGAAGTGGATATCAGCCGCCGTACCAGCCTCGATTCGCCGCTGCCGGTTCAGGTACTGGAAGCCAGCCCGAAAGGCCACTACACCCAATTAGTGGTGCAGCCGCTGGGATGGTATGACGACCCGCTAACTGTGGTTATGCGTGGTGACGATGCTCCGCAGCGCGGCGATCGTTTGTTCGTCGGGCTGCAACATGCGCGGCTGTATAACGGCGACGAGCGTATTGAAACCCGCGATGAGGAACTTGCCCTCGCACAAAGCGCCTGATAGGTTGAGTGAATGTTAAACGCCCGGAGGCGCTTCCCGCGATCCGGGCTTTTTAATGGCAAGGTTTGTAACCTGTAGGCCTGATAAGACACGCAAGCGTCGCATCAGGCAACACCACGTATGGACAGAGATCGTGAGTACATTAGAACAAACAATTGGCAATACGCCTCTGGTGAAATTACAGCGAATGGGGCCGAATAACGGCAGTGAAGTCTGGTTAAAGCTGGAAGGTAATAATCCGGCAGGTTCGGTGAAAGATCGCGCGGCACTATCGATGATTGTCGAGGCGGAAAAACGCGGAGAAATTAAACCGGGCGATGTGTTAATTGAAGCCACCAGCGGTAACACCGGCATTGCGCTGGCAATGATCGCCGCGCTAAAAGGCTATCGCATGAAATTGCTGATGCCTGACAATATGAGCCAGGAACGCCGAGCGGCGATGCGTGCCTACGGTGCGGAGCTGATTCTTGTCACCAAAGAACAGGGCATGGAAGGTGCGCGCGATCTGGCGCTGGAAATGGCGAACCGGGGCGAAGGCAAGTTGCTTGATCAGTTCAACAACCCCGATAACCCCTACGCCCATTACACCACCACCGGGCCGGAAATCTGGCAGCAGACCGGTGGGCACATTACCCATTTTGTTTCCAGCATGGGGACAACCGGCACCATTACCGGTGTGTCACGCTTTATGCGCGAACAATCCAAACCGGTGACTATTGTTGGCCTGCAGCCAGAAGAGGGCAGCAGCATTCCGGGGATTCGCCGCTGGCCAGCGGAATATCTGCCGGGGATTTTCAACGCCTCGCTGGTGGATGAGGTGCTGGATATTCATCAGCGCGATGCGGAAAACACCATGCGCGAACTGGCGGTGCGGGAAGGTATTTTCTGCGGTGTTAGCTCCGGCGGTGCCGTTGCAGGCGCGCTACGCGTGGCAAAAGCCAACCCTGGCGCGGTGGTGGTAGCGATCATCTGCGATCGCGGCGATCGCTACCTTTCCACTGGCGTATTTGGCGAAGAGCACTTTAGCCAGGGGGCGGGGATTTGAGTTTATTGCGCAGGTACTGTTTTATCCGTCTGGGCAATTAACGTATGTAAAAAAGGTTGCGCGTTTTCATCGCTCTTACCAGGGATCTTCACAATGTAAGGCTTTCCGGTAATCGATGATGACGAGGCAACCTTATCAATAAATTGCTCGGCAGTATCAATACGATTACGGGTATTGCCCAGCTTCAGACGCAGATGGGAAACCGCTTCATCGCAGGTGTGTTCATCGCCGTTGCGCACAAATATCAAATCCTTTTTCTGTGCTAATCCCTCGAGCATGGCGTTGATGCGGGCTTCTTCATGGGCTGTTAACTTTGCGTAAGCGGGGAGTGCCATTAACAGCGTAATGACCAGACAAATGATTTTCTTCATTGAATTACCTTATCCTTGTTTTGTGTTAGCCGATTTGACTGCCAGAATCAGGTAAAGTTTCGGTTGGAATACGATGGGGATCATCGGCAAGGAGAAAAAACTAAATGAGTAGTTTGTTGTTGTTTAACGATAAGAGCAGGGCGCTGCAGGCGGATATCGTCGCCGTGCAGTCGCAGGTGGTGTATGGCAGCGTAGGCAACAGCATCGCCGTGCCTGCGATTAAACAGAACGGCCTGAATGTCTTTGCCGTGCCGACAGTTTTGCTGAGCAATACGCCGCATTATGATACGTTCTACGGTGGTGCGATTCCGGACGAGTGGTTTAGCGGCTATTTGCGTGCGCTTCAGGAGCGTGATGCGCTGCGCCAACTTCGCGCTGTTACCACGGGCTATATGGGGACAGCATCGCAAATCAAAATCCTTGCCGAATGGCTGACAGCCTTACGCGAAGAGCATCCTGACTTGCTGATTATGGTTGATCCGGTGATTGGCGATATTGATAGCGGTATTTACGTCAAAGCTGATCTTCCCGATGCGTATCGGCAATATTTACTGCCGCTGGCGCAGGGGATTACGCCAAATATCTTTGAGCTGGAAATCCTGACCGGTAAAAATTGTCGTGACCTCGACAGCGCCATTGCTGCCGCAAAAAGTCTGCTTTCAGAGACATTAAAATGGGTGGTTGTTACCAGCGCCTCCGGTAATGAAGAACATCAGGAGATGCAGGTGGTGGTGGTCAGTGCCGATAGCGTGAATGTCATTTCCCATTCACGGGTAAAAACCGACCTGAAAGGTACTGGCGATCTGTTTTGTGCCCAGCTTATCAGTGGATTACTGAAAGGGAAGGCGTTAACCGACGCGGTACACAGCGCGGGCTTACGTGTGCTGGAGGTAATGCGTTATACCCAGCAGCATGAGAGCGATGAATTGATTTTGCCGCCGCTGTTAGAAGCATAAAAAAATGGCGCCGATGGGCGCCATTTTTCATTGCGGCAAGAATTACTTCTTGATGCGGATAACCGGGGTTTCACCCACAGTTACGCTACCGGACAGTTTGATCAGTTCTTTGATTTCGTCCATGTTGGAGATAACAACCGGAGTCAGGGTAGACTTGGCTTTCTCTTCCAGCAGCGGCAGATCGAATTCAATAACCGTATCGCCAACTTTCACGCGCTGACCTTCTTCAGCAATACGCTTGAAGCCTTCGCCTTTCAGTTCAACGGTGTCGATACCGAAGTGGACGAACAGCTCAACGCCGCTATCGGATTCGATAGAGAACGCGTGGTTGGTTTCAAAGATTTTACCAATGGTGCCGTCAACCGGAGCGACCATTTTGTTACCAGTCGGTTTGATAGCAATGCCATCACCAACGATTTTTTCCGCAAAAACGACATCCGGCACGTCTTCGATATTGACGATCTCGCCAGAGAGCGGAGCAATGATCTCAATAGTTCCGGTATCCTTTTTGTCATCGGAAACCAGAGATTTCAGTTTATCGAACAAACCCATGATCTTCTCCTAAGCAGTAAATTGGGCCGCATCTCGTGGATTAGCAGATTGTTTTTTCTTCAATGAACTTGTTAACCAGCGTCATTAACTCGTCCGTTGTCGGTTGAGCAAGAGCCTGCTCTGCTAACACCTTCGCATCTTCGAAGTTCGTGTTACGGATAATCTTCTTAATGCGCGGGATAGAAATGGCGCTCATAGAGAATTCGTCCAGACCCATCCCCAGCAACAGAAGTGTAGCACGTTCATCGCCAGCAAGCTCACCACACATGCCAGTCCATTTGCCTTCAGCATGAGAAGCATCAATAACTTGCTTGATCAAGTTCAGCACGGACGGTGACATTGGCTGGTAAAGGTGTGAAATCATATCATTACCACGGTCAACTGCCAGAGTGTACTGCGTTAAATCATTGGTGCCGATACTAAAGAAATCAACTTCTTTGGCTAAATGACGCGCAATTGTTGCGGCAGCCGGTGTTTCCACCATCACGCCAATTTCAATTGATTCGTCAAACGCTTTACCTTCGTCGCGCAGTTCCTGTTTGTAGATTTCGATCTCTTTGCGCAGAGCGCGTACTTCTTCGACAGAGATGATCATCGGGAACATGATGCGCAATTTACCGAAAGCAGAGGCACGCAGGATAGCGCGGAGCTGATCGCGCAGGATCTCTTTGCGATCCATCGCGATACGGATAGCACGCCAGCCGAGGAACGGGTTCTCTTCTTTCGGGAAGTTCATGTACGGCAGCTCTTTGTCGCCGCCAATGTCCATGGTACGAACGATAACAGCCTGCGAACCACACGCTTCAGCCACTGCTTTATAGGCAGCAAACTGTTCTTCTTCTGTTGGCAGCGCGTCGCGGTCCATGAACAAGAATTCGGTACGATACAGACCAACGCCTTCAGCGCCGTTACGTTCTGCACCTTCAACATCACGAACAGTACCGATGTTAGCGCACACTTCTACCTGGTGACCGTCCAGCGTAATAGCCGGGAGATCTTTCAGTTTAGCAAGCTCTGCTTTTTCAGAAGCAACTTGCTCCTGAACAGCGCGCAATTTATCGATAACTTCGTTGGTTGGATTGACGTAAACCTGATTATTTACGGCATCCAGAATCAGATAGTCGTCATTTTTCACCTGCGAAGTGACGCTACCAGTACCCACGATGGCCGGCAACTCCAGAGAGCGCGCCATAATAGAAGTGTGGGAAGTACGGCCACCTGCGTCGGTGATGAAACCCAGTACCTTCTTCAGGTTCAACTGTGCGGTTTCGGACGGTGTCAGGTCAGCGGCAACCAGAATGACTTCATCCTGAATGGCGCTCAGATCGATAATCTTCAGACCCAGGATATTGCGCAGCAGGCGCTTACCGATATCACGCACGTCAGCCGCACGCTCTTTCAGGTATTCATCATCCAGTTCTTCCAGGGCAGAAGCCTGACCTTCAATAACTTCATGAGCAGCTGCGTCAGCCGTCATGTGCTTATCTTTAATCAGGGCTATGATTTCCTGCTCCAGCTCCTCATCTTCGAGCAGCATAATATGCCCTTCAAAGATGGCTTCTTTTTCTTCACCGAACGTTTCACCAGCTTTCGTTTTGATCGTTTCCAGCTGGGCTGATGCCTTGGCACGACCGCTCAGAAAACGTTCAACTTCCTGATCAACCTGGTCGGCAGAAATTTTTTTCCGGTCAATGACGATTTCGTCTTCTTTCAGAAGCAGAGCTTTACCGAAAGCGATACCCGGGGATGCTAAAATGCCTGAAATCATAACCCTACCTTACTTGTGACTGATTTTTAAAAGAACCCGGAAAATTACTCGAGTTCCGCCATCAGTTTAACCAGATGTTCAACCGCTTTCTGCTCGTCTTCGCCTTCAGCGGAGATAGTCACAACGGTCCCTTGAGTCAGGCCCAGAGTCTGCAGTTTAAACAGGCTTTTTGCGCTGGCGCTTTTGCCGTTGGAAGTCACAGTAATTTCAGAAGTGAAGCCCTTAGCTTCTTTTACAAACTGGGCAGCAGGGCGGGTGTGCAGACCGTTCGGAGCGGTAATGGTAACTTCTTGCTGGAACATTGTATTTCCCCAACTTATAGGTTTAGTGTTGTGGAACTAAAGTCTAGCCTGGCGGTTTGACTTTAGCCTGTATTGTTAGCGCCAGTTTTTAACAGACGCGACGCACGAAGTGTTCTGTACAGTCCATTGCTGGCGGATATTGACCGCTGACGTTTCGTTCATCATTAAACATTATGCCGCTAAAGGAAGAATTGAACCAAATCATAAAATCGATTCAGCTAAGGCTTTTCCTGTAACGATTAATTTCGCGCATCAAAATAATTAGTCAGGTTAAATACCAGTTCCGACAGGCTGAATCAATGCCAGGAGAGGCTAAAATTTGAAGTAGGCCACAAAAAAGCACCTGAAAAGGTGCTTTTTTACGCATTTTTAACAACCTGGCATTACTGTTGCAATTCTTTTTCGGTAAAGAGATCGGCAAATAATGCGGTGCTTAAATAACGCTCACCCGATGATGGCAGAATAACCACAATATTCTTATTGGTAAAGCTTTCATCTTCTTGTAGTTTCAACGCCGCAGCAACCGCCGCGCCGGAAGAGATTCCGGCAAGAATGCCTTCTTCTTCCATTAAACGACGTGCAGTAGAGATAGCTTCTTCATTGGTGATGCCAATAACTTTATCGACCAGTTTGAGATCAAGGTTCGCCGGGATAAAGCCAGCGCCGATGCCCTGGATTTTATGCGGGCCGGGTTTGATTTCTTCACCTGCCAGCGCCTGGGCGATGACGGGAGAATCGGTTGGCTCAACGGCGACAGAGATGAGATCAGTCTTGCCTTTGGTGCCTTTAATGTAGCGGCTAACGCCGGTCAGCGTACCGCCAGTACCGACACCCGCAATAAATACATCAACCTGACCGTCGGTATCTTCCCAGATCTCCGGACCGGTGGTTTTTTCATGAATTTCCGGATTCGCCGGGTTGCTGAATTGTTGCAGCAGCAGGTATTTCTCTGGGTTACTGGCGACAATTTCTTCTGCTTTTTGAATCGCGCCTTTCATGCCTTTCGCGCCTTCAGTCAGTACCAGGTTTGCGCCCAGGGCTTTCAGCAGTTTGCGACGTTCAATACTCATTGTCTCTGGCATGGTCAGAGTGAGTTTATAACCGCGAGCGGCTGCCACATAAGCCAGAGCAATACCAGTGTTGCCGCTGGTGGGTTCAACCAGTTCAACGCCGGGTTTCAGCACGCCGCGTTTTTCGGCATCCCAAATCATATTGGCACCGATACGGCACTTAACGCTGAAGCTGGGGTTACGAGATTCCACCTTCGCCAGAATACGTCCGTTACCGATGCGATTCAGGCGAACCAGCGGTGTGTGACCGATAGTCAGCGAGTTATCTTCAAAAATCTTACTCATGGCCTGTCCTTAACTGTATGAAATTGGGATACAACAGGTAGCATACCCGCTCAGAGAATATGCGGAAGTAAGGATTTAGCATATCTATATACAGAAGGGAAATAATGGCTTGCAAGATGGAATAAGGGTGGCATAAGCCACCCCTGTTTCATACAAAAAGTTTACAAAACAACCGGAAGATTGTTACCGCCATAATGCATGTTTAGCGCGATAGCAATCGACCCACATCGCTGTCGCGCCACAGACGGCCACCGGCATGATGAACAGGTTGAGCACCGGGATCATCGTGAACAGACTCGTTAATGCGCCAAACTGCATATTGGTGATTTTGCGCGTGCGCAGGGCAGTGCGCATCTCTTTGAACGGCACTTTGTGGTTGTCGAACGGATAGTCGCAATACTGAATGGCTAACATCCAGGCGCTGAACAGGAACCACAACACTGGCGCGACGGTTTGCCCGATGCCCGGGATGAAGTAGAGGATCAGCAATACGATGGCGCGTGGCAAATACCACGCAAATTTTTGCCATTCGCGTTTCATAATTCGCGGCACATCTTTCATGATGCCAAAAATTCCGGTATCCGGCGGCGTAGCGCCTGTCAGCCTTGCTTCCAGCTGTTCAGCCAATAAACCGTTAAATGGCGCGGCAATCCAGTTCGCAATAGTTGAGAAAAAATAGCCAAAAATCAGTAGCACGGAGAGAACCGCGACAGGCCACAGCAAATAGCTTAACCATTGCAGCCAGTCAGGCACGTGGCTCATTAATGATGGGATCCAGACATCCAGTTGGGTAAAGAGCCACCAGAATGCACTTCCCATCAACAAAATATTGACTAACAGAGGTAAAATGACAAAACGCCGAATCCCGGGTTGCGAGACGAGCTTCCAGCCTTGCGCAAAATAGTAAAAACCGCTGCGTGGGGAAGATGTGTATGTTGAAACCATAATCAGGAGATGCTCCTTTTGACCAATCCCAGGAAAATTCTGCGTATTTTACCGACTAATTGCGCAATGGACAGTTAGGATATGTTCGAAAAAACAGCAAAAAGCACGATTTCATCTATCTTTGTGCTGTGAAAGTTAAGAGTGCACTTGCACTCGAGGTAATCGGCAAATACTCTTAGTGAGTAAATGTTTGCCGTGGTGGCAAGGTGTTAGAACAACAGAGAATATAATGATGCAGGATTTGCGTCTGATATTAATCATTGTTGGCGCGATCGCCATAATCGCTTTACTGGTACATGGTTTCTGGACCAGCCGTAAAGAACGATCTTCTATGTTCCGCGATCGGCCATTAAAACGAATGAAGTCAAAACGTGACGACGATTCTTATGACGAGGATGTCGAAGATGATGAGGGCGTTGGTGAGGTTCGTGTTCACCGCGTAAATCATGCCCCGGCTAACGCCCAGGAGCATGAGGCTGCTCGTCCGTCGCCGCAACACCAGTACCAACCGCCTTATGCGTCTGCGCAGCCGCGTCAACCGGTTCAGCAGCCGCCTGAAGCGCAGGTATCGCCGCAACATGCTCCGCATTCAGCGCAGCCGGTTCAGCAACCGCAGCCAGTTCAGCAGCCGGCCTACCAGCCGCAGCCTGAACAGCCAGTTGTTTCGCAAGTACCGCCAGCTCCACAACCGACGCAGCCAGTGCCCCAACCAGCGCAGCAGGCTTTCCAGGTTGCAGAACCCGTAGCGGCACCGCAGCCTGAACCTGTAAATGAACCGGCGCCTGTCATGGATAAGCCGAAACGCAAAGAAGCGGTGATCATTATGAACGTTGCGGCGCATCACGGTAGCGAGCTTAATGGTGAACTGCTTCTTAACAGCATTCAGCAGGCGGGCTTCATCTTTGGCGATATGAATATTTACCATCGTCATCTTAGCCCGGACGGCAGTGGCCCTGCGTTATTCAGCCTGGCGAATATGGTGAAACCGGGAACATTCGATCCTGAAATGAAGGATTTCACCACTCCTGGCGTCACTATCTTTATGCAGGTTCCGTCTTATGGTGATGAACTGCAAAACTTCAAGCTGATGCTGCAATCTGCGCAGCATATCGCTGATGAAGTCGGTGGCGTGGTTCTTGACGATCAGCGCCGTATGATGACTCCGCAGAAACTGCGCGAGTATCAGGACATCATCCGCGAAGTGAAAGACGCTAACGCCTGATACACTTAAGGCAAATTAACTCTTCTTCGAACCCCCGCTTGTCGGGGGTTTTTAGCATTGATGGTGCGATATGGAATCAATCGAAAGACAACTCACAGAACTGCGAACGACGCTTCGCCATCATGAATATCTTTATCATGTGATGGATGCGCCGGAAATTCCCGACGCTGAATACGACAGGCTGATGCGTGAGCTGCGCGAGCTGGAAGCAAAACATCCGGAACTCATTACCCCGGATTCACCAACCCAGCGCGTAGGCGCAGCACCGCTGGCAGCCTTCAGCCAGATTCGTCATGAAGTTCCGATGCTGTCGTTGGACAACGTTTTTGATGAAGAGAGTTTTCTCGCCTTCAACAAACGCGTACTGGATCGTCTGAAAAGTAACGAAAAAGTCACCTGGTGCTGTGAGCTGAAGCTGGATGGTCTTGCCGTCAGCATTCTGTATGAGAATGGCGTTCTGGTCAGTGCGGCGACCCGTGGCGATGGCACCACCGGAGAAGACATTACGTCTAACGTCCGTACTATCCGCGCTATTCCGTTGAAATTGCATGGTGAGAATATCCCGGCGCGTCTGGAAGTACGTGGTGAAGTATTCCTGCCGCAAGCGGGATTCGAAAAGATCAACGAAGAGGCGCGACGCACGGGCGGGAAAGTATTTGCTAACCCACGTAATGCGGCGGCAGGTTCGCTGCGTCAGCTTGATCCACGTATCACGGCGAAGCGACCGCTCACTTTCTTCTGCTACGGCGTTGGTGTACTGGAAGGCGGCGAGCTGCCTGACACCCATCTTGGCCGTTTAATGCAATTTAAAAAGTGGGGATTACCGGTCAGCGATCGTGTCACGTTATGTGAATCGGCAGAAGAGGTGCTGGCGTTTTATCACAAAGTTGAAGAAGACCGCCCGACGTTGGGCTTTGATATCGACGGCGTGGTGATTAAAGTCAACTCACTGGCGCAGCAGGAACAGCTTGGGTTTGTTTCACGAGCCCCGCGCTGGGCAGTGGCGTTTAAATTCCCGGCGCAGGAACAGATGACTTTCGTGCGCGACGTTGAGTTTCAGGTTGGACGTACCGGCGCTATTACGCCCGTTGCGCGTCTGGAACCTGTACATGTTGCAGGCGTGCTGGTGAGCAATGCTACCTTACACAATGCCGATGAAATCGAACGTCTTGGTTTACGTATTGGCGATAAGGTGGTGATTCGCCGCGCTGGCGATGTGATCCCGCAGGTGGTTAACGTAGTGCTTTCTGAACGCCCGGAAGATACCCGTGAGGTTGTATTTCCGACGCATTGTCCGGTATGTGGTTCTGATGTTGAACGTGTGGAAGGAGAAGCAGTCGCCCGCTGTACTGGTGGCCTGATTTGCGGCGCTCAGCGTAAAGAGTCGCTGAAACACTTTGTTTCCCGCCGCGCGATGGACGTTGACGGTATGGGTGACAAAATCATCGACCAGCTTGTCGAAAAAGAGTACGTCCACACACCTGCTGATCTGTTCAAACTCACCGCAGGCAAACTGACCGGACTGGAGAGAATGGGGCCGAAATCAGCGCAAAACGTGGTTAACGCGCTGGAAAACGCGAAAGAAACCACCTTTTCCCGCTTCCTTTATGCGCTTGGCATCCGCGAAGTCGGCGAGGCCACCGCAGCAGGTCTGGCGGCATATTTCGGCACGCTGGAAGCACTGGAAGCAGCCTCGATTGAAGAGCTGCAAAAAGTTCCCGATGTCGGAATTGTCGTTGCATCCCATGTTCATAACTTCTTTGCCGAAGACAGTAACCGCAATGTCATCAGCGAGCTGTTAGCGGAAGGCGTTCGCTGGCCTGCGCCGGTCGTCATCAACGCTGAAGAGATCGACAGTCCGTTTGCCGGTAAAACCGTGGTGCTCACCGGTAGCTTAAGTCAGATGTCGCGTGATGACGCTAAAGCTCGCCTGGTCGAACTGGGCGCGAAAGTTGCGGGCAGCGTGTCGAAGAAAACCGATCTGGTGATCGCCGGAGAAGCCGCAGGTTCTAAACTGGCGAAAGCGCAGGAATTGGGCATTGAAGTGATCGACGAAGCTGAAATGCTACGTTTGCTGGGTAACTGAGATGGAAAAAGAGCAGCTGATTGAAATAGCCAATACGATAATGCCGTTTGGCAAGTATAAAGGGCGTCGCTTAATCGACCTGCCGGAAGAGTATCTTTTGTGGTTTGCCCGCAAGGATGAGTTCCCGGCGGGAAAACTCGGTGAGCTAATGCAAATCACGCTGCTGATTAAAACCGAGGGGCTGACGCAACTGGTTCAGCCCCTGAAACGACCGCTTTAAATCTTCCCAGCGTGGCTTTCCTGCTGCGCCTGTAGTTGCTCGGTCTGGCGCTTATAACGACGCGCCAGCACCGCGCAAACCATCAGCTGGATCTGATGGAAAATCATCAGTGGTAGCACCATCATACCGATAACTGACGTTGGGAACAGAATGTTCGCCATCGGAATACCATTCGCCAGGCTCTTTTTCGAACCACAGAAGACAATCGTTATCTCATCCGCTTTATTGAAACCTAGTCGGCGTGCCATAAAGACGTTAATCACAATCACGATAGCCAACAGCACGCAGCTGACCACCACGATAAACAGCAACGATCCCCAGCCGACTTTGTGCCAGATGCCGTTAACGACGGCTTCGCTGAACGCCGTATAGACCACCAACAGAATGGAGGTCTGGTCAGTTTTCGCAATCCACTTTTTATTGCGCGCCACCCAGTTGCCAATCCACGGGCGAGAAAGATGCCCCAACACAAAAGGTAGTAACAGCTGCAGCATAATCTTACCGACCTGCTCAAGGCTGCCCTCTGCACCGTGAACATTCATCACCAGACCAACCAGCAATGGCGAAAGGAAAATACCCAGCAGGCTGGATGCTGATGCAGAACAAACGGCCGCCGCGACGTTACCGCCCGCCATCGAAGTAAAAGCGATTGCAGACTGCACGGTGGCAGGGAGAATGCAAAGATAGAGAAAGCCGGAATAGAGCATGGGATCGACGTTTACTGGTTTCCACCAGGCAAACAACACGCCCAGAACCGGAAACAGCACGAAGGTACTGCACATCACCCACAAATGCAGTCGCCAGTGACTACCGCCTGCAATAATGGCCTCTCGCGACAACTTCGCGCCGTGCATAAAGAACAACAGGGCAATGGCTGCCGTGGTCAGATTTTCAAAGAAGGGGACAAAACCGCCTCTGGCCGGAAAGAAAGAAGCCAGTAACACCACCGTGACCAGGGTTAAGGTGAAAGGATCGAGGATACGAAAAAGTTTCATAAAGACTCCAGATGATCGATGGTGCTATTGTGCTTCTTTCAGTTTGAGAAATAAAATTGATTTATTGCATTCATTCATGAAGAAAATAGATGAATGACTCATTAAAACAATTAAATGTTTTCGTCACAGTAGCGCAGGAAGAACCGGTCACTTTCAACAACTGCTGAAGCATTAGAGGACGTGGAGCAAGAACAAGGAGAATAGTGATGGCAGGGCGAGAAGGGGATTCGTTGTATCATATATCGTGTTATGTATTTCTGCCGGGAATCCCGGCAGAAATGGTTCAGAAGTTAAATTTGACCGAGTAAATGATGGCGTCCTGATACCAGGCTTCTCCCAGCTTGTCGTCCGCGTAGCGATACTGAATGCCTGCGGTGATTTTCGCGGTAGCGTTCCACCAGAGGGCGACCGCACCGTTCAGCCCTTCTTTACCGCCATTACCTGCTGCGTAGGTGGCATCACGATCAAACTCGTACTCGTTCCAGTTGGTGAGGGTGAATTTCTCTCTGCCCAGCATAAAGCTGTAACCCGCAACCCAACCTGCCACGTAACCGTTATCGCCAGTGTAATAGGTTTGATCCGTATAGCGTTTAGCGAAGAACGGTTTGAACCACCACCCCTTGCCAGTAAAGTTGTAGCCGATACCGTACAGGAACATATCATCGTGGAAACTCACCCGATTTGCCGAACCGTAGGTGCCATACGCGTGTAGGTAGAGATTAAATCCGGTATCGCCCAGGTAAATGCGGTTGGTATTTTTAAAGGTATAACGCTGCTCGCTACCTGGTTTATCGTGGCGGTCGTTATAAAAGTTTTCCCAGTCGAAGAACCCGTACATTTCTCCCCAACTAAAGTTAGCGCCGCCTTCCAGTTCAAGATAACCAAAATCATCTTTGTGTGATTTGGTCGACGATTTCTCAGTGGTTCTGCTGGTCCAGTCCAGGTAATGCACGCCGATATCTGCAAATCCACCTTTAAATTCTGCATGAGATATAACAGGTATGGCTAATAAAGAGGAAAGAGTCAGAAGATGTTTTTTCATAGCATAAATCCCTATGCCGATCGTTATTAGTAGATTGCTTAATAAAATGGTTGCTTAAAAACGGCATATTGTTAATGCAAGGGAGTGAGTATCACCAATACAGTTTTTGCTGAGAATTAATAGTGAAAAGATATAAATTCATCGATATCGAATCACTATTGAATGCGTGAAAAAAGTGTATTGGTAAGAGCCGGGACAACCTCGCTATAAAAAGGCGTTAGATTCAACCCTACAGAAAAAGGATATATATGTCTCAGGCAAATTTTTCTCATAACCCGCTGTATTGCGTCGATATTATCCGGGCTTATAAACCAGATTTCACACCACGAGTGGCTTTTATTTTAGGTTCCGGGCTGGGCGCGCTGGCCGATCAGATTGAGAACGCTGTCGCCATTTCCTATGAAAAGCTGCCGGGCTTCCCGGTGAGTACGGTGCATGGACATGCAGGCGAGCTGGTGTTGGGGCATCTCCAGGGCGTTCCGGTGGCATGTATGAAAGGTCGGGGACATTTCTATGAAGGTCGTGGAATGACCATCATGACCGATGCGATTCGTACTTTCAAATTGCTGGGTTGTGAACTGCTGTTCTGCGCCAATGCGGCGGGATCACTGCGTCCGGAGGTGGGGGCGGGCAGTCTGGTTGCGCTGAAAGACCACATCAACACCATGCCGGGTACACCGATGGTGGGTCTTAACGATGAACGTTTTGGAGAACGCTTCTTCTCGCTGGCAAATGCCTATGATGCGGATTACCGGGCTCTGTTGCAAAAAGTGGCGAAAGAAGAGGGATTCCCCCTGACGGAAGGTGTGTTTGTTTCGTATCCGGGACCGAATTTCGAAACGGCGGCTGAAATTCGCATGATGCAAATTATTGGCGGGGATGTCGTTGGAATGTCCGTTGTGCCTGAAGTTATTTCAGCACGCCATTGTGACCTGAAGGTAGTGGCCGTTTCTGCGATTACCAATATGGCGGAAGGTCTGAGTGACGTGAAGCTCTCGCATACCCAAACGCTGGCAGCAGCGGAGCTCTCTAAGCAGAACTTTATCAACCTTATTTGCGGCTTTCTGCGCAATATTGCCTAAGTAAAACAACAATAAACGGCCTCACGGGTGAGGCCACATGATGCGATAAGGAAACGATTATGAGCATCGCTTTACGCTTAAAGGGAATGTCCTTTTTGCAATATTTTATCTGGGGGAGCTGGCTGGTTACCCTCGGTTCTTACATGATTAATACCCTTCATTTTACCGGCGCTAACGTCGGTATGGTCTACAGCTCCAAAGGGATTGCTGCGATAATTATGCCTGGCATTATGGGGATTATCGCGGATAAATGGCTGCGTGCGGAACGTGCATATATGCTGTGCCACTTGGTGTGTGCTGGTGTGCTTTTTTATGCGGCGTCGGTGAGTGATCCGGATACGATGTTTTGGGTGATGTTAGTCAATGCGATGGCATTTATGCCGACTATCGCATTATCGAACAGCGTCTCTTATTCCTGCCTCGCCCAGGCGGGGCTTGACCCGGTGACGGCTTTCCCGCCTATTCGCGTTTTTGGTACGGTGGGGTTCATCATCGCGATGTGGGCGGTAAGCTTACTGCATCTGGAATTGAGCAGTCTGCAACTGTATATCGCTTCCGGGGCGTCTCTGCTGCTGTCGGCTTATGCGCTGACTTTGCCTAAGATTCCTGTTGCGCAGAAAAAAGTGGCTACTTCGCTTGCCAGTAAGCTCGGTCTGGATGCCTTCGTCCTGTTCAAAAATCCACGCATGGCCATCTTTTTCCTCTTCGCCATGATGCTGGGCGCGGTACTGCAAATTACCAACGTTTTTGGCAACCCGTTCCTGCATGATTTTGCTCGTAACCCGGAGTTTGCTGATAGCTTCGTGGTGAAGTATCCGTCCATTTTACTGTCAGTTTCACAGATGGCTGAAGTCGGTTTTATTCTGACGATTCCGTTCTTTTTAAAGCGTTTCGGTATCAAAACGGTCATGCTTATGAGTATGGTGGCCTGGACGCTACGCTTTGGCTTCTTCGCTTATGGCGATCCGTCACCAACCGGGTTTATTTTGCTGCTGCTGTCGATGATTGTTTACGGCTGCGCGTTTGATTTCTTCAATATTTCCGGTTCGGTCTTTGTCGAACAGGAAGTTGATTCCAGCATTCGTGCCAGCGCACAGGGGCTCTTTATGACCATGGTAAATGGTGTCGGTGCGTGGGTCGGCTCGATTCTGAGCGGTATGGCAGTAGATTACTTCTCGGTAGATGGCGTAAAAGACTGGCAAACTATCTGGCTGATGTTTGCAGGATATTCTCTTTTCCTCGCAGTGATATTTTTCTTTGGGTTTAAATATAACCATGACCCTGAAAAGATAACACATCGAACAGTGACACATTAAAAGGATTTGCAGCTCTGTTTTTCGGGGCTGCTTTTATGATAAAGGTTAATTAGTGAAAGATATTTTATTTTCTTCTGGTGTCGGTTTTGGCATTGGTGCTTTATTTACAATCGTGCGATTACCTATTCCTGTGCCAAATGTATTGCCGGGTATATTATCTATTGTGTTTATGTATGTAGGTTATCTGGTGGTGAAATACTTTATGCCGTGATAATTTAACAAGATATATTTATTAAACGGAGCACTTAATTATGGAACGCATTTACAGAACAGACCTTAAGTTGCTCCGTTATTTTCTTGCTGTAGCGGAAGAGTTACATTTTGGCCGCGCAGCGGCGCGTTTAAATATGTCTCAGCCTCCGCTCAGTATTCATATTAAAGAGCTGGAAAATCAACTTGGCACACAGCTTTTTATTCGTCACTCGCGCAGCGTCGTCCTGACACACGCGGGCAAAATTTTGATGGAAGAATCGCGCCGATTGCTGATGAATGCAAATCAGGTGTTGGCTCGGATTGAACAAATAGGGCGGGGAGAAGCAGGGCGGATTGAACTCGGTGTGGTCGGAACGGCAATGTGGGGACGGATGCGACCGGTTATGCGGCGATTTCTTAGGGAAAACCCCAACGTTGAAGTACTGTTTCGCGAAAAGATGCCTGCGATGCAAATGGCGCTGTTGGAGCGTCGCGAACTTGATGCCGGGATCTGGCGAATGGCGACAGAACCACCGGAAGATTTTACCAGCTTACGCTTGCATGAATCGGCGTTTCTGGTAGCGATGCCTGAAGAGCATCACCTCTCATCATATTCCGCCGTTCCGCTGGAAGCACTACGTGACGAGTATTTTGTCACAATGCCGCCCGTGTACACAGACTGGGATTTTTTGCAGCGTGTTTGTCAGCAGGCGGGGTTTTCACCGGTTGTTATTCGCGAAGTTAATGAACCGCAAACGGTGCTGGCCATGATCAGTATGGGTATTGGTATCACCTTGATAGCAGACAGCTACGCACAGATGAACTGGCCAGGTGTCATTTTCCGTCCGCTCAAAGAGCGCATCCCGGCAGATTTGTATATTGTTTATGAAACGCAGCAGGTGACACCCGCGATGGTTAAGCTGTTGGCAGCATTGACACAGTAGGCGAGGAGTTGCCGGAAATCGTAGGTCTGATAAGCGAAGCGCATCAGGCAATTTCGCAAATCGCAGATAGCAAAAAAGCGCCTTTAGGGCGCTTTTTTACATTGGTGGGTCGTGCAGGATTCGAACCTGCGACCAATTGATTAAAAGTCAACTGCTCTACCAACTGAGCTAACGACCCGAAGTGGTGGGTGATGACGGGATCGAACCGCCGACCCCCTCCTTGTAAGGGAGGTGCTCTCCCAGCTGAGCTAATCACCCACTTCTCAATTTCTTGCTACACGGCGGAGACTACATAAAGTAGTTGGTGGGTGATGACGGGATCGAACCGCCGACCCCCTCCTTGTAAGGGAGGTGCTCTCCCAGCTGAGCTAATCACCCCCGCTGTGTGGAGTCGCATTATAGGGAGAATTCGAAATGAGTCAACGCATTTTCTAAAGAATTTGTTTGTTCGTCGTAAAATTAAGCAGGGTGATCGCAAAACAGACCGTGTTGCGCAATTTCTCAACGAAAACAATAATGCATCATGTAGCAACCCGAACTACATTGAGGAATCAGGCTGGAGTGATAGAATATCGCCCACTCAATTTTTCCAGGATTTGCCGGTTGTCGGCATCTTTCTAAACGTAAGGCCATTTCATGAAAATCAAAACTCGCTTCGCGCCAAGCCCAACAGGCTATCTGCACGTTGGCGGCGCGCGTACTGCTCTTTATTCCTGGCTTTTTGCACGTAACCACGGCGGTGAGTTCGTGCTGCGTATTGAAGACACCGATCTTGAGCGTTCTACGCCGGAAGCTATCGAAGCCATTATGGATGGTATGAACTGGCTGAGTCTGGAGTGGGATGAAGGTCCGTACTATCAGACCAAACGTTTTGATCGCTATAACGCAGTTATCGATCAGATGCTGGAAGAGGGCACGGCCTATAAATGCTATTGCTCTAAAGAGCGTCTGGAAGCACTGCGTGAAGAGCAAATGGCGAAAGGTGAGAAGCCGCGTTATGACGGTCGCTGCCGCCACAGCCATGAGCATCATGCTGATGATGAACCGTGTGTCGTACGTTTTGCTAATCCGCAAGAAGGTTCTGTGGTTTTTGACGATCAGATCCGTGGTCCGATCGAGTTCAGCAACCAGGAGCTGGATGATCTGATTATCCGTCGTACCGATGGTTCTCCGACCTATAACTTCTGTGTAGTTGTCGATGACTGGGATATGGAAATCACCCATGTTATCCGTGGTGAAGACCATATCAACAACACGCCGCGCCAGATCAACATTCTGAAAGCCCTGAAAGCACCAGTGCCGGTTTACGCGCACGTTTCTATGATCAACGGCGATGACGGTAAAAAACTGTCCAAACGTCACGGTGCGGTCAGCGTAATGCAGTATCGCGACGACGGCTATCTGCCGGAAGCATTGCTGAACTATCTGGTGCGTCTGGGCTGGTCCCATGGCGATCAGGAAATCTTCACCCGTGAAGAGATGATCAAATACTTCACCCTGAATGCCGTCAGCAAATCTGCCAGCGCGTTCAATACCGACAAGCTGCTGTGGTTAAACCACCACTACATTAACACGCTGCCGCCGGAGTATGTTGCTACCCATTTACAGTGGCACATCGAGCAGGAAAATATCGATACCCGCAACGGCCCGCAGCTGGCGGATCTGGTTAAACTGCTGGGAGAACGCTGCAAAACTCTGAAAGAAATGGCACAGAGCTGCCGTTACTTCTACGAAGATTTTGCTGAGTTCGATGCCGATGCAGCGAAAAAACATCTGCGCCCGGTAGCGCGTCAGCCGCTGGAAGTGGTTCGCGACAAACTGGCAGCTATTACTGATTGGACAGCTGAAAACGTTCACCACGCTATTCAGACGACGGCGGACGAGCTGGGAGTGGGGATGGGCAAAGTCGGTATGCCGCTGCGTGTCGCTGTCACTGGTGCGGGGCAGTCGCCGGCACTGGATGTTACCGTTCACGCGATCGGCAAAGCTCGTAGCATCGAGCGCATCAACAAAGCTCTGGCTTTTATTGCTGAACGCGAAAGCCAGCAGTAATTAGCGCATAAAAGACAAACGGCAGGAGATAGTATCCTGCCGTTTTTTATTTATGCTGATTCGTCAATGTCGAGACGGGCAAGGAAATTACGAATCCCTTCACGCGATAAAAATTGCGCAACTTTTTCCTGCTCACTGTGAGTCATATTGTCTATTGCGCTGATTATTTGCCGATAAGCCGGAGTGCGCATACCCGGCGCGTATTCAGCAAGGGATTCTTCGGCCTCGAGAAGCATTGGCGTATTATGGAAGGCAGGCGTGTTTTGAATAAATTCGCAAACATGAGTGTCCAGTAGAATAAGTCTGGCTCGACCACCTTTCACTCCGGGAAATTTTTCTGTTTTCCAGCCTTTTTCTCTAATCCAGCGGTTAACTGTTTGTTTCGCCACACCGAGGCATTCCGCCAGTTCTTCGGTGGTCATTTTATTGCGTAATCTTTTCATATTATTTGCTGTTGCGAATCCCTAAGCGTTGTAATAACCCGATAATCCCTTCCCGCAGAAGCAATGATGTAAACTGCTTTTGTTCAGCCGGCGTCATCTCTTTCGCCAGCGTAGCTAACAGCACTTCAAGCGGTGCATCGCCAGACAGGGCGGGTATTTCTCCCTGACCCTCCGGGCGTTCTGCATTGCGAATATATTCACGAACCTGTTCATTTACGTGTATCAGTCGAGCCTTGCCCCCCTGGACGCCCGGTTTTGGTGATGTCGTCCAGCCTTCCTTGCGTACCCATTTATTAATGGTCTGGCGGCTATAACCGGTCAGTCTGGCAAGTTCATCTGGCGTCATCCTCTCCTTGAACATAACAATTCCCGGAATAGTTGTGGGTCTATTAAGTGTTCATTTTATAGCATCAATTTACATGAAACCGTGACATGAATAACTACTGAATGCGAGGCGTAATCCAAAAATGTTCATTTGCCTGATTTTTCAGCGATTGAAACAAGACGCTGCAATTTGCCGTTGACACATTCGGACGGAATTCATATGATGCCGCCCGTCAACTCGACAAGCTTTACGTGATGGGGCTATAGCTCAGCTGGGAGAGCGCTTGCATGGCATGCAAGAGGTCAGCGGTTCGATCCCGCTTAGCTCCACCAAATTTCAAACCCTCGCTGCGAAGCGGGGGTTTTTTGTCTCTGATTTTTGCCGCTTTTGTAATACAGTCTACGCCCGGGTTAGTGCCGCCTGGTGAAAGCATCATTGGATGAAAAAGCGGCAACAGGCCGACTCCTGTTTGCTTCGCGATGCGAATAAACTTATTATTTGGGTGCCTGAAAACCCCGATCAGTGAGAGTAGTCTACTCATGTTTGTGGAGCATAATCTGATAAAAAATATCAAGATATTCACACTGGCGTTTACGCTCACCGTGGTACTTATTCAGCTATCCCGTTTTATTTCGCCACTTGCCGTTATCCACTCCAGCTATATCTTTCTGGCGTGGATGCCACTGTGCGTAATGCTGTCAATATTGTTCATCTTTGGCTGGCGTGGTGTTGTTCCTGTTTTATGCGGGATGTTTTGCACTAATCTGTGGAATTTCCATCTCTCATTTTTGCAAACTGCCGTCATGCTCGGTAGCCAGACATTTGTAGTGCTGTGTGCCTGTGCAATATTACGCTGGCAGTTAGGAACGCGTTGGCGTTATGGGTTGACCACCCGATACGTCTGGCGACGTCTCTTCTGGCTTGGTTTAGTGACGCCGATTGGCATCAAAGGCAGCATGTATCTGGTGGGTAGCTTTTTTGATTTCCCGCTAAAGATATCGACATTTTTCGGCGATGCAGATGCTATTTTCACGGTCGTTGATTTACTTAGCCTTTTCACGGCAGTGTTGATTTACAACATGCTCTATTACTATCTCACTCGCATGATTGTAAGCCCCCACTTTGCGCAGATATTGTGGCGCAGGGATATCGCCCCGTCGCTGAACAAAGAGAAACGTGCATTTACTTTAAGCTGGCTGGCGGCTCTTAGCGTACTGCTACTTCTGATGTGTACGCCTTATGAAAACGACTTTATTGCCGGTTACCTGGTGCCCGTTTTCTTCATCATCTTTACCCTTGGTGTTGGTAAACTTCGTTATCCGTTTTTAAATCTCACCTGGGCTGTTTCGACTCTTTTCCTCTTGAATTACAACCAGAATTTTTTACAAGGGGTCGAAACTGAATATTCGCTGGCATTTATTCTCGCGGTGCTGATTTCCTTTAGCGTTTGCCTGCTTTACATGGTGCGTATTTACCATCGAAGTGAATGGCTTAATCGCCGCTGGCATTTGCAGGCGCTGACCGATCCATTAACGCTATTACCCAACTTTCGTGCACTGGAGCAATCGCAGGAGCAGGAGGCGGGAAAGAGTTTTTGCTGCCTGCGTATTGATAATCTTGAGTTTATGAGTCGTCATTACGGTCTGGTGATGCGTGTTCATTGTATCCGCTCAATTTACCGTACCTTGCTGCCGTTGATGCAGGAAAACGAAAAGTTGTATCAACTGCCGGGCAGTGAATTGCTGTTGGTACTGACCGGGCCGGAAACGGAAGGCCGACTACAGCATATGGTTAACATCCTCAATAGTCGGCAGATTCACTGGAACAACACCGGTCTGGATATGGGCTATGGTGCCGCCTGGGGGCGTTTTGATGGCAATCAGGAAACCCTGCAGCCTATGTTGGGGCAGTTAAGCTGGCTGGCGGAACAATCCTGCGTTCATCACCACGTGTTGGCGTTGGATAATCGAGAGGAGATGGCGTCCGGGCAGACCACCAAACAGGTACTGTTGCTGAACACCATTCGTAAGGCGTTAGATAATGGTGATTTGCTTCTCTACGCCCAGCCCATTCGTAACAAAGAGGGGCAGGGCTATGATGAGATCCTGGCGCGTCTGAAATATGACGACGGCATTATGACGCCGGATAAATTTCTGCCGCTTATCGCCCAGTTTAACCTTAGCGCGCGTTTCGATTTGCAGGTGCTGGAATCTCTGTTGAAGTGGTTAGCAACTCACCCTTCCAACAATAAAGGTCCGCGCTTTTCAGTCAATTTAATGCCGCTCACTCTGTTGCAAAAAAATATCGCCGGGCGGATTATTCGTCTGTTTAAGCGTTATCACATCTCCCCGGAGACAGTCATTCTTGAGATCACCGAGGAGCAGGCGTTTTCAAATGCAGAGAGCAGCATGTACAACATCGAGCAACTGCATAAATTTGGCTTCCGTATTGCGATTGATGACTTTGGCACTGGTTATGCCAACTACGAGCGATTAAAACGTTTGCAGGCCGATATCATCAAGATTGATGGCGTCTTTGTGAAAGATATAGTGACTAATACGCTGGATGCGATGATTGTGCGGTCAATTACCGACCTGGCGAAAGCGAAGTCGTTAAGCGTGGTAGCGGAGTTTGTCGAAACGCAACAGCAGCAGGCGTTATTGCATAAACTTGGGGTGCAATATCTGCAAGGGTATTTGATTGGTCGCCCGCAGCCATTAGCTGATTAACAGGCGTAAAAAAGCCGGGGGATTATCCCCGGCATTTGAGGCTGATGACAACCAGTAAACTGTCTGATGCGCTATGCTTATCAGGCCTGGATGGGAATCACAATCTATTGAATTTGCGATGTTTTGTATGCCGGATAAAGCGTTTACGCCGCATCCGGCATAAACAGAGCACACGTTGTCAACAAACTGAAGCCGGGGAACATTCCCCGGCTTTTTTAATGAATGTATTGGACTTAAAGCACCAGTGCTGCGATTGACGCAGAAAGTACGCTCACCAGCGTAGAGCCGTAAACCAGTTTCAGACCGAAGCGAGAAACCACGTTACCTTGCTCTTCGTTCAGACCTTTAACCGCGCCCGCGATAATCCCGATAGAAGAGAAGTTAGCAAAGGATACCAGGAATACAGAGATGATGCCTTCTGCACGCGGAGAAAGCGTGGAAGCAATTTTCTGCAGATCCATCATCGCAACGAACTCGTTGGAAACCAGTTTGGTCGCCATGATACTGCCCACTTGCAGTGCTTCGTTGGATGGAACACCCATTACCCATGCAACCGGATAGAAGATGTAGCCCAGGATGCCCTGGAAGGAGATGCTGTAGCCAAACCAGCCAGTCACGGTGGCAAACAGTGCGTTCAGTGCGGCGATCAGAGCGATAAAGCCGATCAGCATCGCTGCAACGATAATGGCAACTTTGAAACCTGCCAGAATGTATTCACCCAGCATTTCGAAGAAGCTCTGACCTTCGTGCAGGTTGGACATCTGAATGTTTTCTTCGCTGGCGTCAACACGGTAAGGGTTGATCAGCGACAGTACGATAAAGGTGCTGAACATGTTCAGTACCAGTGCAGCAACGACGTATTTCGGCTCCAGCATCGTCATGTATGCGCCAACGATGGACATCGACACGGTGGACATCGCTGTTGCTGCCATGGTGTACATACGATTACGGGAGATTTTGCCGAGGATATCTTTATAGGCGATAAAGTTCTCGGATTGTCCCAAAATCAGGGAACTGACGGCGTTAAAGGATTCCAGTTTGCCCATGCCATTGACTTTGGAAAGCAGGAAACCAATCGCGCGAATAATCACCGGCAACACGCGAATGTGCTGGAGAATACCGATCAACGCAGAAATAAAGACGATAGGGCACAGCACTTTCAGGAAGAAGAACGCCAGGCCTTGATCATTCATGCTACCAAAGACGAAGTTAGTACCTTCGTTGGCAAATCCGAGCAGTTTTTCGAACATTTCGGAGAAGCCTTTCACGAAGCCCAGACCAACGTCAGAGTTCAGGAAGAACCACGCCAGTAATACTTCGATAACAAGCAGTTGAATAATATAACGGATACGAATTTTTTTGCGGTCGCTGCTTGCCAGCAATGCGAGAATCGCAACAACGGCTAGTGCCAGTACAAAATGAAGGACGCGGTCCATATTTGCTCCAAATATGAGGCAGGTTAAATTTCCGTGCACATTCTATGCAACATGATTCAGGAAAACGAGATCTGACACACACTATAATGACGTCCTGTGACAAGCTTCAAAAATAGTGAGCTGTCCTACATTTCTGCTATGTTGTGTATGGAAGCGGAAAGTTATGTAAATGTGCTAACATTAAACATAAAAATAACATTCAAGCCATCAATCTTTTCTTAGTCATAATCCTGGTCTATCAGAGAAATCATCACAACCCATTTAAATGAATTTGATAATCATTCTCGTTTGACATAGCATGAAACATAGCAAAGGCTATGTTTTAGAGGCACAACAAGATGACGAACTATCGCGTTGAGAGTAGCAGCGGACGGGCGGCGCGCAAGATGAGGCTCGCATTAATGGGACCTGCGTTCATTGCGGCGATTGGTTATATCGATCCCGGCAACTTTGCGACCAATATTCAGGCGGGTGCCAGCTTCGGCTATAAGCTATTGTGGGTTGTTGTCTGGGCTAATCTGATGGCGATGCTGATTCAGATCCTCTCGGCCAAGCTGGGGATTGCCACCGGTAAAAATCTGGCGGAACAAATTCGCGATCACTACCCGCGTCCGGTCGTCTGGTTCTATTGGGTTCAGGCAGAAATTATTGCGATGGCTACCGACCTGGCGGAATTTATTGGCGCGGCTATCGGTTTCAAACTGATTCTTGGGGTTTCGCTGTTGCAGGGTGCCGTATTAACGGGTATCGCAACCTTCCTGATTTTAATGCTGCAACGTCGCGGGCAAAAACCGCTGGAGAAAGTGATTGGCGGGCTACTGCTGTTTGTCGCAGCGGCTTACATTGTTGAGCTGATCTTCTCCCAGCCTAACCTGGCGCAGTTAGGTAAAGGAATGGTGATCCCGAGTTTACCTACCTCAGAGGCGGTCTTCCTGGCTGCGGGTGTGCTGGGGGCGACGATTATGCCGCATGTGATTTATTTGCACTCTTCGCTGACCCAGCATCTGCATGGTGGGTCACGCCAGCAACGTTATTCAGCCACCAAATGGGATGTCGCGATTGCCATGACTATTGCTGGTTTTGTCAATCTGGCGATGATGGCAACGGCTGCTGCTGCGTTCCACTTTTCTGGCCATACTGGTGTCGCCGATCTTGACGAAGCCTACCTGACGCTGCAACCGCTGTTAAGCAATGCTGCAGCGACAGTCTTTGGTTTAAGCCTGGTGGCAGCAGGGCTTTCTTCAACGGTGGTGGGTACGCTGGCGGGGCAGGTGGTGATGCAGGGTTTTATTCGTTTCCATATCCCGCTGTGGGTGCGCCGGACAGTTACCATGTTGCCGTCATTTATTGTCATCCTGATGGGATTAGATCCGACACGAATTCTGGTCATGAGCCAGGTGCTGCTAAGTTTTGGTATCGCCCTGGCGCTGGTTCCACTGTTGATTTTCACCAGTGACAGTAAGTTGATGGGCGATCTGGTGAACAGCAAACGCGTAAAACAGACTGGCTGGGTGATTGTGGTGTTGGTAGTGGCGCTGAATATCTGGCTGTTGGTGGGAACGGCGCTGGGGTTGTAGTTGAACGGGCGTCGCATCAGACACCACGGGCGGATGCGGCGTAAAACGCCTTATCCGCCCTACGCGTTCAATGGAGTGGGGCTGTAGGCCTGATAAGACGCACCAGCGTCGCATCAGGCATCGTGCTCCATTAGTGGATGTGTTTAATGACGATGTCCGTGTCCACGGCCTTTCCCGCGATGATCATCACGGTCGCGCCAGCCTTCACGATAGCCACGCTCATACGCTTTACGCTTATCCCAGCCACGGTGGTAGCCATTATCGTGACGCCACCAGCGGTTTTTACGCCATTCGTAATTACGGTGCCAGTAATCACGGTCGCGCCAGTGACCACCGTCCCAGTAATTACCGTAATGATCGCGATCGCCAATTTGTAATTTGATTGATGGCAGTAGGGTAATTTCACCTGCGTTTGCCGCAAGCGGGGTAAAAGCCATCAGGGCGGCCGCCAGAAACAGTGACCTGAACATTGTTATTCTCCTTCACGATCGAAGCCATCAGCGGCCTGTTAACGCAATATTACGGGGAGGTAAAGCCCCGTTTCATCGCCATAACTCTTAAATCATGATGGAGAGCATTTTTTGCTAAAGGTTATCGTGGGGTGGTTGCTGCTTCGGGCGATTCACAATCATCATTGGTTTACCAGCCAGTAATAGCCATGCCGGAAGCATAACGATACAAAGTAGCGGTAGCAGATTGGTATCAGGTACAACGACCGCCGCCATAAACAGGCTTAACCAACCATCGCGCGTTACCACCAGTACCATACCGAGAATAGCGCAGGAGACAGTAATTGCCGCCGGGACTGCGGGAACGTGTTCATGTAGCATCAAACCTAATGCCACGCCAACAAACACTGCCGGGAAGATTCGCCCGCCACGAAACCCACTGGCGGCGGCAATGACCAGAGCGGCGAGCTTAATCACCGCCAGTAAAAAGTAATCACTGGTGCTGAAAGCCTGATTCATCACCATTTGCTGCATCTCATCCAGCCCTTTAAACAGTGAAACCGGCCCACCAATAACGCCCAAAATACCGAGAATAAACCCGCCAACCCCGAGCATGAGCACAGGGTTTTTAATCTGATGCATCATTGCGTGCAACCGTGGCAGACACCATACGGCGACCATCCCCGCAGCGATGGCAATCGCCGCTACAATCGCACCGCTGATGATGTCTGCCATCTGCATCTGTCCGTAATGCGCAATGGGCAGCGAAAAATGAGGATGGAAAAATAGACTTGTCGTCAGCGCACCAGCCGCCGCTGCCATTAACGGCGCAAAGAGTCGATCCCATAGCGGCACTTCATTACTGCCATTTAAGGTTTGCGAAAATATCAACGCCGCCGCGACAGGTGTGCCAAATAGCGCACCGATAGTTCCGGCTGAGGCTAAAATAGTCCATTCCATCCGGTTAACTCGAGGCAACAGACGAGCGCCTATCGCCACCGCGAGGGCGATATTAACGGTCATAATCGGATGTTCCGGCCCCAGGCTGACACCACCGGCAAGACCGAGAATTAATGCTACGATAAGCCCTGGTAGCGCAGAAGGGGAGACTGGCGCGCCGATCAGCGGTTCACTGGCGGGATCTGGTCCGGCATGACCCTGGCTGAAACGGATAACCAGTCCCACTGCGATCCCCGTCAGCGTTAATATTCCGATGATCCACAGCGGTGAATCCTGGGCTATCCCCAGACTTCCCGGCAGTCGTTGCCAGAGTAAATTCTGTAATACCGAGGCGATTTTCATCACCACAATCAGAATAAGACTGGACGCAATCCCAATTGCCAGGGCAGGAAGCGATAATAACAACATGGTTCTGGCTCGCGAATGGAGCATGTTCTATTCCTTATGCGGGGTCAGATACTTAGTTTGCCCAGCTTGCATAAAGGCATCGCTGCAATTGGTGCTGAAACGATAAAGTAATAGTGTGACCCAGATCGATATTTACAGGGAGCCCGCCTTTCCGGCGTTGTTGTTAGGCTCCCAGGTATTTACAGTGTGAGAAAGAATTATTTTGACTTTAGCGGAGCAGTAGAAGAATGACAAAGTATGCATTAGTCGGTGATGTGGGCGGCACCAACGCACGTCTTGCTCTGTGTGATATTGCCAGTGGTGAAATCTCGCAGGCTAAAACCTATTCTGGGCTTGATTATCCCAGCCTGGAAGCGGTTATCCGCGTTTATCTCGAAGAACATAAGGTCGAGGTGAAAGACGGTTGTATTGCCATCGCTTGCCCAATTACCGGTGACTGGGTGGCAATGACCAACCATACCTGGGCGTTCTCAATTGCCGAAATGAAAAAGAATCTCGGTTTTAGCCATCTGGAAATTATTAACGATTTTACCGCTGTATCGATGGCGATCCCGATGCTGAAAAAAGAGCATCTGATCCAGTTTGGCGGTAAGGAACCGGTTGAAGGTAAACCTATCGCGGTTTACGGTGCCGGAACGGGGCTAGGCGTGGCGCATCTGGTTCATGTTGATAAACGCTGGGTAAGCCTGCCAGGCGAAGGCGGTCACGTTGATTTTGCGCCAAACAGCGAAGAAGAGGCCATTATTCTCGAAATACTGCGTGCTGAAATAGGCCATGTCTCTGCTGAACGCGTGCTCTCTGGACCAGGCCTAGTGAATTTGTACCGCGCGATTGTGAAAGCCGACAACCGCCTGCCAGAAAATCTCAAGCCAAAAGATATTACCGAACGCGCGCTGGCCGACAGTTGCACCGATTGCCGCCGCGCGTTGTCGCTGTTTTGCGTGATTATGGGCCGTTTTGGCGGCAATCTGGCGCTCAATCTCGGCACATTTGGCGGCGTGTATATTGCAGGCGGTATCGTGCCGCGTTTCCTTGAGTTCTTCAAAGCCTCTGGTTTCCGTGCCGCTTTTGAAGACAAAGGCCGCTTTAAAGAATATGTCCATGATATTCCGGCTTATCTCATCGTCCATGACAATCCGGGTCTTCTCGGCTCAGGCGCACATTTACGCCAGACCTTAGGGTACGTCCTGTAAATCCTTCCTGCCATATCGGGAGGCAACTCTCCCGATAACCTTTTAAATCATGCGGTTAGTTCAATTTTTCTTTGTGTTTCATCACAAGGCCGACCTGCGTCACACTTCCGCACTACGGGATTAATTCTCCAGTAAATGCATTATTTGTCTGGTAACGGCAATTTGTTTTGCACGTTCATAATTTCACTCGTTAACTATAAACGAACGAGGAAATAACGATGAGTAAGAAACTGATTGCCTTATGTGCCTGCCCGATGGGCCTTGCGCACACTTTTATGGCGGCTCAGGCGCTGGAAGAGGCCGCAGTGGAAGCTGGCTATGAAGTGAAGATTGAAACCCAGGGCGCAGACGGCATCCAGAATCGCCTGACGGCGCAGGATATCGCCGAAGCAACCATCATCATCCACTCCGTAGCTGTTACCCCGGAAGATAACGAACGTTTCGAATCCCGCGACGTTTATGAAATCACTTTGCAGGACGCAATTAAAAACGCTGCGGGCATCATCAAAGAAATCGAAGAGATGATTGCCGCTGAACAACCGTAATTTTCGACAGGGATAATTGTTATGGCCATTAAAAAACGCAGTGCAACCGTTGTGCCTGGCGCATCCGGTGCGGCAGCGGCAATTAAGAATCCGCAGGCCTCTAAAAGCAGCTTCTGGGGTGAACTTCCGCAGCATGTGATGTCAGGGATTTCACGCATGGTGCCGACCTTAATTATGGGCGGCGTGATCCTCGCTTTCAGCCAGCTGATTGCTTATAGCTGGCTAAAAATTCCCGCTGACATTGGCATTATGGATGCACTTAATAGCGGGAAATTTTCCGGTTTCGACCTCTCCTTACTGAAATTTGCCTGGCTGTCGCAGTCCTTCGGCGGCGTGTTGTTTGGTTTTGCCATTCCGATGTTTGCCGCTTTTGTGGCGAACTCCATTGGCGGCAAACTGGCGTTCCCGGCTGGGTTTATCGGCGGGTTAATGTCTACCCAGCCAACGCAACTGCTGAATTTTGATCCCAGTACCATGCAGTGGGCGACCTCTTCACCAGTGCCGTCTACCTTCATTGGTGCGCTGATTATTTCCATCGTTGCGGGTTATCTCGTGAAGTGGATGAACCAGAAAATCCAGTTACCGGATTTCCTGTTAGCGTTCAAAACCACATTTTTGCTACCGATTCTTTCCGCCATTTTTGTCATGCTGGCGATGTATTACGTCATCACCCCATTTGGTGGTTGGATCAACGGTGGGATCCGTGCCGTATTGACCGCTGCAGGTGAGAAGGGGGCGCTGATGTATGCGATGGGTATCGCAGCAGCGACCGCAATCGACCTCGGTGGCCCAATCAACAAAGCAGCAGGTTTCGTTGCTTTCAGCTTTACCACTGACCACGTATTACCGGTTACCGCGCGTTCTATCGCTATCGTTATTCCGCCGATTGGTCTGGGTCTGGCGACTATTATCGACCGTCGTTTAACCGGCAAACGCCTGTTTAACGCCCAGCTTTATCCGCAGGGTAAAACCGCCATGTTCCTGGCGTTTATGGGGATCAGTGAAGGTGCGATTCCGTTTGCGCTGGAAAGCCCCATCACCGCAATTCCGTCCTATATGGTCGGTGCGATTGTCGGCTCCACCGCCGCTGTCTGGCTGGGCGCAGTGCAATGGTTCCCTGAATCAGCAATCTGGGCGTGGCCGCTGGTGACTAATCTGGGCGTCTACATGGCGGGGATCGCGCTGGGGGCAATCATTACCGCGCTGATGGTGGTGTTCCTGCGTTTGATGATGTTCCGCAAAGGCAAATTGTTAATCGATAGCCTGTAAGAAGGAAAATCCAGATGACATTACTCGCTTCGCTGCGTGACTGGCTTAAGGCGCAACAACTGGATGCGGTGCTTCTCTCCTCACGACAGAACAAACAGCCGCATCTGGGGATCTCCACCGGATCAGGTTATGTAGTGATTAGCCGTGAAAGTGCGCACATTCTGGTGGATTCGCGCTATTACGCGGAGGTGGAAGCTCGTACGCAAGGCTACCAGCTTCATTTACTTGATGCGACGCACACGCTGGCAACCATCGTCAATCAAATCATTGCCGATGAACAGCTGCAAACGCTCGGTTTTGAAGGCCAGCAGGTGAGTTGGGAAACCGCGCACCGCTGGCAGGCTGAACTTAATGCAAAGCTGGTCAGCGCCACGCCGGATGTGCTGCGGCAAATCAAAACACCAGAGGAGGTGGAGAAAATCCGTCTCGCCTGTGGGATTGCCGATCGTGGTGCAGAGCATATTCGCCGCTTTATTCAGGCGGGGATGAGCGAATGCGAGATAGCTGCTGAACTGGAGTGGTTTATGCGCCAGCAGGGCGCAGAAAAAGCCTCCTTTGACACCATTGTCGCCAGTGGCTGGCGTGGGGCGCTACCGCACGGTAAAGCCAGCGACAAAGTGGTTGCAGCGGGCGAGTTTGTCACCCTCGATTTTGGTGCGCTGTATCAGGGCTACTGCTCTGATATGACGCGCACCTTCCTGGTTAATGGCGAAGGGGTGAGCGCCGAATCTCACCCGCTGTTTGGTGTGTATCAGATTGTCCTGCAAGCGCAGCAGGCGGCAATCTCCGCGATTCGCCCCGGCGTGCGTTGCCAGCAGGTTGACGACGCCGCGCGCCGGGTGATTACAGAGGCAGGTTTTAGCGAGTATTTCGGTCATAACACCGGCCATGCTATCGGCATTGACGTTCATGAAGATCCGCGTTTTTCACCACGTGATACCACGATGCTCCAGCCAGGCATGTTACTGACCGTAGAGCCGGGGATTTATTTGCCAGGACAAGGTGGGGTACGTATCGAAGATGTCGTGCTGGTTACCCCGCAAGGCGCAGAAGTGCTCTACGCCATGCCGAAAACAGTGTTGCTCACGGGAGATGCATAATGGATTTATCGCTATTAAAAGCGTTGAGCGAGGCCGATTCGATCGCCTCCTCTGAACAGGAAGTCCGGCAGATCCTGCTGGATGAAGCGGATCGCCTGCAAAAAGAAGTGCGATTTGACGGTCTGGGATCGGTGCTGATCCGCCTCAATGAATCGACGGGGCCGAAGGTGATGATCTGCGCCCATATGGATGAAGTGGGGTTTATGGTGCGTAGCATCTCCCGCGAAGGCGCGATCGATGTGTTGCCGGTTGGCAATGTACGCATGGCTGCTCGCCAGTTGCAGCCGGTGCGCATCACCACCCGTGAAGAGTGCAAAATACCTGGCCTGCTTGATGGCGAGAGGCAGGGGAATGACGTTAGCGCCATGCGCGTAGACATTGGTGCGCGTTCGTATGACGAAGTGATACAGGCGGGAATTCGTCCAGGCGATCGCGTCACGTTTGATACCACTTTTCAGGTTCTCCCTCACCAGCGGGTGATGGGTAAAGCTTTTGACGATCGTCTCGGTTGCTACCTGTTAGTGACCTTACTGCGCGAACTGCACGACGCCGAACTGCCTGCGGAAGTGTGGCTGGTGGCCAGCTCCAGCGAAGAGGTCGGCTTACGCGGCGGGCAAACTGCCACCCGCGCGGTGTCGCCGGACGTCGCCATTGTGCTTGATACCGCCTGCTGGGCGAAAAACTTTGATTATGGCGCGGCGAACCATCGCCAGATTGGTAACGGCCCGATGCTGGTGTTAAGCGATAAATCGCTGATTGCGCCGCCAAAACTTACCGCGTGGATTGAAACCGTCGCGGCAGAAATTGGTGTGCCGTTGCAGGCCGATATGTTCAGCAACGGAGGTACGGACGGCGGAGCGGTGCATTTAACCGGTACTGGCGTACCTACGGTGGTGATGGGGCCAGCCACCCGCCACGGACATTGCGCCGCATCGATTGCCGATTGCCGCGACATTTTGCAGATGCAGCAACTTTTATCTGCCCTTATTCAACGTCTTACCCGTGAGACGGTTGTTCAACTGACGGATTTCAGATGATCTCCCGATTAACCCGGAGCGGTTATGTTATCGATTCAATTTCTCTGTCCTTTGCCTAACGGCCTTCATGCCCGTCCGGCGTGGGAACTTAAAGAACAGTGCGGTCAGTGGCAAAGTGAAGTGATCTTCATCAACCATCGGCAGAACGCCAAGGCCGATGCCAAAAGTTCACTGGCGCTGATTGGCACCGGCACCTTATTTAATGACAGTTGCAGCCTGAACATTAGCGGCAGTGATGAAGAGCAGGCGCGACGCGTACTCGAAGAGTATATCCAGGTGCGCTTTATCGACAGCGACAGCATCCAACCGACACAAGCAGAACTGACGGCGCATCCGCTGCCACGTTCATTAAGTCGCCTTAACCCGGATTTGCTGTACGGTAACGTGCTGGCGAGCGGCGTCGGCGTTGGTTCGTTAACGTTGTTGCAGAGCGACAGCCTCGACAGTTATCGGGCGATCCCTGCCAGTGCGCAAGACTCCACTCGCCTGGAACACAGCCTGGCAACGCTTGCCGAGCAACTGAACCAGCAACTACGTGAGCGTGACGGCGAAAGTAAAACCATTCTTAGCGCCCATTTGTCGCTGATTCAGGATGAAGAGTTTGCGGGGAATATCCGTCGTCTGATGGCTGAACAACATCAGGGGCTGGGGGCGGCGATCGTCAGCAATATGGAGCAGGTTTGCGACAAACTTTCTGCTTCTGCCAGCGATTATCTGCGTGAGCGAGTTAGTGATATTCGCGATATTAGCGAACAGTTGCTGCATATCACTTGGCCGGAGTTGAAACCGCGCAATAATCTGCTGCTTGAAAAACCGACCATTCTGGTCGCAGAAGATTTAACCCCAAGCCAGTTTTTGAGCCTTGATCTGAAAAATCTTGCGGGCATGATTCTGGAGAAAACCGGGCGCACCTCGCATACCCTGATTCTGGCCCGCGCCTCGGCGATCCCGGTACTGAGCGGCCTGCCGCTGGATGCGATTGCCCGTTATGCCGGGCAACCTGCAGTGCTTGACGCCCAGTGCGGCGTGCTGGCGATTAACCCGAATGACGCGGTGAGCGGTTATTATCAGGTCGCGCAGACGCTGGCGGATAAACGCCAAAAACAACAGGCGCAGGCTGCCGCGCAGCTGGCATATTCCCGTGATAACAAGCGTATTGATATTGCGGCGAATATTGGCACCGCTCTGGAAGCGCCAGGCGCGTTTGCCAACGGCGCGGAAGGCGTTGGGCTGTTTCGTACCGAAATGCTCTATATGGATCGCGACAGCGCGCCGGACGAGCAGGAGCAATTTGAAGCCTACCAGCAGGTGCTACTGGCAGCGGGCGACAAGCCGATTATCTTCCGCACAATGGACATCGGCGGCGATAAAAGCATTCCTTATCTGAATATTCCCCAGGAAGAGAACCCGTTCCTCGGCTATCGCGCGGTACGTATTTACCCGGAATTTGCTGGCCTGTTCCGCACTCAACTGCGGGCCATTTTGCGCGCCGCCAGTTTCGGCAACGCCCAGTTGATGATCCCGATGGTCCACAGCCTCGATCAGATCTTATGGGTGAAGGGCGAGATCCAAAAAGCGATCGTTGAGCTTAAGCTCGATGGCCTGCGTCATGCAGAGACGATTACGCTGGGTATCATGGTGGAAGTGCCGTCGGTGTGCTACATCATCGATCACTTCTGCGATGAGGTCGATTTCTTCAGTATCGGCTCCAACGATATGACCCAGTATCTGTATGCGGTCGATCGTAATAACCCGCGCGTATCGCCGCTGTATAACCCGATTACGCCATCGTTCCTGCGCATGTTGCAGCAGATTGTTACCACAGCTCATCAGCGGGGTAAATGGGTAGGCATTTGCGGTGAACTGGGCGGTGAAAGCCGTTATCTGCCGCTACTGCTTGGGCTGGGCCTGGACGAGTTAAGCATGAGTAGCCCGCGCATTCCGGCGGTGAAAAGCCAGCTTCGTCAACTGGATAGCGAGGCGTGTCGGGAACTGGCACGTCAGGCGTGTGAATGTCGCAGCGCGCAGGAAATTGAAGCGTTACTCACCGCCTTTACGCCGGAAGAAGACGTTCGCCCATTGTTGGCGCTGGAGAATATCTTCGTTGATCAGGCCTTTAGCAATAAAGAGCAGGCGATCCAGTTCCTGTGCGGTAACCTCGGCGTTAACGGGCGCACTGAACATCCGTTCGAGCTGGAAGAAGATGTCTGGCAGCGGGAAGAGATTGTCACCACTGGCGTTGGTTTTGGCGTGGCGATCCCGCACACTAAATCTCAGTGGATCCGCCATTCCAGTATCAGCATTGCCCGGCTGGTGAAACCGATTGACTGGCAGTCAGAAATGGGCGAAGTCGAGCTGGTGATTATGCTGACGCTGGGCGCTAGCGAAGGGATGAATCATGTGAAAGTCTTCTCGCAGCTGGCGCGCAAACTGGTGAATAAAAACTTCCGCCAGTCGCTGTTCGCCGCGCAAGATGCACAAAGCATCCTGACGCTGCTGGAAACAGAATTAACCTTCTAAAGTTAGCCCTGAAAACGGGCGCTGTACTCTCCCGGCGTCAGGCCAAACTGACGCCGGAAGACGCGACAAAAATAGTCGCTGTCTGGAAAGCCGCAACGCTGTGCCACTTCATGAATCGACAGATGATATTTCTGCAAAATCATCCTCGCCTTTGCCATTCGCACCCAACGCACATATTCGATAAAACGCATCGTCCCATGCTGCGCAAACAGTTTTGACAGATGATTGGGCGTGATATTAAAAAACTGCGCCACGCTCTCGCGGGTGAGCGGCTGGGCGTAGTTATCCTGAACCCAGTTACAAATGCTGTGATAGAGAAAATCGCCGCGCGGCTGTGAATTGCCCGGCGGCATGTTCACCACATTTCGGCAAAGATGCAGCAAACTTAACACCAGCGGCTGAATGATATTCTGCTCCAGCGGCGAACGGCTGAGATGGGTGAGGGCAGTAAGCATCGCTTCACCTTCGCCACGTTGCAGGCTGGGAAGCTGGAGCTGGCGAACCGGATGCAGTAACGACGTGGTACGGCTATCGTAAAACGATAACCCCAGCCAGGTCGGCGCGAACACCAGGCTTAACAGCATCACCGGTTTTTTGTTCACTGGTAAATTAGCCGCGCGCGCCGGAATAAACAGCATTTCTCCTTCCACCATGTGCTGCTGCTTTGCTTCCAGCAGGTTGCCGTATTCGCCGCGCAGCACAATATCCAGACGGGGAAAATCAATACACAAACTGCCCACCGGCAACGTGGCGGGCTGACTGGCAAACCAGACGCGCCCCAGTAGTTGCGGGTTAAGCACCAGGCCGCTGAACAGATCGGCGAAAAATTGTTGATCGGCGGGCAAGTCTGTTGCTTTCATGAAAGTTCCCGATTACAGATGCATTAACTGCCTGAATTCTTTTACTTTGCTACGGCTGACCGGCACTTCAAAATCCAGATCTTTCAGTCGCAGAATGTAGGTGTTATTAAACCACGGTTCGATTTCGCGGATTTTGTTCAGATTGACACAAAACGAGCGATGGCAGCGGAAAAAATGCGACGGTGGTAGCTTGCTGCAAAACTCGGTAATGTTCATCGGCATTACGTAGGATTCACGCCGCGTATAGACAAAGGTCATTTTTTCGTGCGCTTCGGCGTAATAGATATCGTTAATTGGCGTGACGATTATTCGCTCATCTTTCACCAGATTAATGGTGTCATTCTCACGCGTTACCGTCGCGGCAGGCGTACTGCTGGTCTGCTGTTGTTGCCAGGCCGCTTCCAGTTTTTGCAGCATCCCGGTAATGCGTGACTCCTGATACGGTTTGAGAATGTAGTCAAACGCCTCCAGTTCAAACGCTTCTACCGCATGTTCTTTCCACGCAGTGATGAACACAATAAATGGTTTATGGGCGAACTGGCTGATGTTTTGCGCCAGCAACACGCCATCCAGCGACGGAATATTGATATCCAGAAAAATGGCGTCGACGCGGTTATGCTGCAAAAACTTCAACACGTCCAGACCGTCGTCAAAGGTGCCGACAATCTCCATCTGGCTGTGCTCTTTAATTAGCCAGCTCAGTTCCTGTTGTGCCAGGAATTCGTCTTCAACAATGATGACTTTCACAATATCACTCCGGCTCAAAGCAATAACGTAGCCTGTGAGGCGACTGGGGTGCGTTGGTTAGGAATGTAAAACGCAATTTCCGTCCCCGGCTCCAGGCGGCGGATATGCAGCCCCTCGCCATACAATAACTTCACGCGATGATGGACATTCAGCAGGCCAATTTTATTGCCCGGCATTTCGTTCGCTTCGACCCGCTCAATCACTTTCGGATCGATGCCGTGCCCGGTATCTCTCACCGCAATGCGTACCCGATTACCGCACTCTGCAACGCTGATGGTGACAACGCCTTTACCTTTGCAAGGCTGAATACCGTGGACAATAGCGTTCTCCACCAACGGCTGGATCAGTAGGCTGGGTATACAGCAATTCACCTCTTCATCAATATCATAGATAACCGTCAGCTTGTCGCCAAAGCGAGCCTGCTCAATGGCGATATAGTCTTTTATTTGATACAGCTCTTTTTTGATATCGATTTGCTCATCGTCTTTTAATTCAATGTTATAGCGCAGATAACGTGACAGATTAAAGATCAGCTGGCGAGCGGTATCCGGATTCAGGCGAATTGATGAGGAGATTGCATTCAGAGCGTTAAACAGAAAATGGGGATTAATTTTGCTTTGCAGGGCGCGAAGCTCTGCCTTATTTGCCATTTCACGCAGCTGCTCGGCGCGAGAAACTTCCAGTTGCGTGGAGATGATTTGCGACAAACCGACCGCCATTTCCTGCAATGACGAGGTGATCTGATGTGCGTGGCAGTAGTAAATTTTCAGCGTCCCGGTAACGACTCCTTTCTCCCAAAGCGGGATCACCAGCATTGAGTGGATTTCCGGTGTGCGGTGAGCTTCATCATTATTTTTAATGATGATTTTTCCGTAATTCATCGCCTGACGTGTGGTTGGGCTAATAAAGTCATCACCATTCTGATAGTTATGTTCACCCACGCCAACGTAGGCCAGCACATGATCGGTATTGGTGATTGCTACCGCATCGGCGTGAATGTCATCGCGGATAATTTCGCAGACCTTGCGTAATGACTCGCTATTGACATGGCGAAACAGCGGCAGCGTTTTGTTGGCGATATCCAGCGCCAGCTTGGCTTGCCGCGCGGCGCTGGCCTCCTTTTCGCCCTCAACGCTTTGCACCAGCAGCACAATAAAACCGATACAGACGCTGCCGAGGATCATTGGAATCCCGATTTTTGACACAATGTCCAGCCCCAGTTCAGTGGTCGGCGCCCAGACAATCACCAGAATCATGGTCAGCGTTTCGCACAACATGCCGCCGAGAATACCGACTCGCCAACGCTGCGCTTTGGGGATTTTCAGGTTGATCCAGCCCGATATACATCCCGCCAGAATACTGGTGATAAAGCAGGGGATCGCCGTCACGCCACCAATATCAATAAGATAGCGGTGAATCCCGGCTATCACGCCGGTAATGATCCCCACCCACGGGCCAAATAAAATCCCGCCGGACATCACCGCAATAATACGTACATTAACCAGTGAGCCTTCCACCGGCACACCGGACCAGGTGCTGAACAGGGCAAACAGCGAGAAAATGGCGGTAACGGCGAGCAGCTCTTTCGGTGAGTGTGCCGACTTGTGCAACAGTTCGCGAAACAGGCGGATACGGATGAGAAAGAACAGGCAGATAAGCATTAACGCTGCCCGATCGAAGACCGCCAGCAGCATGTTGAATATTTCGTGCACGGGTAACTCTGGATAAGGGTTAAACCTCTATGATAGGTAACCTGAAGGCTGATGACCAGCAGGCCGTTTTTGAGGAAAAACCACAATTTTAAAAGGGGATTGTCAGGCAAATGGTGTATTGGCAATACATCTCTTGATAATGCACACTCAATAAGTAAATTTATTGAAATTATAATGTTAATTAATATGAATTTAATTTTCCTGAAAGAAAGTAAGGATTTCCCGTTTTATTACAGGTTTTCCTCTTTTTTTGGTAGAAAAAAATATTTGCTAAAACGCTCGACAGACAGAAATTAATCAGGCTATTTTCAAAACAGCCACCATCGTGGCAGCGTCGCTCGGACGGTCCGGGCGCTAACGTTAATCTGAGGAAATTATGGCTGACACTCGCCCTGAACGTCGCTTTACGCGTATTGATCGTCTCCCGCCCTACGTTTTTAACATTACCGCTGAACTGAAAATGGCTGCGCGCCGGCGTGGCGAAGATATTATCGATTTCAGTATGGGCAATCCGGACGGCGCAACCCCGCCGCATATCGTCGAAAAACTCTGTACCGTGGCGCAGCGCCCGGACACACATGGCTATTCCACTTCACGTGGCATTCCCCGGTTGCGTCGCGCCATTTCCCACTGGTATCAGGATCGCTACGACGTTGAGATAGATCCGGAATCAGAAGCCATCGTCACCATTGGCTCGAAAGAGGGGCTGGCGCACCTGATGCTGGCGACGCTGGATCACGGCGACACTGTGCTGGTGCCGAATCCAAGTTATCCGATTCATATCTACGGCGCGGTGATTGCCGGTGCGCAGGTACGTTCAGTGCCACTGGTGGAGGGTGTTGATTTCTTCAATGAACTGGAACGAGCAATTCGCGAAAGTTATCCGAAACCGAAGATGATGATCCTCGGCTTCCCGTCGAACCCAACCGCGCAATGTGTGGAACTGGAATTCTTCGAAAAGGTTGTTGCGCTGGCGAAACGCTACGATGTACTGGTGGTTCACGACCTGGCCTATGCCGATATCGTCTACGATGGCTGGAAAGCGCCGTCAATCATGCAGGTTCCGGGCGCACGTGACGTGGCGGTCGAGTTCTTTACCTTGTCGAAAAGTTACAACATGGCAGGCTGGCGTATTGGCTTTATGGTCGGTAACAAAACGCTGGTCAGTGCGCTGGCGCGTATCAAAAGCTACCACGATTACGGTACTTTTACGCCATTGCAGGTGGCTGCAATTGCCGCGCTGGAAGGCGATCAACAGTGCGTGCGCGATATTGCCGAACAGTATAAGCGCCGCCGCGATGTGCTGGTAAAAGGGCTGCATGAAGCGGGCTGGATGGTTGAAATGCCGAAGGCTTCGATGTATGTCTGGGCAAAAATCCCTGAACCGTATGCGGCAATAGGCTCGCTGGAGTTTGCCAAAAAGCTGCTTAACGAAGCGAAGGTCTGTGTCTCTCCGGGGATTGGCTTTGGCGACTACGGCGACACGCATGTACGCTTTGCGCTGATTGAAAACCGTGACCGTATTCGTCAGGCGATACGCGGGATTAAAGTGATGTTCCGCGCAGACGGTTTACTGCCCGCCAGCAGTAAACATATTCACGAAAACGCCGAATAAATGCATTCTCAGAAAAGCAAACAGGAGCCAGATGGCTCCTGTTTTTCGTTGCACAGTTTGCTTTTAGATCATCAGGGCAAAAGTACCGGCCCAAACGATGACCATAAAAGAAATGCCCATAAAGAAATATTTCACTTTACATCTCTCCGCGTAATTACAGTTACGCCTGAATGACTTCATTACATCTGATACAGTGAGCTGACACCGGGAAAACGACCTTAACAGGCCTCTGTTTTGCCGTGGGCATCACCCCAGAATTCTGAGCTGATTTGCTCGAGACGGCGCTAATGTACGCCTAAAACTAAATTGAAACAAGTGGCATTTTCTTATTTACTTTTAGTAACTTACGAGTGTCTCATATCGGCGACAGTTTAATTTCTGTCAGTAATAATTCATGATTCAGCGAAGGGGAAAGCCTTAAGAAAAAAGCCATAAAAACCATTGAGTTATTATGGCTAATTTGAGGAGGGAAGAAGAGCTGGTCGTTTGTTAAACGTATAACGACGCTTCACCCACCGGACGCGTTTTGAAGCGGCGGTGGATCCAGAGATACTGCTCCGGTGCGCGCATAATCTCTTTCTCAATAATCTTGTTCATATAAGCCGCAGCCTGACCTTCATCAGTCGGGTAGCCTTCCATTTCTGGGGTGATATACAAACGGTATCCGCTGTAATCGGCTTTTCGTACCATCGTCACAGTCAACATGGCGGAACCTGAGAGGCGTGACAATACGTAAGTGCCATTGGTTGTCGCAACATTTTCTACCGCAAAGAACGGAGCGAAGGAGCTTCCTTTACGACCATAATCCTGGTCGGGAGCGAACCATACGGCTTCACCTTTTTTCAAAGCACCAACAATACCGCGCAGATTATTTCTGCCGATCATCGCTTTATTCGAACGCATCCGACCACGGGTCTGCACCCATTCCATCAATTGATTATTATGCGGACGATAAGTTGCCATCATTGGCTGGCAAATCCCCATTACGCGGCCGCCCAGTTCCAGTGACATAAAATGTACGCCGACTACCATCACGCCGCGATTTTGCATTTGTGCGCGTTGCAGGTTATCCAGACCTTCAACATCAAACCATTTACGCACGCGACGATCGGGCCAGAACCACGCCATGCCGGTTTCTACCAGCGCCATGCCGAGTGAACGAAAGTTTTCGGCAATCATCTTCTCGCGTTCTTCAGATGAATGCTGTGGGAAGCAAAGTTCAAGGTTTTTGCGGGCGATGGATTCGCGACGTTTCAGAAATGGTCTGGCCATCGTGCCGATACGTGTGCCAAGAAAACACAGGACAGGATAAGGAAGCTGTACCCAAAGCCAGAGTACGCCCAGACCAAACCACGTGAGCCAGTAGCGAGGATGGAGAAACTCGCGGGAAAATTTGCGTTGTGGAAACATAGTTACCTTCTGTAGATACGAATTGTTGTATCGCAGAAGATTCCATGTCGACAGCGGTACACTCAATATATTAGGCCATCATGTACGACAATGGTTCCTGTAAAGAGTGTAAAGACTAGCCAGGACAAAACCACGAGGAGCATGAATGCGGTACTTCCATTTTATCATCAGCCGATTGTTTTCAGCTACTGATTATTAATCACTCAAGCAAATATTTTTCAGAACTGGATAGCTCTATTTTTAACATCTTGTTTTTATTAGAACCTGGCAAAAATTGCCAGCTATTAAGAATTGTCTTACTATTAAACTACCTGAAGTAACAGGTTTTTTAGCGCGGCAGGAGGTTGAGCTATGATTTATTTATGGATGTTTCTCGCTCTGTGTATTGTTTGTGTCAGCGGATATATTGGTCAGGTACTAAATGTAGTATCTGCTGTCTCTTCATTTTTCGGCATGGTGATCCTCGCCGCCCTCATTTATTACTTCACTATGTGGTTAACTGGCGGTAATGAGCTGGTAACGGGGATATTTATGTTTATTGCCCCAGCTTGTGGCTTGATGATCCGCTTTATGGTGGGGTATGGAAGGCGGTAATAAATGGTGTCCCCTGCAGGAATCGAACCTGCAATTAGCCCTTAGGAGGGGCTCGTTATATCCATTTAACTAAGAGGACAATGCGGCATGAGTATAACCGCTATTAAACAGCGGAGTAAGTACACTGCCGCTCGATTGCTTAAACCCTCGCCACTTATAGCGGATTTTTATCATTTTTCTTAATGATTTCCGCATGTTCTGCTTTCTGGCGTGCCTCTTCTTTACGCTTGTTACTCATATCGTTACGGATTTGCGCATGGCTCATTAATGCGAAGATGAAGGTGCCGCCGCAGATGTTTCCCGCCAGAGTAGGTAGCGCGAATGGCCAGATGAAATCGCTCCAGTGCAGCGTGCCGTTAAAGACCAGATAGAGGATCTCTACAGAACCGACGACGATGTGGGTAGTGTCGCCCAGTGCGATAAGCCACGTCATCAATATAATTACGACAATCTTTGCCGCTCCCGCAGCAGGGAACATCCATACCATTGTGGCTATAAGCCAGCCGGAGATGATCGCGTTGGCAAACATCTCGCTGGGGGTGTTCTTCATCACACCCATGCCGATTTTGACAAACGCATCGCGGGTTTCTTCATTAAAGATAGGCATATACTCAAACGCCCACGCCGCAATACCTGTTCCGAGAATATTACCCAGCAGCACGACGCCCCATAACCGCATCAGTAAGCCGATGTTGCCGATAGTCGGTTTTTGCATCACCGGCAGTACCGCAGTTACGGTATTCTCAGTAAATAATTGCTGGCGAGCCATAATGACGATAATAAAACCAAAGGTATAACCCAGATTCTCCAGCAAAAAGCTCCCCGGTACGCCTTCCAGTTCGACATGAAATATCCCTTTTGCCAGTAGAGATGCGCCCATCGACAGACCCGCAGCAATGGCTGACCACAGTAGCGCCATCGCGTCGCGCTCCAGCTCTTTTTCGCCGTCCTGGCGGATATGTTCGTGAATAGCCATCGCTCTGGAGGGGAGCCGGTCTTCATCTATTTCTATTTTTTTCCCGCGTTCTTTTTCTTCGCTCTCTACTTCAAGTTCGTCGCTGTGTTTATCTATTTTGTCATTGTCCATGATGCCGTCTCTTGAATTAGCACGTATAGCTAAAGCGTAGCGGCTTTTTTGCTCGCAACTGGCGGGAGTTACTCTGAAAATGTATAAAAGGCTGCGTTTGCCTTTTTCTGTTTCTACAGAATCAAGTAGCCTACAGGGCGGCGATTACCAGGCTATGATCAAGTCAGCATTCCAGGGCGTCTGGACATCAGTTGACGTGCTGTTACAATCGCCCACACCTAAACAGGCGGATACGGTATCGTTCCGTCATGGATGGCAAACTGCATAAGCCATAAAAAAGCCATAAAAAAGCCATAAAAAACAGGGAGACATTTATGAAGCTTCGCCTGTCGGCGCTTGCTCTGGGAACTACGCTTCTGGTGGGGTGTGCGAGTTCCGGTACAGATCAGCAAGGGCGTTCTGACCCGTTAGAAGGGTTCAACCGCACCATGTACAATTTTAACTTCAATGTGTTAGACCCGTATGTGGTTCGACCGGTAGCTGTCGTCTGGCGTGATTATGTTCCGCAACCGGCGCGTAACGGTTTGAGCAACTTTACCGGCAACCTTGAAGAACCTGCGGTGATGGTTAACTACTTCTTGCAGGGCGACCCTTATCAGGGGATGGTCCACTTTACCCGCTTTTTCCTGAACACCATTTTGGGTATGGGCGGCTTTATTGATGTTGCGGGGATGGCGAATCCGAAACTGCAACGCACTGAACCTCACCGTTTTGGTAGCACGCTCGGTCACTATGGCGTGGGCTATGGGCCGTACGTTCAGTTACCGTTCTACGGTAGCTTTACGCTGCGTGATGACGGCGGTGATATGGCAGATAGTCTTTACCCGGTACTTTCCTGGCTGACCTGGCCGATGTCGGTGGGTAAATGGACGCTTGAAGGGATCGAAACTCGTGCGCAGTTGCTGGATTCTGACGGCTTGCTTCGCCAGTCCTCCGATCCTTATATCATGGTGCGCGAGGCTTACTTCCAGCGTCATGATTTCATCGCCAATGGCGGTGAACTCAAACCACAAGAAAACCCGAATGCGCAAGCGATTCAGGATGATTTAAAAGATATCGATTCTGAATAAGCCGCAAATAAAAAAGGTGAGTCGTAAAACTCACCTTTTTTCTTACTAAGCTAACGTGTTATTAGAACGCGTAATTAAAGTTAGTCCCGAACAGCCAGGCTTTACCTTCAGACTCGAAGGAATAAGCTGCCGCGCCTTCACCTTCGGTGAATTTCACTTTCTGACCATGCATATAAGATGCGCCAACGTCAATGGATGCATCTTCATTAAATGCGTAGGTTAACCCAGCACTTAACCACAAGCGATCCTGGTCAGGAATGGAAATAGAACGTTTATCTGCCGGAACCGGGCTGTCGTCATAGGCGATACCGGTACGGAAGGTCCAGTTTTTATCGTAATAGTAGGTTGCACCCAACGCGATACGATATGCGTCACGGAATCCTTCATCTTTATAGAACAGCGTCTGACCACTATCGCCTTTCGCTTTCAGCTCCTGAAACTGGCTCCAGCTGGTATAGGCCATGCTGTAGTGAATTGCCCACTGCGGCGCAACACGGTTATAACCAGAAATCTCCCACATCTCAGGCAGGTTGAGCGTCAAGGATCCATTTTGTGTTGCACCCATCGTGCCATACGGCAAGCCCATGTTACCCAAAATGTTGTTCAGATTTGGGTTAATGGAGCTTTTGTAATCCCCTTCGAAGTCGATTTTAACTTCTGAACGATATGTCAGGCCCCAACGGTTATCTTTATCCAGTTCATAAAGAATACCCGCGTTCCAGCCAAAGCCCCACTCGTCACCTTTCAGATGAGCAATTTGAGAGTCCGGAGTATTAATACCATTGGTCAATGAAGCGGGTACACCCTGGGCAATCAACTGTTGAGACAACAAAGGCCCCAGCGAACCGGCGTAACGCTCAATTTTTGCCTTGGCGTAAACAGCATCAAAACCAAGACCAAAACTCCAGCTATTGTTAAGGCGATAAGCCCCGCTAAGGTTAAGGTTGATTGTCTGCAGATCGGTTTTACCGCCATAGATACCAGCAGCGTAGTTGTCGGTAAATTCCGTAGCCAGGCCGTAGTTGGACGTTATTGACGCCCCCCAACCAAACTGATCGTTAATAGGCGCGACAAAGTGCAGGTTAGGTACCCACGCTGTCGGTGCGATATTTTTAGCATTTGCACTCTGACCGGTTAAATTAGAATGTCCGGTAATATCTACATCCGGATCAATATAAACCGCACCCGCAGAAAAAGTCGGGCGGTCAAACATGGTAATCAACGCGGGGTTACGGCTGACGTTACCGACATCATCGGCAATTGCGCCTTCCCCTGAATAAGCCCGGCCCAGGCCAGAGGAAGAAAATTCGTTTAACTGAAAGCCTGCCGACCAGGCCTGGGTGGAGATAAGTGCCACTGCGACTGCGAGAGCAGACTTTGTAAACAGGGTTTTCTGGCTCATGACCATAACCTCAATAATTTATTTTTATACAAACTATGTTACGTGCTGTAACAGGAGCGCGAAGTGTAGGTGCTGATGTACATCTTAGAAATCAGACCAGTGGCGAGAGTATAGGTCTGACCAGATGGAATGTTGCAAGTATGTTTCTATCTTTTTTCAAATATGATCTAAGAAACGCGATCCAGCTGGCAAAATTTGGAGGTGGCGCACTCATCCATCCGGGTGAATTTTGTTTTAGATCATTTTTAAGTGTGATTTCGGTCACTTATCCGATTTTGCAGAATTAACAACTGGAGCAGCACTTTCCGGAAGCGTAAAATATCCGCAACGTTTATCTGGCACCTTGGGTGCACATACAGAGGAAATCAACGATGAGTAAATGTAGTGCTGATGAAACCCCGGTTTGCTGCTGTATGGATGTTGGCACCATTATGGACAACTCCGATTGCACCGCGTCTTATAGCCGCGTGTTTGCAAACCGCGCAGAAGCAGAACAAATGCTGGCGGCGCTGACTGAAAAAGCCCGTGGCGTGGAATCCGAACCTTGCAAAATCACCCCGACTTTCACAGAAGAGTCTGACGGTGTTCGCCTGGATATCGATTTCACTTTTGCCTGCGAAGCTGAAATGCTGATCTTCCAGCTGGGTCTGCGTTAATTCCTCTCAGGTACGCACGCCCCTGCCAGTTGCTGGCAGGGGCGTTTTGTTTTCTCTTCTTCTTTTCTCTCTGTGTCATAGCTCCCACTTTCCCTTTTCTCCACTTGGCTAAATGTAAAAAAATGGTTAAGACTACGATCAGGTCAGACCACTTTATATATTTTTTTACAGGGGAGTGTTATGGGTCAGGTTTTACCGCTGGTTACCCGTCAGGGCGATCGTATCGCCATCGTTAGCGGATTACGCACGCCTTTTGCTCGCCAGGCGACGGCTTTTCATGGCATTCCCGCTGTTGATTTGGGGAAGATGGTCGTCGGAGAACTGCTTGCTCGTAGCGAGATCCCCGCCGAAGTGATTGAACAACTGGTATTTGGTCAGGTTGTGCAAATGCCGGAAGCCCCCAACATTGCGCGTGAAATTGTTCTTGGCACCGGAATGAACGTCCATACCGATGCTTACAGCGTCAGTCGTGCCTGTGCCACCAGTTTCCAGGCTGTGGCAAACGTTGCCGAAAGCCTGATGGCGGGAACTATTCGCGCGGGGATTGCCGGTGGGGCAGATTCCTCATCGGTATTGCCGATTGGCGTTAGTAAAAAGCTGGCGCGCGTGCTGGTGGATGTCAACAAAGCACGCACAATGAGCCAACGGCTGAAACTCTTCTCCCGCCTGCGTTTGCGTGACTTAATGCCTGTACCGCCTGCGGTAGCAGAATATTCCACAGGCTTGCGGATGGGTGACACCGCCGAACAAATGGCGAAAACCTACGGTATTACTCGCGAACAGCAAGATGCGCTGGCGCATCGTTCGCATCAGCGAGCCGCTCAGGCGTGGTCGGAAGGTAAACTCAAAGAAGAAGTGATGACCGCCTTTATCCCTCCTTATAAACAACCGTTCGCGGAAGATAATAATATTCGCGGTAATTCCACGCTTGCCGATTACGCAAAGCTGCGTCCGGCGTTTGATCGCAAACACGGAACGGTAACGGCGGCAAACAGTACGCCGCTGACCGATGGTGCTGCGGCGGTGATCCTGATGACCGAATCGCGGGCGAAAGAATTAGGGCTGGTGCCGCTGGGATATCTGCGCAGTTATGCATTTACCGCGATAGATGTCTGGCAGGACATGCTGCTCGGCCCGGCCTGGTCAACACCGCTGGCGCTGGAACGTGCCGGTTTGACGATGAGCGATCTGACATTGATTGATATGCACGAAGCCTTTGCAGCCCAGACGCTGGCGAATATTCAGTTACTGGGTAGCGAACGTTTTGCCCGCGATGTGCTGGGGCGCGCACATGCCACTGGTGAAGTGGACGACAGCAAATTTAACGTGCTTGGCGGCTCGATAGCTTACGGGCATCCCTTTGCGGCGACTGGCGCGCGGATGATAACTCAGACATTGCATGAACTTCGCCGACGCGGCGGTGGATTTGGTTTAGTGACCGCCTGTGCTGCCGGTGGGCTTGGCGCAGCAATGGTTCTGGAGGCGGAATAATGGAAATGGCATCAGCATTTACCCTCAATATGCGTCTGGACAACATTGCCATCATCACCATCGACGTTCCCGGTGAGAAAATGAATACCCTGAAGGCGGAGTTTGCCTCACAGGTGCGCGTCATTATTAAGCAACTCCGCGAAAATAAAGATCTGCGCGGCGTGGTGTTTATCTCCGCGAAACCGGACAACTTTATTGCCGGCGCGGATATCAACATGATCGGCAACTGCAAAACGGCGCAAGAAGCGGAAGCACTGGCGCGGCAGGGGCAACAGTTGATGGCGGAAATTCACGCCTTGCCAGTTCCGGTTATTGCCGCTATTCACGGCGCTTGCCTGGGCGGCGGGCTGGAGCTGGCATTAGCGTGCCACGGTCGTGTTTGTACTGACGATCCTAAAACTGTACTCGGTTTGCCTGAAGTTCAGCTTGGGTTGTTACCCGGTTCAGGTGGAACCCAGCGTTTACCGCGCCTGATAGGCGTCAGCACAGCATTAGAGATGATCCTCACCGGCAAGCAGCTTCGGGCAAAACAGGCGTTAAAGCTGGGGCTGGTGGATGATGTCGTTCCGCATTCCATTTTACTGGAAGCCGCTGTGGAGCTGGCGAAGCAGGATCGTCCGGTTTCGCGGACACTCCCGGTTCGCGAACGTGTGATGGCGGGGCCATTAGGTCGTGCGCTGTTATTCAAAATGGTAAGCAAAAAAACAGAACAGAAAACCCAGGGTAACTATCCGGCGACGGAACGTATTCTTGAGGTTGTCGAGACAGGGTTAGCGCAGGGCACCAGCAGCGGCTATGACGCTGAAGCAAGAGCCTTTGGTGAACTGGCGATGACGTCGCAATCAAAGGCATTGCGCAATATCTTTTTTGCCAGTACTGATGTGAAGAAAGATCCTGGCAGCAATGTTGCACCCGCTCCCTTAAACAGCGTGGGGATTTTAGGCGGCGGCTTGATGGGCGGCGGTATTGCTTACGTCACTGCCTGTAAAGCGGGTCTGCCGGTACGAATTAAAGATATCAACGCTCAGGGGATTAATCATGCGCTGAAATACAGTTGGGATCAGCTGGAGAGCAAAGTGCGCCGCCGTCATCTCAAAGCCAGTGAACGCGACAAACAGCTGGCGCTGATTTCGGGGGCGACGGATTATCGCGGCTTTGCCCATCGCGATCTGATTATTGAAGCAGTATTTGAAAATCTCGAATTAAAACAACAGATGGTGGCAGAAGTTGAGCAAAACTGCGCCGCTCATACCATTTTTGCTTCGAATACCTCATCTTTACCAATTGGCGATATCGCCGCTCACGCCACGCGACCAGAGCAAGTTATCGGCCTGCATTTCTTCAGTCCGGTGGAAAAAATGCCGCTGGTGGAGATCATTCCTCATGCGGGGACATCGGCGCAAACCATCGCCACTACGGTAAAACTGGCGAAAAAACAGGGTAAAACGCCAATTGTCGTGCGTGATAAAGCCGGGTTTTACGTCAATCGCATCTTAGCGCCTTACATTAATGAAGCTATCCGCATGTTGACCGAAGGTGAGCGGGTAGAGCACATTGATGCCGCGCTGGTGAAATTTGGTTTTCCGGTAGGTCCAATCCAACTTTTGGATGAGGTAGGAATCGACACCGGGACTAAAATTATTCCTGTACTGGAAGCAGCTTATGGAGAACGTTTTAGCGCGCCTGCAAATGTTGTTTCTTCAATTTTGAACGACGATCGCAAAGGCAGAAAAAATGGCAGGGGTTTCTATCTTTATGGTCAGAAAGGGCGTAAAAGCAAAAAACAGGTCGATCCCGCTATTTACCCGCTGATTGGCGCGCAAGGGCAGGGGCGGCTTTCCGCACCGCAGGTTGCTGAACGGTGTGTGATGTTGATGCTGAATGAAGCAGTACGTTGTCTGGATGAGCAGGTTATCCGTAGCGTGCGTGACGGGGACATTGGCGCGGTATTTGGCATTGGTTTTCCACCGTTTCTTGGTGGACCGTTCCGCTATATCGATTCTCTCGGCGCGGGCGAAGTGGTTGCAATAATGCAACGACTGGCCACGCAGTATGGTTCCCGTTTTACCCCTTGCGAGCGTTTGGTCGAGATGGGCGCGCGTGGGGAAAGTTTTTGGAAAACAACTGCAACTGACCTGCAATAAGAAGGTCAAAGCTATATGAATCCGCGCTGAATGGCGGAGTGTTGTTCAAAATGTAAACGCATATTGACTATACTTACGCCATTGAGGTAAAAAACAGCGTTTCATTCGGTGAATGGATAAGGCACAATGCCGGCCACCGTCCTCTTTATCTGGTTTCAGATGAAAGAAGACGGGCGAATCTGGTTAACAAAAGCGGTGCAATATGCAAGTTTTTATCATGCGTCACGGCGACGCAGCCCTCGATGCCGCCAGTGATTCGGTTCGTCCTCTGACTACTAACGGTTGTGACGAATCTCGCCTGATGGCGAACTGGCTGAAAGGTCAAAAAGTGGAAATCGAACGCGTTCTGGTGAGCCCGTTCCTGCGAGCCGAGCAAACACTGGACGAAGTAGGGGATTGTCTGAACCTGCCTTCCAGTGCAGAAGTTCTGCCGGAGTTAACGCCCTGCGGCGATGTTGGCTTGGTCAGTGCCTATCTGCAGGCGTTGACCAATGAAGGTGTTGCTTCGGTACTGGTGATCTCCCATTTACCATTAGTCGGGTATCTGGTCGCCGAGTTATGTCCGGGCGAAACGCCGCCTATGTTTACCACCTCGGCCATTGCCAGCGTAACGCTTGATGAAAGCGGAAAAGGTCAATTCAACTGGCAGATGAGCCCGTGTAATCTGAAGATGGCAAAAGCAATTTGATATGAACGTGTAAGGCCCGCTGGCGTAAGCTGTCGGGCCTTAGTTTTGCTTACTGTATTGAAATCATTGCTATTTAAATGCGTTTAATCGTCCTGGTGTGAAAAAATAAATGTTTCCATTTATAGTAATGGTGCTTATTTATTTTCACAAAGTTACATATGGAAGTAATTGTTGCTTTTTTGCATGGGTTATTATTTTTCGAAAAGAGGTGTTAAAAAATAAAAGATAACATTGCTGAGTAGATATTTTTGGGTCTTGATATAATATTAATTCAGAAAGATTAATATTATATCTTCGAGAAGCTAAAGTCACAATTGCCATATTTATTTTTAGCTGTTTTATGATCCAGAATCATTCATGGTATAAAGTGTTTGTACCGTTTTGATGAAATGTTCTGCTGCTTTTTGAGATAACCCTCAAGCTATTATTTGTGCTATTGATTATTTAAAAATTTCTACACTGTGTTGTTAGTAAATTTAAATTGAATCAGTCTCATTAAAATATCAACATTGCCGCCACGCCAAAGAATATCATCTCGTGCAACCCGTATTTTATGGATCAGAAATCCTATTCAATGGTTGGTTAAAAGCTGCTGAAGAAAGATTGAGGGATTTTATCGTCAATATTTCAGTTAGCTTATATTCTAATTATTTATGGTTTAAGGACAAATAATGAGTAAGTTTGTAAAAACAGCTATTGCAGCAGCAATGGTAATGGGTGCGTTCACTTCAACATCTTCTTTCGCAGAAGGTAACAACGGTACTGCCCGTTTTTACGGCACCATTGAAGATTCAGTTTGCTCAATCGTACCAGACGATCACAAACTGGAAGTGGATATGGGTAATATCGGTGCAGATAAACTGAAAAACAACGGCACTACCACGCCGAAAGATTTCCAGATTCGTTTGCAGGACTGTGTGTTTGATACCCAAACTACCATGACCACTACCTTCACCGGTACTGTGTCTACGGCGAATAGCGGCAACTATTACACCATTTTTAATACTGATACCGGTGCGGCGTTTAACAACGTGAGCCTGGCGATTGGTGATCAACAAGGAACCTCTTACAAAAGTGGCGCTGGCATTAATCAGCAGATCGTAAAAGATACTGCAACCTCCAAAGGCAAACCGAAACAAACTTTAAACTTTAAAGCCTGGCTGGTAGGTGCGACTGACGCGCCGGACCTGGGTGGTTTTGAAGCTAATACCACCTTCCAGATTACTTATCTCTAAGGTATGTCCCCTCATAGCAGCAATGCTATGAGGGGTTTTTAGCGTTTCGATAGTTTAAATAACCACGGATGGATACGTGTATGCCTGACCATTCCCTTTTCCGCTTACGGGCGCTTCCCTGGTGTGTTGCTATGGCAATATCTGGATGCCATATCAATGCCTGGGCCGACGAAGATATTCAGTTTGATTCCCGTTTTCTGGAATTAAAAGGCGACACGAAAATTGATCTGAAGCGTTTTTCCAGTCAGGGTTATGTTGAACCAGGTAAATATAATTTACAGGTTCAGGTAAATAAACAGCCGTTACCCGATGAATATGATATTTACTGGTATGCGTCAGAAAACGATAAAAATAAAACTTATGCCTGCCTGTCGCCGGAGCTGGTGGCGCAGCTTGGTTTTAAAGAAGACATTGCACAAAAATTGCAATGGGATAACGACGGTAAATGTCTCAAGCCAGGCCAACTTGACGGTCTGGAAATACGTGCTGATTTAAGCCAGTCCGCGCTGCTCATCACCTTACCGCAGGCTTATCTTGAATACAGCGATGTAGACTGGGATCCACCTTCGCGCTGGGATGATGGCATCCCCGGTTTCATTGCCGATTACAGCATCAACGCCCAAACCCGACACGAAGAAAATGGCGGTGATGACAGCAACGACATCAGTGGCAATGGTACGGTTGGCGTTAACCTTGGGCCGTGGCGTCTGCGCGCCGACTGGCAGAGCGATTATCAGCACACCCGCAGCAACGATGAAGAGACGGATAACAGCACCGAGAGAAATTGGGACTGGAGCCGTTACTACGCCTGGCGTGCGTTACCGAGCCTGAAAGCCAAACTGGCACTTGGCGAAGACTACCTCGACTCCGATATTTTTGACGGTTTTAACTACATCGGCGGTAGCCTCAGTACCGACGATCAAATGTTGCCGCCGAACCTGCGCGGCTATGCTCCAGATATTTCCGGCGTGGCCCATACGGCGGCGAAAGTCACCGTCAGTCAGGCCGGGCGCATAATTTATGAAACCCAGGTGCCTGCCGGGCCATTCCGTATTCAGGATCTCGGTGAATTTAACTCTGGTACGCTGCATGTGCGCATTGAAGAGCTGAACGGCCAGGTGCAGGAGTATGACATTAGCACCGCTTCCATGCCGTTCCTGACGCGCCCGGGTCAGGTGCGCTACAAAGTGATGATGGGGCGCCCGCAGGAGTGGGGCCACCATGTACAGGGCGGATTCTTCTCCGGTGGCGAAGCGTCCTGGGGGATAGCCAACGGCTGGTCGCTGTACGGCGGGGCGCTGGGCGATGAAAACTACCAGTCTGCCGCGCTTGGCATCGGGCGCGATCTCTCCATTTTCGGCGCGATGGCGTTTGATATTACCCACTCGCATACCCGACTCGACGATTCAACCGCTTACGGCAAGGGTACGCTCGACGGTAACTCTTTCCGCGTCAGCTACTCCAAAGACTTTGATGAACTAAACAGCCGCGTCACCTTCGCCGGATACCGCTTCTCTGAAGAGAACTATATGACCATGAGCGAGTATCTGGACGCGAATGACAGCGAAATGGTTCGCGCCGGCAACGATAAAGAGATGTACACCGCCACCTATAACCAGAACTTCAGGGATGCCGGCGTTTCTGTTTATCTGAACTATACGCGCCATACCTACTGGGATCGCGAGGAGCAGACCAACTACAACGTCATGCTTTCCCATTATTTCAATATGGGCGGCATTCGCAACATGAGTATCTCCCTGACAGGTTATCGCTACGAGTATGACAACAGCGCCGACAAAGGCGTCTATATCTCCTTAAGTATGCCGTGGGGTGATAACAGCACCGTGAGTTACAACGGCAACTACGGCAGCGGTTCAGACAGCAGTCAGGTGGGATACTTCAACCGTATTGATGACGCCAGCCACTATCAGATAAACGTTGGCAGCAGTGAAAATCACTCCAGCGTCGATGGTTATTACAGCCATGACGGCTCTATGGAACACGTGGATCTGAGTGCTAACTACCATGAAGGGCAATACACTTCTGCCGGGCTGTCGCTGCAAGGTGGAGCCACGTTAACGGCGCACGGTGGCGCGTTGCATCGTACTCAAAACATGGGCGGTACGCGCCTGCTTATCGACGCTGACGGCGTGGCTGACGTACCGGTCGAAGGTAACGGTTCAGCAGTTTACACCAACATGTTCGGTAAAGCCGTCGTTGCGGACGTCAATAACTACTACCGTAACCAGGCCACGATTGACCTGACTAAACTGCCAGAGAACGCCGAAGCCACGCAGTCAGTGGTGCAGGCGACGCTGACCGAAGGAGCCATTGGCTACCGTAAATTTGCGGTCATTAGTGGACAAAAGGCGATGGCTGTCCTGCGCATGAGTGATGGCAGTTATCCACCATTTGGTGCAGAAGTGAAAAACGAACACGACCAACAGGTCGGCCTGGTCGATGACGACGGCAACGTCTATCTGGCTGGGGTAAAAGCTGGCGAACGTATGAGTGTCTCATGGAATGGGGCTTCCCACTGTGAGATCTCCCTGCCAGATCCATTGCCTGCTGACTTGTTCAATGGCCTGTTACTGCCGTGTAAGCAAAAAGGCGCGGTGGTGCCTGCCACGCCGGTGGAAATCAAACCGGTGATTCAGGAACAGACGCAACAGGTCACGCCGGGTACACCGCCAGTCGCTATCTCCGCTAACCAATAACGTGATTAAGGAATGATCCATGTATACACAGACTAATACTGCAAAAATGGTTGCCCCGGCGCTGGCGCTGCTGGTGACCGCCGCCAGTTTTACAACCCACGCATCGGTAACGCCCGACCGCACCCGCTTGATCTTCAAAGAAAGTGACAAATCCATCAGCGTCACGTTACGCAATAACGATCCTAAGCTGCCATACCTGGCGCAAAGCTGGATAGAAGACGAAAAGGGCAACAAAATCAGCTCTCCATTGACGGTACTGCCGCCAGTACAGCGCATTGATGCGATGATGAATGGTCAGGTAAAAGTCCAGGGAATGCCGGATATCAGCAAGTTACCCGCCGATCGTGAGAGCATGTTCTACTTTAACGTGCGTGAAATTCCGCCAAAATCGAACAAACCTAACACCCTGCAAATTGCGCTGCAAACGCGTATCAAATTGTTCTGGCGACCCAAGGCGCTGGCAGAAATCAACATGAGAGATCCGTGGCAGCACAAGGTGACCTTAACCCGCAATGGTCAGACCTTCACCGTTAATAACCCAACGCCGTATTACGTGATCCTCAGCAACGCCAGTACGCAGAAAAATGGTAATCCGGCAGCCGGGTTTACGCCGCTGGTGATGCCGCCTAAAACATCTGCGCCGTTGAATGTGAAGATGGACAGTGTGCCGGTGCTGACTTACGTCAACGACTACGGCGCGCGACTTTCGCTGATCTTTAAATGCAACGGCAATAGTTGCCAGGTGGATGCAGAGCAGAGCCGTAAAGGTTAATGCCGGGAGAGTCTTATGAAATACACGTTTCTGGTGGGAACGGGCATTTTGCTCCTGAGCGGCTGGCTGACGGGCAACATTGCCGTCGCAGGGGAAAGTAAAAAGGTGTCATTATCGTTGCGCATTCTGGTCGATGCGCCACCGCCCTGTTCCGTGAAGGGGAGCAATGTTGAATTTGGCAATGTGTACATTAGCAAAATAAATGGCACAAATTACCGCACGACGGATGCGCTTTATACCCTGAACTGCGGTAACAAAATAGCAGGTGTTGATGATCTGCGGATGCAGCTTAAAGGCTCCACCACCGTGATTAACGGGGAAACGGTCATTGCGACCGAAATTTCAGGCCTGGGCATTCGCATTGAAAACGGCGCCGATAACTCCCTGTTTAAAGTGGGTGAAGGTAACTGGTCTGATTTCAATACTAACCAATTACCCAATCTCAAAGCCGTGCCGGTAAAACAAAGTGGAGTGCAGCTTACACCAGCGGAATTTAACGCCAGTATGACGATGGTGGTGGATTACCAATGAAAAAACTCACGTTCTTTTTACTCTGCGCGTATGGCGGCATGGCTCTGGCCGCTGACGATGACATCACCTTCCACGGTACGCTGGTGGCACCGCCTGTCTGTACTATCAGCGGTGGAAAGACCATCGAAGTGGAATTTCGCGATCTCATCATCGACAGCATCAACGGGGACTATGGTCGCAAGGAAGTGAACTATGACCTGAGCTGTGACTCCGCAGTTCGCGATCCCGACTGGAATATGACGCTCACCTGGACGGGGACGCAGACCTCGTACAATGACGCAGCTATCGAAACAGACGTTCCCGGCTTTGGTATTGAGCTTCAGCACGATGGTCAGCGTTTTAAGCTGAATACGCCGCTTGCCATTAACGCCATCGATTTTACGCAAAAGCCGAAGCTGGAAGCTGTGCCGGTAAAATCGGCTGATGCTGTGTTGAGTGATACCACGTTTTCGGCCTGGGCAACATTACGGGTGGATTATCAATGAAGACAGGACGCATTTATTCGCTCGGTTACGCACTGTTAGCGGGTCTGCTGCTGACCGGTAGTACTCGTACTCTGGCCGTGGACAACAACCTGCATTTTTCCGGCAACTTGTTAAGCCGTTCCTGCACGCTGGTGGTTGATGGCGGAAATCTGGCAGAAGTGCATTTTCCTGCCATCAGCCGTCAGGATCTTATGGTCGCCGGGGAATCCCCGCGCGTTCCGGTGGTGTTTAAGTTGAAAGATTGTAAGGGGCCAGCGAGTTACCAGGTGCAGGTGACCCTTACCGGTACGGAAGACAGCGAGCAACCGGGTTTCCTTGCGCTGGATACCACCTCAGCCGCTCAGGGCGTCGGGATTGGGATGGAGACGACCGACGGTGTGCGGGTGTCGATTAACAACCCGACCGGGGCGAAATTTACACTCAGCGATGGCAGCAATGACATTAATTTCAGGGCCTGGCTGCAGGCGAAAAGCGGTCGCGATGTCACGCTCGGTGATTTTACCGCCAACCTGACGGCAACCTTTGAGTATATATAAGATGAAAAAAATACGATTACTGCTTTGCGCCATGCTGGTGCTGTGTTTTAGCCAGGGAGCTCAGGCGAAACTGGGGGCAGTCTATAATAACGTGACGATCTATTATGGTACGGTTGGTGCCAATGCAACGCTTCGTTTCTACCTGGATTTACTCACCACCAATGGAGTTTATCATGGGGAGTATTATCAGAATCGATCGTATGGCGTCGCTATTGGGGATCTTCCTAATAAGTCATGGACTGGGCCGGGAAACATTCCTGCACCCAAAATAACGATAAAGTCGGGGGATTTTACACAAGACTCACATTGTCCGGGTGTTAAAGAGATTGATCCAAATTTTAACTGGAGATGTTCCGATCTCGTAATGACTATAGAAGTCTCCGGTTCGGCAGAGACGTGCCCGTGGATGGTGGGGATGACGGCAAACAGTTCTGTAACTGTATATTATAATTATCAACCGAGGGTAGAGAATTATAGGGGGCCTACCACCTATACAACAACTTGCCCAGGTGAGCCATTAACAAATTATGATATCTCCTGGAGTGCTAGTCGCGTTGTCCACAGCCAGCTATTGAATCTGAAATCAACCGGGGCCGTGATTGAACAAAACTTATCGACCTACCTGATGAAAGATGGTCAGCTCTGCGATGGCAGCGGAACGGATGAACGCGCCGCGTATTGTCGCTATGTAAATCAGTTGATTACCTTTACTGCTGAAGGATGCGATAACGCTAAAGTGACGGTGGCGCCAACCAGGCACCCGATTACCGATCGGCAACTGCACGATATGTTAGTGCGTGTGGATACCAGTAGCAGGCAGCCCATAGACTCCACGTGTCGATTCCAGTACATATTAAATATGCTGTAGCGCCCAGGCCAGATATGGCGTTACGCCGCATCCGGCATTTCTTGTCGGATGCGATGCTGACGCATTTTATCCGACCTACAAATTCCATATCCGGTTGTTGTCATTCAGGGCAATTCTGGCGGCAGCCACTCTTCCACTTCAATCAACACTAACAACGCCGCATCGCCGCCGTACTCTTTCGGAGCCTGGTGAAATGCCATCACATGCGGATGCTGCGCCAGCCACAGCGGCGTTTGCTGTTTTAAAATATGCTTACCGTGCCCGTGCATCACACAGGCACAAAACACATGCTCACGGCGGCAGGCAGCAATCAACGCGCCTAACTCTTGTTTGGCCTGAAGCTGCGTCAGACCATGCAAATCCAGAAACAGCTCTGGCGAATAATCACCACGGCGCAGTTTCTTCGCCTCAAAATGACTGACATCCGGGCGGACATATTTCACCGGGCCTTCGGTATTTAATAACGGTTGAAACTCATCGGAGAAATAATGGCTGGCATCCGCCTGTTCCTGAATCAACCGCTTGACCGGCACTTCGCTGATTTTTTTACGCTGCGGTCGATGGACAATCGTATCCTGCTTAATCTTGCGAGTGCCCGCCATCAGCTGGCGAAACAGTGCCTGATCCTCCTCGCTGAGTGTTGTTTTCTTTTTCATTTATGCATCTCTATTTTAATTTTCCTACAGTTTACCCGACTCGCAGCGCAATCGATCGGTCAAAACATAATTTTCCTGTGTCATCGCCGCGTGAATGCTGATTTATCGTCATCTTCATGGCAAACTAGCCGCCGAAATTAATGCGACCATGCCCTGGAGGAATACGTGGATAAAATTTTCGTCGATGAAGCAGTAAATGAGCTGCAAACCATTCAGGACATGTTGCGCTGGTCGGTTAGCCGCTTCAGCGCGGCAAATATCTGGTACGGTCACGGCACAGACAACCCGTGGGACGAAGCAGTGCAACTGGTGTTGCCGTCGCTCTACCTGCCGCTGGATATTCCGGAAGATATGCGTAACGCCCGCCTGACCTCCAGCGAAAAACACCGTATTGTTGAGCGCGTGATCCGCCGCGTCAACGAACGCATTCCGGTGGCCTATTTGACTAACAAAGCCTGGTTCTGCGGTCATGAATTTTACGTCGATGAACGCGTACTGGTGCCGCGTTCGCCGATTGGTGAACTGATCAACAATAAATTTGCCGGACTCATCAGCAAACAACCGCAGCATATTCTGGATATGTGCACTGGCAGCGGCTGCATTGCCATTGCCTGCGCTTATGCTTTCCCGGAAGCGGAAGTCGACGCGGTGGATATCTCTCCCGACGCGCTGGCGGTTGCCGAACAGAACATCGAAGAACACGGTTTGATCCATAACGTCATTCCGATTCGATCCGATCTGTTCCGTGACTTGCCGAAAGTGCAGTACGACCTGATCGTCACTAACCCGCCGTACGTCGATGCGGAAGATATGTCCGACCTGCCAAATGAATACCGCCACGAGCCGGAACTGGGTCTGGCATCTGGCACCGACGGCCTGAAACTGACGCGCCGCATTCTCGGTAACGCGGCAGATTACCTTGCTGATGATGGCGTGCTGATTTGTGAAGTGGGCAACAGCATGGTACATCTTATGGAACAATATCCGGATGTTCCGTTCACCTGGCTGGAGTTTGATAACGGCGGCGATGGTGTGTTTATGCTCACCAAAGCGCAGCTTATTGCGGCACGGGAACATTTTGGAATTTATAAAGATTAAGTAAACACGCAAACACAACAATAACGGAGCCGTGATGGCTGGAAACACAATTGGACAACTCTTTCGCGTAACCACCTTCGGCGAATCGCACGGGCTGGCGCTCGGCTGTATCGTCGATGGTGTTCCGCCAGGAATTCCGCTCACGGAAGCGGATCTGCAACATGACCTCGACCGTCGTCGCCCTGGGACATCGCGCTATACCACCCAGCGTCGTGAACCGGATCAGGTCAAAATTCTCTCCGGCGTTTTTGAAGGCGTCACCACCGGCACCAGCATTGGCTTGCTGATCGAAAACACCGACCAGCGTTCCCAGGATTACAGCGCAATTAAAGACGTTTTCCGTCCGGGTCATGCCGATTACACCTACGAACAAAAATACGGCCTGCGCGATTATCGCGGCGGCGGACGTTCTTCCGCCCGTGAAACCGCCATGCGCGTTGCGGCAGGGGCGATTGCCAAAAAATATCTCGCTGAGAAATTTGGTATTGAGATTCGCGGTTGCCTGACCCAAATGGGCGACATTCCGCTGGAAATCAAAGACTGGTCGCAGGTCGAGCAAAATCCGTTCTTCTGCCCGGACCCGGACAAAATCGACGCCTTAGATGAACTGATGCGCGCGCTGAAAAAAGAGGGCGATTCTATCGGCGCGAAAGTGACCGTTATTGCCAGTGGCGTCCCCGCCGGACTTGGCGAGCCGGTCTTTGATCGCCTGGATGCCGACATCGCCCACGCGCTGATGAGCATCAACGCGGTGAAAGGCGTGGAAATTGGCGATGGTTTTGACGTGGTGGCGCTGCGCGGCAGCCAGAATCGCGACGAAATCACCAAAGAAGGTTTCCAGAGCAACCACGCAGGCGGCATTCTTGGTGGTATCAGCAGCGGGCAACAAATCATTGCCCATATGGCGCTGAAACCGACCTCCAGCATTACCGTGCCTGGGCGCACGATCAACCGCTTTGGCGAAGAAGTTGAGATGATCACCAAAGGCCGTCACGACCCTTGTGTCGGGATCCGCGCGGTGCCGATCGCTGAAGCGATGCTGGCGATCGTTTTGATGGATCACCTGTTACGGCAACGGGCGCAAAATGCCGATGTGAAGACTGATATTCCACGCTGGTAAAACATGAACAAAACCGCGATTGCGCTGCTGGCCCTGCTTGCCAGTAGCGCCAGCCTGGCAGCGACGCCGTGGCAAAAAATAACCCAACCTGTGCCGGGTAGCGCACAATCGATAGGCAGTTTTTCTAATGGCTGTATCGTCGGCGCTGACACGCTGCCGATACAGTCCGAACATTATCAGGTCATGCGTACCGATCAGCGTCGCTATTTCGGTCACCCGGATCTGGTGATGTTTATCCAGCGACTGAGTAGCCAGGTGAACAATCTGGGTTTGGGCACGGTGCTGATTGGCGATATGGGGATGCCCGCTGGTGGGCGTTTTAACGGCGGTCACGCCAGCCACCAGACCGGACTGGATGTCGATATCTTCCTGCAACTGCCGAAAAAACGCTGGACCTCCGCGCAGCTCTTGCGCCCGCAGGCACTGGACTTAGTTTCCCGCGACGGTAAACACGTCGTCCCGACGCTGTGGAAGCCGGAAATTTTCAGCCTGATCAAACTCGCTGCGCAGGACAAAGACGTCACCCGCATTTTTGTTAATCCGGCGATTAAACAACAACTTTGCCTTGATGCGGGCACCGATCGCGACTGGTTGCGTAAAGTGCGACCCTGGTTCCAGCATCGTGCGCATATGCATGTACGATTACGTTGTCCTGCCGATAGTCTGGAGTGTGAAGATCAACCTTTACCGCCGCCGGGCGATGGCTGCGGGGCAGAACTGCAAAGCTGGTTTGAACCACCGAAACCAGGAACAACCAAGCCTGAGAAGAAGACACCGCCTCCGTTGCCGCCTTCCTGCCAGGCGCTACTGGATGAGCACGTGATCTAATGGAAACGTTTAATAGCCTGTTTATGGTCTCCCCGCTATTGCTGGGCGTTCTCTTTTTTGTCGCCATGCTGGCGGGATTTATTGACTCGATTGCCGGTGGCGGTGGGTTACTCACCATTCCGGCATTGATGGCGGCGGGGATGTCTCCGGCTAACGCGCTGGCAACTAATAAACTGCAAGCCTGCGGTGGCTCTATTTCCGCCACTATCTATTTTATTCGCCGCAAAGTCGTCAGCTTAAGCGATCAGAAACTCAATATCGCCATGACCTTTGTCGGCTCAATGAGCGGCGCACTGCTGGTGCAATACGTTCAGGCTGATGTCTTACGGCAGATTTTGCCCATTCTGGTAATTTGTATCGGCCTCTATTTCTTGCTGATGCCAAAGCTGGGAGAAGAAGATCGCCAGCGCCGGATGTACGGCCTACCTTTTGCGTTAATTGCCGGTGGTTGTGTCGGTTTTTACGATGGATTCTTTGGTCCGGCAGCCGGATCGTTTTATGCGCTGGCCTTCGTTACGCTGTGCGGATTTAATCTTGCCAAAGCCACCGCCCACGCCAAATTACTCAACGCAACCTCAAACATCGGCGGCCTGTTGCTGTTTATTCTCGGCGGCAAAGTGATCTGGGCGACGGGTTTTGTGATGCTGGTGGGGCAGTTCCTCGGCGCGCGCATGGGTTCACGACTGGTGTTGAGCAAAGGACAAAAGCTGATCCGCCCGATGATTGTTATCGTCTCGGCGGTGATGAGTGCCAAATTACTTTACGATAGCCACGGACAGGAGATCCTCCACTGGTTGGGGATGAACTAATGAACAGTACACACCACTACGAGCAGTTGATTGAAATTTTTAATGGCTGCTTTGCCGATGAATTTAATACCCGTCTGATTAAAGGCGACGACGAACCGATCTATCTTCCTGCTGATGCGGAAGTACCGTATAACCGAATCGTCTTTGCTCATGGTTTTTATGCCAGCGCCATCCACGAGATTTCGCACTGGTGTATTGCCGGGAAAGCCCGCCGTGAACTGGTTGATTTCGGTTACTGGTATTGCCCGGACGGACGCGATGCCCAGACGCAAAGCCAGTTTGAAGATGTTGAAGTTAAGCCGCAGGCGCTCGACTGGTTGTTCTGCGTGGCGGCGGGATATCCGTTTAATGTTAGCTGCGACAATCTGGAAGGCGACTTCGAACCGGATCGCGTGGTGTTTCAACGGCGGGTACATGCTCAGGTCATGGATTATCTGGCAAACGGTATTCCCGAACGTCCGGCACGCTTCATAAACGCATTACAAAATTATTATCACACGCCGGAACTTACGGCGGAACAGTTCCCGTGGCCGGAAGAGCTCAACTGAAGTCAGCGCCACGTTTTACAATGAGGAAAGAAGATGATCGCGGAGTTTGAATCACGCATTCTGGCATTAATCGACGGTATGGTTGACCATGCCAGTGATGATGAGTTGTTTGCCAGTGGATATTTGCGTGGCCACCTGACGTTAGCCATTGCAGAACTGGAAAGTGGTGATGACCACTCCGCCCAGGCGGTGCATACAACCGTTAGCCAGAGTCTGGAAAAAGCCATTGGCGCCGGTGAATTGTCGCCGCGTGACCAGGCGTTGGTGACCGATATGTGGGAAAACCTGTTTCAGCAGGCTTCACAGCAGTAAGTAATGTGCCGGATAAGGCGTTCACGCCATATCCGGCAAGCAATGCCAGAGCAGATTACCCCGCCTTAACCGCTTTCCCTTTCAACAATTTCCGCACCCATAACCGATTCGGATTTAACGCCGCCAGCGTACTGGCATCCATCGGAATCGGCTCGTCGCTCATCTGCGCCGCCAGAATTTCGGCACACAGCGGGGCAGAACACAAACCACGCGAACCCAAAGCTGCAAGCATAAACAGATCGTCATAAATCGGCGCGCTTACCGCTTCATCTTTCTGTTCCGCCAGCGAGGCATATTCCGCGAGCGTTGCGTCATAATCAGGCACATTTCCCACCATTGGCAGATGATCGCGGGTAGCACAACGCACACCGCAACGAGCCTCTTTTTCACTGACATCGACTTCTGTCGCCCATTGCGCCTGCGGGAAACAATCAATCAACCGCTGGCGATTCTGCAGCTGATCATCTTCACTGTACGCCGTCTCCTCACTTCCGCGATGGTAACTGGCGCCGATACAATGATGCTGATTCGCCGGATTTTGTGGCGTGAGATAACCGTCATAACACAGCACCTGCTTAAGCTTCGCCAGTTCCGGCGTTGTCGGAATATGGCTAACCTGCCCGGCAACTGAATACACCGGCAGAGGCGATGTTTGGCTGAAACGGCTAATTTGATGCCCGTTCGCCAGTACCACCACGCTATGCATCGTTTGCTGACTATCCGCAAATGTCAGTTGCCACTTATCATCTTTACGGGATAAATCCTTTAACTGATGCTGATAACGAATCTGCAAACCTTGCTGTTCCGCCAGTTCCAACACATTACGGGTAAGTTCTGCCGGACACAGCCAGCCGCCTTGCGGATAAGTGATACCACCACAATTTGTCGCAACACCTGTAACGCCTTTAATCTCATTTGCATCGACCGCCATCGCCAGATCTGCGGGTAAATCCATCGACAACATCTGCGCGATTTTATGCTCGCTTTTCTCATCCCAGCCTAACTGCGTGACGCCGCACCAGTCATGATCAAATTTAACGGGCAATAAATCGTAAAGCCGACGAGCAAAAGTAAACGCATTAGAGAAAAAGCGGTTCAGCGCCTCATCATGTTTGCTCAACAACGGATACAGCGCCCCCTGGCGATTGCCAGAAGCACCCAGCGCAGGGGTATCATCCGCGCAATAAAGCGTTACCTGCCAGCCGCGCCGCAACAGCGCCAGAGACAATAACGCGCTGGCGATACCGCCGCCGATAACTGCGGCTTCCCGTGTGCTGCTACCTGTACGGTTAAACCACGGCGTGGAGGAGGGGAGTGGTAATGTCTGTTCCATCACGCCGCAAAGCATTTCCCGTTTCCGCCCAAAGCCCTTACGCTTTTGCATCGTGAATCCAGCTTCCTGCAAACCGCGACGGACAAATCCGGCAGATGTGAAGGTCGCCAGTGTGCCGCCAGGACGCGCCAGACGCGCCATGGCGTTAAACAGGTTTTGCGTCCACATATCCGGGTTCTTCGCTGGTGCAAAGCCGTCCAGAAACCAGGCATCCACTTTTTGATTCAGCGAATCGTCCAGTTGGCTGGTCAGTTCGTTAATGTCGCCAAACCATAAATCCAGCGTTACGCGTCCTTCATCGAGCAATAAACGATGGCAACCGGGCAAGGGTAAAGGCCACTGCGCCTGGAGTTGTTCCGCCCACGGCGCCAGTTCCGGCCAGTGTTGATGCGCTAACGCTAAATCAGCACGGGTGAGGGGAAACTTCTCAAAACTAATGAAATGCAATCGCTGCAATTGTGCCTGCGGATGCGCCTGGCGAAACTGATCAAATGCCTGCCAAAGCGTCAGGAAGTTTAATCCGGTGCCGAAGCCGCTCTCCGCTACCACAAACAGAGGATCTGGATGAGCAGGAAAACGTGCCTCTAATTGGTTACCCCCAAGAAAAACATAACGCGTCTCTTCCAGCCCGTTATCGTTGGAAAAATAGACATCGTCAAAATCTCGGGAAACAGGTGTACCCTCAGCATTAAATTCGAGGTTGGCAGGTTGTATTGAGTAGTGTTTCACGTAAGTTACTCGTCTTACAGGCGGTGGCTCGATCTTAGCGATGTGTGTCAGGCCGCGCAAATTTCTCTATAAATTGTCTGATCGGACTTGTTCGGCGTACAAGTGTACGCTATTGTGCATTCGAAACTTACTCTATGTGCGACTTACAGAGGTATTGAATGAAACGTGCAGTGATTACTGGCCTGGGCATTGTTTCCAGCATCGGTAATAACCAGCAGGAAGTCCTGGCATCTCTGCGTGAAGGACGCTCAGGGATCACTTTCTCTCAGGAGCTGAAGGATTCCGGCATGCGTAGCCACGTCTGGGGCAACGTAAAACTGGATACCACTGGCCTCATTGACCGCAAAGTTGTGCGCTTTATGAGCGACGCATCCATCTATGCATTCCTTTCTATGGAGCAGGCAATTGCAGATGCTGGCCTCTCTCCGGAAGCTTACCAGAATAACCCGCGCGTTGGCCTGATTGCAGGTTCCGGCGGCGGTTCCCCGCGTTTCCAGGTGTTCGGCGCTGACGCAATGCGCGGCCCGCGCGGCCTGAAAGCGGTTGGCCCGTATGTGGTCACCAAAGCGATGGCATCTGGCGTTTCTGCCTGCCTCGCCACACCGTTTAAAATTCACGGTGTTAACTACTCCATCAGCTCCGCGTGTGCGACTTCCGCACACTGTATCGGTAACGCAGTCGAGCAGATCCAACTGGGCAAACAAGATATCGTGTTTGCTGGCGGCGGCGAAGAGCTGTGCTGGGAAATGGCGTGCGAATTCGACGCAATGGGCGCGCTGTCTACCAAATACAACGACACCCCGGAAAAAGCCTCCCGTACTTATGACGCTCATCGTGACGGTTTCGTTATCGCTGGCGGCGGCGGTATGGTCGTGGTGGAAGAGCTGGAACACGCTCTGGCACGTGGCGCTCACATTTACGCTGAAATCGTTGGCTACGGCGCAACGTCTGATGGCGCAGATATGGTTGCTCCGTCTGGTGAAGGCGCAGTTCGCTGCATGAAGATGGCGATGCACGGCGTTGATACCCCAATCGACTACCTGAACTCTCACGGTACTTCGACTCCGGTTGGCGATGTGAAAGAGCTGGCGGCTATCCGTGAAGTGTTCGGCGACAAGAGCCCGGCAATTTCTGCAACCAAAGCAATGACCGGTCACTCACTGGGCGCGGCGGGTGTGCAGGAAGCTATCTACTCTCTGCTGATGCTGGAACACGGCTTTATCGCCCCGAGCATCAACATTGAAGAGCTGGACGAGCAGGCGGCGGGTCTGAACATCGTGACCGAAACAACCGATCGCGAACTGACCACCGTTATGTCTAACAGCTTCGGCTTCGGCGGCACTAACGCCACGCTGGTAATGCGTAAGCTGAAAGATTAATAGGTAGAGTCGGTCGGATAAAACGCGCCAGCGTCGCATCCGACAGCAACGCAAAAGGGAACCTGATGGTTCCCTTTTTCACATCGTTGACAATCGCTGCCGCTTCCAGGCAAACTTCCCGCTTTGTCAATTGCCTTCTGAAAACACGTACGCGACGCACCGTAACCCTGAAAACCAGAGAGATGAGACGGGGACACTCCTCGCCTTGCGCTGCATTCTGGAGTAATGCATGACTGCTGTAAGCCAAACAGAAACACGATCTTCTGCCAATTTTTCACTCTTTCGTATCGCCTTTGCGGTTTTTCTAACTTACATGACCGTAGGGTTACCGTTGCCGGTTATCCCGCTGTTTGTTCATCATGAACTGGGCTATGGCAACACCATGGTCGGGATTGCCGTCGGCATTCAGTTTCTGGCTACGGTGCTGACGCGTGGTTACGCCGGGCGGCTGGCCGATCAATATGGCGCAAAACGTTCGGCGCTTCAGGGGATGTTAGCTTGTGGTCTGGCTGGCGGCGCGTTGCTGCTGGCGGCACTTTTGCCCGTTTCTGCACCGATTAAATTTACTCTGCTGGTTGTCGGACGTTTGATTCTTGGCTTTGGTGAAAGTCAGTTGCTGACAGGGGCTTTGACATGGGGATTAGGCATTGTCGGGCCGAAACACTCTGGTAAAGTGATGTCCTGGAACGGAATGGCCATTTACGGCGCACTGGCAGTCGGCGCACCGCTTGGCTTACTGATTCATAGCCATTATGGTTTTGCCGCACTGGCGCTTACTACAATGGCATTGCCGTTACTGGCGTGGGGCTGCAATGGCACAGTACGCAAAGTACCGGCAATGGCGGGAGAACGCCCATCGCTGTGGAGCGTTGTTGGGCTTATCTGGAAACCAGGGCTAGGACTGGCGCTTCAGGGTGTTGGCTTTGCGGTTATCGGGACTTTTGTTTCGCTTTACTTTGCCAGCAAAGGATGGGCGATGGCGGGCTTTACGCTCACTGCCTTTGGCGGCGCATTTGTCGTTATGCGCGTGATGTTTGGCTGGATGCCAGACCGTTTTGGCGGCGTAAAAGTGGCGATTGTCTCTCTGCTGGTGGAAACGGTAGGCCTGTTGCTGCTCTGGCAGGCACCGGGCGCGTGGGTCGCGTTAGCTGGCGCGGCGTTAACCGGAGCTGGGTGTTCGCTTATTTTCCCTGCGCTGGGCGTGGAAGTGGTTAAACGTGTTCCTTCCCAGGTTCGCGGTACTGCGCTCGGCGGCTATGCCGCGTTTCAGGATATCGCCCTCGGCGTTTCCGGGCCGCTGGCGGGAGTGCTGGCGACCTCGTTTGGCTACTCTTCGGTATTTCTTGCCGGGGCGATATCGGCGGTGCTGGGGATTATCGTGACGATACTGGCGTTTCGCCGGGGTTAACTCACCAGCCAAAACAACATCACAATGATGACGACGAATAATATCCACAAGCTGGGGCGCATTGACATTTTTTGTATCGTGTCAATTAATGGGGTAAAGGGATTGAACAGCGGTTGAATATCACGCGGTTCAATGCCTTTTACCCGCCGCTGATAGAGCTGGTTAAGGATATCCTCGGCCTGTGCAGAAGTCAGGGCTGAATGCGTAGAAAGGCCATACTTTTGCTCAACATAGGTCGATAATACCGTCAGCTCGCTGGCATCCAGTGGCTGTTTTAGCGCCATCTGGAGCGACTCCAGCGTCGGTGTGTGTTGCTGACTTAACGCCTGACGCGCCTGTAACCAGGTGACCAGATGGTTAAACTGTTTCGCCGGAATCAACTCGCCATCTTTCACCCCTGAAAGTTCCAGCATCGATTGCCAGATCTGTTTACTGGGTTCCCCCGTGGCTGCCGCGAGTTTTGTGACCAGTTGTTTGAGCGTATTGTGCTCCGCTGGTAATAAAGGTCGATCGGTCGCCTGGCGCTGTTGCGGCTGCGGGATAACCATCTTCCCTTCCTGTAGCAGAGTCAGGACGGTTTTTAACTGCTCTGGTGAGAGTTGATTCAGCGGCGTCTGACCAAAATTATGCCGGATATAATCCGTGACGGCCTGACGATTATTCCCCAGACGTAAATACTCCCCCAATTGAGCCAGAAGTTGGCGGACAGAATAACTTTTTTGCGCAGACAGCAGACGTTGCGCAAGGTTTTGTTCTGCGGCCGGGAAGTGGCGTGAAAGCAAAGGTGAATCACCCGGCAGACCGATGTCGTGCTTTATATTGGCCCACAATTCCGCTCTCTGCTGTTGCGTCAGCGAAGTTATTTTGGTCATCAAACTTTCCAACGCGGTACGTTGCAAGCTGGATAAAGGCTGATTGCCTGCGCCAGACGACAGGTTATCCCCCTGACCTGGTGGTTGCGCAGGTGGAAGGCCTGAAAGAGGTTGTATCATTACGTATCCTTATACCTGAAATCATCGCAAGTATGCCTGGCCGCGAGATTATGGCACACTTGTCCGGTTAACTCTCGTTCTCATACAGGTAGCACAAACGTGAAAATCCTTGTTGATGAAAATATGCCTTATGCCCGCGAATTATTTAGCCGTCTGGGTGAGGTGAAAGCGGTTCCGGGGCGTCCAATTCCAGTCGCTGAACTGGATGATGCAGATGCGCTGATGGTGCGTTCAGTCACAAAAGTGAACGCGTCGCTGCTGACGGGGAAACTGGTAAAATTTGTTGGCACTGCCACGGCAGGGACAGACCATGTTGATGAGGCATGGTTGAAGCAGACGGGAATTGGTTTTTCTGCGGCACCTGGCTGTAATGCGATTGCGGTAGTGGAATACGTTTTCTCGTCATTACTGATGCTTGCCGAACGCGATGGATTTTCACTGCATGACCGTACCGTGGGGATCGTGGGCGTCGGTAATGTCGGTCGTCGATTACAGGCGCGGCTGGAGGCGTTGGGGATTAAAACCTTGCTTTGCGATCCGCCACGCGCCGATCGTGGGGATGAGGGAGATTTCCGTTCTCTTGATGAGCTGGTTCAGCACGCGGATATTCTGACTTTCCATACACCGCTCTTTAAAGATGGGCCGTACAAAACGCTACATCTGGCGGATGAAAAATTGATCCGCCGCCTGAAGCCAGGGACTATTTTGATTAACGCTTGCCGTGGCGCGGTCGTTGATAATACCGCGTTATTGACTTGCCTGAACAAAGGCCAGAAGTTAAGCGTGGTGCTGGATGTCTGGGAAGGGGAGCCGGAACTCAACGTAGAACTGTTGAAGAAAGTGGATATCGGCACGCCGCATATCGCCGGTTATACCCTGGAAGGAAAAGCGCGCGGAACCACACAAGTATTTGAAGCATACAGCAAATTTATTGGTCATGAGCAGCACGTTGCGCTGGATACCTTATTGCCAACGCCAGAGTTTGGTCGCATTACGCTGCATGGCTCGCTCGATCAGCCAACGCTGAAAAGGCTGGTGCATTTGGTGTATGATGTGCGCCGCGATGACGCACCGCTGCGTAAAGTCGCCGGGATACCGGGTGAGTTTGATAAACTGCGCAAAAACTACCTTGAGCGCCGTGAATGGTCGTCTCTGTATGTGATCTGTGATGACGCCAGCGCGGCGGCATTACTGTGTAAACTGGGTTTTAACGCCGTTCATCATCCGGCACGTTAATCTCTTCTTCATGCTCTCTGCTGTAATATTGGCAGGGAGCTTTGCTATTTCTGGAGTAAACCACCATGTCTGAAGGCTGGAACATTGCCGTCCTGGGCGCAACTGGCGCTGTGGGCGAAGCCCTGCTTGAAACGCTGGCTGAACGTCAGTTCCCGGTTGGGGAAATTTATGCACTGGCACGTAACGAAAGCGCAGGTGAACATCTGCGCTTTGGTGGTAAGACAATCACCGTGCAGGATGCCGCTGAATTTGACTGGACGCAGGCGCAACTTGCATTTTTTGTCGCAGGCAAAGAAGCGACCGCTGCCTGGGTTGAAGAAGCGACCAACGCGGGTTGTCTGGTGATCGACAGCAGCGGATTGTTTGCTCTCGAACCCGACGTACCGCTGGTGGTGCCGGAAGTGAATCCTTTTGTACTGACGGACTACCGTAATCGCAACGTTATTGCTGTTCCTGATAGCCTGACCAGTCAGTTACTGGCAGCACTGAAACCGTTAATCGATCAAGGCGGTTTGTCTCGTATCAGCGTCACCAGCCTGATTTCTGCCTCCGCCCAGGGTAAAAAAGCGGTCGATGCGTTAGCAGGGCAGAGCGCGAAATTGCTCAACGGTATTCCGATTGATGAAGAAGATTTCTTTGGTCGTCAGCTGGCGTTCAACATGCTACCCCTGTTGCCGGATCGCGAAGGTAGCGTGCGCGAAGAACGCCGTATCGTCGATGAAGTGCGCAAAATCATGCAGGACGAAGGACTGATGATTTCGGCAAGCGTCGTCCAGGCACCGGTATTTTATGGTCATGCTCAGATGGTCAACTTTGAAGCACTGCGTCCGCTGGCGGCGGAAGAAGCGCGTGATGCGTTTGCTCAAAGCGAAGATATTGAGCTTTCTGAAGAGAATGAATTTCCAACGCAGGTGGGCGATGCTTCCGGGTCGCCGCATCTTTCTGTTGGTTGCGTGCGTAATGACTATGGTATGCCGGAACAAATTCAGTTCTGGTCGGTGGCTGATAACGTTCGCTTTGGCGGCGCATTGATGGCAGTGAAGATCGCTGAAAAACTGGTGCAGGAGTACCTGTACTAATGTCCGACCAGCAACAACCGCCAGTTTATAAAATTGCGCTGGGCATTGAGTACGACGGCAGCAGATATTACGGCTGGCAACGGCAGAACGAAGTTCGCAGCGTGCAGGAGAAGCTGGAAAAGGCGCTCTCGCAGGTGGCGAACGAACCGATCACCGTCTTCTGCGCCGGGCGTACCGACGCAGGCGTACACGGCACCGGGCAGGTTGTGCATTTCGAAACCACCGCGCAGCGTAAAGACGCTGCGTGGACGTTGGGCGTAAATGCGAATTTACCTGGTGACATCGCCGTTCGTTGGGTTAAAGCTGTACCCGATGATTTTCATGCCCGATTTAGCGCCACGGCTCGCCGTTATCGCTACATCATCTACAATCATCGGCTGCGCCCGGCAGTACTGAGTAAAGGGGTAACCCACTTTTACGAACCGCTGGACGCCGAACGGATGCATCGGGCTGCGCAATGTCTGCTGGGCGAGAATGATTTCACCTCGTTTCGCGCGGTGCAGTGCCAGTCCCGAACGCCGTGGCGCAATGTTATGCATATCAACGTCACGCGTCACGGTCCTTATGTGGTGGTGGATATCAAAGCGAATGCCTTTGTACACCATATGGTGAGGAATATTGTTGGCAGCCTGATGGAAGTCGGTGCCCACAACCAGCCAGAGAGCTGGATAACAGAGCTGTTGGCGGCAAAGGACAGAACGCTGGCGGCAGCAACGGCGAAAGCGGAAGGTCTGTATCTGGTTGCGGTGGATTACCCTGACCGATTTGATCTTCCAAAGCCGCCAATGGGCCCGCTATTTCTGGCGGACTAATGAGAATAATGCTCTGAACATTTCAGGCCGTAGCCAACGCAGTTACGGCCTGAAAGAGTAAGAGCAAAAGGCATAGGCAATTATGGACCTGATTTATTTCCTCATCGATTTTATCCTGCACATTGATGTGCATCTGGCGGAGCTGGTCGCAGAGTATGGCGTCTGGGTTTATGCCATCCTGTTTTTGATTTTGTTCTGTGAAACCGGTCTGGTGGTGACACCGTTTCTGCCGGGAGATTCGCTGCTGTTTGTCGCTGGAGCACTGGCTTCGCTTGAAACCAACGATCTCAATGTTCATATGATGGTCGTACTGATGTTAATTGCCGCGATTGTTGGTGATGCAGTTAACTACACCATCGGACGGTTGTTCGGGGAGAAATTATTCAGTAATCCGAACTCGAAAATTTTCCGTCGTAGCTATCTCGACAAAACGCATCAGTTTTATGAGAAACACGGCGGCAAAACCATTATTCTCGCCCGTTTTGTGCCGATCGTCAGAACGTTCGCCCCGTTTGTTGCGGGGATGGGCCACATGTCGTACCGTCATTTCGCCGCTTACAATGTGATCGGCGCGCTGTTATGGGTACTGCTTTTTACCTACGCAGGCTATTTCTTCGGTACAATCCCAATGGTTCAGGATAACCTTAAGCTGCTGATCGTCGGGATTATTGTGGTTTCCATATTGCCGGGCGTCATCGAAATTATCCGTCACAAACGCGCTGCGGCACGCGCCGCAAAATAAAGTAACTCGGCGGTTCGACCACTTTTTTATCCAAAGTTTCGGGCTGTTATGTTTTAATGTGCAACATTGATGGTCTGTTGGGGGCAAAAATGGCATTATGCGTCCCCAAAGATAAAACTGGCATCGAACCAGGTTCAGACAGAAAGGTCCCTAATGAGCTGGATTGAACGAATTAAAAGCAACATTACTCCCACCCGCAAGGCAAGCATTCCTGAAGGTGTGTGGACTAAGTGTGATAGCTGCGGTCAGGTTTTATACCGTGCAGAGCTGGAACGTAATCTTGAGGTCTGTCCGAAGTGTGACCATCACATGCGTATGACGGCGCGTAATCGCCTGCATAGCCTGTTAGATGAAGGAAGCCTTGTGGAGCTGGGTAGCGAGCTTGAGCCGAAAGATGTGCTGAAGTTCCGTGACTCCAAAAAGTATAAAGATCGTCTGGCATCAGCACAGAAAGAAACCGGCGAAAAAGACGCGCTGGTAGTAATGAAAGGCACCCTGTATGGAATGCCGGTCGTTGCTGCTGCCTTCGAATTTGCCTTTATGGGCGGTTCAATGGGATCCGTAGTGGGTGCTCGTTTTGTGCGTGCCGTTGAGCAGGCGCTGGAAGACAACTGCCCACTTATCTGCTTTTCCGCCTCTGGTGGCGCACGTATGCAAGAGGCGCTGATGTCGCTGATGCAGATGGCGAAAACCTCTGCGGCGCTGGCGAAAATGCAAGAGCGCGGTCTGCCGTACATTTCCGTACTGACCGATCCGACCATGGGCGGCGTTTCTGCAAGTTTCGCGATGCTTGGCGATCTCAATATTGCTGAACCGAAAGCGTTGATCGGCTTTGCCGGCCCGCGTGTTATTGAACAGACCGTTCGCGAAAAACTGCCGCCGGGATTCCAGCGCAGTGAGTTCCTGATCGAAAAAGGCGCGATCGACATGATCGTCCGCCGTCCGGAAATGCGCCTGAAACTGGCGAGCATTCTGGCGAAGCTGATGAATCTGCCAGCGCCAAATCCTGAAGCGCCACGTGAAGGTGAAGTGGTGCCACCAGCACCGGATCAGGAACCTGAGGCCTGATAACTGATAAGGGCAGGGCCACTGGCTCTGCCCTTTTGCTATTATCCCCGTAATGAATCAGCGGATACCATGATTATCAAACGCACACCTCAAGCCGCGTCGCCTTTGGCTTCGTGGCTTTCTTATCTGGAAAACCTGCACAGTAAGACTATCGATCTCGGCCTTGAGCGCGTAAGCCAGGTGGCAGCGCGTCTCGGCGTTCTGAAACCAGCACCGTTTGTGTTTACCGTTGCGGGTACTAATGGCAAAGGCACAACCTGCCGCACGCTGGAATCGATACTCATGGCGGCAGGGTACAAAGTGGGTGTTTACAGTTCGCCGCATCTGGTGCGTTATACCGAGCGCGTTCGTGTACAGGGTCAGGAACTACCAGAATCGGCCCACACCGCCTCTTTTGCTGAGATTGAATCGGCACGCGGTGATATTTCCCTGACCTATTTTGAATTCGGCACGTTGTCGGCGCTGTGGCTGTTTAAACAGGCGCAACTTGATGTGGTAATTCTGGAAGTGGGGCTGGGTGGTCGTCTGGATGCCACCAATATTGTCGATGCTGATGTAGCCGTGGTGACCAGCATTGCGCTGGATCATACCGACTGGCTGGGGCCAGATCGCGAAAGCATTGGTCGCGAGAAAGCAGGGATCTTCCGCAGTGAAAGACCGGCGATCGTTGGTGAACCTGAAATGCCGTACACCATCGCCGATGTGGCGCATGAGAAGGGCGCACTGTTGCGACGTCGAGGCGTAGAGTGGAATTATTCCGTCAGCGACCATGACTGGTCGTTTACCGACGCACACGGTACGCTGGAAAACCTGCCGTTACCGCTTGTCCCACAACCGAATGCCGCAACGGCGCTGGCGGCGCTGCGTGCCAGCGGCCTGGAGGTCAGTGAGCAGGCAATTCGCGATGGTATTGCCAGCGCAATTTTGCCGGGACGTTTCCAGATTGTGAGCGAGTCGCCACGCGTCATTTTTGATGTCGCCCATAATCCCCATGCGGCAGAATATCTTACCGGGCGTATGAAAGCGTTACCGAAAAACGGGCGCGTACTGGCAGTAATCGGTATGCTACATGATAAAGATATTGCTGGGACATTGGCCTGGTTGAAAAGCGTGGTGGATGACTGGTATTGTGCGCCACTGGAAGGGCCGCGCGGTGCCACGGCAGAACAACTGCTTGAGCATTTGGGTAACGGCAAATCATTTGATAGCGTTGCGCAGGCATGGGATGCTGCAATGGCGGACGCTAAACCGGAAGATACCGTGCTGGTGTGTGGTTCATTCCACACGGTCGCACATGTCATGGAAGTGATTGACGCGAGGAGAAGCGGTGGCGAGTAAGTTTCAGAATCGGTTAGTTGGCACAATAGTGCTGGTGGCGCTGGGAGTGATTGTGCTGCCAGGGCTGCTGGACGGGCAGAAAAAACATTATCAGGATGAGTTCGCGGCAATCCCGCTGGTGCCTAAAGCGGGCGATCGCGATGAGCCTGATATGATGCCAGCCGCTACCCAGGCATTGCCGACACAGCCGCCTGAAGGGGCTGCAGAGGAGGTGCGTGCGGGCGATGCTGCGGCACCTTCGCTCGATCCGGCAATTATTGCGGCCAATAATACCGAGTTTGAACCGGAACCTGCACCGGTCGCTCCACCGAAACCAAAACCGGTGGAGCCGCCTAAGCCGAAAGTAGAAGCACCGCCTGCGCCGAAGCCAGAACCGAAACCGGTCGTGGAGGAAAAAGCTGAACCGACGGGTAAAGCGTATGTTGTGCAACTGGGCGCGCTGAAAAATGCCGACAAAGTGAATGAGATTGTTGGTAAATTGCGCGGTGCGGGATACCGGGTTTATACGTCGCCGTCAACGCCAGTACAGGGTAAAATTACCCGTATTCTGGTTGGGCCGGATGCTTCGAAAGAGAAGCTGAAAGGCTCGCTGGGTGAGCTGAAGCAACTTTCTGGCTTAAGCGGCGTGGTAATGGGCTATACGCCGAATTAATACGGTTTTGCCTGATGCGATCTTATCAGGCCCGAACAGGAGCAGCCCTGTAGGTCGGATAAGGCGTTCACGCCGCATCCGACACGTATTGCCCGATGCCGCAAAGGCAAAAAAACCGATGGCGTTGAATATTTTTTCAGCGCCATTTTTATTGATGCGCGGGAAGGAAATCCCTACGCAAACGTTTTCTTTTTCTGTTAGAATGCGCCCCGAACAGGATGACAGGGCGTAAAATCGTGGGACACATATGGTCTGGATTGATTACGCCATAATCGCGGTGATTGCTTTTTCCTCTCTGGTTAGCCTGATCCGTGGCTTTGTTCGTGAAGCGTTATCGCTGGTGACATGGGGTTGTGCTTTCTTTGTCGCCAGTCATTACTACACTTACCTGTCACCCTGGTTTACGGGCTTTGAAGACGAACTGGTTCGAAATGGGATTGCCATCGCGGTACTGTTTATTGCCACGCTTATCGTTGGCGCTATCGTGAACTTCGTGATAGGCCAGCTAGTGGAGAAAACAGGGTTGTCAGGCACCGATCGGGTGCTGGGCGTCTGTTTCGGTGCGTTGCGTGGTGTGCTGATTGTTGCTGCCATTCTTTTCTTTCTCGACTCCTTTACCGGAGTGTCGAAAAGCGAAGACTGGAGCAAATCACAGCTGATCCCGCAGTTCAGTTTTATCATCAGATGGTTTTTTGATTATCTGCAAAGCTCGTCAAGTTTCTTGCCCAGGATCTAACGGTTCTGAGATGTGGCTTAACGAGGAAAAAGACGTATGTGCGGTATTGTCGGTATCGCCGGTGTTATGCCGGTTAACCAATCGATTTATGATGCCTTAACGGTGCTTCAGCATCGCGGTCAGGATGCCGCTGGCATCATCACCATTGATGCCAATAACTGCTTCCGTTTGCGTAAAGCGAACGGTCTGGTGAGCGATATATTTGAAGCTCGCCATATGCAGCGTTTGCAGGGCAATATGGGCATTGGTCATGTGCGTTACCCTACGGCTGGCAGCTCCAGCGCCTCTGAAGCACAGCCGTTTTACGTTAACTCCCCGTATGGCATCACGCTTGCCCATAATGGCAATCTGACTAACGCTCACGAGTTGCGTAAAAAGCTGTTTGAAGAAAAACGCCGCCACATCAACACCACTTCCGACTCGGAAATTCTGCTCAATATCTTCGCCAGCGAACTGGATAACTTTCGTCATTACCCGCTGGAAGCCGACAACATTTTTGCCGCCATTGCCGCCACAAACCGCTTAATCCGAGGCGCGTATGCCTGTGTGGCGATGATTATCGGCCACGGTATGGTCGCGTTTCGCGATCCTAACGGCATTCGTCCGCTGGTGTTAGGGAAGCGCGATATTGATGAGAATCGCACAGAATATATGGTCGCTTCTGAAAGCGTTGCGCTCGACACCCTGGGCTTTGAGTTCCTGCGTGATGTCGCACCTGGTGAAGCGATTTACATCACTGAAGACGGACAGTTGTTTACCCGCCAGTGTGCCGACAATCCGGTCAGCAATCCGTGCCTGTTTGAGTATGTTTACTTCGCCCGCCCGGACTCGTTCATCGACAAAATTTCCGTTTACAGCGCCCGCGTCAATATGGGAACGAAACTTGGCGAAAAAATTGCCCGTGAATGGGAAGATCTGGATATCGACGTGGTTATTCCAATCCCGGAAACTTCCTGCGATATCGCGCTGGAAATCGCTCGAATTCTGGGTAAACCGTACCGCCAGGGCTTCGTCAAAAACCGCTATGTTGGCCGCACCTTTATCATGCCGGGTCAGCAGCTGCGCCGTAAGTCTGTGCGCCGTAAACTGAACGCCAACCGCGCCGAGTTCCGTGATAAAAACGTCCTGCTGGTTGATGACTCCATCGTCCGTGGCACCACTTCTGAGCAGATTATCGAGATGGCACGCGAAGCCGGAGCGAAGAAAGTTTACCTCGCCTCTGCGGCACCGGAAATTCGCTTCCCGAACGTTTATGGTATTGATATGCCGAGCGCCACGGAGCTTATCGCCCACGGTCGTGAAGTGGATGAAATTCGCCAGATCATTGGTGCTGACGGGCTTATCTTCCAGGATCTCAACGATCTGATCGAAGCCGTTCGCGCTGAAAACCCGGATATCCAGCAGTTTGAATGCTCGGTGTTCAACGGCGTCTACGTCACCAAAGATGTTGATCAGGGCTACCTCGATTTCCTCGATACTTTACGTAATGACGACGCCAAAGCGGTGCAGCGCCAGAACGAAGTAGAAAATCTGGAAATGCATAACGAAGGATGACGCCTTCACGCAGGGTGCCGGTCTGGCACCCTGACTTGCAACTCCCGCCGAAATCCTGCAAAGTCTGCCTGCAAGTCTGACAGGGCAACTATTTATGAAACGACTCATTGTAGGCATCAGCGGTGCCAGCGGCGCGATTTATGGCGTGCGTTTATTACAGATTCTGCGCGATGTCGCAGATGTTGAAACGCATCTGGTGATGAGCCAGGCGGCGCGCCAGACCTTATCCCTCGAAACGGATTTTTCCCTGCGCGAGGTGCAAGCGTTAGCCGATGTGACGCACGATGCGCGCGATATTGCTGCCAGCATTTCTTCCGGTTCTTTCCAGACGTTGGGGATGGTGATTTTACCCTGTTCAATCAAAACCCTTTCCGGCATTGTCCATAGCTATACCGATGGTTTACTGACCCGTGCGGCAGACGTGGTGCTGAAAGAGCGTCGCCCGTTGGTGCTCTGCGTGCGTGAAACACCATTGCACTTAGGCCACCTGCGGTTAATGACTCAGGCGGCGGAAATTGGTGCGGTGATTATGCCTCCCGTTCCGGCGTTTTATCATCGCCCACAATCGCTTGATGATGTCATAAATCAGACGGTTAACCGTGTACTTGACCAGTTTGCGATAACCCTTCCCGAAGATCTCTTTGCCCGCTGGCAGGGCGTATAACTTTGCTGTTGCCCTGTTTCAGGGCAATTTTGCAACCGCGATCAAATCCTCGACATTTTGTTCCTGTCATTGAATCGAAACGCTGCGATTGAACCGTCATACCTGCTATCTTCAACTTCAGGACAATAACGCAACGTCTTATTAACATATTTAACATCGAATGTTTCTGCTGTCGGCAAGATGGCATAAGACCTGCATGAAAGAGCCTGCAACACACAACACAATACACAACATAAAAAAGCCATTTCACTTGAGGGTTATGTATGAAGAAGTCGATTCTCGCTCTGTCTTTGTTAGTCGGTCTCTCCGCAGCGGCTTCCAGCTATGCGGCGCTGCCGGAGACGGTACGTATCGGAACGGATACCACCTATGCACCGTTCTCATCGAAAGATGCCAAAGGTGACTTTGTTGGCTTTGATATCGATCTCGGTAACGAGATGTGCAAACGGATGCAGGTGAAATGTACCTGGGTTGCCAGTGACTTTGATGCGCTGATCCCCTCACTGAAAGCGAAAAAAATCGACGCCATTATTTCGTCGCTCTCCATTACCGATAAACGTCAGCAGGAGATTGCCTTCTCCGACAAGCTGTACGCCGCAGATTCTCGTTTGATTGCCGCCAAAGGTTCGCCGATCCAGCCGACGCTGGATTCACTGAAAGGTAAACATGTTGGCGTGCTGCAAGGCTCCACCCAGGAAGCGTATGCTAATGACAACTGGCGCAGTAAAGGCGTCGATGTGGTGGCCTATGCTAACCAGGATTTGGTCTATTCCGATCTGGATGCAGGTCGTCTGGATGCCGCTCTGCAGGATGAAGTGGCTGCCAGCGAAGGTTTCCTCAAGCAACCCGCCGGTAAAGAGTTCGCCTTTGCTGGCTCATCAGTGAAAGACAAAAAATACTTCGGTGATGGTACAGGCGTAGGGCTACGTAAAGATGATGCCGAACTGAAAGCCGCCTTTGATAAGGCGCTTGGCGAACTGCGTCAGGACGGCACCTACGACAAGATGGCGAAAAAGTATTTCGACTTTAATGTCTATGGTGACTGATACGTCGCAGGGAAGTAGCGCCTGATGGGGAATCATCATGGTGCACGCCAGGTTTGTTGCACTATCGTGGTGCATTGAAATGCATACTTAAGCATTTTTAATGAAAAATAATACGTCTAACGGGGCGGGATATTTTGCCTTGATGGTCAATTTTATGGCACGATAAGTGTAACAAACCTGTAAATATTCCCTATAAAAAGACTGTCAGTTGAGGACATTATGAAAAAACTGGTGCTATCGCTCTCTCTGGTTCTGGCCTTCTCCAGCGCAACTGCAGCGTTTGCTGCGATCCCGCAAAACATCCGCATCGGCACCGATCCGACCTATGCGCCATTTGAATCAAAAAATTCACAAGGCGAACTGGTTGGCTTCGATATCGATCTGGCGAAGGAGTTGTGCAAGCGCATCAATACGCAATGTACGTTTGTCGAAAACCCGCTGGATGCGTTAATCCCGTCCTTAAAAGCGAAGAAGATTGACGCCATCATGTCATCGCTTTCCATTACGGAAAAACGTCAGCAAGAAATTGCCTTCACCGACAAACTGTACGCTGCCGATTCTCGTCTGGTGGTGGCGAAAAATTCCGACATTCAGCCGACAGTCGAGTCGCTGAAAGGCAAACGGGTAGGCGTATTGCAGGGCACCACCCAGGAGACGTTCGGTAATGAACACTGGGCACCAAAAGGCATTGAAATCGTCTCGTATCAGGGGCAGGACAACATTTATTCTGACCTGACTGCCGGACGTATTGATGCCGCGTTCCAGGATGAGGTCGCTGCCAGCGAAGGTTTCCTCAAACAACCCGTCGGTAAAGATTACAAATTCGGTGGTCCGTCTGTTAAAGATGAAAAACTGTTTGGCGTAGGGACCGGCATGGGCCTGCGTAAAGAAGATAACGAATTGCGCGAGGCACTGAACAAAGCCTTTGCCGAAATGCGCGCTGACGGTACTTACGAGAAATTAGCGAAAAAGTACTTCGATTTTGATGTTTATGGTGGTTAATCGCCATCGGTGAAAGAAAGCCCGCTCCCTTCGGGTAACCGGAGGGAGACAAGAGGCGGTAATTCACCACACACGACAGGACAGGCAGCATGTTGTATGGGTTTTCAGGTGTTATTTTACAGGGTGCGCTCGTCACGCTGGAGCTGGCGATCAGCTCTGTAGTGCTCGCTGTAATCATCGGTTTAATTGGCGCTGGCGGTAAGCTCTCGCAAAATCGGCTTTCGGGGCTGATTTTCGAAGGGTACACCACGCTGATTCGTGGCGTGCCGGACTTGGTGTTGATGCTGCTGATTTTCTACGGTTTGCAGATTGCGCTAAACACGGTGACGGAGGCGATGGGCGTCGGGCAGATTGATATCGATCCGATGGTCGCTGGTATTATCACTCTCGGTTTTATCTACGGTGCTTATTTTACCGAAACGTTCCGTGGTGCTTTTATGGCAGTGCCGAAAGGGCATATAGAGGCGGCGACGGCGTTTGGTTTTACTCGTGGGCAAGTGTTTCGGCGGATCATGTTTCCGGCGATGATGCGTTACGCCCTGCCGGGGATTGGCAACAACTGGCAGGTGATCCTTAAATCTACCGCTCTGGTTTCGTTACTCGGCCTGGAAGATGTGGTCAAAGCCACGCAACTTGCGGGTAAAAGTACCTGGGAACCGTTCTATTTCGCCATCGTCTGTGGCGTGATTTACCTGGTTTTCACCACCGTTTCCAATGGTGTGCTGCTGTTCCTTGAGCGCCGCTACTCCGTGGGTGTGAAGAGGGCTGACCTGTGATCGAAATCTTACATGAATACTGGAAACCGCTGCTGTGGACCGACGGTTATCGCTTTACTGGTGTGGCGATCACTCTGTGGCTGCTTATTTTGTCGGTAGTGATAGGCGGAGTCCTGGCGCTGTTTCTGGCGATTGGTCGTGTCTCAAGTAATAAATACATCCAGTTTCCAATCTGGTTATTTACCTATATTTTTCGCGGTACGCCGCTGTATGTTCAGTTGCTGGTGTTCTATTCCGGCATGTACACGCTGGAGATTGTTAAGGGCACCGAGTTCCTTAACGCCTTTTTCCGCAGTGGCCTGAACTGTACCGTGCTGGCGCTGACGCTTAACACCTGCGCTTACACTACCGAGATTTTTGCCGGGGCAATTCGTTCAGTGCCGCATGGGGAAATTGAAGCCGCCAGAGCCTATGGCTTCTCGACCTTTAAAATGTATCGCTGCATTATTTTGCCTTCTGCGCTGCGTATTGCGTTACCGGCATACAGCAACGAAGTGATCCTGATGCTGCACTCTACTGCGCTGGCTTTCACCGCCACGGTGCCGGATCTGCTGAAAATTGCTCGCGATATCAACGCCGCCACTTATCAACCATTTACCGCCTTCGGCATTGCCGCTGTGCTCTATTTTATTATCTCTTATGTCCTGATAAGCCTGTTCCGTAAAGCGGAAAAACGCTGGTTGCAGCATGTGAAACCTTCTTCAACGCACTGAGAATACGATGTCCGAGAATAAATTAAACGTTATCGATTTGCACAAACGCTACGGCGAACATGAAGTGCTGAAAGGGGTTTCCCTGCAGGCGAACGCCGGAGATGTGATAAGCATCATCGGGTCGTCGGGATCGGGGAAAAGTACCTTTTTGCGATGCATTAACTTCCTCGAAAAGCCGAGCGAAGGATCGATCGTGGTTAATGGTCAGACGATCAATCTGGTGCGTGACAAAGACGGTCAACTCAAAGTCGCCGATAAAAATCAGCTGCGCTTACTGCGCACACGCCTGACCATGGTGTTCCAGCACTTCAATCTCTGGAGCCATATGACGGTACTGGAAAACGTCATGGAAGCGCCGATTCAGGTGTTGGGCCTGAGCAAGCAGGAAGCTCGCGAGCGGGCGGTGAAGTATCTGGCGAAAGTCGGCATAGACGAACGTGCGCAGGGTAAATACCCGGTGCACCTGTCCGGTGGTCAGCAACAGCGTGTTTCCATCGCAAGGGCGCTGGCAATGGAACCGGAAGTTCTGCTGTTTGATGAACCTACCTCGGCGCTCGATCCTGAACTGGTAGGCGAGGTGTTGCGTATTATGCAGCAGCTCGCAGAAGAGGGGAAAACGATGGTTGTAGTGACCCACGAAATGGGCTTTGCCCGCCACGTCTCCACGCATGTAATTTTTCTTCATCAAGGGAAAATTGAAGAAGAGGGTACGCCAGAAAAGTTATTCGGCAACCCGCAAAGTCCGCGTCTGCAACAGTTCCTTAAGGGATCGCTAAAATAATTATCTCTCCGGTGGCTAATGCTGCCGGTGTATTTTTAGGGGGAATTTGCGAGTCAGCTTCCGCTGAAATGTAAAAGTTGCAGTCCGCTAAAAATACTTCTGAATTCGCTGTCCAAAGATAAAAACTGCCTGCTGCATTGGGTGTTAATCGTGGTTATTGTCGCGTCATCTTAAATTTGAGGGGTGACGGAACGCCATGACAATATCGGCAACTTCCACGCCGCATGATGCGGTATTTAAATCTTTTTTACGCCATCCAGACACCGCGCGGGATTTTATTGATATTCACCTTCCCGCGCCGCTGCGCAAACTGTGTGATTTAACGACGCTTAAACTGGAACCAAACAGTTTTATTGATGAAGACCTGCGGCAATATTATTCCGACCTCTTGTGGTCTGTGAAAACGCAGGAGGGAGTGGGTTATATTTATGTAGTGATAGAGCACCAAAGTAAGCCGGAAGAATTAATGGCTTTTCGCATGATGCGTTATTCCATTGCGGCAATGCAAAACCATCTTGATGCGGGCTATAAAGAGCTTCCATTGGTGATCCCGATGCTGTTTTATCATGGCTGCAGAAGCCCTTATCCATATTCACTCTGCTGGCTTGATGAATTTGCCGAGCCTGCGATTGCCCGCAAAATATATTCATCAGCGTTTCCGTTGGTGGATATTACCGTGGTGCCGGATGACGAGATTATGCAACATCGCAAAATGGCGCTGTTGGAGTTAATTCAGAAACATATTCGTCAGCGCGATCTGTTGGGATTAGTCGACCAAATTGTTTCGCTGCTAGTTACAGGGAACACTAATGACAGACAGCTAAAAGCCCTGTTTAATTACGTATTACAAACGGGGGATGCCCAGCGTTTCCGAGCATTTATTGGTGAGATAACGGAACGTGCACCACAAGAAAAGGAGAAAACTGATGACCATTGCTGACAGATTACGTGAAGAAGGCGCAATGCAGGGCAAACACGAAGAAGCCCTGCGTATTGCTCAGGAGATGTTGGAGAGAGGGTTAGACAGAGAGTTAGTTCTGATGGTGACCAGACTTTCGCCAGACGATCTTATCGCGCAAAGCCACTAATCCTGTAACACTGGGATTAACTGGCGGATGTTTGCAGTAAACCACATCAGCGAACGACATCCGCCAGCGCCTCTTCTAAATCGTACCAGCGAAAAGCGAACCCCGCTTCTTCAAGCCGTTTTGGCAAGGCGCGTTGTCCGCCCAATACCAGAACCGATGATTCCCCCATCAGCAAGCGAATAGCTGTGGCAGGGACGCGCAAAATCGCCGGGCGATGCAGCGCATGACCAAGCGCATGGGCAAATTGTTCATTGTGTACCGGATATGGCGAGACCATATTAAATGGCCCGCGCAGATCGTTATCCAGCAGCCAGAGAATACCGTTGACCATATCATCAATATGAATCCAGGCCAGATACTGCCGACCGGAGCCAATCGGACCGCCCAGGCCAAGGCGAAACGGAGGCAGCATTTTGCCGAGGATACCGCCATCCGAAGCCAGTACTACGCCGGTACGCAGCAGGCACACTCGTGTTTTGTCGCTTTGCGCCCGACAGGCAATTTCCTCCCAACGGGCGCAGAGTTTATGGGTAAATTCGTTATGTGGCGGTTCTTCTTCAGTGACCACGACTTCACCTAAGTCACCATAATATCCCGCCGCCGAGCCTGAAATGAGCACTGACGGCGGCGTGTCGCTGGCGTTAATCAAATCCACCAGTTTTTGCGTGATATTCCAGCGGCTTTGGCAGAGGCGATCTTTTTGCTCGCGAGTCCAGCGTTTATCAGCAATCGGTTCTCCGGCCAGGTTGATTACTGCATCAACGCTGTTGAGGTTGCTTTGATCGGCAAGCCCTTGCCATAGTGTCACTCGGGAGCCGAGAACGGAACTGGCTGTCTGCGGGTTACGCGTTACCACCGTTACCTGATGACCCAGTTCCAACAAGCGTGGGATTAAATGGCGACCAATTAATCCTGTCCCTCCGGTGATCACTATATTCATGCAGCCTCCCGATATAGCGGTTAACGCTGCCAGCTCAAGGTCATGGATACTGAATCGGCATAGCGCAGCGCGTGAAGTTTATCGATCTCCACTTCAGCATACGTCACCCAGTGATGTTCACGTGCGATATCGAGCACATCCTGAGTTAATTTTTCCAGCAAAGAGAAACGGTTATTCTCTACGTGTTGAATGATGTTTTTGGTAACGGTGCGATAATTCAGCGCGTCATTAATATCTTCGCTGGTACGCGCTTTATCGGCGGGGTAATGGATCGTCACGTTGATAACGATATCCTGACGGTTGTTAATCTCTTCGTCTTTAATTCCGATAAATGTACGTAAGCGAAGGTTCTTTATACGAATAATCGCGGCAGGTTGTGCCATTGCAGGTTCTCCGTTGTTTTATTTAGGATTAAATAATACACGAGAACCAGGTTCTGTTAACTATTCGAAATCTCATCATTTACTTGTGCTTTTAGTAGCGCCTGCCCGGTAGCAGGACGTGAGCGGATTCGTTCATACCAGTTTTTTACTGCCGGATACATCGCGAGATCAATTCGCTGGCGAGTCCAGGCATTAACCCACGGCCAGCAGGCAATATCTGCAATGCTGTAGTTTTCACCGCCCAGCCAAGGCGAGTTTTCCAGGCGCTTATTCAGCACATGATACAGACGCTGAGTTTCAACCTGATAACGCTCAATTGCATAGGGAATAGTCTGTGGCGCTGCATGATTAAAATGGTGATTTTGCCCGAGCATCGGCCCCAGGCCTCCAACCTGCCAGAATAACCACTGTAATGTGGCGGCGCGCTCACGCGGTTCATGACCTAAAAATAGCCCTGTTTTTTCCGCCAGATACAACAAAATTGCACCTGACTCAAAGAGGCTTAATGGTTCACCGCCGTCAGTCGGGGCATGATCAACAATCGCCGGAATTTTATTGTTGGGTGAAATGCGCAAAAACTCCGGGCGAAACTGACCACCTTTACCGAGGTCAACTTTGATTAAGCGATAATCCAGTCCCGCCTCTTCGAGAAACAACGTAATTTTGTGACCATTCGGCGTTGGGGCGAAATAGAGATCGATCATTGCAGCTCCGGTTATCTAATAATCTGAACACATCAAGTATAGAAAGCGCAGCGACTTGTGTAAGTTTTCATCAAGTAACCGTGACAAAAAGGCTCTATAGTTTGATAGCAAGCCCATTTATCGCTGAGGACATAATGAGTAAACCTGCAATCACGCTGTGGTCAGATGCCCATTTTTTCTCCCCTTATGTGTTATCCGCCTGGGTGGCGTTGCAGGAGAAAGGCCTGCCTTTTCATATAAAAACCATCAACCTCGACAGCGGTGAACATTTGCGGCCGACGTGGCAAGGTTACGGACAGACACGGCGCGTGCCGTTGTTACAAATTGATGATTTTGAGTTAAGTGAATCCTCTGCCATTGCAGAATATCTGGAGGATCGTTTTGCGCCGCCGACCTGGGAGCGCATTTATCCGCTTGATTTGCAAAATCGGGCGCGAGCACGGCAGATTCAGGCCTGGCTACGCAGCGATCTGATGCCCATCCGCGAAGAGCGTCCGACGGATGTTGTCTTTGCTGGTGCGAAAAAAGCGCCATTAACGGTGGAGGGAAAGGCCAGTGCAGAGAAACTGTTCGCGATGGCAGAACATTTACTGGCGCATGACCAGCCGAATCTGTTTGGTGAGTGGTGTATTGCAGATACTGATTTGGCGTTAATGATTAACCGCCTGGTATTACAGGGTGATGAGGTGCCGGAACGTCTGGTGGATTATGCAGCATTCCAGTGGCAGCGGGCTTCAGTTCAGCTTTTTATTGCACTTTCGGCGAAGCAATCTGGCTGATAGAGGCGATAGAATCCAGTATCATAGCTTACGTTTTTTCGACGAGGAGTGAGTGATGAAACTGATGTTTGCATCGGACATTCATGGGTCGTTACCGGCGACGGAACGTGTTCTGGATTTGTTTGCCCAGAGCGGAGCTCAGTGGCTGGTGATTCTTGGCGACGTGCTGAATCATGGCCCGAGAAACGCCCTGCCTGAAGGGTATGCGCCAGCCAAAGTAGCCGAACGGCTGAATGAGGTGGCGCATAAAGTTATCGCCGTGCGCGGCAACTGCGATAGCGAAGTGGATCAGATGCTGCTGCACTTCCCTATAACCGCACCGTGGCAACAGGTATTACTGGAAAAGCAACGTCTGTTTCTGACGCATGGTCATCTGTTTGGCCCGGATAATCTGCCGGCTTTAAACCAGAACGACGTGCTGGTGTACGGTCATACCCATCTACCAGTGGCGGAACAGCGGGGTGAAATTTTCCACTTTAACCCCGGTTCGGTAAGCATTCCGAAAGGCGGCTATCCGGCGAGCTATGGCATGTTGGATGATGACGTACTAAGCGTAATCGCACTCAATGATCAAAGTATCATTGCGCAGATCGCGATTAATCCGTAATTTACTCCACAACTCAAAATGCGCCGTAAGAGCGCCAGAAAAAGAAGGTTTCCTGATAATGGAACAGCGTCGTTTGGCAAGTACTGAATGGGTGGATATTGTCAATGAAGAGAACGAAGTCATTGCACAAGCCAGCCGGGAACAAATGCGGGCACAGTGTCTGCGTCATCGTGCAACTTATATCGTCGTGCATGATGGCATGGGCAAAATTCTTGTGCAGCGTCGTACCGAGACAAAAGACTTTTTACCCGGCATGTTAGATGCGACCGCTGGTGGTGTGGTCCAGGCCGATGAGCAACTGCTGGAATCCGCACGTCGCGAAGCGGAAGAAGAGTTGGGCATTGCTGGTGTCCCCTTTGCCGAGCACGGGCAGTTCTATTTCGAAGATAAAAATTGCCGTGTCTGGGGCGCGCTGTTCAGTTGTGTCTCTCACGGTCCATTCGCCCTCCAGGAAGATGAAGTCAGTGAAGTTTGCTGGCTAACGCCGGAAGAAATCACCGCACGTTGCGATGAGTTTACTCCAGACTCGCTGAAAGCTCTGGCGTTGTGGATGAAGCGCAATGCCAAAAATGAAGCCGTAGAGACTGAAACGGCAGAATGAAAAAAGAGCCGCAATTGCGGCTCTTAACATTTTTAATGGTAGCCCATTAACTGAGCGCCGATCACCACGACGCTGGACATAATAAACAGCAGTCCAAGCAGTGTCGCACCCACTTTCAGCCAGTTACGGAAGTCCACCCGGCAAACGCCGAGCGTCGCCATTAGCGAAGCCGAGGTCGGGTAAATGATGTGACTGAAGCCATCGCCAAACTGGAACGCCAGCACGGTAACCTGACGGTTAACACCGACCAGATCGCCAAGCGGTGCCAGTAACGGCATGGTTAGCGCAGCCTGACCAGAACCGGATGTCACGAAGAAATTGAATACCGCCTGGAAGAGCAACATAAACCAGGCCGCGACAGCGTTATCCAGACCGCTAATGGCATTGGCAATGCTGTTGAGGATAGTATTCAGCACGCTGGCCTCACCAGCTTCACCGTTACCCACCAGAAGCAAAATCCCTTTGGCGAAACCCACCAGCAGGGCAGGGGCGATCATCATGCGCGCGCCTTCGGTAAAGGATGAAGCCATGGTATTTACCGTCATGCCGTTAAGACGGAAGACAACGCCGATGATGCCAATCACCAGCCCCATAGTGAAGAACTGGCTGGCGATTTCTGGAATAAACCAGGCATTAACGATCACCCCCCAAATCACCCAGATCATAACGGCGGTCAGGACAATCAATACCAGCCAGTCACCAAAGGTAAACGGACGTTGTTCAACGTCAGCCTGCTTTTCACGGAAGAAGCGATCGGAATCATGCACGCGTGACAACAGAGGATTCTTTTTCACTCGTGAGGCGTAAACCATGGTAAAGATCAGGCCAATCAGAGTGGCGATAACCCACACCACAATGCGCAGGCCGGAGCCGGAAAGCACCGGAACGCCAGCAATCCCCTGGGCGACAACTACGCAGAACGGGTTCATCCACGAGCTGGCAAAACCGATTTGAGTGGCGATATAGGTCACCAGGACGGTAGTAATACTGTCATAACCCAGTCGTACCATTAGCGGGGCAATGATGATGGCAAAGGCGACGGCCTCTTCCCCCATGCCGAACACCGCACCACCGAGCGAAAAGAGAATAAACAGCGCAGGAATAAAGAGAATTTCATTCCCTCGTGTATGGCGGATAAGCGCCAGGATGCCGTTATCAATGGTTCCTGTACGCATCACGATGCCAAATGCACCGCCAATCACCAGCATAAACATGATGATGCCAACGGCTGTCCCGTATTTCGATCCGGAGGTTAACCCTTCAAACGGGAAGTTCATCAGGCCAGGGCGTTCATCGCCCGTCGAGAACAGTTGTACGCGGTGATACTCAGGTTCGCCGGCCTCGTTGGTCAGAATGCGAAATGAGTGAGGGTCTACGACTTTGCGTGTTTTCGTCTGACCATCAACCTGGTACTGCACTTCCTGACTGTCAAACATCCCCACCGGAACAACCCATGTGGCGAGACTGGTTAAAATAGCGACAAAAAAGATAATCACCAGCGTATCGGGCATTGCCCATCTTCTGGTTGGTTTGGATTCAGTTATTGCGGACATAGCGCAAATTTTCCCTTGCACAAGACAAAGTGGTAAGTATGCAAAGTGATATGGCGCAATTCATTGATGCAGCGCAGTTAAGCAAGATAATCAGAAAGGAGTAATGCAAATTAAGAGAATAAAAAACCGGAAATAGTGACTATTTCCGGTTCAGATATCCGCAGCGCAAGGCTGCGGATTATGACGAGATTACTGCTGCTGTTGTGCAGACTGAATCGCAGTCAGCGCGATGGTGTAGACGATGTCATCAACCAGAGCGCCACGGGACAGGTCGTTAACCGGCTTGCGCATACCCTGCAGCATCGGCCCGATGGAGATCAGGTCGGCAGAACGCTGTACCGCTTTGTAGGTGGTGTTACCGGTGTTCAGATCCGGGAAGATGAACACGGTAGCGCGACCTGCAACCGGAGAGTTCGGTGCTTTAGATTTCGCAACGTCAGCCATTACCGCAGCATCGTACTGCAGCGGACCGTCGATCATCAGGTCAGGACGTTTTTCCTGCGCCAGACGAGTTGCTTCGCGAACTTTTTCTACGTCGCTACCTGCACCAGAAGTACCGGTGGAGTAGGAGAGCATAGCAACACGCGGTTCGATACCGAAGGCTGCGGCGGAATCTGCGGACTGAATCGCAATTTCTGCCAGCTGTTCTGCGGTCGGATCTGGGTTGATCGCACAGTCACCGTAAACGTAAACCTGTTCTGGCAGCAGCATGAAGAACACGGAAGATACCAGGGAGCTGCCCGGTGCAGTTTTGATCAGCTGCAGCGGCGGACGGATGGTGTTTGCGGTGGTGTGAACAGCACCGGAAACCAGACCGTCAACTTCATCCTGTTCCAGCATCAGCGTACCGAGAACCACGTTGTCTTCCAGCTGTTCGCGGGCAACGGTTTCGGTCATGCCTTTGTTCTTACGCAGTTCGACCAGACGAGCAACATAGCTTTCGCGAACCACTTCTGGATCAACGATTTCGATGCCTGCGCCCAGTTCTACGCCCTGAGACGCTGCAACACGGTTGATCTCTGCCGGATTACCCAGCAGTACGCAAGTTGCGATACCACGTTCAGCACAGATAGCGGCTGCTTTAACGGTACGCGGTTCGTCACCTTCCGGCAGAACAATACGTTTGCCCGCTTTGCGCGCAAGTTCAGTCAGCTGATAACGGAACGCTGGCGGAGACAGACGACGGCTGCGCTCAGAAGTGGCAGTCAGAGAATCGATCCAGTCAGCGTTGATGTAGTTAGCAACGTATTCCTGAACTTTCTCGATACGCTCGTGATCGTCAACCGGAACTTCCAGGTTGAAGCTCTGCAGGCTCAGAGAAGTCTGCCAGGTGTTGGTGTTCACCATAAATACCGGCAGGCCGGTAGCGAAAGCACGTTCGCACAGTTTAGAAATGCGCGCGTCCATTTCGTAGCCGCCAGTCAGCAGCAGGGCACCGATTTCTACGCCGTTCATGGCAGCCAGGCAAGCGGCAACCAGCACGTCAGGACGGTCTGCGGAAGTCACCAGCAGAGAACCGGCACGGAAGTGCTCCAGCATGTGCGGAATGCTGCGTGCGCAGAAAGTGACGGATTTAACGCGGCGAGTATTGATGTCGCCTTCGTTGATGATGGTCGCATTCAGGTGGCGAGCCATATCGATCGCACGAGTCGCGATCAGGTCAAAGCTCCACGGCACAGCGCCGAGAACCGGCAGCGGGCTGGATTCTTGCAGCTTCGCCGGATCAACATTGTTTACTTTAGCTTTGGAAGAGTCGTCGAAAATCTCGGACAGATCCGGGCGAGTACGACCCTGTTCATCAACCGGTGCGTTCAGTTTGTTAACGATAACGCCGGTGATGTTGGTGTTTTTGGCACCGCCGAAGCTGTTGCGGGTCAGTTCGATACGCTCTTTCAGCTGTTCCGGGGTGTCAGTGCCCTGAGACATAACGAAGACGATTTCCGCATTCAGCGTTTTAGCGATTTCGTAGTTCAGAGACTGGGCAAACTGGTGCTTACGTGTCGGGACCAGACCTTCAACCAGAACGACTTCAGCGTCTTTGGTGTTAGCGTGGTAGTTTGCGACGATCTCTTCCATCAGCACATCTTTCTGATTGCTGGAAAGCAGACCTTCAACGTAGCTCATTTTCAGCGGTTCAGCGGCCGTCGTGGTAGAAGAGTTCGCACGCACGATAGTCGTAGTCTGATCGGGCGCATCGCCACCGGTACGCGGCTGAGCGATAGGTTTGAAAACGCTCAGACGAACGCCTTTGCGTTCCATTGCACGGATCACGCCAAGGCTGACACTGGTCAGACCGACGCTGGTTCCGGTAGGGATCAGCATAATAATACGGGACACGGTTTATCCTCTTTCGTTACCGCCGATTTGGCGGGTTACAAAACAGCACCGCCAGCTGAGCTGGCGGTGTGAAATCAGGCAGTCAGGCGGCTCGCGTCTTGCGCGATAACCAGTTCTTCGTTGGTTGGGATAACCACCGCAGGACGGGTACCTTCTTTGTTGATGAAACCAGATTTGCCGAAACGTGCAGCCAGGTTGCGTTCATGATCAACTTCAAAGCCCAGCACGCCCAGTTTGCCCAGAGACAGTTCACGAACCATCGCGGCATTTTCACCGATACCACCGGTGAATACAACAGCGTCCAGACGACCATCCATCAGCGCAGTGTAGGCACCGATGTATTTCGCCAGGCGGTGGCAGTAAACGTCCATTGCGCGCTTCGCGTCTTCTTTCGTCGCGTAGTTGTCTTCAACATAGCGGCAGTCGCTGGTCACTTCGGTCAGACCCAGCAGGCCAGACTCTTTGGTCAGCAGTTTGTTGATTGCGTCAACGCTCATGCCCAGGGTGTCGTGCAGGTGGAAGATGATCGCCGGATCGATATCACCAGAACGGGTACCCATGACCAGACCTTCCAGCGGGGTCAGGCCCATAGAGGTGTCAACGCATTTACCGTTGCGGATAGCAGAAACGGAACCACCGTTGCCCAGGTGGCAGGTGATGATGTTCAGTTCTTCTACCGGTTTGTTCAGCATTTTTGCCGCTTCCTGGGTTACATAGAAGTGGCTGGTGCCGTGCGCGCCGTAACGACGGATGCCGTGCTCTTTGTACAGGTTGTACGGCAGGGCGTAGAGGTAAGACTCTTCCGGCATAGTCTGGTGGAACGCGGTGTCAAATACAGCAACGTTTTTGTCTTTCAGCTGTGGGAAAGATTTCAGAGCTTCTTCGATACCGATCAGGTGAGCCGGGTTGTGCAGCGGTGCAAAAGAAGCTGCATCTTTGATACCCTGAATAACAGACTCATCGATAACTACGGAGCTGGTATACTTTTCGCCGCCGTGTACGATACGGTGACCGATAGCAGTCAGCTGCGCAGACAGTTCTGGTTTTTGTGCCAGAATAGTATTAACGATAAAGTTGAGCGCTTCGCTGTGAGCGGCGCCTGCACCTAAAGCCGCTTCCTGTTTATTGCCGTCCATTTTCCATTTGATACGTGCTTCGGGCAGGTGGAAACATTCGGCTAAACCAGAAAGGTACTCTTCACCATTTACTGCATCGATGATGGCAAATTTCAGTGAAGAACTACCGCAGTTCAGAACCAGTACTAACTTACTCGACATGGAAGTACCTATAATTGATACGTGGCTAAAAAAACGTCAGGGAGCCATAGAGCGTAGCGCATGATGACACCGACATTTATGATTAACATCATGCACTGCAAATTTTTTTTGCATGATGGAAGAAATATCTTGAGTCTATGCCATTTTGCGTAATTTTCAGCCAATGGCATAATGTATATGAATTTGACGACTCAATGAATATGTACTACTTAGGCCTTCAGGCTGCTAAAGGATACCTGATAGTGGGTATGGAAGACAAAATGTTTTGAACGTTGTCCCGCTGAGTTGTGAATTTGCACAAATTTTTGAATCTTTATATGTGAAGTTGAGGTGAAGCATGTCAACGCCGGATAATCGTTCTGTTAATTTTTTTAGCTTGTTTCGCCGGGGACAGCATTACTCAAAGACGTGGCCGCTGGAAAAACGCCTTGCCCCGGTCTTTGTTGAAAATCGCGTTATCAAGATGACGCGCTATGCGATTCGTTTTATGCCGCCGATTGCTGTGTTCACTCTCTGCTGGCAAATTGCACTAGGCGGTCAGCTTGGGCCGGCTGTTGCTACTGCGTTGTTCGCCCTGAGTTTGCCGATGCAGGGGCTATGGTGGCTGGGCAAACGTTCTGTTACGCCATTACCACCAGCGATCCTGAGTTGGTTTTATGAGGTTCGCGGTAAATTGCAGGAGGCCGGGCAAGCATTAGCACCCGTAGAAGGCAAGCCTGATTATCAGGCATTAGCTGACACGCTTAAGCGCGCCTTCAAACAACTGGATAAAACTTTCCTCGATGATTTGTAATTGACCCCTGATTACGCATATAAAAGAAGGCAGACATCGGCCTTCTTTTTTTTCACCGTAGTAAAGTGATACAGGAGTCAACAATGGAAATGACCAACGCGCAACGTCTTATTTTGTCTAACCAGTACAAAATGATGACTATGCTCGATCCGGCAAATGCTGAACGTTATCGTCGTCTGCAAACAATCATTGAACGCGGTTATGGATTGCAGATGCGCGAACTGGATCGTGAGTTTGGCGAGCTGAAAGAAGAAACCTGCCGAACTATCATCGACATTATGGAGATGTATCACGCACTGCATGTCTCCTGGTCTAATTTGCAGGATCAACAAGCTATCGATGAACGCCGTGTCACTTTCCTCGGCTTCGACGCTGCCACCGAAGCACGTTATCTCGGTTATGTACGCTTTATGGTTAATGTCGAAGGGCGTTACACCCATTTTGATGCCGGGACTCACGGCTTTAATGCCCAGACGCCAATGTGGGAGAAATACCAACGCATGTTGAACGTCTGGCATTCTTGCCCGCGTCAGTATCATCTGAGCACAAACGAAATTAATCAAATCATTAACGCCTGAGGAGGCTTGCGTGCGGTGCAAAGGTTTTCTGTTTGATCTTGATGGTACGCTGGTAGACTCCCTGCCTGCGGTAGAGCGGGCGTGGAGCAACTGGGCGAGACGCCATGGATTAACGCCGGAAGAAGTGCTGGCTTTTATTCACGGTAAACAGGCAATAACGTCTCTGCGCCATTTTATGGTGGGGAAATCGGAGGCGGAAATTGCTGCAGAGTTTACGCGTCTGGAGCAAATTGAGGCTACGGAAACCGAAGGAATTTCTGCACTTCCTGGGGCAATCGCCTTACTCAATCATTTGAATAAAGCGGGTATTCCATGGGCGATTGTGACTTCAGGTTCAATGCCAGTTGCACGAGCGCGCCACAAAGTAGCCGGACTTCCTGCACCGGAAGTATTTGTTACTGCGGAGCGGGTGAAACGTGGGAAACCAGAGCCCGACGCGTATCTGTTAGGCGCGCAACTGCTGGGTCTTGCACCACACGAATGCGTTGTAGTGGAAGACGCTCCCGCAGGTGTGCTTTCTGGCCTGGCTGCGGGATGCCATGTTATTGCGGTTAATGCACCGGCAGACACTCCACGTCTGAATGAGGTAGATTTGGTTCTCCATAGTCTGGAGCAAATTACTGTGACCAAACAGCCAAATGGCGATGTTATTATTTCGTGAAACACCTAATCATGATTTAGCCCCGTCTCGTCGGGGCTTTTTTGTGGCAGAATCAAGCCATCCCCCTCAATTAACAAGGATAAGTTGTGAACGGTGAATTGATCTGGGTTCTCTCATTACTGGCCGTTGCCATAGTCCTGTTTGCAACAGGCAGAGTGCGTATGGATGCGGTCGCTTTGTTTGTTATTGTCGCGTTTGCATTAAGCGGAACGCTGACGGTCCCCGAAGTTTTTTCCGGCTTTTCCGATCCTAACGTTGTGCTGATCGCCGCCCTGTTTATTATTGGCGATGGTTTAGTCCGTACTGGCGTTGCCACCGTTATGGGGACATGGCTGGTCAAAGTGGCCGGCAGCAGTGAAATCAAAATGCTGGTTTTACTGATGTTAACTGTTGCGGGTCTTGGCGCATTTATGAGTTCAACTGGCGTCGTCGCTATCTTTATTCCCGTGGTGTTAAGCGTTGCCATGCGTATGCAAACGTCGCCATCGCGCCTGATGATGCCGCTAAGTTTTGCCGGGCTGATTAGCGGCATGATGACGCTGGTGGCGACGCCGCCTAACCTGGTGGTGAACAGCGAACTGCTACGCGAGGGTTATCACGGGTTTAGTTTCTTTAGCGTAACGCCTATCGGCCTGGTCGTATTGGTACTCGGCATCTTATACATGCTGGTGATGCGTTTTATGCTGAAAGGGGATTCCCAGACTCCGCAGCGCGAAGGCTGGACGCGTCGCACCTTCCGCGATCTTATTCGTGAATACCGTCTTACCGGGCGTGCGCGCCGTCTGGCTATTCGCCCCGGTTCGCCGATGATCGGTCAACGGCTGGACGACCTTAAATTGCGTGAACGCTATGGCGCAAACGTCATTGGTGTTGAACGCTGGCGTCGTTTTCGTCGTGTTATTGTGAATGTGAACGGGGTTTCTGAATTTCGCGCGCGTGACGTTTTGCTTATTGATATGTCAGCGGCTGACGTCGATCTCCGGCAATTTTGCAGTGAACAATTACTGGAGCCGATGGTTTTGCGCGGCGAGTATTTTTCCGATCAGGCTCTTGATGTCGGTATGGCAGAGATTTCATTAATTCCTGAGTCAGAGCTTATTGGTAAATCGGTTCGCGAAATCGGCTTTCGTACCCGCTACGGGCTGAATGTCGTGGGGCTGAAACGCAATGGCGTGGCGCTGGAAGGTTCGTTGGCGGATGAACCTCTGCTGCTGGGCGATATTATTCTGGTGGTTGGTAACTGGAAACTGATCGGTATGCTGGCAAAACAGGGCCGCGATTTTGTGGCGCTGAATTTACCGGAAGAAGTGAGTGAAGCATCACCCGCACACAGCCAGGCGCCACATGCCATTTTCTGTCTGGTGCTGATGGTGGCGTTAATGCTGACCGATGAAATTCCTAACCCTGTTGCCGCTATCATTGCCTGCCTGCTGATGGGGAAATTCCGCTGTATCGATGCCGAAAGTGCCTATAAATCCATTCACTGGCCGAGCATTATTTTGATCGTTGGGATGATGCCGTTTGCTGTGGCATTACAGAAAACCGGTGGTGTCGCGCTGGCGGTGAAAGGGCTGATGGACATCGGCGGCGGTTACGGGCCGCATATGATGCTGGTCTGTTTGTTTGTCTTGTCGGCAGTTATTGGGTTATTTATCTCTAATACCGCGACGGCGGTGTTGATGGCTCCGATTGCGCTGGCTGCCGCAAAAACAATGGGCGTATCACCTTATCCGTTCGCAATGGTCGTGGCGATGGCTGCATCCGCCGCTTTTATGACGCCAGTTTCTTCCCCCGTTAACACACTGGTTTTAGGCCCGGGGAATTACAGTTTCAGTGACTTTGTGAAGCTGGGAGTACCGTTCACCATTATCGTGATGGTGGTTTGTGTGGTCATGATCCCGATGTTGTTTCCATTTTGACGAGAGCCTGATGTCACATCCGTCGCTTATTGCCTGATGCGACGCTGGCGCGTCTTATCAGGCAGTGTCGGCTGGTATCTGGCTGCTTACAGCGGTGAATCCTGGCTAATCTCATCGAGCGAAAGATGAAAGCTGGGAACAAATACCTCCATGAAGTAGTCCATCTCCTGGCTGCGGCGCGCTTCAAGCGTCGCTTCCAGTCGCGTTTTTGCCAGCAAAAATTCATTATTTCCGGCTGCGAGTTCTTCCAGGCATTTCAAGTACGCACACAGCGCATCCGCCTGTTTAACCAGTGACTTTTCTTCATCGCTATACGCATTTTCATCGATTAATGGCGCAAAAATATCCCGCAGCTCCTCCGGAACCATATCGACAAGTTTTTGCTGAGCGATTTTCTCAATGGCTTTATATTCCTGGGCGATTTGCGAGTTGAAGTATTTCACCGGAGTAGGGAGATCGCCAGTGAGCACTTCAGAGGCATCGTGGTACATCGCCAGCAGTGCGATGCGTTCTGCATTCACCTGTCCGCCAAATTTGCGATTCTTGATGGCTGCCAGCGCATGGGCGACCATCGCTACCTGCAAACTGTGTTCGGACACATTTTCCGTCCGCACGTTGCGCATTAGCGGCCAGCGGTTAATGAGTTTCAGGCGGGAGAGGTGGGCAAAAAAATGGCTCTGTTTCATAGTGACCTTACGAGTGATGACATCCTGAGGTCATTGTGGAGGGATAACACTGCCGGATGCAATCTCCGGCAGTGAATTTAAGATTACAACTGATGATAACCGGAAAGGAAACGAGCGAACTTGCTCAAGGACAGTTCGATATCATCAACACGCGGCAGCGTGACAATGCGGAAGTGATCCGGCCATGGCCAGTTAAATGCAGTTCCTTGTACCAGCAGAACTTTTTCCTGTAACAGGAAATCCAGTACCATCTTCTGATCGTCGTGAATATTAAAGCGTTTGGCGTCGATTTTCGGGAACATGTACAGTGCGCCGCGCGGCTTCACGCAGGAAACACCTGGAATGTCGTTAATCAATTCCCAGGCGCGATTACGCTGTTCGTAAAGACGTCCGCCCGGCATGATAAACTCGCTGATGCTCTGATAGCCGCCGAGTGCGGTCTGTATTGCGTGTTGTGCGGGAACGTTAGCGCACAGTCGCATTGAGGCCAGCATTTCCAGACCTTCGATGTAGCCTTTGGCGTGTTTTTTCGGCCCGTTCAGCACCATCCAGCCCTGACGGAAGCCAGCAACACGATACGTTTTCGACAGTCCATTAAAGGTAATAGTCAGCAAGTCAGGAGCTAACGGCGCAATCGAGTGATGCTCAGCGTCGTCATAGAGGATTTTGTCGTAAATTTCATCGGCGAAGATAATGAGATTATGTTGACGCGCAATCTCCACAATCTCCATCAAAAGTTCTTTGGAATATACTGCGCCGGTTGGGTTGTTCGGGTTGATAATAACAATGCCGCGCGTGCGTGGCGTAATTTTGGCGCGAATGTCATCGAGATCCGGGAACCAGTCAGAGGATTCATCGCAAAGATAGTGCACTGCTTTACCGCCGGAGAGCGAAACTGCCGCTGTCCATAGAGGGTAATCAGGCGCAGGAACCAACATTTCGTCCCCACTGTTCAGCAATGCCTGCATTGCCTGAACGATAAGCTCTGATACACCATTGCCAATGTAAATATCTTCCACGGTAACATCACGCATACCGCGAGCCTGGTAGTGCTGCATGATGGCTTTACGCGCGGAGTAAAGACCTTTGGAATCGCAATAGCCCTGAGCTGTCGGGAGGTTGCGTATCACGTCAACCAGGATTTCATCGGGTGCGTCAAAACCGAACGGCGCTGGGTTGCCGATGTTCAGTTTCAGTACCTTGTTACCTTCTTCTTCCAGGCGTTTTGCTTCTTTCAGCACCGGACCACGGATGTCGTAACAGACATTCTCTAATTTGCTGGATTTTTCAATGGGGGACATGAATCTTGACCTTTTTGCTGTTATCGCCACTCCCTGCCGTGGAAGTCAGCTTAGAACAATGTACTCCCCCGAGGCGGCGTTTTGAAGTTCTGCAGAACAAGATTTTGCTGGCAGAGAAAGAGGAATTATGCTGTTAATAACTTAATTATCGCAAAATAATAAGATGCATATACTTAATAAGTGATGTTTGGTAGTGATTTATTCTAAATATCAATTAAGAGTATGGTTTTTTTGTCTGATAGATAAATGTGTAAAATTTCTTCGGCTTAAGAAATCACGAACATAAAGCATTCATGATATTTTCGTTATAAGTGAAAAATTAACGAGTAGTGATTGCCGATGTGTCGTATAGGTGATGACGGGGGAAATTATTGTTAAGAGGAATTAATGAATGCGGGTGATGCTAATTAATTATTATTTAATATTCAAAAAGGCTTTGTTGTGCATATTAATAATAGAAGATTACTTTGCCTAACATAACATAACTTTGCATCAGATAATTCGCAATGACCCTTATAAATAAAAGGGTTTTAGGGTAAAATGCCTACTTTAATGACGGAGCACCTGCTTTTGATGCAGCCTCATCCTCGCTGTTTGTACGCGTACACGTATTAGCCGCGCTGCTGCGAGGGAGTGGAGCAGGGAGCAACATTTACATTTACATAAACTCTCGCATGTCATAAATAGAAAAGAGTGAGTAACTTAATAGATATGCGATCCCTGAAGATATATTCTGTGATCTACTTCAGGCATTATAACGGAACAATGTGAGCCACATTTTTAGTGCAACTCATATGCATTTTTACTTTCATCCGGGTTCCGGATGAAACTGCCAGGGAGGCACATTACAAATGGAATTGCTTGTTTGTGTGTGCACAGCATTAACCAGCTCAGTATGAGCCGCCAGTAAGTGATAATATATGATAAGTGCAAATCGTCCGATAATTAACCTCGACCTCGATCTGCTGAGAACATTTGTTGCTGTTGCCGATCTGAACACTTTTGCTGCTGCAGCTGCCGCTGTGTGTCGTACTCAGTCCGCTGTTAGCCAGCAAATGCAACGTCTGGAACAACTCGTTGGGAAAGAACTGTTCGCTCGGCATGGTCGCAACAAACTGTTAACTGAACATGGCATTCAGCTTCTTGGTTACGCCAGGAAAATCCTGCGTTTTAATGATGAGGCTTGCTCATCATTGATGTTCAGTAATCTTCAGGGCGTGTTAACTATCGGTGCTTCAGATGAATCTGCTGATACGATCTTACCTTTCCTGCTTAATCGCGTAAGTTCGGTTTATCCGAAACTTGCGCTGGATGTCCGCGTTAAACGCAATGCCTATATGGCAGAAATGCTGAAGTCCCAGGAAGTGGATTTAATGGTTACCACTCATCGTCCTGATACCTTTAAGGCGTTGAACCTGCGTACTTCGCCAACGCACTGGTATTGCGCTGCGGAATATGTGTTGCAAAAAGGCGAGCCGATCCCACTTGTGTTACTGGATGACCCTAGTCCGTTCCGTGACATGGTTCTGGCAACGCTCAATAAAGCGGAGATTCCATGGCGCCTGGCGTATGTTGCCTCCACATTACCGGCTGTTCGTGCTGCAGTAAAAGCGGGTCTTGGCGTGACAGCAAGACCGGTTGAGATGATGAGTCCGGAACTGCGCGTTTTGAGCGCGGTAGACGGTTTACCTCCACTCCCAGATACCGAATATTTGCTGTGCTATGATCCGTCCAGCAATAATGAGTTGGCGCAGGTGATATACCAGGCAATGGAGAGTTATCACAACCCATGGCAATACAGCCCGCTGACTCCCCAGGAGGGGGACGATTCCCTGTTGATAGAAGGGGATTACGAATAATCGTCTGGCAATAACAATTTCTGATGATAAGTTTGTAAAAATAAGCCACTGGTGATTAATAAAACGCCAGTGGCTTTTTTTACAATAAATCCTTAAGAATTTTCCTCACGGCGAACAAAAGTGTTCATTTTTCAATCATCAGCCATTCTCCACGCTTACGAACAAAAAATCGCCTGAAAAAAATCTCCTGCTACAATGATGTTAAAAAATACGTAAAATTATTGCTGTGTTTTTGTTATGGATTAACAAAAGCGTGTCACAGATCAAGAAAATACTCTCTTTTGGGGGGAGGAATCGACACAAATTCCTGTCAAAATAGACCCGTATTTTTTCCATTGCTTCACAACGGACACGATTCAACAACATCTAATTTTCCTGGAGTTGTCAACAATCTGGGGCTATAGGGCATTAAATGCAAAAGTTGTTGATATCATGTAAATTAATGTGAAGAAACCTTTGTTAAAGTTGACAAAAGGTTATAGAAAGGAGTAAAAGACCACATCAATTAGCTGTATAAAATAGTTTCTACAGTGATTGTAAGGTTTTTTTTATTCCTCCCCATGAATCGATGTGGCGTCCATCTGCCGTGAAGAGCAGTGAATCTGGCGCTACTTTTGATGAGTAAGCAATGAGTATGTCAACATCCACTGAAGTCATCGCTCATCACTGGGCATTCGCTATCTTTCTTATCGTTGCCATTGGCCTGTGTTGCCTGATGCTGGTAGGCGGTTGGTTTTTAGGCGGTCGCGCACGCGCGAGGTCGAAAAACGTGCCGTTTGAATCAGGTATCGACTCGGTCGGCTCCGCCCGCTTACGCCTGTCTGCCAAGTTTTATCTGGTGGCCATGTTCTTCGTTATCTTCGACGTTGAGGCGCTGTATCTGTTCGCATGGTCAACTTCCATTCGCGAAAGCGGCTGGATTGGCTTTGTAGAAGCGGCAATTTTTATTTTTGTGTTACTGGCTGGTCTGGTTTATCTGGTGCGTATTGGCGCGCTGGACTGGACGCCCGCGCGTTCTCGCCGCGAGCGTATGAACCCGGAAACGAACAGTATCGCTAATCGTCAACGCTAACCGCGAGGCATTAAGATGGATTATACGCTCACCCGCATAGATCCCAACGGTGAGAACGACCGTTACCCCCTGCAAAAGCAGGAGATTGTAACCGACCCTCTGGAGCAAGAAGTTAACAAAAACGTGTTTATGGGCAAGCTCAATGACATGGTTAACTGGGGTCGTAAAAACTCAATTTGGCCGTATAACTTCGGTCTTTCCTGCTGTTACGTTGAGATGGTGACCTCATTTACTGCGGTGCATGACGTGGCGCGTTTTGGCGCAGAAGTATTACGTGCTTCGCCGCGTCAGGCTGACCTGATGGTGGTGGCAGGAACCTGCTTTACCAAAATGGCGCCGGTTATTCAGCGTCTGTATGACCAGATGCTGGAGCCGAAATGGGTTATCTCCATGGGAGCCTGTGCCAACTCTGGCGGTATGTACGACATTTATTCCGTTGTACAGGGCGTTGATAAATTCATTCCGGTTGATGTGTATATCCCGGGGTGTCCGCCGCGTCCAGAAGCGTATATGCAGGCACTGATGCTGTTGCAGGAATCTATTGGTAAAGAACGTCGCCCGCTCTCCTGGGTCGTTGGCGATCAGGGCGTTTATCGCGCCAATATGCAATCAGAGCGCGAACGCAAGCGCGGTGAACGCATTGCCGTTACCAACCTGCGCACCCCTGACGAGATTTAATTTGCGCCTGTCGGCAAAGGTATTTTTCTTCGCTTATTCCTAAATCTATTGCGCGAAGCCACGCCGACAGTCACCACGGACCATATGCAATGGTGAACAATATGACCGACTTAACCGCGCAAGAACCCGCCTGGCAGACCCGCGATCATCTTGATGATCCGGTGATAGGCGAACTGCGCAACCGTTTTGGGCCGGATGCCTTTACTGTTCAGGCGACTCGCACCGGGGTTCCCGTTGTGTGGATCAAGCGTGAACAATTACTGGAAGTTGGCGATTTCTTAAAGAAACTGCCGAAACCTTACGTCATGCTGTTTGATTTACACGGCATGGACGAACGTCTGCGCACCCACCGCGAAGGGCTACCTGCTGCGGATTTTTCTGTTTTCTACCATCTGATTTCCATCGATCGTAATCGCGACATCATGCTGAAGGTGGCGCTGGCTGAAAACGACTTGCACGTACCGACCTTTACCAAATTGTTCCCGAACGCTAACTGGTATGAGCGTGAAACCTGGGATCTGTTTGGCATTACTTTCGACGGTCACCCGAACCTGCGCCGCATCATGATGCCGCAAACCTGGAAAGGTCACCCGCTGCGTAAAGATTACCCGGCGCGCGCAACCGAATTCTCGCCGTTTGAGCTGACCAAAGCCAAACAGGATCTGGAGATGGAAGCCCTGACCTTCAAACCGGAAGAGTGGGGGATGAAGCGCGGCACCGAAAACGAGGACTTCATGTTCCTCAACCTCGGTCCGAACCACCCGTCGGCACACGGGGCTTTCCGTATCGTTTTGCAACTCGACGGCGAAGAGATTGTCGACTGCGTACCAGACATCGGCTACCACCACCGTGGCGCGGAGAAAATGGGCGAACGCCAGTCATGGCACAGCTACATTCCGTATACCGACCGTATCGAATACCTCGGCGGCTGCGTTAACGAAATGCCTTATGTGCTGGCGGTAGAGAAACTGGCCGGAATTACCGTGCCGGATCGCGTTAACGTGATTCGCGTAATGCTTTCCGAACTGTTCCGTATCAATAGCCACCTGCTGTACATCTCGACCTTTATTCAGGACGTCGGCGCAATGACGCCAGTATTCTTCGCCTTTACCGATCGTCAGAAAATTTACGATCTGGTGGAAGCAATCACTGGTTTCCGTATGCACCCGGCGTGGTTCCGTATTGGCGGCGTAGCGCACGACCTGCCACGTGGCTGGGATCGTCTGCTGCGTGAGTTCCTCGACTGGATGCCGAAACGTCTGGCGTCTTACGAGAAAGCGGCGCTGCAAAACACCATTCTGAAAGGCCGTTCCCAGGGCGTTGCCGCCTACGGTGCGAAAGAGGCACTGGAGTGGGGCACCACCGGTGCTGGCCTGCGAGCCACCGGGATCGACTTCGACGTGCGTAAGGCGCGTCCTTATTCTGGCTATGAAAACTTCGACTTTGAAATCCCGGTTGGTGGTGGCGTTTCTGACTGCTACACCCGCGTAATGCTGAAAGTGGAAGAGCTGCGCCAGAGCCTGCGCATTCTTGAGCAGTGCCTCAACAACATGCCGGAAGGCCCGTTCAAAGCGGATCACCCGCTGACTACGCCGCCGCCGAAAGAGCGCACGCTGCAACATATCGAAACCCTGATCACCCACTTCCTGCAAGTGTCGTGGGGGCCGGTGATGCCTGCCAATGAATCCTTCCAGATGATTGAGGCGACCAAAGGGATCAACAGTTACTACCTGACCAGCGACGGCAGCACCATGAGTTATCGCACCCGTATCCGCACGCCGAGTTATGCGCACTTGCAGCAAATTCCGGCGGCGATCCGTGGCAGCCTGGTGTCTGACCTGATTGTTTATCTGGGCAGTATCGATTTTGTTATGTCAGATGTGGACCGCTAATTATGCACGAGAATCAACAACCACAAACCGAGGCTTTTGAGCTGAGTGCGGCAGAGCGTGAAGCGATTGAGCACGAGATGCACCACTACGAAGACCCGCGTGCGGCGTCCATTGAAGCCCTGAAGATCGTTCAGAAGCAGCGTGGCTGGGTGCCGGACGGTGCGATCCACGCGATCGCTGACGTTCTGGGTATTCCGGCGAGCGATGTCGAAGGCGTGGCAACATTCTACAGCCAGATCTTCCGCCAGCCAGTTGGTCGCCATGTGATCCGTTATTGCGACAGCGTGGTCTGTCACATCAACGGTTACCAGGGCATTCAGGCGGCGCTGGAGAAAAAACTGAACATCAAACCAGGGCAAACGACGTTTGACGGTCGCTTTACGCTGCTGCCAACCTGCTGCCTGGGGAACTGTGATAAAGGGCCGAACATGATGATCGATGAGGATACTCACGCGCATCTGACCCCGGAAGCGATCCCTGAACTGCTGGAGCGGTATAAATGAAAAACATTATCCGTACTCCCGAAACGCATCCGCTGACCTGGCGTCTGCGTGATGATAAACAGCCAGTGTGGCTGGATGAATACCGCAGCAAAAACGGTTACGAAGGGGCGCGTAAGGCGCTGACCGGACTTTCTCCGGACGAAATCGTTAATCAGGTAAAAGACTCCGGCCTGAAAGGGCGCGGCGGTGCAGGCTTTTCTACTGGCCTGAAGTGGAGCCTGATGCCGAAAGACGAATCCATGAACATCCGTTACCTGCTGTGTAACGCCGATGAAATGGAGCCGGGCACCTATAAAGACCGCCTGCTGATGGAACAACTGCCGCACCTGCTGGTGGAAGGTATGCTCATCTCCGCGTTTGCGCTGAAAGCTTACCGTGGCTACATCTTCCTGCGTGGCGAATATATTGAAGCAGCAGTGAATCTGCGCCGTGCCATTGCTGAAGCGACCGAAGCGGGTCTGCTTGGCAAAAACATTATGGGAACAGGTTTTGATTTTGAACTGTTTGTCCATACCGGGGCAGGGCGCTACATCTGCGGTGAAGAAACAGCGTTAATCAACTCCCTGGAAGGGCGTCGCGCTAACCCGCGTTCAAAACCGCCATTCCCGGCAACCTCCGGCGCATGGGGTAAACCGACCTGCGTCAACAACGTCGAAACCCTGTGTAACGTTCCGGCAATCCTTGCTAACGGCGTGGAGTGGTATCAGAACATCTCGAAAAGCAAAGATGCTGGCACCAAGCTGATGGGCTTCTCCGGTCGGGTGAAAAATCCGGGTCTGTGGGAACTGCCGTTCGGCACTACCGCACGCGAGATCCTCGAAGATTACGCCGGTGGTATGCGTGACGGCCTGAAATTCAAAGCCTGGCAGCCAGGCGGCGCGGGCACCGACTTCCTGACCGAAGCGCACCTTGACCTGCCGATGGAATTCGAAAGTATCGGTAAAGCGGGCAGCCGTCTGGGTACGGCGCTGGCGATGGCGGTTGACCATGAGATCAACATGGTATCGCTGGTGCGTAACCTGGAAGAGTTTTTCGCCCGTGAATCCTGCGGCTGGTGTACACCGTGCCGTGACGGTCTACCGTGGAGCGTGAAAATTCTGCGTGCGCTGGAGCGTGGCGAAGGTCAGCCGGGCGATATCGAAACACTTGAGCAACTGTGTCGATTCTTAGGCCCGGGTAAAACCTTCTGTGCCCACGCACCTGGTGCGGTGGAGCCGTTACAGAGCGCCATCAAATATTTCCGCGAAGAATTTGAAGCGGGAATCAAACAGCCGTTCAGCAATACCCATTTGATTAATGGGATTCAGCCGAACCTGCTGAAAGAACGCTGGTAACCGAATTTCGATTAACGCTCAGTCTCTGACTGAGAAAACTGGAAGCATGCTAATGGCTACAATTCATGTAGACGGCAAAGAATACGAGGTCAACGGAGCGGACAACCTGCTGGAAGCTTGTCTGTCTCTGGGTCTCGATATTCCTTACTTTTGCTGGCATCCGGCGCTGGGAAGCGTCGGTGCTTGCCGCCAGTGTGCGGTGAAGCAATACCAAAACGCGGAAGACACGCGTGGTCGCCTGGTGATGTCCTGTATGACACCGGCTTCCGATGGCACCTTTATTTCCATTGACGACGAAGAAGCGAAACAGTTCCGTGAAAGTGTGGTCGAGTGGTTAATGACTAACCACCCGCACGACTGTCCGGTATGTGAAGAAGGCGGTAACTGCCACCTTCAGGATATGACCGTGATGACCGGGCATACCTTCCGTCGCTACCGTTTCACCAAACGTACCCACCGCAATCAGGATCTGGGGCCGTTCATCTCTCATGAAATGAACCGCTGCATCGCCTGTTACCGCTGTGTGCGTTACTACAAAGATTACGCTGACGGTACGGATCTGGGCGTTTATGGCGCGCACGACAACGTCTACTTCGGTCGCCCGGAAGATGGCACCCTGGAAAGCGAATTTTCCGGTAATCTGGTCGAAATTTGCCCGACCGGCGTATTTACCGACAAAACGCACTCCGAGCGTTACAACCGTAAATGGGATATGCAGTTTGCGCCGAGCATCTGCCAGCAATGTTCCATCGGCTGTAACATCAGCCCCGGCGAACGTTACGGCGAACTGCGTCGTATCGAAAACCGTTACAACGGTACGGTAAACCACTACTTCCTCTGCGACCGTGGTCGTTTCGGTTACGGCTACGTCAACCTGAAAGATCGTCCGCGTCAGCCGGTACAGCGTCGTGGCGATGATTTCATTACCCTCAACGCCGAACAGGCAATGCAGGGCGCAGCAGATATTCTGCGTCAGTCGAAGAAAGTCATCGGCATCGGCTCTCCGCGTGCCAGCGTGGAAAGCAACTTTGCGCTGCGTGAGCTGGTGGGCGAAGAAAACTTCTATACCGGTATCGCTCACGGTGAGCAGGAACGTCTGCAACTGGCGCTGAAAGTGTTGCGTGAAGGCGGCATTTATACTCCGGCTCTGCGCGAAATCGAATCTTACGATGCGGTACTGGTACTGGGCGAAGATGTTACCCAGACCGGCGCACGCGTCGCGCTAGCGGTGCGTCAGGCGGTGAAAGGTAAAGCACGCGAAATGGCGGCAGCACAGAAAGTGGCTGACTGGCAGATTGCGGCAATCCTCAACATCGGTCAACGTGCGAAGCATCCGCTGTTTGTCACTAACGTTGATGACACCCGTCTGGATGATATCGCAGCGTGGACTTACCGCGCACCGGTTGAAGATCAGGCGCGTTTAGGATTTGCCATCGCCCATGCGCTGGATAACTCCGCGCCAGCGGTTGACGGTATCGAGCCTGAGCTGCAAAGCAAAATCGACGTCATCGTGCAGGCTCTGGCTGGTGCGAAGAAACCGTTGATTATCTCCGGGACGAACGCCGGTAGCACAGAAGTGATTCAGGCGGCGGCTAACGTGGCGAAAGCCCTGAAAGGTCGCGGCGCTGACGTAGGTATCACCATGATTGCCCGTTCCGTCAACAGCATGGGGCTGGGCATTATGGGCGGCGGTTCGCTTGAAGAAGCGTTAACCGAACTGGAAACCGGACGCGCCGACGCGGTGGTGGTGCTGGAAAACGATCTGCATCGTCACGCTTCCGCAACCCGCGTGAATGCTGCGCTGGCTAAAGCGCCGCTGGTGATGGTGGTTGACCATCAACGCACAGCGATCATGGAAAACGCCCATCTGGTGCTTTCCGCCGCCAGCTTTGCTGAAAGCGACGGTACGGTTATCAACAACGAAGGTCGCGCTCAACGTTTCTTCCAGGTTTACGACCCGTCCTATTACGACAGCAAAACGGTCATGCTGGAAAGCTGGCGCTGGCTGCACTCGCTGCACAGCACCCTGCTGAGCCGTGAAGTGGACTGGACGCAGCTCGACCATGTGATTGACGCTGTTGTGGCGAAAATCCCGGAACTGGCAGGTATCAAAGATGCTGCGCCGGATGCGACATTCCGTATTCGTGGTCAGAAACTGGCTCGTGAGCCGCACCGTTACAGTGGTCGTACCGCCATGCGCGCCAACATCAGCGTTCATGAGCCGCGTCAACCGCAGGATATTGACACCATGTTCACCTTCTCGATGGAAGGTAACAACCAGCCGACCGCGCACCGTTCGCAAGTGCCGTTTGCCTGGGCACCGGGCTGGAACTCCCCGCAGGCGTGGAACAAATTCCAGGACGAAGTGGGCGGCAAACTGCGCTTTGGCGATCCGGGCGTGCGTCTGTTTGAAACCAGCGAGAATGGTCTGGATTACTTCACCAGCGTACCGGCACGCTTCCAGCCGCAGGACGGGAAATGGCGTATTGCGCCGTACTACCACCTGTTTGGCAGCGATGAATTGTCACAGCGTGCTCCGGTCTTCCAGAGCCGTATGCCGCAGCCGTACATCAAACTTAACCCGGCAGATGCCGCGAAGTTGGGTGTGAATGCGGGGACACGCGTCTCCTTTAGTTACGATGGCAACACGGTCACGCTGCCGGTTGAAATCGCCGAAGGGCTGACGGCAGGGCAGGTGGGCTTGCCGATGGGTATGTCCGGCATTGCTCCGGTGCTGGCTGGCGCGCATCTTGAGGATCTCAAGGAGGCACAACAATGAGTTGGATATCACCGGAACTGATTGAGATCCTGCTGACCATCCTCAAAGCGGTGGTGATCCTGCTGGTGGTTGTCACCTGTGGGGCATTCATGAGCTTTGGCGAACGTCGCCTGCTGGGTCTGTTCCAGAACCGTTATGGACCTAACCGTGTTGGCTGGGGCGGTTCGCTCCAGTTGGTCGCGGACATGATCAAAATGTTCTTTAAAGAAGACTGGATCCCGAAATTCTCGGATCGCGTCATCTTTACCCTGGCGCCGATGATTGCCTTTACCTCGCTGCTGCTGGCCTTTGCGATTGTGCCAGTCAGTCCGGGTTGGGTGGTTGCCGACCTGAACATCGGGATTTTGTTCTTCCTGATGATGGCAGGTCTGGCGGTCTACGCGGTGCTGTTTGCGGGCTGGTCAAGTAACAACAAATACTCGCTGTTGGGTGCGATGCGTGCTTCTGCGCAGACCCTGAGCTACGAAGTGTTCCTCGGGCTTTCCCTGATGGGCGTGGTGGCGCAGGCCGGTTCATTCAACATGACCGACATCGTCAACAGCCAGGCGCATGTGTGGAACGTCATCCCGCAATTCTTTGGTTTTATTACCTTTGCCATCGCGGGCGTGGCGGTGTGTCACCGTCATCCGTTTGACCAGCCGGAAGCCGAGCAGGAACTGGCGGATGGTTACCACATTGAATACTCCGGCATGAAGTTCGGTCTGTTCTTCGTGGGTGAGTACATCGGGATTGTGACCATCTCTGCACTGATGGTGACGCTGTTCTTCGGTGGCTGGCAAGGCCCGTTGTTACCGCCATTCATCTGGTTCGCGCTGAAAACCGCGTTCTTTATGATGATGTTCATTTTGATTCGTGCGTCGTTACCGCGTCCGCGTTATGACCAGGTAATGTCCTTCGGCTGGAAAATCTGCCTGCCGCTGACGCTGATCAACTTGCTGGTAACGGCGGCTGTCATTCTCTGGCAGGCGCAATAAGGGGCACTAAGACCATGACCTTAAAAGAATTGTTAGTAGGTTTCGGCACCCAGGTTCGTAGTATCTGGATGATCGGCCTGCACGCGTTCGCCAAACGCGAAACGCGAATGTACCCGGAAGAGCCGGTCTATCTGCCGCCCCGTTATCGTGGTCGTATCGTTCTGACCCGCGACCCGGACGGCGAAGAGCGTTGCGTGGCCTGTAACCTCTGTGCGGTAGCCTGCCCGGTCGGCTGTATCTCGCTGCAAAAAGCAGAAACCAAAGACGGTCGCTGGTATCCGGAATTTTTCCGCATCAACTTCTCACGCTGCATTTTCTGTGGTCTGTGCGAAGAAGCCTGTCCGACCACGGCGATCCAGTTAACCCCGGATTTCGAAATGGGGGAATACAAGCGCCAGGATCTGGTTTACGAGAAAGAGGATCTGCTGATCTCCGGTCCGGGCAAATACCCGGAATATAACTTCTACCGGATGGCAGGTATGGCAATCGACGGCAAAGATAAGGGCGAAGCAGAGAACGAAGCCAAGCCTATCGACGTCAAGAGCCTGTTACCGTAAGGAGAGGGGCAATGGAGTTCGCTTTTTATATCTGTGGCCTGATAGCCATACTTGCGACCTTGCGAGTGATCACCCATACCAATCCGGTGCACGCACTGCTGTACCTGATTATTTCGCTGCTGGCGATTTCCGGGGTGTTCTTCTCACTGGGCGCTTACTTCGCCGGTGCGCTGGAAATTATTGTCTACGCCGGTGCCATTATGGTGCTGTTCGTGTTCGTGGTGATGATGCTCAACCTGGGCGGTTCGGAAATTGAACAGGAACGCCAGTGGCTGAAACCGCAGGTGTGGATTGGTCCGGCAATTTTGTCGGCCATCATGCTGGTGGTGATTGTTTACGCCATTCTCGGTGTTAACGATCAGGGTATCGACGGTACGCCAATCAGTGCTAAAGCAGTGGGTATTACGCTGTTCGGGCCTTACGTACTGGCGGTTGAACTGGCTTCTATGCTGCTGCTGGCTGGTCTGGTTGTGGCCTTCCACGTCGGTCGTGAAGAGCGTGCGGGTGAAGTGCTGAGCAATCGTAAAGACGACAGCGCGAAAAGAAAAACGGAGGAGCGCGCATGATCCCCTTACAACATGGACTGATCCTCGCGGCAATCTTATTCGTTCTTGGCTTAACCGGTCTGGTTATCCGTCGCAATCTGCTGTTTATGCTGATTGGTCTGGAAATCATGATTAACGCCTCCGCGCTGGCCTTTGTGGTCGCCGGTAGCTACTGGGGCCAGACCGACGGTCAGGTGATGTACATTCTCGCCATCAGCCTCGCGGCGGCGGAAGCGAGTATCGGCCTTGCGCTGCTGCTGCAACTTCACCGTCGTCACCAGAACCTGAACATCGATTCAGTAAGTGAGATGCGCGGATGAACATGCTTGCCTTAACCATTATTTTGCCATTGATTGGCTTCGTCCTGCTGGCGTTCTCTCGTGGGCGTTGGTCTGAAAACGTCTCGGCGATCGTGGGCGTTGGCTCTGTGGGCCTGGCGGCGCTGGTGACTGCCTTTATTGGCGTCGATTTCTTCGCTAACGGCGAGCAGGCTTACAGCCAGCCGCTGTGGACGTGGATGTCGGTAGGCGACTTTAATATCGGTTTCAACCTGGTGCTGGACGGCCTGTCGCTGACCATGCTCTCGGTGGTCACTGGTGTGGGTTTCCTTATTCACATGTACGCCTCCTGGTATATGCGCGGTGAAGAGGGGTACTCTCGCTTCTTCGCCTACACCAACCTGTTCATCGCCAGCATGGTGGTTCTGGTTCTCGCCGATAACCTGCTGCTGATGTACCTCGGCTGGGAAGGCGTGGGTCTGTGCTCCTATCTGCTGATCGGGTTCTATTACACCGATCCGAAGAATGGTGCAGCGGCAATGAAAGCGTTCGTCGTGACCCGTGTGGGTGACGTGTTCCTCGCTTTCGCGCTGTTCATTCTCTACAACGAACTGGGCACCCTGAACTTCCGCGAAATGGTGGAACTGGCACCAGCGCACTTTGCTGAAGGCAATAACATGCTGATGTGGGCGACGCTGATGCTGCTGGGCGGTGCGGTCGGTAAATCTGCGCAGCTGCCGTTGCAGACATGGCTTGCCGACGCGATGGCTGGCCCGACGCCTGTCTCTGCGTTGATCCACGCCGCAACGATGGTAACCGCTGGTGTCTACCTGATCGCCCGTACCCACGGTCTGTTCCTGATGACTCCGGAAATTCTGCATCTGGTCGGTATTGTGGGTGCGGTGACGCTGGTGCTGGCAGGCTTTGCCGCGCTGGTACAAACCGACATCAAACGTGTTCTCGCTTACTCCACCATGAGCCAGATTGGCTACATGTTCCTGGCGCTTGGCGTACAGGCATGGGATGCGGCGATTTTCCACTTGATGACCCACGCGTTCTTTAAAGCGTTGCTGTTCCTGGCATCCGGTTCCGTCATTCTGGCTTGTCATCACGAACAGAACATCTTCAAGATGGGCGGTCTGCGTAAATCTATTCCGCTGGTTTATCTCTGCTTCCTGGTGGGCGGCGCGGCACTGTCGGCACTGCCGCTGGTCACTGCGGGCTTCTTCAGTAAGGATGAGATCCTCGCGGGTGCGATGGCGAATGGTCATATCAATCTGATGGTGGCAGGTCTGGTCGGTGCGTTTATGACCTCGCTCTACACCTTCCGTATGATTTTCATCGTCTTCCACGGAAAAGAACAAATTCACGCTCACGCCGTGAAAGGGATCACCCACAGCCTGCCGCTGATTGTGCTGCTGATCCTTTCCACCTTCGTTGGCGCACTGATTGTACCGCCGCTGCAGGGCGTGCTTCCGCAAACTACGGAACTGGCACACGGCAGCATGTTGACCCTGGAAATTACCTCTGGCGTGGTTGCGGTCGTCGGCATTCTGCTGGCAGCCTGGCTGTGGCTGGGTAAACGTACTCTGGTGACCTCCATTGCCAACAGTGCGCCGGGTCGCCTGCTGGGAACCTGGTGGTACAACGCCTGGGGCTTTGACTGGTTGTACGACAAAGTGTTCGTCAAGCCGTTCCTGGGTATCGCCTGGTTGCTGAAACGCGATCCGCTGAACTCAATGATGAACATTCCGGCGATTCTCTCGCGCCTTGCGGGTAAAGGTCTGCTGTTCAGTGAGAACGGCTACCTGCGCTGGTATGTGGCATCCATGAGCATCGGTGCGGTCGTGGTGCTGGCACTGTTGATGGTACTGCGTTGAGTTAAGGATTGTGGAATTGCCCCTGGGCATATAAGTACGTAGGTCGGATAAGCCGCCTTCGCGGCGCATCCGACACTACAACCGCAATCCGAAGAGAATTTTCTGTCGTGAGAATTCGTTGAAAATCCGGTCCTGACGGGACTTTTACAAGGAATAAAGATCGCCATGTTACTACCCTGGCTAATATTAATTCCCTTTATCGGCGGCTTCCTGTGCTGGCAGACCGAACGCTTTGGCGTCAAGGTGCCGCGCTGGATCGCGCTGATCACCATGGGATTGACGCTGGCGCTGTCGCTGCAACTGTGGTTGCAGGGCGGTTATTCACTGACGCAATCCGCCGGAATTCCGCAGTGGCAGTCTGAATTCGACATGCCGTGGATCCCGCGTTTTGGAATCTCTATCCATCTCGCCATTGATGGTCTGTCGCTGCTGATGGTCGTCCTGACCGGTCTGCTCGGCGTGCTGGCGGTACTTTGCTCGTGGAATGAGATCGAAAAATATCAGGGCTTCTTCCACCTCAACCTGATGTGGATCCTGGGCGGCGTTATCGGCGTGTTCCTTGCCATCGACATGTTCCTGTTCTTCTTCTTCTGGGAAATGATGCTGGTGCCGATGTACTTCCTGATCGCACTGTGGGGGCATAAAGCCTCTGACGGTAAAACGCGTATCACGGCGGCAACCAAGTTCTTCATTTATACCCAGGCGAGTGGTCTGGTGATGTTGATCGCCATCCTGGCGCTGGTTTTCGTTCACTACAATGCGACCGGCGTCTGGACCTTCAACTATGAAGAGTTGCTGAATACGCCAATGTCCAGCGGTGTGGAATATCTGCTGATGCTGGGCTTCTTCATCGCCTTTGCGGTGAAAATGCCGGTGGTTCCACTGCACGGCTGGCTGCCGGATGCGCACTCCCAGGCACCGACTGCCGGTTCCGTTGACCTCGCGGGGATCTTGCTGAAAACCGCCGCTTACGGTCTGCTGCGTTTCTCCCTGCCGCTGTTCCCGAACGCGTCGGCAGAGTTCGCGCCAATCGCTATGTGGCTGGGTGTTATCGGCATCTTCTACGGTGCGTGGATGGCCTTTGCCCAGACTGATATCAAACGTCTGATCGCCTACACCTCGGTTTCCCACATGGGCTTCGTGCTGATTGCTATCTACACCGGCAGCCAGTTGGCCTACCAGGGTGCGGTTATTCAGATGATTGCGCACGGCTTGTCGGCGGCGGGTCTGTTTATTCTCTGCGGTCAGCTTTATGAACGTATCCACACCCGCGACATGCGCATGATGGGCGGTCTGTGGAGCAAGATGAAATGGCTGCCAGCACTGTCCCTGTTCTTTGCGGTGGCGACGCTTGGGATGCCCGGCACCGGTAACTTCGTCGGCGAATTTATGATTCTGTTCGGCAGCTTCCAGGTTGTCCCGGTGATTACCGTTATCTCTACCTTTGGGCTGGTCTTTGCATCTGTTTATTCGCTGGCGATGTTGCATCGCGCTTACTTCGGTAAAGCGAAAAGCCAGATTGCCAGCCAGGAACTGCCAGGGATGTCGCTGCGTGAGCTGTTTATGATCCTGTTGCTGGTGGTGCTGCTGGTACTGCTGGGCTTCTATCCGCAGCCGATTCTGGATACCTCGCACTCCGCGATTGGCAATATCCAGCAGTGGTTTGTTAATTCCGTTACTACTACAAGGCCGTAAATCGCCATGACAATAACTCCACAAAACCTGATCGCACTGCTACCGTTGCTGATCGTCGGCTTGACGGTGGTGGTTGTGATGCTCTCCATTGCGTGGCGACGCAATCATTTCCTCAACGCTACGCTCTCGGTTATTGGGCTTAACGCGGCGCTGGTTTCGCTCTGGTTTGTCGGCCAGGCGGGCGCTATGGACGTTACGCCGCTGATGCGCGTTGATGGTTTCGCCATGCTTTACACCGGGCTGGTACTGTTGGCGAGCCTCGCCACCTGTACTTTCGCTTACCCGTGGCTTGAAGGCTATAACGACAACAAGGACGAGTTCTACCTGTTGGTGTTAATTGCCGCGCTGGGCGGGATCCTGCTGGCGAATGCCAACCATCTGGCGTCTCTGTTCCTCGGTATCGAACTGATCTCTCTGCCGCTGTTTGGCCTGGTCGGTTACGCTTTCCGCCAGAAACGTTCGCTGGAAGCCAGTATCAAATACACCATTCTCTCTGCCGCCGCGTCTTCTTTTCTGCTGTTCGGTATGGCGCTGGTGTACGCGCAGTCTGGTGACCTGTCGTTTGTTGCACTGGGTAAAAACCTCGGCGATGGTATGCTCAACGAGCCGCTGTTGCTGGCAGGTTTCGGCCTGATGATTGTTGGCCTCGGCTTCAAACTCTCTCTAGTGCCGTTCCACCTGTGGACGCCAGACGTATACCAGGGCGCGCCAGCTCCGGTTTCCACCTTCCTGGCGACGGCGAGCAAAATCGCTATCTTCGGTGTGGTGATGCGTTTGTTCCTTTACGCACCGGTGGGTGACAGCGAAGCGATTCGCGTGGTGCTGGCGATTATCGCCTTTGCCTCCATCATCTTCGGTAACCTGATGGCGCTGAGCCAGACCAACATCAAACGTCTGCTCGGTTACTCATCTATCTCTCACCTCGGCTATCTGCTGGTGGCGCTGATTGCGCTGCAAACTGGCGAGATGTCGATGGAAGCGGTAGGGGTTTACCTGGCCGGTTATCTGTTCAGCAGCCTCGGTGCGTTCGGTGTGGTCAGCCTGATGTCCAGCCCGTACCGTGGCCCGGATGCTGATTCCCTGTTCTCTTACCGTGGTCTGTTCTGGCATCGCCCGATCCTCGCGGCAGTGATGACGGTGATGATGCTGTCTCTGGCCGGTATCCCGATGACGCTGGGCTTTATCGGTAAGTTCTACGTGCTGGCAGTCGGTGTTCAGGCGCACTTATGGTGGCTGGTGGGCGCTGTGGTTGTCGGTTCGGCAATCGGCCTCTACTACTACCTGCGTGTGGCGGTGAGTCTGTACCTTCATGGTTCAGAACAGCCAAACCGTGATGCGCCGTCAGACTGGCAGTACACAGCAGGTGGTATCGTGGTGCTAATCTCTGCACTGCTGGTTCTGGTGCTGGGTGTATGGCCGCAACCGCTGATTAGCATTGTGCGTTTGGCAATGCCGATGATGTAAGTCGTCAGTCTGTAAGCTGAGAAAGCCGCCGACATGTTCGGCGGTTTTTTTATGGTGCCCTGACACCATCACCCAACAATAACCGTCAGCGCATGATTCCCTTGCCGTAGCATACGTCTGTACGCACTAATCAGCTTTTCCATATCAAGCATGATCGAAGCAAAGAGTTGCCCCTCTAACTCTTCTGAAAAGGTCACTCCCGGATATATCTCCATTTCATTGAGCCGCTGAATGGAAAACTGTTTACGCAGCTCATTTCGGTCGAGTGCCTCCAGGCGGTCGATAGTAGCGGCTAATTCCTGATTCCATGTCAATCCCAGGAAACCATCGATACCCTCTTCGAGACTATGTTCACCGAGCACAGCACGACTCAGCGGATCATTCTTCGCTGGATCAAAGGCAGAGGTGCCCGTCAGGCCAAAATGTAAAAAATCCCAGCGTTTATCAATATCCAGTCGCCTTGAGCCTGAAAGCGTTTCATGAATATCGTCCATTAAAGATTTTTCATTAGACTCAATCAGCTTGTTGGCCTTTTCTGAGTTTATTTCCGCAAAATACGCAATCATTCCCATCTTATTTCTCCCGTCAGATTTCCTTTTGCGCATCTTAAAACAGACGGAGAAAAATAAAATATACAAGCTGCTTTTTCTGGAGCCGCCTCGAGAAAATTTTATTATTTACTGTTGTACAACAAGGTTATAACACCATCCACCACCTGCGCCATTTTCTGATAGTTCAGTCTGTCTGCTGTATCGCCGGGCTGGTGATATTGTTTATTACGATAAAAAGCTGTGTCTGTAATCATGACGGCGGGAATATCCTGCTGCCAGTAATTAAGGTGGTCGGAGAAATCAATACCTGGAATAAAATCAGGGGCATTAATAGAATAAACAAATAATTCTTTTGACGATAACAACGCGGCTTTTACCTGACGCACGGCGCTGATATCCTGCATTCTGCCGACCACAGCAATAAAGTCACCTCGATCGGGATAAAGCCAGGACATCGCAGAGTAAGGGTAGTCTTGACTCCCAGGCGCGGAATCATAAAACCCAATCATTTCAAGGGATATCATCAGTTTAACCGGGCGCATCAGGGTAACGGCATGTACCGCGCTTCCCATTTCGTCACTGCGAAAGAAGGGCGGCTCTTCCGAAGCATAGGCAACCAGTTGTACGCCAATAGCTGGTGCTTTCTGTTGTAGCAGACGCGCCAGTTCCAGTAATCCTGCGACGCCGCTGGCGTTATCATCCGCACCAGGCGTATAGATTAATTGGTCGTTTTCATAACTGGTTGCGGAATCATAGTGCGCACCAATAATAATCAGCGGTCCATCCTGTGGACCATAGTCAGCAATAATGTTTTTGTAAGGCCCATCAATAATAGGAACCCTCTGTTCGGTAACTTTTGCCCCGCTTTGTGTGAAAATATTTTTAATATAGCTGGCAGATATATTCAATTTATCAATATGATCAGCACTGCGTGGATACTGTGTTTGTGAAAGATAACGTACCGTTTTTTCTAGCTGCTCAGGGCTGGCATGTTGCGGTGTGGGGGGTAAGGCGCTGACGTAAGGTTGATATAAAACAAGTAAAGGGAGAGAAAATATTAGCAATATGATATAGAGAGGAATTATTCTTTTCATATATTTATTGTTGATGAAATGTGTTGTTTTATCATTATTCATGATGAGTGCCAGTAATGTATTTAATTAATACTGACAGGAATATACAAAAGATATATTTTACGCCAGGTTCATGAGTTTTTTAAAAGGAATTTGTACGAGAAATAAAAATATAATTATGTTGCTTATTGGTGGTTTGATTTTGACAGGATGCGGACAGGAGCCTGATGATAAGGAAAACCCGCAGCACCAATCTACTACATCGACAGACCAGCAAGCGCGAGCCGCGCAACAAGCGGCAACAAAAGTGGCTGAGCAAAGAGCCGCCGCTGCTAAAGCCGCTGCAGACGCGAAAGCAAAAGCCTTAGTCCAGCAAGAAGCGCAACAATACTCAGACAAACAAGCTTTACAGGGGCGATTGCAGGAAGCGCCAACATATGAAAGAGCGGCTAAAGCAAAAGCTACACATATCTCAAATCCTGGAACCGCTCGCTACCAGCAGTTCGATGACAATCCGGTTAAGCAGGTAGCGCAAAACCCGTTGGCGACGTTTAGCCTTGATGTTGACACCGGCAGCTATGCAAATGTACGCCGTTTTCTCAATCATGGGCAGTTGCCTCCGCCAGATGCAGTGCGGGTGGAGGAGATGGTGAATTACTTTCCGTCAGACTGGGTTATTAATGATAAAAGCAATAATAAAGAGCTTGTTCCCGCCAGTAAGCCTGTACCTTTTGTTATGCGCCACGAACTGGCACCGGCGCCATGGAATGAGCAGCGAACCTTACTGAAAGTGGATATTCTGGCGAAAGATCTCAAAAGTGAAGCGTTGCCTGCTTCTAATCTGGTCTTTCTTATCGACACGTCCGGGTCAATGTATTCTGATGAACGCTTACCTCTAATTCAGTCTTCTTTGAAATTGCTAGTCAAAAAACTCCGTGATCAGGACAACATTTCTATCGTGACCTATGCCGGTGACTCCCGTATTGCGTTGCCTTCTACCTCCGGGAATCATAAAGATGAAATCAATGCTGCTATTGATTCGCTGAATGCCAGAGGTAGCACTAATGGCGGTGCCGGGCTGGAGATGGCTTATCAGCAGGCAGCGAAGGGGTTTATTAAAGGTGGCGTCAATCGCATTTTATTAGCAACTGACGGTGATTTTAACGTTGGCATTGACGATCCAAAATCGATTGAATTAATGGTGAAAAAACAGCGGGAGTCTGGTGTTACGCTATCGACGCTGGGCGTAGGAGGGGATAATTACAATGAGGCAATGATGGTGAGAATTGCCGATGTCGGCAACGGTAATTACAGCTACATTGATACCCTCTCTGAAGCGCAGAAAGTGTTAAACAGCGAAATGCATCAGACGTTGGTTACCGTGGCGAAAGATGTTAAAGCGCAGATTGAGTTTAACCCGGCGTGGGTGACGGAATATCGTCAGATTGGTTATGAAAAGCGCCAACTGCAGGCAGAAGATTTTAATAACGACAATGTTGAAGCTGGCGATATTGGCGCAGGTAAACATATAACTTTGTTATTTGAATTAACGCTGAACGGACAAAAAGCGTCAATTGATAAATTACGCTATGCACCGGATCAGAAATCAGCGAAATCGGACAAAGCGAAAGAGCTGGCATGGTTAAAGATACGCTGGAAATACCCTCATGGAAAAGAAAGTCAGTTAGTTGAATTTCCACTGCTACCGACAACTAATGCTCCTTCTGAAGATATGTATTTTCGCGCAGCAGTAGCTGCATATGGGCAAAAGTTACGCGGTTCTGAATACCTGAACAATACATCCTGGCAGCAGATCAAACAGTGGGCGCGGCAGGCAAAAGGGCAAGATTCTCAAGGTTACAGAGCTGAGTTTATTCGTCTGACTGAACTGGCGGAAGGTCTGGACAATTCACAAAACTAAAAATGATAAATCTGTTTGCCTGATATCGACATCAAGCATATTCGGCAAACAGATGAAAGATATGTCGAATAAGTACGTTGGCATCATGAAATTAATCCGCCAACTAACTACCGCATTTCGATTTAAATGCTAAACACCGCGAAATCGCTCGCCAGTTCTGTTGCCGGGAAAATTGCCCGGCACTCGTGTAATAAATGCTGACAGCCTTTATCATCATAGCGTGAGCTGACGTGGGTAATGATCAATTTGCCGACACCCGCCTCACGAGCCAGAGTCGCCGCCTGACGGCTTGAACTGTGCCCACGGCTGTTAGCTTTGGCTTCCATCTCCATATCCAGCGTCGTTTCGTGAACCATTATGTCGACACCTTTAGCAAGATCGATTGCGGCATCGCAAGGGCCGGTATCACCGAAAATGGCGATTGATTTACCCGGCGTAGGCGCGGCTAAGTAATCAGCGCCGTTAATCTGCCGACCGTCTTCCAGCGTGACTGTTTTGCCTTTTTTCAAATCCTGGAACAGCGGACCGGGTTGTACGCCGGCATCTTTTAACGCCTGGGCATTCAGCGCGCCTGGTTTATCATGTTCTTCAATACGATAGCCGTAACACTCCAGTGGATGTTCCATTGGATATGCCGTTACCTTGCGCAGGCCATCATCAACTATTTCTCCTGCCGTAATTTCAACAATTTCCAGCGGATAATCGGTCCATGAGCCGCTAATGCGTAACGCTGTCTCAACAAATTCGCGGATACCTTTCGGACCATAAATCGTTAATGGTTGCACAATGCCTGACATGGAACGACTGCATAGCAACCCGGGCAAGCCAAAAAGGTGATCGCCATGAAGATGGCTTATAAAAATCTTGTCCAGTTTTCCTGGGTTAAATGCCGTGTGCAACATCTGGTGTTGTGTACCTTCACCACAGTCAAATAACCAAAGCCCGGCTTGCGTCGGATGTTGCAGATTAAGCAATATGGCTGTGACATTACGTGTCCGGGTCGGAACACCTGCTGAAGTGCCTAAAAAAATTAATTCCATGAGTTCATCACGCTGCTGAAAATATTCCGGCTAGTATAAAGCAAACAGTACAAAGGAGCCTTCCATGATCGACTGGCAAGATCTGCATCATTCTGATTTATCCGTTTCTCAGCTTTATGCCTTATTACAGCTGCGTTGTGCGGTATTTGTAGTGGAACAAAACTGTCCTTACCAGGATATCGATGGTGACGATCTGGAGGGAGAAAATCGCCACATTCTCGGTTGGCATAACGGGACACTGGTGGCGTATGCGAGGATTCTGAAAAGTGGCGACGAACTGCAACCCGTCGTGATTGGTCGGGTGATTGTCAGCGAAGACTTACGCGGCGAAAAAATCGGTCAACAATTGATGAGTAAGGCGCTGGAATCGTGTACTCGTCACTGGCCGGAGAAGCCGATCTATCTGGGGGCGCAGGCGCATTTACAAAACTTTTATGGGCAATTTGGTTTCATCCCTGTGACCGATATTTATGAGGAAGATGGTATTCCGCATATCGGGATGGCGCGCGAGGTTATTCAGGCGTAATCGATAACTGTTGTCTATAGTTAGTGGCAGGTTTTACGCAAATGGAGAACGATAATGTCTAATCAGTTTGGTGATACACGTATCGATGACGACCTGACGTTGCTGAGTGAAACACTTGAAGAGGTACTACGTTCCTCTGGCGATCCCGCCGATCAAAAATATGTTGAGTTAAAGGCGCGTGCAGAAAAGGCGCTGGATGATGTGAAAAAAAGGGTAAGCCAGGCTTCTGACAGTTATTACTATCGGGCGAAGCAGGCGGTTTATCGCGCCGATGACTACGTCCACGAAAAACCCTGGCAGGGAATTGGCGTTGGCGCGGCTGTTGGACTGGTATTAGGACTGTTGCTGGCTCGCCGTTAAAACCTCCCTACACTGGGGTACTGCATTTTTTCTGTAGTACCCCGTATAATGTGAGGCTTTTAACAGGGAGAGGTCCGCGTGCAATCACTTACTACGGCGCTGGAAAATCTACTGCGCCATTTGTCGCAAGAGATTCTGGCGACACCCGGCATTCGGGTTTTCGACATTCCTTTCCCTCTCAATGACGCTTTTGATGCCTTAAGCTGGCTGGCCAGTCAGCAAACGTATCCGCAATTTTACTGGCAACAACGTAATGGCGATGAAGAAGCTGCCGTGCTGGGCGCAATCACCCGCTTTACGTCGTTAGATCAGGCGCAACGTTTTCTTCGTCAGTATCCGGAACACACCGACTTACGTATCTGGGGACTGAATGCGTTTGACCCGTCGCAGGGCAATCTACTTTTACCACGCCTGGAATGGCGACGCTGTGGCGGTAAAGCCACGCTACGGCTGACGCTATTCAGTGAAAATTCCCTTCAGCACGATGCTGTTAAGGCAAAAGAATTTATCGCCACACTGGCGAATATTAAACCTTTGCCCGCGTTACGTTTAACCACCACGAAAGAACAACACTGGCCGGACAAAACTGGCTGGACGCGATTAATCGAACTGGCAACGAAAACCATCGCCGAAGGTGAGCTCGACAAAGTGGTTCTTGCTCGGGCGACTGACCTGCATTTCGCAAGTCCGGTCAATGCGGCGGCGATGATGGCTGCCAGCCGGCGGCTCAATCTGAACTGCTATCATTTTTACATGGCCTTTGATGGCGAAAATGCTTTTCTTGGCTCAACGCCTGAGCGGCTATGGCGGCGGCGAGACAAAGCTCTGCGTACCGAAGCTCTGGCGGGAACGGTAGCAAATCATTCTGATGATAAGCAGGCGCAGCAGTTGGGTGAGTGGCTGATGGCGGATGATAAAAACCAGCGCGAGAACATGCTGGTGGTGGAAGATATCTGCCAACGATTGCAGGCCGATACCCAGACGCTGGATGTGTTACCGCCGCAGATACTGCGTCTGCGTAAAGTGCAGCATCTGCGCCGCTGTATCTGGACTTCACTCAACAAAGCGGATGATGTGATCTGTTTACATCAGTTGCAGCCAACGGCAGCAGTTGCTGGTTTACCGCGCGATCTGGCGCGGCAGTTCATCGCCCGGCACGAACCGTTCACCCGTGAATGGTATGCCGGTTCTGCGGGGTATCTCTCATTACAACAAAGCGAATTCTGCGTTTCCCTGCGCTCGGCGAAAATCAGTGACAATGTGGTGCGATTATATGCCGGAGCAGGCATTGTCCGAGGCTCAGACCCCGAGCAGGAGTGGCAGGAAATCGACAACAAAGCGGCAGGGTTGCGAACATTATTACAAATGGAATAGTAATGAGTCGCATCATTACCGATTCATATCAATAATCTATTTTTGTAGCTCCTTATACTTAGCCGCAATATTGATACCGGACAAACTCATGTCAGTAAGCGCATTTAACCGACGCTGGGCGGCGGTCATTCTGGAAGCATTAACGCGTCATGGCGTCAGACACGTCTGCATTGCCCCTGGCTCCCGTTCTACGCCGTTAACGTTAGCGGCGGCGGAAAATTCTGCATTCATCCACCACACCCATTTTGATGAGCGTGGGCTGGGGCATCTGGCGCTGGGGCTGGCGAAAGTCAGCAAACAGCCGGTGGCGGTGATAGTGACTTCCGGCACGGCGGTGGCAAATCTCTATCCGGCACTGATTGAAGCGGGGTTAACTGGAGAGAAACTGATCCTCTTAACCGCCGATCGTCCGCCGGAACTGATCGACTGCGGCGCGAATCAGGCGATTCGCCAGCCGGGAATGTTCGCCTCTCACCCCATGCATAGCATTTCACTACCGCGTCCGACGCAGGATATTCCCGCTCGCTGGCTGGTTTCTACCATCGACCATGCTCTCGGTACGCTTCATGCTGGCGGAGTCCATATCAACTGCCCGTTTGCTGAACCGTTGTATGGCGAGATGGACGACACAGGACTTGCGTGGCAACAACGTCTGGGCGACTGGTGGCAGGACAATAAACCGTGGCTGCGTGAAGCGCCTCGTCTGGAAAGTGAAAAACAGCGCGACTGGTTCTTCTGGCGGCAAAAACGCGGCGTAGTCGTTGCGGGTCGCATGAGTGCGGAAGAGGGCAAAAAAGTGGCCCAGTGGGCGCAAACTCTTGGCTGGCCGCTGATTGGCGACGTACTGTCGCAAACCGGACAGCCGCTGCCGTGCGCTGACCTGTGGTTAGGCAATGCCAAAGCGACCAGCGAGTTACAGCAGGCGCAGATTGTTGTGCAACTGGGGAGCAGTCTGACCGGCAAACGGTTACTGCAATGGCAGGCGAGTTGTGAGCCGGAAGAGTACTGGATTGTTGATAATATTGAAGGGCGACTCGACCCGGCGCACCATCGTGGACGTCGGCTGATTGCCAATATCGCCGACTGGCTGGAGCTGCATCCGGCAGAAAAACGCCAGCCCTGGTGCGTTGACATCCCGCGCCTGGCTGAACAGGCAATGCAGGCGGTTGTTGCGCGCCGTGATGCATTTGGTGAAGCGCAACTGGCGCACCGCATCAGCGAGTATCTGCCGGAACAGGGGCAATTGTTTGTCGGTAACAGCCTGGTGGTGCGTCTGATCGATGCGCTCTCGCAACTTCCGGCAGGTTATCCGGTTTACAGCAACCGTGGAGCCAGCGGTATTGACGGACTGCTCTCTACCGCCGCAGGCGTTCAGCGGGCGAGTGGTAAACCCACGCTGGCGATTGTTGGCGATCTCTCCGCACTTTACGACCTGAACGCACTGGCGTTACTGCGCCAGGTTTCCGCGCCGCTGGTATTAATAGTGGTGAACAACAACGGCGGGCAAATTTTCTCGCTGCTACCAACGCCGACAAGCGAGCGTGAGCGTTTCTATCTGATGCCGCAAAATGTCCATTTTGAGCACGCCGCTGCGATGTTTGAGTTGAAATATCATCGCCCGCAAAACTGGCATGAACTTGAAACGGCGCTTGCCGACGCCTGGCGCTCCCCGACCACCACCGTGATTGAGATGGTGGTTAACGACACCGATGGTGCGCAGACCCTCCAGCAGTTGCTGGCGCAGGTAAGCCATTTATGATCCTGCACGCGCAGGCAAAACACGGCAAGCCAGGTTTACCCTGGCTGGTTTTTCTGCACGGTTTTTCCGGCGATTGCCAGGAGTGGCGGCAAGTCGGCGAAGCGTTTGCCGACTACTCGCGGTTGTATGTTGATCTCCCTGGTCACGGCGGTTCGGCGGAAATTAGCGTCGATGGATTTGATGATGTCATCGACTTACTGCGTAAAACCCTTGTTAGTTACAACATACTTAATCACTGGCTGGTGGGGTACTCGCTCGGTGGACGCGTGGCGATGATGGCGGCCTGTCAGGGGATGCAGGGGCTTTGTGGCGTTATTGTCGAAGGTGGTCATCCTGGGCTGCAAAGTGCTGAACAACGCGCGGAACGCCAGCGTTCGGATCACTGTTGGGCGCAGCGTTTTCGCACAGAACCATTAACGGCGGTCTTTGCCGACTGGTATCAACAACCGGTTTTTGCCTCGCTCAACGACGAGCAGCGCCAGGAACTGGTGACGCTGCGTAGCCACAATAACGGCGCAACGCTTGCCGCCATGCTGGAAGCAACCTCATTGTCCGTCCAGCCTGATTTACGTGCTAACCTTAGCGCCCGCACATTTGCGTTTTATTATTTATGTGGTGAACGTGACAGCAAATTCCGCGCTCTGGCGGCGGAACTGGCTGCTGACTGCCATGTCATTCCTCGCGCCGGACATAACGCGCATCGGGAAAATCCCGCTGGCGTAATCGCAAGTCTGGCGCAGATCTTGCGTTTCTGACTAAAGGACACAATATGATTTATCCTGATGAAGCAATGCTTTACGCACCGGTTGAATGGCACGACTGTTCCGAAGGTTTCGAGGACATTCGTTATGAAAAATCTGCCGACGGTATCGCAAAAATCACCATTAATCGTCCGCAGGTGCGCAATGCCTTCCGTCCTCTGACGGTAAAAGAGATGATCCAGGCACTGGCGGATGCGCGTTATGACGACAACATCGGCGTGATCATTCTGACTGGTGCAGGCGATAAAGCGTTCTGCTCCGGCGGTGACCAGAAAGTGCGTGGTGATTACGGCGGCTATAAAGATGACTCCGGCGTACATCACCTGAACGTGCTGGACTTCCAGCGTCAGATCCGCACCTGCCCGAAACCGGTTGTCGCGATGGTGGCTGGCTACTCTATCGGCGGCGGTCACGTTCTGCACATGATGTGCGACCTGACCATTGCGGCAGAAAACGCCATCTTCGGTCAGACTGGCCCGAAAGTCGGCTCCTTCGACGGCGGCTGGGGTGCTTCATATATGGCGCGTATTGTCGGACAGAAAAAAGCGCGTGAAATCTGGTTCCTGTGCCGTCAGTACGACGCAAAACAGGCGCTGGACATGGGCCTTGTGAACACCGTTGTGCCACTGGCGGATCTGGAAAAAGAAACCGTCCGCTGGTGCCGCGAAATGCTGCAAAACAGCCCGATGGCGCTGCGCTGCCTGAAAGCTGCGCTGAACGCCGACTGCGACGGTCAGGCGGGGCTGCAAGAGCTGGCGGGTAACGCCACTATGCTGTTCTACATGACGGAAGAAGGTCAGGAAGGTCGTAATGCTTTCAACCAGAAACGTCAGCCTGATTTCAGCAAATTCAAACGGAATCCGTAATGCGTAGCGCGCAGGTATACCGCTGGCAGATCCCCATGGACGCGGGGGTGGTTCTGCGCGACAGGCGGTTAAAAACCCGCGATGGGCTGTACGTTTGCCTGCGCGACGGCGAGCGCGAAGGGTGGGGAGAGATCTCCCCACTGCCGGGCTTCAGTCAGGAAACCTGGGAGGAGGCGCAAAGTGTGCTGCTTGCCTGGGTAAATGACTGGCTGGCAGGTGATTGCGAATTACCGCAAATGCCTTCCGTTGCCTTTGGCGTGAGCTGCGCGCTGACAGAGCTTACCGATACGTTACCGCAGGCAGCCAATTACCGTGCAGCGCCGCTGTGTAATGGCGATCCTGACGATCTGATCCTCAAACTTGCCGATATGCCAGGTGAGAAAGTGGCGAAGGTCAAAGTGGGATTATACGAAGCCGTGCGCGACGGCATGGTGGTGAATCTGTTGCTGGAAGCGGTTCCGGATCTGCATTTGCGTCTTGACGCGAATCGCGCCTGGACGCCGCTGAAGAGCCAGCAGTTTGCCAAATACGTTAACCCGGATTATCGCGACCGCATCGCTTTTCTCGAAGAGCCGTGCAAAAACCGCGATGATTCGCGAGCCTTTGCCCGTGAAACCGGCATTGCCATTGCCTGGGATGAAAGCCTGCGCGAGCCGGATTTTGCCTTTGTGGCGGAAGAGGGTGTGCGCGCGGTGGTTATCAAACCCACACTCACTGGCAGCCTGGAAAAAGTACGCGAGCAGGTGCAGTCGGCGCACGCGCTGGGGCTGACGGCGGTGATCAGTTCTTCCATCGAGTCTAGCTTAGGCTTAACGCAACTGGCGCGGATTGCTGCCTGGTTAACGCCAGACACCATTCCGGGGCTGGACACGCTGGATCTGATGCAGGCGCAGCAGGTTCGTCGCTGGCCGGGTAGCCCGCTACCGTTAGTGGAATCAGATGCACTGGAGCGGCTGCTATGATCTTCTCTGACTGGCCGTGGCGTCACTGGCGGCAGGTGCGGGGAGATGCCATCGCCTTACGGCTCAATGATGAGCAACTCAACTGGCGGGAGCTTTGTGCTCGCGTCGATGAATTAGCGTCGGGCTTTGCGGCGCAGGGCGTGGTTGAGGGCAGCGGCGTGATGCTGCGGGCGTGGAATACACCGCAAACGCTGCTCGCCTGGCTGGCGTTGCTGCAATGCGGTGCGCGGGTGCTTCCCGTCAACCCACAGCTTCCGCAGCCGTTGCTTGAGGAGTTGCTGCCCAATCTTACTCTGCAATTTGCGCTGGTGCCGGAAGGGGAGAACACCTTTCCGGCGTTAACGTCGCTGCAAATTCAGGCTGGAGAGGGCGCATATGCAGCTATGTGGCAGCCGACACGTCTGTGCTCAATGACGTTGACCTCTGGTTCTACCGGGTTGCCAAAAGCCGCTGTTCATACTTATCAGGCTCATCTTGCCAGCGCCGAAGGTGTGTTATCGCTGATTCCGTTTGGCGAGCACGATGACTGGCTGCTCTCTTTGCCGCTATTTCACGTTTCCGGTCAGGGAATTATGTGGCGCTGGTTATACGCTGGCGCGCGGATGACGGTACGCGATAAACAGCCGCTGGAGCAAATGCTGGCAGGCTGTACTCACGCTTCGCTGGTGCCGACGCAGCTCTGGCGTTTGCTGGTTAACCGTAGTTCAGTTTCTCTGAAAGCGGTATTGCTTGGCGGCGCGGCGATCCCGGTCGAGTTGACGGAACAGGCGCGCGAGCAGGGCATCCGTTGCTTTTGCGGTTATGGTCTGACGGAGTTCGCCTCCACGGTATGCGCAAAGGAAGCGGACGGTCTGGCGGACGTCGGTTCGCCGCTGCCCGGTCGGGAAGTAAAAATCGTTAACGATGAAGTGTGGTTGCGCGCTGCCAGTATGGCCGAAGGTTACTGGCGTAACGGGCAACTGGTGCCGCTGGTGAACGACGAAGGCTGGTACGCTACGCGCGATCGCGGCGAGATGCATAACGGTAAACTGACCATTGTCGGGCGCTTAGATAATCTGTTCTTTAGCGGTGGCGAAGGTATTCAGCCGGAAGAAGTGGAGCGGGTTATTGCTGCGCATCCTGCGGTTTTGCAGGTGTTTATCGTCCCCGTTGCAGACAAGGAGTTTGGTCATCGCCCGGTGGCTGTCGTGGAGTATGACAGCGAAGTCGTTGATCTCAGCGAATGGGTGAAAGATAAACTGGCACGTTTTCAGCAGCCGGTGCGTTGGCTGACGCTTCCGCCTGAATTGAAAAACGGCGGCATTAAGATCTCACGCCAGGCGTTGAAAGCGTGGGTTCAACGCCAGCAGTAATGGATCATCCGTTTCACATCTCATTTTTGCCATTCCATTGCCGTTGATAAAGAGTTTATCTGTTAATCTGTAACTTAATGTGAAAACTCTTAGCAAACAGGATAATGCAATGGAATGGCTGGTCAAAAAATCATGTTGCGATAAACAAGATAACAGACATGTTCTTATGCTCTGCGGTGCTGGCGGTGCGATAAAAATGATCGCTGAAGTGAAGAGTGACTTCGCCGTGAAAGTGGGGGATTTACTCTCGCCTTTGCAGAATGCGCTTTACTGTATTAATCGTGAAAAGTTGCATACGGTGAAAGTCCTCTCGGCAAGCAGTTATAGCCCCGATGAGTGGGAACGACAGTGCAAATCGGCTGGGAAAACTCAGTAACGTTGTTTTGTCGTGGGCAGGAAAATCAGCATTAATCCGCTCACAATACAGGTTACGCCCAGCAGTGCCTTCAGTGAAAACGTCCCTTCCCAGCCAGGAAGTACCATTGAAGCAATCCATACCAGTACATAACTCATACTCAGTAAGGCATAGGCTTTGCTGAGAGCCAGTTGATGTAACGCTTTATACCAGCAAAAAACGGAGATCAGATAACCAGACAATCCGACCAGCAGCATCTGAGCACCGGTATCAAAAGCCAAAAACGCTGCGATAAAATCCCGCCACTGCGTCATCGGCGGCAGATGACTTGCCGCATAACCCAGACTTAATTGTGCTGCAGAAGCAATAATGACGCTGAATAATCCCCACATCAGACCCATTATACGGTACTCCCCAGGATCACAATGCCGCCAATAATGAATGCCACCCCGCACCAGTGACGCATCGATACCGGCTCGTGCCACAGTTTTACCGCAGCCAGCGTCACCCAGACAAAATTCAGACTCAACATCGGGTAGGCAATGCCCACCGGTACATTCTGTAAGACCAGTAGCCAAAGCACCATCGCAAGGCCAAGACAAGCCAGCGCCAGTCCCAGCCACAGTACGATATGTTTGCGCCGTTTGTTTATTGCCACAAAGCCGGTTGCCTGTTTCTGACACAACTGCCCGGCTACACTAAGCAGGCTGGCAAAGACTAAAATCAGCCAGATCATTTGGGGCGATACTGAATGAGCACCAGACGTCCCTGATGATCGATAGCATCAGCGGGCGGAATGGCGAGGCTGTTGATGTCTTCATCGCGGTCAACCGAAAGCACGAGTGTAATAATCCCCTCCTGGCGATGCTGATTTAACCATCTGGAAAAATTATCACCGCTGACAAATCTGCCTTTCGCATCCGGATAATTAAGGCCGTATTTCAACTCACCTGTCTGGCGATACATGATGATGTCATCGCGTTGCAGGCTCCATGCCAGACCTGCGGCAACACCGACGCTATCAGTAAGAATATAGCGGCTCGGCTGAAGTGATTCTTGCGTCATCTCGACAAAAAATTGCGGATGTTTTCCTTCCATAACTCTGTCAGGAATTGAAAATCCTACCAGCAACGCCATCCCCAGCGGGCAAAGTGCGGCAAAAGGCCAGGTTTTATCCACGTTTGTTAAGGTGTACCAGCCGAAAAATGCCCACAGCGAAAAAATAGACCATGAGCAAAAGACTTTATAGATCTCGAAAGTCTGCCAGACAGGTGTATTCATTGGCCCCCAGGGGGAGACAACAAACGTGGCAATAATACCCGTGACGCCAAATGCAATGTTAACCCAGCCATTAATTCGCAGCGCCAGAGGATTATTTTTTGCCGACTGCAAAGCGTAATGCGCCATCAACATCGCTAAAGGCGCAAAGCAGGAGAGAATATAAGTGGGCAATTTGCCTTTGGCGACGGAGAAAAACAGCAGCGGCATCACCATCCAGCTTAACAAATAGACGGTTGCGGAATGATTGCGATTTTTCCAGCCTGCGTAAAGTGCGCCGGGGAGTAATCCCAGCCACGGCAGGCTACCGGCAATGATGACAGGTAAGTAGTACCAGATCGGGGCTTTATGCTGGGCATCATCCATCGCAAAGCGTTGTATATGCTCAACCCAGAAAAAATAGTGCCAGAAATCAGGCTCCCGCTGCGCTATCGCCAGCCCCCAGGGGAGAACCGTTAGTACGCAACTGATAACCGCCAGCCAGCCGTAAATAAAGAAATCTTTCCAGCGTTTTTGTGTCGCTACCCACGGCAGCACGCTTAATACCGGCACGGCGAGGGCGAGGAAACCTTTGGTCATCACCCCCATGCCACAGGTTAACCCCAGCAGCAAAAATCCCGCGCTTTTGCCTCTCCTCGTTTGTGCCTGCATTGCCAGCCAGAAGCTGCACATCCCTGCTACCAGCCAGAATGCAATAAATGGATCGAGCACGGCATAAGTGCCGATGGCATAGACAATAAACAGCGAGAGATAAACCACAGCGGCGAGTAGTGCCAGACGCTTATCGCGCCATAAGCGCAGAGTAAACCAGGCCACCAGCGCGGCGGTTAACAGGGTTGCAAAGATAACACCAGCCCGTACACCAATGTTATTCGCGCCAAATAACCATTGCCCAATACTGTTAATCCAGTATCCGGCAATGGGTTTTTCGAAATAACGTAGCCCTAACAGATGAGGCACAATCCAGTCGCCGGAAGCCAGCATTTCCCGACTAATTTCCGCATAACGCGTTTCATCAGGTTGCCAGAGCAGACGTGTGCTGATCGGTAACACGTAATAACAGACAATAAACGCGAAGAGGCCGATAAGGTAACGTACCGATTTCATCACCGACTACCCGCAGCTTGTTGGCAACCCAGCCAGCCTTCACGTCCGGCAATACTTCCGCGAACGACGTGACCGAGCGGTAAATTCTCTGATAACAAGTCGCTTAAAGGACAAAACATAATACCTGCACGAGCTGCGCGTTTCAGGAGATCCACAAAATTATGCTGATAAGCACAGCCTTCAACTTCTGCATGAATGGTATAAACCGGCGTGCCTTTATCTCGCAGGATGCGGTTGAGCAGCCAGCCGTTGAAATCTTCTGCTTTCACATTCCGACCAATCACTTCATCCCAGGTGGGTAAGGTCACCGGGATTTGCGCAATGCCGGGCTTTCCTGATTCGAGCAATGGACGAAACGGCATCGCCCCACGACAATCGCTGTTGTAGCGCAAATGGAACGCTTCTTTTGCTTCGATCACCTGCTGGTCGGCACGCCAGCCAGCGGCAGCGGAGCAGGTTACCGGTTGGCCGATAATCTCTTCCAGAGTGCGAAGGCCGTGTGCGATATCGTCGACCATTGTTTGCCGATCCCAGTGACCGCTATGGGCTTGCCAGGCATAGTGATCCCAGGCGTGCAGGCCGACTTCGTGGTGTTTAGCCGCTTCACGAATGATATCGGCGTTAGCATGACCAATCTCTTTACCTGGCCATGCCGTACCTGCCAGTAAAATATCCCAGCCATAAAGCGATGCCGCGTTTGAGCGCAGCATCTTCCACAAAAACTGTGGCCTCACCAGCCGCCAGAGATGGCGGCCCATATTGTCCGGGCCAACGCTGAAAAAAATGCTGGCCTGAATATTATGCTTACTCAAGATTTCCAGCAGACGCGGCACGCCTTCACGGGTGCCACGAAAGGTGTCGACATCAATGCGTAAGCCCACTTTGGTCATGATGATTTTTCCGCAAGATCGACAGTGCGCAGGAAGAAATCTAGTGTTTCGTCGATGGTTTCCTGCATATCAATTTTCGGTTCCCAGCCCAGGCAGCGGCGAGCATTGCGGATGCTCGGTTTGCGATGTGCCACGTCCTGATATCCTTTGCCGTAGTAACTGCTACTTTCTACCACGCGAAAGCCTGCAAACGGTGGGAAGTGATGGCGCAGTGGATGTTTTTCGAAGCTCGCCAGCAGCATCTCGCCCAGTTCCTCAATGCTCGCTTCGTTATCAGGATTGCCAATGTTGATAATTTCGCCGTCGCAGCGATTTCCCGCATTTTCGATAATGCGGTATAACGCCTCGATACCATCGCGAATATCAGTAAAGCAGCGTTTTTGTTTTCCGCCATCAATCAGCTTAATTGGTGAACCTTCTACCAGATTGAGAATGAGTTGCGTAATTGCGCGCGAGCTGCCGATTCGTGCCGCATTAAGGTTATCCAGCCGTGGCCCCATCCAGTTAAACGGGCGGAAGAGGGTGAACTGTAAACCTTCTTTTTCGCCATAGGCCCAGATAACCCGATCAAGTAATTGTTTTGACACCGAATAAATCCAGCGTGGTTTATTCACCGGGCCGACGATTAAATTAGAATGGTCCTCATCGAAGTATTTATCGCTACACATCCCATAAACTTCTGAAGTTGATGGGAAGATGATTCGCTTACGGTACTTCACGCAGTAGCGGATAATGCGCAGATTCTCTTCAAAATCGAGTTCAAATACGCGCAGCGGGTTGCGGGTATATTCAATCGGCGTGGCTATCGCCACCAGCGGCAAGACGACATCACATTTTTTGACGTGATACTCAATCCATTCGGAATGAATACTGATATCGCCTTCGACAAAGTGAAAATGCGGATGATTCAGAAAACGGCTTATCGCATCGCTGCCAATATCCAGACCGTAAACTTCATAATGATCTTCGCGCAGCAGGCGTTCTGTCAGATGGTTGCCAATAAAGCCATTCACCCCGAGGATGAGTACCCGGGTACGGCGTCGGGCGGTGCAGACAGGCTGGCTATTCAAGCGTGAACCTTGCACCAGGCCCAGCGTCTGCGCTAATTGCGAGCCTTGCATGGTAATGCCGTCGCCCGCCTGTCCGGTGACGATTTCCAGCGTGCCATAACCACAGGCAATCAACAGCGGTGCAACAGAAATCACGCTGCCCGGTTGTGCGGCAGTAGTAAGAGAATGTACGCGGGACGACCAGACTGTAAATTTCTGATTGCCAACATAACTAAAGGCGCCAGGCCAGGGATCGGCAACGGCACGCACCATGTTGTGGAGTACACAAGCCGGTTTATGCCATTCCAGGCGGCTGTCCTCCGGTGTTCTGCGACCAAAACAGGTGGCTTCGTTCTCACGTTGGGCGATTTCCAGAATATTACCGTGTTTAATCGCGGGTAATGTCTGCTCCAGCAACTGACGCGCGGCGTGGCACAATTTATGATGTAGCGTAATGGCAATATCGTCTGGCGCAATGGCAACGCGCAGTTGGGCCACAATGGCTCCGGCATCGGCGCGTTTCACCATTCGGTGCAATGTAACGCCAGTTTCCGTTTCACCGTTCACCAGCACCCAGTTCAGCGGCGCGCGACCACGATATTTCGGTAACAGCGAACCATGCAGATTAAATGCGCCTGCGGTAGCAAGCTGCAAAATATCGTCACTGATCAGATGGCGATAATAAAAAGAGAAAATCACATCAGGTGACAGTTGGGCTATGCGTTCTACCCACAGCGGATGATTAACGTTATCCGGCGCATAAACCGGAATGCCTCTTTCCGCCGCCAGACGAGCCACCGAACCATAAAATGCTTTTTCGCCAGGATTATCGGTATGAGTAAAAATGGCGCTAATTTCGTAACCGGCAGCCAGCAAGGCTTCAATGCCCAGGCATCCCATATCGTGGTAGGCAAAAACGACGGCTTTCATTATTCATTTTCCTTGCTGGATGGACGGATAACTTGCTGAACAAAATAGCGGGGGCGGGCGCGGACATCGGTGTAGATCCTGCCGATATATTCACCGAGTAATCCCATGCCGATAAACTGAGCGCCAATAAAAGTAAACAGCACGGCAAATAGCATAAAGACGCCTTCTGCCGCCCATTGTGGTCCGAAGGTCAGGCGTAAAATCACCAGCAGTACCGCGATGCTAAAACCTCCAATCGCAATAATGCTGCCGAGCAGACTCAGCATACGTAGCGGCGTAGTGGTAAGGCAGGTCACCAGGTCGTACATCAAATTAATCAGGCGCATAAAGCTGTATTTGGATTCACCAAATTCACGCTCGGCATGATGCACTGGAATTTCAATGGCGCGGCGGGCAAAGATATTCGCCAGAATCGGGATAAAGGTGCTGCGTTCATGGCAGTGCAGCATGGCATCGATAATATGGCGGCGATAGGCGCGTAACATACAGCCGTAGTCGCCCATCGCTTTGCCGGTGGTGCGCTGGATCAACCGGTTAATCATCTTCGAGGCGGATTTACGAAACCAGCTATCCTGGCGGTTCTGGCGCACAGTCCCTACCACGTCGTAACCTTCATCGGCTTTTTCCACCAGATGGGGGATTTCTTCTGGTGGATTCTGGAGATCGGCATCAAGAGTAATGATTAAGTCGCCGGTAACGTGACTGAATCCCGCCATAATTGCCGAATGTTGTCCGTAATTGCGATTAAGCAAAATAGACACAATATGGCTGCCCTCCGCTTGTGAGGCATCGACCAGCATTTGTGCGGAGTTGTCGTTGCTGCCGTCATCAATCAGCAGGATCTCATACTCTTTGCCCAGCGATTCACAGGCTGTGGTGGTGCGCCTGATTAATTCCGGTAAGCTTTCCTGCTCGTTATAAACGGGAATAACCACCGAGACTTTCTTAACAGGGTGGATTTCAAACATGGCTTATTGTCCTGCGAGTTGCTGAAGGGCAGTGATGACGCGGTCGGCATCGGCGGTGGTCATATCCGGGAAAAGCGGCAACGAACAGATGCGTTCGCTATTCCATTCCGTATTCGGCAACGACAGCGTGGGAAAACGCTTGCGATAATATTTTTGCGTGTGGGCGGCGCGGAAATGTAACCCGGTTCCAATGCCTCTTTCTTTTAACGCTTCCATCAGAGCATCGCGGCTGATACCACAACGTTGTTCATCAACACGTATGATAAACAGATGCCAGGCGTGAACGTGCGGCCAGGCGGGAAGGCTTAATGGCTGAAAGGGGAGAGCTGCCAGTGCTTGCTGATATTGCAGGGCAATGTCGCGACGGCGAGTATTTAGTTGCTCTAATTTATTCAACTGCGTCAGAGCTATCGCAGCGTTAATATCGGTCAGATTGTACTTATAGCCCGGCGTTAATACTTCAGCCTGCGGCGCGCGTCCCCAGGTTTGCCTGTCATATGCATCGACACCCAGACCATGAAATTTCAACATGCGTAACTGGCGGGCGAGGTTTTCATTATCGGTAACAATCAGGCCGCCTTCCGCGCAGGTAATATTTTTGATGGCGTGGAACGAAAAAATAGCGGTGCCCTTTGCACCAGTATGCTGACCTTTGTAATACGTACCGACGGCGTGGGCGGCATCTTCAATGACCGCGATACCGTGGCGTTCAGCAATGGCGCGAATGGCGTCAATATCTGCTGGCGCTCCGGCATAATGCACCGGGATAATCGCTTTGGTGTAGGGCGTAATGGCCGCTTCGATCGCTTCAGGCGTGATCATCAGCGTATCGCGATCAACGTCCACCATCACCGGCTTTGCGCCCAACAGGGAGATCATATTGAGGGTTGAAACCCAGGTCATGGAGGGCGTGATGACTTCATCATCAGCGCCAATCCCCAGCGCCATCAGTGTGATATGCATTCCTGCAGTGGCCGAGCTGACTGCGATGGCATGTTGATTTCCTGTCAACTGGCAAAAGGCCGCTTCCAGTGCCTGATTCTTCGGACCAGTGGTTATCCAACCGGATTCGAAAACCTCTTGAACTGCAGCGAGTTCTTCCGCGCTTATTGCCGGACGCGAAAAAGGTAAAAAGTCTGACATCGTTTTTCCTTCGGCCATTGAATACCTTTCCCCGCTATTTGCTAATATTTTTCATAGGGAATGTTATTTGTATTTTGCCATTTGGAATGAAATTCTAAGGTTAGAACATTAATTTAACCTTAAGGAATGAATATAAGGCTTAAATATTATTTTTTTTGTTTTTGTATCTTATTCAGGCTTTTAATTTGACAAGATTTAAGGCATTTTGCGTGCATCGTAATGTTTTAATACTATCCCAGCCACTATTTACCAGTGAAAATGTCGTTTGTTTTCGCGGTCATTTAGCTGGCTACGCTTGTCTATAGGTGGAGCTTAAGTGTTAGCTTTTTGTCGGACTTCGTTGAAGTCTAAAAAATATATCTACATTTTACTGGTGCTTGGGGCGATTGCGGGGCTGGGTACACATGCTGCCTGGAGCAGTAATGGTTTGCCGCGTATCGACAATAAAACGCTGGCCAGATTAGCGCAGCAGCACCCGGTTGTGGTTCTGTTTCGCCATGCGGAACGCTGCGATCGCTCCTCTAATCAATGCTTGTCAGACAAAACGGGCATTACGGTGAAAGGTGCTCAGAATGCCCGTGAACTGGGCAAAGCTTTTAGCGCGGACATCCCTGATTTCGATCTTTATTCCAGTAATACCGTTCGGACTATTCAATCAGCGACCTGGTTTTCTGCTGGAAAAAAACTGACGGTAGATAAACGTTTTCTACAATGTAGAAATGAGATTTATAACACAATTAAGGAGTTGCAAAGTAAAGCGCCAGATAAAAATATCGTTATTTTCACCCATAACCATTGTCTGACCTATATCGCTAAAGATAAACGAAACGTGACATTTAAACCAGATTATCTGGATGGGCTGGTAATGCATGTTGAAAATGGCAACGTTTTACTGGATGGTGGGTTTGTTAATCGGTGATTTGTTAATATGACAGCCAATAATGGCTGTCATTACTGTTACATCAGACCTTTCAAACGTAACGTTTTCTGAGTGGCGACATTCAAATCATAGTGAGCAAGATCTTCAGGTTTTACCCATGCGTATTCCTGAAACTCTTCGTTAATTTTCACTTCACGGTTGGCAGAGACGCAGTCAAAGATCAGGTAAATCATATAAATCTCTTCCTTGCGACCATCTGCATACGTCTTGATGCGGATGTCATCACTGAACGTCCATGGCGTGATGTCAGTAAGAATCAGTTGCTCGCCCAGCTCTTCTCTGATTTCACGACGTAATGCTTCTTCAATGCGCTCACCGGGTTCTACGCCGCCGCCAGACAGCGCCCATTGTCCGGGGAAAACGCCGCGATCGTCGGCCATTTTACACAGCAGATAAGCACCATCATTTTGAATTAAGGGACAAACTATAGTCCGTTGCCGCATGGGAATATTCCTTATCACTGAAAATAAAACAAAAGAATACGGCAATGGATCAACTCGTGAAAGCGGCATTGGCCTTTTTTGCGACGATAACCGCGATGATTATTTTTCTGGCAATCAATTTTTGGTGGCTACTTTTTCTGCACTTAATTATTAAAGAAGTATTTAGTTACAATAAGTTAGCAGATCGCTTTTTTCACGCATTGAATCCTCTGTGTCAGGCAGTACAATCCCGCAGCTTTGGGGACTTTTAATTATCTTCTTGCGGGAAAAGGTAAAAATGAAAAAATTTGCACTGCCAGTTCTGGCTGGAATGCTATTGGTTTCTGCATCGGCAAATGCGATAAGCATTAGCGGTCAGGCGGGAAAAGAATATACCAATATTGGCGTCGGTTTCGGTACTGAATCGACCGGTCTGGCATTAAGCGGTAACTGGACACATAACGATGACGACGGTGACGTCGCGGGCGTTGGTCTGGGATTGAATCTGCCGCTAGGACCGTTAATGGCAACTGTGGGCGGTAAAGGCGTTTACACCAACCCGAACGACGGCGATGAAGGTTATGCCGCAGCAGTAGGCGGTGGCTTGCAGTGGCAAATTGGCGATAGCTTCCGTCTGTTTGGCGAGTATTACTACTCTCCGGATTCGCTCTCCAGCGGTATTAAAAGTTATGAAGAAGCGAATGCTGGCGCGCGTTACACCATCATGCGTCCGATCAGCATTGAGGCGGGCTACCGCTACCTGAACCTGTCGGCTAAAGACGGTAACCGCGACAACGCCGTGGCTGACGGCCCGTATGTCGGTGTTAACGCCAGTTTCTGATGCCTTCCGGCGCGGCGTTCTGCCGCGCCATTCAGTTTCTTACTACGCCTTATCTCCCTTTGCGTTATAGTGATTCGATAACAAAAGCAGGAGATAACCATGTTAAAAGTGGAAATGTTATCCACCGGGGATGAAGTGTTACACGGGCAAATCGTTGACACTAACGCTGCCTGGCTGGCGGATTTTTTCTTTCATCAGGGATTGCCATTATCTCGCCGCAATACAGTGGGCGATAACCTTGATGATTTAGTGACCATTCTGCGCGAACGTAGTCAGCACGCCGATGTGCTGATCGTCAATGGCGGACTGGGGCCGACCAGTGATGATTTAAGCGCACTCGCCGCAGCGACCGCCAAAGGTGAAAGCCTGGTTCTTCATGAAGCCTGGCTCGAAGAGATGGAACGCTATTTCCGCGAACGCGGTCGCGTAATGGCGCCGAGCAACCGCAAACAGGCGGAGCTGCCTGCCAGTGCAGAATTTATCAATAATCCGGTTGGTACGGCCTGTGGTTTTGCTGTGCAACTTAACCGTTGCCTGATGTTCTTTACCCCAGGCGTGCCGTCGGAATTTAAAGTGATGGTCGAGCACGAAATCCTGCCGCGCCTGCGTGAGCGTTTTTCTTTGCCGCAACCGCCGGTTTGTCTGCGGCTGACCACTTTTGGTCGTTCGGAAAGCGATCTGGCGCAAAGCCTGGATGCGTTGCAACTACCGCCAGGTGTGACGATGGGCTATCGCTCCTCCATGCCGATTATTGAACTGAAACTCACCGGACCGGCAAGCGAGCAACAGGCGATGGAAAAACTGTGGCTGGATGTTAAACGTGTTGCCGGGCAGAGCATGATTTTTGAAGGCACCGAAGGGTTGCCAGCGCAAATCAGCCGCGAACTGCAAAGCCGCCAGTTCAGTCTGACGTTGAGCGAGCAATTCACCGGTGGCTTGCTGGCTTTGCAACTTTCTCGCGCGGGGGCACCATTACTGGCATGTGAAGTGGTTCCTTCACAGGAAGAAACCCTGGCGCAAACTGCGCACTGGATAACGGAACGCCGAGCTAACCATTTCGCCGGGCTGGCGCTGGCGGTTTCTGGTCTGGAAGATGAGCATCTCAACTTTGCGCTGGCTACGCCAGACGGCACTTTCGCCCTGCGAGTACATTTCAGCACCACGCGCTACAGCCAGGCTATCCGTCAGGAGGTGTGCGCAATGATGGCGCTTAATATGCTGCGCCGCTGGCTAAACGGCCTGGATATTGCCAGCGAGCATGGCTGGATTGAGGTTGTGGAGTCGTTGACGCTGTCGCCACAGGGGGCGTGAAAGAGGGCGTGCCGGGGAGAAGGCTTTTACCCGGCACGTTGTCGCGTTCATTGCAGACTTAATGGGGTGAGATCGGCATCGGTTAGCTGGGTTGTTGCCAGCACAATCTCACGTTCAAAACCTTGTTCCAGCATTCGTAAGGCGATTTTAATGGCTTGTTCGTGCAAACCTTCCAATTTATCTTCCTGCCAGCCAATTTGGTGTCCTTCCTGCCGTAGCCGTTCAGCAATGGTCATTAATCTCTCCTTTTAATGACAGTTCGGTGGAATATCAGCATCAGTGAGTTGGGTTGTCGCCAGCACAATCTCACGTTCAAAGCCTTGTTCCAGCATTCGTAAGGCGATTTTAATGGCTTGTTCATGCATGCCTTCCTGCAAACCTTCTAATTTACCTTCCTGCAAACCTTCTAATTTACCTTCTTGCAAGCCTTCTAATTTACCTTCTTGCCAGCCTTCAATCTTACCCTCCTGCCAGCCAATTTGATGTCCTTCCTGCCGTAGCCGTTCAGCAATAGTCATCAATCTCTCCTTTTGTAGTGGTGAACGTTCGGCAATCTCCTGAATAAAGCGGGTGAAACGGGAGGTATCGCCACATTGAGGAGATAATTAAACAGTGTTTGCAATTGGCTGTCATTAGTGAAGCCTCTAACCAAAAGCGTGGTGATCCTGTCGACCATGCCGATTAAATCGCGGTCGCGAATATGTTTTTGAATAAGTTCCAGCAGAGCTATACGCCGATGTTGCATGATCTCATCGTCAGGTACGATGGTGATATCCACCAACGGAAAAGCTTCGGTGTACAACTGCCGGGCAAGTTGCGGATCGTTAAATTCATCCAGCCAGTTGAGAGAATACGGGTAGGGCGAGGTTTCGCCATGATAAAACAGCAATGGCACTACCAGCGGGACTTTGTCATAACCTTTATCCAGGTGACGCTGCATGGCGGCGGTGGCATAGCGCATCAGCCGAAAGGCCATATTCTTTTCCGCAGAACTTTGATGTTCAATTACGCAGTAGATATAGCCGTCACCTTCGCTGGTTTCTACCGACCACAAAACATCCGAATAGTAAGCGCGTAAGCTTTTTTCAATAAAACTTGTGGGTTCCAGCCTTAACGTATGCAGATTACACAGCTTACGTAACGGTTCCGGTAGATGTATTTCCAGAAAATCCCGTGCGGTATCGGGTGAGAACATAAAGGTTTTAAATACCGCATCATGCGGGGAGGAGGTTGTTGATTCAGTCATGGTTGTCCGTCACCTGATATTTATGATGACGCGACATTACGGTTATCCCAGGCCTTTGACATCTGCCAGTTTCAGCCTTTGCGAGACGTTTTCCGGGGAATTTTCATTGTGATGAAACGCATACATTGGGTACGGAATCGCGCACGCAAAAATGCCCGATAAGCAATGCGCTTACCGGGCATCAGAAGGGAGTTTAAACCAGCGCCTGAGCCAGCAGCGTAATCGGATGTTCGCAGCGAAGACTTGTGGACATCTCAATCTGCCATTTGCAGGTTTCGCAGTCGGTAACCACCAGATCCGCGCCGCTCTCTTCTATCTGGCGGAACAGCGGTGCACCGATGGCTTGTGAGGTGGGGTAGTTCTCTTTTTTGAAACCGTAAGTACCCGCAATACCGCAGCACAGGGAATCCAGCACCGTTAACTCAAGCCCCGGGATTTTACGCAACAGCTCCAGGGTGTAGAGCGTCCAGCCCATTTTTTCCATATGGCACGGTGTGTGATAAACCACTTTTAGCGGCAGCGGTTTCAGCGGCAAGGTTTTGCCTTCGTCCAGCTTGCGCCACAGCCAGCGGGTTGCCAGTTCGATATGATCGCGCAAGCCTTTGTTGTCGACATTCAGCACTTCCGGGTACTCGTCGCGCAAGGCAAACGTACAGGTAGAGGAGGTAGCAATGACCGGAATGCCTTTTACCCCCACAGCTTCGCGGATCGATTCCACGTTAGTGATTGCCTGTTTACGCGCTTTATCGGTAAAACCGTTGGCGATGAGTGGCACACCGCAGCATTTCTCTTTGCTGAGCAGTTGTACGCCGGTGCCCATCGCGTTGAGCACTTTAATTAAATCCTTGCCTAACTGCGGATGGTTGTAGTTAACGAAGCAGCCGTGGAAAAAGGCCACCTGGTCTTTATATTGCGCCTGCTGCGCAGCCACACTGCGATACCAGCGACGAAAAGTGCCGAAGGAGTATTTCGGCAGCGTGCGGCGATGGTCAATTTTTAACGCCGCATCAAGCAGTTGTCGCACTGGTTTCAGCGAGGTAGCGGTGTTGACGATAGGCGCGAACGGCGTGGAAACGCTACCCATCAGGTCGGTATGACTCAAAACGAAATTGCGCAGCGACGGGCGCGTGGTGTCATATTTCGCCCGCGCGCGCTGGATGATATCGCCAATCTTCACATCGGACGGGCAGGCGACTTCGCAACGTTTGCAGTTAATGCAATATTTCAGCGCCTCGTCATACAGGGCGCCATCTTTCAGACGCAGACGCTCGCCATCCGGCCCGGCCTGTTTTGGCCCCGGATAGCCCGGATTCACCCGGCTTACCGGGCAGGCGGTGGTACAGACGGTACACTTAATGCAGTTTTCGAAGCTGGTGTCGTTCATTGTTGGCCTCCTGCGCGTTGGGCAATCTGTTGAGCAGCATGTAATGCACTGACAGCACAAACGCCGCCGCCGCATCCCTGAGAGATAGGATCATATCCGCCCAGCACCGATCCGATGGCAAACAAGTTTTCTACCGTCTGGCCTGCCTGCGATGGGCGTAGTGCCTCATCAGTGGTTACACCGAACTGCTGCCATGGTTGCGCCGCAAAAAAATCACTTCGATACCACTCACCCCGCGTGGCGGTTTGCAGCACATCAAGGCCGAGAATCGGCTCGCGAATGCCGTTGCGTTCCGCAACCAGTCCGCCGCTAAAGAAGCTGCCGCTGGCGAGAACCGCGAAACGTGGACGCAGCGGGATGTCGGCGTGATTACGAGTCCAGATTTCATTCACCACGCCATTTTTACAGGTCACTTTTTTCACTTCATCGCCCGGCATCCATACACCGCCCTGGCGCACGAACTGACGTTGAAGCTGATTTTGCAGACGAATGCCCAGCACGGAAGGTGGCAGTGTCGGCAGTAACATTAATGAACAGGGTAATTGTTCGTTCAGCCAGCGCCAGAGTCTGTCATCAGCCAGGCCGAAGCAGGCTGGCATCAGGATCATTTCACAGGTGTTGGCGACAGGGATAAGCGCATCAAGCAACAGTGGCCAGTTTTCTTCGTTATCAAGGAAACGGGCAATATTTACCGCGCGGAACTCGGTGGCGTTATTACGTAGCACATCCAGTTCCGGCAGTTCAATTTCTGCGGTTTCAACCGAAAGATCCAATTCACGTAACGAAGCTGCCGCAAGATGCGCCTGAAAATCCATCAGCCCGCTGATACCCACCACACATATTTTCTTCGCTGGCAACGGCCAGACGGGGACTTCTGGCGAGCTTAGCCAGGTTGAGCGCAGAGTGCCGAGCGGTGTAACTCGCTGGTGAGCCAGTTCAACGCTACCCTGCAATTGCGCACCGCTTTCAGCGATCAATGCCTGCGCCCTGCAAGCGAGATCGAGCACGCGCTGTGAGCCGAGAACACTGTAAGGATGGGCAGGAGCCTGATGGCACAAAGATTCCAGGCCGTCGTGAATGTCTGTCACTGGCTGACCGTCCGGCAGATGGCTCAGTAAATCCAGCGATCCGGACGAAAAATGCAGCGCGCTTTGACCACGAGTGACAATCGCACAGCGCAGGCCGTGTTTTTGTAGTTGCAGGCCGCAGAGTAATCCGGCAAGACCGCCGCCCATAATGACAGTATCAAATCGCATCTTTCTGCTCCTTCTCCAGACCACACAGTCCCTGATAAACCCACCGGGTAAATTCGCTTTCGCGCAGCGCATCGCCCCAGGCAACAGGTTGCACGCCTTTCCAGCGTTCGTTCAGGAAGGTGGAAAGTTGCTCGATAGATTGCGCAGAGGTGGTGACATTAAAGCGTTGCAGCAGCCCGGCGGCGCGGCAGGCGCAGAGTTCGCCCTGGCAGGTGCCCATTCCCACACGGGTACGACGGCGCAAATCTAACAGGCTATTAACGTTTAAATTCTCTACTGCGTACTGCACTTCTCCTGCAGTGACGGCTTCGCATTCACAGACCAGGCTGCGGTGCAAACGGCCTTCACTTAACCAGGCGGGTGTGCGATCGCCATGACGGTAAACCGCAGAACCGCGCAGCGGCGCTGGCAGAGATATGATTTTTTGCAGCGTGGCTTCAGCCGGTTCCTGTGAACCTGGTAGCGGCGTATCGGCAGTGATGCAGGGGCGCGTGTTGCCCAGTTTGCGGCACACCGAGTCAGTAGCCCATTCCGCCATCAGGCGGTAGGTCATCAGTTTGCCGCCGGTGATGGTGATAAATCCGTCCAGCCCGTCGCGTTCGGCGTGATCGAGCAGCACGATGCCGCGACTGACGTTACGTCCGCTCGGGTCGTCATCGCTGGCAACCAGTGGGCGCACGCCAGAGTAGGCTCGCAGAATACGCGTTTTCGCCATCACCGGAGCCAGTTTTTCCCCTTCACGCAGCAGAATATCCACTTCTTCCGCCGTCACCCGGTTGTCGTCGATCTCATCGTAATCAATACGTAAAGAGGTGGTGCCAATGAGAGAAATAGTGTCGCCGGGCACCAGAATATCGGCATCAGAAGGTTTACGGCAGCGGTTGATCACATGCTGATTAATGCGGTGATCCATGATCAGCAGCGCTCCTTTCGCCGGGAACATACGAATGCGCAGATCGGCATATTCTGCGATATGTTGCCCCCAGATCCCGGCGGCATTAACCACCACAGGTGCATGAAGTGCCTGGGTTTCGCCGGTGAGATGGTTACGCACACGAACGCCACATACCGTCGCGCCTTCACGAATCAGGCCAGTGACTTCGTGGGCGGTGAGGATAACTGCACCGTGTTCTTTCGCATCGAGCATATTTGCTGCGGTCAAACGAAATGGATCAACGGTGCCATCCGGGACTTTCACTGCACCTATCAATGCCGGGTTAACGGAAGGTTCGATAATGCGCGCTTGCTGCGGATCGATGGCTTCTGCGCTTATTCCTGCTTCTTCGCAAGCGCGAATAAAAGTGGTTTGAAAGGAGAGGTCATCTTCTGGCAGGGTGATAAACAGGCCGTTGGTCGGCTCAACACAATGACGCGCAATGCGTTTTAATATCTTGTTTTCACTAATACATTCGCGGGCCGATTCCGCATCGGTTACCGCATAGCGCGCGCCGCTGTGCAGCAGACCGTGGTTACGCCCGGTCGCGCCTGTGGCGATGTCATGGCGCTCAACCAAAATCACGCGCAGCCCGCGTAGGGCACAGTCGCGGGCAATCCCGGCTCCCGTTGCGCCGCCGCCAATGATAATCACGTCACTTGATTGCGAGTCGCGAGTTTTCATTGTTATCCCTCTGAAGTTCGTTTTTTACCATTTAGCCATAGTAAAAACATGAATTGTTTGATTTCGCGCATATTCGCTCACAATTCGAAAGTGAAACGTGATTTCATGCGTCTTTCGGAACATTTCAATCATTGTGTTTAATAATGTGTGCGGTAATTCACATTTAATTTATGAATGTTTTCTTAACATCGCGGCAACTCAAAAAACGGCAGGTTCTTCTACTGAATCAGGCTGTTAATCATAAATAAGACCATGGGCCACGGAGGCTATAAATGTTGAGTATTTTTAAACCGGCGCCACACAAAGCGCGCTTACCTGCTGCGGAGATCGACCCGACCTATCGTCGATTACGCTGGCAAATTTTCCTGGGGATATTCTTTGGTTATGCTGCTTACTATCTGGTTCGTAAGAACTTTGCTCTTGCTATGCCCTATCTGGTGGAGCAGGGATTCTCGCGTGGTGATTTAGGTTTTGCGCTTTCAGGGATCTCAATCGCCTATGGATTTTCGAAATTCATCATGGGCTCGGTATCGGATCGCTCGAATCCGCGCGTTTTCCTGCCAGCTGGTTTGATTCTTGCTGCGGCAGTGATGCTGTTTATGGGATTTGTGCCGTGGGCGACTTCCAGTATTGCGGTGATGTTCGTGCTGTTGTTCCTCTGCGGCTGGTTCCAGGGGATGGGATGGCCGCCGTGTGGTCGTACCATGGTGCACTGGTGGTCACAGAAAGAACGTGGCGGCATTGTGTCGGTGTGGAACTGTGCGCATAACGTCGGCGGTGGTATTCCGCCGCTGTTGTTCTTGCTGGGGATGGCCTGGTTCAATGACTGGCACGCGGCGCTTTATATGCCGGCTTTCTGTGCCATTCTGGTGGCGCTTTTCGCTTTTGCCATGATGCGCGATACCCCGCAATCCTGTGGTCTGCCGCCGATCGAAGAGTACAAAAATGACTATCCGGACGATTATAACGAAAAAGCGGAACAGGAGCTGACTGCGAAGCAAATCTTCATGCAGTACGTGCTGCCGAACAAACTGCTGTGGTATATCGCTATCGCTAACGTGTTCGTTTACCTGCTGCGCTACGGCATCCTCGACTGGTCGCCAACCTACCTGAAAGAGGTGAAACACTTCGCGCTGGATAAATCTTCCTGGGCCTACTTCCTTTATGAGTACGCGGGCATTCCGGGCACCCTTTTGTGCGGCTGGATGTCGGATAAAGTCTTCCGTGGTAACCGTGGCGCAACCGGCGTCTTCTTTATGACTCTGGTGACCATTGCCACTATCGTTTACTGGATGAACCCGGCGGGCAACCCGACCGTAGATATGATTTGTATGATTGTCATCGGCTTCCTGATTTATGGCCCTGTCATGCTGATCGGTCTGCACGCGCTGGAACTGGCACCGAAAAAAGCGGCAGGTACGGCGGCAGGCTTTACCGGACTGTTTGGTTATCTGGGCGGTTCTGTAGCGGCGAGTGCGATTGTTGGCTACACCGTGGATTTCTTCGGCTGGGATGGCGGCTTTATGGTAATGATTGGCGGCAGCATTCTGGCAGTTATCTTGTTAATTGTCGTGATGATTGGCGAAAAACGTCGCCATCAGGAATTACAGCAAAAACGCAACGGAGGCTAATGGCATGAAATTGACGCTGAAAAACCTTAGCATGGCGATCATGATGAGTGGAATGATCATGGGAAGCAGTGCAATGGCGGCAGACAACAGCGAGAAAATTGTAATAGCCCATCGCGGCGCCAGTGGTTATTTGCCGGAGCATACGCTGCCAGCAAAAGCGATGGCGTATGCACAGGGGGCTGACTATCTGGAGCAGGATTTGGTAATGACCAAAGACGACCATCTGGTCGTCCTGCATGATCACTATCTTGATCGCGTTACTGATGTTGCCGATCGTTTCCCGGACAGGGCACGCAAAGACGGTCGTTACTACGCGATAGATTTCACGCTGGATGAAATTAAATCACTGAAATTTACCGAAGGCTTCGATATTGAAAACGGTAAGAAAGTGCAGACTTTCCCTGGACGCTTCCCGATGGGTAAATCTGACTTCCGGGTGCATACTTTCGAAGAAGAGATTGAATTTGTTCAGGGGTTAAACCATTCGACCGGGAAAAACATCGGCATCTACCCGGAGATTAAAGCGCCGTGGTTCCATCACCAGGAAGGGAAAGATATAGCGGCTAAAACTCTGGAAGTGCTGAAAAAATATGGTTACACCAGCAAAGGGGACAAAGTTTATTTGCAATGCTTTGATGCTGATGAGCTGAAACGCATTAAAAATGAGCTGGAACCGAAAATGGGCATGGATCTCAATCTGGTTCAGTTGATTGCTTATACTGACTGGAATGAAACTCAGCAGAAACAGCCGGACGGAACCTGGGTAAATTACAGCTATGACTGGATGTTTAAGCCGGGCGCCATGAAGCAGGTGGCGGAATATGCTGACGGCATTGGCCCCGATTACCATATGGTCATTGATGAGACATCGCAGCCGGGCAATATTAAACTTACTGGAATGGTGAAAGATGCACAGCAGAATAAGCTGGTAGTGCATCCTTATACCGTGCGGTCGGATAAACTGCCGGCATATACGACCGATGTGAATCAACTGTATGACGCCCTGTATAACAAAGCAGGTGTTAATGGGCTGTTTACGGACTTCCCGGATAAGGCAGTAAAATTCCTCAATAAAGAGTAAGTTCAGTGTCGGATGGCACGTAAGTGCCATCCGGTATATCTCTTCATTCAAAGCCTCATCTACGTCATAGTAAAATAGCGGACATATTTAATTCTTCATAAAGTCTGTTGGTTATCCTTACTTGCTGTTCTTTAGAGCGGGATGACTTGTTCCCGGCAAAAGAAATCCATTAAGAAACACTTTTTATTAAGTTTTTCTTAAGGTAAACACCTATAGTCATTGTCGTTAATAATAAAGACAGGCGACAGGGTATGGCAGTTTCAGCAAAACACGATGAGTTCAATCATTGGTGGGCTACAGAAGGTGACTGGGTTGAGGAGCCGAATTACCGCCGCAACGGTATGAGCGGGGTGCAATGCGTCGAGCACAACGGCAAAAAGTTGTATGTGAAGCGCATGACTCACCACTTGTTTTATTCTATCCGCTATCCGTTTGGGCGTCCGACGATTGTTCGGGAGATAGCTGTAATAAAAGATCTGAAGCGCGCCGGTGTAATTGTGCCGAACATCGTTTTTGGTGAAGCGGTGAAAATTGAGGGTGAATGGCGCGCGTTGCTGGTGACTGAAGATATGGCGGGGTTTGTCAGCATTGCTGACTGGTATTCACAACACGCAGTAACGCCTTATTCCGACGATGTACGGCAAGCAATGTTGAAAGCGGTGGCGCTGGCATTTAAAAAGATGCATAGCGTTAATCGTCAGCATGGTTGCTGTTATGTTCGCCATATCTATGTGAAAACAGAAGGTAAGGCAGAAGCAGGTTTTCTTGATCTGGAGAAAAGTCGCCGTCGTCTGCGTCGCCATAAGGCTATTCATCATGACTTCCGCCAGTTGGAGAAATATCTGGAGCCGATCCCCAAAGCGGACTGGGAGCAGGTGAAAGCATATTATTCTGCCATGTAATTGTTGTAGGCCAGATAAGACGCGTAAGCGTCGCATCTGGCGCTAGTACCCGATCACATCTCGATTTCAATATCACCTTTTGCCCGGCAACAACAGGGCAAAATTTCCCCAGGTTGAATAAAGGCTAACGGTTCGGCAATCCAGTCCACCTGGCCTGCGACAAGGCGCGTGCGACAGGAGCCGCAGTAGCCTTCGCGGCACTGATACTCAACCGCCACATTGTGGGATTCCAGCGCCGCCAGAAGAGAAGGGTGTTCATCCTGGCACAGCAGTTGTGTGCCAGTGATGCGCAGGGTAACGCGAGCCATCAGAGTTGGAAGTTACTCAAATCGTCGGTGTCTACTTCCGAGTCAATCTGTCCGACCAGATAAGAACTGACTTCCACTTCCTGCGGAGCAACTTGTACGTTATCAGACACCAGCCAGGTGTTGATCCACGGGATTGGGTTGGAGCGCGTCTGGAACGGCAGATCTAAACCAACCGCTTGCATACGGATATTGGTGATGTACTCGACGTACTGGCAGAGAATGTCTTTATTCAGACCAATCATCGAACCGTCACGGAACAGATAATCCGCCCAGTCTTTCTCCTGCTGTGCCGCCTGGACAAACAGGTCATAGCACTCCTGCTTACACTCTTCGGCAATTTCCGCCATCTCAGGATCGTCCGCGCCGCTGCGCAACAGATTCAGCATATGCTGAGTACCAGTCAGGTGCAGGGCTTCGTCACGGGCAATCAGGCGAATAATTTTGGCGTTGCCCTCCATCAGCTCACGTTCCGCGAATGCGAAAGAGCAGGCGAAGCTGACGTAGAAGCGGATCGCTTCCAGCGCGTTAACGCTCATCAGGCAGAGATAAAGTTTTTTCTTCAGCTCGCGCAGGCTAACGGTCACGGTTTTGCCGTTGACGGTATGGGTGCCTTCGCCCAGCAGATGCCAGTAACTGGTCATTTCGATCAGTTCGTCGTAGTAAGCTGAAATCCCTTCTGCGCGTTTCTGGATCTGCTCGTTGGTGACGATATCATCAAACACAACAGACGGATCGTTAACGATATTACGAATGATGTGCGTGTAGGAGCGGGAGTGAATAGTTTCCGAAAACGCCCAGGTTTCTACCCAGGTTTCCAGTTCGGGAATGGAAATCAGCGGCAGCAGCGCCACGTTCGGGCTACGACCCTGAATGGAGTCCAGTAGCGTCTGATATTTCAGGTTGCTGATAAAAATGTGTTTTTCGTGCTCCGGCAGCGCCTGGTAATCGATACGGTCGCGGGAGACGTCAACTTCTTCCGGACGCCAGAAGAAAGAGAGCTGCTTTTCGATCAATTTTTCGAAGATTTCATATTTTTGCTGATCGTAGCGAGCCACGTTGACCGGCTGACCAAAGAACATGGGTTCTTTGAGCTGATCATTCTTCGTCTGTGAAAAGGTGGTATATGCCATGAATGTGTCCTGTGGTTTTATTACCCCTCACCCTAACCCTCTCCCGCAAGGGGAGAGGGGACGGTTTGGTGCAAAGGCTGGGGGATTATCAGATCTTACATGCGCCGCTTTCGCAGCCATCGTCCTGGATTGACGGCACCAGATCGTCCTGCGCGTCTTCAGCGCCATCACGGGTGTTCTGATAATACAGCGTTTTGACCCCGAATTTGTAGGCGGTGAGCAGGTCTTTCAGCAACTGCTGCATCGGCACTTTTCCTGACGGGAAGCGTGACGGATCGTAGTTGGTGTTAGCAGAGATCGACTGATCGATAAATTTCTGCATGATACCCACCAGTTGCAGGTAGCCATCGTTACCCGGCATTTCCCACAGCAGCTCATAGGCGTCGTGCAGGTGCTCGTAGTCCGGCACCACCTGGCGCAGAATACCGTCTTTCGACGCTTTGATGCTGACGTAACCGCGCGGCGGTTCAATACCGTTAGTGGCGTTAGAGATCTGCGAAGAGGTCTCGGACGGCATCAGAGCAGAAAGCGTGGAGTTACGCAGGCCGTGCGTTTTGATTGACTCACGCAACGCTTCCCAGTCGTAATGCAGCGGTTCATTGGTGATAGCATCCAGATCTTTCTTGTAGGTATCGATCGGCAGGATACCTTTCGCGTAAGTGGTTTCGTTAAACCACGGGCACGCGCCTTGCTCTTTCGCCAGCTCGTTAGACGCTTTCAGCAGGTAATATTGAATTGCTTCGAAGGTTTTATGCGTCAGGTTGTTGGCACTGCCGTCGGAGTAGCGTTTACCGTGCTTCGCCAGATAGTAAGCGAAGTTGATCACACCAATACCCAGCGTGCGACGACCCATCGCTCCGCGTTTGGCTGCCGGGATCGGGTAATCCTGATAATCCAGCAGCGCGTCGAGTGCGCGCACCGCCAGAATCGCCAGCTCTTCCAGTTCATCCAGGCTATTAATTGCGCCCAGGTTGAAAGCAGACAGCGTACACAACGCGATTTCACCGTTTTCGTCGTTGACGTCATTCAGCGGTTTGGTCGGCAGGGCGATTTCCAGGCACAGGTTAGACTGGCGCACTGGCGCAATAGCCGGATCAAACGGGCTGTGGGTGTTGCAGTGGTCAACGTTCTGAATATAGATACGACCGGTAGACGCACGTTCCTGCATCATCAGCGAGAACAGCTCAACGGCTTTCACACGCTGTTTGCGGATGCTGTCGTCTTTTTCATATTTGGTGTACAGGCGCTCAAATTCTTCCTGATCGGCGAAGAACGCGTCGTATAACCCTGGCACATCGGACGGGCTGAACAGGGTGATATCTTCACCTTTCAGCAGGCGGGTATACATCAGTTTGTTGATTTGTACCCCGTAGTCCATATGACGCACGCGGTTGCCTTCAACCCCACGGTTGTTTTTCAGCACCAGCAGGCTTTCTACTTCCAGATGCCAAATTGGGTAGAACAGCGTTGCTGCACCACCGCGCACACCGCCCTGGGAGCAGGATTTCACAGCGGTCTGGAAATGCTTGTAGAACGGAATACAACCGGTGTGGAACGCTTCGCCACCGCGAATCGGGCTACCCAGCGCACGAATACGCCCGGCGTTGATACCGATACCGGCACGCTGGGAGACGTATTTTACAATCGCGCTGGATGTCGCATTGATGGAATCCAGGCTGTCGCCGCACTCAATCAGTACGCAGGAGCTGAACTGACGAGTCGGGGTACGCACGCCGGACATGATTGGCGTCGGCAGTGAAATTTTAAATGTGGAAACCGCGTCGTAAAAACGCTTCACGTATTGCAGACGGGTTTCACGCGGATAGTTTGAGAACAGGCAGGCAGCAACCAGAATATACAGGAACTGGGCGCTTTCGTAGATTTCGCCGGTGACGCGGTTTTGTACCAGATATTTCCCTTCCAGTTGCTTAACGGCAGCGTAAGAGAAGGTCATATCACGGTCGTGATCGATAAACGTGTCCATCTGCTTGAACTCTTCTTCCGTGTAGTCTTCCAGCAGATGATTATCGTATTTGCCCATATCGACCATTTTCTTCACATGGTCATACAGCGCAGGCGGTTCAAACTGACCGTAGGCTTTTTTACGCAGGTGGAAAATTGCCAGGCGCGCGGCGAGGTACTGATAATCCGGTGCTTCACGGGAGATCAGGTCTGCGGCAGCCTTGATAATGGTTTCGTGGATGTCAGAAGTCTTGATACCGTCATAAAACTGAATGTGGGAGCGCAGTTCGACCTGGGAAATCGAAACGTTATGCAGTCCTTCTGCCGCCCAATCCAGAACGCGATGGATTTTGTCGAGATTGATGCGCTCTGTGCTACCGTTGCGCTTTGTCACCAGCAGATTCTGATTCATGTATGTAGTACCTGTTTTGGGAATACTTTCCGCAATAGTGTCGCTTTGACTACCTGTAGTGAGGAAAGTCGCAATGAACACTATATATAGGGGGTATGTTTGGGATTCACTGCAAGATAGTGTGAAAATGGCCCTCTTGCAAGTGCATAACTTTGTGGATAACTCGCAACGGAAAAGGTGACTTCCACGCACCTTAGGTCAGACAAGGTGTTCGGGAAAGTCAATGGGAAGAGAAAAAATTGTTAAAAATAACCGTTCGGCGATTTCTTGAACGTTCAATTTAAGATAATTATTGATCCAGGTTATTTATTGCGCTTATGTCAGATGTGGCGAAAATTGATACCATCACAAACTCATATCATGTCGACACTTATTGTTATGTTTATGATGTGAGCAAATGTAAAGGGGGGGCGTTCACGAAACAGATATTTTTTAATCAGTAGATGTAAAATTAAAGTTTGCGATATTGATTATTCCAGGTAAACAAGAAATGAATTAATCAGTTTAATATGTTTTAATTATCATTGTTTAATAATCAAGTAAACTTTGAAAGAAATAATTAATACCTTTCTGTAAATATTATTGCTGGTTCGATTATTTTAAAAATTTCTTGTTTACAATTGGTTATTATCTACAATCGTAATATGCCTTTTAATGATAGCGTGTTATTTCTCACAGGCTGTCAGATCATGAATAAAAAATGGATTATTTTTATCAGGAAAGGGTATCTGTTAATTTTCCCGGCTGTCGTTGCTTGCGTGTTTACGCGTGCAAACGCGGCGTCGCAGATTCTGGCTTCATGTCAGGGGGTTAATGTTTCTACCAGTTGCCTGGCCAGTCGCCAGAGCCTCTCAGGTAGTATGCAGACCTGGAGTGTTGCTGACGGGCAATGGCTTATTTTTTCCTCTATGGCAAATGATGCCAGTGGCGGGGCGGTATTTTTACAACAAGGAGCTGATTTCATATTGTCAGCACAAGGTGGAACAGGTATGACTCTGTTCGAAAATAATACCGTGAGTGGTGAATATAATAATGGAGGTGCTATTTTTGCGAAAGAAAACTCAACGCTGAATCTTACTCAGGTTATCTTCGACAGTAATGTGGCAGGAGGATATGGCGGGGCTATCTATTCTGCGGGTACAAATGACGCTGGTGATATTGATCTTAGCGTTACCAATGCTGTATTTACAGGTAATATTGCTAACGATGGCAAAGGTGGCGCAATTTATTCGATTAATAATAATATTTACTTAAATAACACGATTTTTAATAATAATCGGGCATATACATCAACAAGTTACAGTGATGGCGATGGTGGCGCTATCGATATCACCGATAATAATACGGAAACCATTCACCCATCAGAGTTCACAATAATTAATAACACCACGTTTACAGATAATATTGCTGAAGGTTACGGTGGTGCAATTTATAGCAGTAGTACGAACTCTCCCTATCTTATTGATATTTCGGTTGATGCCAGCTACAGCTATAACGGTGGCGTTTTGGTGGATGAGAACAACAGTGCCACAGGATATGGCGATGTGCCATCTGCGTCGGCGGGCGGCTTTATGTACATCGATTCAAGTCAGGTCAGGTTTGATATCGCTGGTAATAAAACGTTGATTATTGGTGACCTGAGCAACGATGGTGCGCTCGATTCCATTGCCGGAACCGGAAGTATCAGCAAAACCGGCGCAGGCGAACTGGTGCTTAATGCGGATAATAATAATTTTACCGGCGAGATGCGGGTTGAAAATGGTGAAGTGACGCTGGGGCGTAGCAATTCGCTGATGAATGTTGGCGATGATCGTTGCCAGAGTAATCCACAAAATTGCTATGGCCTGATGGTCGGCAGTATCAGTCATCGGGATGATCAGGCAGAACTTAACGTTGGCGCAACACAGCAGACTTTTGTTCACTCACTGACGGGTTTTCAGAATGGCACTTTAAATATTGATGCTGGCGGTAACGTGACTGTAAATGCCGGCGGGTTTAGCGGAACTATTGAAGGTGAAGGGCAACTGACCATTGCTGAAAATGGTAGCTATGCGCTGGCGGGGGCGTCGTCGATGGCGCTGACCGGCGATATTGTGGTGGAAGATGGCGCAATCCTCTCGCTGGCGGGAAACGCGGCGGATCTGGCGGCGATGCAGGACGATCCGCAGTCAATTGTGTTAAACGGTGGCATATTAGATCTCTCCGATTTCACCACCTGGCAGAGCGGTACGTCAGAGAACGATGGGCTGGAAATCAGTGGCAGTGGCGGTACGGTAATTGGTCAGCAGGACGTTGTCGATCTTTATAGTGGTGAGGATTTGCATATTGGCGATGACGGGAAAAAAGGCGTCTATGTAGTGGTAGATGCAGGCGATGGACAGGTAAGCCTGGCGAATGACAATCAATACCTCGGCACAACACAAATCGCTTCCGGCACGCTGGTGGTGAGCAACAATTCTCAACTTGGTGATACTCACTATAACCGCCAGGTTATCTTCACTGATAATCAACAAGATAGTGCGATGGAGATTACGGCTGATGTCGATACTCGCTCTGCGATGGCTGGTCATGGGCGTGATATCGAAATGCGCGCTGATGGCGAAATTGTGGTTGACGATGGTGCTGTGACGCAGTGGGGCGCATTGATCGCCGACAGCAGTGGACAGCAGCAGGACGCGGGAACCACACTGACGAAAACCGGTGCAGGAACGCTGGAACTGACCGCCAGCGGTACAACGCAGTCGGCGGTACGTGTCGAAGAAGGCACCCTGAAAGGTGATGTTGCGGATATCCTTCCTTATGCTTCGTCACTGTGGGTCGGTGATGGGGCAACGTTCGTTACTGGCGCGGATCAGGATATTCAGTCAATTGATGCTACTTCCAGCGGCACTATCGACATCAGCGATGGTACGGTTTTGCGCCTGACCGGGCAGGATACTTCTGTCGCCCTTAATGCCTCACTGTTTAACGGCGATGGGACGCTGGTGAATGCCACCGATGGCGTGACGTTGACAGGTGAGCTTAATACCAACCTTGAAACTGACAGCCTGACTTATCTTTCAGGTGTGACGGTCAATGGTGATCTGAGCAATACTTTCGGCGCGATCAGCCTGCAAAATGGCGTCGCTGGCGATACCCTGACCGTAAACGATGATTACAACGGTGGCGGTACGCTGTTTCTCGACAGCGAATTAAACGGCGATGACTCGGTAAGCGACCAGTTGGTGTTGAACGGCAATACCGCTGGCAGCACGACTGTGGTGGTTAACCCCATTACTGGCATTGGCGAGCCGACATCTACAGGTATAAAAGTGGTTGATTTCGCTGGCGATCCCACGCAATTTCAAAATAATGCGCAGTTCAGTCTGGCGGGCAGCGGCTACGTCAATATGGGCGCTTACGACTATACGTTGGTGGAAGATAACAACGACTGGTATTTGCGATCACAAAAAGTCACGCCGCCATCGCCACCTGATCCGACTCCCGATCCCACGCCGGCTCCTGACCCAACGCCCGCTTATCAGCCGGTGCTGAATGCAAAAATTGGTGGATATCTTAATAACCTGCGGGCGGCAAATCAGGCGTTTGTGATGGAGCGACGCGATCACGCAGGTGGCGACGGTCAGACGCTGCATTTGCGTATTATCGGTGGACGTTATCATTACACGGCGGCGGGGCAGCTGGCTCAGCATGAAGACACCTCTACGGTGCAGCTTAGCGGCGACCTGTTTAGCGGGCGATGGGGCGATGATGGCGAATGGACGCTGGGAGCCATTGGTGGTTACAGCGATAACCAGGGGGAAAGCCGCTCGAATATGACCGGAACCCGCGCCGATAACCAGAACCACGGCTATGCTATTGGGCTGACTTCGAGCTGGTTTCAGCATGGTAGCCAGCAGCAGGGGGCGTGGCTGGATAGCTGGCTGCAATATGCATGGTTTAGCAATGATGTTTCCGAACAAGGTGACGGCACGGATTATTACCACTCGTCGGGGATTATCGCCTCGCTGGAAGCAGGGTATCAGTGGTTACCGGGGCATAGTGTGGTAATCGAACCGCAGGCGCAGGTGGTTTATCAGGGCGTGCAGCAGGATGATTTTACCGCCGCTAACCGTGCGCGGGTGTCGCAATCGCAGGGCGATGATATTCTGACGCGTGTCGGGATACATAGCGAATGGCGTAATACTTTCTATATCACGCCAACTCTGGATTTGAATTATTATCACGATCCCAATTCGGCGGAAATTGAAGAAGATGACAGCAATATCAGCGACGATACGGCGAAGCAGCGTGGTGAAATAAAAGTGGGAATAACTGGCAATATTAGTCAGCGAGTTTCCCTGCGCGGCAGTGTCGCATGGCAGAAGGGAAGTGATGATTTTGCCCAGACGGCAGGATTTTTGTCGATGACGGTGAAATGGTAATTGTTGTCCGCCCGGCATAGTTGCCGGATGCGGCGTAAACGCCTTATCCGACCTACGGGGGAGTCATTTGTAAGCCTGATAAGACGCGGCAAGCGTCGCATCAGGCATTGGTACGGTTGCCGGATGAATCCGGTCAACAATCTCACTTATTCTGCGTGTGCAGCATATAGTTCACATCCACGCCGGGGCCGAGTTTAAAGGAATTAGTGATCGGGTTGTAATGCAGCCCGGTCATATGACGCTCTTTTAAACTGGTCTGATCCACCCAGCCCAGCAGCTCTGCCGGTTTAATAAACTTCTTCACATCATGCGTGCCTTTAGGCACCATGCGCAAAATATATTCCGCGCCAACCACCGCCATCAGCCATGACTTACCGTTACGGTTAAGCGTAGAGAAAAAGACATCGCCGCCCGGTTTTACCAGTTGCGCACAGGCTCTGACTACTGACTGTGGATCGGGGACGTGCTCCAGCATCTCCATGCAGGTCACAACATCGTACTGCCCGGCATGTTTTGCCGCGTGTTCTTCAACGGTCTCCTGCACGTACTCCACCTGAATACCGCTTTCCAGCGCGTGTAGCTTTGCAACCTGTAGTGGTTCAAAGCCCATATCCAGGCCGGTCACCGTCGCGCCTTCGCGTGCCATACTCTCAGCCAGAATGCCGCCGCCGCAACCGACATCGAGCACCTTTTTGCCAAATAAACCGCCAGCACGCTCGGCAATATAGCCCAGACGCAGCGGGTTAATGCGGTGCAGCGGTTTGAACTCACCTTCAAGATCCCACCAGCGGGAGGCGACGGCTTCAAATTTAGCGATCTCTTCGTGGTCTACGTTATGGTTTACCGGCGATTTTTCGGCATTCATTGGCACTTCTACTCCGTAATTGGCAAGACAATCGAGTATATCAGGCATTGCAGGTGAATAAAGCGTATAGGTTTACCTCAATCTGCGCGGCTGTGTTATAATTTGCGACCTTTGAATCCGGGATACAGTAGAGGGATAGCGGTTAGATGAGCGACCTTGCGAGAGAAATTACACCGGTCAACATTGAGGAAGAGCTGAAAAGCTCCTATCTGGATTATGCGATGTCGGTCATTGTTGGCCGTGCGCTGCCAGATGTCCGAGATGGCCTGAAGCCGGTACACCGTCGCGTACTTTACGCCATGAACGTACTAGGCAATGACTGGAACAAAGCCTATAAAAAATCTGCCCGTGTCGTTGGTGACGTAATCGGTAAATACCATCCCCATGGTGACTCGGCGGTCTATGACACGATCGTCCGTATGGCGCAGCCATTTTCGCTGCGTTACATGCTGGTAGACGGTCAGGGTAACTTCGGTTCTATCGACGGCGACTCTGCGGCGGCAATGCGTTATACGGAAATCCGTCTGGCGAAAATTGCCCATGAACTGATGGCCGATCTCGAAAAAGAGACGGTCGATTTTGTTGATAACTATGACGGCACGGAAAAAATTCCGGACGTCATGCCGACCAAAATTCCTAACCTGCTGGTGAACGGTTCTTCCGGTATCGCCGTAGGTATGGCAACCAACATCCCGCCACACAACCTGACGGAAGTCATTAATGGTTGTCTGGCGTATATTGATGATGAAGACATCAGCATTGAAGGGCTGATGGAACACATCCCGGGGCCGGACTTCCCGACGGCGGCAATCATCAACGGTCGTCGTGGTATCGAAGAAGCTTACCGTACCGGTCGTGGCAAGGTGTATATCCGCGCCCGTGCAGAAGTGGAAGTTGACGCCAAAACCGGGCGTGAAACTATTATCGTCCACGAAATTCCGTATCAGGTGAACAAAGCGCGCCTGATCGAGAAGATTGCGGAACTGGTAAAAGAAAAACGCGTGGAAGGCATCAGCGCGCTGCGTGACGAGTCTGACAAAGACGGTATGCGCATCGTGATTGAAGTGAAACGCGATGCGGTCGGTGAAGTGGTGCTCAACAACCTCTACTCCCAGACCCAGCTGCAGGTTTCTTTCGGTATCAACATGGTTGCATTGCACCATGGTCAGCCGAAGATCATGAACCTGAAAGACATTATCGCTGCGTTTGTCCGTCATCGCCGTGAAGTGGTGACCCGTCGTACCATTTTCGAACTGCGTAAAGCCCGCGACCGTGCTCATATCCTTGAAGCATTAGCCGTAGCACTGGCGAACATCGACCCGATCATTGAACTGATCCGTCATGCGCCGACGCCTGCAGAAGCGAAAACCGCGCTGGTTGCTAATCCGTGGCAGCTGGGCAACGTTGCCGCGATGCTGGAACGTGCTGGCGACGATGCTGCGCGTCCGGAATGGCTGGAGCCAGAATTCGGCGTGCGTGACGGTCTGTACTACCTGACCGAACAGCAAGCTCAGGCGATTCTGGATCTGCGTTTGCAGAAACTGACCGGCCTTGAGCACGAAAAACTGCTCGACGAATACAAAGAGCTGCTGGATCAGATCGCGGAACTGTTGCGTATTCTTGGTAGCGCCGATCGTCTGATGGAAGTGATCCGCGAAGAGCTGGAGCTGGTTCGTGAACAGTTCGGTGACAAACGTCGTACTGAAATCACCGCCAACAGCGCAGACATCAACCTGGAAGATCTGATCACCCAGGAAGATGTGGTCGTGACGCTCTCTCACCAGGGCTACGTTAAGTATCAGCCGCTTTCGGAATACGAAGCGCAGCGTCGTGGCGGGAAAGGTAAATCTGCCGCACGTATTAAAGAAGAAGATTTTATCGACAGGTTGCTGGTGGCGAACACCCACGATCATATCCTGTGCTTCTCCAGCCGTGGTCGCGTCTATTCGATGAAAGTCTATCAGTTGCCGGAAGCCTCTCGTGGTGCACGTGGTCGTCCGATCGTCAACCTGCTGCCGCTGGAGCAGGACGAGCGTATCACCGCGATCCTGCCAGTGACCGAGTTTGAAGAAGGCGTGAAAGTCTTCATGGCCACCGCTAACGGTACTGTGAAGAAAACCGTCCTCACCGAATTCAACCGTTTGCGTACCGCCGGTAAAGTGGCGATCAAACTGGTTGAAGGCGATGAGCTGATCGGCGTTGACCTGACCAGTGGTGAAGACGAAGTGATGTTGTTCTCCGCCGAAGGTAAAGTGGTGCGCTTTAAAGAGTCTTCTGTCCGTGCGATGGGCTGCAACACTACAGGTGTTCGCGGTATTCGTTTAGGTGAAGGCGATAAAGTCGTGTCTCTGATCGTACCGCGTGGCGATGGCGCAATCCTTACTGCAACACAAAACGGTTACGGTAAACGTACAGCAGTGGCGGAATACCCAACCAAGTCGCGTGCGACGAAAGGGGTTATCTCCATCAAAGTGACTGAACGTAACGGTTTAGTGGTTGGTGCGGTACAGGTTGATGACTGCGACCAGATCATGATGATCACCGATGCCGGTACGCTGGTACGTACCCGCGTTTCGGAAATCAGCATCGTGGGTCGTAATACCCAAGGCGTGATCCTCATCCGTACTGCGGAAGATGAAAACGTAGTGGGTCTGCAACGTGTTGCTGAACCGGTTGACGAGGAAGATCTGGATACCATCGACGGCAGTGCTGCGGAAGGGGACGATGAAATCGCTCCGGAAGTGGACGTTGACGATGAGCCAGAAGAAGAATAATTTCATTTCTTCATGCCAAAAGGGAGCCATCTCCCTTTTTTGAATTGAAAAGTCCAGGCTGTAAAGTCTGGGCTTTTGTCGTATTAGGGCGCGATAAAGTTGTGCATCGCCCATAAAAAATGGCTGGCTTTACACAAGGAATGTGGCAATGAGTGGTGAAAAAAAGGCGAAAGACTGGCGGTTTTATGGCCTTGTAGGTTTTGGTGCAATAGCACTGCTTTCCGCTGGCGTCTGGGCATTGCAATATGCTGGCAATGGGCCAGAAAAAACGTTGTCGCCGCTGGTGGTGCACAACAATCTGCAAATCGATCTCAATGAGCCGGACCTCTTTCTCGACAGCGACTCTCTAAGCCAGCTTCCCAAAGATCTCCTTACCATTCCTTTTCTTCATGATGTCCTGAGCGAAGATTTCGTTTTTTATTATCAGAACCATGCCGACCGTCTGGGCATTGAAGGCAGCATTCGCCGCATTGTCTATGAGCACGATCTCACGCTGAAAGATAAGTTATTTTCCTCGTTATTAGACCAGCCTGCGCAGGCGGCGTTATGGCACGATAAACAAGGCCATCTTTCACATTATATGGTGCTGATCCAGCGCAGCGGCTTAAGCAAATTGCTGGAGCCATTACTGTTTGCTGCCACCAGCGATAGCCAGTTAAGCAAGACGGAAATCAGTAGCATCAAGCTAAATAACGGAACCATTCCTGTTTATCAGTTGCGCTATAACGGCAATAACGCCCTGATGTTTGCGACTTATCAGGACAAGATGTTGGTGTTTTCCAGCACGGATATGCTGTTTAAAGATGACCAGCAGGATACCGAAGCTACGGCGATCGCAAGTGATTTGTTGAGCGGTAAAAAACGCTGGCAAGCCAGCTTTGGCCTGGATGAGCGTACTGCCGAAAAAACGCCAGTACGCCAGCGCATCGTGGTTAGCGCAAATTTGCTGGGTTTTGGCTACCAGCGATTAATGCCTTCTTTTGCTGGCGTGCGCTTCGAAATGAACAACGACGGCTGGCATAGCTTTCTGGCGTTAAATGATGAATCCGCAAGCGTAGATGCCAGTTTCGATTTCACTCCCGTGTGGAACAGTATGCCTGCCGGAGCCAGCTTCTGTGTGGCGGTGCCGTATTCGCACGGTATTGCCGAAGAGATGCTTTCGCATATCGGTCAGGAAAAAGACAAACTGAACGGAGCGTTAGACGGTGCCGCCGGGCTGTGCTGGTACGAAGACTCAAAATTGCAAACCCCGCTATTTGTTGGTCAGTTTGATGGCTCAGCCGAACAGGCGCAACTGCCAGGGAAACTGTTTACGCAAAATATTGGTGCGCACGAAAGCAAAGCGCCAGAAGGTATATTGCCGGTAACCCAGACACAGCAGGGCGAAGCGCAAATCTGGCGTCGCGAAGTGAGTTCCCGATATGGTCAGTATCCGAAAGCGCAGGCGGTGCAACCAGATCAATTAATGTCGGATTATTTTTTCCGCGTGTCGCTGGCGATGCAAAACAAAACGCTGCTTTTCTCCCTCGATGACACGCTGGTTAATAACGCGCTGCAAACACTGAATAAAACCCGCCCGGCAATGGTGGATGTGATACCCAATGACGGCATCGTTCCGGTCTATATCAATCCACAAGGTGTGGCGAAACTGCTGCGTAATGAAACGCTGACCAGTCTGCCGAAGAATCTCGAACCGGTTTTTTATAACGCCGCGCAAACTTTATTAATGCCGAAACTGGACGCTCTATCTCAACAACCGCGTTATGTGATGAAACTGGATCAGATGAAACCGGGCGTCGCCTGGCAGTGGCTACCTGTCAACTGGCAGCCGTTATGAGGCGCGGACTTCTGGCGCTGATCTGCTGGCTGTGTTGTTTTTGCGCTCAGGGTGAAATGCTGAATGTCGAACAGTCGGGGCTGTTTCGTGCCTGGTTTGTGCGTGTTGCTCAGGAACAACTCCGTCAGGGGCCAAGTCCACGCTGGTATCAGCAGGATTGTGCGGGCCTGGTGCGCTTTGCGGCGAACGAGGCGCTGAAAGTTCACGACAGCAAATGGCTAAAAAGTAACGGTTTATCGAATCAGTATTTGCCGCCTGAAATGACGCTAACACCTGAACAGCGTCAACTGGCGCAAAACTGGAACCAGGGGAACGGGAAAACAGGCCCCTATGTGACCGCAATTAATTTGATTCAGTACAACAGCCGTTTTATTGGCCAGGACATAAACCAGGCGCTGCCTGGCGATATGGTTTTTTTCGATCAGGGCGATGCTCAGCACTTAATGGTCTGGATGGGGCGTTACATCATTTACCACACCGGAAGCGCCACGAAAACTGACAACGGAATGCGCGCAGTCAGTCTGCAACAACTTATGACATGGAAGGACACCCGATGGATACCCAACGATTCCAATCCCAATTTCATTGGCATTTATCGTTTAAATTTTCTGGCGCGATAGCGGCCTGTCTGTGCCTGTCTCTTGTGGGGACGGGAATTGCTAATGCTGATGATTCGCTTCCTTCCAGTAACTATGCGCCGCCCGCCGGGGGAACGTTCTTTTTGCTCGCTGACAGCAGTTTTAGCAGCAATGAAGAGGCGAAAGTGCGGCTGGAAGCGCCGGGGCGTGATTATCGGCGTTATGAGATGGAAGAGTACGGCGGCGTGGACATTCGCCTGTATCGTATTCCTGACCCGATGGCATTTTTGCGCCAGCAGAAAAACCTGCATCGCATTGTGGTGCAACCGCAATATCTGGGCGACGGGCTGAACAATACGCTGACCTGGCTGTGGGATAACTGGTACGGCAAATCTCGTCGCGTGATGCAGCGTACTTTTTCTTATCAGTCACGGCAGAATGTGACTCAGGCGTTACCCGAATTACAGCTCGGCAATGCCATCATTAAACCTTCCCGTTACGTGCAAAACACTCAGTTTTCACCGCTGAAAAAATACCCGCTGGTGGAGCAATTCCGTTATCCGCTATGGCAGGCAAAACCGGTCGTGCCGCAGCAAGGGGTAAAACTGGAAGGCGCATCCAGCAATTTCATCTCGCCGCAGCCGGGCAACATCTATATTCCTCTCGGCAAACAAGAGCCGGGACTGTACCTTGTCGAGGCGATGGTAGGTGGGTATCGGGCGACAACGGTGGTGTTTGTTTCCGATACCGTGGCGCTGAGTAAAGTATCGGGCAACGAGCTTCTGGTGTGGACCGCTGGCAAAAAACGGGGTGAAGCTAAACCTGGTTCGGAAGTTCTGTGGACTGACGGTCTTGGCGTGATGACACGAGGTGTGACTGATGATAGTGGCACCTTGCAGTTACAACATATATCGCCGGAACGTTCATACATTCTGGGTAAAGATGCTGAAGGCGGCGTTTTTGTCTCCGAGAACTTCTTCTACGAAAGCGAAATCTACAACACCCGCTTGTATATCTTTACCGACCGCCCGCTGTATCGGGCAGGCGATCGTGTCGATGTTAAAGTGATGGGGCGCGAGTTCCACGACCCGATGCATTCATCGCCCATCGTCAGCGCCCCGGCAAAACTCTCGGTGCTGGACGCCAACGGCAGCCTGTTGCAAACCGTCAATGTCACGCTGGATGCGCGCAATGGCGGGCAGGGGAGTTTCCGCCTGCCAGAAAATGCCGTTGCCGGAGGTTATGAGTTACGCCTGGCTTACCGCAATCAGGTCTACAGCAGTAGTTTTCGCGTTGCCAACTATATCAAGCCACATTTCGAGATTGGTTTAGCTCTCGATAAAAAAGATTTCAAAACTGGCGAAGCGGTCAGCGGCAAACTGCAACTGCTCTATCCGGATGGCGAACCGGTAAAAGATGCCCGCGTGCAGTTAAGTTTGCGCGCTCAGCAACTTTCGATGGTTGGTAACGATTTGCGTTATGCCGGACGTTTCCCGGTGTCGCTGGAAGGTAGCGATGCTGTTTCGGACGATAAAGGCAATGTAGCATTAAACCTTCCCGCTGCCGATAAACCGAGCCGCTATTTGTTAACCGTTTCCGCCAGCGATGGTGCGGCATATCGTGTCACCACCACCAAAGAGATCCTCATTGAACGCGGTCTTGCGCATTACTCTCTAAGCACCGCCGCGCAATACAGTAATAGCGGCGAGCCGGTTGTTTTCCGTTATGCCGCGCTGGAAGCTTCAAAACAGGTTCCTGTTACGTATGAATGGTTGCGTCTCGAAGACCGCACGAGCCATAGCGGAGATCTACCGTCTGGCGGCAAATCCTTTACCGTCAATTTCGATAAACCTGGCAACTACAACCTGACGTTACGCGATAAAGACGGCTTAATTCTCGCCGGGTTAAGCCATGCCGTCAGCGGTAAGGGCAGCACGGCGCATACTGGTACGGTAGATATCGTGGCGGATAAAACGCTGTACCAGCCAGGCGAAACCGCGAAGATGCTGATTACCTTCCCGGAGCCAATCGATGAAGCGTTATTGACGCTGGAACGCGATCGCGTGGAACAGCAGTCGCTGCTATCGCATCCGGCAAACTGGCTAACGCTACAACGTTTAAACGATACCCAGTATGAAGCCCGCGTACCGGTGAGCAATTCCTTTGCGCCTAACATCACTTTTTCGGTGCTGTATACCCGTAACGGTCAGTTCAGTTTTCAGAACGCCGGGATCAAAGTTGCCGTTCCCCAGCTGGATATTCGGGTGAAAACGGACAAAACCCATTACCAGCCAGGTGAACTGGTCAATGTTGAATTAACCTCTTTGCTGAAGGGTAAACCGGTTTCCGCGCAGCTAACGGTTGGCGTGGTCGATGAAATGATCTACGCACTGCAACCGGAAATCGCGCCGAATATCGGCAAATTTTTCTATCCGCTGGGGCGTAACAATGTGCGCACCAGTTCCAGCTTGTCATTTATCAGCTACGACCAGGCGCTCTCCAGCGAGCCGGTTGCGCCAGGCGCGACTAACCGCAGCGAGCGGCGAGTAAAAATGCTGGAACGTCCACGACGCGAAGAAGTTGATACCGCTGCATGGTTGCCGTCGCTAACCACAGATAAACAAGGCAAAGCGTACTTCACGTTCCTGATGCCTGATTCGTTAACCCGCTGGCGTATTACCGCGCGAGGGATGAACGGCGACGGGCTGGTTGGGCAAGGGCGTGCTTATCTGCGTTCGGAAAAAAATCTCTACATGAAGTGGAGTATGCCAACGGTATATCGCCTGGGCGATAAACCGGCGGCAGGGCTGTTTATCTTCAGTCAGCAGGATAACGAACCTGTGGAACTGGTGAGTAAATTTGCGGGCGCTGAGATGCGTCAGACGCTGACGCTGCACAAAGGGGCGAACTATATTTCGCTGGGGCAGAACATTCAGCAATCTGGCTTGTTAAGCGCAGAGCTGCAACAAAATGGGCAAGTGCAGGACAGCATTAGCACCAGGCTGTCTTTTGTGGATAACACCTGGCCCGTTGAACAGCAGAAAAACGTCATGCTCGGCGGTGGTGATAACGCTCTGATGTTGCCCGAGCAGGCGAGCAATATCCGGATACAAAGTAGTGAAACGCCGCAGGAGATTTTCCGCAATAACCTCGACGCGTTAGTTGATGAACCGTGGGGGGGCGTGATCAACACCGGTAGCCGTCTGATCCCGCTAAGTCTCGCCTGGCGTTCGCTTGCCGATCATCAGAGTGTTGCCGCTAATGACATTCGTCAGATGATTCAGGATAACCGTCTGCGGCTGATGCAACTGGCGGGGCCAGGTGCGCGTTTTACCTGGTGGGGTGAAGATGGCAATGGCGATGCGTTCCTGACGGCATGGGCATGGTATGCCGACTGGCAGGCCAGTCAGGCGCTTGGCGTAACGCAACAACCGGAATACTGGCAGCATATGCTCGACAGTTATGCCGAGCAGGCAGATAACATGCCGTTATTGCATCGGGCGCTGGTGCTGGCGTGGGCGCAGGAGATGAATCTGCCGTGCAAAACGTTGTTGAAAGGGTTGGATGAAGCTATCGCCCGGCGCGGAACTAAAACAGAAGATTTCTCTGAGGAAGACACCCGCGATATCAATGACAGCCTGATCCTCGATACACCGGAATCTCCACTGGCAGATGCGGTGGCAAACGTCTTAACCATGACGTTGCTGAAAAAAGCGCAGTTGAAGTCCACTGTGATGCCACAGGTTCAGCAATATGCGTGGGATAAGGCAGCGAACAGCAACCAGCCGCTGGCGCACACGGTTGTGCTGCTCAATAGCGGTGGCGACACCACCCAGGCGGCCGCCATTTTAAGTGGTTTGACTGCTGAGCAATCCACTATTGAACGCGCACTGGCCATGAACTGGCTGGCGAAATATATGGCGACGATGCCTCCGGTTGTGTTACCTGCGCCTGCGGGCGCATGGGCCAAACATAAGTTAACCGGAGGGGGCGAATACTGGCGTTGGGTTGGTCAGGGCGTGCCGGACATTCTCTCTTTTGGTGACGAATTATCGCCGCAAAACGTACAGGTCCGCTGGCGTGAACCGGCAAAAACGGCTCAACAAAGTAACATTCCGGTGACCGTTGAACGCCAGTTGTATCGGCTTATCCCTGGTGAAGAAGAGATGAGTTTTACTCTGCAGCCGGTGACCGGTAATGAGATCGACAGCGACGCCCTGTACCTTGATGAGGTAACGCTTACCAACGAGCAGGATGCATCTCTGCGCTACGGTCAGGTAGAAGTACCACTGCCGCCGGGGGCCGATGTTGAACGGACAACGTGGGGAATATCGGTCAATAAACCCAACGCCGCGAAACAGCAGGGGCAGTTGCTGGAAAAAGCGCGTAATGAAATGGGCGAGCTGGCCTATATGGTGCCGGTGAAAGAACTGACGGGAACGGTCACTTTCCGCCATTTGCTGCGCTTCTCGCAAAAAGGGCAATTCGTTCTGCCGCCTGCTCGTTATGTGCGTTCCTATGCACCTGCACAGCAAAGCGTTGCGGCAGGGAGCGAATGGACCGGGATGCAGGTGAAATAAGTGAACTGGCGCAGAATCGTCTGGCTATTGGCGTTGGTTACTCTGCCAACGCTTGCGGAGGAGACGCCGTTACAACTGGCGCTGCGCGGTGCGCAGCACGATCAACTGTATCAGCTGTCGTCATCAGGCGTGACCAAAGTCTCAGCATTACCTGACACGCTCACCACGCCGTTAGGGAGTTTGTGGAAACTGTATGTTTACGCGTGGCTGGAGGATACCCATCAACCGGAGCAGCCCTACCAGTGTCGCGGAAACTCCCCGGAAGAGGTTTATTGTTGTCAGGCTGGGGAGAGCATAACGCGTGATACCGCGCTGGTACGTTCCTGTGGGCTCTATTTTGCGCCGCAGCGGTTGCATATTGGCGCAAATGTGTGGGGGCAATACTGGCAACAGCGTCAGGCACCTGCGTGGTTAGCGTCTCTTACTACGCTGAAGCCAGAAACCTCGGTAACGGTTAAATCGCTACTTGATTCATTAGCGACGTTACCCGCGCAAAACAAAGCTCAGGAAATCTTACTGGATGTGGTGCTGGACGATGCGAAAATCGGTGTCACATCTATGCTCGGTAGTCGGGTTCGGGTGAAAACCTGGAGCTGGTTTGCCGATGATAAGCAGGAAATCCGTCAGGGGGGCTTTGCTGGTTGGTTGACCGATGGCACACCGCTGTGGGTAGCCGGTAGCGGCACCAGTAAAACGGTACTGACCCGTTATGCGACGGTGCTTAATCAGGTTTTGCCTGTACCGACGCAAGTTACCAGCGGGCAGTGTGTGCAGGTTGATCTGTTTGCTCGCTATCCGCTGAAGAAAATCACTGCGGAAAAGAGTGCGACAGCAGTAAAACCTGGCGTGCTCAATGGGCGCTATCGTGTGACGTTTGCCAATGGTAACCACATTACGTTTGCTAGCCACGGAGAGACGTCATTACTGAGCGAAAAGGGCAAACTGAAATTACAGTCGCATATCGATCGTGAAGAGTACGTTGCCAGAGTTCTGGATCGCGAGGCGAAAAGCACGCCTCCAGAGGCTGCGAAAGCCATGACCGTGGCGATTCGCACTTTTTTACAGCAAAACGCCAATCGGGAAGGTGATTGCCTGACCATCCCCGACAGCAGCGCCACGCAGCGTGTTTCTGCTTCGCCAGCCACCACGGGGGCGCGGACAATGACCGCCTGGACGCAGGATCTCATCTATGCGGGCGATCCGGTTCATTATCACGGCAGTCGGGCTACCGAAGGCTCACTCTCCTGGCGGCAAGCCACGGCCCAGGCGGGGCAGGGAGAGCGTTACGACCAGATACTCGCGTTTGCTTATCCCGACAACAGCCTTAGCCGCTGGGGAGCGCCACGCTCTTCCTGCCAGTTATTACCCAAAGCGAAAGCCTGGCTGGCGAAAAAAATGCCGCAGTGGCGGCGTATATTACAAGGCGAGACGGGGTACAACGAACCAGACGTGTTTGCGGTCTGCCGTTTAGTCTCAGGTTTCCCCTATACCGATCGGCAGCAGAAGCGGCTGTTTATTCGTAATTTCTTTACGCTTCAGGATCGGCTTGATTTAACCCACGAGTATCTGCATCTGGCCTTTGATGGCTATCCCACCGGGCTGGATGAGACGTATATCGAAACGCTGACCCGACAATTATTAATGGACTAATGCTATGCGAAAGATTTTTCTTCCGTTGTTACTGGTGGCGCTTTCGCCTGTTGCTCACGGCGAAGGTGTGCAGGAAGTCGAGATTGATGCGCCGCTCTCTGGCTGGCATCCGGCGGAGGGTGAAGATGCCAATTTTTCACAATCGATTAATTACCCCGCGTCGTCCGTCAATATGGCCGATGATCAAAATATCTCAGCGCAGATCCGAGGCAAAATAAAAAATTACGCTTCTGCGGGTAAACCCCAGCAGGGTCGACTAGTAGTTAACGGCGCCAGTATGCCGCAGAGAATTGAATCCGATGGTTCATTTGCGCGCCCTTATATTTTCACCGAAGGCAGCAACAGCGTGCAGGTCATCAGCCCGGATGGGCAAAGTCGACAAAAAATGCAGTTTTACTCAACGCCGGGTGCTGGGGCGATTCGTGCGCGTTTACGGCTGGTTCTCTCGTGGGATACGGATAATACCGATCTCGATCTCCATGTCGTTACGCCTGATGGCGAACACGCCTGGTACGGTAACACGGTGCTGAAAAACAGTGGTGCACTGGATATGGATGTCACGACGGGGTACGGTCCAGAGATTTTCGCCATGCCAGCGCCGATTCACGGGCGCTATCAGGTGTATATCAACTATTATGGCGGACGCAGCGAAACGGAGTTGACGACTGCTCAACTGACGCTGATCACCGATGAAGGATCGGTCAATGAGAAACAGGAAACCTTTGTTGTCCCGATGCGTAATGCTGGCGAACTGACGCTGGTGAAAAGTTTTGACTGGTAATTAATGAGGTTACTTTCACTGTCGATGTTTAAGAAAACGCCCGATGACTTTCGCTATCGGGCGTTTTTGTTCGTTAATTCAACCGTTCAATCACCATCGCAATTCCCTGACCGCCACCAATGCACAGCGTTGCCAGACCCAGCGTTTTATCTCGTGCCTGCATTGCATGTAATAGCGTGACCAGAATACGTGCACCGCTGGCGCCGATAGGATGCCCCAGCGCGATGGCTCCGCCGTTGACATTCACTTTCTCAGGATCAAAGCCCAGAGTTTTCCCAACGGCAAGGAACTGCGCAGCAAATGCTTCATTGGCTTCGATGAGATCAATGTCTGCCAGTTGCAGCCCCGCCAGTTGTAATGCTTTTTGTGTGGCAGGTACTGGCCCCATACCCATCAATGCGGGGGGCACGCCGCCGCTGGCATAGCTTTTAATGCGCGCCAGTGGTTTAAGGCCTGCCGCCAGCGCCGCCGATTCTTCCATAATCACCAGTGCGGCAGCCCCGTCGTTAATGCCAGACGCGTTCCCAGCGGTGACCGTTCCGGCTTTGTCGAAGGCCGGACGCAATGCAGCCAGAGCTTCTGCAGTAGAATCTACCTTCGGGAACTCATCGCGATCGAAGACGATGTTTTTCTTCCGTGTGACAACATTTACCGGGACGATTTCGGCGGTAAAAGCACCGGACTCAATGGCTGCTGCCGCTTTACGCTGTGAATGTAGCGCCAGTTCATCCTGCATTTCACGGGTAATTCTGTACTCTTTGGCCACGTTCTCGGCGGTAATACCCATATGATAACCGTGGGTAGCGCACATCAGGCCATCGCGCAGGATTACGTCATAAACCTGCCCGTCTCCAAGACGATAACCAGAGCGTGCTTTTGCATCGAGTAAATAGGGCGCTAAACTCATGTTCTCCATTCCACCCGCTACGATGCTCTGTGCCTGACCAGCCTGAATTGCCTGGGCGGCAAGCGCCACGCTTTTCAGACCAGAACCACATACTTTGTTGACCGTAAATCCGCACACCGTTTCTGCCAGTCCGCTTTTTAGCAGTGCCTGACGAGCCGGATTTTGCCCCAGCCCGGCCTGCAATACGTTACCCATAATCACTTCATCGACGTGTTGTGAATCGAGTTTTGCGCGTTCAATGGCGGCCTGAATTACTGTTGCCCCCAGGTCGATGGCGCTGGTGGAGGCGAGTGAACCATTAAAACTACCGATGGCAGTACGTACCGCACTGACGATGACACAATTTTTCATTTTATCTTCCTTCTGTCTGTAGAGTTGCCGTCAGAACAGCGTTAAACCAATGACGAAAATGACGCCGGAGAAGAGCAGGGCAGTGATGCAATAGCCCATGATGTCGCGGACACCGAGCCCGGCGATTGCCAGTGCTGGCAGCGCCCAGAACGGTTGTGCCATGTTCATCCATTGCTCGCCGTAGGCGATCGCCATTACCGATTTACCGAGATCAGCGCCCAGCGCCTGAGCTGCGGGTATCACGAAAGGTCCCTGAATAACCCAGTGACCGCCGCCAGACGGAACGGCGAAGTTAATCAGTGCAGAACTAAAGAAGGTCATTACCGGGAAGGTGTCTTTGTTAGCGACATTGATAAAAAATTCGGTAATGAGTCCGCCCAGACCGGAGTGCTCCATCATCAGTTGGATCCCGGCGTAGAAGGGGAATTGCACCAGAATACCGGCGGTACTGCGTGCTGCCGCGCTGATAGCACGCATATAAGCCATTGGCGTTTTATGTAGCAGCAGACCTGCAATCATAAACATCAAGTTGACGGTATTGATGGTGATGTTGAAGCCATGTTCGATGAAGTACATCGCCAGGTAAGCGATACCCAGTGCGCCGATGATCAACGTCAGGATGCGACTTTCCTCCAGTCGCTCGGATGGTGGGGCATCTTTCGGTAGCTGCTTCTGAAAATCAGCCTCTTCCATGAGTAGTTTCGGATCGATACTCACCACGTCGGATGGTTTTGGCATCATCATGCGGGTGATAAATGGCATCACTACAATCAACGCCACAGTGATGAAAATGTTAAAACCACTGAACAGAGTATCGCCCACCGGGATAATCCCGGCGATATGCTCAACCGGGTTGCCCGGTGTTGCAGCCAACAGAGGCATTGAGCCAGAGAAGCCGCCACCCCAGGTGAGAAAACCAATGTAGGCGCAGGCAATGAGCAACGGATAATCAGAACCGGGTACTCGCCGGGCGACTTCACGGGCGAACATTGCGCCGACAACCAGACCAAATCCCCAGTTGATGACACAAGCGACGGAACCGAAGAACGTGACCAGCATGACGCCCTGTACGGGCGTCTTTGCGGCGGAGGCGGCAGTGCGCAGCAAGCTTTTCACCGGAGCGGAGCTGGCAAGGGCATGACCGGTAACGATGATCAGCGCCATCTGCATACCAAACGCCAGCAAGTTCCAGAAACCGTCACCCCACATTTTCACCATGCTGATCGGCGTTTGTGGTGTTAACCAAAGCGCGATCACGAACGTTAGCAACGTCAGCAACATGGCAAAGATCAGAGGATCGGGAAGCCACCGGCTGACAAAGCGCGTCATAAAACGCGAGATGCGACCAATCATAAATCACCCCGTTGCGTATTCAGATCGGTGGCTACTTCAAACTGAGCTTCGGTTTTTGCACGCACGGTGGCTAAATCACACCCGTCGGCAATTTCGGTGAGCCACATTTTGCCGTCAATGAAACGAAAGACAGCCAGTTCAGTGACCAGCATATGCACCGCGTGTTGCGCAGTGAGCGGCATGGTGCAGCGGCGCAAAATTTTCGATGAACCATCTTTGGCGCAATGTTCCATGGCAATGATCACTTTGCGCGCCCCGGTCACCAGATCCATTGCGCCACCCATACCGGGCACCATTTTCCCAGGCACTACCCAGTTCGCGAGGTTGGCTTCTTCGTCTACCTGCAAACCACCGAGCACACAGGCATCAATATGACCGCCACGGATCAGCGCAAATGACATGGCGCTGTCAAACATGGCTGCACCAGGCAAAACACCGCACGGTTGCCCGCCAGCGTTCACCAGATCGGGATGCGCTGTTGTGACCGGGCCTAAACCGAGGAAGCCGTTTTCCGATTGCAGAGTGATATGAATGCCTTCTGGTAAATAGTTGGCGACCATCGTCGGCAGACCAATGCCCAGATTCACGATGTCACCATCACGAAGCTCTTGTGCCACACGGCGTGCAATACGTTGTTTCGCATCCATTATTTACTCTCCTGTGAAACGATGATGTGGTCGATAACGGCACCAGGGGTGACAATATGGTCAGGTTGCAGCTCACCGACTTCGACCAGTTCATCTGGCTCTACCAGCGTGATATCAGCCGCAAGGGCTATCAGGGGGTTAAAGTTGCGGGCGCTAAGTTGATAGGTCAGGTTGCCAAGTGTGTCGCAACGATGAGCGCGAATTAGCGCCAGGTCAGCGCGCAACGGGCGTTCAAGCAGCCAGGTTTTGCCGTCGAGTGTCAGTGTCTGTTTGCCTTCCTCTACGACGGTGCCGACACCGGTTGGAGTGAGAAAACCACCAAGTCCAGCACCACCACAGCGAATTTGCTCGATTAGCGTACCTTGTGGCACCAGGACGACGTCCATTTCACCAGATATCATGCGTCGGCCTGTTTCCGGGTTGGTGCCGATATGTGAAGCAATTACTTTGCGGACTCGACCATTGACGATGAGCGGACCGATGCCGGTATCAACAAACGCGGTATCATTGGCTATCAATGTCAGGTCGCGAACGCCAGATTCCAGTAATGCTTCAACCAGGCGGGATGGAGTGCCAATCCCCATAAATCCGCCCACCATGATGGTCATGCCGTCACGAAAGAAGCCGGAGGCGTCTTGTAATGTCATCAATTTTGTTTTCATTATTTATCCCTCTTGCATACACCGTTGTGGGTACAGTCAGGGAATAGCAAGGGGAGTGCCAGAATGAGAATATTGGATGTTGTTTCTTAACTGATTGAATATAAAAGAATAAATCAGATGGGGGTTAAGAAGGAGATTGAGCGGCTATGCAAAAATTTGCGCACTGTGCAAATTTCTGCATAGCAAGTTTTGGTGTTATACATCCGCCGGATCGATACCGTATTCCTGGAGTTTATACATTAATGCACGGCGACTGATGCCCAGCATTAAAGCTGTGCGGGTTCGGTTTCCATCTTGTTGTTCCAGCACTTCCATAATGATGCGTTTTTCGACGCGTTTAATTTCCTCTTTTAAATTACGCTCACCGACAGGGGCTGTTTTTGCCTCTCCAGCATTACAGACTGGCTGACGAATCTGTGGCGGAAGATCCTCAGAAAAAATGATCGGGCCTGAGTTCATCACGACGGCGCGTTCAATGACGTTGGAAAGCTCTCGAATATTTCCCGGCCATGACCAGGCGGTAAGCAGTGACATTGCCATCGGATCGATGTCGATAATATCGCGCTGATTCTCACTACTGAATTTTTGCAAAAAGTGATTAGCTAACAGGGAAATATCTTCCCGACGATCGCGCAGAGGCGGCAGTACTAAATGAATAACGTTAAGGCGATAAAAGAGATCTTCACGGAAGGTGCCTTCTTTTACCATCGCCTGCAAGTCACGGTTGGTGGCGGCAATGATGCGGATATCAACTTTTATGGTCTGATGACCGCCAATCCGTTCAAATTCCCGTTCCTGCAGAATGCTTAGTAATTTGGCTTGCAGTACCAGCGGCATTTCGCCAATTTCATCGAGGAGCAGAGTCCCCTCGTTGGCGCGCTCAAATAATCCCTGACGCAAGGTTTGTGCACCAGTAAATGCGCCTTTTTCATGACCAAACAGTTCACTTTCGAGCAACGATTCCGGCAGCGCCGCGCAGTTGACTTTAATAAACGGCCCCTTTGCCCGCCGCGAATTGTAGTGAATCGCTCTGGCAATCAACTCTTTCCCGGTGCCGCTTTCACCGCTAATCAAGACGCTGGCCTGAGAAAGGGCAATTTTGGCGGTGTCTTTGCAGATGTCCATCATCGCCGGGCTGTTGGTGAGAATATGCCCCCATTGCCAACTGGTGCTCAGTGCCTGGTGCAGATGGCGGATCTCTTTTTTCATTGACTGGAGTTGTAAAGCGCGCTGAACGATTAAATTCAACTCATCGAGATCAAACGGTTTAATAACATAGTCAAAGGCCCCGCAGCGTAGTGCTTCGACGGCGGTTTCCACTTCAGCATAAGCCGTCATCAGAATAACGGGTGTTCGGGTCTCATGGCTGCGCATCTCCTTTAGTGCCTTGATGCCGTCCATCTCTGGCATACGGATATCCATCAACACCACGTCAGGGTGAATATCGGCAAACAGGTTTAATGCTGTGCGTCCGTTGTTCGCACAATGTGTTTCGTATCCTTGTAGTGCAAAAGCGGTGCTCAGCATACGGCGAACATTATCTTCATCATCAACAATAAGGATGCGATTAATAGCGGTCATACGGTCTGATTTCCCTGTGGGTTGATCGGTAAAATAAGGGTGAAGGTTGCGCCGTAGCCCGGCAAACTGGTGACGCGAATATCACCCTGATGGGCGTTAATGATGCGTTGACTTAACGCCAGACCAAGCCCGGTTCCTGAGGCTTTGGTGGTGAAAAAGGGATCGAAGATCTTTTTTTGCAGCGAGAGATCAATGCCACAGCCGTTGTCTTCTATCGAAATGGCCTGTTGTGAGTCGCTGTACTGCCAGGTTCGAATACGAATTTTCCCTCGTGCACTGATAGCCTGGACGGCATTGATCAGGATATTCAGTAGTACCTGTTTGAGCAGTTCACGATCGGCGCTAATCGGACTTAATTCATTATCAAGTTCGCTTATGAAGTCGACCCGCGCTTGTACGCCGGCGGTTTGCACCAGTACCAGAGTTTCTTCAATCAATGCATTGAGGCTGACTTGTTGCCATTGACTGTGGCGTGGGCGTGAAAAATCGAGCAATTGCTGAATGACTTTGTTAATTGAGTCGATTTCTTTGAGTACTACGGACAGATATTCCTGATGTATTGGGTCAGTGGTTTGTTGGCGCAAGATCTGTACATAACCACGAATAGCCGTCAGCGGATTACGGACTTCGTGCGCCACGCCAGCCATCAGCTCACCCAGCGTGGCGAGGCGTTCAGCTTGCGCCATGCGGCGTTGGGTTTCTTTGCGGGCAGTTAAATCAGAGAAAATCACCAAAGCACCTATCATTTCACCATGCGTATTATGAATACGGCTGGTAGTGACACTGAGTTCAATGGTGCGGTCACGGCCTGGAAAACTGATCTCCAGCGCCACGTGTTCGGTGCCATGTTCCAGCGTATCCAGTACTGGACTGTAGAACTGAGTATTGTCGAACAACATGGAGTAAGGCTGCCCTACCAGTTCATGACGTTGATAGCCAGTGATGACTTCTGCTGCTGGGTTCATGGTGGTTACATCACCCTGGCGGTCAATGGCAATGACGCCATCGGCAGCGTTTTCAATAATCAGATCGTTAAGTGTTCGCGTTTCACGCAGTGCCTGGGCGAGGTTGTTAACACTCTGACTGATTTGCCCCATTTCACCGGGCAATTGTGGTAATCGAGTGGGAATATTTTGCGCCAGATTCGAGAGGCCGTCGGTGATGATATCTATATTGGCGCTCAGGCGACGGGAGAAAAGCACAATCAACAGCAGGCTTATCAGCAAACCGGCGGTGAGTACAATGATAATCCTCACATCCATTTTCCAGGCCTGGCGGCGAATATCTTCGGTTAATTCATTGGCCCAGATATAACCGAGGACTTCACCATTACGCTCAATGGGGATCATTGAATTCAAAATATCGCCGCGCACCTGCCTGCCGGAATAAACCAAAGGGGTATTTGTACGCATAACTTCGCGACCAGGGTGATCCGCAGCAATCGTCACGCCCACATTATTCTGATATAGCGATGAAGGCGCGTAGGTGATTATCGCATCCAGCGTCTTGTTATAATAACCAGCGCCTATGCCAGGAAAGGCGCGAGTAATATTTTCGGTAATGGGGGCAAGCTCTGCATTCAATGCGCGGATACGCTCCTCACGCGGTAAGTCGATATAGAGATCGTAGCGATCGCCTAGCGCCTGATTAAGTAGGTTGACCACGGCAGAAAGTTTTTTCTCTTTTTCAGATAAGACTGCTGAACGTCCTTCCGTTTCTACGATATAACCAATAGTAAGCGTTGGGACAATGACCATCAGGATTGCCATCAGGATCATTTGATTGCGTAAGCGGCGAGGATATATCCATTTCATATTACGCGTCCTTTTCTCCATCAGTATTGTTCCGGCATAGCACTATTATTGGGGGTTAAGGTGATGATTTCTCGGCGGTGTATCATATTACCGAGAAGAGAGAACATTGCGGTGGCACGCTTTTACCGCTACCTTAACCACACTCCATCGGTCACCTGAGGCGGAGCTTCGCCCCTTTGAAATACCTTGCTTCTTTTCGCACAACCCTGAAAGTCTCGCGCTATATGTTCAGAGCATTGGCGTTATTGCTCTGGCTGTTGATTGCTTTTTCATCAGTGTTTTACATCGTCAATGCCCTGCATCAGCGAGAATCAGAGATTCGTCAGGAATTTAACCTGAGTTCCGATCAGGCTCAGCGGTTTATTCAGCGCACTTCTGACGTGATGAAAGAGCTGAAGTACATTGCTGAAAATCGCTTATCTGTAGAAAACGGCGTGCTTTCCCCGCGTGGGCGAGAAACGCAAGCGGATGTGCCGGTGTTCGAACCGTTGTTTGCCGATTCCGACTGTTCCGCGATGAGTAACACCTGGCGCGGCTCTCTGGAGTCGCTGGCGTGGTTTATGCGCTACTGGCGCGATAATTTCTCTGCAGCTTACGATCTCAACCGCGTATTTTTGATCGGCAGCGATAACCTCTGCATGGCAAACTTTGGCCTGCGTGATATGCCGGTTGAACGCGACACCGCCCTGAAAGCTCTGCATGAGCGCATCAATAAGTATCGTAATGCTCCGCAGGATGACAGCGGCAGCAACCTTTATTGGATCAGCGAAGGCCCGCGTCCTGGCGTTGGATATTTCTACGCGCTGACGCCGGTGTATCTGGCGAACCGTTTGCAGGCTTTGTTGGGCGTTGAGCAAACCATTCGGATGGAGAACTTCTTCTTACCAGGTACATTACCGATGGGGGTTACTATCCTTGATGAGAATGGTCATACCCTGATTTCGTTGACCGGACCAGAAAGCAAAATCGAGGCTGAACCGCGTTGGATGCAGGAACGTTCCTGGTTCGGTTATACACCTGGCTTCCATGAGCTGGTGCTGAAGAAAAATCTGCCGCCATCATCGTTAAGTATTGTTTACTCGGTGCCTGTAGATCAGGTGCTGGAACGCATTCGTATGCTGATACTTAACGCAATTTTGCTGAATGTTATTGCCGGTGCGGCGCTGTTTACCCTCGCGCGGATGTACGAGCGGCGTATTTTCATTCCGGCAGAAAGTGACGCCCAGCGGCTGGAAGAACACGAGCAGTTTAATCGCAAGATTGTCGCCTCCGCCCCGGTGGGGATCTGTATTTTGCGCACCGCTGATGGTGTCAATATTTTGAGTAACGAACTGGCACATACCTATCTCAATATGCTTACGCATGAGGATCGCCAGCGGCTGACGCAAATTATCTGTGGGCAGCAGGTCAATTTTGTTGATGTCCTGACCAGCAACAATACCAATCTGCAAATCAGCTTCGTCCATTCGCGCTATCGTAATGAAAACGTGGCCATTTGTGTGCTGGTGGATGTTTCTTCGCGCGTGAAGATGGAAGAGTCGTTGCAGGAGATGGCACAAGCAGCGGAACAGGCGAGCCAGTCAAAATCGATGTTCCTTGCCACCGTCAGTCATGAGCTGCGAACGCCGCTGTATGGCATTATCGGTAACCTGGATCTGTTGCAAACCAAAGAGTTACCGAAAGGCGTCGATCGTCTGGTGACGGCAATGAACAACTCTTCCAGTCTGTTGTTGAAAATTATCAGCGATATTCTCGACTTCTCGAAGATTGAATCGGAACAGTTGAAGATCGAACCGCGTGAGTTTTCACCGCGTGAAGTGATGAACCACATCACCGCCAACTATTTACCGCTGGTGGTACGCAAGCAGCTAGGCTTGTACTGCTTTATTGAACCGGATGTGCCAGTGGCCTTAAATGGCGACCCAATGCGTTTACAGCAGGTCATCTCCAACCTGTTGAGTAACGCCATAAAATTCACCGATACCGGCTGTATAGTTCTGCATGTTCGCGCTGATGGCGATTATCTCTCTATCCGCGTTCGCGATACCGGCGTAGGGATTCCGGCGAAAGAAGTGGTGCGGCTGTTCGATCCCTTCTTCCAGGTAGGGACGGGTGTACAGCGTAACTTCCAGGGAACCGGTCTGGGACTGGCGATTTGTGAAAAACTGATCAGCATGATGGACGGTGATATCTCAGTAGAGTCTGAACCAGGTATGGGAAGCCAGTTTACGGTACGTATTCCGCTGTATGGTGCGCAATATCCACATAAAAAAGGTGTCGAAGGATTAACGGGTAAACGCTGCTGGTTGGCGGTACGCAATGCGTCACTATGCCAGTTTATCGAAACCAGTTTGCAGCGCAGTGGTGTAATCGTTACAACATACGAAGGTCAGGGACCCTCACCGGAGGATGTGTTGATTACTGATGAGGCGCTGAGGGAAAAATGGCAGGGCAGAGCGGTTGTGACTTTCTGCCGTCGACATATTGGCATTCCGCTGGAGAGAGCGCCCGGTGAGTGGGTGCATAGCGTCGCCTCGTCGCATGAACTGCCTGTGCTACTGGCGCGTATCTATCGGATAGAAATTGAAAGTGATGATCCTGCCAACGTTCTGCCGTTGACGGACAAAGACTCCACCAGCAATGACGACATGATGATTCTGGTGGTTGACGATCATCCGATTAACCGTCGCTTACTAGCCGATCAGCTCGGATCGTTGGGCTATCAGTGTAAAACGGCAAATGATGGCGTCGATGCGCTTAATGTACTAAGCAAGAATCATATCGATATCGTGCTTAGCGACGTCAACATGCCAAATATGGACGGTTACCGGTTAACGCAACGTATCCGCCAGCTGGGGTTAACGTTGCCGGTAATCGGGGTGACTGCCAATGCGTTGGCTGAAGAGAAGCAGCGGTGCCTGGAGTCCGGGATGGATAGCTGTCTGTCGAAGCCGGTGACGCTGGATGTCATAAAACAGACGCTGACGATGTATGCCGAGAGGGTCAGGAAAGCGCGGAAATCGTAGGAGCGGTCGGTGCAAACGCCTGATGCGACGCTGGCGCGTCTTATCAGGCCTGCGTTTGTGTAATGTATCGAAATATTGGGATTTGTAGGCCGGATAAGGCGTTTACGCCGCATCCGGCGGTCGGTGCTTATCTGGCCTGTCGGGAGATTACTCTTTATCTGCCGGACTTAAGGTCACAGAAGAGAGATAATTCAGCAGGGCGATATCGTTCTCGACACCCAGCTTCATCATCGCGGATTTCTTCTGGCTGCTGATGGTTTTGATGCTACGGTTGAGCTTTTTAGCAATCTCGGTAACCAGGAAACCTTCTGCAAACAGGCGCAGTACTTCACTCTCTTTAGGTGAGAGACGCTTGTCGCCGTAACCACTGGCGCTGATTTTCTCCAGCAGACGAGATACGCTTTCTGGGGTAAATTTCTTGCCTTTTTGCAGCGCGGCGAGGGCTTTTGGCAGATCCGTAGGCGCGCCTTGCTTCAGGACGATCCCTTCGATATCCAGATCCAGTACCGCGCTAAGAATTGCCGGGTTGTTGTTCATGGTCAGAACAATGATCGACAGGCTTGGGAAATGACGCTTGATGTATTTGATCAAGGTGATCCCGTCACCGTATTTATCTCCAGGCATGGAGAGATCGGTAATCAACACGTGCGCATCCAGTTTCGGCAGGTTGTTGATCAGTGCTGTGGAATCTTCAAATTCGCCGACAACATTCACCCACTCGATTTGTTCAAGTGATTTGCGAATACCGAACAGTACTATCGGATGGTCATCGGCAATAATTACGTTCATATTGTTCATGTAATAGGCTACCTTGCTACAGCAAGCTCTTGACATAGCTGTCAATGTCGCTGATGTATTTTTCTGTTCCTGGGACATCCTTCTCGCGAATAAGATGTTCCAGCGTTTCACATAACTGCTTGCCGGGTACCAGATTTAGCATGGCAAACACGCCTTTAAGACGATGAGCCGTTTGGGCTAATGCAGCAAAGTCACTGGTTGCTGCTTCAGTATATAGCCTCTTAACATCATCCGGTACTGTGTCTACAAAGAGCGCATAATAGCCGCTGGCATGGAGTTGTGCATTTTCATCTCCACCCATAGGCGATTCTGTCACCTCTTCCTGCGCCAGTTGCACTTCAATTAATTGTAAGACCGCTTCCTGCATAGCATTGCTCATATTGAAGTTGACGCACAATTGACCAGGCCCAATTTCCCGTACGCCAGACTCATCATCGCTTAAAAGCAAGCCAGAGGCAGTAAGATTAGACGGATTATCCGTTAAAAAGATATCATAATCCTGACTAATTAATCTTTCATCGGGTGTGATACAGGTTGCACCCCAATTTTCTAACTGGCGAGTGACAATATTCCGAATTTCTGTGGAAGTTACATCCACCATCACGGTGACATCATCCAGTAAACGTTCCTCTTCCTCTTCAACGTCCGGGTCTGCAGGCAGCATTTTGATATGCACGGAGTAGCGTGTACCAAGCCCGTCCCGCGTTTTAATATTTAAATGACCGCCCAGTTTTCGCGCCAGTTGATCACTCAACCAGAATGCCAACGGGTCCGCCTTGCCATAGCGATCGCTTTGGGTCTGGTTGATGAACGGGAAGTGTAAATTATCCATTTCATGAATGCTTACACCGTCTCCGGTGTCCAGAATGCGGAAAGTCAGACGTTCGTCAGAGGATTCATCCTGATCAACCTCAAGGGTAATTTTCCCCAGTTGCGTTGAGGTGACGGCATATTGCATCAACAGCAGCAAAATACGGCGTAAAGCATCGCGATCGCCACGGCGCATATCGTGTGCTTTCAGATGATTGTTAATCAGTAGTTGCAGGCCTTTGCGCTTCATTGCCGGTAGCACAGCAGGAACCACTTCATCGATTAAATCCTGTACGGAGAAAAGCTCGGTCTCGCTCTTCCAGCTATCGTCCGCAAGCATGTTCGCTAGCTGAATTTCATCGACCAGGCGCACCAGCACATCAGCCTGATTTGCCAGTTGTTTGCTTTCCGGGGAGTTGAGTTTAGCCGCACTTTCCGCCAGTGACCGTGCGGGTTCTTTCAGCGCATCACCAATGTTTTGCATAAAGGCCATCCGGCCCTGCTGGTTTTTCTCGTACAGACGCTGCGCCTGCTTGAGTTTCTTGTTCACCAGCACCTCGCGATCCTGATCGCGAATGATGAAGATTTGCGTACGCGGCGCTATCTGGCTGCGGAACATGCGAATTTCATACAGCTCGTTATTGACGGTCGCCTGAATAATCCCCTGATGCTGTTCTGCCATGGTGGTGATGTTTTGCAGATTCAAATGCGGCAGCAGATGGTCGGCAATCTTATTGCTGATAACTGTGCGATTCGATTCCTGATCGTGAACCAGCAGACCGAGTGGCAGCAGTGACACAATCTCTTCATTTATTGCCCGCAAGATACGCAGTTCGTTATTCACTGCGGTGCTGGGAACGCTTTCTGTGCTGCGCCCGGAAAAATGGCGAAAGGTGGTGTAACCAAAAAGCGCCAGCGCCAGCAAACCAATGTTCAGCAGCAGTGGCAGCAGAATATTTTGCAATGTATCCAGCAGTAAAGTGCCGTAAGGAACCTGCCAGACCAGCCGCATATCGGTGGAGTTGAGCGCCGAAGAGATTTCAATCTTCGAACTATTAAAGTTAATGCTGACGCTATCCGTTGCTTCTTTCTCATTATTATTGTTACCCGCAGTACCTGCTTCTGGTTCAAGACGGAAGCTATCCAGCGGCATCCCTGGCGGGATTAGATCATTAATAGGCAGATCAAATGCAACCACCGTTGCCAGATGTCCCGGCTGGTTAAAGGTTGTACGCAAGGTAAAATAATGACCGTTCTGCCAGGCAAGACGGCGCAGGTTAGAAAAACTTTCACGTTCATCCAGGGCGTTAGCCTGTTGCAGCATCTCCGCGCGACGAGAATCAACAATGTCACTGACAGTCGATTCTTTAAATCCGGAGGTGAGATCTTTTAACGGCAGGGTCGAGATAAGAATCAGGCTGTTATCCTGCCCGTTCAGATAATACATCGACCACGGTACATTTTCTGCGCCCCATAATGTGTCCAGATAAGTAGACATTCGTTGGGTCATCTCAAGCGTTGAGTTGTCGTGAGAACCAAAGATCAGGGCTTCTGTTTTGCGACGCGGTTTTTCCAGATAGTAGACATCCTGTTTCAGACGCGTCTCTTGCAAACTTTCACTGGTGGAAGGTGAAGTCGTTGCAGCGATGTTGTCGTAGATCTGCCAGGTCACGTAACGCCAGGTATCGACGCGCTTTTGGATAGCGTGGGTAATGTCGACAATCTGGTAACTTTTATCTTTCAGCCAGGCGTTAACGGCGCTTTGTACCATTACACCCATCGTCACCAGTAACACAATGATCAACAGTAAAAAGAAGCGGGTAATGCTCCCCGGTAGGAGTGAAAAGCGGGTCGTGGCCGTTGTCTCTTTCTGACGCATTCGTGTTTATGACCTGTTAAAACTTCGCGAAGTGATAGGGCAGTATAAAGGGTACAGTGTGAAATTCCAGACTCTTACCTGATTGATGATTCTCTATTCTCCCGTGATATTTATCATCCTGCATTGGGGAAAATAGATGTACAAGCGCCATTTTGCTGTACAAATAACCTACAAAAAGCCCAACGAAATTAATTGCAAATAAACGAAGATTGCTGGAAATTATGCTGATGTTAATTATTTGTGAAATAGTTAACAAGCGTTATAGTTTTTCTGTGGTAGCACAGAATAATGAAAAGTGTGTAAAGAAGGGTAAAAAAAACCGGATGCGAGGCATCCGGTTGAAATAGGGGTAAACAGACATTCAGAAATGAATGACGGTAATAAATAAAGTTAATGATGATAGCGGGAGTTATTCTAGTTGCGAGTGAAGGTTTTGTTTTGACATTCAGTGCTGTCAAATACTTAAGAATAAGTTATTGATTTTAACCTTGAATTATTATTGCTTGATGTTAGGTGCTTATTTCGCCATTCCGCAATAATCTTAAAAAGTTCCCTTGAATTTACATTTTGAAACATCTATAGCGATAAATGAAACATCTTAAAAGTTTTAGTATCATATTCGTGTTGGATTATTCTGCATTTTTGGGGAGAATGGACCTGCCGACTGATTAATGAGGGTTAATCAGTATGCAGTGGCATAAAAAAGCAAATAAAGGCATATAACAGAGGGTTAATAACATGAAAGTTAAAGTACTGTCCCTCCTGGTCCCAGCTCTGCTGGTAGCAGGCGCAGCAAACGCTGCTGAAATTTACAACAAAGACGGCAACAAATTAGATCTGTACGGTAAAGTTGACGGCCTGCACTATTTCTCCGATAACGACTCTAAAGATGGCGACAAGACCTACATGCGTCTTGGCTTCAAAGGTGAAACTCAGGTTACTGATCAACTGACCGGTTATGGTCAGTGGGAATATCAGATTCAAGGTAACGAACCTGAAAGTGACAATAGTTCCTGGACCCGTGTGGCATTCGCTGGTCTGAAATTCCAGGACGTTGGTTCTTTTGACTATGGTCGTAACTACGGCGTTGTTTACGATGTTACTTCCTGGACCGACGTACTGCCAGAATTCGGTGGTGATACCTACGATTCTGATAACTTCATGCAGCAGCGTGGTAACGGTTTCGCGACCTACCGTAACACCGACTTCTTCGGTCTGGTTGACGGTCTTGATTTTGCTGTTCAGTATCAGGGTAAAAACGGTAGTGCTCATGGCGAAGGTATGACCACTAATGGCCGTGATGATGTATTTGAGCAGAACGGTGACGGTGTTGGTGGTTCTATTACTTACAATTATGAAGGCTTTGGTATCGGTGCTGCAGTTTCCAGCTCCAAACGTACCTGGGATCAGAACAACACTGGCCTGATCGGTACTGGCGACCGTGCTGAAACCTACACTGGTGGTCTGAAATACGACGCTAACAACATCTACCTGGCTGCTCAGTACACCCAGACCTACAACGCAACTCGCGTAGGTTCCCTGGGTTGGGCGAACAAAGCACAGAACTTCGAAGCTGTTGCTCAGTACCAGTTCGACTTCGGTCTGCGTCCGTCCCTGGCTTACCTGCAGTCTAAAGGTAAAAACCTGGGTCGTGGCTACGACGACGAAGATATCCTGAAATATGTTGATGTTGGTGCGACCTACTACTTCAACAAAAACATGTCCACCTACGTTGACTACAAAATCAACCTGCTGGACGACAACCGCTTCACCCGTGACGCTGGCATCAACACTGATGACATCGTAGCTCTGGGTCTGGTTTACCAGTTCTAATCTCGATTGATATCGAACAAAGGGCCTGCGGGCCCTTTTTTCATTGTTTTCAGCGTACAAACACAGTTTTTTGGTGTACTCTTGCGACCGTTCGCATGAGGATAATCACGTATGGAAATAAGCTTTACCCGCGTGGCACTGCTGGCTGCCGCGCTCTTCTTTGTTGGTTGCGATCAAAAAACACAACCCGCCAAAACCCACGCTACTGAAGTTACCGTTCTTGAAGGCAAAACCATGGGTACCTTCTGGCGTGCCAGCATTCCGGGCATTGACGCCAAACGCAGTGCCGAACTTAAAGAAAAGATTCAGACCCAGCTGGACGCCGACGATCAGCTGCTTTCGACCTATAAAAAAGATTCCGCGCTGATGCGATTTAACGACTCGCAAAGTTTATCGCCGTGGCCGGTAAGTGAAGCGATGGCCGATATCGTCACCACCTCGCTGCGCATTGGCGCAAGGACCGATGGTGCGATGGATATAACCGTCGGGCCGCTGGTGAATCTGTGGGGCTTTGGCCCGGAACAACAGCCGGTTCAAATTCCGAGCCAGGAACAGATCGATGCGATGAAAGCCAAAACCGGCTTACAGCACCTGTCGGTCATTAATCAGTCGCATCAGCAATATCTGCAAAAAGACCTGCCGGATTTATATGTCGATCTCTCCACTGTCGGTGAAGGTTATGCGGCGGATCACCTGGCACGCTTGATGGAGCAGGAAGGGATTTCCCGCTATCTGGTATCGGTGGGCGGCGCGCTGAACAGCCGTGGTATGAACGGTGAAGGCCAGCCGTGGCGGGTAGCGATTCAAAAACCAACTGATAAAGAAAATGCGGTTCAGGCCGTGGTGGATATCAACGGTCATGGCATTAGCACCTCTGGCAGCTACCGTAACTATTACGAACTGGACGGCAAACGTCTTTCCCATGTTATCGATCCGCAAACCGGGCGTCCCATCGAACACAATCTGGTATCCGTGACGGTGATTGCTCCGACGGCGCTGGAAGCCGATGCCTGGGATACTGGCTTGATGGTACTCGGGCCGGAGAAAGCCAAAGAGGTTGTTCGCCGGGAAGGGCTGGCGGTTTATATGATCACCAAAGAAGACGATAGCTTTAAAACCTGGATGTCACCACAGTTTAAAAGCTTCCTTGTCAGCGAAAAAAATTAAAGCGCAAGATTGTTGGTTTTTGCGTGATGGTGACCGGGCAGACTAAAGGCTATCCTTAACCAGGGAGCTGATTATGAAAAACGCCACATGCTTAACTGACGATCAACGCTGGCAATCTGTCTTAGCCCGCGACCCGAATGCCGACGGCGAATTCGTTTTCGCCGTGCGCACCACGGGTATCTTTTGCCGTCCGTCTTGCCGCGCCAGACATGCCTTGCGGGAAAATGTCTCCTTCTACGCAAATGCCAGCGAGGCACTCGCCGCCGGATTTCGCCCCTGCAAACGTTGTCAGCCAGACAAAGCCAATGCCCAGCAACATCGGTTGGATAAAATTACCCACGCCTGCCGACTTCTGGAACAGGAAACGCCTGTAACGCTGGAAGCCTTAGCCGATCAGGTGGCGATGAGTCCGTTCCATCTGCATCGATTGTTTAAAGCCACCACCGGGATGACACCGAAAGCCTGGCAACAGGCCTGGCGCGCTCGCCGTTTGCGCGAGTCGTTAGCGAAAGGGGAGAGCGTGACTACATCTATTCTTAACGCCGGATTCCCCGACAGCAGCAGTTACTACCGCAAAGCCGACGAAACGCTGGGCATGACGGCTAAACAATTCCGTCACGGTGGCGAAAATCTGGCGGTGCGTTACGCGCTGGCTGATTGTGAGCTGGGCCGTTGCCTGGTGGCAGAAAGCGAGCGGGGGATTTGCGCGATATTGCTGGGCGATGATGACGCGACACTAATCAGCGAGTTGCAGCAGATGTTTCCCGCTGCCGACAACGCGCCTGCCGATTTGATGTTTCAGCAACATGTGCGTGAAGTGATCGCCAGCCTCAATCAACGCGATACGCCGCTGACGTTACCGCTGGATATTCGCGGCACTGCTTTTCAGCAACAAGTCTGGCAGGCACTGCGCACGATACCTTGTGGTGAAACCGTCAGTTATCAGCAACTGGCGAACGCCATCGGCAAACCGAAAGCGGTACGTGCCGTTGCCAGCGCCTGTGCCGCCAACAAGCTGGCTATCATAATACCCTGTCATCGGGTGGTCCGTGGTGATGGCACACTTTCCGGTTACCGCTGGGGCGTGTCGCGTAAAGCGCAACTGCTGCGCCGCGAAGCTGAGAATGAGGAGAGGTAATGTTGGATCTGTTTGCCGATGCTGAACCGTGGCAAGAGCCACTGGCGGCTGGTGCGGTAATTTTACGGCGTTTTGCTTTTAACGCTGCGGAGCAACTGATCCGCGATATTAATGATGTTGCCAGCCAGTCGCCGTTTCGCCAGATGGTCACTCCAGGCGGATATACCATGTCGGTGGCGATGACCAACTGTGGGCATCTGGGCTGGACGACCCATCGGCAAGGTTATCTCTATTCGCCCATTGATCCGCAAACAAATAAACCGTGGCCCGCCATGCCGCAGAGTTTTCATAATTTATGTCAACGTGCGGCTACGGCGGCGGGCTATCCAGATTTCCAGCCAGATGCTTGTCTTATCAACCGCTACGCTCCTGGCGCGAAACTGTCGCTGCATCAGGATAAAGACGAACCGGATCTGCGCGCGCCGATTGTTTCTGTTTCTCTGGGCTTACCCGCGATTTTTCAATTTGGCGGCCTGAAACGAAATGATCCGCTAAAACGTTTGTTGTTGGAACATGGCGATGTGGTGGTATGGGGCGGTGAATCGCGGCTGTTTTATCATGGCATTCAACCGTTGAAAGCGGGGTTTCATCCACTCACCACCGACTGCCGCTACAACCTGACATTCCGTCAGGCAGGTAAAAAAGAATAAAAATAAGAATTATTATTGCTGTGTGCGCGAAGATGTTTAAACTGCGGGCTGCAATTCATTGTCCGGGTTTTCTGCATGGAACTTCTTGTACTTGTCTGGCGGCAGTATCGCTGGCCATTTATCAGTGTGATGGCGCTAAGCCTCGCCAGTGCGGCATTAGGCATTGGCTTAATTGCTTTTATCAATCAGCGCCTTATCGAAACGGCGGATACCAGTCTGCTGGTGTTGCCGGAGTTTCTGGGATTATTGCTGCTGTTGATGGCAGTCACTCTCGGATCGCAACTGGCGCTCACCACTTTGGGGCATCACTTCGTTTACCGACTGCGTAGTGAATTTATCAAGCGGATTCTGGATACCCATGTTGAGCGCATTGAACAACTTGGTAGCGCCTCGTTGTTGGCGGGGTTAACCAGCGATGTGCGCAATATCACCATTGCTTTTGTGCGTCTGCCGGAACTGGTGCAGGGGATCATTCTCACTATCGGTTCAGCGGCGTATCTGTGGATGCTGTCGGGCAAAATGTTGCTGGTAACGGCTATCTGGATGGCGATCACCATCTGGGGCGGTTTTGTGCTGGTGGCGCGGGTGTACAAACATATGGCGACCCTGCGTGAAACCGAAGATAAGCTGTACACGGATTTTCAAACCGTACTCGAAGGGCGCAAAGAGCTGACTCTGAACCGTGAACGCGCCGAGTATGTGTTTAACAACCTCTACACTCCTGATGCGCAAGAGTATCGCCATCATATTATCCGCGCAGACACCTTCCATCTTAGTGCCGTGAACTGGTCAAACATCATGATGCTGGGCGCAATCGGCCTGGTGTTCTGGATGGCGAACAGTCTCGGTTGGGCTGATACCAACGTTGCCGCGACCTATTCGTTGACGCTGTTATTCCTGCGTACGCCGCTGCTTTCGGCGGTTGGCGCATTACCGACGCTGCTGACGGCGCAGGTGGCGTTTAACAAGCTGAACAAATTCGCGCTCGCGCCTTTCAAAGCAGAGTTTCCGCGCCCGCAGGCGTTTCCCAACTGGCAAACGCTGGAGCTGCGTAACGTGACGTTTGCTTATCAGGATAACGCGTTTTCCGTTGGTCCGATTAATCTCACCATCAAACGTGGCGAGCTGCTGTTTCTGATTGGCGGCAACGGTAGCGGAAAATCGACGCTGGCGATGTTGCTGACGGGCTTGTATCAGCCACAAAGCGGCGAAATCTTGCTGGATGGCAAACCTGTCAGCGGCGAACAACCGGAAGATTATCGCAAACTGTTTTCGGCAGTGTTTACCGATGTCTGGCTGTTCGATCAACTGCTGGGGCCGGAGGGTCAACCCGCTAACCCGCAACTGATTGAGAAGTGGCTGGCGCAACTGAAAATGGCTCATAAGCTTGAGTTAAGCAACGGGCGTATTGTTAACCTGAAGTTATCGAAAGGGCAGAAAAAACGCGTCGCGCTGTTGCTGGCGCTGGCAGAAGAACGCGATATTATCCTGCTGGATGAATGGGCGGCGGATCAGGACCCACACTTCCGTCGTGAGTTTTATCAGGTGTTGCTGCCGCTGATGCAGGAGATGGGTAAAACTATTTTCGCCATCAGTCATGATGATCATTACTTTATCCACGCCGACCGCCTGCTGGAAATGCGCAACGGGCAACTTAGCGAGCTGATAGGCGAAGAGCGCGATGCTGCTTCGCGTGATGCCGTTGCCCGGACGGCATAATATTACGACGCTGACCTGGCGGACTGCTGTCGCTAGGTCAATATGCTAAAAATCCCTTCATTTCTAATAACCCTATAATTAATCAACGAAATTATAATGTTTCTAAAATTAGAATATAATTTATAAACATTATTTAAATATTGTTACTTAAGTGTTACCGTTGATGCCGCGCAAATCTCACCTGCAATAAAGCGACTAAAAGTAAGGCATTAACAAGATGAAAAAAGTGACTGCCATGCTCTTCTCAATGGCCGTGGGGCTTAATGCCGTTTCGATGGCGGCAAAAGCGAAAGCGTCCGAGGAGCAGGAAACTGATGTACTGTTGATTGGCGGCGGCATTATGAGCGCCACGTTGGGGACCTATTTACGCGAGCTGGAGCCTGAATGGTCGATGACCATGGTGGAGCGCCTGGAGGGTGTCGCGCAGGAGAGTTCGAACGGCTGGAACAACGCCGGAACCGGGCATTCTGCACTGATGGAACTCAATTACACTCCGCAAAACGCCGATGGCAGCATCAGTATTGAAAAAGCAGTCGCCATTAACGAAGCATTTCAGATTTCCCGCCAGTTTTGGGCACACCAGGTCGAGCGCGGCGTGCTGCGTACTCCGCGTTCATTTATCAATACCGTTCCGCATATGAGCTTTGTCTGGGGCGAGGATAACGTCAATTTCCTGCGCGCCCGTTACGCCGCGTTACAACAAAGCTCGCTGTTTCGTGGTATGCGTTACTCTGAAGATCACGCGCAGATCAAAGAGTGGGCACCGTTAGTGATGGAAGGGCGCGATCCGCAACAGAAAGTGGCAGCCACGCGTACGGAAATCGGTACTGATGTGAACTATGGCGAGATCACCCGCCAGTTAATTGCTTCCTTGCAGAAGAAATCTAATTTTTCGCTGCAACTCAGCAGCGAAGTCCGCGCCCTAAAGCGTAATGACGATAACACCTGGACCGTCACTGTTGCCGATCTGAAAAACGGCACTGCACAGAACATCCGCGCCAAATTTGTCTTTATCGGCGCGGGCGGTGCGGCGCTGAAGTTGTTACAGGAATCGGGGATTCCGGAAGCGAAAGACTACGCCGGTTTCCCGGTGGGCGGTCAGTTCCTTGTTTCGGAAAACCCGGACGTGGTTAATCACCATCTGGCGAAGGTTTACGGTAAAGCATCCGTTGGCGCACCACCGATGTCGGTTCCGCATATCGATACCCGTGTTCTGGACGGTAAACGCGTCGTGCTGTTTGGGCCATTTGCCACCTTCTCAACCAAATTCCTCAAAAACGGTTCATTGTGGGATCTGATGAGTTCCACCACCACCTCTAACGTGATGCCGATGATGCACGTCGGGCTGGATAATTTCGATCTGGTTAAATATCTGGTGAGTCAGGTGATGTTGAGTGAAGAGGATCGTTTTGAAGCGTTGAAAGAGTACTATCCGCAGGCGAAAAAAGAGGACTGGCGTTTGTGGCAAGCGGGGCAGCGCGTGCAGATTATCAAGCGTGATGCAGAGAAAGGTGGCGTACTGCGTCTGGGTACCGAAGTCGTCAGTGACCAGCAAGGGACTATTGCCGCGCTGCTGGGGGCATCGCCAGGGGCGTCAACCGCCGCGCCGATTATGTTGGATCTGCTGGAAAAAGTATTTGGTGATCGCGTTTCCAGCCCGCAATGGCAGGCTACGTTGAAAGCGATCGTTCCGTCTTATGGACGCAAGCTGAACGGTGATGTAGCGGCAACGGAGCGCGAGTTGCAGTACACCAGCGAAGTGCTGGGGCTGAAATACGACAAGCCGCAGGCAGCAGATAGTACGCCGAAACCGCAGTTGAAACCGCAACCCGTTCAAAAAGAAGTGGCGGATATTGCGTTGTGATGATGTGCCACATCCGGCATGGTATGCCGGATGTGGCGTATGCAGATAAGACGCGTCAGCGTCGCATCAGTCAACCGGCTCGGGCGTTAGATGTCGGATGCGGCGTGACCGCCTTATCCGACCTACGGGGTGCCGCACTTCACAGCAGTTTAGCGAACTACCGCGTTGTCAATTTTCTCTTCCGCCTTCCAGACGCGGTACTTCACATCCACATTGTCTGGCGTATACACCACGATCGGCAGCTTGCTGTTGTAACGCAGCATTCCAGCATCGCCCAGATACGCGGTGACAAATTTCTTCTCTTTTTTGCCATCCGGGCAGGCCATCATCGTCGAAACCGGGGAACTGACTTTATCAAAGACATAATAATCATAGCCCCAGCCTTCCAGCGTTTTGCTTTCCAGCTTCCCGCCGAGACGATGCAAATTGCAATCGACTTCCAGCGTCTGACCGATTAACAGTTCTACTTTCAGGGTAGATTCATCTTCTTGCGGGGTTAACTGAATCACCTGACGCTTCATGCCTTTTTCAGCTTGCGGATAAGGCGCGATTTTTTCCAGTGGCTGGACGCTATCTGCCGCCCAGGCGGAGGTGGTGGCGAAAGCGGCAAACAATACTGCAGGTAGAATGGTCTTCATTTTTGCTTTCCTTCTTCATTTATAGGTTTTCACCGATGATGTCGCTGAAGGTTAACATATTCATCAGATTTATTAATTTGCTTTATGAATAACTTAAAGAACATTCAGATGATTTTACCTGCTCTTTTAGTGTTAAATTCTGATGAGAGAGCAAACCAACAGAAATATTTCTGGTGAATTAATCGCTATATAAATATGTTTATAACCATTTGAAATGTGAGCAAAAGCCCGTTTTTGCCACGCTTCCCGCCACTCTTTTGATCCTGCTACAGGTTTTACCCCGATCGGGGTATGCATCTTTGACACATCCTTTAATATCTTAGCGACTATAAAAATGGCTTATTAATTATGCGGTTTATTTGGTCGCTCTCAATTTTCAGAGCGCGTTAATGATGGAAGGTCAATGTGAAGATTGATGCATCCCGTCGGGGCATACTCACTGGTCGCTGGCGCAAAGCCAGTAACGGTATCCGTCCGCCCTGGTCCGGTGATGAATCTCATTTTCTGACCCATTGCACCCGCTGCGACGCCTGTATTAATGCTTGTGAAAACAACATTCTGCAACGCGGCGCGGGCGGCTATCCGAGCGTTAACTTCAAAAATAACGAGTGCAGCTTCTGTTACGCCTGCGCGCAGGCTTGCCCCGAATCGCTATTTTCTCCGCGCCACACCAGGGCCTGGGATTTGCAGTTCACCATTGGGGACGCGTGCCTGGCGTATCAGTCAGTTGAATGCCGCCGCTGTCAGGATAGCTGTGAGCCAATGGCAATTATCTTTCGCCCGACGCTCTCCGGGATCTACCAGCCGCAACTTAATAGCCAACTTTGCAACGGATGTGGAGCATGTGCAGCCAGCTGTCCGGTATCAGCCATAACTGCGGAGTATCTCCATGCACACTAACTGGCAAGTTTGCAGCCTGGTCGTGCAGGCCAAAAGCGAACGAATTTCAGACATCAGCACCCAACTGAACGCCTTTCCCGGCTGTGAAGTTGCTGTCAGCGACGCGCCGAGCGGTCAGTTGATTGTGGTGGTGGAAGCAGAAGACAGCGAAACGCTGATCCAAACCATTGAGTCAGTACGCAACGTAGAGGGCGTGCTGGCTGTGTCGCTGGTTTATCACCAGCAGGAAGAGCAAGGTGAGGAAACACCATGAAACTCAGTCGTCGTAGCTTTATGAAAGCTAACGCCGTTGCGGCCGCTGCGGCGGCTGCCGGTCTCAGCGTGCCGGGCGTTGCCCGCGCCGTTGTTGGTCAGCAGGAAGCCATTAAATGGGATAAAGCGCCGTGCCGTTTCTGCGGTACTGGTTGCGGCGTTCTGGTCGGAACGCAGCAGGGGCGTGTGGTGGCCTGTCAGGGCGACCCGGACGCACCGGTTAACCGTGGTCTGAACTGCATTAAGGGCTATTTCCTGCCCAAGATCATGTACGGTAAAGACCGTTTGACGCAGCCGCTGCTGCGTATGAAAAACGGTAAATATGACAAAGAAGGCGAATTTACCCCAATCACCTGGGATCAGGCCTTCGATGTGATGGAAGAGAAATTCAAAACCGCCCTGAAAGAAAAAGGGCCGGAATCGATCGGTATGTTCGGTTCTGGTCAGTGGACTATTTGGGAAGGTTATGCCGCGTCCAAGCTGTTCAAAGCGGGCTTCCGTTCGAACAACATCGACCCGAACGCGCGTCACTGTATGGCGTCGGCGGTAGTTGGCTTTATGCGTACCTTTGGTATGGATGAGCCGATGGGCTGCTATGACGACATCGAGCAGGCTGACGCGTTTGTGCTGTGGGGCGCAAACATGGCGGAGATGCACCCGATCCTCTGGTCGCGCATCACTAACCGTCGTCTCTCTAACCAGAACGTTACCGTGGCGGTGCTTTCTACCTACCAGCATCGTAGCTTCGAGCTGGCAGATAACGGCATCATCTTTACGCCGCAATCTGACCTGGTGATCCTGAACTATATCGCCAACTATATCATTCAAAACAATGCGATAAATCAGGACTTCTTCAGCAAACACGTTAACCTGCGCAAAGGGGCGACGGACATCGGCTACGGTTTACGTCCGACCCATCCGCTGGAAAAAGCAGCGAAGAATCCAGGTTCTGACGCCTCCGAACCGATGAGCTTTGAAGATTACAAAGCCTTCGTTGCCGAGTATACGCTGGAAAAAACCGCCGAAATGACTGGCGTACCAAAAGATCAGCTGGAACAACTGGCGCAGCTGTATGCCGATCCGAACAAGAAAGTCATCTCCTACTGGACGATGGGCTTCAACCAGCATACTCGTGGCGTGTGGGCCAACAACCTGGTCTACAACCTGCACCTGCTGACCGGCAAAATTTCCCAGCCGGGTTGCGGTCCGTTCTCCCTGACCGGGCAGCCTTCCGCGTGTGGTACTGCGCGTGAAGTGGGCACCTTTGCTCACCGTCTGCCTGCGGACATGGTGGTGACTAACGAGAAACATCGTGATATCTGCGAGAAGAAGTGGAATATCCCGAGCGGCACCATTCCGGCAAAAATCGGTCTGCATGCGGTAGCACAAGACCGTGCACTGAAAGACGGCAAGCTGAATGTTTACTGGACCATGTGTACCAACAACATGCAGGCCGGGCCGAACATCAATGAAGAGCGTATGCCGGGCTGGCGCGATCCGCGCAATTTCATCATCGTCTCCGATCCGTATCCGACAGTCAGTGCGCTGGCAGCGGACTTGATCCTGCCGACCGCAATGTGGGTAGAAAAAGAGGGCGCTTACGGTAACGCCGAACGCCGTACTCAGTTCTGGCGTCAGCAGGTACAGGCACCGGGCGAAGCGAAATCGGATCTCTGGCAGTTAGTCCAGTTCTCCCGCCGCTTCAAAACTGAAGAAGTATGGCCGGAAGAGCTGCTGGCGAAGAAACCGGAACTGCGTGGCAAAACGCTGTACGAAGTTCTGTATGCCACCCCGGAAGTGAGCAAATACCCTGTATCCGAACTGGCGGAAGATCAGCTGAACGATGAATCCCGCGAGCTGGGCTTCTATCTGCAAAAAGGGCTGTTCGAAGAGTACGCATGGTTTGGTCGCGGTCACGGTCACGATCTGGCACCGTTCGATGACTACCACAAAGCGCGCGGTCTGCGCTGGCCGGTGGTGAACGGTAAAGAAACACAGTGGCGTTACAGCGAAGGTAACGACCCGTACGTGAAAGCGGGCGAAGGCTATAAGTTCTACGGTAAACCGGATGGCAAAGCGGTGATCTTCGCACTGCCGTTCGAACCGGCGGCGGAAGCACCGGATGAAGAGTACGACCTGTGGCTCTCTACCGGACGCGTCCTGGAGCACTGGCACACCGGCAGTATGACTCGCCGTGTGCCGGAACTGCATCGCGCCTTCCCGGAAGCGGTCCTGTTTATTCACCCGCTGGATGCGAAAGCGCGCGATCTGCGCCGTGGCGACAAAGTGAAAGTGGTTTCTCGCCGTGGCGAAGTGATCTCGATTGTCGAAACGCGCGGTCGTAACCGTCCGCCGCAGGGCCTGGTGTACATGCCGTTCTTCGACGCCGCACAGCTGGTTAACAAACTGACGCTGGACGCGACCGATCCGCTCTCGAAAGAGACGGACTTCAAGAAGTGCGCGGTCAAACTGGAGAAGGTGTAAGCCATTATGTCCCGGTCAGCGAAACCTCAAAATGGTCGCCGCCGCTTTCTGCGCGATGTCGTTCGCACAGCTGGCGGGCTGGCTGCCGTGGGTGTGGCGCTGGGGTTACAACAGCAAACCGCACGCGCATCTGGCGTGCGGTTGCGCCCGCCCGGAGCCATAAACGAGAACGCCTTTGCCAGTGCCTGTGTGCGTTGCGGTCAGTGTGTTCAGGCTTGCCCTTATGACACCTTAAAACTGGCGACGCTGGCTTCTGGCCTGTCGGCGGGCACGCCATATTTTGTCGCACGGGATATTCCTTGCGAAATGTGTGAGGACATTCCGTGCGCCAAAGTGTGCCCGAGCGGTGCGCTGGATCGTGAGATCGAATCGATCGACGACGCGCGGATGGGGCTGGCGGTACTGGTGGACCAGGAAAACTGTCTCAACTTTCAGGGGCTGCGCTGCGATGTTTGTTATCGCGAATGCCCGAAAATTGATGAGGCAATCACCCTGGAGCTGGAGCGCAACACGCGTACCGGTAAGCACGCCCGCTTTCTGCCGACGGTTCACAGCGACGCCTGTACCGGCTGCGGTAAGTGCGAAAAAGTGTGCGTGCTGGAACAACCGGCAATCAAGGTGTTACCGCTGTCACTGGCGAAAGGGGAGTTAGGTCACCATTACCGCTTCGGCTGGCTGGAGGGGAACAATGGCAAATCGTAAACGTGACGCCGGGCGCGAGGCGCTGGAGAAAAAAGGCTGGTGGCGCAGCCACCGTTGGCTGGTGTTACGTCGCCTTTGTCAGTTCTTCGTGCTGGGGATGTTTTTGAGCGGTCCGTGGTTTGGTGTGTGGATCTTGCACGGCAACTACAGCAGTAGCCTGTTATTCGACACCGTTCCGCTGACCGATCCGCTGATGACGCTGCAAAGTCTTGCCAGCGGTCATCTGCCTGCCACGGTGGCGTTGACCGGTGCGGTAATTATCACCGTGCTCTACGCCCTGGCAGCAAAGCGATTATTTTGCAGCTGGGTCTGCCCGCTGAACCCGATTACCGACTTAGCGAACTGGTTACGCAGGCGCTTTGACCTCAATCAGTCTGCGACGATCCCTCGCCACATTCGCTACGTGCTGTTGGTGGTCATTCTGCTGGGATCGGCCTTAACCGGCACACTCATCTGGGAATGGATCAACCCCGTTTCCCTGATGGGGCGCAGTCTGGTAATGGGATTCGGCAGCGGCGCGCTGCTTATTCTCGCGCTGTTTTTATTTGATCTACTGGTCGTTGAACACGGCTGGTGCGGGCACATTTGTCCGGTTGGCGCGCTGTATGGCGTGCTGGGTAGCAAAGGTGTCATTACCGTTGCGGCCACCGATCGGCAGAAATGTAACCGCTGTATGGATTGTTTTCATGTTTGCCCGGAACCGCATGTGCTACGTGCCCCGGTGCTGGATGAACAAAGCCCGGTGCAGGTCACCAGCCGCGATTGCATGACGTGCGGTCGCTGCGTGGATGTCTGTTCTGAGGATGTATTTACAATAACTACACGATGGAGTTCGGGAGCGAAATCATGAAAAGCCATGACCTGAAGAAAGCGCTGTGTCAATGGACGGCGATGCTGGCCCTGGTGGTGAGCGGCGCGGTTTGGGCGGCTAATGGCGTCGATTTTAGCCAGTCGCCGGAAGTATCCGGGACGCAGGAAGGGGCCATTCGGATGCCAAAAGAGCAGGATCGGATGCCGCTGAACTATGTGAATCAGCCGCCAATGATCCCGCATAGCGTTGAAGGTTATCAGGTAACGACCAATACCAACCGCTGCTTGCAGTGCCACGGTGTCGAAAGCTATCGCACCACTGGCGCGCCGCGCATCAGTCCTACTCACTTTATGGACAGCGACGGCAAAGTGGGCGCGGAAGTGGCTCCGCGTCGTTATTTCTGTCTGCAATGTCACGTACCGCAGGCCGATACCGCGCCAATCGTGGGGAATACCTTTACCCCATCAAAAGGTTACGGGAAATAAGAGGTTATTATGGGAAATTCTGACCGTAAATCTGGTCTGATTAAGCGCCTGTGGAAATGGTGGCGTACCCCCAGCCGTCTGGCGCTGGGGACGCTGCTGTTGATCGGTTTTGTCGGCGGCATCGTCTTCTGGGGCGGCTTTAACACCGGGATGGAAAAAGCCAATACCGAAGAGTTCTGCATTAGCTGCCACGAAATGCGTAACACGGTGTATCAGGAATACATGGATTCCGTGCATTACAACAACCGTAGCGGCGTGCGTGCGACCTGCCCGGATTGTCACGTTCCGCACGAGTTTGTGCCAAAGATGATACGCAAGCTCAAAGCAAGTAAAGAGCTGTATGGTAAAATTTTTGGCGTTATTGACACGCCGCAGAAATTTGAAGCTCATCGCCTGACGATGGCACAGAATGAGTGGCGGCGCATGAAGGACAATAACTCGCAGGAGTGCCGTAACTGTCACAACTTCGAGTATATGGATACAACCGCCCAGAAATCTGTTGCCGCTAAGATGCACGACCAGGCGGTGAAAGATGGGCAAACCTGTATTGATTGTCATAAAGGGATAGCGCACAAGCTGCCCGATATGCGCGAAGTCGAGACAGGTTTTTAACAGGGTTATTGCGTGGGTATGCTTGAAGCCAGAGAATTACTTTGCGAGCGGGATGAACGAACCTTATTTAGTGGTTTATCATTTACGCTGGACGCAGGAGAGTGGGTACAAATCACCGGTAGCAACGGCGCGGGGAAGACAACGCTTCTCCGTTTGCTGTCGGGGTTGTCTCGCCCTGACGCAGGTGAGGTTCTCTGGCAAGGACAGCCCTTGCATCAGGTACGCGACAGCTACCATCAAAATCTGTTATGGATAGGCCATCAGCCGGGGATCAAAACCCGGCTGACGGCGTTAGAAAATCTGCACTTTTATCATCGCGATGGCGATACCGCACAATGTCTGAAAGCCCTGGCGCAGGCCGGGCTTGCCGGATTCGAAGATATTCCCGTTAATCAACTCTCTGCCGGGCAACAACGCCGCGTGGCGCTGGCGCGTCTGTGGCTGACCCGTGCCACGTTGTGGATCCTCGACGAACCTTTTACCGCGATTGACGTTAACGGCGTCGATCGTCTGACACAGCGTATGGCGCAGCATACGGAGCAGGGGGGGATCGTGATTCTGACTACCCACCAGCCGCTCAACGTTGCTGAAAGTAAAATCCGCCGCATTTCGCTGACGCAAACGAGGGGCGCATGATGTTCTGGCGCATTTTCCGTCTTGAGCTGCGCGTGGCGTTTCGCCATAGCGCCGAAATCGCTAATCCGCTGTGGTTCTTCCTGATTGTTATTACCCTTTTTCCGCTCAGTATTGGTCCGGAGCCGCAGCTGCTGGCGCGCATTGCACCGGGAATTATCTGGGTTGCGGCGCTGCTTTCTTCACTGCTGGCGCTGGAGCGGCTGTTCCGTGACGATTTGCAGGACGGCAGTCTTGAACAATTGATGTTGTTGCCGTTACCCTTGCCCGCCGTTGTGCTGGCGAAGGTGATGGCGCACTGGATGGTAACCGGTCTGCCGTTACTCATCCTCTCGCCTCTGGTGGCATTGCTACTGGGAATGGACGTTTATGGCTGGCAAGTGATGGCGCTGACGCTGCTGCTGGGAACCCCTACGCTTGGCTTTCTCGGCGCACCGGGCGTGGCGCTGACGGTGGGGCTTAAGCGCGGCGGCGTGCTATTGAGCATTCTGGTGTTACCGCTGACTATCCCATTACTCATCTTTGCCACCGCCGCGATGGACGCGGCTTCGATGCATTTGCCCGTTGACGGGTATCTGGCAATTTTAGGTGCGTTGCTGGCAGGCACCGCGACATTAAGCCCTTTTGCGACGGCGGCAGCGTTACGAATCAGCATTCAATAACGCTGGATTACTGATTTTTGTTCAAGTCTGGTATCGAAACTATGTGGAAAACACTGCATCAACTGGCGATCCCACCACGGCTGTACCAAATCTGTGGCTGGTTTATACCGTGGCTGGCAATCGCCAGTGTGGTTGTGCTTACCGTCGGCTGGATCTGGGGATTCGGCTTTGCCCCCGCTGATTATCAGCAGGGAAATAGCTACCGCATTATCTATCTGCATGTACCTGCGGCGATCTGGTCGATGGGCATTTATGCCTCAATGGCGGTGGCGGCGTTTATCGGCCTTGTCTGGCAGATGAAAATGGCCAACCTGGCGGTGGCGGCGATGGCGCCCATTGGTGCCGTGTTTACCTTTATTGCCCTGGTCACCGGCTCCGCATGGGGGAAACCGATGTGGGGCACCTGGTGGGTATGGGACGCACGCCTGACTTCTGAACTGGTGCTGCTGTTTCTGTATGTGGGTGTGATTGCCCTGTGGCACGCCTTCGACGACCGCCGTCTGGCAGGCCGTGCGGCAGGTATTCTGGTGCTGATTGGCGTGGTGAATCTGCCGATTATTCATTACTCCGTGGAGTGGTGGAACACCCTACATCAGGGATCAACGCGGATGCAGCAAAGTATCGATCCGGCGATGCGTTCGCCGCTACGCTGGTCGATTTTTGGCTTCCTGCTGCTGTCCGCCACGCTGACGCTGATGCGGATGTGTAATTTGATTTTGCTGATGGAAAAACGCCGTCCGTGGGTGAGTGAACTGATACTGAAAAGAGGCCGTAAATGACCCCTGCATTTGCTTCCTGGAATGAATTTTTCGCAATGGGCGGTTACGCCTTTTTTGTCTGGCTGGCGGTGGTGATGACAGTTATTCCGCTGGTGGTTTTGGTCGTGCACTCGGTGATGCAGCATCGCGCAATTCTGCGTGGCGTGGCGCAACAGCGGGCGCGTGAGGCGCGTTTACGTGCTGCGCAACAGCAGGAGGCTGCATGAATATTCGCCGTAAAAATCGGTTGTGGATTGCCTGTGCTGTGCTGGCGGGGCTGGCGCTGACGATTGGTCTGGTGCTGTATGCGCTGCGCTCGAATATCGATCTTTTTTATACGCCGGGGGAGATTCTCTACGGCAAACGTGAAACTCAGCAGATGCCGGAAGTCGGTCAGCGTCTGCGCGTCGGTGGAATGGTGATGCCGGGTAGCGTGCAGCGCGATCCCAATTCGCTGAAAGTAACGTTCACCATTTACGACGCTGAAGGTTCGGTCGATGTCTCTTACGAAGGCATTTTGCCGGATCTGTTCCGTGAAGGGCAGGGCGTTGTGGTGCAGGGCGAACTGGAAAAAGGCAATCATATCCTCGCGAAAGAAGTGCTGGCGAAACACGATGAAAACTATACGCCGCCAGAAGTTGAGAAAGCGATGGAAGCTAACCACCGTCGCCCGGCGAGTGTTTATGAGGACCCAGCATCATGATGCCGGAAATTGGTAACGGACTGCTGTGCCTGGCGCTGGGGATTGCGCTGCTGCTGTCCGTGTATCCGCTATGGGGCGTGGCGCGCGGGGACGCGCGCATGATGGCGTCTTCCCGCTTGTTTGCCTGGCTGCTGTTTATGTCTGTGGCTGGCGCATTTCTGGTGCTGGTCAATGCTTTCGTGGTCAACGACTTTACCATCACCTATGTTGCCAGCAACTCCAATACCCAGCTTCCGGTGTGGTATCGCGTGGCGGCGACCTGGGGTGCGCATGAAGGCTCGCTACTGCTGTGGGTGCTGCTGATGAGCGGCTGGACGTTTGCGGTGGCGATTTTTAGCCAGCGTATTCCACTGGATATTGTGGCGCGCGTACTGGCGATAATGGGGATGGTTAGCGTCGGCTTTTTGCTGTTCATTCTCTTTACCTCTAACCCGTTTTCACGCACGTTGCCGAACTTCCCGATTGAAGGGCGCGATCTTAACCCGTTGTTGCAGGATCCGGGGCTGATCTTCCATCCGCCTTTGCTCTATATGGGCTACGTCGGTTTCTCGGTGGCGTTTGCTTTTGCCATTGCTTCTTTGCTTAGTGGGCGTCTGGATAGCACCTACGCACGTTTTACCCGCCCGTGGACGCTGGCGGCGTGGATCTTCCTGACGCTCGGCATTGTGCTCGGTTCCGCATGGGCCTATTACGAACTCGGCTGGGGCGGCTGGTGGTTCTGGGATCCGGTTGAAAACGCCTCGTTTATGCCGTGGCTGGTGGGCACTGCGCTGATGCACTCGCTGGCGGTCACTGAACAACGCGCCAGCTTCAAAGCGTGGACACTACTGCTGGCAATTAGTGCCTTCTCGCTGTGTCTGCTGGGCACTTTCCTCGTGCGTTCCGGTGTGCTGGTATCGGTACATGCGTTTGCGTCTGATCCTGCGCGCGGTATGTTTATCCTCGCCTTTATGGTGCTGGTGATTGGTGGTTCACTGCTGCTGTTTGCTGCGCGTGGACACAAAGTTCGCTCACGCGTAAACAATGCGCTGTGGTCGCGGGAATCTCTGTTGTTAGCGAACAACGTTTTGCTGGTCGCCGCGATGCTGGTGGTGTTGCTGGGGACGCTGCTGCCGCTGGTGCATAAACAACTCGGGCTGGGCAGCATTTCGATTGGCGAACCGTTTTTCAACACCATGTTTACCTGGCTGATGGTGCCGTTTGCGCTACTGCTAGGTGTCGGCCCTCTGGTGCGCTGGGGGCGCGATCGCCCACGTAAAATCCGCAACTTATTGATTATCGCCTTCATCTCTACGCTGGTGCTGTCGCTGCTGTTGCCGTGGCTGTTCGAAAGCAAAGTTGTGGCGATGATGGTACTCGGTCTGGCAATGGCCTGCTGGATTGCGGTGCTGGCGATTGCGGAAGCGGCGCTGCGTATTTCACGCGGCACGAAAACCACCTTCAGTTATTGGGGGATGGTGGCGGCTCATCTGGGACTGGCGGTGACAATTGTTGGCATTGCCTTCAGCCAGAACTACAGCGTTGAGCGTGATGTACGTATGAAGTCCGGCGATAGCGTCGATATCCATGAATATCGCTTCACCTTCCGTGATGTAAAAGAGGTTGCTGGCCCAAACTGGCGCGGCGGTGTGGCGACTATCGGCGTGACGCGTGACGGCAAACCGGAAACGGTGCTGTATGCGGAAAAACGTTATTACAACACTGCTGGTTCGATGATGACCGAAGCGGCAATTGACGGCGGTATTACCCGTGACCTGTACGCGGCGCTCGGCGAAGAGCTGGAAAACGGCGCGTGGGCAGTTCGTCTTTACTACAAACCGTTTGTTCGCTGGATCTGGGCGGGCGGGCTGATGATGGCGTTGGGCGGGCTGTTATGCCTGTTTGATCCTCGCTATCGCAAGCGCGTGAACCCGCAAAAAACTGCGCCGGAGGCTGTATGAAGCGCAAAGTATTGTTAATTCCTTTGATTATCTTCCTGGCGATTGCCGCAGCGTTGCTGTGGCAGTTGGCGCGTAATGCCGAAGGGGATGATCCGACCAATCTGGAATCGGCGCTCATTGGCAAGCCGGTGCCGACGTTTCGCCTCGAATCACTGGATAATCCCGGTCAGTTTTATCAGGCGGACGTGCTGACCCAGGGCAAACCGGTGCTGCTCAACGTCTGGGCGACCTGGTGCCCGACCTGCCGTGCGGAACATCAATATCTGAATCAGCTTTCTGCGCAGGGCATCCGCGTGGTGGGTATGAACTATAAAGACGATCGCCAGAAGGCAATCAGCTGGCTGAAAGAGCTGGGGAATCCTTACGCGCTAAGCCTGTTTGATGGCGACGGCATGTTAGGGCTGGATCTCGGCGTGTATGGCGCGCCAGAAACGTTCCTCATCGATGGTAACGGCATCATTCGCTATCGCCATGCGGGCGATCTCAATCCTCGCGTCTGGGAAGAAGAGATCAAGCCGCTGTGGGAGAAATACAGTAAGGAGGCCGCACAATGAGGTTTTTATTGGGCGTGCTGATGCTGATGATCTCCGGCTCGGCGCTGGCAACCATCGACGTGTTGCAGTTTAAGGATGAAGCACAGGAACAGCAGTTCCGCCAGCTCACGGAAGAACTGCGCTGTCCGAAATGCCAGAACAACAGCATTGCCGATTCCAACTCGATGATTGCCACCGACCTGCGCCAGAAAGTGTATGAACTGATGCAGGAAGGTAAAAGCAAGAAAGAGATAGTTGATTATATGGTGGCGCGTTACGGCAACTTCGTCACTTACGATCCGCCATTAACACCGCTGACCGTGCTACTGTGGGTGCTGCCAGTTGTCGCTATTGGTATTGGCGGCTGGGTCATTTACGCCCGCTCGCGGCGTCGGGTACGCGTGGTGCAGGAGGAGTTTCCTGAACAAAGCGTGCCAGAAGGTAAGCGTGCCGGATATGTTGTTTATCTGCCGGGTATTATGGTGGCGTTAATTGTGGCAGGTATCAGCTACTACCAGACTGGCAATTATCAGCAGGTAAAAGTCTGGCAGCAGGCCACAGCGCAGGCTCCGGCATTGCTGGACAGGGCGCTGGATCCGAAAGCCGATCCGCTCAATGAAGAAGAGATGTCACGTCTTGCGCTGGGGATGCGTACTCAACTGCAAAAAAATCCGGGAGATATAGAAGGCTGGATTATGTTGGGCCGCGTTGGCATGGCGCTGGGTAACGCCAGTATCGCGACTGATGCATATGCCACAGCGTATCGCCTCGATCCGAAAAACAGCGATGCTGCGCTGGGTTACGCGGAGGCGTTAACACGTTCTTCTGACCCCAACGATAACCGCCTGGGCGGCGAGTTGTTGCGTCAACTGGTGAGAAGCGACCATAGCAATATTCGCGTGCTGAGCATGTATGCGTTTAATGCCTTTGAGCAGCAGCGATTTGGCGAAGCCGTTGCTGCGTGGGAAATGATGTTGAAACTCTTGCCTGCCAACGATACTCGCCGTGCGGTGATTGAGCGCAGTATCGCGCAGGCGATGCAGCATTTGTCGCCGCAGGAGAGTAAATAAGAAGAAGCCCGATGGTGACGCCATCGGAGCCAGGCGGATGACAACGTGCGCTATGTTTATGCCGGATGCGGCGTGAGCGCCTCATCCGGCCTACAAAATCGTGCAAATTCAATACATTGCTCGATCTGCGTAGGCCTGATAAGCATAGCGCATCAGGCAGTTTTGCGTTTGTCATCAATCTCAGCCCGATGATAAATCCATCGGGCTATTTTTTTATTGTGTCCCGCGTTGTTGCAGGAACAGAATGGTGGCCGCCACGCGTGAGCGGACATTGAGTTTACGCAGCAGATTGCGAATGTGCACTTTTACCGTCTGCTCAGAAATATTCAACACCGAGGCAATTTGCTTATTCGACAGCCCTTGCGCCAGTTCGTGCAGAACATCCAGCTCACGCTCCGTCAGCACGCTGAAGGGATCTTCTTCCGCACCGAACATTTCACGCTCGCGTAAGTACTGATTGACGCGTTCGCTAAAGACTTTGCTGCCTTTTGCTCCGGCGCGAATTGCTTCCAGTAATACTTCCGGGTCGCTGTCTTTTAGCAGATAGCCGTCTGCGCCTGCGTCTATCAGTGCAAAGATATCGCTGGAGGCATCTGATACGGTCAGGATAATAATTTGCGCGGTAACGCCATCCCTGCGCAAGGCATTGAGGGTATCCAGGCCACTCATACCTTTCATATTGAGATCCAGCAAGATAACGTCGATATCCAGTCGATTAGCCAGATCGATAGCACTAGCGCCGTCGCCTGCTTCGGCGACCACTTCAAAACCAGGATCAAGCTCCAGTAACTGACGAACACCGCGTCGCATAAGTGGATGATCATCCACAATCATCACCTGAAAAGGCGTTGCTTCAGGCATAGTAGTCTCCTGAGGTTTTATTAGAATCATTATGTTTGAGCGTAGCGTTGGTAACGCTACCAGGCGCGTGAATGTTACCCCATTTTATGTATGGGCATGTAGTAAAACTGCAAGTGAGGGTAGCAAGACAATGCTATGGATATAAAAAAACCAACCGTAAAGGTTGGTTTTCTTGGGATTTTTGGCACGAGAAGATATGAATTAATGATGTAATCTATTGAATTATAATTAATATTAGTTTCACTAGCCTTGTTTTTAGTCCCAAACCTAGTCCCAAAATGAAAAGTCACAGCGTTTTTAGAGCAAGATAGAAATACCGATACGGGGATATTTAGAATGCCTCTTGGGCTTGCCACTGTCGGGCTTGCGATGGTTTCCAGTGGAAACTTTTTGGTAAGTGGAAGCCTCGCTGGAAACTTTTTTCCAGCCCCTCAAAGGCGCATGGTGACTGGTTTCATATGCTACGCAGTACTCATACTTTCCGTTTAGTTTTTGCGTACCTGCGCACCATGCTAAAGCCCCGTCATGGCCTTAGTTTGCCTGTTTGTAACCTTGACATTTCTATACATCGAAGTGCGCAAACACATCAGGATTTCCCCGGCTCACCTTCAGCAATGGCAAGGTTTTATGCGTGTTCCGGGCTTCGTCCGTCCATTTTTTTGGACGGAATTTTGGACGAATTTTTTGGACGGATGAAACGGGGCTAAGGCACTGATATAGCTACGTGATGGGCTAAAGAAATCTTCTGGCAGGTGCGCAAAAACCCTGGCATTTCTAAGCATCATACTGCGCAAAAAACCACCAATCCGGTATGCCAGTACGCATCAGATAAGGCTTTGAGGCGGTACGCAGTATGCATTATGTTCGTTTCGTTTTGCGTACCTGCGTACCATGCGCAAAGCCGCTGATACCTGATATTCAGCCCTCTGAAACCTTAATATTTCTATATATCAACGTGCGCAAAAACCTTAACAAAACTTAACATCCGGTGCGTACCTTTTTGCGCAGTCCGGCTGCTGGTGGATGACTGGTTTTGACTATCTCCAGAAACAACCAAGGCCGGATAAACCAGCCCTGACTACTGTATAAAAACTGTATGCCCGTTGTTTGCATGGGGTAGTTTTAAAAAAACTTGCCATCTGATTGCATGGGGTAGTTCTCGCAAATACCCCCTTATGCCGTTTTCAGTGCGGGAGCGTCATACAGTCCAGGGTTCAGCCCGGGAAGAAGCGGCGCTTTTTGATGCCGCCCGACGGTCTGGCAGCGGGCGCGAACGCTGCTTTGCACGAAATAGCTTTTCCGCACGCGCCATTGAACATCCCTTCTTTTCGCTGATTTTAGTGATTTCCATGTAATCGAAAAAACGCATTGTTTACCTTCCTGTTGTTCTGGTTGTTTGCCGGATGCCTGATTTTACCAGATACCCGCCAGGCGAGCTTTCCGGCTTTCAAACCTGAAATTCAGGAAAAATTATCTCTATATATACAAAAGGGTGTTGTCCCTGTTGTCCCGGTTGGCCCAAAAGATGTAACGAACTGATTTTATTGAAATTGATTTTTAATTGTGGGACAACATGCCAGCATTGTGGGACAACATGCCCTGTTTCTGTGTTGTCCCACAATACTGGCTGGTGAATGTTGTCCCAAAACTCCCTGACGTTGTCCCAAAATTGCCGCATGTTGTCCCAGAAACACGCTGTGTTGTCCCATAATTACCTGATGATATCTCTAAATAACAGTATGTTACTCAGAAAATCTCTTCTCTGGGACAACCGGGACAACATCTTTTACGCGCACGTATGAATTATCCGGCTTCTTCTTCCTCCTGTTCAGGTGCGAAAAGCAGGATATATGCACGTTGCCGGGCGTTATTCTGATGTTTCAGACGCGGTGTTCTGCCCTGCCAGCCTCTGCCACTGGTGGGTTTCTTAAGCATCCCGGCATCATGCAGTACCTGCGCCACCGCGTCCTTGTTAAAGCCTCTGGCAACGTGTTCTTTAAACGGTGCCGGAAGCACGTAAAACAACATCGGGTCATCATACCGTTCGCCCTTGTCCCGGTAGCCCATCAGCTCACTAATGGGAAAATCTCGCGGATCATAATCCACGGGTGCAAATTTGCTCATGCCCCAGGCGTTAAGAAATGCCACTGCCTGTTCTGCAATCTGCTGGTGTTCTTTGTTCCCGGTGCCAAACTCTTTCACCCAGGCATTAAAGCTGCGCTGTATCGCATCCCGGCACCCCTGCGCATCCCATCCGGTGATATGGCCTGACAGCACCAGCGCCGCTTCCATGATGGCGAATCGCTCCCCGACGCGGTGGACCTGCTCGCCGTAGTTGTCCGGGATAAGTCCGCGCCAGCGTTCCCTTGCGGCTTCTGTGGCCTCCCTCGCTGCCTGCTGGTGGTCTGCCAGCCAGAGCACCCACTCACGCCCTGCGGTGCCATGATGCGCCATACAGGCCGCTCTGAGCGCATCAGCATGAGCTTTACCGGACGGCATCCCGTGAAATTCCGTGGCCTTCTCCAGTGGCACATTAAGCAGGCGCACCAGTTGCCCCGCTTTGGGCTTCATGCCTGCGGCTGCAAGAAAGGTTTCTATGTCCATTTCTCCGGTACTGATGGCGACAGTTCGCCAGCGTTTAAGCTCCCGGTTACCGCCTTCCTTTGCGCCCTGTAGTTTCCCCACACCGTTAAACAGCGTATAGGCAGACGTTGCCACGGCGCGGGCATCACTGCCCTGACCAACCTCATCCAGTGGCATCAGGCCGTCATTGTGCGCCTGTGCTTCGTTAGCAATACCCAGCGCAGTACCGTACCAGGTGAGGCGCAGTAAATCCGGGTTACCGTACAGACTGCTGGCGATGTTTGCCGTGGTGGTTTTCCCGGCGCTGGACTGCTGGAAGAAATGGACGCCGAAGCCATCCGCACCCACCAGCCCGACCAGTGGCGCGGCAAGTGCTGCCGCCACGCCCAGCATCATGGAAGGATTACCCGCCACCAGCGCGGCGACGTTCTCCCGCCAGCTCTGCGCCGTTCCTGCACAGGTGTAACCGGAAGCCGTCGCGCTGTGACCGTAAAACAGGACCTTCCGGCCCGCCTCGCCGATGATTTCCCCGTCCGGCATGATGTATGCGCCGTGCTGCCATCCGGTCAGGCTGGTGATGTGCCAGAGTTCCCCTGTACCACTGCGCAACAGGTGATCGGCAAGGATGGCGCGAAAGTTATTTTTAGCCGTGACAGAAAGCCCACCAGCACGTAACCGCGACCAGCCTTCACGCTCGCCAGTATCACGCATGGGTATCGCTTCGGTGTGTGCTGTACGCGCGCCTGCGGGCTTCCAGCGCAGAACAAGAAACCGCTCGGACTCATCCGCGCCAATGCCCACCACCTCAAGCGGATCACACAACCACTGACCGGGGCGGGTAACTTCCCCGGTCTGCTTATCAATCTTTGGCGTTACCCAGTACAGACCGTCAGGGCGGGCCTCCACACAGGGGGCCAGCTCATCCACCGGCGCAGGTTTGCCCTCTGCCCGTAGTACCTCTTCCACCAGGCTTTCTTCCCCGCGTTCGTGCTGTTCGCGTATCCGGTTCAGGTAGTCGCGCCAGTCTTCCGGGTGCTGGTCAGGTATCCCCCTGTATAACTTCGCTTCCTGTACGCCCGCCAGCGCCAGCTTTTCAGCAATGGCATTAATCTGAATGGGCTTAATATCTCCGGCATGATAGAGGCGGGCGTACTTACACCCGTTATCGATAATGCGCAGGTTCGCCAGGTCTGCCAGTTGCTTTGGCCCCAGCCAGACAGGCGGCGTTTTATCTGCGGCAATTTTTAATCCCCAGTCCTCTTCCCATGTCTTAGCGTGAGCGAAGGCATCAGCCCCGGCAAAGATAACCACCTCAACATGTTTATCTTTCGGTTGATGCTTAAGGTTCGGTGCGTTCTTCATTCCACCGCCTCCCTGCGGGTGGCAGCCAGTGCCACGGCATCGCGGGTAAACTCCCGGTGAAAGCGATCCACCGGATATACGCAGGGGTGAGAGTAGCCATCACGGATATATGTCACGCGGTTGAACTGATTCCCGGTAATCACTACCGCACACCCGGATTTGTCGCGCCATTTATCGCCAGGGCGAATTTCGGGTAAAGCCTGCCCGCTGGCAGGAATGCCAGTTATTTTCTTGGCCATTATTTTTTCGCCTTATGCTGCTGGTGGTGTAACGGTAAATCCGGCTATTTTTGCCGCTTCCAGAAAACCGTCCAGGTTACTGACAAACTCATTCTTCTGTAGCGTATAGCCGCCTGTGGCAGTGCCTTTTTCCACGCTAACCAGGACAAGCCCGGTGAAGTCCGGTCGCGCCGGAATGGTAACCGTGAAGGTCAGGGAGTGATTACGCATGGTCTGCCTCCACATACGCGACACCCGCCACATCAAGCGCCTGTTTAAAACGGCAAAGCATTTCACGGTGTTCGCGGTACAGGGCCAGCACGAAGGGATCGAGTGTGGCTTCAATTTCGGCAGGATAACGACGGACGAAAGGCAGAAGGACGACGCCCTGACAGCGGTGTGGCGTGGTGGATTTCACCTGGTCAGCCAGCATATTCACCAGGTCATGTAACAGCCCGGTAAGCGGCTGGATCATGTCACGGGGCAATGTATCAGCCACCAGCGCCTTTGCCAGCGTGAGGCAGTATTCCAGCGTCAGGCTTTCATCAGGCCAGTACTCTGACAGATCGGATGCGGTATTGTCCGGCAGGGTAAGCACCGGATCCGCATGGTAGGCCGCTGTCAGTGCCTCCAGTGATGTGACAAGGTATTTGCACATCGCCCGGTGTTCCGTGCTGCTGCGGTATTCCATCAGCCCGCACACCAGCGCGGCGCACTCACCCGCCAGATGAAACAGCTCAACTCCTGCGGGGATCGGCTTATTCATGATGCGCCCCCGTAGCGGGCAGGCGACCCGCAAAGAAGCAGACATTTTCCCGTGCAAGCTGGCGACGGGCTTCACGTTCGCTGGTGGCGGTAATGTGATGGATTGTTGCGGTAATGGTCGGGCAGTCGCGGCGAACGGCAGCGATAAGCCAGACGAATTGCGGGCAGAACGGGGTGAGGGTAGTAGCCATAAGGCAGCCTCCTTTGTGTTTAAGGAGTCACCGCCTGAGTTCTCACGCTCATAAGGGGCGGTGACGCTGGCGGGGGTGAGAAAACCGGACACAAAGGGAACCGGCCAGCCCGAAGGCTGCCCCACCAGCGCCACCATTGATACGGTCTGTTTTGCGGGTATGCGCTGGCACGACACAAAAAAAGACGCTTTCGGCGTCTGTGTCGCCTTTGTGTTAAACGGGTTCTCACGCCCGGCTGTGGATTTTGCCACAACGGGAATACTGTAAATCCTGTTCAGGGAGGCAGGCAAGCGGTTTTTATTTTTTCCGGTGTCAGGTTTTGACAGGTTGTTGCCAGCCAGGATAACGAAAATATCGCGCTTGTCTGCGGTTAAAATACGCTTCTGGCTGGTGGCAGGGTGAGCGATGCCCTGACCGTGAAGGTCATTAATTGATTTCATTATTTCAGTTCCTGTCAGGCAGCGTTCTGGTTATCCGGGTACATCATGAGGATGCTTTCGATGGTCTCCGGGGAAAGGCTCCCGTAGCCACCAGTACTGGCGCACTGATTGACCAGTTTAATGACCTTAAGCACATCCGCACGGCAGGCAAAGCGGTAGCGAAGATGCGCCCCTATGCCATCGGCATTGGCTTCTTCTGAACGCGCCAGGCAGATATCAAGGCGGCGCTCCAGTTCACTGGCGTAATTGCGGCCTGATGAAAGATGGCAGTGGCGCAGAATATCGTTTTCAGTCCAGCCACCAGCACCAGTGCAAAGCATATAAACGCGGGCGCGGTGCTTCTTCGGTGTGCGTCTCGCTTGTGTGCGGCTGGTGGTGGGGATAACATCAGACGGGCGAATATCTGTGTTAGCCGCCTGCTGTTCGGGGCGGTTTTCTTTTTTCATTGCGCCACCTCGCCGCGTGATTCAAATACACGATCATTTATCCATTTATTAACTTCGTCTTCAAACCAACCAACACGGCGTAGGCCAATGCGAAATCCTCGCGGAAATTCGCCAGCGTTAATCATCTCCTGAAATGCGCTATCTGATTTAATGCGTAAAATCATTTTTACTTCTTTTTTGAGAAGGATCTTTCTTTCTTCTGATGTCATTTGGTTAATCTCATTCAATACCGATTAATTCCGGCGGTGTAGGAATACTGGCATGATGAGATAGGGTGAGGGCAACACTATTTAGGGTGAGGGTAGGTTACCGTGAGGGTCCGGGGTGGTTACCCTCTCGGTAGATGTTAAGCCACTTTTGATGGGGTGCGATCGATTGGGCAAGCGATTTTTTCGATAGCTTTGGCTGTGGATTCAACAAATCCGTAACTGGTTTTAAGCTCTGTAATTATGGCCTGCTGGTTAACTCTGGTGCCATTATTGTTAGGGTCATACTCTGCCCATTCACAATTCCTTATCCTGATAGCCTGATACAGAGGGTCTCTTTCTACGCCTCCGATAAACTTACCCAAGTGAAGAGGATACGATTTTTTTAAAACCTCAATATCTCTTTCTAGTGCGGTAATTTTATTCTTAAGTTCGGATATCACTTGTGATTCTTGATTTGTACGTGATGGCGGCTGTAATCCCACTTCGTAGGGGGGGGGTAATTATAATGGCATTATATTCTATGAACTCATTTTCAACCCAAGGCCAGATGTCCTTTGCCAGAAAGTTAGCATCAACTATATGTGTGTCGATATTAATATCGTCATTTTTAACTAAGCTTAAGGCATCAACTGGGAGATTCCATGAAGGGTCAGTATATGTGTAGGCTTTCAGTGGGATAACTTCTTTCAATTTAATAGCTTGACATATAATTTCTTTGAATGTTGAAGCTTTCTCATCGCTAATGTAGCCACTGACAATATTTGGATCAAGAGTATCGTACTCACCGGATAAGCCTGCCATAACTAAAGCTGCTTGTTCTAATGTCACAATTCTGAGTCGTTTAATATGGAAAGGTAAATCAATCATCACGCCACCTCACGCCCTCTATCATGGAGGCCGCGCCAACCCGCAGAGGTGTACGGGAATTCGGGAGCTACCCTAGACGCGGCTTATTCTGTTACCGTCGGCTTTCTTCGGTTTTGCCCATGATAGATCGTTTTCTGAACGCTTGCATTGCAAGACTGTGTGAATAATCAGCTTGTGTTTTTATACAGCTCTAATTCCTCTCATTCCTGTTGCTAGTGTCACTCCCGTGGATGCGGTTTCCACAAATTCCCCCCACCAGCGCATCAACACAATACGCTTTTCAAGATAGTTACTCCGGTTATATGCCCTGCGAACTTCATTGGTGTCTACATGTGCCAGCGCCGCTTCTATCACATCAGGATCGAAGCCTTCTTCGTTGGCTGCGGTGCTGAATATGGCCCGTAACCCGTGGGAAACAAGGACGCCTTGATACCCCATACGCCTTAACGCAGCATTGGCGCTTTGGCTGCTCATAGGTAATGTCGGTTTTTTAAAGCTGGGGAACACATATTCACGATGGGCGCTAATAGGCTTCATTGCTTCCAGCACGGCTAATGCCTGCTCACATAAGGGAATGATGTGATCCCGGCGCATCTTCATGCGACCTGCTGGAATCGTCCAGGTTTTATCCGTCAGGTTGATTTCTTCCCATCGTGTTTCTGCTGCCTCTACAGGTCGCGTGACGGTTAAAAGCTGCCATTCAATGAGTAATCGCGTTTGCCGCTCTATGCTGGCAATGGATAGTGTCTGCATGAGGTCGGGTAACTGCTCCGGCCTGATGGTTGGCATATGTTTTTTAACTGGGGTAGGGAAGGCCTTTCTGACATTTGAGGCGGTATTGATCTCTATCAGTCCACTATTGGCGGCAAAATCCATCACTTCATTGATGCGCTGTAGAACGCGTTTTAGTGTTTCAAGATTGCCCCGCGCTTTAATCGGCTCCAGAACGGTGACGAACTTACGGGCCGTCAGTTCGTTAATGGGAGTATTTCCAATGTCAGGGAATACGTACTTTTCCAGCGAACGCCATATGTCTTTGATGGTATTGGCAGCAAGGTTCTGGCTTTTTTTCATCTCGTACCAGTCAGCGGCGACCTTTTTGAATGTGTTCCCCCGGCGCAGTTCCTCTGCTTCACGTTTTTGTTGCTGGTGGTGTTGTGGATCAATATCTCGGGCTAAAAGTGATTTAGCTTTCTCTCTACGTTCTCTGGCATCCGCTAAAGAAAGATCAGGATAATTACCAAGAGTCCATGTAGTACGCTTGCCAGTATCAGGCTTGTAGTAACGAAGCTGCCATGTCTTCACCCCCGAAGGTTTTACGATCAGAATTAATCCGCCACCATCGGTAAGGGTGGTTTCTTTATCGTGAGCTTTGGCATTTTTTATTTGAGTGGCGGTGAGTGGGGCGGTTTTGATGGCCATAGGGCTAGCTCGCTTGGGACTTGGTAATGTTTTGGGACTAGGATTTTTAGGACTAGCCGCTATCTAGTCCCAAATTTAGTCCCAAAAATTCCGGCTGTAAACGGTTAATACCGATATCTACAGGCATTAAAAAACCCGCAAACTCAGAGAGAATGCGGGTTCTTAAGGGGTTTCCGTATGTATCCGATACATCCAGAATAATGATTTGGTCGGCACGAGAGGATTTGAACCTCCGACCCCCGACACCCCATGACGGTGCGCTACCAGGCTGCGCTACGTGCCGACTCGTGGCTGCTTATACTACCGTTTTCCACAACGATTGCAAGTAAGATATTTTGCTAACTGATTTATAATTAATCAGTTAGCGATGAAACGCTTCTCGTCTGTCAGCACTTGCAATAACAAACTTAACTGTGGTTTTTCGTCTTTCACTCTTTCGCCACGTAAGTTGTAAGTGCGGTATTTACCGTTATTGTTCAATACCAGCGTCATTTTCGGGGTGGTAATTGCCAGCGTATCGTTATCCGCAGCTGTAACCCAGTAATGACGGCGCTCAGGGTTGAACAAATCCTGACCTTGCGAATATTCGCTCGCCGGTGTGCTGACGTGTAGCAGACGTTGCATCAGCGTGGTCATCAGATCGGTATGGTCGGTCAGGGTATTAATTCGCTGTGCCGGTGTGCCTGGCCAGTGAATCACTAACGGCACCTGAAGATGACCGTGGGACCAGTCAAAGGTTTCTTCCTCTTCGCTCAGCGGAATACCCCGACCGGCAGTAATAATCACCACCGTATTGTCCAGCTTGCCGGACGCTTTCAGCGCATCAAGCACGCGGTTAATCTGGTCATCGACATTACCTGCCGCGCGGCTATATTTCCGTGTAAATGCTTGCTGGTTGCTGTCGTCAATGTTGGTGCCATTGAAAGATACCCATGAGAACCAGCGATTATCTTCTTGCGCGTAGCGGCTCAGCCAGTTGATCCACTGTGTGGCTGTCTGCTCATCGGATTGCGTGCGAACGCTCGGCATTGAGAAGTCTGACAACAATGCCTGACGATACAACGGGCTGGTAAAGCCATCGGATGAGAATAATCCCAGTTGATAGCCTTGCTGGTTAAGCGCGGTAATTAATGCCGCAGGCGTACGGGTCGACAGAATGCCGTCCATATAACTTGGCGATATGCCATAGAACAGGCCAAAGATGCCGTTGTCTGTCGTGTTGCCGGAACTCATATGGCGCGTGAACGAAATATTTTGCTCAGCAAAACCGGCCAGCGCAGGCATCTGCTTCTCAAAGCGTGAGTAGTTCAGGCCATCGACAGTAATCAGCAAGACGTTTTGCCCGGTGCCCATATCGCGGTAGCGCAGCTCGCTTAACGGATACTGTACGGAAACGGCATCTGGATTGCCTTGCTCAATAAGACGACGTTGATACTCTTGCGCATCAAGCAGACCATGCTTCTCAAGAAAACGTCGCGCCGTCATTGGATACGAAAGCGGCAGGTTGGCGCGCTGCATGGTGATTGGGCGATAGAAGTTAGCATCGGCCCAGATATACACCACATGCGAGGCGATAAAGGCGATGAATAAGAATGCGGCCAGCGGACGGGCGAAGCGCCGACGACGTGTCAGGCTGCGCAGCTTTTGCCAGCTCCACGTCGCAAACACCAGTTCAAGCAATAAAATAACCGGCACGCTGATGAACATCAGCTGCCAGTCGCGCGCCATCTCATTTTCGTCCGGGTTGATAACCAGCTGCCAGACGATGGGATTAAGATGGAGATGGAAACGGGTAAAGACTTCGCTATCGATCAGTAATAGCGTCATTCCCGCCGTTGCCAGAATGACGGACAAAAACCTCATCAGCCTCTGGGAGCCGACAATAAAGGTCAGCGGGAAGAGGATCAGCAAATAGGTGGCGAACACCAGGAAGCTGAAATGACCGATAATGCTTACGTAGGAATAAATACGACCCGCAAGCGTTGTCGGCCAGTCGGCGATAAACAGGTAACGGCTGCCAATGACGAGCGAAAGCAGAATATTGAACAGTGCAAACCAGTGCCCCCAACTGACCATCTGGGAGACTTTTTCACGGTAGCGCTGACGATGAGTTACCATAACCTGTTATCTGTTTCCCTTAGTGCGCTTTGTCTTCGTTGATAGAGGACTGTAAGGCGCGGGCAAAAGAGTTGGCAATCGCCTGGCGCTGAGCCGGGGCAATGCTGGTGTTGATAAGGTTGGTGACCATATTGCCTAACACCATCAGGGAAAGGTCGGTCGGAGCCTTATGTTTTTCCAGTACGTTGAGCAGCTCTGCGAGCAATTGTTCAACCTGTTCATCACTGTAGCGGGAAATTTGTGGCATAAATCGAAATCAGTTAGTTGATGAAAGGGCAACATATTACCGTAGCAACGGTTTTTTTTCTGCTTTTTTATACTTTAAATCATTCGCGTTACGCCACCTTCTGTAAAATGACCGCCATCTTTTATTGCGTCGCTTAACCGGCGGTGGTTGAATACCGCCCGGTCTTAAAGGAGAGTTTATCATGAGTCTGGATATCAACCAGATTGCTCTGCACCAGCTTATCAAGCGTGATGAGCAGAACCTTGAGCTGGTGCTGCGCGATTCATTGCTGGAACCGACGGAAACCGTCGTTGAGATGGTGGCAGAGCTGCATCGTGTCTATAGCGCCAAGAACAAAGCCTACGGTTTGTTTAGCGAGGAGAGTGAGCTGGCGCAGACGCTGCGCTTACAGCGTCAGGGCGAAGAAGACTTTCTGGCATTTAGCCGGGCAGCAACTGGTCGCCTGCGTGACGAACTGGCGAAATATCCTTTTGCTGACGGCGGCTTCGTGCTGTTTTGTCACTATCGCTATCTGGCGGTTGAGTATTTGCTGATTTGCGTACTGAACAATTTAAGCAGTATGCGCGTTAACGAAAACCTCGACATCAACCCGACCCATTATCTCGATATTAATCATGCGGATATTGTTGCGCGTATCGATTTAACCGAATGGGAAACCAATCCAGAATCGACCCGTTATCTTACTTTCCTGAAAGGGCGGGTAGGGCGCAAAGTGGCTGATTTCTTTATGGACTTCCTCGGTGCCAGCGAAGGGTTGAATGCGAAAGCGCAAAACCGTGGTCTGTTACAGGCGGTCGATGACTTTACCGCCGAAGCGCAACTGGATAAAGCAGAACGGCAGAACGTTCGCCAGCAGGTTTATAGCTACTGTAATGAGCAATTGCAGGCGGGCGAAGAGATCGAGCTGGAGTCGCTGTCGAAAGAACTGGCGGGTGTCAGTGAGGTGAGCTTCACGGAATTTGCGGCTGAAAAAGGCTATGAACTGGAAGAGAGCTTCCCGGCAGATCGTAGCACGCTGCGTCAGTTGACTAAGTTTGCCGGTAGCGGTGGTGGCTTAACCATCAACTTTGATGCAATGCTGTTAGGCGAACGGATTTTCTGGGATCCGGCGACCGATACCCTGACCATTAAGGGCACGCCGCCGAACTTGCGCGATCAGCTTCAGCGCCGGACGTCTGGCGGTAATTAATCGGGTTTGTGTTATGAATGCCAGATGCGGCGTGAACGCCTTCTCTGGCCTGCAAATAACGGTAATACCTGTATGCCTGATAAGACGCACTGCGTCGCATCAGGCATGACTTGCAGATACAAAAAACCCCGCCGGAGCGGGGTTTTTTACAACTTATTCAGCGATTAAGCGCGAACGAAGTCGATGTGCTGCAGCTTCGGTTTGTACGGGTGACGCTGTACGTCCTGAGCTTTAACTTTGATTTCTTTACCGTCAACAACGATAGTCAGAACTTCGCTGTAGAATTCAGCTTTAGCTTGCATGTTCATGACTTTGTCGTGATCCAGCTCGATAGCCAGCGGCGCTTCTTTGCCACCGTAGATGATTGCCGGGAACTTGTTAGCGGCGCGCAGGCGGCGGCTCGCACCCTTACCCTGCTCTTTACGTACTTCTGCGTTGATAGTAAACATTTCTTTCTCTCTTAAATTAATCCTGCTACAGGCGACCCAGCAACAGGTAAGTGATCTGCTTTGCGTATGCAAAAGCGGGCGAGATTCTATACTCAATCGCCTTATACATCAATCAAAACTACTATTAACCGCGTAATTCATGCGCCCGACGAAAACGACCTTCGTAATCGAACACTTTTTCACGCACTTGCCAATACTGGCCTTTCATTCGCGCAACAACAAAATCCGGATGGCGCAGTAACGCTTGCTGAGCGAGGATATCGGCAGCGGTGATCCAGCGCAGAGGGATGCCCGGTGTGCGCGTATGCGGGCGGATAAAAAGCTGCTCGAAGGCGGTACGCTGGGCGGGCGTTTGCAGACGGAAACGCTCACTCACATCCGCGCCGTCTTCATCGTAATAGGTGATTTTCAACCATTCGCCTTTCTCGTCGTGTCCATGCTGCAAAGACATGCCGCTACAGCGTAATACCAGAGCATCTTTCAGTCGTAGCGCCGCTTTTAACATGTCGTCTGGATCAACCAGTACCGTGTCACATTCGCGGCAGCGTCGGGCGGCAATATCGTTTTCCGCGTTACATTGTGGGCAATTTTTAAAACGGAAACGGAAGTCACATTGTTCGCGATGACCGTCGTCATCTTCAAACCATCCCTGACAGCGACGACCAAAGTGTTCAATCAATGTCCCGTCAGCGGTCGTTTTCCCCCAAAAGGTGTTGGCAAAACCGCAGGCAGGGCAGAAAACCTGTACCGGGACGTTGTCACTTTTGCCTTTTGGTGTACCGACCTCCGGCGCGTAGAGATCGTGAGGATTACCTGCATAATCAAGAATTAAGCAATCAGTCTTGCCGGGAGCCAGACGCAGACCGCGCCCGACAATTTGTTGGTAAAGACTCACTGATTCAGTAGGACGCAGAATGGCGATAAGATCGACGTGCGGGGCGTCAAATCCGGTGGTCAGTACCGCAACGTTGACCAGATAGCGAAAACGCTGGGTTTTAAAATCTTCAATTAATACATCACGTTCAGCGCCGGGTGTGTCACCGGTAATGAGTGCTGCATCTTCGGCGGGCAGCAATCCCACAATCTCTTTTGCGTGTTCAACCGTCGCGGCGAAAATCATCACCCCTTTGCGCGTTGCGGCGAACTCCATGATCTGGCTGATGATGTGCGGCGTAATACGTTGTTGTTTTTTCAGCTCGCGATTGAGATCTGCTTCGCTGAACAGCCCATTGCTCTGTGCCTGTAAGCGGCTGAAATCGTATTGCACTACCGGCATATCCAGCCGTTCTGGTGGCGTCAGATAACCGTGTTTAATCATATAACGCAGCGGCAGCTCATAAATGCAGTCACGGAAAAGGGCTTTCTCATCGCCGCGTACCATGCCGTGATAATGGAATTGGTAGATCCAGCCTTTGCCCAGTCGAAAAGGCGTGGCAGTCAGCCCCAGCAGGCGTAAGTGGGGATTCACTTTGGTCAGGTGAGTAAGAATTTGCTGATACTGACTCTCTTCGTCGTCGCCAATACGGTGACATTCATCGACAATCAACAGCGAAAATTCACCCTGAAAGGCATCGAGATTGCGTGCGACCGACTGCACGCTGCCAAACACCACTTTACCGTGGCTCTCTTTACGCTTCAGCCCGGCGGCAAAAATATCGGCTTCCAGTCCCAGCGCCTGATATTTTGCATGGTTTTGCGCCACCAGCTCTTTGACGTGCGCCAGCACCAGCACGCGACCACGCGCCAGCCGTGCCAGTTCCGCTATCACCAGGCTTTTACCTGCACCAGTAGGCAGCACGATAACGGCAGGAGTTTTATGACGACGAAAATGGTTGAGCGTGGCATCCACGGCTTCTTGCTGATATGGACGGAGTGTAAAAATCATGGTCTCGCGTAGGTAGATTATTCTGCTAATAGTATGCCACGGATCTTTTTCTCTTGAGGGAAGTTATTAGACCGCTATACTGGGCGAACAACAGTTCAGATTTTCGGGTCATTACCCGACCTCCGTTTTTTACAGGCAAAATCACACACATGCGACTTGATAAATTTATCGCACAGCAACTCGGCGTTAGCCGTGCTATTGCCGGGCGTGAAATCCGTGCCACTCGTGTCACCGTCGATGGCGAAATCGTCCGTAATGCAGCGTTCAAACTGCTTCCTGAACATGATGTCGCTTACGATGGAAACCCGCTGGCACAGCAACACGGACCACGTTACTTCATGCTCAATAAGCCTCAGGGCTATGTTTGTTCTACTGACGATCCGGATCACCCAACGGTGCTCTATTTTCTGGATGAACCTGTGGCGTGGAAACTACACGCAGCAGGGCGGCTGGATATCGACACCACCGGTCTGGTGCTGATGACCGATGACGGTCAGTGGTCGCACCGCATTACTTCTCCGCGTCATCATTGTGAGAAAACCTACCTGGTGACGCTGGAGTCCCCGGTGGCAGCCGATACGGCAGAGCAGTTTGCTAAAGGCGTGCAGTTACATAACGAAAAAGATCTCACTAAGCCGGCGGTGCTGGAAGTGATTACTCCGACGCAGGTACGTCTGACCATCAGCGAAGGACGTTATCATCAGGTGAAACGCATGTTCGCCGCCGTGGGTAACCACGTGGTTGAGCTGCATCGTGAACGTATTGGCGGCATTACGCTGGATGCTGATTTAGCACCCGGTGAATATCGTCCATTAACTGCAGAAGAAATCGCCAGCGTTAGTTAACACTTTCATTATATTCAGGAGCCCGTTGTGACCACGCGACAGCATTCATCGTTTGCTATTGTCTTTATCCTTGGCCTGCTGGCCATGTTGATGCCGCTGTCGATTGATATGTATCTGCCCGCGCTGCCAGTGATTTCTGCGCAGTTTGGTGTGCCGGCGGGCAGTACGCAGATGACCCTGAGTACTTATATTCTGGGCTTTGCGTTGGGGCAGTTAATCTACGGGCCGATGGCGGATAGCTTCGGGCGTAAGCCGGTGGTTCTCGGCGGCACTCTGGTATTTGCTGCGGCGGCGGTGGCGTGTGCACTGGCGCAAACTATCGATCAGCTGATTGTGATGCGTTTCTTCCACGGGCTGGCGGCAGCAGCGGCCAGCGTGGTCATCAACGCCCTGATGCGCGATATCTACCCGAAAGAAGAGTTCTCGCGGATGATGTCGTTTGTCATGCTGGTAACGACCATCGCACCGCTGATGGCACCGATTGTTGGCGGTTGGGTGCTGGTGTGGCTGAGCTGGCATTACATTTTCTGGATCCTCGCCGTGGCGGCGATTCTGGCTTCGGCGATGATCTTCTTCCTGATCAAAGAAACGTTACCGCCGGAGCGTCGTCAGCCGTTTCACATCCGTACCACTATTGGTAACTTCGCTGCGCTGTTCCGTCATAAGCGTGTCCTGAGTTATATGCTGGCCAGCGGTTTTAGCTTTGCCGGGATGTTCTCGTTCTTAAGCGCCGGACCGTTTGTCTACATTGAAATTAACCACGTCGCGCCGGAAAACTTTGGTTATTACTTTGCGCTGAATATTGTTTTCTTGTTCGTGATGACCATCTTTAACAGTCGCTTTGTTCGCCGCATTGGCGCGCTGAATATGTTCCGATCGGGGCTGTGGATACAATTTATTATGGCGGCATGGATGGTCATCAGTGCGCTGCTGGGACTAGGGTTCTGGTCGCTGGTGGTTGGTGTGGCGGCGTTTGTGGGTTGCGTGTCGATGGTGTCATCCAATGCGATGGCAGTGATTCTGGATGAGTTTCCGCATATGGCGGGAACGGCATCATCGCTGGCAGGAACCTTCCGCTTTGGTATTGGCGCCATTGTCGGTGCATTGCTCTCCCTTGCGACCTTTAACTCCGCATGGCCGATGATCTGGTCGATTGCGTTCTGTGCGACCTGCTCCATTCTCTTCTGTCTGTACGCCAGTCGGCCGAAAAAACGGTGATCTATTGCACAACGGGGAAGCTAAAAGGCTTCCTTTGTTGATGCATATCAACCGCAAATCTATCAGTCTCCCGTCATTTGTTTATTTTATGTAAAATCAATTTATGTAAAAAGTCACATCATTGTAGTTAAAAAGGTTGAGTTAGATCGCAGAAACGGGTACATATAGCCCCGCAAACGTGACCACGCCCGCAGATATTATTTAAATCAGAGCCATAGAGGCCACGCAGGCGAGGCATCAATCTTTACGATCTGTTTAAAGACGGGTTGTTGATGATGTGTTAAAATTGATGTAAACAAATTGTGAAGTAAATGTGCTTCCGGGGAAAATAAGTGACTTCATTACAACTCTCAATCGTCCATCGACTGCCGCAGAACTATCGCTGGTCTGCTGGTTTCGCAGGTTCGAAGGTTGAACCGATTCCGCAAAATGGACCGTGCGGTGACAACAGCCTGGTGGCGCTTAAATTGCTTAGCCCGGATGGTGATAATGCATGGTCGGTGATGTATAAACTAAGTCAGGCGTTAAGCGACATCGAAGTTCCATGCTCGGTACTGGAGTGTGAAGGTGAACCGTGCCTGTTTGTAAATCGCCATGATGAGTTTGCTGCGACATGCCGACTGAAAAATTTTGGTGTGGCAATTGCCGAGCCCTTCTCAAATTACAATCCTTTTTAAGCGTCAGCTTAACGCCAGTAGCTGACGCGTATACTCCTGCTGCGGTGCGGCAAATACGCGCGCGCACGGCCCTTGTTCCACCACTTCCCCTTGTCGCAGTACGATAACCTGATGACATAACGCGCGGACGACGTGTAAATCGTGGCTGATAAACAAATAGGCCAGTTGATGCTTTTGTTGCAATGATTTCAATAGCGTCAATATTTGCGCCTGTACCGTTTTGTCGAGCGACGATGTTGGTTCATCAAGAATGATCAGTGAAGGCTTAAGAATCAACGCCCTGGCAATCGCTATGCGTTGTCGTTGCCCCCCGGAAAACTCTGCCGGATAACGGTGGCGCGTTTCAGGATCTAATCCCACTTCATGCATCACCGCTTTCACTTGTTCTTCGCGTTGTGCGGCAGAAAGCGTCGGCTGGTGAACCCGTAATCCCTCCTCAATAATCTGCAATACGTTGAGTCGTGGATTGAGCGAGGAGTTTGGATCCTGAAATACCACCTGAATGCGATGGCGAATCGGCAATAGCTGGCGGCGATTTAAATTTTGCAATGGCTGACCGTCAAAGACGATGCTGCCCTGAGAGTTAATCAGCCGCAGTAGCGCCAGTCCTGTAGTGCTTTTACCGGAACCGGACTCGCCCACTAAACCCAGCGTTTCACCTGCCCGTAGCGTAAAACTGACACTTTTCACCACCACGTTATGATCGACAACGCGTTTTAAAATCCCCTTGCGAATGGGGAAGGCAACCTGAAGCTGTTCAACATCAAGCAACGTTGAGGCAGGCTCTGGCAACGGCACCGGGTCGCCTGACGGCTCGCTGTTGAGTAGCTTTTGCGTGTAAGAATGAGCAGGGGAGGCAAATAGCGCAGTGGCGTTATTTTGCTCCACACAGTGACCGTTTTGCATCACTGCCACGCGGTGAGCCAGTTTTCTGACGATGCTGAGGTTATGAGTAATAAACAGCATCCCCATATTCAGTTCATGTTGCAGTTCGCGCAACAGCTGCAAAATCTGCGCCTGGACAGAGACGTCCAGCGCGGTGGTCGGTTCATCGGCAATTAATAATTCCGGTCGTGTTAATAGCGCCATCGCAATCATCACCCGCTGGCGTTCGCCGCCAGAGAGCTGATGCGGGTAATCTGTCAGTCGTTTTGCTGCCTGACGGATACCTACGCGATCAAGGCAATTTAATATCTCGCCACGTGCCGCTTCTCGTCGCATCCCGCGATGGAGTGAAAGCACTTCATAAAGCTGTTTTTCCAGGGTATGCAATGGATTTAACGACACCATTGGCTCCTGGAAGATCATGGCTATCTTATTACCGCGTACGCCGCGCAACGTTTGCTCGCTGGCATGAAGCAGCGATTCGCCATGAAAACGAATATCGCCGGAGAGATATTCAACCGGCGGTGAAGGGAGCAGACGTAAAATAGACAGTGCGGTAACGCTCTTGCCGGAACCTGACTCGCCTACCAGTGCCAGCGTTTCGCCAGCCTCAATCTGTAGTGAAACATCATTCACTACGGTACGAACAGTTTGCTGATGGCGAAAACCTACCGACAAGTTTTCAATCGCTAACAGAGTTTGCGTCATGCTACACCGCCTTATTAGGATCAAATGCGTCGCGGACTGCTTCACCAATAAAGATCAGCAAAGACAACAATATCGCCACCGACAAGAAGGCGGTGATCCCAAGCCACGGTGCCTGGAGGTTATTTTTTCCTTGTAACAGCAGTTCGCCGAGCGACGGTGAACCGAGCGGCAGACCGAAGCCGAGGAAATCGAGCGAGGTCAGGGTAGTTATTGAACTGCATAAAATAAACGGTAAAAAGGTAAGGGTAGCGACCATGGCATTTGGCAACATATGACGCAGAATTATACTGCGATCGCTGACGCCAAGCGCCTGAGCTGCACGGATGTAGTCGAAATTGCGGGTACGTAAAAACTCTGCGCGCACCACGCCGACCAGACTCATCCAGCCAAACAAAACGGTAATTGCCAGCAGCCACCAGAAGTTAGGCTGCACGACACTGGAGAGCAGAATAATTAAAAACAGCGTTGGCATTCCCGACCATACTTCAATAAAGCGTTGTCCCCAGAGATCGACTTTACCGCCGTAATAGCCTTGTAGCGCCCCCGCCAGCACGCCCATCACGCTGGAACAGAGTGTCAACATCAAACCAAACAGAACCGAGATCCGCGTACCATACAGAATGCGCGCCAGCACATCACCGCCGTTGGCATCGGTTCCCAGCCAGTTTTGTCTGGATGGCGGGGAAGGGAAAGGCTTATCGGTGGAAAAGTTGATACTGGTAGCACCAAAGCGAATCGGCGTCCACAGTACCCAGCCATTATCCTCCAGCCGTTGTTTCAGCCACGGGTCCTGATAATCAGCCTGGCTTGCCAGCGGGCCGCCAAAATCGCTTTCACTGTAGTTTTTCAGCAACGGGAAATACCAGCTGCCGTCATAACGCACCAGCAACGGTTTATCGTTGGCGATCAGTTCAGAACACAAACTCAAACCAAACAAGACGAGAAAAATCCATAACGACCAGTAGCCGCGACGGTTATGACGAAAACGTGCCCAACGGGCCTGATTGACGGGGCTGAGTCGCGACATTAGCGTCCCTCAAAATCAATACGCGGATCGACCAGCGTATAGCTGATATCACTGACGATATTCAGCAGCAGGCCAATCAGGGTGAAAATATACAGCGTGCCAAACATCACCGGATAATCGCGTGAGACGGTCGCTTCGTAGCCCAGTAAGCCAAGGCCATTGAGCGAAAACATCACCTCAATCAGCAGTGAACCGGTGAAAAACATGCTGATAAACGTCGCCGGAAAACCGGCAATCACCAGCAGCATGGCGTTACGAAACACATGTTTCCAGAGAATATTTTTCTCACTGACCCCTTTCGCACGCGCGGTCACCACGTATTGTTTGCGCACTTCATCAAGGAATGAGTTTTTGGTCAGCATCGTGAGTGCCGCAAAGCCGCCAATCACTGTCGCCAGCACGGGTAGCGTGATATGCCACAGATAATCGGTGATTTTCTGATACCACGGCAGCGAATCAAAATTAGCGGATACCAGGCCGCGCAGAGGGAACAGGTCGAAATAGCTGCCCCCTGCGAAGAAGACAATCAGCAAGATGGCAAATAAAAAGGCCGGAATGGCGTAACCGATGATGATAAATGCGCTACTCCAGACGTCAAAGCGGCTACCGTTATAAACGGCTTTGCAAATGCCTAACGGAATCGACACCAGATAGATAATCAGCGTGCTCCACAATCCGAGGGTGATGGAAACCGGCAGACTGTCTTTAATCAGCGTCAGCACCGAGGCGCTGCGAAACAGGCTGTCGCCGAAATCAAAGCGGATGTAGTCCCAGAGCATTTTGAAGTAACGTTCGTGGATCGGCTTATCGAAACCGTAGCGATGAGTGATCTCGGCGATCACTTCTGGATCTAATCCGCGTCCGCCACGGTAATTACTGTCGCTGATGTTGCCGACGCCCGTTTGCGCATGGCTGGCACGAACACCTTCGCCGCCTGCGCCGGGTAATACTCCGGCATTACCAAACTCAATGGCGGCGATAGCCTGATCGACCGGACCGCCAGGCGCAATTTGCACGATGAAAAAGTTGATGGTGATAATCGCCCATAACGTTGGGATCACCAGCAACAGACGGCGAATCAGATAAGCGCCCATCTACTCTCCCTGTTGTCTGGCTGACGGCAGTTTGCCCGCTTTATTGACGTCATACCACCAGGTATCGATACCGAGGCTGTAAATGGGGCGCACTGCTGGGTGAGAGAATTTATCCCACCAGGCAAGACGGTCTTCCGCCATGTACCACATCGGCAGCATGTAATAATTCCACGTTAATACGCGATCCAGTGCGCGCCCCAACGGCAGTAATTTTTCTTTATTTCCCTGCGCGGCAATAATCTGGTTGATCAGCGAGTCGATAACCGGACTTTGCACACCGGGGGCATTATAAGTGGAGTTGATATATTCCGATGACCAGGAAATCTGTAAATCGGAACTGGGCCACGGCATTGCTCGCCACACGCGCGGCATCATGTCATAGTCGCGACTGCGCATTCGGTTGGTGATTTGCGAGTTATCCACCTTGCGAATGTCCATATTGATGCCCAGCCGTTGCAGGCTGTGCTGGAACGGTAATACCCACTGACTATTGCTGCTCGAAGGCAACAATAACTCAAAGCTGAGCGGCTGACCCGTTGTGGTATTTACGCGTTGCTGACCCTTCAGCACCCAGCCTGCTTCGTTGAGAAGTTTGTCGGCTTTTAACAGGTTGTCACGATCGTAGCCATCGCCTTTGGATACCGGCGGCTGATAGATTTGCGTGAAGACTTCTGGCGGTAACTCTTTTTTCATCGGCGCCAGAAGCACCAGTTCCGCAGCGTCGGGGTAATTTCTGGCCGCGTATTCGGTATTCTGAAAATAACTGTTAGTGCGACTCCAGGCATTGTAAAACAACGCCTTGTTCATCCATTCAAAGTCAAAGGCGAGAGTGATGGCTTCCCGGACCCGGCGATCGCTGAATACCGGACGCTGGATGTTAAACGCCAGCCAGCGCGTATCCTGTGCTGATTCGTTCTTTTGCTCGTCTTTGATAATGTATTTTTTGTCGAAATTTTTACCGGTATAGCGCGTGGCCCAGTTTTTGGCGTCGTTTTCCATACGCAAATCAAAAGCGCCGGCTTTAAATGCTTCAAAGGCGACATTATCGTCGAGGTAATAATCGTAGCGAATGGTGTCGAAATTCCAGCGCCCACGGTTTACCGGTAAGTTTGCCGCCCAGTAATCTTTCACGCGGGAATAAACAATATTCTGCCCCATTTTCCAGGACGTAATTCGGTACGGACCACTGGCAAGTGGAGGCGTGGCGAGCGGGTCGCTAAGTTTGTGATCTTTCCAGTACTTTTCTGGAAACACCGGCAGCGAAAACAGACTAAGCATATCTTCTTTACCGGGTTTGGCTAATTCAATGCGCACGGTTAAAGGCGCAATGGCTTTAACGGTAGTGCCTTTATAAACCAGACGAAATTGCGGTACGCCTTCGGTCATGAATTTTTGAAAAGTGAACTCAACATCGCGGGCAGTAATAGGCGAACCATCATGAAAACGGGCGCGCGGATTAATTGCGATCTCCACCCAGGAATAATCGTCAGCATAGCGCGCGCTTTCGGCAATCAGCGGGTAATAACTGCCTGGCTCGTCATCGGAGGTGGTAAATAGCGTGTCGTACAGCTGCTCGGTACGTGCGCCAGGGTTACCGCGCAGTGCATAGCGGTTGAAATTATCGAAGGTTCCAATGGAGGATAACGTTATTTGCCCACCTTTTGGCGCGGCGGGGTTCACATAATCAAAATGGTTGAAATTAAACGCGTACCGGGGTTCTCCCAGCACCGCAAAGGCATAGCTTTCCTTGATAGCCTGCGCCTGCACACCAAAGGTGAACAGAGCGATAAACAGCAGCAGTATGCGCACAATCATCTGCAACGGATTTCCTTTTACTCATCATTAGCCGCAATCCGGCATACTTTCACTATGAATAATAAGGGACGCACGCACACCTTACCACTGTGGCGTATGAGGTTTCTCCAGCCAGCGGATAAAATCATCCAGCGGCAGGGGGCGGCTAATCCAGTAACCTTGCAGGAAATTAACGCCACGTTCGCGCAGCCAGCGCGCCTGTTCCGGTGTTTCGACCCCTTCAGCAACTGTCAGCATATTGAGGCGTTTCGCCAGTGTCAGCACCGCGTCAAGTACCGGTGAGGTGACCGTTTCCGTACCTATGGCGTTGATAAAGCCACGGTCAATTTTCAGATAATCGAGTGTGAAGCGTTCCAGATAGATAAGCGCACTGTGTCCGGTGCCGAAGTCATCAATGGCAATTTCTACGCCGACAGAATGCAGCCATGCGAAAAGCTGTGATGCTTCATGCTCTTTCAGCATATCGCGTTCGGTAATTTCCAGTACAATCTGGAAATGGTGCGCAGGCAGGGAGGCAATCAGCCGGTGTATATCGGCTTTAAAGCTCTCGCTGTGCAGATGATCCGGCGCGATGTTAATGCCAAATTTCACGCCCACCGGCAGTACGTTTTCTAATTTTGCGGCATCACGCGCAATCAACTCAAACAGATGCTGGGTGAGAGGCACAATCATCTTTTGCGATTCGGCATAGTGAATGAAGGCATCCGGGGGAATTTCACCCACTACCGGGTGACGCCAGCGTAGCAGTACTTCCAGGCCGGTTACCCGCAGCGTTTGTGCATCAACCACCGGTTGATACACCACGTAAAATTGCTCACGTTTGATGGCCATCATAATTTCTCTGCCAGGGCGCATACGCACGCTCATCAGGTAATAGCAGAGCAGGCCAACGACAGTTCCACTCATGCCTCCGAGTAAAAACGCGTACCACACATCGTTCCATGTCCAGTCATCAGCATAAAGCCGAACGGTCAGCGGAAGGCCTGCAATTTTGGTTTCGCGTACAGGCGTGCCGGTTAACTCACGGACGTTCATCAAATGCGACGTAAAGGTCGATAGCGCAGTATCACCAATAATGAGTGCGATACCGTTGAAATCTTGCTGGTGATAGCTATAGAAAATATAAGGCGTCAGGTTCAGATTCAATGCCGCAAAAACGCCGCTATTTTTTAATAAAGGGTTACGATACCAGATGACGATCGTTGGTTTATTGGGCACCATCGGTGTGCCTGGCAATATTGCCATATCAATATCTTTGCCGATATTTAGTGCCGGAATCAGTTCACTGAGTGGGATATCCATCTCACCAGTCGCAGATGAGCAGAAGCTTTTTTTATCCTTTACCAGCACAAACGTTCGCACATTCATGCTAAATGCTGCGCGTGCAGTCAGCTCCGGGTTTGCTTGCTGGCAGGTATCTAAGGTAAGCGGCTGGAGCCTGTCAGTGGTGGATTTCAGGTCGGCAAAATAGGTATTGAGATATTTTTGCACGTCGCTAATCAAGGTGTCGTATTTGACTTCGTGTTTATGCCAGGCCACTAAAAACTGAAGGCAGCTGACCAGTATCGCAATCATCACGCCCGCAATAATACAGGTGAGCAGGATCTTACGTCCAGAAGAGGGAGCTCGTATGAACATGGTTCCGATAATATCCTGAAAATACGACAACACTAAAAGGAAAGAATGACGGGACTATAGCCTGGTTCAAGATGTGGAAACATCATTTTCTCGGATGAGAAAAACCAAAAAGCACTGCCTAAGCAGTGCTTTCCGTTAACTCGTCAGGATAGCCAAGGGATTGCATCCAAACGATTTATTAGCTACGGCTGAGAACCCGACGTGCTTCGTTGTAACGCTTCTTCCAGTACGGCTCATTCATGCTGGAAATAATTACACCACTGCTGGTGGATGCGTGAACAAACTGATTATTACCGATATAAATACCGACATGGCGTCCGGTTGAACCCGCGCGGAACAGGACTAAGTCGCCTGTACGCAAATTACTACGGGAAACTGATTTCCCCATTTCCTGCTGTTCATACGTTGAACGCGGAAGTTCTAAGCCAAATTGCTCACGGAAGGTACGTTGTACAAAACCAGAACAATCGATACCTTTTTTGGTGCTGCCGCCCAGACGATAACGAACGCCTTTCCAGTCAGCATACTGATCCATAATTCGAGATTTCACGTCGACATTACGAACCAGGTTTTCAAATTCATCCTGAGAAGCTTGCAGTGATGATGTTTCACTACCCACTGCACGTGTCTCAGGATGCATATTCTTTGCGGTGTTGTTTGCACTACATGCAGAAAGCAGAACCGCTACTGCAATCGCGGGAATGCCGCGCAAGATATATCTCAAAATCGGTTGAGATTTGACCATGTTGTTTGTTTTCCCTTGAAGTCCTTAACGATAAATATCGTTATAAAAAAATGCCAAGCGACACGAGACTAATTACCTGGGCATGTTGAAACAATTCCTTAAGGCCAAATCTGTGGACTAACGCACAAAATTATATGCTGTGAGGATAATTTAACGCCGAGGCAAAACGAGTTCGAGATTACCCGATTGGCGCGGTCTTGGCGAGCGGTTTTACATGATTTTTTATAAGAAAAAGTGATACAGAAAGTTAATAAGTGGGATTGGTTAATTAAAGAACAATTGTGCGAAAAACATGCAATTCATTCATTTACTTAAAGAATGAGCATTGTGTTCGATGAATGAAAGCAATGGTGCGTATCATCAGGATTATCCTCACTATAAAAATAAACCTGATGATGTTAATTACTGTGAGTTATTTGTTTTGGAAATGTTTACTTTTTCCCGGTAGTGATTTGTCAAAAAAGATGATTAATCGATCACTTAATGGTGTCAACAGCACCCAGGGTAAACCGATCAATATCACGGTCATGGAGCCGACAATGATATCGGTAAACCAGTGTGCGCCAATCATTACTCTGGGAAATGCAAAAACCACAAAAATAATAATGCCGATAAGACCTGCGACTTTTCCGAAATAACGCCACATAAAGGCGGAAAAAATAAGTAGCATCATGCCGTGAGCGCCGGGAAAGCTATCTCGTGATGCATCTTTCGTGGGTACAGGTAGCAGTTCGCTGACGCGGTTAATATCTGTAAAGGTTAATGTCGGACTGGCTCGTTTGACCGGAATTAATGCCTGACCCAACTGGTTTAATACCACTGCGGTTAACAGCATTACCAGCCCAATAATTACGATACGCCGTCTTCCGGAGGCGTTTTCTCTCAGCCAGAAACTCAGCATCAGCATTCCCATTGCCAGCAGTGAACAACCGTCGAATGCACGATTATTGGTCAATGCAACCAGCCATAAAAAGGCCTTACTTTCGACCAGTTTCTGATTAAAAAAATAAAAAATATCCGCATCAATCGGTAACCAGAATCCATGATTAACGGGTATGTACCAGGAAAGAAACAGCACGAGGCCGACAACGTTCAACAACACTATTTGCGGCAAATTTTTAATCATATTTTCTCTAATTATCTTACTGAAAAACGCAGGCAACCTTACGCGCTGGTCGCTAAACGAAGCTTCAACAGCGCGCTTTGTAAGGCGTTCCAGTCAGTTTCGCCGCTGGAGATCAGCTCAATACGGCTATCCGGCGGTGCAACGTTTTGCGTTTCAATGTGCAGGTCATCGCCCTGACGGTTGATTCGCACCAGCCCTTCTGGAATGCGCATTACGCCTTTTACGCGTTCCACCGGTGCAAGTCGTGCCCATTCCAGAATGCCAATGGTGTCGAACACCGTGTCGGCGTCAAAAATCCAGCCGCAGGCCTGATGTCCTTGTCCGCTGTTCAGACTGCGACGCCAGCGTTGATGTTCTGGCAGACTTAAAGCCGCTAACCCTTTTTTCACGGTATGCTGATGTGAATGGGCGGCGCTGGCAGGCAACTCGGTTAAATTGCGACGGGGTAAATCCAGAAGATGACCTTCAATTTGCCCATGTTCGCAGTGAATTAATTGCCGATCGCCACCATTTTGTTGCCACCAGCGTTGCAACGCTTGCTCGCTTTCGGGCGTCGTGCGGTCGGATTTATTGGCAACAATGATGTCTGCGGCAGCCAACTGGTCACGGAAGTTTTCATTTTTGACGCTTTTTTCGTCCAGCAGCAGGCGTGGGTCGAGAATACACAACGTGGCGCGCAAGTCGATCCAGGGTTCATAGACTGGTGCGGTTAATAGATCGAGGATCTGTTTCGGATGGCCCAGCCCGGTTGGCTCTATCAACAAGCGGTCTGGTTTTCCCTGGCGCAGCAAAGTATTCAACCCTACCTGCATGGGTAAACCATTAACGCAGCACATGCAGCCGCCGGGGATCTCTTTCAGCAATGCGCCGCTATCGGCGAGCAAAGCGCCATCAATTCCGACTTCCCCAAATTCATTAACCAGTACCGCCCATTTTTCGTTTGGATCTTTATGGGCTAGCAGATGAAGAATCGACGTGGTTTTCCCGCTGCCGAGAAAACCGGTGATGAGGTTGGTCCTGGTCACAGCGGCTCCGCAATACTCTGATAAGTTAACTGTGCGTTAATCCTGGCTAAAAAAGGCAGAAAAGAGAAGGGGAGAGCGGACGAAGGCTGGCTTCATCCGCTTTAACCGCAGAAATCGTTAAATTTTGAGGGTATTTAATAGCGCCTGATGCGCCCCAAACTGCGCGATTTGTTGCCAGGCTTGTTCGATAGCCTGAACAAAATGCGGGTTATTTGGCAGGTCATCACCGAAAACTTCACGCAGAGAAAGCAGGGCGATTACGCGTTGTTCACTGCTGCTGCTCGCAACCAGGTCGCGAATTTTATCGCTAAGCGGATCGCGAACATCAATAGCATTTCCGGCATCATCAACACCGCACACATACCGCATCCAGCCTGCAACGCCTAATGCCAACAATGACCAGTCTGTTCCGCGCGCCAGATGGATGCGAATGCCTGCCAGCATACGCTGCGGTAATTTCTGGCTGCCATCCATCGCGATTTGCCAGGTCTTATGTTTCAGCGACGGGTTAGCAAAACGTGCAATTAACTTATCCGCATATTGTGTTAAATCGACATCTTTGATCCGCAGCGTCGGCGCCTGCTCATCCAGCATTAACGTTCTGGCGGCACGGCGAAATGCGCGATCCTGCATACAATCACTGATGTGGGCGAATCCTGCGAGATAACCCAGATAAGCGAGAAAAGAGTGACTACCATTAAGCATACGCAGTTTCATCTCCTCCCACGGCAGGACATCATTGACCATCTGCACGCCAGCGACTTCCCAGGCAGGGCGCCCCGCGACAAAGTTATCTTCAACCACCCATTGGATAAACGGCTCGCAGCTAATCGCACAGGGATCATTCACGCCCAGATGCTGGCTAATTTCCGCCAGTGATTCGTCGGTTGCTGCCGGGACAATGCGGTCTACCATGGTTCCCGGAAAGCTGACGTGATCTTTTATCCATTCCGCAAGTTCTGGCGAACGTTTTTCCGCCATCCCCAGCACCGCGTTTTTCACCACATGGCCATTATCGGGAATGTTGTCGCAGGAGAGCACGGTAAACGGTGCAAGGCCGCGTTCACGGCGGCGTTTCAGTGCTTCGACGAGAATGCCTGGCGCGGAGTGAGGCTCTTCAGGGTTTTGTAGATCGTGAATAATCCGCGCATTGCTGGTGTCGAGTGCACCGGTCGCCGGGTCAATGCAATAGCCTTTTTCGGTAATCGTCAGGGAAACAATTGCCACCTGCGGCTCGCAAAACTTCTCAATAATTGCCGCTAATGAATCCAGTTTTGCATTCAGGCACTCGTGAACGGCTCCAATAATAATCGCCTGGTTACCGTCTGCGCCTTTCTCTAACACGGTGTATAAATGATCCTGCGCGCGAAGCTGGCTCATCAGCTGATCACCACTGAACAGGCTGATTTCACAAATTCCCCAGTCACCACCCAACGCACTCAGTACACGGTCGGTTAATAGTGCCTGATGCGCACGGTGGAAGGCTCCAAACCCAAAATGAACGATACGGGATTTCAATTGTTGCCGATCGTAGCAGGGCGAGTGTACGTGCTGCGGGAGTGTAACGGAGGCGATTGTATTCATAGGAGTCACGTCTTAGTAACGATTAATTAACAACGACAGTGTAAAGTTATATGACAGCAATTGAAATTGGTCTGGATTGTTAATGCGGTGAAGTGTGAGGGCGATCAATGTACTGGTGAATATTGCGGGAGAACGATGTTCAGGAAGCGCAAAATAAAAGATTGGTATAATAAATTAAAAAAGGGATAGCCTGAGCTATCCCTTTTCTGAATGTGGCTGAAATTAGTCAGCACGTCCCATATAACGGCGTTCTTCGATATGGATACGAATTTTTTCGCCCGGGCTTAAATATTCTGGTACTTGAATGACCAGACCGGTGCTCAATGTCGCCGGTTTGTTACGGGCGCTGGCAGACGCGCCTTTGATGCCCGGTGCGGTTTCAACGATTTCCAGATCAACGGTTTGCGGCAGTTCAAGTGCCAGCAGTTGACCGTCCCAGGTCAGAACCTGCATATCCGGCATACCGCCTTCTGGCATAAACATCAGTTCTTCTTCGATCTGATCTTTTGTGAAGGTATACGGGGTATAGTCTTCTTTATCCATAAAGACATATTCGTTGCCATCGACGTAGGAGAAGTCAACGTAACGACGGGTCAGCGTTACGGTGTCAACGATATCATCGCCTTTGAAGCGTTCTTCCACTTTCAGCCCGGTACGGACATCAGAAAAACGCATTTTGTACAGCGTAGCGGCACCACGGGCGGTTGGCGACTGAATATCAATATCCTTAACCAGCAGCAATTTGCCGTTGTAATTCAGTACCATACCCTTTTTAATTTCGTTCGCTCTTGGCATCGAAAAATTCCTGTTATCGAAAATGTCAAAAATATCGCGTCAAACTACTCGCGACGAGCCTTTCAGGCAAGTGGTATTCGCACTTTTGCTGGTGCAAAAAAGGTGGTACTGTGCGCGCTCATCAATCCGGTGGTTAACCTTAAGAGAACAACGTATGGAATGCCGTCCGGATTGCGGGGCGTGTTGCACAGCCCCTTCAATTTCCAGTCCTATACCCGGTATGCCAGATGGCAAGCCCGCCAATACGCCCTGCATTCAGCTTGATGAACAACAACGTTGTAAAATTTTTACATCACCGCTACGTCCGAAAGTTTGCGCAGGTTTACAAGCCAGTGCTGAAATGTGCGGCAATACGCGTCAGCAGGCGATGACCTGGCTTATCGATCTGGAAATACTGACCACGCCTTAAACATCTTTAATCCGCAGTAAGCAGAACAGAGTGGCGATAATCATCACCATCGCAAACCAGAACACGGCGTGATAATTCCAGATTTCGGCGACTATGCCCGCCACTGACCCCGCGATGATCCAGCCCACACGAGACGTATTGGTATAGAGCGTGGTTGCTGAACCCGCCTGACCAGGCATCAGATCCTGAAAATAGAGCATCCCGATGCCACCCAGAATGCCAATAAAAATAGCATTCAGTAGCTGCAAACCCAACAGAATGACAGGTGAATGCGCCATCAACATACCTGCGTAAAAACAGACGCCACCCACGGCGGCAACGCGCATTAAGAAACGCTTACCCAGACGTTTGGCAAAATAACCCGCAATCAACATGGTCGGGATTTCCAGGCCTGCGGCGGTTCCCATCATCACGCCCGCCAGTTTCTCAGGAAGATGTAATTCGTTGATAATAAACAGTGGCATGTTGATGATGTACAGGCTATTTGACCCCCACATCAACGTACAAATGACAAACAGCAGTAGCGTATCGCGACGATTACGGCGCGGCGCTTCAACCGTGCCGGTCGCCAGCGGAACCTCTTTTTGCATCGATGGTAAAAATAGCCACACCATCACGCCGCAGATAATAAACGCCACTGCTGCGCTGAGATACATCACCGTAAAGCTGAACCCCATCGCCAGAGCATAAGCCAGCGGCGGACCAATGACCCATGCCAACGAAACCTGAGCACGTAAAAAAGAGCTGAACATCACCGCTTCACGCCCGGTTTTGTCAGCGTGCTCACGGGCAAGAGCAAACATTTGCGGGTTGGCGGTAGAGCCAAAGCTACTAAGAAAGACACCAACGAACAGCAAAACAAAGTAGTTGCGGTTCCAGGCAAAAAGGGTGCAGGCCAGCACGCCTAACAGGCAGCAAAAGACAATCAGTGATTTACGATCGCCGCGCTTATCAGAGCGTCCGGCGAGAAACTGACTCACCAGAATCCCGATGACAGCACTGCCGGTAAAGAAGAATCCCACCATCGCCGGACGGGCGTGCACTTCATCGGTAAGGAATATACTGAGCGTTGGGGTTTGCAGAGCGCCCGCAATACCGGTGAGAAAGGCAACGATTAAAAACGCCGTCGATGTCAGGTCAAACGATTTCGCGCTGGAGACTGCGGGGGAGTTATGCATGCTGGTCGATCACTGAAAGATGGAGACGCGGAGTTTACGCTGCTTGTCAGAAAATAAACAGTCAGTGAAATCAAACTCGCCACGAATAATCAAAATGCCATTTCACTCTTGTTGATTGTCTGCTGACGCTGCTGAAATGAAATTGCTGACAACGGATTTCTCCCGTCAGCAATTAGGAAAAATGACAAAAAATTGTGCAGCACATCAAACTTTTGGTCATAAGTTTACAGCTTCCCTTGCGTGCTGAAACAGAAGTATTATGCTTTCTTGAAACGTTTCAGCGCGATCTTGTCTTTAACCCTAAGCCAGGTTGGCGCTTTTTTTCTCATAGAGGCTGAATCGTTTCAATTCAGCAAGAGAGGAGAACTATGTTCCAGTTATCCGTACAGGACATCCATCCGGGCGAAAAGGCCGGAGACAAAGAAGAGGCGATTCGCCAGGTCGCTGCGGCGCTGGTGCAGGCCGGTAATGTAGCTGAAGGCTACGTCAATGGCATGCTGGCGCGCGAGCAGCAAACCTCAACGTTCCTCGGCAATGGTATTGCCATTCCCCACGGCACCACCGACACCCGCGATCAGGTGCTTAAAACCGGCGTTCAGGTGTTTCAGTTCCCGGAAGGCGTCACCTGGGGTGACGGTCAGGTGGCGTACGTGGCGATCGGTATTGCCGCCAGCTCGGACGAACATCTGGGCCTGCTGCGCCAGTTGACCCACGTACTGAGCGATGATTCCGTTGCTGAACAATTGAAGTCAGCCACCACAGCAGAAGAACTTCGCGCATTGCTGATGGGCGAAAAGCAGAGTGAGCAGCTGAAACTCGACAACGAAATGCTGACGCTGGATATCGTTGCCAGCGATCTGCTGACTCTTCAGGCGCTGAACGCTGCGCGTCTGAAAGAAGCGGGGGCCGTTGACGCCACCTTCGTCACCAAAGCCATCAATGAACAGCCGCTGAATCTCGGACAGGGCATCTGGCTGAGCGATAGCGCCGAAGGCAACCTGCGTAGCGCGATTGCGGTAAGCCGTGCGGCAAATGCTTTTGATGTGGACGGCGAAACGGCAGCCATGCTGGTGAGTGTGGCAATGAATGACGATCAGCCCGTCGCGGTTCTTAAGCGTCTCGCCGATCTGTTACTCGACAATAAAGCTGACCGTTTGCTGAAAGCGGATGCGGCAACATTGCTGGCACTGCTGACCAGCGATGATGCGCCGACTGACGACGTGTTAAGCGCGGAGTTTGTGGTGCGCAACGAACACGGCCTGCATGCTCGTCCAGGCACCATGCTGGTCAATACCATTAAACAATTTAACAGTGATATTACCGTGACAAACCTTGATGGCACCGGCAAACCGGCAAACGGACGTAGTCTGATGAAAGTTGTGGCACTTGGCGTTAAGAAAGGTCATCGCCTGCGCTTTACCGCCCAGGGGGCGGATGCTGAACAGGCACTGAAGGCAATTGGCGACGCCATCGCCGCAGGTCTTGGGGAGGGCGCGTAATGAGCAGACGTGTTGCTACGATCACCCTCAATCCGGCGTATGACCTTGTTGGTTTCTGCCCGGAAATTGAGCGCGGCGAAGTGAACCTGGTGAAAACTACCGGTCTTCATGCGGCGGGTAAAGGTATCAATGTTGCCAAAGTTCTGAAAGATCTGGGTATTGATGTCACCGTTGGCGGCTTCCTGGGTAAAGACAATCAGGACGGATTTCAGCAACTGTTCAGCGAGCTGGGCATTGCCAACCGTTTCCAGGTTGTACAGGGGCGTACCCGCATTAACGTTAAGTTGACGGAAAAAGACGGCGAAGTTACTGACCTCAATTTCTCTGGTTTCGAAGTCACTCCTGCCGACTGGGAACGCTTTGTGACTGATTCTCTGAGCTGGCTCGGTCAGTTCGATATGGTCTGTGTCAGCGGCAGCTTACCGTCAGGCGTCAGCCCGGAAGCATTCACCGACTGGATGACTCGCCTGCGTAGTCAGTGTCCTTGCATTATCTTTGATAGTAGCCGCGAAGCATTAGTGGCAGGTTTGAAAGCGGCACCGTGGCTGGTGAAACCTAACCGTCGCGAGCTGGAAATCTGGGCAGGCCGTAAACTGCCTGAAATGAAAGATGTCATTGAAGCTGCACATGCGCTACGTGAACAAGGTATCGCGCATGTCGTAATTTCACTGGGTGCCGAAGGCGCGCTTTGGGTTAATGCCTCCGGCGAATGGATCGCCAAACCACCGTCAGTCGATGTCGTAAGCACTGTTGGCGCAGGGGATTCCATGGTTGGCGGCCTCATTTATGGCTTGCTGATGCGTGAATCCAGTGAACACACACTGCGTCTGGCAACGGCTGTTGCAGCCCTGGCGGTCAGTCAAAGCAATGTGGGTATTACCGATCGTCCGCAGTTGGCCGCAATGATGGCGCGCGTCGACTTACAACCTTTTAACTGACAGCAGGAGAGGCATAATGAAAACGCTGCTGATTATTGACGCTAATCTCGGTCAGGCACGCGCCTATATGGCGAAGACCCTGCTGGGCGCGGCGGCGCGAAAAGCAAAACTGGAAATCATCGACAATCCGAACGACGCTGAAATGGCGATTGTTCTGGGTGATTCCATCCCGAACGACAGCGCGCTGAACGGTAAAAATGTCTGGCTGGGCGATATTTCCCGCGCAGTCGCGCACCCTGAGCTGTTCCTGAGTGAAGCCAAAGGCCATGCGAAGCCTTACACTGCGCCAGCCGCTGCGACAGCACTGATTGCCGCCAGCGGCCCGAAACGCGTGGTTGCGGTGACTGCTTGCCCAACTGGCGTAGCACATACCTTTATGGCTGCTGAAGCCATTGAAACCGAAGCGAAAAAACGTGGCTGGTGGGTGAAAGTTGAAACTCGTGGCTCCGTTGGTGCGGGTAACGCGATCACGCCTGAAGAAGTGGCAGCAGCGGATCTGGTGATTGTGGCAGCAGATATCGAAGTGGATCTGGCAAAATTTGCCGGTAAACCGATGTATCGCACTTCTACCGGTCTGGCGCTGAAGAAAACGGCGCAGGAGCTGGATAAAGCGGTTGCTGAAGCGACGCCTTACGAACCGGCGGGCAAAGCTCAAACGGCAACTACTGAAGGTAAGAAAGAGAGTGCAGGCGCGTACCGTCACCTGCTGACGGGCGTTTCCTACATGCTGCCAATGGTGGTTGCGGGTGGTCTGTGTATCGCGCTTTCCTTTGCTTTTGGTATCGAAGCGTTTAAAGAGCAAGGGACGCTGGCGGCGGCGCTGATGCAGATTGGCGGTGGTTCAGCCTTTGCGCTGATGGTGCCGGTACTGGCGGGTTACATTGCCTTCTCCATTGCCGATCGTCCGGGTCTCACGCCGGGTCTGATTGGAGGTATGCTGGCGGTCAGCACAGGTTCTGGCTTCATTGGCGGGATTATTGCGGGCTTCCTGGCGGGTTACATCGCGAAGTTAATCAGTACGCAACTGAAACTGCCACAGAGTATGGAGGCGTTGAAACCGATTCTGATCATTCCGCTGATTTCCAGTCTGGTGGTCGGTCTGGCGATGATCTACCTGATCGGTAAACCGGTTGCTGGCATCCTCGAAAGTCTGACTCACTGGCTGCAAACCATGGGTACTGCGAATGCGGTTCTGCTGGGCGCGATCCTCGGTGGCATGATGTGTACTGACATGGGCGGTCCGGTAAACAAAGCGGCGTACGCGTTTGGTGTTGGTCTGCTGAGTACCCAAACCTATGGCCCGATGGCGGCGATTATGGCGGCAGGTATGGTGCCACCGCTGGCAATGGGTCTGGCAACAATGGTGGCGCGTCGCAAATTCGACAAAGCGCAGCAGGAAGGCGGCAAAGCGGCTCTGGTACTTGGCCTGTGCTTTATTTCGGAAGGTGCAATTCCGTTTGCTGCCCGTGATCCGATGCGAGTGCTGCCGTGCTGTATCGTTGGTGGGGCGCTGACTGGCGCAATCTCAATGGCGATTGGTGCGAAACTGATGGCACCGCACGGTGGTCTGTTTGTTCTGCTGATCCCTGGCGCCATTACGCCGGTACTGGGTTACCTGGTGGCAATTATTGCTGGTACGCTGGTGGCGGGTCTGGCCTATGCCTTCCTGAAACGTCCGGAAGCGGACGTTGTGGCGAAAGCAGCATAATAAAACGTGAACTACAGGGCAGAAATTTTCTGCCCTGTATCATTTGATGAGTGCAAGGTGAGTGATAAATTGTTGACGGCAATTCTATGATTTTGAATGGTTTTGTTTTCCAACAGAAAGCTGACACTCTCATCAAACAGTAACGTCATTTCCTCAAGGGCAGATTAATTTCTGCCCTTTTTTATTGTTTTCGTTCTGTGCATCACTTCACAATTTCTTCGCTTTTTCTAAAACCGCCAATAATAGCGTTTTGTGAGCCTGTTCAAATCTGCTCATTTTGCCCCTCTGGCGGTAATTTACTTTAAGTAAAACATGCATACTATGAGCACATGTTTAAATATGAACACATGTTTAAACCGTCTTTGCAGTACCTATATTTTTGTGGATTGACAGAGTTGGTAATTTTTTACCAGGGGATGTGCTATGCGCGAAAAGGATTATGTCGTAATTATAGGTTCGGCGAATATTGATGTCGCCGGATATTCACATGAATCATTAAACTATGCGGATTCAAATCCAGGGAAAATAAAATTTACTCCCGGTGGAGTAGGGCGCAATATCGCACAAAACCTCGCATTGCTGGGGAATAAAGCCTGGCTACTGAGCGCCGTAGGCAGTGATTTTTATGGTCAATCGCTGCTAACGCAAACCAATCAATCCGGCGTTTATGTCGATAAATGTCTGATTGTGCCAGGGGAAAATACGTCGAGCTATTTATCATTACTCGATAATACCGGTGAAATGCTGGTTGCTATAAATGACATGAATATTAGCAACTGTATTTCAGCGGAATATCTCGCACAGCACCGTGAATTTATTCAGGGGGCTAAGGTCATTGTCGCAGACTGTAATATCAGTGAAGAGGCATTGGTCTGGATTCTGGATAATGCCGCCGACGTACCGGTATTTGTCGATCCGGTTTCGGCCTGGAAATGCGTCAAAGTACGTGAGCGATTAAGTCAAATTCACACCCTGAAGCCAAACCGTCTGGAAGCAGAAACCCTGAGCGGGATTGCGCTTTCCGGAAGTGAAGATGTGGCAAAGGTTGCCGCCTGGTTCCATCAACATGGCCTGAACCGATTGGTTCTGAGCATGGGTGGCGATGGTGTTTATTACAGTGATATCAGCGGCGAAAACGGCTGGTCTGCACCGATTAAAACCAATGTCATTAATGTTACCGGAGCGGGCGATGCCATGATGGCGGGACTTGCTTCGTGTTGGGTAGACGGGATGCCGTTTGCCGAATCTGTTCGTTTTGCACAGGGATGTTCGTCAATGGCGCTCTCCTGTGAATACACCAATAACCCCGATTTATCGATTGCCAACGTTATATCGTTAGTGGAGAACGCAGAATGTCTGAATTAAAAATTTCCCCTGAATTATTACAAATTTCCCCGGAAGTGCAGGACGCTTTAAAAAACAAAAAACCGGTTGTGGCGCTGGAATCGACCATTATCTCTCACGGGATGCCGTTCCCGCAAAACGCCCAGACCGCAATTGAAGTAGAAGAAACTATTCGTCAACAGGGCGCTGTACCAGCCACTATCGCTATTATTGGCGGCGTGATGAAAGTGGGCTTAAGCAAAGAAGAAATTGAATTGCTGGGTCGTGAAGGACATAACGTAACGAAAGTTAGCCGTCGCGATTTACCTTTTGTTGTTGCTGCCGGAAAAAATGGTGCAACCACCGTTGCTTCTACCATGATTATTGCGGCGCTTGCCGGAATTAAAGTATTTGCCACCGGCGGTATTGGCGGTGTTCATCGCGGGGCGGAAAATACTTTCGATATTTCCGCCGATTTACAGGAACTGGCACACACTAATGTCACCGTAGTTTGTGCCGGAGCAAAATCTATTCTCGATTTAGGCTTAACCACCGAATATTTAGAAACTTTCGGTGTGCCATTGATTGGTTATCAGACCAAAGCATTGCCAGCGTTTTTCTGCCGCACCAGCCCGTTTGAGGTCAGTATCCGCCTCGACAGCGCCAGCGAAATTGCCCGTGCGATGGCGGTGAAATGGCAAAGCGGTCTGAACGGTGGCCTGGTAGTGGCAAACCCAATTCCGGAACAGTTTGCGATGCCGGAAGAAAGTATTAACGCTGCAATTGATCAGGCAGTTGCCGAAGCTGAAGAGCAAGGTGTAATCGGTAAAGAAAGTACGCCGTTCCTGCTGGCACGCGTTGCGGAACTGACCGGTGGCGATAGCCTGAAATCCAACATCCAGTTGGTGTTTAACAACGCCATTCTGGCGAGCGAAATTGCCAAAGAATACCAGCGTCTCGCGGGTTAATTTCTGACGGGCAGAAAGCCGTCGCCCGTACTCATCATACATACCGAAACCTGGCGCTGGCGCCGGGTTTACGGGCATGAAGGGAAATCATTATGGATATAATGAGAAGTGTTGTGGGGATGGTGGTGTTACTGGCAATAGCGTTTGTGTTGTCAGTGAATAAAAAGAGCATCAGTTTGCGCACGGTTGGAGCCGCGCTGCTGCTGCAAATCGCCATTGGCGGCATTATGCTCTACTTCCCACCGGGAAAATGGGCGGTAGAACAGGCAGCATTGGGCGTCCATAAAGTCATGTCCTACAGCGATGCGGGTAGCGCCTTTATTTTTGGTTCGCTGGTGGGGCCGAAAATGGATGTCCTGTTTGACGGCGCGGGCTTTATCTTCGCCTTTCGCGTACTTCCGGCGATTATTTTCGTTACTGCGCTCATCAGTCTGCTGTACTACATTGGCGTGATGGGACTGCTGATCCGCATTCTTGGCAGTATTTTCCAGAAAGCTCTCAACATCAGCAAAATAGAATCTTTTGTCGCGGTCACCACCATTTTCCTTGGGCAAAACGAGATCCCGGCGATCGTTAAACCGTTTATTGATCGCATGAATCGCAACGAGTTGTTTACCGCAATTTGTAGCGGCATGGCATCTATTGCCGGTTCGATGATGATTGGTTATGCCGGAATGGGTGTGCCGATTGACTATCTGTTAGCGGCATCGCTGATGGCGATCCCCGGCGGTATTTTGTTTGCGCGTATTCTTAGCCCGGCGACCGAGCCTTCGCAGGTGACATTTGAAAACCTGTCGTTCAGCGAAACGCCGCCAAAAAGTTTTATCGAAGCAGCGGCAAGCGGTGCGATGACCGGACTGAAAATTGCCGCAGGTGTGGCGACGGTGGTGATGGCGTTTGTGGCGATTATTGCGCTGATCAACGGCATTATCGGCGGAATTGGCGGCTGGTTTGGTTTTGCCAATGCCTCTCTGGAAAGTATTTTTGGCTATGTTCTGGCACCGTTGGCGTGGATCATGGGCGTGGACTGGAGTGATGCCAATCTTGCGGGTAGCCTGATTGGACAGAAACTGGCGATTAACGAATTTGTCGCTTACCTGAGTTTCTCGCCATATCTGCAAACGGGCAGCACGCTGGACGTGAAAACAGTTGCCATTATCTCCTTTGCGCTTTGTGGTTTCGCTAACTTTGGTTCTATTGGTGTTGTCGTTGGGGCGTTCTCGGCTATTTCGCCAAAACGCGCGCCGGAAATCGCCCAGCTTGGATTACGTGCGCTGGCAGCGGCTACGCTCTCCAACCTGATGAGTGCGACCATTGCCGGGTTCTTTATTGGGCTGGCGTAATGCTCGATTTGTAAGCCGGATAAGACGCGTCAAGCGCCGCATCCGGCTATCGCGCTATTGCAAATAATTTTTACTGCATCATCCCGGAGAATTTATTCTCCGGGTCCATCTCCAGCGCCAGTCCTAACAACTGCTTTCTGTTTTTAATCAGATACCCTTTCTTATTTTTAATTAATAAACCGTCGTGAATGAATTGTGCGAGAACATATAAAAGGTGTCGGTAAGAAACGCCTAAATACTCTGCCGCTTGCGTATGCTTTTCGTGATAAAGTTCACCTTCCTGCGAGAGTAATATAAATGCTGCCAGGCGATTCACTAACGGAAATGATTGATTCTGAGTTAAAGAAATAATATTGCGATAATTTTTATGACTTAAGGCGACGCAGAGTTTTCGTAAAAATAGCGTGTCGTTTAATAATAGCGGACGGTAGTGTTTCATGGGGAGCGCAATACACCAACACTCTTCAATAGCCTGCACCGCACGCGGTTCATGGTCTTTATCTATTAACTCAATCTCGCCAATAAAACAGGGCGCAGCAAAGAAATCAATCAGCGACACGCGTCCATTGGCAAGCGTGGCGTAAAGCCTGGCGCGGCCTCGCGTCAGATAAAACAGCCAGGACGGCTGTTGCCCTTCCTGCACAATGTAGTCACGCGCTAAAAAATGAAACAGCCGCGTATCGGCTGAAACATCCGTTGAAAAGCACTCATTAAATGCGGACTCACCAATCAGTTGCTGTTTAAGTTCATTATTGTGGATTTCTTTCACGATGTTTATCCGCTATGAGATTTCTCATATTTAGCATACGTACGCTGTTGTTAAGATTCAATCATCGGCCGGTCGAATTTTCTTTGCTGTAGAAAAAATAACGCAACTTGAAACAGGGGAAATAAACAATGGAAAAGAGAAAAATTATTCTGGATTGTGATCCGGGTCATGATGATGCTATTGCCATAATGATGGCCGCGAAACATCCGGCGATTGATTTATTAGGTATCACCATTGTGGCGGGTAATCAGACGCTTGATAAAACATTAATTAATGGCCTGAATGTTTGTCAGAAACTGGAGATTAATGTTCCGGTTTATGCGGGAATGCCGCAGCCAATTATGCGCAAACAAATCGTTGCCGATAATATTCACGGTGAAACCGGACTGGATGGCCCGGTATTCGAGCCGCTGACCCGCCAGGCAGAAAGCACTCATGCGGTGAAATATATCATCGATACCCTGATGGCAAGTGAAGGCGATATCACTCTGGTGCCGGTGGGGCCGCTTTCAAACATCGCCGTGGCGATGCGTATGCAACCGGCGATCCTGCCAAAAATCCGTGAAATTGTGCTGATGGGCGGCGCTTACGGTACTGGCAACTTCACCCCGTCTGCCGAGTTCAACATCTTTGCCGACCCGGAAGCCGCACGCGTGGTGTTCACCTCCGGCGTTCCGTTGGTGATGATGGGCCTCGATCTCACTAACCAGACCGTGTGTACCCCGGATGTGATTGCGCGGATGGAAAGGGCAGGCGGCCCTGCCGGCGAGCTGTTCAGCGACATCATGAACTTCACTCTCAAAACGCAGTTCGAAAACTATGGCCTGGCTGGCGGTCCGGTGCATGACGCCACCTGCATCGGTTATCTAATCAACCCTGATGGTATTAAAACCCAGGAAATGTACGTCGAAGTGGACGTCAACAGCGGCCCTTGCTACGGGCGTACCGTCTGCGACGAGCTGGGCGTTCTCGGCAAGCCCGCTAATACCAAAGTCGGCATCACCATCGATACCGACTGGTTCTGGGGATTAGTCGAAGAGTGCGTGCGCGGCTACATCAAAACCCACTAAGTGTTGATAACAAGGCCGGATGATACGCGTCAAGCGTCGCATCCGGCAGCATTGTTACACCATCGGTACTAATGAAAGCGCGTTATCGGCAGACAGGGTAGGGTTATTTATGCTGCCGCTGGCGCGCGAAATTGCCGCGCAGGCCATCGCAAAACGGGCGCTGTCACGGAAACTGTTTCCTTCCAGAAAGCTATACACCAGGCCTGCCATAAAACCATCGTCGGCACCAAAACTGTCCACCGTCGTATGCGTTGGCGCAGTCAGCAAAAATTGCTCGCCATCCTTTTCGCTGCAATAAACGGATTCATCGGGCAAATAAACAAACAGTTGCTGAACACCTTGCTGATGCAACGCATTCACTGCGGCATTACGGTCAGCATCGCTGGTGATCGCCTTTCCCCATAAAATTTCCAGTTCCTGCAAAGTGGGTTTCAGGGTGTGAATATGCGCCAGCCAGTGTTTGATTTTGCCCGCTTTGAATTCTGAAACGGTATCGACAAATACCGGGATTTCATCGGCGAGGGTAAAGACCCACTCCAGCGCCTCGGCAGTCAGGTTGCAATCTGCCAGTACCACGCCCGCGTGACGAAGTAAATCACGTGATCCGTTCAATAATTGCGGCGTTAACTGTTCCAGCAGATGGGTATCATTAATCGCCAATACGGTTTGTTCGTCTTGATTGGCAATTGCCAGATACGTCGATGTGCTTTGACCATGTAAACGAACGCAGCCAGAGACATTCACTCCAGCACGGCGCGTCTCTTCTAAGAGCATCTCGCCATAAAAATCATCGCCAATCACCGAGAGTAAATGGACGTCGCGGCCTAACAATGCCAGATTGTGGGCGATATTGCGCCCAACGCCGCCTGCCGAACAATGAATCGTACCGGGATGAGAAGCTGCTTGCGGGTAACGGATATCCGCCATCCCGCGAATATCCATATTGATTGTCCCCACCACGACGCAGTATTCCTGCTCAGTGAGAATGTAACCTTTGCCTTTAATCCGCCCTTTGCGCATTAAATCCATAATATGCGCCGCAACGCGCGAACGGCTAATTTGCAGCATGTCAGCAATTTCATTCTGCTGAATCAGCGGGTTACGTCGTAAAATTGCAAGGATCTCCTTCTCCCGGTTATTCATCTTCAGGCTACCGCTTTTTCAGTTTGTTGCGCTTTTAGCCAGGCGATCTCTTCTGCCCAGATATCCGGGTTGATGGTTTCAAGAATCAGCGGAATGCCGTCGAAACGGTCGTCCTGCATGATCCAGCGGAACGCATCATGACCGATATTGCCTTCACCGAGGCTATGATGGCGGTCAACGCGGCTGCCAAAGGTGCTTTTCGCATCGTTGAGGTGCATCCCACGCAGATATTTAAAGCCGACAATACGGGCAAAATCTGCGAACGTTTTTTCGCATTCGGCAGGAGTACGCAAATCATACCCGGCTGCGAAAGCATGGCAGGTATCAATGCAGACGCCAACGCGGGATTTATCTTCCACACCGTCGATAATCGCCGCGAGATGTTCGAATTTAAACCCTAAGTTGCTGCCCTGACCGGCGGTATTTTCAATCACCGCTGTCACGCCTTGTGTTTTATCCAGTGCAATGTTGATGGATTCCGCAATGCGCGCCAGGCAATCCTCTTCTGAAATTTGCATCAGATGGCTGCCAGGATGGAAGTTGAGCAAAGAAAGCCCCAGTTGTTCGCAACGCTGCATTTCGTCTATAAACGCATCGCGTGATTTTTCCAGGGCTTCAGCGACCGGATGTCCGAGGTTAATCAGATAACTGTCATGGGGAAGAATTTGCGCCGACGTGTAGTGATATTTTTCACAGGCGGCTTTGAATTCATCGATGGTCTGTGTCGTGAGGGGGGCGGCACGCCACTGACGTTGATTTTTGGTGAACAAGGCAAACGCGGTTGCGTCAATTTCGGCGGCGCGAATTGCGGCATTTGCCAGACCGCCAGCAGCACTAACGTGCGCTCCAATGTATTTCATGCGAGGACTCCTGTTAAACCCGCTGGAGGAAAACGGTAATGATAGCGGGTTAACAGGAGCAAGATGTAGTGGTTTATGCGATGACGCTTTGAATCACATAGTTAATCGCACCACCACCAACAATCAGCCAGGCAAACAGTACCAGTGCCATCAGCAGAGGTTTCGCCCCGGCTTTTTTCAGCGCGCTGACGTGAGTGGTCAGACCCAGCGCCGCCATCGCCATTGCCAGCAGGAAGGTATCCAGCGTTACCAGCATGTTCACCACGCTCTGCGGTAACAGGTGGAACGAGTTAAAGATGGCAACTACGATGAACAAGATGGCAAACCACGGAATGGTGATTTTGCTTTTCTCGCCGCCATTAGCCCCAGACAGCTGTTTAACACGTGCCGCCAGCAGGATGAGGAACGGAGCCAGCATCATCACGCGCAGCATTTTGGAAATAACTGCTGCGTTTTCTGCATCCGGGCTGATGGCATGACCTGCCGCCACCACCTGCGCCACTTCGTGCACAGTAGAACCAATGTAGATACCGAAAGTTTCCGGACTAAACCATTGAGACATCAGCGGATATATCGCCGGGTAGAGGAAAATCGCGACGGTCCCGAAGATAACGACGGTTGCAACAGCCACGGTCACTTTACTGGCTTCCGCTTTCACTACCGGCTCAGTCGCCAGAACCGCCGCAGCACCACAAATACTGCTACCGGCACCGATCAACCAACTGGTGTGCTTATCCAGGCCAAACACTTTCTGCCCCAGGAAGCAGGCCAGCAGGAAGGTGCTGGACAGTGTCAACACGTCAATGATGATCCCACTGATACCGACATCGGCAATTTGTGAAAACGTCAAACGGAAACCGTAAAGAATAATACCCAGACGTAGTAAATGTTGCTTGGCAAACAGCACACCGCCGTCACAGCTTTTCCAGATATGCGGATATACTGTGTTACCTAAAACCATCCCCAACAGGATTGCGAGAGTGAGGGCACTAAACCCGGCACCCGCAACAGCGGGAATGGAACCACCCCACAGGGCGACCCCGGTGATAACTGCACTCAGGGCTAACCCCGGAATGAAATGCCACAGTGTACGATGTTGTTTCTGTAAGGTGATATTCGTCATAACCCTCTCCTTTATCCGGGCATAAGGTTACGACTAACTGGTTTAAAAATAAAATTGATTATATATTTATAATTAATCTTTATAAGTGGTAAGCGACTATGCACATCACCCTTCGACAGTTGGAAGTTTTTGCAGAAGTATTGAAAAGTGGATCCACCACCCAGGCGTCGGTGATGCTGGCGTTGTCGCAATCAGCAGTGAGCGCGGCGTTGACCGATCTGGAAGGGCAGCTAGGCGTGCAACTGTTTGATCGCGTGGGTAAAAGACTGGTGGTCAATGAGCACGGACGGCTGCTTTACCCGCGTGCGCTCGCATTGCTGGAACAGGCCGTCGAAATCGAACAACTGTTTCGCGAAGACAACGGCGCGATTCGTGTCTACGCCAGTAGCACCATTGGTAATTACATCCTGCCCGCAGTTATCGCCCGTTATCGCCATGATTACCCGCAGTTGCCGATTGAACTTAGCGTTGGTAACAGCCAGGACGTGATGCAGGCGGTGCTGGATTTCCGTGTTGATATTGGCTTTATTGAAGGACCATGCCACAGCACTGAAATCATTTCTGAACCGTGGCTGGAAGACGAGCTGGTGGTTTTCGCCGCGCCGACTTCGCCGTTGGCTCGTGGTCCGGTCACCTTAGAACAACTGGCCGCTGCGCCGTGGATCCTGCGCGAACGTGGTTCCGGCACGCGGGAGATTGTCGATTATCTGTTACTGTCGCATTTACCGAAATTTGAGATGGCGATGGAATTAGGTAACTCCGAAGCTATCAAACACGCGGTGCGTCATGGGTTGGGAATTAGCTGCCTGTCGCGACGGGTAATAGAAGATCAATTACAGGCTGGCACATTAAGTGAAGTTGCTGTCCCTCTACCGCGCCTGATGCGTACGTTGTGGCGTATTCATCATCGGCAAAAACACCTTTCCAACGCGCTACGGCGCTTTCTGGACTATTGCGATCCCGCTAATGTGCCGCGTTAAGTCGCGATACAGGAACATGCTGGTGCTGTGTCGATTTCGTGACGCAGCGTCAGCGTCATGCATTCGCCAGAAAAGAGATTGGCTGCTTTACTTATAATTCCTGGGCGATCATGAAGGTCTCTTATAAAAGCGCATTTCTACCGGAAGGATTGCAAATCGTCTGCTACAATCGCGCCTCATTTTTAAGATGGATAGCATTTTTGTATGGTTTCCGAAACTAAAACAACAGAAGCGCCGGGCTTACGCCGTGAATTAAAGGCGCGTCACCTGACGATGATTGCCATTGGTGGCTCCATCGGTACGGGTCTTTTTGTTGCCTCTGGCGCAACGATTTCTCAGGCAGGTCCGGGCGGGGCGCTGCTCTCGTATATTTTGATTGGCCTGATGGTCTACTTCCTGATGACCAGTCTTGGCGAACTGGCGGCGTATATGCCAGTGTCTGGTTCGTTTGCGACTTACGGTCAGAACTATGTGGAAGAGGGCTTTGGCTTCGCGCTGGGCTGGAACTACTGGTACAACTGGGCGGTGACTATCGCCGTTGACCTGGTGGCTGCGCAGTTAGTCATGAGCTGGTGGTTCCCGGATGTTCCCGGTTGGATCTGGAGTGCGCTGTTCCTTGGCGTCATTTTCCTGCTGAACTACATTTCGGTCAGAGGCTTTGGTGAAGCGGAGTACTGGTTCTCACTGATCAAAGTCACAACAGTGATTATCTTTATCGTCGTCGGCGTGATGATGATTATCGGTATCTTCAAAGGCGCGCAGCCTGTGGGCTGGAGCAACTGGACGATAGGTGAAGCACCGTTTGCCGGTGGTTTTGCGGCGATGATCGGTGTGGCAATGATTGTCGGCTTCTCCTTCCAGGGAACCGAACTGATTGGTATTGCTGCGGGCGAATCTGAAGATCCTGGGAAAAATATTCCGCGTGCGGTGCGTCAGGTATTCTGGCGAATCCTGCTGTTCTATGTGTTTGCGATTCTGATCATCAGCCTGATCATTCCGTACACCGATCCAAGCCTGCTGCGTAACGATGTAAAAGACATCAGCGTCAGCCCGTTCACGCTGGTGTTCCAGCACGCGGGGCTGCTTTCTGCGGCGGCGGTGATGAACGCGGTCATTCTGACAGCAGTACTGTCGGCGGGTAACTCCGGTATGTACGCGTCTACCCGTATGCTGTACACCCTGGCGTGTGACGGAAAAGCGCCGCGTATTTTTGCCAAACTGTCACGTGGCGGTGTACCGCGTAACGCGCTGTATGCCACGACGGTGATTGCCGGTCTGTGTTTCCTGACCTCCATGTTTGGTAACCAGACGGTGTATTTGTGGCTGCTGAACACCTCCGGGATGACAGGCTTTATCGCCTGGCTGGGGATTGCTATCAGCCACTATCGTTTCCGTCGCGGCTATGTATTGCAGGGACATGACATTAACGACCTGCCGTACCGTTCGGGCTTCTTCCCGTTGGGACCGATCTTCGCTTTCATTCTGTGTCTGATTATTACCCTGGGCCAGAACTACGAGGCGTTCCTGAAAGATACCATCGACTGGGGCGGCGTAGCGGCAACCTATATAGGTATCCCGCTGTTCCTGGCCATCTGGTTTGGTTACAAGTTGATTAAAGGAACCCACTTCGTGCGTTACAGCGAAATGAAGTTCCCGCAGAACGATAAGAAATAAGTTTCCTCCCTTCCTTGTTAAGCCCTCTCAACCGAGAGGGCTTTTTCTTTTCCTTGATATTCATGCTGATATAAAATTTAACAATTGAATTGATAATTGTTATCGTTTGCATTATTGTTACGCGGAAATCAAAAAAGGCTGACAAATCAGAGGCTGTTCAGGCTTTCTGGAGTGATCTCCTGCCTATAAAAAGTCCACCGCGATGCTGCCGTACGCAAGGGGACGTGAAGAAGATGTGAGCGATAACCCATTTTATTTTCGTAGTTACCTCATGGAGATATGGAATGTTTAGGTTGAACCCTTTCGTACGGGTCGGGCTGTGTTTGTCCGCAATTTCTTGTGCATGGCCTGTGTTGGCGGTTGATGATGATGGCGAGACGATGGTTGTCACCGCATCTTCCGTTGAACAAAACCTTAAAGACGCACCTGCCAGTATCAGCGTCATTACCCAGGAAGACCTGCAGCGTAAACCAGTACAGAACCTGAAAGATGTCCTCAAAGAAGTGCCGGGCGTACAACTGACTAACGAAGGGGATAACCGCAAGGGCGTCAGTATTCGTGGGCTGGACAGCAGTTACACGCTGATTCTTGTCGATGGTAAACGCGTTAACTCCCGCAATGCTGTCTTTCGCCACAATGACTTTGATCTGAACTGGATCCCGGTTGATTCCATCGAACGTATTGAAGTGGTACGTGGCCCGATGTCCTCGTTGTACGGTTCTGATGCGCTTGGCGGCGTGGTCAATATCATCACCAAAAAAATCGGTCAAAAATGGACGGGCACTGTTACGGTCGATACCACCATTCAGGAACATCGCGATCGTGGTGACACGTACAACGGTCAGTTCTTCACCAGCGGGCCATTAATTGACGGTGTGCTGGGAATGAAAGCCTACGGCAGCCTGGCGAAACGTGAAAAGGATGACCCGCAAAACTCAACCACCACCGATACCGGAGAAACACCGCGTATTGAAGGATTCTCCAGCCGCGACGGCAATGTCGAATTTGCCTGGACGCCGAATCAAAATCACGATTTTACCGCCGGTTACGGTTTCGACCGTCAGGATCGTGATTCCGACTCGCTGGACAAAAACCGCCTGGAACGCCAGAACTACTCTGTCAGCCATAATGGTCGCTGGGATTACGGCACCAGCGAACTGAAATATTACGGCGAGAAAGTCGAAAACAAAAACCCTGGCAACAGCAGCCCAATTACCTCTGAAAGCAATACCGTTGATGGCAAATACACGCTGCCGCTGACGGCGATTAATCAGTTTGTCACGGTTGGCGGTGAATGGCGTCACGATAAACTTAGTGATGCAGTAAACCTGACCGGTGGCACCAGCACCAAAACGTCTGCCAGCCAGTACGCGCTGTTTGTGGAAGATGAATGGCGGATCTTTGAGCCGCTGGCGCTGACGACCGGCGTGCGTATGGATGATCATGAAACCTACGGCGATCACTGGAGCCCGCGTGCCTATCTGGTCTATAACGCTACCGACACCGTTACCGTGAAAGGTGGCTGGGCAACGGCTTTTAAAGCGCCTTCTTTGTTGCAGCTTAGCCCTGACTGGACGACAAATTCCTGCCGTGGTGCATGTAAAATTGTCGGCAGCCCGGATCTGAAACCAGAGACCAGCGAAAGTTGGGAACTGGGGCTTTACTACATGGGTGAAGATGGCTGGCTGGAAGGGGTTGAATCCAGCGTGACTGTTTTCCGCAACGATGTGAAAGATCGTATTAGCATCAGCCGCACGTCTGACGTTAACGCTGCACCGGGTTACCAGAACTTTGTCGGTTTTGAAACGGGCGCTAACGGACGACGGATACCGGTATTCAGCTACTACAACGTTAACAAAGCGCGAATTCAGGGCGTGGAGACTGAGTTGAAAATTCCGTTCAATGACGAATGGAAGCTGTCACTCAACTACACCTACAACGATGGTCGTGATGTCAGCAATGGCGAAAACAAACCGCTTTCCGACCTGCCGTTCCATACCGCTAACGGTACGCTGGACTGGAAACCGCTGATGCTGGAAGACTGGTCATTCTATGTTTCTGGTCACTATACCGGACAGAAACGTGCCGACAGTGATACGGCCAAAACGCCTGGTGGCTATACGATCTGGAATACCGGCGCGGCCTGGCAGGTGACCAAAGACGTCAAACTGCGTGCGGGCGTGCTGAACCTGACTGATAAAGATCTCAGTCGTGACGACTACAGCTATAACGAAGACGGACGTCGTTACTTTATGGCGGTGGATTATCGCTTCTGATGAGAAGGTGCCCGGCGAACCGGGCTAAGTTTTACTTCAGTAAATGCTGCGCATGGAAGCGCAGATGATCCTCTATAAAAGAGGCGATGAAGTAGTAACTGTGGTCATAACCCGGCTGAATACGTAACGTCATTGGCCACGCTTTCTGACGAGCGGCCTCTGCCAGCACCGCAGGCTGGAGTTGGTCGGCAAGAAACTGATCGCTATCGCCCTGATCAATAAGCGTCGGGATCGCATCCTGCGCATTACTGGCGTACATCAACGCGCAACTGTCCCATTCCTCCCAGTCATTTTTATCCTCGCCCAGATAGGCGCTAAATGCTTTGATTCCCCACGGGACGCTGCACGGATTCACAATTGGTGCAAAGGCGGAAACGCTGGTGTATTTGCCCGGGTTTTTCAGCGCCATAATCAATGCGCCGTGACCTCCCATCGAATGACCGCTAATGGCGCAGCGATCGCTGACGTTAAATTGCGACTGAATCAGCGCCGGTAATTCATCGCGCAGATAATCATACATCCGGTAATGCGCCGCCCATGGCGGTTGCGTGGCGTTAAGATAAAACCCTGCGCCCTGGCCTAAATCGTAGCCGTCATCATTGGCAACCTGTTCGCCGCGCGGGCTGGTGTCTGGCATTACCAGTACAATCCCCAGTTCCGCCGCCACTCGCTGGGCACCCGCTTTAGTGGTGAAATTTTCGTCATTACAGGTTAATCCCGAAAGCCAGTACAGCACTGGCGGCGGGGCGTTATCGCGGGGAGGCGGGAGAAAGATGCTGAACGTCATCGGACAGTTTAAGGTACTGGAGTCGTGCCGCCAGCGTTGCTGCCAGCCTTCAAAACAGCGGTGCTCTTCGAGCATTTCCATGCGTGGCTCCTTGTTATGTTGTTTGCAATTTTTTCATCATACCGTTTATTCAGTGTGTTGTGAGTAACTTTCACTTCCGCATATGCATAACGATGTTTTAACATCTACGGCTGAAAGGCAGCGGCAATTACAATAATTATCGCTGTGAATACTGGATTATGTGCGTCACCTCACGCACAATAATCAGGCTGCTAATCAGCTTAATAACTTTGCCCCCACGCAGGGCGGAGGCGTCACACCTGCAGGAGAAAATATAAATGCCATCACTCAGTAAAGAAGCGGCCCTGGTTCATGAAGCGTTAGTTGCGCGAGGACTGGAAACACCGCTACGCCCGCCCGTGCATGAAATGGATAACGAAACGCGCAAAAGCCTTATTGCCGGTCATATGACCGAAATCATGCAGCTGCTGAATCTCGACCTGGCTGATGACAGTTTGATGGAAACACCGCATCGCATCGCCAAAATGTATGTCGATGAAATTTTCTCCGGTCTGGATTACGCCAACTTCCCGAAAATCACCCTCATTGAAAATAAAATGAAGGTCGATGAAATGGTCACCGTGCGCGATATCACCCTGACCAGCACCTGTGAACACCATTTTGTCACTATTGATGGCAAAGCGACGGTGGCCTATATCCCGAAAGATTCGGTGATCGGTCTGTCAAAAATTAACCGCATTGTGCAGTTTTTTGCCCAGCGTCCGCAGGTGCAGGAACGTCTGACCCAGCAAATTCTCATTGCGCTACAAACGCTGCTGGGCACCAATAATGTGGCGGTCTCCATCGATGCGGTGCATTACTGCGTGAAAGCGCGTGGCATCCGCGATGCAACCAGCGCCACGACAACGACCTCCCTCGGTGGTTTGTTCAAATCCAGTCAGAATACGCGCCACGAGTTTCTGCGCGCCGTGCGTCATCACAACTGATTAAAAGGCAGGAACCATGGAGCGCAACGTCACGCTCGATTTTGTTCGCGGCGTCGCCATTCTGGGGATCCTGCTATTAAACATCAGCGCCTTTGGACTCCCAAAGGCGGCTTATCTCAATCCCGCCTGGTACGGCGCTATTACGTCGCAAGATGCCTGGACATGGGCATTTCTCGATCTCATCGGCCAGGTGAAATTCCTCACGCTTTTTGCGTTGCTGTTTGGTGCGGGACTGCAAATGTTGCTGCCCCGTGGCAGACGCTGGATCCAGTCGCGGCTCACCCTGTTAGTCTTGTTGGGCTTTATTCACGGATTGTTATTCTGGGACGGCGATATTCTGCTGGCTTACGGGCTGGTGGGCTTGATCAGCTGGCGGCTGGTGCGCGATGCGCCATCGGTAAAAAGCCTGTTTAATACCGGCGTCATGTTGTATCTGGTAGGGCTTGGCGTTTTGCTGCTGCTGGGGTTGATTTCTGACAGCCAGACCAGTCGCGCCTGGACGCCGGATGCGTCCGCCATTTTGTATGAAAAATACTGGAAACTTCACGGCGGCGTGGAAGCCATCAGTAACCGTGCCGATGGAGTAGGGAACAGTTTACTGGCACTGGGTGCGCAGTATGGCTGGCAACTGGCGGGGATGATGCTAATTGGCGCGGCATTGATGCGTAGCGGTTGGCTGAAAGGGCAGTACAGCTTGCGCCACTATCGCCGTACCGGTTTTGTGCTGGTGGCGATTGGGCTGATGATTAACCTTCCTGCTATCGCACTACAATGGCGGCTGGACTGGGCGTATCGCTGGTGCGCCTTCTTACTTCAGATGCCGCGTGAACTGAGTGCGCCATTTCAGGCGATGGGTTATGCGTCGTTGCTGTTCGGCTACTGGCCACAATTAAGCCGTTTTAAGCTGGTGCTGGCGATCGCCTGCGTCGGACGGATGGCGCTGACCAACTACCTGTTACAAACGCTGATTTGTACCACGCTGTTTTATCATCTCGGTTTGTTTATGCAGTTTGACCGTCTGGAATTGCTGGCGTTTGTTATTCCGGTATGGCTGGCGAATATCCTCTTCTCTGTTATCTGGCTACGTTACTTCCGCCAGGGGCCGGTAGAATGGCTCTGGCGTCAGCTAACCCTCCGTGCTGCCGGATCTGCATTGTCTAAAACATCAAGATAACGATCTCGATCACATTCATTAACAAAACGGCTGTAACCGTTTCCATTGCTGTGACTCGATTCACGAAGTCCTGTATTCAGTGCTGACAAAATAGCCGCCAGCAAGCAGTAACCTACTGCAATCTCACAACAGGTAGTGAATATGATCACCATTCGTGATGTAGCGCGTCAGGCTGGCGTCTCTGTGGCAACGGTTTCCCGGGTGCTCAATAACAGTACTCAGGTGAGTGCGGACACGCGTGAAGCGGTAATGAAAGCGGTGAGTGAACTGGATTACCGACCAAACGCCAATGCCCAGGCGCTGGCAACCCAGGTGAGCGATACCGTTGGCGTGGTGGTGATGGACGTTTCTGATGCGTTTTTCGGCGCACTGGTGAAAGCCGTCGATCTCGTCGCCCAACAGCATCAGAAATATGTATTGATTGGCAATAGCTATCATGAAGCGGAAAAAGAGCGTCACGCCATCGAGGTGTTAATTCGCCAGCGTTGTAATGCGTTGATTGTTCATTCAAAAGCGTTAAGTGATGACGAACTGGCGCAGTTTATGGACAACATTCCCGGTATGGTGCTGATCAACCGCGTTGTACCGGGTTACGCCCATCGTTGCGTTTGCCTGGATAATCTCAGCGGTGCCCGAATGGCGACGCGCATGTTGCTGAATAACGGGCATCAACGCATCGGTTATCTTTCTTCCAGCCACGGCATTGAAGATGACGCAATGCGCAAAGCAGGCTGGATGAGTGCGCTGAAAGAGCAGGATATTGTTCCGCCGGAAAGCTGGATTGGCACCGGCACGCCGGACATGCCCGGCGGTGAGGCGGCAATGGTCGAGCTACTGGGACGCAATCTGCAACTTACTGCTGTGTTTGCTTATAACGACAATATGGCCGCTGGCGCACTGACGGCATTAAAAGATAATGGCATTGCAATTCCGTTACATCTCTCCATCATCGGTTTCGATGATATCCCCATTGCCCGTTACACCGACCCGCAATTAACGACCGTGCGTTATCCCATTGCTTCGATGGCAAAATTAGCTACTGAACTGGCCTTGCAGGGCGCAGCAGGCAACATTGATCCGCGAGCCAGCCACTGTTTTATGCCGACGTTAGTGCGTCGGCATTCTGTCGCAACACGCCAGAATGCGGCGGCGATCACTAACTCAACAAATCAGGCGATGTAACCGCTTTCAATCTGTGAGTGATTTCACAGTATCTTAACAATGCGATAGCTATGATTGCACCGTTTTAACGTTGTAACCTATATGTAACAGTGAATAATCACTTTTATCGAGGCTATAGCGTCATAACAACAATTAAAGCCGTTTTCTGGAGCGTTACCGGGCATGGAAGAACGAATTTTAAAACGTGAGCTTCGGCGTTCAGTAACACTTCATTAACTATACTGCCCCGCCGAGCATTTATCTCAAGCACTACCCTGCATAAGAAAAACCGGAGATACCATGAATAAGAAGGTGTTAACCCTGTCTGCTGTGATGGCCAGCATGTTATTCGGTGCCGCTGCACACGCTGCTGATACCCGTATTGGTGTGACGATTTATAAATATGACGATAACTTTATGTCCGTGGTGCGTAAGGCTATCGAACAAGATGCGAAAGCCGCGCCAGACGTCCAGTTGCTGATGAATGATTCGCAGAATGACCAGTCCAAGCAGAACGATCAGATTGACGTGCTGTTGGCGAAAGGGGTGAAGGCGCTGGCAATCAACCTGGTTGACCCGGCTGCTGCGGGTACAGTGATTGAGAAAGCGCGCGGACAAAACGTACCAATCGTTTTCTTCAACAAAGAGCCTTCCCGTAAGGCGCTGGATAGCTACGACAAAGCCTACTACGTTGGCACCGACTCGAAAGAGTCTGGCATTATTCAGGGCGATTTGATTGCTAAACACTGGGCGGCGAATCAGGGTTGGGATCTCAACAAAGATGGTCAGATTCAGTTCGTACTGCTGAAAGGTGAACCGGGCCATCCGGATGCAGAAGCACGTACCACTTACGTGATTAAAGAACTGAACGACAAAGGCATCAAAACGGAACAGTTACAGTTAGATACTGCTATGTGGGACACCGCTCAGGCGAAAGATAAGATGGACGCCTGGCTGTCTGGCCCGAACGCCAACAAAATCGAAGTGGTTATTGCTAACAACGATGCGATGGCAATGGGCGCGGTAGAAGCACTGAAAGCGCACAATAAGTCCAGCATTCCGGTGTTTGGCGTCGATGCGCTGCCAGAAGCTCTGGCACTGGTGAAATCCGGTGCACTGGCGGGCACGGTGCTGAACGATGCTAACAACCAGGCGAAAGCGACCTTTGATCTGGCGAAAAACCTGGCCGATGGCAAAGGTGCGGCTGATGGCACCAACTGGAAAATCGACAATAAAGTTGTCCGCGTTCCTTATGTTGGCGTAGATAAAGACAACCTAGCTGAATTCAGCAAGAAATAAGACTGATTGGGCGCAGTCGTTTACTGCGCCCTTATTGTATGGCCAACAAGGTAAAATTATATGGTCAGCTCAACGGCTTCGTCTTCCGGGGAATACTTGTTGGAAATGAGCGGTATCAACAAGTCCTTTCCCGGTGTTAAGGCACTTGATAACGTTAATTTAAAAGTCCGGCCACATTCTATCCATGCATTAATGGGAGAAAACGGCGCAGGAAAATCGACATTATTAAAATGCCTGTTTGGTATTTATCAAAAAGACTCCGGCACCATTTTATTCCAGGGTAAAGAGATCGATTTTCATTCTGCCAAAGAAGCACTGGAAAATGGTATTTCGATGGTACACCAGGAGTTAAATCTGGTATTACAACGGTCGGTGATGGACAACATGTGGCTGGGGCGATATCCCACCAAAGGCATGTTTGTCGATCAGGACAAAATGTACCGTGAAACCAAAGCGATTTTTGATGAACTGGATATTGATATCGATCCGCGTGCGCGGGTTGGGACATTATCTGTTTCGCAAATGCAAATGATCGAAATCGCCAAAGCGTTTTCCTATAACGCGAAAATCGTGATTATGGATGAGCCGACTTCTTCGTTAACCGAAAAAGAGGTCAATCATCTGTTCACTATTATTCGTAAATTAAAAGAGCGCGGCTGCGGTATTGTTTATATCTCGCATAAAATGGAAGAAATTTTCCAGTTATGTGATGAAGTCACCGTATTGCGTGACGGTCAGTGGATCGCCACCGAACCGCTGGCAGGGCTGACGATGGACAAGATCATCGCCATGATGGTTGGGCGTTCTCTTAACCAGCGTTTCCCGGACAAACAAAACACGCCAGGCGAAGTGATTCTGGAAGTGCGTAACCTGACGTCGCTGCGCCAGCCTTCCATCCGCGATGTTTCGTTTGATCTGCACAAAGGGGAGATCCTCGGTATTGCCGGTCTGGTGGGAGCGAAACGTACTGATATCGTTGAGACGTTATTTGGTATTCGCGAGAAATCGGCTGGCACCATTACGTTGCACGGCAAAAAGATCAATAACCATAACGCCAACGAAGCTATTAACCACGGATTTGCACTGGTGACCGAAGAGCGCCGCTCGACGGGAATTTATGCCTATCTGGATATTGGTTTTAACTCGTTAATTTCCAATATTCGCAACTACAAAAATAAAGTTGGGTTACTGGATAACTCGCGGATGAAAAGCGATACCCAGTGGGTTATTGATTCAATGCGGGTAAAAACGCCGGGGCATCGAACACAAATTGGTTCGCTCTCCGGCGGTAATCAGCAAAAGGTGATTATTGGTCGCTGGCTGCTAACGCAACCGGAAATATTAATGCTCGATGAACCGACGCGCGGTATTGATGTTGGGGCGAAGTTTGAAATTTATCAGTTAATTGCTGAACTGGCGAAGAAAGGCAAGGGGATTATTATTATCTCCTCAGAAATGCCAGAGTTGTTAGGGATAACAGACCGTATTCTGGTGATGAGCAATGGTCTCGTTTCTGGAATTGTCGATACAAAAACAACAACGCAAAACGAAATTCTGCGTCTTGCGTCTTTGCACCTTTAAGATTAGGGGCTTCCCATGAGTGCGTTAAATAAGAAAAGTTTTCTTACTTACCTGAAAGAGGGCGGTATTTACGTCGTTCTTTTAGTTTTGCTGGCGATTATAATTTTCCAGGATCCTACTTTTTTAAGTCTGTTGAACTTAAGTAATATTCTTACCCAGTCATCGGTACGTATTATTATCGCGCTCGGCGTGGCAGGGTTAATTGTCACCCAGGGAACCGACCTTTCTGCCGGGCGCCAGGTAGGGCTGGCAGCGGTGGTGGCAGCGACGTTATTGCAGTCGATGGAAAACGCCAACAAAGTGTTCCCGGAAATGGCGACGATGCCGATTGCGCTGGTTATTCTGATTGTCTGTGCCATTGGTGCGGTTATCGGTTTAATCAACGGTCTGATTATCGCTTATCTCAACGTGACGCCGTTCATTACCACGCTCGGCACGATGATTATCGTCTACGGCATTAACTCGCTCTATTACGATTTTGTGGGTGCGTCACCGATTTCCGGTTTTGATAGCGGTTTCTCCACCTTTGCCCAGGGCTTTATTGCATTGGGGAGTTTCCGGCTCTCTTACATCACCTTCTACGCGCTGATTGCCGTGGCGTTCGTTTGGGTACTGTGGAACAAAACCCGCTTCGGTAAGAACATTTTTGCTATCGGCGGTAACCCGGAAGCGGCGAAGGTTTCTGGTGTCAACGTCGGCCTGAATCTGCTGATGATTTATGCGCTGTCTGGTGTGTTCTATGCCTTCGGCGGAATGTTAGAAGCCGGACGTATCGGCTCTGCGACTAACAACCTCGGCTTTATGTATGAGCTGGATGCTATCGCGGCGTGCGTGGTGGGCGGCGTATCGTTCAGCGGCGGTGTGGGGACGGTGATTGGCGTGGTGACCGGGGTTATTATCTTTACGGTCATCAACTATGGCCTGACGTACATCGGCGTAAACCCATACTGGCAGTACATCATCAAAGGGGCGATTATTATCTTCGCCGTGGCGCTGGATTCACTGAAATACGCGCGTAAGAAGTGATATGAATGTGGCTCGCATTCGGTCATAAATGCACATAACATCATGATCTGTGTGGTTTTGTAGGCCGGATAAGGCGTTTACGCCGCATCCGGCGACAGGAGCCAAATGCCGGATGCGACGCTGGTTCTACAACGTTACCGGGTGTTCTTTTTCTCCTTTCTTAAACTTCACTTCCCCGAGATCAATACACCCCACCGGACAGACATGACCGCAAAGCAGACAACCGACGCACTTCTCGGTATTACAGTGCGGCGTGCGCGATTTATCATCCCATTCCATCGCCTGATGCCCACCGTCGTAGCAGGAAATATAACAGCGCCCACAGCCGACACATTTATCAAGATTAATATGGGGATAGACGATATAACTACGGTCTAAATCTTCCGCCGGGACAATATTATGATTCGCCAGGCCAACCATCTCCTGCAATGAATCAAACCCCTGATCGGCAAGATAATGCGACAACCCGCTCGCCATATCTTCCACAATGCGATAACCGTACTGCATGATGCCTGTGGTCACCTGTAACGTTGCCGCACCGAGTAATAAAAACTCCGCTGCATCTTCCCAGGTCTCAATACCACCGATACCGCTAATCGGGAAATCACGCAGTTCCGGATGGGTACGCATTTGCTGAATAAAGCGCAGGGCGATTGGTTTCACCGCTTTACCGGAATAACCGGAAATACTCGATTTACCGTTGACGATCGGCATACCAATTTTCTGATTAAGATCGATATTGGTGATGGATTTGACGGTGTTAATCGCCGCAATGCCATCTGCGCCGCCGCGTTTCGCCGCCAGCGCCACTTCGCACATATCACCGATATTCGGCGTCATCTTCGCCAGCATCGGCAAAGTGGAACCGCGTTTCACCGCACGACAATATTTTTCTACCAGTTCCGGACTTTGCCCGACATCGCTCCCCATCGCATGAGAAGTCATCTGCGGGCAGGAGAAATTACATTCGATCATATCGGCGCCTGCTTTTTGCACCAGACGCGCCAGATCCTCCCATTGTTGCTCATTTTCCCCCATGATCGAGGCGATCAGCACCTTGTCAGGGTAATCTTCTTTCAACCGACGCAGAGCGGCCAGATTCTCCTCCAGGGGATGTTCGGCAATCTGCTCCATGTTTTTGAAGCCAATAAAACCGGTATCTTCTTTCACCAGATGATCAAAACGAGGCGAAACTTCGTTAGCGATAAAAAAGCCGATCGTTTTGAACACCACGCCGCCCCAGCCGGTGTCGTAGGCTTTGGCGCACATCTCGTAGCAGTTGCCGACCGGCGAAGAAGAGAGGCAGAATGGGTTGGGAAACTTCACGCCGCAAAAGGTAATAGAAAGATCTTTCGTTAACATGAGCAAGCTCCCTCTAAATAGTGATGAATCGCCTCGGCGGCTTCTTTTCCGGTCTTCACGGCATAAACCACGGTTTTGTCGCCCTCAACAATATCGCCAGCGGCAAACAGTTGTGGGTCGCGAGTCTGGTAATTTTTCGTTTCGATGATGTTGCGCTTCGGCTCCAGCGCCGCAAAAGCGGTAAGTTCGGCATGTTGACCGACGGCGAGAATAATTTTGTCCGCTGCCATTGTCAGTTCGCCCGGCAAACGAACATGTTTAAAGGTAACTTTATTGCCCTCTACCGCCACTGGCGTAAAGCCATCAATAATCGATACCCCCAATTTCTGGGCGCTGGTGAACTCTTTCTTGCTTGCCGGAAATTCATCTAACTCTTCGCGCGCTACACAGGTCACCGCCTGGCAGCCGAGAACTTTCAGCGTGCTGGCAACGTCCATCGCGACATCGCCGCCGCCAATAATTAATGCGCTTTGCGGGATGCGGATATCGCCTTGTGCCTGACGCGCGCGTTGCAGGAAATCGACGGCGATCTCAACGTCGCTATGCTCAAACAGCGGCAGCCGAGAACCGCTCGATAACCCCACGGTGACCAGCACTGCGCGGTTTTCTGCTTTCAGTTGTTCCAGCGAAAGCGTTTTGCCAATTTCACAGTTGCACTTAATGGCTACACCCATTTTTTCGATGCGAGCGATTTCCGCATCCAGCACCGACTGCGGCAAACGAAATTGCGGAATACCGTTACACAACCAGCCACCGGGCTGCGCTTCTTTTTCATAAATTGTGACGTCGTAGCCCAGATTGGTCAGCGTCACGCTGGCTTGTAATCCGGCAGGACCAGCACCAATAATCGCGACTTTACCGCGCGTCTTGCTGCCTGGTTGATAAATTTCCATTCCAGTTTGTTGTTCAAAATCAGTAACAAAACGTTGTAAGCGACCAATATCAATGGGGTCATCGACACCCGCACGGGTACAACCGCTCTGGCATAATTTTTCCGTAGGGCACACTCTGGCGCAAACGGCACCGAGCGCATTATTTTCGCGAATTGTCTCGGCAGCACCTTTAAAATTACGAAAATAGATTGAGCGAATAAATTTCCCCGGATCGGTTTGCGCCGGGCAAGCCTGGCTGCAGGGCGCGTCGTGACATAATAAACAGCGGGAGGCTTCTTTAATCGCCAGTAAAGGCGTAAAAGCCGGAGTGAGTTCATCCAGATAATTTTGTTGCGGCATGTGATCTTCCTTAATGCTATGGGTAATTAAGGCGAACGCCTGTTTTACCCGCAATACTTCAAGTGGCATGTGCTGCGACATCGCACCTTTCTGCAACTCAAATTATTTTGGGTAAATATAACGTACTAATATTAAGGCTAAGCGTGCGGGGGAATTTAAACTGTGAAAAGATTCACAAATAGCTGCGGTTCAGAATGTTATATCCGCAGCCTGCGGGTGAACTAATAATTATTCTCAATAATTAACAAGAGGAAGAAATAATATTACCGGTAAAAAATAAGATAAATAATCATACCGATGGATAAAAGTCCGAAGCCGCTATATGCCACTATATAAGCGAAGAAGAGTCCGGGATTTTTGTCACGCCAGACATACACCGGTTCCAGGGAATTTTTAACCCGTTTATCAATTGCGCCAGCACGCCAGCCTTTCCAGGCTTCGCGAAAACAAAATACAGGGATCAGGAAAAAAACGGCAATGACAAAAAACTGCTGAACATCCATAACTACTTTCCTTGTTTCTTTTCTAATTCAAGTAATTGTTCGGGGGTAACGGCCGGATACCCCTGCGCATCTTCCGGCACCTGGTGCATTGCCGGAATTGGAACCAGCGGACCTAAAAAGCGTGGCTCACGTTTAAAGATATAAAGATCAGCCAGAGCGCCGAAACGAGCGGCAAATTCACGAATACGTACCGACCACATATCTTTGGGTGATGGTACGGCATAACACTGCGCCTGAATACCCATATGCAGAGCGATAAATAATGCCCGTTCACAGTGGAAACGCTGAGTGATAATAATGAAGTCGTTAGTATCGAACACTTTGCGCGTGCGTACGATAGAGTCGAGGGTTCGAAAACCTGCGTAGTCGAGAACAATATCAGCCGGATCGACACCAGCGGCAATTAAATCTTTGCGCATGGTCATCGGTTCGTTATAACTCTGCAACGCGTTATCGCCGCTAAGTAATAGATAATTCACCTTACCGCTGTTATAGGCATTTATTGCGCCCTGAATACGGTAGCGGTAATACTGATTAATTACCCCGGTGCGATAATACTTCGCGGTGCCAAGTACCACGCCGACCTGGCGGTAGGGGAGATCCTGTAACTCGTCGTAGATATAAGGCGCAGTTTTCCAGCTCATCCAGCGATCGAGGCCGAGCACAGTCAACAGCAGCAAGCCGATCAGGACTAACAGGCTGTAAAACACGCGCTTTAACATGCAGAAAACTCGATCTTGGGGAATTTCAATCAGGCTACTTTACCTGCGGGCTTTGCGCAAGAAACGGCAAACTGTTTGCCGGGATTTTCGACACCAGGATAAGTTGGCAAGCCTGATGCGACGCTTATCAGTGTGCCAGACCTGTAGGCCGGACAAGGCGTTCACGCCGCATCCGGCACCAGGCTTAAGCGAGAAGAACGCGGTCGATATTGTTGCAGCCGAGAGCTTTAAGCGTTGCGGAGGTTGCATCCCACTGAATCAACGGCGCATCGGCTTTTTCTGCCAGAATCGCGCGCTGAATATCCGGGTAGTCATAACCCTTGAGATTCAACAGAATTAACGCTCCTTGTAATGGCGGCAGAGTCGGGTTAAACGCCGCGTTTTCAGCGTAGCTACCGCTGAAAATACGACCATCTTTACATTCCAGCGCCACGCCGCTTGGGGAGTTGCTGTAAGGCATGTGTGAACGGTTTGCCGCTGCAATTGCCGCCTGAGAAAGCGCATCGCCGGTCAGTGCAAAGCCGTGATCCTGCTCGTCCATCAGCAGTGTTTTAATCTCCAGATCTTTCGGTCCAAAAGCATCCGGCAGATAGTCACGCAGCGCGTGCGCTTCGCGACCCGGTAGATGAATACGCAGATCCAGACCGCTATTCAGTTCATTCATAAACTGACGGCAGTGACCGCAAGGCGTGTAGTTAACGGTGATAGCGGCGAGTGCTTTCTCACCGCTCAACCAGGCGTGGCTGATAGCACTTTGTTCGGCATGAACGGTTTGCTGCATTGTCGCGCCAATAAATTCCATATTGGCACCAAAATACCAGGTTCCACTCACGCCGCGCGCAATAGCGCCAACATTAAAATTCGACAATGGCGTGCGGGCACAGGCCGCCGCCAGCGGCAGCAGTGCGAAAGCCAGCGCGTCTTCGTCCAGCCCCGTTGCGCTCTTCAGCGAAGAGACCTGCTCTTTGGTCAACAACGCGGGAAAATACTTGTCTGCCAGAATGGGTTCCAGTGCAGATTGCAAGTTATCCGCAAGTTGGGCAAAAGCAGTTTGAAAACGTGGATGCATGGCGTTGCCTCATAATCATGTAATGGGATAACAGTTTACGAACCCGTTATGCCTTTATATGTGATCTGAATCTCATTAATTATGCAACGCGTGAAACTTACATCAAAAATGCGCGACGCATCGCAAAATTTTAGCCCATTACAGCCAGAATTATCGGGAAAAGGAACGGTGCGATCAGCGAGGTAATAATCCCGCACAGCACCAGTGCCAGCGAACTAAATGCGCCTTCCTGATAATCCAGCTCGGCACAGCGTGCCGTACCGAGGGCGTGTGAGGCCGTCCCCATCGCCAGACCGCGCGCCGCTTTGGTGCGAATACGCATCGCATTAAGCAATGTATGACCAAACACCGCGCCCAGAATACCGACGAAAATGACGCAAACTGCGCTAATTGCAGGGATACCGCCAATACTGCCGCCAACCGCCATCGCAATTGGCGTAGTCACCGATTTCGGCAGGATTGACGCGGCGATTTCCGGTGAAGCGCCCATCAGCAATGCCACGGACGTGCCTGTCACCATCGCGACCACGCTGCCGATAAAGCAAATGGTGATGATCGACTTCCAGCGCGCGCGGATCTGATGCAGCTGTTCATATAAAGGATAGGCCAGCGCCACCACCGCCGGTTGCAGCAGATCGTTTAAAACCTCACTCCCTTTAAAATAGCTGTCGTAAGAGATACCGGTCAGCATTAAAAAAGGAATGATCACCACCATTGCCACCAGCAACGGGTTGAGCAATGGAAATTTATACCGCGCTGCCAGTTTGCGGGCGGCAAAAAAGACAATCAATGTCAGCGGTAACGACCACCAGATATTCGCCATCATTTCTCTGATCCTTTCTGACCTATGACTTTACGTTCACCGTGTACCAGGTGCGAACTCCAGCTCACCACCAGAAAAACCACCAGCGTACTAATGGCACAGGAAACCACTACCGGGCCAAACTGTGCGCGTAGCAAATCAAAATATTGCATAACGCCTACGCCAATCGGCACAAACAATAGCGCCATATAGCGAATCAGTACGTAGCACCCCGGATTGACCCACTTCGCCGGAAGAATTTGCAAGGCCAGCAGGACAAAGAGGATCAGCATCCCGATGATGCTGCCCGGAATGGTTACCGGTAGCAGGGAAGCAATGAAAATGCCTGCATACAGGCAGGCATAAATAAGGACAAAAGCGCGTAAATATTGCCAGATAATGTTCAGTGTCTTACTCATGATCAACACCCCAGATGAGATGGATTCATCATACAATTAATCTGTAAAACGTGCTACCGATCACATCATGAAATCTGAGCATAGTTGAATTACAGGAGATGGAGATCGGGCAAGCGCCCAATTCAGAGGTCTAATTCTGGTTCAAAAAGTGCAGAAACCGACTTAGCGCACGGGAGGGCGTTTCGTTATTACGCCAGAACACGCCGACGCTGCCTTTCTGTTCTATCTTCGGCAGATTCAGGATCACCAGTTGCCCCTGACTGGCATAGCGTTGCGCCAGACGTAAAGAGAGTATAGAAATCATGTCGCTGCTTTGTAGCAGGTTGGTGCTGACGTTCATTGATGCCGATTCAATGGTGTTTTCTGGCAGCATCACGCCATGTTCTACCAGCGCATTATCAATACTGAGACGAATAGGTGTCCCGGTCGGCCAGACTATCCAGCGCCAGTTAGCCAGATCATTCCAGCCAAGAGTGGCATATTTCGCCAGTGGATGGTTCGGGCGAGCGACAAAGCACACAGGCTCGGTGTAGAGCACCTGATAATTCAGCGGCAGTTGCAGCGCACGACCACCAATACGACCAACCACTACATCCACAGAACCTGCCAGCAGGTCTTGCAGTAATGGCGTCATCACCTTCTCTTCGATATTCAGGTGCAGCGTCGGCATCTCTTGTAGCAAATGCAAAATCGCCTGGGATACGCAGTCAGTGGCGACAGGAGAACAACCTATTTTCAGACTGCCGACCAGTCCGCCTTGTTTAAAGCGCGCCAGTTCATGCTGCGATCGCTCCATGTCGTTGATTAACCGTTGAGCATGTTGCAGTAACAATTTGCCGCCTTCGGTTGGACGTAGCCCTTTGCTGTGCCGCTCAAAGAGTGTGAGGCCGATCTCATCTTCGAGTTGTGACAGCCATTTCGACAGCGCAGGCTGGGTGATATTCATCATCCGCGCTACATGGGTCAGATTGCCTTGTTCGCCCAGCGCCACCAGCATTTGCAGGTGATGAAGTTTTAATTTCTGCGCCCAGTTTGCCATTTGCCATAACCTCCAGGTTATCTCTCTGCCGAAAATGCCATTGTACATTTCATCTCTTTAATCACAATATCGCAACATATACAAAACAATAGAAACATCTACCTTACCTGCACTGAGGCATTCACTATGACTCAACGACGTGATTTACAAGCACTGATCGATGCCGCTCCGGTCGGCAAGATGCAGTGGCGCGTTATCATCTGCTGTTTTCTGGTGGTAATGCTCGATGGTTTTGACACGGCGGCTATCGGCTTTATCGCTCCCGATATTCGTACTCACTGGCAACTCTCCGCAGGCGATCTCGCGCCGCTGTTTGGTGCGGGTCTGTTGGGATTAACCGCAGGCGCACTGCTTTGCGGCCCGTTGTCCGATCGCTTTGGGCGCAAACGGGTCATTGAGTTGTGCGTCTTTTTATTTGGTGCGCTAAGTCTTGCCTCTGCTTTTTCACCAGATCTGCAAACACTGGTAATCCTGCGCTTTCTCACCGGGTTAGGGCTTGGCGGCGCAATGCCGAATACCATCACCATGACGTCGGAATATCTGCCAGCTCGTCGTCGCGGCGCGCTGGTAACGCTGATGTTTTGCGGTTTCACGCTGGGGTCAGCCTTTGGCGGGATTGTCAGCGCACAACTGGTGCCGGTGATTGGCTGGCACGGCATTCTGGTGCTGGGAGGCGTATTACCGCTGATTTTATTTATCGCGCTGCTGGTGGTTTTGCCGGAATCGCCTCGCTGGCAGGTGCGCCGCCAGTTACCGCAGGCGGTAATTGCAAAAACCGTGAGTGCCATGACTCACGAGCGTTATGTCGATACCCACTTTTATCTCAATGAACCAGCAGCTATTGCCAAAGGCAGCATTCGCCAGTTGTTTGCCGGGCGTCAGTTAACCATCACGTTGATGCTGTGGGTCGTTTTCTTCATGAGCCTGCTGATCATTTACCTGCTCTCAAGCTGGATGCCGACGCTGCTTAACCATCGTGGTATCGACCTGCAACATGCGTCTTGGGTCACTGCCGCATTCCAGATTGGCGGCACGTTGGGCGCGCTGGCGCTGGGCGTACTGATGGATAAATTCAATCCTTTCCGCGTGTTGGCTGTGAGCTATGCCATAGGCGTTGTATGCATCGTGATGATTGGCCTAAGCCAGGACGGATTATGGCTGATGGCACTGGCTGTCTTTGGCACTGGCATTGGCATCAGCGGATCGCAAGTGGGGCTGAACGCGTTGACCGCCACGCTCTACCCAACGCAAAGCCGCGCCACGGGCGTGAGCTGGTCAAACGCCGTCGGCCGCTGCGGCGCGATTGTCGGGTCGCTTTCTGGCGGCGTGATGATGGCGATGAATTTCTCTTTCGACACTCTGTTTTTCATTATCGCTGTGCCTGCGGCGATCAGTGCGGTGATGTTAACGCTGCTGATTACCGTCGTTCGCCAGTCGACCTCTGTCCCTGACTCACTGCCTCGCGCAGGCGTTGTGAACGAATAAGGAGCATCTCAATGACTGATAACAATCAAAATAGCCGCGAGCAATTTTATCAACACATTTCCGGGCAAAACCTGACCCCGCTGTGGGAGTCGTTGCACCATCTGGTGCCGAAAACGCCCAACGCTAATTGTGCGCCAGCGTACTGGAATTATCAGGAGATCCGCCCGTTGTTGCTGGAGAGCGGCAGCCTGATTGGCGCGAAAGAGGCGGTGCGTCGCGTACTGGTGCTGGAAAACCCGGCGCTGCGCGGTCAGTCCTCCATTACCGCCACCTTGTATGCCGGTTTGCAACTGATCATGCCAGGCGAAGTGGCACCAAGCCATCGTCATAACCAGTCGGCGCTGCGTTTTATTGTTGAAGGTAAAGGCGCATTTACCGCCGTTGATGGCGAACGCACGCCAATGAATGAGGGCGATTTTATCCTGACCCCGCAGTGGCGCTGGCACGATCACGGTAACCCTGGTGACGAACCGGTTATCTGGCTCGATGGACTGGATCTGCCATTAGTGAACACTCTGGGCTGCGGTTTTGCCGAAGATTACCCAGAAGAGCAACAACCGGTAACGCGCAAAGAGGGGGATTACCTGCCGCGTTATGCCGCCAATATGTTGCCGCTGCGCCATCAGACGGGGAACTCTTCGCCGATCTTTAACTATCGTTATGACCGAAGCCGCGAAGTGCTGCACGATTTAACCCGCCTGGGCGATGCCGATGAGTGGGATGGCTACAAAATGCGCTACGTCAACCCGGTCACCGGCGGCTATCCGATGCCGTCGATGGGCGCTTTCCTGCAACTGTTGCCGAAAGGGTTCGCCTCCCGCGTGGCGCGTACTACTGACAGCACCATCTACCACGTGGTGGAAGGCGGCGGGCAGGTCACTATCGGCAATGAAACCTTCACCTTTAGTGCAAAAGATATCTTCGTGGTGCCGACCTGGCACGGCGTGTCGTTCCAGACCACGCAAGATACCGTTTTATTTAGTTTTTCGGACAGACCGGTACAAGAAGCCCTGGGGCTGTTCCGCGAAGCGCGTTATTAATTTGGGAGAGAAAAAATGACTCAATACGTATTCGAACCGCAAGCGCCCGTTACCGTACCGGTTGTTGGCAGTGATGAACAATTCCCCGTGCGCCGCGTTTACTGCGTCGGGCGTAACTATGCTGCCCACGCCCGCGAAATGGGCTTCGATCCGGATCGTGAACCGCCATTCTTCTTCTGCAAACCAGCGGATGCCGTTGTTCCGGTTGCCGCTGGCGAAACGCTGGCGCTGCCGTATCCGGCGCAGACCGATAACTACCATTATGAAATTGAGCTGGTAGTGGCAATTGGTAAAAAGGGCAGCGATATCCCGCTGGAAAACGCCCATGAATATGTCTGGGGTTATGCCACGGGGCTTGATATGACTCGTCGCGATCGTCAAATGGAGATGCGCCAGATGGGGCGTCCGTGGGAAATTGGTAAAGCGTTTGATCTCTCTGCGCCCATCGCGCCGCTGCACAAAGCCAGCGAAACCGGCGGTATTGATAACGCGCCAATCTGGTTACAGGTTAACGGCGAAGATCATCAGCGCAGCGATATTCGTCATCTCATCTGGTCAGTGAATGAAACCATCAGCTACCTGTCCGGCTTCTTTGAACTGCAACCGGGCGATCTGATCTTCACCGGCACGCCGGAAGGTGTTGGCCCGGTGGTGAAAGGCGATGTGATCACGGGCAACGTTGAGGGTTTAACCCCTATCGCGGTGAAGATTGTCTGAGGTGCATGATGAAGCTGTACAGTTTTTTTAATAGTTCAGCGTCGTACCGGGTACGCATTGCGCTGGCGCTGAAGGGCATTGATTACCAGACCGAAGGGGTGAATATCCGCATTGGTCAGCAAAACGAACTGGCCTACCGGCGGATGAATCCGGTCGGGCTGGTGCCGACGCTGCTGACCGATGATGGCGAGTCACTCGGTCAATCGCTGGCAATAATTGACTGGCTGGATCGTCATTATCCGCAAGTTCCGCTGTTGCCGCAGGAAGAACCGGCTCGCAACAAGGTGCTGGAAATTGTCTATGCCATCGCTTGCGACATTCATCCTCTGAATAACCTGCGCGTGCTGCGCTACCTGACCGAAGAACTGAACGTCAGTGAAGAAGAGAAAAAACGCTGGTATGCGCACTGGATCCAGCAAGGGTTAAGCGCGGTGGAACAACTGCTGCGCCAGAGCCAGTCGGGACAATTTTGCGTGGGCGAGACGCCGACGCTGGCAGACTGCTGCCTTGTCCCACAATGGGCAAATGCGTTACGCATGAACTGCGACCTGAGTGCATATCCGCGCTGTAAAGCAGTGTACGACGCCTGCATGCAGCTGCCAGCGTTCATCGCTGCCGCACCAGAAAATCAACAAGATAAAATTTCAGCCTGACCAGGAGAACCATAATGACGAAAGTGACACGCGCAGTAATTGTGGGAGGCGGGATCGGCGGTGCGGCAACTGCGCTGTCACTGGCCCGCCAGGGGATCAAAGTGGTGCTGCTGGAAAAGGCGCATGAGATTGGTGAGATTGGCGCGGGCATCCAGCTGGGGCCGAACGCGTTTTCGGCGCTGGACAGCCTTGGCGTCGGCGAAATTGCCCGTCAGCGCGCGGTGTTTACCGATCACATCACTATGATGGACGCGGTAAACGCCGAAGAAGTGGTGCGCATTGAAACCGGTCAGGCCTTTCGTGACCATTTCGGCGGCCCTTATGCGGTGATCCACCGCGTTGATATTCATGCCTCGGTGTGGGAAGCGGTACTGACCCACCCGGACGTCGAATATCACACCTCTACGACCGTCGTGGATATTCGCGAGACGCCGGACGATGTTACCGTTTTCGACGATCGCGGCAATAGCTGGAGCGGCGATATTCTGATTGGCTGTGATGGCGTGAAGTCAGTGGTGCGTCAGAGCTTATTAGGCGATGTGCCGCGCGTTACCGGGCATGTGGTCTACCGTGCGGTTATCGATTGTGCCGATATGCCGGAAGATTTGCGTATTAACGCGCCGGTACTGTGGGCGGGGCCGCACTGTCACCTGGTGCATTACCCTTTGCGCGGCGGCAAGCAGTATAACCTGGTGGTAACATTCCACAGTCGCCAGCAGGAAGAGTGGGGCGTGAAGGATGGCAGTAAAGAGGAAGTGCTCTCCTATTTTGAAGGCATTCATCCACGCCCGCGCCAGATGCTGGATAAACCGACCTCATGGCGACGCTGGTCAACTGCCGATCGCGAACCGGTGGCGAAGTGGGGAACGAAGCGCATAACGCTGGTGGGCGATGCGGCGCATCCGGTGGCGCAATATATGGCGCAGGGGGCCTGTATGGCACTGGAAGACGCGGTGACGCTCGGTAAGGCGCTGGCTGAATGTGACGGCGATGCGGCACAAGCCTTTGCGCTGTATGAGTCGGTACGTATTCCACGCACCGCGCGCATCGTCTGGTCGACACGTGAAATGGGGCGGGTATACCACGCTGCGGGGGTAGAACGCCAGGTGCGTAATCTGCTGTGGAAAGGGAAATCGCAGGCAGAGTTTTATCGTGGTATGGAGTGGCTGTACGGCTGGAAAGAAGATAACTGTCTGCAACCACGCTGAGCACTTTAATCCGCTGACCGGAGGCGCTACCATAGCGCCTCATTTTTTTGCGGGTGATGATATGCGTGTACTACTGGCGCCGATGGAGGGTGTGCTTGACTCTCTGGTGCGTGAATTGTTGACCGAAGTTAACGACTACGATCTGTGCATCACCGAATTTGTCCGCGTGGTCGATCAACTGCTGCCGGTAAAAGTCTTTCATCGCATTTGCCCTGAACTACAAAATGCCAGTCGAACGCCATCCGGTACGCTGGTGCGGGTACAACTGCTGGGGCAGTTCCCACAGTGGCTGGCGGAAAATGCCGCGCGTGCGGTGGAATTAGGTTCCTGGGGCGTGGATCTCAATTGCGGCTGCCCATCGAAAACGGTTAACGGCAGCGGCGGTGGGGCGACGTTACTCAAAGATCCTGAACTCATCTACCAGGGTGCAAAAGCGATGCGCGAAGCTGTACCGGCGCATTTACCCGTCAGTGTGAAAGTGCGGCTTGGCTGGGACAGCGGCGAGAAGAAGTTTGAAATTGCCGATGCTGTTCAACAGGCCGGAGCCACGGAACTGGTGGTGCATGGGCGGACAAAAGAGCAGGGCTACCGTGCGGAGCATATTGACTGGCAGGCGATTGGCGAGATTCGCCAGCGGTTGAATATTCCGGTGATTGCCAACGGTGAAATCTGGGACTGGCAGAGTGCGCAACAATGTATAGCGATCAGCGGCTGCGACGCGGTGATGATTGGGCGCGGGGCGCTGAATATTCCCAACCTGAGCCGGGTGGTTAAATATAACGAACCGCGAATGCCGTGGCCGGAGGTTGTTGCTTTGCTGCAAAAATATACCCGTCTGGAAAAGCAGGGCGATACCGGGCTATATCACGTCGCGCGGATTAAACAGTGGTTGAGTTATTTGCGTAAAGAATACGATGAAGCAACGGAATTATTTCAGCATGTTCGGGTGTTGAATAATTCCACAGATATTGCAAGGGCTATTCAGGCAATTGATATAGATAAGCTGCGATAATAGTGGAATCGCAGCATATTAGAGACAATAAATCGCTTATTCAGCTTCATCATTTTGTTGCGCTCCTTTCATGTGCTAAGCCATATATCGCAACTGGCGCAAGGAGCGCGCAGGGGGCGGCCAATCGCCGCCGCCCCCTGCACCCCCGGGCTCTGGCGAACAAAATCGCCGCTGCGCGGTGCCCTCGGCTTATCCCTTACGGCTACCGGGTCGGGCGCGAGGTAACATATATGGACGCTCCCGGAATGCAATGCTTTCTTCAGTTATGTAATAAAACGGGTAGGTGCAGCCATATATCCGGTTTCTGATGGGATTTTTATCCCGAACCATGATGAAATCCGCCAGGCAGGTACCAATCATCCTCTACGGGCTAACTTGCCCTTGTTACCTCTCGGTGTATCCTGCCTGCGGTCTTACCTGTTTTGCCATCTTCTGAAGTCACCTGCACCTACCAGGACGTTAACTTTTTTTCAGCACCTCGTCAGATTGACTGACCTTGTGTCAGGCGAGCTGCCGAGGTTGATATTCAGTATGGTGTGACAACATTGACCACATGATCCTCGCTGTTTTTGCCGCCATGGCGACAACAGCTACATTGTAGTGCTTCCGCTCAAGGAGTCCCTGAAGCCAGGAATTCTCCTCAACCGCGCCGTTTCGGTTGACCCAGGCGGTAAGTGCGCGTGCGCCGTGAACCAGCAGGTATCGGAAATATCCATCTCCACGTTTGCTGATCCCTCCCAGTTGCTGTTTCCCGCCGCTGGAATGTTCCTTTGGTGTCAGCCCCAGCCATGAAGCGAACTGCTTTGCGGTACTGAATTGTCGGGCATTACCCACTGCTGCTACCACATAAGTGGCCGTTAGCATGCCAACCCCCGGGATTTTGGCCATTCTCTGGCAGGCTTCCTGCGTTCTATACCAGGAGGCCAGAGCTTCTTCTACCTGTTTAACTTGTTCTTCAAGTTCCCGGATATGTTTAGACTGTCTGTAGATGCTGGTTCTGACAAAGGGAGATAAACCATTTTCGCTATCCTCCAGAATGGCTGGCAGCTCACGGGTTAAATGGCTTTGTCCGGCCGCAATCGTAATACCAAACTCAGCAAGTGTGGCTCTTAAACTATTGGCACAGGCAATCCGCTCACGGATAAGTATTCCCCGTTCAGTGTGTAACGCTAAAACGGCCTGCTGCTCTTCGGTTTTTATCTGAACAAAACGCATATTCGGACGGGTTACCGCTTCGCAGATTGCTTCAGCATCTGCTGCATCCGTCTTGTTCGTTTTCACATAAGGCTTCACATACTGCGGAGGTATGAGTTTTACCTCATGACCATAGCGGGTGAATAATCGCGCAAAATAATGACTGGATGAGCAGGCTTCCATGCCAATCAGACAAGGTTCCAGTTGAATCACAAACTGAACAAACTTAGCCCGGGTGAGCTTTTTACGCAAAATAGTATGGCCTTCATGATCGACACCATGAAGCTGAAAAACGTTCTTTGCCAGGTCGATACCAAGAGTTGATACTTTCATGTGGACGCTCCTAATTTTTCAGGACGTATTGCAACGATCCAGTCTGGTACTTTGATACCGTAAAATCTGGAGCGTCCATCTCATTATCCCTGTAAGACGCGCCCTCAGCCCACATCCATGTGGGCTGCCCCGGCCTCCAGGGAACGCCTCGGCGATTTTGACGCCACCAACACCGGAGCGGTTTGTAAATCAAGTACACAAAACATCTAATAACTAACCGTCATATCTGGTTTATCTGATATTTTAAAATATCATCTTAAATACGCCAGTCACCACCAGTAGCCCAATCAGGAAAATAATCAATACTGCCCAGAGTATAATTTTCATTGGCGTTCCTTTATTTGTGAGTGCTGAATAAGTATAGGTAAAAATGAAACCCTTTGCCGTTATCCATAAACGATTAAGATAAATCAGATGATATCATTCACTTGCTGTATATTTTTCTGAATATGTCGTTTTATTGCTGCTGATGTATTGCCACGCGAAACTAAAAAATACATTGCAACACACGGTAATCTCCGCGCACCTTTTCTTACCTGATTATTCCCCCATGAATCGTGATTCCTTTTATCCAGCTATCGCCTGTTTTCCGCTGTTCCTCATTCTGGCTGGGTGTGCGCCTGTGCACGAAACCCGCCAGGCGTTAAGCCAGCAAACGCCCGCTGCACAAGTTGACAGCGCATTACCCACGGCGCTGAAAAATGGTTGGCCAGACAGTCAGTGGTGGCTGGAATATCACGATAATCAACTCACTTCCTTAATTAATAACGCACTACAGAACGCACCGGATATGCAGGTGGCTGAACAGCGCATTCAACTGGCTGAAGCGCAGGCGAAAGCTGTAGCCACTCAGGATGGTCCGCAGATCGATTTTTCTGCGGATATGGAGCGACAAAAAATGTCGGCGGAAGGGTTAATGGGGCCGTTTGCCCTGACCGATCCGGCGGCAGGTACTACCGGGCCGTGGTATACCAACGGTACTTTTGGTCTAACGGCGGGCTGGCATCTCGATATCTGGGGAAAGAATCGGGCTGAAGTCACAGCGCGCCTCGGTACGGTTAAAGCACGGGCGGCGGAACGCGAGCAAACCCGCCAATTGCTGGCTGGCAGTGTGGCTCGTCTGTACTGGGAGTGGCAAACCCAGGCGGCGTTAAACACGGTCTTGCAGCAAATCGAAAAAGAGCAGAACACCATTATCGCGACCGACCGCCAGCTATATCAGAACGGAATTACCTCTTCGGTTGAAGGTGTGGAAACCGATATTAATGCCAGTAAAACCCGGCAACAGCGCAATGATGTGGCGGGAAAAATGAAAATTATTGAGGCGCGGTTAAATGCGCTGACTAACAGCCAGACGAGCGGTTTAAAGCTGCATCCGGTTGTGCTGCCTGAAGTGACAAGCCATCTTCCTGATGAACTGGGTTATTCCTTGCTGGCGCGCCGTGCCGATTTGCAGGCGGCGCACTGGTACGTTGAATCATCCTTAAGCAGCATCGACGCGGCAAAAGCGGCCTTTTACCCCGACATAAACCTGATGGCCTTCCTGCAACAAGATGCGTTGCACTTAAGCGATCTGTTCCGACATTCCGCGCAGCAAATGGGCGTTACGGCAGGCCTGACGCTACCCATTTTCGATAGCGGTCGTCTTAACGCCAACCTCGATATTGCGAAAGCCGAAAGCAACTTGTCTATCGCCAGCTACAACAAAGCGGTGGTTGAGGCGGTGAATGACGTGGCGCGGGCAGCCAGTCAGGTTCAGACGTTGGCGGAGAAAAACCAGCATCAGGCGCAAATTGAGCGCGATGCCCTGCGTGTGGTAGGTCTGGCGCAGGCACGTTTTAATGCGGGCATCATTGCTGGTTCCCGCGTCAGCGAAGCCAGAATCCCGGCGCTGCGTGAGCGAGCCAATGGCCTGTTATTGCAAGGGCAGTGGCTGGATGCCTCCATTCAACTCACCGGCGCGCTGGGCGGGGGCTATAAACGCTGATGATATGCGGCTTCTATACTTAACGTTTATTCAGCGTTAAGTGGAGAACTCCATGGCACAGGTCGCGATTATTACTGCCTCCGATTCGGGGATCGGAAAAGAGTGCGCGTTATTACTGGCGCAGCAAGGGTTTGATATTGGCATTACCTGGCACTCAGATGAAGAAGGGGCAAAAGATACCGCGCGTGAGGTAGTTAGCCACGGCGTCCGTGCGGAGATGGTGCAACTGGATCTCGGCAATCTACCAGAAGGTGCGCAGGCGCTGGAGAGACTCATTCAACGACTGGGGCGTATTGATGTGCTGGTGAATAACGCGGGGGCGATGACCAAAGCGCCGTTTCTTGATATGGCTTTTGATGAGTGGCGCAAGATTTTTACCGTTGATGTCGATGGTGCATTTTTATGCTCGCAAATTGCTGCCCGCCAGATGGTGAAACAGGGACAGGGTGGTCGCATCATCAACATTACATCGGTACATGAACATACGCCGCTGCCGGATGCCAGCGCCTACACCGCCGCTAAACATGCACTCGGCGGGTTAACCAAAGCGATGGCGCTGGAACTGGTCAGGCATAAGATTCTGGTGAATGCGGTCGCGCCAGGTGCAATTGCCACGCCAATGAACGGCATGGATGACGGCGACGTGAAGCCCGACGCAGAACCATCAATTCCCCTGCGGCGTTTCGGCGCAACGCATGAGATTGCCAGCCTGGTGGCCTGGCTATGTTCCGAAGGCGCAAATTACACCACCGGGCAGTCGTTAATTGTCGATGGTGGTTTTATGCTGGCGAATCCGCAGTTTAAGCCGGAGTAGTGCAATGGGATATGTGGATATTTCAATGGGTATGTTGTAGGCATGATAAGACGCGCCAGCGTCGCATCAGGCATGGAACACCTGATGTCGGATGCGGCGCGAACGACTTATCTGTGGCAACTGCTTTACGCCTGATTATCCGGCTTTTTCTTCCCGCGCCGTTTCAGCCACCAGCGCACGCCAACCACCAGAACCACGACCAGAATCAACCAGACCCAGTGCTTCAAATGCTGGTCGAGAGTGTGCAACCACGGCGCAATCACCTGACCACCAGCGTAACCGATAGTGGTAAAAATCAACGCCCAGGCAAATGCGCCGAGGATATTCAGTGGCAGAAAGATTTTCGGCGGCAGCTGGCTGGCACCAATCAGCGTCGGGCCAATCACCCGAAAGCCATACATAAAACGCGTACCGATGACAAACAGATACGGATGGCGTTGGATAAGTTTCTGCGCCCGCTCAATTTTATCCTGATGCTTAGAGAAACGGCGTAACAGCTTGCCGCCAAACCGCCGCCCGCACAGATAAAGCACCTGGTCGCCAATCATGCCGCCAAGCGCCACAGAAAGTACCACCAGCGGGAACTTTAATAGCCCCTGATGTGCCGCAACGCCTCCCAGCAAAGTCACGGTTTCACCTTCCGCCAGACTACCGATAACCAGCGCGGCATAACCATATTGTGAGATGAGTGTATTGAGATCCATAGGCCAGTCTGTCTCCCTTTGCTTGCCTGTAAGCATACACCCTGTGAATCATTCACGCTGAAAAAGGACGTACATCAGACGGTGCAAATTACATGAGCGAACAAAAAATAATCACAAGCTGACTTATACTTGAACTGTCAGGTTCATGAACTCACAACAAGGGGGCGGTATGAGCCATGTCTGGGGACTGTTTTCCCATCCCGATCGTGAAATGCAGGTGATTAATCGCGAAAACGAAACGATTTCTCACCATTACACCCACCACGTTTTGCTGATGGCGGCGATTCCGGTGATTTGCGCCTTCATTGGCACTACACAGATTGGCTGGAATTTTGGCGATGGCACTATCCTGAAGTTATCCTGGTTTACCGGACTGGCGCTGGCTGTCCTGTTTTATGGCGTTATGCTGGCTGGGGTCGCGGTGATGGGGCGAGTCATCTGGTGGATGGCGCGCAAATATCCGCAACGTCCGTCGCTTGCGCACTGTATGGTCTTTGCCGGATATGTCGCGACGCCACTATTTTTAAGCGGCCTGGTGGCGCTTTATCCGCTGGTCTGGCTGTGCGCGCTGGTGGGTACGGTGGCGCTGTTTTACACCGGCTATCTGCTTTATCTCGGTATTCCGAGCTTCCTGAATATCAACAAAGAGGAAGGTCTTAGCTTCTCCAGTTCGACGCTGGCGATTGGCGTACTGGTGCTGGAAGTGCTGCTCGCTATTACCGTTATTCTGTGGGGGGTACGGTTATCGGCTGTTCTAGAAAGTTCTTTTGCGTTGCATTGCTGGCGTAAATGTCAGCAATGCAGCATTTCCTCACGATTCTCCTTTGACGATCTCACTTTTTGCTCGTTATGATGGCGTCGCTAGCCTCAGTAAATCCTTACTCCGGCGGTGCGCAACCCGTGCGCGTGAACCACTATCTGAATGCTCATCATGCCGAAATTTCGAGTTTCTTTATTTAGCCTGGCTCTAATGCTGGCTGTGCCTTTTGCACCGCAGGCCGTTGCGAAAACGACTGCCGCTACCACAGCTTCGCAGCCGGAAATCGCTTCCGGTAGTGCGATGATTGTTGATCTGAATACCAACAAAGTGATCTATTCGAACCACCCGGATCTGGTGCGTCCGATTGCGTCAATCACCAAATTAATGACCGCAATGGTGGTGCTTGACGCACGACTGCCGCTGGATGAAAAACTGAAAGTGGATATCAGCCAGACGCCAGAGATGAAAGGGGTCTATTCGCGCGTGCGACTGAACAGCGAAATCAGCCGTAAAGAGATGCTACTGTTGGCGCTGATGTCTTCAGAAAACCGCGCGGCGGCAAGCCTGGCGCACCATTATCCTGGTGGTTATAACGCTTTTATTAAAGCGATGAATGCGAAAGCGAAATCGCTCGGAATGAACAACACGCGCTTTGTTGAACCGACCGGATTGTCGGTGCATAACGTTTCGACAGCCCGTGACCTGACCAAATTGCTGATTGCCAGCAAACAATATCCGTTGATCGGTCAGTTGAGTACCACCCGTGAAGATATGGCGACCTTCTCTAATCCGACGTACACCCTGCCGTTCCGCAATACTAACCATCTGGTGTATCGCGATAACTGGAATATTCAGTTAACCAAAACCGGTTTTACCAATGCCGCAGGGCATTGTCTGGTGATGCGCACGGTTATCAATAATAAACCGGTGGCGCTGGTGGTGATGGATGCATTTGGCAAATATACCCATTTTGCCGATGCCAGCCGCCTGCGTACCTGGATTGAGACCGGTAAAGTGATGCCTGTTCCGGCTGCGGCGTTGAGCTATAAAAAACAAAAAGCCGCCCAGATGGCGGCGGCGGGGCAGACGGCACAGAACGATTAAGTTTGCTTGCCTGTAGGCCGGATCAGGCGTTTACGCCGCATCCGGCATTAGGTGCCAGTGCCTGATGCGATGCTTACGCATCTTATCAGGCCTACATCTGCATCAGGCATCCAGCTGTATTTACTCTGCTTCCTGCCAGTTTTTCCGCTTACTGGTCTTACCGATCCCAGGGTTCATACTGTTGGTCGGATCGTTCTCGCGATAAAACTTCTGCAGCGTCTCCGGCGCTTTATACAAATGACCGACGTTATGCTCGGCAGGGTATTGCGCGCCGCGCTGGCGTAACAGCTCCAGCATCTGTTCCTTCAACGCATGTACATCTGCACCTTTTTTGACGATGTAATCCTGGTGGAAGACATAGCACATAAAATGGCCGTAATAGAGCTTGTGTACCAACTGGCTGTCGATCTCCGGCGGCAAATGCTCATACCACTCCGTGTCATTACGACGCAGAGCAATATCCAGAGCCAGAATGTCTTCGACTTCATCGGAATGCACAGCCTGATAACGAATTGCCGCCCCCGCAGCCGCAAAACGGTGTAAAAATGCTTTGCTTCCTTCCTCCGGCGTACAGACAAAGAAATCGCCTTCAGCCTGTTTGAAATAATCCACCAGCCACGATTTCGCTTCGCCAATGCCATCGCCCGCCATTTTTAACAGCAGATGATGTTCATATTTATCGCGCCAGCTGTTCATGCGCGGGGGCAAATGGCTGGGGAACAGATGACCGAATTTTTGCATCGCACGGTCGGTAAAATGCGGACGGAAGAATTTCACTTTCTCCAGCATCGCATCGGTACGCCCTTTGATATTAAAGAAGAGAGGCATCTTGTCGGTGCCAAGTTTATCGATCATCAGGAAGGTGTCTTTGCCATATTTTTCCGCGATATCGTAGATATCCCGATGCATATATTCCCCTGCAACCGGCAGATTTTCGAAATTAGCCAGAATATGGCGGCGGATTTCAGTCAGCACTTCCGGCTGGTTGGTGCCTATATAAAACACCTGCTGATTTTTTTCCGCTTCGAAGGTATCAAGACGTACCGCGAATACTGCCAGTTTTCCGGCGCAACCGGAGGATTCAAACAGGCGATCCGGGTCGGCGTTATAACGTGCGGGTGTGTCGGCTTCAATATCCCGAACGCGGTGAACATAATCATAATCGTGGGCGTGACGACCATCGTGGCGAACATCATCTTCTTTGATACGATCGTCATCCAGCTTGCTGAGGATCTGCTCCGGTGTTTCGCCCAGATCAATCCCCAGATGGTTCACCAGCGTCAGTTTGCCGTCTTCATTTATGCGCGCGAATAACGACATTTCGGTATACGCCGGGCCACGCTGCACCAGCGAGCCGCCGGAGTTATTACAGATACCGCCGATGACCGATGCACCTATACACGACGAACCAATCACCGAGTGCGGTTCGCGCCCCAGCGGTTTGAGAGCTTTTTCCAGCGAATAGAGCGTGGTGCCCGGATAGGCCAGCACCTGTTCGCCCTTGCCAAGAACGTGCAGCTTGTCGAGACGCAGGGTGCTGATGATCACGATATCGCGATCATAGTCGTTACCGTTTGGCGTCGAGCCTTCGGTCAGACCCGTATTGGCAGCCTGCATCAGAATAATTTTGTCGGCGGTGACGCAGGCTTTCAGCACCCGCCACAATTCCAGTAACGAACCAGGGAAAACGACAGCCAGCGCGTCGCCCTGACCAGAACGGAAGCCCTTGCGATAGCGGGCCGTTTTTGCGGGATCGGTGAGCAGGTGTGAATGACCGACCAGACGGGCAAGTTCATTCAAAAAGGCTTTATTATCAGTTGTTGTCATGGAAGACATTTTCCACTCCTTGTGGTGGCGAAAAAATATCACAAACTAGAATAGCGCCTTGTATGACAATTCAGCGAGTGAATATTTTTAAAATTCAGACAATAAACTGAGCATTCTTTTTCTCTCTCTATCATGCTTATGGCAAACTACGGTTTTTGCACCATTTTCGCTGCCACATCGGGCAACAAAGGAAGAAAAATCCACATGAAATGGCTATGTTCAGTAGGTATCGCGGTAAGTCTGGCCTTACAGCCAGCACTGGCGGATGATTTGTTTGGTAACCATCCATTAACGCCCGAAGCGCGTGATGCGTTCGTCACCGAGCTGCTCAAAAAAATGACAGTTGATGAGAAGATTGGTCAACTGCGCTTAATCAGCGTCGGCCCGGATAACCCGAAAGAGGCGATCCGCGAGATGATCAAAGACGGGCAGGTTGGGGCGATTTTCAACACCGTAACCCGTCAGGATATCCGCGCCATGCAGGATCAGGTGATGGAATTAAGCCGCCTGAAAATTCCTCTTTTCTTTGCTTACGACGTGCTACACGGTCAGCGCACTGTCTTCCCGATAAGCCTTGGTCTGGCTTCTTCTTTTAACCTCGATGCGGTGAAAACTGTTGGGCGCGTCTCTGCTTATGAAGCGGCAGATGATGGCCTGAATATGACCTGGGCGCCAATGGTCGATGTCTCGCGCGATCCGCGCTGGGGACGTGCTTCTGAAGGTTTTGGCGAAGATACGTATCTCACCTCAATAATGGGTAAAACCATGGTGGAAGCGATGCAGGGTAAAAGCCCGGCAGATCGCTACTCGGTGATGACCAGCGTCAAACACTTTGCGGCTTACGGTGCGGTAGAAGGCGGCAAAGAGTACAACACCGTCGATATGAGCCCGCAGCGTCTGTTTAATGACTATATGCCGCCGTACAAAGCGGGGCTGGATGCAGGCAGCGGCGCGGTGATGGTGGCGTTGAACTCGCTGAACGGCACGCCAGCCACCTCCGATTCCTGGCTGCTGAAAGATGTTCTGCGCGATCAGTGGGGCTTTAAAGGCATCACCGTTTCCGATCATGGCGCAATCAAAGAACTGATTAAACACGGCACGGCGGCAGACCCGGAAGATGCAGTACGCGTGGCGCTGAAATCCGGGATCAACATGAGCATGAGCGACGAGTACTACTCGAAGTATCTGCCTGGTTTGATCAAGTCCGGCAAAGTGACGATGGAAGAGCTGGACGATGCCACTCGTCACGTACTGAACGTTAAATATGACATGGGACTGTTTAACGATCCGTACAGCCACCTTGGGCCGAAAGAGTCTGACCCGGTGGATACCAATGCTGAAAGCCGCCTGCATCGCAAAGAAGCGCGTGAAGTGGCGCGAGAAAGCCTGGTGCTGCTGAAAAACCGTCTCGAAACGCTGCCGCTGAAAAAATCTGCCACCATCGCGGTGGTTGGCCCACTGGCAGACAGCAAACGTGATGTCATGGGAAGCTGGTCAGCAGCCGGAGTTGCCGATCAATCCGTGACCGTGCTGACCGGGATTAAAAATGCCGTTGGTGAAAACGGTAAAGTGCTGTACGCCAAAGGGGCAAACGTCACCAGTGACAAAGGTATTATCGACTTCCTGAATCAGTATGAAGAAGCGGTCAAAGTCGATCCTCGTTCTGCGCAAGAGATGATTGATGAAGCGGTGCAGACCGCGAAACAATCTGATGTGGTGGTGGCTGTGGTCGGTGAAGCTCAGGGGATGGCGCACGAAGCCTCCAGCCGTACCGATATTACTATTCCGCAAAGCCAACGTGATTTGATTGCGGCGTTGAAAGCCACCGGTAAACCGCTGGTGCTGGTGCTGATGAACGGTCGTCCGCTGGCGCTGGTGAAAGAAGATCAGCAGGCTGATGCGATTCTGGAAACCTGGTTTGCGGGGACTGAAGGCGGTAATGCAATTGCCGATGTGTTGTTTGGTGATTACAACCCGTCCGGCAAGCTGCCAATGTCCTTCCCGCGTTCTGTCGGGCAGATCCCGGTGTACTACAGCCATCTGAATACCGGGCGTCCGTATAATGCCGACAAGCCGAACAAATACACTTCGCGTTATTTTGATGAAGCTAACGGGGCACTTTATCCGTTCGGCTATGGTCTGAGCTATACCACTTTCACCGTCTCTGATGTGAAACTTTCTGCGCCGACCATGAAGCGTGACGGCAAAGTGACGGCCAGCGTGCAGGTGACGAACACCGGTAAACGCGAAGGGGCCACGGTAGTGCAGATGTACTTGCAGGATGTGACGGCTTCCATGAGCCGTCCAGTGAAGCAGCTGAAAGGCTTTGAGAAAATCACCCTGAAGCCGGGCGAAACTCAGACCGTCAGCTTCCCGATCGATATCGAGGCGCTGAAGTTCTGGAATCAACAGATGAAATATGACGCCGAGCCTGGCAAGTTCAATGTCTTTATCGGCACTGATTCCGCACGCGTTAAGAAAGGCGAGTTTGAGTTGCTGTAATGCTTTAGTAAGGGCGCGACGTTTGCGCCCTTTAAGTATTTATCTGATTCTGCAACTGAATCCGTCCGCTCAGGCTAACTCCGCCATTATCAACTATGCTTTTCTCTTAATTCGCTGAAAACAACAGTAAAAGAATGAGGAAAGCATCATGCCACTCTCAAAGGTCTGGGCAGGTTCACTGGTTTTGTTGGCAGCCGTGAGCCTGCCGTTGCACGCGGCTTCCCCCGTTAAAGTCGGTTCAAAAATCGATACCGAAGGCGCGCTACTCGGCAACATTATTTTGCAAGTACTGGAAAGCCACGGCGTACCGACAGTGAATAAAGTCCAGTTGGGAACCACGCCGGTGGTGCGCGGGGCGATCACTTCTGGCGAGCTGGATATCTATCCGGAATATACCGGCAATGGCGCTTTCTTCTTTAAAGATGAAAATGATGCGGCGTGGAAAAATGCCGGGCAAGGCTACGAGAAAGTCAAAAAGCTCGATGCAGAGCAAAACAAGTTAATCTGGCTGACGCCTGCGCCTGCAAATAACACCTGGACCATCGCCGTGCGTCAGGATCTGGCAGAGAAAAACAAACTCACTTCGCTTGCCGATCTCAGCCGTTATCTGAAAGAGGGCGGCACCTTCAAACTGGCGGCCTCGGCAGAGTTTATTGAACGCGCCGATGCGCTACCCGCTTTTGAAAAAGCCTATGACTTTAAACTCGGTCAGGATCAGTTGCTGTCACTGGCCGGTGGCGACACGGCGGTAACGATTAAAGCCGCTGCCCAACAAACATCCGGCGTTAATGCCGCAATGGCTTACGGCACTGACGGCCCGGTAGCGGCGCTGGGGCTGCAAACCTTAAGCGATCCACAAGGCGTGCAACCTATCTACGCGCCTGCGCCAGTGGTGCGTGAGTCGGTGTTGAAAGAGTATCCGCAAATGGCACAGTGGCTACAGCCCGTCTTCGCCAGCCTCGATGAAAAGACGTTGCAGCAACTGAATGCCAGTATTGCCGTAGAAGGGCTGGATGCTAAAAAAGTGGCTGCCGACTACCTGAAAAAAAAAGGGTGGACGAAGTAATTTCTCGTGACTTATCTACGTATTAATCCTGTTCTGGCGCTGCTGCTGTTGCTGACGGCAATCGCAGCGGCGCTGCCGTTTATCAGTTACGCGCCTAATCGTTTAGTCTCGGGTGAAGGGCGTCATCTCTGGCAACTGTGGCCGCAAACGATCTGGATGCTGGTGGGCGTTGGTTGCGCCTGGCTGACAGCCTGTTTTATTCCCGCTAAAAAAGGCAGCATTTTTGCACTCATTCTGGCGCAATTCGTCTTCGTATTGCTGGTGTGGGGAGCTGGAAAGGCGGCGACACAACTGGCGCAAAATGGCAGTGCGCTGGCGCGTACCAGCCTCGGCAGTGGTTTCTGGTTGGCTACGGCGCTGGCATTGCTGGCCTGTAGTGATGCCATCCGCCGAATCTCCACACATCCGCTGTGGCGCTGGTTGTTGCATATGCAGATTGCCATCATTCCGCTGTGGTTGCTGTACTCCGGCGCGCTTAACGATCTCTCGCTAATGAAAGAATACGTCAACCGTCAGGATGTGTTTGACGACGCGCTGGCGCAACATCTGACGTTGCTGTTTGGTGCGGTGCTGCCTGCGTTAGTGATTGGTGTGCCGTTGGGCATCTGGTGCTACTTTTCCACTGCGCGGCAGGGGGCGATTTTTTCTCTGCTCAATGTCATTCAGACCGTGCCTTCGGTGGCGCTCTTTGGCCTGCTGATTGCGCCGCTTGCCGCGCTGGTTACGGCCTTTCCGTGGCTGGGGGCGTTCGGCATAGCAGGAACCGGAATGACACCCGCACTGATTGCGCTGGTGCTCTATGCCTTGCTGCCGCTGGTGCGCGGCGTGGTAGTCGGCTTGAACCAGATCCCGCGCGATGTGCTGGAGAGCGCCACAGCGATGGGCATGAGCGGGGCGCAGCGTTTCCTGCATGTTCAGTTACCACTGGCGTTACCGGTATTTCTGCGCAGCCTGCGGGTGGTGATGGTGCAAACTGTAGGTATGGCGGTGATTGCGGCGTTAATCGGCGCAGGCGGTTTTGGTGCGCTGGTTTTCCAGGGGCTGCTAAGCAGTGCCATTGATTTAGTGTTGCTGGGAGTGATCCCGGTGATTGTACTGGCGGTGCTTACCGACGCGCTGTTCGATTTGCTTATCGCACTGCTGAAGGTAACAAACCATGATTGAATTTAGCCATGTCAGCAAACTGTTCGGCACACAAAAAGCCGTTAACGACCTCAATCTCAATTTTCAGGAGGGGAGTTTCTCGGTGCTGATTGGCACATCTGGCTCCGGCAAATCCACCACCCTGAAGATGATTAACCGCCTGGTGGAGCATGATAGCGGAGTGATCCGCTTTGCCGGAGAAGAAATTCGCTCGCTGCCAGTGCTGGAGCTGCGCCGCCGGATGGGATACGCCATCCAGTCGATAGGTTTATTTCCCCACTGGAGCGTGGCGCAAAACATCGCCACCGTGCCGCAATTACAAAAATGGTCGCGGGCGCGGATTGACGATCGCATCGATGAATTAATGGCGCTGCTGGGGCTGGAGGCGAATTTACGCGAGCGTTATCCCCATCAACTTTCTGGTGGTCAGCAGCAGCGAGTCGGCGTTGCTCGTGCGCTGGCTGCCGATCCGCAAGTTTTGCTGATGGATGAACCGTTTGGCGCGCTGGATCCTGTGACGCGCGGCGCGTTGCAACAAGAGATGACGCGCATTCACCGTTTGCTGGGGCGCACCATTGTGCTGGTCACTCACGATATTGATGAGGCGCTACGGCTGGCAGAACATCTGGTGTTAATGGATCATGGTGAAGTGGTGCAGCAGGGCAATCCGCTGGCGATGCTTACTCGCCCGGCGAATGATTTTGTGCGCCAGTTTTTTGGTCGCAGCGAGCTGGGCGTGCGCCTGTTATCGTTACGTAGTGTGACCGATTATGTGCGCCGCACCGAACGCGCTGAAGGTGAGGCACTGGCAGAAGAGATGACGCTACGCGATGCGCTCTCATTGTTTGTCGCTTGTGGTTGTGAAGTGTTGCCGGTGGTTGACGCTCAGGGTAAACCTTGCGGCACATTGCATTTTCAGGATCTGCTGGTGGAGGCGTAAGCGTATGAAAATAATGCGCGATCCGCTGTTCTGGCTCATTGCTCTGTTTGTGGGGCTGATTTTCTGGCTACCCTATAGCCAGCCACTGTTTGGTGCTTTATTTCCGCAATTACCTCGGCCTGTTTATCAGCAGGAAAGCTTTGTTGCCCTGGCGTTGGCTCATTTCTGGCTGGTGGGGATCTCAAGTTTGTTTGCCGTGATCATTGGTACTGGTGCGGGAATTGCTGTCACTCGCCCGTGGGGCGCGGAGTTTCGCCCGATGGTAGAAACCATTGCCGCCGTTGGGCAGACTTTTCCGCCCGTAGCTGTGCTGGCGATTGCTGTTCCGGTGATGGGGTTTGGTCAGCAACCGGCGATTATTGCCTTGATCCTTTACGGCGTGCTACCGATCTTACAGGCAACACTTGCCGGACTGGGAGCGATTGATGCCAGCGTGACAGACGTTGCCAAAGGGATGGGAATGAGCCGGGGTCAGCGATTACGTAAAGTGGAGTTACCGTTGGCAGCGCCAGTGATTCTGGCCGGCGTGCGGACTTCAGTAATTATCAACATTGGTACGGCGACCATTGCCTCAACAGTAGGAGCCAGCACGCTGGGGACGCCCATCATCATCGGGCTTAGCGGATTTAACACTGCTTATGTGATTCAGGGGGCGTTGCTGGTGGCACTGGCGGCGATCATCGTAGACCGCCTGTTTGAACGACTGGTGCAGCGACTCAGCCAGCACGCAGAATAAAGGTATAACCTGCGAGCATGACGCCACCGATACCGCCTAACGCCATCAACAGGAACAGGGTGATAACCCCAATTTTCGCTATGCGCATAATGCACTCCTTATGTTAACGAAAGGATTGTACAGTAAAGCGCATTTGTTAACGAATCATTAAATGCCGAGTGGGAAAATATCATGGCCTTGTTCCTGCCAACTGGTGAGTTGCTGCTGCTGGGCGGGAGACTGGTTTTCACCGCACCACACTAATAGTGTGCGGCCTTCAAACAGTTCCGGGCGTAGTTGATTGAGCGAGTGGGCGAGGACATCAATGCGCCATCCCTGCTGGCTGGCAATCCAGCCTTCCAGCCACAGACGCGTGGTATCCTGAATATTCCAGCCAACCACCAGCGCATCTTTGCCCTGTTTTTTACGTGCTGAGGCCAGACAAATGGCGATGTAATTGATCAGTACACCGTCGAGGATCGCCAGTAACGCCTGGAGAGTTGGTTGCTGACACTGAAGACGTCGGCGCAGAGGAATGAACAGATGTGTGGTGAGCGTCTGGGCGGGGTAATCCTGACCACGCTCTTTGATCCACATTCGCAGACTTTGTAGATTGCCACTTTGCAGGTAATTAAGCAGAGTTTCTTGCTGATCGCGCCAGCCGTTTTGCACATCAACATTCTCATTACTGAGTAGCATTTTAACTTTGCTGACCTGCACGCCGTTATCGATCCAGCGTTTGATCTCGCGGATCCGGTCAATATCGGCATCGTTGAACAGGCGATGTCCGCCGTCTGTGCGCTGCGGTTTCAATAATCCGTAACGCCTCTGCCACGCGCGTAACGTGACAGGATTGATATCACAAAGCAACGCCACTTCACCAATTGTGTAAAGCGCCATCCTACCACCCATGCTCGCGAGGTCCCGGTTTAACTTTAGACGCAGATTTGCGAACCAGGTAGTTTTGTCCGTTTTTAGTTCATCGTTAGGGTGATTTTATTTTTGCCAGGCGATTTTGAGTGATCGTACTCACGAATTCTCATTTTTCTGCAAGAGTTCAAAGAAAGTTAAACGCAGGCAATGTATGTTACGCGTTTTAAAGGGAAGTGTGGTTTGCGGGTATGTACGATTTTAATCTGGTGTTGCTGCTGCTTCAGCAGATGTGCGTTTTTTTAGTCATTGCATGGTTAATGAGTAAAACACCATTATTCATACCGTTAATGCAGGTCACGGTTCGTCTGCCGCATAAATTTCTCTGCTACATCGTTTTTTCCATCTTCTGCATCATGGGCACCTGGTTCGGGTTGCATATCGACGATTCGATTGCTAATACGCGGGCGATTGGCGCGGTGATGGGAGGCTTACTCGGCGGCCCGGTGGTGGGCGGTCTGGTTGGCCTGACCGGCGGGTTACATCGATATTCCATGGGGGGGATGACCGCGCTAAGTTGCATGATCTCGACTATCGTCGAAGGATTGCTCGGCGGCCTGGTACACAGCATCCTGATCCGACGCGGGCGCACTGATAAAGTCTTTAACCCCATTACCGCAGGTGCCGTCACGTTCGTTGCTGAAATGGTGCAAATGTTGATCATCCTGGCGATCGCCCGACCTTATGAAGATGCGGTGCGTCTGGTGAGTAATATTGCTGCGCCAATGATGGTCACCAATACCGTCGGCGCGGCGCTGTTTATGCGTATATTGCTTGATAAACGCGCGATGTTTGAAAAATACACTTCGGCTTTTTCCGCTACCGCGTTGAAAGTCGCAGCCTCGACGGAAGGCATTTTGCGCCAGGGCTTTAACGAAGTGAACAGCATGAAAGTGGCACAGGTGCTATATCAGGAACTGGATATTGGTGCTGTAGCCATTACCGATCGCGAGAAATTGCTGGCCTTTACCGGGATCGGTGACGACCATCATTTGCCAGGCAAACCGATTTCCTCGACCTACACCTTAAAAGCGATTGAAACCGGCGAAGTGGTCTACGCCGATGGCAACGAAGTGCCTTACCGTTGCTCTTTGCATCCGCAATGCAAACTGGGTTCGACGCTGGTGATTCCATTGCGTGGGGAAAATCAGCGGGTGATGGGCACCATCAAATTGTATGAAGCCAAAAACCGTTTATTCAGTTCAATCAACCGCACGCTGGGCGAGGGGATTGCGCAACTGCTTTCGGCGCAGATCCTCGCCGGGCAATATGAGCGGCAAAAAGCCATGCTCACCCAGTCAGAAATTAAACTGCTTCACGCCCAGGTGAATCCCCATTTCCTGTTCAATGCGCTTAACACCATTAAAGCTGTTATCCGCCGCGACAGCGAACAGGCCAGCCAGTTGGTGCAGTATCTTTCCACTTTTTTCCGCAAAAACTTAAAGCGGCCTTCGGAGTTTGTTACTCTCGCCGACGAGATTGAACATGTGAATGCTTATCTGCAAATTGAAAAGGCGCGCTTCCAGTCGCGATTGCAGGTCAACATTTCTATTCCAGATGAATTATCCCGGCAGCAGTTGCCCGCGTTTACCCTGCAACCAATAGTGGAAAACGCTATTAAACATGGAACATCACAACTCCTGGATACAGGGCGAGTGGCAATTAGCGCAAGGCGTGAAGGGCAACATTTAATGCTGGAGATCGAAGACAATGCCGGTTTGTATCAACCGGCAACTAATGCCAGCGGGCTGGGGATGAATCTGGTGGATAAGCGTTTACGTGAGCGTTTTGGCGATGACTATGGGATAAGCGTCGCCTGTGAGCCTGATAGTTACACCCGAATAACGTTACGACTGCCATGGAGGGACGAGGCATGATTAAAGTCTTAATTGTCGATGATGAACCGTTAGCACGGGAGAACCTGCGCGTATTTTTGCAAGAACAGAGCGATATTGAAATTGTCGGCGAGTGCTCAAACGCCGTGGAAGGGATCGGCGCGGTGCATAAACTGCGCCCGGACGTGCTGTTTCTCGACATCCAGATGCCGCGCATCAGCGGTCTGGAAATGGTGGGGATGCTCGACCCGGAACATCGTCCGTATATCGTTTTTCTCACCGCGTTTGACGAATACGCCATTAAAGCCTTTGAAGAACATGCCTTTGATTATCTCCTGAAGCCAATTGATGAAGCGCGACTGGCGAAAACGCTGGCGCGTTTGCGTCAGGAGCGGAGCAAGCAGGATGTTTCGCTGTTACCGGAAAATCAGCAGGCGCTGAAATTTATCCCTTGTACGGGGCATAGTCGGATTTATTTGCTGCAAATGAAAGATGTGGCGTTTGTCAGCAGTCGGATGAGCGGTGTTTATGTCACCAGTCATGAAGGGAAAGAAGGTTTTACCGAACTGACTTTGCGCACCCTGGAGAGTCGTACACCGCTACTGCGTTGTCATCGTCAGTATCTGGTTAATCTCGCGCATTTGCAGGAGATTCGCCTGGAAGATAATGGCCAGGCCGAGTTGATTTTGCGTAATGGCTTAACCGTGCCGGTCAGCCGCCGTTATCTGAAAAGCTTAAAAGAGGCGATTGGCCTTTAAAAGACTGCTAAAATGGCTTTTTGCCTCATCAACACCTGAAGGCCTCATGCTAAGTAATGATATTCTGCGCAGCGTGCGCTACATTTTAAAAGCCAATAATAACGACCTGGCGCGCATTCTGGCGCTGGGCAATGTCGAAGCCACTGCCGAACAGATTGCCATCTGGTTACGTAAAGAAGACGAAGAAGGTTTTCAACGTTGTCCGGACATTATTTTGTCCTCATTCCTGAATGGCCTGATTTACGAAAAACGCGGCAGGGATGAGTCTGCACCGGCACTGGAACCGGAACGTCGTATTAATAACAATATTGTGCTGAAAAAATTGCGCATCGCGTTTTCACTGAAAACCGATGACATTCTGGCGATCCTCACCGAACAGCAGTTTCGCGTTTCTATGCCGGAAATTACTGCGATGATGCGTGCACCGGAGCATAAAAACTTCCGCGAATGCGGCGATCAATTCTTGCGTTATTTTCTGCGTGGACTGGCTGCGCGCCAGCATGTGAAGAAAAACTAAGACAGGTCTGGAGGCCATGCAGAGAGCATGGCCTCCGGCAGATTATTTCACTTCTTTAAAGCCAGCGGCTTTCATCACCAGTTCCATTTGCGCCATAGTGATGCCTTTTTTGGCATCGTCAGCAGAAATGTTAATGCCGGAAATACCCTGCAGGGCTTTAAAATCAACTTTTTCCATATCGATAGTCACGTTTTCCTGCGCGTAATTATCAGTAAAGGTTAATTTTTCTTCAACGCCAGTAATGTTTTTATATTTTGCACTTAACGGCTCAAGCTTTTTAGCTGCCTCTTCTTTGTTAGCCGCACCGATGGTTGCAAACTGAATTTTGGTTTCTGAAGATTGCTTAAGCACCTTGTCGCCTTTGTAGACATAGGTAATGGCAATTTCAGTACCGTTCAGATTGGCACTAAATTTCTTTGATTCTTCTTTATCACCACAGCCAGCGAGAGAGAAAACCAGAACAGATGCAACAACGAGGGAAAACAGTTTGTTGAAAGCCTTCATGTAAAACTCCATTTTATCAAGATCAGAAAACTGGTGACTCTCACCAGGGCGCTATAGAATATTCTTTATACCTCGTCTTGAGCAGTCCGGAAATGGAGTAGATCTCTTAATAAAAAGCATTTTTTCCTCCTTGTTGCTCAAGCATCAGCAACAACTGTTCGCAGAGTAAAACACAGTTATTCAATACTTCTGCCAGTGTCTCGCCTTCCGAATTGCGCAATTGCTTCAACACATGCGCCAGCCGATAAAAACCGATTACGGTAAGTTCGTTCGCCAGCAAATCAGCCTGACTAATGGCGCTCTGTTGCTGATAGCGCCAGCCGTTATGGAGTAGCTGAATAAGCAACGCCTGGCAGCGCATCAGCACCTGATGAGCGGTGGACGGTACAGGAAGAACGCTGGCGGAAGGTAGCGGTGCCACAGGCGCAGTTTCTGCATCCAGCGCCCAGGCGCGAGTTTGCGTCATCATCACCTGTGGCTCCAGCGTCAATTGCCCCTCAACAAAACTGACAAAACCAGAAACCAGACACACAGGATCATCCTGCTGTTGTAAAAGGGACGCCATACGTTCAACTGCAAAAGGCGCACTGGTTGAAGCTGGCAGTGATAACGTCAGCACATTATCTTCGCCTTCGCCACTGATTACCTGCGCATCCAGCCTCTGGCGGCTGCTATCCCAGCCAAGAGAAAGACATTCCGCCACCGGCAGAATAAATAAATTATCCACCTGGTTAAGAGGTCGTATGCAGGCTGGTGGACGCTGGCATAGGTATTCCCGCAGAGCCACAATGCCTGGCTGGCGTAACGGTGCTCCCAGCATTTGCCAGGCATCAGGTGACAGTGGCACAACGCTACTTAAGCGGTTGCGCGTACCTAATAACAGTTCGCCTTCGGCGCTCCGACGTGCAGCTTGTGAAACAATTTGCCCACCCGCCAGCGCGGCAGCCTGAAAGGTAAACAGCCGACGCGTAGCTGCTGGCGCCTTTTCTTGTTCACTTCTCGACCAACTGCGTGACAGATGCAAAATACTGCCAGTGTCGGGGTCGCTAAACCAGATCCGTAAACCATACTGTTGGAAGTCCTGCCAGCAACGCATACCTAACGATACCAGCCGCAGATGATCAAGCTTTGCTTCTCCGGCAATGCCTGCACCAACGACCGTGCGCCAGGGCATGGGCGGGACTTCACTAACACCGTCGCGTCGCGCCATCTCTTGTGCACAGTTCAATCGACTGTTTAATGCTGCAAGCTGATGTAAGCATTCTCCGGCATGATAGTGACTGGCGCGGGCGTGGGAGGCATCAATACTGGCGCGCAGTTGCCGTAGCGATTCACTCACCCATCGCCAGTTGCAGCGTTCCGCCGCTTGCTGTGCGCGGCTGAATGCTGCCTCGTAGTGGAGTAACGGCTGGCTGATGCCGCCCAGCCATAATGCCTGGCTTAATTGTTGGACATATTGACGACATGCTTTGCCTTCGTCGCTGGCAAATGGATCGTCGTTCGAGGCGACGTGTTCGCTGCGCATCTGCCAGATTAAATGGGTAAATTCTGCCTGCTGCGTTTTGGCCTGGGCAAATGCCTGCACTGCCAGTACTACGTGTTCGCACAGCGTTCCTTCAATGCAATCACAACGGGCGAAAAGAATGCTGCTGCGGGAATAAAAACGCACATCGCTCATCGGTAAGCGGGCAGAGGGAATTTCGCCTGGCGCGCAGAACAGTTCAATGGTGATACCTTTGGCGACCAGGGATTGAGCGCGTTTGTGCGTGGCAGTGGGCAGGGTAGTCAGTTCTTCCAGCCAGATTGCCGGATTCCATTCCTCTTCTTTTTCCGTGGGCTGAGAGGTAGCACAAAGTCGCTGATAACTTAACACCAGCATCACGCGATGGCGGCACATACCGATAGCTCCGCAGCTACACTGAGCCTCCTTCAGCGCCTGACCGCCTGCCAGTTGGCTGCGTGTACCGTCACTAAATGTGGCGATCAGCGTGCCGTTTTCATGGCTGATTTGCGGGATATTGCCATTTTCCAGCTCCTTAAGGCTGCGCTTAACAAAACCAGCATTGCTTAACGCCGTCAGGGCTTGTGGCGTCAGTTCTAATAATTCCGGGTGTAGTGCATTCATGACTGAAGTTTCTCCGCCAGCCATGACGCCAGTTCGCCCGGCGTCATTGCAGCAATTTGTGCACCGACATTAACCAGCGCCTGGGCCATATCACGGTCATAACAGGGCGTTGCTGTGCTATCGAGCGCCGCCAGTCCCAGCACTTTGATGCCGCTTTGAACACATTGTTTCACCTGGTGGATGAGTGATGATGATGCTCCTCCCTCATAAAAATCGCTCACCAGAATAATTACACTTTTACCCGGCTGTTCAATAAGTTGACGGGCATATTCCATCGCACTGGCGATGTGCGTTCCGCCGCCTAACTGTACTTTCATTAATAACTCCACCGGATCGGCAACGTCTGCCGTGAGATCGACCACGCTGGTGTCAAAAGCGACCAGATGTGTGCGGATACCGGGTAGTTGCCATAGACAGGCCGCCATCACTGCCGAGTGGATCACCGAATCCACCATTGATCCACTTTGATCAACCAGTAAAACCAGTTGCCATTGTTCGCTATGGCGCTTAATTCGGCTGTTAAAGCGGGGCGATTCGATATACAACTTGCCATGTTGCGGATGCCAGTGTTGCAGGTTGGCGCGCAGAGTACTTTTGAAATCGAAATTACGCGCCAGGGGAATGTGCGAGCGGCGGCGGCGGTCACGTACACCAGAAAAAGCCTGACGAACTTCCTTCGCCAGTCGCGCCATAATTTCTTCCACCACCTGGCGCACTATCCGGCGAGTGGCGACCAGCACGTCCGGATTCATCAAATGTTTAGTGTGCAAAACGGCGCGTAACAGGCTTTCAGAGGGCTGCATACGTTCCAGCACCTCAAGATTTGTCACCACATCTTCAATGCCGTAGCGCAGCACCGCGTCACTTTCCAGCCGCTCAATGACCTGTTGCGGAAAGAGCGTATGAATACTATTGATCCATTCTGGTGTGGTGAGATTTGAGCTACCTAATCCACCGGATCGTTCACCACGCTGGATACGTTCGGGATCGCGCCCATACAGCCACTCCAGCGCATGGTCTATCTGCCGGGCATTGCCATCCAGAGCACCAAGGGTAGTTTCTGCCGCTTCGCCAAGAATCAATCGCCAGCGTTGTAGCTCACGGGTAGTCAGAAGATCGTTCAGTTCAGACATGGAATACTCCCCAGTGTTGCAGCGATGCCAGTGCCTGCTGTTCGAGTTGTTGATGATGTGCAATAGCTTGCGGTGGGCAATGCAACGGCATTTGCAGCGCCGAAACAGGAAGTTGCGCCAGTTGATAATGTTCAAGCACCTGATGCGCCAGCGTCCCGCGTTCTCGTGGTGGTAGCCAGGCCATCGCCGCGCGCAAATCGGGCAGGGCGTTAATAAAATCGGCGTCACTCAGTTGATTTAAATGACGGCTGAAACCGGCGATAAATGCAGGCTGACAGGCCAGTTGATGACGGGCCAGCGCCAGCAAACCGTGCAGAGCTTCGCCTGACTGTGCCGGAGACAATTGCGTTAGCATCGTCAGCGCCGCTTCGGCACTGGCGTTGGAATGTTCCAGACGCATCAGTGCGCCAAGAGCCGCGCCGCGATCCAGCGCCGTTGCATGAGTGCTCTGGCTGCGGCGTTCCAGTAATGCCAGAGCGGCGGAAAGCGAGACGCCCGGCAGTTGAATGCCGCTATGAAGGTCGCGCAGGATATGACACAACGCTCGCCAGCTATGCAAATGGGTGTGAAATTCTTTTTCGTCCGGTCTGCCGTTGGACTCACATAGCCATAGCGTGCGATCGATGGCCGCACATAACGTTGTTTGTAATATCTGTGAGCCTTGCATACCGCTGATTTCATCCAGCCGCCACAAGGCGTAAAGCACCTCCAGCGCCTGGCCCATCTCAGCAAACTGATTTTCCTGGGCGATGAGCAACGCGAGTTGTTCCAGTAACAGCTCACTAAAGTTCGCCAGACCGGCTAATGCTGCCTGACTCAGACATGCAGTGATGCTGCTAATTCCTCCTGCATCCAGCATGTCTGCTTCTAATTTGTTACGTGCAGCTTCCTGAAGTGTGGCGCCAAAGCAGGCTGCTTCAATCAATGCGGCATGTTGGCTAAGTGGTTGAGTTAATTTCCACTGTTCTTCGCCGTTACCCGCAAGCGTCAGTGTACTTCCGTGTTGACGTGTGATGCCGGGGAGTTCGAGGATTGCCAGCCGATGCAGCACTTGACTTTGTGCCAGGCCGCCGGGGGTAAAGCGATTCAACGCCAGGTCGGATGGTAGGGTGATTTCGGTACGTTCCAGTTCGGACGTTACATCTTTTGGTAGAGGAGGCAGAGGCGTGGAAGGGGCAAGTTTGCCAAATCCATCCCCTGCCAGGACATCAATCAGCGTCAGCAAAATGGGATCGGTATCCGGGTGAATGACTCCGCGATAGCTCCACGGTAGCGGCGCGTTTAATGCTTCTTTGATAAGCGAGCCCGCTAATGCATCCAGCCAGTCAGTACGTAGCGGCAGAGTATGACCGCGTAGTTGTGCCAGAGCTATCGAATGCAGATGGGCGGCAGCCATATCGGCGGTGGAGGCAGGTAAGTGGTGCTGACGTAAACGGGTTAGAATCGTTTTAAGTAACAGCTCTCCGGCGCGTTGCAAACCAAATTTCCAGCACCAGTTTTGCCAGACCGGAGCTGGCATTCCTGAAAGGTATCCCGCCAGCACATCAAGGCGTTTTTCACTGTATGGTGTGAGATAACAACCAGTAACAGCTTTTGGCAGCGATGGTAATTCTGGTTTTTGACTTTCCTGCAAGCATTCGCGCCATCTTTTTGCCAGCGCCGGGGCGTGCCAGCCGCCGCAGACGACTAACACATTGCCATTGTTTTGCCGCATAGCCCATGCAATCCAGCGAGCCATAAAGGTTTCACGCTGGCAGTTGAGAGCATCAGCAGGGGTTTCTCCCCGTAGTTGTTCAAAATAGTGAGCCAGTGATGATGGCAGCACAGCTTGCTGGCTTTCATCTTCGAACAGGTGATCCCACAGCGTGTCGCTGTTATCCATGCGGGTAGCGCGTAACAGTAAGGCCAGACCGCCATCAGCCGCAGCCGATTCATCGTCATCTTCTTCACTTTGCGCCCAGCAAGGCAAATCGATAAAGTACGTTTGCGCCTGAATGCGACGCGCAGCGTGCAATGCCTGCCACTCCGGGGAAAATTCGGCAAACGGGGTCCAGGCACCGCGCCCCGTGGCCTTACTGTCCTGATATTGAGAATAACTGTATATGGCAACAGGAAGCTGGTGGGCTAAAAACAATTCATCTACCCGGTCATTAAAATCGGCTGGACCTTCAATCAACACGTATCGTGGTTGCTTACTTTCGATTAGCGATTTCACCAGCCGGGCACAGGCCGGGCTATGATGCCGGATGCCGACAATTAACGGCTCGCTCATACAACTTCCCTCACGGCAGACGGTGGCGAGCTTGATAATAAGCCTGCCAGTGAGCTTCTTTATACGTGGCAACACGCTGTTCAAAGTAACGGCGCAGCCGAGCGCGATCTTCTTCGTTATCTTTGACGATGGTGCCAGCAATACAGTCCACCAGATCGGCAGGCTCTCCCGGGCGATTCGCTAAAAACCAGGCGCGGACCCCCACGGCGTGTGCCACGTTAACGGCTTCAGCGGTAGACATAATGGCCGTCAGGGTATCCATTGACGTTTTCTTTTCGCCGTTGGCACGCAGATCGCGGAAGGTACGCACCAGTAATTCCAGTACCGCGTCAGGTACTTTGTGCGGAATGCCACTATGAGCCAGCAAACGCGCCGAAGCACTGGCGACCAGTTCCAGTTCCTGGGCGAAATCCATAATCGGAAAGACGGTTTCAAAATCGAAGCGACGCTTTAGCGCCGCGCTCATTTCATTGACGCCGCGATCGCGGGTATTGGCGGTGGCAATAATGTTAAAGCCTGCACGGGCGTAGAGTTGACTTGCTTCACCGGTAAGTTCCGGAACCGTCATAACCCTGTCAGAAAGCATACCTAACAGACAGTCTTGTACTTCCAGCGGTGTACGCGTTATCTCTTCAAAACGGACGATTTTGCCATCACGCATCCCCTGGTAGAGCGGAGCCGGGACAAGAGCTTCTGTTGACGGACCATGGTTGATTAGCAGAGCGTAGTTCCAGCCGTACTTGATTTGGTCTTCGGTGGTTGATGCGCCGCCCTGAATGGTTAAACCAGCATCGCCGCTAATGGCTGTTGCGAGCAATTCAGAAAGGAGAGATTTTGCCGTACCCGGCTCCCCAACCAGTATTAAACCGCGCCCGGTGGCAAGAGTCACTAACATGCGTTCGATAGCAGAAGGGCTGATTACGACTTTACGGCTGATGTTTTGCGCCTCATCGCCAAGAATAAAAGCACGGGCTGCAGGCAAACTTAACTGCCAGCCGGGAGGGCAGGGCGCGCGATCATTTTGTTTTAATTTTGCCAGTTCATAGGCATATAACACAGCGGCAGGCGGACGCTGCAGATGATTATTCTGCGGTGACATATATTCATCCCTGAAATGTATTAATAAAATAAACGATATTCTACGCGCAATAAATGTTTGGCGCATTAACTGTTTGAGTGGAAAATATCTGGAAAGTAGATCACAGGAAATAAAAAAACCTGCTGGTGAGGCAGGTTTTTTTATTTACAACTTTGATGTTAACTTACTGATTGTGCAACATTTCGTACCAACGAATGAATTATAACCATACCTACGCTCCATTGCAATTCAGCAAGTGAGATTTATAATCCTGTCCGTTGGGAGGTTGTTCTGGATCGGGCCAATTTCAAGTCCTGGCTGCCGGACGGGTGGTGCCGCAGGCGGTGCCCTGATCCGGAGAGCAACGTTTCGTACCAACATACGTAAACCGGCATCGACAGGCAGCGTAAGGGTAAGGTGCTGGTGTTGCGCTCCTTAATAAGGAGAGCGAATGGACACGCTGACACGAAAGTTAACCGTGCTCATTGCTGTACTGGAGCTGTTAGTGGCTCTGTTACGGTTGATTGATTTGTTGAAGTAATTAGCAAATTGAAACGCATCTAAGGGGGAATACCTCTTCCCCCTTTAATAAATTATAATTCTATTTGTTGACTGAATATATTATGTAGTTCACGATTAAAAATTGCTATTACAGTTTCTAGTGATTCACCTCGTAATATTTTCTCATCAATAAATTCATCTCTTATATAAATCAAAGCATCATTTATTAGCGGGTCGCTATCATCTCGATCAAATTGATTAAATGTTGGATGCAACCGGAAGCGTTCCAGTCGATAGACCGTTCCAGTAAATAATTGGGCATATTTATGTATTTCAAGTCGGAAGGAAAAGGGTTCTTCAGGATCAATGACCTGATAGTCGTAAATAGAGACCAGTTCACTTTGCACGATCATGGATTTTCTCAGTTGTCAGACAGCGGGCAGTTTTGTTACTACCCGCAGTGCGTTAGTGAAAAATGATGTCCGGCGTACTTAAGGCTTCACTCAAATCAAATACATCGAGTTCGGCAAAAGTGACAGATTGATTGTCACGATACACTTTAAGAGAACTGAAACTCATCAACGCCTTGCTATCAACATTGTAGTGGTGAAAACCGGGTGAAAACTTAAGCACCAGACGATACTCACCTAAGCCATAGACAAATTCGTCTTCATACCCTGATGCCCAGCCCTTGTAACGCATCCCCATCAGTTGCCCAACGGTGGCTGACTTCCCCTGCCAGCGGTTCAGGCTATTGTTTGCTGCTTCATCTGGCGTGAGAAGTACCGTGCGTCGTGCCAGTTGACGAAATGGCGGAATAATCTCGTAATCGGCAAAAAGTTGTTCAAATTCACCACGTATTTCTGTTGGCATTTCTAACGGGTGCGCAATGCCAATCAGGCAATCTGGAGGTAGATCAATAACATCGTCCTGGGCATTACAGAATTCCCCTTCTGCCGCTACGCGAAATGCATTAAGTAAACGACGTGGTTCATTTGCCGGATAAATGCCCCATATCAGTCGCTGGGCAACCAGTCGGGTAAAAGGATGTTTAACAAACAGAGAGTAAAAATCTGCCAGCGACCAGCGTCGGGCGGTGCGCAGTGCCGATTCCAGACGCGGCAGTAGATCTTTGCTGATCTGAGTAGCGTCTTTTCTCAATCCTTTCAGGCGAGCCAGTGCTTCAGGCGCTTTACGTTGATCGTCATCGGCTCGCAGCCGGGGAACACTTTTCTGGCGCACGTTTTGCTGATCGTAGATAACCGGGGTGAGGTTTTCATCGAAACGAACGCTAAACTGTCGTGAACCAAAATCGAAGATAAGCGCCTGTGGATCATCAAGGCCCAGTGTTGGGACTAATCTGTCCGCTAACTCTTCCTGGCTTAGTCCGCGATTTTCTGCGACCACCTGAAGAAATTCCGCCGCGTTATCACGTAAGGGGCGCGATTTCGCTCGTTGCGAGATATGGTGCAGTTGTATTAGCGCCATATCATTATTCATCAGGGTAAGTATATTCAGGCCACTGACAGCCCGGGCAGATTTGCCTTCCTGCGGCCAGGCGAGGATCTGCGTTGTCAGATCCCGTGCCGTGCTTTCATCGCCAAAGAGACTTAACGCCAGAAATGCCCAGTTATCTTTTGCGGGGGCGCCAGCTTGTTGCCAGGCGGTAAACAGATCCCAGGCAAAAGCGGCCAGCGTTTGCGCCTGGCAGAACGTTTTCAATTGTTCCAGTCCGCTATAAAAACGCCCACCCTGGGTAAAGCGCAGCATTTCGCCAATAATTTCCAGAGCATCATCGGTAACAGGCTGATTATTATTGATAAGCCGTGGCTTGTGCCACATTGTCGGATGCCAGAAATCAGGGGCTTTCGGAATGCGCGGCGGGTAAATTTCTAGTGGGTTCTGTATAAGCAATTGCTCCAGGGCAGGCCACACATCAGCACGCTGCCAGCGGTTCGCCACGGTTTGCAATAATTCGCCATGTCCCTGTTCATACAGTAAACGCAGGGCAAGTAATGCGGCTTCGCGGTTGTCGCTGGGCTTAGTAAAGACGAGAGGAATAAGTGCGGTAGCTGTATGTTCTGGCCATTGTAAAATCCACAGGCGTGCCAGATCACGCTGAGTGGCAAAACGGTGCCAGATGCGGGCGACGGGCAGCGCCAGTTCGGTTGTGCCAAAATTTAAAGTTAACGGAAATGTTTCTTTCGGACGATGTGAAAAAGCCAGCAACAAACCGGGTAATGCATCCAAACCGAGGATGCTGAGAAAATAGTCTTCACCCGCGAACAGATGTTTTTTCTCATTGATACGCAGCCAGAAAGCCACTGCCATCTCACGCGGAAGCTGTGCCAATAAATACAGATTCCAGACACTCTTTTCAGGACGATAACGCGAGTAGCTGTCATTTTCCCAGGCGTTAATTAACGCTTCAACGTCGCCGTTACGAAGCGCCTGTTCTGCTGATTTTGCTTCCGGAGAATGCCAGCCATTGTTGATTTCCTCGACTCTGCCCTGGTAGTAATGCCACTGAACCACTAATGATTTGCGCGCCGCATCCAGTTTGCCGGGCAGTATATAATTTCGGAACAGCCATACATCATCCCCAAAACCTAGCTCCTGTAGTACAACGCGACCACTTTTTCTTTCCATGCGTTCCGCAAAAGATCCCGTGCTGAAATAACGAGCAGACTCTGTGGCGGCAAGCCTCTCTCGTTCGCCTGGTTGCCAGCGGGCTTTGGGAGCTAATTTGAGAGGCGCTAAATCAAGGCGCAGCAATGCCGTTTTTTTCTTACCTCGCCACGGTGGAGAAACAAGTATTTCTGGCAGGTCGTTGCTATAAGTACTCTCGAAAGTAGGTTTCGGCGGTGCCGATAAATAACTATTCAGCACGGCCTGGGCTTGAGCACTTAACCATGGACTTACGTCTTCTGCCAGTTGTGGCTGCGATGCCATCAACGCTTGTAACAGCGTGCGCCAGTATTCATCACGTGCTTTTTGCTGTGCAGGCAGTTTTTTGTCTTCAATGACTGGATAACCAGGACGAGCAGGTGGTTCTTTTAACGCCAGCAGTTCAGCCAGTGCGGTGAGTGTCGAATGGGGGAAATTTTTACTGTATTTAGCAACACGTTGCAGGCTGGGTTTGTTTTTATCAGCCACCAGTAACAAGATGCGGATGACCAGCGGGTGGTTTATTTGTACCAGCAGACTGCCGCAGTCGTCTTTATGAGCATACATTGCCAGACGTGGCACGGCAGCTAACCCTTGTTCGCGTAAAAGGGCGGCACAGGCAGCGTAACCGAAGTGGTTTTCATGCGACATGTAGCTGGCTTCGCGATCGCTAAATACGTCCAGGCTCCAGTATCGTTCGAGTTTTTTTACCGCCGTATTATCAGTAGCAACGACCTTTAACCACTCCTTTGAGTGAAAACTTGTTGATGGGCTTTCAAGGCTGGCAAGCTCATTCGCTATATCTGGTTTTTCCGGAAGCATCAGCGCAATAAAAGGGCGGCGAACTGTGGGGATCTCTGGCAGTGCAGCAATGAGTTTGTCGGCGCAACGCTGCCAGCAGTTTTCCTCCGCCAGTGAAAGATGTTTACGCAGACGAAAATCGAAATTGCTATAAGTCTCTGAGCGATAGCCATAGCCTGTATCTTCGTTAGGTGTCATTAAACACACAGTTGATGGATCAGCATGATAATTCAGTGCAATGAACTGACGCGCTATCACCACATCCGTTGCATATTCCAGCCCATATTTTTGCACGATTTCATCAAGTAACTGCTGGCTATCATTTTTCTCGATACAGATCAGAGCCGCCATTGTAAAGGCTGGGATTGACGGTTTATGCTCGCCAATCAAATTAATTGCCTGCTGGATGGCGGACTGCCACTCCAGTGAACATTTATCATAATGCCAGGTGATATTTTTCTTCTTGCCTGCTTGTTGTAGTAATTCATCTCCCAATGTCTGGATGAGACTTTCAGTGATAACGGGCACTGGTTCGCCCGGCCAGCGACGATGACTGAGCGGCGTTTTGCCTTTTTTAAATTTCAGTTCCAGTTGCGCATCGTCCGCCAGCCACGGTAATTCCTTGCTCATGTTCTTCCCTTATTCAAATAGAGCTTCAATGTCATTAATTAACTCGCTGGTGGTGATGTCATCGAGCACGGAGAACTGGGCTTCCTGTGTTGCGTTATTCCTCCAGCCATAGCTTTCTGCTTTGCCATCCCATAGCCACAGTTTGCTTAAGAGTTGCTCGGCGCTGAGTTCGGCTGGTGACATGCCTACCGCAAAACCTTCATCGATTTCCATGATTAACGACCAGCGACCAAGAGGTTTGATCATCCAGCCGATCCAGCCTGCATCCTGCGGTTCGCCACGCAACCAGCCTTTATTTGCCAGCCCCATGACCCGACCGCTCGGGCATTTTCTGCCTGTCCAGCGAGTCAGTTCGCTGGCATTGCGCTCAGCTTCTGTCAGGGAGTAACTGTTACGGTCAAGCTGGCGGAACGGTGGTAGCAGTTCGTAGTCAGCAAAAAGCTGACCAAAGGCGGCAGCATCCGTCGGTGATATTTCCAGAACGTGAGGAATACCAATAGAGATATCGCCTTCCGACAGGGTGAAGAGATCATCGTTAGCGGTGCTGTAGCTGTTGTCTTCCGCTACACGAAAGCAAGCCAGTAGCTGGTTGTTGGCGCTATAAACGCCCCAAATCAGGCGGCGGGTTAAGTGGCGTACCAGTGGGTGTTCAACCAGAAAGAGTCGAAAGTTTTCCTCTGACCAGCGGCGGCGCAGGCACATGGCGGATTCCAGCCTTGCTACCTGCTGGGCGGCAACGGTACGGGCATCTTTTTTCAGCAGTTTGTAGCGGTTAACCGCGTCGTTCGCCCGCGATTCATCATCGCTTTTATTGGGTTTAGGTAAGTCTTTCAGGCGGCTGCCGGAAACATCACGCACAAACGGTTTTAAGGTTTCATCAAAGCTGACGGTGAACTGACGTGGGCCGAAATCCAGCAGCAGCGAACCGTTATCATCCAGACCGAGATCCGGTGCTAACCGGTCTTCAAGCTCCGCGACCGTGAGTTCGCGGCTTTCGGCAATGTTGGCAATCTTTTCTTTTGCCCGCTCCTGCAATGCTTTGAATTTTAGCTTCTGGGCGATACCGTTAAGTTGCATCAGAGCAATATCGCTGCCGATAGCGGCGAGAATATCCAGTCCGACGGTGGCCCGTTTATGCTGGGATTCGCCAGGCCATGCGCGGATAAGCGGCGTCAGTCTGCGGGCGGTGTCATCGTTGCCGAGAACACCTAACGCACTGAACGCCCAGCTCTCTTTCGACGGCGCGCCAGCCGTCTGCCAGGCGATAAACAGATCCCAGGCAAATTCAGCCAGTGAGTCGGCGGTACAGGCATCTTTCACCTGTAATAATCCCGGATAAAGTGCCTCTTCCTGAGGGAAGCGAAGCATTTCACCGAGGTGGAGGAGGGCGTTATCTGGTAGTGATTGGGCGTTTGCTTTTAATAGCGGGCGCGTCCAGAGCGATGGCTGATAAAAGACCGGAAGAGTAGGGATTTTTGTCGGGTGATTATCCAGCGGATCGAGAGCCAGCAGGACGTTGATGGCGGCTGTTACTTCCGGTTGGTTATAACGCAGGGCGACTTGTTCCAGTAATGGCTGATGACCATTTTCAGTCAACATACGCAAGGCGGCGCGGGCATTATCCTGGGCTTCACCGGCTTTGCCGAGAGCCGCTGGCAGCAGGCCGGTAATGGCATGTTCCGGGTATTTAAGAAGCCAGGTACGGGCGTCTTGTCGTAGGGTTTTGAGTTTGTTGAAGGCTCGGGCAATCAGCGGCGCTAATTCGATAGCCGAAAAATATTGTGCTACAGGCAACGCTTCCTGTGGATAGCGTGAAAAGGAGTGAATAAAACCCTGCAACCCGCTGAGTTGCAGGTGCGTCATGACATATTCGACGCCGACGTGTGGCTCTTTACTAAGGACATTCCACGCCTGCGCTGTTTTTTCGATAGGCAGTGCAGCTAACATGTAGAGCTGCCATTCCCGTTGATAGGAGTGCCAGAAGGTTTTAAATTCGCTGATCAGCGCGGAATAATCTCCCCGCAGCCAGACCTCTACAGCAACATCAGGCGCTTTCATATAGTGATCATTATTCCAGCGATTGAAACCCAGGCGCGTCAGGTAATTCTGAGTATCCTCTTTTTGTCCGATATCTATTTGATGTGCGTACCAGCGATGCCTTGCATGAATCTCTTTTTCTGCCGTCTCGGTCAATGTGCAGCGTGACTCCAACGCTAATGGCGCTAAGTCCAATACCGGCATTACAGATTTTTTCTTTTTCACCCGCCACGGGGGCGAGACTAATACGGCTGGCAGCATATCGTCGCAGGCATGGTTTGAGGGTTGTGTCAGCTGTTGCTGGCATGATTTCAGCACTGTAGCTGCTGGTGACGTTAGCCAGGGAATTACCCGTTCTGCTAATGCTGGTTGAGAGATAAGCATTGTCATCAGCATCATACGCCAGCTTTTTTCCTCTTTTTGCGCCAGCAATTCAGCTAATGCCGCCATAGCAGCATGTGGAAAGCGAGCGAAAGCCTTTGTCATCCGTTCGTGGCAACGCTTTCCTTGCTCGCTAGCATGGATAAGCGACGTAAGTGCCTGCGGGTGGTTGATATGCATCAACACTTCACCGCATGTGTCGCCGGAAGCATAAGGGGTGAAACGGGCTAGCGCAGCGACACGTTGTTCCTGAAGTATTGTCGCACACCAGATTTTACCGCAGTAATAATCATCAAATACCTGCCCTGGGTGCCCTGGATGGTATTTTTCCAGTTCCGTCAATACCTGCTCATCTGTGGCCACTAGTTTTAGCCATTCCAGCGCATATAACCCTTTTTGCCCGCAAAGACGTCTGGCAATTTCATGAGCTACTTCTGGTTTTTCTGGCAACAATAACGCAACTAGTGGCTGGTTCCAGGCAGGCATGTTTCCGAGTGCAGCAATCAGTTTGCCGGCGCAGCGTTGCCATACCTCGTCATTTGCTAGTGACAGATGCTTACGCAGGCGCATTTCAATTGCGGCGAACCGTGACAGATAATCAGGCTGCGTCTTAGCCGGAGTGACCGTAATAAGACTGGCGTCATAATTCCAGCTAAAACAGATGGATTGCCACGCAATGATCACTTCAGTGGCATATTCCAGACCACCTTCCTGGACAATTTGATCCAGTAACTCTTCGTGATCATTACGATTGAAACCTTGTTCCAGAGCAACCAATACCGCCAGAACTTGTGGCGGCAGCGTGGTATGAATGGGGGAGTCGATAAGGTCGACAGCCCGGGCTATTGCTTGCTGCCAGTCCGGTGAACAGGCGCTGTAATCAAAGGTGACCATCTTTTTAAAACGCCGATGAGTATTTGCGGCGACGGTGCGAAGTAGAGTTAATTCACCCTCTTGTGGCACAGGATTGCCTGGCCAGCGTCGATGACTTAGAGTTGTTGGGGCTACTTCTGTAGGCAGAATGATTTGGGCATCGTCTGCCAGCCAGGGAAGAGTAGCTCCAGCAGATGTTGGTTTGGCTTGTGGCAAAGGGGGGATTTCAGGGCTTTCAGTAACTTTGGCGAGGGCAGATGACGGTGTTATCACAATGTTCTCCGCCTCGTACCCCTTCTTCACCTTCTCCGCAATCAGCTTCAGCTCCGCCTTTTCCGCCGCCGCAGCGTCCGCAAAGTTTTTTACCTGGCTTTGCCCGGTGGTGCCGACCTTACCCCAACTGATATGCAACTCGTTTCCCTGCTGCTCCACCGCCCAGAATTTATGTGATTTTACGTCCTGATAAATATAGGTTTTCATAGTTAAATCCTTTTAATCAAACAGTGATTCAATATCGTTAATCAACTCGCTGGCGGTGATGGCATCAAGCGCGGAGAACGTGAGCGAGGGCTGTGTACTGTAGCGTTCCCCTGGTGAAGTGATTTTTACGCTTTCAACAGGTAGTAAATCGCCATAACCCGTTTCACCATAAATCAATGAGAAATGTTCTGTTTCAAGTTCGAGATCGCCATAAAGGGTAGATTTGCGCATTGCATAGACGCTGCCGCTTTCTTCCAGGCGTTGCCAGCCTCTGCGTTCCAGTCCGACAATGCGCCCGGCCTGGCAAAGCCGTCCGCTCCAGCGTGTCAATTCATGGGCGCTGCGTTCATTGTCAGCAAGGTGGTAACTACAACGGTCGAGCTGTTGGAAGGGGGGAAGCAGTTCGTAATCAGCGTAAATTTGCCTGAATGCAGCGGCGGATTCAGGGGAGATTTCCAGCACATGCGGAATACCGATGTTCCCTGCTGGCAGCGTGAATAGCTCATCCTGCGCATCGCTGTAAGTGCTGTCTTCTGCCACGCGGAAACAGGTCATAAGGGCGTTTTCATCGTTATATACTCCCCATAACAGCCGTCGGGTTAAGTGACACATCAGCGGATGTTCTGCCAGGAACAGGCGGAACTGCTCTGCCGTCCAGCGTCTGCGCTGGCACATAGCCTGTTCCAGGCGAGCAATCTGCTGGCTGGCTATGGCGCGTACATCTTTTTTCAACTGTTTGAAGAGGTTAACGGCGTCAGTTGCCAGTGTTTTATCATCGCTCTGGTTGGGTTTAGGTAAATCTTTCAGAACTTTGCCGTTTGCGTCGCGAACCACGGGTTTTAGGGTTTCGTCAAAACCAACGGTGAATTGACGTGAACCGAAATCAAGTGTCAGAGAGCCGTGGGCATCAAGTCCTAAATCGGGAGCCAGTCGGTCTTCCAGTTCGGCCATTGTCAGCCCGCGATTTTCGGCGACCATATTGATTTTGTCGCGGGCATGTTCCTGCAATGCTTTGAATTTAATCTTTTGCGCAATGCCATTAAGCAACATCAGCGCCATATCGCTACCGATACTGGCTAACACATCCAGCCCGGAAACTGCTCGTTTATGCTGGGATTCCCCCGGCCAGGCACGGATAAGCGGGGTTAATTTACGGGCGGTGTCGTCATTGCCTAAAATTCCCAGCGAGGTAAATGCCCAGTTTTCTTTTGCGGGGGCGCCAGCTTCTGTCCAGGCGGTATACAGATCCCAGCCAAATTCAGCCAGTGATTCGCGGGTGAAGGTTTCTCTAATGATATCCAGCCCAGCGTAGGCGGTAATGTCGCGAGGAAAGCTCAACATAGTGCCGAGGTGGCGCATAGCGTCATCTGGCAGAGGCAGGTTGTTACTTTTAAGCCGTGGTCTGCGCCATAAGCTGAACTGATAAAAGCCGGGCAGAGGGGCGATTTTTGCGGGATATTCTTCCAGCGGATCGCTATCGAACAATGTTGCCAGCGCAGCTAAAACATCAGGTTGGTTATACCCTTGGGCGATTTCCTCAATCGTTTCTCGCTGGTTTAATTTCACCAGCAGACGGAGCGCCTGGCGGGCACAATCACGATCTTTTCCTTGTTTGCCCAGTGCCACAGGAAGTAGCCCGGCGGCGGCATGGCGTGGGAATTTAGCCAGCCATTTTCGGGCATCTTCAGCAGACATTGTTTTCTGTAATCGCTGCGCCATCTGTAATGCTAATTCGCTGACGCCCAGGAAGAGAGTGAATATCCACAACTGTTGTGGCTTACGTTGCAGACATTTCATAAACGCAGGAATGGCCGCATCACCAAAAATCGCCAGAATCTCTTTCTCGCCGGAGAATTCTTCTTCATTGATTATTTGATTGAGGAAAGAAATAGCATGTTGAGTGGGTAGGAAACAGAGAGCGTACAACTGCCAGGATTTACTGCCTTTGTTATGGTATTGCGCAAACTCTGCTTTCAGCGACGGGAAATCGAAACGTAACAGGGCATCAACTGCGCTTTGTGGCATTATTTTTTTTTCGTATTGTTCTTCTCCGGTTCTGCGCCATTCCTTAAACCCCAGTCGCCAGAGAATTTGTTGTTCTGGTGTAAAAGGAATGAAAGATGTCTCCCAGCTTTCTTTTTCAATTAGTGGCAGATCGGTAAAAAATGTTTGCTGTGATGCCTGATATTTTGCGATGTCACTGAATCTGGATATGTCAGTATAACTGATTAATTCTGTAATTCCTGGTGTGATATCAGTGACGGCAGGAACGGGAAGTATCGGTAAATCAAATACGGGTACTGCATTCTTTTTCTTATTTATTACCCACGGTGGCGAAGTAAACAGCTCTGGCAACATATCCGCAGTGGCATATTCACATTCTTCAGTCGCAGGTTGCGGACGACATTCAGATAAGATACCTGCCGCTTTAGCATTAACCCAGGGAATAACGTCACATACCAACTCTGGCGTGGCGGTAATCAGTTTGACAAGTGCGTTACGCCACTGTGTATCTTCATGTATTGCCAACAAAGTAGCATAAGCGGCAATAGCCGCAGCAGGATGTTTTTGACAGGCTTTGCTTAAGTATTCCAGGTGCTTTTTCTTGCCAATTACACCGAGGATCAGAATTTGAATCGCATCCGGGTGATTCGTTTTCCATAGCCATTTGACAAGGTTTTCGGTTTCACTGATGTGATTGAAAACATAATCCGGGTCGTCAGAATGGTCTTCCGTTAACTCAAGAAGTATCCGGCTTACACCGCGCACCCCATTATTTGCCAACAACATTGCCAGATAAGCGCGAAAATCACGATACAACGGTGGGAAGTCGTATTTTTCTGCTGTAGTTAGAGCAGTATCATCGGTTACCACCAGTCTTAACCAGGTCATCGCCGGAACGTTTTGATCTGCATAACGTAGCGCCATGGCATTGGCGATATCCGGTCGTTCAGGGATCAGTAGCGCCGCAAAAGGTTGCCGTGCCGGGGAGAGCGAGGGAATAGCAGCAAGTACTTTATCTACACAGCGTTGCCACTCATCTTCTGAAGCGAGTGAAAGATGATGACATAGACGTTGATGCCAGTTCGGTAGCGATTCTGCTTCGAGATCGGGAGGAATTATGGTCGTGACGGCGGCTTTTACTGTTTTATATCTAAGTTGAAGAGCGAGAAGGGTGATTTCAACGGTAGTTTCCAGGCCACAACGAACGACTAAGTCATCGACCAGTTCATCTGTTGAGTAAGAGTTCCAGGAGTGCCAGAGTAATGCCGCATCAGACTGCGCACTACCTGTCTGTAGATTATCCTGGATTCGCAACTGTAATTCGGCAAACGCCTGCTGCCAGTTTTCCGGATAAGAACTGTAGTATTTTTTTAAATCATATGCATAAGTGCTATCTGCAATACGCTTCCATACTTCACCTTTATTGCGCAGATAATTAATTTCTCTTGGCCTGGTGCGATGAGGGAAAGCAAATCGATTAATATCGTCAGTTAACGTAATGACTGCATCATCAGCAAGCCATGGGCGTTTGTTTTTACTTACAACTGCAGTTTTAACTTCAGAAGGGGGGCTTTCTTTTGTGACTGGCGGGAGAACCATATTTACCGAGTCACCTTCCACATAACCCTTCTTCATTTTCTCCGCGATTAGCTTCAGCTCTGCTTTTTCCGCAGCAGCAGCATCCGCAAAGCTTTTTACCTGGCTTTGTCCGTTGGTGTCGACTTTTCCCCAGCTAATATGCAGTTCGTTTTCCTGCTGCGCCACCGCCCAGAATTTATGTGATTTCTCGTCCTGATAGATAAAGTGTCTCATTCTGCATCCCTGTGATTTTATCCAGTTTAATACAGATGCTAACAGCATTTGCGCAGGTTACAGAGCGACAAAAAGGCGAGAAAACAACTTTAGGAATTTATAAAGAAAAGGCGCTGTCGATGCAGCGCCTTGAAGGGGATTATTTCACTTGATGACCCGGTTTAGCACCGGCATCCGGGCTTAACAGGAAGATATCTTTCCCGCCAGGACCGGCGGCCATCACCATGCCTTCGGAGATACCGAAGCGCATTTTACGCGGTGCCAGGTTAGCCACCATAATGGTGTGACGACCAATCAGCGCCTGCGGGTCTGGATAAGCAGAACGGATGCCTGAGAAGACATTACGTTTTTCACCACCAAGATCCAGCGTCAGGCGCAGCAGTTTGTCAGAACCTTCAACAAACTCTGCGTTTTCAATCAGCGCCACGCGCAGGTCAACTTTGGCGAAGTCGTCAAAGGTGATGGTTTCCTGAATCGGATCATCAGCCAGCGGGCCAGTAACTGGCGCGGCAGTGGCTTTCACTTCTTCTTTAGAGGCTTCCACCAGTGCTTCAACCTGCTTCATGTCGATGCGGTTATACAGTGCTTTGAACGGATTAACTTTGTGCGCCAGCAGCGGTTGCTGGATGCCATCCCAGGTCAGTTCCGTATTCAGGAACGCCTCCGCACGCTCGGTCAGTTTCGGCAGTACCGGTTTCAGGTACGTCATCAGTACGCGGAACAGGTTAATGCCCATTGAGCAAATCGCCTGCAGGTCGGCATCGCGACCTTCCTGTTTCGCCACCACCCACGGAGCCTGCTCGTCAACATAGCGGTTAGCCAGGTCAGCCAGCGCCATGATTTCGCGCACAGCTTTACCAAACTCACGGCTTTCCCACGCTTCACCAATAACTTCAGCGGCATCGGTAAAGGTTTTGTACAGTTCAGGGTCAGCCAGCTCGCTTGCCAGCACGCCGTCAAAACGCTTGTTGATAAAGCCCGCGTTACGGGACGCCAGATTCACCACTTTGTTGACGATATCGGCATTCACACGCTGAACGAAATCCTCCAGGTTGAGATCGATATCATCAATGCGCGAAGAGAGTTTCGCAGTGTAGTAGTAGCGCAGGCTGTCAGCGTCAAAATGATTCAGCCAGGTGCTGGCTTTAATGAACGTGCCGCGAGACTTGGACATCTTCGCGCCGTTCACCGTTACATAGCCGTGAACAAACAGGTTGGTCGGTTTGCGGAAGTTGCTGCCTTCCAGCATGGCTGGCCAGAACAGGCTGTGGAAGTAAACGATATCTTTACCGATGAAGTGATACAGTTCGGCGGTGGAATCTTTCTTCCAGTATTCATCAAAACTTACGGTATCGCCGCGCTTGTCGCACAGATTCTTGAAAGAACCCATGTAGCCAATCGGTGCGTCCAGCCAGACGTAGAAGTATTTGCCCGGCGCGTTCGGAATTTCAAAACCGAAGTACGGCGCGTCGCGGGAGATGTCCCACTGTTGCAGGCCGGATTCAAACCATTCCTGCATTTTGTTTGCCACCTGCTCCTGCAACGCGCCGCTGCGGGTCCATGCCTGCAACATTTCGCTGAAAGAGGGCAGATCAAAGAAGAAGTGTTCGGAATCACGCATTACCGGCGTAGCGCCAGAAACCACTGATTTCGGCTCGATCAGTTCCGTCGGGCTATATGTTGCGCCGCAGACTTCGCAGTTATCGCCGTATTGATCCGGGGATTTACATTTCGGGCAGGTGCCTTTCACAAAACGGTCCGGCAGGAACATGCCTTTTTCCGGATCGTACAGCTGAGAGATGGTGCGGTTTTTAATAAAACCGTTCTCTTTCAGGCGAGTATAGATAAGCTCAGACAACTGACGGTTCTCTTCGCTGTGCGTTGAGTGATAGTTGTCATAGCTGATGTTAAAGCCTGCGAAATCAGTCTGATGCTCCTGACTCATTTCGCCAATCATCTGCTCCGGGGTGATACCAAGCTGCTGGGCTTTCAGCATGATCGGTGTACCGTGGGCATCGTCGGCGCAGATGAAGTTGACCTCGTGGCCGCGCATTCGCTGGTAACGGACCCAGACATCAGCCTGGATGTGCTCCAGCATATGGCCGAGGTGGATTGAGCCGTTAGCGTACGGCAGCGCGCACGTCACCAGAATTTTCTTCGCGACTTGAGTCATAGTAGGCATTACTTCTTAGTAGTGAAAAGGGGTTAGATAGTACCAAATGGGAAAATGTTAAGTAAGTACTTATCTATTTTCTTCAGGTAAACTATTTAGCTGATGGTTTATCTATATAAATAAGGAGTCGGGATGAACGAACAATCCCAGGCCAAATCACCAGAAGCCTTGCGCGCAATGGTCGCCGGGACACTGGCTAATTTTCAGCACCCAACCCTGAAGCATAACCTTACCACGCTGAAAGCGTTGCATCATGTCGCCTGGATGGACGACACCCTGCATGTGGAGCTGGTTATGCCGTTCGTCTGGCATAGCGCGTTCGAAGAGTTAAAAGAGCAATGTAGCGCCGAATTGTTGCGTATCACCGGGGCAAAAGCTATCGACTGGAAACTGTCGCATAATATTGCCACCCTGAAACGCGTTAAAAATCAGCCGGGAATTAACGGCGTGAAGAACATTATCGCGGTCAGTTCCGGCAAAGGCGGCGTGGGTAAATCCTCCACGGCGGTAAACCTGGCGCTGGCGCTGGCGGCGGAAGGCGCGAAAGTCGGTATTCTGGATGCCGACATTTATGGTCCGTCTATCCCAACCATGCTGGGGGCAGAAAATCAGCGTCCGACCTCGCCGGACGGGACTCACATGGCACCGATTATGTCTCATGGCCTGGCAACCAATTCAATTGGTTATCTGGTCACTGACGACAACGCGATGGTGTGGCGTGGCCCGATGGCGAGCAAGGCGTTAATGCAGATGTTGCAGGAAACTTTGTGGCCGGATCTCGACTATCTGGTGCTCGACATGCCGCCAGGCACCGGTGACATTCAATTGACACTAGCGCAAAACATTCCAGTAACCGGCGCAGTCGTGGTCACCACGCCGCAGGACATCGCGTTGATCGACGCGAAAAAAGGCATTGTGATGTTCGAGAAAGTCGAAGTTCCGGTGCTCGGTATTGTCGAGAACATGAGCGTCCATATTTGCAGTAACTGTGGTCATCATGAGCCGATTTTCGGCACTGGCGGTGCAGAGAAACTGGCCGAGAAATATCACACGCAGTTGCTGGGGCAGATGCCATTACACATCTCCTTACGTGAAGATCTCGATAAAGGCACGCCAACGGTTATCAGTCGTCCGGAAAGTGAATTTACCACTATCTACCGCCAGCTGGCTGACCGCGTGGCTGCCCAGCTCTACTGGCAGGGTGAAGTCATTCCTGGCGAGATTTCCTTCCGCGCGGTCTAACGCGTATTAACCTTTCTGGTCATTCCTTATACACCGCAGCAATAATATATTGATGCGGTGTATTTATTTTTGTGGCTTTAAATGAACACTTTTTTAATGCTGCAAATATTCAGCGGATCTTAGTCCTAAACTGTACAAAGTAGATTGATCGTACAGGTAAAGCCTCTTTATCATCCTTCGTGGCTGTGTAGTGGATGTACAGCTATAGTTTGTTATGCACTCAATCTATCCAGGCATAACCTTTACTACAGGGATAACGTTCAATGAATAAGTATTGGCTGTCAGGAATTATTTTTCTCGCTTATGGATTGGCGTCACCCGCGTTCTCATCAGATACTGCCACATTAACTATCAATGGCAGGATCAGCCCCCCGACATGCAGTATGGATATTGTTAATAGCCAACTCCAACAGCATTGCGGTCAGGTATCGCAAAGCGTTGATACCCGGCATCGGATTTCTTCGCCGGTAAAAGGCGTTACTACAGAGCTGGTAGCGGGCAACGATAGCAAACGTCGAATCGTATTAAATCGCTACGATTAATCAGGCAACACTGTTTTAATCATATTTTGAAAGCTCAAATCACTCTTATGAATGATTTGAGCTTTTTTATATATTTGAAGAATGTGGTTAACAATAAATTATATCAATTAATAGATGGGGTAAATATTTAACTTTCTTAAGTATTTGTTGTAATTATATTGCAATAGTTAATTTGTTTTAAATCAATAAAACAATGTGTTTACATTGCGGCAACTTTCTGTGTGTGAGAAATTTGTTTCCACGAGATACAGACTCTTAACAACCAAAATAAATTCTATTAAGGAACCTATTATGAAACATTCAATTATTGCTGCCGCTGTCTTTTCTTCTTTTTTCATGAGTGCTGGCGTATTTGCTGCAGACGTTGATACCGGAACTTTAACCATTAAGGGGAATATTGCAGAGTCTCCGTGTAAATTTGAAGCGGGTGGTGATTCAGTAAGTATTAATATGCCAACCGTACCAACCACTGTCTTTGAAGGTAAAGCGAAATATTCTACCTATGATGATGCCGTCGGTGTAACCAGTAGCATGTTAAAAATTAGCTGTCCGAAAGAAGTAGCTGGTGTAAAACTCTCGTTGATCACCAATGATAAAATAACCGGAAATGATAAGGCTATAGCCAGTAGTAACGATACCGTGGGTTATTATCTCTATTTAGGTGATAACAGTGATGTACTGGATGTTTCAGCGCCTTTTAATATTGAAAGCTATAAAACAGCGGATGGTCAATATGCGATTCCGTTTAAAGCGAAATACCTGAAACTGACAGAAAGCTCAGTGCAATCAGGTGATGTGGTATCTTCTTTAGTTATGCGTGTGGCTCAGGATTAATAATTAAATAAATTTGCAAGTTTCTCCAGGTAATAAACATGGCCGCTATCCCCATGGCGGCCTTTTAATTCAAGGGGCATTAAGATGAAAGGATTATTACCTTTACTCATTTTTTCTATGGTCATTCCTGCCCATGCCGGAATTGTCATCTACGGGACACGTATTATTTACCCGGCAGAAAAAAAAGAAGTGATGGTACAGTTGATGAATCAGGGAAATCGCTCTTCGCTGCTGCAGGCGTGGATTGATGATGGCGACACGTCGCTGCCACCAGAAAAAATTCAGGTTCCTTTCATGTTAACGCCGCCAGTGGCAAAAATAGGAGCAAATTCCGGGCAGCAAGTAAAAATTAAAATTATGCCGAATAAGCTGCCTACTAATAAAGAGAGTATTTTTTATCTGAATGTTCTGGATATTCCACCAAATAGTCCAGAGCAAGAAGGCAAGAATGCACTGAAGTTTGCGATGCAAAACAGAATCAAATTGTTTTACCGACCGTCGGGTATTGCTCCGGTAAATAAAGCAACGTTTAAGAAATTGCTGGTAAATCGTAGCGGCAATGGACTGGTGATAAAAAATGATTCACCGAACTGGGTGACTATTTCCGATGTAAAAGCGAATAATGTCAAAGTCAATTATGAAACCATCATGATTGCGCCATTAGAAAGCCAGAGTGTTAACGTCAAAACTAATAATACGAATAACTGGCATTTGACCATTATTGATGATGATGGCAACTATATTAGCGACAAAATTTAATTGCAGGAGCTGCCTATGTTGAGAATAACCCCACTCGCATCAGCAATCGTTGTGTTATTGCTCGGCATTGAAGTTCATGCAGCAGAAGAAACCTTTGATACCCATTTTATGATGGGCGGAATGAAAGACCAACAGGTTGCTCATATTCGCCTGGATGATAATCAACCTTTACCGGGCCAGTATGACGTCGATATTTATGTCAATAAGCAATGGCGTGGAAAATACGAGGTTATCGTTAAGGATAATCCCGAAGAAACATGCCTGGCGAGAGAAATTATAAAGCGGTTAGGTATTAATACCGATAGCTTCGCCAGTGGCAGTCAATGTTTAACATTAGAGCAACTTGTTCAGGGCGGGAGCTATGCCTGGGATATCGGTGTTTTTCGTTTAGATTTCAGCGTTCCGCAAGCCTGGGTTGATGAACTGGAAAGTGGTTATGTTCCGCCGGAAAACTGGGAACGGGGTATCAATGCTTTTTATACTTCTTATTATATGAGCCAGTATTACAGCGACTATAAAGCGTCGGGTAATAGTAAGAGTAGTTATATTCGTTTTAACAGTGGATTAAATCTGCTGGGGTGGCAACTGCATTCTGATGCCAGTTTCAGCAAAACGGATAACAATCCAGGAGTTTGGAAAAGCAATACCCTGTATCTGGAACGCGGATTTGCACAAATTCTCGGCACGCTGCGTGTTGGTGATATGTACACCTCAAGCGATATTTTTGACTCTGTTCGCTTTAGCGGCGTGCGACTGTTTCGCGATATGCAGATGTTGCCTGACTCGAAGCAAAATTTTACCCCACGGGTGCAGGGGATTGCGCAGAGCAACGCGCTGGTAACTATTGAACAAAACGGTTTTGTCGTTTACCAGAAGGAGGTTCCGCCAGGCCCGTTTTCGATTACTGATCTGCAGTTAGCGGGTGGTGGAGCGGATCTTGATGTTAGCGTGAAAGAGGCTGACGGTTCGGTTACCACGTATCTGGTGCCTTATTCGGCGGTGCCAAATATGTTGCAACCGGGCGTGTCGAAATATGATTTTGCGGCGGGTCGTAGCCATATTGAAGGAGCAAATAAGCAAAGCGATTTTGTTCAGGTCGGTTACCAGTATGGCTTTAATAATTTATTAACGCTGTATGGCGGCACGATGATTGCCAATAATTACTACGCGTTTACTCTTGGGACTGGCTGGAATACACGCATTGGCGCAATTTCTGTCGATGCAACAAAATCCCATAGTAAGCAAGATAATGGCGATGTTTTTGACGGACAAAGTTATCAGATAGCCTACAACAAATTTGTGACTCAAACATCGACGCGTTTTGGCCTGGCAGCCTGGCGTTATTCTTCGCGCGATTACCGGACGTTTAACGATTATGTCTGGGCAAATAATAAAGATAATTATCGTCGCGATAAAAATGATGTCTATGATATTGCCGATTATTACCAGAATGATTTTGGCCGTAAAAATAGCTTCTCTGCCAATATGAGCCAGTCATTGCCCGAAGGCTGGGGTTCTGTGTCATTAAGTATGTTATGGCGAGATTACTGGGGGCGTAGCGGCAGCAGTAAAGATTATCAGTTGAGTTACTCCAATAACTTGCAACGGATAAGCTATACCCTCGCAGCAAGTCAGGCGTATGACGAGAATCATCATGAAGAGAAACGCTTTAATATTTTTATCTCGATTCCCTTTGACTGGGGTGATGACGTCACGACACCACGGCGGCAAATATATATGTCTAACTCAACGACGTTTGATGATCAGGGGCTTGCCTCAAACAATACAGGAATATCGGGAACGGTTGGGAGCCGCGATCAGTTTAACTATGGTGTCAACCTGAGTCATCAGCATCAGGGAAATGAAACGACAGCTGGTGCAAATTTAACCTGGAACGCGCCGATGGCGACAGTGAATGGTAGTTATAGTCAGTCCAGCACGTATAGGCAGGCTGGAGCCAGTATTTCAGGGGGCGTTATCGCCTGGTCTGGCGGTGTGAATCTGGCAAACCGTCTTTCTGAAACGTTTGCTGTGATGTATGCACCAGGAATTAAAGATGCCTACGTGAATGGACAAAAATATCGCACGACAAATCATAATGGGGTGGTGGTATACGACGGAATGACCTCTTATCGGGAAAATCACCTGATGCTGGATGTGTCGCAAAGCGATAGCGAAACAGAATTACGCGGTAACCGGAAAATTGCCGCCCCTTATCGCGGTGCGGTCGTGCTGGTTAATTTTGATACCGATCAGCGCAAGCCCTGGTTTATAAAAGCGTTAAGAGCGGATGGACAACCATTAACGTTTGGTTATGAAGTCAATGATATCCATGGTCATAATATTGGCGTTGTCGGTCAGGGAAGTCAGCTTTTTATACGCACCAATGAAATTCCGCCATCAGTTAATGTGGCTATTGATAAACAACAAGGGCTTTCATGCACAATCACCTTCGGTAAAGTGATTGATGAAACTAGAACTTATACTTGCCAATAAGCATCGGGTAACTTTATGAGAATTAACATAGTGTTATTTATATTCATGATGATGGTTATACCTGCGAGCTATGCGGCATGTTATGGAGAGTTGTCAGCGCAGCATAATTTGGTTGTTCAGGGGGATTTTGCGCTAACTCAAACACAAACAGCGACATATGAACATAATTTTAATGATTCGTCATGCGTGAGTACGAATACCATTACCCCCATGAGTCCTTCGGATATTATTGTTGGGCTTTATAACGATACCATCAAATTAAATTTACATTTTGAATGGACTAACAAAAACAGCATCACATTATCAAATAACCAGACCAGTTTCACCAGTGGTTATTCAGTAACGGTGACATCGGCAGCCAGTAACGCGAAAGTGAATGTTTCTGCGGGGGGCGGCGGAGCAGGGATGATTAATGGTGTCGCGACATTATCCAGTGCTTCATCAACAACGCGTGGGAGTGCCGCAGTACAATTTTTACTGTGTTTGTTAGGAGGAAAGTCGTGGGATGCATGTGTGAATAGCTACAGAAATGCATTGGCACAGAATGCAGGTGTCTATTCCTTTAATCTGGCATTGTCATACAACCCGATAACAACGACCTGCAAACCTGATGATTTATTAATTACTTTAGAGAGTATTCCCGTTTCACAGTTACCAGCCACAGGTAACAAAACAACAATAAATAGCAAGAAAGGGGATATTATTCTGCGTTGTAAAAATTTATTAGGTCAACAAAATCAAACATCACGGAAAATGCAGGTGTATTTATCAAGTTCTGACTTGTTAACCAGCAGTAACACGATACTGAAAGGTGCGGAAGATAATGGCGTAGGATTTATTCTTGAAAGTAATGGTTCGCCAGTCACACTTTTAAATATCACTGACAGTAGTACAGGATATACAAATTTAAAGGAAATTGCGGCTAAGTCAAAAATTACAGATACAACGGTCTCAATTCCAATAACAGCCAGTTACTATGTTTATGATAAAAACAAAGTTAAATCTGGCGCACTGGAGGCTACCGCATTAATCAACGTGAAATATGACTAATAACAAGTAAGACGAGCAAGTGGCTAATAATAAAAAATAACAAGGTGTCTGCATTTGCCCCCTCATGATGAGGGGGCTTTTTTTAGCGATGGTAAAATATTTCGCCGTCGTAGGCTTTAATTATTTTACCGTCAGTGTCGTTGATCAACACATATGCGCCACCCATATAGGTCCAGTGGGTTCCGGCGTCAGGCGCAGGCAGGTTACGCAACTGCCACTGCTTAATATTGTACTCATCGGTGCGGTACATCTCTGGAACGGTATCGCCTGGTTTGAAATGCTTGAAGTCAGCGATGAAACTGCTCAACTCATACTTTGAAATTCCAGAGGCATTGGTCGAACCCGCAGTGGCCGGTGCGGCCCACGCTACGCTGGTTGCCAGCAACAGCGCACCCAACAATAACTTATTTCTTATGGTCATATACTCTCCACGTTGGGGATCAGTAAAATCAGTCGCATATCTTTCCTGTCATACAATATAACCGACAAGCGATATTTTGTTAGTGATCCCATGATTTCGTAAAAAGTGTAAATGAAAGGATGCTGTAAAAGCATCCTCATCGGGCGAAGAGTCAGCGGAAATAGCTGATTTAAGAATCATCCTGGGTTGAAGATAACATGCAAGCCCAAAGGATTGAGTTATCGGATTATGCCCATAACGCCATGCACGCCCATATACACTCCGACTAAGCCAATTAACAGGCTGGAAAAATAGGGGGCTTTTTTGGCGAGTGTGTTAAAGCCGCTCCAGCGTTTTGCCACTTGCTGGACACTGATTGCTGCGCCAACGCCCACGGTGACCAGCGTTAACGCGAGGCCAATACTGAAACTGACGACCAGAGTTGCTCCCAGAGTGAGGGCTTTCAGTTGAATACAAATCAGCAGCACAGTTATCGCTGCAGGGCAGGGAATCAGTCCGCCAGTCAAGCCAAACAGTAAAATCTGCCAGTTCGTGACTTCCCTGCCATCAAAGCGTCGTTTAATGTCATTTGCGTGAGCCAGCTCATGGGCGTCCTGATATTCGACATTCTCGCCATGTTCGTGATGGTGATGATGTTCGTGATCATGGTCATGATGGTGGTGCTCGTGATCATGCCCGTGCATATTCTCAAGCCAGTTTCGTTCACCGCGCCATGTGCGCCAGAACATCCATAATGCGGTGCCGAGAATGATGACCGCAGAAATTAACTGTAGCCACGGTTCCGCCGACTGCGCAGTAAAGCGTTTGCTGATCACCATCCCGCCAAAGGCAATCAACCAGACTACCGCAGTATGCGAAATGGTTGCTGCCAGTCCAAGCATTACCGCCTGTTTAATCGTACCTTTAATGGCGATGATAAACGCCGCCATCATCGTTTTTGAGTGCCCTGGCTCCAGGCCATGAAGCGCACCAAGTAAGATGGCGCTGGGAATAAAAAACCAGGCGTTTCCTTGCTGAAGAAGAGTGGTAAATTCGGTCATGATAATAATTCTTAGTATTAAATGGATGCAGAGATTCTACTCCCCCCAGTACATGATACTACCCCCCAGTAGATTAATAGTGATATGATTTTTCATTATCTTGTTAACCAGGTGTTGCCATGTCTCATACCATCCGCGATAAACAAAAACTAAAAGCGCGTGCCAGTAAGATTCAGGGCCAGGTCGTTGCGCTCAAGAAAATGCTCGATGAACCGCATGAATGCGCTGCCGTTCTACAACAGATTGCCGCCATTCGTGGTGCGGTAAACGGCCTGATGCGGGAAGTGATTAAAGGGCATCTGACGGAACACATTGTTCACCAGGGTGATGAACTAAAGCGTGAAGAAGACCTGGATGTTGTCCTTAAGGTGCTGGATTCTTATATAAAATAGTTCCTTAACGTTATTGTAATACTGCCATTTTTCCTCGTTTACAACGCGCGCGCCGGACATTAACATCCTCCTTTGCGATTCATTATCGCAACCAAACGACTCGGGGTGCCCTTCTGCGTGAAGGCTGAGAAATACCCGTATCACCTGATCTGGATAATGCCAGCGTAGGGAAGTCACAGACCGCCAGGTCATTGCTTCTTCACGTTATGGCAGGAGCAAATTATGCAAGTCGACCTGCTGAGTCCGGCGCAATCTGCGCCCGTGTTACACCTTTTTCACCAATATTCCCCCCTTGTGCATTGCATGACCAATGATGTGGTGCAAACCTTTACTGCCAATACTTTACTGGCGCTCGGCGCATCGCCAGCGATGGTTATCGAAACCGAAGAGGCCAGTCAATTTGCGGCAATTGCCAGTGCCTTGCTGATTAACGTTGGTACATTGACGCAGCCACGCGCACAGGCGATGCGTGCCGCCATAGAACAGGCAAAACGCTCCCAAACGCCCTGGACGCTTGATCCAGTAGCGGTTGGTGCACTCGATTATCGCCGCCGTTTTTGTCTGGAACTCTTGTCTCATAAACCAAGCGCCATACGCGGTAATGCTTCGGAAATCATGGCATTAGCAGGCATTGCCAATGGTGGTCGTGGTGTAGATACTACTGACGCCGCCGCCAACGCGTTGCCCGCCGCACAAACTCTGGCAAATGAAACCGGCGCAATCGTCGTGGTCACTGGCGACGTGGATTATGTTACCGATGGTTGTCGCACCGTTGGCATTCATGGCGGTGACCTGTTAATGACCAGAGTAGTAGGAACTGGCTGCGCATTATCGGCAGTTGTCGCTGCCTGTTGTGCATTACCAGGCGATCAGTTGAAAAATGTCGCATCTGCCTGTCACTGGATGAAACAAGCGGGAGAACGCGCAGTCATCAGAAGCAAAGGGCCGGGCAGTTTCGTCCCACATTTCCTTGATGCGCTCTGGCAGCTGACGCAGGAGGTGCAGGCATGAAACGGATTAACGCTCTGACGATAGCCGGTACTGACCCGAGCGGCGGCGCGGGGATTCAGGCCGATCTTAAAACTTTTTCGGCACTTGGCGCTTACGGCTGTTCGGTAATCACCGCGCTGGTGGCGCAAAATACCCGTGGCGTACAGTCGGTGTATCGCATTGAGCCTGATTTTGTCGCCGCACAGCTTGATTCGGTGTTCAGCGATGTGCGAATCGACACCACCAAAATCGGCATGTTGGCAGAAACCGATATCGTTGAAGCGGTAGCAGAACGGCTGCAACGTTATCAGATCCAAAACGTGGTGCTGGATACCGTCATGCTGGCGAAAAGCGGCGACCCTCTGCTTTCACCTTCGGCGGTAGCCACGCTGCGTAGTCGATTATTGCCACAGGTTTCATTAATTACTCCGAACTTGCCGGAAGCAGCCGCTTTGCTCGATGCGCCACACGCGCGTAATGAACAGGAAATGCTGGAGCAGGGACGTGAATTATTGGCGATGGGCTGTGGCGCTGTGCTGATGAAAGGCGGTCATCTGGATGATGAACAAAGCCCGGACTGGCTGTTTACCTGTGACGGCGAACAACGCTTTGCTGCGCCGCGTATTATGACCAAAAACACCCACGGCACCGGTTGTACGCTCTCTGCGGCACTGGCGGCATTACGCCCGCGTCATACAAACTGGGCTGATACCGTTCAGGAAGCAAAAAGCTGGCTGTCGGCAGCGTTAGCCCAGGCAGACTCACTGGAAGTCGGCCACGGAATTGGTCCGGTTCACCACTTCCACGCCTGGTGGTGAGCACCGTACTATAGCTGCTTTGGTTATTGTCAGCTTTTTTGCGCTGAAATTCAGGGATGAAACTAATGCAGCTAAAAATCGTCAGTCGCAAAAAATTCACCGCTTTGTTATGCGCTCTGGCGCTAATTTCCATCGTTGCGATTTATCCCCGCCAGACGGTGAATTTTTTCTATTCCACAGCAATTCAGATCAAAGACTACATTCACTTTTACGGTTATCGCCCGGTCAAATCTTTTGCTATTCGCATTCCTGCCAGTTATACCATTCACGGAATAGATGTTTCACGCTGGCAGGAGCGGATCGACTGGCAGCGGGTGGCAAAAATGCGCGATAACGGTATCCGCTTACAATTTGCCTTTATTAAGGCGACGGAAGGCGAAAAGCTGGTGGATCCCTATTTTTCGCGTAACTGGCGTCAAAGCCGCGAAAATGGCCTGCTGCGTGGGGCATATCATTATTTTTCTCCGTCGATAGCAGCGCCTGTTCAGGCGCGATTATTTCTGCAAACGGTGGATTTTACACAAGATGATTTTCCTGCGGTGCTGGACGTAGAAGAGCGGGGAAAATTATCGGCAAAAGAATTACGCAAGCGGGTCAGTCAGTGGCTAAAAATGGTCGAAAAAAGTACGGGGAAAAAGCCGATTATTTACTCCGGAGCCGTTTTTTATCACACCAATCTGGCGGGATATTTCAATGAATATCCGTGGTGGGTGGCTCACTACTATCAACGTCGTCCGGACAATGACGGAATAGCCTGGCGTTTCTGGCAGCATTCCGACCGTGGACAGGTGGATGGCATTAATGGTCCGGTAGATTTTAATGTGTTTAATGGCACGGTGGAGGAGTTGCAGGCATTCGTTCATGGGATTAAAGAAACGCCTTAAATAAGAAGCAGTGATATACTCCCACCAGACTCCCCGGCAGGAAAAAGACAAATGGAACAAGCGCATACCCAGCTTATCGCCCAACTGAACGAACGTATTTTAGCGGCTGACAACACGCCGCTTTATATTAAGTTTGCCGAAACGGTAAAAAATGCCGTGCGCAGCGGGGTGCTGGAGCATGGCAATATTTTGCCCGGCGAACGCGATTTAAGTCAGTTAACCGGCGTTTCGCGCATTACGGTGCGCAAGGCGATGCAGGCGCTGGAAGAAGAGGGTGTGGTGACGCGTTCGCGTGGTTACGGCACGCAGATCAACAACATTTTCGAATACTCGTTAAAAGAAGCGCGAGGCTTTTCGCAGCAGGTGGTGTTGCGCGGTAAAAAGCCCGACACGCTGTGGGTTAACAAGCGAGTGGTAGAGTGCCCCGAAGACGTCGCGCAGCAGCTGGCGGTTGAAGCAGGAAGTGATGTCTTCTTGCTTAAGCGCATTCGCTACGTGGATGAAGAAGCGGTATCGATTGAGGAGTCGTGGGTTCCTGCGCATTTAATTCATGATGTTGATGCCATCGGTATTTCTCTTTATGACTACTTTCGCAGTCAGCATATTTTTCCAAAGCGTACCCGTTCCCGCGTTAGCGCCCGAATGCCGGATGCCGAGTTTCAGTCACATATTCAGTTAGATAGCAAAATACCGGTGCTGGTGATCAAGCAAGTGGCGCTTGACCAACAGCAACGGCCAATTGAATACAGCATCAGTCACTGTCGCAGCGATCTATATGTTTTTGTGTGCGAGGAGTAGTTCCTCGCGCGTTGGCGCGCAATCACCGCCCCGATGCCCGACAACCCACGACGCCACCGCATTACCCAGCAACACTGCATCTGCCATTGACAGACCGGATGCCAGCCCGGCAAGTACGCCACCTGCATGGCTATCACCTGCACCAATCGTATCAACGACTTGCGTTGGAAATGCCGGAACACAGCCTGATGCGTTGTCGCTGAAATACCAGGCACCTTCTTTATCCAGACGAACGATCAATGGCGCGGCAAATTTCTCCTGCCATTGCTTGCCTAGTGTTGTTATCTCTGCGGATAAAGCAAAACGTTCGGCGGCAATCTCAGCCTCTTGACGATTGAGTGACACTAAAGGTCGACAGGCCATGATCCGCGCCAGTAATGCATCCGGGATATCGCCAATACGTGGGCCAAAATCGATAAACGGCGTCACCTCTTGCAGCTCTTCCAGCCAATCCACCAACAATTCGCCGCAAGGCGAGGCCAGTTGATAACCAGAAAAATAGAGCAGGCTACCAGGTGTAACGGTTAGTCGCGCCAGCCACTGGTGATTCCACTGATTTTCCACGCCGCTGAACGACATAAAAGTGCGTTCGCCATCCGGCTCAACCAGCGCCAGACACCAGCCGTTATCGCCTTTGGCATTATCGATCAGGCTGATTAATCCCTCTTTTGCCATTCGGTTGCGAATAATCTCCGCCCACACCCCCTGACCGAGCGGCAAGGCGTTACCCGCTTCGATACCGAGACGCTTTAACGCCACGGCAATGTTCAACGCACAGCCGCCAACATTTACGCTCTGCTGTTTCAGTTCGATATCGCACCCGCGCCAGGGCAGGGCGTAAGCGTCGGCGATCACATCAATGACCGCCGCGCCAATTACCATAACCGGCTGACGCGTCGTTAATTGTGGCAGCAGCGTGTGTAACCGAGCGCCGCTCATACCGCCTCCCGTTGTTGGCGATACTTCGCCAGCGCCGTGGCGTAACGGTTGAAATCAAGCTGATTTACCGCATCCAGCTCTGCCTTTAATGCCGGATCGATAGCATTAACGCCATGCAACGCGCCACAAATCGCCGTTGCCATCGCGCCGATGGTGTCAGTGTCGCCGCCAAGATTGGCGCACAGGACGGCGCAGCGGTTAGGATCGGTTTGTGCCAGTTCAACCAGCGCAATGGCGCACGGAACGGACTCGATAGTGCTGGTGCCCGCGCCAACCACCTGGTAAAGCTGTTCGCTGGCGGATTCGGTGCCGTCGGCGTGACGAACAATCTTCAGCGCAATCTCCAGACGTGCCGCCAGTGAGGCGCTGAACGTAGTGATGCGTTTTTGTTGAGCATGTCGCGCAATCGAAGGCAGTGAATCAACAATCGCTGACCAGCTTTCTCCGTCAATGGCACGAGAAATCGCCCATGCGATGACTACCGCACCTGCAACCGCCAGATCGGATTTATGGGTCGGGCTGGACGCCAGCGCCACATCATCAATAAAGGAATCAACATCGCGCGCCGGAAGCAAACAACCCAATGGTGAGACGCGCATCGCGGCACCGTTGGTCACGCCATTGTTTTCCAGTTCGGCAACGGGTTTACCGTCGCGAATGGCGTTAAGCGCAATTTTTGAGGTCGGGCCAAGCACGTTTTTGTTGAAGGCGTCGAAACGCAGCGCCCAGTCGAGAATATTACGCCCAATCAGATCCGGGTCGATCTCGCCTTCACGTTCCAACAGCGCATCCGCCAGACACAGCGCCATCGAGGTGTCGTCAGTAAATTCGGCGCGGTTAAAATAACAGGCCGCGTTATTCTCCTTTGGTCCAGGCAGAAATCGGTCAATCCAGCCAAAGTGCGCTTTGACGCGGGAACGAGGCCAAAGCTCGGAGGGCATCCCCATCGCATCCCCTAACGCCTGCCCGTAAAGAGCACCGAGAATACGTTCTGTTTTCATTTTGCTTCCTCTTGTGTCAACGCAATATCGCGATCATCGACTTTGATAGCAGTAATTTCGTTGTCGGATTCGCGGAAAAAAATCATGAACAGCACGGCGATAATGGCAATCATCACCGCGCCGAAAGTCCACATTCCAGCCCAGTTGAAAGTCAGGCCGTTTACCGGCTCCTGATAAGCGAACATCTTTTCCATCATCACGCCGCCAAGACGATAACCGAGCAAACTGCCGAAGCCCTGGCAGCAGAGCGTGATCAGCCCCTGCGCGGCGGTACGCATATGCACGGGAGCTTTTTTATCGACATAGATGTAGGCAGTAACGTAGTAAAAATCGTAACTTACGCCGTGCAACAAAATGCCGAGGAACAGTAACGCGTAGGTGAAATATTCATCCGCACTGCCGTAAATAAAGAAGCCATAGCGAATTGCGGCAGTGACCAGACCAAGCAATAATACCTTTTTGATACCAAAGCGTTTGGTGAAAAACGGCAATGCCAGCATAAAGAAGATTTCAGAGAACTGGCCGAGCGTCATCCAGCCGGTGGCGTTTTTCATGCCGACTTCGGTCAGATAACCGTTGGCAAAGATGTAATAGAATGCCAGCGGCATCGCAAACAGGAACGAACAGAAGAAAAAGACGAGGAAGTTTTTATCGCGTAGCAGGATCAGCGCATCCAGGCCGAGCATGACTTTAATGTCCATTTTGCCAGTGCTTTTTGGCGGCGTGTCGGGCAGGAAAAACGCAAACACACCGAGCAGAGCAGAACTTGCGGCGGTAATCAGCAGTGGAATATTGGTCGGTGAAATATCGGCATAACCCAGCATTTGCGGCAAGAATCCACATGCCAGACCGGAGGCAATCCAGCCGATAGTGCCCATCACCCGAATGCGCGGGAAATCACGCTCCACATCCGGCACGTTGGCAAAGGCGATACTGTTAGTCAGCGCAATGGTCGGCATATAGGTTAGCGAGTAGGCCAGCAGTAACGGGAAGAACCCGGCAAAAGTGGTTTGCTGTGCAGCGAAGTACATCAGCACTGCGCCAGCGAACATCAATACAGCCAGCACTTTTTGCGCTGAGAAAAAGCGGTCTGTGATGGAGCCAACCAGAATCGGCGACAGGATCGCCGCAATAGCGGTACAGGCATACGACCAGCCAATTTCTCCGGCACTAAAACCACTTTTACTTAACCACAACCACAATGGCACAAACCACGCGCCCCAGATAAACCATTCAACAAACATCATGAACGACAGCTTTGCTGTTGTTTTCATCTTTTAATTCCTTCATGACAGGTAATGTAAGGTACGCGCTGACAATACCATCAAATAATACCTTTAAAATACCTTTGCGGTGAAAACTTGACCGCTGTAACACTTTTTCTGATGAATCGAGCCAACAGAAAACGCTGAAAAAACATCCTGAGAATGGAAAAAATAGCCTGTAACGACCAGGATTATGATTGCCCGCAAAGGCGGGCCAGGACAATCCATAGCCGATATCCAATCGGAATTTACGGGAGCATAGTAATGACAGATATTGCGCAGTTGCTTGGCAAAGATGCCGACAACCTTTTACAGCATCGTTGTATGACTATTCCTTCTGACCAGCTTTATCTTCCCGGACATGACTACGTAGACCGCGTGATGATTGACAATAATCGCCCGCCGGCGGTGTTACGTAATATGCAGACGTTGTACAACACCGGGCGTCTGGCGGGAACGGGATACCTTTCCATTTTGCCGGTTGATCAGGGCGTCGAGCACTCTGCCGGAGCTTCATTTGCCGCTAACCCACTCTACTTTGATCCGAAAAACATTGTCGAACTGGCGATCGAGGCGGGCTGTAACTGTGTGGCGTCAACTTACGGCGTGCTGGCATCGGTATCGCGGCGTTACGCGCACCGCATTCCGTTCCTCGTCAAACTCAACCATAACGAGACGCTAAGTTACCCGAATACCTACGATCAAACGCTGTATGCCAGCGTAGAGCAGGCGTTCAACATGGGGGCGGTGGCGGTTGGTGCGACCATCTATTTTGGCTCGGAGGAGTCACGTCGCCAGATTGAAGAAATTTCTGCGGCCTTTGAACGTGCGCATGAACTGGGCATGGTGACAGTGCTGTGGGCGTATCTGCGTAATTCTGCCTTTAAGAAAGAGGGCGTTGATTACCATGTTTCCGCCGACCTGACCGGCCAGGCGAACCATCTGGCGGCGACCATTGGCGCGGACATCGTCAAACAGAAAATGGCGGAAAATAACGGCGGCTATAAAGCGATTAATTACGGTTACACCGACGACCGTGTTTACAGCAAGTTGACCAGCGAAAACCCGATTGATCTGGTGCGTTATCAGTTAGCTAACTGTTATATGGGGCGCGCAGGGTTGATTAACTCCGGCGGCGCTGCGGGCGGTGAAACTGACCTTAGCGATGCGGTGCGTACTGCGGTTATCAACAAACGTGCAGGCGGAATGGGGCTGATCCTTGGTCGTAAAGCGTTTAAGAAATCGATGACCGACGGCGTGAAACTGATTAACGCCGTGCAGGACGTTTATCTCGATAGCAAAATTACTATCGCCTGATACGCTTCATACGAACAGCACTACCCCGTAGGGCGGATAAGGCGTTCGCGCCGCATCCGGCATAAAACCACGCGCACTTTGCTACGGCTTCCCTCTTGGGAGGCCGTTTTTTTGTCTGTCATTGCTGGATTTATTTTCATTTTGTCGTTTTTGTGATCATTATCTCGACATTTAAAAACAAATAATTTCATTATATTTTGAAATCGAAAACAAACGACAGGATTTGAAAATGTACGTGGTATCGACAAAGCAGATGCTGAACAACGCGCAGCGCGGCGGCTACGCGGTTCCGGCATTCAACATTCACAATCTCGAAACGATGCAGGTAGTGGTGGAAACCGCAGCTAGCCTGAATGCGCCGGTCATCATCGCCGGAACACCCGGCACGTTTAACCATGCCGGAACAGAAAACTTGCTGGCGCTGGTTAGCGCGATGGCGAAGCAGTATCACCATCCGCTGGCGATTCACCTTGACCATCACACAAAGTTTGAAGATATCGCGCAGAAAGTGCGCTTCGGTGTGCGCTCGGTGATGATTGACGCCTCGCATTTGCCTTATACGCAGAACATTGCACGAGTCAAAGAAGTGGTGGATTTTTGCCATCGCTTTGATGTCAGCGTCGAAGCTGAACTGGGGCAACTTGGCGGTCAGGAAGACGATGTGCAAGTCAATGACGCCGATGCTTTATATACCAGTCCATCACAAGCCCGCGAATTTACGCAAGCGACGGGAATTGATTCCCTGGCGGTCGCCATCGGCACCGCTCACGGTATGTATGCCAGTGCCCCGGCGCTGGATTTCTCCCGCCTTGAGGCCATACGTCAGCAGGTTGCGCTACCGCTGGTACTGCATGGTGCGTCGGGACTGTCTTCTGCGGACATTCGCCAAACAATCAACCTGGGTATTTGCAAAATCAATGTCGCGACGGAGCTGAAAAATGCCTTCTCGCAGGCGTTAAAACGTTATCTGACGGAACATCCAGAGGCGACCGATCCCCGAAATTATTTGCAGTCGGCCAAATTGGCAATGCGCGATGTGGTGAGCAAAGTGATTGCCGATTGTGGCTGCGAGGGCAGGGCATAACGCATCTGCCATTTAACAAGGAAAAACCATGAAAACGTTAATTGCCCGGCATAAAGCCGGTGAACATATCGGCATATGTTCTGTCTGTTCGGCGCATCCGTTGGTTATTGAAGCGGCGCTGGCTTTCGATCTCAGCAGCACACGCAAAGTGCTGATTGAAGCAACGTCAAACCAGGTCAATCAATTTGGCGGTTATACCGGAATGACACCGGCGGACTTTCGCGAATTTGTTTTTGCGATTGCTGATAGAGTTGGGTTTGCGCGCGAGCGCATTATTCTCGGCGGCGACCATCTGGGGCCAAACTGCTGGCAGCAAGAACGTGCGGATGCAGCGATGGAAAAATCCGTCGAGCTGGTAAAGGCATATGTTCGTGCCGGTTTCAGTAAAATTCATCTTGATGCGTCAATGTCCTGTGCGGGCGACCCTGTACCTTTAGCGCCAGAAACGGTTGCTGAACGTGCCGCTGTACTTTGCCACGCAGCGGAAAGCGTGGCGACGGATTGCCAGCGTGAACAACTGACTTATGTGATTGGCACCGAAGTTCCGGTTCCGGGCGGTGAGGCCAGCGCCATTCAGTCGGTGCACATCACAAGGGTAGAAGATGCCGCCAATACTTTACGTACACATCAAAAAGCGTTTATTGCCCGTGGCCTGACAGAGGCGTTAACGCGCGTGATTGCGATAGTGGTACAGCCTGGCGTTGAATTTGATCACAGCAATATTATCCATTATCAGCCGCAAGAAGCGCAGGCGCTGGCGCAATGGATAGAAAACAGCAAAATGGTCTATGAAGCACATTCCACCGATTACCAGACCCGGACGACGTATCGGGAATTAGTACGCGATCACTTTGCAATTTTGAAAGTAGGGCCAGCATTAACCTTTGCTTTACGCGAGGCGATATTTGCGCTGGCACAAATTGAGCAGGAACTTATCGCGCCGGAAAATCGCAGCAGTTGTCTTGACGTGATTGAAGAAGTCATGCTCGACGAACCGCAATACTGGAAAAAATATTACCGTGCTGGATTTAACGATTCTTTGCTGGATATTCGTTATAGCCTTTCTGATCGTATTCGTTATTACTGGCCGCATAGTCGAATTAAAAATAGCGTCGAGATGATGATGGCGAACCTTGACGGTGTCGAAATTCCACTGGGTATAATTAGTCAGTATTTGCCAAAACAATTTGAACGCATCCAGAGTGAGGAACTCAAGGCGATACCACATCAGCTTATTATGGATAAAATTTTTGATGTTCTGCGCGCCTATCGTTACGGTTGTGCAAAATAATAAGGATGTAATATGACAAAGCTATTTGTTCGTAGCGGTATTTCGTTTGCCGATCGCCGCGAAGCACTCACCCATATTGGCAATGAAATGGTCGCGCAAGGTGTTGTTCATGACTCCTGGCCACAGGCATTAATTGCCAGAGAAGCGGAATTCCCCACCGGGATTATGCTGGAACAGCACGCCATTGCAATACCGCACTGCGAGGCGATTCATGCAAAAACGTCAGCCATTTATCTGTTAAGACTCGCGGATAAAATCAATTTTCAGCAAGCAGATGATGATAATGAAGTGGCGGTTTCATTAATCATCGCCCTGATTGTAGAAAATCCACAGCAGCAACTGAAACTTTTACGTTGTTTATTTGGCAAGCTGCAACAACCCGATGTGGTCGAAACGCTTATCAACATTCCAGAAGTGCAATTAATGGAATATTTCAAAACATCTGTTTTAGATTCAAATGAATAAAATCCCTCTGTACTAATAAAAAGGACTGTTTATGAAACGCAAGATTATTGTCGCTTGCGGAGGCGCGGTTGCGACTTCTACGATGGCGGCGGAAGAGATTAAAGAGTTATGTCAGAGCCATAATATCCCTGTTGAATTAATCCAGTGTCGGGTTAATGAAATAGAAACTTATATGGATGGTGTACATCTGATTTGTACGACTGCCAAAGTTGACCGCAGTTTTGGTGATATTCCGTTAGTTCACGGTATGCCTTTTGTTTCTGGTGTAGGGATCGAAGCATTACAAAATAAAATTCTGACTATCTTACAGGGGTGACCTATGTTTTCAGAAGTCATGCGTTATATTCTCGACCTTGGCCCTACGGTCATGTTGCCGATTGTCATTATTATTTTTTCAAAAATATTAGGCATGAAAGCAGGCGATTGCTTTAAAGCGGGTCTGCATATCGGGATTGGCTTTGTTGGCATCGGTCTGGTGATTGGCTTAATGCTGGATTCCATTGGCCCGGCGGCGAAAGCGATGGCGGAAAATTTCGACTTAAATCTGCATGTGGTCGATGTCGGCTGGCCGGGATCATCTCCAATGACCTGGGCGTCGCAAATTGCGCTGGTGGCTATTCCAATTGCAATTCTGGTTAACGTGGCAATGCTGCTCACGCGTATGACGCGGGTAGTGAATGTCGATATCTGGAATATCTGGCATATGACCTTCACCGGCGCGTTGCTGCACCTGGCGACAGGTTCATGGCTGATTGGCATCGCGGGAGTGGTGATTCACGCAGCGTTTGTTTATAAGTTGGGCGACTGGTTTGCCCGCGATACCCGTGATTTCTTTGAGCTGGAAGGCATAGCCATTCCGCACGGCACATCGGCGTATATGGGGCCGATTGCGGTGCTGGTCGATGCCATTATCGAAAAAATCCCTGGTATTAACCGGATTAAATTTAGCGCCGACGATATTCAGCGTAAATTTGGCCCTTTTGGCGAACCGGTCACCGTGGGTTTTGTGATGGGACTGATTATCGGCATTCTTGCCGGTTACGATGTCAAAGGCGTATTGCAACTGGCGGTAAAAACGGCGGCGGTGATGCTGCTGATGCCACGGGTGATCAAACCTATCATGGATGGTTTAACGCCCATCGCGAAGCAGGCGCGTAGCCGTTTACAGGCGAAGTTCGGCGGTCAGGAGTTTTTGATTGGGCTTGATCCGGCGTTGCTGCTGGGGCATACGGCTGTGGTGTCGGCAAGCCTGATTTTTATCCCGCTCACTATTTTGATTGCCGTTTGTGTGCCGGGTAATCAGGTGCTGCCGTTTGGCGACCTTGCCACCATCGGCTTCTTTGTGGCGATGGCGGTCGCGGTGCATCGTGGAAACCTGTTCCGCACCCTGATCTCTGGCGTCATCATTATGAGCATCACCCTGTGGATTGCGACGCAAACTATTGGCCTGCATACCCAACTGGCTGCCAATGCGGGCGCGTTAAAAGCCGGAGGCATGGTGGCTTCGATGGATCAGGGCGGTTCACCGATTACCTGGTTACTGATTCAGGTTTTCTCCCCGCAGAATATCCCCGGTTTCATTATTATCGGCGCTATTTATCTCACCGGTATTTTTATGACCTGGCGTCGGGCGCGCGGTGTTATTAACAAAGAGAAAGCTGCTGTCGCACAATAAATTATACCCAAGGGGGAGAATATCCCCCTTTATCACTCAGGAGTTTTTATGAAATCAGTTGTTAATGATACTGATGGTATTGTCCGCGTGGAAGAACATAAGTTACCCGAAATTTATCATCAGGATGATGTGCGGATTAAAATTGCCAGTTCAGGATTATGTGGTTCCGATTTGCCTCGGATATTTAAAAATGGCGCACATTATTACCCCATAACATTGGGGCATGAATTCAGTGGTTTTGTTGATGCCGTGGGGAGTGGGGTAAATGATTTACACACTGGCGATGCGGTCGCTTGTGTTCCGTTATTACCCTGTTTTAAATGTCCGGAATGTCTGAAAGGGTTTTATTCCCAGTGTGCGAAATATGATTTTATTGGATCACGACGCAACGGGGGATTGGCAGAATATATTGTGGTGAATCGAAAAAATGTCTTTGCACTACCAGAGGAAATGCCGATTCAGGATGGTGCCTTTATAGAGCCAATTACCGTCGGCCTGCACGCTTTCCATTTAGCGCAAGGCTGTGAAAATAAAAACGTCATTATTATTGGTGCCGGAACCATCGGCCTGCTGGCGATCCAGTGCGCCAGTGCGCTGGGGGCGAAGAGTGTGACGGCTATCGACATTAGCCCAGAAAAACTGGCACTGGCAAAATCCTTCGGTGCCACGCAAACATTTAACAGCAGCGAAATGAGTGCGCCACAAATGCAGGCTGTTTTACGCGAACTGCGCTTTAATCAGCTTATCCTTGAGACGGCTGGCGTACCGCAGACCGTCGAACTGGCGGTAGAGATTGCCGGACCTCATGCACAACTGGCGCTGGTGGGCACGTTGCATCAGGATCTGCATTTAACGTCGGCGACATTTGGCAAAATATTGCGTAAAGAGCTGATGGTTATCGGCAGTTGGATGAACTACTCCAGCCCGTGGCCAGAGCAGGAGTGGGAAACAGCGAGCTGCTTGCTGGCAGAGCGTAAGTTATGTCTGGAGCCATTAATCGCTCACCGTGGGAGCTTTGAAAGCTTCGCCCAGGCGGTGCGTGATATCGCTCGCAATACCATGCCGGGTAAGGTGTTGCTTATTCCCTGAAACCGTGGGCCAGCGTGATGCTGGCCCGGCGTTGTGCAAAACAGATCATTCACCAATGGTCCCCCTTCGTTTACACTATGCGCAATTGAATATGGGTAAATGACGATGAATTCATTCGAGCGAAGGAATAAGATCATCCAATTAGTGAATGAACAGGGGACCGTGCTTGTTCAGGATCTGGCGGGAATATTTGCTGCCTCGGAAGCGACAATCCGTGCCGATTTGCGCTTTCTCGAACAAAAAGGCGTGGTTACGCGCTTTCATGGTGGTGCGGCGAAAATAATGTCCGGCAATAGCGAAACCGAGACACAGGAAGTAGGATTTAAAGATCGCTTTCAGCTCGCCAGTGCGCCTAAAAACAGAATTGCACAGGCAGCAGTAAAAATGATCCACGAAGGGATGACCGTTATTCTCGACAGCGGAAGTACGACAATGCTTATCGCCGAAGGATTAATGACCGCCAAAAATATCACGGTGATTACCAACAGTCTCCCTGCGGCATTTGCCCTTTCCGAAAATAAAGATATTACGCTGGTGGTTTGTGGTGGCACGGTACGCCATAAAACGCGCTCGATGCATGGTTCCATTGCCGAGCGTTCATTGCAGGATATCAATGCCGATTTAATGTTTGTTGGTGCGGACGGTATCGATGCGGTTAATGGCATTACCACCTTTAATGAAGGTTATTCGATTAGCAGTGCTATGGTCACCGCAGCAAATAAAGTGGTTGCGGTACTGGACTCAACGAAATTTAACCGCCGTGGATTTAATCAGGTACTGCCAATCGAAAAAATTGACATTATTATTACTGATGATGCCGTGTCAGAGGTGGATAAACTGGCATTGCAGAATACACGGGTGAAATTAATTACAGTGTAGTATTCATCTGTTCAGTTTGTAGGCCGGATAAGGTGTTTACACCGCATCCGGCATAACTGATTCTCCTTAATGCAAGAGAGAATAATTTGTTTAACGCAATAACGGGCAATCTGGTGGTAGCCGGCAACGCAATGCTGCCGGAAGTATTTCGATATGAAAACGTTGCCCGCTTAACGGTTCGCCATCAAGATTAAAGGTGATTTCATGAGGCGCTTGTATTTCGAACCATGCCGAAGCGCCTTCAATAATATTCGGATTTTCTTCGTCAGGTTTTAAGGTTGAAAAGAGAGCTGGAAGAATTTCATCGCCGGTGAAAATACGCAGTTGTAACAAACCATCATTGATCAGCGCATTTGGGCACAGTTGCTGACCACCACCGGCCTGACGCCCGTTGCCAATACCAATAACCAGCGCATCGCCTTGCCAGTGAAAATTTTCACCACGGATTTCACAGCGATCCGGTTGCAGCGTATCCATGCGCATTAAGCCGTGAATGATGTAAGAGACGCCACCCAGCGCGGCTTTTAATTTCTCTGGCGTTTCGGTGGTGATGCGTGTTCCAAATCCGCCCGTTGCCATGTTGATAAAACAGGTTTGTTTGTTGACCTGTGCCATATCAATTGCAATAGCGTTACCAGCAATTGCCAGTTTAAGTGCCTTATCCAGCGCCTCAGGAATACCCACACTGGTGGCAAAATCGTTCGCTGTACCTAGCGGCAATATTCCCAAAGCAGGAATTTCATTGCCCTCACACTGAATCAACGCCGTGGAGACTTCATTAATAGTGCCATCGCCACCGCCGGCAATCACCGTTGCCACGCCAAGCTGGCGGGCTTCCTCAACAAAACGCGCAGCATCACCTTTCTCCCAGGTAACCCGCACATGGATAGTCATTTCTTCCTCACGCAGCAGCATAATTGCTTCGCGTAATGTTTCATTGTCAGTACTTTTGCCGTTAAGAATCAGTAAGCTGGCGGGGAAATCTGCCATGGTCGTATGCCTTTATGATTGGTCTGTAGATAGTGTAGAGCAGAAAAGAAAAGGCGGTGTCAGAACAGGATGAAAGTCGTGGTACAAAAAAATAAGCCCGTGTAAGGGAGATTACACAGGCTAAGGAGGTGGTTCCTGGTACAGCTAGCATTTTATGGGTTATGTTTTTCAGCGAAACGGATGATAACCTTAATAAATGCAGCTGTATGTGATCGGTTTCTAAGAATTTTCCATCCGGGAAAAATAATCGAAATTAATCACTTACCGTGCGGGTTACGCGTGGTTTCACCGGAGAAATTACGCATCAGCAGTGCGTAATTGAGCTCGAGATCCTGCGGAACCGGGAGCCACACGGTATAACCATCGCCAGGCGCAACCGGCATCGCTTCACCTTTGGCATTTTCCATATGCTCAAGGGTAAAGTTGATGTTGCCCTGTGGCGTCATCAGTTCAAGGCTGTCGCCAACGGAGAATTTATTTTTCACTGCCACCGCAGCGAGCTCACCTTTGCGCTCACCGGTAAACTCCCCAACAAACTGCTGGCGGTCAGAAACGGAATAACCGTATTCGTAGTTCTGATAATCGTCGTGAGTATGGCGACGCAGGAAGCCTTCGGTGTAACCACGATGCGCCAGACCTTCCAGGGTTTCCAGCAGGCTGGTATCGAACGGTTTGCCTGCAGCGGCGTCATCGATAGCTTTACGATAAACCTGCGCGGTGCGTGCGCAATAATAGAAAGATTTGGTACGGCCTTCGATTTTCAGCGAATGCACACCCATTTTAGTCAGGCGTTCAACATGGGCGATGGCACGCAGATCTTTCGAGTTCATGATGTAAGTGCCGTGTTCATCTTCAAACGCGGTCATATATTCGCCCGGACGCTGGGCTTCCTCAATCATAAACACTTTGTCAGTTGGCGCGCCGATACCCAGCGTCGGTTCGACGTTTTGCACCGGAATTGGCTCGTATTTGTGTACGATGTTGCCGACGTCATCTTCTTTACCTTCCTGGACGTTGTACTCCCAGCGGCAGGCGTTGGTGCAGGTGCCCTGGTTCGGGTCGCGTTTGTTGATATAGCCAGAGAGCAGGCAGCGACCGGAGTAGGCCATGCATAATGCGCCGTGAACGAAAATTTCGAGTTCCATATCCGGCACCTGATTGCGGATCTCTTCAATCTCTTCCAGCGACAGTTCGCGGGAGAGGATCACGCGAGTCAGGCCCATTTGCTGCCAGAATTTTACCGTCGCCCAGTTTACGGCGTTGGCCTGCACCGAAAGGTGGATCGGCATTTCAGGGAAGTGCTCACGCACCAGCATAATCAGCCCCGGATCGGACATAATCAGCGCATCCGGCCCCATTTCCACTACCGGTTTCAGGTCACGGATAAAGGTTTTCAGCTTAGCGTTATGCGGCGCAATGTTGACCACGACATAAAACTTTTTCCCCAGCGCATGGGCTTCATTGATGCCGAGCTGAAGATTTTCGTGGTTGAATTCGTTGTTGCGCACACGCAGGGAGTAACGCGGCTGACCCGCATAAACAGCATCTGCGCCATAAGCGAAAGCGTAACGCATATTTTTCAGCGTTCCCGCCGGGGAAAGGAGTTCCGGTTTAAACATAATTCTCTCGTTCTGATGACAGGTCAGATCCGCTCCACCTGATGAAGCGGTTAGGGGAGTGCCCCCACTTTAAGGGCGGGCATTGTAGCGCAATCGGCGGGTTTAGCTCCAGTGCAAATGTCTGGTAGCGTCCTGGTTTTGGTTAAGGATGCGAATGACGATAATTTCCCCTGGTGATTGCAGGAAATAAATGAGGTGGCGTTCAAAAGGAAGAACAAAAATGCCTTAGCCTAATTCAGGTCTGGGAGTACCAATATTATTGTTACTCAGAATCTGGAGAACGTCTGAAAGATGTTCAACATATTTGTCGGCTTGTGGTTCGCCGAAATGGTGATAACTGTAATACCAGATGCCTTCTAAATCCTCGTTGGCTTTTGGCATGAGCTTAATAATACGCACATTATTTCCTTATCCCTGCTTTCACCTTCCGTAAAAACGCATCCTTTTCCCACGGCTGAGCTTCACCACTATTCAACCCTTCTGCAAGCATGTCACGTAACGCTTGCAGGCGAGACTCTGCTTGTTTTTCTCGAAGTAAGCGCAGTGACTCACGGATCACTTCGCTTTGGGTGCGATAGTCGCCGGATTCAATCAAGGACTCGATAAATTCGCGCAACTCATCGCCGAGATCAACCGTCATCGTTCTGGCCATGTTTATGCTCTCTTGTAAGTAAAAATCTTACGTCAGTGTATGTCATAAACCGGATAGCGTCACGAAAAGTATTAGAAGATATTTTGCTATATGAACATGTTCAGGAGGATAAGGATGGGGAGTTTTAAACAAAGAGAGCAGAATGAGTGCTTGCTTGTGCCTACTATTTTAATGGCGCAGATTAATCTTAATCATCAATAAATAAGTGTTTATTGGAAATAAAGCCGGACGCAACTGAGTTACGCCCGGCTTAACTATTAAGTATTGTCTTTCACCTTCTGACTTGCGCCATTGGTTTTTACAGAAGCAATTCCGACTTCGCGTGATTGAGCGGTGGCATACATCTGGCTGGAACCGATTATCTGATGATTGCCAGCTTTCAGATTGAAATAAAATTTGCCGTTGCTCGCTGTTTTTTTCTCATAGCGTTCGTCCTGCGGGCTGTTGCTTTGCACCGAGGCAATGCCCTTTTCCGCAGCGGCTTTTGAGGTATACAGTTCGCTGGTGAGAATGATCTCACCATTGCCCGCTTTTAGCACAAACCGGAACTGATTTTCACTGCTCTTATTGAGTTCAAACCAACCAGCCATAATGACTCCTTGATTGAAATTGCGTATCGAAAACAGTATGTAACGATTTAAGTATGGGTGATATTCAGTTGACTGCCAATCAGGGGAATACCCTCTAAAGGGTGGGGGAGATTACTGATAAATATGCAGGAATCTGAATGCGGATACGGTTTTATCCCTCTCCTTTCAGAGAGGGGCATGACGGGTTAATAAACAGGAAATTCAGCTCTCACCAGGGCAAAGATATATTAAACGATACGACAGGCGTCAGCTTCCCAGCGGTAACCAACACCGTAAACGGCACGGATAAAGGACTGCTCTTCGTCCAGCGCCTCCAGTTTACGGCGCAGGTTTTTAATGTGGCTGTCGATGGTGCGGTCGGTTACCACGCGGTAATCGTCATAAAGATGATTGAGTAATTGCTCGCGAGAGAATACTTTTCCCGGTTCATGGGAGAGCGTTTTCAAAAGGCGAAATTCTGCAGGTGTCAGATCAAGCATTTTGCCACGCCATGAAGCCTGAAAACGACCTTCGTCGATAATCAACGGGCTTTCGGCATCCTGTTGCTGCAACTCGCGCTGCGGTTTGCAGCGGCGCAAAATGGTCTTAACACGCGCCACCACTTCCCGTGGGCTGTACGGTTTGCAGATATAGTCATCGGCGCCAATCTCCAGCCCCAGCAAACGGTCGATTTCTTCGATTTTTGCCGTAACCATCACGATGGGGACATCGGAAAAACGACGAATTTCCCGGCAAAGTGTCAGACCATCAGTGCCTGGTAGCATCAGATCCAACAGGATCAGATCCGGTGGTGTCTGGCGCATATACGGCAGTACCTGATCACCGTGGCTGATAAGGGTCGGCGCATAGCTCGCAGCACGCAGATAATCAATGAGCAACTGCCCCAGCTTCGGTTCATCTTCCACGATCAAAATACGCGGTGTGTTTTCGTCGATTGGTAACTCGGTCATACTTCTCTCTGTAAATCCCGTTCCAGCGGTAACTCTACTGTAATGCTTACCCCGCCAAAAGGCGAATGAGTGGCAACAATGCGACCATTGTGCGCTTCAACAATGTTAAGGCAAATCGCCAGTCCCAGGCCGGAACCGCCGCTGGCACGGTTGCGGGAACCTTCGGTGCGGTAAAAACGCTCAAACAATTTTTGCAGTTGTTCGTCGCTGACGCCCGGCGCACTGTCGGCAAAAGTCAGACGTACCGTTTTGTCGCGCTGCTCGGCGGAGATTTGCAGGCTGCCGCCGCTGTCTGTGTAACGTAGACTGTTTTCCAGTAAGTTATTGAATAACTGCATTAAACGGTCGCGATCGCCAAATACGGTGATGCTATCCGGCAGGGAAAATTGCAGCTTCAGGCCACGGCTGGCGAATCGTTCGCGAAATGCGCCGCCCGCCACTTCCAGCAGTGGGATCAGATCTACCGGTGCTTTTTGATAGGCGAGGGCACCTTCATCAGACATCGATAACTGATGGAGATCGTCAACCAGTTTGGTCAGTGTACCGACCTCCGCCTGTAAAGACGCCACTGTCTCGGGCGTAAATTTACGCACGCCATCCTGAATGGCTTCCAGTTCCCCACGCAGTACTGCTAAAGGCGTGCGCAGTTCGTGAGAGATATCAGCCATAAAATCGCGGCGCATCTGTTGGTTTTTCTCCAGCGTGCTGGCGAGCTGGTTAAAGTCCTGAGCCAGTTTTCCTAATTCATCTTCGCTGGTGGGCGTCACGCGAGTGGTAAAATCGCCCGCCGCAAGTTTGTGCGTGCCATCCACCAGTCGTTTCACTGGAGCCAGCAAACCGCGCGCCAGTGGGAATGTCGCCAGCGCCGCCAGTAAGGTAGATAAAGCGACAATCAGCCAACTGGTTTGCCGCTGTTGTTTATCGAAATTGATATCGGTATTGCGGGTTAACCGTTCAACGGGTGAGGCGATCACCGCGCCAACTTCAACACCATTGACCAGAATCGGCCGCCGTGTACCGTCCAGTGGAATGGGAGAGCGTGGGCCAACCAGCACTTTGTTGTTTTGATCAACCACCCAGAACTGAGTACGCCAGCCGTGTGGCGGCATACCGGGACCCGGTTTGTCTTCATTATTATCATGTTCAAATGAGCGCAGTATCTGAAATACAAAACGATCGTTATTACGCAGAAAGCGCCAGTTACCGTGCTGGGCGTACTGCTCGCCAAGTGCATCTCCGAGCATTTGCAGCCGCTGTTCATTACCATGCTTAATGTAATCGATAAAGCCGCGCTCAAAACTGATACGTACCGCCCAGTGCATCGTGATCAATAACACAATGCAGGTGGCGAAGATCGCCAGAAACAGTTTGCCGGTAATGCCGGGTCGCCAGAACTTCATTGCGCGCTCCTTTTTCTCCGCGAAATAGCCACGTTTTGATGCGTATCGTTCGGAACCCTGGCAAAGATGAACGCCGGAAGGGCGATGAGAAACGCCATGCTAAGCCAGGTGTACATAAAGACGGTTTGTGTGGTGCCGCTGTCAACGCTGACATGTTGGGAGCCAAAAAGCCCCAGCAGCAGCCCGGCGATGGTCACACCGATGCTCATCGACAATTGCATAATCATCGACAGCAGGCTGTTGCCGCTGCTGGCCAGATTGTCTGGTAGATCTTTCAGTGTCAGGGTGTTCATGGAGGAGAAACGCGTTGAGTTGACCATACCTTGTAAAAACAGGACGAACGGTAAAACGTAGTACCAGCCAAGCAGCGCGGTGGTCATAAACAGCAGCGTGACCAACGACAGACCCAGCGTGGTTGCCACCAGTACCCGGCGATAACCAAAGCGGTTAACCACCTGCACCACAATCCGCTTCATTCCCATGCTGCCGAGCACCATCGGGATCATCATCAGTCCGGCATGGAACGGCGAGAAACCGAGACCGATTTGCAGGAAAACCGGCGTCATAAAGGGCAACATACCGCTGCCAATACGTCCGGCAAAACTTCCCGCCAGACCCAGCGAAAAGGTGCGGGTGCGGAACAGGTTCAGGCTGAAAAGGGCGCGGTTGTTATTTCTGGCGTGCAGCAGATAAAGCACCAGTGCCACTACGCCAACCGCCACCAGGCCGGCAATCGTCAGCGGCGAAAGTCCTGTGCCTTTACTGCCATCCAGCGCCAGCGTTAACACTGCCATGCCAACCGCCAGCAACAGAAAGCCGGAGAGATCGAAGCGCCGCGTCTGCATGGTATAGTTTGGCATTAACATTAGCGTGGCGATCGCACCGATAATCCCTACCGGAATGTTGATCAAAAAGATCCAGTGCCACGAGGCGTACTCCACCAGCAGACCGCCGAGCGCCGGACCGAGCAGTGGGCCGACCTGACCGGGCAGCGTGACAAAGGTCATCGCCGCCATATATTGCTCGCGCGGAACAATTTTCATCACCGTTAGCCTGCCAACCGGCACCATCATCGCGCCGCCTACGCCCTGTAGCGCACGTGCCAGCAACAGTTCATTCAGCGTGCCGGAAAGCGCGCAAAACAGCGAACCGAGGGTAAACAGCACAATGGCGGTAAAGAAAATATTGCGTACGCCGACTTTATCCGCCAGCCAGCCGCTGGCAGGCAGCATCACCGCCACGGTCAGTACATAAGAGACAATGACCATGTGCATATGCAGCGGGCTTTCCCCCAGGCTTTGCGCCATTGAGGGAAGGGCGGTGTTGACGATGGTGGTGTCCAGCGACTGCATAAAGAAGCCGAAAGCCACAATCCACAGTTGCCAGCGGGTGCTGTCAGGAAGATCTGTCATTTACTCGGTTACCGTTTCTTTAGATTTTCGCGAAAAACGCAGCCGCAGACGGTCGAAAAAGAGATACACCACCGGCGTGGTATACAGCGTCAGGAGCTGACTCATTACCAGACCGCCGACAATGGTGATCCCCAATGGTTGACGCAGTTCCGAGCCGTCGCCGCCCGACAACACTAGCGGCAGCGCACCAAACAGTGCAGCGAGGGTAGTCATCATAATCGGGCGAAAACGCAGCAGACAGGCCTGGAAAATGGCTTCCTGTGGCGCCAGATTTCCATTTCTTTGAGCTTCGAGCGCAAAATCGACCATCATGATGGCGTTTTTCTTCACAATGCCGATTAATAACATGATCCCTATCAGGGCTATTAGGCTGAACGGGGCATTGAACAGCTCCAGCGCCAGCAGCGCCCCAACGCCCGCCGAGGGCAGGGTGGAGAGAATGGTCAGCGGGTGCACGTAGCTCTCGTACAACATTCCCAGCACGATATAGACCGTGGCGATCGCCGCGATAATCAGGATCACCTGCGAGTTCATCGTCTCCTGGAACACCTGCGCCGTTCCGGCAAAACTGCCGCGCACCGTCGAAGGCACGCCAAGCTGGGTCATTGCGCGATCGATTGCCGCACTGGCGTCCGAGAGCGATTTCCCGGTCGGCAGGTTGAACGAGATGGTCGAGGCCGCCGATAATCCCTGATGATTCACCGACAACGGGGCATTCGCCGGTTGCCATTTGGCAAAATACGAGAGCGGGATCGCTTTTCCTTCGTTATTAATGACGAACATTTTTTCCAGCGCGCTGATGTCCTGGGTATAGCGCGGATCCACTTCCATCACCACTTTATACTGGTTCATCGGCTGGTAAATTGTCGAGATTTGCCTCTGACCAAAGGCGTTATTCAGCAGACTGTTAGCGGCCTGCACGTCGATTCCCAGCCGCGCCATGGTGTCGCGATCGTAAACCAGGTTCATCTCCGCGCCGTTATCCTGTTGATCGGAGTTCACGTCCGCCAGTTCCGGCAATGTCGCCAGTTTTTTGCGGATTTTCGGCTCCCATTCGCGCAGTGCCGCCAGGTCGTCGGATAACAACGTGTACTGGTAGCTGGCGTTCGACTGACGTCCGCCAACGCGAATATCCTGTACCGCCATCAGGAACAGATTCGCCCCCGGCTCTTTTGCCAGCTTCACGCGCAGACGGTCGATAATTTGCTGCGCTGTTTCGCTGCGTTCGTCGCGTGGTTTCAGCGTGATAAACATCATTCCGCTGTTAACCCGCGAACCACCGGTAAATCCGGTGACATTATCCACTGCCGGATCGTCACGGATAATTTTCATGAAATCCTGCAACTTACCGCGCATCGCCTGAAACGAAATACTCTGATCCGCCTGTATCCCGCCCATCAGCACACCGGTGTCCTGCTCCGGGAAGAAGGTTTTCGGGATCGAGATATACAACCAGATATTCAGCGCAATGGTGCCAAGCAGCACCACGCCTACCAGACGGGTGTGATTGAGTACCCATTTCAGCGACTTACCATAGCCTTGTTGCAGCGCAACCAGCATCCGGCCAAAACCGCGTAGCCGTGTTTGTTCACGCGGCTTGCTGGCTTTCAGCATCCAGCCGCACATCATCGGCGTTAACGTCAGGGATACCAGCAACGAAATACCAATGGCGACAGAAAGTGTCACGGCAAATTCGCGTAACAGGCGCCCCGGCAATCCGCCCATCAACAGCAGCGGCAGGAACACCGCCACCAGTGACAGACTCATCGACAGTACCGTAAAGCCGACTTCGCGAGTACCTTGCAGCGCGGCCTGTAGCGGTTTCATCCCCGCCTCCAGATGACGGGCAATGTTTTCCAGAACCACGATGGCGTCATCCACGACAAAGCCTGTGGCGATGGTGAGCGCCATTAGCGACAGATTATTGAGACTGAATCCGCACAGATACATCGCTGCAAACGTACCAATCAGCGAAACGGGCACCGCAACGGCAGGAATAATGGTGGCGCGACCTGAGCGCAGAAATAAAAAGACCACCAGAATAACCAGCGCCACCGAGATAATCAGCGTTTGCTCGACTTCCTCCAGCGAGGCGCGAATGGTGGGGGAGCGATCCTGGGCAATTTGCAGATCAATCGCCGCCGGAATGGTCTCCTGCAACTCCGGTAATTTTGCCCGGATGCTGTCTACCGTCTGGATAATATTGGCTTCCGGCAGTTTGCGGATCATCAGCAAAATAGCCGGTTTGGCGTTGGTCATCCCGGCGTTGCGCACATCCTGCACCGAGTCGGTCACCGTCGCCACATCGCCCAGACGAACCGCGCCGCCGTTGTTGTAATGAATAATCAGCGGCTGATATTCAGCGGCTGTTTTCAGTTCATCGTTAGTCTGGATCTGCCAGCGGTGGGTATCATCTTCCAGCGCCCCTTGCGGTTTACGCACGTTGGCATTGCTGATGGCGGTGCGCACATCGTCCAGCGACACGCCCTGATTAAACAGCGCCTGCGGATTCAGCCCGACGCGTACCGCAGGCAGCGAGCTGCCGCCGACATCGACATCACCGACGCCATCGATTTGCGCAATCGTCGGCGCCAGCTGCGTCGAGGCGAAATCGTACAATTCACCCTGGGAATAAGTATCGGATGTCAGCGTCAGGATCATAATTGGCGCATCTGACGGGTTCGCTTTGCGATAGGTCGGACGGCTGGGCATCCCGCTGGGCAACAGGCTTTGTGCGGCGTTGATTGCCGCCTGCACATCGCGCGCCGCGCCGTTGATATCCCGGTCAAAATCAAACTGCAAAATAATGCGCGTGCTGCCGAGCGAGCTGCTGGAGGTCATCTCACTGACCCCGGCAATGCGCCCAAGTGAGCGTTCCAGCGGCGTGGCAACGGAAGACGCCATTGTCTCTGGCGACGCCCCAGGCAGCGAGGCGCTGACCATAATCACCGGAAAATCGACCTGCGGCAGCGGGGCGACCGGCAGCATACGGAAGCCCAGTATGCCGCACAGGGTAATGGCAACCGACAGTAAAATCGTCGCCACCGGGCGGTAAATGAAGAGAGCGAAAAACTTCACTTACGCCTCCTCTTCATGACGGGCAAAGCGGCTTTTTGCCCACAATGCCAGACGGTCGAACAGCAGATAAATCACCGGCGTGGTAAACAGCGTCAGCACCTGGCTGACAACCAGACCGCCGACCATGCCAATGCCTAACGGACGGCGCAGTTCCGCGCCGACTCCGGTACTCAACATCAGCGGCAACGCGCCAAGCAGAGCTGCCAGGGTTGTCATCAGGATCGGACGAAAACGCAGCAGACAAGCCTGGTAAATGGCATCGCGCGGCGACATGCCTTGCTCGCGCTCGGCAGCCAGCGCGAAGTCGATCATCATGATGGCGTTTTTCTTCACAATACCGATCAGCAAAATAATGCCGATAATCGCAATCACATCCAGTTCACTACCGGCAATCAGTAACGCCAGCAATGCACCGACACCTGCGGTGGGTAGCGTCGAGAGAATGGTGATCGGGTGAATAAAACTTTCATACAGAATGCCGAGCACGATATACATCGCCACCACCGCCGCGACAATCAGCCAGACAGTGCTGCCCAGCGCCGACTGGAAGGCGAGGGTGCTACCCTGGAACTGCGTGGTGATATCCACCGGCAGATTCAGCGTCTTCTCGGTGTCCATAATCGCCTGCACCGCATCGCCCAGCGAATAGTTATCCGGCACGTTAAAGGAGATGGTGGTGACCGGGAACTGATCCAGATGGTTGATGGAGAGCGGCGCAAAACGCTGCTCAATTTTGGCTATCGAGCTAAGTGGCACCACGCCGCCATCGCTGCTGGTCAGGCGAATGGTATCCAGCGCCGCCAGCCCAGGGGTATTTTCAGTGTTGTGCTCCAGCACCACGCGATACTGGTTGGCCTGAGTATAAATAGTGGAAATCAACCGCTGACCAAACGCGTTGTACAGGGCGTTATCGACATCCGCCATGCTGATACCCAGACGGCTGGCGCTGTCGCGATCAACATTGACATACGCCACCAGCCCTTTGTCCTGCCAGTCGCTGGAGACATCAGAAAGCTGTGGAAGCTGCTGGAGCTTTTCCATCAACTGCGGCACCCAGGTGCTGAGCGCATCCAGCGAAGTTGCCTGCAAGGTGAACTGGTACTGCGTGCGGCTGACCTGGGTATCGATGGTCAGATCCTGCGTCGGTTGCAGGAAGAGATCGACGCCCGGCACTTTATCCACCGCCGTTTGCAGACGGGCGATGACTTTTTGCACCCGGTCATCACGTTCATCCAACGGTTTGAGGTTGATCTGCAAACGCGCACTATTCAGCGACGGGTTAGTGCCATCAACGCCAACAAATGAGGTCAAACTTTGCACCGCCGGATCCTGCAAAATCACGTCCGCAACCTGGCGTTGCCGCTGGGCCATATTGGCAAAGGAGCTGGATTGCGGTGCCTGCAAAGTGCCCTGAATAATGCCGTTGTCCTGCACCGGGAAGAAGCCTTTCGGAATGAACACCCACAGCAGTACGCTAAGCAGCAGGGTGCTGAGCGCCACGCTTAAGGTCAGCCACGGATGATTCAGCACTTTCGCAAGCCCGCGACCATAGGCGGCGATTATCCCGTCGAACATTTTCTCCGAGGCGCGGGAGAAGCGGTTTTGTTTACGCAGCGACTCCTGGCTGAGCATCCGCGCGCACATCATCGGCGTCAGGGTCAGCGACACCACGGCTGAGATCAAAATCGCTACCGCCAGGGTAATGGCAAACTCGCGGAACAGTCGCCCGACGATATCGCCCATAAACAGTAGCGGGATCAGCACTGCAATCAGCGAGAAGGTCAGTGAGATAATGGTAAAACCGATTTCACCTGCGCCTTTGAGCGCCGCCGCCAACGGTTTTTCGCCTTTTTCGATATAGCGCGAAATGTTCTCGATCACCACGATGGCGTCATCGACCACGAATCCGGTGGCGATAGTTAACGCCATCAGCGTCAGGTTATTGATCGAAAAATCGAGAAATACCATGACTGCGAAGGTGCCGATTAATGACAGCGGCACCGCAACGCCAGGAATAATGGTTGCCGGAATATTGCGCAAAAACAGGTAGATAATCATGACTACCAGCGCGATAGCCATCATTAGTTCAAACTGGGTATCGTTGACCGATGCGCGGATGTTGGTGGTGCGGTCAGAAAGCACCGTCACTTTTACCGATTTCGGCAAACTCTCGGTAAGCTGCGGCAGCATCTGCCGGATGCTGTCGGCGGTGGAGATAATGTTAGCACCGGGCTGGCGCTGAACATTCATCACAATTGCCTGTTCTTTGTTCGCCCACGCGCCGAGCCAGCTGTTTTCCGCACCTTGCTCTACGGTTGCGACATCGCCCAGACGAATCGGCGCGCCGTTCTGGTAGGCGATGATTAGCTGGCGATACTCTTCGGCGGATTGCATCTGGTCGTTAGCGGAAAGCGTGACCGCACGGGAAGGGCCGTCGAGGCTACCTTTGGCTGAGTTAACGTTAGCGCCGGTAATGGCGGTGCGCACGGTTTCGCTAGTCAGGCCGAGGGCGGCAATCGCCTGGGCGTTAAGTTTGACGCGAACAGCCGGACGCTGGCCGCCGGAAAGCGTCACCAGTCCAACACCGGAAATCTGCGAGATTTTCTGCGCGACGCGGGTTTCCACCATATCTTCCACCTGCGTCATCGGCATGGCGGTTGAGGTGACGGCAAGCGTCATGATCGGCGGATCTGCCGGGTTCACTTTGCTGTAAACCGGCGGATTAGGCAGATCGCCCGGTAGCAGGTTAGTGGCGGCGTTAATCGCGGCCTGCACTTCCTGCTCGGCGACATCCAGCGGCAATGTTAGCTGGAACTGCAAGGTGATAACTGACGCACCGCCGGAACTCTGCGACGACATCTGTTTCAGGCCAGACATCTGCCCAAACTGGCGTTCGAGCGGCGCGGTAACGGCAGAGGTCATGACATCCGGGCTGGCGCCAGGGTAGAGCGTGACCACCTGAATAGTCGGGTAGTCCACTTCCGGCAGCGCCGAAACGGGCAGGGCACGATAGCCGATAATCCCGGCGAGTAAGATCGCCACCATCAGCAGCGTGGTGGCGACAGGACGCATAATAAACAGGCGCGACGGGCCGCCTGTGCTGCTCGGAGGTAACACCTGCATCAGGAACGCGCTCCTTTTTTCGCGTATTCGCGGCTGGTGGCTTTCTCTTCCGGTGCGGTGGCGCTCTGAGCTTCTACCACTTCCACTTTCGCTCCTTCGGTCAGGCGATCAATACCGTCTGTCACTACGCGATCGCCTGCGGAAATACCCGCGCGGATCACCACTTTCTGACTGTCCTGAATGCCCGGCGTCACCAGATGTTTGCTGACCTTGTTTTCGCTATTCAGCACCCAGACAAAGTGGCCTTCGTTACCCATTTGCAGGGCAGCGGTTGGGATCACCACGGCGTTTTGTTCGGTGTCGACTAACATGCGCGCGTTAACAAACTGGTTGGGAAACAGCGCATCATCCTGATTATTAAAGCGTGCTTTTACTTTAATGGTACCAGTAGTGGTATCGATTTGGTTATCGAGACTTAACAGCGTACCTTCACTTAACTTCTTCGAGTTGGTGCGATCCCAGGCTTCTACCACCAGCGGTTTTCCGGCTTTTTGCGCCTGCACGACGGTTGCGATATCGCTTTCCGGCAGGGAAAAGAGCAAATCGATAGGATGCGTCTGGGTGATCACCACAATGCCAGTGGTATCGCCGCTGGAGATCTGGTTACCGACATCAACCTGCTTGAGGCCAACGCGACCATCGACTGGCGCAGTAATCCGGCTCCAGTCGAGTTGCAGTTGCGCGCTGGCGACACTCGCTTCATCAGCCTTAATGGTGCCTTCGGTTTCACTGACCAGCGCCTGTTGGGCATCCAGTTCCTGACGAGATACGAGATTGGTTTTTGCCAGTTGTTGATAACGCGCCAAATCACGGCGCGCGTTGGCAAGCGTGGCTTTATCTTTTGCCAGTTGCCCCTGTGCCTGGGCCAGTGCGACTTTGAACTGGCTGGGGTCAATCTCTGCCAGCAAATCGCCCGCTTTTACCTGCTGGCCTTCCTGGAAATGCAGCGCCATCAACTGGCCGTCAACGCGACTGCGCACCGTAACAGTATTAGCGGCGGTAATAGTGCCAAGCCCGGTGAGATAACGCGGAACGGCCTGTTCAATGGCGGTTGCCGCCTGTACTGGTGCTAAAGGGCCGGAACGCATACCACGGCGACCACCCGCTGGCGGCTGCTGTGCTTGTTTCGTCGCACCTGGCGCTGCGCTCTGGGATTCATTGCGGCCTTGCCAGAACCAGAATGCGGCGATGGCGGCGATAACCACCACGATTACGATTACCCAACGGGATTTATAACTGTCTTTCATCGTTAAGAGTTTCTCTTCCTGAAACGTTTCGCGCAATGTTACTAGTGTAGCCAGCCAATAAGGGAGAAAAATGGAGGAATTATGAAACAGTTTCGCGAATAGTCTGAATAGTGGTGCACTTTGCGAGCGCGCATCCAGTAATGACGCAGGAAACTATTTTCTCTGCAAGTTAGCGATAGACTGCGTACATGGCGAAAGGAGGTAAGCCGACGATTTCAGCGGGACGCTGAAACGGGAAAGCCCCTCCCGAGGAAGGGGCCTTAAATAAGGACAGGGTCATGATGAAGATACTCATCATCGTGGTGCTCTTAGTGATTAGCTACCCAGCATACTAAGACTACCAGGGCGGGGGAAACCCCGCTCTACCCTCACTCCTGAACTTATGTTACTCCACCCTTATTGTCAATCTGAAGCCCACGTTCTTGCGAGGCGAATAGCAAACTTATCTGCGCCGCCGGGCTTAATTCTGAAAGTATCTTCGCTTGCTCTTAATTTATTATTGCTCTCGGTATGATACCGAATCTCAATAATTCTCTAAGAAAGGATTTCTTATGAGCGAACAAATCACGTTTGCCACCAGCGATTTTGCCAGTAACCCGGAACCACGTTGCCCCTGTATTTTGCTGCTGGATGTTTCTGGCTCGATGAGCGGTAGACCCATTAACGAACTTAACGCAGGATTGGTGACCTTTCGCGATGAACTGCTTGCCGATCCGCTGGCCTTAAAAAGAGTGGAACTCGGCATTGTGACTTTCGGCCCGGTGCATGTGGAACAACCATTTACCAGCGCCGCTAACTTTTTCCCGCCTATCTTGTTTGCTCAGGGCGATACGCCAATGGGCGCTGCAATTACCAAAGCCCTGAATATGGTTGAGGAGCGGAAACGTGAGTACCGTGCAAATGGTATTTCGTATTATCGCCCGTGGATTTTCTTGATCACCGATGGCGCGCCAACCGATGAGTGGCAGGCTGCTGCCAGTAAAGTGTTTCAGGGAGAAGAAGATAAGAAGTTTGCCTTCTTTACCATCGGTGTTCAGGGGGCAGATATGAATACTCTGGCACAAATCAGCGTCCGTCAGCCTTTGCCGTTGCAGGGATTACAATTCCGTGAACTGTTTAGCTGGTTATCCAGTTCGCTACGTTCGGTTTCCCGCTCCACGCCGGGAACGGAAGTTGTACTGGAAGCGCCAAAAGGCTGGACGTCAGTGTGAGCTGGCGTCTGGTCTATTCATCAGCCGTCGGAACGTCGCATATCAGCTCTGACTTACCTTGCCAGGATGCCTGCCAGATGCAGGTTGTCTGGATAAACGACCAGCAACCGTTACTGGTGATGTTTCTTGCCGATGGCGCAGGTAGCGTTTCGCAGGGTGGCGAAGGCGCGACGCTCGCCGTCAATGAAGCGATGGCGTTTATGATGCAAAAAGTACAGGGTGGTGAATGTGGTCTGAATGATGTGCTTGCGACAGATATTGTGCTGGCAATTCGCCACTGTATTACTGCCCGTGCACAAGCTGAAGAACTGGCGGTTCGTGATTTTTCCTGTACTTTTTTGGGCGTTATATCATCAGCGACCGGCACATTGATTATGCAGATTGGCGATGGTGGCGTGGTGGTGGATTTTGGTGAAGGGCTACAGCTACCACTAACGCCGATGAATGGCGAATATGCCAATATGACCTACTTCATTACTGATGAAGATGCTGTCACGCGCCTTGAGACTTACAGTTGCGATGCGCAGGTGATAAAAGTGGCTGCATTTACGGATGGTATTCAGCGGCTGGCATTAAATATGCTGGAAAATTCTCCCCATGTACCTTTTTTTGCGCCATTTTTCAATGGGCTGGAATCAGCGACGTCAGAACAACGCGATATATTGCCAGATTTGCTAAAGCAATTTTTGTCCTGCCCCGCAGTGAATGAACGCACCGATGATGATAAAACGCTGGCGCTGGCCATGTGGTTGCCGTGAAATCAACTATATATACCGCAGCTGGCGATTGCGTGACGCCAGGTCATGAATTAGGCAAAGGTGGCGAAGGCGCGGTTTATGATATCAATGAGTTTGTCGATAGCGTCGTCAAGATTTATCACACGCCGCCACCCGCCTTAAAACAGGACAAACTCGCCTTTATGGCCGCGACAGCCGGCACGCAATTGCTCAATTATGTTGCCTGGCCACAGTCAACGCTTCACGCTGGGCGAGGCGGAAAAGTTATCGGTTTTATGATGCCAAAAGTGTCTGGTAAAGAACCGATTCATATGATCTATAGCCCGGCACATCGTCGTCAACGTTATCCTCATTGTGCGTGGGATTTTCTACTCTATGTTGCGCGCAATATAGCGGCATCTTTTGCTACGGTGCATGAGCACGGGCATGTCGTGGGTGACGTCAACCAGAACAGCTTTATGGTGGGCCGCGACAGCCAAGTGGTGCTTATCGATAGTGACTCCTTTCAGATTAACGCCAATGGCACGCTGCATTTATGCGAAGTCGGCGTGTCGCATTTTACGCCGCCAGAGTTGCAAGCCTTACCGTCATTTGTCGGCTTTGAGCGCACCGTAAATCACGATAATTTTGGCCTTGCGTTGCTGATTTTTCACGTCTTGTTTGGTGGGCGTCACCCTTATTCCGGTGTGCCGCTTATCTCTGAAGCGGGTAATGCGCTGGAGACGGATATTGCCCATTTCCGTTATGCCTATGCATCAGACAATCAGCGACGTGGCTTAAAACCGCCGCCACGATCTATTCCGCTATCGATGTTACCGAGTGATGTTGAAGTCATGTTTCAGCAGGCGTTCACTGAAAGTGGCGTGGCAACCGGGCGTCCGACGGCTAAAGCGTGGGTAGCGGCACTGGATTCTCTACGCCAACAGTTAAAAAAATGTCCCGTTTCAGCAATGCATGTTTACCCCGGTCATTTAACTGACTGTCCGTGGTGTGCATTGGATAATCAAGGCGTTATCTATTTTATTGATCTCAGCGAAGAGGTCATTACCACAGGCGGGGATTTTGTGCTGGCAAAAGTCTGGGCGATGGTGATGGCGTCAGTGCCACCGCCAGCACTACAGTTACCATTACCCGCTCATTTCCAGGCTGCTGGCAGGCCGCTTCCTTTAGGCCTGTTACGGCGTGAATACATCATTCTGATTGAGATCGCGCTGTCAGCGTTATCACTGCTGCTTTGCGGTCTTCAGGCGGAACCGAGTTATATCATTTTGGTTCCTGTGTTGGCGGCTATCTGGATTATTGGCAGCCTTGCAAGCAAAGCGTACAAAGCAGAAGTCCAGCGACGACGTGAAGCTTTTAATAGTGCAAAAATGGACTATGACCATTTAGTTAACCAGATCCAGCAGGTGGGTGGGCTGGAAGGTTTTATCACCAAACGAACGATGCTTGAAAAAATGAAGAATGAGCTTTTGGGATTGCCGGAAGAAGAAAAGCGCGATCTGGCAGCACTTCAGGACACCGCAAGGGAGCGGCAGAAGCAGAAGTTTCTGGAGGGGTTTTTTATTGATGTTGCTTCTATTCCCGGCGTTGGTCCCGCGCGTAAAGCGGCTTTACGGTCCTTTAGTATCGAAACAGCGGCAGATGTGACCCGGCGCGGCGTTAAACAAGTGAAAGGATTTGGCGACCATCTGACTCAGGCGGTTATCGACTGGAAAGCGAGCTGCGAACGCCGTTTTGTATTCAGGCCGAACGAAGCGGTAACACCAGCAGACAGACAAGCGGTAATGGCGAAAATGACTGCTAAACGTCATCGGCTGGAATCTGCGTTGACAGAGGGTGCGGCAGAGTTACAGCGATTCCGCCTTCATGCTCCCGCACGAACCATGCCGTTGATGGAACCGTTACGTCAGGCGGCAGAGAAACTGGCTCAGGCTCAGGCAGATTTAAGCCGCTGCTGAGCCATTTCTTATTTAACGAAATACCACTTCTGCCCAGCGCGCCAGCCCGGCAGTAACGGAACCAAAGTCGTCGCCACCTGCAATCGGGATGCCCGGCAACTGTTCCGCCAGTGCCTTTTTAATCAGCGGCGATCGGGCGCTACCACCGGTCAGATAGATGACGTCTGGTTTTTCCTGGGCGTTATCCAGCGCCAGTTGCACTTGTTCCAGAATCCGCGCCAGCGGCTGGTTGAGGGCACTTTCCAGTCCATGCTGGCTAATCAGCGTTGCCAGTTCGTCACGGATAAACGGCAGCGACGCGCAGGTTTCCGCTGCGCTTGAAAGGGCAATTTTGCACTCTTCCGCGCTGCGCACCAGCCGGTAACTTAAACGTTGCCGCCAGACTTTCTGCAACAGGGCGACTTTCTCCGGCTCGCGGGCATCGCGTACCAGATCGTTAAGCAGGCGACCGTTGGCGCTACTGTAGAAATCACTCTGCGCAGGTACGTCGTTGATGGCAACCGCATTCCACCACGGCAGGATCGGTAGGGCGATACCTTTTTCGGTTTCGCCCCCCATGCCCAGCAGCGGCATCAGGTGTTTAAATGCCAGCGCGATATCCAGATCGTTACCGCCAATACGGCAACCACTGTGACCCAACAGGTTGGCTTCACGATCGAGACGCGAACGCCACTGCGGCCCCATTAGCAGTAAGGAACAGTCAGTAGTACCACCGCCGATATCCACCACCAGCACCCGTTTTTCTTCCTGTAAGGTGGCTTCGTAATCCAGCCCTGCCGCTACCGGCTCGTACTGAAATACCACATCCTTAAACCCGGCACGCTTCGCCGCACGTTCCAGAATCCCTTGCGCCTGGGCGTTTGCTTCATCTCCGCCCAATCCCTGGAAGTTGATTGGGCGACCAATGACCGCCTGGGTAATTGTTTCTGGCAGTTGCGCCTGCGCTTGTTGGCGAATGTGCAACATCATTGCGCAGACCAGATCCTCAAATAGCGCCACCTGCTGCGGTTTTAACCCGCTGGCACCGAGGAACGATTTCGGTGATTTCACAAACCACACTTCCTCCGGATCATCAATGTACTGCGCCAGTGAGGAAAGACCGAACTGCACGCTTTTCGCCGTGACGTCGATATCTTCTTCGCGGTTATAACGAATCGCCCGACGTAACAGCGCCTGCGTTTCATCATCGTTTGCCGGAACATCATGATGGCGGTACAGCCACTCGCTTACTGCTTCACGCGTTGGTGCACAAAGCATCGAGGGCAGCAGCGTGCTGTCATTTTCCATTTTCAACATCTGCGGTTTACCGTCGCGCATCACCGCCACTGAACAGTTTGCTGTACCGTAATCAAAACCAATAAACACGAAATAATCCCCATGCCGGTGAAGAAGGGGCGTGACTTTAGCGAAATGTTGCCGTCGCGACAACCGGAATATGAAAGCAAAGCACAGCGTCTGAATAACGTTTATGCTGAAAGCGGATAAAAAAGGAGATGCGATGTATACCCTGAACTGGCAGCCGCCGTATGACTGGTCGTGGATGTTGGGATTTCTTGCCGCTCGTGCGGTGAGTGGAGTGGAAACAGTTGCGGACAATTATTATGCCCGTAGTCTGGCGGTGGGCGAACATCGCGGCGTGATAACGGTGGTTCCTGATAGCAAAAATAATACGTTGCAAGTGAACGTAAGTTCGGGATTAGAACCGGTGGCGACCGAGTGCCTGGCGAAAATGAGCCGCCTGTTTGATCTGCAATGTAATCCGCAGATTGTTAACGGTGCATTGGGCGAATTAGGCGCGGCGCGGCCCGGATTGCGTTTACCGGGCTGTGTTGATGCTTTTGAGCAGGGCGTACGCGCAATTTTAGGCCAACTGGTGAGTGTAACGATGGCGGCAAAACTGACCGCCAAAGTGGCGCAGCTTTATGGCGAACGGCTGGATGATTTCCCTGAATATGTCTGCTTTCCCACACCTCAACGACTGGCAGCAGCCGACCCGATGGCACTAAAAGGGTTGGGGATGCCGTTGAAACGGGCAGAGGCGCTGATTCATTTAGCCAATGCGGCACTGGACGGCTCCTTACCGATGAAAATGCCGGGCGACGTTGAGCTAGCGATGAAAACGCTGCAAACATTTCCTGGAATTGGGCGCTGGACGGCAAATTATTTTGCCTTGCGTGGCTGGCAAGCGAAAGATGTTTTCCTGCCGGATGATTATTTGATTAAACAGCGATTTCCTGGAATGACGCCGGCACAAATCCGCCGTTATGCCGAACGCTGGAAACCCTGGCGTTCTTATGCGCTGTTGCATATCTGGTATACGGAAGGCTGGCAACCAGAAGAAGTATGATGCTGGTCGTCTTATCCAGCCTGGGGAATGAGCGAATTGTAAGCCTGATAAGACGCGTCAGCGTCGCATCAGGCAATACTCAGTTAATCGCGAAATAACTGCTATTAACCAGCAAATCCAGAGGTTGAGCGTCGGCAATGACATCGCCATAAATCAGATCAACACCCATGCCGGAAAGCGTATCCATCACCAGCGGCAACGCTACTGGCCCCGCGATGGTCTTCACCCCCAGTCGCTGGGCATGACCCTGAATGATCGATATCAGCATCTCATCCATCAAATTACCCTGTACGCTGGCGCATAACTCACCGTCGAGCAGTAGATAATCCGCCATATTTGCTTTCAGTGTGTTGAAGAGCTGCAGATCGCGCCCTACCTGACTGAGCACGATCCGGCAGCCTGCCAGCCGCAATTTATGCATATTTTCTGCGTGGTCGAAAATTGCTTCAGCCGGAATAATCAGATGTAATAACCGCGATGGTAGGGGGCTACTTTCCAGTTGCGCAAGCAGTTTATCCACCAGCGGGGCGCTGCTTAACCCGGTAACGGAAAGGGGGAGGGCGATGCTTAAGCCTTTACTGGCAACCGCTTTTGCTGTCTGCTGGAAAAACTCATGTAATATCCGACGATCAAGGGCGTGATTGAGCGCCGGATCGCTGAAGCTACGACGAAATGCCAGTTCATCAATAATCTCACCTTCACTACTCCAGAGCTTAAGCGAAATCAGCCACAAATTACGCGTATCCGGGATTCGCGGTGAAGCGACGCCGTGGGCGATCATCATCAGTTGATTCTCTTTGATCATCCGCCACTGTTCATCGAGTGACATCACCGCCCGTTCGCTATGTTTAGCAGTTTGCTGTGGTTCGTAAACCGTCACCCAACCGCGCCCACCATTTTTCGAAGCATAACAGGCGATATCGGCCTGCGACATCACGTCTGCCGCCTGATGATTGCTGTCATCGATCAGGGTAATCCCTGCGCTGGCACCTACCCGATGCACACGGCCCTCCCACATAAAGTGGTAGTCATTAATCGCACTGATAATGCGTGTGGCGATAAAGCGGGCACTTTCAACATTACAGTCCGGTAGCAACAGACCAAATTCATCACCGCCGAGTCGCGCCAGCACGTCGCTGGAGCGCAGCATACTCAGCATCAACGACGCCAGTTCACGCAGTAAAGCATCGCCCGCCGCGTGCCCGGCGCTGTCATTCACCGCTTTAAAATGATCAAGATCGATAAACACCAGTGCATGTCGATGATGCGTGCTGCTTACCGTTTGCAGCAGTATTCGCAGTTGTTTTTCAAAACTGGCACGGTTAGTGAGATGCGTCAGGGCATCATGGGAGGCGCTATAACTAAGCTGGCGCAGCATTTTGCGTGACTCAGTCTCATCCTGAATGACCAGTACCGAACCAATATTGCTGCCGTCCAGAGTACTTAACGGCGTAATGCTGTAATGGACGTCGTAGCTGCCGCCGCTGCGGCAGTGGAGAACGACATCTTGTTCAATAGCGGAACGCGAGGTGTCGGCACTGTAAATGTTCTCCATTAACGGCCCATTGTCGCCAAATGTAATTTGCAACACCGTTAATAGTGGAACGCCCAACGCCTCTTCTTGTGTCCAGCCGCTCATCTTCTCGGCAACCGGATTCATAAAGGTGATTTTCATCGCCATATCAATACAGACCACGGCTTCGCCGATGGAATCCAGCGTAATGTGCAGGCGCTCTTTTTCCTGAAACAGCGCCTCGTTCAGCTGTTTCACTTCGGTCATATCAATATTAATACCGAGCAATCGTTCGACTTCGCCTTCTTTATTCAGCACCCGATTGGCGAGGGCGCGGATATGACGAATACCGTCTTTCACGATGATGCGAAATTCCAGCTTAAAGGGCAAGCGAGCCTGTAATGAATCACGAATCACTTTTTCGGCGTGTTGGCGATCTTCCGGCAGCACGCAGTCATACCATACCTGTCAGTTCGGTTTGATATGTGGTGAAATTTCATATAGCTCGAACATCCGCTTATCCCAACTAAAAATATCCGGCTTCAGTTCCCACTCCCAGATGCCAATCCCACCCGCTTCATTAGCCAGCGTTATCCGTTCCATCAGGCGTTTGTTAATCTGTTCGGTGCGTTTAAGATCGTTTATGTCTTCAATCTGCGCAATAAAGTAGAGCGGCGTGCCATCGGTGTGGCGCACCAGCGAGACGGCAAGCAGCGCCCAGACAACGTCGCCATTACGGTTGTAATAACGTTTCTCCATCGAGTAGGTATTTATTTCACCGCTAATTAGCTTCTCAACGTGTTGTAGATCTTTATTGAGATCTTCCGGCCAGGTAAGTTGCTGGAAGGTGAGGGCGCGCAACTCTTCCTGGCTGTAACCGAGAAACTGGCATAGAGCTTTGTTGGATTGCAGCCATTGCCCCTCGGTGCCCACTAATGCCATGCCGATGGCGGAATATTCCATAGCGTTACGAAAGCGGGTTTCGCTTTCTGAAATATGCTTGCGTTCAGCGCGAAAGGCGTACATCACCATGGTCATGATGTTGGCGGGCAGCAGGATCAGTAAAAATGGCAGCCACGGTACGTGACTCATCAAGTAGGTTCGCGGCGTGGCGAGTAAAGTCGGATCGGCCGCCATCATCAGCGACACCATCATCACAGTGGTGAGGAAGATCAAAAAGGCTTCCATCCGTGGCAGGCGCACGGCGCTCCACATCAGCAGCACAATAATGAAAGTAAAAGGCCACGGTAGATATAGCATCGAGAGCCAGCTTAACGTCAGCGTGATGGCTAATGTTAATAGTGTTTCAAACAACAGCCGTGGATCACGGTGACGGAGCAGGTAATGTGGCTTAAATAACAAGCCTAGCGGTACTAGCGCCAGTGCGCCGATTGATTCGGAAAGTACCCAGATTAGAAACGCTCTAAGCGGATCGTCGTCTGATACCAGCAGGAGAACCAGCACGCCCCCCAATACTGGCGGCACGATGGCGCTGCCAAATGCGAGACGTAGCCAGTCAGCCAGATTTTGCAGTGGGTTATACCACGGCAGCAATTTCCGCAGCAGCATTGCCCCCACTACGGCCTCAACAATGTTGATTGCCGTCCACGCCATATTCAGCGAACTGGTAGAAAACAGTAGCACGGATGCGGCGATATTCCCCAGCGAGCAGGCCAATGCGATTCCCGGCCACATCCGCCCGGCATGGCGGTAAAATGCCACCATCATAATGGACGTGGGGAACCAGAGTGGCGCAAGTTGCGTACCAAACTGTGAAAGCTCAAGCGAGAAAAGGGTAAAGATGAATGAGACTAAACCTAAACTGATGAGGTGAAGCAGGGGATGAGGCAGGGTAATTAAAACACGTTGTGATGGTTTACTCATTACCGCTCTATCCGTATGACCAGGTCGTCAGTATTAGTATTTGTATTTATGCTAGTACAAAAGTTTTACATTTTATATGCGGATTGTTCATAAAGTGACGTAATGGCGGATAATTTGTGCAACTTTGCACAACATTTTTTACCTTGCTTTAAAACCGAACAATTAAATTTGCGTCAGGGGATTGATCGTCAACACTTAACTCTAAGTGTGCGGCAACGCTATTCGACTGGTATCAGGCGGATGAAATCCCTATAATTGCCGCGTTTGGCGCTTCGGCGCCCCCTTCCTAACATCCAGGTTAATCAGGTCGCTAAATTTATGACTGATCAGTCTCATCAGTGCGTCATTATCGGTATCGCTGGCGCATCGGCTTCCGGCAAGAGTCTCATTGCCAGTACCCTTTATCGTGAATTACGTGAACAAGTGGGTGATGAACACATCGGCGTTATTCCGGAAGATTGTTACTACAAAGATCAAAGCCATCTGTCGATGGAAGAACGCGTTAAGACCAACTATGACCATCCGAGCGCGATGGATCACAGTCTGCTGCTTGAGCATTTACAAGCGTTGAAACGCGGCTCGGCTATCGACCTGCCGGTTTACAGCTACGTTGAACATACGCGTATGAAAGAAACGGTGAAGGTTGAGCCGAAGAAAGTCATTATCCTCGAAGGCATCTTGCTGCTGACGGATGCGCGTCTGCGTGACGAACTTAACTTCTCAATTTTCGTTGATACCCCGCTGGATATCTGCCTGATGCGCCGCATCAAGCGCGACGTTAACGAGCGTGGGCGTTCGATGGATTCCGTGATGGCGCAATATCAAAAAACGGTGCGTCCGATGTTCCTGCAATTCATTGAACCTTCAAAACAATATGCGGACATTATCGTGCCACGCGGTGGTAAAAACCGCATCGCGATCGATATATTGAAAGCGAAAATAAGTCAGTTCTTTGAATAAGCTTGATAAATTGTGTACCGTTCAGTGATAACCTGGTATGCCCTTGACGTAACTAGCGTTAAGGGAGTGATGCACGAAAGGAGAAAATGCCATGCGTCTGTGTGACCGAGATATTGAAGCCTGGCTTGATGAAGGCCGTTTGTCGATCAACCCACGTCCGCCGGTAGAGCGTATTAATGGCGCGACGGTAGATGTGCGCCTGGGCAATAAGTTTCGTACCTTCCGTGGTCACACGGCAGCGTTTATCGATCTGAGCGGTCCCAAAGATGAAGTGAGCGCCGCGCTCGATCGGGTGATGAGCGATGAAATCGTGCTCGACGAGGGCGAGGCGTTTTATCTCCATCCAGGGGAACTGGCGCTGGCGGTGACGCTGGAGTCGGTTACGCTGCCAGCCGATCTTGTGGGATGGCTGGATGGGCGTTCCTCACTGGCGCGTCTGGGGCTGATGGTTCACGTTACCGCGCACCGTATCGATCCAGGCTGGTCTGGCTGCATTGTGCTGGAGTTTTACAACTCCGGTAAATTGCCGCTGGCGCTGCGTCCGGGCATGTTAATTGGCGCGTTAAGTTTTGAACCACTTTCCGGCCCGGCGGCGCGGCCATACAACCGCCGTGAAGATGCGAAATATCGCAACCAGCAGGGCGCGGTTGCCAGCCGAATCGATAAAGACTAATTCAGGCTCATTGAGGATACCATGAGACGATTTCTGACGACGCTGATGATAATCCTGGTCGTGCTGGTGGCCGGATTATCTGCGTTAGTGTTGCTGGTGAATCCGAATGATTTCCGCGACTATATGGTCAAGCAGGTTGCTGCACGTAGCGGTTATCAATTGCAGTTGGATGGGCCACTGCGTTGGCACGTCTGGCCGCAGCTTAGTATCCTCTCCGGGCGAATGTCCCTCACTGCCCAGGGGGCGAGCCAGCCACTGGTGCGCGCCGATAATATGCGCCTTGATGTGGCGTTATTGCCGTTGTTGAGTCATCAACTGAGCGTTAAGCAGGTGATGCTGAAAGGCGCGGTAATTCAACTTACGCCACAGTCGGAAGCGGTTCGTCGTGACGATGCACCCGTTGCGCCGCGCGACAATACGTTGCCGGATCTGTCAGAAGATCGCGGCTGGTCGTTTGATATCTCCAGTCTGAAAGTGGCGGACAGTCTGCTGGTGTTCCAGCATGAAGATGACGAGCAGGTGACAATTCGCAACATCCGTCTGCAAATGGAACAAGATCCACAGCATCGTGGCTCGTTTGAGTTCTCCGGGCGGGTTAATCGCGATCAGCGCGATCTCACGTTATCCCTCAAAGGCACGGTGGATGCTTCTGATTATCCACATGATTTAACCGCAGCCATTGAGCAAATTAGCTGGCAGCTGCAAGGCGCAGATCTACCACAGCAAGGTATTCAGGGGCAGGGGAGCTTCCAGGCCCAGTGGCAAGAGTCACATAAACGCCTTTCATTTAATCAAATCAATTTGACCGCGAATGACAGCACACTTAGTGGGCAGGCGCAGGTCACGCTGACTGAAAAGCCAGAATGGTTGTTAAGATTGCAGTTTTCGCAACTGAATCTTGATAATCTCATACCGCTTAATGAAGCCGTTAACAGTGAAAACGGAACCACGCAACAGGGGCAAAACCAGCCAATGCTGCCGCGTCCGGTTATTTCCTCGCGTATTGATGAACCGGCCTATCAGGGGTTGAAAGGTTTTGCGGCTGATATTTTGTTGCAGGCCAGTAACGTGCGTTGGCGCGGGATGAATTTTACTGATGTTGCTACGCAAATGACCAATAAATCGGGTTTGCTGGAAATCACCCAACTGCAAGGCAAACTCAACGGTGGACAGATATCGCTGCCGGGGACGCTGGACGCGACGGCAAAACATCCGCAGATAACCTTTCAACCTCGGCTGGAGAATGTCGAGATTAGTACCATTCTGAAGGCATTTAACTATCCGATTTCGTTAACCGGAAAAATGTCGCTAGCTGGTGATTTCTCCGGCGCTGACATCGATGCCGAAGCATTCCGCCACAACTGGCAAGGGCAAGCGCATGTTGAAATGACCGACACGCGCATGGAAGGGATGAACTTCCAGCAGATGATTCAGCAAGCGGTAGAACGTAACGGCGGTGATGTGAAGGCCGCTGAAAACTTCGATAATGTGACTCGTCTCGACCGCTTTACGACCGATCTCACGCTAAATAATGGCCTCGTAACGTTAAACGACATGCAAGGTCAATCGCCAGTGCTGGCTCTGACAGGGGAAGGCTCGTTGAATCTGGCAGAGCAGACCTGCGATACCCAGTTTGACATTCGAGTCGTTGGTGGCTGGAACGGGGAAAGCAAACTGATTGATTTCCTCAAAGAAACACCGGTTCCGCTGCGGGTTTACGGCAACTGGCAGCAACTCAATTACAGCCTGCAAGTGGATCAGTTACTGCGCAAACACTTACAGGATGAAGCCAAACGTCGCCTGCACGATTGGGCTGAGCGCAATAAAGATTCCCGCAATGGCAAAGATGTGAAGAAGTTGCTGGAGAAGATGTAAGTTTCCAGATGACATAATTTGTAGGCCTGATGCAACGCTTTACGCGTTTTATCAGGCCTACATACCATCACACCTCGTACTCCATCTCGCCATCCTTATGCAGCGGAATAATTTGCACCTTCTGCACGCGATGGCTTTCCACCTGCAACGTTTTAAGCAAATAATCCCCCACCTGAACTTCTTCACCAGGTTTTGGAATACGCTGTAAATATTCCATCAGCAGCCCGGCAATGGTGTGATATTCACGTTTTTCATCCAGCGGCAGCGGCACATATTGCACCAGATCTTCCAGCGGCATATGACCATTCGCCGTCCAGGAACCGTCGGCGTTTTTCTGAATATCATGACGGGCGTCGATCTCTTCCACTTCGTTCGGTAAGTTACCGGCAATGGTTTCGGTGACGTCACTTAATGTCACAATCCCTTCTACCGAGCCAAACTCATCCACCACAAAAGCAAAGTGCGTGCGGGCATTACGGAACTGCTCCAGGGCAGGTAGCAACGGCAAGGTTTCCGGGAATACCAGCGGCTGGCGAATCAACACACGCAGGTTGAGCGGTTCGCCGCGCAGCGACTGTTGTAGCAGGTCGATAACGTGAACAACACCGAGCAAATCTTCTGCGTCATCGCCGTCGGTAACGACCAGACGCGTGTGCTGATTGCGCTCCAACAACTGGCGGATCTCGTCTTCCGGCGCGTTGAGATCGATATGCTCAATATCGTGGCGCGAGGTCATGATGCTGCTGACGGTACGCTGGTTAAGATTAAGCACCCGCTCGATCATCCGCCGCTCCTGCGGATTAAAGATTTGTTGGTTGCCATGATCCACCAGCATGGACGCGGTTTCGGCATCCAGTTCCGCATCTTCTTTTTGCCCGCTTAACAGGCGCATTACCGCTTCGGTAGTCCGCTGGCGCAGCGTCTGGTTAGCAGAAAGAAAACGTCGCCGGTTAAAGATGGCTAACTGATTGAGCGCCTCGATCATCACCGAGAAACCAATCGCGGCGTACAGATAGCCCTTCGGAATGACGAATCCGAAACCTTCCGCCACCAGGCTAAAGCCAATCATCAACAGGAAACTTAAGCAGAGAATAACGATCGTCGGGTGACTGTTAACAAATTGCGTTAACGGTTTACTTGCCATCAGCATCAGGCTGATAGCGATAACAACGGCAGCCATCATGACCAGCAAATGGTCGACCATCCCGACGGCGGTGATCACCGAGTCGAGTGAGAAGATGGCGTCCAGCACCACAATTTGTGTCACCACCCCCCAGAACTTCGCACCTTTGCGCTGCGTGGGGTTATTGCTGTCTTTCCCCTCCAGCCGTTCGTTCAGCTCCATCGTGGCTTTGAACAGCAGGAAGAAACCACCGAACAGCATGATCAAGTCGCGTGCGCTAAAGGTAAACGAGCGGAAGCTGAACAGCGGTTGAGTCAGGGTGACCAGCCAGGAGATTGACGCCAGCAGTAACAGGCGCATTAACATTGCCAGCAGCAGCCCGGTAACTCGTGCGCGGTCACGCTGCTTCGGCGGTAGTTTTTCGGCGAGGATGGCAATAAAGACCAGGTTATCAATGCCGAGGACCAGTTCGATCACAATCAGCGTGATTAACCCGGCCCAGATAGACGGATCGGCAATCCATTCCATAGTAAGTGCAATACCTATTCGTTGTATGACAAATGTCACAATTCGATCATGGATAAATCAGGGCAAAAATGCAATGTTGCAGCACTATTTATCTAACTTTATTTGAGAACTATAACATTGCATTATCCCTGAATTAAAAGTGGTAATAATAAAACATTATTTAAGAAATATCGCATGTGGAGACGCAATATTAATTGTTGTCAACCTAAAGAAACTCCTAAAAAACATATTGGATGACACTTAATATAATTCTTAAAAATAGCCAATTGTCGAATTGTTACCTTGCCTGCTATTCCGTTAGCTGTAACACTTCCTCCTGCATTATTGGGGAGCCAATATTCAATTACCATAATGCTACCTTATATTCGGAAAATGAATTTCCTGAATAACCCTTTCTCATCAACGACTGTATGCTGAGAGGGTTTTAAAAACCAAACTAAATCAGTGTATTGGTAGCTAGAAAGCCAGGGGCGGTAGCGTGTCTGGATGCCTGAAAGACCAGTCTGAATTATTCTGTCAATAGCCTGCGGATGAAATCAATTTTTTTAGGACTGATGCCAGTTAAATTCTTATTCAATTAGCTGCAAGGTAAATGTGCATGTCGATAAATAATGCACAGGATAATTACTCTGCCAAAGTGATAAATAAACAATGATGAAATCCAAAATGAAATTGATGCCATTATTGGTGTCAGTAACCTTGATAAGCGGTTGCACAGTACTTCCGGGCAGTAATATGTCTACGCTGGGTAAAGACGTCATCAAACAGCAGGACGCTGATTTCGACCTCGACAAAATGGTGAATGTTTATCCGCTGACCCCGCGCCTGATTGATCAATTACGCCCACGCCCGAACGTGGCGCGCCCCAATATGACGCTGGAAAGCGAGATTGCGAATTACCAGTATCGCGTCGGGCCGGGCGACGTTCTTAATGTCACCGTCTGGGATCACCCGGAACTTACCACGCCCGCAGGTCAGTACCGCAGCTCCAGCGACACTGGCAACTGGGTACAGCCTGACGGCACCATGTTCTACCCGTATATCGGCAAGGTTCACGTGGTGGGGAAAACGCTCGCTGAAATCCGCAGTGATATTACCAGCCGCTTAGCGACGTACATCGCTGACCCGCAGGTGGACGTTAATATCGCCGCCTTCCGCTCACAAAAAGCCTATATCTCAGGTCAGGTGAATAAATCCGGTCAGCAGGCCATCACCAACGTACCGCTGACTATTCTCGACGCCATTAACGCCGCCGGTGGCCTGACAGACACCGCTGACTGGCGCAACGTGGTGCTGACACACAATGGTCGTGAAGAACGCATTTCTTTGCAGGCGCTGATGCAAAACGGCGACCTCAATCAGAACCGACTGCTTTACCCAGGCGATATTCTCTACGTGCCGCGTAATGATGATCTGAAAGTATTTGTGATGGGTGAAGTGAAGAAACAGAGCACCCTGAAAATGGACTTTAGCGGCATGACCCTGACTGAAGCTCTGGGCAATGCCGAAGGTATCGACATGACCACCTCCAACGCCAGCGGCATCTTTGTCATTCGTCCGCTGAAAGGCGAGGGTGGGCGTAACGGCAAGATTGCCAATATCTACCAGCTGGATATGTCCGATGCCACGTCGCTGGTGATGGCGACAGAATTCCGCCTGCAACCTTATGACGTGGTGTATGTCACCACCGCCCCGGTTTCCCGCTGGAACCGTCTGATCAATCAGTTGCTGCCAACTATTAGCGGTGTCCGCTACATGACGGATACAGCCAGCGACATTCATAACTGGTAATCGTCATGTTTAACAACATCTTAGTTGTCTGTGTCGGCAATATTTGCCGTTCCCCGACGGCGGAACGCTTACTGCAACGTTATCACCCGGAGCTAAAAGTGGAGTCCGCTGGACTCGGCGCGCTGGTCGGTAAGGGCGCTGATCCTACCGCTATCAGCGTCGCCGCCGAGCATCAACTCTCTCTGGAAGGCCACTGTGCCCGTCAAATCAGCCGCCGCCTGTGTCGCAACTATGACCTGATTTTGACCATGGAAAAGCGCCATATCGAACGCTTATGCGAGATGGCACCCGAGATGCGCGGCAAAGTGATGCTGTTTGGTCACTGGGATAACGAATGTGAAATTCCCGATCCGTATCGCAAAAGCCGGGAAACGTTTGCAGCGGTGTACACATTACTTGAACGGTCTGCCCGCCAGTGGGCGCAGGCATTGAACGCAGAGCAGGTATAAGAATGACAGAAAAAGTAAAACAACATGCCGCTCCGGTAACGGGCAGTGATGAAATCGATATTGGTCGCCTGGTCGGCACCGTCATTGAAGCGCGCTGGTGGGTGATTGGCATCACCGCCGTGTTCGCCCTCTGTGCTGTGATTTACACCTTCTTCGCCACGCCGATTTATAGCGCAGACGCGCTGGTACAAATCGAACAAAGCGGCGGCAATTCGCTGGTGCAGGACATTGGTTCGGCGTTAGCTAACAAACCGCCAGCCTCGGACGCCGAGATCCAGTTGATTCGTTCGCGCCTGGTGCTCGGTAAAACGGTGGACGATCTTGACCTCGATATTGCGGTGAGTAAAAACACCTTCCCTGTCTTCGGTGCAGGTTGGGATCGCCTGATGGGGCGTCAGAATGAGACGGTGAAAGTGACTACCTTTAACCGCCCGAAAGAGATGGCGGATCAGGTGTTTACGCTTAATGTGCTGGACAACAAAACCTACACTTTGAGCAGTGATGGCGGCTTTAGCGCCCGTGGGCAAGCGGGCCAGATGCTGAAAAAAGAAGGCGTCACGCTGATGGTTGAAGCCATTCACGCCAGCCCGGGCAGTGAGTTTACCGTCACCAAATACTCCACGTTGGGGATGATCAATCAACTGCAAAACAGCCTGACGGTAACAGAGAACGGCAAAGACGCTGGCGTACTGAGCCTCACTTACACCGGTGAAGATCGTGAACAGATCCGCGACATTCTTAATAGCATCGCCCGTAACTATCAGGAACAAAATATTGAGCGCAAATCGGCGGAAGCGTCGAAAAGCCTCGCTTTCCTCGCGCAACAGTTACCAGAAGTGCGCAGCCGCCTTGATGTCGCCGAAAACAAACTGAATGCCTTCCGTCAGGATAAAGATTCTGTCGATCTGCCGCTGGAAGCAAAAGCGGTGCTCGATTCGATGGTGAACATCGACGCGCAGCTGAACGAACTGACCTTTAAAGAGGCGGAAATTTCTAAGCTGTTCACCAAAGTTCACCCGGCGTACCGTACTTTGCTGGAGAAACGTCAGGCACTGGAAGACGAAAAAGCCAAACTTAACGGTCGCGTAACGGCAATGCCGAAAACCCAGCAGGAAATTGTGCGTCTGACTCGCGATGTCGAGTCTGGTCAGCAGGTCTATATGCAACTGCTGAATAAAGAGCAGGAGCTGAAAATCACCGAGGCCAGCACCGTCGGCGATGTGCGCATTGTTGACCCGGCAATCACCCAGCCTGGCGTGCTGAAACCGAAGAAAGGGCTGATTATTCTTGGCGCGATTATTCTTGGCCTGATGCTCTCCATTGTTGGTGTGCTACTGCGCTCGCTGTTTAATCGCGGCATCGAAAGCCCGCAGGTGCTGGAAGAACACGGTATCAGCGTCTATGCCAGCATTCCGCTGTCGGAATGGCAGAAAGCGCGCGATAGCGTCAAAACCATCAAAGGGATTAAACGCTATAAACAGAGCCAGCTACTGGCGGTGGGGAATCCAACCGATCTGGCGATTGAAGCCATCCGCAGTCTGCGTACCAGTCTGCACTTCGCGATGATGCAGGCGCAGAACAATGTGTTGATGATGACCGGGGTTAGCCCGTCAATTGGTAAAACCTTTGTCTGCGCTAACCTGGCGGCGGTGATCAGTCAGACCAATAAACGGGTGTTGTTGATCGACTGCGATATGCGTAAAGGCTACACCCACGAGCTGTTGGGCACTAATAACGTTAATGGCCTGTCGGAAATTCTGATTGGTCAGGGCGATATTACTACCGCTGCTAAACCGACCTCTATTGCCAAATTTGACCTGATCCCGCGCGGTCAGGTGCCACCGAATCCTTCTGAACTGTTGATGAGCGAACGCTTCGCCGAACTGGTGAGCTGGGCGAGTAAAAACTACGACCTGGTGTTGATTGATACGCCGCCGATTCTGGCAGTAACCGATGCGGCGATTGTTGGCCGTCACGCCGGAACCACGTTGATGGTAGCGCGTTATGCGGTCAACACCTTAAAAGAAGTGGAAACCAGTCTGAGCCGCTTTGAGCAAAACGGTATTCCTGTGAAAGGGGTGATTCTGAACTCCATCTTCCGCCGCGCCAGCGCGTATCAGGATTATGGCTATTACGAATACGAATATAAGTCGGATGCGAAATAACGAGATCCGCTGTCGGATGCGATGCTGACGCATCTTATCCGACCTACGTTCACGCCGCATCCGGCAACAGAACCCGTAAACAAGCTTATAAACCGGCAGAACATCTCGACACTCCGGGAGAATAACCTATGAAAGAAAATCCGCTGATCTCAATCTATATGCCAACCTGGAACCGCCAACAACTGGCGATTCGGGCGATAAAATCGGTCCTGCGCCAGGACTACAGCAACTGGGAGATGATCATCGTGGATGATTGCTCCACCTCCTGGGAACAGCTGCAACAATACGTCACCGCCCTCAACGATCCGCGTATCACTTACATTCACAACGACATTAACAGCGGGGCGTGCGCGGTACGTAACCAGGCGATTATGCTGGCGCAAGGGGAATACATTACCGGGATCGATGACGATGATGAATGGACGCCCAACCGCCTGAGCGTCTTCCTCGCCCATAAACAGCAACTGGTCACTCACGCCTTTTTGTACGCTAACGACTATGTTTGCCAGGGCGAAGTTTATTCCCAACCGGCAAGTTTGCCGCTGTATCCCAAATCACCCTATTCACGCCGCCTGTTCTACAAACGCAATATCATCGGCAACCAGGTTTTTACCTGGGCGTGGCGTTTCAAAGAGAGTTTGTTCGATACCGAACTGAAAGCAGCACAGGATTACGACATCTTCCTGCGAATGGTAGTGGAGTACGGCGAACCGTGGAAAGTGGAAGAGGCGACGCAGATCCTGCATATCAATCACGGCGAAATGCAGATCACCTCGTCACCGAAAAAATTCTCCGGATACTTCCATTTTTACCGCAAGCACAAAGACAAATTTGACCGCGCCAGCAAAAAATATCAGCTGTTTACCCTCTACCAGATCCGCAATAAACGCATGACCTGGCGGACTTTGTTGACGCTGCTGTCGGTGCGTAACGGCAAACGTCTGGCTGATGGCATACGGGGGCGCTAAAGATGCTGGAAGATCTGCGTGCCAATAGCTGGAGTTTACGCCCGTGCTGCATGGTTCTTGCCTATCGTGTTGCTCATTTTTGTTCGGTTTGGCGCAAAAAGAACGTCCTAAACAATCTGTGGGCGGCCCCGCTGCTGGTGCTGTATCGCATTATCACCGAATGCTTTTTCGGTTATGAAATCCAGGCCGCCGCGACCATTGGCCGACGCTTTACTATCCATCACGGTTACGCCGTGGTGATCAATAAAAACGTGGTCGCGGGGGATGATTTCACCATTCGCCACGGCGTCACCATCGGCAATCGGGGTGCAGATAACATGGCATGTCCACAAATTGGCAACGGTGTCGAACTCGGTGCCAACGTCATTATTCTTGGTGATATCACGCTTGGTAACAACGTCACCGTGGGCGCGGGCAGCGTGGTGCTCGACTCTGTCCCGGACAACGCGCTGGTGGTGGGAGAAAAAGCGCGAGTGAAGGTAATTAAATGAATATTCTGCAATTTAATGTGCGACTGGCGGAAGGCGGAGCGGCAGGTGTGGCGTTAGATCTCCACCAGCGCGCGCTGCAACAGGGGCTGGCGTCACATTTTGTCTACGGCTACGGCAAAGGCGGCAAAGAGAGCGTCAGCCATCAAAACTATCCGCAGGTCATCAAACATACGCCTCGGATGACGGCGATGGCGAACATTGCCCTGTTTCGTCTGTTTAATCGCGATCTGTTCGGCAATTTCAATGAGTTGTACCGTTCTATTACCCGCACGTCGGGGCCGGTAGTTCTGCATTTTCATGTGCTGCACAGCTACTGGTTGAATCTTAACAGTGTGGTGCGCTTTTGCGAAAAAGTGAAAAACCACAAATCGGATGTCACCCTGGTCTGGACGCTGCACGACCACTGGAGCGTTACCGGACGCTGCGCCTTTACCGACGGTTGCGAAGGCTGGAAAACCGGCTGCCAGAAATGCCCGACGCTAAATAACTATCCGCCGGTGAAGATTGATCGCGCACACCAGCTGGTGGCGGGCAAACGCCAGTTGTTCCGCGAGATGCTGGCGCTGGGCTGTCAGTTTATTTCCCCCAGCCAGCATGTGGCTGACGCTTTCAATAGCCTGTACGGTCCAGGGCGCTGCCGGATTATCAATAACGGCATTGATATGGCAACCGAAGCCATTCTGGCGGAACTGCCACCGGTGCGCGAAACCCAGGGCAAGCCGAAAATCGCGGTGGTGGCGCATGACCTGCGTTACGACGGCAAAACTAACCAGCAACTGGTGCGCGAGATGATGGCGCTGGGCGACAAAATCGAACTGCATACTTTCGGTAAGTTCTCGCCGTTCAACGCTGGTAATGTGGTTAATCACGGCTTTGAAACCGACAAACGTAAGCTAATGAGCGCGCTCAATCAAATGGACGCGCTGGTCTTCAGTTCTCGCGTCGATAACTACCCGCTGATTTTGTGTGAGGCGTTATCGATTGGCGTGCCGGTGATCGCCACCCATAGCGATGCAGCGCGGGAAGTGCTGCAAAAATCCGGCGGTAAAACCGTCAGCGAAGAAGACGTGCTGCAACTGGTGCAGTTAAGCAAACCGGAAATCGCGCAGGCGATATTTGGCACCACGCTGACCGGGTTCAGCCAGCGCAGCCGCGCCGCCTACAGTGGACAACAGATGCTGGAGGAGTATGTCAACGTCTATCAGAATCTGTAGCTACCTGCTGCTGCCGCTGATTTACCTGCTGGTTAACGTCAAAATCGCCCAGCTTGGCGAAAGTTTCCCCATCACCATCGTCACTTTTTTACCCGTCTTGTTATTGCTGTTTTTAGAACGCATCAGCGTTAAAAAATTGATGATTGCCTTAGGGATTGGCGCGGGGCTCACGGCGTTCAACTACCTGTTTGGTCAGTCGCTGGATGCCAGTAAATATGTCACTTCAACCATGCTGTTTGTCTATATTGTGATCATTATTGGTATGGTGTGGAGTATTCGCTTTAAAACGATTTCGCCCCACAACCATCGCAAGATATTACGTTTCTTTTATCTGGTGGTCGGGCTGGTGGTGGTGGTGGCGGCGGTGGAGATGGCGCAAATTATCCTCACCGGCGGCAGCAGTATTATGGAGTCGATTTCGAAATATCTGATTTACAGCAACAGCTATGTACTGAATTTCATCAAATTCGGCGGCAAGCGTACGACAGCACTTTATTTCGAACCGGCATTTTTCGCTCTGGCATTAATCTCAATTTGGCTCAGCATCAAACAGTTTGGTATCAAAACGCCTAAAACAGATGCTATGATTCTCGCAGGAATAATATTATCCGGATCGTTTTCAGGGGTTATGACCTTTATCCTGTTTTATTTGCTGGAGTGGGCATTTCAGTATCTGAATAAAGAGGCGATTAAGAAAAAGTTACCGCTAGCATTGATTTCTCTGGCTGTATTCCTGGTTGGTGTGGTAATTGCTTTTCCTTATATTTCCACCCGTCTGGGAGATTTAGGTACGGAAGGATCGTCATCGTATTATCGTATTGTCGGTCCGCTGGTGATGGTCGGCTATTCTTTGACCCATATTGACGGTGTAGTCAGATTTGGCTCACTTTATGAATATGTCGCATCATTCGGAATATTTAACGGTGCGGATGTCGGAAAAACCATAGACAATGGTTTGTATCTGCTGATTATTTATTTTTCCTGGTTCGCGGTGTTTTTATCACTGTGGTACATGGGGAAAGTGATAAAAATGATGCTCAACGCTTTTGGCGATAATCGCAATTTTCGCGTGCAGCTCTATCTTTTTACGCCGGTATCACTGTTTTTTACCGGTTCGATATTTAGCCCGGAATATGCATTTTTAATCGTCTGTCCGTTTATTTTGCGAAAAGCGTTAAATATATACCCTAAATAATTCGAGTTGCAGGAAGTTGGTGTCGCAGCGAGTCCCCAGTAGCGTACACGAGTACGTGACTGGGGTGAGCGAGGAAAACCAACGCACATGCAGCTTGAAGTATGACGGGTATTACGAGGTAAAACATGTTGCTTAGCATAATCACTGTCGCGTTTCGTAACCTGGAAGGGATAGTCAAAACACACGCCTCGCTGGCGCATCTGGCGCAGGCGGGCGATATCTGCTTCGAATGGATTGTAGTCGATGGCGGCTCCAATGACGGCACCCGTGAGTATCTGGAAAATCTCAATGGTGTCTATAACCTACGCTTCGTCAGCGAGCCAGATAACGGTATCTACGACGCCATGAACAAAGGTATTGAAATGGCACAAGGCAAGTTTGCGCTGTTTCTCAACTCGGGTGATATTTTTCATCAGGATGCCGCAAATTTTGTTCGTAAGTTAAAACTGCAAAAAGATAACGTGATGATCACCGGCGATGCGCTGCTGGATTTTGGCGACGGGCATAAAATTAAACGTAGCGCCAAACCGGGCTGGTATATTTATCACAGCCTGCCCGCCAGTCATCAGGCGATATTTTTCCCGGTATCCGGATTGAAAAAATGGCGTTATGACCTGGAATATAAAGTTTCTTCAGATTATGCGCTGGCGGCCAAAATGTATAAAGCTGGTTATGCATTTAAAAAACTCAATGGCCTGGTGTCTGAATTTTCCATGGGTGGAGTATCTACCACCAATAATATGGAATTGTGTGCCGACGCGAAAAAAGTCCAACGGCAGATATTACATGTGCCTGGCTTCTGGGCAGAATTATCCTGGCATTTACGCCAGCGTACGACGGGTAAGACTAAAGCCTTATATAACAAACTTTGAATATAAGGAATATCAATGCAAGATTTAAGTGGTTTCTCGGTGCCGAAAGGGTTCCGGGGCAGCAATGCTATTAAAGTGCAATTATGGTGGGCGGTACAGGCAACAATATTTGCCTGGTCGCCACAAATATTGTATCGCTGGCGGGCATTTTTATTACGTTTATTCGGCGCAAAAATAGGAAAAAACGTAGTTATTCGTCCGTCAGTAAAAATTACCTATCCGTGGAAATTAACCTTAGGTGATTACGCATGGGTCGGCGATGAGGTCAATTTATATACCCTCGGTGAAATAACCATTGGCGCGCATTCGGTGATATCGCAAAAAAGTTATTTATGCACCGGCAGCCACGATCATGCAAGTCGACATTTCATCATTAACGCCACGCCCATTGTGATTGGCGAGAAATGCTGGCTGGCAACCGATGTCTTTGTTGCCCCCGGCGTCACGATTGGCGACGGCACCGTCGTGGGTGCGCGGAGCAGTGTTTTTAAATCGCTTCCGGCAAATGCCATTTGCCGGGGTAATCCCGCAGTGATGATACGCGAACGCGTTGAAACTGAATATATTTAAAAAATACAGAGGAATAAGACATGTCAAAAGTCGCTCTCATCACCGGTGTAACCGGACAGGATGGTTCTTACCTGGCAGAACTGTTGCTGGAGAAAGGTTACGAGGTGCATGGTATTAAGCGTCGTGCATCGTCATTCAACACCGAGCGCGTGGATCACATTTATCAGGATCCGCACACCTGCAACCCGAAATTCCATCTGCATTATGGCGACCTGAGTGATACCTCCAACCTGACGCGCATTTTGCGTGAAGTGCAGCCGGACGAAGTGTACAACCTGGGCGCAATGAGCCACGTTGCGGTCTCTTTTGAGTCACCAGAATATACCGCAGACGTTGATGCGATGGGTACGCTGCGCCTGCTGGAGGCGATCCGCTTCCTCGGTCTGGAAAAGAAAACCCGTTTTTATCAGGCTTCCACCTCTGAACTGTATGGTCTGGTGCAGGAAATTCCGCAGAAAGAAACCACGCCGTTCTACCCGCGATCTCCGTATGCGGTCGCCAAACTGTACGCCTACTGGATCACCGTTAACTACCGCGAATCCTACGGCATGTACGCTTGTAACGGTATTCTCTTCAACCATGAATCCCCGCGCCGTGGCGAAACCTTCGTTACCCGCAAAATCACCCGCGCAATCGCCAACATCGCCCAGGGGCTGGAGTCGTGCCTGTACCTCGGCAATATGGATTCCCTGCGTGACTGGGGCCATGCCAAAGACTACGTAAAAATGCAGTGGATGATGCTGCAACAGGAACAACCGGAAGATTTCGTTATTGCTACCGGCGTTCAGTATTCCGTACGTCAGTTCGTGGAAATGGCGGCGGCACAGCTGGGCATCAAACTGCGCTTTGAAGGCAAGGGCGTTGAAGAGAAGGGCATTGTGGTTTCCGTCACCGGACATGACGCGCCGGGCGTTAAACCGGGTGATGTGATTATCGCCGTTGACCCGCGTTACTTCCGTCCGGCTGAAGTTGAAACGCTGCTCGGCGACCCGACCAAAGCGCACGAAAAACTGGGCTGGAAACCGGAAATCACCCTCAGAGAGATGGTGTCTGAAATGGTGGCTAATGACCTCGAAGCGGCGAAAAAACACTCTCTGCTGAAATCTCACGGCTACGACGTGGCGATCGCGCTGGAGTCATAAGCATGAGTAAACAACGCATTTTTATCGCTGGCCATCGCGGGATGGTCGGTTCCGCCATCAGGCGACAGCTTGAACAGCGCGGTGATGTGGAACTGGTATTACGCACCCGCGACGAGCTGAACCTGCTGGACAGCCGCGCGGTGCATGATTTCTTTGCCCGCGAGCGCATTGATCAGGTCTATCTGGCGGCGGCAAAAGTGGGCGGCATTGTCGCCAACAACACCTATCCGGCGGATTTCATCTATCAGAACATGATGATTGAGAGCAACATCGTTCACGCCGCACATCAGAACGACGTGAACAAACTGCTGTTTCTCGGATCGTCCTGTATCTACCCGAAACTGGCAAAACAGCCGATGGCAGAAAGCGAGTTGTTGCAGGGCACGCTGGAGCCGACCAACGAGCCTTATGCCATTGCCAAAATCGCCGGGATCAAACTGTGCGAATCTTACAACCGCCAGTACGGACGCGATTACCGCTCAGTCATGCCGACCAACCTGTACGGGCCACACGACAATTTCCACCCGAGTAATTCGCATGTGATCCCTGCATTGCTGCGTCGCTTCCACGAGGCGACGGCACAGAATGCGCCGGACGTGGTGGTGTGGGGCAGCGGTACACCGATGCGTGAATTCCTGCACGTCGATGATATGGCGGCGGCGAGCATTCATGTCATGGAGCTGGCGCACGAAGTCTGGCTGGAAAATACCCAGCCGATGCTGTCGCACATTAACGTCGGCACTGGCGTTGACTGCACCATTCGCGAGCTGGCGCAAACCATCGCCAAAGTGGTGGGCTTTAAAGGTCGGGTGGTTTTTGATGCCAGCAAACCGGATGGTACGCCGCGCAAACTGCTGGATGTGACGCGCCTGCATCAGCTTGGCTGGTATCACGAAATCTCACTAGAAGCGGGGCTTGCCAGCACTTACCAGTGGTTCCTTGAGAATCAAGACCGCTTTCGGGGGTAATGATGTTTTTACGTCAGGAAGACTTTGCCACGGTAGTGCGCTCCACTCCGCTTGTCTCTCTCGACTTCATCGTCGAGAACAGTCGCGGCGAGTTTCTGCTTGGCAAAAGAACCAACCGCCCGGCGCAGGGTTACTGGTTTGTGCCGGGAGGGCGCGTGCAGAAGGACGAAACGCTGGAAGCCGCATTTGAGCGGCTGACGCTGGCGGAACTGGGGCTGCGTCTGCCGATAACAGCAGGCCAGTTTTACGGCGTCTGGCAGCACTTTTATGACGATAACTTCTCCGGCACGGATTTCACCACTCACTATGTGGTGCTCGGTTTTCGCTTCAGAGTCGCGGAAGAAGAGCTGTTACTGCCGGATGAGCAGCATGACGATTACCGCTGGCTGACGCCGGACGCGCTGCTCGCCAGTGACAATGTTCACGCTAACAGCCGCGCCTATTTTCTCGCTGAGAAGCGTGCCGGAGTACCCGGATTATGAAAATACTGGTCTACGGCATTAACTACTCGCCGGAGTTAACCGGTATCGGCAAATATACCGGAGAGATGGTGGAATGGCTTGCGGCACAAGGTCATGAGGTGCGGGTCATTACCGCACCGCCTTACTACCCGCAGTGGCAGGTGGGCGAGAACTATTCCGCCTGGCGGTACAAACGGGAAGAGGGGGCCGCCACGGTGTGGCGCTGCCCGCTGTACGTGCCAAAACAGCCGAGCACCCTGAAACGCCTGTTGCATCTCGGCAGTTTTGCCGTCAGCAGTTTTTTCCCGCTGATGGCGCAACGTCGCTGGAAGCCGGATCGCATTATCGGCGTGGTGCCAACGCTGTTTTGCACGCCGGGAATGCGCCTGCTGGCGAAACTCTCTGGCGCGCGCACGGTGCTGCATATTCAGGATTACGAAGTGGACGCCATGCTGGGGCTGGGTCTTGCCGGAAAAGGCAAAGTGGCACAGCTGGCGACGGCGTTCGAACGTAGCGGACTGCATAACGTCGATAACGTCTCCACCATTTCGCGCTCAATGATGAATAAAGCCGTTGAAAAAGGCGTGGCGGCGGAAAACGTCATCTTCTTCCCCAACTGGTCGGAAATTGCCCGTTTTCAGCATGTTGCAGAGGCTGATGTTGACGCTCTTCGTAACCAGCTTGGCCTGCCGGATAACAAAAAAATCATTCTTTACTCCGGCAATATTGGTGAAAAGCAGGGGCTGGAAAACGTTATTGAAGCCGCCGATCGCCTGCGCGATGAACCGCTGATTTTTGCCATTGTCGGGCAGGGCGGCGGCAAAGCGCGGCTGGAAAAAATGGCGCAGCAGCGTGGACTGCGCAACATGCAATTTTTCCCGCTGCAATCATATGACGCTTTACCCGCGCTGCTGAAGATGGGCGATTGCCATCTGGTAGTGCAAAAACGTGGCGCAGCAGATGCGGTATTGCCGTCGAAGCTGACCAATATTCTGGCGGTAGGCGGTAACGCGGTGATTACCGCAGAAGCCCACACTGAGCTGGGGCAACTCTGCGAAACCTTCCCAGGAATTGCGGTTTGCGTAGAACCGGAATCGGTTGAGGCGCTGGTGGCGGGGATTTGCCAGGCGCTCCTGCTGCCCAGACACAACACGGTGGCACGTGAATATGCCGAACGCTCGCTCGATAAAGAGAACGTGTTACGTCAATTTATAAATGATATTCGGGGATAATTATGGCGCAGTCGAAACTCTATCCAGTTGTGATGGCAGGTGGCTCCGGTAGCCGCTTATGGCCGCTTTCCCGCGTACTTTACCCCAAGCAGTTTTTATGCCTGAAAGGCGATCTCACCATGCTGCAAACCACCATCTGCCGCCTGAACGGCGTGGAGTGCGAAAGCCCGGTGGTGATTTGCAATGAGCAGCACCGTTTTATTGTTGCGGAACAGCTGCGTCAACTGAACAAACTTACCGAGAACATTATTCTCGAACCGGCAGGGCGTAACACTGCCCCTGCCATTGCGCTGGCGGCGCTGGCAGCAACACGTCATAGCCCTGAGAGCGATCCGCTAATGCTGGTGCTGGCGGCGGATCATGTGATTGCCGATGAAGACGCGTTCCGCGCCGCCGTACGTAACGCCATGCCGTATGCCGAAGCAGGCAAGCTGGTGACCTTCGGCATTGTGCCGGATCTACCTGAAACCGGATATGGCTATATTCGTCGTGGTGAAGTGTCTGCGGGCGAGCAGGATACGGTGGCTTTTGAAGTGGCGCAATTTGTCGAAAAACCGAATCTGGAAACCGCCCAGGCCTACGTGGCAAGCGGCGAATATTACTGGAACAGCGGTATGTTCCTGTTCCGCGCCGGACGCTATCTCGAAGAACTGAAAAAATATCGCCCGGATATTCTCGACGCCTGTGAAAAAGCGATGAGCGCCATCGATCCGGATCTCGATTTTATTCGTGTGGATGAAGAAGCGTTTCTCGCCTGCCCGGAAGAGTCGGTGGATTATGCGGTCATGGAACGCACGGCAGATGCCGTTGTGGTGCCGATGGATGCGGGCTGGAGCGATGTCGGTTCCTGGTCATCATTATGGGAGATCAGCGCCCACACCGCCGAGGGCAACGTTTGCCACGGCGATGTGATTAATCACAAAACTGAAAACAGCTACGTGTATGCCGAATCTGGCCTGGTCACCACCGTCGGGGTGAAAGATCTGGTGGTAGTGCAGACCAAAGATGCGGTGCTGATTGCCGACCGTAACGCGGTGCAGGATGTGAAAAAAGTGGTCGAGCAGATCAAAGCCGATGGTCGCCATGAGCATCGGGTACATCGCGAAGTGTATCGCCCGTGGGGCAAATATGACTCTATCGACGCAGGCGACCGCTACCAGGTGAAACGCATTACCGTGAAACCAGGTGAGGGCTTGTCGGTACAGATGCACCATCACCGCGCGGAACACTGGGTAGTGGTGGCGGGAACGGCAAAAGTCACTATTGACGGTGATATCAAACTGCTTGGTGAAAACGAGTCCATTTATATTCCGCTGGGGGCGACGCATTGCCTGGAAAACCCGGGGAAAATTCCGCTCGATTTAATTGAAGTGCGCTCCGGCTCTTATCTCGAAGAGGATGATGTGGTGCGCTTCGCGGATCGCTACGGACGGGTGTAGCAGTTGAATGATCAACCGGATTAATTCTCCGGTAAATAACGACAAAAACAAAATTGGCCGCTTCGGTCAGGGTCAACTATTGCCTGAAAAAGGGTAACGACATGAAAAAATTAACCTGCTTTAAAGCCTATGATATTCGCGGAAAATTAGGCGAAGAACTGAATGAAGATATTGCCTGGCGCATTGGCCGCGCCTATGGCGAATTCCTTAAACCGAAAACCATTGTTTTAGGCGGTGATGTCCGTCTCACCAGCGAAACCTTAAAACTGGCGCTGGCAAAAGGTTTACAGGATGCGGGCGTCGATGTGCTGGATATCGGCATGTCCGGCACCGAAGAGATCTATTTCGCCACGTTCCATCTCGGCGTGGATGGCGGCATTGAAGTTACCGCCAGCCATAACCCGATGGATTACAACGGCATGAAGCTGGTGCGCGAAGGGGCTCGCCCGATCAGCGGTGATACCGGACTGCGCGACGTCCAGCGTCTGGCTGAAGCCAACGACTTTCCTCCCGTTGATGAAACCAAACGCGGTCGCTATCAGCAAATCAATCTGCGTGACGCTTACGTTGATCACCTGTTCGGTTATATCAATGTCAAAAACCTCACGCCGCTCAAACTGGTGATCAACTCCGGGAACGGCGCGGCGGGGCCGGTGGTGGACGCTATTGAAGCCCGCTTTAAAGCTCTCGGTGCGCCTGTGGAATTAATCAAAGTGCACAACACGCCGGACGGCAATTTCCCCAACGGTATTCCTAACCCACTACTGCCGGAATGCCGCGACGACACCCGTAATGCAGTCATCAAACACGGCGCGGATATGGGCATTGCTTTTGATGGCGATTTTGACCGCTGTTTTCTGTTTGACGAAAAAGGGCAGTTTATCGAGGGCTACTACATCGTCGGCCTGCTGGCAGAAGCGTTCCTCGAAAAAAATCCCGGCGCGAAGATCATTCACGATCCGCGTCTTTCCTGGAACACCATCGATGTGGTGACTGCCGCAGGCGGTACGCCGGTGATGTCGAAAACCGGACACGCCTTTATTAAAGAACGTATGCGCAAGGAAGACGCCATCTACGGCGGCGAAATGAGCGCGCATCATTACTTCCGTGATTTCGCCTACTGCGACAGCGGCATGATCCCGTGGCTGCTGGTAGCCGAACTGGTATGCCTGAAAGGAAAATCGCTGGGCGAACTGGTGCGCGACCGGATGGTGGCGTTCCCGGCAAGCGGTGAGATCAACAGCAAGCTGGCGCAGCCCGTTGAGGCGATTAACCGCGTCGAACAGCACTTTAGCCGCGAGGCGCTGGCGGTGGATCGCACTGACGGCATCAGCATGACCTTTGCCGACTGGCGCTTTAACCTGCGCTCCTCCAACACCGAACCGGTGGTGCGGTTGAATGTGGAATCGCGCGGTGATGTGCCGCTGATGGAAGCGCGAACGCGAACTTTGCTGACGTTGCTGAACGAGTAATGTCATTACTTTCCCCCTCACCCTGACGCTCTACTGCCTGCGGAGAGAAGAGAGCACGGAACTTTCTTCTCCCCCTCGCCCCTTTGGGGAGAGGGCCGGGGTGAGGCGACAATAGAACAGGAACAACGATGACAAATCTAAAAAAGCGCGAGCGAGCGAAAACCAATGCATCGTTAATCTCTATGGTGCAACGCTTTTCAGATATCACCATCATGTTTGCCGGACTATGGCTGGTTTGCGAAGTGAGCGGACTGTCATTCTTCTACATGCACCTGTTGGTGGCGCTGATTACGCTGGTGGTGTTCCAGATGCTGGGCGGCATCACCGATTTTTATCGCTCATGGCGCGGTGTTCGGGCAGCGACAGAATTTGCCCTGTTGCTACAAAACTGGACCTTAAGCGTGATTTTCAGCGCCGGACTGGTGGCGTTCAACAATGATTTCGACACGCAACTGAAAATCTGGCTGGCGTGGTATGGGCTGACCAGCATCGGACTGGTGGTTTGCCGTTCGTGTATTCGCATTGGGGCGGGCTGGCTGCGTAATCATGGCTATAACAAGCGCATGGTCGCGGTGGCGGGGGATTTAGCTGCCGGGCAAATGCTGATGGAGAGCTTCCGTAATCAACCGTGGTTAGGGTTTGAAGTGGTGGGCGTATACCATGACCCGAAACCGGGCGGCGTTTCTAACGACTGGGCGGGTAACCTGCAACAGTTGGTCGAAGATGCGAAAGCGGGCAAGATTCATAACGTCTATATCGCGATGCAGATGTGCGACGGCGCGCGAGTGAAAAAACTGGTTCATCAACTGGCGGACACCACCTGTTCGGTGCTGCTGATCCCCGACGTCTTTACCTTCAACATTCTCCATTCGCGCATTGAAGATATGAACGGTGTGCCGGTGGTGCCGCTGTATGACACGCCGCTTTCCGGGATTAACCGCCTGATTAAACGTGCGGAAGATATTGTGCTGGCAACGCTGATCCTGCTGCTGATCTCCCCGGTGCTGTGCTGCATTGCGCTGGCGGTGAAACTCAGTTCACCGGGGCCGGTTATTTTCCGCCAGACTCGCTACGGCATGGACGGCAAGCCGATCAAAGTGTGGAAGTTTCGCTCCATGAAAGTGATGGAGAACGACAACGTGGTGACCCAGGCGACGCAGAACGATCCGCGCGTCACCAAAGTGGGGAACTTTCTGCGCCGCACCTCACTGGATGAATTGCCGCAGTTTATCAATGTGCTGACCGGCGGGATGTCGATTGTTGGTCCGCGTCCGCACGCAGTGGCGCATAACGAGCAGTATCGCCAGCTTATTGAAGGCTACATGCTGCGCCATAAAGTGAAACCGGGCATTACCGGTTGGGCGCAGATTAATGGCTGGCGCGGCGAAACCGACACGCTGGAGAAAATGGAAAAACGCGTCGAGTTCGACCTTGAGTACATCCGCGAATGGAGCGTCTGGTTCGATATCAAAATCGTTTTCCTGACGGTATTCAAAGGCTTCGTTAACAAAGCGGCATATTGATATGAGCTTACGTGAAAAAACCATCAGCGGCGCGAAGTGGTCGGCGATTGCCACGGTGATCATCATCGGCCTCGGGCTGGTGCAGATGACCGTGCTGGCGCGGATTATCGACAACCACCAGTTCGGCCTGCTTACCGTGTCGCTGGTGATCATCGCGCTGGCAGATACGCTTTCTGACTTCGGTATCGCTAACTCGATTATTCAGCGAAAAGAAATCAGCCACCTTGAACTCACTACGCTGTACTGGCTGAACGTCGGGCTGGGGATTGTGGTGTGCGTGGCGGTGTTTTTGTTGAGTGATCTCATCGGTGACGTGCTGAATAACCCGGATCTGGCACCGTTGATTAAAACATTGTCGCTGGCGTTTGTGGTGATCCCCCACGGGCAGCAGTTCCGCGCGTTGATGCAGAAGGAGCTGGAGTTCAACAAAATCGGCATGATCGAAACCAGCGCGGTGCTGGCGGGCTTTACTTTTACGGTGGTTAGCGCCCATTTCTGGCCGCTGGCGATGACTGCGATCCTCGGTTATCTGGTCAATAGTGCGGTGAGAACGCTGCTGTTTGGCTACTTTGGCCGCAAAATTTATCGCCCCGGTCTGCATTTCTCGCTGGCGTCGGTGGCACCGAACTTACGCTTTGGTGCCTGGCTGACGGCGGACAGCATCATCAACTATCTCAATACCAACCTTTCAACGCTGGTGCTGGCGCGTATTCTCGGCGCGGGCGTGGCTGGGGGCTACAACCTGGCCTATAACGTGGCCGTTGTGCCGCCGATGAAGCTGAACCCGATCATCACCCGCGTGCTGTTTCCGGCGTTTGCCAAAATTCAGGACGACACCGAAAAGCTGCGCGTTAACTTCTACAAGCTGCTGTCGGTGGTGGGGATTATCAACTTCCCGGCGCTGCTCGGGCTGATGGTGGTGTCGAATAACTTTGTACCACTGGTCTTTGGCGAGAAGTGGAACAGCATTATTCCGGTGCTGCAATTGCTGTGTGTGGTGGGGCTGCTGCGTTCGGTGGGTAACCCTATTGGCTCGCTGCTGATGGCGAAAGCGCGAGTCGATATCAGCTTTAAATTCAACGTATTCAAAACCTTTCTGTTTATTCCGGCGATTGTTATCGGTGGGCAGATGGCGGGCGCAATCGGCGTCACGCTTGGTTTCCTGCTGGTGCAGATTATCAACACTATTCTCAGTTACTTCGTGATGATTAAACCGGTGCTCGGTTCCAGTTATCGCCAGTACATCCTGAGCTTGTGGCTACCGTTTTATCTCTCGCTGCCGACGCTGGTGGTTAGTTATGCGATGGGCGTGCTGCTGAAAGGGCAACTGGCGCTGGCGACGTTGCTGGCGGTGCAAATTACCGCAGGCGTACTGGCGTTTGTGGTGATGATTGTGTTGTCGCGCCATCCGCTGGTGGTGGAAGTGAAACGCCAGTTTTGTCGCAGCGAAAAAATGAAAATGCTTCTACGGGCGGGGTGAATGGTTGTTTTAGGCTCCGGCAATAAAAACAACAACATAACCTCACCTGGCATCAAATTTATGAGGAAAAAATGAAATTACTTATTCTTGGCAACCATACTTGCGGCAATCGCGGCGACAGCGCCATCCTGCGCGGCTTACTTGATGCCATCAACATCCTCAATCCACAAGCCGAAGTGGACGTCATGAGTCGCTATCCGGTCAGTTCTTCCTGGCTGCTTAATCGCCCGGTGATGGGCGATCCGCTATTCCTGCAAATGAAACAACACAACAGCGCAGCGGGCGTTGTCGGGCGCGTTAAAAAAGTCCTCCGTCGCCGCTATCAACACCAGGTATTGCTCTCACGCGTCACCGACACTGGCAAGCTGCGCAATATCGCCATCGCCCAGGGATTCACCGACTTCGTGCGCCTGCTGTCAGGTTACGATGCCATTATCCAGGTCGGCGGATCGTTTTTTGTCGATCTCTACGGTGTGCCGCAGTTTGAACACGCGCTTTGCACGTTTATGGCGAAAAAGCCGCTGTTTATGATTGGTCACAGCGTCGGTCCCTTCCAGGATGAGCAATTTAACCAACTGGCGAACTATGTCTTTGGTCACTGCGACGCGCTGATCCTGCGCGAATCGGTCAGCCTTGATCTGATGAAACGCAGCAATATCACCACCGCAAAAGTCGAACATGGCGTCGATACCGCCTGGCTGGTCGATCATCACACCGAAAATTTCACCGCCAGCTATGCCGTTCAACACTGGCTGAATGTTGCCGCACAACGCAAAACCGTGGCAATTACTCTGCGCGAACTGGCACCGTTCGACAAACGTCTCGGCACCACTCAACAAGCGTATGAAAAAGCCTTTGCCGGGGTGGTCAATCGCATTCTCGACGAAGGCTATCAGGTGATTGCGCTCTCCACCTGTACGGGCATCGACAGCTATAACAAAGACGACCGCATGGTGGCGCTCAACTTGCGTCAGCACATCAGCGATCCTGCCCGTTATCACGTAGTGATGGATGAACTCAACGATCTGGAAATGGGCAAAATTCTGGGGGCCTGTGAACTCACCGTCGGTACGCGCCTGCACTCTGCCATTATCTCGATGAACTTTGCCACTCCGGCGATTGCCATCAACTATGAACATAAATCCGCTGGGATCATGCAACAGCTGGGACTGCCAGAGATGGCAATTGATATCCGTCATTTATTAGACGGCAGCCTGCAAGCGATGGTTGCGGATACCTTAGGCCTACTTCCGGCGCTGAACACGCGACTTAACGAAGCCGTCAGTCGCGAACGTCAGACGGGAATGCAGATGGTGAAATCTGTGCTTGAACGCATCGGGGAGGCAAAATGAAGGTCGGCTTCTTTTTACTGAAATTTCCGTTGTCGTCGGAAACCTTCGTCCTCAATCAAATTACCGCGTTTATTGATATGGGATTTGAGGTGGAGATTGTCGCGCTGCAAAAAGGCGACACACAAAATACCCACGCGGCATGGACGAAATACAACCTTGCTGCCAGAACCCGCTGGTTACAGGACGAACCTACGGGCAAAGTGGCGAAACTGCGCCACCGCGCCAGCCAGACCTTACGCGGCATTCATCGTAAAAATACCTGGCAGGCGCTCAACCTCAAACGCTATGGTGCCGAGTCGCGGAACCTGATTTTGTCTGCCATTTGCGGCCAGGTCGTAACACCGCTTCATGCCGATGTCTTTATCGCTCACTTTGGCCCTGCGGGGGTAACCGCAGCAAAATTGCGTGAACTAGGTGTCATTCGCGGCAAAATTGCCACTATCTTCCACGGTATTGATATTTCCAGTCGGGAAGTGCTCAACCATTACACCCCGGAATATCAACAACTGTTTCGCCGTGGCGACCTGATGTTGCCAATAAGCGATCTGTGGGCAGGGAGATTGCAAAAGATGGGCTGTCCGATGGAAAAAATCGCTGTATCGCGCATGGGCGTGGACATGACGCGCTTTAGCCCTCGTCCGGTTAAAGCGCCTGGAACACCGCTGGAGATTATTTCCGTTGCACGTTTAACTGAGAAAAAGGGCCTGCATGTGGCGATCGAATCTTGCCGTCAGCTCAAAGAGCAGGGTGTGGCATTTCGCTATCGCATCCTCGGCATCGGCCCGTGGGAGCGGCGCCTGCGTACGCTCATCGAACAGTATCAACTGGAAGATGTGGTGGAGATGCCGGGCTTTAAACCGAGCCACGAAGTAAAAGCGATGCTCGACGAAGCGGATGTCTTCCTGTTGCCATCGGTAACGGGTGCGGATGGCGATATGGAAGGTATTCCGGTGGCGCTAATGGAAGCGATGGCGGTCGGCATTCCGGTCGTTTCCACTTTGCATAGCGGAATACCAGAACTGGTGGAGGCAGATAAATCTGGCTGGCTGGTCCCGGAAAACGACGCCTATGCACTGGCGCAACGGCTGGCGGCGTTTAGCCAACTGGATACAGACGAACTGGCTCCGGTCGTCAAACGCGCGCGCGAAAAAGTCGAACACGATTTTAACCAGCAGGTGATTAACCGAGAACTCGCCAGCTTGCTGCAAGCTTTATAGAGGAGAACGCATGTCATTTAAAACAATCTCCCGACGCACCTTCCTGACGGCAAGCTCCGCGCTTGCTTTCCTCCATACCCCTTTCGCCCGTGCACTTCCCGCCCGACAAAGCGTTAACATCAACGACTACAATCCGCACGACTGGATCGCCTCATTTAAACAAGCCTTCAGCGAAGGGCAAACGGTCGTCGTGCCTGCTGGATTCGTTTGTGACAATATCAACACCGGCATCTTTATCCCTCCCGGTAAAACGTTACACATCCTTGGAAGCCTGCGCGGCAACGGCAGAGGGCGATTTGTCTTACAGGACGGCAGCCAGGTGACAGGGGAGGAGGGCGGCAGTATGCATAACATCACCCTGGATGTGCGCGGTTCTGACTGCACCATCAAAGGGCTGGCGATGAGCGGCTTTGGCCCGGTAACGCAGATTTATATCGGCGGCAAAAACAAACGGGTTATGCGCAACCTGACCATCGATAACCTGACCGTGAGCCACGCTAATTACGCCATATTACGCCAGGGATTTCACAACCAGATTATCGGTGCCAACATCACCAATTGTAAGTTCAGCGACTTACAGGGCGACGCCATCGAATGGAACGTGGCAATCAACGACCGCGATATTTTAATTTCCGACCACGTAATAGAACGCATCAACTGTACTAATGGCAAAATCAACTGGGGTATCGGCATAGGCCTTGCGGGAAGTACCTACGATAATAACTACCCGGAAGACCAGGCGGTGAAAAACTTTGTTGTGGCGAATATTACAGGATCGGATTGTCGACAGCTGATTCATGTTGAAAATGGTAAACATTTCATTATCCGTAATATCAAAGCGCGTAATATTACGCCTGATTTCAGCAAGAAAGCCGGTATTGATAACGCCACTGTAGCGATATATGGATGTGATAACTTTGTTATTGACAATATAGAAATGGTTAATAGTGCCGGGATGTTAATCGGCTACGGCGTCATTAAAGGCAGTTATCTCTCCATACCGCAAAACTTCAGACTGAATAATATTCATCTTGATAATACTGACCTTGCCTGGAAATTGCGTGGAATCCAAATCTCCGCAGGGAATGCTATCTCCTTTGTTGCGCTGACCAATATTGCGATGAAACGTGCTTCTCTGGAGCTACACAACAAGCCGCAGCACCTTTTTATGCGTAATATCAATGTAATGCAAGAATCTTCGGTTGGCCCGGCATTGACCATGAACTTCGACTTGCGTAAGGATGTCCGTGGGACATTTATGGCAAAGAACGAGACGCTACTGTCACTGGTAAATGTTCATGCGGTGAATGAAAAAGGACAAAGCTCTGTCGATATCGACAGGATTAATCACCATGTCGTTAATGTGGAAAAGATAAACTTCAGGCTACCGAAACTGGAACGATAGATTTGCGACCATTCCTGGAAAAATGGCACCATACTTAAGAATAACGCTACTGCAATCCTGGACAAAGCGGCGTAACATCGGAAGGAAATCAGTAATCAATTCAGGGTAATTGATGCTGGCGAAAAAAATCGAACAAGCTATAATTCAGCAACCATTTTACAGGTGGATGAGGCTTTGTTGAATAAATCGAACTTTTGCTGAGTTGAAGGATCAGATCACGCATCCTCCCGACAACACAGACCATTCCGTGGCAAAGCAAAAGTTCAGAATCACCAACTGGTCCACCTACAACAAAGCTCTCATCAACCGTGGCTCCCTCACTTTCTGGCTGGATGATGAAGCGATTCAGGCCTGGTATGAGTCGGCAACGCCTTCATCACGAGGAAGGCCCCAGCGCTATTCTGATCTCGCCATCACCACCGTTCTGGTGATTAAACGCGTATTCCGGCTGACCCTGCGGGCTGCGCAGGGTTTTATTGATTCCATTTTTGCCCTGATGAACGTTCCGTTGCGCTGCCCGGATTACACCAGTGTCAGTAAGCGGGCAAAGTCGGTTAATGTCAGTTTCAAAACGTCCACCCGGGGTGAAATCGCACACCTGGTGATTGATTCCACCGGGCTGAAGGTCTTTGGTGAAGGCGAATGGAAAGTCAGAAAGCACGGCAAAGAGCGCCGTCGTATCTGGCGAAAGTTGCATCTTGCTGTTGACAGCAACACACATGAAGTTGTCTGTGCAGACCTGTCGCTGAATAACGTCACGGACTCAGAAGCCTTCCCGGGCCTTATCCGGCAGACTCACAGAAAAATCAGGGCAGCCGCGGCAGACGGGGCTTACGATACCCGGCTCTGTCACGATGAACTGCGCCGCAAAAAAATCAGCGCGCTTATTCCTCCCCGAAAAGGAGCAGGTTACTGGCCCGGTGAGTACGCAGACCGCAACCGTGCCGTTGCTAATCAGCGGCTGAGCGGAAGCAATGCACGGTGGAAATGGACAACGGAATATAACCGTCGCTCGATAGCGGAAACGGCAATGTACAGAATGAAGCAGTTGTTGGGAGATTCACTGACGCTGCGTGACTACGATGGTCAGGTAGCGGAAGCTATGGCCATGGTGCGTGCGTTGAACAGGATGACAAAGGCTGGGATGCCAGAAAGCGTGCGTATTGCCTGAAAATCCAGCCAGCTACAGGGTCGTTCGCACGAAATCTTATTTATTCAACAAAGCCGGTGGATGAAATAATGACGAATTTAAAAGCAGTTATTCCTGTAGCGGGTCTTGGGATGCATATGTTGCCTGCAACTAAGGCGATTCCTAAAGAGATGCTACCCATCGTCGATAAGCCAATGATTCAGTACATTGTTGACGAGATTGTGGCTGCAGGAATCAAAGAAATCCTCCTGGTAACTCATGCGTCCAAAAACGCGGTCGAAAACCACTTCGACACCTCTTATGAATTAGAATCCCTCCTTGAGCTGCGCGTGAAGCGACAGCTGCTGGCAGAAGTACAGTCCATCTGCCCGCCGGGCGTGACCATTATGAACGTGCGTCAGGGTGAACCATTAGGTTTAGGCCACTCTATTTTGTGTGCCCGACCGGCTATTGGTGATAATCCATTTGTCGTCGTGCTGCCCGATGTGGTTATTGATGATGCCAGCGCCGATCCGTTGCGTTACAACCTTGCAGCAATGATTGCGCGCTTCAATGAAACTGGTCGCAGTCAGGTATTGGCAAAACGTATGCCGGGAGACCTCTCTGAATACTCCGTCATCCAGACTAAAGATCCGCTGGATCGCGAAGGTAAAGTCAGCCGCATTGTTGAATTTATCGAAAAACCCGATCAGCCGCAGACGCTGGATTCAGACATTATGGCCGTAGGCCGTTATGTGCTTTCTGCCGATATTTGGCCTGAACTGGAGCGCACTCAGCCTGGTGCATGGGGGCGAATTCAGCTCACAGATGCCATTGCTGAACTGGCGAAAAAACAGTCCGTTGACGCAATGCTGATGACTGGTGACAGTTACGACTGTGGTAAGAAAATGGGCTATATGCAGGCGTTTGTAAAATATGGGCTGCGCAACCTGAAAGAAGGGGCGAAGTTCCGCAAAGGCATTGAGAAGTTGTTAAGCGAATAACGAAAATCTGACAGGAAGTGTCGGTCAGTAAGAAATTAAAAACGGCAGTGAAGATTCATAGCATAAGTTTTGCGCATTGAATTTTCCTGCCGTTGTTTTTTTATGAATTTCAATAATAACAATGAGTTAGCAAGCGGCTTCGCGTCAAACTTTTCCAGGATTTTCCTTGTTTCTATGGCTGTTTGGTAAGACAATTAGCGTTTGAATTTTTTGGATTTGGCACGAGCGAGTCAGGTCGTCACATCGTAGTCATGCACGCAGTGCTCTGGTAGCTGTTAAGCCAGGGGCGGTAGCGTGCACTAATGCCTCTATTAATCAATTCTGGAGCAGTCTATTTCACAGCATGCTCTATAGCTATATGGAATAAAAAAGTGAAGATACTTGTAACTGGTGGCGCAGGGTTTATTGGCTCTGCTGTAGTTCGTCACATTATAAATAATACGCAGGACAGTGTTGTTAATGTCGATAAATTGACTTACGCCGGAAACTTGGAATCACTCGCTGAAGTTTCTGATTCTGAACGTTATTCATTTGAGCATGCAGATATCTGCGATGCCGTAGCTATGGCGCGTATTTTCGCACAGCACCAGCCAGACGCGGTGATGCACCTGGCGGCAGAGAGTCATGTTGATCGTTCAATAACTGGCCCTGCGGCATTTATTGAAACCAATATTGTGGGTACTTATGTTCTTTTAGAAGCGGCGCGCAATTACTGGTCTGCTCTGAATGATGAAAAGAAAAAAAGTTTCCGCTTTCATCATATTTCTACTGATGAAGTGTATGGTGATTTACCCCATCCGGATGAAGTAAATAATAACGAAGCGTTACCGCTATTTACGGAAACGACAGCTTACGCGCCAAGTAGCCCATATTCTGCTTCTAAAGCGTCCAGCGATCATTTGGTACGTGCGTGGAAGCGGACTTATGGTTTACCGACCATTGTGACTAATTGCTCTAACAATTATGGTCCTTATCACTTCCCGGAAAAACTAATCCCATTGGTTATTCTGAATGCTCTGGAAGGTAAGCCATTACCTATTTATGGTAAAGGGGATCAAATTCGCGACTGGTTGTATGTAGAGGATCATGCTCGTGCGTTATATACCGTTGTAACCGAAGGTAAAGCGGGCGAAACTTATAACATTGGCGGACACAACGAAAAGAAAAACATCGACGTAGTGTTCACTATTTGTGATTTGTTGGATGAGATTGTACCGAAAGAGAAATCTTATCGTGAGCAAATTACTTATGTTGCCGATCGCCCAGGACATGATCGCCGTTATGCAATTGATGCCGATAAAATTAGCCGCGAATTGGGCTGGAAACCGCAAGAAACGTTTGAGAGCGGTATTCGTAAAACGGTGGAATGGTATCTGGCTAATACAAATTGGGTTGAGAATGTGAAAAGCGGTGCTTATCAGTCGTGGATTGAACAAAACTATGAGGGCCGTCAGTAATGAATATCCTGCTTTTCGGCAAAACAGGGCAGGTGGGTTGGGAACTGCAACGTGCTCTGGCACCGCTAGGTAATCTGATTGCTCTTGATGTTCACTCCACTGATTATTGTGGCGATTTCAGCAACCCCGAAGGTGTGGCTGAAACTGTCAAAAAAATTCGCCCTGATGTTATTGTTAATGCGGCTGCTCACACTGCAGTAGACAAAGCGGAATCAGAACCGGATTTCGCACAATTACTTAACGCGACAAGCGTCGAAGCGATTGCAAAAGCAGCTAATGAAGTCGGAGCCTGGGTTATACACTACTCCACTGATTATGTTTTCCCAGGCAGCGGTGATACGCCATGGCTGGAAACGGATGCAACAGCACCGCTAAATGTCTACGGTGAAACCAAGCTAGCTGGAGAAAAAGCGTTACAAGAACATTGCGCAAAGCATCTTATTTTCCGTACCAGCTGGGTATACGCTGGTAAAGGAAATAACTTTGCCAAAACGATGTTGCGTCTGGCAAAAGAACGCGAAGAGTTGGCTGTAATAAACGATCAATTTGGCGCACCAACAGGTGCTGAATTGCTGGCTGATTGCACCGCTCATGCCATTCGCGTGGCAGTAAACAAACCCGAAGTTGCTGGTTTGTACCATCTGGTTGCTGGTGGTACAACAACCTGGCACGATTATGCCGCTCTGGTATTTGAAGAAGCGCGCAAAGCGGGGATCAACCTTGCTCTTAACAAACTCAACGCCGTGCCAACAACGGCCTATCCCACACCAGCCCGTCGTCCCCATAACTCTCGTCTCAATACAGAAAAGTTTCAGCAGAACTTTGCGCTTGTCTTACCTGACTGGCAGGTGGGCGTGAAACGTATGCTCAACGAATTATTTACGACTACGGCAATTTAACAAATTTTTGCATCTCGCTCATGATGCCAGAGCGGGATGAATTAAAAGGAATGGTGAAATGAAAACGCGTAAAGGTATTATTCTGGCTGGTGGTTCCGGCACTCGTCTTTATCCTGTGACGATGGCAGTAAGTAAACAACTGCTGCCGATTTATGATAAACCGATGATTTATTATCCACTTTCAACGCTTATGTTAGCGGGTATTCGCGATATTCTTATTATTAGTACGCCACAGGATACTCCGCGTTTCCAACAATTGTTGGGGGACGGGAGCCAGTGGGGACTTAATCTACAGTATAGAGTACAACCGAGTCCAGATGGCCTGGCGCAAGCGTTTATCATTGGTGAAGACTTTATTGGCGGTGATGATTGTGCACTCGTGCTTGGCGATAATATCTTCTATGGACACGACTTGCCGAAATTAATGGAAGCTGCTGTTAACAAAGAACGCGGTGCAACGGTATTTGCTTATCACGTTAATGATCCTGAACGTTATGGTGTTGTGGAGTTTGATAATAACGGTACGGCAATTAGTCTGGAAGAAAAACCTCTGGAACCAAAAAGTAACTATGCGGTTACTGGGCTTTATTTCTATGACAATGATGTTGTGGAAATGGCGAAAAACCTTAAGCCTTCTGCCCGTGGCGAACTGGAAATTACCGATATTAACCGTATTTATATGGAACAAGGACGTTTGTCTGTCGCTATGATGGGGCGTGGTTATGCATGGCTGGATACAGGAACTCATCAAAGCCTTATTGAAGCAAGTAACTTCATTGCAACAATTGAAGAGCGTCAGGGATTAAAGGTATCTTGCCCGGAAGAGATTGCTTACCGTAAAGGGTTTATTGATGCTGAGCAAGTAAAGGTATTAGCCGAGCCGCTGAAGAAAAATGCTTATGGTAAGTATCTGCTAAAAATGATTAAAGGTTATTAATAAAATGAACGTAATTGAAACTGAAATTCCTGATGTGCTAATTTTTGAACCAAAAGTATTTGGTGATGAACGCGGTTTCTTTTTTGAGAGCTTTAACCAAAAAGTATTTGAAGAAGCTGTAGGACGGAAGGTTGAATTTGTTCAGGATAACCATTCTAAATCCAGCAAAGGCGTATTACGTGGACTTCATTACCAGTTAGAACCCTATGCACAAGGAAAACTGGTACGCTGTGTTGTCGGTGAAGTTTTTGATGTTGCGGTTGATATTCGGAAATCATCACCTACGTTTGGCAAGTGGGTTGGTGTGAATTTATCTGCTGAGAATAAGCGTCAGTTGTGGATACCTGAGGGGTTTGCTCATGGGTTTTATTCAAAAGAAGAAGGAACAGAAATATTGTATAAAACAAATAATTTTTACTCAAAAACTCATGAGAGATGTATTATGTGGAATGATGTTGTATTAAACATAGATTGGCAATTAGACAACGAACCTCTTTTGTCACCAAAGGATTGTTTGGGCACTCCATTTATAAAAATTGATTATTAATAAAAGACATTAATAATGAGCATTAAAATAAATAGTTTAATAAATTTGGCTGGATATGCAATCCCAACTTTATTGTCAATACCTGCGATGGGTTATTTGGCAAGGGCTCTGGGAATAACAGACTTTGGCTTTTTTTTAATGTTTTTTACAATAGTAGGATACGCTAGCATATTTGACCTTGGGCTTTCGCGAGCAGTTGTGCGCGAGATATCATTAAATAAAAATGATATAAAAGTAACTAGTCAAGTAATCACAACATCAGTATTTTTAACTATATTTATTGGGATTGTTGTTTCCGTTATTTTCTATTATAGTGATCATAAAATAGCATCCTTAATTAGTGGACCTGAACAAACTGAGAATGTAGCATACGCTATAGGTGTTTTATCTTATTGTCTACCGTTCTACCTTCTGAATTTGGTTTGTTGGGGGATATTAGAGGGATATGAAAAATTCAAATTATTAAATGTGCAAAAAACAATCACAGGTATTTTAACTGCAATACTACCTATTATTCTTATTCATGAAAATGTTAGTTTGCTTAATGCTACTTGGGGGCTGGTCATTGCGAGAATAACTGGAGCTCTTTTAAGTGTGTTATTTGTTTTTAGAAATAACAAAGTCACAATGGATCTTAGTTTAAATAAGACAAAAGCACTATTAAGTTTTGGCGGATGGGCAAGTATTAGTAGTATAATTAACCCATTGCTTACAAATATTGACCGGTTTATATTGTCAAATGCAGTTGGTCCTGCTAAAGCATCGTTATATATTGCCCCTGCAGATGCGATATCAAAGTTACTTATATTGCCAACAACAATAGCAAGGACAATTTTCCCTGCACTATGCAAGAATAATACAAAAGGTGAGAGAAAAAAAATAATAAAAGAGGCTACACTATTAATTGGTGTAAGTAGCATAATTATAGCTATTATATTTTCTTTTAAAGCTGGTGATATCATAACTTTATGGCTTGGGAAACAATATAGCATAGAGAGTCCTTATATATTTCAAATATTATTGATAGGTTTTGTGTTCAATTCTTTTGCTCAAGTTCCGTTTGCTCAAATCCAATCGAAAGGATATGCAAAAATTACGGGGGTCATTCATCTTATTGAATGTATTCCATACCTGTTAGTTTTATATTTCTCGATTATGTATTTTTCTGTTGCCGGTGTTGCTTATGCTTGGAGCGCAAGAGTTACCGTCGATTATTTTGTTTTAATGCTTGTTTCGTTGAGACTGGAAAAGAAAAAATGAAAATCCCGGTATTAGTGACTTCTTGTATCTCACCTAATGCTCCTCTTACAAATCTTTCTGATGAAAATGCAAGATTATCACTTACATTGAAGGCGATAAGGGAGTTGTCAAAAAATGCAGATTCACTCGTAATATGTGATGGTAGTGATTATGATCTAACTAAAGATATCTATAATGATAAACAAATAATTAATAAGGATTCAATCGAAATATTACATTTTAAAAACGATGTGGAGAGTGTTAAATCTTATGGCAAAGGTTACGGAGAAGGTGAGATAGTTGAATATGCATTAATGAATAGCCACTATTTATCTGGGGCAGAACATTTCGCAAAAATCACTTCCAAACTATATGTTGATAATTATAAGCAATGTATAAAAGCGTTCAATGGAAAGGCTTTTTTTATTCCAGTGCCTTTTTTGAAGGAGAATATGATTGACACAAGGTTTTATGTGGTAAATAAAAAATTATATCATGACTTCTTTGTTGATTCTTATAAAAATGTTCGAGACCTTGATGGGGTTTATTTAGAACATGTTTTTTTTGAACAGATTGAAAAAAATAAATTAACAGGAGTTATTGGAACAATAATACCAAAAATAAGAGGTTTTTCTGGCACATTTAATATCGAGTATTGTACTGATAGTAAAGTTAAGAGCTTGATTAAAGAATTAAGGTTAAAATATATTGCTATGAAAAATAAGTGAGTGGAGATGAATAGCTTAAGGATCACTATAATAACATCAACGTACAATTGTGGATATGATTTTTGCAAGACAGCGGAATCTATTAAAAATCAAACTTATAATAATATCCAATGGATTGTAATTGATGGTAACTCTAATAAGTCAACACTAGAACATATACAAAAATATACCGACATCATCGATTATTTTTTATGCGAGTCTGATCAAGGTATATACGACGCTTGGAATAAAGCTCTACCTCACATAACGGGCGATTGGGTTATTTTCATGGGTGCCGGCGATACCTTTTATGAAAATAATACGCTTGTAAAAATAATCAATGTTATGCGTGAAAAAGAGAATGCAACAACTATATATGGTGATGTGTATTTTGGTGAAAAAGATAACATAGTTGGGATTTATGGGGAAATAAAGAAAAAATGGGAATGTGGTCGACCCGCGCTCCCTCCTCATCAGGGGACTTTTCAGCACTCAAGTCTTTTTAAAGATAATGTTAATTGCTTTGATACAAAATTAAAAATAGCGGCTGATAGTGATTTTTTGATACGAACGATTGATCCGGATAAAATACATTATGTTAATTTTCCTGTATCAATTATGGATGCTTCAGGTATAAGTTCAAATGAGTCTAATAAAGAGTTGGTTAAGAAGGAAATTGCATATATTCTTGCTAAAAATAAAATCTCCATGCCTCTATCATACAAGGTGAAATTTATTTTTTATAATATCTTGCAGGATTTATTTAAAAAAATTGTTCCACAAATATTATATCAGAAAACAAAATCAATTAAGCGCAAATTATTCGGTCTAAGATAGGGGGGGGTGTGGTCATAATTTATTGTTTAAACATTACAATAGCTATAGTATTATATTTCTCTTTTTCTTTATTAGCTACGAAAACACTAAGGCTTAAAATTGCCAATCCATTTACAATTTATGCGATTATTTTATTTCCGGTTTTTTTATTAGAAAATATCTTAGCTCCTCTTTTTTATGGTGCGGATTTTGCTTTAAATGAATATTATAATGAAGCTTTATTTATATATAACATCTATTCTTTTACTGGTATTTTATCTATAATTTTCTTTTATTTGGTGTTCAATACAGTATTTAAAAAAAGTGAAATTTCCTTCAACCATGTGATTTCAAAAGGTAAATTAAAAAGAATATCCAACATTACATTAATTCTATTTGTCGCTTTATTTGTTCTTCTTTCTTCAACGTCAGAAATAGGCATTTCCGGATGGTTAATGAATCCAAGGGACGGCTATCAAAACTATCGAGAAGGTAATGGATTTTTATATGCTTTTTCTTTAAGTACGCTTTCAGTATCTTATTTTACTAGAGCGTTAGCTTTACGTTCAGAAATGAAATTATTTATATGTGCTATATCATATTGTGTCTTGGTATTTTTTCTAGGCTCAAAAACTTTTATTCTTTCATTCGCGATTTTTTATCTTGCAGTGTTAAGCCTCAATCAATCTAAGTTTTTAAAATTTGGACTCATTTTAGTTACGCCTCTGGCAGCATGTGCCATTCTTTATAATTTGTTTTTAGCTATTGGTAATATGAATGTTGATGTCGTGTTGTCTTATTTTGATCAATATCAAAATAGTATTTATTTGCTTCAGGATCTTGATAAAGGCGTAGTTAGATTATTTAATGGTACAGTTTATTTCAGTCAATTTTGGTCTTATATACCGAGAAGTTTGTTTCCAGAGAAACCATTTGTGTATGGCTTCCTTCATGTAAATGAAATATATTATCCAGGTGCTGCGGAATCTGGTCATACTCCAGCCTTTTCAAAGGGGATGGATAATTTTGTTGATTATGGATATGTAGGATTGGTAATTTTAACATTCCTGACACCTATGAATATATTTTATGGCTATATTTTTGCTAAACTCAAAGTTTTCAATAAAAACGTAATGACAAACTCTGCTTCGTATTTGCTACTTTCTTTAATTCTTATTTCACCTTCATTTGGCACGTATTTTACTGGGCCTGCATATGTGTTGTTACTAATCTTCTTTATGATATTGTTCGTTCTAATCGAACGTATTACCTTACGGGGGCGATAATGGTAACTATTGATGGAATTATTTATAACCTCCAATCATTTGGTGGAATAAGTGTATATTTTAATGAGTTGATCCAGGGAATGGCGAAGTCAAACTACCAGGCTGAAATTTTGTTGTATAAAAATAAAGAGTTTGAGTTCGATACAAATAACTTAAAGTTACAATATCGTACGCCAAGAGTTTTAGAAAGATATAAAAATGTTTCTGATGTTAAAGGTGGCGTTTTTCACTCAAGTTATTATCGAGTACATAAAAATCCTTATTTAAATGTAAAAAATGTCACAACTGTTCATGATTTTACATATGAAAAATATAGAGGAGGAATGTCAAAATTCATTCATACACTTCAAAAATATCATGCTATCAAAAATAGTGATATCGTAATTTGTATTTCAAACAACACAGCCAGGGATTTACTCAAGTACTGTCCAATTAGTGAAGACAAAATTAGAGTGATTTATAATGGTGTATCTTCATCATATAAACATCTATCCAATCTATTGGATATAAGAGTCAATAACTCAGTCTTATTTGTCGGTGCTAGAGAGGGTTATAAAAATTTCGTTCTTGCAGTAAAAGCTGTGGGGAAGTTACATGACTTAAAGCTTACGATAGTAGGTGGAGGAGTACTTAAAAAATATGAAAAAGAACTCCTTGAGAAATATTTAAAAAATAGATATGAACATTTTTCTTTTTTGAGTAATGAAGATTTAAATATACAGTATAACACTGCATATGCTCTTGTTTATCCCTCCAGTTATGAGGGCTTTGGAATACCTGTCATAGAAGCTATGCAGGCCGGATGTCCAGTTATTTGTGCGAATACATCTTCATTGCCAGAAGTAGGGGGAGATGCGCCTATTTATATTGATGATATTAATGAGTTCACTTTAAAAGAAGCTTTAGAATTAGTTAATTTAAAAAGAAATGATATGGTCGAAAGAGGTTTACTTCAGGCGCGAAAATTTTCATGGTCAAAATGTGTTAACGAAACAATTAATGTTTATAACGAATTAAATATTTAGGAATATAAGATGATTAAAATGAAGAAAAAAGTTGCATTTATCACTGGCGTAACTGGGCAAGATGGTTCATATCTTGCCGAATTTCTCATTGAAAAAGGTTATGAAGTACATGGTATAAAACGGCGAGCATCGTCATTTAACACTGATAGAATTGATCATATTTATCAATCCCGATTCGTAGATGAGCCTAATTTTATATTACATTATGGAGATTTAACCGATACATCAAATCTGATCCGTTTAATTCAGGAGATTCAACCAGATGAAATTTATAACCTTGGTGCACAATCTCATGTAGCTGTGTCATTTGAGTCACCAGAATATACAGCAGATGTAGATGCAATAGGGACGTTGCGATTATTGGAAGCAATACGAATCTGTGGGTTGGAGAAAAAAACACGTTTCTATCAAGCATCTACTTCAGAACTTTTTGGTTTAGTTCAAGAGATTCCTCAACGTGAAACTACTCCATTCTATCCGCGTTCGCCATACGCTGTAGCGAAAATGTATGCTTATTGGATAACAGTTAACTACCGTGAGTCTTATGGCATATATGCGTGTAATGGAATTCTTTTTAACCATGAATCGCCACGCCGTGGAGAAACATTTGTCACTCGTAAGATTACTCGTGCAATAGCTAATATTTCACAGGGGATCGAACAATGCCTATATTTGGGTAATCTAGATTCGTTGCGTGACTGGGGACATGCTAAAGATTATGTTCGCATGCAATGGATGATGCTTCAGCAAGATCATCCAGAGGATTTTGTCATTGCCACAGGTAAACAGATTTCTGTGCGTGAATTTGTCCGTATGGCAGCTAAAGAAGTCGGTCTCGAACTTGAATTCTCTGGTGAAGGTGTGGATGAGATAGCTACAGTAGTAAATAAAATTTCCGATTGTGCTATTGGTGTAAATGTTGGGGATGTTATAGTTCGGGTTGATCCTCGTTATTTCCGTCCTGCTGAAGTTGAAACCCTCTTAGGTGATCCTGCAAAAGCAAAAAATATATTAGGATGGGAGCCAGAGATTACAGTTGAAGAGATGTGCGCGGAAATGGTTGCTAGCGATTTGTTAAAAGCAAAACAACATGCACTTCTTAAAAGCCATGGCTATGATGTTTCGGTTTCTCTGGAGCGTTAATACATGATAAAGAAAAGAGTTTATGTCGCAGGGCATCAAGGTATGGTGGGTTCTGCAATCTGTAGGCAATTATCAGTACGTAATGATATTGAATTAATTGTTAAAACACATAAAGAACTCGATTTGACGATTCAGGAAGATGTTAAACATTTTTTTGAAGAGGAATGTATTGATCAAGTTTATCTTGCCGCAGCAAAAGTTGGTGGGATCTATGCTAACAATACTTTTCCGGCAGAATTCATCTATCAGAATCTCATGATAGAGAGTAATATTATTCATTCAGCTCATAAAGTTGGAATTCAAAAATTACTATTCTTAGGTTCTAGTTGTATATATCCTAAGTTCGCAGATCAACCAATGAAAGAATCTGCGCTTTTAACTGGCATACTTGAACCAACAAATGAGCCGTACGCCATCGCAAAAATTGCGGGAATAAAATTATGTGAATCTTACAATCGGCAATATGGGCGTGATTATCGGAGCATAATGCCAACTAATTTGTATGGTATTAATGATAATTTTCATCCTGAAAATTCGCATGTTATTCCTGCCCTCATGCGTCGATTCCATGAGGCAAAAGAAAGCGGTGCACCAGAAGTTATTGTCTGGGGAACGGGAACTCCAATGCGTGAATTTTTATATGTTGATGATATGGCTGCAGCTTCGGTTTATGTTATGGAACTTGAAGACAAAATTTATCAAGAACATACACAGCCAATGCTATCCCATATTAATGTAGGCACAGGTGTTGATTGTTCTATACGTGAAATGGCTGAAACAATGGCCTCTGTAGTTGGCTATCAAGGGAAAATTGTTTTTGATGCTACAAAACCAGATGGTACACCACGTAAATTAATGGACGTTACTCGCTTAAAAAATTTAGGTTGGGAATATCGCTATAATTTACATGAAGGTTTATCATTGACATATCAATGGTTTCTCGAAAATAAAAATACTTTCCGAGGCTAATTGTGACTAAGAGATTAGAATTTGAGTTATTTAAAACAATAGTTGAGCATACTCCTCTAATCTCGATTGATCTCATAATTAGAAATGAGAAAGGTGAGGTGCTGCTTGGGCAGCGCCTGAATCGCCCTGCGAAAAATTATTGGTTTGTACCTGGTGGGCGAATTTTTAAGGATGAGTCATTCGAGATAGCTTTTAAAAGGATAACATTTGAAGAATTAGGCTACCAAATCAGTCTTGATCAGGCGAATTTTCTTGGGGTGTATGAACATTTCTATAATGATAATGTTTCTGGGACCGATTTTTCTACTCACTACATAGTGCATGGATACGAAACCCAACTTAATCCTCAGCAAATTCGACTACCAACGGCCCAGCATAATTCCTACAAGTGGTTTGATGTAGAAGCCTTACTTCATAGCACTATTGTTCATCAGTATACCAAAAATTATTTTATTCCAAGGTAATAAATATGCTACTTCCCGTTGTCATGGCCGGTGGTTCTGGGACCAGATTATGGCCTCTCTCACGTACACTTTATCCGAAACAGTTCCTGTCCTTAAATAGCCGGTTAACTATGTTGCAAGAGACTTTGCGACGGCTTGAAAAGGTTGAACACACTCCTGCTTTGATTATTTGTAATGAATCACATCGTTTTATCGTTGCTGAACAATTGCGTAAAGTAGGTTTAAAGCATAGTGGAATTTTGCTTGAGCCTGTTGGACGCAACACTGCACCTGCCGTTGCGCTTGCGGCACTTCAGGCAATGGTAACTGGAGAGGATCCTATACTCTTGGTTCTTGCTGCTGACCATGAAATTCAGGATGAAGAAAGTTTTATTGCAGCAGTTTTGGCTGCTAAGGATTTCGCGACGCAAGGTAAGTTGGTTACCTTTGGCATAGTTCCAACTGCTCCAGAGACCGGGTATGGTTATATTAAGTCAGGTGATTCACTTGGTGGGCAAGGTTATAAAGTCGCAGCTTTTGTTGAAAAGCCAGGGCTAGAATTAGCTCAGCGGTATTTGTCAGATGGTGGCTATCTTTGGAATAGTGGAATGTTTATGTTCAGAGCATCTGTCTTTATTGATGAACTGAAAAAATTCCGCCCAGATATTTTAGAGAGTTGCCAACAATCCTTAGCTTCCTCGACACAAGATTTAGATTTTATCCGCTTGGATAACTCTTCTTTTTCTTGCTGCCCTGAAGAGTCAATTGACTATGCCGTTATGGAAAAAACATCTGAAGCTGTCGTCGTTCCGTTAAATGCGCAATGGAGTGATGTTGGGTCATGGTCTGCGTTATGGGAAATAAGCTCAAAAGATCAAAGCGGTAATGCCATTCGTGGTGACGTACTGGTCGAAGATGCGACAGATAGTTATCTTTATTCGCAGCATAGACTTATTGGTGCAGTGGGCATAAAGGATTTGGTTGTCGTTGAAACGAAAGATGCTGTATTGGTTGCACATAAAGACAAAGTTCAGCAAGTTAAGAATATAGTTGCACAACTTAAAAAGAATAATCGAACAGAATATTTACAGCATCGGGAAATTTTTCGTCCTTGGGGTAGTCATGATACTATTGCTGAAGGGGAACGATTCCAGGTAAAGCATGTGATTGTATTACCTGGACACATTACGGCTAAACAGATCCATTATCATCGTACTGAACATTGGGTGGTTGTATCGGGGACAGCTAAAGTTCATCTTGAGGATAAGACCTATCTTGTTTCAGAAAATGAATCAACATATATTCCTGTTGGCGTTCCACATTCAATTGAAAATCCTGGCAAGATCCCACTTGAAATAATTGAAGTTAGATCCGGAGTCTACCTGGAAGAGGATGATGTTATAAGAGTTTCTTCATCAGGGGTTGGATACTAATGAGGATTTCTATTATTACAGCAACCTATAATAGTGAAAAAACTCTGCTTGATACATTGCTCTCTCTGGAAAAACAAACGCATCCAGATATAGAGTATATAATTATAGATGGGGCCTCTAACGATAATACAATTGAGCTAATTAAAAGTAATTGTACAAGAGTTTCAAAAATCATTTGCGAACCAGATAAAGGTATTTACGATGCACTGAATAAAGGTATTCAGGTAGCTACTGGTGATGTTATTGGATTTTTACATTCTGATGACTTACTTGCTTATGATGATGTTATTGCAGATATAGCAAAAACATTTGAAAATTCGGGGTGTGATGCTGTTTATGGTGATCTGGAATACGTTTCTCAGAATGATACGGCTAAACGTATTAGATTATGGAAAAGTGGCACGTTTAGCCGTGTGAGAATGAAATTAGGTTGGATGCCACCTCATCCATCATTTTATATGAAACGTGATTGTTATAATAAATTTGGTGATTTTTCATTAGATTATCGAATTTCTGCTGATTATGACTCATTATTGCGTTATATTCTAAAACAACGAGTTTCGGTAGCTTATTTACCTAAAGTATTAGTGAAGATGCGTGTTGGCGGAATTAGTAATCGCTCAATATCTTCAATGGTTAATAAGTCAATGGAAGATATTCGTGTTATGAGGAATAATGGTATTATCTGGCCATTAGCCTTAGCGTATAAAAATCTTTCAAAACTCCCTCAATTTATTAAAAAGTAATCATCATGTTAAATGCTAATAAAGTTATTGATTAAAGCAACATTGCTTTCGGCACTAGTGGTGCGCGCGGTTTAGTCGTTGATTTTACCCATGATGTATGTGCTGCGTTCACCCATGCTTTCCTTTCAGTTGTACAAAATAAATCTAACTTTAATACGGTTGCCTTAGCAATCGATAACCGTCCCAGTAGTTATAAAATTGCACAGGCATGCGCATATGCAATAAAACAACATGGGTTCAACGTTGAATATCATGGTGTCATTCCTACACCAGCGTTGGCATATTATTCGATGCAGAAAGGCATACCATGCATTATGGTTACCGGAAGTCATATCCCATTTGATCGCAATGGATTGAAATTCTATCGACCAGATGGAGAAATTACAAAAGAAGATGAAGTTGCGATAGCAAATAGTCAATATACGTTTTCTCCTGTAACTACATTACCTCATTTGGAAACTAGCTCTCAAGGTGCTAATTCATACATAACACGATATGTATCATTATTTGATAAAAATATTCTAAAAGGCAAAAAAATCGGTATTTACGAACACTCTAGTGCCGGTAGGGATTTATATGCCCCATTATTTAGTCAATTAGGTGCTGAAGTCGTATCTTTGGGCAGAAGTGATGAATTTGTTCCCATTGATACAGAGGCAGTTAGTGAGGAAGATCGAGTAAGAGCGCGTGAATGGTCGGAGAAATTTAAGCTGGACGCTATCTTTTCCACCGATGGAGATGGTGACCGACCGCTTGTAGCAGATGAAAAAGGTGAGTGGTTAAGAGGTGATATCCTGGGGCTTCTAACTGCTGATGCTTTAAAAATTCAGGCATTAGCGATTCCAGTCAGTTGTAATACCGCAGTTGAGCTATCAAACAAATTCACATGTATTCAACGTACAAAAATCGGTTCCCCGTATGTTATTGCTGCGTTTGAAGAACTTAAGAATCGATACGACGCTATTGCTGGTTTTGAGGCCAATGGTGGTTTTCTTCTGGCATCAGACCTGTTGATTAATGGAAAAACGTTAAAGGCGTTACCAACCCGCGACGCGATATTACCTGTATTAATGTTATTAACGACAGCCAGTAAAAGTAAAATATCAACATTAGTTGAAAGTCTTCCTCAGCGTTTTACTTGGTCCGATCGTGTAAAAGCTTTCCCAAGCGTTGAAAGCAAAAAAATAATTAATGATGCGATTTCAGCGCCCGATGCTTTTTTAAATAAGTTGGGATTTTCAACACTGACTTGCATTGATATTGATGAAACAGATGGTGCAAGATTTACACTTTCAAACGGTGCTGTTATTCATCTTCGCCCATCAGGTAATGCGCCTGAGCTTCGTTGCTATACTGAAGCTAATGATGAGAGTCAGGCGAAAACATATGTCAATACAGTATTAAGTAATATTGTTCTTTTACGTAACTGACATAATCTTATGTAACAATGTATGCAAACGAGGGTATGCTCAACACTTAACAACCAACAGATATAAACAGTTTGTTGGGATAACTATGATATACAGCACTACACACATATATGTAACTTGAGTTAACATCTGTTTCATATTTCAAGCCGCGCAACCCCGCGGTGACCACCCCTGACAGGAGTAAACAATGTCAAAGCAACAGATTGGCGTCGTCGGTATGGCTGTGATGGGGCGCAACCTTGCGCTCAACATCGAAAGCCGTGGTTATACCGTCTCTATTTTCAACCGTTCCCGTGAAAAGACGGAAGAAGTTATTGCTGAAAATCCAGGCAAAAAACTGGTTCCTTACTATACGGTGAAAGAGTTTGTTGAATCTCTTGAAACGCCTCGTCGCATCCTGTTAATGGTGAAAGCAGGTGCAGGCACGGATGCTGCTATTGATTCCTTGAAACCATACCTCGATAAAGGCGACATCATCATTGATGGTGGTAATACTTTCTTCCAGGACACCATTCGTCGCAACCGTGAGCTTTCCGCAGAAGGTTTTAATTTCATCGGTACTGGTGTTTCCGGTGGTGAAGAGGGCGCGCTGAAAGGGCCTTCCATCATGCCTGGTGGTCAGAAAGAAGCCTATGAACTGGTTGCGCCAATCCTCACCAAAATTGCTGCCGTAGCTGAAGATGGTGAACCGTGTGTTACCTATATTGGTGCCGACGGTGCAGGTCACTACGTAAAAATGGTTCACAACGGTATTGAATACGGCGATATGCAGCTGATTGCGGAAGCCTATTCTCTGCTTAAAGGTGGCCTGAACCTCTCCAATGAAGAGCTGGCTCAGACTTTCACCGAGTGGAATAACGGTGAGCTGAGCAGCTATCTGATCGACATCACTAAAGATATCTTCACCAAAAAAGATGAAGACGGTAACTACCTGGTCGATGTGATTCTGGATGAGGCAGCTAACAAAGGTACTGGTAAGTGGACCAGCCAGAGTGCGCTGGATCTCGGTGAGCCTCTGTCACTGATCACTGAATCAGTGTTTGCACGTTACATCTCTTCTCTCAAAGAGCAGCGTGTTGCGGCGTCTAAAGTACTGTCCGGTCCGCAAGCACAACCTGCAGGCGACAAAGCTGAATTCATTGAGAAAGTTCGTCGTGCGCTTTATCTGGGTAAGATTGTTTCTTACGCTCAGGGCTTCTCACAGCTACGTGCCGCATCTGAAGAGTACAACTGGGATCTGAACTATGGTGAAATCGCGAAGATCTTCCGTGCTGGCTGTATCATCCGCGCTCAGTTCCTGCAGAAAATCACTGATGCTTACGCTGAAAATCCGAAGATCGCTAACTTGTTGTTAGCGCCGTACTTCAAGCAAATCGCCGACGATTACCAGCAAGCTCTGCGTGATGTTGTAGCTTATGCGGTGCAAAACGGTATTCCGGTTCCAACCTTTGCCGCTGCGGTTGCTTATTATGATAGCTATCGTGCTGCGGTACTGCCTGCGAATCTGATCCAGGCACAGCGTGACTATTTCGGTGCGCATACTTATAAACGCATTGATAAAGAAGGTGTATTCCACACCGAATGGTTGGATTAATCTGATTTAATCAGTAATAAACTAAGGCCCGGCATTTATCGCTGGGCTTTTTTTTGCCATAAATCTTATAGACTAAATTTCATTGCTTAATATTAACTTAATAAATATTAGCTATTCTTATAAAGAAAATCTGAATTGTTTTTCGTTGCGTTGACCACTCATCACCGTAGCGTTAAAACTTTTAACTCTTATCAGGATGCTAAAAACATCATGATTCATAGTTAAGTTAATTCTGAGAGCATGAAATGAAAATCACCATTTCCGGTACCGGCTATGTAGGCCTTTCAAATGGGCTTTTAATCGCACAAAATCATGAAGTTGTCGCATTAGATATTTTACCGTCACGAGTCGCAATGCTGAATGATAGGATATCTCCTATTGTTGACAAAGAGATTCAGCAGTATTTGCAATCAGATAAAATATGCTTTAATGCCACTTTAGATAAAAATGAAGCTTACCGGAATACAGATTATGTGATTATCGCAACTCCGACTGACTATGATCCTAAAACTAATTATTTCAATACATCCAGCGTAGAATCAGTAATTAAAGATGTAACAGAGATAAATCCCCAGGCGGTAATGGTTATCAAATCCACGGTTCCGGTAGGTTTTACCGCCGCTATGCATAAGAAATACCACACCGAAAATATTATTTTCTCCCCCGAATTCCTTCGCGAAGGTAAAGCCCTTTACGATAATCTTCATCCTTCTCGTATCGTGATCGGCGAACGTTCTGAACGTGCAGAGCGTTTTGCCGCGTTATTACAGGAAGGGGCAATCAAACAAAATATTCCAACCCTGTTTACTGATTCAACAGAAGCTGAAGCAATTAAACTTTTTGCTAATACCTATCTCGCGATGCGTGTGGCGTACTTTAATGAACTGGATAGCTATGCAGAAAGTTTAGGATTGAACACACGTCAAATTATTGAAGGCGTTTGTCTTGATCCACGCATCGGCAACCACTACAACAATCCATCATTTGGTTACGGTGGCTACTGTCTACCGAAAGATACTAAGCAGCTGTTGGCAAACTATCAGTCTGTTCCCAATAATATTATCTCTGCCATCGTTGAGGCTAATCGTACCCGGAAAGACTTCATCGCCGATGCTATCTTGTCGCGCAAACCTAAAGTAGTTGGAATATATCGTCTGATAATGAAGAGTGGTTCGGATAACTTCCGCGCTTCGTCCATTCAGGGGATTATGAAACGGATCAAAGCTAAGGGTGTTGAAGTTATCATTTATGAACCAGTGATGAAGGAAGAATCGTTCTTCAACTCGCGACTGGAACGTGACCTCACAACGTTTAAGCAACAGGCTGATGTCATCATTTCTAATCGTATGTCTGAAGAGCTTAAGGATGTAGCAAATAAGGTCTATACCCGTGATCTTTTCGGTAGTGACTAACCTATTGTTACCATGATGGTTTTCTGTACACACGTCATTTAATGCTCGTGGAGTAATTCAGTATTTTTATTGTTACTCCTATGGCATTCATACAGATTATCGCTAAACTATGGCGACCTGAAATTTTCCGTCTGTTAGGGTAATGATGAGAGTTGAAAATAATAATATTCCTGGGCATAACCATGACCCGGAACAGATTGATTTAATTGATTTACTGATGCAGTTGTGGCGTGGGAAGGTGACAATCTTCATCACTGTTATTGTGGCAATCGCTCTGGCTATCGGATATCTGGCGGTCGCGAAAGAGAAATGGACGTCGACAGCCATTGTTACTCAGCCAGATGTGGGGCAAATTGCTGGCTATAACAATGCCATGAATGTTATCTATGGTCCGGCAGCACCGAAAGTGTCGGATTTACAGGAGGCGTTAATTGGTCGCTTCAGTTCTGCCTTCTCTGCATTAGCCGAAACGCTGGATAATCAGGAAGAACCAGAAAAACTGACCATTGAACCTTCTGTTAAAAATCAGCCGTTGCCATTAGCTGTTTCTTATGTCGGGCAAACTGCGGCTGACGCACAGAAGAAGCTGGCTGAATATATTCAACAGGTTGATGACCAGGTGAATAAAGAGCTGGAAAAGGACCTGAAAGATAATATTGCTTTGGGTATGAAAACCCTGAAAGACTCTTTGAAAACGCAAGAAGTGGTGGCACAGGAGCAAAAAGATCTGCGTATCCGCCAGATTCAGGAAGCATTGCAATATGCGAATCAGGCGCAGTTGGCAAAGCCACAGATTCAACAGACCGAAGACGTAACGCAGGATACGTTGTTCCTTCTGGGGAGTGATGCACTGGAGTCGATGATCAAGCATGAAGCGACCCGTCCGCTGGTTTTCTCTCCTGGTTACTACCAGACTCGTCAAAACCTTTTGGATATCGAAAGCCTGAAGGTTGATGATCTTGATATAAATGCCTACCGTTACGTTATGAAACCCACACTGCCAATTCGTCGCGATAGCCCGAAAAAGGCCATCACACTGATTCTGGCTGTGCTGCTGGGCGGTATGGTTGGCGCGGGGATTGTGCTGGGGCGTAATGCGCTGCGCAATTACAACGCGAAATAATCTTTTTAGCTTTAATGAAAACGGGCAGGGTGGTGACACCGTGCCCGTTTTTTGTTGCTGGATGCGACAAAAACATCACATCCAGTCAGCCCCAATTCACTGATGCCGCTTGCGTAAGTTCTCAATCACCGTCGTTAAATCCAGATCCTGATCCTGCAACAATACCAGCAGGTGATACATCAAATCAGATGCTTCGTTGGTCAGTTCAAAGCGGTCATGTACCGTCGCGGCCAGTGCGGTTTCCACGCCTTCTTCACCAACTTTTTGTGCGATACGCTTGGTGCCGCTGGCATACAGTTTGGCGGTGTAGGAGGTTTCCGGATCGGCAGATTTGCGCTCGGCGAGCAGTTGTTCCAGTTGATACAGGAACAGCCACTGGTGAGCGGTGTTGCCGAAGCAACTACTTGTGCCTTTATGGCAGGTTGGGCCGATGGGATTCGCCAGCACCAGTAGTGTGTCGTTGTCGCAGTCCGGCGCAATGCTCACTACGTTGAGGAAATTGCCCGACGTTTCGCCTTTGGTCCACAGTCGCTGTTTAGTGCGCGAGAAGAAAGTGACCTTGCCGCTTTCGATGGTTTTATCCAGAGCTTCCGGGTTCATGTAGCCCAGCATTAGCACTTCGCCGGATACTGCGTGTTGCACAATCACCGGCATCATCCCGTCGGTTTTTTCCCAGTCCAGTTCGCGACGTTGTTGTTCTGTTAACATATCCTGATCTCCACGCCCTGTGTTGCCAGGTACGCTTTTAATTCACCAATATTGATTATTTGTTTGTGGAACACGGAAGCCGCCAGCGCGCCGTCAACGTCGGCATCGCGGAAGGCTTCGAGGAAGTGTTCCATGGTGCCTGCGCCACCGGAGGCAATCAGCGGTACGTGACAGACTTCACGTACTTTTTTCAGTTGCCCGAGATCGTAACCGTTACGCACACCGTCCTGATTCATCATATTAAGAACGATTTCTCCGGCACCGCGTTTTTGTACTTCCTGTACCCAGTCGAGCGTTTCCCATTGAGTGACGCGGGTGCGGTTTTCATCGCCGGTATATTGATTAACGTGATACTTGCCGGTTTCTGCGTCGTACCAGGTATCAATGCCTACCACAATACACTGCACGCCAAAACGATCTGCCAGACGGGTGATCAATGTCGGATCTGCCAGCGCAGGGGAGTTGATGGATATTTTATCCGCACCAAAAGAAAGAATTTTGGCAGCGTCATCCAGGGACTTAATCCCGCCAGCTACGCAGAAGGGAATATCGATCACTTCCGCCACGCGAGATACCCAGCTTTTATCTACCACACGTCCATCGCTGGAAGCGGTGATATCGTAGAACACCAGCTCGTCAGCGCCTTCTTCGGCGTAGCGTTTTGCCAGCGGCACAATATCGCCAATGATTTCATGGTTGCGAAACTGTACGCCTTTCACCACCTGACCATCACGAACGTCGAGACATGGAATTATGCGTTTTGCCAACATGCGATGGCCTCCTTCACGGTGAATTTACCTTCCAGTAATGCCCGACCAACTATTACGCCGCGCACACCAGTACCACGCAGGGCAGCGACATCATCAATGTCGCCAATGCCGCCGGAGGACTGAAACGCCACCTGCGGATATCTGGCGCACACTTCTTCATATAAAGAGACGTTAGAACCTGCCAGCGTGCCGTCGCGCGAGATATCGGTACACAGCACATGTTTTAGGCCGACGGGCAGATAGGTTTCCACCAGTTGTTCCAGTGAAACGCCCGAGTTTTCTTGCCAGCCGCTCACTGCCACCTGTTTGTTGCCTTGCTCGTCAATGCGTACATCCAGCGCCAGCACCAGCGCATCGGCACCGAAGCGTTCAAACCAGCCTTTCACCATGTCGGGTGATTTCACTGCGGTGGAGCCGACTACGACGCGCGCAACGCCTGCTTCCAGTAATGCTGCCACGTCTTCTTCGCTACGTACGCCGCCGCCAACCTGCACAGGAACGTTAACGCCTGCGACCAGCGTTTTAATCAGGGGGATTTGGCGTTTAGCCGGATCTTTTGCCCCGGTCAGATCCACCAGGTGCAGCACTTCGGCACCCTGCGCGGCGTAATCCTTTAAGCGCAGCAGCGGGTCGTTACCGTAATCACGCTGTTTGTCGTAATCGCCCTGATGGAGACGCACCACGGTGCCGTCGATTAAATCTAATGCTGGAATAATCATTACATCTCCAGGAAGTTTTTCAGCAACTTAGCGCCAGCGGCACCAGAACGCTCCGGGTGGAACTGCACGCCGTAGAAGTTATCTTTTTGTACCGCAGCGGTGAACGGTTCGCCGTAGTTACACTGGGCGATGGTCCACGGATTGACCGGCATTGCGTAGCTGTGAACAAAGTAAAAGTACGCGCCGTCTTCAATTCCCTGAAAAAGACGGTTGCCCGCCTGCGGGTAAACGCGATTCCAGCCCATATGCGGCAGCGGCAGACCAAAGTCGGTCATTTTCGGTACATCTTCGTCGATGATGCCCAGCAAATCGACGCCGTTGCTCTCTTCGCTGCGTCGTCCCAGTAGTTGCATTCCTAAGCAGATGCCCAGCACCGGTTGGGTACAGGCCTTGATGAGATCAAACAGTTCGCGCTCACGCACCTGATCCATCGCCGCTTGTGCAGTGCCGACGCCGGGTAAAAAAAGTTTATCGGCCAGCAACACTACGTCCGGGTCACGGCTGACTTTCGGTTCATAGCCGTGACGCGCAATGGCTGACCTCACTGAGTTCAGATTGGCGCAGCCGGTATCAAGGATCACCACGTTCATCACAGCACTCCTTTCGACGAGGGCAGGGTGTCGCCTTCCACGCGGATGGCCTGGCGCAGGGTACGACCAAAGGCTTTAAAGAGACTCTCTACACGGTGGTGATCGTTTTTACCTTTGGTTTTCAGGTGCAGCGTCACGCCCATGGTGTATGAGAGCGAACGGAAGAAGTGTTCGATCATTTCAGTGCTGAGATCGCCCACGCGCTGGTAGGTAAACTCGGCTTTATATTCCAGGTGCGGGCGACCTGAGATATCCAGCGCGCAGCGGGCAAGGCATTCATCCATCGGCAGGACAAAACCAAAGCGGCAAATACCGCGTTTGTCACCAAGGGCAATTTTTAATGCTTCGCCCAGCGCCAGGCCGGTATCTTCGACGGTGTGGTGATCGTCGATATAGAGGTCGCCTTTGACGTTGATTTCCATACGGAAGCCGCCGTGGGTGGCAATCTGATCCAGCATGTGATCAAAGAAGCCAACGCCGGTGTTAATCTTGCTGCCGCCTTCGCGATCCAGCCATACCTGAACGTCAATCTGCGTCTCTTTGGTGTTGCGTACCACGTGAGCGTAACGATCACGTCTGGTGAGTTGTTCGCCAATCATCGGCCAGTTCAGGGTTTCGCGATCGTAGCGTAAGCCATTAATACCCATGTTTTCTGCGAGTTGAATATCGGTCGCGCGATCGCCAATCACATAACTGTTGGCACGATCCATTGCTTGTTCAGCCAGGTAACGCTCCACCAGTTTTACTTTCGGCTTGCGGCAGTCGCATTCATCGGCGGGCAGGTGCGGGCAAATCAGCACTTCATCAAACTGTACGCCTTGCGAGGTGAAGATCTGCATCATCAGATTGTGCGGGCCATCGAAATCTGCCTGCGGGAAACTTTGCGTCCCCAGACCATCCTGATTGGTGATCATCACCAGCTTGTAGCCCGCTTTTTGCAGCTTCAGCAGCTCCGGGATCACGCCTGGTTCAAAGGCGAGTTTGTCAAAACAGTCCACCTGAAAATCACTCGGCGGTTCGCTAATCAGGGTTCCATCGCGATCGATAAAAAGATACTTCTGACTCATCAAACTTGCTCCGCACGTAAGGCGTCAATGACGCGCTGGCTTTCTTCACGGGTTCCGACGGTAATTCGCAGACAGCCGCTTAAAGAGGGTTGTTTATTCTGATCACGTAAGATAATGCCCTGATCCCACAAAGATTTAAACACTGCACTGGAGGCTTTAAAGCGCGCCAGAATGTAGTTGGTTTCAGAGTCGAAAACCTGCTCCACGCAGGGGATCTCTTTCAGTGCGGCAATCAGGTATTCGCGTTCTGCAATAATTTGCGCCACCCGCTCACGCATGGCGATAATTCCCTGCGGGCTTAACGCCTGGGCCGCAATGTCGGCAACCGGCGTCGAGAGCGGGTAGGGGGCGATCACTTTCATTAACAGGTTGATGACTTCTTCATTTGCCAGCGTAAACCCGCAACGAAGACCCGCCAGAGCGAAGGCTTTCGAAAGGGTACGCAAAATAGCCAGATGTGGATATTCCGCCAGCCAGCCCGCCAGCGATGCCTGCGGACAAAATTCAATATAGGCTTCATCAGCAACCACAATTGCCTTACCGCGAGTTAACTCCAGCAACGTGCGAAAATCCTGCGGGTTGATCAGTTGCCCGGTTGGGTTGTTGGGGCTGCAAACGTAGACCACTTTCACGCCGTCCAGCTTGTCGGAAATCCCCTGCAAATCCAGTTGCCAGTTTTCCAGCGTCGGCACCGTGCGGCACTCGACGCCAATGGTTTCGGCGCTGACGCTGTACATGCCGTACGTTGGCGGGCAATAGAGAATGGCGTCTTTGCCCGGTTCGCAAAAAGCGCGAATCAGCAGTTCAATACCTTCGTCCGCGCCACGGCTAACCAGCACCTGCTCCGGTTTCACGCCTGCATACTGTGCATAATTTTCAATGACCGCTTTCGGCTGACATTCCGGGTAGCGGTTGAGCGTTTGCTGAGTAAGCTGAAACTCCACAGCTGTAGGATATTCGTTGGCGTTCAGCCAGACATCGCCGTTACCGCCCAGACGACGCGCCGACTGATACGGCGTCAGGTTGCGGACGTTTTCACGCGCTAAATCGGTAATAGTCACAGTGCTCATGCTTGCTCCTTAAGGGCGTTAACACGCAAAGTAACGGCATTTTTGTGGGCACTCAGGCGTTCGGCGGCGGCCAGTGTTTCAATGGTCGAAGCCAGCGCGGAAAACCCTTCTTTTGACAGTTCTTGCACGGTCATACGCTTCTGGAAATCCGCCAGGCCGAGGCTGGAACAGGTGGCGGTGTAACCGTAAGTCGGCAGCACGTGATTGGTGCCGGAGGCGTAGTCGCCCGCCGATTCCGGTGACCAGTCACCAAGAAATACCGAGCCGGCACTGGTGATGCTATCGACCAGTTCACGGGCGTTGCGGGTCTGAATGATCAGGTGCTCCGGGCCGTACTGGTTGGAGATCTCTACGCACTGCGCTAAATCGTTGGTCACAATCAGGCGGCTGGCGCTAAGTGCCTGGCGGGCGGTTTCGGCACGCGGCAGTTCTGCCAACTGGCGTTCGACGGCTTCGGCAACGCGACGCGCCATATCAACATCGGGCGTCAGTAAAATCACCTGCGAGTCCGGGCCGTGTTCTGCCTGGGAGAGCAAATCAGAGGCGACAAAATCCGGTGTTGCGCCGCTGTCAGCAATCACCAGCACTTCCGACGGGCCTGCGGGCATATCGATCGCCGCACCGTCCAGACGCTGGCTCACCTGGCGTTTTGCTTCTGTCACAAAGGAGTTACCAGGCCCGAAAATTTTGTCCACTTTTGGCACGGATTCTGTACCGAACGCCAGCGCGGCAATGGCCTGAGCGCCGCCGACGTTAAACACGTCCTGCACGCCACACAGTTGCGCCGCGTAAAGGATCTCATCGGCAATCGGCGGCGGTGAGCACAGCACAACTTTATTACAGCCTGCAATACGCGCCGGAGTCGCCAGCATTAATACGGTTGAGAAGAGCGGGGCGGAGCCGCCAGGAATATACAAACCAACCGAAGCCACCGGGCGCGTGACCTGCTGGCAACGCACGCCTGGTTGAGTTTCGACATCTACCGGAGGCAGTTTTTGCGCAGTGTGGAAGGTTTCAATATTCTTTACTGCCACCGCCATTGCCTGTTTCAGCTCGTCGCTCAGGCGTTCGCAGGCGTCGGCAATTTCCTTAGCAGTTACTTTCAGTGCGGTAACCGTGGTTTTATCAAACTTCGCGCTGTATTCCCGCAGGGCATCATCGCCGCGTGCTTTCACGTTATCTAAAATTTCACGGACGGTACGGGTGATGCTTTCAGAGGCGGAGATCGCCGGGCGCATTAACAGCTGGCGTTGTTGTTCCGCAGTACAGCTATTCCAGTCAATGATTGTGTTAAAGCTCATGGCTATTACTCCATCATCTTCTCAATTGGCAGAACCAGAATCGAGCTGGCGCCCAGTTCCTTCAGTTTTTCCATGGTTTCCCAGAACAGGGTTTCGCTGCTGACCATGTGCATCGCTACGCGCTGTTGGTCACCCGCCAGCGGTAAAATAGTTGGGCGTTCAGCACCTGGCAGCAGGGCGATGACATCATCCAGACGTTCGGTCGGTGCGTGCATCATGATGTATTTTGATTCGCGCGCCTGGATCACTCCCTGTATACGGGTCAGCAGTTTGTCGATCAGTTGCTGTTTGGATTCTTCCATTTCGCCATCGCGCTGGATCAGGCAGGCTTTCGAGCGGTAGATAACTTCGACTTCGCGCAGGCCGTTGGCTTCCAGCGTGGCACCGGTGGAAACCAGATCGCAAATCGCATCCGCCAGTCCGGCGCGCGGAGCCACTTCGACAGAACCGTTCAGTAAGCAGGATTTAAAAGAGATACCTTTCTGGTCGAGATAACGTTTGAGCAGGTGAGGATAAGAGGTGGCGATACGTTTACCGTTTAAGGAGAGCGGGCCGTCCCAGGCTTCATCAACCGGCGTTGCCAGCGAAAGGCGGCAGCCGCCGAAATCGAGACGACGCAGGGTAAAGTAGCGCGGATCTTCTCCCTGGGCGCGGCGGTTAAGCAGTTCTTCTTCCAGCACGTTTTCGCCAATAATCCCGAGGTCAACTACGCCGTCCATTACCAGACCGGGAATGTCGTCGTCACGCACCCGCAGAATATCAATCGGCATGTTTTCTGCCATCGCGATCAGGCGCTGGGTGTGAAGATTAATTTTAATGCCACAGCGCGCCAGCAATTCGCGTGAATCATCACTTAAACGCCCTGATTTCTGCATAGCTATGCGTAAACGAGTGTTGTCTGTCATTTTCTTCTTCCTCTTTTAACCTGTCTGAATCGTTATCAACCGCGCAATAAAAAAGCCCCCGGAAGATGATCTTCCGGGGGCTTTCTCATGCGTTCATGCACCACTGGAAGATCTGAATGTCTTCCAGCACACATCGCCTGAAAGACTAGTCAGGATGATGGTGATGATGGTGGTGTTTAAATTGAACGCGTGTCATAAAATTCTCTGTGAATGTTTATTCAACTGATGCCTTTTAACCTAAACCACTTTCACCTTAGAAAGCAAGGGCTTTTTTATATATTTTGTGGCGATAGATTTGTTTAATGAATGAGCGGGGAAAGGAGGGGGCCAGGAGTGGCTACGTTAAAAAAGTAATCGTGAAAATATGTCTTTAAAACCCTCAAGAACATTGTGTTCTGTAACTAAAGTGGGCTTTGTTCCTGCCGGATGCGGCGTGAATGCCTTATCTGGTCTACAAATGTTGCCTAAATTCAATATATTGATGTTTTTGTAGGACTGATAAGCGGAGCGCATCAGGCAATTGTATATTTGCTAACAGTTTCGATTTCATTCATAGAATGAATTGTCAGTTTTGATACGCTGGCGTAGCCTTATAGATCTAAGGTGTATCAGGAGAAAACGGATGAAAAAGGTCGCAATTGTCGGGTTAGGGTGGTTAGGTATGCCGCTGGCGATGTCACTTTCAGCGCGAGGCTGGCAGGTCACCGGGAGTAAAACCACACAAGATGGCGTCGAAGCGGCCCGAATGAGCGGGATTGATAGCTATCTGCTTCGCATGGAGCCTGAGTTAGTTTGTGATTCTGACGATCTGGATGCCCTGATGGATGCCGATGCGCTGGTCATTACGCTTCCTGCACGTCGCAGTGGCCCCGGCGATGAGTTCTATTTACAAGCTGTGCAAGAGCTGGTGGATAGCGCGCTGGCTCATCGTATTCCCCGCATTATTTTTACCAGCTCAACGTCTGTCTATGGCGATGCACAAGGCACTGTGAAAGAAACTACCCCGCGTAATCCGGTGACCAATAGTGGACGAGTATTAGAAGAACTCGAAGACTGGCTGCACAATTTACCCGGTACTTCGGTCGATATTCTGCGTCTTGCGGGTCTGGTCGGACCAGGGCGCCATCCCGGACGCTTCTTTGCCGGAAAAACCGCGCCTGACGGTGAGCACGGTGTTAATTTAGTCCACCAGGAAGATGTTATTGGCGCTATCACCCTGTTGTTACAGGCACCTAAAGGCGGACACATCTATAATATATGTGCGCCAGCTCACCCTGCGCGCAATGTTTTCTATCCACAGATGGCTCGTTTACTGGGGCTGGAACCCCCGCAGTTCAGAAATAGTCTGGACAGCGGTAAGGGTAAAATTATTGATGGCAGTCGGATTTGCAATGAACTGGGATTTGAATACCAGTATCCCGATCCGCTGGTAATGCCGCTGGAGTAAACGATCACGCCAGCAGGACGCCGCATACACTGCAAGGGGGCGTGTATGAAACCACTGCTGGATGTGTTGATGATCCTTGATGCCTTAGAAAAGGAAGGCAGTTTTGCGGCGGCGTCGGCCAAACTCTATAAGACGCCGTCCGCTCTGAGTTATACCGTTCACAAGCTGGAAAGCGACCTTAATATTCAATTACTCGATCGTAGCGGACACCGCGCTAAATTCACCCGTACCGGAAAAATGCTATTAGAGAAAGGGCGAGAAATACTCCACACTGTTCATGAACTGGAAAAACAGGCGATCAAACTTCATGAAGGCTGGGAAAACGAGCTGGTGATTGGAGTAGACGACACTTTCCCTTTTTCTCTGCTTGCGCCGCTCATTGAAGTCTTTTATCAACATCACAGCGTAACGCGGTTGAAATTTATCAATGGCGTGCTCGGTGGTTCCTGGGAGGCGCTGACTCAGGGGAGGGCGGATATTATTGTCGGCGCGATGCATGAGCCGCCGTCCTCCAGCGAGTTTGGCTTTTCTCGTCTGGGTGATCTGGAGCAAGTTTTCGCTGTGGCACCCCATCATCCTTTAGCACTGGAAGAAGAACCGTTAAACCGACGAATTATTAAACGATACCGGGCAATAGTGGTAGGCGACACGGCACAGGCAGCCGCGTCCACAGCCTCGCAAATACTCGACGAACAAGAAGCCATAACCGTATTCGATTTTAAAACCAAGCTGGAGCTACAAATCAGCGGTCTTGGTTGTGGCTATTTACCCCGCTATCTGGCGCAACGTTTTCTCGATAGTGGCGCGTTAATTGAGAAGAAAGTGGTCGCCCAGACTCTTTTTGAACCGGTCTGGATTGGCTGGAACGAACAGACCGCAGGGCTTGCCAGCGCGTGGTGGCGGGATGAGATTTTAGCAAATAGTGCGATTGCTGGAGTTTATGCAAAATCTGATGACGGAAAATCAGCCATTTAAATAAAAAATTTTATGACAAGCCTCTCATTCTCTTGTCATTTACCCCCCATTTAGGCACAATGCGCCGCTGTCAAAAAATGACTAAAAACCGACGTTTTATCCGCGTCGGTTATTTTTTGCTTCAAACCAATCATTCATACCAAGAGGCCGGGCTTCGTACCGGATAGATATTTACTAAAAATCGACAGTTGTTGTCGCTGAGGAATCCAAAAAAATGGGGCAATTTTTTGCTTACGCGACGGTTTTCACCGTAAAGGAGAATGACCATGTCGCATAACGTTACTCCAAACACCTCTCGCGTGGAATTGCGTAAAACGCTTACGTTAGTTCCGGTTGTAATGATGGGTCTTGCCTATATGCAGCCGATGACGCTGTTTGATACTTTTGGTATCGTTTCAGGCCTCACGGATGGTCATGTGCCGACAGCCTATGCGTTCGCATTAATTGCGATCCTGTTTACGGCTCTGAGCTACGGGAAGCTGGTTCGCCGCTATCCTTCTGCTGGCTCTGCATACACTTACGCCCAGAAATCCATTAGCCCGACCGTTGGCTTTATGGTGGGTTGGTCTTCTCTGCTCGACTATTTGTTCGCGCCGATGATCAACATTCTGTTGGCGAAAATCTATTTTGAAGCCCTGGTGCCTTCCATCCCATCGTGGATGTTTGTGGTGGCGCTGGTGGCCTTTATGACCGCCTTTAACCTGCGTAGTCTGAAATCCGTAGCGAACTTCAACACGGTAATCGTAGTGTTGCAGGTTGTGCTGATCGCGGTGATTCTGGGCATGGTAGTTTACGGCGTATTTGAAGGTGAAGGCGCTGGTACGCTGGCGAGCACCCGTCCGTTCTGGTCTGGCGATGCGCATGTTATCCCAATGATTACCGGTGCGACGATCCTGTGCTTCTCCTTTACAGGTTTTGACGGCATCAGCAACCTGTCGGAAGAAACCAAAGATGCAGAGCGCGTGATCCCGCGTGCGATTTTCCTGACCGCGCTGATCGGCGGCATGATCTTCATCTTTGCAACTTACTTCCTGCAGCTGTACTTCCCGGATATCTCTCGCTTTAAAGATCCGGATGCGTCACAGCCTGAAATCATGCTGTACGTTGCGGGTAAAGCGTTCCAGGTTGGCGCGCTGATCTTCTCCACCATTACCGTACTGGCGTCCGGTATGGCGGCGCACGCAGGCGTAGCGCGTCTGATGTACGTAATGGGTCGTGACGGCGTGTTCCCGAAAAGCTTCTTCGGTTATGTACACCCGAAATGGCGTACCCCGGCGATGAACATTATCCTGGTTGGCGCGATTGCTCTGCTGGCAATCAACTTTGACCTGGTAATGGCAACGGCGCTGATTAACTTTGGTGCGCTGGTAGCATTTACCTTCGTTAACCTGTCGGTCATTTCGCAGTTCTGGATCCGTGAGAAGCGTAACAAAACGCTGAAAGATCACTTCCAGTATCTGTTCCTGCCGATGTGTGGTGCTCTGACTGTAGGTGCGCTGTGGGTTAACCTGGAAGAAAGCTCAATGGTTCTGGGTCTGATCTGGGCGGCAATCGGTCTGATTTACCTGGCTTGCGTGACGAAGAGCTTCCGCAATCCGGTTCCGCAGTACGAAGACGTTGCATAATCCTATCAAGCCGGATGGCATAACCATCCGGTAATTCACTAAAAACCGGAGTTTATCGCTCCGGTTTTTTCTTTTCAGACGATCTCTTCCGCGTACTGCCAAAGCGCCTTTAACAGCGACACTTTCTCTTTATCATCGGCATATTGTTGTGCCAGCATTTGCAATTCATCAGCATAATCTTGCAAAAACTCTGGCGTGAAGACCTGGCGACGGTGCTCCAGCCAGCGTTGCTGTTCGGCGTAGTCCAGCGTTCCTGGGAAGTTACGCGCACGATAATTGAACAACAGTTTCTCAATGCGTTTATCAACAAAGGTGATATCCAGTGCCGGTAAATTACGCGGCTCGGTTTCCAGTACAATTTTCATTGCTGCACGATCGGCGTCGCTGAAAAAGCCGTTATAAAGCTGGGCATCCACGTTATCTGAAGGCGTAAATGGTTCGGCTTCAGCAAAGATCGCCACCACTTTTTCACGCACTTGCGGATTTTCACGCAGAATTTTCAGGTTATCGAGACAATGCTGGCGATTAATGCCCAGCCGATCGGCATCTTCCGGGCGAAGCGTATTCGCCTGTGCTAATACCGGACATTTATTAATATGCACCAGCTTAACCGGAACGGCGGCGTTATCGCCCAGATCGGCTTTCGCGGTATACAGGCGCTCGCGCAGCGTGTCGCTATCCAGTTCCAGTAATGGCGAAATATCTCCTGCTAAATCCACCATAATCACGGCATTACGATTTTCAGGATGCCATGCCAGCGGCGCAACCCAACTGGTATTGCCGCGCCATGCACCAAACATACCGGAAACGTGTACCAGTGGTTTCATCTGTGGCACATCAATCAACGCCATCAATTTGTGCTTGTTGCGATGGCTGTAGAGATAATCAAACAGGCGTGGCTGACGCGTTTTCACCAGTTTCGCCATCGCAATAGTGGCGTACACATCGGCCATCGCATCGTGGGCGTTGCTATGTTCAATACCATTCGCTTTGGTTAAATGTTCAAGGCGAAAACTCGGTAGACCGTCATCATTTTCAGGCCAGTTAATCCCCTCAGGACGCAGGGCATAACAGGCACGCATGACGTCCAGCAGATCCCAGCGAGAGTTATCATGCTGCCAACTCCAGGCGTAGGGATCGTAGAAATTACGATAAAAAACGTTGCGTGTGACTTCGTCATCGAAACGTACATTGTTGTAGCCCAGAATACAGGTCTTCGGGACGGTAAAAAGCGAATGAATGCGAGCGGCAAACGCGGCTTCGTTTTCTCCTTTCGCCCGCGCTTCCTGCGGGGTAATACCAGTGATTAATACTGCTCCTGGCTGGGGTAAATAATCATCCGCAGGCTTGCAATAAAAAACCTCTGGTTCGCCGATGATATTGAATTCGCTATCGGTGCGAATGGCAGCGAACTGCGCAGGGCGATCTAACGCAGGGTGCGTGCCAAAGGTTTCATAATCGTGAAACAAAAAGGTAGATTGTTGCTTACCATCATTCATCATTAGGTTAAATCCGTTATTTCTGCTGTGTGTCAGAGTATCAAATATCACCGTGCTAATCAGCTTTAGAGCGACAATTTGGCAGAGAGTGGCAACTGATAATGTCAGATTAAAAATGAGATAACTGTCACATTTTCTTGCACTTTATTCCAGCCAGTTCATCAGGATTTCCGTAAAAAGAACTGCTATTTGAAACTCCTGAGGATTTGCTGTTGAAACGCCGTCTTATTATTGCTGCTTCTTTGTTCGTTTTTAATTTATCGTCTGGTTTTGCGGCGGAAAATATTCCCTTTTCACCCCAGCCTCCAGAGATTCATGCAGGGTCATGGGTCTTGATGGATTACACAACCGGTCAGATCCTCACGGCGGGTAATGAGCATCAACAACGCAATCCTGCCAGCCTGACTAAGCTGATGACTGGCTATGTTGTTGATCGTGCAATCGATAGCCATCGCATTACGCCAGACGATATTGTCACTGTAGGACGCGATGCGTGGGCGAAAGATAATCCGGTATTTGTCGGGTCTTCACTGATGTTTTTGAAAGAGGGCGATCGCGTATCGGTACGTGATTTAAGCCGTGGTTTAATTGTGGACTCCGGAAATGACGCTTGTGTTGCACTGGCTGATTATATTGCCGGTGGGCAACGGCAGTTTGTCGATATGATGAACAATTATGCTGAGAAGTTGCATCTTCAGGATACGCATTTTGAAACAGTGCATGGTCTGGATGCACCCGGTCAGCACAGTTCGGCCTATGATTTAGCCGTGCTTTCTCGCGCTATCATCCACGGCGAGCCTGAGTTTTATCATATGTACAGCGAAAAAAGCCTCACCTGGAACGGTATCACCCAGCAAAACCGTAACGGATTATTGTGGGATAAAACCATGAATGTTGACGGCCTGAAAACCGGACATACTTCCGGTGCCGGGTTTAATCTCATTGCTTCGGCGGTGGATGGTCAGCGTCGTCTCATTGCGGTGGTGATGGGGGCTGACAGTGCAAAAGGTCGCGAAGAAGAAGCAAGGAAGCTGCTGCGTTGGGGGCAACAGAACTTTACTACGGTGCAAATTTTGCACCGGGGGAAAAAGGTTGGCACAGAACGAATCTGGTATGGCGATAAAGAAAACATCGCTCTGGGAACGGAACAAGAGTTCTGGATGGTGCTGCCAAAAGCGGAGATTCCTAATATCAAAGCAAAATATACCCTTGATGGTAAAGAACTGACCGCGCCAATTAGCGCCCATAAGCGGGTAGGGGAAATTGAACTTTATGACCGCGATAAACAGGTGGCGCACTGGCCGTTGGTCACCCTGGAATCTGTCGGGAAAGGCGGTGTGTTTTCCCGGCTGAGTGATTATTTCGAGCATAAAGCCTGACCTTTCTTACGCCGCAGACTGGCAGGAGTGCGAGTCTGCTCGCATAATCAACACTCATTCCTTGTGGTTTTTATATTACAAAGCATACTGTATATAAAACCAGTATAAGTGGAGGCGTCATGAACTACGAGATTAAGCAGGAAGATAAACGTACCGTTGCAGGTTTCCATCTCGTTGGCCCGTGGGAACAAACGGTAAAGCAAGGTTTTGAGCAGTTGATGATGTGGGTTGATAACAAAAATATTGTTCCGAAGGAGTGGGTGGCGGTCTATTACGATAATCCAGATGAAACACCTGCCGAAAAGTTACGTTGTGACACCGTAGTTTCGGTGGCAGATAATTTCACACTTCCCGAAAACAGTGAGGGCGTCATCCTGACAGAGGTTTCGGGTGGTCAGTATGCGGTGGCGGTAGCTCGCGTAGTGGGTGATGATTTTGCGAAACCCTGGTATCAGTTCTTTAACAGCCTCTTGCAGGACAGTGCTTACGAAATGTTACCAAAGCCCTGCTTTGAGGTTTATCTGAACAATGGCGCGCAAGATGGTTATTGGGATATCGAAATGTATGTCGCGGTGCAGCCAAAACGGCGCTGATAAATGACGTCGGGTCAGAGGTTAACCTGATTGCCACGCTGTTTTTCGTTATGTAAAAGAGTAAGATCCGTCTTCAGTTTTCTGACAACCAAACCGGGAACGTCCGCTATTCCCGGTTTGCCGTACAGAGTTGTTACATAGCGTTATTGCACCTGGTTTGTCAGATTGCATTATGATCGTTTTTTCCCTCTTTCACGGAGTGCCCGCGTGCGTGCCGATAAGTCCTTAAGCCCGTTCGAAATTCAAGTCTACCGTCATTACCGCATTGTTCATGGTACTCGGGTTGCGCTGGCGTTCTTGCTCACCTTTCTCATCATTCGCCTGTTTACTATCCCGGAAAGCACCTGGCCGTTGGTCACTATGGTAGTGATCATGGGACCAATTTCGTTCTGGGGTAACGTCGTCCCTCGTGCGTTTGAACGTATTGGCGGTACGGTGTTTGGCTCGATTTTAGGTCTTATTGCTCTGCGACTGGAGTTAATCTCTTTACCGCTGATGTTAGTCTGGTGCGCGGCTGCCATGTTTCTTTGTGGCTGGCTGGCACTCGGCAAGAAACCGTATCAAGGCTTATTGATTGGTGTGACGCTGGCAATTGTTGTTGGTTCCCCAACAGGTGAAATTGATACGGCATTATGGCGAAGTGGCGATGTGATCCTCGGCTCTTTACTGGCAATGCTGTTTACCGGTATCTGGCCGCAACGGGCGTTCATCCACTGGCGCATTCAACTGGCGAAAAGTCTGACCGAGTATAATCGGGTCTATCAATCTGCATTCTCACCGAACTTACTTGAACGCCCACGTCTGGAAAGCCATCTGCAAAAACTCCTGACCGATGCCGTGAAAATGCGTGGGCTGATTGCGCCTGCCAGCAAAGAAACCCGTATTCCAAAATCGATATATGAAGGTATCCAGACTATTAACCGTAATCTGGTTTGTATGCTGGAGCTGCAAATCAATGCTTACTGGGCCACGCGCCCCAGCCATTTCGTGTTATTGAACGCGCAAAAACTGCGTGATACACAGCACATGATGCAGCAAATAGTGCTGAGCCTTGTTCATGCGCTGTACGAAGGTAATCCTCAGCCGGTTTTTGCCAATACGGAAAAATTGAACGATGCTGTGGAAGAGTTGCGCCAGTTGCTCGATAACCACCATGAGCTGAAGGTCGTGGAAACACCGATTTATGGCTATGTGTGGCTGAACATGGAAACGGCACATCAACTTGAGTTGCTATCGAATCTGATTTGCCGGGCCTTGCGCAAATAATTCCTGAACTTCAGAATCATCTTGCAGCTGCTTCGATTCAGCAAGGATAAAGGGTATGATAGTGAAAAGGGATAAAAGCATTGTCATCTGCGGCAGCTATGAGTAATGTTGGCCCTAACGAATAGCGGTTGCTTAAACGAATCCGACTCTCACATTATCAGGGGTATAAAAATGGAAACTACCAAGCCTTCATTCCAGGACGTACTGGAATTTGTTCGTCTGTTCCGCCGTAAGAACAAACTGCAACGTGAAATCCAGGACGTTGAGAAAAAGATCCGTGACAACCAGAAGCGTGTCCTGCTGCTGGACAACCTGAGCGATTACATTAAGCCTGGTATGAGCGTAGAAGCAATCCAGGGCATCATCGCCAGCATGAAAGGTGACTATGAAGATCGCGTTGACGATTACATCATCAAAAATGCAGAGCTTTCCAAAGAACGCCGCGATATCTCTAAAAAGCTGAAAGCTATGGGTGAAATGAAAAACGGCGAAGCAAAGTAATTTCTGCTTTATTTGATGAGGGTTGCCCGGCAACCCTCATTATTCATTGACTCTTTTCTGTGTATCAAAAGTCATCATTCCCATCTGATAACATATCGAAATTAGCGACAGCCTTCTTCTGTATGCAGCAAGGCAAAAAGTTCTGCAACACCGATGTTATTAACCGCACTGGTCACTAACACGTTGTGCGCTCCAGCTTCCCGTAACCAACATTTCACCAAAAATATTTGTTCCATGTTGGCTAAATCTGCTTTGGTTACTACTCCAATGACCGGGCGATTCGTTGACGAGGTAAAGCCTGGCGAAAAAGGTGACCACGGTGCGTCCGCATTAAGTACCAGCGCGATAATGTCTGCTTCGCAGGCGCTGACCAACAATGCACTGTAGAGACTACGGTTTTCGAGGTATTCGCCTGGTGTATCAATGGTGGTCGGGGACCAGACGATTGCCTGCGTTTTCTGATAATGCATATTTTCGCCACGCAGACATTGCGTGAGTGACGTTTTTCCGCACTGGCTGGGGCCGATGAGCATCATACGTTGCATAATGTCAGGTCCGCGTAATGGGGCAGGCGGTAAAGCGCATCATTTCACCCAGCGTACGGGTAACCTGGCTAAGTGCATATTCAATCGCAGAAACATCACCAGTCAGCACTACGGCACCGGTAAAACGATCAAGAAAACCGATCTCTACAGCGCCTGATTTTGTGGCGATATCACATGCGATGATAGATGCTTCGCTGGGGGTAATTGTCAGAATACCAATAGCGGAAATGGTGTCTGGTAAACCCAATTTCTTAAACAGATCCTTCCCTGGATTGGCGATGACATGTGCCAGCGTGACCTGCTTACCAGGGACATATTCCTGAATCATCCGTTCAGTTGTGTGCTGAGTTGTCATTATCCCTCCACCATTTGACGCCACATGGCTTCATGTGGACGGGCAATCACTGACCGATAGACCAACAAACCTTTTTCCCCCGCACGCTCGCTGGCGACAGAGACCGCGTTATTAACATCTGAAATATCGCCAGCAACCACCATGTAGCATTTACCGCCAATGCCAAAAGCCATATGTACGCGAACGAGAATGACATTCGCAGCTTTGACAGCACAATCGGCAGCGTCAATGCAGGCGGCGACACTCCAGGTTTCGACTACGCCGACAGCCCGGTGCTGTTCAACATGGTTCAGTCCGCTGATTGCAGTAAGGAGGCTGGGATGAATATTCGGCAGGACAAGACTGTCGACCAGCATTTCACCTGCAAGGGAAGCGCCGCTGTTGATGGCCTGCTGCACCGCACCGACATCGCCACCAAGCATCAGCAGAAATTTTCCGGGGCATAGCGTTTTGCTGACCAGTAACTCAACATTGGCGCTTTTCAGCATGGCATCGCCGGTTTCCATCCCTTTCGCGATACTGCTAAGTTCTAAAATACCTACCGCTTTCGACATGGTTAACCTCTCACAACCGTAATAGCGTTTTCTGTGACATCACTGATCGTGCCATCAATACTGGCATGAATGGGGGCACCTAATGTGCCGTGTGGAATTTGGCCTACACATTGCCCACGAACGACGCGATCGCCTTTTTGTACACACGCAATTGCGCTGGCACCGATATGCTGGCGTAACAATAGTGTCACTTTTTCAGGCTGAGGCACCTGTTCAGACAATGGCGCATCCTGATACCACGGGGTTAATCCCAGTCTGGTTACCAGCCGTTTTACTGGGATCAGCCGATAATTTGCCATGACATCCTCAGGATTTAAGGCGCCTTCGTAGCGGAGATTTTTGGCGCGTAATTCCTGCTTAAGCAGGCGGTTTATGCGCATCGGCGAAATACCTACCGGACAGGCGACGCTGGCACAGACGTTGCACTCCGAACAGGTGAGAGCTGTCAGTAACAGTTGCGGCGTAGCGAGCTGTTGATAGTTAACCGCACGTACTAACAAATGTGGCGACAGTTCGTGACCAATTAAATGACGTGGGCAGAGATCGGTACATAAGCGGCATTGCTCACAAACGGTTTTCGCGACGGCAAGTACGCTACGGTCATCCTGCATTCGACGTTGGATGAGTGAATGAGAATTGGGTAAAACCAGCAAGCCGCCAGTGGTTTTGCTGACTGGCGTGTCGAGCGATGTGATCAAACTACCCATCATCGGACCGCCATTGATAAAACCAGGATTATCCACTGTTGCGCCGCCTGCCAGCGCCAGTACTTCGCGTAAAGACATCCCTATGGGAACGGTCACTGTTATTGGTTTAGCCACTGCACCATTAACAGTAAGCGTGCGTCGCGTCACCGGATACTGTTGTTCAACGGCTCTGGCAATATTCAGTACGGTTTGCACATTATTGACCACCACACCGACGCTAACGGGTAACGCAGCGGGAGGAACGCGGCGACCTGTTGCCATCCAGATGGTCAGCACTTCGTCTCCTGCGGGGTAAACGTCGGGCAAAATATGCAGGCGGATATCCGTCGGAAGCAATGATGTGAGTGCGTTTATTGCTGGTTGATACTTCTCTTTCAGCGCGATAATTCCGCTACTGGCTCCGGTGGCTTTCATCGCATAGTGAACACCGCGAAGCAGGCGGCTGGCTTGCTGTGCCATTAACTGTTGATCTACTTTCAACATTGGTTCACATTCCGCCGCATTCACCAGGACAGTGTCAACCTGCGCCTGCAGCTTAATATGTGTTGGAAAGCCTGCGCCACCAGCACCCACGACGCCTGCTGCCTGTACTCGCTCGCGGATCGTCTGTTCGTCAAAGGACATTAACTCGCCGTTCATAACAACTCCTCAAGCAGTTCTGCTATAACGATGGCATCAGCCGCTCGTGGATTGGTACGCAGTGTGGCATCCGCCAGCGTAGCCCGAACCATATCTGGAATACGTGATGACCATTCTGCTTTTTTTTCTTTCAGTGCCTTGGCGAGAGTCGGCATTGAACAGGCTTTTTTTAGCTGTTCAATATGTTGAATAAGTGCATTCAGGCTGGCAGTGTCATTGGCATTGTCCGGGCATAAATGACACGTTTTCGCCAGCCGGGCATAGCGTTTGGCAGCACGCGGATCGCCAGCATTAAAACGAATAACCGTCGTGAGCAGGAGTGCATTCGCCAGGCCGTGTGGCAGATGAAACTGCCCGCCGAGTTGATGGGCAATTGCATGATTTAACCCCAGTCCGGCCTGGCTAAAGGCCATTCCTGCAAGCGTCGAGGCATTGTGCATTTTGCCGCGAGTGGCAAGACAATCGCCTTTATTCACTGCCGTGGGCAGGTATTGAAAAACAATTTGCACTGCTTTTTCGGCCAGTGCATCCGTGAAGTCACTGGCACGGGGAGAAACATAAGCTTCAAGGGCATGGGTTAAAACATCCATTCCGGTATTGGCAGTTATCGCGGCTGGCACACTGACGACCAGCGAGGGATCGAGGACCGCTATATCCGGATAAAGCGCATTATCGAAAAGAGGATATTTAATCCCTTTATCGGGATCGCTGATGACACAGGCGTTGGTCACTTCCGAACCGGTGCCGCTGGTGGTGGGAATAGCAACGCAGGTTTCAATCTCAATAGCACACTGGCGACTAAACCAGACAATCGCTTTTGCGGCGTCCAGAGCAGAGCCGCCGCCAAAACCGATAACTACATCCGGGCGTAAAGTCTGCATTTGTGCAATGCCTTTTACCACGGTCTGGATAGTTGGGTCGGGCGTTATTTCGCTAAAAATACTGATGTGGTTGCTATCAGGCAGCGACTGGCGCAGCGTGTCAATCAATGGCGAACTTGCCAGGAAGGCATCGCAAATAATCCAGATGTGCTTATTGGTGAAACGGCTAAGGACTTTAAGACTTCCCGATCCGCTGTATAAACGCGTCTGCAATGAAAAAGTATTCATTTCCGTTTCTCTAGCGAATGGAAAAGCCACTGGTTAACACGCAGCGTCGTGAGCGGGCAAAAGTCCGTGCTGACGTTGTCCCTTCTCCGGTCGGTGTAGCAATGGTGAAGGTCGTAAAGCTTTCGCCGCCAACGCCAATACCAGCCCAGGAGGGACCGTTTTTGACAAAGATTGAGGTTTGCATAACGCGTGCAGCAAGGTTGAGTCGTGAGACGTTCTGCGAGTGCATAATTGCCGTGTGGTGCAAACCGTCTTCGACTTTCAGCGCCAGGGTGAGGGCGCTGTCAAAATCGCTGACTTTCACAATGGGTAGCATAGGCATCAGTTGTTCACAGGTAACCCAGTTATCATCGGCGTCAACAACGGCAATCAGTAATCGTGGCGTTTTCTGCGGTAGAGGAATTCCAGCCGCTTCCAGAAGATGGCATGGACTTTTGCCGACTAGTTTTTTATTGGCGACACCATCTGGCAGACAAACGGCGCGCAATTTTTCAGTTTGCTCATGGTTAAGAAGAAGGGCGCCAAAACTTTGCATCTGTTGAATTAAATACTCAGCCACTGACGCCACGACAATCAGGCTTTTTTCAGCGATACATGGCAGGTTGTAATCAAAAGACGCGCCGTTGATGATGTCTTCGGCGGCTTTCACAATATCCGCCGTTTCATCGACAATACACGGCGGGTTACCCGCACCGGCACCAATCACTTTCTTGCCACTTTTCATTCCCATGGCGACGATCCCCGGACCGCCGGTAATCGCCAGAACGCTGATTTTAGGGTGCGCCATCATCTGTTCGGTGGCTGTAAAGGTCGGTTCAGATACGGTAACGATCAGGTTATGAATGCCACTACAGCGAAACGCGATGTCTTCGATTATGGCAATGAGTTTCAGCGATACGTTTTTGGCACCCGGATGAGGACTGAAGTAGACGCTATTGCCTGCTGCCAACATGCTGATGCTGTTATTAATGACGGTTTCCGTGGGATTGGTACTCGGCGTGACCGAGCCAATAACACCAAATGGAGAGTATTCAAATAAAACCATGCCTCCATCACCGGTTAGTGCAGTGGTGGTTAAATCTTCAATTCCTGGCGTGTTACCAAGTGCCGCTTTGTTTTTCAGATACTTATCTTCTTTATTTCCCATTCCCGTTTCGCTGGCGCTTTCTTCTGCCAGTTCGGTAAGGCGGGGCGTTAATTCTTCGCGAATGGCGCTGATAATGGCGCTGCGGGTTTTAAGCGGACACTGTTGAAAGCGCAAAAAGGCCAGGTGTGCCGCGCAGACGGCCTCATCGACAGTCTGGAAAATCCCATTTCTTTGCATTTGCGACGCACTGGGCATCAGTTGTTCGCGCAGGATATTGCGGATAATCGCTTCTAATTCAGTGGGATTCATAGGTTTGCTCCTGCGTTAATTGCTGCCATTGCGGTTTGGGCAATGTCCATGTCTTGTTCAACGCTACCACCGCTGATGCCAAGCCCCCCGAGCAATATTCCGTCACGCCAGAGGGGAAAACCGCCACCAAAAGTGACGACTTTGCCTTGCATATGGCTTTCGAGTCCGTAAAGCGGCGCTCCGGGTTGTACGGCGTCAGCAAGTTTGTGTGTTGCCGTTTTCATCGCCACGGCGGTCCAGGCTTTTTTCGGTGCCAGTTCACTGCTGACCAGCAGGGCATCGGGCATCCGCCAGGTAACACTTTCTGTCCCGTTGGCATCAACAATGCTGATGACAACGGGAATATGTAGTTCATCCGCGCGTATTGCCGCACTACGAATGAGCTGGTGAAGATCCTGAAAAGTGAGCGACATCGTGCGTTCCTTTAATGCTGGAGTGTGGTTGGCTTCGTGATAACGTTTTGTGATTTCCTGAATCATCAGGTTTTGATGAGCAACGTTGTCTTCCACGCGGGCGAGGGCATACAGGCAATCGGAAAGTCGGTTGATATAGTGCAACAAAACATGGCGGACGGTGGCTTCCGTTGTCAGTTCAACCAGACGTCTTTCAGCCCGACGGGTCACCGTGCGGGCGACATGCATACGGCTCGCGGCTTCACAACGACCAGGCAAAATGAAGCTGTGAACTGGAGGGACAGCGTTCATTGCGCTATCGATCGCTTTTTCCAGCGTGGCAATTTCTTCTGTACCGATGTAACGCTGCTGCGCTGACGGCTGTTCGCTTTCACTGGCGAGTTCGGCGCTAAACCAAAATATTTGTTGCTGAATGGCTTCCAGTAAGATGCGATGGCTTTCGATGGAGGTGGCGCAATAACACAGACTGAGCGTCGCGTTCAGTTCATCCAGCGTGCCATAGGCTTCGACACGTCGATGAGTTTTACTGACACGCTGTCCGGTAAATAGAGATGTACTTCCTGAATCACCTGTTCGGGTATAAATCGCCATCGTTAAAGTCCTTAGCGTGAAAGCGTATCGACAATGCCGACCACTGCCAGATCAATGGCTTCGTTGGGGCCGGAAAAAACATGTCTGGCGCTGGAGCCGCTGCTGAGGAGTACCAGTTCACCAACGCCTGCGCCGACTGAATCAACGGCAACTTCGTCGCCGGTTAACGGTGTGAGAGGCAATTCGCCGTCAGCACTGACCCGGCGAACCAACAGCAGTTTTTTCCCGATAAGAGAAGGTGATTTTTGCGTGGATACCACCGTGCCGGTGACTCGAGCCAGATGCATGAGTTACTCCTGCCTGATTAACTGAATGTTTCGGGTAATTGCCGCGTCACGCGCAAGTGCGGTCACACAACATTTCCGCTGTAGTACCAGTATCCCCGCGCATAACGGTGCTACGTCGGCATAACTTAAAAGTCGACCACGATGAAGGTGGATTGGTTTTCCTTGTTCGTCGCACCAGGTTAGCGGTAGACGGGCGAGAGTTTTCAACTTGATGGCGTTCAGGAAATGATGCTGCAACGATAATTGAATGTGCATTCCCCATGCTAACGCCTCATGAAGGTGGATTACTGCCTCGTCTGACGTATTGTTCTCCGCAAGCTGTCGCAACAACGGCAGATCGACATATCGAATTTGTAACGATGCATACTGATGAACTATCTTGTGAACGCTGGCTTCTCGCAGTTGCGAAACGGTGAGCGTGAGTGTCTTTTCCGCACGTTGTTTCAGGCGAAAAATCACTTCGTCAACAATGCGTTGCATCAGCACATGATTCATGGCAGCGACACCTGCATGGCAAAAACGTCAGGATTATCAGCGCCTGCAGCGTTGGCTTCGTCGGTATCAATATGCATTTCAAGACGCATATCCGGTGAGACGCGAACAGCGACGTTATCAAATATCAGTTGTCGCTCATCACCTTCAATGGCGACCGCCACTTTATCGCCTTGCGTAACGCCATAAATCAGGGCATCAAGCGGAGACATATGAATATGCCGTTGCGCGACAATAACGCCAGAAGCGATTTCCAGCTCTGCAAACGGACTTATCAGACGAATCCCCGGTGTGCCGTTGAGATCGCCTGACATGCGTAGCGGAGCGGTGATCCCCAACGTTCTGGCATCAGTCCGGGAAATTTCCACCTGGCTTGCATTGCGTAGTGGTCCCAACAAACGAACGTTGTGCAATTTGCCTTTTGGTCCCACCAGCGTAACAACTTGTTCAGCAGCGAACTGACCTGGTTGCAATAACGGCTTTTTCTCGCTAATCGGTTGTTCAGGAAAAAGGCGTACATAATCCGCAGTTGAAAGGTGAATATGACGACTGGAGACGCCCAGAGGGATAGGGCGTTCGCGCATCTCATCCAGAACCTGGCTCACTGTTTCTTGCAAGGTTTGTTTGTCCATTGTTACTCCTCTCGCTTATCGGAGTGGAGGCAAAGTGAACGTGGCTCACCTTTTTGCCGTTGACACGCCGGATCAAGACACAAATTACAACTGATACTTTCTGAGGTGACTGTTGCTGCTGGTGTTTCGCTTGCTTCAACCCTTACATTCAGTGCTTCTGTTGTGCGGGACAGTATTCCCTCGCCTGGACGGGCAATCACTTTGTGCGCGACAAGACCATTTCTCTGCCCGGCGAAACTGGCACCCGTCTCGATCGCTGCATTAACCGAGGCGACGTCACCGGTGATTTTGATAACCGTCCAGCCTGAGCCATTGGTCTTCTCAAGGCCAACCAGCGTGATGGACGCGGCTTTTGCCATAACATCCGCGCAACTGATGGCGAGTGCCAGACCACTGACTTCAAGTAATCCCAGTGATTGCTTCACGCTGTGCTCCTTAGCGAATGGGGTTATGCAGATTTTGGTAAAATGGCCTCAACATCGCTGTGCGGCCGAGGGATGACATGGCAGGACTTCACTTCGCCAACGGCGCTTGCGGCGGCGCTCCCCGCGTCAACGGCGGCTTTTACTGCGCCAACATCGCCGCGCACCATCACTGTGATCAGACCTGAACCAATCTTTTCATAGCCGACCAGTTGTACGTTGGCGGATTTAACCATGGCGTCTGCGGCTTCAATCGCGCCGACTAACCCTTTTGTTTCAACCAGTCCCAGTGCGTTATTCATACGGTGTTTCTCCTGTGGATTATGAGTGGTATTCCTTGAAGGGAATCCCTTTGACCAGCCGGGCTGCGTTATTGCCGGTGCTGCGCCGGGTATGGTTATCTTGTTGATGCATCAGCGTAAACAGTGGCGCTGATGCCGGTAAGTTTTTGTAATGCACAATCAGTTTTTCCCGGTCACAGGCTATGCCAACCAACAGGGGAGACTGGCGAGCAGCCTGCCAGGCGCTATCGATGATTTCACCTGATGGAATGTGTTGAATGCGAAAGGGAATACCTTCCTCTTCAATGCCAAGAAGCACCTCATTCCATGTACTGATACAGTCACCGATTACTATGACGACAATGGCTGGTGCACGTTCTTTACTTTCCATGAACCGACTCCTTGTGCCAGGAGATGAGTAGCCCGGTAGCTACCGCATTGCGCGGACCCTCGCTACCACGGATATTCCCCCGCCCGGCGACCAGTCGATAATGCGCCAACGCATCGGTGACTAGCTGCGGGACTTCGAAATCCAGTGAAGAGCCGCCCACCAGTACGACGAACGGAATGTCGCGAATATTTCCACCAGGACTTACCTGACGTAGTGCGCGCAGGGCATTTGTTACGAAGACCCGCTCTTTTGCACTGCGACGAATGGTTCGCACTTTTTCCAGCGTTATATCACCGGGAATGGGCACCAGTTCGTCTGGTTTCACCACACAAACACGGGCAAATACCTGGGGGGATAGTGGGGTAGGGAAGAACTGAACGTTGCCGTCTTCATGGCGTAAGTGGAACAGGCTTTCAACTTTTGCCAGTGGGTATTTTTTGATCTCTTCTGCCAGATAGCGATCATTTAAGCCCAGTTCCCTGGCGATAATCATCGTCACCATGTCGCCCGCTCCCGCAAGGTGAGTGGCAATCATTTCCCCTTTTTGATTGATGATGGAGGCATCGGTAGAACCTGCGCCTAAGTCCAGAATGGCTAAGGGACGCATGGTTCCTGGGGTAGTTAAGGCTCCCTGAATGGCTGCCTCTGCTTCTGCGCCTCCGACCTGAACATCAACGTGCAGTTTTTGCTTAATTTCACTGGCGATCATCGCCATTTGCAGACGGTCGGATTTCACCATAGAGGCGATACCCACTGCCTGTTCCAGTGAAAATTCGCCTGCCAGACCACCGGTTACGCTGACGGGAACTGATGTATCTATCGCTAATAAATCCTGAATAAAAATTTCGTTGCTGGGTTTATTGGTCAGCTCCGCCATGGTCTGGCGAACATGTTCCAGCATTCCGCCGATGTTGGTGCCCGGTTCGCCCGTCACATTTTCCAGTTTTGGGCATTCACCGACCGCTTTCATAATGGCATCGGCCCCGGCAGCAACATCAACCCGAATTGTGCGCCCGGCAGAAAGCAATTCGATATTTCCGGCGGGTATCGAACGGGCTTTAACGTCGCCAGAAGGTGTTTTCACGACCACTGCTGAACGGTTGCCGATTAGCGCCCGTGCGACAGGAACGATATTTTTAGTCTCTTCAGCATTGAGGGCGAAAACGGTGGCGATCCCATATGGGTTAGACAGGGTTTCGATAACTTTTCCGGGAACGGCGACTTCAATAGCAGCTAACATGCCGAGCGGAATACGATCGATGTAGAGGACTTCATCAACAATGGGTAAAGGGATTTCCAGTCGGTTACTGACCAGTACGCCATCGTCGCGTTGCAGAATAACGCCTGTCAGCTGATATCCGGCCCGCACGGAGGCATTTATCATGGTTGCGATATCGGCAAAATCAAAAGCCGATGACACGACCAGAATGTACGGTGTGTCCGCCGGGCGTGTTAACAACTCTTGCGGAGTGATAGTGAGTCCCACACCCAGCCCCACTCCGCCTGGAGTTTTCGGGTTATGACCGATCATGGTTGATTCAGTGATAATGGTTTCCGTAATGGTTTCCATCGCCACATCGCCAATGACCGGGGTTGCTTCGTTGATACGAATAAGCGAAATATCGCTGACATTGATGCCGACTTTTCTCGTTGCCTGGGCGAGCGCCTCCTGAATGCCATGTACGTTACGCAACGTACCTTTGATTCCGGTGGTTTCTGCCAGGGCGCTGCTCACGAACGACATTTCGCCAGACGCATTGAGCGTTGCCAGCGCAACCTCTGTGGATGAGTTGCCGATATCAATGCCTGCTATATATCGCATAGTTCGTCCTTAATCGTTGCCTTTCAGTTTTTTACGCTCGACATAGAGTTCCGCAGCTTCACGGACAAATGCGGCACAGATTTTGGCCTGATAACGACGTTCAAGATCGTCGGCAATGGCAATAAGCTCTTGCTTAGTCGAACGATAAGGGCGTAACGCATTGTAGATTTCGAGGATGCGATCATCCGGCACAGAGGTAAGCTCGGCGGCGCGTTCAAAATTCATTGCCAGGCGATCGCGTCCAGCATCTCTGGCAATCGCGGCCTGAATACGTAACGTTTCCGGGGTTATGCGCATGTCCTGGGCGGTGACTTTATCGCTGAGTACATTTTCCAGAGTGAAATCGTCGAGCGTTTTATTAGTCGCCGTTTTGACCCATTCTGGATGTTTATTTGCCAGCGGGTAATCACTCACTTTGGCGTTCAGTGTTGATGAGTGGGATGGCGCAGAGACAGGGGCTGTATCCTGGAGACTGTTCATTCGGTTCAACACGTCCCTGACCATCGACTCAATTGCATCGGTATTCATGAAGGTTTCCTTTGTTAAAACGTCACGCGCAGTTCTTGCGGTTTTTTGCCAGTGACCACGTACTTAGTCTCTTTAATATGCAAAATGGCAGATTTGGCCTGGTATTTCGGTCGTGCCATTTGATCATTGAGGGTCGGAACAGGTTGTGGAGACTCGCGCTTCGCATAACGCGCGGCGTTTTTGCCAATCTGGCGATACGTTTCCAGCGTCAACAAAGGTGCTTGTGGGAAAAGTTCCAGGTTAGACAAAGGAGGAAGACCTTGCTGGTGGATAACCGTGGTGCCTTTCGACTGAATACCAATAGCAATGCCGGAACCGCTAAGACGATCGCCTTCAACCGCCACGAAGGCGACATCAGACGATTTAAAGCAGCGAATCACACGGGCTTTAATACCTTCTTCTTCGATACCGGCAATCACCTCGCGCAATATGTTTTTATGCGGAATGCCGATAATATTGACGGTCTGCGCCAGACCAAACGCCGGACCTACAGCGATAATGACTTCATCTTGCTGAGTGCCTTGTTGGGCTTCGCCAATTTCGGTCAGAAAACTTTCGTTATCCGGCGCGGAAGAGACCGGTGCGCGAAATGAAACGGACTTATCGCTGGTTTGCATTTCTGCCAGCACGTCTTCGATTATCTGACGTAGTAATTTTTCGTTAATTTCCATTTCTCACCCTTAGTCAATTTCGTTGGGATCAAGTGCACCGGGAATATTTTTGATCTCTTCCCAGCGTTCCCCTTGCAGGCGATAACCCGTAGCCGGTCCGGCGTAATCATTGACGTCATTGACCGCAGAGAGCACTTGTCCGTCATCGACGATAATGGCTGAGGTATGGAGATAGTCGCCGGTCAGTTTCGCTTTTTGCATGTTGAGCATGTCCTGGGCGACATCGGTGAAACCGCCTTGTGCCAGGGCTTTCACCACTTCCAGGCTGTTACGGTTTTTATTGATAATTTCCTGGGCGAACTTGATGTCTTCCACGATGTTGCGCTCTGGCATATCTATCGAACCGTGGGCATAGGTTGCCGCTTCGACCTCTTCATCGGTGATAGGCGGTAATCCCATACCGGCAAAGACAGCCTGTAAAGCACGTGCGGCTTTATTGCGGATAGCGATAACATCTTCTTCGCGCACCGGTCGCAGGCCACCATCAACCTTCAGGTCACGTTGAATGACGTTGTAATCATCGAAGTCTTCGGCATCTTCGTTTGAACCGGCAAACATGTTGTCGTAGTTCGGCACAGCGGAAAAACCGGAAGAGATAAAGTCGGTGCCCGGCAGAAACTGCATCAGAAAACGTGCGGTACGGCGCATATCTGAGTGGGTAAAGGTCTGGTCATTACTGGAGGCGCATTCCAGATCCAGCGATGAACAAATTAAGTTTTCCGCCAGTACTGCGCGGATGCCTGACGGCACTGCCGATGGAACGCCGATGCAGCTTACGGAACCATTCTGTAGACCCTGAACGCCAGCAGCTTTGGTGATGTAAATGCAACGAGCCTCGAGATAAAGCATTGATTTGCCTTCAGCGTAGCCCATCTGCACTTCAGAGCCGGAGCCGGAAGTAAAGCGCATTTTTAAGCCGCGAGAAGCATAAGATGACGCGAGAAATCCTTTTGACCACGGTGTATCGTCGCCGTCGGTGAAAACGGGTTCCGTGCCGTAGACAGAAATCGTTTCGGCGTAGCAGGTATGGCCTAACATACCGAGTTTCAGTTCGGTGGCTTCCTCCAGTGAACACTGGGTCAACACGCCCGGGCGTCCCACCTGTGAACCGACCAGCAGAGCGATGGCGTTGAACGGTGCATAGCGAGCAACGGCAACGGTGGTTTCCTGTTCGTCAAATCCGCGCCATGCGCCTTCAGCCGCATCGGCAGCAATTTGTACCGGATTATCTTTGATGTTGGTGACGTGAGCCTGTTGCGATGGTGTTCGACGAGCGCGCATTTTCTGCATCGCCATCATCATCTCTACCACGTTCATCTGTGAAACCACTTCGACGATTTTGGCGGGCGTCATCGCGGTGGTCAGGGGAACAATATCGCTACGTTTGACATTTGGATCGCACAACATATTGGCAAGTTTGACCGAATCCATCGCGATGACTTCTTCAGCGCGCGCGAGATTGATACCGTAGCGAGCGATAAAGTGGTCGATCAGGTCAAACTGGCTGGCGGGTTTTCCATCCAGTTCGGTAACGACGCCGTTAACAATTTTGATTGACGGTTTAGGATCGTTCGGGCTTTCCATCGCAATGAAGCCTTCTTCAATCCACTCTTTAACGAAACCGTCCTGGTTGACCGGGCGTTTTGCCAGTGCTTCAAATCTTTTCGATCTCATGAATCTGCCTCAGGGAATTCAGATGTAGGAAGGGCGATCGTTTTTCGGTGTATCGCCGAGAGTCGAAAGTACGGTTTTACCGATTTCGCGTGCGGAGATGACCGCCTGGCGGACTGCGCCGGAGTCACCCGAGATAATCAGAATGACTTCATTGCTGTAGCTGGTGCCATGAGCAGGGGAGCTGTATGCCACGACATCCACATTGGCGGACTTCAGCGCGGTGTCGGCCATCAGAACACCCACAGCAGCCGGAGCGCCGACAATAACGCCACAAGCCCGTCCCAATGGAGCGCCAAAGGCTTTTTCCAGTGCATAGCTGGCGCGGGCGGTGTATTGCAGTTCAAGATGCCCGGCTTCGTTGGCGTAGACGTCGCCAAAAGTCCGGTCAAGCTCTTTCAGCGCAACTTCAATACCGCGTTTCACGTCGGAAACATCATTGCCACCTAAGAGGATTAATGAGCCGTGTCCGGCACCGCCTTTGGTATCGCGAGGAAGTTCAATGCTAATAACTTCGGTGTTGGTGGCTTTTACTGCTTCATCAGCGGCCATAATGTGTGGCCCTGCACCAATACGTGCGCCCAGAATGCCAATGGAGCGATAGCGTTTTTCAAGTTTCATCGCGTCCAATAGGGCGCTATCAACGTTCGCAATGACCAGGCCTACCGTGTCGCCAATAGCGGTGCCAACAAATTCCGTTAATGTGCAGCTTTTTTCTGCCATAGCCGTCTCTCGTGTTTGATGATTGGTTTCCGGGAGAACCTCATGCTCCGGTGTCGCTACGCGTGCGATGACCTGCGCCATGATCTGTTCGACCAGTTCATTGCTGCTCATGGGTTAATTCCCTTTGGTAAGATTTTCTCGACATCGGTATGTGGGCGGGGGATAACGTGTACGGCTTTCACTTCGCCGACATTACGCGCAGCGGCGGCACCTGCATCTGTTGCCGCTTTAACCGCCCCGACATCACCACGAACGATGACGGTCACCAGCCCGGAACCAATTTTTTCGTAGCCGACCAGCAATACATTTGCCGACTTCACCATGGCGTCTGCGGCCTCTATGGCGGCAGTTAATCCTTTGGTTTCTACCATTCCTAACGCTTCTTGTTGCATAAAGACCTCGCCTGGATTTTTTGACGATATGACTATAAAAAAAAGCGAGGAAAAAGAATGGCTGACTTAATCGCTAATGAGAAAAATTAATAGAGGGCAAATGTTATAAAATTGCTTTCAGAGAATATATGTTATTCATTTATTGGTTGTTTTTGGCGTGGTTTGATGTGAATTAATTGCATTGAGACGGCGCTTTTAATTTGAAATAATATTTCGTCGAGTTTGGTTTGCTAAAATTAACTGTGATATTTGTTTAAATTTTATTATGCAGGTATGGCAATTTTTTATTGTGTCAGTTTGGCGATATTCATAACTACAATAGTGATGATTGCTGTGGTGAATGCTATGGCGATGACAATAATTTGCTATAGCAACACGATTTTTCCATGAATCTGGTATGCATGTTGGCAATATTTTTTTCAGCGCAATTTTTATAGTTGCGTTCGATATACACAACAATCAGCGCATTGTTGGCTGATAAAGAAAAAACTCTGTGAAAAAGGTGTCACTATGAATGATTCACTCAAGGCGCAATGCGTTGCCGAGTTTTTGGGCACCGGACTGTTCCTCTTTTTTGGCATTGGTTGTTTGTGCGCCCTAAAACTTGCCGGTGCAAGTCTGGGACTGTGGGAAATTTGTATTATTTGGGGGTTAGGTATTTCACTTGCTGTTTACCTTACGGCAGGCATTTCCGGTGCTCATCTTAACCCGGCGGTTACTATTGCTCTGTGGTTGTTTGCCGCTTTTCCTGGTCGTAAAGTGCTGCCATTTTGTGTGGCACAATTAGCGGGAGCCTTTGGTGGTGCGGTTCTGGCATATTTTTTATACAGCAATTTGTTTGCCGATTTTGAATCTGCTCACAATATGGTTCGTGGTAGTGCCGAAAGTTTACAACTCGCCAGTATCTTCAGTACTTACCCGGCAGCGGCGATAAATGTATGGCAGGCTGCATTGGTTGAAGTGGTCATAACGTCCATGTTAATGGGGTTGATTATGGCGCTGACCGATGACGGTAATGGCGTACCAAAAGGACCGCTTGCGCCTTTACTTATTGGTATTCTGGTTGCTGTTATTGGTGCTTCAACCGGACCATTAACCGGTTTTGCCATGAATCCAGCGCGTGATTTTGGGCCAAAAATTTTCACCTGGCTTGCTGGTTGGGGGGAAATTGCAATGACTGGCGGACGCAATATTCCTTATTTTATTGTACCCATTATTGCTCCGGTCATTGGAGCCTGTGTGGGGGCGGCGATTTATCGCTTTCTTATTGCACAAAATTTACCTGTCAATAGTGTTACGCCTAAAGATATCAGCGAATAGTGAAATAACCTGGCGGTTATAAACGTTTATTTTTTTAGTGTTTGTGATCTGCTTTCCGAACTTATTAAAAAGTCTCCCGCTTCATGGAGGCTTTTGTTATTGTCCGTTGTGCTTCTCGTCAGTAAATCATTAAGGATGATGTGAAGATTAAATGTAAAACAATTGTTTTGCTATAACAATAAATTAACTGGGAGGTTTTATCATGATTTCTGCGGCGACACTTAATTCAGAACTCATTAATAAAATCGCACAGGATTTTGCGCAGGCGACTAGTCTTGCGGTTGTCGTGGTCAATATCCACGGTGATGAAATCTCCGAGCTGTTTAACTTCACCCCATTTTGTCAGATGATGCGCCAACACCCTCAGCTTAGCACTCGCTGTCGCATGAGCGATCGTTGTGGTGGTCTGGAAGCCTCTAAATCCGATCAGCCTTGTATTTACCGCTGTCATGCAGGGTTAACCGATTTCTCTATTCCTCTGGTGATTGCCGGGCATTTAGTCGGCTTTGTGTTGTGTGGACAAGTTCGCCTGCGTAATGATGATGTTGACTTGATCGATATTCTGAATGTCGATGATTGTTGGCAAGCCGACCCAGAATTACTTAATGAGTTTCGCAAAGTTCCTGAAATGGATTACTCGCGGGTTATGGCCTCTGCTGATTTGTTGAAGTTGATTGTGGAAAATTGCCTCAAAAAGCAACTCAATTTTGTCGTTATTAAAGAGAATAAACCTCATTCGGGGTCAGTTCGTCAGACCCGTGCGCCTAATCCCCATGATAATAAAATGAAAAAAGCATTGCGCTATATCGATGCGCATTTATCAGACGATTTGCGTCTGGAAGATGTTGCCTCGCATGTTTATCTAAGCCCTTATTATTTCAGTAAGTTGTTTAAGAAATATCATGGGATTGGTTTTAATGCGTGGGTAAACCAACAACGAATGGCCAGCGCCCGTGAGCTGCTGTGCCATAGTGACTGGAGTATCGCCAGTATCGCGCGTAATTTAGGCTTCTCACAAACCAGCTATTTCTGCAAAGTTTTTCGCCAGACGTATCAGGTGACTCCGCAGGTATATCGTCAGCAAATTAGTGAAAATGTAGCAGCGGAAACAGCATAAATTTAATGTGGAAAATGAGGGATGATTAAATAGACTCTGGCAATATTAATTAACGTTATTTGCGTGTTATGGGATAAGTGAGATCAGCTCATAACATACGCTGACAGGTTCGGCACATTTGTGCCTGGGAAGAGGGTGAAAATCCCTCGCAGCCCCCGCTGCTGTAATGCTGACAACCCCGAAAATACCACGGATCGCGAGATTGGGAAGGCCGGGGAAGGATGATGCGAAGCCAGAAGACCAGCCTGTCAGTCAATACCAACAACTTCGGTGGGAAGTGGGTTGTCCGGAAGCGCCCGGTTGAGTACTGGCGCGTCTTTATACCCCTACCACCCTGAGAGGATCAGGGTATGGCGGCATCATTTAGTTCATTCATTGTAGTGCCGACAGGCACCTGGGCTGCTCTCAATGCGCAGCAATCGTTTTTCATGGTATATCAGCCTGACCGTCATTACAGGAAACGAAGCGGAGGACGGGGGATATGAAAACGATAAAACCCGAATCGATAGCCCTTTTTTGCCTCTACTCTGGCGATATTAATCTGGCGAAATATCTGGCCGAAATGGTGCCAATGACCTGTTTTGTGGGTGAGGACTGGCAGCAAGGGTTCTTACCTTTTAAAGGTGGAGCAGTTCAATCGTTATCAGACGCGTATACAGATTATTCAGTGCTGTTATTGATTGCTGAAAACGGGGCATCCATACCAGAAAGCTTCTCTCATCCTGATGGCGCGACGGTAATTTTAATCACACAGCATAATGCCCGTTTGCTGGCTGGTCCGGCTGGTGGGGCAGTAGCATTAATCCATTATCTGAATGAAATGTGTCAACACAGAGAAAATGTTGCCAATGAGGCATTCTGTCAGACGTTTACACAGGGAAAGCGGACTATTTCACAACACCGCCTTCATTCGTAATGGATTGAGAACGCTGGATTTTTATTTTCATTACGCGCAGTATTAATTGCGGAAATGTTATTACGATCAGCAACGATGGCGCAACCATGGTTCTGGTCAATGAATACCATCATACAATTGAGCCAGGAGTCCGTATGATGATTTTGGTGACGGGTGGTGCACGGAGTGGGAAGAGTCGGCACGCCGAGAGGCTTATCGGGGATACACCACAGGTTCTGTATATCGCCACTTCGCAAATCCTTGATGATGAGATGGCAGCACGGATTGAGCATCATCGGCAGGGGCGTCCGGCGCACTGGCGCACGGTGGAACGCTGGCAACAGCTTGATGAGTTAATTAATGCCGACATTAATCCGCAGAACGCTGTGTTGCTGGAATGCATTACGACAATGGTGACTAATCTGTTGTTTGATTATGGCGGCGATAAAGCCCCTGAAGAATGGGATTATGTGGCGATGGAGCAAGCGATAAATGGCGAGATTCAGTCGCTGATTGCTGCCTGTCAACGTTGCCCTGCAAAGGTCGTATTAGTGACCAATGAAGTGGGAATGGGTATTGTGCCGGAGAATCGTCTGGCGCGACATTTTCGTGATATTGCCGGGCGAGTGAATCAGCAACTGGCCGCTGCGGCAGATGAAGTATGGCTGGTGGTTTCGGGTATTGGAGTAAAAATCAAATGAGTAAATTATTTTGGGCGATGCTCTCTTTCATTACGCGTCTGCCTGTACCGCGTCGTTGGTCCCAGGGGCTGGATTTTGAACATTATTCTCGCGGTATCATTACTTTTCCTTTAATTGGTTTATTGCTTGGCGCGATTAGCGGGCTGGTTTTCATGGTGTTGCAGGCATGGTGTGGCGTACCGCTGGCGGCACTGTTTAGCGTGCTGGTTCTGGCGCTGATGACCGGAGGATTCCACCTGGACGGCCTTGCCGATACCTGTGATGGCGTATTTTCTGCACGTAGCCGAGATCGTATGTTGGAAATCATGCGTGATAGCCGTTTAGGCACCCACGGCGGTCTGGCATTGATTTTTGTTGTGCTGGGAAAGATTTTGATTTTGAGCGAGCTGGCTCTACGTGGTGAGCCGATTCTGGCATCGCTGGCAGCAGCATGTGCTGTCAGCCGAGGGACTGCCGCATTATTGATGTATCGTCATCGTTATGCCCGGGAAGAAGGGCTTGGCAATGTGTTCATTGGCAAAATTGATGGGCGACAAACCTGTGTAACCCTCGGCTTAGCCGTGATTTTTGCTGCTGTATTACTGCCAGGTATGCATGGTGTGGCTGCTATGGTGGTGACGATGGTGGCAATTTTCGTCCTCGGTCAGCTTCTCAAACGTACTCTGGGCGGGCAAACCGGCGATACGCTGGGAGCTGCCATAGAGCTTGGTGAGCTGGTATTTCTGCTGGCGCTGCTATAAAGAGAAGCAACATGCAAACACTTGCCGATTTACTGAATACGATCCCGGCCATCGATCATGCTGCTATGTCACGCGCACAACGGCATATTGACGGGTTACTCAAACCCGTCGGTAGTCTGGGAAGGCTGGAGGCGCTTGCCGTACAACTGGCAGGAATGCCGGGGTTGAATGGTGTTCCTCATGTGGGTAAAAAAGCGGTAGTTGTTATGTGCGCCGATCACGGCGTCTGGGATGAAGGTGTCACTATTTCCCCGAAAGCGGTGACAGCCATTCAGGCCGAAAATATGCTACGCGGAACAACCGGCGTGTGTGTTCTGGCAGCACAGGCGGGGGCTAAAGTTCATGTAATTGATGTAGGGATAGATACTGCGGAGCCAATACCCGGACTTATCAATATGCGTGTCGCTCGAGGTAGCGGCAATATTGCTTCAGGTTCTGCAATGAGCCGCTGTCAGGCTGAAGAGTTGCTTCTGGAAGTCATTCGTTATACGCGTGAACTGGCGAAAAATGGCGTCACGCTGTTTGGCGTGGGTGAGCTGGGAATGGCAAACACGACGCCGGCTGCGGCGATAGTCAGCACAATTGCGGGACGCGATCCCGAAGAGGTGGTTGGTATTGGCGCAAACCTGCCGACAGATAAACTGGCAAACAAAGTTGATGTTGTTCGTCGGGCAATTATGTTGAATCAACCGAATCCGCTGGATGGTGTTGATGTACTGGCAAAAGTCGGTGGATTTGATCTGGTCGGAATGGCTGGCGTGATCTCAGGAGCCGCTTCCTGCGGTTTACCCGTGTTGCTGGATGGCTTTCTTTCTTATGCCGCCGCGCTTGCTGCGTGTCAGATGTCGCCTGCAATCAAACCGTATCTTATTCCTTCCCATCTGTCGGCAGAAAAAGGGGCGCGTATTGCGTTGTCGCATTTGGAGCTGGAGCCTTATCTCAATATGGAAATGCGTTTAGGTGAGGGGAGTGGCGCAGCTCTGGCGATGCCCATCATCGAAGCTGCTTGCGCGATATACAACAACATGGGCGAACTTGCTGCCAGTAATATTATTCTACCGGGGAATACAACTTCAGAATTGAACAGTTAAAAACGAAAAGTCTGATAAAAGCTATACTTATCGGATGGCTTTCGCGACTTAGGAAAGGGATATGATGCGTCGTGTAAATATTCTTTGTTCATTTGCTCTGCTTTTTGCCAGCCATAATAGCCTGGCGGTAACTTATCCATTACCCCCAGAGGGGAGTCGTTTAGTGGGGCAGCCACTTACAGTAACGGTTCCCGATCACAATACCCAGCCGCTGGAAACTTTTGCCGCGCAGTACGGACAAGGGCTGAGCAATATGCTGGAAGCGAATCCGGGGGCTGATGTTTTCTTGCCGAAGTCTGGTTCGCAGCTCACCATTCCGCAGCAACTGATTTTGCCCGCCACTGTGCGAAAAGGGATTGTGGTTAACGTCGCCGAGATGCGTCTGTATTACTACCCACCAGACAGTAATACTGTGGAAGTGTTTCCTATTGGTATTGGTCAGGCTGGACGAGAAACCCCGCGTAATTGGGTGACAGCCGTTGAGCGTAAACAAGAAGCACCAACCTGGACGCCAACCCCTAACACTCGTCGTGAATATGCAAAGCGTGGGGAGAGCCTGCCTGCATTTGTCCCAGCCGGACCCGATAATCCTATGGGGCTGTACGCTATTTATATCGGCAGGTTATATGCCATTCACGGTACTAATGCCAATTTTGGGATTGGCCTACGGGTAAGCCAGGGCTGTATTCGTCTGCGCAATGACGATATCAAATATCTGTTTGATAATGTTCCGGTAGGGACGCGCGTGCAAATTATTGATCAGCCAGTGAAATACACAACGGAGCCGGATGGTTCAAAGTGGCTGGAAGTTCATGAGCCGCTGTCGCGCAATCGTGCAGAATATGAGTCCGACCGAAAAGTGCCATTGCCGGTGACGCCTTCCTTGCGGGCGTTTATCAACGGACAAGAGGTCGATGTGAATCGCGCGAATGCTGCGTTGCAACGTCGATCGGGAATGCCAGTGCAAATTAGCTCTGCTTCAAAGCAGATGTTTTAAAATAGCTGTTGTATAAAAAGCAAAAAGCCTGCTCGAAAGCAGGCTTTTTTGAATTTGGCTCCTCTGACTGGACTCGAACCAGTGACATACGGATTAACAGTCCGCCGTTCTACCGACTGAACTACAGAGGAATCGTGAGAACGGGGCGCATATTAATGGCAGTATATGGCGATGTCAAAGGGGGAAATGCATTTTTTTGTTCGTTTGCTGCCAATTTCAACAAAACGATGAACTTTCAATCTTTTTAATCATGTTCCATCGTGGTGCATGACATCCTTTCATGGGGCAGGAAATGCTTCTCCTGGCTTAAAGAGCCAATGACGAAACAATCATAATCTCTTATTTGACGGGCGATTAGCTTTCGTATCAACGCCAAAACGAAACTGGCAAGTATCTTGCAATCTGGTTGTTAGTAATGTCGGCACTCGGGCTGACGCTTAAAAAAACCGGAGGCACCATGAACTTTAGACGCCTGAAATACTTCGTCAAAATTGTAGATATTGGTAGCCTGACTCAGGCTGCTGAAGTATTGCATATAGCACAGCCTGCGCTCAGTCAGCAGGTTGCCACGCTGGAAGGTGAGCTAAATCAGCAACTTTTGATTCGCACAAAACGTGGCGTTACGCCGACAGACGCCGGCAAAATTCTCTATACCCATGCGCGGGCAATTTTACGTCAGTGTGAACAGGCCCAACTGGCGGTGCATAATGTAGGTCAGACATTGTCAGGTCAAGTCTCGATTGGCTTTGCACCTGGAACCGCCGCGTCATCTATCACCATGCCTTTATTACAGGCGGTACGCGCTGAATTTCCAGAGGTCGTTATCTATCTCCATGAAAATAGCGGTGCTGTGCTTAACGAAAAACTTATAAACAACCAGCTTGATATGGCGGTGATTTATGAGCATTCCCCTGTGTCTGGCGTATCCAGTCAGGCTTTGTTAAAAGAAGATCTGTTTCTTGTCGGAACTCAGGATTGCCCAGGGCAAAGCGTTGATGTTAATGCGATAGCGCAAATGAACCTCTTCCTTCCCAGCGATTACAGTGTAGTAAGACTTCGTGTTGATGAAGCTTTTTCCCTACGCCGGCTTACAGCGAAAGTCATCGGTGAAATTGAGTCTATCGCCACGCTTACCGCTGCGATTGCCAGCGGTATGGGCGTTGCAGTATTACCTGAATCGGCCGCACGTTCGTTATGTGCCGCTGTTAACGGTTGGATGTCACGTATTACCACACCTTCAATGAGTCTCTCGTTGTCATTAAACTTACCCGCCAGATCAGGTTTATCGCCACAGGCGCAGGCAGTGAAAGAGCTGTTATTGTCAGTGATTAGTTCTCCAGCCATGGAAAAAAGACAATGGCAATTGGTGAGCTAAACGTTATACCTGGATGGAATAAGATGCGGGTTTTTATTATTTGTTATGCCGGGCATTAGACTCTAACAATAATGGATGTCTGATATGCCCGGAGTTTACCGTGAATTTCCAACAACTAAAGATCGTCCGCGAAGCTGCCCGTCAGGATTACAATCTGACAGAGGTCGCGAATATGCTCTTTACCTCACAGTCAGGCGTCAGCCGTCATATTCGAGAGCTGGAGGATGAACTTGGTATCGAAATATTCGTTCGTCGTGGCAAGCGGCTGCTTGGTATGACTGAACCGGGTAAAGCATTACTGGTCATTGCAGAACGTATTCTGAATGAAGCCAGTAATGTTCGTCGGCTTGCAGACCTGTTTACCAACGACACATCTGGCGTACTCACTATTGCAACGACGCACACTCAGGCTCGTTACAGCTTGCCTGGGGTCATTAAAGCCTTCCGTGAACTTTTCCCCGAAGTGCGACTCGAGCTTATCCAGGGGACGCCGCAGGAAATTGCGACTCTGCTACAAAACGGCGGAGCTGATATTGGCATAGCCAGTGAGCGTTTGAGCAATGATCCCCAACTCGTCGCTTTCCCCTGGTTTCGTTGGCATCATAGTTTGCTCGTTCCTGTCGATCATCCTTTAACACAAATTACGCCATTGACGCTGGAATCAATAGCGAAGTGGCCGTTGATCACTTACCGGCAGGGAATTACAGGCCGCTCGCGTATTGATGATGCATTTGTCCGCAAAGGTTTACTGGCAGATATTGTATTGAGTGCTCAGGATTCTGATGTCATCAAAACCTATGTCGCCCTCGGTTTGGGGATCGGATTAGTTGCCGAACAATCCAGCGGTGAGCAAGAGGAAGAGAATTTAATTCGTCTGGATACTCGCCATCTTTTCGATGCCAGTACCGTCTGGTTGGGTCTGAAGCGAGGACAACTGCAGCGTAACTACGTCTGGCGTTTTCTGGAACTGTGCAATGCTGGATTGTCGGTTGAGGATATTAAGCGGCAGGTGATGGAAAATAGTGAAGAGGAAATTGATTATCAGATATAGCAAAAAGCCCGCTATCAAAGCGGGCTTTTCAGAATCTGGCTCCTCTGACTGGACTCGAACCAGTGACATACGGATTAACAGTCCGCCGTTCTACCGACTGAACTACAGAGGAATCGCTGTTGAGGCACATCTTAACGGCGAAAAATCTTTTGTCAAACCTGTTTTTTAAATTCCTCAACCGTTTGCCGTTTCTATCAACAGTTTGTTGCATTTGCAGACAATTTGTCGGCGAAAATCTTTGCAGCTTTTCTGATTCTCCCTCATTATTTGAAATGTGGTTTCACTTTCTGCAATTAAGGTCGGCTTTGAATATCCCCTCAGCTTTACGCCAGGTTGTTCGCCACACTCGCTGGCACTCAAAACGTAAGAGTTACAAAGTGTTGTTCTGGCGCGAAATAACTCCGCTTGCTGTTCCTATCTTTATGGAGAATGCCTGTGTCCTGTTGATGGGCGTGCTGAGCACTTTTCTGGTCAGTTGGCTGGGAAAAGATGCGATGGCGGGCGTTGGGTTGGCGGACAGCTTCAATATGGTCATTATGGCCTTTTTCGCTGCTATCGATCTTGGTACTACTGTCGTTGTGGCATTTAGTCTCGGTAAACGTGATCGACGGCGAGCCAGAGTAGCAACACGGCAATCACTGGTGATCATGACGTTATTTGCCGTGCTGTTGGCAATTCTCATTCATCATTTTGGTGAGCAAATTATCGATTTTGTTGCAGGTGATGCCACGACAGAGGTTAAAGCACTGGCGTTGACTTATCTGGAACTGACGGTGCTCAGTTATCCAGCCGCTGCCATCACCTTGATTGGCAGTGGGGCACTTCGTGGTGCCGGGAATACGAAAATACCGTTACTTATAAATGGTAGCATGAATATTTTTAATATTATTATTAGCGGTGTATTGATTTACGGGCTTTTCTCCTGGCAGGGGTTGGGGTTTGTTGGGGCTGGGCTGGGATTAACTATTTCCCGTTATATTGGCGCAATTGCAATTTTGTGGGTACTGGCGATTGGCTTTAATCCTGCGCTACGAATCTCGTTAAAGAGCTATTTTAAGCCATTGAATTTCAGCATTATCTGGGAAGTTATGGGAATTGGTATTCCAGCGAGTGTTGAATCAGTATTATTTACCAGTGGCCGGTTATTAACACAAATGTTTGTTGCCGGTATGGGAACCAGCGTTATTGCCGGGAATTTTATCGCTTTTTCGATTGCGGCTCTTATCAATTTACCTGGGAGTGCGCTCGGTTCTGCTTCTACGATAATTACTGGTCGAAGGCTGGGAGTAGGGCAGATAGCGCAAGCAGAAATACAGTTGAGGCATGTTTTCTGGTTGTCCACCCTTGGGTTAACAGCGATAGCCTGGTTAACGGCTCCTTTTGCGGGGGTTATGGCGTCGTTTTATACCCAGGATCCCCAGGTTAAACACGTGGTTGTGATTCTTATTTGGCTAAACGCGTTGTTTATGCCTATTTGGTCCGCCTCATGGGTATTACCTGCGGGTTTTAAAGGTGCTCGTGATGCCCGCTATGCCATGTGGGTTTCTATGTTGAGCATGTGGGGATGCCGAGTGGTAGTAGGTTATGCGCTGGGAATTATGCTTGGCTGGGGCGTGGTTGGCGTTTGGATGGGGATGTTTGCCGATTGGGCCGTGCGTGCTGTGTTGTTTTACTGGCGGATGGTGACCGGGCGCTGGCTATGGAAATATCCTCGCACTGAACATGAAAAGTGTGAAAAAAAGCCAGCCGTGTCGGAATAAACGACAAAACGCAGAATATTTCAGCAAACGATTTCAAAATTAAAAAACAGGCTTTGACAATGCGGATGGGCATCGTTAATATTCGCCCCGTTCTCACGATTCCTCTGTAGTTCAGTCGGTAGAACGGCGGACTGTTAATCCGTATGTCACTGGTTCGAGTCCAGTCAGAGGAGCCAAATTTTGAAAAGCCCGCTTTGATAGCGGGCTTTTTGCTTTTAAAATCCTTCACATCTTTTCCTGACGCAAAGGATCTGAGCCCATTATCGGAACGGCGGCTCATTAAAGGTTCGTAGTTTACGGGAATGCAGTCGATCGCCTTCAGCGCGCAGTAAATCAATTGCCCGGATGCCAATCTGCAAGTGTTCGGAAATTGCACCTTCATAAAAACGGTTAGCCTGGCCGGGAAGTTTAATCTCACCATGCAATGGTTTATCTGAAACACACAGTAGCGTCCCGTATGGCACGCGGAAACGGTATCCTTGTGCTGCAATGGTTGCACTTTCCATGTCAATCGCTACGGCCCGACTTAAGTTAAAACGAAGCGCAGAAGCCGAGTAACGCAATTCCCAGTTCCTGTCATCAGTAGTTACCACAGTGCCAGTACGTAGCCGCTGTTTAACTTCCTCCCCCGGCCTGCCACTGACCAATTTGGTGGCGTCATAAAGCGCGCGTTGCACTTCAGCAATGCTGGGAATAGGGATATCGGGCGGCAAAACTGCATCAAGAACGTGGTCATCACGTAAATAAGCATGTGCAAGTACATAATCACCAATGGACTGGCTTTCACGTAATCCACCGCAGTGACCAATCATCAGCCAGACATCCGGGCGTAGCACCGCCAGATGATCGCAGATGGTTTTAGCATTTGACGGACCCACGCCAATATTCACCAGAGTAATACCCTGACCATCGGCAGTGATTAAATGCCATGCTGGCATCTGGTGTTTTTTCCATGCGAGGTCAGAAATCGCCTCTTCAGGGGCTTCTGTTTCGGCGGTGATCCATATCCCTCCAGCACAGGAAAGGGCAATGTAGGGACTATCAGGATCGAGGATCTGGCTGCACCCCCAACGAACGAATTCATCCACATAACGTGTGTAGTTGGTAAACAAAACGAATGGCTGAAAATGTTCGACGGGCGTGCCGGTATAATGGCGTAACCGCGCGAGGGAAAAATCTACCCGGCGCGCATCAAAATGCGATAGCGGAGAAAATTCCGTTGGATGATAAATGCCGTCTGCAGTTTCATCGCCAATTTGCGCCAGTTCTGTTGTCGGGAAGTAACGTGTTAACCCGGCGCTCATCGATCGATCAAGTGTCAGTTCAGAGCCATCAATGACATAGGGATAGGGGATTTCATGCTGCGAGGGTTGCACGGAGATGTGCGCACCATAATCTTGATACAGCAACGTTAGTTGTTCATTGAGATACGAACGAAAGAGAGCAGGGCGGGTAATAGTGGTGGTATAGCTGCCAGCGTGAGTAAAACGTCCAAATGCGCGTGTTTTGGGAGGGTTTGTGGCGCAGCCGTCCCAGGTCACGGTCAATGATGGATAGACAAAAAGACCTTGTTTGCGGGCGTTTTCATCAGGCAATTCGCCACTTTTAATATATTTTCCAATGGCATTGCGTAAAGCGACTACAGATTGCTCATACAGCGCGTCAAGTTTATCCAGTGCCTGAGCTGGGGTCAGACCGGAGCCCTTATTATTCATGTGTGTCTCCTGTTCCATACAATTACCGCACATCCGATAGTATGTCACAGGAATGTGAAACAAAAGTGTAAGGCGAAGATCGAATGATCTTCGCCAGACCATCAGATGCGTTGATTGTCTTTCATCAACAAAGCGGTTATTGCGGAAATCAGGCATCCAGCCAGCAAATAAATTGCGACGCTATGCCAGTCCCCGGAAAAATAAGTAATGAGGGCGGCGGCAATAAAAGGGGTAAACCCACCACCAACCACACTGGCAACTTGATATCCGACCCCGGCGCCGCTGTAGCGATAACTGGCACCAAACATCTCTGTGAACATCGGTTGCTGCACACAAACCACCATGTCATGCGCAATATTCGCCAACATAATGGAGAAGAAGACTATCCAGAAAATGGATTGAGCCTCGAGCGCCATGAAGAAAGGAAACGCGCTTAAGGTTCCGATAACTGCGCCAGTGATATAAACCCTGCGGCGACCAAAACGATCGGCAAGCCAGGCAAAACAGGGAATTGTCAGGCAGCTTAACCCTCCCACAAGCAAACCAATATTCAGGAATAATTCGCGTGGCAGCCCCATATTCTGGGTTGAGTAGTTAAGCGCAAAGGCGGTAACGATATACATCGTCAGCAACTCGCACAGTCGCAGCGCAATAATCTTCAGAAAAGCCCCTGGATGTCGTAACAGTGCCTGGATAACAGGGATGCGCTTTTTCACTGCCGCTTGATTGTGTTGCTGTTGCTCAAATTCAGCGGATTCCTCCATGCCATTACGCACCCACAATGCCCCCAGCACCAGTACGGTGCTAAACAGGAAAGGAATGCGCCAGCCCCAGCTCAAAAACTGCTCGTCAGTCGTCATCATACTAATCAGAGAAACCAGTCCAGTTGAAAGCAGTAACCCTACACCGTAGCCAACTTGTACACCGCTACTGTAAAAGGCTTTTTTATTTTTCGGCGCGCTTTCAACGGACAGCAATGCTGCGCCTCCCCATTCGCCGCCGACGGCAAATCCCTGAATAGCACGCAGCGTCACCAGTAAAATCGGTGCCCACCAGCCAATAGTCGAGAATGAAGGAAGAATACCAATCAATGCTGTTGCGATCCCCATCATCCAGACAGTCAGCATCAACATGCGTTTACGCCCCAGGCGGTCGCCAAAATGACCGAAAATGACACCTCCAAGCGGACGGAAAAGGAATCCGACACCAAAAGTGGCAAACGCTGCGAGAGTTCCCATTGCCGGACTCACTTGCGGGAAAAACTCTCGATTAAATACCAGTGCGGCAGTAATGCCATAGAGTAAAAAATCGTACCAGTCGACGACGGCACCGGCAAAACTGCCTAGCGCAGCTCGTCGGGCGCGACTTAACGAAAGCGTTCCTTCATCGGGACGCGTGGAGATGAGCGTGGAGTCCATAGTGTTCCTGTCTGTACTGTCTTTTTATAATTAGTATGGAAAAAGGTAACTCACATTGCCGTCGATCTATAAACGAACCTTATGAGACTACCGCGACAGAGAGCATCTGCAAATATTTTTATACCCGAAAATGAGCATGGAGGACGGATAGGGGCTACTGTAATGTGCTGGAAACGAAGAAAATTGTGGATTCAGGTGCGTATTAGAAATCAAAAGACAGAAAAATGTGATCGCTAAGGTAGCACTGGTTACTTGCTGGCGTTATTTTCGCAGATGAATTTTTCGAATTTTCTCAATGAGATTTGTGTCACTGACACGGGATGGGCTAATTGCTTGAATGATTGGCGGAGAGAGGGGGATTTGAACCCCCGGTGGAGTTGCCCCCACTCCGGTTTTCGAGACCGGTCCGTTCAGCCGCTCCGGCATCTCTCCGTTCAGATTGTTGCAATGATGCCAGGAAATTTGGCATTTTAACAGTCCCTGTCCGTGCAATTTTGTTCAAGTGACGAGTTTGCGAGCAAAACGATGATTAAGTGGCCCTGGAAAGTACAAGAAACCGTTCATGATGATGCAATTCCGTGGAAGGAAGCTTTGTCGATACCTCTTTTGACAAGTTTGACTGAGCAGGAGCAAAACAAATTAGTCACTCTTGCTGGACGTTTTTTGCAACAAAAACGGTTGGTTCCTTTACAAGGGGTTGAACTTGACGCTTTGAAAAGCGGTCGTATCGCCTTGCTGTTTTGTTTACCTGTTATGGAGCTGGGGCTGGAATGGCTGGATGGTTTCCATGAAGTGTTAATTTACCCAGCGCCATTTGTGGTAGATGATGAATGGGAAGACGATATAGGACTGGTACATAATCAACGCATCGTTCAGTCAGGTCAAAGCTGGCAGCAAGGCCCCATCGTACTGAATTGGCTCGATATACAGGATTCTTTCGATGCCTCTGGGTTTAATCTGATTATCCACGAAGTTGCACATAAACTGGACACCCGGAACGGCGATCGCGCCAGTGGTGTCCCCTTTATTCCTTTACGTGAAGTCGCGGGCTGGGAACACGATCTTCACGCGGCGATGAATAACATTCAGGACGAAATTGAATTAGTGGGCGAAAATGCCTCCAGCATTGATGCTTATGCCGCCAGTGACCCTGCAGAATGTTTTGCCGTGCTTTCCGAATACTTTTTTAGCGCCCCGGAGCTTTTTGCTCCTCGCTTCCCCTCGCTGTGGCAACGTTTCTGCCAATTTTATCAGCAGGAACCGCTGCAAAGACTGCGAAATGCGAATGAACGAGGCACATATTCAGCACCAGATGCTCATTAAATATCAATTTTGTTGCTTAATTAACCGATTGAAATAACGTGTGAATTTTAGTGTTGACACTCGCAGTGCCACTCAGTAATATTCGCCTCGTTCTCACGATTCCTCTGTAGTTCAGTCGGTAGAACGGCGGACTGTTAATCCGTATGTCACTGGTTCGAGTCCAGTCAGAGGAGCCAAATTTTGAAAAGCCTGCTTTCGAGCAGGCTTTTTGCTTTTCAACGTTAGCCATAACCGGGTTCGTATCTAACCTCCCTTAAATCTGATAACTACATCAGGGCTGAATTTTTGCGATAATTCTTTTTATCGTATTTCTGAATTCATCCAGATTGATGTGATCAATATTTTTCCCTACCACAATCGTCTCTGAAATATCTGCCATAGCAGGCCAGCGTGTTTTATAATCGGCATATACTGCGATGACAGGAATATTATAAGCACTTGTCATATGTAAAATAGAAGTATCAGGTGTTATTGCGAGAAAAGCATCTTTTATGATGGCGGCAGAACGTGGTATTGAAGGCGGTAATGATAAATTATAGACATTGTCAAAACACTGCGTTAGTTCTACTGCTTTTTCAGTACCATTCGGGCCATGAACAATGACAATTGGCATATTTATTTCATTTTTAATCATGGTTATTAGCTTTTTAGCCATTGAGCCTGAAAAAGTTCGCTCCTGAACACTACCATCAAGATTAAGAGCAATATATGCACCCAATGAGGTAAGTTCATAACGCACTTCGTTTCTTACCTCTTCACTGATAGGCAGTTCAAATAAGGGGCGGACAGGCGGAAAACCAGCTTCTCGCATCATGAATGCCCATGTCATTGGTACTGGCGCCCGAAGAGACTGGTCCATTTTCGACGCCGATTTACATAAGGAGGAATAACATTTCATTGTTAAACCCACAACTTGTAAATTGGTTTTGGCTTTTAAATGACTTATGAACAACATTGTCTTCAGGTTTTTCTTGCGCATAGCTTCAATGCAGAGATCCGGTGTACCGTATTGCTCTCTTATACTTTGCGCCAGAATTTTTATTTCGCTAAAGCTGGCATGATCCTGCATTGTCATACTGACTAATGTTAATTTAGTCTCCTTAAGACAAAGCGAATCAAAAACGGCTTTATTAATTGTAGATGTGACAATTAATAAATGTTTTATTTTATGTGATTCCAGCGATCTAATTATGGGGTAAATAGCCATTGCATCACCAATTTGGTCGGGGATGTGAATGACCACAAATTCAGTATTTGCAATATTGATATTTTTACATGAATAATCATAATAACTGAATGCAATGCGTCTAAAAATTGACACTAACGACATTTCCAACCTCGCTTCCCTACTGGTTAAAACGTGATGGAGTTTATCAGAGATAGTCGTTTTCTAAAATCGCTAAATAGCGAGATAATACATAATTTATTTCTATTATTAATTTTTAATTATTCAATTAAATTATGTTTGTATCGCAAAAATACTTGTATTGCATAGCTTCAATGTACATTTCAATCTGAAGTCGATGCTAAGTGAAGGTAAGAGAAGAGATAAAACGTCAGCAATCAGAGTGATTATCTAAGTGGGGGAAATACCCCCACTTTTTTACTATACCGTAAGTGATGTCCGATTAACCCTGGTACGCAGCCAACATTTCCTGTGCTGCGAGTTTACCCAGTGCATTTGCCGCAAAAGGACTGTCTCCGGTGAGAAGTTTACGATCCTTATGTACCCGGCCAGTAATATCATCATTGATGATATTCATTCCCATTTTTTTCAGTTCTTCACCAAAGTACCAGGTCAGATGACCAGGCATATAGCCAATATCTGGCGTTTGTTTATCTGCGGCGTCAGGGAACGCACAAATGGAATAACCGTTTAGTGGGTTATCGCCATGGCGAAGCGCCAGAAACGCAGCCGGACCATGGCAGAGGGAGATAACAAAACGGTCATTTTCAACTGCCCATTTTAAAGCGGTTGCAACTTCTTTGCTTTCCGGTAAGCCAATGAGAGCGCCATGACCGCCGGGAACAAAAATTGCTGCGTACTCGCTGTCTGCGTTCAAGCTGGCGACAACATCTGCTAATTTCTTCGGATTGCGGAACAAAGATTTATGTTGCTCAAAGAATGGCATCACTTTTTCATCTTTGTGCGGCATAGCCCAGTATTCAAACTTCGTCATCAGGCCGGAAATGGTCGCAACTTCAAACTCGAAACCTGCTGCATACAGGTGATACAGCGGCAGCAACGTTTCAATCGGATGGTTGCCCGTTGAGAACAGTTTACCGTTATCGGTCGGCAAATAGCGTTCGTCAGCGGCGATCACCAGAATTTTGTGCTTGCCGCTATACGGTTTTGGATAGTCCACACCATCAAGGTCAGATACCGGACTGGTATATTGGCTAAGCGAAAATTCTGAAGGGAAGAACGCATTATCTTCAGCAATATCGATCTGCGGATTCTTACTTGTTTGAACAGTCATAGTGTATTCCTTATTGTTACTTAGGTAGGTTAGTCACTATATTCGCGACTGAGCTGGGTGCTATATTTAACCAGGAGCGTAAAATGAGTCAATATACCGAAAGCGGTAGGGGAGGATGTTAAATACGGTTGGGGAAACACACAGCTATTATCGAATAGTGATCTCACCGATTCCACCTTATTTGCAATAAAAAACTCAAAGTGTAGCAATGTATTTTAGTTCATTTTTCAGAAAAGATGAGATTGCATACCCTCATCATAGTGGTGAATTGCAAGATTCGTCGATGAGATTTTTAGCAAAAAAATAATGATGAAACTACCCTGTAAGGCCGTTAGTCGCGAAAAAATGATGATCCAGATTAAGGTTTAACTGATGACAGATATGATTAATTACATGTCATCAGATGTGCTAATTACAGGAGCTGCCTGGAGCTGCTCTGCCAGGAGCGGCTAAGGCGCAGCTGATTTAATGTGCCCAATGATGCTGTATTTATGGCGTAAGTATAAAATTTAACATATAAATTAATAATAATGTAAATTCTTTTTATATTCAGATGTTTTCAGGGATTTTCTATGTACCGAAATATTGTTATTCCGGTGAATGTCTTTTCCCGGGATGATAGAGAGCAAGCATTTTATCATGCGCAATTTTTCGCCAATGTTTCATCAGGGCATGTTCATTTGCTTGGCTTTATACCGGAGTATGTAAGGATACTGGAGCGGGGATATGTTTCTGACATGCATCGTCTGGAATATGTGCTACGTGACCAGGCTTTGCGCCGTTTAGCTACACTGGCAGAACAGTTGGTTTTGCCTGAAGGGTTTATCCATACCTATGTTTATTTTGGTACTCTTCCGGAAGGAGTGAAAGAGCTGGCTGAACAGCAACTGGAAGATGTTATTGTGCTGGGAGCTACTCAGGAATTGGGTTTTGTCGATATGCTACGGCAGTTTAGCGTGCCGCTGTTGCTGATTTGATGACGATAAAAAAGCCTGAGTTCGATGAGTGACGAACTCAGGCGGGTATTAGGTTTTACAGTAACACGCCGAGGCGCGTTGGCTGATTAGAACTGGTAAACGATACCAACTGCAAACTGGTCATCAGTTGCTGCGCCAGTAATTGCCGCGTCATCTTTATCCAGCATATTGAATTTGTACGCTGTATAAACGTTCATATTCTTATTAAAGAAGTACCAGGTGCCTACTTCGATGTAGTTCACGCGGTCGGCGTCAACATATCTATGGCCTGGGACGCCTTTGATATCCTTACCTTTGGAGTAAACATAACCCAAGGAAGGACGCAGACCAAAGTCGAACTGATACTGAACAACGGCTTCAAAGTTCTGAGTTTCGTTGATCAGTTGATCATGCATTATCGAGTTGCCGTCGTTGTCGAAGCCACCTGTATTAACTGATGTCGGTGTCATATTACGAGTTTCACCATACATCACAGCAGCGTAGACATTGTTAGCATCATATTTTGCTGCCAGAGACCATAATTCTGCATTAGAACCGTTTCCATCAGCAACTTGCTCATTAGTACGGTCAGATTTGCTATATGCACCTACAAAACCAAAACCTTCGATGTTGTAGTCTACAGACAACGCATAGCCATCACCGTTTTGTTTTGTAACGCTACGGTTGCTGTTCTTCCCTTGATACTGAACTGCAAAATTCAGACCATCGACCAGACCAAAGAAATCGGAGTTACGATAGGTTGCAACACCGTTGGTACGACCGTTCATAAAGTTATCAGCGGAAGCCCAGGAATCACCACCCCATTCAACTAACATATCGGTATAAGCTGCAGCGTCGTAGGCGACACCGTAGTTACGACCATAGTCGAAAGATCCGAGTTCGTTATATTTCAAACCAGCGAAGGTTAAACGGGTTTTTTCCTGGTTAGAACCTTCAGGTTTGCTGGCGTCGAGGTTGTATTCAAACTGACCAAAACCAGTCAGTTCGCTGGTGATTTGAGTTTCACCTTTAACACCGAAACGAGCATAGGAAGTATCTTCGTTTTCGCTGTTATTATCATCAGTGTTCGACCAGATGCGCTCGCCGACCATCTTGCCGTAGAAATCAACTTTATTGCCATTTTTATTATAAATTTCAGCCGCATTTGCTGCGCCAGCAACTAATAACGCCGGGACCAGCATTGCCAGAACTTTTCTTTTCATTATGTATTCCCTTGTGATTATAATCTTCATGAATATAACAATAAGTGCCGTTATCCAAAAAAAAGCACATTTGGATACTATTCTATGAAGTTCATTTTATTTTAAAGATTACATGTAACAAATGTATTTAAAAGATTTCAAAATGTTTCTAATCTATTTAATATAATTCAAGATTATGAATTGTAAATACAAACATTCATAGGGTTTATGGGTTTATATCAAATAGTTATTGGTTTTTTATAAGAATGGATTGAGTCAATGATTGTTTCGCTAAAACTCGAGTGTGATCTTGCGCACATTATAAAATGGCATAAAAAAAAGCCGGCTTCATGCCGGCTCAAAAATATAAACAAGACGATAAAAGGCTAATAACGGAGTTATCATGACACAGAAAACAAAAAAGGTATAATTGTATTCCTCGCTAATATATTGAATTAGTGAATTAATAAAACCACGATCAAAGTTAAATAAAATTTTTTATGACTGTTTTTCCAGTAATTATTGCCATTGAACAAAAATCATCTATTTGTTCAAAAAATGAGTGAGTCTTGACTGGCTCATCTAATGTGGAAAAATGTGACCTTTATCACATAACAACATGAAGTCTGAATTTTCCGGTTTAACTTAATATGGAGCATGGTTCGACAACAATGGAAGAAAGACTCTCTCGCAGCCCTGGCGGCAAACTGGCTTTATGGGCTTTCTATACATGGTGTGGCTATTTTGTCTGGGCGATGGCGCGTTACATCTGGGTAATGAGTCGGATCCCCGATGCCCCCGTGTCAGGATTTGAAAGTGATTTAGGTTCAACTGCGGGAAAGTGGTTAGGTGCGTTAGTGGGATTTTTATTTATGGCCATGGTAGGGGCATTGTTAGGTGGTATTGCCTGGTACACCCGACCACGGCCTGCGCGAAGCAGACGCTATGAGTAAAAACTGCTAAGGTTGCGACCCTTTGGTAGCGGAGCGCGTATGAACTTACAACACTGGCAGGCACAATTTGAACGTTGGTTGAAAAACCATCACACACACCAGGACGCGGCTCATGACCTGTGTCATTTTCGTCGCGTCTGGGCGACAGCGCAGAAACTGGCGGCAGATGAAGACGTCGATATGCTGGTCATTTTAACCGCCTGTTATTTTCATGATGTCGTGACTCTGGCGAAAAATCATCCGCAACGGCAGCGTTCCTCATTATTGGCAGCAGAAGAGACGCGTCGCATTTTAAGTGCGGAATTTGCTGATTTTCCGCCAGAGAAAATAGACGCCATTTGCCATGCCATCGCGGCACACAGTTTCAGCGCGCAAATTACGCCTTTAACGGTGGAAGCCAAAATCGTGCAGGATGCAGACCGGCTGGAAGCATTAGGTGCGATAGGTCTGGCGCGCGTGTTTGCAGTTTCAGGCTCATTGGGGGTGGCGCTGTTTGACGGTGAAGATCCGTTCGCGCAACGTCGCCCGCTCGATGATAAACGCTACGCGCTGGATCATTTCCAGACGAAGTTGCTGAAACTACCACAAACTATGCAAACGGCAAAAGGTAAACTGCTGGCACAACATAATGCCCGTTTTCTGGTGGAGTTTATGGCTAAGCTCAGTGCCGAACTGGCGGGCGAGAATGAAGGTGTGGATCATGCGGTGATTGATGCATTTTCGCCGGCTGACTGACCGCGTAGCCCTAAACAGAAGTAATTATGTTAACCTGTCGACCATCTCAGATGGCCGGTTAAATCTATGCAGGAAAATATATCAGTAACCGATTCATACAGCACCGGGAATGCCGCACAGGCAATGCTGGAGAAACTGCTGCAAATTTATGATGTAAAAACGCTGGTAGCGCAACTTAATGGCGTGGGAGAAAACCACTGGAGTCCGGCGATTTTAAAACGTGCGCTGGCTAACGACTCGGTGTGGCATCGTTTGAGTGAAAAAGAGTTCGCCCATTTGCAAACGTTGTTACCCAAACCGCCAGCACATCATCCGCATTATGCGTTTCGCTTTATCGATCTCTTTGCCGGTATTGGTGGCATCCGTCGCGGTTTTGAATCGATAGGCGGTCAGTGCGTGTTTACCAGCGAGTGGAATAAACATGCGGTGCGCACCTACAAAGCTAACCATTATTGCGACCCGGCGACGCATCACTTTAATGAAGATATCCGCGACATCACTCTGAGCCATAAAGAGGGCGTGAGCGATAAAGCGGCGGCAGAACATATTCGTCAGCACATTCCTGAACATGATGTTTTATTGGCCGGTTTTCCTTGCCAGCCGTTTTCACTGGCTGGCGTATCGAAAAAGAACTCACTTGGTCGTACGCACGGTTTTGCTTGCGATACCCAGGGTACGCTGTTCTTTGATGTAGTGCGTATCATCAATGCCCGTCGTCCGGCGATATTTGTGCTTGAAAACGTCAAAAACCTGAAAAGCCACGACCAGGGCAAAACATTCCGTATCATCATGCAGACGCTGGATGAACTGGGCTATGACGTAGCCGATGCCGAAGATAATGGCCCGGACGATCCGAAAATCATCGACGGCAAACATTTTCTGCCGCAGCACCGTGAACGCATCGTGCTGGTGGGCTTTCGTCGCGATCTGAATTTGAAAGCAGATTTCACCTTGCGGGATATCAGTGGCTGCTATCCGGCACAACGTATTACGCTGGCGCAGTTACTGGACCCGGTTGTTGAAGCGAAATATATCCTGACGCCGGTACTGTGGAAGTACCTCTATCGTTATGCGAAAAAGCATCAGGCGCGCGGAAACGGCTTCGGTTACGGAATGGTTTATCCGAACAACCCACAGAGTGTTACGCGTACGCTTTCTGCCCGTTATTACAAAGATGGTGCGGAAATTTTAATCGATCGCGGCTGGGATATGGCGACAGGTGAGAAAGACTTTGACGATCCGCAGAATCAGCAACATCGTCCACGTCGGTTAACGCCTCGAGAATGCGCACGTTTGATGGGCTTTGAAGCACCCCATGAAGCAAAATTTCGCATTCCGGTTTCTGACACTCAGGCCTATCGCCAGTTCGGCAACTCGGTGGTAGTTCCGGTATTTGCTGCAGTGGCAAAATTGCTTGAGCCAAAAATCAAACAGGCGGTGGCGTTGCGTCAGCAAGAGGCACAACATGACCGACGTTCACGATAAGGCCACGCGTAGCAAAAATATGCGCGCGATTGCCACGCGCGATACGGCAATCGAGAAACGTCTCGCCAGCTTATTAACCGAGCAGGGGCTGGCGTTTCGTGTTCAGGATGCCAGTCTGCCCGGACGCCCGGATTTTGTCCTCGATGAGTATCGCTGTGTGATATTTACGCATGGCTGTTTCTGGCATCATCATCACTGCTATCTGTTTAAAGTGCCTGCTACACGCACTGAGTTCTGGCTGGAGAAGATTGGCAAGAATGTAACGCGTGACAAGCGGGACATTAGCCGCTTACAGGAATCGGGTTGGCGTGTATTGATTATCTGGGAGTGTGCGTTACGCGGACGGGAGAAGTTGACGGATGCGGCGCTTGCCGAGCGTCTGGAAGAGTGGATCTGCGGCGAGGGCGCCAGCGCGCAGATCGACACTCTGGGGATTCATCTACTCGCGTGATGCGTCCTGAATGACTGGCGCGACAACGGGTTTTGCAGGGAAGAGATATTTTCCCAACGTGACCAGCACCACAGCGAAGACAATTACGCCCAGCGCCAGCCATTCAATCCGCGATAGCGTTTCGCCACCCAGCCCTGTACCCAGCAATACCGCTACAACCGGATTAACGTATGCGTAGCTGGTAGCCAGAGCCGGGCTGACATTGCGGATTAAATACATATAAGCATTGATGGCGATGATCGAGCCGAACAGCGCCAGATATCCGACCGCAAGGAAGCCCGAAAGAGAAGGGAGCGCCGTCAGTTTTTCACCTGCAATCATCGACGCGATCATTAACACCACGCCTGCCGCCAGCATCTCAATGGCGCCCGCCATCATGCCTACTGGTAGGGTAATGCGCGAGCCATAAACCGAACCAAACGCCCAACTCACAGAACCGATCAAAATCAGAATCGCGCCCCACGGATTGCCGCTTAAATTACCGCCGCTATTGAGCATGATGATTCCGGCAAGCCCAATAGCGATACCCACCCATTCCAGCTTGCGCGTTTTAATGCCAAACAGGCGGCTGAAACAGAGAGTAAAGAGAGGTACTGTTGCCACCACTACGGCGGCAATGCCGGAGGGAACATTTTGATGCTCAGCCACCGTTACCATACCGTTACCGACAGCAAGCAGTAATAAACCAATCAACGCGGCATTAAGCAGAGGACGCAGTGGCGGCAGTTTGTGCCCACGCAGCAGTAAAAAGGCCATTAATAAAATACCGGCAGCCAGAAACCGCACGCCCGCCATCATTAACGGTGGCCAGCTTTCAACCCCAATCCGAATGACAAAATAGGTTGAGCCCCAAATGATATACAACGCAAACAGCGCGCCAAAAAGCGGTAACAACTGGCGGAAACGCATAATCCCTCACGATGGAAATAAAAAGCCGGTTCATAGTAAACGTGAAAATCATTTCGCTGGCGAGAGATATAATTGCGTTTGATTGTTAAAAAAATGTTGACCTGTGAAGCAAGTATCAGCCGGGCTGATTTTGCTTCATACTTAGCGCGTCAACGATAAAAATGAGAGGGAATGCTTTTGGCCGGGAGTAGTTTACTGACATTGCTCGATGATATCGCCACTTTGCTGGACGATATCTCCGTGATGGGCAAGCTGGCGGCGAAGAAAACCGCCGGTGTATTAGGGGATGACTTGTCGCTCAATGCGCAGCAAGTTTCAGGTGTGCGTGCCAATCGGGAGTTGCCCGTGGTCTGGGGCGTGGCGAAGGGATCGCTTATCAACAAAGTGATTCTGGTGCCGCTGGCGCTGATCATCAGTGCTTTTATCCCGTGGGCGATTACGCCACTGTTGATGATTGGCGGCGCATTTCTCTGCTTTGAAGGGGTAGAGAAGGTGCTGCATATGCTGGAGGCGCGTAAGCACAAAGATGATCCGGCGCAGAGTCAGCAGCGTCTGGAGGCGCTGGCGGCGCAAGATCCGCTGAAGTTTGAAAAGGACAAAATAAAAGGGGCGATTCGTACCGATTTTATTTTGTCTGCGGAAATCGTCGCCATCACGCTGGGGATTGTGGCGGAAGCGCCGCTGCTTAATCAGGTGCTGGTACTTTCAGGGATCGCACTGGTGGTTACCGTGGGGGTTTATGGTCTGGTGGGTATCATCGTTAAGATTGATGATCTGGGCTACTGGCTGGCGGAAAAATCCAGTACGGTTATGCAAGCATTGGGTAAGGGGCTATTGATTATCGCCCCCTGGCTGATGAAAGCGTTATCGATAGTCGGTACGTTGGCGATGTTCCTGGTTGGCGGCGGCATTGTGATACATGGCATCGCGCCGCTGCATCATGCGATTGAACATTTCGCCGGGCAGCAGAGTGCACTGGTCGCAATGATATTACCGACTGTTTTAAATCTGATTCTTGGTTTTATCATCGGTGGTATCGTCGTGTTGGGAGTGAAAACGATAGCAAAATTGCGCGGTCAGGCACATTAATATTCTCATTGGCTATTATGCAAAATTCGCCATTCTCGACTAAGGTGAACAAGTTTCACTCGAAAAAAGGAGGCGAGTATGAGCTTTGTGGTTAGTGAGGAAGTGACGGTCAAAGAGGGCGGCCCGAAGATGATTGTTACTGGGTATTCCAGCGGCATGGTTGAGTGTCGCTGGTATGACGGTTACGGTGTCAAACGGGAAGCCTTTCATGAAACTGAGCTTGTTCCGGGGGAGATGCGTCGTTCGCCGGAAGAAGCCTGAAAGCGTATAATTAACACCAGTCCGGATAAGGCATTCATGCCGCATCCGGCTGTTGTGCCAGCGTCTGCATTGAATGCCTGATGCGTCTTATCATGGCAACATTATAAAATTATTGCTGTTTGGCGGTACGTTATCGCCAGGTTATGCCAGAATCATAAGAAAGCAGGTTGGGAGTCGTCAGGGTGCAGCACGAGACAGAAATGGAAAACCAGAGCTGGCTGAAAAAACTCGCGCGCCGCCTGGGGCCTGGTCATGTCGTTAATCTCTGCTTTATTGTGGTGTTGATCTTCTCAACGTTACTCACCTGGCGTGAAGTGGTGGTTCTGGAAGATGCCTATATTTCAAGCCAGCGTAACCATCTGGAAAATGTTGCCAACGCGCTTGATAAACAACTGCAATATAACGTTGATAAATTATTGTTTTTACGTAACGGGATGCGTGAAGCCCTCGTTGCGCCGCTCGATTTCACTTCTCTGCGCAATGCCGTTACCGAGTTTGAACAACGTCGTGATGAACATGCCTGGCAGATAGAACTCAACAGACGGCGCACCTTGCCAGTAAACGGCGTTTCGGATGCATTAGTCAGCGAGGGGAGTCTGCTTTCCCGCGAAAATGAATCCCTGGATAATGAAATTACCGCCGCGCTGGAAGTCGGTTACTTACTACGCCTGGCGCACAACTCCTCATCAATGGTTGAACAGGCGATGTATGTCTCGCGCGCCGGATTTTACGTTTCAACGCAGCCGACGCTATTTATTCGCAATGTGCCTGGGCGTTACTACGAATTTGTCACCCAACCCTGGTTTATCGGTCATTCACAACGAGAAAACCGTCAACGCGCGGTGCGTTGGTTTACCTCTCAGCATGAGCATAACAATGCTACAGAGTCACAGGTCACTGTAAGCGTGCCGGTCGACAACAATAATTACTGGTATGGCGTATTGGGGATGAGTATTCCCGTGCGTTCAATGCAGCAATTTTTACAGAATGCTATCGATAAAAATCTCGATGGCGAATATCAACTCTATGACAGCAAACTGAAATTATTGACCTCGTCCAACCCGGACCATCCTGGCGAAGATCTCTTTGACCCTCGTGAACTGGCATCACTTGCGCAGGACATTGAACACGATACGCGCGGTGGTATTCGGATGAACAGCCGCTATGTTAGCTGGGAACGGCTGGATCATTTCGATGGCGTATTAGTGCGTATCCATACGCTTAGTGAAGGCGTACGTGGAGATTTCGGCAGCATCAGCATTGCATTAACCCTGTTGTGGGCGCTTTTCACCACCATGCTACTTATCTCCTGGTATGTGATTCGCCAGATGGTAAGTAATATGTTTGTCCTGCAAAGTTCGCTGCAATGGCAGGCGTGGCACGATACCTTAACCCGCATGTATAACCGTGGAGCACTGTTCGAAAAAGCGCGCCCGCTTGCTAAATTGTGCCAGACACATAAGCATCCTTTTTCTGTTATTCAGGTCGACCTTGACCATTTTAAAGCGATTAATGACCGCTTTGGTCACCAGGCGGGCGATCGTGTGTTGTCACATGCCGCCGGATTAATTAGCCGTTCATTGCGAGCCCAGGATGTTGCCGGACGAGTTGGCGGCGAGGAGTTTTGTGTGATTCTGCCGGGCGCTAACCTGGAGCAGGCAAAAGAAGTTGCCGAACGCATTCGTCTGAAGCTGAATGAAAAAGAGATGTTGATTGCCAAGAGCAAAACCATTCGCATTAGTGCTTCGTTGGGGGTGAGCAGCAGCGAGGAAACCGGCGATTATGATTTTGAACAATTGCAGTCGTTGGCCGATCGTCGGCTTTATCTCGCTAAACAGGCAGGGCGTAATCGGGTCTTTGCGAGCGATAACGCTTAACGAGCGGTGAAAAAGTGATCCAGTCCTTCGCGCCAGCCTTCCGGTCCTTCTCGCTGCGTTCGCCAGACCCGGGCAGGGTTCTCATTTTGCAGATGAACACCTTCCCGGTTTAGCCCTTTCACAATGACTGCGTAATCCATCACCTCCAGTAAGGGGGCATCATTTGGACCATCGCCTAAGCCGAGCGTCGTCGGACATTTTCCACCTGATTGTTGATATATCGCGATGATCCAGTTAGCCGCCTGATCTTTTCCGGCAGAGGCATCCAGCACATGCCAGAAGCGCGCACCTTGTACAAACTGTAATCCTAGCTCGTTCAGACGAGCGGTAAATTGCGCCATCCGCTCGTCACTGTCGCGCCAGATGAGCGTGACTGAGGCTTCATGCAACTGCGTCAGCGCCGCCTGGCTGCGGCTTAATCCCGTCCATTCCGCAATGGTTGTATCATCGACATCATCAAAGGTGGTGAATTTGAAATGTTCTTTCTCGCGCAGCGTATTCAACACCAGACTGATTTCACTATGGGCAATGCCCGAGATGATCCGGGGAAAACCGTCGATATCTTGCCATTGATGATCCAGTTGGATCACCGCGCCGTTTTCGGCAATCAGCGGCAAACCTTGTAGCCCTACGTTTTTTTGCAGGTACAGCATTTCCGCCGACGTTTTACTGCTACAGAGAATCACAGGCACGCCTGCTTCCCGTAAACGGTTTAGCCAGGGAGCAGCAGGCTGCCAGTCATAACTGTGACTATCTAACAGGGTGCCATCGAGATCGGTGAAAATTAGCAGTGGTTGTTGAATTGAAAGCATGGTAGCGCATACTCCCTTTACCAGGATGTTTCTCAAAATAGCACGATTTGTCTTTAATCATTTTTCGGGAGCGATCCCGCTCGTAGCAGAGCTCGTAAGGGGTGACGAAGGTCACAGATCCATTCATTAATGACATTAATCATTCACACGAAGAATATTTCCTTGTCAGCGAAAAAAATTGCAGATAAGGTGATGAACACATCAGATTTCCTGGTGTAACGAATTTTTTAAGTGCTTCTTGCTTAAGCAAGTTTCATCCCGACCCCCACAAGGGTCGGGATTTTTTTATGTTACATTTAGCGGTTCACTTCCGAGACGCTAAAGTCATGGATATCCAGCTCAAAGGCATCCGCTAATTCACGCCATGTATGATATTCACGCCCATCAACGCTGACGTGTTCTGAATCGCTCTGGCTGCGATGAACTTCGCTTTCGCTAATTTCATTGATCGCCGCCAGCAGGGCATCGACATCGACGCTGACCTCTCGTTTTGCGGTATCGCTGTACTCTTTTGCGGTCTTCATCATCTTTCCTCGCAACCGTTACTCATTTGTTGCTGCCGACCGTTATGTCAGCCAGGCATCTCTTAAGTATAGACCGTCGAGAAAATCAGCACTCGCGCGCGCCCGACGCTGCCAGAAAAACGAAATTGTTCTACACTGGCACAAAGCCACAGGAGGAAAATGATGAAGGTGAATGATCGGGTAACAGTCAAAACGGATGGCGGTCCGCGTCGTCCTGGCGTGGTACTGGCAGTTGAGGAGTTTAGTGAAGGCACAATGTACCTGGTTTCGCTGGAAGACTACCCGCTCGGCATCTGGTTCTTTAATGAGGCAGGGCATCAGGACGGTATCTTTGTGGAGAAAGCAGAGTAATTTCATTCAGCCTGACTGGTGGGAAACCACCAGTCAGAATGTGTTAGCGCATGTTGACAAAAATACCATTAGTCACATTATCCGTCAGTCGGACGACATGATAGATAACCTGTTTATTATGCGTTTTGATCTTACGTTTAATATTGCCTTTATGCGATGAAACAGTCTTGGCTTTGATATTCATTTGGTCGGAGATTTGAATGGTTCCCTGACCTGCCATCCACATTCGCAACATACTCGATTCGGTTCGGCTCAATGATAACGTCGGCATATTTAAAACAGTGGCCATCGTTGTCTCTTTTTTCAGAATATCGCCAAGGATATCATCGAGAGATTCCGGTTTAATCGATTTGGAACTGATCAATAAATTTTTTCTGACCAACAGATATTCATCAAAATGAACGTTGGCAATCGCCATAAAAACGATAAATAACGTATTGGGATGTTGATTAATGATGTGCTTGATGCGCTGACTGTTAGAAGTATCGTGGATAAAACAGTCCTCATTAATAAACACCACTGAAGGGCGCTGTGAATCACAAGCGATGGCAAGGTCATCAACGGTTTCGATGTCGTTGATTTCTCTTTTTTTAACCCCTCTGCTCAACAGATACCCGGTTAAACCTAGTCGGGTGTAACTACATAAATCCATAATAATCGTTGACATGGCATACCCTCACTCAATGCGTAACGATAATTCCCCTTACCTGAATATTTCATCATGACTAAACGGAACAACATGGGTCACCTAATGCGCCACTCTCGCGATTTTTCAGGCGGACTTACTATCCCGTAAAGTGTTGTATAATTTGCCTGGAATTGTCTTAAAGTAAAGTAAATGTTGCGATATGTGAGTGAGCTTAAAACAAATATTTCGCCACAGGAGTATCCTGGAAGATGTTGTCTGATTTTATTTTTCAGATAATCCTTAGGATAACACGATAAACATTACGGAATCATATTGCTGGAAATTCACTAATAATATCTGCCAGTAAATTAAAAATTTCACTAAATAAATGTTCGCAAAATGGAGCAATTAGCGGCATTAATGCTGCCATTAATGAAATGCCGACTGTCAGAGTTAATGGAAAACCGATAACGAATATTGATAATTGCGGAGCCATACGATTAAGTAATCCCAGCGCCAGATTCAGCGTCAGCAGCAGGGTAATAAGCGGTAATGCCAGCATAAATCCGTTGAGGAAAATCAAACTTCCCGCTTTGGTGAGTGCCAGAAACGCATTGCTGTTAAGCGGCTCACCGCCAATCGGCAGGGTGTGAAAGGTATCGACCAGCAGCGAAATCAACCATAAATGACCGTTAAATGTCAGGAACAGCAGTAGCGCCAGCATATCCATGATGCGTGCTAAGACGGGCATATTGAGATGGCTACCAGGATCCACAAACGTCGCAAATGACAGCCCCATTTGCAGACCGATAATTTCGCCTGCGGTTCGTACAGCGGCGAAAGCAAATTGCATGGTAAAGCCAAGCGCAATGCCAATCAGGATCTGCTGCATTGCCAGCCAGAGGGCATAAAACGAAAAAATGGGAACATCGTTGGCAGGTAATGCCGGAGCTATGGCGAACGTGATCATCATTGCGAGACCCAGTTTCACCCGTTTCGGCACGCTGCGTTCACTCAAAATGGGCGCGGTAGAAATGAGCGCCAGCACGCGCAGTAACGGCCAGAAATACAGACTTAACCAGGAAAGCCATTGATCGCTCGTCACCTGCAACATAGCACGGCTACCCGATGATATACGGCAGGTTAGTGAACAAGGTGCGGACGTAATCCAGCAACAGATTGAGCATCCACGGTCCGGCAATAATAATGGCGATAAATACGGCGATGATTTTCGGAATAAACGACAACGTCATTTCGTTAATCTGCGTGGCAGCCTGCAAAATGCTAATGATAAGGCCAGTGACCAGCGCCACCAGCAGCAGCGGGGCAGCCAGCGCCAGCGCGACTTTCATCGCTTCTGTCCCCATCATCATGACCGATTCGGGTGTCATTTTGCCTCTCTAGCTGTAAAAGCTTTGCGCCAGCGAACCGACAAGCAATTGCCAGCCATCCACCAGCACAAACAGCATAAGTTTAAAGGGCAGCGCAATGGTGGCTGGAGGGACCATCATCATCCCCAACGCCATCAACACGCTGGCAATCACCAGGTCGATAATCAAAAAAGGAATGAAAATCGTGAAGCCTATCTGGAATGCGGTTTTCAACTCGCTGGTCACGTAGGCCGGGAGCAAAATGCGCATCGGCACAGCCTCCGGTCCCTGCAACGGGCCAGTATTCGCCAGTCTGGCAAACAACCCTAAATCTGCTTCGCGGGTCTGACGCAGCATAAACTCACGCAGCGGCTGCGCCCCTTTTTCCAGCGCCTCCTGCATTGATATTTTCTCTTCGCTGAATGGCTGGTATGCATCGACATAAATTTTGTCGATCACCGGAGACATAATAAAAAAGGTCAAAAACAGCGCCAGCCCCAGCAATACCTGGTTGGGCGGTGCGGAGGGCGTTCCCAGCGCGTTACGCAATAAACCAAAAACAATGATGATGCGGGTGAAGCTGGTCATCATCAGTAAAATCGCCGGAATAAACGTCAACGAGGTGATGAACACCAGCGTCTGCACCGGGAGCGACCAGCTTTGTCCACCGCCAGGTAGCGGTTGGCTGGTGATGCCTGGCAGTTGGGCGAACGCGAGGGGCGTAACCAGCCAGAGAAGAACCGGCGCGACAGACAACAAACGACGCATCAGGATCTCCCGCTACGCTTGAGCAAATTTTTCATGACCGACTGAAAATCGGCCTGTGGTATCTCTTCTGTGGGTGCTGAAGGGGGAAGTTTATGCAGCAAATTGATTTGCCCTGCGGTAACGCCGAGTACCAGCCGTGCATCGTCCACATCGACCACCACGACCCGTTCACGCGCGCCCAGCGAGGCGCTGGCGCTAATTTTCAGACCGTTAACGCCTGTGCGTTTAGGGGCAAATCCCAGCCGTTTTACCAGCCAGGCAGCGGCGAGGATCAGGACAATAATGGCGATTAGTGCGCCGCTCACCTGAAGTAGCGGTGCGGTGGAAACCGGCGCGGAAGATTGCACAGTGGCGTGGTTATTCATCACTAACGGCTCAGGCGGCGCATTCGCTCAGACGGGGTAATGATATCTGTGATCCGCACGCCATATTTATCGGCAACCACCACCACTTCGCCCTGGGCGATTAAATAGCCGTTGATCAGAATATCCAACGGTTCGCCCGCCAGACCGTCCAGCGCCACGACTGACCCTTGCGTCAGACGCAACAGCTCTTTGATGGTCATACGTGTGCGACCCAGCTCGACGGTCAGCTTAACCGGAATATCCATAATCAGGTCGATATCCTGCAATGTTCCACTGACGTCGCCGCCGCCAAGCTGCTGGAACACGGCTTCAGCCGCGCTTTTGCCGCTTGTTGATTTTTGTTCGCTCAACGCTTCAGCCCACAGATCGTCCATTGCGCCGTTGTTGTCATCGGCCGGATTATTCAAGTCACTCATTTGGGCTGTTCCTCGTTCAGAGAATTCAAAATCGGGTTAATCAAATGTTCTATCCGTAACGCATACTGACTGTTGATGGTGCCGTACTGGCTGGTCAGTACCGGAACGCCGTCAACATGGGCAATGATGCGATCGGGTTTTTCTATCGGCAGGACATCGCCGGGTTTCAGTTTCAAAATCTGCGACAGGCGCAGCGATATATCGGCAAAGTTGGCGACCAGTTCCAGCTGTGAGTGCTGCACCTGACGCACCAGGTTATCGCGCCAGTTCTGATCTTCATTACGCGAGTTTTCCAGCGGCGGGTTAACCAACAATTCCCGTAGCGGCTCGATCATGCTGAATGGCAGGCAGATATTAAATTCGCCGGTCAGGTTGCCAATCTCGACATGAAAAGGCGTGTTAACCACAATGTCGTTTGGCGAGGTGGTGATATTGGTAAATTTCACCTGCATTTCCGAACGCACGTACTCCACTTCCAGCGGATTAATCGCCTTCCAGGCGTCGCTATAGCCTTCAAGCGCCAGCTTCAACATGCGATTGATGACGCGCTGTTCGGTATGCGTAAACTCACGACCTTCTACTTTGGTCGGGAAGCGACCATCACCGCCAAACAGGTTATCCACGGCGATAAACACCAGACTTGGCGAGAACACCACCAGCCCGGTGCCGCGCAGCGGTTTCAGGTGGATAAGGTTCAGGTTGGTTGGCACCGGCAGATTGCGGGCAAATTCATGATACGGCTGTATGCGGATCGCCCCGACGGTAATGTCCGGGCTACGGCGCAGCAGGTTGAACAGCCCCATGCGGAAATGGCGGGCAAAACGTTCATTAATGATTTCCAGCGCCTGCAAACGTTCGCGCACAACCCGACGTTGGGTATTGGGGTCGTACGGACGAATGTCACTTTCGCCGCCAGCACTGGTTGTCGGTTCGTCTTTGACCTCGCTGTCACCATTCAACAGCGCATCAATTTCAGCTTGAGAAAGAATACTATCGCCCATGTCGTTATCGCAGAATAAAAGCGGTATACAGCACGTCGGTGACATCCTGTTTCGGTTGCCCGGCAACAAGCGGGGTGGAGAGTGTGGCTTTAATTGCGGCAATCAACTTTTGCTTGCCTTCTTCAGTTGCCAGCACGGCGGCATCCTGGCGCGAAAACAGTAACAGCAAGCGACTGCGGACTTCCGGCAAATACTCGCTCAGGCGCGAACGGGTGGCTTCATCTTTCAGCCGCAGCGTTATGCCGATATAAAGCACGCGATCCGCATCGCCAAGATTGACCGTAAAAGTGTCCAGCGCATAGAAGACAGGTGAGAGCACGACGCGTTGCTGTGCTTTGTCGTCAGTAGCAGCCTGACGTGAATGCCAGTAGCTGTAACCCGCGCTGGCACAGGCCGCGAGAGTAATGAATACCAGGATCGGGAGCCAAAGCGATCGCTTGCTTTTCTTGCTTATCGCGTAATCAGTCATGTGTTGCGGTCTTCCTGTGTCGCTACTGCTTATCGGCTAATTATCCTGTGTCTTAAGCGCGGCAAAGCGGGGAAAAGACGTGGATTACGGTGCCACCTCTGACGTTAGGCGAAAATATCAACGCCGCTATTGCCTGTTGCACGCCCTTGTAAAGAGGCGGGAACCGGCAGGGCATCGTCATCTTCGACAGCCAGGTGTTCATGGTTTGCTGTGCGCGGGTTTTGCTGTTGCTGGGAGGCGGCCTGCTGCTGACCGTTAAAACTCTCGCCGCTGATATTGCTCTGCCCCAACTGAATACCGCTTTCAGCCAGTTGTGTTCGCAGTACTGGCAGAGCAGCTTCCAGTGCGGCGCGAACGTGCTGATGCGGTGAAACCATCTGGATTTGCGCGTGGTTGTCATCCACCTTAAGGGAGATTTGCACTTCGCCTAAATCCTGCGGATGCAAACGCAGCTCGGCACTTTGTTGCCCCTGGCGGGTAAACAGCGAAATATGCTGACTTAAGGATTGTTGCCATTCGTGAGAACCCAGCGGTGCACTCAAAACAGGCGCTGCGACGGTGGGCTGTGGCTGCGTCTGGTGCGAAGTGATTAGCGGACTGACGGCAGCGGTCACCGGCGAAGGCGTGCTGATGACTTCCGCTTTACTCTGGGCTTCAGCAATCAGCGGTGTTAATGGCTGAGCTGGGGCGCCAGGGGCGTCGTCAGGCTGCGCTGTGGTGAGTTGCGCAGGAGTCAGTTTTGTGAAGGGCGTTGGCTTCTCTGTCGATAACACTGTTGACGGCGTATCAGTCACTTTGGGCGTATTGTCAAAACCTGGCAACATCGCAAAAAGGGCACTCAGGCTGGCGGTAACATCTTCATTCAGATCATCCGCTTTTTCGTCTTTTACTGCGTTTTTGTCTGACCCCGCTGCCAGCGTAATGGCCTGAGCGGTGGTTAACGGTGTTGATGTGGATTGTTCGTCGTTGATGACTGGCAGTGTTTCATTCGCAGGGATCAGTAAATCCGGTTGTTGCGCGTCGGTCAGAATATCGCTGACCAGCGACTCGCCTTTTGTCGCGGGCTTATCTGTCGCCACCTGCAACCGGATCGCAGCTTTGTCGGTTGTTGTAGCGTCTGCTAACGCCCCGCTCAACAACGCGAGAAAATCTTGTGCGGCATCACTGGCTTTGCCGCCGGGCAGTGCGGAGGTGTCAACGTCAGCGGTAATCAAGGGCGCTAAGCGAATCATTCTGGTTTCCTCATGGCGGCGCGCTGGGCGAACTCATCCATCTTTTTCTGATCGAGGCGGTTTTCTGCCAGCAGCGCCGCCGTGGATTGTCGTTCCTGCAGTGTCTGCCAGGCCTGCAAACGTTGTTTTTTCTCCCGCCAGTTATTCAGGGCAACATCAACTTTTTGTGTCCACTGCGTAAGTTGCTGATGATGCTGGGTAATGGCTTTTTCCAGCGTCTGAATAAACTGCTGATAGTTGATCCAGCGGTTGCTGGTCATCCCGGCACTCATATCGCTATTCAGGTTATTTCGATATTCATTCTGATAATCGATCAGCATTTTGAGTTGTTCTTCTGCCTGCTGACATCCGCGACGCATTTCACCCAACAGACGTGCGGCGTTATCCACCTCTTTTTCTGCCAGATCTTTCAGGGTCGCCAGTGCGCCATGTTCTGCCATCTGCTGTTATCTCCTGCTTAGTCACACTGTCGGAAAAATACGTTCCAGCCCCTGGAGAGAGTCTTCCCAGTCCGCGCGTTCAAAAATACCTTGTTGCAAATAGCCCTCCAGCTGCGGCCACAGGGCGATGGCTTTATCGAGCATTGGATCGCTGCCTTTGGCGTAAGCGCCGACACTGACCAGATCGCGATTACGCTGAAAGCTCGACAACAACTGTTTGAATGTGCGCACTCGCGCATAATGTTGCTCGCTGATCAACGCCGTCATTGCACGGCTGATCGACGCTTCAATATCGATAGCTGGATAGTGCCCGGCTTCCGCCAGTCGGCGAGACAGCACAATGTGACCGTCGAGGATTGCCCGCGCGGAGTCAGCAATCGGGTCCTGCTGGTCATCGCCTTCGGTGAGCACGGTATAAAACGCGGTAATCGAACCGCCGCCGCTAATGCCGTTTCCGGCACGCTCGACCAGTGCCGGCAATTTGGCAAACACCGACGGTGGATAACCTTTGGTGGCTGGCGGTTCGCCAATCGCCAGCGCAATCTCACGCTGGGCCATCGCGTAGCGGGTGAGGGAATCCATAATCAGCAACACATGCTGACCACGATCGCGAAAATCCTCGGCAATACGCGTGGCATAGGCGGCACCCTGCATTCGCAGGAGCGGAGAAACATCTGCCGGTGCGGCGATCACCACCGAACGAGCACGTCCGTCAGCACCGAGGATGTTCTCAATAAAATCTTTTACTTCGCGCCCACGCTCGCCAATCAAACCCACGACAATCACATCGGCGCGGGTGTAACGCGCCATCATTCCCAGCAGCACACTTTTACCGACGCCGGAACCGGCAAAAAGTCCCATGCGCTGCCCGCGCCCGACGGTAAGCAAGGCATTGATTGGACGCACGCCCGTGTCCAGCACATGTTCAATTGGCGTGCGTTGCAATGGGTTAAATGGCGGGGTAATCAGCGCACCGGTTTCGGTCGTATCGGGGGAGGGCAGGCCATCGAGCGGTTTACCGCTGCCGTCCAGAACCCGACCTAACAACGCCGGACCTAGCGGTAACTGCTTGCCGCTTTGCAGGCCGTCGCCGGAGATATTTTTGGCATAAACGCGCGCGCCAGGTAGTACGCCTTCCACTTCCTCCAGAGGCATTAAAAACAGCCGTTGACCGTTAAAGCCAACCACTTCGCTTTCTACTTCGTGAGTTTCAGTGCCGTTCTGGCGTTCAATCACACAGGTTGCGCCGAGCGGCAATTGCAATCCGGTAGCTTCCAGTACCAGCCCGGTGGCGCGGGTTAATCGCCCGTAGCGACGCACCGCAGGCAACTGCGCCATTTTGGCTTCAAAGTTGTCCAGTGTGGTTAGCCAGCGTGTCAGGCGCGTGGTCATTACACTACTCCCGGCGCTGCCAGACGGCAGAGTTCTTGCCAGCGAGTGGCGACACTGGCGTCGAGATCGCCTTCATCGGCGGAGACTTTACAGCCGCCGGGATGGAGTGTCGGATCGCCCCGCAACCGCCAGCCATGCAAACTTAAGGTTGCGCCGAGCATTTCATCAATACGTTGCAGATCGTCCGGGTGTACGCGCAGTTGCGGTTTGCCGCTGAATAACGGTTCTTGCTGTAACAATTGCTGGATCTGCTTAATCAACGCCGTATTGTCCACCGTTGGCGTCTGGCCGATCACCTGACGCGCCGCTTCCAGCGCCATCTGCATCAGGCGCGAAGCAATCACACTATCAAGCGCATCAAGTGTGGTTTGAAATTCGCTGACCAGCTGTTGCATCCGGGCATGAATCGGCGCTTGCTGGGATTTTGCTTGCGCCAGTCCTTGTTCCAGCCCCTGAGCGATTCCTTCCTGATAGCCTTGTTCGTGGCCTTGCTGGCGACCTTCGGTAATTCCCGCCTGATAACCTTGCTCATGGGCTTGCATTTGCAGTTGCGCCAGTTGTTGCTCAAGGCTGGGTTCGGCCTCTTCAGGGGTGATCTCTTCTGGCTCGACCATGGGCACAAACTCCGCTTGCGGCGGCGCGAGATCGTCCGGTGTCCAGGTTTTCCACGGCAGATTATCAGACATAGGTATCCTCGCCGCTGCCAATCACCATCTCGCCGGTTTCGGCAAGACGGCGCACAATCAGCAGAATCGCCTTCTGCTCGTTCTCGACCTGCGACAGACGCACCGGACCACGGTTGGCGAGATCGTCGCGCAGAATATCGGCGGCACGCTGCGACATATTGCGCAGGAATTTCTCGCGCAGTGGCTGCTCGGCACCTTTCAGGGCGATCAGCAGCGATTCGGAATCCACTTCCTGCAACAGGCGCTGGATGCTGCGATCGTCGACATCCACCAGATTTTCGAACAGGAACATCTCGTCGATGATTTTCTGCGCCAGCTCGCCGTCAAATTCACGCACGGCGGTAATAACGGCTTCTTCCTGCTGGGTTTTCATCAGGTTGATAATTTCGGCCGCCGTTCTCACGCCGCCCATTTTGCTGCGTTTGAGATTCTGACCGTCGAGAAGGCCATTGAGTACTTCGGTCAGTTCCGCCAGCGCGGCAGGCTGTACGCCGCCAAAGGTGGCGATACGCAACATCACGTCGTGGCGCAGGCGTTCATCGAACAACGCCAGAATATCGGCGGCCTGCGCGCGCTTCAGATGCACCAGAATGGTGGCGATAATCTGCGGATGCTCATCACGAATCAGATCGGCGGCGCTCTGCGGTTCCATAAAGTTGAGCGTTTCGATGCCGCTGGCGGTATCGCGGGTTTCGAGAATATCTTCCAGCAGGCTGGCGGCACGCTCTTCACCAAGGGCTTTGACCAGCACCGAACGCAGATAATCGTTGGCGTTGATATTCAGTGCCGCAAACTGTTCAGCTTCTTGCTCAAACTCTGCCAGCACTTCAGTTAACTGCTTGTTGGAGATCTGCGTGATGTTCGCCATCGCCGCACTCAGGGTTTGCACTTCGCGCTGGGATAGGTGTTTGAATACCTCAGCCGCCCGGTCTTCGCCAATGGTCATTAGCAGGATGACGCTCTTTTCGGTGCCTGTCAGGTTACTCATGGTCGTTATTTATCCACTGGCGAATGACCAGCGCCACCACGCGCGGATCGTTATCAGACATGTCACGGATACGCTGGCTCATTACCTCTGCCCCCAGACGTTGGTTAGCCCGGCGTTGCTGCAGTTGTTCATCTTTGCTCAGGCGAACTTCCACCGCATCTTCCACTTCCTCGCGGGTCTGTGCCTGTTGCTGTACAGCTTTCACCGCCTCGGCGCGACGTGTTAGCTGCGGGCGTACCGCTTTACGCCACAGCAGCCACGCCACCAGCAGCACCAGCAACCAGCGCCCGGCAGCCAGCAACTGATCGATAAACGCTTGCTGTTGCCAGAACGGCAGTTCTCCACCGCTTTCGTCAGTGCTATTGAATGGCGAGTTGACGACATTGAGCGAGTCGCCACGTTTTTCTGAAAAGCCCATCGCTTCGCGGGTCAGATCTTCAATCTGCTTCATCTGTTCGGTGCTGAGAGGCAACGGTTTGCCATCTGGCAACGTTTTGTAATTCACCACTACCGCAACGGATAAGCGTTGCACATCGCCCACGTTCATCTTGGTATGACGAATGGTGCGATCGACTTCGTAGTTACTGGTTTCATTACGCTGCGTGCTGCGCGGCCCACTATTGCTGGTGGTGCTCGCCTGCTGCTGGCGATTATTTTGATTTGCCGGAGGCGTACTGATTGGTGCGTTATTCGCAGGCGCTGGTTGATTCGACAACGCGCCCGGTACGCCGCCCGGATAACCGGAACCGCTTTGCTCGCTCTCATTAAGCTGGCGTGAGCGGAGCGCCGCCTGTGATTGGTTGCCGTTAGGGCGATACTGTTCTTCTGTTTGCTCTTTACTGGCGAAGTCCAGCTGTGCCGTCACCTGGGCGTGAATATTACCGTTGCCGACAACAGGCGACAGGATCGCTTCAATACGTCGCTGAATACGTCCTTCGACATCGCTGGCATATTTCAACTGGACGTCATTAAGATCGCGTCCGCTGGTGTTGGACTGGGTTAACAGATGTCCACTCTGATCCACCAACGTGACATTTCCCGGAGGCAGACCAGCAACCGCGCTGGAAACCAGATGTACAATGGCGCTAATTTGTCCTTCATCCAGCGCGCGGCCTGGCAACAAATTTACCGTCACTGATGCCGAAGGAGATTTTTGTTCACGAACAAATAAAGAGGGCTTTGGCATCGCCAGATGCACGCGCGCCCCTTTTACCGGGCCGATAGTTTCGATGGTACGAGAAAGCTCGCCTTCCAGCGCCCGCTGATAATTCACCTGTTCGCTGAACTGGCTGATACCAAATTTTTCCTGATCGAGCAGCTCAAACCCAACAGCACCGCCTTTAGGCAAGCCTTGCTGCGCCAGACGCAGACGCAACTCGTGAACTTTATCGGCCGGAACTTCAATCGCGCCGCTGGCTTCGCTGAAGCGGTAAGGAATATTCATTTGCGTCAGTTGGCTGACGATTGCGCCGCCATCCTGATCGGAAAGATTGCTGAATAACGTGCGGTAATCAGGGGCTTTTGCCCACAGAATAAACGCGACTATCACTGCCACCGCAGCGGAACCAGCAACAATCAGGGGGATTCTCGGATTCGCGCGTAGGCGATTGAGCCACTCAAGAGATTTTGTCTGGGCTGCGGTCGTATTCATCGCGCACCTCGCGGCAGATGATAGACGGCGGTATTGGCAAAGTGGAACAAGACGCACTCCCGGGTCAGCACACTCGAAAAATTAACGGCCTCATTATTTGTGGTTTTATTTTTTTCTATGCGCCAATTAACCCGTTTTTTTATCGTTATTTAACGCCTTTATCTTATTGACTTGCTGATAGGCTCTGCTACCAGAAACTATTTGGGAGATGAGTATGTCAGCTATACAAGGGATCGAAGGGGTTATCAGCCAGTTACAGGCCACGGCAATGAGTGCGCGTGCCCAGGAGCCGCTGTCGCAACCCACTATCAGTTTTGCCGGACAACTTCATGCCGCTCTCGATCGCATAAGCGATACGCAAACCGCCGCCCGCACGCAGGCAGAAAAATTCACCCTCGGCGAGCCCGGCGTGGCGCTAAACGATGTGATGGCCGATATGCAAAAAGCGTCGGTTTCGATGCAAATGGGGATTCAGGTGCGTAATAAGCTGGTGGCAGCGTACCAGGAAGTGATGTCCATGCAGGTGTAGGTTTTATAACCTGTTGACTATGCATGTTTAATGACATCCGATCCCACAGCGTGGGGCATGGATGGGGCAAACTCACTCAATTTCTTATTTAAAATAGATACCTGCTCCTGATTGTTTTCTGCCATCCACAACGCTTTGCACTGGATACAATCCAGACTCTTTTCTCCCGTGCAGCCGATCTTTTGTATTCCGCGTTTGAAAGCCTGAAGGTAAAGTTTGTAAGTTAGCGATGGATTAAACAGTGAAAAGAAACGCGGCTGTCGGATTGGAGCCGCGGGACAAGGCCAAAAATTTTCCAAGAGTTGTTGAATTTCCCAGCTTTTTTGGAAGCGCATGTATCTTACTAATAACTAAAAAAGGTTTAAACCATAAAATTAATCGTATTTTTAGGTAACACTTACCGATATATCCCCACGCCATTCAGACGGTTAAAGCAGCAAGTATTTAACGCGTAAACAGGGCGTGGGTTTGTCGCTCGCGCCAGTAGGTGTGATGTGGGGAAACCGTGTCACAGCCAGCTCCTGTCTGTTACTGACAGTCATTTTCAGGTACAGGAAAGTAATGACGGGGATAGCCCCGTCGGTCTCTGTTTACTTAATCTGTATGTTGACGCTGTATTTTTTAGCCTTGTTTTTACGAGCGTCATTGCGGGTTTGAAGCACTCTTAGCTCATATTTACCGGAAGCGGGAAGGATGTACTGACCATTGTCATCAAGTTCGGGAGAGTATCTGGAGAGATCAACCGAATCGCTGATTCCGGGCCCAAAGAGGACAATATCAGCACCCTCATTGGAGATACTGACGTGCACCTTCTGGCCTTTTTTGGCATAGAAGTTATATGTGTCGTAATCGTATCCCTTTATCTCTCCTGAGTACTGCGCACTACTATGACCCTTCCTGAACTCAACATTAACGTCCTTGCCAGCGGCAGAGGCCGTTGAGGTTAGCAGTGCAAAAAGAAAAATGGCTTTACTTACACCATTGATTTTCATGTGTGTTCTCCTCAGTCATGGTAAAACTATTGTTGTTATAATATAACAATTTTTGCCAGGTGTTTTCCATGAGCCTCCCGCCTGAACGTTGCTATGGAGCGTGAGTGGTGTCAGGGAAGAGATAATCTGACAGATACCTGTACAAATAACGGATAACTGTCAGATCTGCGATGAGCTAATACATCTAAATTAAGGGTTTATTGTTCTCAACATCTTCAATATATAAGAGTGTATTATCGATAGAATAGTAACGACGTTTATTATCATTAACGTCAGTAACCCACCGGAAGACACCCGCATTCGCGAGCGTTATACAATATTCCCGAAAAGTAGACTTTCTGGAAATGTGAGTCCGGGCTGCTTTTATTACTTGCTCAGGGTTCTTAGTGGCACTGACTTTTAATAGGTTTCTGCTTCCTCTTATTAACAACACCTTGTCATCGTGTGTGACGATCCTAATGTTATCTGTAGCAAGATAGTAAATGTAATGCGCAATATGATGACGTTTTAACTCTGTGTAAAACCAGGAAAAGTTTAGCTCCGTTCTCACTTGCTCAAACATCTTTTGGAAAATAGCAACCTGATCCATCAGGGGGAATAATCTCTTGTTAGTTGTGAGAGTTTGTAGTTTGCATGATTGGTGTTATTCCTTCAATCAGATCCGATGACTTAATGCTGGTGATAAAGACGTACTAAATATAGGGTTATGATGCGTGTGTCTGGTTAGGTTTTGCTATTCGTTCTTCAGTATTGCATTCGCCAAATGTTATGTTATAACATTTGGCGAATGTTGAAGCGGGAGGATAAGCTGGATGATGGTTGTTAATAAATTGGCTTTTGCGCTGGGGTTACTATTGACTGGCAACTATGCACTTGCTCATGGGCATCATTCACATGGGGCACCACTGACAGAAATAGAACAAAAAGCAGCAGAGGGTATTTTTGATGATAATAACGTGAAAGATAGAAAACTTACTGACTGGGAGGGTGTTTGGCAATCGATATATCCCTTGCTTCAAAGTGGTGACCTTGATCCTGTTTTTAAAATGAAAGCAGAAAAAGATCCGGGTAAATCATTTGCGGATATTAAGTCCTACTATCAGCAAGGATATGCGACGGATATTGACACAATCGGTATCGAAAATGGTGTTATGGAGTTCCACAGAGGAGAGGAGGTGACTTCCTGTAAATATAATTATAGTGGATTTAAGATATTGACATATAAATCAGGAAAGAAAGGGGTTCGTTATCTGTTTGAGTGCCAGGAACCAGCCAGTAAAGCACCTAAGTTTGTGCAGTTTAGCGATCATATAATTGCCCCCCGAAAATCCTCTCATTTCCATATATTTATGGGGAATACGTCACAACAGCAATTACTTGAAGAGATGGACAACTGGCCAACTTATTATCCTTATCAGTTACAGACGAAAGAAATTGTGGATGAGATGCTTCATCACTAATTCATTTCAGGATTGCCATAAATCCTTGAGAATATTTATCTGATATATCGCGTACTATAGACACTCCCGCTGCCTGAAACAGCGGGAGAAAAGATTACTTTTGAATCAAATAACGAATGGTCGGTCCATCTTGCTGGATATCCAGTACGGTATAGCCGTGATTACGTGCATCCAGCGGAATATTGTTAATTGACTGCGGGCAATCGCTGACCACTTCGAGGATCTCACCTTTCTTTAACTGCGGCATCGCCTCAAGAGTAGCGACCGCTGGATAAGGGCAGGGTTCGCCCACCATATCAAGACGATAATCAGGAACGATATTTTTCATGCGATCTCCTTAGCAGTTTGCGGCTCCGCACGGCGGAAGAAGCGTTTCTCCCAGCCGATAACCAACATTAACGCAGCGAACAGCAGTAAATATGTCACCAGCAGGCCGCCCATTGGGCCAAAGGTTTTCAGCAGGTTGATTTTGTCCCAGTCGGTTGCCAGCGCCGGGGCGAAATCATCCCAGTAATAAGCCAGAATCGTCGAGCCGATAACGTTGCCCAGTCCAACCCACCAGTAGTGCACCTGGCCTTCCACCGCGCGGTACATCCAGCCAGTTTCACAGCCGCCTGCCAGAACAATACCAAAACCAAACAGTAACCCACCAATGACAGCGTTCGGACCCGCCCACATGATTTTCGGTTCTACGCCTAACTGTACATAACTGAAAATACCGATGGCACTCACCGCCATACCGATAATGATCGCTTTCGCCATATGGGTTCGTCCGGTGATCCACATATCGCGGAACGCCGAGGTAAAACAGATTTGCGCGCGTTCAATCAGTAAGCCAAAGCCGACGCCAAACAGCATCGCCAGCCCCAGCTTCGGTTGGTTCATTGCTGTCAGCAGCGCCCAGCCCAGCATACCGAAAAATACCAGCATACCGAGGCGGAAGCGACGCCGTGCCTGATCCGGTTTTTGTGTTAGCGGTGATGCGGCAGAGACTTTCTGCATTTTTACCGGGATGCGGAACATCGGCAGTAGGGTAAAGCGCGCACCAAACCATGAACCGATGGCGGTGGCGATGGCAAAGAACCAGGCGTGCAGCGAGAATTGCGGAATACCGGTGAAGAACGCGGCCAGGTTACAGCCCATCGCCAGACGCGCGCCGAAACCGGCGATAATGCCGCCAATAATGGCCTGCATAATGCGGATACGGCTGCGCGGCATACGTAATTTAACGTTGTTGGCCCACAGAGCAGCGGCAAAACAGCCGCCAAACATACCCAAAATCATCATCCCGTCGATGCGGGTTAATGGCGATCCTTCCAGATGGATTATTTTAAAATAACCCCACTCTTCAGCATGGACGCCAAACAGTTGCAGGAGCTGACCGCCCCAGCGGGTAAATTCACCCGTCACTGCCCAAAAGGTGCCGGTGATGCCAAAATAATAAGTGGAGAGAATACCCGCCGCGATGACTGCGGGGATGGGGGCCCAGAATTTAATCAACCAGGCTTGCTTGAATTGCTGCCATGACATGTATGTAGCCTCTGAACTCAGAAGGTTTAAACAAGAGTCGCGAATCATACACCAGGAGAATTTATTTGCGTGGCAATAATTCACAAAAATAATGGTTAGATCAAATTTCACCTTAGGCCTGGAAAGGCTGGCAGCATCAAGGCATTAATGCCACAATCCTCTTTTCTTCTCATGCAGGATGAATGATGAAAAAACTCGCAATTGCAGGCGCACTTATGCTGCTGGCTGGCTGTGCCGAAGTTGAAAATTATAACAATGTTGTGAAAGCGCCCGCGCCAGACTGGCTGGCGGGTTACTGGCAGACCAAAGAGCCGCAGCGTGCTCTGGTCAGCCCTGAAGCGATAGGTAGCCTGATTGTTACTAAAGAGGGGGATACGCTGGATTGTCGTCAGTGGCAGCGGGTGATTGCTTTACCGGGTAAGTTGACGCTGATATCGGATGATCTCACTAACGTTACTGTCAAACGTGAGCTATATGAAATTGAACGTGATGGTAACACTATCGAATATGACGGCATGACGATGGAACGCGTGAATCGTCCGACGGCTGAATGTGCTGCCGTACTGGAAAAAGCGCCGTTGCCGACGCCACTGCCGTAATGAAATCTCCCCGGCTTGCCACCGGGGATGAATTTAAATCACCTCTTCTATAACCCACACACTGACGCTACCGCCGTTGCAAAAGAAGGTCGCTTCGCCATTTTCATCGGTTACTACGCTCTCTTGTCGATTACCCAGAAAGTCGCGCCAGGTTTTATTGCCGTAATTCTCTCCCAGATTAATGGTTTTTTCGCCATCGTCGCCGTTTGACATGACCACCACGCAGCCAGGATATTCGTCAGTACCGCTGCGACTAAACGCAATACAGTTCGGATGGTCGAAAAATAACGTCTGTACACCGTGGGCGAAACGCTGACGGGCGAGAATCAACTCATCAAGCTGTTCTATTATCGGCATATCTATGGGATAAGTTTGCCCGTCACCGCCGACATCTTCGTAATGGGCACCGTACAAATCAGGGTAGAACACGGAAGGGACGCCATTTTCCCGCAGCAAAATAAGGGCATAAGCCAGCGGTTTAAACCACGGTTCAACCGGCGCTTCGAGGGCTTGTAACGGTTGGGTGTCGTGATTGGCGACCAGCGTAACAGCATGGAAAGGATCGGCTTCCACCAGCGTACCGGTGAATATCTGCGTCATGTCGTAGTCGCGCCCCATGCGTGATGCTTCGTGGAATTTCATCTGTAGCGGCGCATCAAACAGCATGGTTTTGCCTTCGACTTGATCAATATACGTTTGCAGCTTATCAACTTCGCGCGACCAGTATTCCGCCACAATAAATAGCGGCTTTGGCGCGACTTCCTGCACGTGTTCGATCCACTCTTTATAAAACCAGGCCGGAATATGTTTTACTGCGTCGAGACGAAAACCGTCGCATTGCGTTTGCTCCATCACCCAGCGCGCCCAGTACTTGAGCTCTTCCGTAACGGCATGGTTGCGAAAGTCGATATTTTCGCCCATCAGATAGTCAAAATTACCAAGCTCATCATCAACCTGGTCGTTCCAGCCTTCGCCGGTGTAGTCGTTGACGATTTTAAATATACCGTCTTCGTTTGGGTTTTCGATATGGTCGATACCGCTAAAACATTTGAAATCCCAGATAAACTGCGAGTATTGCCCGGCGCGAGCAGGAAAGGTGTAACGCGTCCAGCCTTCGCACTCAATGATTTCATCATCAATTTGCGTGCGATCGTCAGCATTGACGCGCTGTACGCGAATGGCTTCTTTTTCATCTGCGCCCATTTTGTGGTTGACAACCACGTCCAGCAGTACCGCAATGTCATTGCGTTTGAGTGCGTCAATGGCGGCCAGCAGTTGTGCTTTATCGCCATATTTGGTGGGGATGCTGCCTTTTTGATCAAACTCGCCTAAATCAAATAAATCGTAAGAGTCGTAGCCGACCGAATACCCGCCCGATGCGCCTTTATAGGCTGGTGGCAGCCAGATCATATTGATACCAATATCATTAAAACCGTCGGCGCGCTCGACCAGTTCAGGCCAGAGCTTGCCGCCTTCCGGGTAATACCAGTGAAAACATTGCAACAGCGTGGGATTACGCATTCTTCGACTCCACTCAAGGGGAACATTAGAAGCGTAGCCGTAATCGGATTATTCGCGAGCCACCATCTCTTTAAGCGTTGCCTGAACTCAAAAGAGGTTTTCCTGCGGTGCCAGCACATAGCCCCCCTGATCACCGTAGGCGCTTAACACAGATTTTTGCATTGATGACTGACCGACCAGTTTCGCCAGTTCATCCATCCGAATCTGCAATAACTGTTTTACTTTGTTTTCGTTTTCCAGAACGAGGCGCAGCAGCGGTCTGAGTTGCTCCTGTATCATGGCAGAGGGTTCCGTTTCTTCCGTTAGGTGTGCGATCTTTTGCACCGCATTGACATATTCCATTTCGCTGGCGATGAGTTCATCCCATCGTCCTTCTGTCGCCAGGCGTAACATGAGTTGGCTTTTTTCGACGAGTTGTTGCCAGGCAAAATACAAGTGCGGTGCGTGGTTCATCAGACAGGATCCTGAATCAAAGAAGGGGAGAGTAAAGACTCTTTCCAGGCATCGGCAAGGTTACGCATCAACGTTTCCACTTCTTCAACTGCGGAGACATCGTTGCGTAAATTGGCTTGCAGCAAACGCCTGATCATATAGCTATACAGGGCTATCAAATTCTGGGTTAATTCGTCCTGGCTTTCTTCGTCAAGACCGATCCTCAGCCCGTTATCAATAATGCTGATCGCTTTCGACAAAGAGACGCCTTTTCCTTCCTGATTGTTGTCCTGCATAAACAGGCGTGCTCTTACCAGTGCGCTCAACACGCCGTCAAACAGCATGGTGACCAGTTGTTGTTGGCTGGCGCTCATTACGGCGCTTTCGACGCCAATTTGGGCATAGGCCTGGGTGCCTTTTGCGCTGTACATAGTCTCTCCTGAAGATTATTTCGAGCTGCTATTTGAGGTGTCGAACTGCTGTGTCAGATAGCTACTGGTGGAGTTCAGCGAGTTCATTAACACATCTAATTGGGTGAACTGGGCTTTATAGCGCGCCATTAAGGTATCGATACGTTCACTGGCTGCGTTGTACTGATCAGTCAAATTGTTCAGCGTTTTGCTGACGCCATCTTTTGCGGCCTGGATTATCCCTGTGGAGGAGAGCCAACTGGTCAGGTTGCTGCTAATGCCGGTGGTTACTCCAGTACTTTTACCGTCACCAATAAACATTTCACCGACGCCAGCGGCATCTTTCTTCAGCGCCGTTTGCAGCTTGTCGGTCGCGATTTCCAGCTTGCCGGTACTGGCATCGCTGGTAATGCCAATCTGTGCCAGCGTTTTATAGTTTGAACTGCTGTGGGTATTGGCGAGCAAGGTTTTAAGCTGAGTCTGGATGGTACGCAGTGTGGAGTCGCCAAGTAATGCGCCATTGCTGGAGTCCTGACTTTCTGCTCCGGCATCGACTGCGGTGTATTTGGTTAAGCTGCTGAACGTATCCTGCAATGTGTTATAGGCATCCACCCACGCTTTAATCGCATTTTCAGCTTTGGATGTGTCTTTACTGATGGTCAGTGTCTGATTACCGGTGGTGACGTCATTCAGGTTGAGGGTGATATCTTCCAGCGCGTCACTGATAGTGTTACTGCTGTTTTCAATCTCAACGTTATTGACCGTCAGTTTGGCGTTTTGCGCGGTGACGCTTTCAATCATGCCATTGCTGCTATCACCTGAAGTTCCGTTGTAACCCATAAAACTTTCCAGGACGCTGTCGCCGCTGACGCTAAGTTTCATCGCGTTATCGCTGCCCGTATCGTTAGCGGTGATGGACAGACGATACTCGCCGTTACCCACATTGATGATACTGGCGCTGACGCCAGCTTTGGCGTTGTTAATGGCATCACGAATACCGGAAAGTGACGAGTTGACCGCGCTGATATCAATCGTGACCGGATCTTTACCGCCGCCTTGCTGGATGGTCAGTACGCTATCGCTGGTGGCGATGGCGGCTTTACTGTCTTTTTGACTATTTTTGGTGGTCAGCGTCTGAGCCTGCGCCAGTTGGCTGACGCTAATGGTGTATTTCCCGGCAATCGCGCTACCCGTGGTAGTGGCGCTGAAAGCCGATGAACTGCTGGTGGTTGAGGTGGCGGTAAATAAATCGGCTTTATTCAGTGCTGTGTTGGCGGTCTGGAAACTCTCCAGTGCGCTTTTCAGCGTCCCGTAGGCGCTCAGTTTCGCGGTGTAAGAGCTTTGCTGTTTTGATATCGGCGTCAGGGTAGATTTTTCTGCCGCCTCCAGACTGTCGAGGATGTTGCTTAAGTCCAGCCCCGACCCAACCCCAAGCGTTGAAATACTAGCCATATTGATTCCTTAATCATGCGACATGTAGAACGAATACCGGGGTTATCGGCGTAAGCGGGGCAAAGTTTACGATTTATTTTTTGGCTTAATGACACGAACAGCAACGAGGAAGGGGAGTATTTCGACCGCTAGAAAAAAATTCTAAAGGTTGTGAGAGACCAGACGATAACAGGGTTGACGGCGACGAAGCCGAAGGGTGGAAGCCCGATACTTAAACCGTAGAGCTAAAAAACAGGAATAAAAATTATGGCACAAGTCATTAACACCAACAGCCTCTCGCTGATCACTCAGAACAACATCAACAAAAATCAGTCTGCGTTGTCGACTTCTATCGAGCGCCTCTCTTCTGGTCTGCGTATTAACAGCGCGAAAGATGACGCCGCAGGTCAGGCGATTGCTAACCGCTTCACCTCTAACATTAAAGGTCTGACTCAGGCCGCGCGTAACGCCAACGATGGTATTTCTCTGGCGCAGACCGCAGAAGGCGCACTGTCTGAAATCAACAACAACCTGCAACGTGTGCGTGAGTTGACCGTTCAGGCGACGACCGGCACTAACTCTGATTCTGACCTGTCTTCTATTCAGGACGAAATCAAATCCCGTCTGGATGAGATTGACCGCGTTTCCGGTCAGACCCAGTTCAACGGCGTGAACGTGCTGGCGAAAGACGGTTCGATGAAGATTCAGGTTGGCGCGAATGATGGGCAGACCATCTCTATCGATTTGCAGAAAATTGATTCTTCAACATTAGGGTTGAATGGTTTCTCCGTTTCGGGTCAGTCGCTGAATGTTAGCAGTTCTATTACTCAAATTACGGGTGATGCAGGAACGGAACCCGTTGGTGTTGATTTCACTGCTGTTGCGAAAGATCTGACTACTGCGACAGGTAAAACAGTCGATGTTTCTAGCCTGACGTTACACAATACACTGGATGCGAAAGGGGCTGCCACTGCACAGTTCGTCGTTCAATCCGGCAGTGATTTCTACTCCGCGTCGATTAACCATGCAAACGGTAAAGTCACGTTGAATAAAGCCGATGTCGAATACAAAGACACCGATAATGGACTAACGACTGCTGCTACTCAGAAAGATCAACTGATTAAAGTTGCCGCTGACTCTGAAGGCGCGGCTGCGGGATATGTAACATTCCAGGGTAAAAACTACGCTACAACGGTTGCAACGGCGCTTGATGACGACACTGCAGCAACAGCCACAGGGAACAAGGTTGTTGTTGAATTATCTACAGCAACTCCGACCGCACAGTTCTCAGGGGCTTCTTCTGCTGATCCGCTGGCGCTGCTGGACAAAGCGATTGCTTCTGTCGACAAATTCCGCTCCTCCCTCGGTGCCGTTCAAAACCGTCTGGATTCTGCGGTCACTAACCTGAACAACACCACAACCAACCTGTCTGAAGCGCAGTCCCGTATTCAGGACGCCGACTATGCGACCGAAGTGTCTAACATGTCGAAAGCGCAGATCATCCAACAGGCGGGTAACTCCGTGTTGTCTAAAGCTAACCAGGTGCCGCAACAAGTTCTGTCTCTGCTGCAGGGCTAATCGTCGTAATATAATGACAGCAAACGCCAAATTGCCTGATGCGCTGCGCTTATCTGCCTACAAGGTGAATCGCAATTAATAAATTTGCATATTCGCGTAGGCCGAATAAGGCGTTCACGCCGCATCCGGCAAGATGAGGCGGACCTTGTCAGCTATCTTAACCCCGCTCCGGCGGGGTTATTCTGCTCGTTATTTACCGATTACCCCAAATAACCCCTTATTTCACCCATTAATCGTCCGATTAAAAAACCTGCAGAAACGGATAATTATGCCGATTATTTATATAACGCAGGGCTGTTTATCGTGAAATCACTCTATACCGCTGAAGGTGTAATGGATAAACATTCGCTGTGGCAGCGTTATATCCCGCTGGTGCGTCACGAAGCATTGCGCCTGCAGGTTCGACTGCCCGCGAGTGTAGAACTTGACGATCTGCTACAGGCAGGCGGCATTGGATTACTTAATGCTGTTGAACGTTATGATGCCCTGCAAGGAACGGCATTTACAACTTACGCAGTGCAGCGTATCCGTGGTGCTATGCTGGATGAACTTCGCAGCCGTGACTGGGTGCCGCGCAGCGTGCGACGCAATGCACGTGAAGTGGCACAGGCAATAGGGCAACTGGAGCAGGAACTTGGCCGCAATGCCACAGAAACTGAAGTGGCAGAACGTTTAGGGATTGAAATCGCCGACTATCGACAAATGTTGCTTGATACGAATAACAGCCAACTTTTCTCTTATGATGAGTGGCGCGAAGAGCACGGTGATAGCATTGAACTGGTTACTGACGATCATCAGCGGGATAACCCATTACAGCAATTACTGGACGGTAATTTGCGTCAGCGGGTGATGGAAGCCATCGAAATGTTACCGGAGCGCGAACAGTTGGTATTAACGCTCTATTACCAGGAAGAGCTTAATCTCAAAGAGATTGGCGCAGTGCTGGAAGTCGGTGAATCTCGGGTCAGTCAGTTACATAGCCAGGCTATTAAACGGTTACGCACCAAACTGGGTAAGTTATAACTTAGGTAAATGCCGCACATTAATTTTGAATACCAGGAGTTCTTAATAATGGTGCAGCACCAGAAAAGGCGGCCATTGAGTCGCTATCTTAAAGACTTTAAACATAGCCAGACTCATTGCGCATATTGCCGTAAATTACTCGATCGCATTACTCTCGTTCGCGATGGCAAGATAGTGAATAAAATCGCGATATCTCGCCTTGATACACTGCTTGATGAAAATGGCTGGTATGAAGAACAAAAATCATGGGCGGCATTATGCCGTTTCTGCGGCGATTTACATTGCAAAACCCAGAGTGATTTTTTTGATATTATCGGCTTTAAACAGTTTCTCTTTGATCATACTGAAATGAGCCCCGGCACCGTGCGCGAATATGTGGTACGCCTACGTCGTTTGGGAAATTATTTAAGCGAACACGATATTTCCTCCGACCTGCTTCAGGATGGTTTTCTTGATGAAAACCTGGCTCCCTGGCTGCCCACCACCAGCACCAATAATTATCGCATCGCATTACGTAAGTACCAGTGCTACCAGATGCAAACCCGTGGTGACCTTACGCAGAAATCCCCCAGCCTGTCAGCTTCTGATATATATTAAATAAGAATAAGATGTAGCAGAGTTGTTTTTGTGTCTTCGAACAATGGCTCTACACTGCAAACCAACATAACAACATTCGGGGTGAATATGAAATTAGTACATCTGGGACGTCAGGCGCTGATGGGGGTTATGGCTGTGGCGCTGGTTGCGGGTATGAGCGTGAAAAGTTTTGCCGATGAAGGTCTGCTCAATAAAGTGAAAGAGCGGGGCACTTTGCTGGTGGGACTGGAAGGGACTTACCCGCCGTTTAGCTTTCAGGGCGATGACGGTAAATTGACCGGTTTTGAAGTGGAATTTGCGCAACAACTGGCAAAACATCTGGGCGTGGAAGCCGCATTAAAACCGACAAAGTGGGACGGTATGCTGGCGTCACTGGATTCTAAGCGCATTGATGTGGTGATTAATCAGGTCACCATCTCTGATGAACGTAAGAAAAAATACGATTTCTCTACCCCGTACACCATTTCCGGTATTCAGGCGCTGGTGAAAAAAGGCAATGAAGGCACCATTAAAACCGCCGACGATTTGAAAGGTAAAAAAGTTGGCGTTGGTCTGGGGACTAACTACGAAGAGTGGCTGCGGCAGAATGTTCAGGGTGTTGATGTGCGTACCTATGATGATGATCCGACCAAATATCAGGATCTGCGTGTAGGTCGTATTGATGCCATCCTGGTTGATCGTCTGGCTGCGCTGGATCTGGTGAAAAAAACCAATGATACGCTGGCAGTAACCGGCGAAGCCTTCTCCCGCCAGGAGTCAGGTGTGGCGCTGCGCAAAGGTAACGAAGACCTGCTGAAAGCGGTTAACGATGCCATTGCAGAAATGCAAAAAGACGGCACCCTACAAGCCCTTTCCGAAAAATGGTTTGGTGCTGATGTGACCAAATAATCACCTGCTTTAAGTTGACAGTTTTCTGTCTGTAAAACGCCTGATGAACTCCATCGGGCGTTTTGTATTTCAGTGCCAGGTGTGGTCGCTCATGGTTATAAATTGCCACGGATTTTTTTACCATTTCCTGGGGCTACGTCAGGTTTGTAGGACTCGAGAGTAAAACTCATTTTTCAGGATCTCATTTATTCGTTCAGCCAGTGCATTCTGGTCGCAGTCATAACCAACGGTCATTGAACAGGTTATCCCGTTTCTCTCATGCACTGACTGATAAAGAACTGGCCACTAAACTACCCGGTTCAGAATGTATACTTCACACCCAGCATGGCAGAGGCGTCGCTGTATCCCTCGTCACCGATCTGTACACCCACATTGCCCCACAGGTTCAGATGGTCATTTATCTGTCCCTCAACACCGGTTTTTACTTCTCCGATATTGCTGGCGCCGTCCTGATGTACCGTCACACCGTTCATGCGGATGCCAAAATCACGGGTGTTGTGCAGCCAGTTCACCTCAACGAACGGACGGAACTCATGGGATTTGCCGCCGTTCATTCTGTTGTGCCCCTTAATCCAGGTTTTCACACCCAGACGGGTACGGACGTTGCCATCACCGGTGCTTTCAACATGGGTACCATTGCGTTCGCGGTGCTCATCAGCTTTTACGCCCATCCAGATAACCTGAGCCTGAGGCTGGACATACCATTCGTTCAGACTGCCATGGCTACCGGTAAACTCACCGGCTTTCCAGGCATAACCGGTTTCCAGTGAGGCTGTCAGACCTTTTGATTTCCAGGATTCCCCCGGCAGGCCGTCACCTTTCATATCGTTATCGAACCAACTGTACTGTGCCCAGCTATCCAGATAAGCCCCGCTATGTGTCTCATCATTAGCATACCAGGTGGCATACAGACCTGTATTGTATCCTTTCACACTGCCTTTTGAACTGTATCCGGTACGTACAGAATCTGTATTGTTATGGTCATTACCGTAACCAGCCATAACCCCCAGATGCCAGCGGTCAGAGCTGTTCCGGCTCCACTGAGCCAGGTCACCGCCCATCTGCAGGACGTAACGGTTACCCTGTGTTTTCAGTTGGCCTGTACCGTCACGCCAGCGGTTGTGTCCCCCTTCATGGTGCATCCACATGCTGGTTTCTTTCTGCTCACCGGTAATCACATCAGTGTAATGCATCGGCCCCTGGCGTTCATAAAGACGGGATACGAACATGGTGTTTGCTGCAGCAATGTTCGCTGTGTAGGAGCCAGCTTCCGGACGCAGGTCGTTGTCATGACCACCCGGAGCAGGTTCAGGGGCAGGGGGTTGCATTGCTTTCAGAGCGCGCAGCAGGAACGGAGTGTTTTTACCACTGGTCAGATACCAGTTATCACGGTTGCTTCCCTGACCACGTCCCAGCGTGTAGTCATAAGCCCCGGCAGCGATACGCCCGGCCTGAATAAATTCAGCACTGTCAGCATTTCCGTCGACATGAATCAACTCAATACCGTTTAGTGTCTGTGCTCCGGTACCACCTGCATTTATAACAATCACACGTGTCTGACTGGAGGCATCGCCTCTGATTACAAGTTTGTCTGTTGCAGAGCTGTCATTTCCCAGAGCGGTGTTCATGAGCAGTATGCCATTATTACCGGTATAGTTACCCCCGATCGTCAGTACATTACCCGGAGCATCGGCTCTCAGGTCAAGAGTACCGCTGTTGGTTACGTTCCCGGCGACACCACCAGAGCCGGAGAGTGTCCCCTGCTGAGAGATGGTGACCTGGCTGTTGGCAAGCATGACAGGTGCATCAGCCTTGCCCAGAATCAGTGTGCCGGCAGTGTTAACCGAGCCTGCTCCCAGTCCGTCAGTATTAAGCACCTTCACCATTGCCTTTTCTGCGATAGTGGTGGTGGCATTCAGGGCGCGGGTGGCACCAGTAATATCGAACACGCCACCACTGATGTTCAGGGAGCCAGAGCCGATGAGGGTACCTGCAGACAGGCCTCCACCTGCGAGGGTCAGATTACCGCCATTAATGTTCAGTATGGAACCTGCTGCGCTGTTCAGTTTACCTGCGGTCTGGCTGTGACCGTTCATATCCAGCATGGTGTCAGCTGCCAGGCGAATCTCGCTGGTCTGTCCCAGAGCACTGTTGCTGTTCATGCGGACATTGCCGCCACGGATGTCTGTTACACCCGTGTAAGTGTTTTGGGAGGACAGAATCAGTGTTCCTTCGCCGGCTTTGGTCAGCGTTTTTCCATCCCAGCCATGAGATAACTGAACAGCATTGTTATCTGCAAGTCGTACCTTCAGCTCTAACACCGCGCCATTTCTCAGATCAAACGTGCCATATCCATTTCCTGAGGGGTCATTCCACTTCAGGGAAGAACTGACCTCTTTTACTGTCTGCCCATTACCACTAAGTGATGTTAAAACATAGTCTTCAGCACCATCACTCAGTAGATTATTATGCTGATAAATATTATTTTCAGAGAGCCCTGTTATGCCGTCGGAGGTCGTCAACACGCCGTACTCATTTTGCTTCCATATTGTCATGGCAGTATCAACATTAAGCACTGCACCGTTATTGAACTGAATACTGTTGGCAGTTAAATGACTGGAACCTGTGCTCATATTCAGCGATGAATCTGTGTCAAATACCGAACTTCCGCTAAAAGTGACATCAGCTCCCGAAACGGAAACATGTGTACCTGTACCCGCACTCAGATTGCCTTTTATCTCAGAGCTGGCGGAGTCTTTATTTGTAATGGACAGAGAATTACCATCAGCATTATTTACAGCACTATTCAAAATAATATCACCTTGAATGGTAGAAGCGGCGTAGAGATTCAACGAGTTAGTTCCACCATTCAAAGATATTGCGGTGTCACAATCTTGCCCTCTGTTACCAGATATCCCTCCAGCCCCGGAGAAGTTAGCGTTACCTTCCTGTCCTCCATTACCAGGAAAAATTCCGCCATGATTATTTATCGTAATATTACTCCCGGATATAGCAGTGCCACCATTACCTCCGTTGCCACCATCACCTCCGTCACCAGTATTTCCAGTATCGTAACTTTCACCGGGATTACCTCCATCACCACCAGTACCGCCATTTCCGCCAATAATATTTCCATAATTATTTATTTCAATATTATTTCCAGATATGGCAATCCCACCGGTACCTCCAATTCCACCAGTACCACCAGTACCAAGGGTAGTTGAACCAGCGTGTTCATATTCATCTGTACCACCTCTACCACCTTCACCACCAGTGCCCCCCTGTCCGCCAGTTATATTTCCCGTATTATTTATCTTAATATTATTACCATATATAGCAGTCCCCCCAATACCACCATTACCACCGCTACTTCCATTAATATTCTGATCGGTAGTAAATTCGACACTACCTTCGCCACCGCGAGCACCATCCCCCCCCTGGCCACCTGTAATGTGATTATTATTTGTTATCTCCATATTATTTCCGGATATGGCCTTGCCTCCATTCCCTCCGTTGCCGGCAGAAGATCCCCATACCGCCCACCAGGCACCACTACTACCTTGCCCGGCAGTGATATTTCCGTTATTGCTTATTTGAAGATTATTGCCAGATATGGCAGTCCCACCAACAGCAGGAGTCCCAGTTAAACCACCGCTTTCATCGCCATAACCACTGGCTCCAGGCATTCCGCCATTGCCACCCGTAATGCTTCCGTTGTTTGTAATGGTAAGATCATCTCCGGAAATAGCGGTACCCGCTTCACCTCCATCGCCTCCGCCATTACCATAACCTCCCCAACCACCCTTACCACCGGAAATATAACCAGAATTAACAAGAGTAAAATTATTTCCAGTAATGGCTGTACCGCCCTGGCCCCCTGCAGAGCCCATCTTAGTATGATCATCATCACCAGCCCATCCGCCTTCACCGCCACTAATGCTAGTACCGCTGTTAATTGTCAGGATATTTTCATTCTGTAACGAACCGGGTACAACATTAACAATGAGAGCATCTTCACCGGCCTCCCCATCATCATTATCCGGCCTGTCCTGCGAGCCATCAGCACCAATGATATTTTCAGATATTTCAGCAGGGTTTCCTTCAGAAAGAGTAACTTCCTTTTTAGCTGCCAAAGCAGGCTGAATGGCCAGAGTGGCAGATATAAGGCTGCATAGTAACGTTGTCTTCATTCCCTCTTGCGTTATGCCGAATGTTTTTCTGTTGTATATATATACATTAAACCTTTCTTTTTTATTAATTTTGATTTTCACAAAAGCTCCAATTTTTTCTTTAAGAATGGTGGGTTAAATTTTTTGACTGTGTAAATGTCATTGGGGAATAATATGTATTATCTAATCATCATACAAATGCTCGATGCGAGCATTATTGCAAATAAACAGAAAAAATCTATCTCAAGCAATCAGGTTGATTTTTTTTGATGAGTAATTTGAAATTGTAATGTTTTCTGGATGTTAGTTTGTTTATTGATTAGTGTAATTTTAGATAGTGAGTGTTTCTCTGCTTCTTTTATAGGAAAAGTGTCTAAAAATATTCTCGGAGAATATAATATTCTTTTCCTAAAAATAGACTTAGGTATAAATAATAATTAATGCAGAGATAATGATTACCATATTAATGAACGGGTATGGATAACCATGCTTGATCAACCTAAGATGCCAGGAGAAGTTATCCCCGTAACCAGGGGACATCAGATGTTCTGCTTTATGGATATAAGCAGCCTTTACACCGTTACGTTCCTGATGATCCATCGGACATTCAACAGTATCACGGGACCACAAACCTGATTCTATTAATGCACTACATGCCATCACCCGGAATCCGTGACTACTACAGTTGCCAGACGCTCAACGAAAGACCGATAAAACGCCAGAGTATGAATCACCCGCAGAGCGGTTCAACCAGTGTGTTGCATCCATCGGGTGAAATCACAGCCAGAAACGTGTCAACGCTGTTCTGGACGGGGCATAATGACAAAAAAGGTGCTTTAATTAGCGCCTTTTTTATTTAAGCGTTTTTTGCGTGCATAATAACAATATCACAACAACACACACCGGAGGCTTTTATGCCACTGCATAATTTAACTCGTTTCCCACGGCTGGAGTTTATCGGCGCACCAACGCCGCTCGAATATCTGCCGCGTCTTTCTGATTATCTTGGGCGGGAAATTTTCATTAAAAGGGATGACGTCACACCGATGGCGATGGGTGGCAATAAATTACGCAAACTGGAGTTTCTCGCGGCAGATGCCCTGCGTGAAGGTGCCGACACTCTGATTACCGCCGGAGCGATTCAGTCTAACCACGTGCGCCAGACGGCCGCCGTCGCCGCAAAACTTGGGCTGCATTGTGTGGCGCTGCTGGAGAATCCTATCGGAACAGCCGCAGAAAACTATTTAACCAACGGCAATCGCTTGTTGTTGGATCTCTTCAATACCCAGATTGAAATGTGCGATGCGCTGACCGATCCCAATGCCCAACTGGAAGAGCTGGCAACGCGAGTCGAAGCGCAAGGGTTCCGTCCGTACGTCATTCCGGTTGGAGGTTCTAATGCTTTAGGCGCGCTGGGCTATGTGGAGAGCGCGCTGGAAATCGCGCAACAGTGTGAAGGGGCGGTTAATATTTCTTCGGTGGTGGTGGCGTCGGGCAGCGCCGGAACTCACGCTGGACTGGCAGTAGGACTGGAACATCTAATGCCAGAAAGCGAACTGATTGGCGTGACCGTGTCACGTTCCGTTGCTGACCAGTTGCCAAAAGTGGTTAACCTACAACAGGCAATCGCGAAAGAACTGGAACTGAGCGCATCAGCGGAAATTTTACTCTGGGATGACTATTTTGCGCCTGGCTACGGCGTGCCGAACGACGAAGGCATGGAAGCGGTGAAACTGTTGGCGCGGCTGGAAGGCATTCTGCTTGATCCTGTGTATACCGGAAAAGCGATGGCGGGGCTGATTGATGGCATCAGTCAGAAACGCTTCAAAGACGAAGGGCCGATTCTGTTTATTCATACTGGCGGCGCGCCTGCGCTGTTCGCCTATCATCCTCACGTCTAGCCCCGGAAACGCTCATGCAAGAAAGTATACAACTGGTTATTGATTCTTTGCCGTTCCTGCTTAAAGGGGCTGGGTATACGCTGCAACTCAGTATCGGCGGCATGTTTTTTGGCTTACTGCTGGGATTTATTCTCGCGCTGATGCGCCTGTCGCCGCTCTGGCCCGTGCGCTGGCTGGCGCGTTTTTACATTTCCATTTTTCGCGGTACGCCGCTCATCGCGCAACTGTTTATGATCTACTACGGCCTACCGCAATTTGGCATTGAATTAGATCCGATTCCGTCGGCGATGATTGGCCTGTCACTGAACACCGCTGCCTATGCTGCCGAAACGCTGCGCGCCGCCATTTCATCTATTGATAAAGGTCAGTGGGAAGCAGCCGCCAGTATTGGCATGACGCCATGGCAGACCATGCGTCGCGCTATTTTGCCGCAGGCGGCGCGGGTGGCGCTGCCGCCGCTGTCGAACAGCTTTATCAGCCTGGTAAAAGATACCTCGCTGGCAGCGACGATTCAGGTGCCGGAGTTGTTTCGTCAGGCGCAGTTGATTACCTCGCGCACGCTGGAAGTTTTCACTATGTATCTGGCGGCTTCGCTCATCTACTGGATTATGGCGACAGTGTTATCGACGCTACAGAACCATTTTGAGAATCAACTTAACCGCCAGGAGAGGGAGCCAAAATGAGTGCCATAGAAGTTAAAAACCTGGTGAAAAAATTCCACGGTCAGACGGTACTGCACGGTATCGATCTGGAGGTCAAAACCGGCGAAGTGGTAGCGATTATCGGCCCGAGTGGCTCCGGCAAAACCACGTTGCTACGCAGCATAAATTTGCTGGAACAACCGGAGGCGGGGAGCATCACCGTTGGCGATATCACTATTGATACTGCGCGTTCGTTAAGCCAGCAAAAATCGCTGATTCGCCAGTTGCGCCAGCATGTCGGATTTGTCTTTCAGAATTTTAATCTGTTTCCGCATCGCACAGTGCTGGAAAACATTATTGAAGGGCCGGTGATCGTTAAAGGCGAGCCGAAGGAAGAGGCCACGGCGCGCGCTCGCGAGCTGCTGGCAAAAGTTGGACTGGAAGGGAAAGAGACCAGCTATCCGCGTCGTTTGTCCGGCGGTCAACAGCAACGTGTGGCGATTGCGCGTGCGCTGGCGATGCGACCTGAAGTCATTCTGTTTGACGAACCTACTTCGGCGCTGGACCCGGAGCTGGTGGGTGAAGTCCTGAATACCATACGCCAGTTGGCACAGGAAAAGCGTACCATGGTGATTGTGACGCACGAAATGAGCTTTGCTCGTGACGTTGCTGACCGCGCGATCTTTATGGATCAAGGGCGGATAGTGGAGCAGGGCCCTGCAAAAACCTTATTTGCCGATCCTCAGCATCCCCGCACACGCCAGTTCCTTGAGAAGTTTCTGTTGCAATAAAATAAGAAAAAATCAGCCCCGGCAGCTTTTTAGTCGGGGCGAAAATGTATTCCTGACTGCATAAATCGCTTAATAAATCAGCATAACTTATTAATAACATAAGAGAATGCTATGTCTTGCAAAAGTAATTCATTGTCTGAATAATATAAATTATATATAAATCTTATTTATGTGATAGTTTGAGTTATCAGTATAAATGATACTCACTCTCAGGGGCGTAGCGGTTAACTATGCAGGATACGGATTTTTTCAGCTGGCGTCGCACAATGTTGTTGCGTTTTCAGAGGATGGAGGCCGCAGAAGAGGTCTACCATGAAATAGAGCATCAGACTTACCAACTGGAGTACGATTTTTATTCATTATGTGTGCGTCACCCGGTGCCATTCACGCGACCGAAAGTGGCTTTCTACACCAATTATCCGGAGTCATGGGTCAGTTATTATCAAACCAACAACTTTCTCGCGATTGATCCGGTACTTAACCCTGAAAACTTCAGTCAGGGGCATTTATTGTGGAATGATGATTTATTCAACGAAGCACAGCCGCTATGGGAAGCCGCACGTGCGCATGGTTTACGCCGTGGCGTCACTCAGTATTTAATGCTGCCGAATCGTGCGCTGGGTTTTTTGTCTTTTTCCCGTAGCAGTACGCGTGAAATACCCATTCTTAGTGATGAATTGCAATTAAAAATGCAGCTATTGGTGCGTGAAAGTCTGATGGCGTTGATACGTTTAAATGATGAAATAGTGATGACGCCAGAGATGAATTTCAGCAAGCGGGAAAAAGAAATACTGAAATGGACCGCAGAAGGTAAAACGTCAGCAGAGATAGCGATGATCCTGTCAATCTCTGAGAATACTGTCAATTTCCATCAGAAAAATATGCAGAAAAAAATCAATGCACCGAATAAGACGCAGGTTGCCTGCTACGCAGCCGCAACTGGCTTAATATGATATCTATTACATTGGGCGTGCAAGATGCCAAACCGGCTGAAAGGTGAGCTTTCAGCCGGTTTTATATTACTGACGGTAGGCTTGTTTAATTTGCTTAACCGTTTTGGAAAATACCGCAGCCTGGGTTTCGTCTTCGATCAGCGCAAGCTGTTTTTCCATCTTTAACATCACGCGGCCCGCGTCAGCTTGTCCCATCGCCTGCAGCATCAGCGTCAGCATCGCTTTCAGGCAGGAGACTTCATTTGCCAGTTCTTGATTATTCTCGGCAGTAGAAAAATCAGGCGTACTCATTTATTTTCCTCGTCATGTTGCAATGAAAATTTGCGGTGAAAAATGTTAAGGCGGCGGAGTATACCATAAGCTTTGCTAAAAATAGCAGTGGTTGTTTTTTGCTCACGATATCAGCAATAGTAATAAAACAGGGAATATAACGCGTAATAAATATTTTTATCATGAATGTTTTTCGCACGTATTGTTCGGGTTAATTCATGTTACATATTCATGCCGCTGATTTTTCATTTATGCTGAATAAAGTCAATTTTTGTCACATTTCGGCGTTAGCCTTACTGCGAAACGAGCTGGCAAACCTTTGATGACGGACGTGACGATAACTCTGGACAATCGAATTTACAAAAACGAGAGAAAAATCGAATACCCACCATTTTTAACGTTTCAAAGTTGCAATAAAACCCGCTAATATACGAATGACTAACTATCAGTAGCGTTATCCCTATTTCTGGAGATATTCCTTTGATCAACGTTCTACTTGTTGATGACCACGAACTGGTGCGCGCAGGGATACGACGCATTCTGGAAGATATAAAGGGTATTAAAGTCGTCGGTGAGGCATCCTGCGGTGAAGACGCCGTTAAGTGGTGCCGGGCAAACACCGTTGACGTCGTGCTAATGGACATGAGTATGCCTGGCATTGGCGGTCTTGAGGCGACGCGTAAAATCGCTCGCTCGACAGCAGATGTCAAAATCATCATGCTTACGGTTCATACTGAAAACCCTTTACCAGCGAAAGTAATGCAGGCCGGTGCTGCGGGCTATCTCAGCAAAGGTGCGGCTCCGCAGGAAGTTGTGAGTGCGATTCGCTCTGTCTATTCAGGGCAGCGTTATATTGCTTCTGACATTGCTCAACAAATGGCATTAAGCCAGATCGAACCAGAAAAAACAGAAAGCCCATTTGCCAGTTTGTCTGAACGTGAATTGCAGATTATGCTGATGATTACCAAAGGCCAAAAGGTCAATGAGATCTCAGAACAGCTTAATCTCAGCCCGAAAACGGTGAACAGCTATCGCTACCGTATGTTCAGTAAATTAAACATTCATGGCGATGTGGAGCTGACTCACCTGGCAATTCGCCATGGTCTGTGTAATGCGGAGACATTAACAAGTCAGTGAGTGTTCAGTTTGACGCAAAAGCGTTTTTAAAAACCGTAACCAGCCAACCGGGCGTTTATCGCATGTATGATGCTGGTGGTACGGTTATCTATGTCGGCAAAGCGAAAGACCTGAAAAAACGGCTTTCCAGCTATTTCCGTAGCAACCTCGCTTCGCGCAAAACCGAAGCGTTGGTTGCCCAGATCCAGCAAATTGATGTGACGGTTACCCATACCGAAACCGAAGCTCTGTTGCTGGAACACAACTACATCAAACTTTATCAGCCGCGTTACAACGTTCTGTTACGCGATGATAAATCTTATCCTTTTATTTTTCTTAGCGGCGATACCCATCCGCGTCTGGCTATGCATCGTGGTGCAAAGCACGCCAAAGGTGAATATTTCGGCCCGTTCCCAAATGGCTATGCGGTGCGTGAAACCCTGGCGCTGCTACAAAAGATTTTCCCGATTCGCCAATGTGAAAATAGCGTTTATCGCAACCGCTCGCGTCCATGTCTGCAATATCAGATAGGGCGCTGTCTGGGTCCGTGCGTTGAAGGACTGGTGAGTGAAGAAGAGTACGCCCAGCAGGTAGAGTATGTGCGCCTGTTTTTATCCGGCAAGGACGATCAGGTACTTACTCAACTGATTAGTCGCATGGAAACAGCCAGCCAGAATCTGGAGTTTGAAGAAGCGGCACGTATTCGCGACCAAATCCAGGCGGTGCGACGTGTAACCGAAAAACAGTTTGTCTCCAATACAGGTGATGACCTTGACGTTATTGGCGTCGCTTTCGATGCAGGCATGGCTTGTGTCCACGTCTTGTTTATTCGTCAGGGCAAGGTGCTCGGTAGCCGTAGTTATTTCCCGAAAGTACCTGGCGGTACGGAGCTGGGCGAAGTGGTGGAAACCTTTGTCGGTCAGTTCTATTTACAGGGCAGCCAGATGCGCACCTTGCCGGGTGAGATCCTGCTCGATTTTAATCTTAGCGATAAAACGCTGCTCGCCGATTCCCTTTCAGAACTGGCAGGGCGCAAGATTAACGTTCAGACTAAACCGCGTGGCGATCGGGCACGTTACCTGAAGCTGGCGCGCACCAATGCGGCGACAGCGTTAACCACCAAACTTTCGCAACAATCTACCGTTCACCAGCGTCTGACCGCGCTTGCCAGCGTGTTGAAATTGCCGGAAGTGAAGCGGATGGAGTGTTTTGACATCAGCCATACCATGGGTGAACAAACGGTCGCTTCGTGTGTGGTGTTCGATGCTAACGGCCCGCTGCGTGCAGAGTATCGGCGCTATAACATTACCGGCATTACGCCTGGTGATGATTATGCGGCAATGAATCAGGTGCTGCGTCGGCGTTACGGTAAAGCCATCGACGACAGTAAGATTCCGGACGTGATCCTGATTGATGGCGGCAAAGGCCAGCTTGCGCAGGCGAAAAATGTTTTTGCCGAGCTGGATGTCTCATGGGATAAAAACCATCCGCTGTTGCTTGGTGTGGCGAAAGGAGCCGATCGTAAGGCTGGGCTGGAAACGTTGTTCTTCGAACCTGAAGGTGAGGGCTTCAGTTTGCCGCCAGATTCACCGGCGCTGCATGTCATTCAGCATATCCGAGATGAATCACACGATCACGCGATTGGTGGGCATCGCAAAAAACGCGCAAAAGTCAAAAATACCAGCACGCTGGAAACCATCGAAGGCGTTGGACCAAAACGTCGGCAAATGTTGTTGAAATATATGGGCGGTTTGCAAGGTTTACGTAACGCCAGCGTTGAGGAAATTGCAAAAGTGCCGGGTATTTCGCAAGGTCTGGCAGAAAAGATCTTCTGGTCGTTGAAACATTGATGTCTCTGTAGCAACATAGGGGTAATCTTACTGACAACAGATAGTTACCCGTCATTATGCAATTTAATATCCCTACGTTGCTCACACTGTTCCGTGTCATCCTTATCCCATTCTTTGTATTGGTCTTTTATCTGCCTGTCACCTGGTCGCCGTTTGCTGCCGCACTCATTTTCTGCGTTGCGGCGGTGACTGACTGGTTCGATGGTTTTCTGGCGCGTCGCTGGAATCAGAGTACCCGTTTTGGCGCTTTCCTTGATCCAGTAGCTGATAAAGTGCTGGTTGCCATTGCCATGGTGCTGGTAACTGAGCATTACCATAGCTGGTGGGTCACTTTGCCAGCGGCAACGATGATCGCCCGTGAAATTATCATTTCTGCTCTACGCGAGTGGATGGCTGAACTCGGTAAACGCAGCAGTGTGGCTGTCTCCTGGATTGGTAAAGTAAAAACGACCGCCCAAATGGTGGCGCTGGCCTGGCTGTTATGGCGTCCGAACATTTGGGTTGAGTATGCTGGTATTGCACTTTTCTTTGTGGCTGCGGTACTGACTCTGTGGTCTATGTTGCAATATTTGAGCGCAGCTCGCGCAGATTTGCTTGATCAGTGATCGTTTCGGCGCAAAATTCAGCAAACGATCAAAAGTGGTGAAAAATATCGTTGACTCATCGCGTCAGGTAAGTAGAATGCAACGCATCGAACGGCGGCACTGATTGCCAGACGATAATAAAATCAAGTGATTAGATGATTGCTTGATGAATGCGGGAATAGCTCAGTTGGTAGAGCACGACCTTGCCAAGGTCGGGGTCGCGAGTTCGAGTCTCGTTTCCCGCTCCAGTTAAAAGACATCGGCTTAAGCGGGTGTCTGGCTGAAAAGCCTGAAGAATTTGGCGCGTTAACAAAGCGGTTATGTAGCGGATTGCAAATCCGTCTAGTCCGGTTCGACTCCGGAACGCGCCTCCAATTTTTTCCCGAGCCCGGATGGTGGAATCGGTAGACACAAGGGATTTAAAATCCCTCGGCGTTCGCGCTGTGCGGGTTCAAGTCCCGCTCCGGGTACCATGGGAAAGATAAGAATAAAATCAAAGCAATAAGCAGTGTCGTGAAACCACCTTCGGGTGGTTTTTTTGTATCTGCCACTTATCGTTATACCCCTCTTATTTTTAATCACCAGGTAATCCACTCAAAAAGTATCTCTATGCCAGAGCGACATGTAAGATAGACGCTGGCGAGTCGAGATCCACAAGGAAAAGCGTATGAAAACGGGACCGTTGAACGAAAGTGAGTTGGAATGGCTGGATGATATCCTGACCAAATACAACACAGACCACGCCATCCTTGATGTAGCTGAGCTGGACGGTTTATTGACGGCGGTGTTGAGTTCTCCGCAAGAAATTGAACCAGAACAGTGGTTGGTGGCCGTCTGGGGTGGGGCGGACTATGTACCGCGCTGGGCGTCAGAAAAAGAGATGACGCGCTTTATGAACCTGGCTTTTCAACATATGGCCGATACCGCAGAGCGTCTGAACGAATTTCCTGAACAGTTTGAGCCGTTATTTGGTCTGCGAGAGGTTGATGGTCGTGAGCTGACGATCGTTGAGGAGTGGTGCTTTGGCTATATGCGTGGCGTTGCCCTCTCTGACTGGTCGGCATTGCCGGAATCCTTAAAACCGGCGCTTGAGGCGATTGCGCTGCACGGTACGGAAGAAAACTTCGAGCGGGTAGAGAAGCTGTCACCGGAAGCGTTTGATGAGAGTGTGGATGCCATTCGACTGGCGGCACTTGATTTGCACGCTTACTGGATGGCTCATCAGCAGGAAAAGCCTGTTCAGCAACCGATCAAAGCAGAAGAAAAACCGGGTCGTAACGATCCTTGTCCGTGCGGTAGTGGTAAGAAATTTAAGCAGTGCTGCCTGCATTAAGAGGTCACATTGGGTGCCAGAGTTAATTCTGGCACCCAACAAGGATATGTGAGGCTATTTAATCACCCCACTTCTGGTAACCATCCTGCTGCAATCAAAAATTGCACTCCAATCACGCCAATACCACAGAGAAACACCAGTGCCAGCGCCGGACGGCCGCCTTTAACCCGATAACCTGCTTGTGGATTATGCTTTCTGCTTTGCCAGGTCAGCAGGGAAGGGATAATCAACGCCAGTACAGCAAGCGCCACACCGGCGTAACCCAGCGCCATCACAAAGCCACGTGGGTAAAACAGAGCAAATGCCAGCGGTGGCAGAAAAGTAATTGCCCCGGTTTGCATTCTCCCGCCAACGCTATTTGAACGCTGAAACAGATCCGCAAGATAATCAAATAAGCCTAATGCTACGCCAAGGAAGGACGTTGCGAGGGCTAAGTCCGCAAATAAATGCACCGCCAGTTCGACATGCGGTGAGGCCACCACTTCGCGTAATGCCTGTAACAGCCCGTTTAGCCCGGCGTGATTAGCCAGCAGTCCCATAAAGGTTGTTGAATCAATGCTGCCCAGCGTCGCCAGTTGCCAGAATATATACGCCACCAGAGGGATCGCACTACCTGTAATAAATACCCAGCGCAGCTTGCGAATGTTGCCATCCATATAACTGACGATGCTAGGTACACTACCGTGGAAGCCAAATGACGTAAAAATTACCGGGATCGCAGACAACGCGAGTCCTTGTTGCAGCGGTAGAGTTAAAAGATTCACTTTATGAATATGCGGTAGCAGCAGTACCAGCATCACCACCAGAAAAATAATTTTGGCGCTAAACAGAAAGCGGTTAAATAAATCGACCAGCGACGTCCCGACACAAACCACACCACCGGCAACAAAAGTGAACAACAACACGCCAGCAGTTGCCGACACTGGAATACCGGTCCAGTCACTGATGCTGGAGGCAAGTAATTCACCGGCACCGCTAATGTACGCCGCTGTCAGGGCGTACATTAAAAACATCATACTGAAGCCAGTGAGCCACTGCCCATAACGCCCCAGATAGCGTTTTGCCAGCGTGCCCAGACCGGTATCTGCGGGGACATGCTGGTACACCTCCAGCAATAGCAGTGCGGTGTAACACATCAATGCCCACAGACCAACTAACAATGTCAATGTGACACTAAAACCGACGCCTGCTGCCGCCAGTGGCATTGCCAACATACCCGCGCCAATTGTGGTTCCTGCCACGATAAAAACACTTCCCAGAGTTCTGTTTTTCACGCTTTCTTCTGTCCTGACGATCTTTATGAGAGATATCTGCGGCGCAGATTAAGGCATTCTACATTTCTCGTCAAATCGACGTTACATTTACTGTAAACAAAAATGTACAATAAAATGCATTCGGAACTGCGCTGGCGCAAAGCCTTGATGAGCGGATATCGCTACGCTATGCCCTTTTTGAGGAGGAACGATGGACTCTATTCACGGTCATGAAGTGTTAAATATGATGATTGAATCAGGCGAGCAATATACGCACGCCAGTCTGGAAGCGGCGATCAAAGCGCGTTTTGGTGAACAGGCGCGTTTTCATACCTGCTCGGCGGAAGGGATGACAGCGGGAGAGCTGGTGGCGTTTCTGGCGGCGAAAGGTAAATTTATTCCCGGCGAAGAAGGGTTCTCAACCGATACAAGTAAAATTTGTCGCCACTGATATGAAACGGCGGCAGTAAATCTGCCGCCAGAATAGATTAGTTTTGCGCGTCGAGGGTAGAAAGTTCTTTATCGATGAAATAAAGACCTTCGCCGCTTTTACCGGCCAGACTTAATTTATCAATGATCGATTTGAACAATTTCTCTTCTTCATGCTGCTCAGAAACATACCATTGCAGGAAATTAAACGTTGGGTAATCCTGGTTGGTCATGGCGGCGTGAGCCAGTTCATTAATTTTCTGCGTGATTAATTGTTCATGCTTATAGGTTTCCTGGAATAATTCATCAAGTGAAGAATATTCAGCAAACGGGGATTCAACGGTATTAATACGCGGTAAGTTTCCGGTATCGGTCAGATAATCAAACAGACGCTGCATATGCGTCATCTCTTCCTGGGCGTGGCGGCGCAGAAATGCAGCCGCACCTTCAAAGGTATGATAGCTGCACCAGGCGCTCATTTGCTGATAAAGCAGTGAAGAGTACAGTTCCAGGTTCATCTGCTCATTGAGTTTTTCAATCATTTCTGGTTTCAGCATGATAGTGCTCCACAAAGGTTATTTTTGTTGCTGTGGCGCCACTATAATTTGTTATTTTATTATTTGCAAAAGGTAAAATATTAAATTCAATTATTAAAAATACGAATGGGAATAAAACGCATTAACGCTATTCGTGGGATTAATTAACCAGCGAAGCATCCCTCGCTGATTAAGGCTTTATTGATAAGTCGAGGGCATTAAATTTTGGCACTGATACGACAACGTAAATTCCGTATTCAGACATAACGCCCCCGCAAACAGACTACAGTTACTTACAGGTTGCCCAAACGCAATGGCGCGGGTAAACCCTGCGTGCTGACATGCGCGTTCCGCTATTCTTTGATTAAGATAGCTGTCAGTACGGGCGTGTTGTAAAAACGCCTGGTCATAAACGAGGCGTACAATACCGCTCGTGACATTAACCTCGCTCAATTGAGCCTGACGAGTTACGGTGCAGCCCGCTAATGTTAAAAGCGAAAAAACAATTATCAGATGTTTCATGTCACGGCCTGAAAAGGGAGAAGAAACAGGTATTGTACCTGCGTGCAGGATCAGGTTATGGACAGAAAAGACGACGGATCGGCGCTATTCCTTGCTTTTCCCAGAAGTCAGATGCTTTATGGCGACTTTGTGGGTTATCAATTTCATAACATTAAAGGGGTGTTTGTGTGATGTTAATCACATAAAGATTGATTTTTGTGATGAATGTCATATTATAAGTGCAAAGATAATAACACCTGCATAACAAATGGTCGGAGTACCTCAATGAAACTGCGCAAAATCCTGAAAAGCATGTTCGATAACTATTGCAAGACGTTCAAAGACGTACCGCCAGGCAATATGTTCAGATAACAAAAAACCTGCTTCGGCAGGTTTTTTTGTGCCCTGGTGATGGCGGATGTGACTATCGCTGTGGAGGGGAAGTCGCTACTATAGCGGCTTTCAAAATGCTATCAGGAGTTTACAATGTCCCAGCCGCTGAATGCCGATCAGGAAATGGTCTCTGATGTTGTCGCTTGCCAGTTGGTAATCAAACAAATTCTCGATGTACTCGATGTGATCGCACCTGTTGAGTTGCGTGAAAAAATGTCCAGCCAGCTGAAGAATATCGATTTTACTAACCATCCCGCCGCAGCCGATCCGGTAACGATGCGCGCTATCCAAAAAGCTATCGCGCTGATTGAACTGAAATTTACTCCGCAAGGTGAATCCCATTAAAAAAACCGCTGCTTCAAAGTATGAAGCAGCGGTTTTCTCAAAATTATTTGTATCCGGCGCATGTTTTAAAGCGCCGAACATGATTAATGTATCTGATGCGACACGACATTAAGAACATGCTGGTCGGTCTGGACAGGGCACATACCGGCAAGTTTCGCGCTGCGCACTTCATCAAGAATGGTTTGCAACAACAGGCCATCGTGCTGCTGTTCTTTTTCCAGATCGCGCAGGAAATCGACGGTAGAATCATCATTCAATTCTTTAGCTTCATCGGCTAATTGTGACAGCTTGCTTGAACGCTGCTCATATTCTTCCATCGTTTTTTGGAAGAGTTCTTCCAGAGAGTTAAGCTTTTCTCCTGGTACATCGATAGCTTTAACGATGGGAGTTGCTCCGATACTTTTCATAAAGTTAAACATGCGCATCATTTGCGTCACGTTACTTTGAGCCTGGGCGCGAAGGAAAGTAGCGGTGCCATTCAGACTTTGTTCAGAACACCATTTGCTCAGGTGAAGGTAGAGATTGGATGCGTAAAACTCGCGGTTCATTTGGGTGTTGAGTTTGAGAAGCATTCCAGTGGTTGCCATACCTAATATCCTTATATCCAGAAGACGTGAGGTGCAAGATGAATCAAAACACCGTAATTACTGCTTGCAGAATAATTCCTTTCTGCATATCCAAAATGTGATCGTGGAGTCAATTCTGACGATGATCTGAAATAAGCATAACGTCTGAACGAATATAAGAAAATCCTTAAATCACCGGATTTATATTTTTTTACATTTCATTGGTGAGATCAATTAGTTTGCAATAATTCCTAATGCGTCATATTGATGTATTTCATTGATATTAAAATGATTTCTTAATAACATGATGATGTTTTGATATTTTAAGGTGTTTTTTCGATTATGCGATAATGCTCTCGTTATAGCGTTACCTTTAATTAATAAATGAGGTGATAATTAATGTAGAAATTGATTGGTGCAAGGTTTAGAGACTTCTTTCTCCTTTCACTATTCAGCGCAAATGAACAACCTCTTGCCCGGTAATAATTAGATTAAAAAAGACACTCCCTGCCTCTCAAAGCACACCACAAGGATTTCCAGGCTAATGTCATGGATTATTCTGCTAATGCTTTTTTGATTTGTCAGACAATTACCGATTCCAGTATGTCATTTCTCGCTGAATTTATGCACGTTCTCACTGTAATTCTGCTATGTGATATTGCTCTCCTATGGAGAATTAATTTCTCGCTAAAACTATGCCAACACAGTCAATTATCTTTTCGATAAAGGTAATGCTTTGTTTTCCGATTGAATTAACAAAAGTTCTTAGTTTTTGCCCTACACAAAATGACGCTAAAGCTGGAGATAACCATGCACAAATTTACTAAAGCTCTTGCAGCCATTGGTCTGGCTGCCGTTATGTCACAATCCGCTATGGCGGAAAACCTGAAACTCGGTTTCCTGGTAAAGCAACCAGAAGAGCCGTGGTTCCAGACCGAATGGAAGTTTGCCGATAAAGCCGGGAAAGATTTAGGGTTTGACGTTATTAAGATTGCCGTGCCGGATGGCGAAAAGACGCTGAACGCCATCGACAGTCTGGCTGCCAGCGGTGCGAAAGGGTTTGTCATTTGTACGCCAGACCCGAAACTGGGTTCCGCAATTGTGGCGAAAGCACGTGGCTATGGTATGAAAGTGATTGCCGTGGATGACCAGTTTGTAAATGCCAAAGGTAAGCCGATGGATACCGTGCCGCTGGTGATGATGGCGGCGACCAAAATTGGTGAGCGTCAGGGCCAGGAACTGTATAAAGAGATGCAGAAACGTGGTTGGGACGTAAAAGAAAGTGCCGTAATGGCGATTACTGCCAACGAACTGGATACCGCTCGTCGCCGTACCACGGGTTCTATGGATGCGCTGAAAGCCGCCGGATTCCCGGAAAAACAAATTTATCAGGTTCCCACCAAATCTAACGACATCCCAGGGGCATTTGACGCCGCCAACTCCATGCTGGTTCAGCATCCTGAAGTTAAACACTGGTTGATTGTCGGGATGAACGACAGCACCGTGCTGGGCGGTGTACGTGCAACGGAAGGTCAGGGCTTTAAAGCGGCGGACATCATTGGTATTGGTATCAATGGGGTGGATGCGGTGAGCGAGCTGTCAAAAGCGCAGGCTACCGGTTTCTACGGTTCACTCCTGCCAAGTCCGGACGTACATGGCTATAAATCCAGCGAAATGCTCTACAACTGGGTAGCGAAAGACGTAGAACCACCAAAATTCACTGAAGTTACCGATGTAGTTCTGATTACGCGCGACAACTTTAAAGAAGAACTGGAGAAAAAGGGTTTAGGCGGTAAGTAATCTGCCGTAAAAATTCCCCTCTGCCTTTATTGTGCAGAGGGGGTGTGAAAGACCAGTGATTCACGGAGACGTTATGCAACAGTCTACCCCGTATCTCTCATTTCGCGGCATTGGTAAAACTTTCCCCGGCGTTAAGGCGTTGACGGATATCAGTTTTGACTGCTATGCCGGTCAGGTTCATGCGTTGATGGGTGAAAATGGCGCAGGAAAATCAACACTCTTAAAAATCCTTAGTGGAAACTATGCGCCAACCACGGGTTCTGTAGTGATTAATGGACAAGAAATGTCCTTTTCCGACACGACCGCTGCGCTTAACGCGGGTGTGGCGATTATTTACCAGGAACTGCATCTCGTGCCGGAAATGACCGTCGCGGAAAATATTTATCTCGGCCAGCTTCCCCATAAAGGCGGCATTGTGAATCGTTCACTGCTGAATTATGAAGCAGGTTTACAACTTAAACATCTGGGTATGGATATTGACCCGGCTACGCCGCTGAAATATCTCTCCATTGGTCAGTGGCAGATGGTTGAAATTGCCAAAGCTCTGGCGCGTAACGCCAAAATTATCGCCTTTGATGAGCCAACCAGCTCCCTGTCTGCCCGTGAAATCGACAATCTTTTCCGCGTTATTCGTGAACTGCGAAAAGAGGGGCGGGTGATCTTATACGTTTCTCACCGTATGGAAGAAATATTTGCCCTCAGCGATGCCATCACCGTCTTTAAAGATAGGCGTTATGTCAAAACCTTTACCGATATGCAGCAGGTTGACCACGACGCACTGGTACAGGCGATGGTTGGTCGTGATATCGGCGATATCTACGGCTGGCAACCGCGTAGCTATGGTGAGGAGCGATTGCGTCTGGATGCCGTGAAGGCGCCTGGCGTGCGTACGCCAATAAGCCTGACCGTTCGCAGTGGTGAAATCGTTGGTCTGTTTGGTCTGGTGGGGGCAGGACGCAGCGAATTAATGAAAGGCATGTTTGGTGGGACGCAAATCACCGCCGGTCAGGTTTATATCGACCAAAAGCCAATCGATATCCGTAAACCAGGCCACGCCATTGCTGCTGGCATGATGCTCTGTCCAGAAGATCGCAAAGCGGAAGGCATTATTCCGGTGCATTCCGTCCGTGACAATATCAACATCAGCGCCCGTCGCAAGCATGTTCTCGGCGGTTGCGTGATCAATAACGGCTGGGAAGCAAATAATGCTGATCACCATATTCGTTCGCTCAATATCAAAACGCCAGGAGCAGAGCAATTAATCATGAATCTCTCCGGTGGTAATCAGCAAAAAGCCATTCTGGGACGCTGGTTATCGGAAGATATGAAAGTCATTTTGCTGGATGAACCTACGCGCGGTATTGATGTGGGAGCCAAGCACGAAATATATAACGTGATTTATGCGCTGGCGGCGCAGGGTGTGGCGGTGCTGTTTGCCTCCAGCGATCTGCCCGAAGTCCTCGGCGTCGCCGACCGTATTGTCGTCATGCGTGAAGGTGAAATCGCTGGTGAATTGCTACACGAGCAGGCAGATGAGCGTCAGGCACTAAGCCTTGCTATGCCTAAAGTCAGTCAGGCAGTTGCCTGAGTAAGGAGAGTATGATGTCTTCTGTTTCTACATCGGGTTCTGGCGCACCTAAGTCGTCATTCAGCATCGGCCGTATCTGGGATCAGTACGGTATGCTGGTGGTGTTTGCGGTGCTGTTTATTGCCTGTGCCATTTTTGTCCCGAACTTTGCCACCTTCATTAATATGAAAGGGCTGGGGCTGGCAATCTCCATGTCGGGGATGGTGGCGTGCGGTATGTTGTTCTGTCTCGCGTCGGGTGACTTTGACCTTTCTGTTGCTTCGGTCATTGCCTGTGCAGGTGTCACTACGGCGGTGGTTATCAATCTGACCGAAAGCCTGTGGATAGGCGTGGCGGCAGGTTTGCTGCTGGGCGTCCTCTGCGGTCTGGTGAATGGTTTTGTTATCGCTAAACTTAAAATTAACGCCTTGATTACCACGCTGGCGACGATGCAGATTGTCCGTGGTCTGGCGTATATCATCTCTGACGGTAAAGCGGTCGGTATCGAAGATGAAAGTTTCTTTGCTCTCGGTTATGCCAACTGGTTCGGCCTGCCTGCGCCAATCTGGCTCACTGTCGCTTGCCTGATAATCTTTGGCTTGCTGCTGAACAAAACTACCTTTGGTCGTAATACGCTGGCGATTGGCGGTAACGAAGAGGCCGCGCGTCTGGCGGGTGTACCTGTTGTCCACACCAAAATCATTATCTTCGTTCTCTCTGGTCTGGTATCGGCGATTGCCGGGATTGTTCTGGCTTCGCGCATGACCAGCGGTCAGCCGATGACCTCGATTGGCTATGAGTTGATTGTTATATCAGCCTGCGTTTTAGGTGGCGTTTCTCTGAAAGGTGGCATCGGAAAAATCTCATATGTGGTGGCGGGTATCTTAATTTTAGGGACTGTAGAAAATGCTATGAACCTGCTCAATATTTCTCCTTTCGCGCAGTACGTGGTTCGTGGCTTAATCCTGCTGGCGGCGGTGATCTTCGACCGTTACAAGCAAAAAGCGAAACGCACTGTCTGATGCTTTTTTTCGCAACAATTTAGCTCTTTTTTCCATCACAGCCAGCCGCCACAACGGCTGGCTGTTCTTTTTTGCAAATGGCGAGCTACGTCACACTGTCTATACTTACATGTCTGTAAAGCGCGTTCTGCGCGAACTATAAAAAGATAAGGAGGAGTACCGGGTGACAGAACCGTTAACCGAACCCCCTGAACTATCCGCGAAATATGCCTGGTTTTTTGATCTCGATGGAACGCTGGCGGAAATTAAACCGCATCCCGATCAGGTCGTCGTGCCTGACAATATTCTGCAAGGACTTCAGCTACTGGCAACCGCAAGTGATGGTGCATTGGCATTGATATCAGGGCGCTCAATGGTCGAGCTTGACGCACTGGCAAAACCTTATCGCTTCCCGTTAGCGGGCGTGCATGGGGCGGAGCGCCGTGACATCAATGGTAAAACGCATATCGTTCATTTGCCGGATGCGATTGCCCGCGATATTAGCGTTCAACTGCATACGGCAATCAGCCACTATCCCGGTGCGGAAGTGGAGGCCAAAGGGATGGCGTTTGCGCTGCATTATCGTCAGGCGCCGCAGCACGAAGACGCCTTATTGACATTAGCGCAACGCATTACCCAGATTTGGCCGCAAATGGCATTACAGCAGGGAAAGTGTGTCGTCGAGATTAAACCAGGAAACACCAGTAAAGGGGAGGCGATTGCAGCCTTTATGCAGGAAGCTCCCTTTGTCGGCCGTAAGCCCGTTTTTCTGGGCGATGATTTAACCGATGAATCTGGCTTCGCGGTCGTTAACCGACTGGGTGGAATGTCAGTGAAAATTGGCACCGGAGCGACTCAGGCATCATGGCGGCTGGCGGGCGTGCCGGATGTCTGGAGCTGGCTTGAAATGATAACCAACGCATTACAACAACAAAAAAGAGAAAATAACAGGAGTGATGACTATGAGTCGTTTAGTCGTAGTATCTAACCGGATTGCACCACCAGACGAGCACGCCGCCAGTGCCGGTGGCCTTGCTGTCGGCATACTGGGGGCACTGAAAGCCGCAGGTGGGCTGTGGTTTGGTTGGAGTGGCGAAACAGGGAATGAGGATCAGCCGCTAAAAAAGGTGAAAAAAGGAAATATTACTTGGGCCTCTTTTAACCTCAGCGAACAGGATCTCGACGAATACTACAACCAATTCTCTAATGCCGTTCTCTGGCCTGCATTTCATTATCGACTCGATCTGGTGCAATTTCAGCGTCCTGCCTGGGACGGCTATCTACGCGTAAATGCGTTACTGGCAGATAAATTACTGCCGCTGCTGGAAGACGATGACATTATCTGGGTTCACGATTATCACCTGTTGCCATTTGCGCATGAATTACGCAAACGTGGGGTGAATAATCGCATTGGTTTCTTCCTGCATATTCCTTTCCCGACGCCGGAAATCTTCAATGCGCTGCCGACGTATGACACCTTGCTTGAACAGCTTTGTGATTATGATTTACTGGGTTTCCAGACAGAGAACGATCGTCTGGCGTTCCTGGATTGCCTTTCTAACCTGACCCGCGTTACGACGCGTAGCTCAAAAAGCCATACGGCCTGGGGCAAAGCGTTTCGAACCGAAGTTTACCCCATTGGCATTGAACCAGATGAGATTGCCAAACAGGCTGCCGGACCACTGCCGGCAAAACTGGCGCAACTAAAAGCGGAACTGAAAAATGTACAGAATATCTTTTCTGTCGAACGACTGGATTATTCCAAAGGTTTGCCGGAGCGTTTTCTCGCCTATGAAGCGTTGCTGGAAAAATATCCGCAACATCACGGTAAAATTCGCTATACCCAGATTGCGCCAACGTCGCGTGGTGATGTGCAAGCGTATCAGGATATTCGTCATCAGTTGGAAAATGAAGCCGGGAGAATTAACGGCAAATATGGTCAATTAGGCTGGACGCCGCTTTATTATCTGAATCAGCATTTTGATCGTAAATTACTGATGAAAATCTTCCGCTATTCCGATGTTGGATTAGTGACGCCGCTGCGCGACGGAATGAACCTGGTCGCGAAAGAGTATGTTGCCGCACAAGATCCTGCCAATCCGGGCGTACTGGTACTTTCGCAATTTGCCGGGGCGGCAAACGAACTGACGTCGGCGTTAATTGTAAACCCATACGATCGTGATGAAGTTGCGGCGGCGCTCAATCGGGCGTTGACGATGTCGCTGGCGGAACGTATTTCCCGCCATGCAGAAATGCTGGAAGTTATTGTGAAAAACGACATTAATCACTGGCAGGAGTATTTTATTCGCGACCTAAAGCAGATAGTTCCGCGAAGCGCGGAAAGTCAGCAGCGCGATAAAGTTGCCACCTTTCCGAAACTGGCGTAATCGCGGTTAATCTCCCTTAAGCGGAACCAGTAGTACATCGACCTCGCTTGAGGCAATCACACTTTTCGCTGAGCAGGATGCTCGCGAAAAGAAACTGTGGTTATGATTGCCGCAAATCACCAAATCGAATTTATGTTTACGGCACACTGCCAGAATATGTTCGCTTAACTCTCCGCAAGCAATAAACGTCTCTTCTACCGGATATCCCGCATCCTTAATTAATTTATCAAGAAAGTTTTGTGTTTCTTCATGCATCACGCTGCGTAAATCTTCAAGCATCGGTGCGGCTAATTGATTGAATATTTCCGGGTCGGAAGCGAGAGTGATCAAACTTATGCGTCCATTAACCGGACGGGCGATAGATACCGCTTTTGTTAACAGTTGCTGGCTTTCTGGCGAGACAGCTACAGCAACAAGAACATTGGTATAGCTCATAACCTGCTCCTTATTCTGTGAACTTCAGGTGTTATTACAGCTTTACTCTGAATGAGGCACTGATGCAATAACAACTCAGTCAAAAAGGTAAATATTAGGATGGTTACTAGTAAGAATAATTAATTAGTACCGCAATGTTATCATGCGATCACCAGTGTGGTTATAAGAAGTGAAATTAACTATTTTCCTTATAAAACAAATGGATAATATTTGTAAAACATTTGCTTAACATTTGAGGAGTTCCCGGCTTTATTTTCACTTGAACAGGCTCATGTTATGTAACTCTCTGTTTGAAAATAATTTATAGAGGATAAATAAATTTATTTCATACATAACATATGGTTATTTACGGTGATTTATATTAACAGTGCGCAACATAATAATTTTATGCATCCACTTCATTTTTGAAGTCAGGGGCGCTGAAAAACTTTTTAACAGAATAAAATATCACCAAAACAAAAGGATGACTTATACATTAATGTTAAGTAATTGAGTGTTTTGTGTGATCTGAGTCACACATTATCGAAAATCGCAGCGTCGCTCCGTTGTATGTGTGAGTGGTGACGAGTACAGTTGCGTCGAATTAGGAAAAATCTTAGATAAGTGTAAAAAACACTACTCTCTGTAAGGGATTGTTTCATCTCTTACGATGCCTGTGTTTTTTCGTTGATCGCAACTATTCCATGGTTATTTACTTTTTACCGGGATTTCCCGGCGACATCACGGGGTGCGGTGATACCGCATAAAAATAAAGTTAGTTATTCTGGATGGGAATAATGCATACCTCCGAGTTGCTGAAACATATTTATGACATCAATTTGTCATATTTACTTCTTGCACAACGTCTGATCGTTCAGGACAAAGCGTCCGCCATGTTTCGTCTCGGTATTAATGAAGAAATGGCAACAACGTTAGCGACGCTGACGCTTCCGCAAATGGTTAAACTGGCAGAAACCAATCAACTGATTTGTCATTTCCGCTTTGACAGCCACCAGACTATTAATCAGTTGACGCAGGATTCCCGCGTTGACGATCTCCAGCAAGTTCATACCGGTATCATGCTCTCTACACGTTTGTTGAATGATGTTAATCAGCCCGAAGAAGTGCTGCGTAAAAAAAGGGCCTGATAATGAGCGAAAAAAGCATTGTTCAGGAAGCCCGGGATATTCAGCTGGCAATGGAATTGATCACCCTCGGCGCTCGTTTGCAGATGCTGGAAAGTGAAACACAATTAAGTCGCGGACGTCTGATCAAACTCTATAAAGAACTGCGCGGAAGTCCGCCGCCGAAAGGTATGCTGCCATTCTCCACCGACTGGTTTATGACCTGGGAACAAAATGTTCATGCGTCGATGTTTTGTAATGCATGGCAGTTTTTGCTGAAAACCGGGTTATGTAACGGCGTCGATGCCGTGATCAAAGCCTATCGTTTATACCTCGAACAGTGTCCGCAAGCCGAAGAAGGCCCTCTGCTGGCGTTGACACGCGCCTGGACACTGGTGCGATTTGTTGAAAGTGGTTTACTACAACTTTCCAGTTGCAAGTGCTGCGGCGGTAATTTTATCACCCATGCCCATCAGCCTGTTGGCAGCTTTGCCTGCAGCTTATGTCAGCCGCCATCACGAGCGGTAAAAAGACGTAAACTTTCTCAAGACCCTGCCGATATTATCCCTCAACTGCTGGATGAACAGAGAGTACAGGCTGTTTAACTCACGCGATATGGCGAAACATTCCAGTAGCGGCAAGTGATTGTCGCTGCTTTTTTTCCCCGACCGTAAGTTAACGCCCGACGACTGAACATCCTGTCATGGTCAACAGTGAAAGGATGATGTCGTGCTTATCTTATTAGGTTACCTGGTTGTTCTCGGTACAGTTTTCGGCGGTTATTTGATGACCGGCGGAAGCCTTGGAGCACTCTATCAACCCGCTGAACTGGTGATTATTGCCGGTGCAGGCATTGGGTCGTTTATTGTCGGCAACAACGGTAAAGCCATCAAAGGCACGCTTAAGGCGCTGCCGTTACTGTTTCGCCGCTCCAAATACACCAAAGCGATGTATATGGATCTGCTGGCACTGCTTTACCGGCTAATGGCGAAATCACGCCAGATGGGCATGTTTTCGCTGGAGCGCGATATTGAAAATCCTCGCGAGAGCGAGATCTTCGCCAGTTATCCTCGCATTATGGCAGATGCCGTCATGCTTGATTTTATTGTCGATTATCTGCGCCTGATTATTAGTGGTCACATGAATACCTTCGAAATCGAAGCTTTGATGGATGAAGAGATCGAGACTCACGAAAGCGAGGCGGAAGTCCCGGCAAACAGTCTGGCGCTGGTCGGTGACTCGCTCCCGGCATTTGGTATTGTCGCCGCAGTGATGGGGGTGGTTCACGCGTTAGGTTCAGCCGATCGTCCTGCCGCCGAACTGGGGGCGCTGATTGCTCATGCAATGGTGGGGACTTTCCTCGGTATCTTATTGGCTTACGGATTTATTTCCCCGCTGGCAAGTGTTTTGCGCCAGAAAAGCGCAGAGACCAGCAAAATGATGCAGTGCGTCAAAGTCATACTGCTTTCTAATCTCAACGGTTATGCACCGCCAATTGCGGTTGAATTTGGTCGCAAAACGCTCTATTCCAGCGAGCGCCCGTCGTTCGTCGAATTGGAAGAGCACGTTCGTGCAGTGAAAAATCCGCAACAGCAGACGACAACCGAGGAAGCATGAAGAATCACGCGCATCCAATTATTGTCGTCAAGCGACGCAAAGCGAAAAGTCACGGCGCGGCGCATGGATCGTGGAAGATTGCTTATGCTGACTTTATGACTGCGATGATGGCTTTTTTTCTGGTGATGTGGCTGATCTCCATCTCCAGCCCAAAAGAGCTGATTCAGATTGCGGAATATTTCCGCACGCCGCTGGCGACGGCAGTAACGGGCGGCGATCGCATTTCGAATAGTGAAAGCCCAATTCCTGGCGGGGGTGATGATTACACCCAAAGCCAGGGAGAAGTGAATAAGCAGCCAGACATTGAAGAACTGAAAAAACGCATGGAGCAAAGTCGGCTGCGGAAATTGCGGGGCGATCTCGACCAGCTTATTGAATCAGACCCGAAACTACGGGCGCTGCGTCCACATCTCAAAATCGATCTGGTGCAGGAAGGTTTACGCATTCAGATTATCGACAGCCAGAATCGCCCGATGTTTAAAACCGGCAGTGCTGACGTCGAACCCTATATGCGTGACATTCTGCGGAGTATTGCGCCTGTGCTGAACGGTATTCCTAACCGTATCAGTCTCTCCGGTCATACCGATGATTTCCCTTACGCCAAGGGTGAGCAAGGCTATAGCAACTGGGAGCTTTCTGCCGAACGCGCTAATGCGTCGCGCCGTGAGCTAATAGTGGGCGGTCTGGCTGATGGCAAAATTCTGCGCGTCGTCGGCATGGCAGCCACCATGCGTTTAAGCGATCGTGGACCTGATGATGCCGTCAACCGTCGAATCAGCCTGCTGGTTCTGAACAGACAAGCCGAACAAGCTATTTTGCATGAAAACGCTGAAAGCCAGAATGAGCCGGTAAGTGTTCTGGAAAAAACAGGGAGCGCACCGCAGGTCAGTGTTCCCACAATGCCATCAGCCGAACCGAGGTGACAGCGTGAGCATGGATATAAGCGATTTTTATCAGACATTTTTTGATGAAGCGGACGAACTGTTAGCCGATATGGAGCAGCATCTGCTTAATTTGCAACCAGAAGCGCCAGATGCCGAACAGTTGAATGCCATCTTCCGTGCAGCCCATTCCATCAAAGGAGGGGCAGGAACGTTTGGTTTTACTGTGTTACAGGAAACCACGCATCTGATGGAAAATCTGCTCGATGAAGCCAGACGCGGTGAGATGCAGCTTAATACCGACATTATCAATCTGTTTTTGGAAACGAAGGACATCATGCAAGAACAGCTCGACGCTTATAAACAGTCGCAAGAGCCGGATACCACCAGCTTCGATTATATCTGCCAGGCCTTGCGTCAACTGGCATTAGAAGCGAAAGGCGAAACGGTATCCGCAGTGACCCGATTAAGTGTGGTTGCCAAAAGTGAACCGCAAGATGGTCAGAATAGTAGTCAATCGCCGCGACGAATTATCCTTTCGCGCCTGAAAGCGGGAGAAATCGATCTGCTGGAAGAAGAGCTGGGACATCTGACAACGTTGGCTGACGTGGTGAAAGGAGCCGATTCGCTATCGGCGACATTAGCGGGAGATATTGCGGAAGACGACATTACTGCGGTGCTTTGCTTTGTCATTGAGGCCGATCAGATTGCCTTTGAAAGCGTTGAGTCTACGGCGAAAGTATCTGCGCCACCGGTGCTTAAACTTGCCACAGCAGAAGCGCCAGCCGTACGGGCAGAACGGGAAAAACCGCCGCGCGGCAGCGAATCCACCAGTATCCGTGTGGCGGTGGAGAAGGTTGATCAACTGATTAACCTTGTCGGCGAACTGGTTATCACCCAGTCAATGCTGGCCCAGCGTTCCAGCGAACTGGACCCGGTTAATCATGGTGATTTGATTACCAGCATGGGGCAGTTACAACGTAACGCTCGTGATTTGCAGGAATCGGTGATGTCGATCCGCATGATGCCGATGGAATATGTCTTTAGTCGCTATCCCCGGCTGGTGCGTGATTTGGCGGGAAAACTCGGCAAGCAGGTGGAACTGACGCTGGTGGGCAGTTCCACCGAACTCGACAAGAGTCTGATAGAACGCATTATCGATCCGCTGACCCACCTGGTACGCAACAGTCTCGACCACGGAATTGAACTGCCGGACAAACGCTTCGCCGCAGGCAAAAACAGCGTCGGAAATTTGGTTCTGTCTGCTGAACATCAGGGCGGCAACATCTGCATCGAAGTGACCGACGATGGCGCGGGGCTGAACCGTGAACGGATTCTGGCAAAAGCTGTTTCACAGGGTCTGACCGTCAGCGACAACATGACGGATGACGAAGTGGCAATGCTGATATTTGCTCCTGGTTTTTCTACAGCAGAGCAGGTTACCGATGTCTCTGGACGCGGCGTCGGTATGGATGTCGTCAAACGTAATATCCAGGAGATGGGCGGTCATGTCGAAATCAAATCGAAGCCGGGCGCAGGAACCACAATCCGTATTTTACTGCCGCTGACGCTGGCGATCCTCGATGGCATGTCTGTGCGTGTTGCAGATGAAGTTTTCATTCTGCCGCTGAATGCCGTCATGGAATCATTGCAACCTCGTGAAGCTGATATGCATCCACTGGCGGGTGGCGAGCGGGTACTGGAAGTACGAGGTGAATATCTGCCCATCGTCGAACTGTGGAAAGTGTTCAACGTTGCGGGCGCGAAAACTGAAGCCACTCAGGGCATTGTGGTGATCCTGCAAAGTGGCGGTCGCCGCTACGCCTTGCTGGTGGATCAATTAATTGGTCAACACCAGGTGGTAGTGAAAAACCTGGAAAGTAACTATCGAAAAATCCCGGGAATATCCGCCGCAACGATTCTCGGCGACGGCAGCGTGGCACTGATTGTTGATGTATCTGCCTTGCAGACGATAAATCGCGAACAACGTATGGCGAACACCGCCGCCTGATTGAGTAAAAAGGTAATAAATATGACCGGTATGACAAATGTAACAAAACTGGCCAGCGAACCGTCAGGCCAGGAATTTCTGGTATTTACCCTTGGTGACGAAGAGTACGGTATTGATATTCTGAAAGTGCAGGAGATCCGTGGCTACGATCAGGTTACGCGGATTGCGAACACGCCTGCATTTATCAAAGGTGTCACTAACCTGCGCGGCGTTATTGTGCCGATTGTCGACTTACGCATTAAATTCAGCCAGGTGGATGTGGAATATAACGACAACACGGTGGTCATCGTCCTGAATCTGGGGCTGCGTGTGGTCGGCATTGTGGTTGATGGCGTGTCAGACGTTCTTTCATTGACGGCGGAGCAAATTCGTCCGGCACCGGAATTTGCTGTGACGCTTTCTACTGAATATCTCACCGGGCTGGGGGCGCTGGGTGACCGCATGTTAATTCTGGTGAATATCGAAAAACTGCTCAATAGTGAAGAGATGGCGCTGTTAGATAGCGCAGCGTCAGAGGTGGCGTAATTTATCCTGCTGTACTGAAATGAACCCGATGACCTGCGCATCGGGTTTTTTTACTTCATTTCGCCATGACTGGCATCAGCAATAAAGTTTCCCTTCTTCCTGCCGATAACGAAAACAACTTGTTTTCAGGAAGGTGCCTTATGATTAACCGTATCCGCGTAGTCACGCTGCTGATGATGGTGCTGGGGGTATTTGCACTGTTACAGCTTATTTCCGGCAGTCTGTTTTTTTCTTCGCTTCACCATAGCCAGAAAAGCTTTGTCGTTTCCAATGAACTACGGGAACAACAGAGTGAGCTAACCTCAACCTGGGATTTAATGCTACAAACGCGCATTAACCTGAGTCGTTCAGCGGTGCGGATGATGATGGATTCATCCAATCAACAAAGCAGTGCAAAAGTTGAATTGCTCGATAGCGCCAGGAAAACATTGGCCCAGGCGTCTACCCATTATAAAAAATTCAAAAGCATGGCGCCGTTACCTGAAATGGTCGCCACCAGTCGTAATATTGATGAAAAATACAAAAACTATCACACAGCATTAACAGAACTGATTGATTATCTTGATTATGGCAATACTGGCGCCTACTTCGCTCAACCAACCCAGGGAATGCAAAATGCGATGGGCGAAGCATTTGCTCAGTACGCCCTTAGTAGTGAAAAACTTTACCGCAATATCGTCACTAACAATGCAGAAGATTACCGCTTTTCCCAGTGGCAACTGGCGATTATCGCGCTGGTGGTGGTATTAATTTTGCTGGTGGCGTGGTTCGGCATCCGCCGCATGTTGCTTAACCCGCTGGCGAAAATCATTGCTCACATTCGCGAAATTGCCGGCGGTAACCTGGCGAATAGCCTCATCATTGATGGGCGCAGTGAAATGGGCGAGCTGGCACAGAGCGTTTCGCATATGCAGCGTTCCTTGACCGACACAGTTACTCACGTGCGGCAGGGGTCGGACGCCATCTATGCCGGCACACGTGAAATTGCAGCGGGCAATACCGATCTTTCCTCCCGTACTGAACAGCAGGCATCCGCGCTGGAAGAAACTGCCGCCAGCATGGAACAGCTCACCGCGACGGTAAAACAGAACGCCGATAACGCCCGTCAGGCCTCGCAACTGGCACAAAGTGCCTCCGACACCGCGCAGCACGGCGGCAAAGTGGTGGATGGCGTGGTGAAAACCATGCATGAAATCGCCGACAGTTCGAAGAAAATTGCCGACATTATTAGCGTAATCGACGGCATCGCATTCCAGACCAATATCCTCGCGCTGAATGCCGCTGTTGAAGCCGCGCGTGCCGGGGAACAGGGGCGTGGTTTTGCTGTGGTGGCGGGCGAAGTGCGTAATCTTGCCAGTCGCAGCGCCCAGGCAGCAAAAGAGATCAAAGCTCTGATAGAAGACTCAGTTTCCCGCGTTGATACCGGTTCGGTGCTGGTCGAAAGCGCCGGGGAAACGATGACGAGTATCGTTAATGCGGTTACGCGCGTCACCGACATTATGGGGGAAATTGCTTCAGCCTCCGATGAGCAGAGCCGTGGCATTGATCAAGTTGCGCTGGCTGTGTCGGAAATGGATCGCGTCACTCAACAGAATGCCTCGTTGGTGCAGGAGTCAGCCGCCGCTGCTGCCGCACTGGAAGAGCAGGCCAGCCGTTTAACTCAGGCTGTATCCGCATTTCGTCTGGCAGCCAGTCAGCTAAACCACAAACCACCACTAAAATCCCGGCCTGCCAGTGAGCAATCACCAGCACAGTCGCGGCGGCGTATCGCGGAACAAGAGCCAAACTGGGAAACATTTTGATGGGTATTTACTCAAGCGTCATTGCCGCCAGATGAGGCCGATGATGCAACAGAACGTCGCGCTTATCGTCTCTGATGGCGCTATTACAACACAATCGGCGCAGTTACAGGCTGTGTCAGTGGTTTCCTGAAGTGATTGAGAAGGCGCTATGACATCATCTCAGCCCTGTGGGCAAACGTCTTTATTGTTACAGATGACCGAGCGCCTGGTGCTTTCCGACGTTCATTTTCGGCGGATAAGCCAATTGATCTATCAACGGGCGGGGATCGTTCTGGCCGATCACAAGCGTGACATGGTCTACAACCGGTTGATACGCCGTTTGCGTTCGCTGGGACTGGCCGATTTTGGTCATTATTTGAATATGCTGGAATCTAATCAGCTCAGCGGCGAGTGGCAGGCATTTATTAACTCGCTGACCACCAACCTGACGGCATTTTTTCGTGAAGGGCATCATTTCCCACTGATCGCGGCTCACGCTCGCCGTCGTTCCGGAGAATATCGTGTATGGAGCGCGGCGGCGTCGACAGGTGAAGAGCCGTACAGCATTGCCATGACGCTGGCGGACACATTAGGCACCGCGCCCGGACGCTGGAAAGTGTTCGCCAGTGATATCGACACCGAAGTGCTGGAAAAAGCCAGAAGCGGTATTTATCGCCATGAAGAACTGAAAAACCTGACGCCACAACAACTCCAGCGTTACTTCATGCGCGGCACGGGGCCGCATGAAGGGCTGGTGCGCGTGCGCCAGGAACTGGCGAGCTATGTCGATTTTTCCCCGCTGAATTTGTTGGCGAAACAGTACACCGTACCGGGGCCGTTTGATGCGATCTTCTGTCGTAACGTCATGATCTACTTTGATCAAACGACCCAACAGGAGATTTTGCGCCGCTTCGTACCACTACTTAAACCTGACGGATTGCTGTTTGCGGGGCACTCTGAAAATTTCAGCCACCTTGAGCGCAGCTTCACGCTGCGTGGGCAGACGGTGTATGCGCTAAGTAAGGATTAACCATGAGCAAAATCAGGGTGTTGTCTGTCGATGATTCGGCACTGATGCGCCAGATCATGACGGAAATCATCAACAGCCATAGCGATATGGAAATGGTGGCAACGGCGCCCGATCCGCTGGTCGCACGAGATTTGATTAAGAAATTCAACCCCGATGTGCTGACGCTGGATGTTGAAATGCCACGGATGGACGGACTGGATTTCCTCGAAAAGTTAATGCGTTTGCGTCCAATGCCCGTTGTGATGGTTTCTTCTCTGACCGGCAAAGGTTCTGAAGTGACGCTGCGCGCGCTGGAGTTGGGAGCGATAGATTTTGTCACTAAACCGCAACTGGGTATTCGAGAAGGGATGCTGGCGTACAGCGAAATGATCGCTGAAAAGGTGCGTACGGCGTCAAGGGCGAGCCTCGCGGCGCATAAACCATTATCGGCTCCGGCAACACTGAAGGCGGGGCCGTTGTTGAGTTCTGAAAAACTGATTGCGATTGGCGCTTCGACGGGGGGAACTGAGGCAATTCGGCACGTATTGCAGCCGCTGCCGCTTTCCAGCCCGGCACTGTTAATCACCCAGCATATGCCGCCTGGCTTTACCCGTTCTTTTGCCGACCGCCTGAATAAGCTGTGTCAAATCGGCGTGAAAGAGGCGGAAGACGGTGAACGCGTCTTACCGGGACATGCCTATATCGCCCCAGGCGATCGACATATGGAACTGGCGCGCAGCGGCGCGAACTATCAAATCAAAATTCACGATGGCCCGGCGGTTAACCGTCATCGACCGTCAGTGGATGTGTTGTTTCATTCTGTCGCCAGACAGGCGGGGCGCAACGCGGTTGGGGTGATCCTCACCGGTATGGGCAACGACGGTGCGGCGGGAATGTTGTCGATGCGTCAGGCGGGGGCATGGACCCTTGCGCAAAACGAAGCAAGCTGTGTGGTGTTCGGTATGCCGCGCGAGGCTATCAATCTGGGGGGCGTCTGCGAAGTGGTCGATCTTAGCCAGGTAAGCCAGCAAATGCTGGCGAAAATCAGTGCCGGACAGGCGATACGTATTTAAATCAGGAGTGTGAAATGGCGGATAAAGAACTTAAATTTTTGGTTGTGGATGACTTTTCCACCATGCGACGCATTGTGCGTAACCTACTGAAAGAGTTGGGTTTCAACAATGTTGAGGAAGCAGAAGATGGCGCTGATGCTCTCAACAAGTTACAGGCGGGTGGTTATGGTTTTGTGATCTCCGACTGGAATATGCCGAATATGGATGGTCTGGAGTTGCTGAAAACCATTCGTGCCGATGGGGTGATGTCGGCGCTGCCAGTGCTGATGGTGACCGCAGAGGCGAAGAAAGAGAACATTATCGCGGCAGCACAAGCGGGGGCCAGTGGCTATGTGGTTAAGCCATTTACCGCCGCGACGCTGGAGGAAAAACTCAACAAAATCTTTGAGAAACTGGGCATGTGAGGATGCGACTATGATGCAACCATCAATCAAACCTGCTGATGAACATGCAGCCGGCGATATCATAGCGCGCATCGGTAGCCTGACGCGTATGCTGCGTGACAGCCTGCGTGAGCTGGGGCTGGATCAGGCGATAGCCGAAGCAGCGGAAGCCATCCCTGATGCCCGCGATCGCCTGTTCTACGTTGTGCAGATGACCGCGCAGGCCGCAGAGCGGGCGCTGAACAGCGTTGAGGCGTCACAACCGCATCAAGATCAAATGGAGAAATCGGCAAAAGCATTAACCCAACGTTGGGATGACTGGTTTGCCGATCCGATTGACCTTGCCGATGCCCGGGAACTGGTGACGGATACGCGGCAATTTCTGGCGGATGTGCCCGCTCATACCAGCTTCACTAACGCGCAGTTACTGGAAATTATGATGGCGCAGGATTTTCAGGATCTCACCGGGCAGGTGATTAAACGGATGATGGATGTGATTCAGGAAATTGAACGCCAGCTGTTGATGGTGCTGCTGGAAAACATCCCGGAGCAGGATGCGCGCCCGAAACGTGAAAACCAGAGTTTGCTTAACGGACCACAGGTCGATACCAGCAAAGCCGGTGTGGTTGCCAGTCAGGATCAGGTTGACGATTTATTGGATAGTCTTGGGTTTTGATTTGTATTGCCTGATGGGACGTGACCGCGTCATATCAGGCGGTCGGATAAGGCGTTTACACCACATCCGACAAACGTGGACCATGCCTGGTGTATTGCGGCAAAAGCCCCAAATCCCACCTGTTTTGCCCCTTACTCCAGGCATTGAACGTTTTCCGCTCTGGCATTATTCACGCTTATCACCATTTCCAGGATTGGCGACGTGTCTGACGAGAGCGACGACAAAACAGAAGCCCCCACACCTCACCGACTTGAAAAAGCGCGGGAAGAGGGGCAGATCCCACGCTCCCGTGAGCTGACTTCACTGCTGATTTTGCTGGTTGGCGTGTGTGTTATCTGGTTTGGTGGCGCGTCTCTGGCACGGCGGTTGTCGGGGATGCTCTCCGCCGGGCTGCATTTTGATCACAGCATCATTAATGATCCCAACCTGATCCTCGGACAGATTATTTTGCTGATCAGAGAAGCCATGCTGGCACTGTTGCCGCTGATTAGCGGGGTGGTGCTGGTGGCGCTTATTTCGCCGGTCATGCTGGGGGGGCTGGTATTCAGTGGTAAATCATTGCAACCGAAGTTTTCTAAACTCAACCCGCTACCGGGCATTAAACGTATGTTCTCGGCGCAAACTGGCGCGGAGCTGCTGAAAGCTATCCTGAAATCTACACTGGTTGGCTGTGTTACTGGCTTTTATCTCTGGCATCACTGGCCGCAGATGATGCGCTTAATGGCGCAGTCCCCCATTACCGCAATGGCTAACGCGATGGATGTTGTGGGGTTATGCGCGCTTTTAGTGGTGCTAGGTGTCATTCCGATGGTGGGATTTGACGTTTTTTTTCAAATTTTCAGCCATCTGAAAAAGCTGCGTATGTCACGACAGGATATTCGTGACGAGTTCAAACAAAGCGAAGGCGATCCGCATGTCAAAGGGCGAATTCGTCAGATGCAGCGTGCTGCCGCGCGGCGTCGGATGATGGCCGATGTGCCGAAAGCGGACGTCATTGTTAATAACCCAACTCACTACTCAGTGGCATTGCAATATGACGAAAACAAAATGAGTGCACCGAAGGTCGTTGCTAAAGGCGCGGGGCTGGTGGCGTTACGCATTCGTGAAATTGCCGCTGAAAATAACGTCCCGACTCTTGAAGCGCCGCCGCTGGCGCGCGCACTGTATCGACACGCAGAAATCGGCCAACAAATTCCCGGTCAACTGTATGCCGCCGTGGCGGAAGTGCTGGCCTGGGTCTGGCAACTGAAACGCTGGCGTCTGGCCGGTGGACAACGCCCTGTACAACCCACTCATCTTCCGGTGCCGGAAGCCCTGGATTTTATCAACGAGAAACCGTCCCATGAGTAATCTGGCCGCGATGCTGCGCCTGCCCGCAAACCTGAAATCGACACAATGGCAGATCCTTGCCGGGCCTATTTTGATCTTGCTGATTTTGTCGATGATGGTGCTGCCATTGCCTGCATTCATTCTCGATCTGCTGTTTACCTTCAATATTGCCTTGTCGATTATGGTGTTGCTGGTGGCGATGTTTACCCAGCGCACGCTTGAGTTTGCCGCGTTTCCGACCATTCTGTTGTTTACCACGCTGTTGCGTCTGGCGCTTAATGTGGCCTCCACGCGTATCATTTTGATGGAAGGCCATACCGGTGCGGCGGCGGCAGGGAAGGTCGTCGAAGCGTTCGGTCATTTTCTCGTGGGCGGTAACTTTGCCATTGGCATTGTGGTGTTCGTCATTCTTGTGATCATCAACTTTATGGTTATCACCAAAGGTGCCGGACGTATCGCGGAAGTGGGCGCGCGCTTTGTTCTCGACGGTATGCCGGGTAAACAGATGGCGATTGATGCCGACCTCAACGCTGGCCTGATTGGCGAAGATGAAGCAAAAAAGCGACGTTCAGAAGTGACCCAGGAAGCTGATTTTTACGGCTCAATGGACGGGGCGAGTAAGTTTGTCCGTGGTGACGCCATCGCCGGGATCCTCATCATGGTCATTAACGTTGTTGGCGGATTGCTGGTTGGTGTGTTGCAACATGGCATGAGCATGGGTCATGCAGCGGAAAGTTATACGCTGTTGACCATCGGTGATGGCCTGGTCGCGCAAATACCAGCACTGGTTATTTCTACCGCTGCGGGGGTTATCGTTACGCGAGTCAGCACCGATCAGGATGTTGGCGAGCAGATGGTGAATCAGCTTTTCAGTAACCCCAGAGTCATGCTGTTAAGTGCCGCTGTGTTGGGTTTACTTGGTCTGGTGCCAGGAATGCCAAACCTGGTATTTTTACTGTTCACAGCGGGATTGCTGGGGCTGGCGTGGTGGATACGTGGACGCGAACAAAACGCGCCTGCTGAACCGAAACCAGTGAAGATGGCGGAAAATAATGCCGTTGTCGAAGCGACCTGGAACGATGTGCAACTGGAAGATTCTCTGGGAATGGAAGTGGGTTATCGGCTGATCCCGATGGTCGATTTTCAGCAGGATGGCGAGTTGCTTGGTCGTATTCGCAGTATTCGCAAGAAATTTGCTCAGGAGATGGGCTTTCTGCCACCAGTGGTGCACATCCGCGACAATATGGATCTACAACCTGCCCGCTATCGTATCTTGATGAAAGGCGTTGAGATTGGCAGTGGTGATGCTTATCCGGGGCGCTGGCTGGCCATTAACCCAGGAACAGCCGCCGGGACGCTTCCCGGTGAAGTGACTGTCGATCCGGCATTTGGTCTTAATGCTATCTGGATCGAAAGTGCGCTTAAAGAACAAGCGCAGATTCAGGGATATACGGTAGTTGAAGCCAGTACAGTGGTGGCAACGCATCTTAACCACCTCATTAGTCAACATGCCGCAGAACTGTTTGGTCGCCAGGAGGCGCAGCAGTTGCTGGATCGCGTGGCGCAGGAGATGCCAAAACTGACGGAGGATCTGGTTCCTGGCGTTGTCACGCTCACTACGCTGCATAAAGTGCTACAAAACCTGCTTGATGAAAAAGTACCGATCCGCGATATGCGCACCATTCTCGAAACGCTGGCGGAACACGCGCCCATCCAGAGCGATCCGCATGAATTAACCGCCGTCGTCCGCGTGGCGCTGGGGCGGGCAATTACTCAGCAGTGGTTCCCCGGTAAAGATGAAGTTCACGTTATTGGTCTGGATACGCCACTGGAGCGGTTACTGTTACAGGCGTTGCAGGACGGTGGCGGACTGGAACCGGGGCTGGCGGATCGTTTGCTGGCGCAAACCCAGGAAGCATTATCCCGTCAGGAGATGCTGGGTGCGCCGCCAGTACTGTTGGTGAACCACGCGCTGCGCCCGCTATTGTCTCGCTTTCTGCGCCGTAGCCTGCCGCAACTGGTGGTGCTGTCGAATCTCGAACTCTCTGATAACCGGCAGATTCGGATGACGGCGACTATTGGTGGTAAGTAATGAGGATCTTACTGGCGATATTGTTGTTTCCGCTGGTTGTACAAGCCGCCGGGGAGGGGATGTGGCAGACAAGTAGTGTGGGCGTTACGCTAAATCATCGCGGTGAGTCGATGTCGTCAGCACCTCTTTCTTCGCGACAACCTGTTTCAGGATTGATGACGCTGGTGGCGTGGCGTTATCAGCTTATCGGCCCGACACCATCGGGGCTGCGGGTTCGCTTGTGCTCGCAATCTCGTTGTGTCGAATTAGACGGGCAGAGCGGGAACACTGTGGCCTTTTCCGGCATACCGGCAGCAGAACCGTTGCGCTTTATCTGGGAAGTGCCTGGCGGTGGGCGGTTAATTCCGCCGCTGAAGGTACAACGTAATGAAGTGATTGTGAATTATCGCTGAAGTACAAATAAAAAATACGCGCTCGCGAGCATGTTTAATAACTCAGTGAAAAAGGCTCCATGTTTTGTTGCAATTATTTATCAGGAATAGCTTGCAACAAAACATGCCAAAAATATGTGAATTACCCTCTTGTCAAAGGGCTTGGATAAAAATCTTCAGAGTTACGGTATAGCTGCAACTGGCGAGTTCGCGTATTGGTCTGGATGATCATACATGATAGCCATTCTGATTCAGAATAAGGGTTACTTAAATCCTGAACGTCCTCATTTGAAAGGATTAATTCACATTCTTTGTCCCTAAAGTCCAGCCAGGCTCGTTGTGATTTTTTAAGCAAGTTAAGTTGTTCGGTATCAGGTTTTTTTGCACCTGTGCGTGGCACCTGTTCTATATAACGATAAGCTTCACCATAGGCTTTATTTAATTGCGCATCGACGAGATTGTATTCTTGTCGCAGGCATGATTTGATCACGTTAATGTCAGTATCATCATCTGAGTTTTTTTGCCAACAATCTTTGATGGCTGAAATGTCATGGTCATTTACTATAACCGTATCTTCTGCGTAAGCCTGGCAAGAAATAATGCCTAATGTTAATACAAGAAATTTAAACACTGCGGTATTCCTTAAAATCAACCGTTACCGTTTCCCTGGGGCTGGATATTACGCTTCTGGCCTCTTACCCAACAGTGAGAAAACGATGGTATGTCCATTTTCAGAATACATTTAGATGGCAATAAAAAAGCCTGATCGGGTAACCCTGATCAGGCTTCATTCTCACGAAAAATGGATTACATACGCTCTACTGTCTCAATACCCAGCGTATCCAGACCCAGCTTCAGCGTCTTCGCCGTCAGTTGTGCCAGTTTCAGGCGGCTGTTACGCACTTCTTCGTTTTCTGCGCTGAGGATCGGGCAGTGCTCGTAGAAGCCAGAGAACAGACCGGCCAGATCGTACAGGTAAGCACACATCACATGCGGCGTGCCTTCACGAGCAACCACAGTGAGGGTTTCTTCAAACTGCAGCAGGCGAGCAGCCAGTTGTGCTTCGCGATCTTCACGAATGATCACCGGAGCGGCAGCCAGTTGTTCTTCGTTAATTTCCGCTTTACGGAACACGGACAATACACGGGTGTAGGCATACTGCATGTACGGCGCGGTATTACCCTCAAACGCCAGCATGTTGTCCCAGTCGAAGATGTAGTCGGTGGTGCGGTTTTTGGAGAGATCCGCGTATTTCACCGCACCAATACCAACCGCGTTAGCCAGTTTTTCCAGCTCGTCAGCTGGCATGTCCGGGTTCTTGTCTGCCACCAGACGACGTGCACGTTCCAGTGCTTCATCCAGCAGATCCGCCAGTTTCACCGTACCGCCCGCACGGGTTTTAAACGGTTTGCCGTCTTTGCCCAGCATCATGCCAAACATGTGGTGTTCCAGCGGTACGGATTCCGGCACGTAGCCTGCTTTACGGACGATCGCCCACGCCTGCATCAGGTGTTGATGCTGACGGGAGTCGATGTAATACAGCACGCGATCGGCATGTAGCGTCTCGTAACGGTACTTCGCACAGGCGATATCGGTGGTGGTGTAGAGATAGCCGCCATCTTTTTTCTGAATGATGACGCCCATCGGTTCGCCTTCCTTGTTTTTGAACTCATCAAGGAATACGACGGTCGCGCCTTCACTTTCTACTGCCAGACCTTTGGCTTTCAGATCTGCCACGATACCCGGCAGCATCGGGTTATAAAGGCTTTCGCCCATCACGTCATCGCGGGTCAGCGTCACGTTCAGACGATCGTAGGTGATCTGGTTCTGCGTCATGGTGATGTCGACCAGCTTGCGCCACATCTCGCGGAAATATTCGTCACCGCTTTGCAGTTTTACCACGTAGTTACGTGCGCGTTCGGCGAACTCTTCATCTTCGTCGTAATGCTTTTTCGCATCGCGGTAGAAACCTTCAAGGTCAGCCAGTTCCATTTCACCGGCGTTTTCCTGCTGCTGCTTTTCCAGCCATGCAATCAGCATACCGAACTGAGTGCCCCAGTCGCCAACGTGGTTAGCGCGAATCACTTTGTGACCGAGGAACTCCAGAGTACGTACTGCCGCGTCACCAATAATGGTGGAACGCAGATGACCGACGTGCATCTCTTTCGCTACGTTTGGCGCGGAGTAGTCAACCACAATGGTCTGTTTTTCTGGCGTAGCAACACCGAGACGCTCGGATGCCAGCGCCTGCTGAACATGTTCAGCCAGGAATGCCGGATCAAGGAAAATGTTGATAAAACCAGGACCGGCGATCTCAACTTTGTTGGCGATACCGTTAAGATCCAGATGAGTCAGCACCTGCTCTGCTAATTGTCGCGGTGCCATACCCAGTTTTTTAGCAACTGCCATCATGCCGTTAGCCTGATAGTCGCCGAACTGAACTTTTGCTGACTGACGAACCTGCGGTTCGCAATCCGCAGGCGCGCCTGCCGCAATCATGGCCTGACGGACTTTTTCTGAGAGAAGAGCCTGAATATTCACCGGAATACCTTACATTGATGAAGCGAGCAAAAATTGCCCGCACCAGTTAAAGAAATTAGGGCGGGAGTATACTGCAAATGGCTGTTTTCGTCAGCTACGTGCGCGTGGCGTATTGCCGTTTTCACTATTGCATCAGGAGCTGCGCGAAATCAGCGGTTGGTTGGCGCAGGGCAACAGGGTAAATTAACGCTTTTACTGAAAGACGAAGAGTGATTATGGCGAACTGGCAATCTATCGACGAGTTGCAGGATATTGCAACGGATTTACCGCGATTTATCCACGCATTAGACCAACTTTCACACCGCCTGGGGCTGGATATTACCCCGCTGACTGCCGATCACATTTCTTTGCGTTGCCATCAAAACGCCACGGCTGAACGCTGGCGTCGCGGGTTTGAACAGTGCGGCGAACTCCTGTCAGAAAATATTATCAATGGCAGACCGATTTGCCTGTTTAAATTGCGTGAACCGGTACAGGTTGCTCACTGGCAGTTTTCCATTGTGGAGCTACCGTGGCCCGGGGAAAAACGTTACCCGCACGAAGGTTGGGAACATATTGAAATCGTTCTGCCGGGTGATCCAGAAACGTTGAATGCTCGTGCGCTGGCGTTGCTTTCTGATGAAGGACTCCGCCAGCCGGGGATCTCGGTTAAAACCAGCTCGCCAAAAGGTGAACATGAGCGATTACCAAATCCGACGCTGGCGGTCACCGATGGCAAAACGACGATTAAGTTTCATCCGTGGTCTATCGAAGAGATTGTCGCCAGTGAGCAGTCGGCGTGATTAAGGAGCAAAAATGGCATTACTGGAAATTTGCTGTTACAGCATGGAGTGCGCGCTGACGGCGCAGCAAAACGGTGCCGACAGAATAGAATTGTGTGCGGCACCGAAAGAAGGGGGGTTAACGCCGTCGCTGGGCGTTCTTAAGTCCGTGCGCCAGCATGTTACGATCCCCGTACATCCGATCATCCGCCCACGCGGTGGCGATTTTTGCTACAGCGACGGTGAGTTTGCCGCCATTCTTGAAGATATCCGCACAGTACGCGAATTAGGATTTCCTGGGCTGGTGACGGGCGTTCTGGATGTTGACGGTAATGTCGATATGCCACGAATGGAAAAAATAATGGCGGCTGCCGGTCCGCTGGCAGTCACTTTTCATCGCGCCTTCGATATGTGCGCTAACCCTTTAAATACACTGAATAACCTTGCTGAATTAGGCGTTGCCAGGGTGCTGACATCGGGGCAAAAATCAGATGCATTGCAAGGTTTATCAAAAATTATGGAACTTATTGCCTATGGTGATGCTCCAATCATCATGGCCGGAGCAGGAGTCCGTGCAGAAAACCTGCACCATTTCCTCGATGCCGGAGTGCTGGAAGTCCATAGCTCTGCAGGAGCGTGGCAAGCCTCACCGATGCGTTATCGTAATCAGGGATTGTCCATGTCATCAGATGCACGCGCGGACGAGTATTCGCGTTATGTCGTAGACGGGACGGCGGTTGCTGAAATGAAAGGAATCATTGAGCGCCATCAGGCCAAATGATTTTTACCGTTGCATCATGTCGCCCAATATGATGCTTGCTCGTACCAGGCCCCTGCCCATTCAACAGGGGCCTTTTTTTATCCTTGAACAGTATAAAAAATGAACAGCTATCGTGTAATAGCGCGCAAATTCATGTTGCTAAAAATGTTATATATATTCATATTAACTATGTAATTTAAATTATTAAAACTACCAAATATATATTAAAAATAACGACTGCTTTCTTCTTTAATAATTAATGGTTAAATTGCAATAAATCATATTCTTTGTCGATTATTTCAGGCAGTGTTGTGCCGAATTTAGTGAGTTATTAATTCGTTGTGTATTTATTTATACAACTAGTTCGGTGTACTGGAATTTAATTAGAGGAATCTATGCGAGGGAAAAAACGCATTTGGTTATTTTTTCTGCTCATGGCAGCAGTGGTGGGTGGCGGTGGGTTATTGCTGGCGCAAAAAACGTTGCACAAAACGTCGGACACGGCATTTTGTCTTTCCTGCCACTCAATGAGCAAACCGTTTGAGGAATATCAGGGGACTGTCCATTTTTCTAATCAAAAAGGTATTCGTGCTGAATGTGCCGATTGCCATATTCCAAAGTCAGGAAGGGATTATTTATTTGCTAAATTAAAAGCATCTAAAGATATTTATCATGAATTTGTTAGCGGCAAAATAGACAGCGACGATAAGTTCGAATCCCATCGTCAGGAAATGGCCGAAACAGTGTGGAAAGAATTAAAGGCCTCAGACTCTGCAACGTGCCGTAGTTGCCATTCTTTTGATGCCATGGATATTGCCTCGCAAAGTGAATCTGCGCAGAAAATGCATAACAAAGCGCAAAAGGACGGCGAAACCTGTATCGATTGTCATAAAGGCATTGCCCATTTTCCGCCTGAAATAAAAATGGATGACAAGGCGGAGCATGAACTGGAAAGTCAGGCCGCCACATCAGTGACTAATGGCGCGCATATTTATCCTTTCAAACCTTCCCGCATAGGTGAACTGGCTACTGTGAATCCTGGCACCGATCTCACGGTTGTTGATGCCAGTGGCAAACAGCCGCTCGTCCTGTTGCAGGGATATCAGATGCAGGGCAGTGAAAACACGCTCTACCTGGCGGCAGGTCAACGACTGACGTTAGCCACACTAAGCGAAGAAGGTATCAAGGCGCTAACGATAAACGGGGAATGGAAAGCTGACGAATACGGTAATCAATGGCGTCAGGCGTCATTACAGGGGACGCTTACCGATCCCGTATTAGCGGACCGTAAACCGCTATGGCAATACGCTGAAAAACTTGACGACACCTATTGCGCTGGTTGCCATGCGCCTATTGCCGCCGACCATTACACCGTCAATGCCTGGCCGTCCATTGCCAAAGGGATGGGGGCGCGAACCAGCATGAGCGAAAACGAACTGGATATTTTGACGCGGTACTTCCAGTACAACGCTAAAGATATTACCGAGAAACAGTGATCTTCGTTGATCAGGGAGGAAGTTATGACATTAACAAGACGTGAGTTTATTAAACATAGCGGTATTGCGGCAGGGGCGCTGGTGGTGACATCGGCTGTACCGTTACCTGCCTGGGCAGAAGAGAAGGGCGGTAAAATTCTTACCGCAGGCCGTTGGGGGGCGATGAACGTAGAAGTGAAGGACGGTAAAATTGTTTCTTCTACAGGCGCGCTGGCGAAGACCATCCCGAACTCTTTGCAATCTACGGCGGCGGATCAGGTGCATACCACGGCGCGTATTCAGCATCCGATGGTGAGAAAAAGCTATCTCGACAATCCACTGCAACCGGCGAAAGGTCGCGGCGACGACAGTTACGTTCAGGTGAGCTGGGAACAGGCATTAAAACTGATTCATGAACAACACGAGCGCATCCGCAAGGCCAATGGACCATCTGCTATTTTTGCCGGATCTTACGGTTGGCGTTCTTCTGGCGTGTTGCATAAAGCGCAAACTTTACTGCAACGTTATATGAATCTGGCGGGCGGTTATTCAGGACATAGCGGCGATTACTCGACCGGGGCTGCGCAGGTGATCATGCCGCACGTTGTCGGTTCCGTAGAGGTTTATGAACAGCAGACCTCCTGGCCGCTAATTCTGGAAAACAGCCAGGTGGTGGTGTTGTGGGGGATGAACCCGCTGAATACCTTAAAAATTGCCTGGAGCAGTACCGATGAGCAGGGGCTGGAGTACTTCCATCAACTGAAGAAATCCGGCAAACCGGTGATTGCCATTGATCCTATCCGCTCCGAAACGATCGAGTTCTTTGGCGATAACGCCACCTGGATCGCGCCGAATATGGGCACAGACGTGGCGCTGATGTTAGGGGTTGCGCACACCCTGATGACACAAGGCAAACACGATAAAGCGTTCCTTGAAAAATACACCACCGGCTATCCGCAATTTGAAGAGTATCTGACCGGCAAGAAAGACAATTCGCCGAAGAGCGCGGCCTGGGCGGCGGAAATTACCGGTGTGCCGGAGGCGCAGATAGTCAAACTTGCCGAACTGATGGCGGCGAATCGCACGATGCTGATGGCAGGTTGGGGAATTCAGCGCCAGCAATATGGTGAACAGAAACACTGGATGCTGGTGACCCTGGCGGCGATGTTAGGACAGATTGGTACGCCGGGCGGCGGCTTTGGTTTCTCTTATCATTACTCCAACGGTGGCAACCCAACACGCGTTGGCGGCGTACTGCCGGAAATGTCTGCGGCGGTTGCCGGACAGGCCAGTGAGTCCGCTGATGATGGCGGAATGACGGCGATCCCTGTCGCCCGTATTGTCGATGCGCTGGAAAATCCTGGCGGCAAATATCAGCACAATGGTAAAGAACAAACTTACCCAAATATCAAAATGATCTGGTGGGCTGGCGGCGGTAATTTCACCCATCACCAGGATACCAATCGTCTGATAAAAGCCTGGCAGAAACCAGAGCTGATCGTCGTTTCTGAATGCTACTGGACGGCAGCAGCTAAACACGCGGATATCGTATTACCGATCACCACATCGTTTGAGCGCAATGACCTGACGATGACCGGCGACTACAGCAACCAGCACATCGTACCGATGAAGCAAGTGGTTGCGCCGCAGTTTGAAGCACGTAACGATTTTGACGTGTTTGCCGACCTTGCTGAATTACTGAAACCTGGCGGAAAAGAGATCTATACCGAAGGTAAAGATGAAATGGCGTGGCTGAAATTCTTTTATGATGCCGCTCAGAAAAGCGCCCGTGCGCAGCGTGTTACCATGCCAGTGTTTAATATCTTCTGGTTGCAAAATAAACTGCTCGAAATGCGCCGCAGCGAGAAGAACGAGCAATATGTTCGCTATGGCGATTTCCGCGCCGATCCGGTGAAAAACGCGCTGGGTACGCCAAGCGGCAAAATTGAGATCTATTCCAAAACGCTGGAAAAATTTGCTTATAAGGATTGCCCGGCGCACCCAACCTGGCTTGCACCTGATGAGTGGAAAGGCACCGCCGACGAGAAGCAGTTGCAGCTTCTGACCGCGCATCCGGCACACCGTTTACACAGTCAGCTTAACTATGCGGAGCTGCGTAAAAAATATGCGGTTGCCGATCGTGAGCCGATCACCATTCACACCGAAGATGCTGCTCGTTTTGGCATTGCGAACGGCGATCTGGTACGCGTCTGGAACAAACGCGGTCAGATCCTGACTGGAGCCGTGGTGACTGACGGGATCAAAAAAGGCGTGGTATGCGTGCATGAAGGTGCATGGCCAGATCTGGAAAATGGCTTATGTAAAAACGGCAGTGCGAACGTGTTAACGGCGGATATCCCCAGCTCGCAGCTGGCGAATGCTTGTGCCGGTAACACCTCTCTGGTGTATATCGAAAAATACACGGGCAATGCGCCGAAGTTAACGGCGTTTGATCAGCCAGCCATTCAGGCGTAAGAAATAAATAGCGCCCGGAAATGGGCGCTAAATTTTTACGGCTTACGCGCAATCAGCACCGCGCGTTTAGGCGCAGGATATCCTTCTACCGTTTTACTCGGATCATGCGGGTCGAGGAAATCGGACAGAGACTCGGTAACCATCCATTCGGTGCGTCGCTGCTCTTCTGTTGTGGTGACACTCACGTCCACAATGCGGATATCAACAAAACCACACTTTTTCAGCCAGTTTTTCAGCGCCAGCGCGGAAGGAATAAAGTAGACATTACGCATTTGCGCGTAACGGTCGCCCGGCACCAGCACGGTGTTTTCGTCGCCATCAATAACCAGCGTTTCCAGTACCAGTTCACCTTCATTCACCAGCTGATCTTTCAACTGCCAGAGATGCTCCAGCGGCGAACGGCGATGGTAAAGCACGCCCATCGAAAAGACGGTATCAAAGGCTTTCAGTGCCGGAAGTTGTTCAATACCTAACGGTAACAAATGTGCGCGCTGATCGTTACCCAGTAGTTTACGCACCGCTTCAAACTGGCACAGAAACAGTTGCGTAGGGTCGATACCCACCGCCAGATGTGCGCCCGCGCCAATCATGCGCCACATGTGATAACCGCTGCCGCAGCCGACATCGAGGATCGTGCGCCCGGTCAAATCAGAGAGATGGGGCAGAACACGATCCCACTTCCAGTCGGAACGCCATTCGGTATCAATGTTAACGCCATACAGCGAGAAAGGCCCTTTGCGCCACGGCATCAGGTTGCGCATCAGGGTTTCGATGCGTTTAATTTGCCCGGCACTCAGTGGCTCTTCGCTTTCTGCCGTCACGCTATGCAGTAAATCAAGACGATACGGTTTAATTTCAGGCAGAAATTCCACCGCATTGGACCACTGTTTAAACAGACCGTGCTGCTGTTCACGCTGCCAGTTGGCAATCTGCGCGGGCAGTGTTTCCAGCCAGTGCGAAAGGTGATTTTTGGCAATCAGAGAATAAAAGTTACCAAAGTCGATCATGCAGCGTCCTCTGCTTTTAATGCCACCAGCGAACCAAAGTTAAAGCACTGGAACCATAGCTCGCTATGTTCAAACCCGGCTTGATGCAGACGCGCTTTGTGGGTTTCAACGGAATCAGTCAACATTACGTTTTCTAACATGCTGCGCTTCTGGCTGATTTCCAGCTCGCTGTAACCGTTGGCTCGTTTAAAGTCGTGGTGCATGTTGAACAGCAGTTCACCAACTTTGGCATCTTCGAAACTGAATTTTTCCGAAAGCACCAGCGCGCCGCCAGGATTCAGCCCCTGATAAATTTTATCCAGTAATGCCTGACGTTCAGAAGGTTCCAGGAATTGCAGGGTAAAATTCAGTACCACCATTGACGCGTTTTCAATAGCGATATCGCGAATGTCACCCTCGATCACGTCTACAGGTGTCGGCGCTTTGTATGCATCGATATGGCGACGGCAGCGTTCGATCATCGCTGGAGAGTTGTCGATGGCAATAATTTTGCAATTATCATGATGAATGTTGCGACGCACCGAGAGCGTCGCGGCGCCCAAAGAACAGCCCAAATCGTAGACCTGCGTACCTGGTTGTACAAAGCGTTCAGCCAGCATCCCAATCATTGAAATAATATTGGAATAGCCAGGAACGGAACGCTGGATCATATCCGGGAAGACTTCGGCTACCCGTTCATCAAAGGTCCAGTCACCCAGACTGGCGATAGGGGCAGAAAATAGCGTGTCGCGGTGAGACATAACGTAAAAATCCGGGAAAAAGAAAGTGGCGTATTGTGCGCTAACGCAGGGAGAAAACCAACTCCCAGGGCATATACCAAAGATTCGCCAGCACCATCAGCAACAGCGCACACCAGGTGGCGCTCATGCCGGAACGTCGCCAGCGAAACAGACGGTGATGAAAACCGTAATAATGCATCAGACGACCAGCAAGCAGAATGATGCCGCAAATATGCACCATCCAGGTTTCTGCGCCATTCATTTCCATAAACAGCATCAACACAATCGCGATGGGAATATATTCCACCGCGTTACCGTGAATGCGAATGGCGCTTTGCAGTTCGCTAAAACCGCCGTCGCCATAGGCAACGCGATATTGCATTCGCAGGCGAACAACATCAAAAGAGAACTTCATTAATAACAACGCACCTAAAACGGCATACAGCGCGCTTACCATACAAACTCCCTTTAAAATGGCCGATGGCACTTGTCTATGATAGGTGGCAATTTCAGAAAAGAGAAGATTGCTGTGGAATAGCCGGAACTGCTCCGATCTCTGGGAGTGTTTTACGCAAGTCTTCCCACAGAGTATGTACCAGTTCCGGTGCCTGGGCGATATCTGGTGTATGCAGGAAAAGATAAGGCGTGGTGGTCTGTTGCCATTGCGCTAATTTTTGTAACCAGACCTGAAATAATTCCTGGTTTTGTGTCATATCATCGCTACCGATAAAACGGATCAGCGGATTCGTCGCCGTCAACACGGCATGTACCGGAACTTTCGGTTTTTTCCGCTGCGCGTCGCGAATGGCTTCACTATGTGGACGTGCTGCATGAACCGGACGGCTGTCTAAAATCACCCGATTAACGCCACGCTGATGCAAACCGCGATTAAGCGTTTGTTCTTCCTCGCCTTTGGTGAAAAACTGCGGATGGCGGACTTCCACACCATAGGTAAATTCGTCAGGAAGAGAATCAAGAAAGTGCCAAAGAGCTGGCAGCTCCCGTGGACCAAACGTGGCGGGCAGTTGCAGCCAGTATTGTCCAATGCGCGGCGCTAACGGTGACATGCGGGTCAAAAATTCAGTCACTAAATCATCGCAATGCCGTAATGCTGCCTGATGCGAAATAGTCGCCGGAAACTTAAAGCAAAAACGAAAATCATCGGTGGTCTGCTCGCGCCAGCGCAGAACAACTTCCGGCTTTGGCAGAGCATAAAGTGTGGTGTTGCCCTCCACGCAGTTAACATGACGGGTATTGAAGGCTAACCCACTGATTTTAATAAGTCTATTGTGTCACTTTGGTGACCATGGGACATCATTGGGACATAATCCGCCAGCTTCTGATTCAGCATTGCGATTTGTTCTGCATTGCTGTCAGTCATCCATGCTCCGTATACATTGAACACCATCTGGGCACTTGCATGACCCATCTGGCTGGCAATGAAGCTTGGGTTTGCTCCGGCAGATAATGACCAGCACGCATAAGTGTGTCGTGACTGGTATGCTTTCCGGTGCCTGATGCCCGCACGCTTAATGGCTGTTTCCCATGAGTCGCCAATAGAATCTACCTTGTAGATAAAACCGACCTGTTTGCTTTTTCTAACCACCTGGGGGTTAAATACGAAAGTACATTCATGATTCACTGAACGTCCATATTCACGTAGTTGAACCTTGATGTGGTGCTGCTTACCCAGTCTTGTCATTTCAGCCTGATTTTTCAGGACACTGATAGCGGGCTGGATAAGATGCACAACCCTGTTTGTACTTGCTTCAGTTTTAGGTAGAGTGAACTCACCGAGTTTCGTATAATTGCGCCTGATAGTAATAGTTCCTGCTTTCAGATCGATATCTTCCCAGGCCAGGGAGACCAGTTCACCGTGACGCATTCCTGTGTACACAGCCAATGACCACAGGTTTTTCGTCTGCTGATGTCGGCAAGCATCTATCAGGCGAATAAACTCGTCACGAGTTAGCGGATCTGGCTCTGCCCTGGCTCTTTTAAGAGGCTTAATTCCCTGGAAGGGATTTGCTTCTAAGTAACCGTGATCTGCAGCAAACTGAAACATTCCAGCGATTGTCGTCATGTAATAATTTACTGTAACGACGCTCCGTCCTCTTGCTGCTGCTTTGTTTTTCGTTGAATTCTGATACCCGGTCAGCAATTCTTTCCTGATATACAGCAATTCCTCTTTGGTTACCGATGACACCAGTCTGCTGCCTCCAATTTTCGGAACCATCGTTCTTGCAACGGATTCATAGCGATTGAATGCATTTGCAGAGATTTCCATTCGTTTCAGATCCAGCCATTTTTCTTCAAGTTCTTTCACCGTAATTTCTTTTTTACTTACCCCAAAAGCCTGAAGGTTAGGGGAGTCAGGGAACTGTGCAGCATAATCAAAGCTTCCTGTGCGGATGGCAAAACATACCGATGTCCGTAGTTCCCCGGCGATCTTCCTGTTCTTGGCAGTGTCAGGGACACCAAGATTTTCCCTGACACGTTTACCTTTAAAATTAAACCAGATGCGTAATGTGCCGCCGTGGTTTTCGACGCCTGTTGGATATTTGACTTTATCCATTGATACCTCCAGACGCCCAAGAGCGATACGAGCTTACATATTTCATGGCATTAAATCACCCAGGTTGTTTGTTTTTCATTGAAGCGACCCAGGCATCTATTGCTTTTCTGTTATACATACATTCGCTGGAAGGCTTTGGATTACCGTCTGGTGATACGTGAATATACTCTCTTCCAACCATCCAGCATTCTTTCCGGGCCCGAAGAATTGTGCCTGGTTTGAGCCCGGTAATTGCGATAAGAACGCTTTCACAAACCCATTCATTGGGAGCCAGTTGAATCACATTGCCCATGCATTACCTCACATAACATTCAGTCCACGACAGTGACACCACACTTCAAACATTCGTTTCACAATTTCACGACAGTAGAAACCGTCAACATCTCGCGTCAGGTCATAGCGATTGCCGTAACGCTGGCGTACCCATAGCTCAAACGCTTTATTCATTCTTTACTTCCTTTTCATGGCCCGTAATTTTTTCAGATGAGCTTCCTGCTCTGTTTCTGCCAGAATTTGTCGGTATTCCTGGTGATCGATTCGTTCAAACAGTTCATTAAAATCGTTTATTTTTACCGACTGTGTTCGCCCATCCATTCTTCTGTACAACACAGTGTTGTTTATGCAGCGAATAATTTTTATCGGGTAGCCAGCACTATCGGTATACAGTTGCCCCTGATTAATCAAAGCGAACATTTTTTCTCCTGCTCCCTGAGTTGTGAGAACTTCAGAGTCGTATGTTTGTAGCGGGTTCAATACTGATGATTTCTGCCGAGATAAGCATCCCGGCAAGCCAGAGTTCTCCGTTCAGGTTTTCATCCTTGCATTCCATGCCGCCGATATTAATGGTGGCTATGATATCGCGCTCATCCTCGACTTCTTCATAAGGCAGCGTTGCGTACAGGCTTTCAATGGCGCAACTGATAACATCCAGTCCGGTCAGATTGCCGCCGACAGAAACTTCGAATGTTTCGCGGTATTCCCATAGCCCGAAAGTTAATCGAACAGTTTGTTTTGCCATGCGTCCGCACAACGTCAGATTCGGGTCATAGTTCATTATTGATGTGGCTGAGTTATCCATGTTCTGCCTCTGGCGCGTAAATGGCTTTGTCGTGTCGGTATTCACCGTTCCAGTTTTTCTTCATTGGCAGTTCGCCTTTCATGTAAAGCTGGTATAAACGGTGACACCCTTTTTCCAGCAGCACGGGAGTGAATTTAGTGAACGGATATTTCCCGTGCGGAGTGATCTGTGTAGCCTCTTCGGTCAGATATCTGTCACGGGCATAAGAAGCAGCGCGCCAGCGAGGGGGTTTTTCTTGATCGCGTTGTTCGTTAAATACCCAGTTACGTTCGGACAGCCAACTCATCATTTTGCTTGTGTTTACACCGTTCAGTGCGCGGCAGAACTGGGGGACGGTCATTCCTTTAGAGAAATGTTTTTCCAGGCTGTCTACGGTTTCAGAAAGCGTCTTATTTTCCAGAGCCATAGCTTCGGCGCGATCCTCGGCCTCGATGACCATCATTGCGAGTTCCTTGCGGGATGGCAGGCACTGAACATCGGTGTTTTCCCGATGAGTGAAGTAGAACTCCACAAGGTCTTCGTGATAGCTCCATGCCTGGTCCGTTTCCAGCATTTTGGCGTGGTTTGCAGCGCCGCGTTCAGTCCACAGTGTCAGTGCGCGTGTTTTGTTCGAAATTTGTGCAGGACTAAAAGTCCCGCGCAAATTCTCCAGTTGAATGCCTGTAACCTGAAAATAGTGCTTGCCTTCAGCGAACCGTGACTTGTTGCGGTTGAAGTTGCGGCGAATATTCTCTACATCTGCACCATACCCCGCCGCCAGTTGCTCAGTCGTCACCACGCGTTGACCGAGGTACTCAATGATTTGCAAATCACGAGCCGCTACTGGTGTTAATTGAGTTTTCATTGCCATTTTCGTTTCTCCTTAATGCAAAACCAGTTTTACTGGCGGCTTTTCACCGGTACGCAACCGGACAGCAAGATCCATAAATATCTCGTCAAGAAAGCCGGTGAACCACGAATGACCGTCTTCTTTCCGGCGCTGATTGTTGGCGGAGTAGAACTGGAATACAGCCATATATCTTTCCTGTGGTTTTTGTTCGATCAGTGCGCCTTCTACGTATTCAATAAGCAGGTTCTCGATAAGCTCCCGCGTTAAACCAAAAACAAACTCACCGGTTTTAAACTGATACTCACCGTCACGGAGGCCCCAACGTTTATCACATTCAATCAGGTAAAGCAGGGCGACAGTTCTGCGCATGGAGTGACAAACGGTTTCAGCCCATTCATGCTGCTCTTCAGTTGTCAGCGTACCTGTGCCGTAACGATTTTCATCGAGCATCCATGTAGGGATGGGCGTACCGGACTGCTCCTGCATTTCTTTCAGGCGGGCAACTAGTTGCTTGACGTTGTTGTTTTTGTTGGTGCTCATCGTTTTAATTCTCCGTTATACGTTTCATGGCTCATTACCTTCCAGTTCCGACCGTCGTCTTTCGATAACAGCCGCCAGCTACGGTTTAGCTTCAGGCTGAGATATCCGGTACTGTGTATTCGGTGTGGAAATATCCGTCGGTGTTGGTATCGCAACAGGACCTGTAACGCCTGTTGTCTGACACGCTCAGGAATTCGTATTGCTGTTAATGTCACCGATTTCCTCCGAATCAGGAGCGATTACCTGATATCCCGCTTTCTTTGCTGTCCATAAGAAGGTATCCATGCTAGCAATCATCTCGTTATTGTGAACTTTACGGGTATTTATTACCTGACCATTTTCAATCGTCATAACTATCTGTATTTTTTCGTGTATAAGAGGGGGTAAATCAGACATCAGTAATTCCTCCACTGGTATATTTTTCTTTTTCGTAATCAACAACCTCTTTTAAAAGATTGTCTACAATTAACTTCCCAGACTCAGTTAGATACTCAGTGTGTTGATTAATATTGATGGCATTCCGGTATGCGGTAAGTATTGCGATCTCACCATCCGTCCGTCCAAATTCAACACGGGTAAGACCTTCAAATCGTAATAATAGTTGCGTCATGAAGTGTTCCGTAATTTCGATGGTTGTTAACCCTCCGTCAGGAAGATTTACGATGAGAAGGTTTCCTCCTGTTTTACGTTGCATCCGCTGTAATGCTGTTGCGGCTATGCGCTGACGATATTTACCAATAATTTCATATGCCATTTGTTATTTCCCGTATGCTTTCCTGAGAAACAGTATTGCAACTGACCAGTATCCTGCATTAGCCATTAATAATGCGGTTTTATAAGCACTTCTGTTTTTCATGCATCACCATTATTTTCTGGTTGTGAAAACCCCCGACCAGAGGCCGTCATGCTTTTATGTGTGATTTTCTTTTGAGAATTCTTTATTCGTTACGTAGTGTTTCTATATACTCGTAAGCCATTTCACAGGTCTTATTCATGGAGCGAATGAGGCAGCATAAATAATCGTCTGTCTCTCCTGAGTCGGGCGAATTCTTAAATATAAATTCAAGCATTGATGTATTCTCTTTTATTTGTGCCGCCACTTCCTCAAGAATATTTAATGGAGTTTTCATGTTCTTTGCTCCTTAAATGCATCGCATGCGCTTCTGGCGTATTGCTGTGCCAGTAAAAAGATGTCATCCGAAAGTTCATCACATTCTTCATCACCGGAAGCCGAAATGATTAACCCCGCTTCAAGCAGTACGGCAATGTGATGAAAAGCTGTTTCCGGTTCGTTGGTGAGGCCTTTGAACATTTTCATCTTATGCTTCCTCCTGATTTTGTTTATAAGCACCAGTCAATAACCACATTGGATCACAGCCAAGAACATTAGCCAGAGGGATAAGCATGCTGATGGTTGGTTCGTACTCTCCGCTCTCCCACTGGGAGATAATTTCTTCATCGAGATCGAGCAGCCTGGCGAGTTCGGCGGTTGTTAAGCCGCAGGCTTCGCGTTGGGTGCGAATCCGATTCTGGGAATTAATAGCTAAATTTTGTTTGCATAAACGTGACGCGGTGAGGCTATATTTTTGAGTTACAGACAGGATGGAGCTGGCAAGTTCAATTAACTCAGGGTTATTGCTGCTATACAGTAGTGCACCAGCCCCTACTAAGAGCTGAATATTCTCAAGAGCATCGTGCTGATTTGTTGGTAATCCCATATACGATGACATTTTTCTCATCCTCTATAATTGCTTTGGTGAGTTCGATACCTATGTCATGATAATAGGTTTACCGATTTTGCCTGTCAATCGGTTTATCGATTTTTCCAAAAAAAAAGCCCACTTAAGAGTGGGCGGGTTAAATGATTTTTGCTTATGCAAAACGGTGTAGTGTCATGGGCCAACTGACAATTACTTTTCCGTCAATGTGAAGTTGTTCGAAGTCTTCAGGTTCGATAGCCCAATCCTTGTAAGCTGGGTTGTCAGATATCACCGTTAGAGTATCTTTGATTTTTTGAAGTCTTTTGATGTGCGATGTTCCAGAGTATGTAAAGGCGTATATACCATCACCATTAAATGTGCGAACTGATACATCTACAAATACCAAGTCTTCAGGGTCTATTGTGCCTTTCATACTGTCGCCGTGGGCGTTTATTGCTTTGATTGCTGATGCTGGTCTGCCGCCAAAAACTCTTGATGCGTATCCTGGTTCTATCGCTATAGATCTGACAATGTCAGGAAAATCAGAGTTATAACTACCAGGTCCGCAACTATATCTGATGTCTAAAACATCCACGACATACGAATCAGTAACCCAATCTTCAGAAATGTTACGTATTTGGTGTGAGTCTGCAGAGGTCACGATTTCCATTGGGCCAACACCCGATGCGAGCCATTCCGGGTTAACGCCCAAAACTTTTGCTATTTCGACTGTTTTTCTGGAACCGTTGGCTTTGTTAAGTAGTTGATTAACACTGGACTGAGCCATACCCACTTCTTTGGCCAGCCTACCTTGCGTAAATTTTGCGTTGCGCATAGCTAAATCAAGTCGTTCTGAAAATGTCATTGCGATTTTCCTCCCCTCTCTATCTTGGCTAGTTTATCGGCTTTCCGATAAATGTTCTAGGTTTAACGTTGAATATCGCTTTTCCTGTTGCTATTATGCGCTCAATAGGAGATGCGATTATGAAACATAAAGCCATAGAGAAAGCTATTGAGATTCTTGGAAGTCAGCAAGCCTTAGCCAAGCGATGCGGAAAGGCCCAGTCAACAGTCTGCGATTGGTTGAACTGCAAGAACAAGATTTCACCAGAATTTGTGCCGTTATTGGTTGCAGCTGTCGACGGAAAGATCCAAGCGTATGAATTTCGTCCAGACCTACCAGAGCTTTTTCCACATCCAAGCTTAGCGCGCACGGGGGAGGTGAAGGGCTTGTATGTCCCAGAATTACGTTCAGACAGAGATGCCATCTAGGTACTGCCAGGCAGACGAAGAGTGGATTCAGCAGCAGTTACAGGGGCTGCCTCCGTCACTGAGACGGAAGGTCGCCCTGAAATATGCGGAGGTATACGAAATCACTTTTGACGCTGAGCCTGTTTCATTCCGCAAGGAGAACAGAGCAAGGCACGAAGCAAACACAAGGCTCCGCTTGTTTGTGAGAAATCAGGGCAGGGCTTTACAGGGGTATACAACTCAGCCGCCCCTGGCTGGATCGCAATCGCGCTCCTCATTGTTTCGGGTTTAAAGGCACCCGAACAGAAGCAGGCTTAAAGGTGCCTGTTCAGGTTGGCAACCAACTGACCCAATTCCTCATATGTACTAGGTAAGTAGTACGTTTTTATGGGGAAGAGGGAAAGGGGGGGTAGGGGGGGATTGGGTGTAGGGGCAGGAATAGGGTCTTTTCCAACAGGAGAGATCCATTGGTTAAGTAGATCACTGTCTTAAGGGCGCAATTTAAAAAAACGCTCGTATCAGCAAGGTAGTACAAAGCGCCCAGGCCTTGAGAAACGAAAAGGGTTCTTCTTGGAAGAGTGATTTTTCAGAGGAGCTGAATCAGAAAGGGGGCTGGCAGCCTTTGGGGAGGCCACCAGCCATGTGAGGGGGAATCCATGAAAACCACATCACGAAATTATTATCTCATCAGCACGGGAGCAGCACAATGGAGCTGACGATCACGCCGAATTTTGCACAGGAACGAGCGCTAAACATGTTGCGCCGTGATTGGAAGGCAAACGACACCTTCATGGTGTATTCGCCAACCGGTAGTGGTAAAACGGGTTTGGCTGCCTTCATCGTTGCCGGGTTTGTCAGCCGTGGTATGCGCGTCCTGTTCTGTGCACCGTACACCATCCTGATCGGCCAGACGGCTAATCGGTTCGTGGAGTATGGATTACCGGGGGATGAAATCGGTTATATCTGGGCGGATCACCCGAACTACGATCCGGACCGGAAAATTCAGATTGCCAGCGCCGACACGCTTATTCGTCGTGTTTTTCCTGAAAATATTGATCTGCTGATTATCGACGAAGCACACCTGCGTAAAAAGCGCATCCTGAAGGATATCGAACGTCTGCGCGGCAAAGGCGTAAAGGTGATTGGCCTGTCGGGTACTCCGTTTTCCCCGTTCCTGGGCAAATACTATGACCGACTGATTAAGCCGACCACAATCGGCGAGTTAATCCAGCGTGGCGATCTGAGTAAATACGAATTTTACGCGCCAACTAAGCCGGATCTGAAAGGTGTTAAAACCACATCTTCGCTTGAGTACGGCCGGGATTACAACGAAACGCAGCTGGCTGAAATCATGTGCGGATCTACGCTGGTGGGCGACATCGTACAGAACTGGCTGGAGAATGGTCGGGATCTACCTACCATCGCTTTCTGCGTTAACGTAGCCCACGCCAATTACCTGACAATCCAGTTTAACCTCGCAGGTGTTAACGCTGAGGTAATGACCGCAGACACTCCGGTAGATGAGCGCCAGACCATCATTCACCGCTTTGAAACTGGTGCAACGAAAATCATCGTTAGTGTGGGCGTGCTGGTGGCCGGCTTCGATAGTGACGTTCGTTGCATCATCTACGCCAGGCCAACAAAAAGCGAAATTCGCTGGTTGCAGGCGCTCGGGCGTGGGCTGCGCACCGCACCGGGTAAAGAGTCCTGCCTCATCTTCGATCATAGCGGCACCGTGCACCGTCTGGGTTATCCGGATTCAATCGAGTACGACGATCTTCCCGGCAAGTCTGACGGTATGGAGGAAAGTGCGCGCCGCGCAGTTGAGGAACGGGCCGAAAAACTGCCACATGAATGCCCTCAATGCCACTACATGAAGCCAGCTGGCGTCTATGTTTGCCCGAAATGTGGACACAAGCCGCTGCGAGGTGAAGACGTTGATACTGACACTAGCCGCAAACTTAATAAGCTGGGTAAAAATCAGCATCAGTCGACGAAGGCAGAGAAACAGTCCTGGTGGAGTCAGATCAAATTTTATCAGCGCCAGCGTGCTTCGCTGGGGCGTCCAGTCAGTGATGGATGGTGTGCTCACACTTTCAGGGAGAAATTCGGTGAATGGCCTGATGGGTTGAGCAGTTTCCCGATGGAAATAAGCCCAGAGGTAAGTAACTACATCAAACACAAGCTGATTCGGTTTGCCAAAGGCCGTCAGCGGACGCAGAGAACTATAGAAAAATTGCAGGCAACGATTCCTCTGTCTCAGGAACGAGGTGAGCGAAGCGAGATGCCAATAGGCACTGAGGCTTGGCGCATCATGCAAGCAAAGCAACAACTCCAGAAAAATATAAACAGTTTGAGTCAGTAAGATGAAAACAGCAGCTGCAGCGAAAGGCCGCTGGCCTGAAATATTAGAGCACTTCGGCTTGCCGCCGATAACAGGAAAAAATCACTTCAAGGGTGAATGCCCGGTATGCGGTGCACGTGGCAAGTTCCGAATTGATGACCGCGACGGTGCAGGAACGTGGATCTGTGTATGTGGTAGTGGCGATGGTATGAAACTTGTCACCCTGACACAGGCGAAGCCATTTAACGAGATTTGTACCGAAATAGACCGCCTGATCGGTAATGATTACCAACGGGTTAAAATCCCGGCAACCAGCAGCGCCACCAGCTTACGCAAACGGGTATTGAGCAAGTTTTCAAAACTGGAGGCACTGCGTGGTACATCCGGCGCAGCGTATCTTAATTCTCGTGGAATATTCAGTCTTCCTGCTGAGGCGATCCGGTTCAATGCCAGGCAGAGACACAACGGGAGTGTGTTTCAGTCTCTTTATTCACTTGCTACGGACGATAAAGGGGAGTTGTGCTATCTGCACCAGACTCTGCTTGATGGTGATAAAAAAGCAGATATTGGTAGCAGTGCAAAGCGCCTCAAATCCCTGCAGGAAGATAACTATTTGGACCACGCTCGTTCTGTAGCTATCCGCATGTTTCCTGTCGCTAGCACTCTGGGTATCGCCGAAGGCATCGAAACAGCGCTGTCAGCGCACCAGATTTATAACGTGAACACCTGGGCAACCATTAACAGCGGCTTTATGAAAAAGTTCCGTGTACCAGCTGGTGTGCTGCACCTGATTATTTTTGCCGACCGTGATGAGAACAGCGCCACCGGGCTGGCTGCGGCTTGCGAATGTGCTCATGCCAATCTGATGGCAAAGAATGACCTGCAGCGCGTGAGCGTGTACTGGCCGGATCACGATGATTTCAACAATATGCTCATGAACGGTGATCAGGTTCGAGAGCTGGTTTTCCATAAGAAAAAGGCGGTTGCGTAATGCGTACTGATAACAACGAACATAAAGCACTATTCACCATCCCGACGGCAGCGTACAGCTCCGTCCTCGCAAACATCAAGCCCCTGCCAGAGCAACGGAGAATCACCGGGCATAAGCAGACTGATGCTTATCTTTGGGTGCTGGAGGTTATCCGTCTGAACGAACCCGCACATCTGGATGCTGCTGAGGCTGCGCTGGTGAAAATTAAAATTTCCCCAAAAGAGGCCCAGGAACGCTATTCGCGTTATCTGCTGGCGAATGGTGGCGATCCTTTCCAGATTGCTTTCGGTACCATCGGCATGGATAACCCGGCACAGGCAATCAGTATCGCCCGGGAGAATATCAAAAAAGCAGCATCAGTCAGGGCTACGTTTGGTAGCTATGAAGCAGCACTCGAAGATGTGGAAGCCGAGCGAGTGATCAAGTCTTCCCAGAAATTTATCGACGATCATCTCTGGGGCTGGACTGCAGCCGAGAAGAAAGCGGGCAGAATTGACGGCATCCGTATGAATGAAATTGATGATCAGCGTCGTGCATATGTTGATGGCTATCGTGATGTACTGCCAGAGCCTCATACATTGTCAGACGTAGTTCGTGAGTTTGTTTACTGGGACTGGCTCTACAGTGTTCGCCACACTGCAACTAAAGAACAGGGCGATGAGTTTGGTTACTCTGAGCATCACGAATCGGTATATGACCGCGAGCGCTACCTTGAAAAATTGCTGATGACCATCAAACCGGTGACACGGGCTGAAGCCGTGGAGGTGTGTCGTTGGTTTTTGGCAAGCGGAAAGGGCGAATATATGAAAGACAATGGCGCGGCGGTTATTCTTAATCTGGTTGGGGAGTGTGAATAATGAAGCTTGAGGCATCCCTAAAATACTTCAGTCCTCAGGGAATGTATATCGGCGATGATGTGAAAGGAACCTCTCCGGAACGTCTTACAGGCACCGATGTTATGGCGGCTATTGGTACCACCAGCAATCGTGAGCGGTTTGGTCTGGTGGCCTTCTTCGGGAAGGCAGGTATCAGCAAGACTGATGAGCAGATGGCAGTCCAGGCGCTGGCGCGTCACGCGATGGAAATTGCACCGAAGAATGTGCGTAAAGCAGCTGGTGGTGAATTTGGCTGGTGTATGCTGGTGCTGGCGCAGTTTGCTTTTGCTGAGTATTCCCGATCGGCGTCCACCAGCGTAACATGCCATAGTTGCAGTGGTACCGGACTAACACCCCGTAAGCAGGTCATTCGTAAGGTTTCATACCCATGGGGTAAAGCACCATATTGGGCCAGTCGCTCCCGTGCTGTTCGACCGTCAGACTGGGAGAAATGGACAGAGGTAACAGAAGTTGTACCAGTCGTTTGCGATGTATGTAAAGGGAAGGGAGTGATAAGTGCCAGGTGTCGTTGTGGTGGAAAGGGAGAGGTACTGGACCGCAAAGCCACAAGCGAGCGTGGTGTGCCAGTGTTTAAAATCTGCGAACGTTGTAGCGGAAATGGATTTTCCACGATACCGTCTACCACAGTATATAAAGTTGTACTGAAGCGGATACCCGAGCTACATGTCAGGACATGGACACGTAATTGGAAGCCGTTTCTTGATTCTCTGGTTGACATTTGTCACCAGGAAGAGCATAAGGCCGATATTGCTTTTCAGAATGTGACAAGTTTTGGTGATGATGTGAACTAAACTTAGACTTTTTGCGACATTGCACTTGATTTTGTCCGAATCTGTCATGTATTCTTTTGAGCATGCGGAATAATGCGTAAATGATTTTGATAGAAGCCCCTTTCGGGGCTTCTATCATTTCAGCCCGTTTAAAAAGCGTTCGAAATTATGGAATTCAAGTTCATCCGCTGTCGATGAGTATTTTATTTTGTTTGCGATGGGACGCAGATTTTTTTTAGTTAGGAATTTACTGGCTTCATGTTTCAGTTTTTTTAATCGTTTGATTCGTTCTTCGATTGAACTGGCAATTTTGGCAACATTAGAAATTTCTGGGCTTGGGGCTGTTTGTAGATCAATACACTGAATTTTTTTTAGATCTTCTTTGAGCGCAACAAAAAAATCACGAAGATTGTTTTCTGGTAAAAGAACATGACTAAATGATACTTTTCCTATGTAGAATTCACTTATTGCTTCTCCAGACTCGCGCATGTGTTCATTCATTGCGAACAGAATTGTTTTGGTATTCTTATCAGTTTCCACTTCAGAAAGGGTTACAAGGCCTGTCTGGCTCTTGGTCAAAAAACGAATTTCTGTAGCACCAAGTCTTCCGGCGTAATTGGAATTTTTACTATTTTCGATGGTAGAAGATAGATAATCTATTGTGGGTTTGATATTTCGTATCGTTTCAATATTTTTTTGCCACGCTTCACATTTACTTTTTGCGGTACTAATAATTTCCCGATTGGTTTCGAGTTGCATAAGTTTATTGAAACTAAGAACGTTTTCACCAAATTCCACACCAAATTCGTTTTTACCACATTTATTTCCGATGTTGGTTTCAATGCCACTAGATGTTTTTACAATATAACCCATTTGATGTGGTTGGTTGCAACCAGTTAGACCACAGTGGATTTCTTCTTTAAATTTGTAGTAACCAATTATCTCCTCAAGTTGTTGAACTCCTTTGTCTATAGCGGTGACAAAGTTTGGTCTGGATATAATTTCCTCCCAGTTTTCAAGTTTCTCGATGCCGTTTTCAGTTCTGAGAAAAATCATGAATCGCTCCATTTGAAAGTGGACCGTTTATTTTATCGGCATAAAAACGAGAGCGCCACAAGTTATTTTATTACCGAATTCTTGGTGAAGAGAGGTAACTTCGCCACACAGCTTAAACCCGCTGCCGTGTGGTTTTTTTTCTGCACAACAGGTAAGAGCATTCTCCCTTATGGGGCTTGGCTTAAATGTACCGAGTGCTCTTTCCGTTGTGCTGAATTAAGCGAATGCCGGAAGCAGAACCGGATTACCAAATGCGTACAGGCGTCATCGCCGCCCAGCAACAGCACAACCCAAACTGAGCCGTAGCCACTGGCTATCCTGAACTCCTCAGTGATAGTTACGCTGCGGCCTTCTTTTTCCCCTTCCCGATATAAGAATTACGCCATCCGTTATTTGCGGAGGTGAGGCTATGAAATCCATGGACAAAATTTCAACGGGCATTGCCTACGGCACCTCCGCAGGCAGTGCTGGCTACTGGTTTTTACAGTGGCTTGATCAGGTCAGTCCGTCACAGTGGGCTGCGATTGGTGTACTGGGGAGTCTGGTTCTGGGCTTCCTGACTTATCTGACAAATCTGTACTTCAAAATCAGAGAAGACAAGCGTAAGGCTGCACGGGGAGAGTAATTCAATGACTCAAAACTATGAACTGATTGTGAAAGGGATCCGCAATTTTGAGAATAAAGTTGCGGTAACTGTAGCATTACGGGACAAAAAACGCTTTGACGGTGAAATTTTTGACCTGGTCATCACCATGGACCGTGTTGAAGGTGCCGCGCTGGAGTTTTATGAGGCAGCAGCCAGAATGAGCGTCAGGCAGGTCTTCCTGGGAGTGGCAGAAAAATTGTCAGAAAAAGTTGAGTCTTATCTGCAGCATCAGTACTCCATTAAGATTGAAAATTCTGCCAATAAACACGATCGTCCTCATCTTGCGGGTTTTGATAGTGCAGTTAAAGCCAACACCAGGCGCGCAGGGCGGGAAAAAAACGCCGGGGATGACATAAGTCGTGCGATAGTTGCCGCGATGCGAGCCGTAAATGAGCGACAACGCCACCACGAAAATGGGGTGGCGTTTGTTGCTAAAGCTGTTCAGCAAACTATTGATGGTATGACGACGAAGCTTCTTCAGGAATTAAAATTGTCTCAGCAAGAGTAGCGCATGATTCGGCAATCAATTTGTTCATTTCGTCTAAAACTTCCTGCGGGGTTTCCAGGGATTCGGGTAATTTTTTTGATGAAAAAGTGTCAGCTGATTTAGTAAGCAAATCTTTAATAATTGCTTTTTTCTCATCTGGTAAATCGTTAACCAGGAGTATGACAACCTGTCTGATGGCCAGAATATCAGCAAAAGCTTTTTTAGATAAATAAGTATCGCTCATATGTTGTCCTTACTGTTTGTTCTGTGATCTTCACATTGTCAGTATTACCCCTGCGAGGAACTACCTGCCGGGCTGAGTACTAAACATATCCAGGGATTTGGAACCGATAAATCCTGATAAATATCCATCCATATCCATGAGCGCAAAAATCAAATACGGTCTGTCGGCTGTCGTTCTGGCGCTGATTGCCGCAGGTGCGCCTGCGCCTGACATTCTTGACCAGTTTCTGAACGAAAAAGAGGGTAATCACACAACGGCATACCGTGATGGTTCCGGTATATGGACCATCTGCCGCGGTGCCACAATGGTGGATGGTAAGCCCGTCATACCGGGAATGAAGCTGTCGAAGGAAAAGTGCGACCAGGTTAACGCTATTGAACGTGATAAGGCGCTGGCATGGGTGGAACGTAATATTAAAGTACCACTGACCGAGCCACAGAAAGCGGGTATAGCGTCATTTTGTCCCTATAACATTGGCCCTGGTAAGTGTTTCCCGTCGACGTTTTATAAGCGGCTGAATGCCGGTGATCGTAAAGGTGCATGCGAGGCGATTCGCTGGTGGATTAAGGACGGTGGCCGTGATTGCCGCATTCGTTCAAATAACTGTTACGGTCAGGTTATTCGTCGTGACCAGGAAAGCGCATTAGCCTGTTGGGGAATAGATCAGTGAGCAGAGTCGCCGCGATTATTTATGCTCTGGTTATCTGCATCATCGTCTGCCTGTCGTGGGCGGTCAATCATTACCGTGATAACGCCATCGCCTACAAAGAACAGCGTGATAAAAAAGTCAGTGAGCTGAAGCTGGCGATCGCCACCATCGCTGACATGCAGCAGCGTCAGCGTGATGTTGCTGCGCTCGATGCAAAGTACTCGAGAGAATTAGCCAATGCGAAAGCTGAAAATGAAACTCTGCGCGCTGATGTTGTCGCTGGTCGTCGTCGGTTGCACATCAAAGCAGTCTGTCAGTCAGTGCGTGAAGCCACCACCGCCTCCGGCGTGGATAATGCAACCAGCCCCCGACTGGCAGACACCGCTGAACGGGATTATTTCACCCTCAGAGAGCGGCTGATGACGATGCAGATGCAACTGGAAGGGGCACAGGAGTATATCCGCACTCAGTGCATTAAGTAGCCTTTTTATCGTGGTAAACATTTCGTAGGGTATGAGGTATTTATGCCATCACGAATCTCACGCGCCTGCCGTAAGCGTGGATGTGCAGGTACAACCACAGACAGTTCTGGTTACTGCGATAAACATCGTGGCGAAGGATGGGTACAGCATCAACGCGGACTGAGCCGCCACCAGCGTGGCTATGGCTCGAAATGGGATGCCATACGTGCGCGCATACTGAAGCGTGATAATCATCTGTGTCAGAACTGCCTGCGCAATGGGAGAGCCGTTGAAGCCAGAACTGTGGACCACATCATTCCGAAAGCTCATGGTGGCACGGATGCAGACAGTAACCTGCAGAGTCTGTGCTGGCCCTGTCATAAAGCAAAAACAGCGCGCGAACGCATCAATTGATAACGGTTCCCATCTGTAGGGGAGGGGCGGGTCAAATCTCTGCAACCCTGGCTGCTCAGTACCGCCGCCTGACCCTTCCTCACATCGCCGCAGGTTCGAAAACTTTTTTTTGGAAATGTGAACAAACGATTGATAGGTAAGACCGATTATGTCAGGACCTCCGAAAACCCCGCCACGCCTGCATTTGATACGAGGCAACCCCTCAAAGCGTCCCGTTAAAGACCACAAAAAAACCGCTAAAAAGGATGAAAAAGGTCTTCCTAAAATTCCGCAGCATTTAGGGGCTCAGGGGAAGTACTGGTTCAGGCGAATGGCGGAAGAGCTGAATGCGGAAGGGATCATTTCTCAGCTTGATGCGCGTGCGCTCGAGTTGCTGGTGGAAGCCTACACCGAATATCGGCATCACTGCGAAACACTCGATGTTGAGGGGTATACCTACCGCACGGAAACGCAGAGCGGTGATGTACTGATTAAGGCGCACCCCGCGGCGGCAATGAAAGCGGATGCCTGGAAGCGGATCCGGGCAATGCTTGCAGAGTTTGGTATGTCACCGGCAAGCCGGGCTAAAGTAAATATCGCCGGACCGGATGATGTTGATCCGCTGGCGGAGCTTTTAAAAGCGAGAGACTGATGGCAAAAGTGGCTGACGGGATCCGCTACGCCGAACGTGTTGTTGCAGGAGAAATTGTTGCTGGCGAATTTGTCCGCCTAGCCTGCCAGCGTTTTCTTGATGATCTGAAGTACGGCGAAGAGCGGGGGATTTATTTCAGTGAACCCCGTGCGCAGCACATCCTGAATTTCTACAAATTTGTGCCTCATGTAAAAGGGGCGCTGGCAGGCCAGCCCATTGAGTTGATGGACTGGCATGTATTTATCCTCATTAATATTTTTGGTTTTGTCATTCCGCTGGTCAATGAAGAGACCGGGGAAGTTGTCATGCGCAGCGATGGCAGCGGACGTCCGGTGATGGTGCGCCGGTTCCGGACGGCGTACAACGAAGTCGCCCGTAAAAACGCAAAATCAACTCTGTCATCGGGTATCGGCCTGTATATGACGGGGGCAGATGGTGAAGGCGGAGCTGAGGTGTATTCAGCCGCAACCACGCGTGACCAGGCCAGAATCGTGTTTGAAGACGCCAAAAATATGGTCAGAAAAGCCCGGTCGACACTCGGGCGGTTGTTTGATTTCAACAAGCTGGCGATTTACCAGGAGCAGAGCGCATCAAAATTTGAACCGCTTTCTTCGGATGCAAACAACCTGGATGGTCTGAACATCCACTGCGCCATTATTGATGAGCTGCATGCACATAAAACCCGTGACGTGTGGGACGTTCTGGAAACGGCAACCGGTGCCCGTCTGCAGTCCCTTTTATTTGGTATCACCACGGCAGGGTTTAACAAGGAAGGGATTTGTTACGAGCAGCGTGATTACGCCATCAAGGTATTGCGTGGCTATAACAGCGACGTGGAGGGCGCGGTAAAAGACGACTCCTACTTTGCGATTATTTACACCCTCGATGAGGGAGATGATCCGTTTGATGAAACGGTCTGGCAGAAAGCGAATCCCGGCCTGGGCATCTGTAAACGCTGGGATGATCTGCGTCGCCTGGCGAAAAAAGCGAAAGAACAGGTCTCTGCGCGGGTGAATTTTTTTACCAAACACATGAATGTGTGGGTAACAGCAGAGTCTGCCTGGATGGACATGATTAAGTGGGAGAAGTGCGAATACATTGCCCCACGACATGAGCTGAAAACGTATCCCATGTGGGTCGGCGTTGACCTTGCTCATAAGATTGATATCTGTGCGGCGGCAAAACTCTGGCGAACGGATAACGGGCATGTTCATGCCGATTTTAAATTCTGGCTTCCGGAAGGACGGCTGGAACGATGCTCGCGGCAGCAGGCAGAACTTTACCGGAAGTGGGCGGAGATGGATAAGCTGATTCTGACGGATGGTGATGTTATCGATCATGCTCAGATAAAAAGTGACTTACTGGAATGGATTGGTGGTGAAAACCTCAGGGAACTGGGATTTGACCCGTGGAGCGCGATGCAGTTCAGCCTGGCACTGGCTGAAGAAGGGATACCGCTGGTGGAGGTTCCGCAGACGGTTCGCAATCTGTCAGAGGCCATGAAGGAAACGGAATCACTGGTCTATGCCGGGCGTTTCCATCACAGCAATCATCCGGTCATGAACTGGATGATGTCTAACGTTACGGTAAAACCGGACAAAAACGACAATATCTTCCCGAATAAATCCACGCTGGAAGCCAAAATCGACGGCCCTGTTGCGATGTTTACAGCAATGAGCCGGATGCTGGTCAATGGTGGTGAACCGGAGCCGGATCTGTCTGAACATCTGGTCAGCGTGGGCATCCGCTCGCTTTAACCGAGGTCATTATGTTTCTGATAATTCTCGCGCCACTGGTGGGCGTGCTGGGTGCGCTTTTGCTGGCGTATGGTGCCTGGCTGATTTATCCCCCGGCGGGTTTTGTTGTTGCCGGGGTGCTGTGCCTGTTCTGGTCGTGGCTGGTGGCGCGATATCTCGATCGTACACAGCTGTCTGTCGGCGGAGGTAAATAGTGTTCTTTTCGGGATTATTTCAACGAAAAAGTGACGCGCCGGTGACCACGCCAGCAGAGCTGGCGGATGCCATCGGGTTGTCCTACGACACCTATACCGGAAAGCAGATCAGCAGTCAGCGAGCCATGCGACTGACGGCGGTTTTTTCCTGCGTCAGGGTGCTGGCAGAGTCGGTCGGGATGTTGCCCTGCAATCTGTATCACCTGAACGGCAGCCTGAAGCAGAGAGCCACCGGCGAACGTCTGCATAAACTGATCTCCACGCATCCCAATGGCTATATGACGCCGCAGGAGTTCTGGGAGCTGGTGGTCACCTGTCTGTGCCTGAGGGGAAATTTTTACGCCTACAAAGTGAAAGCATTTGGCGAAGTGGCTGAACTGCTGCCCGTCGACCCCGGTTGTGTGGTACCGAAGCTTAACAGTAGCTGGGAACCGGTTTACCAGGTCACATTCCCGGACGGCTCCACGGATGTACTGAACCAGGAAGATATCTGGCATGTGCGCACGCTGACGCTGGACGGTCTGGTGGGACTGAATCCCATCGCCTATGCCCGCGAGGCAATATCGCTGGCGGCAGCGACCGAAGAGCATGGGGCCAGACTGTTCAGCAATGGCGCGGTGACGTCGGGTGTGTTGCGTACAGAGCAGACGCTGTCGGATCAGGCTTATGAGCGCCTGAAGAAAGATTTTGAGGAGCGTCACACCGGGCTTGGCAATGCTCACCGCCCGATGATCCTTGAGATGGGGCTGGACTGGAAGTCGATGGCGTTGAACGCAGAGGACAGCCAGTTCCTGGAAACCCGCAAGTTTCAGCTTGAAGAAATTTGTCGTCTGTTCCGTGTGCCATTGCACATGGTGCAGAACACCGATCGCGCCACCTTCAACAATATCGAAGAGCTGGGGCTCGGATTTATCAACTATTCACTGGTGCCGTATCTGACCCGAATCGAACAGCGGATCAACACCGGACTGGTACGAAAAAGTAAGCAGGGCGTTTATTACGCCAAATTTAACGCCGGGGCGTTACTGCGCGGGGATATGAAGTCCCGTTTTGAAGCCTACGCCACCGGGATCAACTGGGGAATTTACTCTCCCAATGACTGCCGCGACCTGGAAGATATGAATCCGCGTTCCGGTGGGGATGTCTATCTCACACCGATGAACATGACCACGAAACCCTCCGATGGCAGTAAAGCCGGTAAGCAGAAGGATAACGCCAATGCAGACGAAACAACGTCTTGATGTACCGCTGAGTCTGAAATCTGTCAGTGACTCCGGTGAGTTTGAAGGGTATGGCTCCGTCTTTGGTGTAAAGGACAGTCACGATGATGTGGTGATGTCCGGGGCATTTGCTGCTTCCCTGCGGGCGTGGAGTGACAGAAAAGCGTTGCCTGCGCTGCTCTGGCAGCACCGCATGGATGAGCCCATCGGTGTTTACACCGAAATGAAGGAAGACGATGTCGGGCTTTACGTCAGGGGGCGGTTGCTCATTGATGATGATCCCCTGGCAAAACGCGCACATGCACACATGAAGGCCGGTTCGTTAACCGGCCTTTCTATTGGGTACGTCCTGAAGGACTGGGAATACGACCGGACGAAAGAAGCCTTTCTGTTGAAAGAAATCGACCTCTGGGAAGTCAGTCTGGTGACGTTTCCGTCTAACGACGAGGCGCGGATCAGCGACGTCAAGAACGCGCTGGCCCGCGGGGAAATCCCCGAACAGAAAAAAATCGAAAGAGTCCTGCGTGATGTCGGACTCTCCCGTACCCAGGCCAAAGCATTCATGGCCGGGGGCTATGGCGCACTGTCCCTGCGCGACGCTGAGGATGTGGGCTCTGCACTGAATGCACTGAAAAATCTGAACTTCTAATCAGGAGAAATACGATGGCGGTAGATATTAAAGATGTCGAACAGGTCGCGCAGGAGCTGCAGCAGAAGTTTGACGACTTCAAGGCAAAGAACGACAAGCGCGTGGATGCGATTGAGCAGGAAAAAGGCAAGCTTGCCGGGCAGGTGGAAACCCTGAACGGGAAACTCAGCGAGCTGGAAAATCTCAAAAGCGATCTTGAAAAAGAGCTGCTTGAGCTGAAACGTCCGGCAGGTGGTGTGCAAAATAAACTGGCCACTGAGCATAAAGAGGCTTTTGTGGGCTTCCTGCGTAAAGGCCGTGAAGACGGTCTGCGTGATCTGGAGCGTAAGGCATTGCAGGTGGGCACCGATGAAGACGGCGGCTATGCCGTGCCGGAAGAACTGGATCGCAACATTCTCAACCTGCTGAAAGATGAAGTGGTGATGCGCCAGGAAGCCACGGTGATCACCGTTGGCGGTTCCGACTACAAAAAACTGGTGAATCTGGGCGGCACGGCTTCCGGATGGGTTGGCGAGACTGACGCGCGCACCCAGACTGCCACCTCAAAACTGGGCCTGATTGAACCTTTCATGGGGGAAATCTACGGTAACCCGCAGGCCACCCAGAAAATGCTGGATGATGCTTTCTTCAACGTGGAGGCCTGGATCAACAGCGAGCTGGCAACCGAATTTGCCGAACAGGAAGAAATTGCCTTTACCTCCGGCGATGGTACCAAGAAGCCGAAAGGGTTCCTGGCGTATGAATCCACCGATGAAACCGATAAGGTCCGGGCGTTCGGCAAACTTCAGCATATTGTATCCGGCGAAGCGACGACGGTGACCGCAGACGCCATTATCAAACTGATTTACACGCTGCGTAAGGCACACCGCACTGGCGCGAAGTTCATGATGAACAACAACAGCCTGTTTGCCATCCGTCTGCTGAAAGACAGCGAGGGTAACTATCTGTGGCGTCCGGGGCTGGAGCTGGGGCAGCCGTCCTCTCTGGCGGGTTACGGTATCGCTGAAAACGAACAGATGCCGGATATCGCCGCTGATGCGAAAGCCATTGCATTTGGTAACTTCAAACGGGGTTACACCATCGTTGACCGTATCGGCACCCGCATTCTGCGTGATCCGTACACCAATAAACCGTTTGTCGGTTTTTATACCACCAAGCGCACCGGCGGCATGCTGGTCGATTCGCAGGCCATCAAACTGCTGAAGATTGCAGCGGCGTAATCATTCAGGGGGCGCAGAAGTGCGCCCTGTTCTGACAGGTGAAAGAATCATGATCCTGAAACAAGATCTGAAATGGTCACCGGACGGTATGCGTGTTGAGATTATTCGGGCCGGTGAGTATGAAGATAAAGAATTACCCGAACGGGTACGCGAAATTGCCACTGCAGCTGGGATTGTCTCTGATAAGAGAACACCTGTTGCGCGGGGGGCTGATAAGTCTAAAAAACAGCATTCATAGAGGTTGCCCAAATGATGCCCACTCTGGAAGAGCTTCGTGTTCAGTGCAGGATTGATGATGACAATGAACAGGAGAATGCTCTTCTTATGATGTATCTGGCTGCTGCCAGGGAAGAGGCTGAAAAGTTTTTAAACCGGACGCTTTACGATGAAACTGTTTCTGAGCAGGATACGACCGGGCTTGTAATAACACCGCTGATAAAGCTGCGTCTTATGCAACTGGTTGGCTACTGGTACGAGAACAGGGAAATGCAGGATGCAATGCCTGATTTTTTCTATACCGGACTGCGGATGTATCGGTTTCATCCCGGAACATAGGGGGATTCATGCAGGCAGGAAGATTACGTGATCGTGTGGTTATTCTGAATGCCACCACCGTTCGGTCTCCGTCAGGGCACCCTGTGGAAACAATGACGGAGGGGGCAACCATATGGGCAGAAGTTAAGGGGATCAGTGGCAGGGAGAGAATATCCGGAGGCGCAGAAACTGCTCAGGCTACAGTGAGGGTCTGGATGAGATTCCGGCGAGATGTAACAGCAACTTCATGTCTGAAAGTGCTGACTGGTGCATTCAAAGGCGCGATTCTGAGTATAGACGGTCCGCCGATACCGGATGCTCGTGCCACACGGCTTGAGATACTCTGTTCTCAGAAGGGGAATGTGTGATGGATTTCAGTCTTGATTTTTCAGGTCTGGCGGATATTGCACGGGATCTGGAGACGCTCAGCAGGGCAGAAAACAATAAGGTTCTGCGCGATGCCACCCGTGCCGGTGCTGAAGTTATGCGGGATGCAGTTGTTGAACGTGCGCCGGAGCGAACCGGGAAACTGAAGAAAAATGTGGTTGTTCTCACGCAGCGTTCAAAGCGTCGGGGAGAAATTATCTCGGGTGTCCACATTCGCGGACGGAACCTGCGAACCGGAAACAGTGATAACAGCATGAAAGCCAGCGATCCCCGAAATGCGTTTTACTGGCGCTTTGTGGAGCTGGGAACGATAAACATGCCCGCGCATCCATTCATTCGCCCGGCTTTCGATACGACAGAGGAGCTGGCGGCGCAGGTTGCCATACAGCGAATGAATCAGGCTATTGATGAGGTCTTAAGTAAATGAGGGAGGCCACACTGTATTCCCTGCTGTCTCAGCTGGCCGGAGGACAGGTATATCCTTATGTGGTCCCGCTGACGGAGGGAAAGCCTGCGGTATCTCCGCCGTGGCTGGTGTTTTCTGTGGTGTCTGACACGGCGTCTGATGTGCTTGATGGTCAGGCTGAATCCAGAATTGTCGTGCAGATCGATGTCTGGGCGACAGTACCTGATGACGCAGATGATATTCGTGAGCAGGCGCTTGATACAGTAAGGAAACTGGCACCCTCCGTTATTTCTAAAACGCAGGGTTATGATCCTGACTCCCGTCTGAGCAGAGCCACGCTTGAATTTCAGGTAATAGCCTGAGGTCGTTAATGATTTTACCCACCCGCCGCTGGCGGGTTTTTTATTTTCAGGAGACGAGTATGTCCTCTAATTTTGAGCGTTCGCAACTGACGAAAATTATGATTTCGTCTGCACCGGTAACAGCAGAAACCCTGGATTCTGCCAGCTATCTTGGCCTGAGCTGTACAATCAAAGAGGTGCAGTTTACCGCAGGACAAAAGCAGGATATTGATGTCACCACGCTGTGTTCTGTTGAGCAGGAAAATATTAACGGTCTTGGTGCCGCGTCAGAGATTTCCATGTCAGGCAACTTTTACCTCAATGCTGCCCAGAACGCGTTGCGCAGTGCCTATGACAATGACACCACGTATGGCTTTAAAGTTATTTTTCCGTCAGGAAACGGATTTACCTTTATGGCAGAGGTGCGTCAGCATACCAGGTCTGCAGGAACCAATGGTGTTGTGGCTGCAACGTTTTCCCTGCGCCTGAAAGGTAAACCTGTGCTGACGACAGAGCCGCTGAAAGTGAAGGTCGATTTAAACAGCACGCTGCAGGTTTCTGCCGGAGCGAAACTCGAAATGGTGGTTGAGGCTGCCGGTGGTGTGCCGCCTTATTCTTATGTCTGGAAGAAAGGTAGTTCTCCTGTTTCCGGACAGACGGCGGCAACGTTCAGTAAGGCATCAGCAGCATCCGGTGATGCCGGTGCGTATACCTGCGAGATTTCTGATTCAGCAAGCCCGGTTAACAAAGTGACCTCCATTTCCTGCACTGTAACCGTCAGTTAATGAGGATGGATGTGATGACTAAAAATATCCGTAATCTGGCACTGGCAACGATGTCGGGGTTTCGCCATAAAACCGTTGATGTGCCTGAATGGGAGGGAGCAACGGTTGTGTTACGGGAACCTTCTGCAGAAGCCTGGTTGCGCTGGCAGGAGATCGTTAAAGCCAGGGAAGATGATACATCGCCATCTGTTGCAGAGCGTGCCCGCCGAAATCTGGAGGCGGACGTTGAACTGTTCATTGATGTTCTGTGTGATACCGGACTGCAACCTGTATTTTCAGAGGATGATCGTGAACAGGTGATTGCCGTGTATGGCCCGGTGCATGCGCGGCTTCTTCGGCAGTCTCTGGAACTGATCAGTGATGCCGGCGAGGTTAAAAAAAAGTAGCGCTTCCGGGGATGCGTTTTCTGATGATGCTGGCGCTCAGGATGGGGCGCACATTGTCAGAGTTACGCCGGGAAATGTCCGCATCAGAAATCATGATGTGGGCAGAATTTGACAGGTTCAGCCCGCTGGGGGACGAACGGGCTGATATCCGGGCTGCCCAGATTGTTTCAGCTGTTTACGGTGCGCAGGGGGTCAAAGTGCCACTGAATGATGCGCTTCTTCAGTGGGAGAAGGAGCAGACAGAAGGCGTATCAGATCCATTTGCCGGACTGGAAAACGCGCTTTTAATAGTGTCTCAGTGAGTCAACATAACCGCTTCGGCGGTTTTTTTTCGTCCGGAGAATGAGTGTGGCGACATTACGTGAACTGATTATTAAAATCTCGGCAAATTCCCGGTCATTCCAGTCAGAGATCTCCCGGGCTTCGCGTTTGGGGCAGGATTACTACCGTACCATGCAGAACGGAGGCCGGCAGTCCGCTGCGGCATCCCGTGAAATGCGGCGTGCACTGGCAGAAGTGACGGATCAGATAAATACAGCTAAATCTTCGGCACTGAATATGGCGGGGGCATTTGCCGGGGCTTTTGCTACCGGTCATCTTATTTCTCTCGCCGATGAGTGGAATTCAGTAAATGCCCGTCTGAAGCAGGCCTCACAGTCCAGTGATGATTTTCAGGCATCACAGCGTGAATTAATGGCGATCAGCCAGAGAACGGGGACGGCGTTTTCTGATAACGCCAGCCTTTTTGCCCGTTCTGCAGCTTCCATGCGGGAGTATGGTTACAGTTCTGAGGAGGTACTGAAAGTCACCGAGGCGATCTCCACGGGCCTGAAATTATCCGGTGCCAGTACAGCAGAAGCCAGTTCGGTGATCACGCAGTTCAGTCAGGCACTGGCGCAGGGAGTGCTGCGCGGTGAAGAGTTTAACTCGGTGAATGAGAACGGCGATCGTGTTATTCGTGCGCTGGCTGCGGGAATGGGGGTTGCCCGTAAGGATCTGAAGGCCATGGCGGATAACGGAAAGTTGACCGCCGATAAGGTTGTTCCTGCACTGATTAGTCAGCTTGGGGCATTACGTGATGAATATGCGGCAATGCCTGATACGGTTTCATCCTCTGCAACCAAAGTTGAAAACGCCTTTATGGCCTGGGTTGGTGGTGCGAACGAGGCAAGCGGAGTGACGAAGACGCTCTCCGGTGTGCTGAATGGTATTGCAGGCCATATTGACACTGTGGCAACCGCTGCCGGTGCTCTGGTTGCCGTCGGGGTAGCCCGATATTTTGGCAATATGGCGTCTTCTGCTGGATCTGCAACTGCCGGATTAATTACTGCAGCCAGAAACGAAGTGGCTCTTGCGGAAGCGCAGCTCCGGGGGACACAGATAGCAACAGCCAGGGCGCGTGCGGCGGTTTATCGTGCGCAACAGGCGGTTGTTGCTGCTCGCGGTACCGAAAGGCAGGCAGCCGCAGAAGCGAAACTGGCTGCTGCCCAGGCATCACTTACCCGTAATATTGCGGCCAGAACAGCAGCACAGACAACGCTGAATACTGTCACGTCAGTGGGAAGTCGTCTGTTAAGTGGAGCACTGGGACTGGTTGGTGGGGTGCCGGGGCTTGTCATGCTGGGGGCCGCGGCCTGGTACACGATGTATCAGAATCAGGAGCAGGCCAGAGAATCTGCACGCCAGTATGCCGCAACAATCGACGAAATTCGCCAGAAAACGTCGGCAATGTCGCTTCCTGAAGCGTCAGATAATGAGGAAAAGACGCGGCAGGCACTGGAGGAACAAAATCGCCTGATTAGCGAACAGGAAGGAAAAATTCGCGGACTGAAAAATCAAATTGCTGATTATCAACGTTGGCTTGATGAAAGTTCGCAGAGTGGTTCGGGTGCTGAAATCATCCTTAAAGGGCTTGCCGAAGCAACAAATCAACTGGCAGTTGAACAGTCCCGTCTCACACAAATGCAGGGCAAAGCGCAATCCATTCAGGATGTGCTTGCCGGGCTGGAGGAGCGACGGGTGGCGTTGATCCGTCAACAGGCCGCGGAACAAAACAAAGCGTATCAGTCCCTGTTGATCATGAATGGGCAGCATACCGAGTTTAATCGCCTTCTCGGGCTCGGTAATGAATTACTTCAGCAGCGACAGGGGCTGGTGAATGTACCGTTACGGCTACCACAGGCAACCCTGGATGATAAACAGCAGACCGCACTGAATAACAGCGAGCGCGAACTGGCTCTGTCCCGCCTGAAGGGGGAAGACCGTGAGCGTGCCCGCCTGGGTTATGCTGCGGATGATCTCGGCTTTGTGGGAGAGGCATATCAGACAGCAAGACTGAATTATATCAATAACTCACTGGATGCATGGCGAAATAACCAGGCAAATAAACCCAAAGCGCATAAAAAGACCGAAGCGGAAAAAACAGAAGATATTTATAAACGGCTGATTAAACAGCAGAAAGAGCAAATAGCACTGGCAGGGCAGAATACTGAACTGGCTAAGATGAAATATCAGGTCAGTCAGGGCGAATTATCAACCCTGTCAGAAGCGCAGAAAAAAACGCTTTTACAGAATGCGGCACTCATCGACCAGAAAAAGATTCGTGAGCAGCTTGCCGCGTATGAAAGCAGTCTGGCGGACAGTAATGCCAGTGCCCGGGCATCTGACGACGCGCAGTTGCTGGGATATGGTGAAGGCTCACGGATGCGTGAACGACTCCAGGAAATGTGGAGTATCCGGCAGGCGTTTGAGCAGAAAAATAACGAGCTACTGAGACAGTATCAGGCCGGAGAAATTGAAGAAGCCCTGTGGAAACAGGAAAAATCGCTGAATGAAAAATATCTGGAAGAGCGTCTCAGCGATCAGCAGGATTATTATGCAAAGGCTGATGCTTTACGCAGTGACTGGAATGCCGGCCTCCAGGAGGGACTGACGAACTGGGCAGACAGTGCCACCGATTATGCTTCGCAGGCGGCAGATGCTGTCGTTTCCACTATGGACGGGCTGGTATCAAATATTTCCGATGCACTGGCCGGAAATGTTGTGGACTGGCGAAACTGGGGGAGTTCAATTCTCCAGGAAGTTTCAAAAATTCTGATGAACGCTGCCATCGTTAACGGGCTGAAGTCACTTTCCAAAAGCATGTCCGGTGCCGGAGGATGGCTTGGTACGGTCGGCGACTGGCTTTCCGGTGCAGTGGCAAACGCAAAAGGTGGTGTTTATACATCTGCAAATCTGAGTGCTTACAGTAACACCATTGTGGATACCCCGACGTATTTTGCTTTTGCGAAAGGTGCCGGGCTGATGGGCGAGGCCGGGCCTGAAGCTATCATGCCACTGACCCGGGCAGCGGACGGCTCTCTTGGAGTCAGAGCCATTGGCAATGTGAATGGTGGCGGGGGATTTGTTTATTCTCCCGTGTATCACATCAGTATTCAGAATAAAGGGAGCAATGGCGAGATAGATACGCAGTCAGCCAGGGGGCTGGTGGATCTGATCGACAGCAGGGTTGTGTCAATTATGCAGTCATCACGTCGGGACGGAGGATTATACAGTGCCTGAGCCTGAAGTTTTTAACTGGATCCCCCGCGAGGGGATGGAGACGACACGAAAGCCATCTGTTATTACGGTAAAGTTCGGTGACGGATATGAACAGCGGCGGGCTGGTGGTCTGAATGCGGATCTGAAAACGTTTAAACCGGTGTTTCGTGTCACAGATGAATATTCCCGTGCTGCGCTGGACAGTTTTTTATCCCGTCATGCCGGGATACGTGCTTTTTTGTGGCGTCCGCCAAAACACAACAGAACCGTCCGGGTTGTCTGCAGGGAGTGGAGTATTTCGGATAATGCCATGTATACCGATTTTAACTGTACCTTTGAAGAGGTCACTCACTGATGCAGGATATACAGCAGGAAACACTGAATGAGTGTACAAAAGCGGAGCAATCCGCGCTGGTCGTGCTCTGGGAAGTCGATCTGACAGAAGTCGGCGGAGAGCGTTATTTTTTCTGTAATGAGCAGAACGAAAAAGGTGAGTCAGTCACCTGGCAGGGGCGACAGTATCAGGCGTACCCTATTCAGGGAAGCGGCTTTGAGATGAACGGCAAAGGAGCCAGTGCAAGACCAACGCTGAAAGTCTCTAACCTGCACGGCATGGTCACCGGGATGGCGGAAGACCTGCAAAGTCTGGTCGGCGGAACGGTGGTCAGGCGTAAGGTTTACGCCCGTTTTCTGGATGCGGTGAACTTCGTCAACGGAAACAGTGACGCCGATCCGGAGCAGGAGGTGATCAGCCGCTGGCGCATCGAGCAGTGCAGCGAACTGAGCGCGGTCAGTGCCTCCTTTGTGTTGTCCACACCGACGGAAACGGATGGTGCCGTTTTTCCGGGGCGCACCATGCTGGCCAACACCTGCACCTGGACCTATCGCGGTGATGAGTGCGGTTATAATGGTCCGGCTGTCGCGGATGAATATGACCAGCCGACGTCCGATATCACGAAGGATAAATGTAGCAAATGCCTGAGTGGCTGTAAGTTTCGCAATAACGTCGGCAACTTTGGCGGCTTCCTTTCCATTAACAAACTTTCGCAGTAAATCCCATGACAGAGACAGAATCAGCGATTCTGGCGCACGCCCGGCGATGTGCGCCAGCGGAGTCGTGCGGCTTCGTGGTGAGAACGTCGGAGGGGGAAAGATATTTTCCCTGCGTGAATATCTCCGGTGAGCCGGAGGAGTATTTCCGGATGTCGCCGGAGGACTGGCTGCAGGCAGAAATGCAGGGTGAGATTGTGGCGCTGGTCCACAGCCATCCCGGTGGTCTGTCCTGGCTGAGTGAAGCCGACCGGCGGCTGCAGGTGCAGAGTGATTTACCGTGGTGGCTGGTCTGCCGCGGGGAGATTCATAAATTCCGCTGTGTGCCGTATCTCACCGGGCGGCGCTTTGAGCACGGGGTGACGGACTGTTACACGCTGTTCCGGGACGCTTACCATCTGGCGGGGATTGAGATGCCGGATTTTCACCGCGAGGATGACTGGTGGCGTAACGGCCAGAATCTCTATCTGGATAATCTGGAGGCCACAGGGCTGTATCAGGTGCCGTTGTCATCGGCCCAGCCGGGCGATGTGCTGCTGTGCTGTTTTGGTTCATCGGTGCCGAATCATGCCGCCATTTACTGTGGCGACGGCGAGCTGTTGCACCATATTCCTGAACAACTGAGCAAACGAGAGAGGTATACAGACAAATGGCAGCGACGCACACACTCCCTCTGGCGTCACCGGGCATGGCACGCATCTGCCTTTACGGGGATTTACAACGATTTGGCCGCCGCATCGACCTTCGTGTGAAAACGGGGGCCGAAGCCATCCGGGCGCTGGCCATGCAGATCCCGGCGTTTCGTCAGAAACTGAGCGACGGCTGGTACCAGGTACGCATTGCCGGGCGTGATGCAGGCGAAAATGAATTATCTGCCCGTCTTAATGAGCCGCTGGCAAATGGTGCCGTGATCCACATTGTGCCGCGTCTGGCGGGAGCTAAAAGTGGCGGTGTTTTTCAGGCAGTGCTGGGTGCGGCGCTGATTGCGGTGGCATGGTGGAACCCTGTGGGCTGGCTGGGGGCCGCGGCTGTATCGGGTATGTATGCAGCAGGGGCCAGTATGATCCTGGGCGGAGTGGCGCAGATGCTGGCACCGAAAGCCCGGACGCCCAGTACACACAGAACGGATAACGGTAAGCAGAACACGTATTTCTCGTCACTGGATAACATGGTTGCCCAGGGCAATGTTCTGCCTGTTCTGTACGGTGAAATGCGCGTGGGGTCACGCGTGGTTTCTCAGGAGATCAGCACGGCAGACGAAGGGGATGGTGGTCAGGTTGTGGTGATTGGTCGCTGATGCAAAATGTTTTATGTGAAACCGCCTGCGGGCGGTTTTGTCGTTTATGGAGCATGACGAATGGGTAAAGGCAGCAGTAAGGGGCATACCCCGCGCGAAGCGAAGGACAACCTGAAATCCACGCAGTTACTGAGTGTGATCGATGCCATCAGCGAAGGGCCGATAGAAGGTCCGGTGGATGGATTAAAAAGCGTGCTGCTGAACAGTACACCGGTGCTGGACAGTGAGGGGAATACCAACATCTCCGGTGTCACGGTGGTGTTCCGGGCAGGTGAGCAGGAGCAGACACCGCCGGAGGGATTTGAATCCTCCGGTTCCGAGACGGTGCTGGGTACGGAAGTGAAATACGACACGCCGATCACCCGGACCATCACGTCTGCAAACATCGACCGTCTGCGCTTTACCTTCGGTGTGCAGGCACTGGTGGAAACCACCTCAAAGGGTGACAGGAATCCGTCGGAAGTCCGCCTGCTGGTTCAGATACAACGTAACGGTGGCTGGGTGACGGAAAAAGACATCACCATTAAGGGCAAAACCACCTCGCAGTATCTGGCCTCGGTGGTGGTGGGTAACCTGCCGCCGCGCCCGTTTAATATCCGGATGCGCAGGATGACGCCGGACAGCACCACAGACCAGCTGCAGAACAAAACGCTCTGGTCGTCATACACTGAAATCATCGATGTGAAACAGTGCTACCCGAACACGGCACTGGTCGGCGTGCAGGTGGACTCGGAACAGTTCGGCAGCCAGCAGGTGAGCCGTAATTATCATCTTCGCGGGCGCATTCTGCAGGTGCCATCGAACTATAACCCGCAGACGCGGCAATACAGCGGTATCTGGGACGGGACGTTTAAACCGGCATACAGCAACAACATGGCCTGGTGTCTGTGGGATATGCTGACCCACCCGCGCTACGGCATGGGGAAACGTCTTGGTGCGGCGGATGTGGACAAATGGGCGCTGTATGTCATCGGCCAGTATTGCGATCAGTCAGTGCCGGATGGCTTTGGTGGCACGGAGCCGCGCATCACCTGTAACGCTTACCTGACCACACAGCGTAAGGCGTGGGATGTGCTCAGTGATTTCTGTTCGGCGATGCGCTGTATGCCGGTATGGAACGGGCAGACGCTGACGTTCGTGCAGGACCGACCGTCGGATAAGGTGTGGACCTATAACCACAGTAATGTGGTTATGCCGGATGATGGCGCGCCGTTCCGCTACAGCTTCAGCGCCCTGAAGGACCGCCATAATGCCGTTGAGGTGAACTGGATTGACCCGGATAACGGCTGGGAGACGGCGACAGAGCTTGTTGAAGATACGCAGGCCATTCTCCGTTACGGTCGTAACGTCACGAAGATGGATGCCTTTGGCTGTACCAGCCGGGGGCAGGCGCACCGCGCCGGGCTGTGGCTGATTAAAACGGAACTGCTGGAAACGCAGACCGTGGACTTCAGCGTGGGTGCCGAAGGGCTTCGCCATGTACCGGGCGATGTCATTGAAATCTGTGATGATGACTATGCCGGTATCAGCATCGGTGGTCGCGTGCTGGCGGTGAACAGCCAGACCCGGACGCTGACGCTCGACCGTGAAATCACGCTGCCATCCTCCGGTACCACGCTGATAAGCCTGGTTGACGGAAGTGGCAATCCGGTCAGCGTGGAGGTTCAGTCCGTCACCGACGGCGTGAAGGTAAAAGTGAGCCGTGTTCCTGACGGTGTTGCCGAATACAGCGTATGGGGGCTGAAGCTGCCGACGCTGCGCCAGCGCCTGTTCCGCTGTGTGAGTATCCGTGAGAACGATGACGGCACGTATGCCATCACTGCCGTGCAGCATGTGCCGGAGAAAGAAGCCATCGTGGATAACGGGGCGCACTTTGACGGCGACCAGAGCGGAACGGTGAACGGTGTCACGCCGCCAGCGGTGCAGCACCTGACCGCCGAAGTCACCGCAGACAGCGGGGAATATCAGGTGCTGGCGCGCTGGGACACGCCGAAGGTGGTGAAGGGCGTGAGCTTCCTGCTTCGCCTGACCGTGGCAGCGGATGACGGCAGTGAGCGGCTGGTCAGCACGGCCCGGACGACGGAAACCACATACCGCTTCAGGCAACTGGCGCTGGGAAATTACAGGCTGACAGTCCGGGCGGCAAATGCCTGGGGGCAGCAGGGCGATCCGGCATCGGTATCGTTCCGGATTGCCGCACCGGCAGCGCCATCGCGGATTGAGCTGACGCCGGGCTATTTTCAGATAACCGCCACGCCGCATCTCGCCGTTTATGATCCGACGGTACAGTTTGAGTTCTGGTTCTCAGAAAAGCGGATTGCGGATATCAGGCAGGTTGAAACCACAGCCCGCTATCTTGGCACGGCGCTGTACTGGATAGCTGCCAGTATCAATATCAAGCCGGGCCATGATTATTATTTTTACATCCGCAGTGTGAACACCGTTGGCAAATCTGCATTCGTGGAGGCTGTTGGCCAGCCGAGTGATGATGCATCCGGCTATCTGGATTTTTTCAAAGGAGAGATAGGGAAAACCCATCTGGCTCAGGAGTTGTGGACGCAGATTGATAACGGTCAGCTTGCGCCTGACCTGGCGGAAATCAGAACGTCCATCACGGATGTCAGTAATGAAATCACGCAGACCGTCAATAAGAAACTGGAAGACCAGAGTGCGGCAATTCAGCAGATACAGAAGGTTCAGGTTGATACAAATAATAACCTGAACAGCATGTGGGCTGTGAAGCTGCAGCAGATGCAGGACGGACGCCTTTATATCGCGGGTATTGGTGCCGGTATTGAAAACACCCCTGACGGCATGCAGAGTCAGGTGCTGCTGGCGGCAGACAGGATTGCGATGATTAATCCTGCGAATGGCAACACAAAGCCGATGTTTGTTGGTCAGGGCGATCAGATATTTATGAACGAAGTGTTCCTGAAATACCTGACGGCTCCCACCATTACCAGCGGCGGTAATCCTCCGGCATTTTCCCTGACACCGGACGGGCGGCTGACGGCGAAAAATGCCGATATCAGCGGTAACGTGAATGCGAACTCCGGGACGCTCAACAATGTCACGATTAATCAGAACTGCCGGATTCTGGGAAAACTGTCAGCCAACCAGATTGAAGGCGATATTGTTAAAACGGTGGGCAAAGCTTTCCCCCGGGACTCCCGTGCACCGGAGCGGTGGCCATCAGGGACCATTACCGTCAGGGTTTATGACGATCAGCCGTTTGACCGGCAAATTGTTATTCCGGCGGTGGCATTCAGTGGCGCTAAACATGAGCAAGATCATACTGATATCTACTCCTCATGCCGTCTGATAGTACGAAAAAACGGTGCTGAAATTTATAACCGAACGGCTCTGGATAATACGCTGATATATACGGGTGTTATTGATATGCCTGCAGGCAGTGGTGTAATGACACTGGAATTTTCTGTATCGGCATGGCTGGTAAATGGCTGGTATCCCACAGCAAGTATCAGCGATTTGCTGGTTGTGGTGATGAAGAAAGCCACCGCAGGCATCAGTATCAGCTGAATTTTATAACCCCAATACGGGCGTCAGAAATGACGCCTTTTTTATTGCAGAAAAGCGAGAGGTAATTATGCGTAAATTATGTGCTGTTATTCTGTCCGCAGTAGTCTGGCTGGTTGCCGCTGGTACGCCAGCGAGCGCAGCAGAGCATCAGTCCACACTAAGCGCCGGGTATCTTCAGGCCCATACTGATATGCCAGGCAGTGATGACCTGAAGGGCATTAACGTGAAATACCGTTATGAATTTACGGACACGCTGGGGCTGGTGACGTCATTCAGTTATGCCAATGCCAAAGATGAGCAAAAAACGCATTACAGCGATACCCGCTGGCATGAAGATTCAGTGCGTAACCGCTGGTTCAGCATGATGGCGGGGCCATCTGTACGCGTGAATGAATGGTTCAGTGCTTATGCGATGGCAGGTGTGGCTTACAGCCGTGTTTCGACTTTTTCCGGTGATTATCTCCGCGTAACTGACAGCAAGGGGAAAACGAACGATGTGCTGACCGGAAGTGATGATGATCGCCACAGCAACACGTCTCTGGCGTGGGGAGCTGGCGTGCAGTTTAACCCGACCGAATCCGTGGCCATTGATATTGCTTATGAAGGCTCCGGCAGTGGTGACTGGCGCACTGACGGTTTCATCGTGGGTGTCGGTTATAAATTCTGATTAGCCAGGTAACACAGTGTTATGACAGCCCGCCGGTTCAGGCGGGCTTTTTTGTGGAGTGGATATGGCAGCAGTAAAAATCTCAGGTGTGCTGAAAGATGGTGCGGGAAAACCAATACAGAACTGCACTATTCAACTGAAGGCAAAGCGTAACAGCACCACGGTACTGGTGAACACGGTGGCTTCTGAAAATCCGGATGAAGCCGGACGTTACAGCATGGATGTTGAGTATGGCCAGTACAGCGTCACCCTGCTGGTTGAAGGTTTTCCGCCTTCACATGCCGGGACCATTACCGTCTATGAAGGTTCCAGACCAGGTACGCTGAATGATTTTCTCGGTGCCATGACGGAAGATGATGTCATGCCGGAGGCATTGCGCCGTTTTGAGGCAATGGTGGAAGAAGCGGCACGCAACGCCGAAGCCGCCTCTCAGAGCGCAGCGGCGGCAAAGAAATCCGAAACTGCAGCGGCATCATCGAAGAACGCGGCGAAAACCTCAGAAACGAATGCAGCTAACAGCGCACAGGCGGCAGCGACCTCGCAGACTGCATCGGCAAACTCCGCGACAGCAGCCAAAAAATCAGAAACCAACGCGAAAAACAGCGAGACAGCCGCAAAGACGAGCGAAACCAACGCAAAGTCCAGCCAGACGGCAGCGAAGACCAGCGAAACGAATGCCAAAGCCAGTGAAACTGCGGCAAAAAACAGCCAGGTTGCAGCAGCTGAAAGCGAGAGTGCCGCTGCCGGTTCTGCGACTTCAGCTGCTGGATCAGCAACTGCTGCGGCTAACAGCCAGAAAGCAGCGAAGACGAGTGAAACGAATGCCAAAGCCAGCGAAACTGCGGCGAAAAACAGTCAGGATGCAGCGGCCCAAAGCGAGAGTGCCGCAGCTGGTTCTGCAAGTGCGGCGGATGCTTCTGCCACTGCATCAGCCAACAGCCAAAAAGCAGCAAAAACCAGTGAAACCAACGCAAAGGTGAGCGAAACAGCGGCTGCGAACTCAGCGAAAGCATCGGCAGCAAGCCAGACGGCAGCTAAAGCAAGTGAAGATGCAGCCAGAGAGTATGCAAGCCAGGCAGCAGAGCCGTATAAATATGTCTTACAACCGCTGCCTGATGTGTGGATACCGTTTAACGATTCACTGGATATGATTACGGGCTTTTCGCCATCATATAAAAAGATTGTTATTGGTGATGATGAAATAACAATGCCTGGCGACAAGATTGTTAAGTTTAAGCGGGCATCTGAAGCGACATATATTGATAAATCCGGGGGGCTTTGTATTGCGTCTGTAGATGAACCCAGATTTGAAAAAATGGGGTTGTTAATAGAGGGGCAGAGAACAAACACACTTTATTATAGTAATACACCATCCTTATGGAATTATCTGAAATCTGCATTATCGGTGACTAGTGAAACTGACGAGTATGGGTTTACATATGGAACATTCACGGTTACGGGAACTCCGTTGGATGGCCGGGCGACATTAATTACGAGTGGTTATCCCCGTGTAATCAGTGTTGATGCAAATGAATCAGTTACACTTTCGTGCCGTGTTAAAGGGACTGATATATTAATCAGACCTCGCGTAGCTTATGTGAACGATGACGGAACAAGCAACACACTGGTTGCTGAGTCATATATAGATTGCGGCACCGGAGAAATATTAAAAATTCCGAATGGTGAGGATGCTGTCAATCATGTCATATACAGAGAAGCTAACGGATGGTTACGCATCGAATTTACATATAAATCACCAGAACCGAAAAGTATTCACGCTCGTTTTGAGATAGCTGCGGACGGGCGTTCCATACAGGCCGGAGACCAGATAATGATGACCACCCCTCAGTTTGAAAAGGGAACTCATGCGTCATCATTTATCATTACGTCGGGAACTGGTGCAACAAGAGCCAGTGATATGGTTACTGTCCCTGTAAAATTAAACTGGTCAACTCCTGCAATAAGTTGTCTTGTTGAAGTAAATACACTATGGGAACCTGGCTTTATGCCTAATATTACTGGTGGAGCAAGGATTCTGGATATAACAACAACGGGAGATTCCACAGATATAATAAATCAAAGTTATATGTACCTTGGTTTTGCTACTCGTGGTAATAAAGCGATAATCACAAACGGCGACTCAAATGCCATTAAAGAGTATAATAGTACTCTTGCAAGAACTAAGCGCCATAATATCGTTGGTTTTTTATTTTCGGAAGACAGAAGGTTGCAAGTTGTTGTCAATGGTGTTTTCGGGGCATTGACAACTTCAGCATATCAAAATCAGAAGTACACTGGTGGATTCATCACTATCGGTGGAAAGGCGTCCAGTGGCAGCCGCCATCTGTTCGGGCACGTCCGAAATTTGCGTATCTGGCACAGGGAATTAACAGCAGCGCAGCAGGGAGAAAAAATATAATGCGAGACTTAACCCTCAAATTTGCCGACAGAGCCGACTTTTCGGCCTTTATGGAGAGCACTGGCTATTATGATGACGAGTCGATGCAGAACAATGTTCTCATTGATGTGATAGGTAACGTGTACAAAGAAACCGGAGAACTTACCGAAGATGGCGAGCCGGTATGTGTTAAGGAAGACGGATATTTTGTAAACGTACGCATCATTAATGATACGCAAATATCGTCATTATTCGATGAATACGTGGTTGCTGTTGAGCATCAACTTCGTGGCTGGATGTGAGGAAGAAAAATGGCTACATCGACAGTAATTCCTGATGACATCAAAACGCTAAAATCCGACGTTAGCAAATTAAAAAACGATCAAGGAAGCTACGCAACAAAATTATATGTAGACAGCAAAGATGAAATCGTTGGTGACTGGTCTGCTTCATGGTATCAGCAGGTATTGCCAACTAGCGGAGCTATATTTGGGAGAAAACTCCGCTCAACTCACAGGACGGCAGGTGTTGAGGATGCGTATTGCGAACTATACCTCAAAAAATGGATAGACAGTCCAGGTAACGCAATGGCGCGCCTTAACCTGAACGATAACGGTGAAAATATTTGCTGGGATTTTACCAACCTTTACGGCGGAACAATGATCTTCCCTGGAACTTCAGGCTATCTGAAAATGGGGAACTGTCTCATGTCGTATGGTGTGCGGGGAAGTAACGCGCTTATTAAGTTTGATAATACAGACACATTACAGATCAAATATGCCAATCATGGGTCAACCATGACATTAAACACGCAAGGTACGGCGTATTCTGGTGTGTCGACGTTATTATGGGGAAATTCCAGTCGTCCAGTTGTTTATGAAATTAGGGATGATGGCGGGCTTTTTTTGTTTTATGCACAAAGGAACCCAGATAAAACCTATCAGCTTGAGATAAACGGGCCATGCAAGGCTACATCATTCGACCAGGTGTCGGACAGAGATCTTAAAGAAAACATTCAGGTTATTGATAATGCCACTGAGCGCATCAGATTAATGAATGGGTATACTTACCGTCTCAAGTCTAATGGTATGCCTTATGCTGGCGTTATTGCGCAAGAGGCACTTAATGCAATCCCTGAATCAGTTGGTAGCACAATAAAGTACAAGAGCGGGGACAATGGGTCTGATGGAGAAGAGGGAGAAAGATACTATACCGTCGATTACTCAGGCGTAACGGGTTTGCTTGTTCAGGTAGCCAGAGAGTCAGACGACAGGATAACAGCACTGGAAGAAGAAAACGCAGAATTAAGACAAAGATTATCTGCAATTGAGGCGGCGCTTGCGTCTAAATAATATCAAGGGGCAGAGCGCCCCGTTTTATTGGGTAGGATGAAAATGGATATAACACCTTTCCTTCATGCGCTTTGTGCTGTGGCTGCGCAGCTACTGATTGGTCTTTTTACCGGGAACTGGGTTTACGGGGCGATAGCCGGTTGTACGTTCTTCATTGCGCGTGAACACACCCAGGCAGAATATCGCTGGATTGAAATGTTCGGGCATGGCAAGCGAATGAATATGCCGTGGTGGGGCGGTTTTGATCCGCGCGCGTGGGATGTGGCAAGCCTGATGGATTTTGCTGTGCCGGTGGTGCCGTGTCTGCTGATCTGGATGTTGATCCGTTAAATATAAAAAGTAAAAAGCCGCAGTAACTTGTCATGATAGGATACTGCGGCTGGCTGGTTAACTTTCGATAGTGCGAGTATTGAATGATTTCCAGCCGTTACTGATTTTACGTGCTAATTAGTGAACAAACCACTCGTCAGCAGACTCCCAGGTATCTTTCAGAGTTTCCTGAACAAAAGTTTTAGCTGAATCTTTATCGGCGGTGCGCGTAACAGAAAGGCCATCGTTGCTGGTGGCTTTTACGATCACCTCTACATCGTCATAACGTTTACTGATGCGTCGGGTTAATTCTTCCTTTAACGCATCCACAGCACCGTTTGGCATTTTAGTCATTTTTTCTTTGGCTATGCAGATCTCAATACGCATAAAAGTCCCTCTATACTGTGTTTGTATACAGTGTTATTTTTAACTGTATGGATGAACAGTGTCAAGAGTGAGGGAAAGTGATTTTTTGGGGCATGCATGGGGCAAAAATATTTGTTGTGGGGCATTTTGGGGCATGATTGGGACACTTTGTTACATATGAACTTTGCCGATTTTCATATGACATGGCAATCCAACGCTTTGATTACTCTAAAGAAAACACATGCTCTTGGGCGTTCTTTAGTGATTTTTAAAAATCCCGTATCACGCAGTTAAAATGGCGGGCGTACTCTTCCAGGCTGGAGATCCCCAACCGCACCCATTTGGGATGCGACCATTGCGGCAGACCGATGTAAATCATAATGCGTTGAGGATCTCTTCCACGCGACGCACGCGGGCAATGCGCGGGTAGATATGGTTGATGCTGTTATTGTGCTGTTCGGTGCTGGCTGCACTGCAGGCGTCTTCGGCTATCACCAGATTAAAGCCGAGTTCCCAGGCATTGCGGGCGGTTGATTCGACGCCAATATTGGTTGAGATCCCACATAAGACGATGGTGTCAATGCCACGACGGCGTAATTGTAACTCCAGATCCGTACCGTAAAACGCACCCCATTGACGCTTGATGATTTCGATATCGCTGTCGGTTGCACCTAACGCCGCAGGATGTTGCCACCAGTTTTCCGGCAACGTTCTGGCAGGTGAGGGTGCATCAACTGGCTGTTTTAATGCTTCGGCGTAATCGGCAGACCAGCCGACGCGCACCAGAAACACAGGCTGTCCGTTAGCTCGAAATTTCGCTGCCAGCTTCCCGGCGCGATTAACGACATCTTCAGCAGTGTGCGGACCACCGGCAAACGGTAAGATGCCTTCTTGTAAATCAATCACCACCAGCGCAGTGGTTTTAGCATTCAGTTCAAGCATGATGACTCCAGATAAAACAAAATCGAGCCTCTCACCTTAATGCGATTAGCCGATGGCAGAACGACAAATTTTGTTAATTTTTATGTGCTCAGGCAACACCTTTATAGCAAACAAGGGTAGAGTCTAATTTCAGGCCTGATATAAAGTGGTAACGAGTCGTTCCAGAGCGGGCCAGACTCTTACGGTGCGGCAGAATTTCCAGTATAATAGCCGCCTTTTTTCATTCAGTTGTGACATACAGCTAACGCTGCGACTTAGGTCACCTGCGCAGCAGGGGACGTCCGCCGGCAGCTAAGTTAAGGGATATCTCATGCGTACAGAATATTGTGGACAGCTCCGTTTGTCCCACGTGGGGCAGCAGGTGACTCTGTGTGGTTGGGTCAACCGTCGTCGTGATCTTGGTAGCCTGATCTTCATCGATATGCGCGACCGCGAAGGTATCGTGCAGGTATTTTTCGATCCGGATCGTGCGGACGCGTTAAAGCTGGCCTCTGAACTGCGTAATGAGTTCTGCATTCAGGTAACGGGCACCGTACGTGCGCGTGACGAAAAAAATATCAATCGCGATATGGCGACCGGCGAAATCGAAGTGCTGGCGTCCTCGCTGACCATCATCAACCGCGCAGACGTTCTGCCGCTGGACTCTAACCACGTCAACACCGAAGAAGCGCGTCTGAAATACCGCTATCTTGATCTGCGTCGCCCGGAAATGGCTCAGCGCCTGAAAACCCGCGCAAAAATCACCAGCCTGGTGCGCCGTTTTATGGATGACCATGGCTTCCTCGACATCGAAACCCCGATGCTGACCAAAGCGACGCCGGAAGGTGCGCGTGACTACCTGGTGCCTTCTCGTGTGCATAAAGGTAAATTCTATGCGCTGCCGCAATCGCCGCAGTTGTTCAAACAGTTGCTGATGATGTCCGGTTTCGACCGTTATTATCAGATTGTAAAATGCTTCCGTGACGAAGACCTGCGTGCTGACCGTCAGCCAGAATTTACCCAGATCGATGTGGAAACCTCTTTCATGACCGCGCCGCAAGTGCGTGAAGTGATGGAAGCCCTGGTGCGTCATCTGTGGCTGGAAGTGAAAGGCGTGGATTTGGGCGATTTCCCGGTAATGACCTTTGCGGAAGCCGAACGCCGTTACGGTTCCGATAAACCGGATCTGCGTAACCCGATGGAACTGACCGACGTTGCAGACCTGCTGAAATCTGTTGAATTTGCGGTATTCGCGGGTCCGGCGAACGATCCGAAAGGCCGCGTCGCTGCTCTGCGTGTTCCGGGCGGTGCATCGCTGACCCGTAAGCAGATCGATGAATACGGTAACTTCGTCAAAATCTACGGCGCGAAAGGTCTGGCTTACATCAAAGTCAACGAACGCGCGAAAGGTCTGGAAGGTATCAACAGCCCGGTAGCGAAGTTCCTCAACGCTGAAATCATCGAAGCCATCCTGGATCGTACTGCCGCGCAAGATGGCGATATGATTTTCTTCGGTGCCGACAACAAGAAAATTGTTGCCGACGCGATGGGCGTACTGCGTCTGAAAGTGGGTAAAGACCTTGGTCTGACTGACGAAAGCAAATGGGCACCGCTGTGGGTTATCGACTTCCCGATGTTTGAAGACGACGGCGAAGGCGGCCTGACCGCGATGCACCATCCGTTCACCGCACCGAAAGACATGACTGCTGCCGAGCTGAAAGCGGCGCCGGAAAATGCGGTGGCGAACGCTTATGATATGGTCATCAATGGTTACGAAGTAGGCGGTGGCTCTGTGCGTATCCATAATGGTGATATGCAGCAGACGGTGTTTGGTATTCTGGGAATCAACGAAGAGGAACAGCGCGAGAAATTCGGCTTCCTGCTCGACGCCCTGAAATACGGTACTCCGCCGCACGCAGGTCTGGCATTTGGCCTTGACCGTCTGACCATGCTGCTGACTGGCACCGACAACATCCGTGACGTTATCGCCTTCCCGAAAACCACGGCGGCAGCGTGTCTGATGACTGAAGCTCCGAGCTTTGCCAACCCGACTGCTCTGGCTGAGCTGAGCATTCAGGTTGTAAAGAAGGCTGAGAATAATTGATATGACTTATAAGCGTCCCGTTTCGATCTTAGTGGTCATCTATGCACAAGATACGAAACGGGTGCTGATGTTGCAGCGGCGTGACGATCCCGATTTCTGGCAGTCGGTAACCGGCAGCGTGGAAGAGGGTGAAACCGCGCCGCAAGCTGCCATGCGCGAAGTAAAGGAAGAGGTCACTATAGATGTTGTCGCTGAACAACTGACCTTAATTGACTGTCAGCGCACGGTAGAGTTTGAAATTTTTTCACATTTACGTCATCGCTATGCGCCGGGCGTGACGCGCAATACAGAATCATGGTTCTGCCTTGCGCTCCCCCACGAACGTCAGATTGTTTTTACTGAACATCTGGCCTACAAGTGGCTTGATGCGCCCGCTGCAGCGGCGCTCACTAAGTCATGGAGCAACCGGCAGGCGATTGAACAGTTTGTAATTAACGCTGCCTGAACAGGCAGGGCTATCTGGAGATATTTTTATGGCAGGTCATAGTAAATGGGCCAACACCAGACATCGTAAAGCTGCGCAGGATGCTAAGCGCGGTAAAATCTTCACTAAAATCATTCGTGAGCTGGTGACCGCAGCTAAACTGGGCGGCGGCGATCCGGATGCTAACCCGCGTCTGCGTGCAGCCATTGATAAAGCACTGTCTAACAACATGACTCGTGACACCCTGAACCGCGCAATTGCACGTGGTGTAGGCGGTGATGATGATGCGAACATGGAAACCATCATCTACGAAGGTTACGGTCCTGGCGGCACTGCAATAATGATTGAATGTCTGTCTGACAACCGTAACCGTACTGTTGCTGAAGTGCGTCACGCATTCAGCAAATGTGGCGGCAACCTTGGTACTGACGGTTCCGTAGCCTATCTTTTCAGCAAAAAAGGTGTGATTTCCTTTGAGAAAGGTGATGAAGACACCATCATGGAAGCGGCGCTGGAAGCAGGTGCAGAAGACGTTGTGACCTATGATGACGGCGCAATCGACGTCTACACTGCGTGGGAAGAGATGGGTAAAGTACGTGATGCTCTGGAAGCGGCTGGTCTGAAAGCAGACAGCGCAGAAGTTTCCATGATCCCGTCAACCAAAGCCGATATGGATGCAGAAACTGCACCGAAACTGATGCGTCTGATCGATATGCTGGAAGACTGTGACGACGTGCAGGAAGTTTACCATAACGGTGAGATCTCTGATGAGGTTGCTGCGACCCTCTGATGAGGCCGGCTAACCAACAAAACGGAGACGCGTGATGTCTATTATTCTCGGTATTGACCCGGGTTCGCGCGTTACCGGCTACGGCGTTATCCGTCAGGTGGGCAGGCAACTGTCCTACCTGGGCAGTGGATGCATACGCACCAAAGTGGATGATTTACCGTCTCGTCTGAAGCTCATCTATGCGGGCGTGACGGAAATCATCACCCAGTTCCAGCCCGATTATTTCGCAATCGAACAAGTCTTTATGGCGAAGAATGCCGACTCTGCCCTGAAACTGGGGCAGGCACGCGGCGTGGCGATTGTGGCAGCGGTTAATCAGGAATTGCCGGTGTTTGAATATGCTGCCCGTCAGGTCAAACAAACGGTGGTAGGTATTGGTAGTGCTGAAAAAAGCCAGGTGCAACATATGGTGCGCACCTTGCTAAAACTACCCGCTAACCCACAGGCGGACGCCGCCGATGCGCTGGCGATTGCCATCACCCACTGCCATGTCAGCCAGAATGCGATGCAGATGAGCGAATCGAGGCTGAACCTGGCTCGCGGGCGACTGCGTTAAGTTATACCGCCTCAGTCAATTCTGGCTGAGGTGTTTCTACTCCCTCTGCATGAATCAACACCAGACCCGGATGATGCCACAAACTCGCTGGCGTGACGGTTTTACGCGCCCACGGAATCGAACCTAAAAACCAGAATTTCCAGAAAGTAAGCTTTGCATTCGGATTGCTGTTTAACAGTTCTCCAAATGTCTCTATTTCACCCACCGGGATACATAGCGCCTCTTTATAAATATCAAAAACGAATTTTGAACAGAACTGGCGGGAAGATTCGTATTTAAAACCGGTATGGTAGAGCTTGCGCAGCCGGGAGGGAACCTGTTCTACCAGCCGTTGTTTTTGCTGTTCTGTTAACCCGATACCTAATCGCTTTACTGCATAGCGTTGGTTAGCAGAGCGTTTAATAAAGCGGGACAGTGTAGTGATGGTGGAGAGGGGAACACGACTTTCTGCGACCAGAAAATCATCGCCGTCATGACCGATAATGATCCCGACGTGATTATTCCAGCAATTTGATGCGGCAGATATTTGACCAAATAAGGCAGCACCTATACATGTAAATACAATATCGCCAATTTCATATTCAGAAGGGTAATTAATTTTCACTTTGTCATTCCATTGAAATAAATATGAATATACGTAATACCATAAAAAATATTTTTTTGCAGGAACGGAAAGGTTTATTTTTTTAGTGGATTTATCCTCTAAATATTTAACATTACAATATTTATTTTAAAGATGACTTAGCGGATCAATTATACTGCGTCATTTTTCAGTTCATGGAGACGCCTCGCAATTTTTCTTCATCCTTCGCTGGATATCTATCCAGCATTTTTTTATCATACAACATTATCTTTGATTCATTACGCAGGAGCGTCATGTGATAGGCAGGCTGAGAGGCATCATTCTGGAAAAACAACCCCCGCTGGTGTTACTTGAAGTGGGCGGCGTAGGCTATGAAGTGCATATGCCGATGACCTGTTTTTATGAACTCCCTGAAGCGGGCCAGGAAGCGATTGTTTTCACTCACTTTGTGGTGCGTGAAGATGCGCAGCTACTGTATGGTTTTAACAATAAACAAGAGCGCACGTTGTTTAAAGAGTTGATCAAAACTAACGGCGTGGGACCGAAACTGGCACTGGCGATCCTCTCGGGTATGTCAGCGCAGCAGTTTGTGAATGCCGTTGAGCGTGAAGAACTGGGTGCACTGGTGAAATTACCTGGCATTGGTAAGAAAACTGCTGAACGCCTGATCGTTGAAATGAAAGATCGCTTTAAAGGTCTGCATGGCGATCTGTTCACACCGGCTGCCGATCTGGTATTGACCTCACCGGCAAGCCCAGCAACCGACGATGCCGAACAGGAAGCTGTTGCTGCGCTGGTGGCGCTGGGCTATAAACCACAAGAAGCCAGCCGCATGGTGAGCAAAATCGCTCGCCCTGATGCCAGCAGTGAAACATTAATCCGCGAAGCCCTGCGCGCCGCGTTATGAGGTAAAGGATGATTGAAGCAGACCGTCTGATTTCTGCCGGTACGACTTTACCGGAAGATGTGGTAGATCGCGCCATTCGCCCCAAATTACTGGAAGAGTATGTTGGTCAGCCGCAGGTTCGTTCACAGATGGAAATTTTCATCAAAGCGGCGAAACTGCGCGGCGATGCCCTTGATCATCTATTGATTTTTGGTCCTCCGGGTCTGGGTAAAACCACACTTGCCAACATCGTCGCTAATGAAATGGGCGTCAATTTACGCACCACCTCTGGCCCGGTGCTGGAAAAGGCGGGCGATCTGGCGGCGATGCTCACCAACCTTGAACCACACGATGTGTTGTTTATTGATGAGATCCACCGCCTTTCGCCTGTGGTGGAAGAAGTGTTGTATCCGGCCATGGAAGATTACCAGTTGGATATTATGATTGGTGAAGGCCCGGCAGCGCGTTCAATTAAAATCGATCTTCCCCCGTTCACCCTTATTGGAGCGACCACGCGTGCTGGCTCGCTGACGTCCCCCCTACGAGATCGTTTCGGTATTGTGCAGCGTCTTGAGTTTTATCAAGTGCCTGATCTGCAATATATCGTCAGTCGTAGCGCACGGTTTATGGGGCTTGAGATGAGTGACGATGGCGCGCTGGAAGTGGCTCGCCGGGCGCGAGGTACGCCACGTATCGCCAACCGCCTGCTGCGTCGTGTGCGAGATTTCGCCGAAGTGAAGCATGATGGCACCATCTCGGCAGATATCGCTGCTCAGGCGCTGGATATGCTGAACGTTGATGCGGAAGGTTTCGATTATATGGACCGCAAGTTATTGCTGGCGGTAATTGATAAATTCTTCGGTGGGCCGGTAGGCCTGGATAACCTGGCAGCGGCCATTGGCGAAGAACGTGAAACCATTGAAGATGTGCTGGAACCTTATTTGATTCAGCAGGGCTTTTTGCAGCGCACGCCGCGCGGGCGTATGGCGACAGTGCGGGCGTGGAACCACTTCGGGATTACGCCGCCAGAAATGCCGTAGGTCGGGCAAGGCGTCCACGCCGTATCCAACATTAAGCTATCGACAAGATGAAGCCAGACAGGCGCTCCCGCAGGAGCGCCGAATTGATTAGCGACCAAACAGGTCACGTTTTTTTGCTTTAAACGGCTGAGAGATCACCACCAGCACTGCGACAATCAGGTAAGCAACAAAAATACCGAGCAGCCACTGCGGCATATCCAGACCTAAAAAATCCCACTGACGCTCAGCGCAATCACCAGAGGCGACAAACACTTGTGGCACCCATTTATCCAGCGGCAGCCAGTCCGGGAATCGGACCATGAAATCACAGGTCATAAACGGTGAAGGATAGAGCTGGAGCATGGTGTGCTCGTAAGTTAATTGCACGCCACGAAAAGCACTATACAGCCAGATGATCATCGCCACATAACGCAGCGGAGTTTTCGGGGCGATAGCGCCAATCAGCGCGGCGCCCAGAATGCCGAATAACGCACAGCGTTCATAAATACAGAGCACGCAAGGTTTAAGTAACATCACATGCTGGAACCACAGCGCCGTCAGTTCCAGTGCCAGAGCGGTAAACGCCATTAACAGCCACGCCCCCCGGCCTTGTGAACATTGGTTCAAAAATCGCAACATAATAATTTCCCTGCAATATGCATCGAATGCGCAGTTTAAACCAATTCATTCGTTGCGCCACCAGGAGGGAGTAAAAATAGGATGTAATTGAACAATTATCGGGCGGAAAGGCAAACCGGGCATAAATATGCCCGGTAAGTTGTTATCAAAGCGTTGCAATCCACCCCATTTGCATAAACCATTCAGTTACAGGAGCAAGCGTAAACTCTACGCAGAGTAATCCGACGAGGGTCAGTACGAGAGTGTAGGGCAGAGCCATCCACACCATGCGGCCATAAGAAAGACGTATTAATGGCGCGAGTGCTGAGGTCAACAGGAATAAGAACGCTGCCTGTCCGTTCGGCGTGGCGACGGAGGGCAGGTTGGTTCCGGTGTTAATGGCGACTGCCAGCAGTTCATATTGCTTCATACTAATAGCACCGCTCTCCATTGCCGCTTTTGCTTCATTGATATAAATCGTCCCTACAAAGACGTTATCCGAAATTGAAGACAGCAAACCGTTGAAGATATAAAACAGCGATAGCTGAGCGTGTTCTGATGCCTGCAATACAAACTGGATAATTGGGGAGAACAGTTGTTGGTCGATAATCACCGCCACTACCGAGAAAAAGACCGTCAACAGTGCGGTGAATGGCAGAGATTCGGTGAAGGCTTTGCCGATTGCATGTTCATCAGTTACACCGGTCAGTGATGTCGCCAGAATAATGACAGACAAACCAATCAAGCCGACCTCTGCCAGATGCAAAGCCAGCGCGGTGACCAGCCAGACGCCGATAATCGCCTGGACAATCAGACGAATTTTATCCTGACGTGTACGCTGGAGGCGGCTTTGATCGTCAAACTGTTGCAGCACTTCGCGGACTTTTTCCGGCAGCGTTTCGCCGTAGCCAAACCAACGCAGCTTCTCCACCAGCAGGCAGGTTAACAGACCGCAAATCAGGACAGGGACGGTCACCGGTGACATGCGCAAGAAGAAATCGCCAAAATGCCAGCCAGCAGCTTTGGCAATGATCAGGTTCTGTGGTTCGCCTACCATGGTCATCACGCCGCCTAATGCAGTGCCGACACCCGCATGCATCATCAGGCTACGCAGAAAGCCACGGAACTGCTCCAGAACCACTTTGTAATGCTTGTCGATATGGCTGTCGTCTTGCAGGTCGGTATCTTCGGTGCGGGAAGAAGCTACGCGGTGATAAATACCATAAAAACCAACAGCAACGCTGATCACCACAGCAACTACGGTTAAGGCATCGAGGAACGCAGAGAGAAACGCCGCCGCCACGCAAAAAGAGAGTGACAGCAGCATTTTGGAGCGAATGCTTAACAGCAAACGGGTAAATATGAACAGCAGAAGCTGTTTCATAAAATAGATGCCCGCCACCATAAACATCAGTAACAGTAAGACTTCAAGATTTGCCGCCACCTCTTCACGGACGTGTTCCGCACTGGTCATGCCGATGAAGACAGCTTCGATAGCCAATAGACCGCCGGGGAGCAGCGGATAGCATTTCAGAGCCATCGCCAGAGTGAAAATAAATTCCGCGACAAGCAGCCAGCCAGCAACAAAAGGGCTGATGAGGAAAATTAACGGGTTAACAATTAAGAAAATAATAAGGGCAAGTTTGTACCAGTCAGGTGACTGACCCAAAAAATTGCGCCATAACGCGCGGCCCCAGGAGATCTCCATGATGGTTTCCCTTACCTTACAAATAATAAATGATGTTTTTATGTTAGAACGCAAAGCTTAACGGTCGGGGGGGATCGAGGCAAGTCTTGATAGTCAAGGGGAAAGAGATACAGAAAATGAAGCCTTGATCCCTTTTTTCTTCTTTTTGTCTGCTATCAGCGTTGTTAGCCCTCTGGTATGATGAGTCCAACTTTGTTTTGCTGTGTTATGGAAATCTCACTATGGTCATTAAGGCGCAAAGCCCGGCGGGTTTCGCGGAAGAGTACATTATTGAAAGTATCTGGAATAACCGCTTCCCACCCGGGACTATTTTGCCCGCAGAACGTGAACTTTCGGAATTAATTGGTGTAACGAGAACGACGTTACGCGAAGTGTTACAGCGCCTGGCGCGAGACGGCTGGCTGACCATTCAACACGGCAAACCGACGAAGGTGAATAATTTCTGGGAAACCTCCGGGTTGAATATCCTTGAGACGCTGGCGCGACTGGATCACGAAAGTGTACCGCAACTCATAGATAATTTGCTGTCAGTGCGTACCAATATTTCGACCATTTTTATTCGTACCGCGTTTCGCCAGCATCCTGATAAAGCGCAGGAAGTGCTGGCAACGGCTAATGAAGTGGCCGATCACGCAGACGCTTTTGCTGATCTGGATTACAACATTTTTCGCGGTCTGGCGTTTGCCTCTGGTAACCCGATTTATGGTCTGATCCTTAACGGAATGAAAGGGTTGTATACGCGCATTGGTCGTCACTATTTCGCCAATCCGGAAGCGCGTAGTCTGGCGCTGGGCTTCTACCACAAGCTGTCTGCGTTGTGCAGTGAAGGCGCCCACGACCAGGTTTACGAAACAGTACGCCGCTATGGGCATGAGAGTGGCGAGATTTGGCACCGGATGCAGAAAAACCTGCCGGGTGATTTAGCCATTCAGGGGCGATAATCCATCCATACTGATGACTAATGCATAGTTACCCGATGCGCTATGCTTATCAGGCCTTCAATATATTGAATTTGCTATGTTCTATAAGCCGGATAAGACGTTTACGCCGCATCCGGCAAAATAAACCCTCCTCAAACGAGGAGGGATATTTACAGATTTCCCATTCTTGGCGGGCAACGTTCCAGTAACTCAACGCTGCCGTCTTCGTTTTGCTGTTCGAGCATCACATCAAACCCCCACAGGCGATGTACATGCTTCAGCACTTCTTTACGCCCCCGATCCAGTGGTGCGCGGTTATGTGGAATGTAACGTAGCGTCAGCGAACGGTCGCCGCGTAAATCTACGTTCCAGATCTGAATATTCGGCTCAAGATTACTTAAGTTATATTGCGACGATAAACGGTTACGGATCTCCCGATAACCTTCCTCGTTATGAATGGCGGAAATCTCCAGATAATTATGCCGATCGTCATCCAGCACTGTGAAGAAGCGGAAATCACGCATTACTTTCGGTGACAGGAACTGGCTGATAAAGCTCTCATCTTTGAAGTCACGCATCGCGAAATGCAGCGTTTCCAGCCAGTCGGAACCGGCGATATCCGGGAACCAGTATTTGTCTTCTTCTGTTGGCGACTGACAAATCCGTTTAATATCCTGAAACATAGCGAATCCGAGGGCATACGGGTTAATTCCGCTGTACCACGGGCTGTTATAGGGCGGCTGGAAGACCACATTGGTGTGGCTATGCAAGAACTCCAGCATAAAACGTTCGGTCACTTTCCCTTCATCATACAGATGGTTAAGGATAGTGTAGTGCCAGAAGGTCGCCCAGCCTTCGTTCATCACCTGAGTCTGTTTTTGCGGATAAAAATACTGGCTCACTTTACGTACAATGCGCAGGATTTCACGCTGCCATGATTCCAGCAGCGGCGCATTTTTCTCCATAAAATAGAGCAGGTTTTCTTGTGGCTCGGATGGATAGCGGCGCGCTTCGGCAACGGTTTTCTCTTCCTCGCGCTTAGGCAGCGTTCTCCAGAGCATATTGACCTGGCTTTGCAGATACTCTTCGCGACTTTTCTGCCGGGCTTTCTCCTCTTGCAGCGAGATTTTTTGTGGGCGTTTATAACGATCCACACCGTAGTTCATCAGCGCATGGCACGAGTCCAACAGCTTTTCTACCTCATCAACGCCATAGCGTTCTTCGCACTCGGTAATGTATTTGCGGGCGAAAATCAGGTAATCGACAATCGAGCTGGCATCGGTCCAGCTACGGAATAAGTAATTGTTTTTGAAGAAAGAGTTATGGCCATAACAGGCGTGAGCCATCACCAGCGCCTGCATGGTAATGGTGTTCTCTTCCATCAGGTAAGCGATGCACGGATTAGAGTTAATAACGATTTCATAGGCCAGCCCTTGCTGACCGTGCTTATACAGACGCTCGGTTTCAATAAACTTTTTGCCAAACGACCAGTGCGGATAGTTAATTGGCATCCCGACGCTGGAGTAGGCATCCATCATTTGCTCTGATGTAATTACTTCAATCTGGTGCGGGTAGGTATCAAGCCGGTAGAGTTTTGCCACCCGGTCTATCTCTGCCAGATAAATATCCAGCAGGTCGAACGTCCAGTCAGGTCCATCGCTCAAACGTGTGGAGTCCTTATTCATAGAATCGATCGTCGCCATACGCGCACCTCATTGTTGTCGGCGCTCTCTGTGTGGAGCACCTCATTTCAAGCATAGAACACCAGTTAAAAACCGCGTCGCTGGAGAATTTTTTTCTTTGCGATTTCTTATTATCGGAGTGCCAGTAATTAGCTTCTGAACGGAATTTTCTGCTGGATATAAAGCTCGACCAGCAGGAGATACCAAAGACGCCATATTCCCGCAGAGTCAGGGAGATGTGAGCCAGCTCACCATAAAAAAGCCATATGTTGAATAATATTTTCATCTGGGTTATCAAGATGTAATTAGATTATTGTTCTTTTACTGTATCTACCGTTATCGGAGTGGCTATGCGAGTTGTCATACTGGGAAGTGGTGTGGTAGGCGTTGCCAGCGCCTGGTATTTAAATCAGGCAGGACATGAGGTCACCGTCATTGATCGGGAGCCGGGGGTCGCCCTGGAAACCAGCGCCGCGAATGCCGGGCAAATCTCCCCCGGATATGCTGCACCGTGGGCGGCACCAGGTGTGCCTTTAAAAGCGATCAAATGGATGTTCCAGCGCCATGCGCCGCTGGCGGTTCGTCTCGATGGTTCGCAATTCCAGTTGAAATGGATGTGGCAAATGTTACGTAACTGTGACACCAGCCACTATATGGAAAACAAAGGGCGGATGGTGCGCCTGGCGGAATACAGCCGTGATTGCCTGAAAGCATTGCGCGCCGAAACCAATATCCAGTATGAAGGCCGGCAGGGCGGGACGCTGCAACTGTTCCGCACTGAACAACAGTATGAAAACGCCACTCGCGATATCGCCGTACTGGAAGATGCAGGCGTGCCATATAAATTGCTGGAATCCAGTCGCCTGGCGGAAGTGGAACCTGCGCTGGCGGAAGTTGCGCACAAACTGACTGGCGGCCTGCAACTACCCAATGACGAAACCGGTGACTGTCAGCTCTTTACCCAGAATCTGGCGCGAATGGCGGAACAGGCGGGGGGTAAATTCCGCTTTAATACGCCAGTCGATCAACTGCTTTGTGACGGCGAGCAGATCTATGGCGTGAAGTGTGGTGATGAGGTGATTAAGGCCGATGCGTATGTTATGGCATTTGGCTCTTACTCGACGGCGATGCTCAAGGGCATTGTCGATATCCCGGTTTATCCGCTGAAAGGTTATTCTTTGACCATTCCGATTGCGCATGAAGACGGTGCGCCGGTGTCCACCATTCTTGATGAAACCTACAAAATCGCCATTACCCGTTTCGATAATCGCATTCGTGTCGGCGGCATGGCGGAAATCGTTGGTTTTAATACTGAGTTATTGCAGCCGCGTCGTGAAACGCTGGAAATGGTGGTGCGCGATCTCTATCCGCGCGGCGGTCATGTCGAGCAGGCTACTTTCTGGACCGGTCTGCGCCCGATGACACCAGATGGCACGCCGGTTGTGGGGCGTACACGCTTTAAAAATTTGTGGCTGAATACCGGTCACGGCACGCTTGGCTGGACGATGGCTTGCGGTTCCGGTCAGTTGTTAAGCGATCTGCTGTCAGGGCGCACGCCAGCGATCCCGTATGAGGATCTAAGTGTAGCGCGCTACAGTCGTGGATTTACGCTATCACGTCCAGGCCATTTACATGGCGCGCACAGTTAAGGAATCGAGATGACTCGTCCGATACAGGCCAGCCTCGATCTGCAGGCATTAAAACAAAATCTGACCATTGTCCGCCAGGCCGCGCCGCACGCGCGCGTCTGGTCGGTGGTAAAAGCGAACGCTTACGGGCACGGTATCGAGCGTATCTGGAGCGCGCTCGGGGCGACCGATGGTTTTGCGTTACTTAATCTTGAAGAGGCTATTATCCTGCGCGAGCGCGGCTGGAAAGGGCCAATCCTGATGCTGGAGGGTTTTTTTCACGCTCAGGATCTGGAAATTTATGACCAGTACCGCCTGACCACCTGCGTGCACAGTAACTGGCAGCTCAAAGCACTGCAAAATGCGCGGCTAAAAGCGCCGCTGGATATTTACCTTAAGGTGAATAGTGGGATGAATCGGTTGGGGTTCCAGCCCGATCGCGTGCTCACTGTCTGGCAGCAGCTGCGGGCGATGGCGAACGTTGGCGAAATGACGCTGATGTCGCATTTTGCCGATGCGGAGCATCCTGATGGGATTTCCGGCGCGATGGCGCGTATTGAGCAGGCAGCGGAAGGGCTGGAGTGTCGGCGCTCGTTGTCTAATTCGGCGGCAACCCTGTGGCATCCGGAAGTGCATTTTGACTGGGTTCGACCTGGCATTATTTTATATGGTGCTTCGCCGTCCGGTCAGTGGCGCGATATCGCCAATACCGGATTACGTCCGGTAATGACGTTAAGCAGTGAGATTATTGGTGTTCAGACGCTAAAAGCGGGCGAACGTGTGGGCTATGGCGGTCGCTATACTGCGCTCGATGAGCAGCGAATCGGCATTGTCGCCGCCGGATACGCCGACGGCTATCCGCGTCATGCACCAACCGGAACACCTGTTTTAGTGGACGGCGTGCGCACCATGACGGTGGGGACAGTCTCGATGGATATGCTGGCGGTCGATTTGACGCCTTGCCCGCAGGCGGGTATTGGTACGCCAGTTGAGCTGTGGGGCAAGGAGATCAAAATTGATGATGTCGCCGCCGCTGCCGGAACGGTGGGCTATGAGTTGATGTGCGCGCTGGCGCTACGTGTACCTGTTGTGACGGTGTAACTTGTGGCAAGCCGGATAAAATGCGTAAGCATCGCATCCGGCGATATCAGCCGCATCAAACTTAAGATTCGGCTTCTTCCTCCGCCACCCGAACGCCAATCTTCAACACTTCGTTATCTTCTTTCTCAGCCACCGTCCAGATCATCCCGGCAAACTCCACCTGGTCGCCGACAACCGGAGCCGCACCTAACAATTGCTGAACAATTTCACCCAGCGTTTGCTGTTTATCGCGATACTCCCGACCGTCTTCCAGACCATAGATCAGCGCCACATCGGCATATTTCGCGCTGGCTTCGAGAATGAAGTCACCAAAGAAGCGTTGATCAAGCGCGACCGGCGGCGACTGGCTAAACAGTTTTCCGAGTGCCGGAAGATCGCGTTCCCGACCAATCACGCATAACACGTCGCCTTCGCGCAGTCGGGTGCTGCCGGTGGGGTGAAGCAACTGGTTATCACGAAACAGTGCCGCAATGCGCGTCTCTTTTGGCATATGCAGATCGCGCAGCGCCGCGCCCACGCACCATTTATCGGCACTCAATTGGTAAACAAACTGCTCCCACGGATTGTCCGGATGAATATCCAGTCCAACGCGTGACACCGGACGCCCCACTGGCGGAACCACCACTTTGGCTTTTTTCGCTGCCCACGACAGCGATGTTCCCTGCAATAGCAGTGAAACCAGAACTACGAAGAAGGCGACATTAAAGAACAGACGCGCATTCTCCAGCCCCGCCATCATCGGGAACACCGCCAGGATGATCGGCACTGCGCCGCGTAATCCAACCCAACTAATAAACACGCGCTCGCGCAGATTGAAGCCACGGAACGGTAGCAATCCAGCAAATACCGAAAGGGGGCGGGCGAAGAAAATCATCCATGCAGACAAAATGAGCGCCGGAATGGCAATAGGCAACAGGTCGCTCGGGTTAACCAACAGCCCCAGCACCAGGAACATAGCGATTTGTGCCAGCCAGGCGAGGCCGTCGAAATTTTGCAGAATTCCGTAGCGGTTGCGAATCGGACGATTACCCAGCAGAAAACCGCACAGATAAACTGCCAGAATGCCGCTGCCTTCCAGCGCCGTGGTTAAAGCAAAAATTAAAATACCGCCGCTTAATGCCAGCAATGGATACAAGCCCGCAGGCAGGGCGATGCGGTTAATCATCTGCAGCAGTAAATAACCCCCGCCAAGACCGATTACGATCCCCAGGCCAAATTGTTGCAGGATATCGACAACGAACATCCAGCTAATAGTGCTTTCATGCTGCTGGATCATCGCAATCAGGGTTATTGTCAGAAAGACCGCCATCGGATCATTGCTGCCGGACTCTATTTCCAGCGTCGAGCCAACACGTTCGTTAAGCCCTTTGCCGCCCAGCAGAGAAAAGACCGCTGCGGCGTCGGTGGAGCCGACAATTGCGCCAATCAATAAGCCTTCAATCAAATCAAGATTAAACAGCCATGCCGCCATCATGCCGGTTAAACCGGAGGTGATAAGCACGCCCAGCGTCGCCAGTGAAAGTGCAGGTCCTAACGCCACGCGAAATGAACTGGCCTGGGTGCGCATTCCGCCATCGAGCAAAATAATCGCCAGTGCCAGGTTACTTACCATGTAGGCAAAAGGATAATTATCAAACGGAATGCCGCCGACACCATCGACTCCAGCCAGCATACCGATCGCCAGGAAAATAACCAGAATCGGAATGCCAAGGCGGGAAGAAAATGAACTAAGTAAAATACTGCTGGTGACAAGGATGGAGCCTAAGATAAAAAGGCTAATAATTGTTGCGGCATCCAACGGTCGGTTACTCCTGATTACGCTGTCTCGTGCTATAAACCTACCATATTCACGGCAGAAACAGCGTTTTAGTTAGCCCGGAAGCGTGATTTTTTTACGCTTTCAGAACAGGATGACCGCTAATTGTCAATTGTGTGCCGTTTTTGTCGTTTTTGAGGATAGCATGTGCACCCAGCGGCAGCGTCACTGTGCGTTGTTCATGACCAAAGTCGAGGCCGGTAATCAGCGGAATCGACAGGCGGGAACGCAAGAACGTGTACACCGACGCCAGGTTGTAACCCGCATCATAATCATTGGGCGTGCTGCCACTGAAGCTACCGAGAATAATCGCCTTCTGGCGCTGTAAAATTCCAGCATGATAAAGCTGTAACAACATGCGTTCGACACGGAACGGATGTTCGTTGATGTCTTCCAGTACCAGAATACCGTTCTCAATTTGTGGCATCCACGGCGTACCGATAAGCGAAATCAACATCGCGAGGTTGCCTCCCCACAATGTTCCTTCTGTTTGACACGCCGGGCCTTCCCCTTGCCATTCAATGCTGAACGTTTCATTGCGTAACGCCAGCCAGAAGTGGTGCTCGGTAAAGGCATTCAGCTCATCTGCGCCAAAATTTGCCACCAGCATCGGGCCGCTAAAGGTGATGACATTGCCTTGTGCCAGAAGACCGCACTGAATGGCCGTAAAATCGCTATGCCCGCAGATAAGCAACGGATCATTTTGTTGGCGAGCCACCAGAGCCTGCCAGTCAATATCCGCCAGTAAGCGACTGGCACCGTAACCGCCGCGTACTGCCAGCACGATGGTGTTGGGTGAGGTCAGTCTGGCAAGGGAATTGAGATCTTCCAGACGCTCCGTTTCCGTACCAGCAAAACGTTCACAGCGACGGGTGATAACCCCGACGTTATTGACCTGATGCCCCGCATCGGTAAGGCGCTGAACGCCGCGCTGTGCGGCGTGCTGATTAATGCAGTAACCCGACGGGGCAATTAAGTGAAACAGAGACATGGCAATTCCTTGCTGACAACAGAAACGAAATGTATATCATGCCGCTTAGGTGTGCCGTTGTCACCTCAACGGCGATTCCAGGCTATAAGGATTGATGAAGTGAAATTGAGATGGTTTGCCTTTTTGATTGTGTTATTAGCGGGTTGTTCTTCAAAGCATGACTATACGAACCCGCCATGGAATGCGAAAGTCCCGGTACAACGTGCGATGCAGTGGATGCCAATAAGTCAGAAAGCCGGAGCGGCATGGGGCGTTGATCCGCAATTGATCACGGCAATTATCGCTATCGAATCGGGTGGTAACCCGAACGCGGTAAGTAAATCGAATGCTATTGGTTTAATGCAGTTAAAAGCCTCAACCTCCGGTCGTGATGTTTATCGCCGTATGGGTTGGAGTGGCGAGCCGACGACCAGCGAGCTGAAAAACCCGGAGCGTAATATCTCAATGGGGGCGGCTTACCTGAATATTCTGGAAACCGGCCCGCTGGCAGGCATTGAAGATCCGAAGGTACTGCAATATGCGCTGGTGGTGTCATACGCTAACGGGGCTGGTGCGTTGCTGCGGACTTTCTCATCAGATCGGAAAAAAGCGATCAGTAAAATTAATGATCTGGATGCTGATGAGTTCCTCGATCACGTAGCAAGAAATCACCCTGCACCGCAGGCTCCACGCTATATCTACAAACTTGAGCAGGCGCTGGACGCGATGTAACTCAGTCGCGCACTTTGTCCGCTTTCTCCCGGGCTTCCCGTTCGAGTGAGAATATAATCCGCTGTAATTGCCGCTCCACCGTCGGGCTGACGTTAAGAAAACGAAAGCTCAGGCGGGGAGTGGAGATAGTTTCATTTCTGCTATCAATCACTTTGCGCTCGCTGATGGTCAGTAACTGGGCGTCAAAGTGAAAAACGCCCCATTGTCCCATGTTGACTTCAATCTGTGCGAAGCGCATACCTTCGTGCAATCCGGCCGGTTTTTCCGTTTCCAGTAATGCACCCATGCCACCTAGTGATAAATCACTCAGGCGAAAACGTAACGTACTGTTATCCGCCAGTTTGGTCTGACAATAATAAGGCGGATGAAGTGGGGCGGAGATGCGGAAATATCTGCGTCGTTGCACAAACCATAATGCGGGAGGGGGAGTGGCGATAAACGCCGGAAGCTGCAAATATTCACTTTGCTGTAATTGAGCAAGGGTAAATTCGATTTTGGCGCCTTGCGTTTCGGCGGTAATAGTGATTTGTCGCGCTTTAAGCACGGCATTGTTGTCTTCTTGCTGACTACCAAAATCCAGCACCAGTTTATCAGGGCTTATCGCCAGTATATTGCTGATCAACTGACCATCTGACCAACTGATACGCAGTGGTACTGCGGCTTTATGTAAATCGCGTAAAACGCCCAGGACTGCTAACGGATTTTGTTTCAGGAACTGCTCATGGTAATGACTCACGCGGAAAAACTCCTGACCGACAAACTGTCTTTGGTTTATCGGTAGGGACTAACAAAACTTAATACAAATGCGTGAATTTTTTTTACAACTTACGACTAATTCAACCGACAGCCTCCCACCATTGATCCTGTGCTTGCCTATACTTAGAGCGTTGACGTAAGCATTTCTTGCGTCCGATTCATCGAAACGAGGGCCTGAACATGGGAATTATTGCCTGGATTATTTTTGGCCTGATAGCCGGCATTATCGCCAAGCTGATCATGCCAGGGCGTGATGGTGGTGGATTTTTCCTGACCTGCATTCTCGGGATAGTCGGTGCGGTTGTCGGCGGCTGGCTGGCGACCATGTTTGGCATTGGCGGCTCCATCAGTGGTTTTAATTTACATAGCTTCCTGGTGGCGGTGGTCGGCGCTATCCTGGTGCTGGGGGTATTCCGCCTCCTGCGAAGAGAATAACGTAATCTTTCTGGCGGATAGCGGTGCAGGCATCACTATCCGCTTTCAAATTATGTGTAAATCTCACGGTGTTTGAAAACCAGATAAAACGGCAACGTCATCCAGATAAGCAGAATGACGCTGTCGGGAGAAGAAAAGATTAAGGTGTGGGTTCTGTGACTTTTGTTGGCTGCGTTGCGGAAGCACTGGTCGGGCGCGTTGCCGGAACGTTGTCACACGGCTTTTCTTTCGGGCAGATCAAATCCAACATTTTCAGCGTTACGCCGTTGGTCCAACCAAAACCATCCTGCAACGGATATTCGCCACCACCGCCACCTGTTCCGGTGGTGCTGACATCATATTTCTCCACCAGCTTTTTCTCCCGGTCATAGGTGTGCTGAACATTGGTCAGAAAGTGCCAGCTAATGTCCATCGCCACATCTTCCTGTCCGTAGTTTTGCAATCCCTCAGTAGCGACCCATTGTAACGGCGCCCAGCCATTTGGCGCATCCCATTGCTGCCCACTTTTCACCGAGGTGGTGTTCAGTCCGCCAGGTTGCAGCAGATGCGTTCTGGTCGCCGTTGCCATTTTACTGGCGCGATCTTTCGCTGCTGCATTAACGTACAACGGGAACAGGGCGGCGGCAGTTAACTGATTACGTACTTTATGACTCTTCAGATCGTAATCGGCATACCAGCCGTGTTGATCATTCCACAAGTATTTTTCGATCCCTTTCTGACGGGCATTCGCCAGCGTTTCGTATTGGCTGGCCATCGCATTATCCCCGGCGGCTTTACTGGCGCTGGCAAGGATTTTTTCCATTTTATACATCAGGCTATTGAGATCGACCGGTACGATGCTGGTGGTGCGTAATGTACTTAACTGCTGTGGATTGTCCATCCAGCGCGAGCTGAAATCCCAGCCAGATGCGGCGGCAGAACGCAGGTCACGGTAAATTTCAGTGGCAGGACGATTTGGATTGCTTTTAGCGGTAGCGATATCTTCTACCCATGATTCCGGACGAGGTGTATCGCGGTCGTCCCAGTAGCGGTTAAGAATGGTGCCATCCTTGAGCTTTACAACGCGCTTTTCCTGTTGCCCGGCTTGCAGATTTTCAACGCCGTCCATCCAGTAAGCATATTCTTTTTGTAGTTGCGGCAGATACTGTTTCAACGCGGCGTCGCCTTCATGTTGCGCCAGTAACTCCACCATCAACGCAAAGAAAGGCGGCTGCGAACGGCTTAAATAGTAGCTGCGGTTCCCGTTGGGAATGTGTCCATAAGTATCTATTTCATAACCAAAATTCGCCACCATATCCGCCACTTTATCCCAGTGACCGCTTTCGCCAAGCCCCAGCATGGTGAAGTAACTGTCCCAGTAATACACTTCCCGAAAACGGCCTCCTGGCACGACATAGGGTTTCGGCAATGGCAACAGAGAGTCCCATTTTTCGGTGCTTTCCGTTGTGCGGGTTAATACCGGCCAAAGTCCATCAATATGTTCACGCAGCGACTGTCCCTTCGGTGGGACATGCTTCTCGCCTTCTTTTGGCAGAGTGAAATTAACTTTCACAAAGTGCCGTAAATCAAACCCGCTCTGGTTCTGCTGCATCCGGTAATCAGCGAGGATCATTAGCGGGTCGCTGTTGGGCACGGCGTCGGCAAAGGTTTTTTGATCAGGAAAAAGTTTGGCGTTTTGCACATCGTCAAACAACGGTCCCAACAAAATATCAGGCGATTGTGGTGTGACAGCGATTTCTTCCGCTTGTGCCGATAGCGTGGCAAAACACAATAAAACGGTGGTGGGAATTAACGCCATTCTTTGCAGGTGACGAGGGACACGTGGTTTCATCAATCATTCTCCTTTGGCGATACCGAACAAAACGGTAATCAAGTATCAGAAAACCTTAGTTCAGGATCGCGGCAACTGCATGATTGAAATCTCATTCTGCGAAGTGTCAGGCATATGGATGGTGTAATTAAAGGCATAAATAGTGTTGCAATATATTCACAAAATATATGTTGTTTATTAAATGGGCAGTGACTTTTGCTGTGCGATCACAGAAGAAAAAAATCATAAGAATTTAATGAAAAAACATAATAGACCGACCAAAAACTTCCGTGAAGAATTGCGCCAGTGAAAGGTATTACGTGAAGTAAATTTATAGATAAGGATAAAACATGTCTAATGTGGAAAAATTGCCAATAAAAGAAAAAATAGGCTATAGCCTGGGTGATGCTGCCAGCCATATCGTCTTTGATTCTTCTGTTGCCATCCTCGCTTATTTCTATACCGATATTTATGGTCTGCCGCCAGCCGTAATGGGAACCATGTTTTTACTGGTGCGTCTACTGGATGCAATTACCGATCCGATTATGGGGGCAATCGCCGATGCAACCTCATCTCGTTGGGGGCGTTTCCGTCCGTGGCTGTTAGCCATCTGTGTACCGTTTGCGGTCAGTTGCGTGCTGGTTTACTCCATTCCTGATTTCTCTGACAGCGGTAAGGTTGTCTATGCGGTTGCCGCCTATATATTTATGACATTAATGTATACGGCCATTAATATCCCTTACTGCTCATTGGGCGCGGCGTTGACGTCCGATCCGCGTGAAAACCTGTCACTGCAATCCTGGCGTTTTGCCATCACGCCTATTGGTGGTGCGTTAGGTACTGCATTTATCCTGCCTGTCGCTGACTTCCTCTCTCCTGGGGACCGGGCTACTGGTATCCAGATTGCGATGGCGGTTTTTGGCGTTATTGGCTGCATTATGTTCTTAATTTGTTTCCTGACCACCAAAGAGCGTGTACAACCTATTCAGGAAGAAAATCTGAATATCGCGCGCGATTTGAAGATTCTTTTTAAGAATGATCAGTGGCGCATTCTCTCTGTTTATAATTTTATGATGCTGGTGGCGGTGGTTATCCGTGGCGGTGCTGTTGTTTATTATGTTAATACCGTTTTAAATAAAGGTTCAGATATTCTTACGTGGTTTATGCTCGGCGGAATGTTTGCTTCTATGTTAGGTTCTGTACTGGCGAAACCATTTGGTACTCGCTTTTGTAAAATTAAACTTTCATTCTGGGTTAATATTATTAACGCAGCGTTGGGCGTGCTCTGTTATTTCCTGCCGGTGGAATACTGGATTATTCCATTACTGGCTCATCTGGCAATTCAGATTATTCAGGGCGGAAATGGTGCGCTCCAGTGGTCAATGATTACCGATGCGAATAACTATGGTGAATGGAAAACGCGTCGTCGTATTACGGGGATGAACGTTGCTGCGAATATTTTTGTCATCAAACTGGGTGTTGCGGTAGGTGGGGCGGTGATTGGTTGGGTACTGGCTTATTATGGTTATGCAACCAGTAGCACAACTCAATCCGCTAATTCAGTACAGGGCGTAGTGTTACTGTTTACCCTCCTGCCGGCATTCTTCTACTTCCTGACTGCAATTTCTATTAAGTTTTATCTGTTGAATGAAGCGAAAATGAACAAAGTAGTACAGGATTTACAACATGGTCAGTACGCTGGCTAATAGCGTACGGCTTTTTCGGATGGCATCGTAGCGATGCCATCCGAACACTGTTTTAGCCATCATGGCTAAAACGTTGGGTTTTTACGTCCAGAGTTAATGTCTCTTCAGGTTGTACCGTGTACAGTTTTTCCCCCTGCAGGCAAACCCAGCCAATACCCAGTTCACGGGCAATTAAGGCGCTGTGGGATACCGGACTTCCGGCACTAAGGCAGATGCCTTTAACGACCGTCGGGTTCAGTTGCAGCACGGTGGAGGGATAAATGTTCTCTGCCAACAAAATGGTCGGTGCACTAAATTGCGGTAGTTCTTCTTTCGTCTGTGTCAGATGGAGTAGGGTGCGATGCAGAAGATCATCCACATCGATATAGCGCGCCTGCAGATATTCATCATCAATCTGCTGATATTGCTGGCTAAGTTCTTTAAGAACCTGCTGCCAGGCATACTCTGCGGTGCAATGTTCATGCTGAAGAAGTTCGCTTGCTGCCGCCAGCAGTTCAGGATCGTCTAACAGAGTATGGTGACCGGAAAAGATCGCGGCGATATCGTCAAGCCCGCTTGCTTCTGCCTTTGCCGTTAACGTCATCAGGTCTAACAACGTAAAGTCAATTGCCTGGCGTAATCGTTCCTGTTCGTGTTCCACTGTCAGGATTGATTTCGCCTGTACTGTGCATAAAACCGGTTGATAATAAAAGGCTTTACCAGTGACAGAATTAACCTGGCGCAGAGTTTGTGGCGCAATATCTTCTGTTTCACCAAAGTTATCTTCAGCCAACTGGCGGAAAGCGGCCAGCGCCTCTTCAGCTTCTGGCCCTTTCACGATCAGGCGCAGAGTATCGTTATAGCGGACTTGTAATAGCGCAATTTGGTTAATACTTTCCGGCGTGACGCATTTGCCGTTTTTCTCCAGCAACATATCTGCATTAAATACCGATAAGGTATAGACCAGTCGAGAGGCCGGGCGTACGTGGAGGCCGTTACGGTTTTTAATCACCACAGCGAGGGAACGGGCTTCTTCATCGTGCGGCGGGCATGTGTCAGATATCTCAGTGGCGGATGACGGTAAACCCAGTTGTTCGCGTTTGGCTTCCAGCGCAGACATAGCATCATGAATAACTTTGTCGATACTTGCACCCGATGCCGCGCTAACCGTTGCCGCCAGAGTTCCTTCGACCAATGGCGCTGCACACAAACGTACTTTTGCGGCGATCTCTGGCGCCAGCAATTCCAGAGCGGTTTCTGCACTCAATAACGCGCTTCCCATGTCCATCATAACCAGCACATGGTCGGCATCAGCAACGGATTCGATGGCTTCCATCACTTTGACGGCATCAGTACCAATGGGATTTTGCGGGTCATCAATCCCTGCGGCAATGGCGATTTTACAACTATCGCTCATTAACATCTGACGGGCTAATTCACCGACACCTTCACCCAGCCGGGCGCTATGTGAAACTATGACCAGGTTTACCATCACCAATTCCTTACTCTTTCGCGGCTAACGCCAGCATTTGCATCATAAACATCACTGAGGTCGCGCCAGGATCCTGGTGACCAATACTGCGTTCACCGAGATAACTGGCACGGCCTTTGCGAGCTTGCATCGTAATCGTGCTTTGTGCAGCGGATTCAGCCACTCCGCTGGCTGCGTCGAGCGCCGCCGGAACAGAGAGATTTTGCTCGCTGGACTGGCGTAACGACTCAACCACTGGTTTCCAGACATCGCACATGGTTTTATCGCCAGGTTCGGCTTTCCCCCGGCTGATTACGCCGTCCACACCATCGCGGAACATCTGATAAAGCTCTTCCAGCGTCAGGCTTTGGCGCGCCTGAGTTGCCTGCGCGGCGCGAATAAAGAATGTACCGAATAGCGGACCACTGGCACCACCGACGCTGGAAAGCAGCGTCATACCGGTATTTTTGAGGATGAAACCAATATCCTTGTCCTCAATGGCGGGTAGTTTTTCCACCACTTTGCTAAATCCTCGATTCATATTTAGCCCGTGGTCAGCGTCGCCAATTTCACGATCCAGTCCGGTAAGATAATCGCTCTCTTTGCTGAAGATTTCCCCACAGCGAGTAAGCCAGTTAACAATTTGAGTTCTGCTCAGTGACATCGTTATCTCCTTATTTACCCCAGTTCAGCGCCGGGGTGTGGACTGGGGCATCCCATAACGCCAACGTTTCGTCATCAACCTTCAGTAAGGTGATGGAAAAACCGGTCATATCCAGTGAAGTGCAATACGCGCCGATTAAATTACGTTCGATAGTCAGCCCCGCTTGCTGACAACGCGTAGTCAGACGGTTATAGACGCCGTAAAGCTCAGAAAGTGGCGTGGCGCCGAGATTGTTGACCAGCGCAATCACCCGATCGCCAGATTGTAGCGGCTGTTTGGTTTGTATCTCTTCCTGCCAGTTTCCTTGTTGATAATTCCAGAAGCGCAGTGTGCGATGGTATGTGCCATTTTCCAGCAGTGTGTCGAACATTTCATCGACGGTTTGATCAAGGGAAGAGAAGGGGCGACGATCGATACCCGGCTCGCCATGAATACCGACGCCAAACTCCATCTCATTATCTGCCAGCGTAAATGAGGGTTTGCCAGCGGCTGGAACGGTACAGGCACCGAGAGCGATACCAATTGAGTGCCCCTGATTATTCAGCTTACGCCCCAGTTCCGCACAGGCGTCCAGTGAGTCGCCACGTTCCGCCGCCGCACCCACAAGTTTTTCTATTAACACCGTATTGGCAACACCGCGCCGCCCGGCGGTATAAAGACTATCTTTCACCGCGACGTCGTCATCAATGACCACCGTGGTCACTTTTACGCCACTGTCGTGGAGTAATTCGGTTGCTGTTTCGAAGTTAAGAATATCGCCGGTGTAATTTTTGATGATCAGCAGTACACCTTCGCCGCCATCAATTTGCATGGCGCATTCAAAGATTTTATCGGGGGTCGGTGAAGTGAAAATTTCGCCCGGACAAGCCCCCGAGAGCATTCCCTGACCGATATAACCGCAGTGCATCGGTTCGTGCCCGCTGCCGCCGCCTGACAGCAGGGCGACTTTTCCGGCAACCGGTGCATCGGCTCGTGTGACGTACAGCGGATCCTGATGCAATGTCAGCGAAGGATGCGCTTTCGCCAGCCCTGCCAGTTGTTCGTTCAGTACGTCTTGCACATCATTGATCAATTTTTTCATTATTTTGCTCCAGCAATTATCGTAGGGCATGGATGATGTTCAACGACACGGCGACCACTGACTGCCGATGAATCCATTGTGCATCAGACTTAGGAAAAGAAAATTCATACAAATTATGTTTCATGGTGAAACATATGTTTTAATAAATGTTCCATAATGGAACATAAGAATGCCCTGATACTTAAAATTGCGAGTCAGAACACCTTTTGCCAGAAGCGAGTGGAATATGAGAGGCGGTTTTCACAACGATGACCAGGTTAACTCTCCCTGGATTGCAGCATCCTGGGAGCGATGCCGCAAACTGATGAAACGGGAAGCGTGGAGCATACCGCACCAGGCCCAGGGCGTGACATTTGCTACTATCTGTCGGCGTAAAAAGGCGATGCTGACACTTGGTCAGGCGGCGCTGGAAGATGCCCTGGAATATATGGCGCCACGAGCGTGCGTTTTGCTTATTCTTGATGAAACTGCCTGCATCCTTAGCCGTTATGGTGATCCGCAGACTATGGAGCAGCTTAGTGCGTTGGGATTTAATGACGGCACTTATTGTGCCGAAGGAATCATCGGTACTTGTGCGTTATCGTTAGCGGCTATCTCTGGTCAGGCGGTGAAAACGATAGCCGATCAACATTTTAAACAGGCGCTCTGGAAATGGGCATTTTGTGCAACGCCGCTGTTTGACAGCAAGGGGCGATTGACGGGGACGATAGCCCTGGCATGTCCGGCGGAACAATCGACAGCAGCCGATTTGCCGTTGACGCTGGCAATTGCTCGCGAGGTGGGAAACTTACTGCTAACGGACAGTTTGCTGGCTGAAACTAATCGGCATTTAAATCAGCTTAACGCCCTGTTAGAAAGTATGGACGATGGCGTGATTAGCTGGGATGAGCAGGGTAATCTGCAATTTATCAATGCTCAGGCGGCGCGTGTTTTACGTCTGGATGTGACGGCAAGTCAGGGAAGAGCAATCACGGAACTGTTAACGTTACCCGCCGTGTTGCAACAGGCAATAAAACAGGCACATCCGCTCAAACATGTGGAAGCGACCTTTGAAAGTCAGCACCAGTTTATTGATACGGTCATTACCCTTAAACCGATAGTTGAAGCTCAGGGAACCAGCTTTATTCTGCTGCTGCATCCGGTGGAACAGATGCGGCAATTGATGACCAGTCAATTAGGCAAAGTTAGTCATACTTTTGCTCATATGCCACAGGATGATCCGCAAACCCGCCGCTTGATTCATTTTGGTCGTCAGGCGGCGCGCAGCAGTTTTCCGGTGTTACTTTGTGGAGAAGAAGGCGTTGGTAAAGCCCTGTTAAGCCAGGCGATTCATAATGAAAGCGAACGCGCCGCAGGTCCCTATATCGCCGTCAATTGCGAGTTATATGGTGATGCGACGCTGGTGGAAGAATTTATTGGCGGCGATCGCACGGAGAATAAAAATGGCCGTCTGAGTCGTCTGGAACTGGCACACGGCGGCACGCTGTTTCTCGAAAAGATTGAGTATCTGGCGATGGAGTTACAGTCAGCATTGCTTCAGGTCATCAAGCAGGGCGTTATCACGCGGTTGGATGCGCGGCGTTTAATCCCGATTGATGTCAAAGTGATTGCCACAACGACCGCAGATCTGGCAATGCTGGTGGAACAAAATCGCTTTAGTCGCCAGCTTTATTACGCGCTCCATGCATTTGAAATTACCATCCCGCCTCTGCGTATGCGGCGCGGCAGTATTCCGGCGCTGGTGAATAATAAATTGCGTAATCTCGAAAAACGCTTCTCAACCCGTTTGAAGATTGATGATGATGCGCTTGCTCGTTTGGTCTCCTGCGCATGGCCCGGTAATGATTTTGAACTGTATAGCGTCATTGAGAACCTTGCCCTGAGCAGCGACAACGGGCGTATTCGCGTCAGTAATTTGCCTGAGCATCTGTTTACCGAACAGGCGACAGAAGATATCAGCGCCACGCGTCTTTCCACCAGTCTGTCATTTGCGGAAGTCGAAAAAGAAGCGATTATTAACGCCGCCCAGGTGACTGGCGGACGTATTCTGGAAATGTCGGCGTTACTTGGAATTGGTCGCACCACGCTGTGGCGAAAAATGAAACAATATGGCATTGATGCGGGTCAGTTTAAGCGCCGGGGATAGCGGGAGTATGCACTCTTCCGCGTATGACTTGCTAATTAATAGCGACCATGACTGCCATGATTTGGCCCACCATTTGAAGGTGGCATTGGCTTACCGGAAGCCGCAGGACCACGCAGGCCATCACTGTGGCGGTGATGATGGTGAGGAACACAAGCACTTAACAGGCTCGCAAAGACAATTGCTAACAGGCTGAAGGTAAATGTTTTTTTCATGACAAACTCTTGAACAGTCAATGCACTGTGATTGTTATCACATAAAGACCGCATTGTTAATATTGCCAGAAGTCTGATTATGAGTTTTGGTAGCTCAGAATTGAAAGAAGCAGCGTAGCAGGCGTAAAAAAGCCATTATGTGCGATTCACATAATGGCTCATTATTAACCGTCAGGAGATGACGCGGAATTAAACGTTAAACAGGAAGTTCATCACATCGCCATCTTTAACGATGTAATCTTTACCTTCTGCACGCATTTTTCCTGCTTCTTTCGCGCCTTGTTCACCTTTGTAAGTGATGAAATCTTCAAACGCGATGGTTTGTGCACGGATAAAGCCTTTTTCAAAATCAGTGTGGATTTTGCCAGCAGCCTGCGGCGCGGTTGCACCAACCGGAATGGTCCATGCGCGCACTTCTTTCACCCCGGCGGTGAAGTAAGTTTGCAGGTTCAGCAGTTTATAACCGGCACGGATCACACGGTTCAGACCCGGCTCTTCCAGTCCCAGCTCCTGCATAAATTCGTCACGTTCTTCGTCGTCCAGTTCGGCAATGTCGGCTTCAACAGCAGCACAAACCGGAACGACAACAGAACCTTCTTTCGCCGCGATTTCACGCACCTGGTCCAGATACGGGTTGTTTTCAAAACCGTCTTCGTTGACGTTAGCGATGTACATCGTCGGTTTCAACGTCAGGAAGCTCAGGTAACGAATAGCTGCTTTTTCTTCTGCGCTTAAATCCAGCGCGCGCAGCATACCTGCGTTTTCAAGTTGTGGCAGGCATTTTTCCAGTACCGCCAGCTCGGCTTTCGCGTCTTTATCGCCACCTTTGGCTTTTTTCTGTACGCGGTGAATCGCACGTTCACAGGTGTCGAGATCCGCCAGAGCCAGCTCGGTATTGATAACTTCAATATCGTCTGCCGGATTAACTTTGCCGGAAACGTGAATGATGTTGTCATTTTCAAAGCAGCGAACAACGTGACCGATCGCTTCGGTTTCACGGATGTTGGTCAGGAACTGGTTACCCAGACCTTCGCCTTTCGATGCGCCTTTTACCAGGCCAGCGATATCGACAAACTCCATGGTCGTGGGAAGCGTACGCTGCGGTTTTACGATTTCAGCCAGTTGATCCAGACGCGGATCGGGCATTGGCACAACGCCTGTGTTCGGCTCGATGGTGCAGAATGGAAAGTTGGCCGCTTCAATACCGGCTTTGGTCAGCGCGTTGAACAGGGTAGATTTCCCGACGTTGGGCAAACCGACGATACCGCATTTGAATCCCATGATTTAAATCACCTTAATATCTTAATAATCAACCTGTTATCGTAAACAGATTGTAGAAATGGAAATAACTCTGCCTATTATACACGGCACGCGGCAAAAATGCCGCAGACAACGACTTATTGCGCTTTAAAGGCGTGCAATCGGTTCGTTGCTTTGGTCAAGCCATCTGTAAACCACATTTCAGTACAACGTGCCGCTTCGTCGATGGCTTCATCAATTAACTTCTGTTCACTAACAGGAGGTTTGCCTAACACAAACCCGACAACTTTGTTTTTATCGCCCGGATGACCGATTCCAATGCGTAAACGGTGAAAGTTAGGGTTATTACCCAATTTACTGATGATATCTTTCAGTCCATTGTGACCACCATGGCCGCCGCCCAACTTAAATTTGGCGACGCCAGGGGGCAGATCCAGTTCGTCGTGGGCGACCAGAATTTCGTCCGGGTTAATGCGGAAAAAACTGGCCATCGCCGCGACGGCTTTGCCGCTGAGATTCATAAATGTGGTCGGGACTAACAGGCGGACATCTTCGCCTCCAACGGTAACTCGCGAGGTATAACCAAAAAATTTAGCTTCTTCGCGCAGGGGGGCGCGCAAACGCTCCGCCAGTAAGTCAACGAACCAGGCGCCAGCATTGTGTCGCGTTGCGGCGTATTCAGCGCCGGGATTCGCCAGGCCGACAATCAATTTAATCGTCACGTTTTTTGTCCTGAGTGAGTGCATAACTGGCGCGTAGTTTACTGGTTGTGGCCTCGCTTGACAAAAAACAGCACCTTATACGCAGACAACACAATCATTGCCTCTGCGAACTATTAGAAAGTCAGGGTGTTCAGGCGGTTATTTGTAAAGTTTTGTTGAAATAAGGGTTGTAATTGTGATCACGCCCGCACATAACCTACAGGGTGTTGTCTATACTTTACACATAAGGAAGAGGGGTATTCCCTGTTACAACCCAGAAAGTTCCGGAGGTGACATATGAAACGCAAAAACGCTTCGTTACTCGGTAACGTGCTCATGGGGTTGGGTCTGGTGGTCATGGTGGTCGGCGTGGGGTATTCAATCCTCAACCAGTTACCACAGTTTAATATGCCCCAGTATTTCGCACATGGTGCAGTGCTGAGTATTTTCGTCGGTGCCATTCTCTGGCTGGCGGGTGCCCGTGTTGGCGGGCATGAACAGGTGTGTGACCGTTACTGGTGGGTTCGCCACTATGACAAACGTTGCCGCCGTAACGATAATCGTCGTCATAGCTAACGCATAATGTAGTTTGCTGACCAGTCAGTTTGCGCTGACTGGTCAATTTAATGCCTTTCTTACAGATCAGCCATTGCTGCGCTGCGATTCGGGAAGAACGCCAGGCGTCCAGGGATCGGTTGAATACCAGAACGAGCCATGGTGCGCAGTGGCTGGAATTCCACGTTACACACCCGCAGTTCACACCCTTCAGGCAGGCGCTTCACAAAACGCTGGAACGCATCAAGGCCACCGGCATCAAGCACCGGAACTGCATCCCACTTCAGAATAACAATTCGTTTGCCTTCCAGACGCGATTCAAGATCGGTGAATAAGCCTTCAGCCGCAGCGAAAAACAGCGGACCAATAACTCTCAGAACCAGTACATCGTCAGGAACATCTACCGCCACAAGTGCCAGACGAGTCATACGGGCGATGCGACGCATAAACAGCAGCGATGCCAGTACGATACCCACACTGATGGCAATAACCATATCAAACAGCACGGTCAGCGACATGCAAAGCAGCATGACGATGATGTCATCTTTCGGCGCATGGCGCAGCAAGTCGACCACTTTGTGTGCTTCACTCATGTTCCATGCCACCATTAACAGCAGGGCAGCCATGGCGGAAAGCGGCAGCCAGGAGAGCAGCGGTGCCAGTACCAGCAGGGCGAGAATAACCAGAATCGAGTGGATCACCGCCGAGATGGGCGAGGTTGCACCGGCACGGACGTTAGCGGCAGAACGCGCGATCGCGGCTGTAGCGGTAATACCACCAAAGAACGGGGCAATGATATTCCCCAGACCCTGACCGACCAGCTCGCTGTTCGCTTTGTGTTTAGTCCCGGTCATACCATCCAGTACCACAGCGCAGAGCAGAGATTCGATTGCGCCGAGCATTGCCATTGAGAATGCCGCAGGCAGCAGTGTGCGTATGGAGTCCCAGGTCAGCGTGAATTCTGAATTAGGTAGATCCCACGGCAGTACCAGTTGCGGCAGCAGTTGCGGAATACCATTACCCTGAGATCCATCGGCGAGGACGTAGTGGAATTGCGAGCCGATGGTAGCAACGTGTCCACCGAGCAGGTTAACAATACCCATCACCGCACAACCAGCCAGCAAGGCCGGAAGATGACCAGGTAAACGAATGCCCAGACGCGGCCAGAAAATCAGTATCCCAAGCGTTACAATACCAATTGCGGCATCGCCCACGTTAATGGTCGGTAGCGCCATAAATAATGCGCCAACTTTTTGCAGATAATGTTCCGGGACATGTGCCATTTGCAGACCGAGAAAATCTTTAATCTGCATCGTACCGATGGTGATCCCGATACCCGAAGTGAAGCCTAAGGTAACGGAAACCGGAATATACTCAATCAGGCGACCGAAGCGCGCCAGCCCCATCAGGATCAAAAAGATCCCCGACAACAACGTCGCAACCAGCAGGCCTGCCAGTCCAAACTGTTGCGAAACAGGATAGAGAATTACCACAAATGCCGCAGTCGGACCGGAAACGCTAAAACGCGACCCACCCGTCAGAGCAATGACAATCCCTGCAACAGCAGCGGTATATAAACCGTACTGCGGAGCTACGCCACTACCAATTGCCAACGCCATCGCCAGCGGAATAGCGATAATCCCGACGGTAATCCCGGCAATCAGGTCACGGGTAAACCGTGCGGCAGTGTATTTTTCTTTCCAGCAAGCGTCGATCAGAGCGCGGAAAGGCATCACATGTGAGAAGAATATTTTGTTCACAATAATGTTTCATCCGTGAGCGCATCATCTGTCAACTAAATGGCAGGTGAAGGAGGCATAGGTCATACAAATGGATATTACAGACAAAAAAACCCGCCGCAGCGGGTCTTTGAGCCGGATTCGATTAATGTTCGAACATAGCAGAGATCGATTCTTCGTTGCTGATACGACGAATCGCTTCGGCCAGCATACCTGACAGGGTCAGAGTACGCACGTTCGGCAGTGATTTGATTTCATCGCTCAGCGGAATGGTATCGCAGACAACGACTTCATCAATTACAGAGTTACGCAGGTTGTTCGCCGCGTTGCCAGAGAAGATCGGGTGAGTCGCGTACGCAAATACACGTTTAGCACCACGTTCTTTCAGAGCTTCAGCAGCTTTACACAGCGTACCGCCAGTGTCGATCATATCATCGACCAGTACGCAGTCACGACCTGCAACGTCACCGATGATATGCATCACCTGGGAAACGTTCGCACGCGGACGACGTTTATCGATGATTGCCATATCGGTATCGTTCAGCAGCTTAGCGATAGCGCGGGCACGCACAACGCCGCCGATGTCCGGGGAAACCACAATCGGGTTATCCAGATTCAGCTGCAGCATGTCTTCCAGCAGGATCGGGCTACCAAATACGTTATCAACCGGAACGTCGAAGAAACCCTGAATCTGTTCAGCGTGCAGATCCACCGTCAGCACACGGTCAACACCGACGCTGGAGAGGAAGTCTGCAACCACTTTCGCAGTGATTGGTACACGAGCGGAACGGACGCGACGGTCCTGGCGCGCATAGCCAAAGTAGGGGATAACAGCGGTGATACGACCTGCGGAAGCACGACGCAGGGCATCAACCATAACGACTAATTCCATCAGGTTGTCGTTAGTAGGGGCACAAGTGGACTGGATGATGAAAATATCACCACCGCGTACATTTTCATTGATTTGTACGCTGACTTCGCCGTCGCTAAAGCGACCTACAGCGGCGTCGCCGAGTGAAGTGTACAGGCGGTTGGCAATACGTTGTGCTAGTTCCGGGGTGGCGTTACCAGCAAAAAGCTTCATATCAGGCACGAGAAGAACCTCAGGCATGCGTCCATTGGTGGAAAGAATCTGCCGAAAACTGTGCGGGCCAGGCAATATTCTTTCCAGGCGGTGTATTAAAGAGCGCGATGCAACGTCTGGAACAAGGTGACGTTGTCACCGAAACTCAGCTTGCCCGGCTTAAAGCATGGCTCTGTGCAATGGGGAAAGGTTGACGCCTTTCGCCACAAAGCCATTGAGCCATTCCGGGGCTTGCTCTAGCACCTGGCGGGCTTCAGACTCTGTATCAAATTCAGCAAAGACACAGGCCCCTGTCCCAGTCAGGCGCGACGGGGCGTATTCTAACAGCCAGGAAAGCACCGCATCAACCTCGCGAAAACGTTTTCTTGCGATAACCTCGCAATCATTGCCGAATTCACATTTTAGCAACGTATCAATTGACCTTTTTGGCGTATTGCGCGGGAGTTCGGGATCTTTAAAAATCACCGGTGTCGGAATACTTACACCAGGGTGCGCCACCAGATACCATTTCTCTGGCGGATTCACTGGCGTTAATATTTCACCCACTCCCTCAGCAAAAGCGGCATGACCACGGACAAATACAGGAACATCTGCGCCCAGCGTCAGACCTATTTCCGCTAGCTCATCGATGCTCAGGCCGCATTGCCAGAGATGATTCAGCGCCACCAGAACAGTCGCGGCATTCGATGAACCACCGCCCAGACCGCCGCCCATCGGTAATTGTTTGTCAATGCTGATATCTGCACCGCTTCCCGCCGGAAGACGCCCGCTGTTTGCCGCTGTTTTCATCAACAACCGTGCTGCGCGAACGATCAGATTATCTTCGTGTTCCACGCCTTCAACGGGTGTTAACAGGCGAATATCCCCATCGTCACGAAGTTCAATGCTGATGGTGTCGCCGTAATCAAGAAACTGAAACAGCGTTTGCAGCGTGTGGTAACCATCCGCACGCTGACCGGTAATGTATAAGAACAGATTAAGTTTTGCCGGAGAGGGCCACTGTGTCCGCATTATTTCACTATCCAGTTATCCATTTTTAACTTGATGCGCTGACCACCGTCGGTGAGTTCCATATTGGCTGGCATCGCAGGTTGCGTTTTGGTGTCATAACCACCGTATACGACTTTCCAGTTTTTGCCGTTCTGGCTGTAGGTGATTTCGCTCAGGCGGTACTGATCGTCCAGTTTGTAGTCGGTCGCATCACCAGGCAAACCTAAAATCCACTGACGCAAGCTGTTGAGCGGAATCGGCATTCCTGTCAATTTGCCAATCATCTCTTCGGCGTCATCGGCGGTGTAACGTTGACCTTTGTTATCTACGAGCTGCACGTTACCCGGCTGAGCATTCAGCTCCAGTTCGGTGCTTCCCAATGGGTTAGTCAGCAGCAGACGGTAGCGATCCTGGCCAGTTTGCTGCCAGAAGAAGCGGGCATACACTTTCTGCTGGTCGGAAATATACGCAAATGCACCGCGTGTCTGATATTGATTGAGGTTACGAACGTCTTGCTGATGCTGACGCCACTGCGGGGAATCCGGGCTTTTGCCGGGGCCTTTTGGCGTGGTAACGGAACATGCAGTGAGCACGAGGGCAGCCAGCGGTAGCAGGCGGATAAAGCGAAAATCGGGCAGGGGCATAGTGATGACAAGTCCTTGAGATACGTTGCAGTTATAACCCTTAATGCTAGCGTTACCGTCCGCTATCGTCTATGTTCAAGTTGTCTTAATTGCCAGAATCTAACGGCTTTTGGCAATTACTCCAAAAGGGGGCGCTCTCTTTTATTGATCCCACGCATCCTGTATGATGCGAGCAGACTAACCATATCAACGTTGGTATTATTTCCCGCAGACATGACCCTTTTAGCACTCGGTATTAACCATAAAACGGCACCTGTATCGCTACGAGAACGTGTATCGTTTTCGCCGGACAAGCTCGATCAGGCGCTTGACAGCCTGCTCGCGCAGCCGATGGTGCAGGGCGGCGTGGTGCTGTCGACGTGTAACCGCACGGAACTTTATCTTAGCGTTGAAGAGCAGGATAACCTGCAAGAGGCGCTCATTCGCTGGTTGTGCGATTACCACAATCTCAACGAAGAAGATCTGCGTAATAGCCTCTACTGGCATCAGGATAACGACGCGGTCAGCCATCTGATGCGTGTTGCCAGCGGACTTGATTCTCTCGTTCTTGGTGAGCCGCAAATTCTCGGTCAGGTGAAAAAAGCGTTTGCTGATTCGCAAAAAGGCCATATGAAGGCGAGCGAGCTGGAACGCATGTTTCAGAAATCTTTCTCTGTAGCAAAACGCGTCCGCACTGAAACGGATATTGGCGCCAGTGCCGTATCTGTCGCTTTTGCGGCTTGTACGCTGGCGCGGCAGATCTTTGAATCGCTCTCAACGGTAACGGTTTTGCTGGTTGGTGCGGGTGAAACCATCGAGCTGGTGGCGCGTCACCTGCGCGAACACAAAGTTCAGAAGATGATTATCGCCAACCGTACTCGTGAACGTGCCCAAATTCTGGCAGATGAAGTCGGTGCGGAAGTGATTGCATTGAGCGATATCGACGAACGTCTGCGTGAAGCCGATATCATCATTAGTTCCACTGCAAGCCCGTTACCGATCATCGGTAAAGGTATGGTGGAGCGCGCATTAAAAAGCCGTCGCAACCAACCGATGCTGTTGGTGGATATTGCCGTTCCGCGCGATGTTGAGCCGGAAGTCGGCAAACTGGCGAATGCTTATCTTTATAGCGTTGACGATCTGCAAAGTATTATTTCGCATAACCTGGCGCAGCGTAAAGCTGCAGCAGTTGAGGCGGAAACTATCGTCGCTCAGGAAACCAGCGAATTTATGGCGTGGCTGCGCGCACAAAGCGCCAGCGAAACCATTCGCGAGTATCGCAGTCAGGCAGAGCAGGTTCGCGATGAGTTAACCGCCAAAGCGTTAGCCGCCCTTGAGCAGGGCGGAGACGCGCAAGCCATTATGCAGGATCTGGCATGGAAACTGACTAACCGCCTGATCCATGCGCCAACGAAATCACTTCAACAGGCCGCCCGTGACGGGGATAACGAACGCCTGAATATTCTGCGCGACAGCCTCGGGCTGGAGTAGCAGTACATCATTTTCTTTTTTACAGGGTGCATTTACGCCTATGAAGCCTTCTATCGTTGCCAAACTGGAAGCCCTGCATGAACGCCATGAAGAAGTTCAGGCGCTGCTGGGTGATGCGCAAACCATCGCTGACCAGGAACGTTTTCGCGCATTATCTCGTGAATATGCGCAGCTAAGTGATGTTTCGCGCTGTTTCACCGACTGGCAACAGGTTCAGGAAGATATCGAAACCGCACAGATGATGCTCGACGATCCTGAAATGCGTGAAATGGCGCAGGATGAACTGCGCGAAGCTAAAGAAAAAAGCGAGCAACTGGAACAACAACTTCAGGTTCTCTTGCTGCCAAAAGATCCTGATGACGAACGCAACGCCTTCCTCGAAGTGCGTGCCGGAACCGGTGGTGATGAAGCCGCATTATTTGCCGGCGATCTGTTCCGTATGTACAGCCGTTACGCAGAAGCCCGTCGCTGGCGCGTGGAAATCATGAGCGCCAGCGAGGGCGAGCATGGTGGCTATAAAGAGATCATCGCCAAAATCAGTGGTGATGGTGTATATGGTCGTTTGAAATTTGAATCCGGCGGTCATCGCGTGCAGCGTGTTCCGGCCACTGAATCTCAGGGGCGTATTCATACTTCTGCTTGTACCGTTGCTGTAATGCCAGAACTGCCTGACGCGGAACTGCCGGATATCAACCCGGCAGATTTGCGCATTGATACTTTCCGCTCTTCAGGGGCAGGCGGGCAGCACGTTAACACCACCGATTCGGCAATCCGTATTACCCACTTACCAACCGGTATTGTTGTTGAATGTCAGGACGAACGTTCACAACATAAAAACAAAGCTAAAGCTCTTTCTGTACTTGGTGCTCGCATCCACGCAGCAGAAATGGCAAAACGCCAGCAGGCGGAGGCGTCTACCCGTCGTAACCTGCTGGGCAGTGGCGATCGCAGCGACCGTAACCGTACCTACAATTTCCCGCAGGGGCGCGTCACCGACCACCGTATCAACCTGACGCTCTACCGTCTGGATGAAGTGATGGAAGGGAAGCTGGATATGCTGATTGAGCCGATCGTCCAGGAACATCAGGCTGACCAACTGGCGGCGTTGTCCGAGCAAGAATAATGGAATATCAACACTGGTTGCGTGACGCAATAACCCAACTTCAGGCGAGCGAAAGTCCGCGTCGCGATGCTGAAATCTTGCTGGAGCATGTTACCGGCAAGGGACGCACCTTCATTCTCGCTTTTGGCGAAACACTGCTGACTGATGCGCAGTGTGAGCAACTCGACGTACTGCTGGCGCGTCGTCGTGCGGGTGAACCTATTGCTCATTTAACCGGTGTGCGTGAATTTTGGTCGTTGCCGTTATTTGTTTCGCCAGCGACCTTAATTCCCCGTCCTGACACCGAATGTCTGGTGGAACAGGCTCTGGCGCGGTTGCCTGAACAGTCTTGTCGTATTCTCGATCTCGGTACGGGCACCGGGGCAATTGCGCTGGCGCTGGCCAGCGAGCGTCCAGATTGTGAGGTAACCGCCGTTGACCGAATGCCGGATGCTGTTGCCCTTGCGAAGCGTAATGCGCAGCATCTGGCGATTAAAAATATCCATATCCTGCAAAGCGACTGGTTTAGTGCGCTTGGCGAGCAGCAATTTGCGATGATTGTCAGCAATCCGCCATATATTGACGAGCAGGACCCCCATCTTCAACAAGGCGATGTCCGCTTTGAGCCGCTGTCGGCGTTGGTTGCGGCAGACAGCGGTATGGCGGATATCGTTCACATCATCGAAAAGTCTCGTAACGCACTGACATCTGGCGGATTTCTGCTTCTGGAGCATGGCTGGCAGCAGGGCGAAGTGGTTCGACAGGCATTTATGCAGGCGGGTTATCGTAATGTCGAAACCTGCCGGGACTACGGTGATAACGAGCGCGTGACGCTTGGTCGCTATTATCGATGACAAGTTTTACTACGCTGCTTAGCGTTCATCTCATTAGCATCGCGCTTTCTGTTGGGCTACTAACCTTACGTTTCTGGCTACGTTATCAGGAGCATCCTCAGGCATTTGCTCGCTGGACGCGCATTACGCCGCCGGTTATCGACACGGTGTTATTGTTAAGCGGCGTTGCGCTAATGGCTAAAGCGCACATCCTGCCATTTTCCGGGCAGGCACAATGGCTGACTGAAAAGCTGTTTGGAGTTATCATTTATATCGTTTTGGGTTTTATTGCTCTCGATTATCGTCGGGTGCACAGTCAGCAGGTGCGCATTATTGCCTTCCCGCTGGCGCTGGTGGTGCTGTACATCATCATTAAACTCGCCACCACAAAAGTACCGTTACTGGGGTAAGTCATGAGATCGTTAGCTGATTTCGAATTTAATAAAGCGCCGCTGTGCGAAGGCATGATCCTGGCTTGCGAAGCAATCCGCCGCGATTTTCCCTCGCAAGATGTATACGACGAACTGGAGCGTCTCGTTAATCTGGCGAAGGAAGAAATTAGCCAGCTTCTGCCTTTAGAAGAGCAGCTGGAAAAATTGATCGCGTTGTTTTACGGCGAATGGGGATTTAAAGCCTCACGCGGTGTTTATCGTCTTTCCGATGCATTATGGTTGGATCAGGTGTTAAAAAATCGGCAGGGCAGTGCGGTATCATTAGGCGCCGTTTTGGTGTGGGTCGCTAATCGTCTTGATTTGCCGCTGATGCCGGTGATATTCCCGACGCAGCTTATATTGCGCATTGAATGTCCGGATGGCGAAATTTGGTTGATTAACCCTTTTAACGGTGAATCGTTAAGCGAACATATGCTGGATGTATGGTTAAAGGGAAATATCAGCCCGTCAGCGGAACTGTTTTATGAAGACCTGGATGAAGCCGATAACATTGAGGTTATCCGCAAACTATTGGATACGCTGAAAGCGTCGCTGATGGAAGAAAATCAGATGGAACTGGCATTACGCACCAGCGAGGCCTTATTACAGTTCAACCCAGAAGATCCGTATGAAATTCGCGATCGTGGGTTGATTTACGCGCAACTGGATTGCGAACACGTTGCGTTAAATGATTTAAGTTATTTCGTTGAACAGTGTCCGGAAGACCCGATCAGCGAAATGATCCGTGCGCAAATTAATAACATCGCGCATAAACATATTGTGCTGCATTAATTAATCGACATTTTACTTAAGATTAAGGCGATCCTATGAAACAAAAAGTGGTTAGCATTGGCGACATCAACGTAGCAAATGACCTGCCGTTCGTGCTGTTTGGCGGTATGAACGTGCTGGAATCTCGCGATCTGGCGATGCGCATTTGCGAACACTACGTAACCGTGACCCAGAAACTGGGTATCCCTTACGTGTTCAAAGCCTCTTTTGACAAAGCCAACCGCTCCTCTATCCACTCTTATCGTGGACCGGGCCTGGAAGAAGGGATGAAAATCTTCCAGGAATTGAAGCAAACTTTTGGCGTGAAAATTATCACCGACGTTCACGAACCAAGCCAGGCACAGCCAGTTGCTGATGTTGTGGATGTGATCCAGTTACCGGCATTTCTCGCTCGTCAGACTGACCTGGTGGAAGCCATGGCGAAAACCGGTGCGGTAATTAACGTCAAGAAACCGCAGTTTGTCAGCCCGGGTCAGATGGGTAACATCGTTGATAAATTCAAAGAAGGCGGCAACGATAAAGTGATTCTTTGCGATCGCGGCGCTAACTTTGGCTATGACAACCTGGTTGTCGATATGCTGGGCTTCAGCATTATGAAGAAAGTTTCTGGCAACTCGCCGGTGATTTTCGACGTGACCCACGCACTGCAATGCCGCGATCCGTTTGGTGCAGCTTCTGGTGGTCGTCGTGCTCAGGTGGCTGAGCTGGCACGTGCTGGTATGGCGGTAGGTCTGGCGGGGCTGTTTATTGAAGCGCATCCGGACCCGGAACACGCAAAATGCGATGGCCCATCTGCGCTGCCGCTGGCTAAACTGGAACCGTTCCTCAAGCAGATGAAAGCGATTGATGATCTGGTGAAAGGTTTCGAAGAACTGGATACCAGCAAGTAATTTTTTGCTTGAAAACAAAAGCCTTATCGTTCTGCGGTAAGGCTTTTTTCATGG
>NZ_KE136626.1:3442089-3643683 GCF_000407765.1 Escherichia sp. KTE114 | reverse complement strand
TCAGGTTTTACCTCTCAACGTGCGGGGGTTTTCTCTTTCCAGCAACCAATGCCGCCAGGGATAAAGCCCCCACAACATTGCGCCTCACCGGATAATCCCGGCTTGGTGTGGATACTACGTCTCAAGTCTTCTTTACTTCACCACTGAAACGTTCGTAATGAAGAGTTCATTCCAGCTTTTCATCAACTGTTGCAGTGCTTTCTTGCATGTTGTGGTACAGGCTCGCAATTATGTCTGACGAATTGTTCAGAATAACTGAAGAAAGGAACCGGGCAGGTATTTTTATTATCTCCCCCAGCTTCCGTCGCCAGGGGAGATATCAATGTCAGGCAAATATTGTCATCAAATAGGCGGCAAAGAGTGCCAGATGTGCAGCGCCGTTGAGCACGTTAGTACGTCCGGTGGAGAAGGAGATATGGCACAGCACCAAAGAGGCTACCATCACCACCATTTCTGGCGCACCAAGCGCAAACTGCAATTCATTGCCTGTCATAAAGGCGATCAGCGTGACGACAGGTACGGTAAGCGAAATTGTCGCTAAAACCGAACCAAAGAACAGATTCATCGCGCGCTGGACCTGGTTGTTTAATACCGCTTTTAACGCCCCTAAACCTTCCGGCGAAAGAATCAATAGCGCCACCAGGAAACCGGTAAAGGCCACCGGGGCATTCATGCTGGTGAGCAGTGTTTCCAGCGGACTTGCGTTCATTTTGGTAACCGCTATCACTGCAATTAAATGGATAATCAACCAGACGGCATGCCACAGGCTGCTATGGGCAGAGGGTTTGCCATGGTGCGGATCGTCATCATCACTGTCATCTTCATGTTCATAGACAAACAGACTTTGATGCGTTTTGGTCTGAATTAGCAAAAATACGCCGTACATTGCTGCGGAAATTAATGCCACCAGCAACGCCTGACCGGTTGAAAAATTCGCCGCAGGCAGGGCCATCGGGAATACCAGCACAATAATTGCCAATGGAAACAGGGCGATTAAATACTGTTTAATACCAAACAGATTCATATATTGGGTGGCAAATTTGCGTCCTCCCAACAGTAATGAAAAACCAACCAGTCCACCGGTAACAATCATAATGATTGAATAGAGCGTATCTCGCATTAACGTCGGCGCCGCATCGCCGGTCGCCATTAAGGCTGATATCAGGCTGACTTCAAGAATAACCACGGAAAGGCTAAGAATAAGAGAACCATAAGGTTCCCCCAGTCGATGGGCTAATACGTCTGCATGACGGACAACACTAAAGGCGCTGCTTAAAATACCAATAAGCGCAAGAAGATTGATGCCTATGACCACTGGTAGTGTTTGACTGCTTCCCCAAAGGAACAGCACTACCAGCGCCAGAACCGGGAAAATAAGTGAGGTCTCCTTGTGGCGGGTTTTTACCGCCTCGTGAGCATTTGTCATTATGGTTATCCTTTGCAGATGAATTTGTCGAAAATGTAATAAATAGGCAGAAAAAATAACAGAAAGTGTCTGGATATCGGTAACATTTTACGAAATTTTACCCCGCTGTCGCTTTTTTACTCTTTGGGGTATAAAAATAATCAACGTGTTTAGACAACGTTTGTATTAGCACCTCTTAAGAAGAGTCTGACGTGAAAAGTCTTATATGCTGGCAAGCGTGGATATTGTTGACCACACTTAAAGTTCACCTTTAAAAAAGGAGTCAACAATGCCGTATAAAACAAAAAGCGATCTGCCGGAAAATGTAAAACACGTTCTACCGTCCCATGCCCAGGATATCTATAAAGAGGCATTCAACAACGCCTGGGATCAATATAAAGATAAAGAAGATCGGCGTGATGATGCCAGTCGGGAGGAGACAGCGCATAAAGTGGCCTGGCAGCAGTGAAACATGAATATGCCAAAGGGAGTGATGATAAATGGCATAAAAAGTTATAACTCCCGGTGATGAGTTAAAGCTATTCGTGCGGCGTCGCCTTGCAAGTGGTCTGCAGATTGCATATTGTCCCGGTAATGGTTCCAAAATGAGCAGTAAAAATGTCCGGAAGACACCAAAAAGTTGTCGCAGGGAAGTATGCAGTGGCGGAGGTATAAGGTGATAACTCGGGATTTCTTGATGAATGCCGATTGTAAAACGGCATTTGGCACTATTGAAGAATCACTCTTATGGTCGGCAGAACAGCGGGCAGCCTCGCTGGCAGCTACGCTGGCTTGTCGTCCTGATGAGGGGGCGGTGTGGATCTTCGGTTATGGATCGTTGATGTGGAATCCGGCGCTGGAGTTTATCGAGTCCTGTACCGGTACGCTGGTTGGCTGGCATCGGGCATTCTGTCTGCGCCTGACCGCCGGAAGGGGGACTGCACACCAGCCGGGAAGGATGCTTGCCCTGAAAGAGGGCGGTCGCACCACGGGAGTGGCGTATCGCTTGCCGGAAGAGACGCTGGAGCAGGAACTGACCCTGCTGTGGAAACGGGAGATGATTACCGGCTGCTACCTGCCAACCTGGTGTCAGCTTGATCTTGATGACGGGCGCACAGTCAACGCGCTGGTGTTTATTATGGACCCGCGCCATCCTGAATATGAGTCCGATACCCGAGCTCAGGTGATTGCTCCGTTGATTGCTGCGGCGAGTGGTCCACTTGGAACCAATGCACAGTATTTATTTTCTCTGGAACAAGAGCTCAACAAACTGGGGATGCAGGATGACGGGCTGAATGATTTACTGGTGTCGGTGAAAAAACTGCTGGCGGAGAATTTCCCGGATGGTGTCTTACGGCCCGGTTTTGCCTGATGAAACAGTCATCACAGCGGGGCGTTTCTGTAACCTTGAGCGCCCCATACTGCAATTAAAACGTGAGCACTTTATCGGCAACCAGCGTCCATTGCGCCAGCTCGACCAGTGTGCCAATTTCAACTCCATCAATCAGCGGAAGTGGGCTGATACCGCGACCATCGGTGCAGGTTTTGCACAATTTCACAGGCACATTTTGCGCAGTGAGGATCTCGAGCATTTGCTGAATATTGTAGCCTTCCCCCGGTTTTTGTCCGCGTAATCCGGCAGTTACCGCATCAGACATCAGGAACAGACGTAGATCCAGGTTGCTCTCCTGCTCCCGTAGCGCAATGGCCAGCCGCAGGCTGTTAAATAAGGATTCGCTCCCGTAGGGCGCGCCATTGGCAACGATCACGATTTTTTGCATTACTCACTCCTGTATTCAGATAATTAGATTTCCGACTTCTATCTTACTGCTTTTACGCTGTCTGACCAATTTGCCACATTTTTAGGATTTTCCATAAAGCATGAGAAAGTACGAGAAAAGTTACCAGTAATCGTTATTCTATAAAGTAATGGGTGTTCATTTTTACCGGAAATTACTGACGTTTTGAGCCGTATCGTCTCTCGTGTTACCCCACTTTATTTACTCTTGCTGCTGGCAGGCGGTATAGCCAGCGCACAGCCATCCGTTGAGCAGCAATCGGCAAATCCTTTTGATAACGATAAGGATGCTCTGCCGGACTTAGGAATGGCACCGGAAAATCATGACGGTGAAAAACACTTCGCCGAAATCGTGAAAGATTTTGGTGAAACCAGTATGACCGATAACGGTCAGGATACAGGTGAGCAGGCAAAAGCCTTTGCGCTGGGAAAAGTCCGTGATGCGCTCAGTCAGCAGGTTAATCAGCATGTGGAATCGTGGCTTTCGCCGTGGGGGAACGCCAGTGTTGACGTCAAAGTGGATAACGAAGGGCATTTCACCGGCAGCCGGGGGAGCTGGTTTGTACCGTTGCAGGATAACGAGCGTTATCTCACATGGAGCCAACTTGGACTCACCCAGCAGGACGATGGACTCGTAAGTAACCTTGGCGTTGGTCAACGCTGGAGGCATGGCACATGGTTGATGGGATACAACACGTTTTATGACAACTTGTTAGATGAAAATCTTCAGCGGGCAGGGTTTGGCGCTGAAGCCTGGGGAGAATATCTGCGTCTGTCGGCAAATTATTATCAGCCTTTTGCCTCATGGCATGAACAGACTGCCTCGCTCGAGCAGCGTATGGCGCGTGGTTATGATTTGACTGCCCGGATGCGAATGCCGTTTTACCAGCATCTCAACACCAGTGTCAGCCTCGAACAATATTTTGGTCAGCGTGTCGATCTGTTTAATTCTGGTACGGGTTATCATAATCCTGTCGCCATGAGTCTGGGGCTTAATTACACCCCTGTCCCACTCGTTACTATGACCGCCCAGCATAAACAAGGCGAAAGTGGAGAAAGCCAAAATAATCTCGGGCTGAATATTAACTACCGCTTTGGGGTGCCACTAAACAAACAACTTTCTGCTGGCGAAGTTGCTGAGAGTCAGTCGTTGCGCGGCAGTCGCTATGACAATCCGCAGCGGAATAATCTGCCGGTCATTGAGTATCATCAGCGTAAAACCTTAACGGTATTTCTGGCGACGCCCCCCTGGGATCTTAAACCTGGTGAAACGGTGCCGCTGAAATTACAAATCCACAGTCGTTACGGTATTCGACAATTGATCTGGCAGGGCGATACGCAGATGTTAAGTCTGACATCGGGAGCAACTGCCAACAGTGCGGATGGCTGGACGCTGATCGTGCCGGACTGGCAAAGTGGAGAAGAGGCGACCAATCGATGGCGCTTGTCGGTGGTGGTGGAAGATAACCAGGGACAGCGTGTCTCCTCCAATGAGATCACGCTAACGCTTGCCGAACCTTTCGATGCAATGGCAAAGGACGAACTGCGCTGGGAACCATAATCAGAAAATACGTTCCTGATGTACCCATACTGCGGCTTCCACACGAGATTTTAGCTTCATTTTTTTCAGCATGTGCTTCACGTGCACTTTGACCGTGCTTTCAGTGATGTCCAGGCGGCGGGCGATCATCTTATTCGGTAAGCCCTGAGCAATCAGTTTCAGAATATCGCGCTCGCGCGGCGTTAACTGGTTGACGTCGCGTTCAGTCGTGGCGCGGTTAGCACGCAGGCTGGCGGCCAGAACAGGGGTTAATGCCTCGCTTAGTACCATTTCGCCAGCAGCAGCCTGGTGTAACGCTTTCAACAGATCTTCCGGCTCCATATCTTTTAACAGATAGCCATCTGCGCCGCGTTTCAGCGCGGTGACGACGTCTTCTTCATGGTTCGAGACGCTGAATACCACAATGCGGCCGGATAAAGATTTTTCGCGCAGTTTATCCAGCGTTTCCAGACCGTTCATACCGGGCATATTCAGATCAAGCAGAATCAGATCAGGATCGAGAGATTCCGCAAGTAAAATACCCTGCTCGCCATTGCTCGCTTCGCCAACCACAGTGATATCGGGGGCCATGCTGATAAGCTGTTTTACGCCAGTTCGCAGCATCGGGTGATCGTCGATCAGCAGGATAGTAGCCGGTTCCTGATTACTCATGGGTATCTCCTTGGACGTCTGTGAAAGTTTTTTCGGGAATAAAGGTGACCACCACTTCGGTGCCACCTGATTCACGACGGCGGACGCGGCAGTCGCCACGCAGACTTTGCGCACGGTCACGCATAATTATCATGCCGTAGTGATTGCTGCGGATGGCATTTTCAGGCACCCCGCAGCCGTTATCCTGGACGGTCAGTTTGACCTGATTATCGTTTTGCGCCACCGTTACAACGACCTCGCTCGCTTGCGAATGTTTGAGGGCGTTACTTAATGCCTCACGGGCAATTTGCAATAGATGGATTGCCTGATGCGAGGGCACCAGACGCGGTGGCAACTGGTAATCCAGCTTCACCGGGAAGCCAAATTTGGCGCTGTACTCTTCACAACTCGCCTCCAGTGCCGGGCGTAATCCCGGTTCGGTGAGCTGCAAACGGAATGTGGTGAGCAACTCACGCAACTGCGCCCATGACGCATTCAGTTCGTTACGGATCTGGCTTAACAGTTCGCGGCTGCTTTCTGGCAGTGCGTCGCCTTGCATCTGTAAACAACTCACCTGCATCTTCATACAAGAGAGAGATTGGGCAATAGAATCATGTAGTTCGCGCGCAATGGTGGCACGCTCTTCCATCACGATCAACTGCTGCTGGCGTTCCTGATGGCGATCCAGCGCCAGAGTGGCGGTTAATTGCTCAACCAGTGTATCCACCAGTTGCTGTTGATCATGGCTCAGGTGGCGGCCCTGAGGCAGGGTCGCCAGCAAAATTCCGTACTGCATATGAGAATCCGCCAGTCGCCATTTCAGGGTCGTGCCGCGATCGCCGACGGGTAATACCCCGCGCGGGCAGAGCTGGCAACCTTTGTCGTCGCAGGTCATATCCGGCTGACAGGTGAACTCCTGATGATTCTCTTCATCTTCAGTGTCATATACCCGCAGTTCGATATCACGCAGCAGGGTTAAATTTTGCAAGCCGTTGAGTACAGGTGACAGGCGTTCACACAGCGGGGCGCGAGAATGCAAACGACGATTAGCCTGCCACAAAAACGAGAGTATTTGATTTTTATGCTCCAGCCCGGCGGTTTTCTCCTGTACCCGATGCTCAAGTACGGCATAACTCTCCGCCAGTTCCGCAGACATATTGTTCAGTGCCGTTCCGAGCATCGCCATTTCGTTGCGCCCGCTGATATTCGCCCGCTGGGTAAAATCGCGATGGCTGACGGCACTCGCCATCGCCAGTAATTGCCGCCACGGCTGTAGCAGCCGTGCCCGCAGCCATATGATGGTAAATACCAGTAGAAGTGCCATAAACACAGCCATCACCCGATGAACCAGTACGACCGTCTCAATACGCATTTCCGTGGTGCGGTCAAAACCAGATACCAGTTGATCAAGCCCGGCAACAAACTGGCTGACGTCAGCCGACACCGTTTCGCGGCTTTGTGCGTGTAGCAGCGCAGGAATCAGCTCATGGCGCCAGTAATCCTGCAAACCCTGCAATTGCGCCAGTTGCCCGTCTCGTTCTGCTGCTCGAGTTAATTCGGGGCTAAATGCCGTTTGTTCCATCTCCTTGATTAAGGGCTTGTCTTTCTCGCTTAATGGCACTGCCGCCAGTAGCCGATAAGTTTGCATACGCAGCGATCCCGCTTTGTTAATAGCATGGGCGCTGCCCTGAACGCCTTGTACCAGCCAGCCAGAAACCGCCATCCCCGCCAGTCCAATAGCAGTAGAAAGCAAAACAATAAGCGCAACCTGATTAACCAGGGTGAGCGGAGAGAGACAACGTTTAAGCATGTAAACCTCTTCCTTCAGGCTTTGAATGAGCAATAACCTTAATGAATGTAACGATACATTCTGGAATGGCGTTATTCTCGGCTATTGGCTGAAGTATACCCATACCCGGAAAGAGTTACTCCTTATTTGCCGTGTGGTTAGTCGATTTACATCAGTAAGAGTAGGGATTTTACAGTACTGTGAAAAATCTCATAATTTTTATGAAATCTCTGTACTCACTATGGGTAATGATAAATATCAATGATAGATAAAGTTATCTTATCGTTTGATTTACATCAAATTACCTTTGGCTACAGACACTAAGGTGGCAGACATCGAAACGAGTATCAGAGGTGTCTATGAGTCACTCATCCGCCCCCGAAAGGGCTACTGGAGCTGTCATTACTGATTGGCGACCGGAAGATCCTGCGTTCTGGCAACAGCGCGGCCAGCGTATAGCCAGCCGCAATCTGTGGATTTCCGTTCCCTGTCTGCTACTGGCGTTTTGTGTATGGATGTTATTCAGTGCCGTCGCGGTGAATTTGCCGAAAGTCGGCTTTAATTTTACGACCGATCAGCTGTTTCTTTTGACTGCACTACCTTCGGTTTCTGGCGCATTATTGCGTGTGCCATACTCCTTTATGGTTCCAATCTTCGGCGGTCGTCGCTGGACGGCGTTCAGCACCGGTATTCTGATTATTCCTTGCGTCTGGCTGGGTTTTGCCGTGCAGGATACCACTACGCCATACAGCGTATTCATCATCATTTCTCTGCTGTGCGGCTTTGCTGGCGCGAACTTCGCCTCCAGTATGGCAAACATCAGCTTCTTTTTTCCGAAGCAGAAGCAGGGTGGCGCGCTGGGGCTGAACGGTGGTCTGGGCAACATGGGCGTTAGCGTCATGCAGTTGGTTGCTCCGCTGGTGGTATCACTGTCAATTTTTGCTGCATTTGGCAGCCAGGGCGTAACACAGCCGGATGGCACCGAATTGTATCTGGCTAACGCGTCCTGGGTATGGGTGCCGTTCCTCGCCATCTTCACCATTGCAGCGTGGTTTGGCATGAACGACCTTGCTACCTCGAAAGCCTCTATCAAGGAGCAGTTGCCGGTACTCAAACGGGGTCATCTGTGGATTATGAGCCTGCTGTATCTGGCAACCTTCGGTTCCTTCATCGGCTTCTCTGCGGGTTTTGCCATGCTGTCTAAAACGCAGTTTCCGGATGTACAGATCCTGCACTACGCCTTCTTCGGACCGTTTATTGGCGCACTGGCGCGTTCTGCGGGGGGAGCATTGTCTGACCGTCTCGGCGGTACTCGTGTAACGCTGGTGAACTTCGTGCTGATGGCGATTTTCAGTGGTCTGCTGTTCCTCACCTTACCGACTGACGGGCAAGGCGGAAACTTCATGGCGTTCTTTGTAGTCTTCCTGGCGCTGTTCCTGACGGCGGGGCTGGGTAGTGGTTCCACCTTCCAGATGATTTCCGTGATCTTCCGTAAACTGACGATGGATCGCGTGAAAGCAGAAGGCGGTTCTGACGAACGTGCCATGCGTGAAGCGGCAACCGACACTGCGGCGGCGCTGGGCTTCATCTCCGCGATTGGCGCTATTGGTGGCTTCTTTATCCCGAAAGCGTTCGGTAGCTCACTGGCATTAACAGGGTCGCCAGTCGGTGCAATGAAAGTATTTTTGATTTTCTATATCGCCTGCGTGGTAATTACCTGGGCGGTATACGGTCGGCATTCTAAAAAATAAATCGTAATATTTGATTATCCTTTGCGCGGCGTAATGTCGCGCTTTTTTTATTTCTCATTTAGTTACAACATACTTTAAGAGGATAATTATTTCAACGGCGTCAATTAAGCGCCATTAATATGTCATCCATGGGGGATACTCCTTAATACCCATCTGTATAAAAATCCGAAGTGTTTAAATGGTGATTGATGTAAAAACCATTAATTTACAATAAGTTGTGTAATAAATATTAATTATCCCAAAGGGGTATATTAGGAATTTACTTTATTTTTCATCCCCACCACTCTTGATCGTTATCAATTCCCACGACGTTTCAGAGCGTTACCTTCGTTTTAAACATTAGCAATGTCGATTTATCAGAGAGCCGACAGGCTCCCACAGGAGAAAACCGATGAGTAAATTCCTGGACCGGTTTCGCTACTTCAAACAGAAGGGTGATACCTTTGCCGATGGGCATGGCCAGCTTCTCAATACCAACCGTGACTGGGAGGATGGATATCGCCAGCGTTGGCAGCATGACAAAATCGTCCGCTCTACCCACGGGGTAAACTGCACCGGCTCCTGCAGCTGGAAAATCTACGTTAAAAACGGTCTGGTGACCTGGGAAACCCAGCAGACTGACTATCCGCGTACTCGTCCGGATCTGCCAAACCATGAACCTCGCGGCTGTCCGCGCGGTGCCAGCTACTCTTGGTATCTCTATAGCGCCAATCGCCTGAAATACCCAATGATGCGTAAACGCCTGATGAAAATGTGGCGTGAAGCGAAGGCGCAGCATAGCGATCCGGTTGAGGCATGGGCTTCTATTATCGAAGACGCCGATAAAGCGAAAAGCTTTAAACAGGCGCGTGGACGCGGTGGTTTTGTTCGTTCTTCCTGGCAGGAAGTGAACGAACTGATCGCCGCATCTAACGTTTACACCATCAAAAACTACGGCCCGGACCGTGTCGCCGGCTTCTCGCCAATTCCGGCAATGTCGATGGTTTCTTACGCATCAGGTGCTCGCTATCTCTCGCTGCTTGGCGGTACTTGCTTAAGCTTCTACGACTGGTACTGCGACCTGCCTCCTGCGTCTCCGCAAACCTGGGGCGAGCAAACTGACGTACCGGAATCAGCTGACTGGTACAACTCCAGCTACATCATCGCTTGGGGTTCAAACGTCCCGCAGACGCGTACCCCGGATGCTCACTTCTTTACTGAAGTGCGTTACAAAGGCACCAAAACTGTTGCCGTCACGCCGGACTACGCTGAAATCGCCAAACTGTGCGATCTGTGGCTGGCACCGAAACAGGGCACCGACGCAGCAATGGCGCTGGCAATGGGTCACGTGATGCTGCGTGAATTCCATCTTGATAACCCAAGCCAGTATTTCACCGATTATGTGCGCCGCTACACCGACATGCCGATGCTGGTAATGCTGGAAGAGCGCGACGGTTATTACGCTGCAGGTCGTATGCTGCGCGCCGCCGATCTGGTTGATGCGCTGGGTCAGGAAAACAACCCGGAATGGAAAACCGTAGCTTTTAATACGCAAGGTGAAATGGTTGCGCCGAACGGTTCGATCGGTTTCCGTTGGGGCGAGAAGGGCAAATGGAATCTTGAACAGCGCGATGGCAAAACTGGTGAAGAAACCGAACTGCAACTGAGTCTGCTGGGTAGTCAGGATGAGATCGCTGAAGTGGGCTTCCCGTACTTTGGCGGCGACGGCACGGAACACTTCAATAAAGTGGAGCTGGAAAACATTCTGCTGCACAAGCTGCCGGTAAAACGCCTGCAACTGGCTGATGGCAGCACTGCACTGGTGACCACCGTTTATGATTTGACGCTGGCAAACTACGGCCTGGAGCGTGGTCTGAACGACGTTAACTGCGCGACCAGCTATGACGACGTGAAAGCCTACACCCCGGCGTGGGCTGAGCAGATCACCGGTGTTTCTCGTAGCCAGATTATCCGCATTGCCCGTGAATTTGCCGATAACGCTGATAAAACGCATGGTCGCTCGATGATTATCGTCGGTGCCGGTCTGAACCACTGGTATCACCTCGATATGAACTATCGCGGTCTGATCAACATGCTGATTTTCTGCGGCTGTGTCGGTCAGAGCGGCGGTGGCTGGGCACACTACGTGGGTCAGGAAAAACTGCGTCCGCAAACCGGCTGGCAGCCGCTGGCGTTTGCCCTTGACTGGCAGCGTCCGGCGCGTCACATGAACAGCACCTCTTACTTTTATAACCACTCCAGCCAGTGGCGTTATGAAACCGTGACCGCAGAAGAGTTGCTGTCGCCGATGGCGGATAAATCCCGCTATACCGGACACTTGATCGACTTCAACGTGCGTGCGGAACGTATGGGCTGGCTGCCGTCTGCGCCGCAGCTAGGCACTAACCCGCTGACTATTGCTCGCGAAGCAGAAAAAGCGGGCATGAATCCGGTGGACTATACGGTGAAATCCCTGAAAGAGGGTTCAATCCGTTTTGCTGCGGAACAACCGGAAAACGGCAAGAACCATCCGCGTAACCTGTTCATCTGGCGTTCTAACCTGCTGGGCTCTTCCGGTAAAGGTCATGAGTTTATGCTCAAGTATCTGCTGGGGACGGAACACGGTATCCAGGGTAAAGATCTGGGGCAGCAGGGCGGCGTGAAGCCGGAAGAAGTGGACTGGCAGGATAACGGTCTGGAAGGCAAGCTGGATCTGGTGGTGACGCTGGACTTCCGTCTGTCGAGCACTTGTCTCTATTCCGACATCATTTTGCCGACGGCGACCTGGTACGAAAAAGACGACATGAATACTTCGGATATGCATCCGTTTATTCACCCGCTGTCTGCGGCGGTCGATCCGGCCTGGGAAGCGAAAAGCGACTGGGAAATCTACAAAGCCATCGCGAAGAAATTCTCCGAAGTGTGCGTTGGTCATCTGGGTAAAGAAACCGACATCGTTACGCTGCCAATTCAGCACGACTCCGCCGCCGAACTGGCGCAGCCGCTGGATGTGAAAGACTGGAAAAAAGGCGAATGCGACCTGATCCCAGGTAAAACCGCACCACACATTATGGTGGTTGAGCGCGATTATCCGGCCACTTACGAACGCTTTACCTCTATCGGCCCACTGATGGAGAAAATCGGTAACGGCGGTAAAGGGATTGCCTGGAACACCCAGAGCGAGATGGATCTGCTGCGTAAGCTCAACTACACCAAGGCTGAAGGTCCGGCGAAAGGCCAGCCGATGCTCAACACCGCAATTGATGCGGCAGAGATGATCCTGACGCTGGCACCGGAAACCAACGGTCAGGTAGCCGTGAAAGCCTGGGCGGCACTGAGCGAGTTTACCGGTCGCGACCATACGCATCTGGCGCTGAATAAAGAAGACGAGAAAATCCGCTTCCGCGATATTCAGGCACAGCCGCGCAAAATTATCTCCAGCCCGACCTGGTCTGGTCTGGAAGATGAACACGTTTCTTACAACGCCGGTTACACCAACGTTCACGAGCTGATCCCGTGGCGTACGCTCTCTGGTCGTCAGCAGCTGTATCAGGATCATCAGTGGATGCGTGATTTTGGTGAAAGCCTGCTGGTTTATCGTCCGCCGATCGATACCCGTTCGGTGAAAGAAGTGATGGGACAGAAATCCAACGGTAACCCGGAAAAAGCCCTGAACTTCCTGACGCCACACCAGAAGTGGGGTATTCATTCCACTTACAGCGACAACCTGCTGATGCTGACTTTAGGTCGCGGTGGGCCGGTGGTCTGGCTGAGCGAAGCCGATGCCAAAGATTTGGGAATTGCCGACAACGACTGGATTGAAGTCTTCAACAGCAATGGTGCGCTGACTGCCCGTGCGGTTGTCAGCCAGCGTGTTCCGGCAGGGATGACCATGATGTACCACGCGCAGGAACGTATCGTTAACCTGCCGGGTTCGGAAATCACGCAGCAGCGTGGGGGTATTCATAACTCGGTCACCCGTATCACGCCGAAACCGACGCATATGATCGGTGGCTATGCCCATCTGGCATACGGCTTTAACTACTACGGCACCGTAGGTTCTAACCGCGATGAGTTTGTTGTAGTGCGTAAGATGAAGAACATTGACTGGTTAGATGGCGAAGGCAATGACCAGGTACAGGAGAGCGTAAAATGAAAATTCGTTCACAAGTCGGCATGGTGCTGAATCTCGATAAGTGCATCGGCTGCCACACCTGTTCAGTTACCTGTAAAAACGTCTGGACCAGCCGCGAAGGCGTTGAGTACGCGTGGTTCAACAACGTTGAAACCAAACCGGGTCAGGGTTTCCCTACCGACTGGGAAAACCAGGAAAAATACAAAGGCGGTTGGATCCGTAAAATCAACGGCAAACTGCAACCGCGTATGGGTAACCGCGCGATGCTGCTGGGTAAAATCTTCGCCAACCCGCATTTGCCGGGGATCGACGATTATTACGAGCCGTTCGATTTTGATTATCAGAATCTGCATACCGCGCCGGAAGGTAGCAAATCGCAGCCGATTGCCCGTCCACGTTCGCTGATTACTGGCGAACGGATGGCGAAAATCGAAAAAGGGCCGAACTGGGAAGATGACCTGGGCGGCGAGTTTGACAAACTGGCGAAAGACAAGAACTTCGACAACATCCAGAAGGCGATGTATAGCCAGTTCGAAAACACCTTCATGATGTATTTGCCGCGTCTGTGTGAACACTGCCTCAACCCGGCATGTGTGGCGACCTGTCCGAGCGGGGCTATCTACAAACGTGAAGAAGATGGCATCGTACTGATCGATCAGGATAAATGCCGTGGCTGGCGTATGTGCATCACCGGATGTCCGTACAAAAAAATCTACTTCAACTGGAAGAGCGGTAAATCTGAGAAGTGCATCTTCTGCTATCCGCGTATTGAAGCCGGTCAGCCGACGGTGTGCTCAGAAACCTGTGTTGGTCGTATCCGTTATCTTGGCGTGCTGTTGTACGATGCCGACGCTATTGAACGTGCAGCCAGCACCGAGAACGAGAAAGATCTCTACCAGCGTCAGCTGGAAGTGTTCCTCGATCCGAACGATCCGAAAGTCATCGAGCAGGCGATTAAAGACGGTATTCCGCTGAGCGTTATTGAAGCCGCACAACAGTCGCCGGTTTATAAAATGGCGATGGAATGGAAACTGGCGCTGCCGCTGCATCCAGAATATCGCACATTGCCGATGGTCTGGTACGTGCCGCCTCTGTCACCGATTCAGTCTGCGGCAGACGCGGGCGAGCTGGGTAGCAACGGCATTCTGCCAGACGTAGAAAGCCTGCGTATCCCGGTTCAGTACCTGGCGAATCTGCTGACCGCCGGTGATACCCAACCGGTACTGCTCGCGTTGAAACGTATGCTGGCAATGCGTCATTACAAACGAGCTGAAACCGTTGACGGTAAAGTTGATACCCGTGCGCTGGAAGAGGTCGGCCTGACCGAAGCCCAGGCACAGGAGATGTACCGTTATCTGGCGATTGCAAACTACGAAGATCGCTTTGTGGTGCCGAGCAGCCATCGTGAACTGGCGCGGGAAGCCTTCCCGGAGAAAAATGGTTGCGGCTTTACCTTTGGTGACGGCTGCCACGGTTCAGATACCAAATTCAATCTGTTCAACAGCCGTCGTATCGATGCCATCGACGTGACCAGCAAAACGGAGCCGCATCCATGATCGAACTCGTGATTGTATCGCGTCTCCTTGAATATCCTGATGCTGCCTTATGGCAGCATCAACAAGAGATGTTTGAGGCGATTGCTGCGTCGGAAAATCTGTCGAAAGAGGATGCCCATGCGCTGGGCATTTTCCTGCGCGATTTAACCGCGATGGATCCGCTGGACGCTCAGGCGCAGTACAGCGAACTGTTCGACCGTGGTCGCGCCACGTCGCTGTTACTGTTTGAACATGTGCACGGCGAATCCCGCGATCGTGGTCAGGCGATGGTGGATTTGCTGGCGCAGTATGAGCAACACGGCTTGCAGTTAAACAGTCGTGAACTGCCGGATCATCTGCCGTTGTATCTGGAGTACCTGGCGCAGCTGCCGCAAAGCGAAGCCGTGGAAGGTTTGAAAGATATCGCGCCGATTCTGGCGTTGCTAAGTGCTCGTCTGCAACAGCGTGAAAGCCGTTATGCAGTGCTGTTTGATCTGCTGCTGAAACTGGCGAATACCGCTATAGACAGCGACAAAGTGGCGGAAAAAATTGCCGATGAAGCGCGCGATGATACGCCGCAGGCGCTGGATGCTGTCTGGGAAGAAGAGCAGGTTAAATTCTTTGCTGACAAAGGCTGCGGTGATTCGGCAATCACTGCTCATCAGCGTCGCTTTGCCGGTGCCGTCGCGCCGCAATATCTGAATATCACCACCGGAGGACAGCACTAATGCAATTCCTGAATATGTTCTTCTTTGATATCTACCCGTACATTGCCGGGGCGGTCTTCCTGATTGGTAGCTGGCTGCGCTATGACTACGGGCAGTACACCTGGCGCGCGGCGTCCAGCCAGATGCTGGATCGCAAAGGGATGAACCTGGCGTCTAACCTGTTCCATATCGGGATTCTGGGGATTTTTGTCGGTCACTTCTTCGGTATGCTGACGCCGCACTGGATGTATGAAGCCTGGCTGCCAATTGAAGTGAAACAGAAAATGGCGATGTTTGCTGGTGGTGCCAGCGGCGTGCTGTGTCTGATTGGCGGTGTACTGTTGCTGAAACGCCGCCTGTTCAGCCCACGCGTGCGTGCAACGACTACCGGAGCGGATATCTTGATCCTGTCGCTGCTCGTTATCCAGTGCGCGCTGGGCCTGCTGACCATTCCGTTCTCCGCTCAGCATATGGACGGTAGCGAGATGATGAAACTGGTTGGCTGGGCGCAGTCGGTAGTGACCTTCCACGGTGGCGCTTCTCAGCACCTTGATGGCGTGGCGTTTATCTTCCGTTTGCACCTGGTGCTGGGGATGACGTTATTCCTGCTGTTCCCGTTCTCGCGTCTGGTACACATCTGGAGCGTACCGGTGGAGTATCTGACGCGTAAGTATCAGCTGGTGCGTGCTCGCCACTAAGCGAAATTTAGTTCACATAGACCCTGCTTCGGCGGGGTTTTTTGTTTTGAGTAAAAGTGTGCAGACCTAAAAACAGGCATGACGAATTCTGTGTGACAACAAGAAATAAATGGTTAGTAAATTGGTTTAGAAGAGTATTTTCAGGAAGTAATGGTGGTGGGGGAAGGATTATTCGTCGCTTCGCTCCTCATCCTTCGGGCCGTTGCCTGCGGCAACGTTCTCTCGCTTTCGCTCGAGTCGAACCTTAATCGAAGGTTCTCACCCTTCCTCGATGAGTGCAAAGATTAATAATCTCACCGAAGTTACCACATCGCTGTGGTGAATAATGGTGGTGGGGGAAGGATTCGAACCTTCGAAGTCGATGACGGCAGATTTACAGTCTGCTCCCTTTGGCCGCTCGGGAACCCCACCACGGGGCAATACTTTTTACTGGCCTGCTCCCTCATTGGGAAGCGGGGCGCATCATACCAAATGACACGCTGCTGTAAAGCGTTACGTTGAGAAAAATGAACTGGTTGCGTAATTTTCATCCGTAACGGATTAAAGGCAACCAGTTCTTTTTGCTGGCGATTAAAGAATAATCGTCCGGTTACCGTAAACAAACACACGTTGCGCCAAAACCTGGTAAAGGGCGCGGCTTAATACGTTTTTCTCGACGTCACGACCTGCCCGCATCATATCTTCGGCTGTATAAGTGTGATCCACATGAATAACGTCCTGCATAATGATTGGACCTTCATCCAGATTGTCATTTACATAGTGTGCCGTTGCGCCAATTATCTTCACGCCGCGTTCATAGGCCTGATGATACGGACGTGCCCCAATAAACGCCGGCAGGAATGAGTGGTGAATATTGATAATTTTATTCGGGAAGCGCGCCACAAATTCCGGCGTTAATACGCGCATATACTTCGCCAGCACAACGTAATCAGGCTGATAAGCATCAATGGCATCCGCCATCTTTTGATCGTGCTCGTTGCGACTTAATCCTTCATGGCTGACCAGTTCAAATGGAATATCAAAACGTTCAACCAGCGAACGCAAGGTATCGTGGTTGCCGATGACTGCCGCGATTTCCACATCCAGTCCACCGTAATTGGCTTTCATCAGCAGATCGCCAAGGCAATGCGCTTCTTTAGTGACCAGAATGACTATCCGGCGACGACCGGCGGGATTTAGTTCGCGCACAGAGCCTTCCGGCAATGCGCTATCGAGATCCGCCAGCAGGGTCGAATCATTAAAAATGCCTTCCAGTTCCGTGCGCATAAAAAAGCGTCCGGTACGATGATCAACAAATTCATTGTTCTGCACGATATTTAACTCGTGCTTGTAGCAAATATTAGTAATGCGCGCGATCAGACCTTTTTGATCCGGACAAATAGTACGAAGAACTTTTCGTTGGAGTGAGTGCATTGCTGGAAAAACCTTGTTGAGAGTGTTTGCTAAACCGTACCGTCAACCATTATTGGCCGCAGCACTTTTTAAATTTTTTACCTGAACCACAAGGGCAGGGATCGTTGCGGCCAAACTGTGGACGTGTACCGTCAATATAGTACCACTGACCGTTTTCTTTCAAAAATCGCGAACGTTCAATTATCGCTCCTGTTTTACCCTGTTCGGCAAATCGGGCGACGAAGCTAACATAACCTACGTTATCTCCTTCGTGATATGAACGCTCAAATACGGTCAGCCCTAACCATTCGGTATGCGCAAATCCGGCAATCAATTCGGCACGTAACGCCGCTGCGCCACAGGACGGATGCCAGGTCTTAATTAAATAATCTGCGTCCTGCATCACAAAAGCGCAGTAACGCGAACGCATGAGATGTTCTGGATCAGGTGCGACCTTTTCACCAGACACATAACGGTGGCAACATAGGCTATACTCGACAGCACTACCACAGGGACAAAGCTCAGACACAAATAATCTCCCTGGAAACAATAACGGCGTATTAATCGCCTGCGTAGCACTATGTTAACCGAGCAGTAGCGATGTGGCTACGGCTGCATTCCAGGGGAAGCCTTCAGGAACAATGAGAAAGATAAAAATAGGGCTGGCGCTAGGATCTGGCGCGGCGCGAGGATGGTCGCATATTGGCGTCATTAACGCGCTTAAAAAAATGGGCATTGAAATAGATATCGTCGCTGGATGTTCAATCGGTTCGCTGGTGGGCGCTGCTTTTGCATGCGATCGCCTGACCGCGCTTGAACAGTGGGTTACCTCTTTTAGCTATTGGGATGTTTTACGGCTGATGGATCTTTCCTGGCAGCGTGGTGGATTGTTGCGCGGTGAGCGTGTGTTCAACCAGTACCGCGAAATAATGCCGGAAACAGAGATCGAAAATTGTTCACGCCGTTTCGCTGCGGTTGCCACTAATTTAAGCACGGGGCGAGAACTCTGGTTTACCGAAGGCGACCTCCATCTTGCTATTCGTGCATCATGCAGCATCCCCGGCCTAATGGCGCCGGTCGCTCATAACGGCTATTGGCTGGTTGATGGCGCAGTTGTTAATCCGATTCCTATTTCCCTCACGCGTGCGATGGGCGCTGATATTGTGATTGCGGTCGATCTGCAGCACGATGCTCATTTAATGCAACAAGATCTCCTTTCATTTAATGTCAGTGAAGATAATGGCGAGAACGACGATCCTCTCCCGTGGCATGCGCGTTTGAAAGAACGATTAAGCAGTATAACGGCACGTCGGGCAGTGACTGCGCCAACCGCAACAGAGATTATGACCACGTCTATCCAGGTGCTGGAAAACCGTCTTAAACGAAACCGTATGGCTGGGGATCCGCCTGATATTCTGATTCAACCTTTATGCCCGCAGATATCCACTCTGGATTTTCATCGTGCAAATGCTGCCATTGCGGCAGGACAATTAGCGGTAGAGAAGAAAATGGATGAACTTTTACCGCTGGTTCGAACCAACGTTTTGACCTGATTTTTTATCTACACTTAAGTTAATTCTGACAGGCACTGATGGCAATAGCATGTCACTATTGAATAAAGCCAGTCAGGGGAGAGAACATGACGCAGCCATTGGTCGGAAAACAGATTCTCATAGTTGAAGATGAGCCAGTCTTTCGCTCGCTTCTGGATTCATGGTTTTCCTCATTGGGAGCAACGACAGTACTGGCGGCTGATGGGATGGATGCCCTTGAGCTACTGGGCGGTTTAACACCCGATCTGATGATATGTGATATTGCAATGCCAAGAATGAATGGCTTAAAACTGCTGGAACATATACGCAACCGGGGAGACCAAACCCCGGTTCTGGTGATTTCTGCTACGGAAAATATGGCAGATATTGCGAAAGCATTACGGCTGGGTGTGGAAGATGTTTTGCTGAAACCAGTTAAAGACCTTAATCGCTTACGTGAGATGGTTTTTGCTTGTCTGTATCCCAGCATGTTTAACTCCAGGGTTGAGGAAGAAGAAAGGCTTTTTCGCGATTGGGATGCAATGGTCGATAATCCGACAGCTGCCGCGAAATTATTGCAAGAATTACAACCACCGGTTCAGCAGGAGATTTCCCATTGCCGGGTTAATTATCGCCAACTCGTTGCTGTTGATAAACCTGGGCTGGTACTTGATATTGCTGCACTTTCGGAAAACGATCTGGCTTTTTATTGCCTTGATGTAACCCGTGCTGGACATAATGGCGTCCTTGCCGCCTTGTTATTACGTGCGTTGTTTAATGGCTTATTACAAGAACAGCTTGCGCACCAGAATCAACCTTTGCCTGAGTTAGGCGCGTTATTGAAGCAGGTAAACCATTTACTACGCCAGGCCAATCTGCCCGGTCAATTTCCTCTATTAGTCGGCTATTATCATCGTGAATTAAAAAATCTCATTCTGGTATCCGCAGGCTTGAATGCGACGTTGAATGCGGGTGAACACCAGATTCAAATCAGTAATGGCGTTCCGTTAGGAACATTAGGCAACACTTATTTGAATCAATTGAGTCAGAGATGTGATGCCTGGCAATGCCAAATTTGGGGCGCTGGTGGAAGGCTACGCTTGATGTTGTCTGCGAATTGAGCAAACGATAATTTGGGATAAAATTGCATTACCCGCTAATGTCGGCTGGTGGTACTATCGTCGCCATTCGTATAAGTAATTGTCTTAATTATGTTAACTCGCTTCCTTTTCGGAACCAGGCGTCGCCAGGGTACTGATATACTGGGATGTGATACAGAAATATGAACACGTTCAATACACGAACAGTCCAGGAGAATTTAAATGGCTGCCATTAACACGAAAGTCAAAAAAGCCGTTATCCCCGTAGCGGGATTAGGAACCAGGATGTTGCCGGCGACGAAAGCTATCCCGAAAGAGATGCTACCGCTTGTCGATAAGCCATTAATTCAATACGTCGTGAATGAATGTATTGCGGCTGGTATTACTGAAATTGTGCTGGTTACTCACTCATCGAAAAACTCTATTGAAAACCACTTTGATACCAGTTTTGAACTGGAAGCAATGCTGGAAAAACGTGTAAAACGCCAGCTGCTTGATGAAGTGCAGTCTATTTGCCCTCCGCACGTAACTATTATGCAAGTTCGTCAGGGGCTGGCGAAAGGTTTAGGGCACGCAGTATTGTGTGCTCACCCGGTAGTTGGTGATGAACCTGTGGCTGTTATTTTGCCTGATGTTATTCTGGATGAATATGAATCCGATTTGTCGCAGGATAACCTCGCAGAGATGATCCGCCGCTTTGATGAAACTGGCCATAGCCAGATCATGGTTGAGCCTGTTGCTGATGTGACTGCATATGGTGTTGTGGATTGCAAAGGCGTGGACTTAGCGCCAGGTGAAAGTGTACCTATGGTCGGTGTAGTAGAAAAACCGAAAGCAGATGTTGCACCGTCCAATCTCGCTATTGTTGGTCGTTACGTACTTAGCGCCGATATTTGGCCGCTGCTGGCAAAAACTCCTCCGGGAGCAGGCGATGAAATTCAACTTACCGATGCTATTGATATGCTGATCGAAAAAGAAACGGTTGAAGCCTATCACATGAAAGGGAAGAGCCATGACTGCGGTAATAAATTAGGTTACATGCAGGCTTTCGTTGAATACGGTATTCGTCACAACTCGCTGGGTGCTGAATTTAAAGCCTGGCTTGAAGAAGAGATGGGCATTAAGAAGTAACCCCAATAGCGGTGTTTTCTACGAAACGGCATTGAGTTATCAATGCCGTTTTTTTATAGCTTATTCTTATTGGATAGTCTTAAAACGGACAATAAAAAATCCCGCCAATGGCGGGATTTTAAGCGAGCGTAATCTAAAAAAGATTATTACTTGATCAGGAAATCGTCGAGGGATTTACCTTGCTCATCCATTGCTTTTTTGATTACAGCCGGAGTACGACCCTGGCCAGTCCAGGTTTTGGTTTCGCCGTTCTCGTCAACGTAACTATATTTAGCTGGACGCTGTGCGCGTTTAGCTTTGGTGCCGGATTTAACAGCCGCCATGCTATTCAGCAGTTCGTTCGGGTCAATACCGTCAGCGATCAGCATTTCACGATATTGTTGCAGTTTACGAGTGCGTTCTTCAACTTCAGCAGCAGCCGCACTTTCTTCTTCGCGACGCTCGTTAACAACTACTTCTAATTTTTCCAGCATTTCTTCCAGCGTTTCAAGTGTACATTCTCTTGCTTGCGCACGAAGAGTACGGATGTTGTTCAGAATTTTAAGTGCTTCGCTCATTGTAGTAATCTCAAACTTATATTGGGGTGGTTTGTTGAGGTAATAATAGAGCCTTAAATTCAGTTGTGCAATAGCCAGGAATGTAAGGAATTCAAAATTGTTCTTTATTTTGTGCCGCCAATAAATATCTTTTCATAAAATTAGCCAGAAAAGATGCGGCATATAGCCCTATTTGCACCGATGATTTCGCATCACCTAAGGTTAAAACTTCCTGATTCATGTCACATTTTATGTAGGGATTAACACGCGCTGACGTCTTTTACTCTTCGGTATTAGTCATGTTTACGAAAAATCCTCTATTAAGAGAATGATGAAAAGAAGAACAGTCGCAATAAGTGCAGGGACTTCGTATTGCCGTATCCTGGAGGTCAACAGAGGGTTATTACTTGTGCAACAAGTTAAAGATTGTGAATAGTTACCAGGAGTCATTTACGCAGTTATAACAAGCAAAAACAGACGCAATGATAGCTCTGAAGGATTATGTCATCCTTCTTAAGGAATGATGTATATACGCTCTTCTGCGTGTACTGTTGGGCTGTAAAACTGGCGAATTATGATAAACTTCAGCCAACTTTATTTCATATCATTGAGGGCCTGTGGCTGATGGCACAGCTATATTTCTACTATTCCGCAATGAACGCGGGTAAGTCTACGGCATTGTTGCAATCTTCATACAATTACCAGGAACGCGGTATGCGGACCGTCGTATATACGGCGGAAATTGACGATCGTTTCGGGGCAGGGAAAGTCAGCTCGCGTATAGGTTTGTCATCACCGGCAAAATTATTTAACCAAAATTCATCATTATTTGATGAGATTCGTGCGGAACATGAACAACAGGCAATTCATTGTGTACTGGTTGATGAATGCCAGTTTTTAACCAGACAACAAGTATATGAATTATCGGAGGTTGTCGATCAACTCGATATACCCGTTCTTTGTTATGGTTTACGTACAGATTTTCGCGGTGAATTATTTACCGGCAGTCAATACTTACTGGCATGGTCAGACAAACTGGTCGAATTAAAAACTATCTGCTTTTGTGGTCGTAAAGCAAGCATGGTGCTACGTCTTGATCAAGAGGGTAGGCCTTATAACGAAGGCGAACAGGTAGTTATTGGTGGTAATGAGCGTTATGTCTCGGTTTGTCGTAAACACTATAAAGAAGCGTTAGAAGTCGGTTCTTTGACGGCTATTCAAGAAAGACATCAACACGATTAATAAGATTTTCTTTACTGACAGGATGAATCGAGGCTTTTATCCTGTCAGTTCGTTTTACTAACTTCTTCCGAGTCATAATCCTTTCTCTACTCCTAACCATCGCTAAAAACGTAACAGAACGATTTAGTGCTTCGTCATCTACGATGTTGAGTCATTTTCAGGTTATCGCGGTTTGTGCGCATTAGATAACAGTATATATATGAGAATACTAATGCTGTTGGGTTATTTGACTTTGCATAGCGTGTGGCGAAAACAAAAAAACGGCCCCAAAAGGGACCGTTTATGAGGATGTACAGAGTTACTGATTAAGCGGATTTCTTCGCTTTTTTCTCTGCTTTAGCTGGAGCTGCTTCCTTTGCCGCCGCCGGTGCTCCTTCTACGTAATCACGACCATAGTAGGTATCCAGCAGAATCTGTTTCAGCTCGGAGATCAGCGGGTAACGCGGGTTAGCGCCGGTGCACTGGTCATCGAATGCGTCTTCAGACAGTTTATCTACGTTCGCCAGGAAGTCAGCTTCCTGAACGCCAGCCTCACGGATAGATTTCGGAATACCCAGTTCTGCTTTCAGCGTTTCCAGCCATGCCAGCAGTTTCTCGATCTTCGCAGCAGTACGGTCACCCGGTGCGCTCAGACCCAGATGGTCTGCGATTTCAGCATAACGACGACGAGCCTGCGGACGATCGTACTGGCTGAATGCAGTCTGCTTGGTCGGGTTGTCATTCGCGTTGTAGCGGATAACGTTACAAATCAGCAGGGCGTTGGCCAGACCGTGCGGAATATGGAACTGGGAACCCAGTTTGTGCGCCATTGAGTGACATACACCCAGGAAGGCGTTCGCAAACGCGATACCCGCGATAGTTGCCGCACTGTGAACACGTTCACGCGCTACCGGGTTTTTAGCCCCTTCGTGGTAAGACGCTGGCAGATATTCTTTGAGCAGTTTCAGCGCCTGCAGAGCCTGACCGTCAGAGAACTCAGATGCCAGTACAGAAACATAAGCTTCCATGGCGTGAGTGACTGCGTCCAGACCACCGAAAGCACACAGAGACTTCGGCATATCCATAACCAGGTTGGCGTCAACAATCGCCATATCCGGGGTCAGTGCATAGTCTGCCAGCGGATATTTCTGACCTGTTGCGTCGTCGGTTACAACCGCAAACGGAGTCACTTCAGAACCTGTACCGGAAGTGGTGGTGACGGCGATCATTTTCGCTTTCACGCCCATTTTCGGGAACTTGTAGATACGTTTACGGATATCCATAAAGCGCAGCGCCAGTTCTTCAAAGTGAGTTTCTGGATGTTCGTACATAACCCACATGATTTTCGCGGCGTCCATCGGGGAACCACCACCCAGCGCGATGATCACGTCTGGCTTGAAGGAGTTCGCCAGTTCGGCACCTTTACGAACGATGCTCAGTGTCGGGTCAGCTTCAACTTCAAAGAAGACTTCAGTTTCAACGCCGGCAGCTTTCAGTACAGAAGTAATCTGGTCAGCATAACCGTTGTTGAACAGGAAGCGGTCAGTCACGATGAGCGCACGTTTGTGGCCATCAGTAATCACTTCATCCAGCGCGATTGGCAGTGAGCCACGGCGGAAGTAGATAGATTTCGGAAGTTTGTGCCACAACATGTTTTCAGCTCGCTTAGCAACGGTTTTCTTGTTGATCAAGTGTTTTGGACCAACGTTTTCAGAGATGGAGTTACCACCCCAGGAACCACAACCCAGAGTCAGGGAAGGTGCGAGTTTGAAGTTATACAGGTCACCGATACCACCCTGAGAAGCCGGGGTGTTGATCAGGATACGGGCAGTTTTCATTTTCTGACCGAAGTAGGCAACGCGTGCCGGTTGGTTATCCTGGTCGGTGTACAGGCAAGAGGTATGACCGATACCGCCCATGGCAACCAGTTTCTCTGCTTTCTCTACCGCGTCTTCGAAATCTTTTGCACGGTACATTGCCAGAGTCGGGGACAGTTTTTCATGTGCGAACGGTTCGCTTTCATCAACAACGGTCACTTCACCGATCAGAATCTTAGTGTTTTCTGGTACAGAGAAGCCTGCCAGTTCAGCAATTTTATAAGCCGGTTGACCAACGATAGCTGCGTTCAGTGCGCCGTTTTTCAGGATAACGTCCTGAACGGCTTTCAGCTCTTTACCCTGCAGCATGTAACCGCCGTGGGTAGCGAAACGTTCACGTACAGCGTCATAAACAGAGTCAACAACAACAACAGACTGTTCAGAAGCACAGATTACGCCGTTGTCGAAGGTTTTGGACATCAGTACGGATGCAACTGCACGTTTGATATCTGCGGTTTCATCGATAACAACCGGAGTGTTACCAGCACCTACACCGATTGCCGGTTTACCGGAGCTGTATGCTGCTTTAACCATGCCCGGACCACCGGTCGCGAGAATCAGGTTAATGTCAGGGTGGTGCATCAGCGCGTTGGACAGTTCAACAGAAGGTTGATCGATCCAGCCAATCAGATCTTTCGGTGCACCAGCAGCGATAGCAGCCTGCAGAACGATATCAGCAGCTTTGTTGGTTGCATCTTTTGCACGCGGATGCGGAGAGAAGATGATGGCGTTGCGGGTCTTCAGGCTGATCAGCGATTTGAAGATTGCAGTTGAAGTCGGGTTAGTCGTTGGAACGATACCGCAGATAATACCGATTGGTTCAGCGATAGTGATAGTACCGAAAGTGTCGTCTTCAGACAGAACACCGCAGGTTTTTTCATCTTTATAGGCGTTGTAGATATATTCAGAAGCAAAGTGGTTTTTAATTACTTTATCTTCGACGATACCCATGCCGGATTCGGCAACGGCCATTTTCGCGAGTGGGATTCGAGCATCTGCGGCAGCCAGAGCGGCGGCGCGGAAGATTTTATCAACTTGCTCTTGAGTGAAACTGGCATATTCACGCTGGGCTTTTTTTACACGCTCTACGAGTGCGTTAAGTTCAGCGACATTAGTAACAGCCATAATGCTCTCCTGATAATGTTAAACTTTTTTAGTAAATCATCTGCTCGAATACGAGAGTATAGTCAGTGTGGTGATGATTTGCTTAACCTATGAAAATCAAAAGATTACTCGCGCTCACACTCACTGTGATTTACTAAAAGAGTTTAAACATTAGAGAGACTAATCTCTAATGCGTCACTTCCAGGTGGCGTAAGCAAGATTACTCACTTCTGGGTACTGATTACGTGATCTAGATCAAAATTCCGCAAAGCTGACACCTTTCAGCTCCGCTTTTAGCTATAAAAGCTAATAGTTAATAAATTGTAGTATTTATTGTTGGCTACATTAGCATGTTTTGCACGACTAGATAACAATAATGAATGATAGTAATTTTAAGCGGTTAGGAGGTGAAAAATGCTGCCAAAAGGCGTATTGTCAGCGCGTATTTTTTTACCTTTGTTTATGGCTAACATTATCCGGCTTTTGCTTCGGAGCTAACCGTGATTCAGACACTCTTTGATTTTCCCGTTTACTTTAAATTTTTCATCGGGTTATTTGCGCTGGTTAACCCGGTTGGGATTATCCCCGTGTTTATCAGTATGACCAGCTATCAGACTGCGGCAGCGAGAAACAAAACAAATCTGACTGCCAACCTGTCGGTAGCGATTATCTTGTGGATCTCGCTTTTTCTCGGCGACACGATTCTGCAACTTTTTGGAATATCGATTGATTCGTTCCGCATCGCGGGCGGCATACTGGTGGTTACAATTGCGATGTCGATGATCAGCGGTAAGCTTGGTGAGGATAAACAGAACAAACAAGAGAAATCAGAAACCGCAATTCGAGAAAGCATCGGCGTTGTACCGCTCGCATTGCCTTTGATGGCGGGGCCAGGGGCGATCAGTTCAACTATCGTTTGGGGAACGCGTTATCACAGCATTGGTTATCTGTTCGGCTTTTTTGTGGCAATTGCATTGTTTGCTTTATGTTGCTGGGGCTTATTCCGCATGGCACCCTGGCTGGTGCGAGTTCTGCGCCAGACCGGTATAAACGTGATTACTCGTATTATGGGGTTGCTGCTGATGGCATTAGGGATTGAATTTATCGTTAATGGAATCAAAGGGATTTTCCCTGGTCTGCTCAATTAATTTCTTTCATACGAAATGGAGCCATGGTGCTCCGTTTTTTCGTCATTATTTTTACTTTTGCCCAGCGCAGTTATCAAAAGCAAACGAAATAGATAAATATTTTTCCTCATATTACAGCTAGTTATAAGAATATCCTTACCCCGCCATCCTCCTCATCATGTTATTTTCGCGACATCATAATCCTGGGTCTTGCTGAAGAATAATTGAAATGATATTAGTAATTCCACTGCGTTTGGCAGAGGAATGTGCTAAATAATGGTCTGTTGTTAAATTATTGTGTATTTCTCTGTCGTGACGGCAACAAGGAAAAACAGACTTGCTTTCTGCGGTTTTATATCATTGTTTTTAAATGATTTTATTGGCAGCCTGATGAGGTCTTTAGATATTGGCGCGGTCAGCAAAAGAGAATTACTTAACAATTTTGCAAAATGTATTGGCGGGCAAGAAGCGCATTTGATACTTTCCGGCCAACCGTCAGGCGATTTTTTTGGTAATGAGAATAATTAACAATAAAAATTGCTGCATTAAAGAATAAATGTGTCTCGACAGGGGAGACACAGTAGGAACCGACGTAAGGTGGTCGTTCGAATCACCAGAATAAATAAAGTCGGTGATAGCAAAGCGTAACGATATATCAACCTGGCAGCAGAAAGTCTCCGAATCTGTCCAGGGTCCCAACCCGGGATTACACATGCTGGTTAAAGCCAGTAATTATAATGAGGGAGTCCAAAAAACAATGACCAACATCACCAAGAGAAGTTTAGTAGCAGCAGGCGTTCTGGCTGCGCTTATGGCAGGGAATGTTGCGCTGGCGGCTGATGTACCCGCTGGTGTTCAGCTTGCAGAAAAACAAACGCTGGTGCGTAACAATGGTTCTGAAGTTCAGTCATTAGATCCGCACAAAATTGAAGGGGTTCCGGAGTCTAATATCAGTCGCGACCTGTTTGAAGGCTTGCTGGTCAGCGATCTCGATGGTCATCCGGCGCCTGGCGTCGCTGAGTCCTGGGATAATAAAGATGCCAAAGTCTGGACATTCCATCTGCGTAAAGATGCGAAATGGTCCGACGGCACGCCAGTCACTGCGCAGGACTTTGTATACAGCTGGCAACGTTCTGTTGATCCGAACACCGCTTCTCCCTATGCCAGTTATCTACAATATGGGCATATCGCCGGTATTGATGAAATTCTCGAAGGAAAAAAACCGATTACCGATCTCGGCGTGAAAGCCGTCGATGACCACACTTTAGAAGTCACATTAAGTGAGCCTGTTCCGTATTTCTATAAATTACTGGTTCACCCATCGACTTCTCCGGTGCCAAAAGCCGCTATTGAGAAATTCGGCGAGAAATGGACCAAGCCAGGAAATATTGTCACCAATGGCGCCTATACCTTAAAAGATTGGGTCGTTAACGAACGTATCGTTCTTGAACGCAGCCCGACCTACTGGAACAACGCGAAAACCGTCATTAACCAGGTCACCTATTTGCCTATTGCTTCTGAAGTCACCGATGTTAACCGCTATCGTAGCGGCGAAATTGATATGACCTATAACAACATGCCGATCGAACTGTTCCAGAAGCTGAAAAAAGAGATCCCGAACGAAGTTCACGTCGATCCGTATCTGTGCACCTACTATTACGAAATTAACAACCAGAAACCGCCATTCAACGACGTGCGTGTGCGTACCGCACTGAAACTGGGTATGGATCGCGATATCATTGTTAATAAAGTGAAAGCACAGGGCGATATGCCAGCCTATGGTTACACTCCTCCTTACACAGATGGTGCAAAATTAACTCAGCCGGAATGGTTTGGCTGGAGCCAGGAAAAACGTAACGAAGAAGCGAAAAAGCTGCTGGCTGAAGCGGGCTATACCGCAGACAAACCGTTGACCATTAACCTGCTATATAACACGTCCGATCTGCATAAAAAGCTGGCGATTGCCGCCTCTTCACTGTGGAAGAAAAACATTGGTGTAAACGTCAAACTGGTTAACCAGGAGTGGAAAACCTTCCTCGATACCCGTCACCAGGGAACTTTTGATGTGGCTCGTGCAGGCTGGTGTGCTGACTACAACGAACCAACTTCCTTCCTGAACACCATGCTGTCGAACAGCTCGATGAATACCGCGCATTATAAGAGCCCGGCCTTTGACAGTATTATGGCGGAAACGCTGAAAGCGACTGACGAGGCGCAACGCACTGCACTGTACACCAAAGCAGAACAGCAGCTGGATAAAGATTCGGCCATTGTTCCGGTTTATTACTACGTGAACGCGCGTCTGGTGAAACCGTGGGTTGGGGGTTATACCGGCAAAGATCCGCTGGATAATACCTACACCAGAAATATGTACATTGTGAAGCACTAATGGCAATACGTGGGGCAGGGGAACTTGCTCCACGGTGTCTGATTTTTATCGCATTACAGAAGGCACAGGCCAGAAGGTAGGGCAATGTTAAAATTTATTCTACGTCGCTGTCTGGAAGCGATTCCGACGCTATTTATTCTTATTACTATTTCGTTCTTTATGATGCGCCTTGCGCCGGGAAGTCCTTTTACCGGCGAACGTACATTACCGCCAGAAGTGATGGCCAATATCGAAGCGAAATATCATCTTAATGATCCGATCATGACACAGTATTTCAGCTACCTGAAACAACTGGCGCATGGTGATTTCGGTCCGTCTTTTAAATATAAAGATTATTCGGTCAATGACCTGGTCGCATCCAGCTTCCCTGTTTCTGCAAAATTGGGGGCAGCCGCGTTTATACTTGCGGTAGTGCTGGGTGTTAGTGCTGGCGTTATTGCCGCATTAAAACAAAACACCAAATGGGACTATACCGTGATGGGGCTGGCAATGACCGGGGTAGTTATCCCCAGTTTTGTGGTTGCGCCGTTATTAGTCATGATATTTGCGATCATATTGCATTGGCTACCAGGCGGTGGCTGGAATGGCGGGGCGCTGAAATTCATGATACTGCCGATGGTGGCGTTGTCTCTTGCCTATATCGCCAGTATTGCGCGTATTACCCGTGGTTCGATGATTGAAGTTTTACATTCCAACTTTATTCGTACTGCCCGCGCGAAAGGTTTACCTATGCGCAGGATCATCCTTCGCCACGCATTAAAACCTGCTCTGTTACCCGTACTCTCATATATGGGGCCCGCATTTGTCGGCATTATTACCGGTTCTATGGTTATCGAAACCATTTATGGTTTACCAGGGATCGGGCAATTGTTTGTGAATGGTGCGTTGAACCGTGACTATTCATTGGTATTAAGCCTGACCATTCTGGTTGGTGCATTAACCATTTTGTTTAATGCCATTGTCGATGTGCTATATGCGGTTATCGACCCGAAAATCCGTTACTGATACTGGAGCTCGCGATGATGTTAAGTAAGAAAAACAGCGAGACGCTGGAAAATTTCAGTGAAAAGCTGGAGGTCGAAGGGCGCAGCTTGTGGCAGGACGCACGCCGACGTTTTATGCATAACCGTGCGGCGGTCGCCAGTCTGATTGTACTGGTGCTGATTGCGCTGTTTGTTATCCTGGCACCGATGCTTTCGCAATTTGCTTATGACGATACCGACTGGGCAATGATGTCCAGCGCCCCGGATATGGAATCTGGTCACTACTTCGGTACTGACTCATCTGGTCGCGACCTGCTGGTGCGCGTTGCGATTGGCGGACGAATCTCACTCATGGTCGGTGTCGCTGCGGCGCTGGTGGCAGTGGTCGTAGGTACACTTTATGGTTCACTTTCCGGTTATCTTGGCGGCAAAGTGGATTCGGTAATGATGCGTCTGCTGGAAATCCTCAACTCCTTCCCATTCATGTTCTTCGTCATTTTGCTGGTGACCTTTTTCGGCCAAAACATCCTGCTGATTTTCGTGGCGATTGGCATGGTTTCCTGGCTGGATATGGCGCGTATTGTGCGTGGGCAAACCCTGAGTCTGAAGCGCAAAGAGTTTATTGAGGCGGCACAAGTTGGCGGTGTATCTACGCCCGGCATTGTAATTCGCCATATTGTGCCCAACGTGCTCGGCGTGGTGGTGGTCTACGCATCGCTACTGGTGCCCAGCATGATCCTCTTTGAATCCTTTTTAAGCTTCCTGGGGCTGGGTACACAAGAGCCGTTAAGCAGCTGGGGCGCATTGCTGAGTGATGGCGCGAACTCAATGGAGGTCTCTCCGTGGTTACTGCTGTTCCCTGCGGGATTTCTCGTGGTGACGCTGTTTTGTTTCAACTTTATCGGCGATGGCTTGCGTGATGCCCTCGACCCGAAAGATCGTTAAGGAGTGCAGCCATGAGCGTAATTGAAACTGCAACTGTGCCGCTCGCACAACAACAGGCTGACGCACTGCTGAACGTGAAAGATTTGCGTGTCACCTTTAGTACCCCGGATGGCGACGTCACGGCGGTCAATGATTTGAATTTTTCCCTGCGTGCCGGGGAAACTCTGGGTATCGTTGGTGAATCTGGTTCGGGTAAATCGCAAACCGCGTTTGCCTTAATGGGGCTGCTGGCTGCCAACGGACATATTGGCGGCTCGGCAACGTTCAATGGGCGAGAAATCCTCAATCTTCCAGAGCGAGAACTCAACAAACTGCGCGCTGAACAAATCTCGATGATTTTTCAGGATCCGATGACCTCATTAAATCCTTATATGCGCGTCGGTGAGCAGTTGATGGAAGTGCTGATGCTGCATAAAAGCATGAGCAAGGCTGAAGCGTTTGAAGAGTCGGTGCGGATGCTTGATGCAGTAAAAATGCCAGAAGCGCGTAAGCGCATGAAGATGTTCCCGCATGAATTTTCTGGTGGGATGCGTCAGCGCGTCATGATTGCGATGGCGTTGCTGTGTCGGCCTAAACTGCTGATTGCCGATGAGCCGACAACCGCGCTGGACGTGACCGTACAGGCGCAGATCATGACGCTATTGAATGAACTGAAGCGGGAATTTAATACCGCCATCATTATGATCACTCACGATCTTGGTGTCGTGGCGGGGATCTGTGACAAAGTGCTGGTGATGTACGCCGGGCGCACGATGGAATATGGCAATGCGCGCGATGTCTTTTATCAACCCGTTCATCCTTATTCTATCGGTTTGCTGAATGCGGTGCCGCGCCTTGATGCGGAAGGTGAAACCATGTTGACCATCCCGGGTAATCCGCCAAACCTACTACGATTACCGAAAGGTTGCCCGTTCCAGCCACGTTGTCCGTATGCGATGGAAATTTGTAGTAGTGCGCCGCCGCTGGAAGAGTTTACGCCTGGTCGTCTGCGTGCCTGCTTTAAACCGGTGGAGGAGCTGTTATGAATGCTGTAACCGAAGGAAGAAAAGTCCTCCTCGAAATCGCTGACCTGAAAGTGCACTTTGAGATCAAAGATGGCAAACAGTGGTTCTGGCAACCGGCAAAAACGCTGAAAGCGGTCGATGGTGTCACGCTTCGCCTGTATGAAGGGGAAACATTAGGTGTGGTAGGGGAATCGGGATGCGGTAAGTCCACCTTTGCTCGTGCCATCATCGGTTTGGTCAAGGCTACTGACGGTCGTGTTGCCTGGTTAGGCAAAGAGTTGTTGGGGATGAAGCCCGATGAATGGCGTGCCGTTCGTAGTGATATCCAGATGATTTTTCAGGATCCGCTGGCGTCGCTGAATCCACGTATGACCATCGGCGAGATCATCGCAGAACCGCTGCGCACCTATCATCCGAAAATGTCACGTCAGGAAGTTCGTGAGCGCGTGAAGGCGATGATGATGAAAGTTGGCTTGCTACCCAATCTGATTAACCGCTATCCGCATGAGTTCTCCGGCGGGCAGTGTCAGCGTATCGGGATTGCTCGTGCACTTATTCTTGAACCGAAGCTGATTATCTGCGATGAGCCGGTGTCGGCGCTGGATGTGTCAATTCAGGCGCAGGTAGTCAACCTGCTCCAGCAGTTGCAACGTGAGATGGGATTGTCATTAATCTTTATCGCCCACGATCTGGCAGTGGTAAAACACATTTCCGATCGCGTGCTGGTGATGTATCTCGGACATGCGGTAGAACTGGGGACGTATGATGAGGTCTACCATAATCCGCTGCATCCTTATACCAAAGCATTGATGTCGGCAGTGCCCATTCCTGACCCGGATCTGGAAAAGAATAAATCTATTCAGTTACTGGAAGGGGAATTACCGTCGCCGATCAACCCACCTTCTGGTTGTGTTTTCCGTACCCGCTGCCCGATTGCCGGTCCTGAGTGTGCCAAAACGCGACCTGTGCTGGAGGGGAGTTTCAGACATGCCGTTTCTTGCCTGAAAGTCGATCCGCTTTAAAACAAAAAGGGCTGACAACTGTCAGCCCTTTATCACGCCAAAAGCGATTATTTATTCTCGCCAGATAATATGGCAAAGTTTGTGATCTTTTTCGCGGCATAACAGGATACGGGCGAAAATATCGTTGATTTCACCATCTTCACTGTCCGCCAGGCCAATCACCACTTCGGCAAAAAAGTCCGGGTTCAAGTCGAAATCAACATGCTCCTGCCAGTCTTCTGCCGGGTCGAATAACTCCGCACCGCCGCGCTCTTCAAACTGAAGATTGAACAGCAGAACATCAGCCGGATCGAGATTATCTGCGGCCAGTTCGAGAAAAATATCATAGGCCTGTTCAAGTGTTTCATCTTCGGTCAGGCGATTGTTTAAATCCATATCCATAGTCACTACCCGTTTAACATCTGTTGGCCACGTTTTACAGCAACGGGCTGAAGAAGTAAAACAGTCGCTCGGCAACGCGCTGCCAGAGTGGTCGTTTCGCCCACAATCGCGCATCAAGTAAACGTGAACGCGAAATATAATCGTCCTGAACGGCGGCGAGGTCAGCACCAAAACCTTTATCGTCGATCGCCAGCGTGATTTCAAAGTTCAGCCAAAGACTACGCATATCGAGGTTAACGGTGCCCACCAGACTTAACTCGCCATCGACCAGCACGCTCTTGGTATGCAGTAATCCGCCTTCAAACTGATAAATTTTAACCCCTGCAGCCAGTAGTTCAGTAAAGAACGCGCGGCTGGCCCAGCCAACCAGCATTGAGTCATTTTTACGTGGCAGGATAATACTGACATCAACACCACGTTGCGCTGCCGTGCAAATAGCGTGAAGCAAATCATCGCTGGGCACGAAGTAGGGCGTCGTCATAATTAAATATTCGCGCGCCGAATATGCAGCGGTGAGCAGGGCCTGGTGAATCAGGTCTTCCGGGAAACCGGGGCCAGAAGCAATGGTATGGATCGTATGGCCGCTGGCCTGCTCAAACGGCATAATATTGACGTCTGGCGGTGGTGGCAGAATGCGTTTTCCAGTTTCAATCTCCCAGTCACAGGAATAAATAATCCCCATTGCGGTAGCAATAGGACCTTCCATACGCGCCATCAGGTCAATCCATTGTCCTACACCTGCATCCTGTTTGAAGAAGCGCGGATCGACCATGTTCATGCTGCCGGTATAGGCAATGTAGTTATCGATCATGATCATCTTGCGGTGCTGGCGCAGATCCATACGGCGTAAAAATACGCGCATCAGATTAACTTTTAGGGACTCGACCACTTCGATACCGGCATTACGCATCAGTTCTGGCCACGGACTGCGGAAGAACGCGACGCTACCGGCGGAATCGAGCATCAGTCGGCAATGAATACCGCGTCGGGCTGCTGCCATCAATGACTCAGCTACCTGATCCGCCATACCGCCGGGTTGCCAGATATAAAACACCATCTCAATATTATGCCGGGCGAGCTGGATGTCGCGGATTAACGCCTGCATTACATCATCAGATTCGGTCATCAGTTGTAGCTGATTTCCTTTGACCCCGGCGATCCCCTGACGACGCTCGCAGAGCTTGAATAACGGCCCGGCGACACTGCTGTTTTCTTCCGCGAAGATATGTTTACAGGCTTTAAGATCGTTAAGCCATTTAGCGGTAGAAGGCCACATCGCTCTGGCGCGTTCGGCACGGCGTTTACCTAAGTGGAGTTCGCCGACTGCAAGATAGGCAATAATTCCGACCAGCGGCAGAATATAAATGATCAACAGCCAGGCCATGGCGGAGGGAACTGCACGTCGTTTCATCAGAATGCGTAATGTTACGCCTGCAATGAGCAACCAGTATCCCAGAATGGCCAACCAACTCACCAACGTATAAACGGTTGTCATAGATTAGAAATCCTTTTGAAAGCGCATTGTTATGAGTTTACGCATATGGATTCATCTGGCAAATAAAAACGCGGGAAAAGCACTGGTCAGCGTCGGGGGCGAGGGTATAATGACCGCTCTGTTATTGCATAGAGTAGTTAACATGAAGCGGAGTAGAACGGAAGTGGGACGCTGGCGTATGCAGCGTCAGGCTAGCCGGCGTAAATCGCGTTGGCTTGAGGGGCAGTCTCGCCGAAATATGCGTATCCACAGCATCAGGAAGTGCATTCTAAACAAACAGCGTAACTCGTTATTGTTTGCGATCTACAATATCTGAATGTTCCGGGCACCATCGCGGTGCCCGATAAGTTTGCCTTCAGCCTTTATAATCTATTTTTGCGCCGATTCATTACTGCCAGTTTTCGTTTCATCGTCATCGCTGAAAATACCATGCCCGGAGTTCAGCAACATTGAGACGAGCATATCATTATTAATCTCTTCACCATTTAAAACCCGCGCCAGAATTTCGCTGCCAAAAAGCTGCGGCGAAAGAATGATGTCCGGATGTACCATTTTAATTTTGTTCAGGTTTTTGCTATCACTGACCGCAAGCACCGTTTTGACATCTTTGCTCATATCTTTGGCTGACAGGACGACAAAAGCGTTATCTGCATCGTTATCACTGAGCGCCAGAATAGCCCGACAGTGATCGATTCCCGCTTTCTTTAATACCGAACTGTCATTGCTGTCACCGGGAATAACATCAGCATTGTCGCCTAAGCGTTGCTCAAGTTGTTTGATGTCATCTTCTGGCAAGTTACTGATAACAGTTACGTTTTGTCCGCGTTGATTCAGTTGTAGAATCGTGTTGATTGCCAGAATGGAGTGACCGCAAACAATAAAGTGATCTTTACGATTCATCGTATGCTTGTTTCCTTTCACAAGTTTATTGAATCCTCCTCGGATAAGGGGACCAAAAATAGAGGTCATGGAGGTGGCGAAAACGGTAATGCCAGAAATAATGACGGAAATAGTAAACAGGCGTGCCGATTCAGAAACGGGGACGATATCGCCATAGCCCACGGTTGACATAGTTTCTATCGAAAAATAGAAGGCGGTCATCAGGCTCTCTATTCGCGGATTGAAACCCTCGCTTAAATACAGCGCGCCGTAGGTGGAGTAAAACAGTAACGTCGTAAAACTAATAAAAGCAAAAATTGTCCCGGCTGCGGCACTACTGTGTGAGAAGTCTTTGCGCAGCACCAGTAAAATTACCAGCGTAAAGATGCAAAAACCGATGCTGAATTTCAGCCAGGGATAAAAATGAAGGGTGTAAATCAGTGTTATTAACAACAAAATAATACTGATTGCCCATGCCAGTTTTGCCCGAAATAACAAGCCGATCGAATTCAGAACAAGAAAGACGCCGAGCATAAACAGCGGCGCATTGGCCAGCAAGGAGAGATCAAGTTCCGAAAACGCCTGGATATGGAAGATATCGAGCAGATTGACCGACATGCCATAGATTGTTTTAAAAATAAGCAATCCATTTAAAAAGACGGCTAGCGCGATAATATCGTGCCGCAGGGTCACCCATAAATTTACTGCTGTTTGCCTGAATGTAGCCCAGTGACTCACTGATACCTCTGTAACCACAATTTTGTTTAATTATCTCTACGCGTACATAATGTGAGCATACATGCGACGCGTGAATATGTTAAACAATAGTAGATGACTTTATCCGCAGTAATCAAAGGATTTGATTGAGCAATACCTTGTCCGGGAGGGGCATTTTTCCTGAATATGCTGACATCGTATAAAGAAATACAGATAAAGTTATTATCTGTTTGTGATGGTGGCTGCGATGGCATACCTACAAGGAAAGGCCAAACAAGAACACGGTTGCTAAAACCGTGTTCTAAGATGTGGAGCCTCTATTCAGAATACTTTCTTAAAGGGCTTTACTGAAACTTGTTCATACACTCCGGCCGCCACGTAAGGATCGGCATCGGCCCAGGCTTGCGCTGCTTCCAGAGATTCAAATTCAGCAATCACCGTCGAACCGGTAAAACCAGCGGCACCAGGATCATTGCTATCAACTGCTGGCATTGGTCCCGCAGTCAGCAAACGACCTTCATCATGCAGTAACTGCAAACGCGCTAAATGTGCCGGACGAACGGAAAGGCGTTTTTCGAGACTATCGGCTTTGTCTTGAGCGTAAATTACATACAACACGGGCACAACTCCTTGTTCGGAAAAGTTGTAAAGTACGTTATTTGAAAGGGCGAAGATCTGCAACGGAAAGATGATGTCTTTGTTAAGAGTCTGGATAAAGTCAGGCTAATTACGCCAAAAATTGCGTTTTCACTGATCCTGATCGTTTTGCGTTATTGAATATGATTGCTATTTGCATTTAAAATCGAGGCCTGGTTTTTCTACTGAAATGATTATGACTTCAATGACCCTTGATTTACCTCGCCGCTTCCCCTGGCCGACGTTACTTTCAGTCTGCATTCACGGTGCTGTCGTGGCGGGTCTACTCTATACCTCGGTACATCAGGTTATTGAACTACCTGCGCCCGCGCAGCCGATTTCTGTCACCATGGTTGCGCCAGCCGATCTTGAACCGCCACAAGCTGTTCAACCGCCACCAGAGCCGGTGGCGGAGCCAGAGCCGGAACCTGAACCATTACCAGAACCGCCAAAAGAAGCGCCGGTGGTCATTGAAAAGCCGAAGCCGAAACCTAAGCCAAAACCGAAGCCAGTGAAAAAGGTGCAGGAACAGCCAAAGCGCGATGTTAAACCAGCGGAGTCGCGTCCGGCATCACCGTTTGAAAATACGGCACCCGCACGCCCGACATCAAGTACGGCAACGGCTGCAACTAGCAAGCCGGTTACAAGTGTGGCTTCAGGACCACGCGCATTAAGCCGTAATCAGCCGCAGTATCCAGCGCGCGCGCAGGCATTGCGCATTGAAGGGCAGGTTAAAGTTAAGTTTGACGTTACACCGGATGGTCGCGTGGATAACGTACAAATTCTTTCCGCCAAACCCACAAACATGTTTGAGCGCGAAGTGAAAAACGCGATGCGTAGATGGCGCTACGAGCCGGGTAAGCCAGGAAGTGGGATTGTGGTAAATATTCTGTTTAAAATTAACGGCACCACCGAAATTCAGTAAGCAAAAAGTCAAAAGCCTCCGACCGGAGGCTTTTGACTATTACTCGACAGGTAAGGCGCGAGGCTTTCCTTCAGGATCAACCGCGACATACTTAAATAATGCTTCCGTCGCTTTATAGCGTTGCCCAAGTGGTTCAGACGCTACCTTTTTCACCCACACTTCAATATTAATGCTGACAGATGTTGTCCCTTTCTTGACACAGCGCGCATAGCAGCACACCACATCACCGACTGCTACAGGTCGCAGAAAAGTCATGCCTTCCACGCGAACGGTCACGACGCGACCATGTGCAATTTCTTTTGCCAGAATGGCACCACCAATATCCATCTGCGACATCAACCAACCACCAAAAATATCGCCATTGGCATTGGTATCGGCAGGCATGGCTAAAGTTCGTAAAACCAGATCGCCCTGGGGGACGTTATGTGTTGTTGACATGGTAAAACCGACTAAAAAGGAAAATCACAGGCGCGATGCTACTATGATTTTCCTGAGGAGAACAGAGGAGATACAGCGCCAGCCCCGAAGGACTGGCTGTCTGGTTATGATTTATCTTCCTGTGGCATGTGGCGGTAGATATAGATACCGCTTAACAGCGTGAAGATTAAGGTGAGGGCGGTCAGACCGAACACTTTGAAGTTGACCCAAATATTTTGTGGCAGCCAGAAAGCGATATAGATGTTTGCCAGCCCGCAAAGGATAAAAAAGACTGCCCAGGCCAGATTCAACTTCGACCATACTGGCTGCGGCAGGGTAAGCTCTTTACCCAACATACGTTGAATCAGCGGCTTTTTCATTACCCATTGGCTAACCAACAAGGCACCGGCAAACAGTGCGTAAATAACGGTGACCTTCCATTTAATAAACTCATCATTGTGGAAGAAAAGCGTCAGACCGCCGAAGACGACCACCAGAACAAAGGTGATCAGGGCCATCTTCTCAACCTTACGAAAGCGAACCCAGCTATAAATAAGCACAATCGCTGTGGCGACGATCAGCGCCGCAGTTGCCGCATAGATGTCATAAATCTTATAGAACGCGAAGAAGACAACCAGCGGTAGAAAATCAAGAAACTGCTTCATTTTACGATTCCGTAATCAAATGCTTAGGGTTATTGGCGAATCAACATGTACAGACGGAACAGATAGATGAGCAATACGGCTGAAATCAGGTTGCTCAAGGTGTTCGCCAGTACAGCGCCAATTTCTGGGGTTAATGCGGCAAACGAAGAGGCAAACAGCAACAACAGAGTTTTTGCCAGTAACCAGCTCAATACCGCAGGTGCCACCAGACGCATATTCGCCCATGTCAGCCGCATACTGCTGCGCATGGAGGCGAAAATGCCCATTTTATCCTGGACCAGCATCACGGGAGCCAACGCCAGCAGGATGGCCATGATGATACCAGGAACGACCACCAGCATGATGCCTATTTGCACAATCAATGTCGTCAGGAGGATTAGCAAGAATAGCTTCGGTAATACCGGAGCGCTCGCGCCAATTGCCCGTAATGCGCTGACCCGCTGACCGGCGGACACTAGCTGGATCATTAATAATACGCCGCCCGCAAGAATGGCGTTACCGATTAATCCTGAAAAGGTAGAAGCGGCAGACGCACGCAGCAAAATCTGCTGTTGTTCCGGGGACATATTTTGTACCAGGTCGAACAACCCACCGCCGCCACTAACGGGTACACCGTCATTGAGCTGCGCAAGTTGAGCGTCACTGGGTGAGAAAACATGTCCTAACACCACTGTGATAAATGCACAAAGCAACGATACCAACAGAATGGTCATAAATTGATTACGGAAGAAATTTCCGGTGTCACGGTATACGGACTGCGCCGTGATAGACATGCACTCTCCTTGAGTTTTATGCAGGTGTTAATTAGCGGGCAATTGTACCCTGGTTAGCCTCTCAGTGGCAGCATCAGGTCATGTATGGAAAAGCATATCTTTGTAAAGCGGAGGTAATTGTTGGCATTTATGTGTGCAGACAGGAGCAAGTAGCGAGCGCGTTAATATTTGCGCAGCGAAAATATATAAAAATTGATTTAAATCACGTTAACCAGGATTTTTGATACAACTTCTAAATTAATCCAGATCAATAAATGGTGATTTAGAGAATGTAGTGTGATCTGTGTAGGATCATTTGTTACCCCAATGTAGGTATATTTGTCACGTTTTTATAACCATAACGACGGAGCGGATATGAAAAAATTAACAGTGGCGGCTTTGGCAGTAACAACTCTTCTCTCTGGCACGGCCTTTGCGCATGAAGCAGGCGAGTTTTTTATGCGTGCAGGTTCTGCGACTGTGCGTCCGACAGAAGGCGCTGGTGGTACATTAGGAAGTTTGGGTGGGTTTAGTGTGACTAATAACACTCAGTTGGGCCTGACGTTTACGTATATGGCGACTGACAATATCGGTGTTGAATTACTGGCAGCGACGCCTTTCCGCCATAAAATTGGTACTCGCGCGACCGGTGATATTGCAACAGTCCATCATCTGCCGCCAACACTGATGGCGCAGTGGTATTTTGGTGATGCCAGCAGCAAATTCCGTCCTTACGTTGGTGCCGGTATTAACTACACCACGTTCTTTGATAATGGATTTAACGATCATGGCAAAGAGGCCGGGCTTTCCGATCTCAGTCTGAAAGATTCCTGGGGAGCTGCCGGGCAGGTGGGGGTTGATTATCTGATTAACCGTGACTGGTTGGTTAACATGTCAGTCTGGTATATGGATATCGATACTACCGCAAATTATAAGTTGGGCGGTGCACAGCAACACGACAGTGTACGCCTCGATCCGTGGGTGTTTATGTTCTCAGCAGGTTATCGCTTTTAATTCCCCGCAAAAATGACCCCGTAATTACGGGGTCAATAAGGACATGGCATAAAGGGTATTATTTCTTCGCTTCTACGCCATCAGCTTCAGAGCGAATTAAAAATTTCTCAGTTGTTTGCGGAATATGCTGAATCAGCCAGTCGGCCATCTGCTTTTCCTCATTTAAAATCGCTTCGATGACCGGAATAGAGGCTGTATCACCGGCATTTTTTGCCGCAGCTAATAGTGAGGTATAGCAGGCGATTTCAAATTGCTCGAAGACATAGCCGCTAATTGAACCTTTTACAATTTCATCAGAAGGGAAAATACCACCAATAGACTGCCCAAGCGCCGCCATTTTACTCATCGAATCTTTAATGACTGAGCGCGAAATGTCATTACGGTCAAGAATAGTTTCCAGTTGAACAATCTGGTTTTTAGTTTCGCTAAGATGTTGTTCAATACGTGCGCGTAAATCAGGATAATTATCTATGCGGCTGGCCATGGATTCAAGCATAGATTCTGCTTGCTTTTCCATTGCATGGGCGTCACGTAGCCAGTCATGATAATGTTCAATACGATTCATGAAAATGTCCTCTTTATAAAATGATTGAAAGTTTAAGTTCATATTTCAGGCTTTATTTTCGGCTTTCTTATTTACGTTATTAAGGGCCAGATCAGTCAGTTTGATATCGGTAGCCTTTTCTTCTTCCAGGGTTTCTTTAAGAAGCTTCGCTGCTTTACGATAACCTAACTGTTCAGCCAGGGTCGCTAATGTCCCTTAACTGGCAATCTCATAGTGCTCGACTTTCTGTGCGGCGGCAATCAGTGCGGCATCACGCACTTCGTTTTTCTCGGTGCTTTCGATGACCTCATTAGCTTCTTCAACGAGTCCTTCCATTGCTACACACTTCATGCGTTTAATTTTAAGATTTGATTCGGATTCTACGACTTGATCAATACGTTCTATCTGTCCATGAGTTTCCTCAAGGTGCGCATGAAAGGCCTGGCTTAATTTTTCGTTAGATGTCGCTCTGGAAAGTTTTGCCAGCGCGCGAGTTAACTGTTTTTCTGCGCTGTAGGTGTCTGAAAGCAGGTGAATAAATACATCTTCAATGGTCTTCATATTCATATTTTTCTCCAGTGAAATCACTGCGAGCCAGAAGGCTCGCAGATGCAATTATCTTTATCAGCTGATATTAATAATTAACAGTGGTTCAGGATTTTCCTGATTTATTACCACCGCTTTGTTGACCGCCTTTTTTACCCGCTTCGGATGCGCGTTGCGGATCATTTTTAAAATTACCGCCGCTGTGCTGACCGCCTTTACGACCTGCGTCGGATGCCTTCTCACGGTCTTCGGCGAAATTTCCTGAACCACCACGATGTTCGGCCATGTTATTTCTCCCGTTGCGTTGCATTGTTTCATTAATATGAGTGTTGTGTGTCGACACTCATTAAAATTAGCCGCTAATGAGAATTAGTCAAATTAAGTGTGACAAGAAGGAGGATGGGAAATATATTTTGAGGAAACTTCTGGATATATTAACAATTGCCTGAGGAATAAGTGACTTAGGAAAAATTATTGATTTTACTGGTGTTATGTTGCGGGATTAATTTGTTTGATTATATTACTGTTGGGCGGAAAAATGACGTAAGTTGACGTATGTTAGGGCTAAGCGAAACGGTAAAAAGGCAAATAATAAATAAAATTAAGATTTTTCTGGCTTCGTTAAAGGAATACAAAATGCCGCCAGCAGAACTGACGGCTTTGGGATTAACTGCGTGTTGCCGCTTTCATCGGTTGTACAAAAGCTTTCAATGCTACCAGCATTTTCTCTGGCTCATTAATATGTTGCTCGATGATTTTAACAATTGCCGAACCAGAAATCGCGCCCGCAGCTCCTGCATCAATCGCTGCTTTTACCTGTTCCGGGGCAGAAATACCAAACCCTTGTAACGGAGGCGCAGCGTTGTACTCTTTCAGCTTCGCGACCAGATGATTGAGGGGTAACGCGGCGCGTTTTTCAGCTCCGGTCACGCCTGCTCGCGACAGTAAATAGGTGTAACCACGACCGTAAGAAGCAATCTGGCGCAGCAAATCATCATCGGCATTCGGCGGGCAGATAAAGATAGGTGCGACATTATGGCGCAACGCGGCCTGACGGAAGGGCGCAGACTCTTCCACGGGCACATCGGCAACCAGCACCGAATCGATGCCGGCTTTCTCGCACTGGGCATAAAACTCATCAATGCCTTTGTTAAACACCAGATTGGCGTACATCAAAAGGCCGATGGGAATGGTCGGGTGCTTCTGGCGAATCAGTGCCAGCATCTCAAAGCACTGCGCCGGGGTCACTCCTGCCGCAAAAGCACGCAGAGTCGCGTTTTGAATGGTCGGGCCATCCGCGAGTGGGTCGGAGAAGGGGATGCCTAACTCCAGCGCGTCAGCACCAGCTTCAATTAGCGTATCGATAATTTTCAGCGACTGCTCAATGCCAGGGTCACCGAGAGTCACGAAAGGAACAAATGCGCCTTCTTTGCGCTCCTTCAACTGGGCAAACAGAGTTTCATAGCGTTCCATCAGATTTCCCCTCGTGCTTTCAAAATATCGTGAACGGTGAAGATGTCTTTATCGCCGCGACCGGAAAGGTTAACCACCAGCAGCTGCTCTTTTTCCGGATTTTCGCGCATCATTTTCAGCGCATGAGCCAGGGCATGGGAGGATTCCAGCGCAGGAATAATCCCTTCATGCAGGCACAGCGTTTTAAAGGCTTCCAGTGCTTCATCATCGGTAATTGACACGTAATCTGCGCGTCCAATGCTGTTGAGATACGCATGTTGCGGGCCGACGGACGGGAAATCCAGTCCGGCGGAGATGGAGTATGATTCTTCAATCTGCCCGTCTTCAGTCTGCATCATCGGCGCTTTCATACCGAAATAGATGCCCACGCGACCATGTTTTAACGGTGCGCCGTGCTCGCCGGTTTCGATACCGTGACCGCCAGGCTCCACGCCAATCAGGCAGACGTCGGTTTCGTTGATGAAATCAGCAAACATACCGATGGCATTAGAACCACCGCCAACGCAGGCGATAACGGCATCCGGCAGGCGACCTTCTCTTTCCAGAATTTGCGCTTTCGTTTCTTCGCCAATCATCCGCTGAAACTCACGCACAATGGTCGGGTAAGGATGCGGGCCAGCTGCGGTGCCCAGCATATAGTGCGCGGTTTCATAACTGCCTGACCAGTCGCGCAGCGCCTCATTACAGGCATCTTTCAGCGTCGCCGAACCGCTATGCACCGGGATTACTTCTGCACCCATTAAGCGCATACGAAAAACGTTAGGCGACTGGCGTTCAACGTCTTTGGCTCCCATATAAATGCGGCATTTCAGGCCGAGCAGGGCGCTGGCAAGGGCAGACGCCACGCCATGCTGACCGGCACCGGTTTCGGCGATGATTTCGGTTTTACCCATCCGCTTCGCCAGTAAAGCCTGACCGAGCACCTGGTTGGTTTTATGTGCGCCGCCGTGCAATAAATCTTCGCGCTTCAGGTACAGCGTGGTTTTAGTACCCGCCGTAATGTTCTGGCATTTAGTCAGCGCGGTCGGACGTCCGGCATAGTTTTTCAGCAGATCGTTGAACTGAGCCTGAAATTCAGGATCTTTTTGCGCGCTGACGAAGGCCTCTTCCAGCTGGCGCAGGGCAGGCATCAGGATTTGTGGCACGTACATGCCGCCAAACTCACCAAAATAGGGGTTAAGTAATGTTGTCATTGTTCCTTTCCTTAATATGCGCGCAGTGTCTGAAAGACCGAGGCCAAAAGATGTGCATCTTTGATGCCCGGTTGTGACTCTACAGCAGAATTAAAATCAAGCCCGGCGCAGCCGGTTTGTGCCGCTTCCACGCAGTTATCTGCGCCTAAGCCCCCCGCCAGCAGGACGTTGCCAAGCGATTGACCATTTAACAGTGACCAGTCGAAACGTTGCCCGCTCCCGCCCTGACCGTTGTCGAAAACATATTTATCAATGTGCTGAAAATCGCGCGCGGGCAGGGTTTCTCCAACGCTCAATGCTTTCCAGATGGCAACGTTTGCTGGCAGAGCATCACGCAGTGCGTCGATATACTGCTGGTCTTCATTGCCATGCAGTTGTACTGCTGCCAGCGATAAGGTATTCGCTTTTGCTAGCACATCGGTAAGGTCGTGGTTACGAAACACGCCGACATACTGTAGTGACGCCGCAGTTATTACTTCCTGCGCCTGTTCAACGCTGACGCAGCGCGGTGATGTCGCAACAAAAATCAATCCGCCGTAAATCGCGCCTGCGTCATAAGCAGCTCTGGCATCTTGTGGGCGAGTCAGGCCACACACTTTATTCTCACCCAGTAGTACCCGACGCACGGCGGCGTTTAGATCGTCGTGCGCCATCAGCGCCGAGCCAATCAAAAAACCATTAGCGAAGTGGCTTAACTCGCGTACTTGCGCGTAAGTGTTGATACCCGACTCGCTGATCACCGTCACGTTGTGCCCCAGTTTCGGCGCAAGCTCGCGCGTGCGGTTGAGATCAATCGACAAATCACGCAGATCGCGGTTGTTGATGCCAACGACTTTTGCCCCCAGCGCAATGGCGCGCTCCAGTTCCTCTTCATTACTGACTTCGGTCAGCACACCCATCCCCAGACTATGGGCGACAGCAGCGAGCTGGCGATACTGTTCGTCGTCCAGTACTGAAAGCATTAATAAGCAGGCATCGGCCTGGTAATAGCGCGCCAGATAGATCTGGTAAGGGTCGATAATGAAGTCTTTACATAAAATCGGCTGCGGGGCGATTTGGCTGACGATGGGGAGGAAATCAAAGCTCCCCTGAAAATATTTCTCATCAGTCAGCACCGAAATTGCCGAAGCGTAATGTTTATAAATGGCGGCAATGCGTGCTGGATCGAAATCATCACGGATCACGCCTTTTGACGGCGACGCTTTCTTGCACTCCAGAATAAACGCCGTGCGCGCACCCTGTAGCGCATCATAAAAATGTCGCGTGCTCGGCTGAACCTCATTCTGAAAACTGGCCAGCGGTTGCTGCTGTTTGCGGGCTTCTATCCAAATCGCCTTGTCTGCGACGATTTTCGCTAAAACGGTTTGCATCATTTACCCTCGTGCCGCCAGTGCGGTGACTCTGTCGTAAGCGGAACCACTGCGCAGTACCTCAAGAACGGTTTGCGCATTGGCTTGCAGATCTTCCTGGCCATGCAGGCGCATTAACATGGCGACATTCGCCGCGACGGCTGCCTCATGGGCGGCGTCGCCTTTACCTTGTAACAAACGTGTTAAAATGTCACGGTTTTCTTCCGGCGTTCCGCCTGCCAGTTGTTCCTGGTGGTAGGGAGTCAGGCCAAAATCTTCTGCGGTCAACTGATAGCTCTTAATTTCGCCGTCATGAAGCTCTGCAACGATTGTCGGCGCGTGTAATGAAACTTCATCCATCCCGCCGCTGTGCACCACCGCCGCGCGTTGATACCCCAGCACGCGCAAGGTTTCGGCAATCGGCAGCACCAGTTCCGGACTATAAACACCAATTAACGCCAGCGGCGGATGCGCCGGGTTAATCAATGGCCCCAGCACGTTGAACAGAGTGCGGGTTTTTAGTTGCTGACGAACTGGCATCGCATGGCGGAATCCAGTGTGATATTTCGGTGCGAAGAGGAAGCAAACGCCTAACTCGTCCAGCGCCTGGCGCGATTTATCGGCATTCATATCCAGGTTGATACCAAACGCTGCCAGCAGATCCGACGAACCCGATTTACTGGAGACACTGCGGTTGCCGTGTTTCGCCACTTTCAGGCCACAGGCTGCTGCAACAAAAGCACTGGCGGTAGAAATGTTGATACTGTTGCTGCCGTCACCGCCGGTGCCGACGATATCGGCAAACAGATAATCCGGGCGCGGGAACGGCGCAGCGTTTTCCAGAAGCGCAGTTGCTGCTCCGGCGATTTCGTTCGGGTGCTCGCCGCGAATTTTCATGCTCACCAGCGCCGCTGCCAGTTGTTCCGGTTTCAGTTCGCCACGCACCACCGCTGAAAAAAGCTGGTGGCTTTCCTGCTGGCTAAGCGTCTGCGCCTGATACAGTTTTTCCAGAATCGGTTGCAGCGTGTTGGTGGGTTCCAGCTTTTGCTGCGCCCAGGCCAGCGTTTGTTCCAGCAGGCGAGCGCCCTGAGTGGTGAGAATGGATTCCGGATGGAACTGGAATCCGCAAACGCGATCCGCATCATGACGAACCGCCATTACCATGCCATTAAAATGGGCATTGATGGTTAAACCGGCCGGAATGTTACTGCCAACCAGCGAGTGATAACGCGCCACCGGCAGTGGGTTTGTTAACCCGGCAAACATCGCCTGACCGTCATGTTCAATGCTCGACGCTTTACCGTGCAAAATTTCGCCCGCTTGTCCGACATACCCCCCATAGGCTTCGACAATCGCCTGATGACCGAGGCAAATGCCAATAATCGGCAGCTTGCCGCGCAGACGGGTAAGCAGTTCCGGCATACAACCGGCTTCACTCGGCACACCAGGGCCAGGAGAAAGCATCAGCACCGGATTGCTCATCGTCGCCAGGCGTTCAATTAAGGTCTGCGCCGGAATATGGTTGCGGTAAATCACCACGTTATGACCATTGCTGCGCAACTGATCTGCCAGGTTGTAAGTAAAAGAGTCGATATTATCGAGCAGCAGAATGTCAGCCATCAGAAAGTCTCCTGTGCATGATGCGCGGTGGCGATAGCGCGCAGTACAGCGCGGGCTTTATTACGGGTTTCGTCGGCTTCCGACTGCGGAACAGAATCAAGAACCACGCCAGCACCGGCTTGCACGGTGGCGATGCCGTTTTCCACCAGCGCCGAGCGGATCACAATGCAGGTATCGAGATCGCCGTGCGCGGTGAAATAACCTACTGCGCCGCCGTAACTGCCGCGTCGACGACCTTCTGCTTCGGCAATTAACTGCATGGCACGCACTTTCGGCGCGCCACTTAATGTGCCCATATTCATACAGGCGCGGTAAGCGTGCAGGGCGTCGAGATCGTGACGCAATTCACCGACAACGCGGGAGACGAGATGCATCACGTAAGAGTAACGGTCCACTTTGGTGAGGTCGGCAACGTAGCGGCTGCCGGGAGTGCAAATGCGCGCCAGGTCATTACGAGCGAGATCCACCAACATCAGATGTTCCGAAAGCTCTTTATGGTCGGTACGCATCTCCAGTTCAATGCGGCTGTCGAGGTCTCTGTCCAGTGAACCATCGGCGCGACGACCTCGTGGGCGTGTTCCTGCAATCGGGTAGATTTCAATCTGGCGACTGGTGGCGTCATACTTGAGCGAACTTTCCGGCGACGCGCCAAACAGGGTGAAATCATTATCCTGCATAAAAAACATGTACGGGCTGGGATTACTCTTTTTCAGCACGTAATAGGCCGCCAGCGGTGACGGGCAGGGCAGTGAGAAACGGCGAGAGGGTACGACCTGGAAAATCTCTCCGGCGCGAATCGCTTTTTGCAACGAACGCACGACACCGCCGAACTCTTCATCACTTTGATTACACTCACAACGCATATGCGGCACAGAAACCACCGGCAGCGGCGGTGCGGTTTCGGTTAGCTGTTGGCGAAGTTCAGCAAGGCGTGCGGTGAGGCGCTGTTTTTCTTCTTCATTTGGAGCAAACAGGCTGGCCTGAATACGGGTACTTTTCTTCTGATGGTCAATCACCATCAGCGTTTCAGCGAGATAAAAACAGAAATCAGGGCAGCTATTTTCCGCCGTTAGTTGCGGTAAATCTTCAAATCCTGCGACCAGGTCATAAGAGAACAGGCCGCCGAAGAACATTGCTTCTCGTTCTTCCTTCGGTACATTCAACAGATTCTGCAATAAGCGGAAAGCGTCAAAAACAGAAAGGGAGCATAAGCGAGCGTCTTCATCCAGCAGTGAACTGACAGGGGGGAAGCGCAGCACACGGCAGTTTGGTGATTGTTCATTTTCCACACCCGCAGGCAGGGCGTTATCCAGTAGTGTCAGCAGGGCTTCACCATTGCCGGAAAGCGACTGGATTGTGACAGTGTCACCTAAAGCTGTAATGCGCAGCGCACTGTCCACCAACAGCAGGCTTTTTAAATCATCTTTGCTGTCGATATCTGCGGATTCCAGCAGCAGCGTTGCGGGACGATCCCCACACAACTGGTGAAAAAGTGCGGTTGGATTGTCGCGATAAGCACCTTCGCAGGTTAACAGTTCGAGAGTCGGTTTTTGTGTTTGCATTGTTATTCTCGTTAATTTTGTTCAAAAAAAAGCCCGCTCATTAGGCGGGCTGGGTATCTGATTGCTTTACGCATGGTGAATACACTGCCCGTTTCAGGAAGTGCGCCACCAACCTTTCAGTACGAAAATCGCTTTCATTGTCGATACCCTTTTTACGTGAACTTGCGTACTAGTTAACTAGTTCGATGATTGATTGTCAACAGCTCATTTCAGAATATTTGTCAGAACCGTTATGATGTCGGCGCAAAAAACATTTTCCAAAACGGGAGTGCGCCTTGAGCGACACAAATTACGCAGTCATTTATGACCTGCACAGCCATACCACGGCTTCCGATGGCTGCCTGACGCCAGAGGCGCTGGTACACCGTGCTGTAGACATGCGCGTCGGCACGCTGGCGATCACTGACCATGACACCACAGCAGCAATCGCACCAGCAAGAGAAGAAATTTCACGTTCAGGACTGGCGCTGAATCTTATTCCAGGCGTGGAAATTTCTACCGTATGGGAAAATCATGAAATTCATATTGTCGGGCTGAATATTGATATTACTCATCCGCTAATGTGTGAGTTCCTGGCGCAGCAAACAGCACGGCGCAATCAGCGGGCGCAGTTAATCGCTGAAAGACTGGAAAAAGCGCAAATACCTGGTGCTCTGGAAGGCGCGCAAAGACTGGCGCAGGGGGGCGCAGTGACGCGCGGTCATTTTGCTCGTTTTCTGGTCGAATGCGGCAAAGCCAGTTCAATGGCGGATGTCTTTAAAAAATATCTGGCGCGTGGGAAAACCGGATACGTTCCGCCGCAGTGGTGTACAATAGAACAAGCTATTGATGTCATTCATCATTCTGGCGGTAAGGCGGTGCTTGCTCATCCTGGGCGGTACAATCTTAGTGCTAAATGGCTGAAAAGATTGGTTGCGCATTTTGCCGAACACCACGGCGACGCGATGGAAGTCGCGCAGTGCCAGCAATCGCCCAATGAACGCACCCAACTGGCGACACTTGCCCGCCAGCACCATTTATGGGCATCACAAGGATCTGATTTTCATCAGCCGTGCCCGTGGATTGAACTGGGTCGTAAACTCTGGCTGCCCGCAGGCGTTGAAGGCGTCTGGCAGCTATGGGAACAGCCGCAGAACACCACAGAGAGGGAATTATGAGTCAGTTTTTTTATATTCATCCTGATAACCCGCAGCAACGTCTGATCAACCAGGCGGTGGAGATCGTGCGTAAAGGCGGGGTGATTGTTTATCCAACCGATTCCGGCTATGCGCTCGGCTGTAAAATTGAAGATAAAAACGCGATGGAGCGTATTTGTCGTATTCGCCAGCTGCCGGACGGTCACAACTTTACTCTGATGTGTCGCGATCTTTCCGAACTCTCGACCTATTCCTTTGTGGATAACGTCGCGTTTCGCCTGATGAAAAACAACACGCCAGGTAACTACACTTTCATCCTGAAGGGAACGAAAGAGGTGCCACGCCGTTTGTTGCAGGAAAAACGCAAAACCATCGGTATGCGTGTGCCTTCTAACCCGATTGCGCAGGCGTTGCTTGAAGTACTGGGCGAACCGATGCTTTCCACTTCGCTAATGCTGCCAGGCAGCGAATTTACCGAATCCGATCCGGAAGAAATTAAAGACCGTCTGGAAAAACAGGTAGATTTGATTATTCACGGCGGCTATCTCGGGCAGAAACCAACAACGGTTATTGATCTTACCGATGATACGCCGGTCGTGGTGCGTGAAGGCGTGGGTGATGTGAAGCCTTTCTTATAAGAGCGTAACTCTGTATACTACGCGGCCTTAAAATGGCACTGAATGGTGCCATTCATTCTCCTGTTCGACGCCTGTGAAGGCGACACCAAAAGGAAGCTCTATGAGCGAAAAGCTACAGAAAGTGCTGGCGCGTGCCGGCCACGGTTCTCGCCGTGAAATCGAATCTATTATTGAAGCCGGTCGCGTGAGTGTTGATGGCAAAATTGCTAAACTCGGCGATCGCGTTGAAGTTACCCCTGGACTGAAAATCCGTATCGATGGTCATCTTATTTCGGTGCGTGAGTCCGCTGAGCAAATTTGTCGCGTTCTGGCCTATTACAAGCCGGAAGGTGAGTTATGTACCCGTAACGACCCGGAAGGGCGTCCGACAGTGTTTGATCGTCTGCCAAAACTGCGTGGTGCGCGCTGGATTGCCGTAGGTCGTCTCGACGTTAATACCTGTGGTCTGTTGCTGTTCACCACCGACGGTGAACTGGCAAACCGTTTAATGCACCCCAGTCGTGAAGTTGAACGTGAATATGCCGTGCGTGTATTTGGTCAGGTTGACGACGCGAAACTGCGTGATTTGAGTCGTGGCGTGCAGCTGGAAGATGGTCCGGCAGCCTTTAAAACCATCAAGTTCAGCGGCGGCGAAGGGATCAACCAGTGGTACAACGTTACCCTGACCGAAGGCCGTAACCGTGAAGTTCGTCGTTTGTGGGAAGCGGTTGGCGTGCAGGTTAGCCGCCTGATTCGTGTGCGTTATGGTGATATCCCTCTACCGAAAGGTCTGCCACGTGGTGGCTGGACGGAGCTGGATCTCGCCCAGACTAACTATTTGCGTGAGCTGGTGGAACTACCGCCAGAAACCAGTTCTAAAGTTGCCGTAGAAAAAGATCGTCGTCGTATGAAGGCGAATCAAATTCGACGTGCGGTGAAACGTCACAGTCAGGTGAGTGGCGGTCGTCGTTCTGGTGGACGTAATAATAACGGTTAATTTAAGTTAAGTATAAAATAAAGGCCCTACGGGGCCTTTTCTTTATTTGAAGCATGATAAATAGTCGCAGTATTTTAATTTAATTTCATACTTGCTTATGAATAATACCCGGAAATAGCCACATTAATATTTAATTATCTGAGATAAACTCAACGTCAAGAGGTGGGTTATGATTAGATATAGTGGAATATTTCTATCTCTGTTAATGCTTTCAGGATGTGCAACCGAAGCATTAAAAAATGAACAAGCTGAATCTGTTATTTCTGCGGGTAACAAGGCGGTTGCGGCGAATGCAAGTTTCTTTAAACAATACTATGCTTCTCGTGAAAACTTTCTTGTTAATTTTTATGCGACTAATCCAGAGTGTGCATTGCGGCCTGATTATACCATTGATGTAGGGAACAATCGACAGGGCGAAAGTTTATGCCAACCGCCGGGTCCAATGACAGAAAAAGTACAACTAGCTCCATTTGAAAAAAAGAAATTACTTGCTTCAATGGAAGTCATTAATAGCATGAGTGCTTATGTAGAACTCCTGACTGAAGATATGGCATCGACTGAGAGTCAGCAGGTGGCATTACTTAAACAGGCTCTGGATCACGCAAACAACGCGGAAGCATTACTTGGTGTTTCACCAGGGAAAGATTTAGAGCAATCTGCAGCAGCAGTTAAAGATTTAGTAAATTATTTCAATGAGTTATATATAATAAAAGTCAATTCTGGGAAAATAGGTAAAACGGTAGATAAAAACTGGGCAAGACTTATAAATAATATGAAAGTTTTGCGCAATGATATTTATACAAAAAGTAATAAAATGGAAAAACTTACCTTTGCGAATGTGCATAATAATATGGTTTATTATAATGACATATCTAAAAACTCAAGAAATACAGAGTTTAACACTCTGAAAAACAGGAAAGAGTTTCTAAGCTCAGTAATCAATGTGAATGAAACCAGACTACAGGCATCGGCACCAGCTATGCCCGCGATTGAGGCTTTAAATGCCTTTATAGATAAGGGTGATTATCTGAAAAATTTATACACTAATAAAACACGCACAGCGGCTGAACAAAAAAGGTTAAATGAAATATTACGCGCACAAGTAATTAGTGGATTAAAGGCGTCTGAGGGGCTGGCAAAACTACTTCTTGCTAGCGGAATAATGTTATAGGAGGATTTTTATGAACGATGTACAAAATCGTAGAATACTGGCATTACTCGACATGCTGTATAATACCCTGGGCAACAAAACCACATGCAAGGTTTGCCATAAATATTTTATCCTTATCCTCTCGGTTATGAACAACCTGACGATTAACTATGGTACTGAAACCTCACCAGAGTTAAGCGCAATCAGTTATGAAGACGCGAATGCGTTAATTACTGAACTGATATTATTTATTGAAGATGTTGACGCTGAGAATCATGAAGCATATCCGGGACATTTGAGTGAGATTAAACGCATTCTGAATTTCGCTATTGCCGCTTGAATATAATTATGATTAAAGCACCCCAAGAGACGATCTTTTGAGGTGCTTTCACTTAATAATCAATCCCGATTTGCGCCTTAACGCCTGCATCAAACGCATGTTTGACGGGGCGTAATTCACTGACGGTATCTGCCAGCTCAAGTATATCCCGATGACAGCCACGACCCGTGATAATCACCGTTTGCTGATGTGGACGATCATTTAAGGCCTGCATCACTTCTTCCAGTGGCAAATAGTCATACGCCACCATATACGTCAGCTCATCGAGCAAAACCATATCTAGCGAGGAATCAGCCAGCATTCGTTTTGCATGTTGCCAGACTTCGCGGCAGGCGGCGGTATCAGACTCGCGGTTTTGTGTATCCCAGGTAAAGCCGGTTGCCATCACCTGAAACTCGACGCCGTGCGGCTCCAGCAGATTTCGTTCGCCGTTAGGCCAGGTGCCCTTAATAAACTGCACGACGCCCACTTTTTTTCCGTGACCTACCGCGCGCGTTGCCGTACCAAATGCCGCAGTGGTTTTGCCTTTTCCATTGCCAGTAAAAACGATAATAATGCCGCGTTCATCCTGGGCCTGCGCCACACGGGCATCCACTTTTTCTTTAACTCGCTGCTGACGCTGTTGGTAGCGTTCATCACTCATTGGGAAATTCCTGGTTTACGGCCCGGTTGGGCGTCAAAGGTCATGCCGGTTTTACGGCGGCTATCATCGCCCATCAGCCAGAGGTAAAGTGGCATGATATCAGCGGGGGTTTTGAGTTTCTGCGGATCTTCCGTCGGGAAGGCACTGGCACGCATTGCGGTGCGCGTACCTCCTGGATTAATACAGTTAACGCGCAGACGTTGCTGATATTCATCGGCAAGTACCTGCATCATCCCTTCGGTGGCAAATTTCGACACCGCATATGCGCCCCAGTTGGCTCGCCCCTGACGGCCGACGCTTGATGAGGTAAAGACCAGCGAACCGGCGTCCGATTTGAGTAATAAAGGAAGCAGTGCCTGGGTCAGCATAAAGGTGGCATTAACGTTGACCTGCATGACATCCTGCCAGACCTGTGGATTTTGTTCGCTCATCGGGCAAACTTCGCCAAGCAATCCGGCATTATGCAGAACGCCGTCCAGACGCGGATAATTAACGGCAATGCGCTGTGCCAGTTGATGGCAATCTTCGGATGTGCAGGTCAGTAAATCGAGAATAAACCACTGTGGATGACGTCCGGTCTCTTCGAACATACGCTGGGCGACCTGACGTAATTTTTCTTCATTACGACCCAGTAAAATCACTGTCGCGCCATAACGCGCATAAGTCTGAGCGGCTTCACGACCAATGCCGTCGCTGGCGCCGGTTACCAGGATAATACGATCATTGAGTAAATCTTGTTTTGGTTGGTAATGCATGGCTACTCCTCAACGACATCATCAGTCGCGCTGCCAGTGTACTTTATGACTTTGAGGGGTTATGCCTTAAACAGAGGCGCATTTCAATCGGCCTGGGGCGATAACGCCGCAAAATGAATACTTTGTCATACTTTCTCGTCAAGAATATCTCTGCGAGACGGCTTAAGATGCCTGTTGTAAACTGTGAGGCAAAGCGTTGTTTAACCAAGGTGGGACTCGTGGAATTGTTGTCTGAATATGGTTTGTTTTTGGCGAAAATTGTCACTGTTGTTGTGGCGATTGCGGCTGTTGCCGCCATTATTGTCAATGTTGCTCAACGTAATAAACGCCAGCGTGGCGAGTTACGGGTTAACAATCTCAGCGAACAATATAAGGAGATGAAAGAAGAACTGGCAGCAGCGTTGATGGATCCGCATCAGCAAAAGCAGTGGCACAAAGCGCAGAAGAAGAAGCACAAGCAAGAAGCGAAAGCAGCGAAAGCGAAAGCCAAACTGGGCGAGGTGGTGACTGACAGTAAACCCCGAGTCTGGGTACTGGATTTCAAAGGCAGCATGGACGCGCATGAAGTTAACTCGTTACGCGAAGAGATAACCGCAGTACTCGCGGCATTTAAGCCACGGGATCAGGTTGTTTTGCGTCTGGAAAGCCCCGGCGGCATGGTTCATGGTTATGGCCTGGCAGCTTCGCAGTTGCGGCGTCTGCGCGATAAAAACATTCCTTTAACCGTTACGGTAGATAAAGTAGCTGCCAGCGGCGGGTACATGATGGCCTGCGTGGCTGACAAAATTGTTTCCGCGCCGTTTGCCATTGTAGGCTCCATCGGTGTGGTGGCGCAAATGCCCAACTTTAACCGCTTCCTGAAAAGCAAAGATATTGATATTGAACTGCACACCGCCGGGCAATATAAGCGCACGCTGACATTGCTGGGTGAAAATACCGAAGAGGGGCGCGAAAAATTCCGCGAAGAACTGAACGAAACACATCAGCTATTTAAAGATTTTGTAAAACGTATGCGTCCGTCTCTGGATATTGAAGAGGTGGCTACCGGTGAACACTGGTATGGGCAACAGGCGGTAGAGAAAGGCCTGGTTGACGAAATCAACACCAGTGATGAAGTCATTCTTAGCCTGATGGAAGGTCGTGAAGTGGTCAATGTACGTTATATGCAGCGTAAACGGTTGATCGACCGATTCACCGGCAGTGCGGCAGAGAGCGCCGACCGATTGTTGCTACGCTGGTGGCAACGCGGGCAAAAGCCGTTGATGTAAAAGATAAACGCGAGGGTAAAACCTCGCGTTTTGCTTTAATCTACCAGATGGTATTTTTCCGAGAGCACGTGTGCCAGGTGTTTGAACATATTAAACACCGCAGTGCTTTTCGCTGTCGGCAGTCCTTGCTCATCTAAAAAGTAATCGCCGGTGAACACCAGCACGCCATTACGCTGCGTGACGCCGGTGGCTTCAATTCCTGCGAGCGTGTCCTCATGCTCACGAATGATTTTGTTGGCCTCTTTCAACAGCGTTTCGCGGTCGATGGGTTGTGTCTCTTTGTTCATTATTTACTCCTTAAACAAGGACATTAGTCTACGCCAGGCATGGCATACAGACAAATATACCACGCTGGCGTCAGGAGCGCCTTACTGGCAACTTTGGATTTTGCATGCTAATAAAGTTGCGTAACGGATTTTATCAGGTACAGTGTGACGCTTTCGTCAATCTGGCAATAGATTTGCTTGACATTCGACCAAAATTCCGTCGTGCTATAGCGCCTGTAGGCCAAGACCTGTTAACTCAGTCACCGGAATTTTCGTGAACAGAGTCACGACAAGGGGTTGATATCCGCAGAGAGCGAGTCCATATCGGTAACTCGTTGCCAGTGGAAGGTTTATCAATGTGCGACGCATTCCTGGAAGAATCAAATTAGGTAAGGTGAATATGGGTAAAGCTCTTGTCATCGTTGAGTCCCCGGCAAAAGCCAAAACGATCAACAAGTATCTGGGTAGTGACTACGTGGTGAAATCCAGCGTCGGTCACATCCGCGATTTGCCGACCAGTGGCTCAGCTGCTAAAAAGAGTGCCGACTCTACCTCCACCAAAACGGCTAAAAAGCCTAAAAAGGATGAACGTGGCGCTCTCGTCAACCGTATGGGGGTTGACCCGTGGCACAATTGGGAGGCGCACTATGAAGTGTTGCCTGGTAAAGAGAAGGTCGTCTCTGAACTGAAACAACTGGCTGAAAAAGCCGACCACATCTATCTCGCAACCGACCTTGACCGCGAAGGGGAAGCCATTGCATGGCACCTGCGGGAAGTGATTGGGGGTGATGATGCGCGTTATAGCCGAGTGGTGTTTAACGAAATTACTAAAAACGCGATCCGCCAGGCGTTCAACAAACCCGGCGAACTGAATATTGATCGTGTTAATGCCCAGCAGGCGCGTCGCTTTATGGATCGCGTCGTGGGTTATATGGTTTCTCCGCTGCTGTGGAAAAAGATCGCTCGCGGTCTTTCCGCCGGGCGTGTGCAATCCGTAGCGGTTCGCCTGGTGGTTGAGCGTGAGCGTGAAATTAAAGCCTTCGTGCCGGAAGAATTCTGGGAAGTCGATGCCAGCACGACTACGCCATCTGGCGAAGCGTTGGCTTTGCAGGTGACTCATCAGAACGACAAACCGTTCCGCCCGGTCAACAAAGAACAAACTCTGGCTGCGGTAAGTCTGCTGGAAAAAGCGCGCTACAGCGTGCTGGAACGTGAAGACAAACCGACAACCAGTAAACCTGGCGCTCCTTTTATTACCTCTACGCTGCAACAAGCTGCCAGCACCCGTCTTGGTTTTGGCGTGAAAAAAACCATGATGATGGCGCAGCGTCTGTATGAAGCAGGCTATATCACTTACATGCGTACCGACTCCACTAACCTGAGTCAGGACGCGGTAAACATGGTTCGCGGTTATATCAGCGATAATTTTGGTAATAAATATCTGCCGGAAAGTCCAAACCAATACGCCAGCAAAGAAAACTCACAGGAAGCGCACGAAGCAATTCGTCCTTCTGACGTCAATGTGATGGCGGAATCGCTGAAAGATATGGAAGCAGATGCGCAGAAGCTGTACCAGTTAATCTGGCGTCAGTTTGTTGCCTGTCAGATGACCCCGGCGAAATATGACTCCACCACGCTGACCGTTGGCGCGGGTGACTTCCGCCTGAAAGCGCGCGGTCGTATTCTGCGTTTCGACGGCTGGACGAAAGTTATGCCAGCTCTGCGTAAAGGCGATGAAGATCGTATTTTACCGGCTGTCGATAAAGGTGACTCCCTGTCGCTTGTTGAACTGACGCCTGCGCAGCACTTTACCAAGCCGCCAGCTCGTTTTAGCGAAGCTTCTCTGGTTAAAGAGCTGGAAAAACGCGGGATCGGTCGTCCGTCTACTTATGCGTCGATCATTTCGACCATTCAGGATCGCGGCTATGTGCGTGTGGAAAACCGTCGCTTCTATGCGGAAAAAATGGGTGAGATCGTTACCGATCGCCTGGAAGAAAATTTCCGCGAGTTAATGAATTACGACTTTACCGCGCAGATGGAAAACAGCCTCGACCAGGTGGCAAATCACGAAGCAGAGTGGAAAGCTGTACTGGATCACTTCTTCTCTGATTTCACTCAGCAGCTTGATAAAGCGGAAAAAGATCCGGAAGAGGGCGGTATGCGCCCGAACCAGATGGTTCTGACCAGCATTGACTGCCCGACCTGTGGTCGAAAAATGGGGATTCGCACCGCCAGCACCGGGGTATTCCTGGGCTGTTCCGGTTATGCGCTGTCGCCGAAAGAGCGTTGCAAAACCACCATCAACCTGGTGCCGGAAAACGAAGTGCTTAACGTGCTGGAAGGCGAAGACGCTGAAACCAACGCGCTGCGCGCCAAACGTCGTTGCCCGAAATGCGGTACAGCGATGGACAGCTATCTCATCGATCCGAAACGTAAGTTGCATGTTTGTGGTAATAATCCAACCTGCGACGGTTATGAGATCGAAGAGGGCGAATTCCGTATTAAAGGTTATGACGGCCCGATCGTTGAGTGTGAAAAATGTGGTTCTGAAATGCACCTGAAAATGGGGCGTTTCGGTAAATACATGGCCTGCACCAATGAAGAGTGTAAAAACACACGTAAGATTTTACGTAACGGTGAAGTCGCGCCGCCGAAAGAAGATCCGGTTCCGCTGCCAGAATTACCGTGCGAAAAATCGGATGCTTATTTCGTGCTGCGTGATGGCGCTGCCGGTGTGTTCCTGGCTGCCAATACTTTCCCGAAATCACGTGAAACGCGTGCGCCGCTGGTGGAAGAGCTTTATCGCTTCCGCGACCGTTTACCAGAAAAATTGCGTTATCTGGCTGATGCGCCACAGCAAGATCCAGAAGGTAATAAGACAATGGTTCGCTTTAGCCGGAAAACCAGGCAGCAATATGTCTCTTCGGAAAAAGACGGAAAGGCAACTGGCTGGTCAGCATTTTATGTTGATGGCAAATGGGTTGAAGGGAAAAAATAACCTTTAATTCTTTCTGGTTTTTTAAAACAAAGGGTCGCAAAAGCGACCCTTTTTTATTGCATATTATTTTATCTCCACACCTATACACTAAAGCTATAAATGATATAGTGGTTATAGTTAGCACCTTTTTTATTATTAAATCGTATTAGTCACCCGTCAGGTGTGACGAAAAAACGATGTTCTGATGGCGTCTAATTGGATGGTTTAACATGAAATTACAACAACTTCGCTATATTGTTGAGGTCGTCAATCATAACCTGAACGTCTCATCAACGGCTGAAGGACTTTACACATCACAACCTGGGATCAGTAAGCAAGTCAGAATGCTGGAAGATGAGCTGGGTATTCAAATTTTTTCCCGTAGCGGCAAGCATTTGACGCAGGTTACTCCAGCCGGGCAGGAAATAATTCGTATCGCTCGTGAAGTTCTGTCGAAAGTTGATGCTATTAAATCGGTCGCCGGAGAACACACCTGGCCAGATAAAGGCTCGCTGTATATCGCCACCACGCATACTCAGGCGCGCTATGCATTACCGAATGTCATCAAAGGTTTCATTGAGCGTTATCCTCGCGTTTCTTTGCATATGCATCAGGGATCGCCAACACAAATCGCCGATGCTGTCTCTAAAGGTAATGCCGATTTCGCTATTGCCACGGAAGCACTTCATTTGTATGAAGATTTGGTGATGCTGCCATGCTATCACTGGAATCGGGCTATTGTGGTGACACCAGACCATCCGCTGGCGGGCAAAAAAGCAATTACCATTGAAGAACTGGCGCAGTATCCGTTGGTGACGTATACCTTCGGTTTTACCGGACGCTCCGAGCTGGATACCGCCTTTAACCGCGCAGGGTTGACGCCGCGTATTGTTTTCACTGCTACCGATGCTGACGTGATTAAAACTTACGTTCGATTAGGGTTGGGTGTAGGGGTGATTGCCAGCATGGCGGTGGATCCGGTTTCGGATCCCGACCTGGTTCGTGTTGATGCGCATGACATTTTCAGTCATAGCACAACCAAAATTGGTTTTCGCCGCAGTACGTTTTTGCGCAGTTATATGTATGATTTCATTCAGCGTTTTGCGCCACATTTAACTCGCGATGTCGTTGATGCCGCCGTAGCACTGCGTTCCAATGAAGAAATTGAGATCATGTTTAAAGATATCAAATTGCCGGAAAAATAATTACCTGCATTATTTCCGGCACCTTTTATGTTTTCAGGGTGCCGGAATATATCCTCTGTTCTTTTTTATTTGTCCACCGCTCACAATATAATTATCCCTGAAATCTTTATGGTAAATCGGACATAAAGTAGTGTCTAATTACCTGCCTCGCAAATGTCAGTCTTCAAATATCTATTTCAGGTCAAAAGATTGAATTATTCACTGGAGACGATTCGTAAATTAGCTGGATTTTTGGCTAAAGTTTCATTAGGATTTGTCTCATCAATTGATTAATTATACCAATCGTTTAGCGTCTTGCTGATAAGTGATGGCGATTATATGAGGTTAGCAATGCCTTCTGGAAATCAGGAACCTCGCAGGGACCCTGAATTGAAACGCAAAGCCTGGCTTGCGGTATTTCTTGGGTCTGCGCTCTTCTGGGTGCTTGTCGCACTGCTAATTTGGAAAGTGTGGGGGTAAAGCATGGTCGTTCAGGAGCAGCATCAGGTTGCTTTGCCACTGTCTCAGCATAGTGACAATGAAACGGAAACGAAACGGGAATGTTCAGTCGTTATTCCAGATGGCTGGAAACTGACGTCGCAACAGCAAGCTTTTATAGAGATGTTTGCTGAAGATGATCAGCAGAAACAATAATTATCATCATTCTTATTATCCGATATATTCGTGAATTAAACGGTTTTTAATACACCACAGCAATAAAAGGTTGAATAATTTCAACAGAAAGTAATAACAAGTGAAGGGTGTAGCCTATGATCACCACAAATATGAAATACTGGTCCTGGATGGGCGCATTTTCTCTGTCGATGCTCTTCTGGGTTGAACTCATCTGGATAGTTGCTCACTAATCTCTGACCTCGCTACGGCGAGGTTTTTCTTTTCTTATCCGCAAGGTTTCCCTCTTTTATCAATTCGGGTTGTTATCAAATCGTTACGCGGTGTTTGTGTTATCTTTAATATTCACCCTGAAGAGAATCAGGGCATCGCAACCCTGTTATTAAGGAGGAGCTATGTCGTCAACCCTACGAGAAGCCAGTAAGGACACTTTGCAGGCCAAAGATAAAACTTACCACTACTACAGCCTGCCGCTTGCTGCCAAATCACTGGGCGATATCACCCGTCTGCCTAAGTCACTCAAAGTTCTGCTCGAAAACCTGCTGCGCTGGCAGGATGGTAACTCGGTTACCGAAGAGGATATCCACGCGCTGGCGGGCTGGTTGAAAAATGCCCATGCTGACCGTGAAATTGCCTACCGTCCGGCAAGAGTGCTGATGCAGGACTTCACCGGCGTGCCCGCTGTCGTGGATCTTGCGGCGATGCGAGAAGCGGTAAAACGTCTCGGTGGCGATACCGCGAAAGTGAATCCGCTCTCACCGGTCGACCTGGTAATTGACCATTCGGTGACCGTCGATCGTTTTGGCGATGATGAAGCATTCGAGGAAAACGTGCGTCTGGAAATGGAGCGAAACCACGAACGTTATGTATTCCTGAAATGGGGGCAGCAGGCGTTCAGTCGTTTTAGCGTCGTGCCACCAGGCACAGGCATTTGCCATCAGGTTAACCTCGAATATCTCGGCAAAGCAGTGTGGAGTGAACTGCAGGACGGTGAATGGATTGCTTATCCGGATACGCTCGTCGGTACTGACTCGCACACTACTATGATCAACGGTCTTGGCGTACTGGGGTGGGGCGTTGGCGGGATCGAAGCGGAAGCCGCAATGTTAGGTCAGCCGGTTTCCATGCTTATCCCGGATGTAGTGGGCTTTAAACTCAGCGGAAAATTACGTGAAGGTATCACCGCCACAGACCTGGTTCTCACCGTTACCCAGATGCTGCGTAAACATGGCGTAGTGGGGAAATTCGTCGAATTTTACGGCGATGGGCTGGATTCGCTGCCGCTGGCAGATCGCGCTACCATTGCCAATATGTCGCCAGAATATGGCGCGACCTGCGGCTTCTTCCCAATCGATGCGGTCACCCTCGATTACATGCGTTTAAGCGGGCGCAGTGAAGATCAGGTCGAACTGGTCGAAAAATATGCTAAAGCGCAGGGCATGTGGCGTAACCCGGGCGATGAACCGATTTTTACCAGTACGTTAGAACTGGACATGAATGACGTTGAAGCGAGTCTGGCGGGACCAAAACGCCCACAGGATCGCGTTGCACTGCCCGATGTACCAAAAGCTTTTGCCGCCAGTAACGAACTGGAAGTGAATGCCACGCATAAAGATCGCCAACCGGTCGATTATGTTATGAACGGACATCAGTATCAGTTGCCTGATGGTGCAGTGGTCATTGCCGCGATAACGTCGTGCACCAACACCTCTAATCCAAGTGTACTGATGGCCGCAGGCTTGCTGGCGAAAAAAGCCGTAACTCTGGGCCTCAAGCGGCAACCGTGGGTCAAAGCGTCGCTGGCACCGGGTTCAAAAGTCGTTTCTGATTATCTGGCAAAAGCGAAACTGACACCGTATCTCGACGAACTGGGGTTTAACCTTGTGGGATACGGTTGTACCACCTGTATTGGTAACTCTGGGCCGCTGCCCGATCCTATCGAAACGGCAATCAAAAAAGGCGATTTAACCGTCGGTGCGGTGCTGTCCGGCAACCGTAACTTTGAAGGCCGTATCCATCCGCTGGTTAAAACTAACTGGCTGGCTTCGCCGCCATTGGTGGTTGCCTATGCGCTGGCGGGCAATATGAATATCAATCTGGCTTCAGAGCCTATCGGTCATGATCGTAAAGGCGATCCGGTATATCTGAAAGATATCTGGCCATCAGCACAAGAAATTGCCCGTGCGGTAGCACAAGTCTCTACAGAAATGTTCCGTAAAGAGTACGCAGAAGTTTTCGAAGGGACAGCTGAGTGGAAAGAAATTAACGTTGTGCGATCCGATACCTACGGATGGCAGGATGATTCGACCTATATTCGGTTATCGCCATTTTTTGATGAGATGCAGGCAATGCCTGCGCCAGTGGAGGATATTCACGGCGCGCGGATACTCGCAATGCTGGGGGATTCGGTCACCACTGACCATATCTCTCCGGCGGGCAGTATTAAGCCCGACAGTCCGGCGGGGCGATATCTACAAGGTCGGGGTGTTGAGCGGAAAGACTTTAACTCCTACGGTTCGCGGCGTGGTAACCATGAAGTGATGATGCGCGGCACGTTTGCCAACATTCGCATTCGTAACGAAATGGTGCCTGGCGTTGAAGGGGGGATGACGCGGCATTTACCTGCCAGCGATGTTGTCTCTATTTACGATGCAGCGATGCGCTATAAGCAGGAGCAAACGCCGCTGGCGGTGATTGCCGGTAAAGAATATGGTTCTGGCTCCAGCCGTGACTGGGCGGCAAAAGGTCCGCGTCTGCTTGGTATCCGGGTGGTTATTGCCGAATCGTTTGAACGTATTCACCGCTCGAATTTAATTGGTATGGGCATTCTGCCGCTGGAATTTCCGCAAGGCGTGACGCGTAAAACATTAGGGCTGACCGGGGAAGAGAAGATTGATATTAGCGATCTGCAAAATCTACAACCCGGCGCAACGGTTCCAGTGACGCTAACGCGAGCTGATGGTAGCCAGGAAGTTATGCCGTGCCGTTGTCGTATCGACACTGCGACGGAATTAACCTATTACCAGAACGACGGGATTTTGCATTATGTCATCCGTAATATGTTGAAGTAACGAGTATTTGCTTGCCGGAAGTCAGATAACCGGCAAGCAAATTAACTTCACAACGCAAGTGGGTTATTTGTTCAACAGATGACCCATTTTTTCGGCTTTGGTATCGAGATAATGTTCGTTATTGGGGTTACGACCAACAATCAACGGCACGCGTTCAACAATATTAATCCCGGCTTCGGTCAGAATTTCGACTTTTTTCGGGTTGTTGGTTAACAAACGGACTGCATTGACACCAAGGAGTTTGAACATATCAGCGCAAAGAGTGAAGTCGCGCTCATCAGCAGCGAAGCCTAACTGGTGGTTAGCCTCTACGGTGTCGTAGCCTTGATCCTGCAATGCGTAAGCGCGAATTTTATTCAGCAGACCAATGTTACGACCTTCCTGGCGGTGATACAGCAAAATACCACGGCCTTCTTCGGCGATTTGTGTCAGCGCCGCTTCCAGCTGGAAGCCACAATCGCAGCGCAAGCTGAACAGGGCGTCACCGGTCAGACATTCGGAATGGACGCGCGCAAGTACCGGGGTATGCCCGGAAATATCGCCATAGACTAGCGCGACATGATCGTGTCCGGTTGCCAGTTCTTCAAATCCCACCATCAGGAAATCGCCCCATGGGGTTGGCAGTTTGGCTTCTGCCACACGTTTAAGCTGCATGAAATTCTCCAGATAATGCTGGTTCTGTATTGGCTTATTTTGCCATAACGTGAAGGCGTTCACCTAATCACGACGCGTCGATCGTTCACTGAATGGCACAAATCTGTCAATTTTTCCAGGTCAGGGCATTTTCAGTTATGATTGTGAGACTTATAAGAAAGGAGAGACCATGCGTTCGATTGCCAGACGTACCGCAGTTGGAGCTGCACTATTACTTATCATGCCTGTAGCGGTATGGATTTCTGGCTGGCGTTGGCAACCAGGAGAGCAAAATGGGTTGTTAAAAGCGGCCTTTTGGGTCACTGAAACCGTCACTCAGCCCTGGGGCGTCATTACGCATCTGATTTTATTCGGCTGGTTTCTCTGGTGTCTGCGCTTTCGTATCAAAGCTGCAATTATGTTGTTTGCCATACTGGCGGCGGCGATCCTTGTCGGGCAAGCGGTAAAATCCTGGATTAAAGACAAAGTTCAGGAACCGCGCCCGTTTGTTATCTGGCTGGAAAAAACACATCATATTCCGGTTGATGAGTTCTACACTTTAAAGCGTGCGGAGCGCGGAAATTTAGTGAAAGAACAGTTGGCTGAAGAGAAAAATATCCCGCAATATTTGCGTTCTCATTGGCAGAAAGAGACCGGTTTTGCCTTTCCTTCTGGTCACACAATGTTTGCTGCCAGTTGGGCTCTGCTGGCCGTTGGGCTGTTATGGCCGCGTCGGCGAACCGTAACCATTGCACTCTTGCTGGTTTGGGCAACGGGAGTCATGGGAAGCCGCCTGCTGCTTGGGATGCATTGGCCGCGCGATCTGGTGGTGGCTACGTTGATTTCGTGGGCGCTGGTCGCGGTAGCAACCTGGCTTGCGCAACGTATTTGTGGGCCATTAACACCACCACCGGAAGAAAATCGTGAGATAGCGCAACGAGAACAAGAAAGTTAATACTGGTTGAATTTCCGAATTTAACCCTCAAATCATCAACAATGATTGTGGCTACCATTTCGCAGACGTCGTGAAAATGGTAATTTAAAGGGCTATTGCGGTAAATTGACCATAATTTATTCGCTCTAACCACATAACGGGAAGTAATGTGAAATATTTACTCATTTTCTTACTGGTGTTAGCGATTTTTGTGATTTCCGTCACATTAGGTGCGCAGAATGATCAACAGGTAACGTTTAATTATCTGTTAGCGCAAGGGGAGTATCGTATCTCCACATTGCTCGCTGTATTGTTTGCTGCGGGTTTTGCTATTGGTTGGTTGATTTGTGGCCTTTTCTGGCTGCGAGTTCGTGTTTCTCTGGTACGCGCTGAACGTAAAATAAAGCGACTGGAAAACCAGCTTTCACCTGCGACTGGCGTGGCGGTAGCGCCTGATTCGTCAGTGGCGAAGGAATAACTTTCTATGCTGGAGTTGTTGTTTCTGCTCTTGCCTGTAGCCGCTGCCTATGGCTGGTATATGGGCCGCAGAAGTGCGCAACAAAACAAGCAAGATGAAGCCAACCGCCTGTCACGTGATTACGTAGCAGGGGTTAACTTCCTGCTTAGTAATCAACAGGATAAAGCGGTTGATCTGTTCCTCGATATGCTCAAAGAGGACACCGGCACCGTTGAAGCCCACCTTACGCTCGGAAACCTGTTCCGTTCGCGTGGCGAAGTCGATCGCGCGATTCGTATTCATCAAACCTTAATGGAAAGTGCCTCGTTGACCTATGAGCAACGCTTGCTGGCAATTCAGCAACTGGGTCGTGATTACATGGCGGCGGGTTTATACGATCGTGCGGAAGATATGTTTAATCAACTGACCGATGAAACGGACTTCCGTGTTGGCGCATTGCAACAGCTGTTACAAATCTATCAGTCCACCAGTGAATGGCAGAAAGCAATTGATGTTGCAGAACGCCTGGTGAAGCTGGGCAAAGATAAGCAACGCGTTGAGATCGCCCATTTCTACTGTGAACTGGCGCTCCAGCACATGGCCAGCGACGATCTTGATCGCGCCATGACCTTGTTGAAAAAAGGGGCGGCGGCAGACAAAAACAGCGCCCGCGTATCCATCATGATGGGACGTGTGTTTATGGCGAAAGGAGAATACGCCAAAGCGGTCGAAAGCCTGCAACGTGTCATTTCCCAGGACAGAGAACTGGTCAGCGAAACGCTGGAAATGCTGCAAACCTGCTATCAGCAACTGGGTAAAACTGCCGAATGGGCAGAGTTCCTGCAACGCGCGGTGGAAGAGAATACCGGTGCCGATGCTGAATTGATGCTTGCAGACATTATCGAAGCGCGCGACGGCAGTGATGCCGCACAGGTCTATATTACGCGCCAGCTACAACGTCACCCGACCATGCGCGTGTTCCACAAGTTAATGGATTACCACCTGAATGAAGCAGAAGAAGGGCGCGCTAAAGAGAGCCTGATGGTGCTGCGTGACATGGTAGGTGAGAAGGTGCGTAGTAAGCCGCGTTATCGTTGCCAGAAGTGTGGTTTTACTGCATATACGCTCTACTGGCATTGCCCGTCATGTCGGGCGTGGTCAACCATTAAACCTATTCGCGGCCTTGATGGCCTGTAATTTTTAAAAAAATCCAGCTTTAGTTACAACATCCTAATGGTTGTTCCCACATTTTGCTTCGGCAACTCCAGTGTAAAAAAGCCTGGCAGGGGAAAAATCGCAACTGTTAATTTTTTATTTCCACGGGTAGAATGCACGCCGTTTACCTGTTTCGCGCCACTTCCGGTGCCCATCATCAAGAAGGTCTGGTCATGACGTTAACTGCTTCATCTTCTTCCCGCGCTGTTACGGATTCTCCTGTCGTTGTTGCCCTTGATTACCATAATCGTGACGCCGCGCTGGCATTTGTCGACAAGATCGACCCACGTGATTGTCGTCTGAAAGTCGGCAAAGAGATGTTTACGCTGTTTGGGCCGCAGTTTGTGCATGAACTGCAACATCGTGGTTTTGATATTTTCCTCGATCTGAAATTTCACGACATTCCCAACACCGCAGCGCACGCTGTGGCTGCAGCGGCTGACTTAGGCGTGTGGATGGTTAACGTTCATGCCTCCGGTGGGGCACGTATGATGACCGCAGCGCGTGAGGCTCTGGTTCCGTTTGGTAAAGATGCACCGTTATTAATTGCCGTGACTGTATTGACCAGCATGGAAGCCAGTGACCTGACCGATCTTGGCGTGACACTGTCACCAGCGGATTATGCAGAACGTCTGGCGGCATTGACGCAAAAATGTGGGCTTGATGGTGTGGTGTGTTCTGCTCAGGAAGCTGTGCGTTTTAAACAGGTATTCGGCCAGGAGTTCAAACTGGTTACGCCGGGCATTCGTCCGCAGGGGAGTGACGCTGGTGACCAGCGCCGCATTATGACGCCAGAACAGGCGTTGGTGGCTGGAGTTGATTATATGGTGATTGGTCGCCCGGTAACGCAATCGGCAGATCCAGCGCAAACGCTGAAAGCGATCAACGCCTCATTACAACGGAGTGCATGATGAGTGATTCCAATAGCCGTCTGGTTTACTCAACGGAAACCGGACGTATTGATGAGCCAAAAGCGGCCCCTGTACGCCCTAAAGGCAACGGCGTGGTGCGCATTCAACGTCAAACCAGTGGACGTAAAGGAAAGGGCGTTTGCCTGATCACTGGAGTCGATCTCGATGATGCAGAACTGACAAAACTGGCGGCGGAGCTGAAGAAAAAATGCGGCTGCGGTGGAGCAGTAAAAGACGGAATTATCGAAATCCAGGGAGATAAGCGTGATTTATTAAAATCACTCCTTGAAGCGAAAGGAATGAAAGTAAAACTCGCTGGCGGTTAACAAAAAAGCCACGGAAATATTCCGTGGCTTTCGTTTATTTTACTGTGTGTACTATTCAGTTATTTCGTAATGAACAGAGTCAAGCGTATTATAATTGCGAGTCGCTTATCGACATTTATTTACGATTATTTACCGACCTGGTGACCGATAATACCACCAACTGCTGCACCACCTAATGTACCCAGCGTGCTGCCATCAGTCAGTACTGCACCACCTAAAGCCCCTGCACCCGCACCGATTGCGGTGTTACGGTCTCGTTTTGACCAATTAGAACAGGCGCTTAGAGACATTGCCAGTGTAATTGCCAGAACAGCTGCGGTCATTTTTTTGCTCGTTACAAACATAATACTCTCTCCTGAATTTATGATTCACGGAAGTAAGCTCTCTATAACTATAATAGTTCAGAATACGCCTGGTAAAATAACTCCGTGAAATCTTCTCGCGCGCAGGGTTATATCACGCAGGTGATAGTGACTTCCTGTTATATCGCTGATAATAAGTTTATAACTTTAGGATGTTAATAACAGGTAAATAGTCTTAATTATCAACCAGGAATCATCTTAGAGCGGATGATTTGCGTCAGGGCAAACCATCCGTAGGGAGGGAAAGTGATTATATGTCAACGACGTGAACGATTAATTTACTGTGTTCCAAAAGCATCATATCGCTGGCGCGAATCTTCGAATCGGTTATAACACGTTTGATTCTCTCCACAGGACCGATGGAGTAAGAGTGTACGGCACCAAACTTAGAACTGTCAGTCAGGACTATGGTTTCGCATTCTTTTTCCAGCACGGCATTGACCACATCGGTACGCATCATGTCGCGACCTGTAAATCCAGTTTCAGGTTGCCAGCCATCGATACCAATAAATGCCTTACTGAAATGCACCTGTTGGATGCACTGACGTGTCAGTGGCCCAACCATACTTTCGCTTTTTTTCTGGTACACGCCGCCAAGTAAAATGACTTCACAAGGCGCGTCTTTCAGTAAATGCGCTATATAGCTGCTGACCGTAATGATGGTGACATTTTTCTTCTGCTCACCTAATGTGCGAGCCAGAAGGGCGTTACTGCTACCATTCTCGATAAAGATGGTTTCACCCGGTTGAACCAGTGAGGCGGCAAACTCGGCGAGTTCACGCTTCAGCGTATAATTACTCATCATACGGGTTTCGACGTCATCACTATCAAGCGAAACTGCAAAGCCATGTGCACGGCGTAGATAGCTAAGTTTTTCGAGGGTGTTGAGATCCTGGCGAATGGTAACTTCGGAAACTCCAGTGGCTTTCGCCAGATCGGTTACGCTAACCTGACCCTGCTCAATGACCATCTGTAGAATAGTTTGTTGTCGGGAATTCATCGCTGTAATTCTTATAACGTTATAATACTAAATAAAAAATGCTGACGTGCCGGGCATCCTTAAATAGGGAAAACTGAAAGCACGATTGTTAAATCTCCCACGGTGCCTTCGGGATGTCTGGCGTAGATGCAGCAACCTGGCGCAACAGTTCTGCTTTAAGTATCTCGAGATTATGGATCGCAGAGTGGTAATCGCCCGCCACAAGGATATCTAACACAATATCAATACGTTCGGCAACGCGTTGGGCATCAAATTCAGACATCAGGGTATCCTCAAGGCAAAAAGTGAAAATGAATAATGCAAAAATTGCCGCTAAAAGAGAAGTGCTTAACGGCAAAGGCTAATTATCATTCATTAATACGATATGTAATGGAATTATATACCGTTACATTTATATATTCGTCTCTTTATGCGCGCTTCAGATAACGTTTATACCAGCGTTCGAAAGCTACAGCAGGCATCGGTTTGGCAAACAAAAATCCTTGTCTCTCATTGATGCCATTTTTGGTCAAAAAGGCATCTTCTTTTGTACTCTCTACACTTTCGGCAATCACCTGAAGATTGAGCGCCTGAGCCACGGCGACGATCGCACGTACCAGCGACTGCGAGACTGGCTGTTTGTGAATATCACGAACAAAAACCTGGTCGAGTTTTATTGCATCGATGGGGAATCGTGCCAGTTGGGAAAGAGAAGAGTAACCCGTGCCGAAATCATCCAGATGAACCTGCGCGCCTAATTGACTGAATTGCTGAATAACGGAAAGCGCCAGCTGATCGTTTTCAATCAGACAGCTTTCAGTCAGTTCGACATCAATAGGGCAATACTCAAATTTAAGTTCCTGGAGTACCTGTTTCAGGTCAGTGAAAATGGTTTGATCGGCGAGTTGGCGTGCTGAGACATTCACCGCCACCCGAAGATTAATACCTTTATCTCTCCATTTTGCAACCTGGCGCACGACGTCGAGAATAACCCAACGGCCCAGTGGCACAATCAGACCAGACTCTTCGGCATAGGAAATAAAGTCCAGAGGGGGAATTAAGCCACGTTCGGGGGACTGCCAGCGTACCAGAGCTTCCAGACTGCGTACTTCACCGCGCCAGGTGATTTTCGGCTGATAGTGAATGACTAACTGATCGTTTTCCAGTGCTTTACGCAGGTTGGTATCCAGCCAGAGATATTCAAATACCCGTTGATTCATTTCCGGCGAAAAAACGCAAAATTGTCCTCTTCCGCCTTCTTTGGCACTGTACATTGCCGTATCGGCATGGCGAATAATCGCCGCGCTGTCTGGACCGTGTTGCGGTGAAAGTGAAATACCAATCGAACAGCCAGTATAAACTTCGATTAAACCGATGCGAAAGGGTTGGCGCAGGCGGGTCAAAATCCGCGATGCCATTGCTTCCAGGGCACTTTGTGAGGTGTCTGGTGCGAGTACCAGAAATTCATCGCCGCCAAGACGTGCCAACACCTGATCCTGTTCAAGACAGCTTAAAATGGCCAGTGAAACCTCGCGTAACAGCTGGTCGCCAAACAAATGCCCGTAGGCATCGTTCACTTTTTTAAAATTGTCTAAATCGAGATAAACCACTCCGACCTTACTCTCGTCGGTCTGATTAATGGCGTAGTCGATTAATTCCTGCATTGCGTTACGATTCGGTAGCCCGGTGATGCTGTCAGTGTTAGCCAGGATTCGCAATCGTTCCTGGGCGTGACGTTCTTCGGTTATATCGGTGCCGGAACAGATTAAATAGATCTCATTTTTGCCGCTACCGCTGTGGACAAATTTGTTGCGAAACAGAAACAGTCGCTGACCTTTGCGCGTCTGTACCCAACGCTCGACTTCATAGGCGTTGCCACTACGAAAAAAACTGCTGTTGTTACGCCGTGAGATCGCAGCTTCACGGCGACTCATAAACAATTTAAACACGCTTTGCCCAATGACATCGTGTTCTTTCAGCCCTGTATATTCTTCACATAACCGATTAAAACGCTGGATATTCCCCCGGCTGTCCAGAATCACTATTGCGGAATGCGCTTCAGAAACGACCTGTTCGGCAAAGGAAAGTCCGTGTGATAAGTCACGAGCAACCGCCGGTGTATCATGCCATGCCGACGCGTTGCCACCCCATTCGCGCTTATTGATTTTTCGTCCCACCAGATGGACAGAAAGGTCGCTCTCATCGACTGTCAGACTCATCATCAGGCTGGAGGTGATGACCGTCATTTCCCGGATGCGAGCAGCCTGTTCGGCGGATAACTGCAGAGTACGTTCAGGTTCTGTTGTTTCAGTGGTGGAAAAGCGCAAAACATCACTGTTTTCCGACAACCGCCAGTATGGGTTGTGCGATCCGAGAAAGTTGTACAACGTTGTGGACTCCCTAACGGTTTTCATGATGCATACCCTACGGTTAACGGCGAACCATGCCATTAAATGGAAGGTCCAACATGACTTACATGAAATTAATGTCGGCTAAACGTATTGTTTTTTTTATATATTTATTTGTAATCCAGTTTTGGGAAAACGCCAGTTTTCAAACGGAAGTCATTAAAAAAAATCTGCTGAGATAAAACGAATGCGAAGGGAGGGGGGAAAGCAAACGGCCCATCCGTAATGAACGGGCCGTGAAGGGGGATTACGCGACCGGGCGCGCAATAATACTGCGGGTTTCCATGCGTACTTCGGCGATGGTGACGTCGATAACGTCGGTTACTTTGTAAACTGTTTCACCTTTAATTTGTACGGTGCCGTTTTCCTGACTGCAAACCAGTTCATCGCGCACAGCGTGTAAGAATGGTGCAGGGATAAAGGCAATAGCGCCGTTATCGACCAGCCGCACACGCATACCGCCACGGCTGATATCGACGATTTCTGCCGCAAAACGGGTGTCGGTTCCGGCTTTGTCTTTCAGGAAACGTGCGTATAACCAGTCGCCGACATCACGTTCTGCCATCCGGTTAAGACGGCGACGCTCTGCCATTTGGACGGTGATTTCATCCTGCGGGCGCGTCGCCGTTTCGCCTTTGATGATCGCTTTCAGCAGACGATGGTTGATCATGTCGCCATACTTACGAATCGGTGAAGTCCAGGTGGCATATGCTTCCAGACCGAGGCCAAAGTGAGGGCCTGGTTCGGTGCTGATTTCTGCAAAAGACTGAAAACGGCGAATGCGGCTGTCGAGAAAACCTGTCGGTTGCGCATCCAGCTCACGGCGCAGTTTGCAGAAGCCGTCCAGTGTGAGCACTTCTTCGGCGTCAACATGTAGGCCGTGCGTTTTCAGTAATGCTGCCAGCGCGTCGGCATTTGCCGGATCAAAGCCCATATGTACGTTATAGATACCGAAACCGAGCTTATCGCGCAGCACGCGAGCCGCACAAATGTTAGCGGCGATCATCGCTTCTTCGACGATACGGTTAGCAATACGACGCGGTTCAGCGACGATATCCAACACTTCACCTTTTTCACCGAGAATAAAACGGTAATCCGGGCGATCTTTAAACACCAACGCATGGTTATTACGCCATTCGCCGCGACGCTGGCAAATTTGCGCTAACAGGCGGATTTGTTCCGCAATCGCATCACTTTCTGGCTGCCAGTCACCGGTGTTTTCCAGCCAATCTGAAACCTGGTCATAAACCAGCTTGGCTTTGGATTCGATGGTAGCAGCAAAGAATTCGATGTCGTCTTCAATGGTGCCGTCAGCGGATAGCGTCATCCGACATGCCAGCACCGGACGCACTTCATTGGCACGCAGGGAGCAGAGGTCGTCGGAAAGTTCCCGTGGCAGCATTGGGATATTGAAGCCTGGCAGATAGTTGGTGAACGCACGAATTTTCGCGGCTTTGTCCAGCTTGCTGCCTTCTGCGATCCACGCGGTTGGGTCGGCAATCGCGACAATCAACTGTAGTTTGTCATCCGGCAACGCCTTAGCGAAAAGGGCATCATCCATATCCTCCGTGCTGGCGCTGTCAATGGTGACAAAGTCCAGAGCAGTCAGATCTTCACGTTGCAGACCTTCATCGAGCATTTCGGTAGCAACACCGTCTGGCGCTTCTTTTTCCAGATTATGGCGTGCCAGGGTTACCCACCACGGTACGAAGTGGTCGTCACCAAAAGTGATGTATTGTGTCAGTTCCGCATAGAAGGAGCGATCGCCTTTCAACGGATGGCGGCGCATTTCGGCAACCGCCCAGTCGCCTTCTTTAAACTCATGGGTCAGGCCACGAGCCGCGCGACAAGGAATGGCGTCTTTTAAGAGTGGATGATCAGGAACGATGGTCAGACGATCATTTTTACCCTGAACTTTACCCACGAAACGAGTCAGAAACGGTTCAACCAGTTCTTCTGGCTCTGCGGATTCACGTTCTTTTTCACTGTGGATCACCGCGATAATTCGGTCGCCATGCATGACTTTTTTCATCTGCGGCGGCGGAATGAAATAACTTTTCTGTGCGTCGACTTCCAGGAAGCCAAAGCCTTTTTCAGTGGCTTTTACCACCCCTTCAGCGCGGGGCGTCTGGGAGTGCAGTTGCTGTTTAAGCTGCGCTAGCAGCGGGTTGTCCTGAAACATAATTGTCTATTTTGGTGGCCATTAGAGCGGCTGACAGTTTTACGCGATTCTGCCTGACGCAGCAAGGTTAATGTGTTTCACCCAACGCGATTTTTAAGCGATTTATCCAACCACAAAACCCGCTCCATACCAGCAGATTGATAACCTGAGCTGATGATATTTCATGTTCGAGTAATGGGCTAAACTGGGCGGCGCTAAAGCGATCGGGTGCTCGTGTCAGCCATTGTATCGCCTGAACGGTAGCGCGCTCAACAGAATGACGGTCAGCCCATTGGTTTATTTCGTTTTCGCCCTGACGCAGAATGCATATTGCTTCTTTATATTCAAAATTTGAATGAATTAAAGAGGTGAAACAGGCAACGCTACCATTAATTCGCGCACTGAGTAAGGCAGCAAGTTGATGGCTGGATTTTGTTGTTACCAACGAGCTGGATAGCAACGTCACAAAGAGTGAAAGTGAGGCAGGGTGCAGATTCAGGATTGCTACCAGTTGGCGAAGTTCGGATGGTAACTGTCGGTGAGCATTCATCTCTTGCTCTTGCGGAGATTTCTCCACTTCGTAGTAGGTACGCCAACCAGTTGATGCTTCAGCAAAAAGTGAACCGTCTGCGTAGCTTTGCACTTCCAGACCGGGTAGCCAGCGTATCGGTTGCTCAAGATAAGCCTGAAATGTGGCGATCGCTCGTGCCTGAAAACCAACAAAGCCGATGATTTGGTTGATAATCACACAATCCCAGGCGGTAAGCCCGACATCGTTAAGATGCTGGCGGGACTGACCGTCGATGATTGATGGAGAACCAGCCAGTTGACGGGCATATTGCGTGATTTGCGCCAGCCGATGATTGCTTTCCCTGGAGGAGTCAGGTCCGGGAAGCGGTGTCAGACGCGCGGAATAGTAGTTGCATAGCCGCTGGACGCCGCAGACCTGAGCAACGGTCAGTGCGGTCGTCAGGCGTTCATAGGCGGTGAATGTCTGTAAACGGGTCACCGCAAGCTGGTCGGGGAAGAATTCTACAGCAAGAGCACGCGCCGGGATCAGCCACGAATGAAAGGGATCAAGTGTTTCTTCATCAAGGATCACGTCGAGCAGAAAAGGATCGGTTACCTTTGCGGCTCCCGGAACCAGTGGTAAAACGTCATACTCCGAAGTACTGGATTGCGTTTCATGATACCAGTGGCTTTTGCCGGTAATGTGGCGTTGTTCCATGGGGACTCCTTGGTCGTAAAGGAAATCGTTATCCTGACGCAAGGCTGGGAGGGGAGAAAGACGGATCGGCGATAACAAATATCAGAAAGGTATAACAGAGAAATCGGGCGGCAGAACGCCGCCCATCTTTACCAACAGAACGATTATTTCAGTTCCAGTTCGTTCATGGCAGCAATGCTGAAACCGCCATCAACGTGAACGACTTCACCGGAGATGCCTGCGGAGAGGTCGGAGCACAGGAACGCTGCAGAGTTACCCACATCTTCGATGGTAACGGTACGACGAATCGGTGTAACCGCTTCGCAGTGAGCCAGCATTTTACGGAAGTCTTTGATGCCAGAAGCCGCCAGAGTACGGATCGGACCAGCAGAGATGGCGTTAACACGCACACCTTCCGGACCCATTGCGTTAGCCATATAGCGTACGTTCGCTTCCAGAGACGCTTTTGCCAGACCCATAACGTTGTAGTTCGGGATAGCGCGTTCGGCGCCCAGGTAGGAGAGGGTCAGCAGGGCAGAACCCGGATTCAGCATGGAACGGCAAGCTTTTGCCATTGCAACGAAGCTGTAAGAGCTGATGTCGTGGGCAATTTTGAAGCCTTCTCGGGTAACGGCGTTAACATAGTCACCATCCAGCTGATCGCCAGGTGCAAAACCAATAGAGTGTACGAAGCCGTCAAATTTCGGCCAGACTTTACCGAGTTCAGCGAACATGGTGTCGATGCTGGCATCTTCGGCAACATCGCACTGCAGGACGATGTCAGAACCTAATTGAGCGGCAAATTCTTCTACGCGGCCTTTCAGTTTGTCGTTCTGGTAGGTGAATGCCAGTTCAGCTCCTTCGCGGTGCATCGCCTGAGCGATACCGTAGGCGATGGACAGTTTGCTGGCAACACCGGTTACCAGAATGCGCTTACCGGAAAGAAAACCCATAGCTTTAATCCTTATTGTTGATGCTTGTTGTGCCTGAAAATCAGGCGATTCGTCGTTTAAATAAACAGTACGAACAGATAAACGGTTATTATAATCAACCTGGCTGTGGGTGGCTATAGTTGCCAGGTCCGACCGGAGCAGGGCGCGGGCAGGGGGGGCTTTTCCCCTCACCCTAACCCTCTCCCCAGAGGGGCGAGGGGATCGTATTGTGCAAATATTGTCACCCCAGCAACAAACAGGCACATACAGCCCCCTAGTCCTTTCAGGGAGAGGGTGACCGGCAGTTCAGTCCTGGTCGAATATTCTTTATCATCCGCCTCTATATTTTCACCACAACAGCCACCCGGCTCGGTCGGCTTCCTCGCTCTTTCAGGGAGAGGGCTGGGGAGAGGGTGACCGGCGATTCAGTCCTTGCCGAATATTCTTCACCATCCGACTCCATATTTTCACCACAACAGCCACCCGGCTCGGTCGGCTCCCTCGCCCTTTCAGGGAGAGGGCTGGGGTGAGGGTGACCGGCGACTCAGTTCCTGCAGAATAATCTCCAGCACCGCCTCCTCATTACAATCAATCTCGTTATTCCAGAAACGCAGCACGGTCCAGCCCTGCGACTCAAGCCAGCGTGTGCGCCTGGTATCATAGGCAACTGTTGAATCATGCTGCCCACCATCCAGCTCAACTACTACACGCGCCGAGCAGCAGGCAAAATCGAGAATGTAGCTCCCCACCGGATGTTGACGGCGAAATTTGAAATCACCAAAACGTCGGCTGCGAAGATATCGCCAGAGCTTTCGTTCCTGCGGGGTGAGATTGCGTCTTAAATAACGCGCATTTGATTCTATTTTATCCATCCACTCATTCTGACAAGATTTAATCCCTTGTCAGAATGAGGTGAATTATCTGGAAGGCGGGTTCAGAAAATCAACGATCTTTGCGCCACGCATCCGCCGTCAACGCTTCGCCAAAGTGCCCGGAAATGAGCCGTTTGGTGAGTTCATGTAGCGGCGATGCCAGCACGTCAGCCGTACTACCGCGCTCGACCACTTCACCCTGATGCATGACCAGAACCTGGTCGCTGATATGCTTCATCATCCCGATATGTTGGGTAACATAAATATAAGAAATGCCCTGTTTCTCTTGTAGCTCCAGCATCAGATTAATCAACTGCGAACGCATCGACATATCCAGCGAGGCGAGAGCTTCATCCGCGATAATGACTTTTGGGCGCAATATCAGCGCGCGCGCCAGACCCAGACGTTGTTTTTGCCCTGGTGCCAGCATATGCGGATAGTAACTGACGTGATCCGGTAGCAGCCCGACCATACGCATTGTTTCAATAATCTGTTTGCGGCGCTGTTCAGGTTCCAGATCGGTGTTCAAACGCAGAGGAAAATCCAGGATCTGCGAGATACGCTGACGCGGATTCAACGAGGTCGATGGATCCTGAAAAATCATGCGAATCCGCTGGCTGCGGAAGGAGTAATCGCCAAAATGCAGCGGATGATCGTCAATCAATAACTCACCGCTGGTTGGCTCAATCATTCCTGCCAGCATTTTCGCCAGCGTCGATTTACCGGAACCGTTTTCACCAATAATCGCCAGCGTCTGGCGTTCACGTAGCGTAAAGCTCAAGGGTTTTACGGCTTCTACGGTCTGACGACGAAACCAGCCAGTTCGGTAGCGGAACGTTTTGCTTAAATTACGCACTTCGAGCAGAGTTTCTATCATCTCACTCTTTCTCCATGTTCAGCGGGAAATGACAGGCATAGAGATGATTTTTCGCGCCCGTCAGGCGCGGCGTCACTATACATTCTCGTTGTGCATACGGGCAACGTGGCCCCAGACGACAACCTATGGGCAATTGTTCCAGAAGCGGGATTGCACCAGGCAGCGTATTGAGGCGACTTTTATGCGGCATTGCGCTGCCGAAATCTGGTATCGCGCGGATCAGCGCCTGGGTGTAAGGATGATGCGGCATCGTCACCAGTTCCTTACTCGGCGCTGTTTCCACGGTTTGCCCGCAGTAAAGCACGTTGATTTTGTCCGCCCATTGACTAAGCATTTGTAAGTCATGACTAATAAGCAAAATAGTGGTATTGCTGTTTTGATTCAAACGCGTCAGCAGGCGAAATATTTGCGCCTGGGTGGTTGGCTCCATCGAGTTTGTTGGTTCGTCAGCTATCAGCAGACGTGGTTGATTCGCCAGCGCGATGGCAATCATCACTTTCTGGCATTCACCTTCGGTCAACTCATACGGAAAACTGCGCATCGCATCTTTGTGATCTTTAATCCCCACGCGGTGCAGCAGCTCAATGGCACGGCGTTTGCGCCAGCCAAATCGCTGCCACCAACGGCCTTTATAGGTCCAGGCCGGGATGTTTTGCATTAACTGACGCCCCACACGTTCAGAAGGGTCTAGACACGATTGCGGTTCCTGAAAAATCATCGACACGTTGTGCCCAACCAGCTTGCGCCGTTCGCGCGCGGAGAGGCGCAGCAGATCGATGTCATCAAAACGCATACGGTCAGCGGTAACACGCCAGTTATCTTTATTGACGCCACAAATCGCTTTCGCAATCAAACTTTTGCCGGAGCCGGATTCACCAACAAGGCCACGGATTTCACCTTCGGTTAAGGTCATACTCACGCGGTCAACGGCTTTAACCCACTCATCACCGGTTTTAAATTCAATGGTCAGGTTACGAATATCCAGTAACGGCATTATTCTACCCCCGCAATAATCGCACGACGCACACCATCACCAAGGAGGTTAACCAACAACACGCTGATCATAATTGCAGCACCAGGCAGCATGACGGTCCACGGGGCGACATAAATCAGTTCCAGCGCATCGCCGAGCATCGCTCCCCATTCAGGTGAGGGGAGTTGCGCGCCGAGATCAAGAAAGCCCAGTGCGGCGATATCAAGAATTGCCATCGACAGTGCGCGGGTGATCTCCGTGACCAGCCCAGCGGTGATGTTTGGCAGCACGGCAAACCAGAGAATATTCAGCGTCGTTGCACCATCCAGGCGAGCAGCGATAACGTACTCTTTTTCCAGCTCATCATGCACCATGCTGTAGACCGAACGCACCATACGCGGCAGTAGTGCCAGCCAGACGGCAAACATCGCGTGCGACAAACTCGGCCCGGCAAACGCCACAACGATAATTGCCAGCAGCAGGGACGGGATCGCCAGTAAGGTATCCAGAATATGATTAAGCACCGCTGACCGTAGGCCATGCGTCGCGCCGGCGAAGGTGCCGAGCACCAGGCCACAGACGGTAGCAGCAAGTGTCACCACAAATGCGCCGCCAACGGTAGGCGCCGCGCCGCTCAATAAACGGCTTAAAACGTCGCGTCCGAGGTCGTCAGTCCCCAGGAAGAAAGAGACTTCGCCATAGCGAGACCATGACGGTGGCAACAATTGATAACCGAGAAACTGCTGGTCAATGCCGTAAGGCGCAAACCAGCCGCCAAAAATACACAGTACAGCCAGCCCCGCGCAGCCGTACAGGCCGACCATTGCAGCGGCGTCACCATAGAATTTGCGCCAGGCGGTACGTAGCGTGCCCGGCGGGCGCTTCTCGCTGTATACGCTATCGTAAGGCATACCATTCCTTATGTTTCAGAGGGTTAGCCATAGCACCCAAAATATCAGAAATCACATTAACAATAATGACCAGCGAACCACACACCATCACACCGGCGGAAATCGCTGCGTAATCTTGTTGGCGAATGGCGTTAATTAACCAGCGTCCCAAACCAGGCCAGCTAAAGACCATTTCGGTGATCATCGCCAGCGTCAGCATGGTGGAAAACTGCAAACCCAGACGAGGGATGACAGGGGGTAACGCGTTATGCAGCACATGGCGACGCAAAATAGTAAAGCGTGACAAACCACGAGTCGCCGCTGCTTTCACATAATTCTGGTCATAGACTTCGATGGTGCTGATACGCATCAATCGGATCACTTCAGTTGTTGGCGCAACCGACAGGGTGATGACCGGCAATACCATATGGCGTATTGCGCTCATGATCATTTCATCCCGCCACGGAGAGTCCGAAAGCCAGGCATCAATCAACGCAAAGCCGGTAACAGGTTTCACTTCATAGAGCAAATCGAAACGCCCTGAAACGGGCAGCCAGCCCAGCGTCAGCGAACAAAACAGCGTCAGCAGAAGCGCCAGCCAGAAAACCGGGATTGAAAAGCCCAGCAACGCGATGGCATTGATCAAGTTATCTTGCCACTTATGGCGCGTAATCCCGGCAATCATGCCCACCGGGATGCCGACAATCAACGCAAAACCGAAAGCGAGAATGCATAGCTCAATCGTCGCCGGAAAGACCTCTTTTAACTGTTCGGCTATCGGCTGACCGTTAATGCTGGAAACACCAAAATCCCAGTGAATCAGGCCGTTAAACCAAAATACCCAGGCATTCCCCAGTGAGGCGCCTTGTAACGGTGCATGTGGCGTGAAATAGCTCAAACTGAAGCCAACGAACGTCAGCAGGAACAAGGTCACGATCAATAATAAAACGCGGCGTAAGGTGAAGATAATCATGGTTTTTTCACCTCATTTTGCTTTTCGCGGTACACACCAGCGAAGGAGGCGTTACCAAATGGGCTAAGAACCAGCCCTTTGATATCGTACCGATAGGCCTGCAAGCGTAGTGATGAGGCCAGCGGTAGAATGGGTAACTCCTGCGCCAGAATACTTTGCGCTTCGTCATAGGCTTCAATACGCGCCGCCAGTTGCTGCGAGGAGAGCGCCTTACGCAACACGCTGTCGAATTTCGGATCGCACCAGTGGGCAAGGTTGGTCTGCGAATGAATTGCCGCGCAGCTCAGTAACGGGCGGAAGAAACTGTCCGGGTCGTTACTGTCCGTCGCCCAGCCGGATAACGTCAGATCATGGCTCATATCCATCAACCGCGCCTCCTGAAAACGACCTTCTACCGGCACAATCACCACTTTCACGCCGACCTGCGCCATATCCGCCTGAATCAGTTCGGCAGTTTTCAGCGGACTGGGGTTCCACGCTTGCGAGCGTGTTGGCACCCACAGTTTCAGCGTTAAATTTTCCAGCCCCAACGCCTTCAACTGTTCGCGTGATTTCGCCGGATTGTATTCGGTAATTTTAGACTCGTTGTCATAAGCCCACGAGGCGCGCGGTAAAATAGAGGCCGCCGTTTCAGCCGTACCGTAATAGATAGATTGCATCAGGCGCTGGTTATTAATCGCCAGTGCCAGCGCATGACGTACTGCCGGATTATTAAGCGGTGGTTTGGCAGTGTTAAACGCCAGATAGGCAACGTTCATCCCCGGACGCAGCGTTAAACGCAAACGCGGGTCGTCGCGCAAAATAGACAGTTGGCTGGCAGCAGGCCAGGCCAGAACGTCACATTCACCGGTCAAGAGTTTCGACAGACGTCCGGTGCCACCAGAACCTAAATCCACCACCACCTGTGGCATCAACGGTTTGCCTCGCCAGAACTCATCATGACGTTGTAAGCGAATATATTGTCCCGTGCGATTTTCCGACAGTTTATACGGTCCGGTGCCTACGGGTTGGCGGTCGAGTTGTTCCTGACGATCTTCTTTTTCTAATTTCTGCGCATATTCGGCAGACATTACCGACGCATAATGGGTCGCCAGGTGCCATAAAAAGGAAGCATCCGGCTGGGCGAGACGGAACTCAACGGTGTGATTATCCAGCTTGCGGACGCTTTTCACGTTATCAGCAAATTGCAGGCTGTCGAAATAGGGGAAGTTGCTACCGTTGACGTTATGCCACGGGTTGTTACGGTCAAAAATTCGCTGGAAGGTAAACACCACATCATCAGCATTCATTTTGCGAGTAGGTGTAAACCAGTCGGTTTTTTGAAACGGAACATCGTGACGCAGGTGGAAGCGATAGGTTGCGCCGTTGTCGAGCACTTCCCAGCTTTCGGCAAGTTCCGGCATCAGACGATAAGTATAGGGATCGACATCCAGTAGTCGATCATAAAACTGGGCGGCAAGGGTATCGACAATTAACCCACTGCTCGCTTTGGATGGGTTAAAGGTGTTGACCTGCCCGCTGACGCAATAGACAAAACCGCTGTCGCGGATATCAGCGTGCGGGGTGGGTTCAGGCGCGGCGATTGCCTGACCACTCACAAGTCCAGCAATCACCAAAAGAGACGATAATACCTGGCGCATAATATTAAGGGATTTTATGTAAAGAGGCTATCTTACTAATATTTAATGACATTTGCCATTACCGTTTGTGTTCAGGGGTCGCAATGAGGGCAGTATGGTTGGTTGTTGCACATGTGGCGTCGCCATCTGTTCAACATTCGTACCCGTGATTTCTCTATAACTATAACTCACAGAACTACTTAGCGAGGAACAGCGTGGCGCGATCGTGAGAAACCCATTAAAGCTGGGTTCATGTCATTTTTAGCCGGATGCGGCATGAACGTCTTATCCGGTCTGCGATACTGGCCGGGCATCTGCAATTAAAGGATTACTCATTACCCCATTGATTCAAAAACTCTGCGATCTCATCAATGCGTGCGGGATTAATCCCCGCTTCAGCGGCCATTTCATGCTGGGCTGCTTCGCTGATCTCTTCATTATTCATCAAACGGGTGAGCAGTAACTGGAAGTAGTGAGCTAGTGGCGTGCGTTCAGCTTCTGCGACAGGTTCTGCGCATTCGGTCGCGTACTCATCGGCAATATCAAAATATTTCAGTTGGATATCGTGGTTCATTTTTTGCCCTGGGGTTAATGCGTTAAGCATAAGGGCGGATGATAGCACTCGTGATCCGGGTCATACATCTTTTTATAGATAATGGCGCGGCGCATTGCCCCCGGCAGGACAATGCGCCGCGCATCCTACGTATTACGTTTCGCTCACCGGCGTTCTGTCGCCTTCGTACAGCGGCACTTTGCGATAACGGCGGATCAGATACCACAAATATGCGCCGCCTAATGAGGCCCATACCAGACCGAGCGTCAGTGACGTTGACTCGAGGTTAACCCACAACACGCCCACCGTCAGAGCGCCAACCAGCGGCATTAATAAATAGTGGAAGTGTTCCTTCCAGCTTTTATTCATCCCTTTGCGTCGCCAGAAGTGATTAAACACAGACAAATTAACGAAGGTAAACGCCACCAGTGCGCCGAAATTAATCAACGCCGTGGCGGTGACTAAATCAAAGAACAGCGCCGACAATGCCACAATTCCTACCATAATGACGTTCAGCGCCGGGGTGCGCCATTTCGGGTGAACATAGCCAAACACGCGTTCCGGGAACACATTGTCGCGGCCCATCACATACAGCAGACGCGAGACGCTGGCATGTGAAGCCAGGCCAGACGCTAACGTGTTCACAAACGTGGTGCAAAGGAAAATCGACTGGAACAGCTTGCCGCCGACGTACAGTGCAATTTCCGGCAGTGCGGCATCCGGGTCTTTAAAGCGGCTGATATCCGGGAAGAACAGTTGCATAAAGAACGATGCGGCGATAAAGATAACGCCACCGTAAACCGCCGTCAGGAAGATGGCTTTCGGGATCACGCGTGCGGCGTCCGGCGTCTCTTCCGAAAGCGTGGTCACCGCATCAAAACCGAGGAACGAGAAGCAGACTATCGTCGCCCCGGTAATAATCGGAATCAGATGCGCGTTCTCGCTAATAAACGGTTGTAGCGACCAGACGGTGCCGACGCCTTCACCTTTATGTAGCCCCTGAACCACCAGGAAGATAAACACCACCATAATGGAGATTTGTACCAGTACAAACAGGGTATTGAAGTTGGCGACCAGGTTGACGCTCTTCAGATTCGCGGCGGTTAAAATGGCGACGAAGGTTACCACCCACACCCACGGCGGCACTTCCGGGAAGAGGGCGGAGAGATAGATTTTCGCCAACAAGACGTTGATCATCGGCAAAAAGAGATAATCCAGCAGCGATGACCAACCGACCATAAAGCCGACATGCGGGTTAATCGACTTTTGTGCGTAGGTATAGGCCGAGCCAGCTTCCGGGAACTGGCGAACTAGCTTGCCGTAGCTGATCGCGGTAAACAGCACGCCAGCCAGTGCCAGCAAGTAAGATGCCGGAACGTGACCGTCGCTAATACCGGAGACAATGCCAAAAGTATCGAACACAGTCATCGGCGTGAGATAGGCCAGACCCATCATCACCACCTGCCACAATTTCAGTGATTTTCGCAGGCGGGTTTTGCCCGGTTGTGTAGTAATGTCCAGCGATGAATTAATAGCCATAATCGCTGCCTCCACTGCGTAATCGGGTTTGCGGTCGCGTCGACCTGAAATCAAACCTGTTTAGCAGGGGAAGCAAAGGGGGCGGAGTCCGGTCAGTCGCAGGGGGAGCGCATACGCAGCCTCCCTCGCCATGCGGGAATTTCATCATCGGCATCATCTCATTTCCTCGTCACAGTCTTAATCGTTAACGGAAGCCCGTTGCCGCCTGCGCTCCATAACGCGACATCCGGGAAATGTCTGGATTACCAGCAAATGTCAGGCCTGGCTCCGCTCAGGCCGATGAGACAACCCCCGCAAGGGGGCACTACGCGTTTTTCAACATCCACTCAATTTCTGTTTCTGTGATGAGGCGCTCAAACTGCAACAGCTCATCATTTTTACAGGCGTGATACACATGACAGAAACGCTCGCCTAAATAGTGGCGCAGGTGATCGTTTTCGATAAACTCCCACAGGGCATCGCTCTGGCGAATCGGGAAGGGTAATCCTTCCTGTTCCAGCCCGTTACCTTCGACTTCTTCCTGCAACGGCAGCTCGTTATCAAGACCGTGCAGAATACCGGCGAAAATCGCCGCCATCACCAGATACGGGTTGGCATCGGCACCCGCCACGCGATACTCCACGCGGTGGTTATGACGATCGCCGCACGGAATTCGCAGGGCAACGGTACGGTTGTTATGACCCCACGATGCCTGCGTCGGCACATACATGCCTGGCTGGAAGCGGCGATATGAGTTTACGTTCGGCGCCAGCAATGCCATTGATGACGGCATCAGGTCGATCATCCCGGCGAGCATCTTTTTCAGCAGCGGCGAATCTTCGCCTTCCGCGTCAGACAGCACGTTCTCGCCACGATTATTTTGCATACTGATATGGATATGCATCCCGCTGCCCGCGTGCTCTTCATACGGCTTCGCCATAAAAGTGGCGTGCATCTTATGCTTTTCCGCCATCAAGCGCACCAGGCGTTTAAGGGCTAATGCATCATCGCAGGCTTCCAGCACGTTATCGGTATGGTAGAGGTTGATTTCAAACTGACCTGGCGAAGCCTCGGCGACCGCACCATCTGCCGGAATCAACTGTAATTGCGCCAGTTCATCAATATCATTGAGCACATCGGCGAAGTGGTTGAGGTTATCGACAGAGTAGACCTGGCTTTGGGTATTGCGGTCATCGGTGCCTGGCGCGCAGGGCGGTTGCAGATACCCTTCGGCGTCGCGCTGGCGATCCAGTAAATAGAACTCCAGCTCTACCGCTACGACCGGGAACAATCCGCGCTGGCGTAGCTGCTGCCACAGGCGGTTGAGTACATTCCTCGGCTCAACGTCAAAGGGAGCGCCATCTTCATCGACCATGGTCAGAAGCATTTGACCAATAAACTCAGGATCAGCAGCGGAAGGGGTCAAAGAACCGAGAATGGGGACACAGGTACGATCGGGTTCGCCCATTTCTTGTCCTAGCCCAGCTTCTTCTACCACATTGCCCAGAATATCCATCGCAAACACCGAAGCCGGGAAGTAGCATCCTTTCTCCAGCTTTTTCAGGCTGGAGAAGGGGACGCGTTTTCCACGAAAACAGCCATTAAGATCGGTAAGTAAAACATCAACATATTGCGTATTAGGGTAGCGTTCCAGGTAGCGTTTCACTTCCTGCGTAAAGGCGCTACCCCGCCTCTCTTCTGACTGCTGAACAAAGTTCTCTACTTCAACGATATTGGTTTCCATGATTCTTCGCCTTTGGTTTTGTTTTCCACTCGTTATCAGAGCGTAAAATATAATGACCACTCTTCGAATCTGTATGCAAACTAAATGTTTGTCAAATGTTAAATTGAGTTTGCAAAAAAGAAAACTCACTGCTAGATTGAAAAAATATTGAACAGAAAGGTCATTTAAACCGCAGTAATGGCGATAATTTAGTCCACTTTGTGAGATTGAGCATGGAAAATATAATGAACAATCCTGTTATCGGTGTCGTAATGTGCAGGAACAGGCTTAAGGGTCATGAGACCCAGACTCTGCAAGAAAAGTACCTGAATGCCATCATCCACGCAGGCGGCTTGCCAATTGCGCTACCACATGCGCTGGCGGAACCGTCGTTACTTGAACAACTTTTGCCGAAACTCGATGGCATTTATCTTCCTGGTAGTCCCAGCAATGTGCAGCCGCACCTATATGGTGAAAACGGCGATGAGCCTGACGCCGATCCCGGGCGTGATCTTCTGAGCATGGCGTTAATTAATGCCGCACTCGAAAGGCGCATCCCCATTTTCGCCATCTGCCGGGGTTTACAGGAACTGGTGGTGGCAACCGGTGGTTCGTTGCATCGCAAGCTGTGCGAACAGCCTGAATTGCTGGAACATCGGGAAGATCCCGAACTGCCGGTGGAACAGCAATATGCGCCGTCGCATGAAGTTCAGGTTGAAGAGGGGGGATTACTGTCTGCGTTGTTACCTGAATGTAGCAACTTTTGGGTAAACTCTCTGCATGGACAAGGGGCGAAGGTTGTTAGCCCACGGTTACGTGTGGAAGCTCGCTCGCCGGATGGCTTAGTTGAGGCGGTTAGCGTCATCAATCATCCTTTCGCGCTGGGCGTACAGTGGCACCCGGAATGGAACAGTAGCGAGTATGCGCTTTCGCGTATATTGTTCGAGGGCTTTATCACCGCTTGTCAGAACCATATCGCTGAAAAACAGCGACTCTGACCACTACAGTTAAGGAAATGCAAATATGAGTGATGAGGGACTGGCGCCAGGAAAACGCTTGTCGGAAATCCGCCAGCAGCAGGGGCTTTCACAACGTCGTGCCGCCGAACTCTCCGGGCTGACTCACAGTGCTATAAGTACGATAGAACAGGATAAAGTCAGCCCTGCCATCAGTACGCTGCAAAAGCTGCTGAAAGTGTATGGACTGTCACTCTCGGAATTCTTTTCCGAGCCGGAGAAACCTGATGAGCCGCAGGTCGTCATTAATCAGGACGACTTAATTGAAATGGGCAGTCAGGGTGTGTCAATGAAGCTGGTGCATAACGGTAACCCGAATCGCACGTTGGCGATGATCTTTGAAACGTACCAGCCGGGCACAACCACTGGGGAAAGAATTAAGCATCAGGGTGAGGAAATAGGCACTGTACTGGAAGGTGAAATTGTTCTGACCATTAATGGACAGGATTATCACCTCGTCGCGGGGCAAAGTTATGCCATTAATACCGGCATCCCGCACAGTTTCAGCAATACGTCGGCAGGTATTTGCCGGATTATCAGCGCCCATACCCCCACCACGTTTTAATCTTTTTGTTCTGTAAGCCGGGTAAGCGCAATGCGCCCGGCAATCTATAAAGAATGTCGCCAGAAATAAACGGGCATACGGCCCGGGGATCTCTGCGCCCTGACGTTCACAAACTGCATATATCTGATAGACGTGAAACAGGAGTCATAATGAATTTTCATCATCTGGCTTACTGGCAGGATAAAGCGTTAAGTCTCGCCATTGAAACCCGCTTATTTATTAACGGTGAATATACCGCTGCGGCGGAAAACGAAACCTTTGAAACTATTGATCCGGTCACCCAGGCACCGCTGGCGAATATTGCGCGCGGTAAAAGCGCCGATATTGACCGCGCGGTGAGCGCGGCACGCAACGTATTTGAACGCGGCGACTGGTCGCTCTCTTCTCCGGCTAAACGCAAAGTGGTACTGAATAAACTCGCCGATTTAATGGAAGCCAACGCGGAAGAACTGGCGCTGCTGGAAACCCTCGACACCGGTAAACCGATTCGTCACAGCCTGCGTGATGATATTCCCGGCGCGGCGCGCGCCATTCGCTGGTACGCCGAAGCTATCGATAAAGTTTACGGCGAAGTCGCTACCACCAGTTGCCATGAGCTGGCGATGATTGTGCGCGAACCGGTCGGCGTAATTGCCGCCATTGTACCGTGGAACTTCCCGCTGCTGCTGACCTGCTGGAAACTCGGCCCGGCGCTGGCAGCAGGTAACAGTGTTGTCCTGAAACCGTCCGAAAAATCGCCGCTCAGTGCGATTCGCCTTGCCGGGCTGGCGAAAGAAGCCGGTCTGCCGGGCGTGTTGAACGTGGTAACTGGTTTTGGTCATGAAGCCGGGCAGGCGCTGTCGCGTCATAACGATATCGATGCCATCGCCTTTACTGGTTCAACCCGCACCGGGAAACAACTGCTGAAAGACGCAGGCGACAGCAACATGAAACGCGTCTGGCTGGAAGCAGGTGGTAAAAGCGCCAACATCGTTTTCGCCGACTGCCCGGATTTGCAACAGGCTGCAAGCGCCACCGCCGCAGGCATCTTCTACAACCAGGGCCAGGTGTGCATCGCCGGAACCCGTTTATTGCTGGAAGAGAGTATCGCCGATGAATTCTTAGCCCTGTTAAAACAGCAGGCGCAAAACTGGCAGCCAGGGCATCCGCTTGATCCTGCAACCACGATGGGCACATTAATCGACTGCGCTCACGCTGACTCGGTACACACCTTTATTCGTGAAGGCCAAGGGCAACTGCTGCTGGATGGTCGCAACGCTGAACTGGCTGCGGCCATCGGCCCGACCATCTTTGTGGATGTGGACCCGAATGCGTCCTTAAGTCGCGAAGAGATTTTCGGCCCAGTGCTGGTGGTCACCCGTTTCACCTCAGAAGACCAGGCGCTACAGCTTGCCAACGACAGCCAGTACGGCCTCGGTGCGGCGGTATGGACGCGCGATCTCTCCCGCGCGCACCGCATGAGCCGCCGTTTGAAAGCTGGTTCCGTCTTCGTCAACAACTACAACGATGGCGATATGACCGTACCGTTTGGCGGTTATAAGCAGAGCGGCAACGGTCGCGATAAATCCCTGCACGCCCTTGAAAAATTCACCGAACTGAAAACCATCTGGATAAGCCTGGAGGCCTGAAATGACCGAACATACCAGTAGTTATTACGCCGCCAGTGCGAATAAATATGCGCCTTTCGACACGCTGAATGAGTCAATCACCTGTGATGTTTGCGTGGTCGGCGGCGGCTATACCGGGCTTTCCTCCGCGCTGCATCTGGCGGAAGCGGGCTTTGATGTGGTGGTGCTGGAAGCCTCACGCATTGGCTTTGGCGCCAGCGGACGCAACGGCGGCCAGCTTGTGAACTCCTACAGCCGTGACATCGACGTTATTGAAAAAAGCTACGGCATGGACACCGCCCGTATGCTCGGCAGCATGATGTTCGAAGGCGGAGAGATCATCCGCGAACGTATCAAACGTTATCAGATTGACTGCGATTACCGCCCCGGCGGCCTGTTTGTAGCGATGAATGATAAACAGCTCGCCACGCTCGAAGAGCAGAAAGAGAACTGGGAACGCTACGGTAATAAACAACTGGAACTGCTGGACGCCAGTGCCATTCGCCGCGAAGTTGCCAGCGATCGCTACACCGGTGCGCTGCTGGATCACAGCGGTGGGCATATTCACCCGCTGAACCTCGCCATTGGCGAAGCGGACGCAATTCGTCTGAACGGCGGACGCGTGTATGAGCTTTCTGCGGTGACGCAGATCCAGCACACCACGCCCGCTGTTGTGCGCACTGCCAAAGGCCAGGTGACGGCGAAGTATGTGATTGTCGCCGGGAATGCGTACCTGGGCGATAAAGTGGAGCCGGAACTGGCGAAACGCAGTATGCCGTGCGGCACGCAGGTGATCACCACTGAGCGACTTTCGGATGATTTAGCTCGTTCGCTGATCCCGAAAAACTACTGTGTCGAAGACTGTAACTATCTGCTTGATTACTATCGTCTCACTGCTGACAACCGCCTGCTGTACGGCGGCGGCGTGGTGTACGGTGCGCGTGACCCGGATGACGTTGAGCGCCTTGTGGTGCCGAAACTGCTGAAAACCTTCCCGCAGTTGCAGGGAGTGAAAATTGATTACCGCTGGACGGGCAACTTCCTGCTGACCCTGTCGCGTATGCCACAGTTTGGCCGCCTCGATAAAAACATTTACTACATGCAGGGCTACAGCGGCCACGGCGTGACCTGTACCCATCTCGCCGGGCGTTTAATTGCTGAACTGCTTCGCGGAGATGCCGAGCGTTTCGACGCGTTCGCCAATCTGCCGCATTACCCGTTCCCCGGCGGGCGCACGCTGCGCGTGCCGTTTACCGCGATGGGCGCAGCCTATTACAGCCTGCGCGATCGTCTGGGCGTTTAATTTCCGATTAACAGTGAAGAGTCAAAAGGTGTGAAACATGAGCAACAATGAATTCCATCAGCGTCGTCTCTCTGCCACTCCGCGCGGGGTTGGCGTAATGTGTAACTTCTTCGCCCAGTCGGCAGAAAACGCCACGCTGAAGGATGTTGAGGGCAACGAGTACATCGATTTCGCAGCAGGCATTGCGGTGCTGAACACCGGACATCGCCATCCTGAACTGGTGGCAGCGGTGGAACAGCAACTGCAACAGTTTACCCACACGGCGTACCAGATTGTGCCATACGAAAGCTACGTCACCCTGGCGGAGAAAATCAACGCCCTTGCCCCGGTGAGCGGGCAGGCCAAAACCGCGTTCTTCACTACCGGCGCGGAAGCGGTGGAAAACGCGGTGAAAATTGCTCGCGCCCATACCGGACGCCCTGGCGTGATTGCGTTTAGCGGCGGCTTCCACGGTCGCACGTATATGACCATGGCGTTAACCGGAAAAGTCGCACCGTACAAAATTGGCTTTGGCCCGTTCCCCGGTTCGGTTTATCACGTGCCGTATCCGTCAGATTTGCATAGCGTTTCGACGCAAGATTCCCTCGACGCCATCGAACGCTTGTTTAAATCAGACATCGAAGCGAAACAAGTCGCGGCGATTATTTTCGAACCGGTGCAGGGCGAGGGCGGTTTCAACGTGGCGCCAAAAGAGTTGGTTTCTGCCATTCGCCGCCTGTGCGATGAGCACGGCATTGTGATGATTGCTGATGAAGTGCAAAGCGGTTTTGCGCGTACAGGTAAACTGTTTGCCATGGATCATTATGCTGACAAGCCCGATTTAATGACGATGGCGAAAAGCCTTGCGGGTGGGATGCCACTTTCGGGCGTGGTCGGCAACGCAAACATTATGGACGCGCCCGCGCCGGGCGGGCTTGGTGGTACCTACGCTGGTAACCCGCTGGCAGTTGCCGCCGCGCACGCAGTGCTCAACATTATCGACAAAGAATCCCTTTGCGACCGTGCGAATCAACTTGGTCAGCGCCTGACGCAAACGCTGATTGAGGCTAAAGAAAGCGTTCCGGCAATTGCTGCGGTACGCGGTCTGGGGTCAATGATTGCGGCAGAGTTTAACGACCCGCAAACGGGTGAGCCGTCGGCGGCGATTGCGCAGAAAATCCAGCAACGCGCGCTGGCACAGGGATTGTTACTGCTGACCTGCGGCACCTACGGTAACGTGATTCGTTTCTTGTATCCGCTGACCATCCCGGATACGCAGTTCGATGCGGCCATGAAAATTTTGCAGGATGCGCTGAGGGATTAATACGCAGAAGCGGAGGCCAACGCAATAATGCCTGATGCGCTGCGTTTATCAGGCCTGCAAACGGCGTCTTGATTTTGTAGGTTTGATCGCCTTATCCGGCAAGCTACATTGCCCAACTCCGCTAAATCTGGTGCTTTTTAAGCAATGCGCGGAACTGATGATAGGTTAACCCCAGCAACTCAGCTGCGCGCTTCTGGTTATATTTCCCCTGTTGCAAACTGAGTTGCAGCAACTCTTTTTCCTGCTGCATCTGAAACTCACGTAAATCCAGCGGCAATGCCGGAAGAGAGGTGGTTTCTGAAACGGCGATAGCGTCTTCAGGCGGACGCCGTTTAAAGGGATCAATAATGATCTCATCAAGCGGATAATCGCTGTTGCCGTGGCGATACACCGAACGTTCCACCACGTTTTTCAATTCACGGATATTTCCCGGCCAGCGATAGCTCAGTAACGTTTCTCTGGCGCGCTCGGTAAAACCCGGGAACAGAGGCAGCTTGATTTCCCGACACATCTGGATGGCAAAGTGTTCCGCCATCAGCATAATGTCGCCTTCACGCTCGCGCAGGGGCGGCAGTTGCACCACGTCGAAAGCCAGGCGGTCCAGCAGGTCAGCGCGAAAAGTGCCTTCATCGACCATCGCCGGAAGATCGGCATTTGTCGCACATACCAGCCGCACATTGACCTGTAATGGCTGGCTGCCGCCAACGCGCTCCAGTTCACCGTACTCAATTACGCGTAATAATTTTTCCTGCACCATCATTGGTGCCGTAGCGAGTTCATCAAGAAACAGCGTTCCGCCGTCGGCACGTTCAAATCGTCCCGGATGGCGTTTTTGCGCCCCGGTAAACGCGCCCGCCTCGTGCCCAAACAATTCGGAATCCAGCAGATTTTCATTTAACGCCGCGCAGTTAAGGGAAATAAACGGCCCTTGCCAGCGGGAGGAGAGATAATGCAAACGGCTGGCGATCAGCTCTTTACCAGTGCCGCGCTCGCCAATAATCAAAACCGGTTTGTCCAGCGGCGCGAGATGCGAAACCTGTTCCAGCACTTCAAGAAAGCTGTTCGCCTCACCGAGTAAGTTATCTTTGTATTCTGCCATGATGAAATTCGCCACTTGTTAGTGTAATTCGCTAATTTATCCTGGCATGTTGCTGTTGAATCTTCAATCAGATCTTTATAAATCAAAAAGATAAAAAATTGGCACGCAAATTGTATTAACAGTTCAGCAGGACAATCCTGAACGAAGAAATCAAGAGGACAACATTATGGGTATTTTTTCTCGCTTTGCCGACATCGTGAATGCCAACATCAACGCTCTGTTAGAGAAAGCGGAAGATCCGCAGAAACTGGTGCGTCTGATGATCCAGGAAATGGAAGATACATTAGTTGAAGTGCGTTCTACCTCGGCGCGTGCGCTGGCAGAAAAGAAACAGCTGACTCGCCGTATTGAACAAGCGTCGGCGCGTGAAGTTGAGTGGCAGGAAAAAGCCGAACTGGCGCTGCTGAAAGAGAGAGAAGATCTGGCGCGTGCGGCACTAATTGAAAAACAGAAACTGACCGATCTGATTAAGAGCCTGGAACATGAAGTGACGCTGGTGGACGATACGCTGGAGCGTATGAAGAAAGAGATTGGCGAGCTGGAAAACAAATTGAGCGAAACTCGCGCTCGCCAGCAGGCATTGATGTTGCGTCATCAGGCTGCAAACTCGTCGCGTGACGTGCGTCGTCAACTGGACAGTGGCAAACTGGATGAGGCGATGGCGCGTTTCGAATCTTTCGAGCGTCGTATCGACCAGATGGAAGCGGAAGCAGAAAGCCACAGCTTCGGCAAACAAAAATCGCTGGACGATCAGTTTGCCGAACTGAAAGCCGATGATGCAATCAGCGAGCAACTGGCACAATTAAAAGCCAAAATGAAGCAAGATAATCAATAATAACACCCAGGCGGCGTCTGAACGCGCCGCCGCTCATTCTTTAAGGAGTACTTATGAGCGCGCTATTTCTGGCTATTCCGTTAACCATTTTTGTGCTGTTTGTTTTACCTATCTGGTTGTGGCTGCATTACAGCAACCGCTCCAGTCGCGGTGAATTGTCGCAAAGCGAACAGCAGCGATTAGCGCAACTGGCTGATGAAGCAAAACGGATGCGCGAGCGTATTCAGGCGCTGGAATCCATTCTTGATGCAGAACATCCGAACTGGAGGGATCGCTAATGGCGGGCATTAATCTCAATAAAAAATTATGGCGTATTCCACAGCAAGGCATGGTGCGCGGCGTCTGCGCGGGGATTGCTAATTATTTTGATGTACCGGTAAAACTGGTGCGTATCCTCGTGGTACTGTCGATTTTCTTCGGCCTGGCGCTATTTACCCTGGTTGCTTACATCATTTTGTCATTTGCCCTTGACCCGATGCCGGACAACATGGCGTATGGTGAACAACAACCTTCCAGCAGCGAATTGCTGGATGAAGTCGACCGTGAACTGGCGGCCAGTGAAACGCGTTTACGCGAGATGGAACGTTATGTCACTTCCGATACCTTCACGCTGCGTAGCCGTTTCCGTCAATTGTGAGGAAAGTTATGAATACTCGCTGGCAACAGGCCGGGCAAAAGGTGAAGCCTGGTTTTAAATTAGCAGGCAAGCTGGTACTTCTTACCGCACTGCGCTACGGCCCGGCGGGTGTGGCTGGCTGGGCGATAAAATCTGTTGCTCGCCGCCCGCTGAAAATGTTGCTGGCTGTGGCGCTGGAACCGCTGTTAAGTCGGGCTGCCAATAAACTGGCGCAGCGTTATAAAAGGTGAGGGGAGTTTCGCAAAAATTGTTAAATCTCAGGCGTATAATGGATGGCAATTTTCATTCATAGAAGGACGCTTACATGTTTAAAAAAGGCTTACTTGCGCTGACGCTGGTGTTTTCACTGCCTGTTTTTGCCGCTGAACATTGGATCGATGTTCGCATTCCAGAACAGTATCAGCAAGAACACGTTCAGGGAGCCATCAATATTCCTCTGAAGGAAGTGAAAGAGCGCATTGCCACCGCCGTTCCGGATAAAAACGACACCGTGAAAGTGTATTGCAACGCCGGACGCCAGTCCGGGCAGGCAAAAGAGATCCTCAACGAAATGGGATATACCCACGTTGAGAACGCCGGTGGTCTTAAAGACATTGCGATGCCGAAGGTCAAAGGTTAACAAATTACTTATTGAGCGGTGTAAATAACGCCGCTTATTCATTTGATAAATCAAAATTAACCCACATTATTATCTCCAGCATCTCATCCTTTCTACAGCTTTCTGGCACAGGACAGCAATGAAGCGACTCAAAAATGAACTTAACGCGCTGGTGAATCGTGGCGTCGACAGGCACCTGCGACTGGCGGTAACCGGACTTAGCCGCAGCGGCAAAACGGCGTTTATCACCGCGATGGTCAATCAGTTGCTCAATATTCATGCAGGAGCACGCTTGCCGCTATTAAGCGCGGTGCGTGAAGAGCGCCTGCTGGGTGTGAAGCGTATTCCACAGCGCGATTTTGGCATTCCGCGTTTTACTTACGATGAAGGGTTAGCGCAGCTGTACGGCGACCCTCCCGCCTGGCCGACGCCAACGCGTGGCGTCAGTGAAATCCGCCTGGCATTGCGTTATAAATCGAACGATTCGCTACTGCGTCACTTCAAAGACACCTCCACGCTGTATCTGGAGATTGTGGATTATCCCGGCGAGTGGCTACTCGATCTGCCAATGCTGGCGCAGGACTATTTAAGCTGGTCACGGCAGATGACGGGCCTGCTTAATGGTCAGCGCGGCGAGTGGTCGGCAAAATGGCGGATGATGTGCGAAGGGCTTGATCCGTTAGCGCCTGCCGACGAAAACCGTCTTGCCGATATCGCCGCCGCGTGGACCGATTATCTTCACCACTGCAAACAGCAGGGGCTGCACTTTATCCAGCCAGGCCGCTTTGTTCTGCCGGGAGATATGGCAGGCGCGCCCGCGCTGCAATTCTTCCCGTGGCCGGATGTCGATGCCTGGGGCGAGTCTAAACTGGCACAGGCCGATAAGCATACCAACGCCGGAATGCTGCGCGAGCGGTTTAATTATTACTGCGAGAAAGTGGTGAAGGGGTTCTATAAAAACCACTTTCTGCGTTTTGACCGCCAGATTGTGCTGGTGGATTGCCTGCAACCGCTCAACAGTGGACCGCAGGCATTTAATGACATGCGTCTGGCGCTGACACAGTTGATGCAAAGTTTCCACTACGGGCAACGTACACTTTTCCGGCGCTTATTCTCGCCAGTTATCGACAAATTGCTGTTTGCCGCGACTAAAGCGGACCATGTGACCATCGATCAGCACGCCAATATGGTTTCATTACTGCAACAACTAATTCAGGATGCCTGGCAAAATGCGGCATTTGAAGGGATCAGCATGGACTGCCTGGGGCTGGCCTCAGTACAGGCGACCACCAGCGGCATCATCGACGTCAACGGTGAGAAAATCCCGGCTCTGCGCGGTAATCGACTGAGCGATGGCGCACCGCTTACCGTTTACCCAGGTGAAGTTCCCGCACGTTTGCCCAGTCAGGCGTTCTGGGATAAACAAGGCTTCCAGTTTGAAGCGTTTCGCCCGCAGGTGATGGATGTCGATAAACCGCTGCCGCATATTCGCCTTGATGCCGCGCTGGAATTTTTAATAGGAGATAAATTGCGATGACCGAACCGTTAAAACCACGTATTGATTTCGACGGTCCGCTGGAGGTCGATCAGAACCCTAAATTTAAGGCGCAGCAGACCTTTGATGAAAATCAGGCGCAAAATTTTGCCCCGGCGACGCTCGACGAAGCGCCGGAAGAAGATGGGCAAGTCGAAGCGGTAATGGATGCGGCGCTGCGTCCGAAGCGCAGTTTGTGGCGCAAAATGGTCATAGGCGGGCTGGCGCTGTTTGGTGTGAGCGTTGTTGGTCAGGGTGTGCAGTGGACGATGAATGCCTGGCAAACTCAGGACTGGGTGGCGCTGGGCGGTTGTGCGGCTGGTGCATTGATTATCGGGGCTGGCGTTGGCTCTGTGGTAACAGAGTGGCGGCGCTTATGGCGCTTGCGCCAGCGCGCGCACGAACGCGATGAAGCGCGCGATTTGTTGCATAGTCACGGCACGGGTAAGGGGCGCGTATTTTGCGAGAAACTGGCACAGCAGGCCGGCATCGATCAGTCGCATCCGGCGCTGCAACGCTGGTATGCCTCAATCCATGAAACGCAGAACGATCGTGAAGTCGTCAGTCTGTACGCACATCTGGTTCAGCCAGTGCTGGATGCGCAGGCGCGTAGAGAAATCAGCCGTTCGGCGGCAGAATCTACCCTGATGATTGCTGTCAGCCCGCTGGCGCTGGTGGATATGGCATTTATTGCCTGGCGCAATCTGCGGTTGATTAATCGTATCGCCACGCTCTATGGCATTGAACTGGGTTATTACAGCCGTTTGCGCCTGTTCAAACTGGTATTGCTGAATATCGCTTTTGCCGGTGCCAGCGAACTGGTGCGCGAAGTGGGGATGGACTGGATGTCACAAGATCTCGCCGCTCGTTTGTCGACACGTGCTGCCCAGGGGATTGGCGCCGGACTCCTGACCGCGCGACTGGGAATAAAAGCTATGGAACTTTGCCGTCCGTTGCCGTGGATCGACGATGACAAACCTCGCCTGGGAGATTTTCGTCGCCAGCTTATCGGTCAGGTAAAGGAGACGCTGCAAAAAGGCAAAACGACCAGCGAATAATAACGCAATATCGGGTGCTGATCGGATATCTTTACGCCGAAGTGCCCGATAATCCGTCTTTGTGTCAATCTTTGTTGACAGAAATCTTCCTGCCACTCGAATAGTGTCATATCATCATATTAATTGTTCTTTTCTCAGGTGAAGGTTCCCATGCGTCTGGAAGTCTTTTGTGAAGACCGACTCGGTCTGACCCGCGAATTACTCGATCTACTGGTTCTAAGAGGCATCGATTTACGCGGTATTGAGATTGACCCAATCGGGCGGATTTACCTCAATTTTGCCGAACTGGATTTTGACAGTTTCAGCAGCCTGATGGCGGAAATTCGCCGTATTGCAGGTGTTACCGATGTGCGCACTGTGTCATGGATGCCTTCCGAGCGCGAACATCTGGCGTTGAGCGCATTGCTTGAGGCGTTGCCTGAACCCGTGCTTTCTGTCGATATGAAAAGCAAAGTGGATATGGCGAATCCGGCGAGCTGTCAGCTATTTGGTCAAAAACTTGATCGTTTACGCAATCATACCGCTGCGCAATTGATTAACGGATTTAATTTTTTACGCTGGCTGGAGAGTGACCCGCAGGATTCGCATAACGAACATGTGGTGATTAACGGGCAAAATTTCTTGATGGAGATAACACCGGTTTATTTGCAGGATGAACACGACCAACACGTCCTGACCGGTGCGGTAGTGATGCTGCGCTCAACGATTCGTATGGGGCGTCAGTTGCAAAATGTGGCTGCGCAGGATGTCAGCGCCTTTAATCAGATTGTCGCTGTTAGCCCGAAAATGAAACACGTTGTCGAGCAGGCGCAGAAACTGGCGATGTTAAGCGCGCCACTGCTGATCACGGGTGACACTGGTACTGGTAAAGATCTCTTTGCTTATGCCTGTCATCAGGCCAGCCCTCGCGCCGGTAAACCTTATCTGGCGCTGAACTGCGCGTCTATCCCGGAAGATGCCGTTGAGAGCGAACTGTTTGGACATGCCCCGGAAGGGAAGAAAGGGTTCTTTGAGCAGGCGAACGGCGGCTCGGTGCTGCTGGATGAGATTGGTGAGATGTCTCCACGGATGCAGGCTAAATTGCTGCGTTTCCTTAATGACGGCACTTTCCGTCGGGTTGGCGAAGATCACGAAGTGCATGTCGATGTGCGGGTGATTTGCGCGACGCAAAAGAATCTGGTTGAGCTGGTGCAAAAAGGCGTATTTCGGGAAGATCTCTATTATCGTCTAAACGTGTTGACGCTGAATCTGCCACCGCTGCGCGACTGTCCGCAGGATATCATGCCGTTAACCGAATTGTTCGTCGCCCGCTTTGCTGACGAGCAGGGAGTACCCCGGCCGAAATTGGCTGCCGATCTGAATACTGTGCTGACGCGTTATGGCTGGCCGGGTAACGTGAGGCAGTTGAAAAATGCTATCTATCGTGCACTCACGCAACTGGACGGCTACGAACTGCGTCCACAAGACATTTTGCTGCCAGATTATGACGCGACAACCGTTGCCGTGGGTGAAGATGCGATGGAAGGTTCGCTGGATGAAATCACCAGTCGATTTGAGCGTTCGGTGTTAACCCAGCTTTATCGCAATTATCCCAGCACGCGCAAACTGGCAAAACGTCTGGGCGTTTCACATACCGCGATTGCCAACAAATTGCGTGAATACGGCCTGAGCCAGAAGAAGAGCGAAGAGTAAACACGTAAAATGCCTGATGGCGCAATACCATCAGGCATAATAAATTACGCCTTCAGTACCGCCAGAGCTGCTTCGTAATCCGGCTCAGTGGTGATTTCATTCACCAGCTGGCTGAAAATCACATTGTCATTTTCATCAATTACGACAACTGCGCGCGCAGCCAGACCTTTCAGTGGGCCTTCAGCGATCTCAACGCCGTAAGCTTGCAGAAATTCGCTATTACGGAAAGTGGAAAGGGTGATGACGTTGTTCAGACCTTCCGCACCGCAGAAACGAGACTGGGCGAACGGCAGATCGGCGGAAATACACAGTACAACGGTGTTGTCGATTTCTGTCGCCAGTTGGTTAAACTTACGTACTGATGCGGCGCAAACACCGGTATCAATACTCGGGAAAATGTTCAGCACTTTGCGTTTACCCGCAAACTGACCGAGGGTGACGTCAGACAGATCTTTTGCCACGAGAGTAAAAGTCTGCGCTTTGCTACCCACTTGCGGGATGGAATTGGCGACTGTAACCGGGTTGCCCTGGAAATGAACGATTTGTGACATGATTATCTTTCCTGTTTACATATAGTTAACGTCACACCTAGTTTATGCTAACTGTCAATAACACAGCAATCGCTATTTGCGCTTAATCCGCAGTCCATCGCGGCAACAAGGAGTAAAGATGAGAACCGTAAAGGTATTTGAGGAAGCCTGGCCGTTACATACCCCGTTTGTAATTGCTCGTGGCAGCCGCAGTGAAGCGCGTGTGGTAGTTGTTGAACTGGAAGAAGATGGCGTTAAAGGTGCCGGGGAATGCACTCCCTATCCGCGCTATGGTGAAAGTGACGCTTCAGTAATGGCGCAAATTATGAGTGTTGTACCGCAACTGGAAAAAGGGCTGACACGTGAAGAATTACAAAAAATTCTGCCTGCGGGCGCGGCGCGTAATGCGCTGGATTGCGCATTGTGGGATCTCAGTGCACGTAAACAGCAGCAGACTCTGGCTGAATTTATCGGTATAACGCTTCCCGACACCATTACCACTGCACAGACGGTTGTCATCGGTACGCCTGATCAAATGGCCAGCAGTGCTGTGGCACTATGGCAAGGAGGGGCGAAATTGCTGAAAGTGAAACTGGATAACCATCTTATTAGCGAGCGGATGGTGGCAATTCGCTCGGCTGTACCCGATGCAACGTTGATTGTTGATGCGAATGAATCCTGGCGCGCAGAGGGATTGGCAGCGCGATGTCAGTTGCTGGCTGATTTAGGCGTCGCGATGCTGGAACAACCGCTTCCCGCACAGGACGATGCGGCGCTGGAGAATTTTATTCATCCGTTACCCATTTGTGCTGATGAAAGTTGTCATACCCGTAGCAATCTGAAGGCGCTGAAAGGGCGCTATGAGATGGTTAATATCAAACTCGATAAAACGGGGGGGCTGACCGAAGCCCTGGCATTGGCGACCGAAGCGCGCGCCCAGGGTTTCAGCCTGATGTTGGGCTGCATGTTGTGCACCTCGCGCGCCATTAGCGCCGCTTTACCATTGGTGCCACAGGTCAGTTTTGCCGATCTTGATGGACCGACCTGGCTGGCGGTGGATGTGGAGCCGGCGCTACAGTTTACGACCGGCGAATTGCATCTTTAGGATGCCAGCGCAGTAAATTCGCCATTGCAAAGAGATACTTTTCACTGGCTTCATCGGAGGAGATGGGCGGAAACTCGGCGGTAATACAGTGCAGGTTCAGATCCGCACACCAACTGCCGAAGGAGCCGGGGGTTTCGTATCCGACGCTGGTCACCAGCGGCAATTCAAATGCCTGAGCCAGCCACTCACCTAATTCACTGTGTCGGGGATCTTCAATACAAGCCAGAGGATCGTGAAAAGAGACAATCCAGGCGGGGTGGATACGATGAATGAGCTGGCACAACGCCTGAGTTTCAGGTTCGGAGCCGGGTTTATCGCCGGTCAGCAAGACCACGTCGCGCTCTTCGGCGGCACTGTTCCAGCGATACACCGTTTCACCTTCCTTCCAGTTCGCCGCCGGAAAGTTTCTGTTTAGATCCACACCATTGGCATTAGCCCGCAGACCAAGCTGGCAACCGTCAGGATTCACACAGAGCACGACATGATGGCGGCGCAGAGACGGTGTTAACGTGCGTAATGCGCAGGAGAGGGTGACGACGGAAGAATTTTCGTCGCCGTGGGTGCCAGCCAGGATTAAACCACTTTCGCTGCTGGCAGCAGAAGCCGGAAACCAGATCAACGGCGCACCTAATAATGAACGTCCGTAATGTTCGGTTCCTGGCGGAAAAGCGCCCCGTTCGGCGCGCGGGCGGGTCACGGTCATAATCGTCTCGAATATAAGAAGTATTACAGGCAGTGTTGTGCAAATTTTGCGGATTATCAAATCCTTTTCGACAACGATATGTTATCGATCCTTTATCACTTTTTTGCCGGAAGTTATTTGCATTTCTTCAAGGAGAAACAAATAATTACGCATCAATCTTAACATCATTTTGAGGGTATCTTATGCAGCACTCTGTTTCAGTTACTTGTTGTGCGCTGTTAGTCAGCAGCATTTCCCTGTCGTATGCTGCAGAAGTTCCGGGCGGCACAGTACTGGCAGAGAAGCAAGAGCTGGTACGCCACATTAAAGATGAGCCAGCTTCGTTAGATCCCGCGAAAGCCGTGGGTTTGCCAGAGATTCAGGTCATTCGCGATTTGTTTGAAGGTCTGGTGAATCAAAACGAGAAAGGGGAGATTGTGCCTGGTGTCGCCACGCAGTGGAAAAGTAATGACAATCGTATCTGGACTTTTACCCTGCGCGAGAACGCCAAATGGGCCGATGGTACGCCGGTAACGGCGCAAGATTTTGTCTATAGCTGGCAGCGTCAGGTGAACCCGAAAACGTTGTCTCCGTTTGCCTGGTTTGCCGCGCTGGCAGGGATCAATAACGCTCAGGCGATTATTGATGGTAAGGCTACGCCTGACCAACTAGGCGTCACCGCTGTTGATGCTCATACCCTGAAAATTCAGCTTGATAAACCATTGCCCTGGTTTGTGAATTTAACGGCTAACTTTGCTTTCTTCCCGGTGCAAAAAGCCAACGTTGAAAGTGGTAAAGAGTGGACGAAACCAGGGAATCTGATCGGCAATGGCGCTTATGTACTTAAAGAGCGCGTGGTTAATGAAAAGCTGGTCGTTGTGCCGAATACTCATTATTGGGATAACGCCAAAACTGTGCTGCAAAAAGTCACTTTCTTGCCGATTAACCAGGAATCTGCTGCCACTAAACGCTATCTCGCAGGTGATATTGATATCACTGAATCCTTCCCGAAAAATATGTATCAAAAGCTGTTGAAGGATATTCCAGGGCAGGTTTACACGCCGCCACAGTTGGGGACGTATTATTATGCATTTAACACGCAAAAAGGACCGACGGCAGATCAACGAGTGCGGCTGGCATTAAGTATGACAATTGATCGCCGTCTGATGACGGAAAAAGTGCTGGGCACGGGTGAAAAACCAGCATGGCATTTCACGCCAGATGTTACTGCCGGATTTACGCCAGAACCTTCGCCGTTTGAACAAATGAGTCAGGAAGAACTGAATGCTCAGGCGAAAACATTGTTGAGCGCCGCCGGGTATGGCCCACAGAAACCGTTGAAACTTACACTGTTATATAACACTTCGGAAAATCACCAGAAAATTGCTATCGCTGTGGCGTCGATGTGGAAAAAGAATCTTGGCGTAGATGTCAAACTGCAAAATCAGGAATGGAAAACCTATATTGATAGTCGTAATACCGGCAATTTTGATGTTATCCGCGCCTCGTGGGTTGGGGATTATAATGAACCATCAACCTTCCTGACACTGTTAACGTCAACACACTCAGGAAATATTTCCCGCTTTAACAATCCGGCATACGACAAAGTGCTGGCCCAGGCATCGACTGAAAACACCGTTAAAGCACGCAACGCCGATTACAACACGGCAGAGAAAATCCTCATGGAGCAAGCACCGATTGCGCCAATTTATCAATATACCAATGGACGGCTAATCAAGCCGTGGCTGAAAGGTTATCCCATTAATAACCCGGAAGATGTGGCTTATAGCCGGACTATGTATATTGTAAAACATTGATTATGATGTCATCTGGCGCAAAAGTTGCGCCAGATTTTACAACCCCGATAAAATCCCTCTCTTTTTTAAATTTACCCTATAAAAGATTGCTCTCAAGATGAGACTGTGAAATTTACAGTTTATATTAAGTACAAACTCTAATCATAAATTTTATTTATCTGCTGTATTACATACTCCAAATATAAGCTGTGCTTTACTTTTTTTATAACGTGAAGTGTATTTCATCACTTGTAAAACATCTTCATATGAAAATAAACACACAGCTAAAAATGGGGTGGTAAAATGAAAAAAGCCTCCGCTATTCCGTTAGTTATCTCTCTATTCCTCTCTCATTATTCTTCTTTTAGTCTGGCCGCAGAGCCGCTTCCCGATGCCGCATCACTGGGACTGGAAAACTTAACTAATGATCTCTCACGACAGCAGTTATTTGTAAAGATTCTGGAATCGGATCCTTCACGTGATAAAGAGTTTGATTCCTTTTCTGTAAAAAAATATTTTAAATTTCCGGCCGATGTCTCTTATGACTCGGTATTAAATCAACCGCGACCAAGTTCTTTATTTGGAGTGGATATCAGCCATCATAATGGTAAGAGTTTTCCAATCGAACTGTTGGCAAAAAATAAGTCTGTGTTTCTGTATATGAAGTCCAGTCAAGGAACGCGTTATGTCGATCCCGAATTTTCCGGTTTCTGGCAACGGGCCGGGGATACGGAACGGGGGGTAAAATTACACCGTGGAGCATATCATTTTCTTTCCAGCGGTACACCGGCAGACGACGCTGAAACATGGGGACGCAAGCAGGCGATGACGTTTGTTAAAATTATTAAAGCTAACGGGGGATTACGCGCAACGGATATGCCACCGGCAGTGGATGTGGAGTGGGATGTGGACTCATCAACGGGTAAGGATCGTTGGCAAAAGCGTAAACCAGCTGAAATTATAACGATGATCAAGGCGTTTACCGCACAGGTCGAAGCCGATTTAGGGCGTAAACCGGTTATCTACACTGCGCGAGCCTGGTGGAAAGATGCCGTTGGTGGGGAAAATAGTTTTGCCCAGGTTGCGGATCACAAACTGTGGCTGGCTGATTACTCTAATCAGGCTCAGGCCAGTGAAACACCGCGTTCAATCAACCAGACAAAATGGGCGATCTGGCAGTTCACCGACGCAGCACAGCTTAATTTAGGATCGAGTAAGAAGTTTGATGCCAGTATTTATAAAGGTCCAATTGCTGAATTTTATACCACTTTGGGCGTGCAGGAATTTTAACTTATGAACAGACGATGGCTTACTTTATGTATATCGGTTCTGGGGCTATTTGTTGCCGGAATATCACATGGAATATCAGATGCACGTGCAGATGATATTTGTAAAAATGGTGCAATGGTTCCTGATGAGTATTGTCATTTTTTTATCCATTATGGGCCTGAGGCTCCTGGTAAACTGGATATCCGTATCAGTGATGCATTAAAAATACCAGATCAGGATGCAGCGAAAACTCGCGCGATTGGGCTGATTATTTCAATTTCAAAATATCCACTGTTACATGCAGATATTCCAGCAGCTGCAGTAGACGGTCAAAGAATGGCTGATTTTCTTATTAATGGGCAAAAGTTTGATGAGGTTATTTTACTGAAAGATCAGGATGCGTCACTGGATAACATTAATTATTTTCTGAAAGAATATCTCCCTGCCAGAGGGATGATGTTTGATAAGAAAGCTCGCTTGTTAATTGCTTATTCAGGTCATGGGCGTTTTGGCACTCAAAATGGTAATTCTGATAAGGCACCGGCATTTGTTTTGAGTAATGCTACAGATATCGATGGTTCAAAAGGCATGTATGAAATGCCAGCTTTGAATGCTCAACTCAACATTCTGGCAAAGCGTTATTTCCATGTTTTGACTTTAGTTAATGCTTGTTTTGGTTCAGGTCTTTTTGGCATGACAGATGGCGCAGGGAATTCAAACGCGTATAGTAAACCAGGTGCGTATGCGATAGCCGCTGGTGATGATAAAACAGAAGTTTATTCCCTGGAAAAAGATAAAGGCAGTGTATTTTTTGATACCCTTATAAAAGGCGTTGCTGATGGCGTTGCCGACGAACGCTTCGGGAAATCGTATATGGTAAAAATTGATGGTAAAAAGGAATACTACGCGGGCATTACCCGAATATTAAGTTTGTTTATCTATGTGAACGACCAATATATAAAAATCAATGAAAAACTGGACGAGGAAGGGAAAGGAATACATCTCAGTGATGCCTGGATAGGAGCAACAGAAAAACCAGCCGGACCGGGGGGATTCTTCTTTATTAACGATCCTGCGGCCAGTCGTCTGGATAAAAAAACACAATTATCAGCCGGGAATGCAGATGAATTTACGAATGTTGATAAGACCGCATATTCTATTAAAGAACCGCCTACTGCGCCAGATGAACCAAAGAACAAAGATATAACACCTATTGAAATTCCTTATGGCCCCGTAAGTGCAATTCCCAACCGACCTGATATCCGTATCTTCAAAACACCGGATATTTACCCGATCAGTGGTCATGATATTTCGTCTAACGATGGCGAAATCGACTGGAAATTGTTTCAGGAGAAATCACCTGCGCGTTTTGTCTACGTGAGAGTGGTTGGCTGGAGAGGGCCAGACTCGTCGTTTAAGGCTCACTGGAAGCAATTAGCAGATTCAAAATTTGATCGCGGAGGCTATTTTAAATTTGATTTTTGCCACACTCCTGAGGCGCAACTGGAAACAGCAAAAAGCCTGCTGCCTGAAGACCCGAAAATGTTGCCTCCCGGTATTTTACTGGTGAATCCAGAAGGTGAAGATACAACCCAACTGGCTTGTTTTAAAAAATCGGGAATGGTGAATGCACGGAATGATATTTTACGTTTTGCTGCCCTGATGTATAAAAATTACCATAAAATACCAATATTTTATGGCAATCATAATAATTTGTCCCATTTCATGGACAGTCGGTTCGACCAGTATATGGTGTGGATGGGGTATTGGGGACAAGCTGGTGTGAAACTCGAGGGGCGTAATCCCTGGACGCTTTGGCAATATTCAGGAAACGAAAAGGTGCCGGGCATTGGTCACAGCACAGAGTCAGAAGTTTTCTTTGGTACTGAAGAACAGTATGCCCAGTTTAAAGCGGGTGAGAATAATGTCGCTCTGGCTGCGGTAAATTGAGGTAATAAATAAAACCGGATGTCGAATATTATTATCGTCATCCGGTTTTGTTGAGTGTTATTTAAGCTGTTCGGGGGGGGTAATATTATCCATATACAGCGTCTGGCTGGGGAAGGCAAAGTCCGCGCCGTGTGACTGCACAATATCAATAATCTTCAAATAAACATCCTGCTGGGCGGCCAGCCATTCGGCCCAGACCGTGGTTTTAGTAAAGCAATAGACCATAATATTTAATGACGAATCGGCAAACTGGTTGAAATAAACCAGTAAGGTTTGTCGCTGGTCGATAGCAGGGTGATTTTTCAGCATCTCACGTACGGCTTCGACAATAGCCCCAACTTTTGCGGCATCTTCATAACGTAAACCAATGGTAGTGGTAATACGCCGGTTGGTCATCCGCCCTGGGTTTTCTACGCTAATGGACGAAAAAAGCGAGTTTGGTACGTACAGTGGACGATTATCAAAGGTGGTGATTTTTGTGATACGCCAGCCAATTTCTGCTACTGTGCCTTCGATATTCCTGTCCGGTGAACGGATCCAGTCGCCAATACTAAAGGGGCGATCGAAATAGAGCATAATCCCGGAAAAGAAGTTACTCAGAATATCTTTACCGGCCATACCGACAGCCAGACCACCAATACCACCAAAGGTCAACAAACCAGAAAGGCTCATGCCGAAATGTTCGCCATAAAGCAGAACAATCACCACGATAATGCTGATTTTGATGATGCGCGACATAATCCGCGCGCTGGTGATGTCTCGACCTTTTTTTATCTGTTGCCTTTCAAACTGATTAATCAGGAGAAATAACTTAACCGTCAGAATAAGCGCAATCAGTGACGTACAGATAAAATCGATAACGCCTGGGGTGATAAATTTGAGTTTGTAATTTTCAATAACATAATTAATGATGCTGCCGACAGCACTGATAATTATGGTGTAGATCAAAAATTGAACCGCATGGAATAAGAATCCTTTTCTTTTACGATTTCCACGACGAAACCAAAAGCTCATCAGAATCAATGCTGCGCAGCTACCGAAAATAATGACCAGATTAAGCGCATTATTTGTAAACAGTTCAGCGATCATTGTTTTATCAGGCTCCTCCAGATAATTGATGTCATGCCGGAAACCCCTGGCGGGGGTATTTTATCGCGATAATTCATTCATATCATCAATAGACAGGGAAGGAAGTAGCAACATTAGCGAATTTATCAATGGGTTGATGATTTGAACGGCAACAATCTCATGCTTTCGGGGCAGACAACGAGGAAATGTCATGATATTGTTACGCACAAGTAACAAAGAGTTTGTCTGCATAAGGATTACATCATGATCATGACGAAGCTGAAGTCAGCAAAGGGGAAGAAGTTTCTCTTTGGTCTGTTGGCGGTTTTCATTATTGCGGCGTCAGTTGTGACTCGCGCGACTATCGGCGGTGTTATCGAACAATATAATATTCCGCTTTCTGACTGGACGACATCAATGTATGTGATTCAGTCATCGATGATTCTTGTTTATAGTCTGGTCTTTACTGTATTGCTGGCAATCCCGCTGGGAATTTATTTCCTCGGTGGTGATGAGAAGTAAATAAAAGAAAGGCCCGAGATATCGGGCCTTGCAATTAATTGATAAACAATTAATCGTCTTCTTCGTCATCCAGTTCGACAGGCGTCTGGTACTGGTCAGGTTTAATCACCAGCAAATCGCAGCGGAGATGATCAATCACCTGTTCTGCCGTATTACCAAGGAATGCCGCAGAGATACCGGTGCGTCCCACAGTGCCAAGAACGACAATCCCTGCCTGCAAATGTTCGGCCAGATCTGGAATCACTTCTTCAGGCAAACCTTTTTCAACGTGCGTCATGTTTTCATTAATGCCGAATTTCTGCCGCAGGGCTTTCATCGCCAGCAAATGTTGTCCACGAATGGCATCGTTATAAACGCTTGGATCAAATTCCGGCAGTTCAATGGCAATATTGATAGGTGTTACGGGGTAGGCGCCAACCAGATGGACTTCGGTGTGATTTACCTGTTCCGCCAGCTCGATCGTTTCTTTCACCAGTTTTTCATTGAGCGCATTATGATACGGCTCTTCACTGGCGAGATTCACCGCCACCAGCGCCTTACCACCTTCCGGCCACGGCTGGTCTTTCACCATCCACACCGGGCTTGGGCATTTGCGTAACAGGTGCCAGTCGGTAGGGGTGAAAATAACCGCTTCCAGACGGTCATGTTGGTGCGCCATTTTTAGCACCAAATCGTGCCCACTGCTAACCACTTCCTGAATGATGGCTTCGAAAGGACGGTTATGCCATACCACTTTAATTTCAATCGGGACGCCAGCGTTGAGATAATACTTTGCCTGCTCATGGATCCAGGCAGTACGCTGGCTGATCACCCCCTGACGCATAGCGGTACGCTCGTCGGGAGAGAGCAGGGTAGTCATTTCGTATGAGAAGTCATAAATCGGCAAAAAGGCTTTAATTTTGCCACCAATCCGTTGATGTAAATAAACAGCTCGCCGTAATGCCGGTTGATCGTCCTGGTTAGGGTCGATAACAACGAGCATGTTCTGATACATAGCCATACAGGGTCTCCTTACAACAACTGTCAACGCAGTTTGTAATTAAAAGATTAACCCATATCTGGTGAATGAAACAGTGATGAACCTTCTGCCAGATCAATAAATCAGAAAAATTTAATGATATGACAGAAGGATAGTTGATTATGCGGAAAAATCAGGCAACGTTACGCGTATGACCAGCAAGCAAGGCCAGCGCATCGTTATTTTCGATGGTAATGTATTTACCTTTGACTGCCAACATGCCGCTTTTCTGGAAACGACCCAGCAGACGACTGATGGTTTCTACCGTCAGGCCAAGATAGTTACCGATATCGCCACGAGTCATCGTCAGGCGGAATTCACGAGGGGAGAAGCCGCGTTGGGCAAAACGACGGGACAGGTTGTAGATAAAAGCAGCCAGGCGTTCTTCTGCATTTTTCTTCGACAACAGCAGGATCATGTCCTGATCGCCTTTGATTTCACCGCTCATCAGACGCATCATCTGCTGACGCAGATTCGGCATTTTACCAGACAGATCGTCCAGGGTTTCGAACGGGATTTCACATACCATTGAGGTTTCCAGCGCCTGGGCGAAACTTGGGTGATGGCCGCTACCAATAGCGTCAAAACCTACCAGATCGCCTGCTAAATGGAAGCCAGTGATTTGCTCGTCGCCTTGCTCTGTGATGGTATAACTTTTAATCGTACCGGAGCGGATGGCATAAAGCGATTTAAGTTCATCACCAGCCTTAAACAGCGTCTGGCCTTTCTGAATAGGCTTCTTTCGCTCGATGATATTATCAAGCTGATCAAGCTCATGTTCGTTGAGTGTGAACGGGATGCAAAGCTGACTGATGCTGCAATCCTGGCAATGGATAGCACAACCGCCAGACTGAATGCGCCGTATAATTCGCTTTTCCGGGATCATAGGTCTGCTCAAGCCGTAATTGATATTTGTCAATTTTAACATCTTTTTAGGGAGCAAGTAAGTCTAAGCAAACCTTAACAGCGGAGAATTCCGATAATAGATGTAAATTTATGTCTATCCCTTTGAAAACCTTTAAATTGTTAAGGGTAACTTTACATAAAACTGTGAACAAATCGGCACAAATTGTTTAAGGTTTATAGCAGCAGATAGCCTTCATGGCGCAATAACCACTCTTTTCGCTGCACTCCGCCTGCATATCCTGTCATCGTGCCGTTTCGTCCAATAACACGGTGGCAAGGGACGACAATGCTGATCGGATTAGAGCCATTTGCTGCGCCAACGGCACGCGCTGCGCCTGGTCGACCCAGATGTTCAGCCAGTTGACCGTAATGCATTACCTGCCCGCAGGGGATAGTGCGCAGTGTTTTCCAGACCTCGCGCTGAAATGGCGTGCCTCCTGTGGCGGTAGGAAGGGTATCAATAATGCTAAGATTCCCGGCAAAATAGTCACGAAGTTTGTCGCTTAAGCCCCCTGGATTGGTGGCAGAAATGCGCTCATAACCTTCTTTGCGATAATGGATGTCCAGCAGCTGCACCATGCGTTCGCTGTACTCTTCCCATTCAACCGCCCGCAGACGAAATTGTTCATCGCAAATCACCCACAGAGGTCCCAGTGGTGTGGCAATTTTTTCTTCAAGTAATCTCAGCATCCGTTCTCTCTTAAGACAAACGTGGGTAAATCCCCGAACCAATAGGCTGACCGATAAGATACCACGCCAGCAACATTAGCAGCCATACCACCAAAAAGATTAAGACTAACAAAGAGTAAGTACCTGGTTTCGCGTCTGGTTTGTCGCGATCTGGTCGCATAAAGCGATTTTTTGATTTTTCTGCCTGAATAAATGGGGGTATTCCATCACCTGGATCGAGGCTGGAATAATTCCAGTCAGCGAAATTTTACCGAAGGCGACCTGTTATTTGATTCAGCAGCGTGATAGCCGCCTGGTACCACTGAACTCGCCATTCATCACTCAATCCCGGCGAGAATGTAGTTATTTACAGAGCTAAAAAATGAATAAAAAAATAGAGCCTGTCGACATCCGCCAGACTCTACAGTACACACAGCAGTGCATCCGCGTCTTAAATCCGGCCTGGGTTCCTCGTGACCGGTGACAGTGTTATAACGGTTTTGCCCATCCGTTGCCAATTTTCTTCAGTGACAGATTTCACGAAAATATAAGTTAAATCATTCGTCTCGTGATTGCATAATCATGCATCGCTAATCTGCGTTCTGCTCTTCATCGCATTTTTGTTAGTTCCTGCTATGAATAAATCACCCTGATCGGATGCCTGAATTAAACCCGGCCTAAACTGTTCGATACTGTCACCAGGCTAGTATAAAATGCCCCGCCTGTGCAGACACCAGCAGGTATGGAGCAAAGTATTGTTTCAATCTGCGAAGTGAACGATGCAGCAAATATCAGATGTGTGAAGGTGCATAGGAGGTTACATGAACCTTGACGACAAATCGCTGTTTCTTGACGCCATGGAAGATGTCCAGCCACTGAAGCGCGCTACAGATGTCCACTGGCATCCAACGCGTAACCAACGTGCGCCGCAGCGTATCGACACGCTGCAACTTGATAATTTCCTTACCACTGGATTTCTCGACATCATCCCACTAAGCCAGCCGCTGGAGTTTCGGCGGGAAGGGCTACAACATGGGGTGCTGGATAAGTTACGCAGCGGTAAATATCCGCAGCAGGCCAGCCTGAATCTTCTACGTCAGCCGGTGGAAGAGTGCCGCAAAATGGTGTTTAGTTTTATTCAACAGGCATTGGCGGATGGTTTGCGTAACGTGCTGATTATTCATGGCAAAGGGCGGGACGATAAATCGCACGCCAACATTGTTCGCAGCTATGTGGCGCGCTGGCTGACCGAGTTTGATGATGTTCAGGCATATTGTACCGCGCTACCGCATCATGGCGGCAGCGGGGCGTGTTACGTCGCACTCCGTAAAACGGCGCAGGCGAAGCAGGAAAACTGGGAGCGCCACGCTAAACGCAGCCGTTGATCACGGGACGCTTCCGTGGCTTATGCTGCCAGCACGCGGTTGCGTCCATCATTTTTTGCCCGATACAACGCATCATCGACCCGTTTAAACAGTTCATCAATACTTTCATTTCCTTCGTTATGCGCCACGCCAATACTGACGGTGAAGCGCGGCAAGCCCGAAATGCTCACTTTTGCCACGCTCAAGCGGATAGTTTCAGCCAACGAAAGTGCAGTATCCAGAGGGGTTCTGGGCAATAATAAGACGAACTCTTCACCACCCCAGCGAAACACCAAATCACCTTTGCGGGCGCAGCTTTCGAGTGTACGGGCAAGTGCGTATAACACTTCATCCCCTTTCTGATGACCGTATAAGTCATTGATATGTTTAAAACGATCGGTGTCGATGAGCAGCAAACTGTAGTCCTGAGCGATTGCCAGGTGCTGCATCTGTCCTGGTTCAGTTATGTAGTAAAACTGTCGACGGTTAAGTAATCCCGTTAGCGCATCATGGTGGGCCGCATGTTCCAGCTGTTCCTCGAGCCTTTTTTGCTCAGTAATATCATGTACGATGCATAACATTAACCTGTCACCGTAAATCTCAATTGGTCCAGCATAAGTTTGTACGTGTCGAACGGAACCATCTGCCAGTTTATGGACAAAATTGAGGGGCTTATGCCCGCCGGGTAAACGTGAAATTTCATGCATGACAGGCATAACGCGACGCCCAAGCATATTAATTTCCCAGGTGTGTTTCTGACACATTGTTTCATGGTTATAGCCATAGAAATTAAGCGCGGCCAGATTGGCATCGACGATTTGGCCATCACGCGAGGGATCTATCAACAACATTGGCGCGGAGTTAGTCAGAAAAAAACGCGCATAAAACCCTTGTTTTTTACGTTGATAATTCGCAGAGCGGCTGGCTTTTAAACCCAGAGTTGCGGGTGTTTCCATTCCTTCAAATATAATTACTTTCTCTATGTCATTAATCTCTTTGAGGGTCAACCGACAGCTTAATGCTGTATCTTCACCATTACGCTGGACAGTGAGGATTTCTACAATATCAAGCTGGTTATGCAGGTCTGTAAGGTATTTAGGCAGTTCGTTTTGCGAGGAGATGGAATAGAGGCCGGTACGTAGCTGACTAAAAGTGAGTTCTTGCATCAACAGTCGCGCAGCACTATTGGCATAAATTAATTGTTCCTCGAAGGGTGAAACGATCCAGACAGGACTGGTTAATAAGTCCAGGGTATTGAAGTTGTGCGTAGTCATTGAAATCCCGTTATTTTTATCAATCTTTTGTTGCTACCTGATCGCAAAAATGCCACGACAAATGATCAGATAATTCTGATAATGATAGACGCTATTTAACGCTTCACACGTTTTCAAATCAGGAAAAGTATTTTGCTTTCTGTATTTAATTTTGACAGGATTTTATTAATCATTTCAGGGTAATGGGGTGATGAGATTTTGCGTAACATGACCAGAAGACTAGACTACAAAATAATCCGTTGATGATGGGAGGCACTGTGGAAGTGATTAAGGGAGCGGACGTAAATGTCCCGGATGCAGTATTTGCCTGGATTCTGGATGGCAAAGGTGGCGTTAAACCGCTGGAAAATACAGATGAGATAGATGAAGCGCATCCTTGCTGGCTCCACCTCAATTATGTGCACCATGACAGCGCCCAGTGGCTGGCGACGACACCACTGCTGCCAAATAATGTGCGCGATGCGCTGGCGGGAGAGAGTACACGGCCCAGAGTCAGTCGTCTTGGCGAAGGGACGCTGATTACTTTGCGCTGCATTAATGGCAGTACTGATGAACGTCCCGACCAGCTGGTGGCCATGCGTGTTTATATGGACGGACGGTTAATTGTCTCGACCCGACAACGTAAAGTGTTGGCGTTGGATGATGTGGTTAGCGATCTGGAAGAGGGCACTGGTCCAACCGATTGCGGCGGCTGGTTGGTGGATGTGTGTGATGCGTTGACCGATCATTCCAGTGAGTTTATAGAACAACTGCACGATAAAATTATCGACCTGGAAGATAATCTACTCGATCAACAAATTCCTCCGCGCGGTTTCCTGGCGCTACTACGTAAACAATTAATTGTTATGCGTCGCTATATGGCGCCGCAACGTGATGTTTATGCTCGTCTTGCCAGCGAGCGCCTGCCGTGGATGAATGACGACCAACGCCGTCGAATGCAGGATATTGCCGATCGTCTCGGACGTGGTCTGGATGAGATTGACGCCTGTATTGCCCGAACTGGCGTGATGGCAGATGAAATCGCCCAGGTCATGCAGGAAAATTTAGCGCGTCGCACGTATACAATGTCCTTGATGGCAATGGTCTTTTTACCCAGTACGTTTTTAACGGGATTATTTGGCGTCAACCTTGGTGGTATTCCTGGTGGGGGATGGCAATTCGGCTTTTCGCTTTTTTGTATTCTGTTAGTTGTTCTTATTGGTGGTGTTGCTTTATGGTTGCATCGTAGTAAATGGTTGTAACAAAAGAAAATTTGTCTACTTCCTGTATACAAAAACGCCGTAAAGTTTGAGCGAAGTCAATAAACTCTCTACCCATTCAGGGCAATATCTTCCTCGCAGGTGAATGCAACGTCAAGCGATGGGCGTTGCGCTCCATATTGTCTTACTTCCTTTTTTGAATTACTGCATAGCACAATTGATTCGTACGACGCCGACTTAGATGAGTCGGCTTTTTTTTGCCTGTTATTTGTCAGCGTCTACCCTTTAAGAGTCCACCCAATGACCGGAGGGAAATATGACGACACTCATTTATTTGCAAATTCCTGTCCCTGAACCGATTCCTGGCGATCCTGTTCCAGTGCCTGATCCGATTCCTCGTCCGCAACCTATGCCCGATCCGCCGCCAGATGAAGAACCGATTAAATTGTCGCATCGTGAGCGTAGATCTGCGAGGATACGCGCCTGCTAATTTTGCGTCGATGACCACGAGAATAGATTGTGACCGCTTTTTCTACCCTGAACGTTTTGCCTCCCGCCCAGCTCACTAACCTTAATGAGTTGGGTTATTTAACCATGACGCCGGTGCAGGCCGCCGCGCTTCCTGCGATCCTTGCCGGAAAAGACGTTCGCGTGCAGGCGAAAACCGGCAGCGGCAAAACGGCGGCATTTGGCCTCGGGTTGTTACAGCAGATTGATGCGTCGCTGTTTCAGACCCAGGCTTTGGTACTGTGTCCTACGCGTGAGCTGGCGGATCAGGTTGCCGGGGAATTGCGTCGGTTGGCGCGTTTTCTGCCAAATACCAAAATTTTGACCTTGTGCGGTGGTCAACCGTTCGGTATTCAGCGTGATTCGCTGCAACATGCGCCGCATATTATCGTGGCAACGCCGGGTCGTTTGCTCGATCACCTGCAAAAAGGCACGGTATCGCTGGATGCGTTGAATACGCTGGTGATGGATGAAGCCGACCGCATGTTGGATATGGGATTTAGTGATGCCATTGATGATGTGATCCGTTTTGCACCTGCTTCTCGTCAGACGCTTTTGTTTTCGGCGACCTGGCCAGACGCAATTGCTGCGATTAGCGGTCGTGTACAACGCGATCCTTTGGCGATAGAAATTGATTCGACAGATGCTTTACCGCCTATTGAACAACAATTTTATGAAACATCCAGCAAGGCTAAAATTCCGTTATTACAACGGTTATTAAGTTTGCATCAACCCTCGTCTTGTGTTGTGTTTTGTAATACTAAAAAAGATTGTCAGGCTGTGTGTGACGCGCTGAATGAAGTAGGGCAAAGTGCATTGTCGTTACATGGCGATCTGGAGCAACGTGACCGCGATCAGACCCTGGTACGTTTTGCTAACGGTAGCGCCCGTGTACTGGTAGCGACCGATGTCGCAGCGCGCGGTCTGGATATCAAATCTCTTGAGCTGGTAGTGAACTTTGAACTGGCGTGGGATCCTGAAGTTCATGTACATCGCATCGGGCGTACAGCGCGTGCAGGAAATAGCGGACTGGCGATCAGTTTCTGTGCCCCGGAAGAAGCACAGCGCGCCAATATCATTTCTGACATGTTGCAGATAAAACTTAACTGGCAAACGCCGCCAGCCAGTAGTTCCATTGTGCCGCTGGAAGCAGAGATGGCGACGTTGTGCATTGATGGCGGGAAAAAAGCCAAAATGCGACCGGGCGATGTGTTAGGTGCATTGACGGGCGATATTGGTCTTGATGGCGCAGATATTGGCAAAATCGCTGTGCATCCGGCGCATGTCTATGTCGCAGTGCGTCAGAGTGTCGCCCATAAGGCATGGAAGCAGTTACAGGGCGGGAAGATTAAAGGGAAAACGTGCCGGGTGCGATTATTAAAATAACGAAATGTTGAATTGCCGGATGCGACGCTGGTTGCGTCTTATCCGGCCTATGCAAGAGTAGCCCGATAAGTTTGCGCATCGGGCGTTATCCTGGTTATTTCACTTCAACCACATTCAGCCGTAATTCATCCAGCTGATTCTCATCTTCTTCAGGCTGCCAGCCCGCAGGCTGTAGTGGGATCTCTTCGCGATCGAACGCCAGATCACCGCCGTTAACCACTTCGGAACCGTGGGTAATGCCTTTGAAATCGAAAAGACTGGTATCGCACAAATGAGACGGCACCACATTCTGCATCGCGCTGAACATCGTCTCAATTCGCCCCGGATAACGCTTATCCCAGTCACGCAGCATATCGGCAATCACCTGACGTTGCAGGTTAGGCTGTGAACCGCACAGGTTGCACGGAATAATCGGGAATGCTTTCGCATCGGCAAAGCGTTGAATATCTTTTTCGCGGCAGTAGGCCAACGGGCGAATAACGATGTGCTTGCCATCATCGCTCATCAGCTTCGGCGGCATACCTTTCATCTTGCCGCCGTAGAACATATTCAGGAACAACGTTTGCAGGATATCGTCACGATGGTGACCCAGCGCGATCTTCGTCGCACCCAGTTCCGTTGCGGTGCGGTAAAGGATACCGCGACGCAGACGAGAGCACAGTGAGCAGGTAGTTTTGCCCTCAGGAATCTTCTCTTTCACGATACCGTAAGTGTTCTCTTCAACAATCTTGTACTCAACGCCCAGCTTTTCGAGATACTCCGGCAGAACATGTTCCGGGAAACCAGGTTGTTTCTGGTCGAGGTTAACGGCAACCAGCGAAAAACTGATTGGCGCACTTTGCTGCAAATTACGCAGAATCTCCAGCATGGTATAGCTGTCTTTACCCCCGGAGAGGCAAACCATAATGCGATCGCCATCTTCAATCATATTGAAGTCAGCAATGGCTTCGCCTACGTTACGACGCAGACGTTTTTGCAATTTGTTCAGGTTGTATTGTTCTTTCTTTGTAATTTGTTGATTTTCTTTCATTATTTCAGTTCTCTGGTACTAAATGGGGCAAATTGGGGGCAAACTTTGCAACTACGATAACCGCGCATTCAACATGGCTACCTGTTCGTCGTTCATGTCATCAATCCACATACCGTAAATTTCATACACCATCTGCGCAGTTTCATGCCCCATCTGGCTGGCTATAAACGCCGGGTTCGCTCCTGCCGTCAACAGCCAGCAGGCAAAAGTATGCCGCGTATGGTACGGATTACGGCGGCGAATACCAGCACGTTTTACTGCTGCATTCCATCTCGCACCCAAACTGCTTACCGAGTAATAAGGTTTCTGTTTTCCGTTACACACTCTGGGCATGAAAACAAAATGCAGTTTTTGCTTTTCGGTTCTGCCGTACTCCCGATGATAAAAAGTGATTTCGCTTTTGCGATGATGCCCGGTCAGTTTGTATTGCTCCTTCAGTGCTTCAAGAGCAGGCTGCAGTAGTGTTACTGTCCGGATCCCGGCATTTGTTTTTGGGGGACCGAACATATCAAGTATCGTCAGGTTTCTTCTGACATTCACTATTCCCTTTTCGAGATCCACATCCTCCCACGCCAGAGCTGCCAGTTCCCCGTGACGAAGTCCTGAGTAAACGGCAAATTTCCACAAGTTCTGGCTCTGTCCTTTTTCACTTTCCATTAATGCATTGAATTCTGTTTTAGATAACGGATCAGGCTTTATTCTGTTTCGCTGTAATTTTTTTACTCCTTCAAATGGTTTGGTTGATATAAATCCCGACTGATACGCAAAACGCAACAGCGAACAGAGCAGGGCGATATAGTTATCAACTGTGCGCACGGTTCTTCCTTTTTTGTTGGATCTTGGATTATCCAGGTAAAGCGTTTCTCCATGCAGCAGTTCATTCCGGTAGATTAAGATATCGCTATAACGAATATGTGATATCGGGGTACTTTCACAAATTATTATTCTGAGTGTTTTTAATTGTGATTTCGTTTTCTTCATTGTGTTTGTTGTTAACTCTGTCTCTTTAATTTTTGTCCAGATATCACAAAGTTCTCCGAACGTTTTTATGACTCTCGTTGTCACCATTTTTGCCCCAGTGCTGGACTGGGGAAAACGTCTTAAATACTCAAATTCACCGGAGTTTATTTCATGAACTATCAGCGATCTTAAATTTCCGGCCTTTTTAATATTACTGTTTGTAATCTCCCAGCCTTTTAATGTTTCCCGACATCGTTTTCCTCGAAACATGAACCAGATGCGAATGTATCTACCTCTAATCTCGACACCTGTTGGTAATTTAGACATATCATGAGTCTTTGATAAACTGATTTATCTTTGGATAGTTGTACCAGATAATCCCTCGCTTACTGTCTGGCTTCCCTAAAGGAGATACTCGTTTGAAGTGGAAGCCTTCCACCCAACAGTTCTGGCGGTATGCTTCAATTTGTCTGGCCCCCAGACCAGTGCGAAGCATCAGGCCGTATTCAACCATCCACTCTTCATTAAAGATTACTTGTGCCATCGCATCACCTCTGGCAGGCGCCAATGTTAGACTGAAATTGACGCCCGATGTTGATTATTAATAATCAGCTATGAAGTTTTAATTTGAATACAATGCAATTCACGAGGACTGAAGTCTCTCGCAATTAAAATTTATCAGTTTTACTTTCTGCTCTCTGGAAACGGCTGCTTCTTTTTTACCTGAGAGCATTTTTTCGCATTCTGATTTCGTTAGTTTAGATTTTGAATATCTTGTCCAGTTAGTAGGAGTGCCACCTTCCTTTTCAATAGTGGCGGTAATTTTATACATGAACACCTCCATTATTATTTCCAGTGGTTCGTTTATTCCATCTTTCGAGTGCTTCTTTTTCACTTCCACCATAACCGGTTCGGGATTCGCATCCGTTACACTTCGCTCGGTAATATCCTGAAATGGCTTTCACCGTTACTGATGGACAACCACAAAATGGACATGGTTTAACATTGTCATATCTCATAATTTTTCTCATAAAAAATATTTCAAGTTGGCGGTGCATTACACCGCCAGACTGAATTATTCCTCTGAATTATCGATTACACTGTATTCCCCGGTTAATACAGAGGAATCTGCAGGATCGATTGTCAGTGGTTCCTTTTCATCCATTGATACTGCACGCTGGATCTCAATTGATACGGGCAGATATTTGAACAGGCGACGAATAGCTGTTTTCTTTGCCATTTCTTCCCAGTGAGTTACCCACGGCCCGTTATTACCAGCTTTACTCTGGCTGCGCACCAGCTCAATCTGTCTGCGCGTCATAACTTCAAACTGAGTACCTCCGTCTTTCAGTCTTGCGACAGCATAGACGTGGGTAACCGGGGCATCTTCGTTTTCTCCTGGGCGGTGTATTAACTTTTCATCAAGGCCAAATTCGAAATTAAATTCGTCACCTTCACGGACAACACGGGCTGACAGACTGGCGATTTGACCTGAACGGCGAGCCAGATCAATCATGCCGCGATAGCCAATGATTAGCTGAACGTTTTTTTTACCGCTCTTTTCGTTTTTATTACCAAAAGGCAGTAAATATGCATGACCGAGGGCGCTACCTGGCTCAAGTCCGAGCTGTGAACACTGTACGATTGCACTGACAAAACTCATAGTGTCACAGTTTCCTAACGCCGGAACTTTACGAATTTCTGTGGTGGCGATACGGATCATACGTTCAGCCGTCATATGGCGTGGAAGAGCTGCTGCCAGTTGCTCTTTCATTGATGGCTGGTTAATAAAACTAATCACGTCGTTATTTTTAATTGCTGCTGGTGCACGGTTTTCCTGAGTTTTTTGCAGATCGGCTTTTGCGATTGGTGGTTGCTTAGTCATTTGCATATTCCTTAGCCCAGCGGGGCAGTGATAACGTCTTAATAGCTGGCCATTCATCGGTATTGAGGCAGTCAGCCAGGGTTCGCAGATTGCGGTGATATTCCAGCTGACCTGCTAGTTTTGCTTCTTCGCCCATCATGAAAATTTCAACCGGATAACGTCCGCATTCAATAGTTGTGCTGGCAACCAGAAAAACGAAAGTTGGCTGCACTCCAAACTGTGCTTCATAACCGTCACTGTAGAATGCATCCTGAACGTGATAGCGGTAGTCGTAATAAGCGGTTTTGAATCGTTGAATATCCGCCGTAGTTTTCACGTCCATGATCCAGTGAAATTCAGGGATAATTTTGTCCGGACGGCACCGACACAAAATTCCTGTTTCAGGATCTTCCCAGTAAATTGATGATTCAGCGTGTCCGGCGCTTTCAACAAGCCATTGCCCCAGCGGCAAAGCAATAACGCTTTGATACATCAGTTCAATTTTCCGGCCTTCTTCCGCAGTGATAACCATTTTTCCTGTGCTTGCGCATTCCATCAGAAACGCTTTCTCTTCTTCTTTTCCGGCGTTTGTACGGCGGTTAAATTCAGGTGCTACGATAAAGCGGTTACTGAATTCTTCCGGTTCAAGTACCCGGCAGTGGAAAGCGGTTCCTAAATCGAGCGTTTTTGTCTTTGTGGTGTCCACGGGGGCATTTTTACGCCACAAATACAGTGCCGGAGTATCAGCAATGTCATCGAGCTGAGACTTACTGACACCGGGACCTGCGTGGTAATTCTCATTCGAAATTCCGTAATAAATACCTGGCTCTATGTCTTCTACGATTACGGGATCTGCGACTTCGCCAGTTTCATCACTGCAATCGCGATGCGGATCGCTGCCAGCATTCTCATTGTGCGGATGTTCAGCGCCTTCCATTTCCTCCGGATCATTTTCCTTAGCTTCAACCTGATTCTCTTCATCGAATGTTTCCTGGTTTGTTGCGTCGCCCATCACCGCACCACAGTCAGGGCAGTTATCCCCGCCAGTCTGGCCGCAGGCATTGCAGGCTATTTCCGGTTCCTGTTGCACTACTGGCTCAGGTTGTTTCATATCCGGGCTGGTTTTTTCCGTTTCTGGCTGGTTCTGGTACACAGAATCGCGAGTCTGGATCCCCTTAACCCATTTCGGATCGTTCGGGTCGCTAATTCCGTCAACAAATTCACCACGTGATGCAGCAAGCAATTTATCGGCATCGACAGGATTTTTTGATGGAATGTTTTTCCGAGCTTCATGGAGTTCTGCCCGCAGTTCCTGATATTTCGCATCAACAGAATTTACCTGTGACTGAGCATCCAGCGGCTGCGTGTCCTGATGATGTTTAGTTGCGTCCGGTTCCATTGTTTCAGCCTCTCCCTGTTCATCTGCCGTTGTTCCAGATGGTTGCAGTTTTTCTTCATCATCCTGTTTTCCTTCTTCTGTTACTCGCTGCGGCATCGGGGCAGAGGAGCGACCGCAGGCAATATCCACGATTTCCGGATCAGGGTTGGCATGATCGGTTTCAGTCAGTACTTTGTTCAGATATGCAGTGACGTGAGCGGGGATGACCTCGATCCCAATTGGTGCTTCTTTCACGGACGCAACCACGATGGCGCGGGAATAATCCAGCCCGCCAGGCATGGTGATGAATTTGTCGCGGAAAACAGAAAAGGGCGGTTTATTTTCAGCGATAATTTCCTCAATGCGTTTAGCGTGTGCCGGATGAAGGTTATAGATGTCCACGTCCATTGAACGGGCCAGTACGCCAGTGGCTATATCGCGCGCCAGTGACGTCAGATCGTGGACGAAACCTTCGCCGCGATCTGTGAGGTTCCCGCCGCCAGCATTAGCACCGGAAGCCGTGCGAGTGATGCGTGAAACACGATTCCCTTTTCGCCATTCTTTTGTCAGAAGACCGCGATCAATGTGTTCGGTATCCAGCCAGGCTGAAATGAAATTCTTAAATTCATAGGGCTGATGTTTTTTAGTGATAGAGAAAACTGCCTTAATTGCATCAGTCAGGCGGAGCAGGGCGGCATTATCCAGAGTTGTCGGTTCTGCCATGCCGCGTATGGCCAACAGCAGATTCTGGACATAGCTGTTTTCCTGATCCATCTCAAGAGCAGTAATGTGTTCGCGTTGTTCTCGGGTGGCATGATGCAGGTATTTCCGATCCCCGGCCGCATACGTAAAAATGTGCAGAAGACGCTGTGTGAACCGCAAAGTGGCTACAGAGACTTCGCAATCCTGGCAATCCTCGTGGGCGTCTGCCTGCGCGTTTTCTTCCTGGCCTCCCGCCAGTTCGTTGGTTTCTTGAGCATTATCCTGGTGGTGAACGTCGTCTGGCGCTGCTCCCGGTTTTAGTTCCCATGTCATGGAGTCTTTGCTGAGTTGATAGCGTTCACTCCAGGTAAAATCGATCTCACCTTCAGGGGGAAGGTCATTAACGACAGGAAAATTTGTGGCAACAGCTTTAAAATAGTTGCTCAGTTTTTTACCTGACTTAACGATCAGGTAGTCCAGAGTGGCACAGGTCGATTCAAAATCGTCGCTTGCCCACAGGACGACGTCAGGTTCACCGGATGATTTTTTCGCTTTCCGTAACAGGAAGAGTGGTTTTGTGCTCATTGTTTTTTAACCTCAACTCAGATTAAAATTCGTTTTGTTCAGTGAATGATCTTGCCGGATACACACTGTTCATAGCCTGCGCCATACGCAGGCTATTTCTTTCAGATTTCACCTTTTAATTTCATTGCAATTAGAGTTGCCAGAAATTCGGCTTTTTTTTCTGCGGGCAGATTCTTTCCGGTATGCACCAGGCACATTTTTTTGACACCTTCGTGAAGTGTTTTAACGTTGCCTGATGGACCGTCGATATCAACCACAGTGAATGGGGTTTCTTTATTTTCTGTTTTAATCACGTAGCCAATACGCTTTCCTTCCAGATTAACCTCGTGAACAATGTCATCAGTAGTTACAACAGTGGCTTCATAACTGGTAATCATGTTTTTCTCCTTAATTAAGGTTGAGCGAATCCCTGCCATTGCTGGCATAAATTCAGTTTCGCATAGTCAGTTAATTAAAGTTCGTGTGCCATCTGGTCTTTTTCGGCACAACTTTCACTACAATATTTTTTCATTTCCGTCGTTTGGATAACTCCACGCATGAAATGAAGTGGTCTTTTGATACTTTTGCTTTCTTCAATTTCTTTATTGCAAAGGTGGTAAGCACATTTTATTTTCTTAGTCATCACCATGACTCCGCCTTTACAGGTAAACCATTACGACCGAGGAAGACTTTAATCATGCAGTCAGTAATGCATGTTTTTGTGGTCAGGTTACGAATATAAAGTTTTCGCTTTTTAATATTGTTTGCCGAGGCAATATATGTCCGGCCTTCATGAAGAACATAGTCACCAGGAGTCACACACTGACGTGGTATTTCATCAGTTCCGAAGTGATGTGCAATCATAATTATCTCCATTTTTACAAATGAACTTTGTTGATGCGGTGCCTGGTGCCTCCAGGTGACTGCAACCAGTTAACAATTACAGTCGGCTTTCCCACCCAAACCAATAAGGACTAACATGACTTTTAACTGTGCCGCGTGCGCTTAGCCGCATTCACCGCATCACAAAATTCACTTTAAAAAGGGCGGGCATCAGTCGAACTTCAAGAAAAAACTGATGCCGCCAAGACTACACATAGCAGTGTTGTTATCCACAACCGGAGGCGCACTCCCACCATTTAAATTTAACAGACAAGACCGACTCTTTATGGATATCGGAAATGCGCCTTCGTGTTGTGCCCGGTTTTATTTCACCACCTCCGGGCTTTGGTGGTTTCTGCTATACCCCTACAGCGAGAATATTGAATTAATCCAAATAATGGATTAGCAAGTATTTCTGGCAAGCCAGCGACGTGCGCCTGTTTCTGTTTTAAATGTTTTGCTTTTGGTATACGTCATAGCAGTGAACGTTCCATCTTGGTTAGGGAACACGCCGCACACCATGGATTCGTTATTGCCGAGGTCGATTTTTTGCATTTTTCGCACCTCACATCTTGTTGTTGCGGATAGAGGCTTCTGCTTGCCAGAGATCCCAGTCGTTGCTACGTAAAGCCTGCACAGCCTGGCTGTAAGTGATACCGCAACAATCCATCAAATACTGAACTACTTCGTAATGCACCATCTTATCTCTCCCCTTAACGCCGGGTGGCGGAACTAACTGCTGCACTGCAAAATTTGAATCCCGCCGTCATGTTCATACGCCTCGGGCTGGCTACTTAACCCCTGACCACTGCCTGGTAACTCGAAGTATTGCCTGGCGTTCTGTGGGGCGGGGTGGGTGGTATGCTGGAACTATAGGTAATGCCTAATTGATTGTCAATAGGCTATGCCTAATGTTTTAAGCGTAACCTAATAGGTGATGGCGACTGGAGAAAGTGATGGGGGGGTTAAATAACGGAATCCAGGAGTTTTCCGTCAGACCATATAAGTTTAAGTTCCAGTTTTTGTGATGTTCTGGCTTTTCCGTTCAGATTCTAGAGCTTTCAGATACTTACCCACTTTCATTTCCATCGCTGCTATGTAGGCGCGAACATCGTGGTCAACCCAATCTGGTTCTGTAGCATTTCCAGATAACAGGAAAGCTACAATCGCTCTTATTTCATCAGAGGCTGCTTGATAAAGGTTGTTTATATCTAAAAGTTCACTTTTTGTATCTGGATTGGTGGGGGTTGGTATGGGGTATTCGTTAAGCCCCCAATGCTCTGGACCAACAACATCAGCAAAGAAACGCCATAATTCTGGAAGTTTATCTTTACTTATGGAGCCTTTCTTAATCCAGTCATAGATTGATGGTGGTTGGACTTTGAAGTGGCGTGCGACCTCCGCCTTTGATTTGACGGATCCCGATGCGATTTTTTTGTTAATGGCCTGCTCTATCGCTCGGCCTAAGTCTTTACCACTAAGCATTGCTTAATATTCTCCTATGCTCATTGCATTAGGCAATCCCTACTCTCATTGTATTAGGCATAGCCTATTGACATTTGTATTAGGCGTCGCCTAATATCTCTGTGTGTTTTTGGAGTTCATTCGATGAAAAAAGAGAACTATTCATTCAAGCAAGCTTGTGCTGTTGTCGGTGGGCAAACAGCAATGGCTAGGCTTTTAGGTGTATCACCTCCAAGCGTAAATCAATGGATCAAAGGGGTACGTCAATTGCCTGCCGAGAGATGTCCAGCAATTGAACGTGCAACAAGAGGTGAGGTGCTGTGCGAAGAACTTCGTCCTGATATTGACTGGTCATATTTACGACGTTCGGCATGTTGTTCGCAGAATATGTCAGTGAAGCAACTAAATGACAGTAACAAATCCTCATTTGATCATACCTGAAACATCAAGAGGCAAATGATTCATGAAAATCAAGCATGAGCACATCGAATCGGTGTTGTTTGCCCTGGCAGCCGAAAAAGGGCAGGCATGGGTAGCCAATGCAATTACTGAAGAATATCTGCGCCAGGGGGGCGGCGAATTGCCCCTGGTTCCAGGCAAGGACTGGAACAATCAGCAGAATATCTATCACCGTTGGTTGAAAGGTGAAACGAATGCGCAAAGGGAAAAAATTCAGAAGCTGATCCCAGCAATTCTGGCAATCCTTCCGCGCGAGCTGCGTCACCGACTCTGCATCTTCGATACCCTGGAACGCCGTGCATTACTGGCGGCGCAGGAAGCGTTAAGTACGGCAATTGATGCGCATGATGATGCAGTCCAAGCCGTTTACCGGAAAGCGCATTTCAGCGGCGGCGGGTCTTCCGACGATTCTGTCATTGTTCATTAAGCAAAAGTTTTCATGCTGTTTGTGCTTATTCTAAGCCACCGGGCAGCATCATACGGGGCAATTATGGCCGCATTACCATACATGCAACTGTACATAGCTGATTACCTGGCTGACACCATGCATTTGTCAGCAGAGGAGCATGGTGCGTATTTGTTGCTGATGTTCAATTACTGGCAAACAGGAAAGCCAATACCTAAAAACAGGCTGGCAAAAATTGCCCGTCTGACTAACGAGCGATGGGCTGATGTTGAACCATCCTTGCAGGAGTTTTTTTGCGATAACGGCGAGGAATGGGTGCATCTTCGGATTGCGGAAGATCTGGCATCAGTTAGGGAAAAATTAACCAAAAAATCAGCCGCAGGAAAAGCATCTGTTCAGGCCAGAAGAAGCAGAAAGGAAGCAGATGTTCAAACAAAACAAGAGAGAAATTTAACAGGTGTTCAAACAGATGTTGAAGTGGTGTTTGAACATGATGTCAACACAAAGGCAACTAATAAAGATACAGATAAAGATCTAAAAACAGATCCCCCCCTAAATCCCCCCCGGGGGAATCGAGGTGTCAAAAAGTTTGACCCTCTGGATATTGCTTTGCCGAACTGGATTTCTGTCTCGCTTTGGCGTGAGTGGGTTGAATTTCGCCAGGCATTGCGAAAACCGATTCGAACGGAGCAGGGCGCTAACGGGGCGATACGGGAGCTGGAAAAATTCCGCCAGCAGGGTTTTTCACCTGAGCAGGTGATTAGACACAGCATCGCCAATGAATACCAGGGCTTGTTCGCGCCGAAAGGTGTTCGACCTGAGACGTTACTCCGACAGGTTAACACCGTCTCGTTACCGGATAGTGCGATCCCGCCAGGCTTCAGGGGGTAACTGTCCATGAAAAATATTGCGACAGGCGACGTTCTTGAACGTATCCGCAGACTGGCCCCGTCACATGTAACCGCGCCATTCAAGACGGTAGCGGAGTGGCGCGAGTGGCAACTTTCCGAAGGCCAGAAACGTTGTGAGGAGATCAACCGTCAGAATCGTCAGTTGCGGGTGGAAAAAATTCTGAATCGCTCTGGCATCCAGCCATTGCACCGCAAATGCTCGTTTTCGAATTACCAGGTGCAGAACGAAGCGCAGCGATACGCGTTGAGTCAGGCGAAATCCATCGCTGATGAACTGATGACCGGGTGTACAAATTTTGCGTTCAGCGGAAAACCTGGTACCGGGAAGAACCACTTAGCGGCAGCTATCGGGAATCGCCTGCTGAAAGACGGTCAGACAGTGATTGTGGTTACCGTGGCTGATGTTATGAGTGCCCTGCACGCCAGCTATGACGATGGGCAGTCAGGCGAAAAATTTTTGCGGGAACTGTGCGAAGTGGATCTGCTGGTTCTTGATGAAATTGGCATTCAGCGCGAGACAAAAAACGAGCAGGTGGTGCTGCACCAGATTGTTGATCGCCGGACAGCGTCGATGCGCAGCGTGGGGATGCTGACAAACCTGAACTATGAGGCCATGAAAACATTGCTCGGCGAGCGGATTATGGATCGCATGACCATGAACGGCGGACGCTGGGTGAATTTTAACTGGGAGAGCTGGCGTCCGAATGTCGTCCAGCCAGGAATTGCGAAGTGATTTTTACCGGGAGGAAATTTTAATGGAGACTGTTTTTGACGCACTGAAAGCAATGGGAAAAGCCACGTCGGTAGAACTGGCTGCGCGACTTGATATCAGTCGTGAAGAGGTACTGAACGAGCTGTGGGAGCTGAAAAAGGCTGGTTTCGTTGATAAAAGCGTATACACCTGGCGTGTGGCTGATAACAACGTTCAGCAGGAACAGCCAGAGCAGGCAGAACCGCCGGAAGAAACCACCACGGCAACAGTCGCGAAAATTTCGGAGTGCGATTTAACTGCGACGATTGAACAACGTGGACCACAAACGGCGGATGAGTTGGCTACATGGTTCGGTACCACATCACGCAAAGTGGCTTCAACGCTGGCAATGGCAATCAGCAAAGGTCGTCTGATTCGCGTTAATCAGAACGGTAAATTTCGTTACTGCATACCGGGCGATAATTTACCAGCAAAGCCGAAAGCTGCATCGGTAACGGAAACTGATTTTAAAGCCTTTCCTCAGCCAGCAGATGTTGCGTTACCAGTACAGGAAGCTGCAACACAGGAAGATATTAAAACAGAAACTGTGGCGGACATTGTGCAGTCGCTGCCATCGTTTACTGAAACGCGAGCTGATGACCTGATTTTGCCATCGCTGCATATGGCAAACCGCGAACTGCGTCGGGCGAAAAATCATGTCCAGAAGTGGGAGCGAGTCTGCGCCGCGCTGCGGGAGCTGAACAAGCACCGGGATATTGTTCGACAGATTGCTGATTCTTCCCGCCGTGTTGTATCGGAAAAGTGATTGCCGGAGGCGCTTATGGCAAAAGTATTTACACAAGAAGAGCGGGAAAAAATTAAAGGGCAGGTTGTTGAGCTAGTACGCCGGAGTGGACGCGAGACGTTACGACAACTGGAGGCCAAGACAGGTGCGACAAGATATCTGATGAGCGTTCTCGCCAGAGAGCTGGTTGCCAGTGGCGATGTATACAACTCTGGTTACGGGTTATTCCCGTCTGAACAGGCTCGTAAGGACTGGCAAAATGCCCGCAAAAAACTATCCAGGGCAAAGGTGAAGAAACCATCTGTGGTTGATCCGGACCTTATCTGGTCATTACCAGACGGAGAAATACGCCGCTACGACAGGCGTCTGAACATAATCTGTCGCGAGTGCCGGAAGAGTGAAGTTATGCAGCGTGTGCTGGCGTTTTATCAGAATGGTTTTCGAGAGAGGCTTGGAGATCAGGGATGAATAGAACGATGAAGGATGGAAGCTACATATTCTCGGTACTAAGATTTATTTTTCTGACACAAAATGACCATTTGGCGTTACATAATCCCAAAAAAACGTATCAAAAATCTCAAAATGCGTTACGATTAGAGAGTATTTTGATTCTGCGTGCTCATTTTTTGATTGCTGTGGCTTTTTGTTGTGGGAGTGTTGAATGGATTATTTATCAGAAGTGTTAAAAATCATTGAAGGTGCAACAAAGGCAAATGCTTCGATGGCTAGTAATTATGCTGGGTTGCTGGCAGATAAGCTCGAACAAAAAGGGGAGGTCAAGCAAGCCAGAATGATAAGAGAAAGGTTGCTTAGAGCTCCCCAGGCGTTGGCAGGAGCTCAAAGGGCTGGAGGTGGGATATCTCTGGGCTCATTACCGGTAGATATTGATAGTCGACTCAACACTGTTGATGTCAGTTATCCTAAATTAGACAGTTCAGAGATTTTTCTGCCTGCAGCAATCAGTACCCGTGTTGAAGAGTTTATCACTAATGTTCAACGTTATGATGAGTTTGTTAAAGCTGATGCAGCATTGCCGAGTCGTATGCTCGTGTATGGAAAGCCAGGAACAGGTAAGACTATGTTATCTAAGTACATCGCTACCCGCTTAGATTTTCCACTTCTTACAGTGCGTTGCGATACTTTGATTAGTAGTTTATTGGGACAAACCAGCAAAAATCTTAGACAGGTTTTCGATTATGTAATGCAGAGGCCATCAGTGCTTTTTTTAGACGAATTTGATGCTTTAGCTGGAGCAAGAGGTAATGAGAGAGATATAGGTGAGCTTCAGCGAGTTGTCATTTCACTATTGCAGAATATGGATGCGGCATCAGAGGATACGGTAATTATTGCCTCAACTAACCATGAGCAACTTCTGGATCCTGCAATCTGGAGGCGATTTAGCTTCAGAATTCCAATGCCTCTGCCTGACATACATCAGAGAGAGTTAATTTGGAAAAATCGTTTAAAGAATATGATATGTAGCGATCTAGATTTAAGTGATTTATCAAGAAAATCGGAAGGATTATCCGGAGCAATAATTGAACAGGTGAGCTTGGATGCACGTAGGGATGCAGTTATTGAAGGTGCAAGTGTGATAAATCACCATAAATTGTATAGGCGTTTGTATCTTGCTCAATCGCTTATGGAAGGTGTAAATTTAAGCACTTACGAAGATGAAATTCGTTGGTTACGTTCTAAAGATAAAAAATTATTTTCTATCAGAGTTCTTGCTAATTTGTACAAACTTACATCAAGAGTAATTTCAAACATTCTGAAGGAGTCAGGAGCATATGAGCAGAAGGGGTACACAGTTTAGTAACGCAAAAGTTACAAACCCAATGTTAAGAATCCCTTTTTCCAGTAGTGACTTGGGTGCAATAGTAAACGCTGGCGGTGGGGCAAAGGTATTGGTTGATGTAACAGCCGAATATAGACAAGGGCTAGTAAGAAATTTAACAACCAGTAAACATTATTTAGAATCCAAACTTTCAGAGTACCCTGGAAGCTTGGGTACTTTGGTTTTCAAATTAAGAGACCAGGGAATAGCCAAAACGCATAGGCCGAACAAAATTGCTCAAGAGGCTGGATTGCAAAATGCCGGTCATGCCAAAATAGATGAAATGTTGGTTGCTGCTCATGCCGGCTGTTTTGACGTATTAGAGTCAGTCATTTTACATCGGAATATTAAAGCGATTTTGGCTAATCTAAGCGCGATTGAGCGCATTGAACCTTGGGATGAGAATAGGAAGGTTCCAGGAGGCACTGATGGTTTGTTTGAATCATCAAACATCCTTGTACGACTATTTGAGTACACAGGTGAAGATGCAACTTACAACAACTATGAAAACGTTATTTCTATATTAGAACAACACGGAGTTAAATATGATGAGATTAGACAAAAATGTGGTCTTCCCTTATTAAGGATAATGGATTTATCCCCAAATGATAGATATATATGGCTTTGTTGAATAAATCGAACTTTTGCTGAGTTGAAGGATCAGATCACGCATCCTCCCGACAACACAGACCATTCCGTGGCAAAGCAAAAGTTCAGAATCACCAACTGGTCCACCTACAACAAAGCTCTCATCAACCGTGGCTCCCTCACTTTCTGGCTGGATGATGAAGCGATTCAGGCCTGGTATGAGTCGGCAACGCCTTCATCACGAGGAAGGCCCCAGCGCTATTCTGATCTCGCCATCACCACCGTTCTGGTGATTAAACGCGTATTCCGGCTGACCCTGCGGGCTGCGCAGGGTTTTATTGATTCCATTTTTGCCCTGATGAACGTTCCGTTGCGCTGCCCGGATTACACCAGTGTCAGTAAGCGGGCAAAGTCGGTTAATGTCAGTTTCAAAACGTCCACCCGGGGTGAAATCGCACACCTGGTGATTGATTCCACCGGGCTGAAGGTCTTTGGTGAAGGCGAATGGAAAGTCAGAAAGCACGGCAAAGAGCGCCGTCGTATCTGGCGAAAGTTGCATCTTGCTGTTGACAGCAACACACATGAAGTTGTCTGTGCAGACCTGTCGCTGAATAACGTCACGGACTCAGAAGCCTTCCCGGGCCTTATCCGGCAGACTCACAGAAAAATCAGGGCAGCCGCGGCAGACGGGGCTTACGATACCCGGCTCTGTCACGATGAACTGCGCCGCAAAAAAATCAGCGCGCTTATTCCTCCCCGAAAAGGAGCAGGTTACTGGCCCGGTGAGTACGCAGACCGCAACCGTGCCGTTGCTAATCAGCGGCTGAGCGGAAGCAATGCACGGTGGAAATGGACAACGGAATATAACCGTCGCTCGATAGCGGAAACGGCAATGTACAGAATGAAGCAGTTGTTGGGAGATTCACTGACGCTGCGTGACTACGATGGTCAGGTAGCGGAAGCTATGGCCATGGTGCGTGCGTTGAACAGGATGACAAAGGCTGGGATGCCAGAAAGCGTGCGTATTGCCTGAAAATCCAGCCAGCTACAGGGTCGTTCGCACGAAATCTTATTTATTCAACAAAGCCGATATATATTAGACATTCTCATTGATTACCCGGGTATAAGAACGTTAATTCCTGAACCAAAATATTCAGCATTCCCGGTTAGTGTAAGTGATTCTGTTGGCATTGAAACAAATAGCTTTCCCGTACCATCAGAAGAATTACCCATTGTTGCTGTATTTGACACTGGGGTAAGCCCCATCGCGGCAACAATTACTCCTTGGGTAGTGAGTAGGGAAACATACGTAATTCCTCCTGATACGAGTTATGAACATGGGACTATGGTGTCTTCATTGATATCAGGCGCTCATTTTTTAAATGACAATCATCCATGGATTCCTGATACAAAATCTAAAATCCATGATGTTTGTGCCTTAGATGAAAATGGATCTTATATATCAGATTTAATTCTGAGGCTAGCAGATGCTGTAAATAAAAGACCAGATATAAAAGTCTGGAATTTGTCTTTGGGAGGCGGACCATGTAATGAGCAGACGTTTAGTGATTTTGCGATGGAGTTAGATCGGCTCAGCGATAAATTTGGTATTTTGTTTGTAGTTGCTGCAGGTAATTATGTAGATGAACCTATACGTACATGGCCAAATCCTGATCCGCTTGGAGGTGCTGATTTAATTTCCTCTCCTGGAGAGTCAGTCCGAGCACTAACAGTTGGTTCAGTTTCTCATATGGAAGCTAATGATGCTTTAAGTGAAATTGGAACACCGACACCATATACTCGTCGTGGCCCTGGGCCTGTATTTACTCCAAAGCCAGATATAATCCATGCTGGCGGTGGGGTTCATAGACCTTGGAATGTAGGAGCAAGCAGTTTAAAGGTCGTAGGGCCAGATAATAGGCTTTGCTCTAATTTTGGTACTAGTTTTGCTGCTCCAATTGTGGCAAGTTTAGCTGCGCATACATGGCAGAGAATAGCCACTAATACAGACTTTAATGTTTCACCATCATTGATTAAAGCATTATTAATTCATTCCGCTCAATTATCTTCTCCTGATTACTCGCCAAGTGAAAGACGCTATTTGGGAGCGGGAATTCCTAATGAAGTTATTGAGACCTTATATGATAGTGATGATAGGTTTACTCTGATTTTCCAAACATTCTTGGTTCCTGGGGTGAGGTGGAGAAAGGATAACTATCCCATACCATCGGCACTTATTCAAAATGGAAAATTTAAAGGTGAGATTGTAATTACTGCTGCATATGCACCACCACTGAACCCTAATGCCGGCAGTGAATATGTTCGCGCGAACGTAGAGCTAAGTTTTGGCTTAATTGAGAATAATACTATAAAAGGAAAAGTGCCTATGGAAGGAGAAAACGGTCAATCTGGATATGAGAGAGCTCAAATTGAGCATGGTGGAAAGTGGTTACCAGTAAAAATTCATCGCAAGGCATTTAATAAAGGAATTACTTCGGGTAACTGGGCTCTTCAGGCTAAAACAACGTTGAGAGCGAATGAACCGGCCTTAATGGAGCCTTTACCTGTAACTATTGTAGTAACTTTAAAATCATTAGATGGAAACACACAAGTTTATGCTGATGGCGTAAGAGCTTTAAATGCTAATAACTGGGCTCACTATCCATTGCCTGCTCGTGTGCCAGTTTCCGTATAACAACTATATAAATCAAACCCGCTGTAGCGGGTTTGATTTATTTGTGGGTGTGTTTTATAAAAATACCGCCCATACACAACAAAATACAAAAAGTATTATAGATAAAAAAGGAACGTAATGTGCAGATTTGTTGTTTTCCATATTTACTCACCTTAATATGATTAACCCTGATAGGGTTGTTATTTCAGCGGTTTTCAAATGAGATATTATGGTGATCTGGCAGATTTGCATAACATTAAAATTTAATTTGTTTAACCGCTTTTAATAATAAGCGTTGTTTGTATCCCAGCAATCTGTTTTTTGGTTTTTATTCCATTAAGGTGGGGCTTTACACTGGAGCCAGTTTATTTATACTTCATATGTCAGCCTGAACAACTGGCATCTGCTGCGCTGCGCCATCGAGAGATTAAGAAATGGCGCATATACAACTGGTCAAACAAACCTCTTCCGGATTACTTCTCCCGGCGACGCCGGAGAGTTGTGATTTTCTGCATCAAATCAAAATAGGCGAGTGGATACACGCAGACTTTAAGCGTGTGCGTAACTACGCATTCCACAAGCGTTTTTTCAAACTCCTGCAACTGGGATTCGATTACTGGACTCCGGTCGGTGGGGCGATCACGCCTCGCGAACGAGAACTGCTGTCTGGTTTCGTTGATTACCTGTGCGAATCAGTTGGTCGGGAACACACGCCAGCCCTGAGTGATGCCGCAGAGCAATATCTGAATACAGTTGCGACACGCAGAACCCGGGATACGGCATTGCTAAAGTCGTTTGAGGCTTTTCGCGAGTGGGTAACCATTCAGGCTGGATTTTACACCGAACATTTTTATCCGGACGGTAGCCGCGGGCGTCGGGCAAAATCTATCGCTTTTGCGAATATGGACGAAACCGAGTTTCAGCAGGTTTATAAATCTGTTCTGAATGTGCTGTGGAACTGGATTCTGTTCCGTAAATTTTCCTCTCCGGAACAAGTCGAAAATGTGGCCGCGCAGCTGCTGGAGTTTGCGTAATGGTGGATTTACGTAAAGCGGCGCGGGGGCGGATGTGCACCGTCAGAATTCTTGGCTACTGCAATCACGATCCGGAAACGTCTGTGCTGGCGCATTACCGACTGGCGGGAACGTGCGGAACAGCGACAAAACCACACGATATGCAGGCGGCGATTGCCTGTAGCTCATGCCACGATTTAATCGACGGGCGGGTAAAAACAAGCGATTACACCAAAGAAGATTTACGCCTGATGCATGCAGAAGGTGTTTTTCGCACGCAAGAAATCTGGAGAAAGGAAGGTTATTTATGATTTACCCAACAAATACAGGCAAAAGCGGGGAACACCTTCGTCTCACCACGCTGGAAAGTGTCTGGATTCAGGGAAAACTGCGCATGTGGGGGCGCTGGTCGTATATTGGCGGCGGTAAGACGGGGAATATGTTCAACCAGTTGTTGGCCTCTAAAAAGCTGACAAAAACGGCAATTAACGAGGCGCTCCGGAGGATGAAAAAAGCAGGTCTGAACAAGTCTGAACTTGAGGCTTTTTTGCGGGATATGATTAACGGTAAGCAAAAGAGCTGGCTGGCGCATTGTACTGATGCAGAGGCGTTATGTATTGATCGGGTCATAAGTGAGGTGCTGGCAGAGCATCCAGGATTGATTAGCGTCCTTCGGCAACGGTATGAGGGGCGGGGGATGACCAAACGCAAAATGGCTGAATTGCTAAATGATGCACACCCAGAGTGGTGTTTTAGCACATGCGAAAAGCGAATTGCTAATTGGTTGGCCGTTGCTGAGTATGCGCTATACATTCCCATGCGAGAATCATTCGCTCAAAAAACGGCTTGATTTTTTACGCATAAACTGCTTCAATTTTGCTACGCTTCGCAAAGCTGTATCGCGAGGCGAATCAAGCGCAATTAAACTTTAATAGAACCCGCCATCGAGCGGGTTTTGTTGTTTCTGTGGTGTGATATCAGAAACGACATTTAATCATCGCCTTCAAAATAAATTTATTTATATGTTGTTGTATATATTTTAAGTGAAAGTGAATTATTCACATAAAATAAAAACATATAAATAAATTTACATAACTTGACGCAACGTGTTGTTGCGATTGGAATATTAAATCGTATTATCGAAAACGGTTCTGAGGGGGAACTCTTCTTTGCTCGGTGATATCGCTCCCCTGAAGAACCAATGCCGACTTAGCTCAGTAGGTAGAGCAACTGACTTGTAATCAGTAGGTCACCAGTTCGATTCCGGTAGTCGGCACCATATGCGGGTATCGTATAATGGCTATTATCTCAGCCTTCCAAGCTGATGATGCGGGTTCGATTCCCGCTACCCGCTCCAGAGAAACAAGCCTTATTGTATCGTGGCACTGGCGTATTTTTTATTACGTGGGGTGGGTTGTTTTAAAAAGACAATCCGTTCTCTGACTATGATTGGAGGTCGGTTGTAGTCACAGTGCTAATTTTTTTACGGCAGCAGAATGGTGCATTATCGGTGGAGATTTTGTATTTCCTGGCAGGGTCGGTGATGCATCATTCTGGTGTTGTAAAAGCACCGCAGAGGTGTTCCTCAGTGCGAGGGTGGTTTAGATAGTGGTTTGGCGGGGAATCACAATATCTGTTGTAGAGATGGATATTTCGGGAGGCACCCGACACCTCGATTCTTATTACAATAAAATGATTTATCTCATGCAGTGACCAACCGCCATATTTGGCGGTTTTTTTTATTCCTTCCTCAGGACAAAAAAAGACACGAGCATCCTGGAATACTCGTGGGACAAAGTCCTTTAGATAGCAATTTGCGAGAGGGTGAAAAAGTAGCGCGGTCGTCGGATTAAGACCGCGGGACAAAGTCCATGAAGAATAATAAGTATTGGCCCCCTTCTGGGGACATGTTCATACTACTAAGCTTCAGAAGTGGTTTAAATCATCAAATTGACCTTAATTTTCGATAAGTCTTATTTCATTTCTTTGCGCCACATCTGGCGCGCATCAAATAACGCCACGCAAAGGGCATCTGCGGATGCCGGTGCTTTTGACGGGGTGTTTTTTACGGGCCGCTGGTGGCCATTTTTTGTTTCCATTACACAGCGCCCGCATCTGCGAGGTGGGGGTTATGAAATCCATGGATAAGTTAACAACGGGTGTCGCCTATGGCACCTCCGCAGGCAGTGCTGGCTACTGGTTTTTACAGTTGCTCGATAGAGTAACTCCGTCACAGTGGGCTGCAATCGGTGTGCTGGGTAGTCTGGTATTTGGCCTGCTGACGTACCTGACAAACCTTTATTTCAAGATTAAAGAAGATAAGCGCAAGGCTGCGAGAGGTGAATAATGCCTCCATCATTACGAAAAGCCGTTGCTGCTGCTATTGGTGGCGGAGCAATTGCTATAGCATCAGTGTTAATCACTGGCCCAAGTGGTAACGATGGTCTGGAAGGTGTCAGCTACATACCATATAAAGATATCGTTGGTGTATGGACTGTATGTCACGGACACACCGGAAAAGACATCATTCCCGGTAAAACGTATACCGAAGCAGAATGCAAAGCCCTCCTGAATAAAGACCTTGCCACGGTCGCCAGACAAATTAACCCGTACATCAAAGTCGATATACCGGAAACAACGCGCGGCGCTCTTTACTCATTCGTTTACAACGTGGGTGCTGGCAATTTCAGAACATCGACGCTTCTTCGCAAAATAAACCAGGGCGATATCAAAGGCGCATGTGATCAGCTACGTCGCTGGACATATGCTGGCGGTAAGCAATGGAAAGGTCTCATGACTCGTCGTGAGATTGAGCGTGAAATCTGTTTGTGGGGTCAGCAATGAACAGAGTAACCGCGATTATCTCCGCTCTGGTTATCTGCATCGTCGTCTGCCTGTCATGGGCTGTTAATCATTACCGTGATAACGCCATCGCCTACAAAGAACAGCGCGACAAAAATGCCAGAGAACTGAAGCTGGCGAACGCGGCAATTACTGACATGCAGATGCGTCAGCGTGATGTTGCTGCGCTCGATGCAAAATACACGAAGGAGTTAGCTGATGCGAAAGCTGAAAATGATGTTCTGCGTGATGATGTTGCCGCTGGTCGTCGTCGGTTGCACATCAAAGCAGTCTGTCAGTCAGTGCGTGAAGCCACCACCGCCTCCGGCGTGGATAATGCAGCCTCCCCCCGACTGGCAGACACCGCTGAACGGGATTATTTCACCCTCCGGGAACGACTGGTAATGATGCAGGCCCAACTTGAAGGTGCTCAGCAATACATAACCGAGCAGTGTTTAAAGTAAAATCTTAACTACAATATGATTCATTTTGATGATTGTTTCATAAGGAACAGTGAAGTAAGATCTAAGAGGAGTTAAATTTTATACAGTATAATCATAATATTGCAGCAAGGTGGTTATAATTGAAAGAATATTTAGATATGAATACATCTCATGTAAGAGTTGTTACTCATATGTGTGGGTTCCTGGTTTGGCTCTATAGTCTTTCAATGTTGCCACCAATGGTTGTAGCATTGTTTTATAAAGAAAAAAGCCTGTTCGTTTTCTTTATAACTTTCGTTATATTTTTTTGCATTGGTGGCGGAGCGTGGTATACAACTAAGAAATCTGGCATTCAATTACGTACCCGTGATGGGTTTATTATAATTGTAATGTTTTGGATTTTGTTTTCTGTTATTAGTGCATTCCCTTTATGGATTGACTCAGAACTTAATTTAACGTTCATTGATGCTCTGTTTGAAGGGGTTTCTGGAATAACAACAACAGGAGCAACTGTAATTGATGATGTTAGTTCATTACCTCGGGCATATTTGTACTATCGGTCACAGTTAAATTTTATAGGTGGTTTAGGAGTTATTGTTCTGGCGGTTGCTGTATTGCCATTATTGGGTATTGGTGGTGCAAAGCTTTATCAGTCAGAAATGCCGGGGCCATTTAAGGATGACAAACTCACTCCCCGCCTGGCCGATACGTCACGGACACTGTGGATAACTTATTCTTTATTAGGTATTGCTTGTATTGTCTGTTATAGACTTGCAGGAATGCCTTTGTTTGATGCTATTTGTCACGGGATTTCCACAGTTTCGCTTGGTGGTTTCTCAACTCATAGCGAGAGTATCGGATATTTTAATAACTATTTGGTTGAGCTGGTGGCTGGTTCTTTTTCCCTGCTATCGGCTTTCAACTTCACTCTTTGGTATATTGTTATTAGCAGGAAAACGATAAAACCTTTAATCAGAGATATTGAACTTCGTTTCTTTCTGTTAATAGCCTTAGGGGTGATCATTGTTACCTCTTTCCAGGTCTGGCATATAGGTATGTATGACTTGCATGGAAGTTTTATTCATTCGTTTTTTCTTGCCAGCTCCATGCTCACTGATAATGGTTTAGCTACGCAGGATTATGCAAGTTGGCCCACGCACACGATAGTGTTTTTGCTGTTGTCAAGTTTCTTTGGGGGATGTATAGGTTCAACTTGTGGTGGAATTAAGTCACTTCGATTTCTTATACTTTTCAAACAAAGCAAACACGAGATAAATCAGCTTTCTCATCCCAGAGCGTTGTTGAGTGTAAATGTAGGAGGGAAGATAGTTACAGATCGTGTAATGAGGTCTGTATGGAGTTTCTTTTTTCTTTATACTCTCTTCACGGTGTTTTTTATACTGGTGTTAAATGGTATGGGATATGATTTTCTTACATCATTTGCAACAGTGGCTGCATGTATTAATAATATGGGATTAGGTTTTGGGGCTACTGCATCGTCATTCGGAGTGCTTAATGACATTGCAAAATGTTTAATGTGCATAGCTATGATTCTTGGTCGCCTTGAAATTTATCCTGTTATTATATTGTTTTCAGGTTTTTTTTGGCGCTCCTAATATATGGCTGATTTATAATTGTGAGTTTAATATTATGTTGACTCACTCATTGATCCAATACCTAACTTTACCAGCAACCCCTCCGTCCCCAGTAGCACTGGCTGCTGGGGTGCGTTTTATTCATAAAGCAAGGCTGTATGAGCGAGAAATTAAAGATAGTCTATCGCCCATTACAAGAATTGTCACCGTATGCGCACAACGCCAGGACGCACAGCCCTGAGCAGGTGGCACAACTGGTAGAAAGTATTAAGCAATTCGGCTGGACTAATCCGGTGCTGATTGACGAAAAGGGCGAAATTATTGCGGGTCACGGTCGTGTTATGGCGGCTGAAATGCTCAAAATGGATTCTGTTCCGGTCATTGTTCTGTCTGGCCTGACGGATGAGCAGAAAAAGGCGTACCGCCTGGCAGATAATCGCCTGCCGATGAATGCTGGCTGGGATGAAGATCTGTTGCGGATGGAGCTGTCGGACCTAATCAATGCTGATTTTGATGTCTCCCTGACAGGCTTCATCCCGACAGAAATTGATGAACTGTTGACGGATGTTTTGCCCGGTACAGGAAATGAGGAGGAGCCGTATACGACGAAAATTGATACGCCTGTTTATGAGCCGTCGGGCGGTAAACCGGATATCAGTGAACTGTACGACGATACGAAAACTCAGGAGCTGATCAGCCGGATACGTTCGGCGTCCCTTGAGCCTGATATTGAGAAATTCCTCCTGTGTGCGGCAGAACGTCACACGGTGTTTAATTTCAGCAGAATTGCGGACTATTACGCTCACGCCCCCTCTGAAATTCAGTGTTTTTTCGAGGAGTCGGCGCTGGTGATCATTGATTATCAGCAGGCTATTGAAAATGGATTTGTCCGGATGACGCAGCGCATGGTGGAGATCATGCATGGTGGTGAGGAGGAGGAATATGCGTGATGATTTTTGCGCCTTTATTCTGACTCACGGGCGACCGGACAAAGTTCTGACTTACCGGACGTTGCGTCGTGCTGGCTATACCGGGAAAATTTTTATCGTTGTTGATGATGAAGATAAGACACGGAATCAGTACATGGCTGAATTTGGTGAACAGGTGCTGGTGTTTTCCAAAGCCGATATCGCCAGTCGTTTTGACGAAGCCGATAATTTCTGTGACCGCCGCTCAATTTTTTACGCCCGTAATGCCTGTTTCGACCTGGCAAAACTGGTCGGGTGTAAATACTTCATTCAGCTCGATGATGATTATCACGAGTTCCAGTTTCGGGTGGATCGCAACTATGACCAGGCCTATTTTCCGATAAGGAAACTGGATGCGATCCTTTCTGAAATGCTGGCGTACTACGAATCAATACCTGCTCTTTCCATCGCTATGTCGCAGGGCGGGGATTTTCTTGGTGACAATGGCGGCCATGCTTCGTGGGTGAAACGCAAGGCAATGAACAGCTTTATCTGTTCGGTTGATCGACCGTTCTCATTCATGGGGCGCATTAACGAGGATGTGAATACGTACACGAATCTCGGTCGCTGTGGTGAATTGTTTATGACGATCGGTGCTGTCCAGTTAGGGCAGAAACAGACGCAGAAAAACAGCGGCGGAATGACCGAGCTGTATCTGGATTCCGGAACCTACGTTAAAAGTTTTTACTCCGTCATGTATGCGCCGTCGTGCGTAAAAATCTCACTGATGGGTGCCAGCCATAAACGCATTCACCATCAGGTCACCTGGAACAACGCTGCAGTAAAAATCCTTCACGAAAAATACAGGAAGAAGACACCCTGCATATCAATGGGGGTGACAAATGATTCCGTATTCGAAAGTCGAGTCTCTGGCAGCGTGCCGGATGACTGCACAACAAATCGCTGACGTTCTGGATGTTGATCTGAACCGACTGAAAGAAAATCGGGAAGCAATGACAGATTTTTATGCGGCCATCCGTAAGGGCAGAGCGAAAGGTGAAGCCGAGTTACGAGCGGCATTGTTTAAGCTTGCCAGAAAAGGGGATGCCTTTGCTCTGCGCGAACTACTCAGGGTGGATAAAAATCAGGACTAACTGATGAGCAGACCGGACTGGGGGGCGTTGCAGCAGGAGTATATTGCTGAATACACCCGCTCCGGTATATCTCCGGTGGCATGGTGTGAAGCAAGGGGACTGAATTACGCAACAGCCCGTCGTTACATCAAAAAAACTCCGAAAAATGCGCAGACAGAAATGTGCAAAACTGCGCAAAAAAGTGCGCAGAAAAAATCTGCGCAGACTGCACAAAAGCGGAACGAAAAATCTCAGGAAAAAAAGCCAGTATTCGATGCGGGCCTGAATGAGGGCGACGCGGAGGAATTTTCGTTCTGTCCCGATGAATTCGGCATTTCTGACCAGCAGGCTAAGTTTGCGATGCTTGTTGCTCAGGGTAAAAAGCCGACAGAGGCGTACCGACTAGCCGGTTATGAGGGGCAAGGTGCGACAGCTAACAGCAACGCCAGTCGTATGCTTAGAAATGCCAGGGTTTTTCGCGCTATCAGCTACTTCCGCAATCAGTACCAGAAACGCTATACCGCAGACCTGGATTTACTAGTGAGTCAGTTGATGGCTATTGTCCTGGCCGACCCCAATCAGCTTGCACAATTTCGCCGTGTTAACTGCCGTTATTGCTGGGGCGAGAATCATCTCTACCAGTGGCGCGATATAGCAGAATTCGACAAGGCAGCGGCGCAGGCTTCCAGAGATGGCAAACCCGAACCGGAATATGGAGGCCTCGGCTTTGTTGATAACGCCATACCCAATCCGGACTGCCCGAAGTGCTGCGGTGAGGGAACGGGACAGCTTTATATGGCTGATACCACTCTGCTTGATGGGGATGCGCGGCAATTATATGCAGGGGCAAAATTCGGAAAATTCGGCGTTGAGATCCTGCTGGAGGATAAGGCTGCCGCCCGGCGTGAATTGTTGCGTTTGCTTTCTGCTGGCGGGGCTTTATGTGCAGATAAGCGGCTACAGGAACTGGAAATTGAACGGCGCAGAATGGAAAACCAGAAGCTGCGCAAAGAGATCGAAACGGTGGAAGATAATGAACATCCCCAGCCTGTGGCGATCAATATTAATGTGGTTGATGCCAGAGTAAGGAGTGATGAAGATGATCTCTCCGACGCTTAATGTGCCTCAGGCGCGATTTCTTTCAATGCCCCATAAATTTAAAGCCTATATTGCTGGTTTTGGCTCGGGCAAAACATGGGTTGGGTGTGGCGGCATATGCAAGGGGATTTGGGAGCATCCAGGTATAAATCAGGGATATTTTGCGCCAACGTATCCCCAAATTCGCGATATTTTTTACCCTACAGTGGAAGAAGTTGCTGCTGACTGGGGATTGAACGTAAAAATTAATGAGGGAAATAAAGAGGTTCACTTTTATTACGGACGCCAGTATCGGGGAACCACTATCTGCAGATCGATGGAGAAGCCACAAACGATCGTCGGTTTCAAAATTGGTAATGCGTTGGTGGATGAACTGGACATTTTGCCGAAGGAAAAAGCCAGAACGGCGTGGCGCAAGATAATTGCGCGTATGCGTTATAAGATTGATGGACTTCGCAACGGTATTGACGTTACAACCACGCCGGAAGGATTCAAATTTGTCTACGAGCAGTTTGTTAAAGCCGTGCGTGAAAAAACAGAGCTGGCCTCACTGTATGGTCTGGTGCAGGCATCTACTTTCGATAATGAAAAGAACCTGCCAGCAGATTACATTCCTTCGCTTCTTGAATCATACCCTCCAGAGCTGATTAAAGCCTATCTGCGAGGACAGTTTACTAACCTGACAAGTGGTACTGTTTACCATCAGTTTGACCGGAAACTGAATAATTGCGAAGAAGTGGAGCAGCCAGGGGAGCCGATTTATATTGGGATGGATTTTAACGTTGGAAAGATGGCGGGAATCGTCCATGTGCTGCGTTTGGGGCTTCCATGTGCGGTAACTGAAATCATCAATGCCTACGATACGCCGGATATGATCCGCATCATTAAAGAACGCTTCTGGCTGTATGATGGGAATGATTACCGGAAAGTGAGGGAAATTTATATTTATCCAGATGCTTCCGGGGATTCCAGAAAATCAAGTAACGCAAGTACGACGGATATAGCCCAGCTTAAGCAGGCTGGTTTTAACGTTGTGGTGAACAGCTCGAACCCGCCAGTAAAAGATCGCGTTAACTCAATGAATGCAATGTTCTGCAATGCCAATGGTGAGCGTCGCTATAAAGTTAATGTGAAGCGTTGCCCGTTATATGCCGAATCTCTGGAGCAACAGGTCTGGGATGAGAAGGGGGAGCCTGATAAAAAATCTGGCAATGATCACCCGAATGATGCCGGAGGTTATTTCATCGTTAAGCAATTCCCTATTGTCAAACCGACCGGAAGAGTCACATCACTTCGGATTTAATTATGGCTGATATATCAACACCCAACCTCGACTATAACGATATGCTGGAGGCGTGGGATATTAACGACGCACTGATGGGCGGTACGCTTGAAATGCGCAGGCAGGGGGAAAATTATCTCCCAAAATGGCCTAACGAAGATGAAGACGCTTATAAAAAACGCCTGTCTGTGGCTACGCTACTTCCTGTGTATGAAGAAAGCATCAAGCAAAATATTGGGCGCATATTTGCAGAGCCGACAGTATTGAGTGAGGAAACGCCGGCAAAAATCAGAGAATATGCAGAAAATATCGACATGGAGGGAAGCCGACTGGATGTGTGGGCGCAGCAATTTTTCAGCCTCGCATTTCAGTATGGTGTGGCACATGCGCTGGTGGACTATCCACGAACGGATATGAAAGAGATTCGGACAAAAGCCGATGAAAACGCGGCCGGTAGTCGTCCGTACGTTACGATGCTGAATCCACGCCAGGTTATTGGATGGAAATCGAAAGTTGAAAAAGGGAAAGTTGTTCTCACTGATTTGCGTATAAAAGAGGTCATCATTATTGATGGTGATGATTTCGGGCAGAAGAAGGTGGAGCAGATCCGCCATATTATGCCCCGTCGAGTTGAAATTTATCGACGTAGCGAAGGCACTAATGGCGAATCTGTCTGGACGCTTCATGAGTCATGGAATACCAGCCGTGATGATATTCCTCTGGTAACACTGTACACGAAGAAAACAGGATTTATGCGTGGTACACCGCCATTGCTTAATCTTGGCTTGCTGAATATCAAGCACTGGCAAAGCCAGAGCGAGCAGGACAATATTCTTCATGTTGCCCGCGTTCCATTGCTGGTGGCCTACGGGCTGGACAGGAATGAAGAACTGACGGTTGGTGCATCCACCGCTACGATTTTTGAGGACAGAACAAAAAATGGCCTCGAATATGTTGAACATAGTGGCGCAGCGATAGAATCTGGCGAAACATCACTTGAGAAGCTGGAAAATCAGATGCGTCATGCCGGCGCTAAACTTCTGCGTGCTGAAAATACATCCACCAAATCTGTTGATCAGACTAATGAAGAGCGAATGCAGGAAAACTCGCCGCTTTATACAATGGCGAACTCCCTCGAAGATGCCCTCGATAATATTCTCCAGATAATGGCGGAATGGATCGGAGAGAGTTGCGGTGGCAATGTGGATGTGCGCACTGAACTGGATGTATCTGCCCAGGTGTTTGACTCATCCTCCGCGCTGGCTGTTCAGTCATTGCGTCAGGGCGGTGATATACGTCAGATTGATGCGATTCGGGTGTTGCAGGCGTTGAAATTTATCGATCAGGATTCCCGTCCAGAGGAAGTGATCGATGAATTAAAAAATCAGAGTGTAATGCTGATGGAAATCAATGATGCAAACCGTGAATGAACGGCTGCGTGATGAATCAATTGCTCATGCAGTCTGGATATCCCGCTATAGCACTGGCGTGGCTGCCAGAATGGTGAAAATACTGAATGACAGCGATGCGGAACTTACTGCTCGCCTGCTGATAGCACTGGACAGCCTCGATCCAGGTAGTTTTACCGTTAAGCGCCTGGAGTCACTTCTGGCGAGCGTCAGAGAGGTTAACCGCACTGCTATTAACAGCATGTTTACCAGTCTCTCCGGAGAGCTGAACGAGCTGGCAATTTATGAGGCTGGTTATCAGTTAAGTCTGTTTGATTCTATGCTACCTGATTTTGTTGCTGATGTTCACCCTCTGGTTGGTATCTCTCCTGATGCACTTTATGCCGCTGCAATGGCGCGACCATTTCAGGGACGACTGCTCAGTGAGTGGGCCTCAGATCTTGAGGCGGATCGGCTCAGACGCATAACAAATACAGTGCGTCAGGGTTTTTTGCTGGGGGATACCAATGAGCAGATCGCAAGAAAAATTCGGGGACATGTCAGTAAGGGATTTCAGGATGGTGCATTGCAGATGAGCCGGGCTAATGCGGCCAGCATTGCAAAAACAGCGGTTGGACATCTTGCTGCTACTGCCCGTGAGAGTTTTGCCAGCGCGAATAATGATTTGATTAAGGGTAAGCAATGGTTATCAACGCTTGATAATCGTACTACGCCACAATGTCGAATCAGGGATCGCCTCAAATATACGCTGAATAATAAACCTGTAGGTCACAGCGTGCCTTATTTGCAGGGGCCGGGAAAAATTCATTTCTGCTGCCGCTCAACGGAAACGTTCATTCTGAAATCAGCGAAGGAACTGGGTATTGATGTTCGCGATATTTCCCCGGCTGAGCGGGCCAGCATGGATGGCGTGGTGGCCGGAGATACAACCTACAGGGAATGGTTTTTGCGTCAGCCTTACACCAGACAAAAACAGATTGTGGGGGAAACCCGAGCAAAGCTGATTCGGGATGGTGGTATGTCGCCAGATGAATTTTACACCGATAAAGGCGAATGGCTGACGCTGAAGCAGCTCCGTGAGCGTGATGCACAGGTATTCAGAAAAGCAGGGATTTAAATAAATCATTTATTACAACAGGCTACCTTCGGGTGGCCTTTTTTATTGCTGCGATCCGGATGGTGAGCAGCGTAACTGTCGGAAGACTTAAACCAGGTACTAATATGAAACTGAAAACGGTCGAGATTAACGGAAAACAATACGCAGAAATTGATACTGCTGGCCTGCCAGTTTATGTGCACGACGATGGTAAAGAAATTGGCTTCGATGCACCGCTGGCGACAAAAAAAATTACAGAGCTTAATAGCGAGGCAAAAAATCATCGCCTGGCTAAAGAAGCTGCAGAGGAAAAACTGGCTAAGTTTGCCGCTATCGAAGACCCGAAGAAGGCGATCGAGGCACTGGAAATGCTGTCAAAAATCGACCAGAAAAAGCTGCTCGATGCGGGACAGGTTGACCAGGTTAAGGCAGAAATTACGAAAAATTTTCAGCAGCAATTAGATGAAGAAAAGCAACGCTCTCAGATGCTGGAGAAGCAGCTTTACGATTCTATGATTGGCGGTAGTTTTGCGGGTTCAAAATATATTGCCGATAAAATTGCGATCCCGGCAGATTTATTACAATCACGCTTCGGGCAGGCATTCAAAGTGGAAGAAGGGAGGATCGTTGCTTATGACGCTTCCGGCAACAAAATTTATTCCCGCGCGAAGCCTGGCGAACTGGCGCAGTTTGATGAGGCGCTGGAGTTCCTTGTCGAAAATTACCCTCAGAAAGACTACATCCTGAAAGCCAGTGGCAACAATGGCGGCGGCTCCCGTCCGACACAGCATGATATTGGTCAGAAAACGATGAAACGCTCTGCTTTTGATGCACTGGATGTTGCAGGTAAGCAAAACGCATTGAAAGACGGTATCACAATCGTTGATTAACACATTTGTCAGCTTCCGGATGGGAGCTGGTGTCAGGGCTGGATAGCTCATTACTCCATCTATTCACAATTACGCAAATTTTTAAGGAATATTTAATTATGGCTGGAAATACCCTGACCGGGTTGATCCCGACTATTTATACCGCCCTGGATGTTGTATCCCGTGAGCAGGTAGGTTTTATCCCTGCGGTAGCAAAAAACGCAAAAGCTGACGCCGCAGCAAAAGATCAGACGGTAACCGCGCCAGTTGCGCCTGAGGCGAAAACCGAAGATATCGTACCGGGGCCGTCAGCTCCGAATACCGGTGATCAAAATATTGGCACTGTTGATGTAAAAATTACTAAATCCAAAATGGCACCGGTTAAATGGAATGGTGAAGAACAACTGGCTCTTGGTCCTTCAGGGACTTACAACACCATTCTGGCTGATCAGTTCAAGCAGGCTTTTCGCGCCCTTGCAAACGAGGTTGAGGCTGATCTTGGTGCGTTGTATTTCGGTGCTTCCCGCGCCGTGGGAACCGCAGGGACAACGCCGTTTGGTGTTAAAGATGATCTTTCTGATGCTGCTCTGGCTCGTCAGGTTCTGGAGGATAACGGCGCACCGACAACCGATCTGCAGATGGTGCTTGGCTCCACTGCCATTGCTAATTTGCGCGGAAAACAGTCTGTATTGTTTAAAGTGAATGAATCCGGCACTGAACAGCTACTGCGTGAGGGCGTGTTGGGGCGTCTGGAGGGATTCAATATTCACAGTTCGGCAGGTGTGAAACGAGCGCCAAAGGTTGCTGCAACTGGTTATCTCGTGAATGGAGAGAAAAAAGAAGGCGATGTTCTTATTTCCATTGATACTGGTTCGGGGAGTATTTCTGCAGGTCAGATTGTTACGTTCGCTGGTGATCCGAATCAGTATGTTGTGGCAGCAGCGACCAGCAATCTGATTACTCTTGCAGCGCCCGGACTGCGTCAGGATCTGGCCGATGATACTGCCATCACAGTTGTTGGGGCCTTTACTGCAAATATGGCGTTTGATCGCAACGCGTTTCTGCTGGCATCCCGTACTCCGGCAATGCCGGAAGGTGGCGATAATGCTGATGATGTAATGAATGTTACGGACCCGATTTCAGGGATTACGTTCCAGATTGCACTGTATCGTCAGTATCGCCAGGTGCGCTATGAAGTTGGACTGGCATGGGGTGTTTCATCAGTGAAGCCGGCACATGGTTGTCTGATTCTTGGTTAAACATTCAAACGGGGCTTCGGCCCCATTTTTAATGGGGGGCATATGGCCGGATTAACTAAAGAGCAAAGAGCACAGCGTGAAGCCGCACAAAAAACGCAAATTGAGTTAGTGGTTATGGTGACCGATTATCAGATGTTTCCCGGCGCACCAACTATCGCTAATGTTCATCCTGATGAAGTTGACAACTGGAAGGCTATGGGCTGGAAAACTCAGGAGTAACACATGATCACTTACGTGACCTGTGATGACGTTGATAATGCGTTTGGGAACGCCTGGACGAGTGAGAACGCTAAAAATAAAGCTGTTTTAATGGCTAATGCCTGGCTTAATGGCTTCAACCTGAAAATTAACCCATCCCGTATTCCGGAAGAGGTAAAACTTGCGGGAGCATATGCAGCCAGAATTGCCTCATTCGGTAAGTTGTTTCAGCAGAAAAATGATTCTGGCGTTGTTATCAGTAAAGCCGTGTCGGCTGACGGGGTCAGTGTATCGAAATCATTTTCTGAGTTGCCAGCAAACAGCACTGCATTGCTTGAACCCGATTTACAGCTTGCGATAGCACTGCTGAAACCGTACGGACTTAGTCGCTCACAAGTCAGGGTTGTGAGGGGGGGATAATGGGGCTTCGTGAAGAGATTCAGTCAGAGGTTGCCGCTGCTTTTGATGAGGATTTAGCGGACGCCGTGAGTGATTTTTCTGGTTCTTACGTTACGCACCGGCACTGGGATCCTGTGACGGAAACTGGCGGCGAATCCACCGCAATCTATACCGGGCGAGGCGTGTTGACACGTTATAAGCTGGGCAGAATTGATGGGATTAATATTTTGCATGGTGACCTTAAATTAACCGCTCTGGTATGCGAGGTTACGGATAAACCAGCTGTCGACCATATTATTGAGATTTATGATCCTGTATCAAGGCAGTTACAACGATACGAGGTAATTACAGCAAGTTTAGATCCTTCCGCATCAGTTTACTCTATCCAGTTAAGGAGAGCGTAAATGGCAAAGGCATGGGATATAGAACCGTCAATATTTGCCGGGATGATTGAGGAAGATGTAGGGCTGAAGATTCGCTACATCGCTATGCAGATTCTTACTGCTATTGATATTGCTGCTCCGGTTGATACCGGACATTTCAGAAATAACAACCTGGTGTCGTTACAGCATCCCGATTTTGGTATATCTGATAACGTGGATCCGAACGGTACGATTGCTGTTCAGCGTGGGATCGGGGTTATTTCGAAAGCTGCAAATTACGGGGTTATTTATATCCAGAATAACCTTCCTTATGCAGAGGCTCTTGAAAACGGTCATTCACAACAAGCGCCAACTGGCGTGTATGCCAACGCTTTTTATGGTGTTTTACAGGCTTACAAATGAAGTTTACTGAAATCAGAAATACGGTTATTTCCAGAATGACGGCACAGACGATTATTGATGGAAAAGACGTATTGTATCCGAACGGGCCAACGTTCGATCCTTCCGGTAAGTTAATCTGGGCGCGGTTAAGTAATATTCCCGGGCAGGCTGGGGTTAATGAAATTGGCGCGGGGCCGGTTGTTTATCGCACGGGGATAATCATTATTCAGTTATTTGTCCCCGCAGGTTCTGGTTCAAAACTCATTACTGAGACAGCCGATAAATTGCGGGAACTGTTTGAGTTTCAGGATGACGATCGTCTCAGTTACCAGGCTGTTTCCTCAATAGCCGTCGGCGAAAAGAATGGCTGGTTCCAGCTTAATCTTCAAATTCCATATCGCGCGCTCTAGCGCAATTAATGACATAGGAGGCTTCTGTGAGTTCAGGTGCAAAGGTTATCTCGGCATTTATCCGGGAGACAGTTGCAGGCACTACGCCAGCAAGTGGTGACTGGAGTTTATTAAAACGCACAAGCTGGGGAGTAAAACCCACCCAGAATAAAGGCGAAAATAATGAGATTGGTGGCTCCCGGATGGCTCAGGGGGCGACGCCTGGCACTGTGGATGTCGGCGGTGATGTTGGTACCAAATTTCGCTGGGGTCAACATGATGATTTTCTTGCATCCTGTTTCGGCGCGGAATGGTCAGGCGATTCTCTGACAATGGGGAATGAGCGAATAACATTTTCTCTGGCGACCTATGCGTCCGATGTCGGAATTGCCTCTGTCGTCAGAGGAGCGCAGGTTGGCTCATGGAAAATGCAGATCCCTAACGACGGCGATATTACAGCGACCGTAACCTTTGCCGGGCTGGGCTGGGAAACAAAGGCCGATGATACGAATTTTATCAAAGGCAAACCTGTGGATAGTGCAGGAAAGTTACGCTATTCGTTTAAGGAGGTTTCAGCAGTAAGCCTGAATGGTGTTGCCGGAGGTAACGGTTTTTGTATCGACAGTTTTGATATTCAGTTCGATAACAAACTCCAGACACAGCGTTGTATCGGGACTGGCTCGCCTTATGCAGGAGCAAATATTCCGACTACTTTTACACCGTCCGGTACGGTGACGCTTTCATGGTCTAAAGCCGCGTGGGAAATCTGGAGTAAAACACTGACTGGAGAAACAGTTCCGTTCAGCTTCACGCTTTCGAATGGAGAGGGGGCATACACTTTCAGTTTCCCGAAGGTTCAGGTGTCAGGTGAATGGCCTGATGGGGGTAATACTGACATTATCCAGGTTCAATTGAGCATTACCGCAGCAGATGAAGCACCTACGATAACCAGAAAAAAATGCTCCCCGACTGCCGTGATCGCAAAAGCCAGTGCTGATGCGATTAGTTGATTTTCCGTTATTCCCCCTGTGGTACTGCACTACAGGGGGACGCATTGAATGAGGTTATGGATGTTTATTCTTAATCAGAAAATTATCATCGGTGGAGAACGCTGGTTTACGCCAATGAAGGACTTAAAACCTGTAGACGGGTTAAAACTGTTGGTGGCAAGCAGCGATAACGATCAGTATCGCTCCCGTAATGCATTAATCCGTCGTCACATTGAGAAAATGGATGCCAGTTTGCACGTCGGAACGAAGGAGTTTGATATTTCAAAGGTTTCCGAGGTAGATTCTGTTGATGATTTACTCATTGATAATGCTGCTCGTTATCTGCTGAAAGACTGGAAAGGGGTTGGTGAACTGGTTAATGGTGCTGAGGTTGCACTGGAATATACGCCAGAACGAGGGATCGCGCTGCTTAAGCAGAATCCAGAGTTGTACTGGCAGATCCTTGCAGAAGCAGCCAGCATCGCCCAGGGTAAAGAGCAGCAGAAGCAGGATACGATAAAAAAGCCATAGCCGCCCAGCGGTGGTTATCGGAGTTCGGGGGAGAAAGGGGGGAAAAGGCAAGATGGAAGCGAGAAAAACTCAGGTTGCCACCGATACCGGAACCAGAAATAGACCCGGTGCTTAAGGAATTGTTGTACGCCTATTCGGTAATATCCCGTGCCCGACGTTATGCTGGAATGACCGGGGTGCCTTTGCCTTTATCTCTGACAGAGATAAATGAATATTTAGCCACTCATCCGGTATTGATTGAGCGCGATGAGTTTGAAGCAGTGATCTTTGCACTGGATGACCAGTATTTTCAGGATCAGTGTGTGTAGTTGTTAATTACGTACACTCTGTTACAGAGATGTGATGGTGTCTTTAATTAAATCGATGATGCTCCTGGAGAAAAGCATTGCGTGGCCTCGTAATCGCTATATCTACTATTATGTCGCCTGAAACCCACTTCGGTGGGCTTTTTGTTGTCTGGAGTTTTAATAAATGGCAGAGCAAACCTCGCGTCTCGCAATAATTATTGATAGCACTGGAGCAAAAAATAATGCTGACAATCTGACCTCCTCATTAGTCAAAATGACGCAGGCCGGGGAAACTGCTGCAAATAGCGCAGGGAAAGTGACTAAGGCAACAGAAGATGAGAAGAACGCGCTCGCAAAATTAAAAGCAGCTATTGATCCAGTTGGTGCCGCAATTGATACTGTCGGTCGACGCTATTCTGAATTAAAGAAATTTTTCGATAAAGGGCTTATTGATAAAGAAGAATATGAATTTCTTGTCCGTAAACTTAATGAAACCACAGAGGAATTGAGCGGGGTTGCGCAAGCGCAGAGAGAAGCCGAGAAGGCCGGAAAACTTGCTGCCGCCCAGCAGGAAGCGCAGGCTCAGGCCTTTCAAAGAATGCTGGACAAGATCGACCCTCTGGCTGCGGCGCTAAGAAATCTTGAACAACAGCAGGATGAACTTAATGCTGCGTTTGCATCCGGGAAAATAAATGGTTCTCAGTTTGAGAATTATAGCCGAAAAATACAGGAAACACGGCGAGAGCTTACCGGAGAGGCTCAGGCAGAGCGAGAAGCAGCAAAAGCGCATGATGAACAGGTTGCTGCTTTGCAACGTCTGATTGCTCAACTTGACCCTGTCGGAACTGCTTTTAATCGTCTGGTAGAACAACAGAAACAGCTCAATGAAGCAAAAGCTAAGGGGATGCTCTCTCCTGAAATGTATGAGGAACTTTCTGGAAAACTTCGTGCTATGCGGAGTGAGCTTGAGGTTACTCAATCTCAATTAAGCAAAACCGGAATGTCGGCAAAACAAACGGCTTTTGCTATGCGCATGTTGCCTGCACAAATGACGGATATTGTTGTTGGGTTGTCCACTGGTCAGTCGCCTTTTATGGTGTTAATGCAGCAGGGCGGCCAGCTAAAAGATATGTTCGGTGGGATTGGCCCGGCGATCAAAGGTGTTGGTTCTTATGTGCTGGGATTAATTAATCCTTTTACCCTGGCCGCAGCAGCCGTTGGCGTCTTAGGGCTGGCTTACTATAAAGGCTCTCAGGAGCAGGACGAATTTAATAAATCTCTTATTCTTACCGGAAATCAGTTGGGGACAACCAGCGGGCAATTGGCCGATATAGCTCAACGTGCCGGGAATGCGGCTGATTCGACAACTGGCGCTGCGGCGGCAGTATTAAACCAGCTTGTGCGTTCGGGAAAGGTAGCGAGCAGTTCGCTGGAGCAAGTGACGACAGCGATAGTAAAAACGAGCGAAGTAACAGGAATATCAACCGAACAACTGGTTAATGACTTCAATGAAATTGCAAAGGATCCTGTCAGTGCCATATCAAAACTTAATGATCAGTACCATTTTCTGACAATTGCGACTTATAACCAGATTAAGGCGCTACAGGATGAAGGGAACCAGCAGGAGGCCGCCCGCATTGCGACAGAAGCATACTCATCCTCAATGATCCAGCGCACCAACCAGATTAAAGAAAATCTTGGTTATCTTGAGACTGCATGGAAAGCTGTCGCAGACTCCGCAAAATGGGCATGGGATTCCATGCTGGACATTGGCCGTGAGGCCTCCCTTGATCAAAAAATCTCAGATGTTCTCCGTCAAATTGATGAAATAGAAAAAAATACCCGACCCGGAGTTTTCGGGTTAGGTGGCATTGGAGATGGCGGAGCTCAAAATAAAAGGCTGGCACGATTAAAGCAGCAATTGGGCGTACTTCAAGCAGAAAAAATTGCTCAGGACGTCCTAAATTCATCAATAAACGATTACAACAAGCGACAACAGGAAGGAATTGAACTCAGACAGAGAGCAGATGCCTTTTCAAAACAATATCAGACCCGGGAGCAGCAGAGAGCTAGTGAACTTGCAAAACTGGAAAAGCTAAAGAGTCAGTATTCAAAGGAAGAATATAATAATTTTATCGCTCAAATAAATGAGCGTTATAAAGATCCAAAGCAACCAAAGGCGAAAGGTTATTCGGATGATGCTGCCCAACGAATGATTGATCATCTGAATCAACAGAATGCGTTACTAAGTTCACAAACTGAATTAACCGTTAAATTAAGTTCCTCTGAACAGGAACTGGTTAAGTGGCGTCAGCAGATTGCCGACCTGGAGTCACGACCGTCATCGAAATTAACCCAGGATCAGAAATCGCTTCTCTTACACCGGGAAGAAATAACCGCGTTGATGGAGAAAAATGTTGCGATTGAAAAAAATAACAGGCTAATCAAGGAATCCGCCGAAATAGCTGCATGGCGTGATTTATTGCAGGCTTCGATTGATAATCGTCAACAGGGATATGATATTCAGATTGCTGGTTATGGGGTTGGCGATAAAAATCAGCAACGCCAGCAGGAATTACTGCGGATTGAACGTGAATATAACAATCAGCGTCTGCAACTTGAACGTGACTATGCAGATAAATCCCGTGGGATGTCAAATCATGTTTTTCAGGAGAAAATGCAGGCTCTGAATGATGCTCTGGAACGAGAAAAAGAAATTGTCAGACAGAAAAACGAGCAGCTCGATATTCAGGCAGGAGACTGGGTTAGTGGTGCCTCCCAGGGATTCAATAACTGGCTGGATGACACTAAGGATATCAGTGAGCAGATAAAATCAACCACGACTCAGATGTTTGATGGAATGACCGATGCGCTGGGTGATTTTGTCACGACAGGCAAGGCAAATTTTCGTTCTTTCGCTACTTCCGTGATTTCGGATCTTAGTCGAATAGCATTAAAGGCTTCAATTACTGGGATTTTCGACAGCATTAGTAACAGTTCTTCGGGGGGGATTTTAGGAACTATCGGGAGTGCTATTAGTAAATTTATTCCGAATGCAAAGGGCGGTGTTTATGAGTCTCCGTCATTGAACACGTATTCGAACGGTATTTATGATTCCCCGCAATTTTTTGCTTTTGCAAAAGGGGCTGGTGTTTTTGGTGAGGCTGGTCCGGAAGCCATTATGCCATTAACACGAACATCCGATGGTTCTCTTGGTGTCAGAGCTATTAATAGTAAAAGTGGTAATGGAGGCGGAGATATTACCTATGCCCCTGTATACCAAATCACTATTCAAAATGACGGCCAGAATGGAGAGATTGGCCCTCAGGCAATAAAAGCACTTATGGGGATGGTTGATCAGCGGGTGCAGGGCAATCTGTTAAATATGCGACGTGATGGGGGAATGTTAAGTGGCTAATACGGAAGAATTTCACTGGTTACCAGAGGATGGAATGAAAACAGAAAATAAACCATCGATAAAAACTGTAAGATTTGGCGATGGTTATGAGCAACGAAGTCCAAATGGACTTAATCATTCTCTGCGCGTTTTCACCTGTGATTTCAAAGTTGAGGCGAATGAACGTGATTCATTTGAAAAATTTTTAGCCCGGCATGAAGGCTATAAATCTTTTTTTTGGCGCCCGCCTGGTATTAACAGAAAAATCAGAGTGGTGTGTCGAACGTGGTCAGCGACAGAACATATCACCTATACCGATTTTTCGTGTCAGTTTGACGAAGTGGTGATCTGATGCAGGACATACAACAGGAAACGCTGAATGAATGCATTCGTGCGGAGCAGTCGGCCAGCGTGGTGCTCTGGGAAATCGACCTGACCGAGGTAGGCGGGGATCGCTACTTTTTCTGCAATGAGCAGAACGAGAAAGGAGAGTCTGTCACCTGGCAGAGTCGGCAGTATCAGGCCTATCCCATTCAGGGGAGTGGATTTGAGATGAACGGCAAAGGTGCCAGTGCAAGGCCAACGCTGAAAGTCTCTAATCTGCACGGCATGGTCACCGGGATGGCGGAAGACCTGCAGAGTCTGGTCGGCGGAACGGTGGTCAGGCGTAAGGTTTACGCCCGTTTTCTGGATGCGGTGAACTTCGTCAACGGAAACAGTGACGCCGATCCGGAGCAGGAGGTGATCAGCCGCTGGCGTATTGAGCAGTGCAGCGAACTGAGCGCGGTCAGTGCCTCCTTTGTACTGTCCACGCCGACGGAAACGGACGGCGCTGTTTTTCCGGGGCGCATCATGCTTGCTAATACCTGCACCTGGACCTATCGCGGTGATGAGTGCGGTTATCACGGTCCGGCGGTCGCGGATGAATATGACCAGCCGACATCCGAAATCACGAAGGATAAATGCAGCAAATGCCTGAGTGGCTGTAAGTTCCGCAATAATGTCGGCAACTTTGGCGGCTTCCTTTCCATTAACAAATTTTCGCAGTAAATCCCATGACAGAGACAGAATCAGCGATTCTGGCGCACGCCCGGCGATGTGCGCCAGCGGAGTCGTGCGGCTTCGTGGTGAGAACGTCGGAAGGGGAAAGATATTTTCCCTGCGTGAATATCTCCGGTGAGCCGGAGGATTATTTCCGGATGTCGCCGGAGGACTGGCTGCGGGCAGAGATGCAGGGTGAGATTGTGGCGCTGGTCCACAGCCACCCCGGTGGCCTGCCCTGGCTGAGTGAGGCTGACCGGCGGCTGCAGGTGCAGAGTGATTTGCCATGGTGGCTGGTCTGCCGGGGGGCGATTCATAAATTCCGCTGTGTGCCGCATCTTACCGGGCGGCGCTTTGAGCACGGGGTGACGGATTGTTACACGCTGTTCCGGGACGCTTACCATCTGGCGGGGATTGAGATGCCGGATTTTCATCGTGAGGATGACTGGTGGCGTAACGACCAGAATCTCTATCTGGATAATCTGGAGGCCACAGGGCTGTATCAGGTGCCGTTGTCATCAGCACAACCGGGTGATGTGCTGCTGTGCTGTTTTGGTTCATCGGTGCCGAATCATGCCGCCATTTACTGTGGTGACGGCGAGCTGCTGCACCATATTCCTGAACAACTGAGTAAACGAGAGAGGTATACCGACAAATGGCAGCGACGCACACACTCCCTCTGGCGTCACCGGGCATGGCGCGAATCTGCCTTTACGGGGATTTACAACGATTTGGCTGCCGCATCGACCTGCGTGTGAAAACGGGGGCCGAAGCAGTCCGGGCGCTGACCACACAGCTTCCGGCGTTTCGTCAGAAACTGAGCGACGGCTGGTATCAGGTACGCATTGCCGGGCGTGATGCAGGTGAAACTGAATTATCAGCCCGTCTTAATGAACCGCTGGCAAATGGTGCCGTGATCCACATTGTGCCGCGTCTGGCGGGAGCCAAAAGTGGCGGTCTTTTTCAGGCTGTGCTGGGGGCGGCGCTGATTGCGGTGGCATGGTGGAACCCTGCAGGTTGGTTGGGGGCTGCCGCAATTACAGGAATGTATGGTGCGGGGGCCAGTATGGTGCTCGGTGGTGTGGCGCAGATGCTGGCACCGAAAGCCAGAACTCCCCGTACACAGACAACGGATAACGGCAAACAGAACACCTATTTCTCCTCACTGGATAACATGGTTGCCCAGGGCAATGTTCTGCCGGTTCTGTACGGTGAAATGCGCGTGGGGTCACGGGTGATTTCGCAGGAGATCAGCACGGCAGATGAAGGAGATGGTGGTCAGGTTGTGGTGATTGGTCGTTGATGCAGAATGTTTTGTGTGAAACCGCCTCAGGGCGGTTTTGTCGTTTCTGGAGCGTGAGGAATGGGTAAAGGCAGCAGTAAGGGGCATATCCCGCGCGAAGCGAAGGACAACCTGAAATCATCCCAGATGCTGAGCGTGATAGACGCCATCAGTGAAGGGCCGATTGAAGGTCCGGTGGATGGATTAAAAAGCGTGCTGCTGAACAGTACGCCGGTGCTGGACAGTGAGGGGAATACCAATATCTCCGGCGTCACGGTGGTGTTCCGGGCAGGTGAGCAGGAGCAGTCACCGCCGGAGGGATTTGAATCCTCCGGTTCCGAGACGGTGCTGGGTACGGAAGTGAAATATGAAACGCCGATCACCCGGACCATCACGTCGGCAAACATCGACCGTCTGCGCTTTACCTTCGGTGTACAGGCACTGGTGGAAACCACCTCAAAGGGAGACAGGAATCCGTCGGAAGTCCGCCTGCTGGTTCAGATACAGCGTAACGGTGGCTGGGTGACGGAAAAAGACATCACCATTAAGGGCAAAACCACCTCGCAGTATCTGGCCTCGGTGGTGGTGGATAACCTGCCGCCGCGCCCGTTCAATATCCGGATGCGCAGGATGACGCCGGACAGCACCACAGACCAGCTGCAGAACAAAACGCTCTGGTCGTCATACACCGAGATCATCGATGTGAAACAGTGCTACCCGAACACGGCACTGGTCGGCGTACAGGTGGACTCGGAGCAGTTCGGCAGCCAGCAGGTGAGCCGTAATTATCATCTTCGCGGGCGCATTCTGCAGGTGCCGTCGAACTATAACCCGCAGACGCGACAATACAGCGGTATCTGGGACGGAACGTTAAAACCAGCATACAGCAACAACATGGCCTGGTGTCTGTGGGATATGCTGACCCACCCGCGCTACGGCATGGGGAAACGTCTTGGTGCGGCGGATGTGGACAAATGGGCGCTGTATGTCATCGGCCAGTACTGCGACCAGTCAGTGCCGGACGGCTTTGGCGGCACGGAGCCGCGCATCACCTGTAATGCGTACCTGACCACACAGCGCAAGGCGTGGGATGTGCTCAGTGATTTCTGCTCGGCGATGCGCTGTATGCCGGTATGGAACGGGCAGACGCTGACGTTCGTGCAGGACCGACAGTCGGATAAGGTGTGGACCTATAACCGCAGTAATGTGGTGATGCCGGATGATGGCGCGCCGTTCCGCTACAGCTTCAGCGCCCTGAAGGACCGCCATAATGCCGTTGAGGTGAACTGGATTGACCCGAACAACGGCTGGGAGACGGCGACAGAGCTTGTTGAAGATACGCAGGCCATTGCCCGTTACGGTCGTAATGTCACGAAGATGGATGCCTTTGGCTGTACCAGCCGGGGGCAGGCACACCGCGCCGGGCTGTGGCTGATTAAAACGGAACTGCTGGAAACGCAGACCGTGGATTTCAGCGTGGGCGCAGAAGGGCTTCGCCATGTGCCGGGCGATGTTATTGAAATCTGCGATGATGACTATGCCGGTATCAGCACCGGTGGTCGCGTGTTGGCGGTGAACAGCCAGACCCGGACGCTGACGCTCGACCGTGAAATCACGCTGCCATCCTCCGGTACCACGCTGATAAGCCTGGTTGACGGAAGTGGCAATCCGGTCAGCGTGGAGGTTCAGTCCGTCACCGACGGACTTAAGGTGAAAGTGAATCGGGTTCCTGACGGCGTTGCAGAATACAGTGTGTGGGGGCTGAAGTTGCCGACGTTGCGTCAGCGCCTGTTCCGCTGTGTGAGTATCCGTGAGAACGATGACGGCACGTATGCCATCACTGCCGTGCAGCATGTACCGGAAAAAGAAGCCATCGTGGATAACGGGGCGCACTTTGACGGCGACCAGAGCGGCACGGTGAATGGTGTCACGCCGCCAGCGGTGCAGCACCTGACCGCCGAAGTCACCGCAGACAGCGGGGAATACCAGGTGCTGGCGCGCTGGGATACGCCGAAGGTGGTGAAGGGCGTGAGCTTTATGCTTCGCCTGACCGTGGCAGCGGATGACGGCAGTGAGCGGCTGGTCAGCACGGCCCGGACGACGGAAACCACATACCGCTTCACGCAACTGGCGCCAGGGAACTACAGGCTGACAGTCCGGGCGGCAAATGCCTGGGGGCAGCAGGGCGATCCGGCATCGGTATCGTTCCGTATTGCCGCACCGGCAGCGCCGTCGCGGATTGAGCTGACGCCGGGCTATTTTCAGATAACCGCCACGCCCCATCTTGCCGTTTATGATCCGACGGTACAGTTTGAGTTCTGGTTCTCGGAAAAGCGGATTGCGGATATCAGGCAGGTTGAAACCACAGCCCGCTATCTTGGCACGGCGCTGTACTGGATAGCTGCCAGTATCAATATCAAACCGGGCCATGATTATTATTTTTACATCCGCAGTGTGAACACCGTTGGCAAATCGGCATTTGTGGAGGCTGTTGGCCAGCCGAGTGATGATGCATCCGGCTATCTGGATTTTTTCAAAGGCGAGATAGGGAAAAGCCATCTGGCTCAGGAGCTGTGGACGCAGATTGATAACGGTCAGCTTGCGCCTGACCTGGCTGAAATCAGGACGTCCATTACGGATGTCAGCAATGAAATCACGCAGACCGTCAATAAGAAACTGGAAGACCAGAGTGCGGCAATTCAGCAGATACAGAAGGTTCAGGTTGATACAAATAATAACCTGAACAGCATGTGGGCTGTGAAGCTGCAGCAGATGCAGGACGGACGCCTTTATATCGCGGGTATTGGTGCCGGTATTGAGAACACCCCTGACGGCATGCAGAGTCAGGTGCTGCTGGCGGCGGACAGGATTGCGATGGTTAATCCTGCGAATGGCAACACAAAGCCGATGTTTGTTGGTCAGGGCGATCAGATATTCATGAACGAAGTGTTCCTGAAATATCTGACGGCTCCCACCATTACCAGCGGCGGTAATCCTCCGGCATTTTCCCTGACACCGGACGGGCGGCTGACGGCGAAAAATGCCGATATCAGCGGTAGCGTGAATGCGAACTCCGGGACGCTCAACAACGTCACGATTAACGAGAACTGTCGGGTTCTGGGAAAACTGTCCGCGAACCAGATTGAAGGCGATCTCGTTAAAACAGTGGGCAAAGCTTTCCCCCGGGACTCCCGTGCACCGGAGCGGTGGCCATCAGGGACCATTACCGTCAGGGTTTATGACGATCAGCCGTTTGACCGGCAAATTGTTATTCCAGCGGTGGCTTTCAGCGGTGCCAGACATGAACGGGAGAATAGCGATACTTATTCGTCATGCCGCCTGATAGTGAAGAAAAACGGGGCTGAAATTTATAACCGAACGGCTCTGGATAATACTCTGATTTACACGGGTGTTATTGATATGCCTGCAGGCAGTGGCGTAATGACACTGGAGTTTTCTGTATCAGCATGGTGGGTAAATGGCTGGTATCCCACAGCAAGTATCAGCGATTTGCTGGTTGTTGTGATGAAGAAAGCCACTGCAGGCATCACGATTAGCTGAATTTTATAACCCAGATACGGGCGCCAGAAATGGCGCCTTTTTTATTGCAGAAAAGCGAGAGGTAATTATGCGTAAATTATGTGCTGTTATTCTGTCCACAGTAGTCTGGCTGGTCGCCGCTGGTACGCCAGCGAGCGCAGCAGAGCATCAGTCCACACTAAGCGCCGGGTATCTTCAGACCCATACTGATATGCCCGGCAACGATGACCTGAAGGGCATTAACGTGAAATACCGTTATGAGTTTACGGACACACTGGGGCTGGTGACGTCATTCAGCTATGCAGGAGACAAGAATCGCCAGCTTACCCGTTACAGCAATACCCGCTGGCATGAAGATTCCGTGCGTAACCGCTGGTTCAGCGTGATGGTGGGGCCGTCTGTGCGCGTGAATGAATGGTTCAGCGCGTATGCGATGGCGGGTATGGCTTACAGCCGTGTGTCGACTTTTTCCGGGGATTATCTCCGCGTAACTGACAATAAGGGGAAAACGCACGATGTGCTGACCGGAAGTGATGACGGTCGCCACAGCAACACGTCTCTGGCGTGGGGAGCTGGCGTGCAGTTTAACCCGACCGAATCCGTGGCCATTGATATTGCTTATGAAGGCTCCGGCAGTGGTGACTGGCGCACTGACGGTTTCATCGTGGGTGTCGGTTATAAATTCTGATTAGCCAGGTAACACAGTGTTATGACAGCCCGCCGGTTCAGGCGGGCTTTTTTGTGGAGTGGATATGGCAGCAGTAAAAATCTCAGGTGTGCTGAAAGATGGTGCGGGAAAACCAATACAGAACTGCACTATTCAACTGAAGGCAAAGCGTAACAGCACCACGGTACTGGTGAACACGGTGGCTTCTGAAAATCCGGATGAAGCCGGACGTTACAGCATGGATGTTGAGTATGGCCAGTACAGCGTCACCCTGCTGGTTGAAGGTTTTCCGCCTTCACATGCCGGGACCATTACCGTCTATGAAGGCTCCAGACCAGGTACGCTGAATGATTTTCTCGGTGCCATGACGGAAGATGATGTCATGCCGGAGGCATTGCGTCGTTTTGAGGCAATGGTGGAAGAAGTGGCACGCAACGCCGAAGCCGCCTCTCAGAGCGCAGCGGCGGCAAAGAAATCCGAAACTGCAGCGGCATCATCAAAGAACGCGGCGAAAACCTCAGAAACGAATGCAGCTAATAGTGCACAGGCGGCAGCGACCTCAAAGACTGCATCGGCAAACTCCGCGACAGCAGCCAAAAAATCAGAAACCAACGCGAAAAATAGCGAGACAGCCGCAAAGACGAGCGAAACCAACGCAAAGTCCAGCCAGACGGCAGCGAAAACCAGCGAAACGAATGCCAAAGCCAGTGAAACTGCGGCAAAAAACAGCCAGGTTGCAGCAGCCCAAAGCGAGAGCGCGGCAGCCGGTTCTGCGACTTCAGCAGCTGGATCAGCAACTGCTGCGGCTAACAGCCAGAAAGCTGCGAAGACGAGTGAAACTAACGCAAAGTCCAGCCAGACGGCAGCGAAGACCAGCGAAACGAATGCCAAAGCCAGTGAAACTGCGGCGAAAAGCAGTCAGGATGCAGCGGCCCAAAGCGAGAGTGCCGCAGCCAGTTCTGCAAGCGCGGCGGCTGCTTCTGCCACTGCATCAGCTAACAGTCAAAAAGCAGCAAAAACCAGTGAAACCAACGCAAAGGCGAGCGAGACTGCGGCGGCGAACTCGGCGCAAGCATCGGCAGCAAGCCAGACGGCTGCAAAAGCAAGTGAAGACGCAGCCAGAGAGTATGCAAGCCAGGCTGCGGAGCCGTATAAACAAGTTTTGCAGCCGCTTCCCGATGTGTGGATACCGTTTAACGATTCACTGGATATGATTACCGGGTTTGCTCCTGGATATAAGAGCATCACAGTTGGTGACGATGTTATTACATTGCCGTCTGAAAAGGTTGTTTCATTTACCAGGGCGTCAACTGCAACGTATATAGATAAGTCTGGGTGTTTTGCTGAATCAGCGATAAATGAACCTCGTTTTGAAAAAGATGGTCTGCTCATTGAAGGTCAGAGAACGAATACTTTTTCTTATACGAATACACCAGAATCGTGGAACTATGACACTGCTAACTTAACTATTACCACGGGAGTTGATGAGTATGGTTTCAGTTATGGTTTGTTTGGCGTTAAAGAAACATCCACAACTGAAAGGGCGACATTAATTTCTACTGGATATACCAGGGTTATTTCAGTTTCGGCAAATGAATCAGTTACTTTATCCTGCAGAGTTAAAAAAGTAAGTGGGGATGGTATTATCACGTTGCGTCCAAGAATATCATATGTTAACGACGATGGCTCAAGTAACACACTGACCGCTGGCGCATATATTGATTGCGAGACTGGCGATATGTTGAGTTATTCTGGAGGTGAGGCGGCAACTTATAACATATTCAGAGAGTCTAATGGATGGATTCGTGTTGAGTTTACCTACAAATCACCAGAAGCAAAAAATATGTATGGGCGTTTTGAGTTTGGAGCACATCAACGATCAATCAAGCCTGGCGATAAATTAATGTTAACAACCCCTCAATTCGAAAAGGGACTAAACGCCTCATCTTTTATCATCACAACAGAGGTCGGTGCCACGAGAGCAAGTGACCAGGTAATCATACCTATACCTTTCAACTGGGCAACTCCACCAGTTAGTGTTCTCATGGAAGTTAATGTTAATTGGGATTCTGAAATGCCTAATTTAGAAGGCTCTGCGCGTTTGCTTAATATCTCAATTACAGGGGCGACGACTGAAGTTTCTGATGAAAGTTATATGTATTTTGGTTTTACCACTCGTGGTAAAAGGCTAATTATCACCAATGGCAAAGGAACAAAAACAGAATATAAAGCATATGGGAATAGAGAGAAAAGGAAATTTGTTACTGGCTTTAAGTTTACAGAAGATAAAAAGTTGCAGGTTGTTGTTGATGGGATTTTAGGTAGCAGCTCCCCGTCTCTGCATACATTGCAACGTTATACTGCCGGTAATATTAATATCGGTGGACAATCCTCCAGTGGCAACAGACACCTGTTCGGTCATGTGAAAAATTTACGCATTTGGCATAAAGAATTAACTGAGGCACAAATGGGGGCGAGTATTAAATGAAAGATTTAACACTCAAATTTGCAGACAGGGCCGACTTTTCGGCCTTTATGGATAGCACTGGCTATTATGACGACGAGTCGATGCAGAATGATATTCTTATTGACGTGATAGGTAACGTGTACAAAGAAACCGGAGAACTGACTGAAGATGGCGAACCGATATGTGTTAAGGAAGACGGATATTTTGTAAACGTGCGCATCATTAATGATGCAAAAAAATCGTCAATATTCGATGAATACGCGGTTGTAGTTGAACATCAACTTCGTGGCTGGATGTGAGGGAGACAAATGGCTACATCGACAGTAATTCCGGGGGACATCACCACGCTGAAGGGAGATGTTAGTAAAGCAAAGGAAGATATTTCCTCTATTAACGGAAAAGTATCAACGCTTCAGACTGATATGGCCAGTGCAAAGCAGGATATCAGCACCAGATACACAAAAACTGAAGTTGATAATAAGCTGAAAAACAAAGTGGAAGTGAACGATCTGGAAAGTGGTCATTATGGCGGAGATTTTTATCCACTGACAGGTCGTGAAGCGTTTTATTTATGGAATTTGGCCACGACTACAGCGGCGGCAAACCTTTATCTTAATCCTGACCCTGCAATTTCGTCTGTACTGCGGTCAACATCGTCTATCCGCTATAAGCATTCAGTAGAGACGATAGATTCAGAGCACGCCGATCTCATTTTCAGGATGCGCCCTGTATGGTACAGGTCACAATGCGAAAATGACAGGCGTGACTGGGGATTCTACGGATTGATTGCCGAGGAAGTAGGAGAAATTGCCCCTCAGTTTGTACACTGGCGACCAGCTAACGAAGATGATGCACCGGAAGCTATTTCCAGCAATGGCCTTGTTGCCGAAGGTGTAATGTACGAACGTCTGGTTGTTCCACTGATTCACCATATCCAGAAGCTGACTGAAAGAGTTGATGAACTTGAGTCAGAATTAAAGTTGTTATCCGTTTCCCGAAGCGATATCGGATAAAGGAGGAGTAATGGATATAACACCTTTTCTTCACGCGCTTTGTGCTGTGGCTGCGCAGGTACTGGTTGGCCTTTTTACCGGAAACTGGGCTTACGGGGCGATAGCTGGTTGTACGTTCTTCATTGCGCGTGAACATACCCAGGCAGAATATCGCTGGATTGAAATGTTCGGGCATGGCAAGCGTATGAATATGCCGTGGTGGGGCGGTTTTGATCCGCGTGCGTGGGATGTGGCAAGCCTGATGGATTTTGCTGTGCCGGTGGTGGCGTGTCTGCTGGTCTGGCTGTTGGTTAATCGTGGGTGAAAAAAGGTGAGCTGTATATGCAACGGAGGAAGAAACCTCGTTGCGGGAAGCCTTGAAGAAGTATCGGGTGTTGCTGAACCGTGTTGATACATCAACTGCACCTGATATTGAGTGGCCTACGAACCCTGTCAGGGAGTAATCATTGGGATTATGCCGCAGAAACGTTGTATGCAATAACGTTCTGCGGTTGGCTGATGCACTTTCGAGAGTGCATGTATTGAATTATTTCCAGCTATTATCGATTTTACGTATTTTTTGCATGAGAGAATTTGTACCTCCTCCCAACAACGACCTTCCATGACTTTCCGGACTTCTGTGGGCCAGCGGACGATGCTGCCCTCGGATGTTGTGCTAATTGGGTGATGACAAATCCTGTGTATGGGTGTTTCCCTTTGTGCGTGCGTTGATGCTGGTAACGGTGAACGTCATGATGAACACAACCGCGAATAAGACGACAATCGTCGGAGCTGGTGCACTGTCGATAAAAAAGGACAACCAGACACCAGTCATTGACACTATTACCGATATGCCAATCGCCAGTAGGAGCGCAATATGAAAGCGTTGTGTCAGGAGTACCGCAATGGCGCCAGGCGCAATGAGCAGAGAAATGGAGAGAATGATACCTACCGCTTTCAGCGTCGCCACAATGGTCAGAGAGACCATGCACAGCAGCCCATAATGCAGACATCTCGTATGCAAACCGCTTACCTGCGCCTGTTGATAATCAAAGCTGAACAGCAAAAAATCCCGCCATTTTACGCTAATAACAAGTGTAACCAGCCCGGCAATAATCACCGTCTGGATTATATCGCCGATGGTTACCCCGAGCATGTCGCCGAAAAGAATATGGTCAAGATGTACGTCTGGTTTGACTGCAATATACAAGATCAGACCTGCGGCAAACATGCCAGAAAAAACAATCCCCATCACTGTATCTTGCTTGATTCGGCTGTTGTCTTTCAGGTATCCCGTCGCCACCGCGCAGAATACTCCGGCGACGAATGCCCCTGTAGCCAGAGGTAACCCCAGAATCCAGGCAAGCACGATGCCAGGAAAAACCGCATGACTCATCGCGTCACCCATCAGTGCCCAACCTTTCAGGACCAGAAAGACCGACAGCAGCGCACAGGGTATGGAAACTACCAGTGAAATCAGCAGTGCGTGACTCATAAAGGTGAACTGCAGTGGCTCCAGTAATAATGCCATCATGAGCGATCCTCCAGCGCTTTATGCGCACGCCGACGATTTGCCAAAAGCCCATGGGTGGGCGCAAATACAAATGCTAAAAGAAACAGCAGTGTCTGCGCCACCACGATGATTCCACCTGTCGCGCCGTCCAGAAAGTAACTGACCCACGCGCCGAGGAAACTGGTTACACTGCCAATAGTTACAGCAATTATGAGCAGGCGGGGAAAACGATCGGTTAACAACCATGCTGTTGCACCGGGAGTCACCACCAGACAGATCACCAGAAAGGCACCAACCGTTTGCAGCGCCGCAACGGTCGAAACCGACAGCAGGGTGAAGAAGAGGATTTTTAATCTGCCCGGATGCAATCCAATAGCACGAGCGTGATTCTCGTCGAAAAAGGTCACCATAAGATCTTTCCATTTGAAAAAAAGCACGATGATCGAGAGAATGCCAATGATAGTGAGTTGCAGGATATCCGCCGGATCGATTGCCAGAATATTGCCTAGGACGATGGTCTGAATGTTCACGGATGTCGGGTTCAATGACACCATAAACAGCCCCAGGCCAAAAAAGGAGGAGAAGATCAGGCCGATGATGGCATCTTCTTTTAAGCGAGTGCGTTGGTTAAGAAACAGCATGCTGCCCGCTGCCAGTCCGCCGGAAAAGAAGGCTCCCAGAGAAAACGGAAGCCCCAGCATATATGCCCCCGCAACACCCGGGACAATAGAGTGCGACAGCGCATCGCCAATCAGCGACCAGCCTTTTAGCATCAGATAGCATGACAGGAAAGCGCAGAGACCGCCGACCATCGCCGAGACCCACATCGCATTGAGCATATATTCATAGCTGAAGGGTTCCAGTAGCACGTTCATCTTGCTTCCCCCTGCACCGCTGACGGTCGATGTGCCACAAAAGGGTGTTCATCGTCAGTAATAATGCTTTCTTCCGAGCCGTTAAGTGTGACATGGCGCAGTACGCCGCTAAAAGCCAGCTCCAGGTTCTCGGCTGTAAAAGTGGTGTCTGTCGGCCCGCTTGCCAGGACGGTGCCTTTGACCATGACCGTATAATCGCAAAATGTCGTGACTGAGCCGAGATTGTGCGTTGAGACAAGCATCGTCTTGCCTTCCGCGCGTAACTCCCTCAACAGGCTGATGATTTTCGCTTCGGTTTTCACATCAACGCCGGTAAAAGGTTCATCCAGCAGGATCACATCACCCTGCTGTGCAATCGCTCTCGCCAGAAAGACGCGTTTCTTTTGTCCACCGGAAAGCTCGCCGATTTGTCGATGGCGAAAATCCACCATATCGACACGTTCCAGCGCATCGGTGACAATCTGACGATCCCTCTTTTTGGCTATACGCAACATACCCATGTGCCCATAGCGGCCCATCATCACCACATCTTCCACTAGTACAGGAAATGACCAGTCAACCTCTTCTGACTGAGGGACGTAGGCAACCAGGTTTTTCTGTAGCGCCTGTCGCGTGGGAATACCCAGAACAGATATCTTTCCGCTGGTCAGACGCACAAATCCCATAATCGCTTTAAACAACGTCGATTTTCCGGAACCGTTTACCCCAACCAGAGCGGCAATAGATCCACTTGGTACTGTGAAGGATGCATCGCGCAGTGCTGTGTGCCCGTTACGCCAGGTGACAGTAACATCATTAACGACAATGCCCGCAGATTGCATCATTATTTCTCCCTTTTCCCGGCTTTAATTCCCTGTACCAGCGTACTGGTAGTAACCTTCAGAAGGTCGATATACGTAGGTACCGGGCCGTTTTCTGTGCTCAGGGAATCGACATAGAGTACACCGCCGTAGTGCGCGCCGGTTTCACGCGCAACCTGACGCGCTGGTTTATCGGAAATCGTACTCTCGCTAAAGACTGCCGGGATATGATTTTTCTTCACCATATCAACAACCTTACGTACCTGCTGCGGCGTGCCTTGTTGATCGGCATTAATCGGCCACAGATAAAGCTCTTTTAGCCCCAAATCGCGTGCGAGATAAGAAAAAGCCCCTTCACTGGTGACCATCCATCGCTGATTCTCAGGGAGTTCAGCAATCTGCTTACGCAGGGGGGCAAGGGTTTGGGTAATCTTGGCTTTATAAGTATCGGCATTACGTTGGTAGGTTTGTGCATTTGCCGGATCGTATTTTATCAACGCATCACGAATATTATCGACGTAAATCAGAGCATTATCTGGCGACATCCAGGCATGGGGGTTAGGTTTGCCCTCATAGGGGCCTTCAGTGATCCCTACTGGCGTCACACCCGAAGAGACAATTACTTCTGGAACCCCATTAAGATGCTGGTAAAAGCGTTGGAACCACAATTCCAGATTCATACCATTGGCGAGAATCAGTTGTGCCCCCTGCGCACGTTTAATATCGCCAGGGGTAGGCTGATACTCATGAATTTCTGCACCGGGCTTGGTTATGGATGAGACTTCTGCAGCATCTCCAGCCACGTTTTTGGCCATATCTGCGATGATGGTAAATGTTGTAATGACCTTGAATTTTTCAGTTGCACTCGCCTGAAATGCGATCGAGCAGGTGAGGGCGAGGCACCCCAAGAGCATGGTTACTTTTTTTATTGAGTACATAATTTAGTACCTATAGTGAGCAAAATTAGAACAAACATAGCAACGGCTATGTTTTATAGCACAACCTATACAAAATGAAAATGATTATCATTAGCAGCTTTGGGGCCCAAAACAGGGATTAGGTTGTTTCCTGTTGGCGACGCGTTATTGAGGAAAAAAGTAAGGCAGCTAGTAGGCTTTGAAATGACTTGATGAGGAAAATTGTTGATGGCAAAAATGGGGCAAAGCGCTGCAAAAGGGGCAAAAAAGGGGCAAAAAAAGAGTGGGTTATCGTAGCTTATTGTTGTCGCTGATGATATTTAACACATTGAAAAATAAGTAAAATACTTATGAGTCAGAGAGTTGTGATTTTTGCCCTTACTTGTTCAGGTTGTATTGTTCTTTCTTACTAATTTCTTGATTTTGCGACATTTAAAAGCGACTCAATTCGTTATATGGCATCAGAAGAGTATGCGTCATGCCGGAATGTCCAGCATAAGAAATCTGATATAAAAACTGTGGCGTGTATGGTACGGATTAGAGGGGAAAATGTCAGCACATTTGCGAAATGAATCAAAAAGCCCGCAGCGACGTGCGGGCGTTAGTTTTTAGCGCACGACCAGCACAGAGCACTCTGCATGACGCACGACGGCGGCGGCGTTAGAGCCGAGCAGGTAGGTGGTGATATCCGGTCGATGGGAGGCAATGATGATCATATGAGCAGGGATCTTTTTCGCCATTTCCAGAATGCGGTCTTTTGGCGAACCTTCTTCAACATGAACATGCACTCTGTCAGTCGGCAGCTTGAATTTTTTAATTATCTCTTCCAGTTGCGATTTAGCTTCCGCTTTCAGGTCATCCATTGCCGGTAATTCTGCGGAATACGCTAAACCCAGAGAGGCATAGTAGGGCAGCGAAGGTATTACCGTCAGGAAATGAACCTCTGCATCATCAATCTTTGCCTCGGCCTCAACATGGCTAATCACGCGTTGAGTTAATTCTGAATCGGAAATATCGATAGGGACAAGAATCGTTCTGTTCATAAAACCTCCTGTTTTAGTATCCGCATAAAGTGTAACGCCAGATGAGGTCTTTTGTATAATGACGGAGTTCACATTTTTAATTTAGATTAAGCAGGATTTAATAAGTAGAAAAAGCCCGCCAGAGAGGCGGGCAGGCAGGATTAGAACTGATAAACCAGACCTAAAGCGACAATATCATCGGTAGAGATACCGTTGGCGGCGTAGAAGCTGTCATCTTCATCCAACAAGTTAATTTTATAGTCAACATAGGTAGACATATTTTTGTTGAAATAATATGTTGCGCCAACATCGGCGTATTTGACCAGATCTTTATCGTCAACACCGGCCGGGTTATCAGCACCACCAGCAGCGTTCAGGTCACGCCCTTTAGACATCAGGAAAGACACTGCCGGACGCAGACCAAAGTCAAACTGATATTGGGCAGTGACTTCAAAGTTCTGGGTCTTGTTCGCAACGGCGTAATCGCTGTTGCCAAATGGTGTCATATTACGCGTTTCGGAATACATGGTTGCCAGATAAATGTTGTTAGCATCATATTTAATCCCGGCAGTCCAGGCATCGGCTTTATCGCCACCCGCCGCAGTATGGTTAACCTGGTCATTGGTGCGGTCTGAGGAGGTGTATGCCGCGCCCGCGCTAAAGCCCATACCTAAATCGTAGGTTGTGGAAAGCCCCCAGCCGTCGCCGTTTTCATGACGAACATCACGTCCGTTGTTGGTGCCTTCCTGACCGTTGTTTGCACCTTCGTTATTACCCTGATACTGCACTGCGAAGTTCAGACCATTAACCAGGTCGAAGAAATCAGTATTACGATATGTCGCTACGCCATTAGCACGACCGGTCATAAAGTTGTCTGCATTGGTGTAGGAGTCACCGCCAAATTCTGGCAGCATATCGGTCCAGCCCTCTACGTCGTACATTACACCGTAATTACGTCCGTAATCGAAAGAACCGTAATTTGCAAATTTCAATCCGGCGAATGCCAGACGAGTCCAGGATTGGTTTTCTGAGGATTCAGTATTGTTTGCCTGAATATTGTATTCCCACTGACCATAGCCAGTGAGTTGATCGTTAATTTGTGTTTCGCCTTTAAATCCAAGACGTGCATAGCTCTGATCGCCATCTTTTGCAGAACTATCAGAAAAATAATGCAGGCCATCAACTTTGCCATAAAGATCTAATTTATTGCCGTCTTTATTATAAATTTCTGCTGCATGTACAGCACCTGCGGCGAGCAGGGCAGGGATTAAGAGTGCCAGTATTTTGCTTTTCATTGAAAAAATCCTTTAGTTATTTTATTTGCCTTTCTCTCCCCGTTTGGGAAGTGAAAACATCCTAAAGGAAAAGTTCCATTAGCCGATAAATGTCATTTGTTACGCCTTAAGTAAAACCTTAATCAAATAATTCCTGGGAAATGATGATTAGTTTGGTGAATGATTTGATGGTTATACATACAAAATAAAAATTATACTTTTAAAAAATGATGCGTTATTCTGCGTGGGTTATATGCCTTTATTGTCACAGATATTATTTATCGTTGGGTCATTGCTATAGTTATTTCTTTCCCAACAAATAAAAAGACAAGCCCGAACTTTCATTCGGGCTTTTTTTCGTTCCGTATAATCCTTATCCGACGATGCTACTCGGTGCCACTTTTATCCGTTTTTCCTGCCATTTGCGCGAGGAAGTCATAGCGTTTTTGCAGATCGGCTGCGGCATCTTTCCATAACTGTTCCGCCACTTCTGGCTGTTGCGAATTCAGACGGCGGAAACGTTGCTCATGGAGCAATGTCTCTTCCAGAGCCTCTGACGGCGGACGAGAATCCAGCGCCAGTGGCAGTTTGCCTTCATCGGCACGACGTGGATCAAAGCGATACAGCGGCCAGAAGCCGGTTGCGGTGAGTTGGCGCATTTGGTCGTGGCTCAATGCAAGGTCATAACCATGCTCTTCACAGGGGCTGTAAGCAATGATCAGCGACGGCCCCGGATAGGCTTCCGCTTCCTGAATCGCTTTTACCGTCTGGTTCAACTGCGCGCCGAGAGAAATCTGCGCCACATAAACATGACCGTACATCATCATACTGACGCCGAGATCTTTACGCGCTTTGCGTTTACCGTGTTCGCCAAACTTAGTCACCGCGCCAAGCGGCGTTGCTTTAGACGCCTGACCGCCGGTATTGGAGTAGCATTGCGTATCCAGTACCAGAATGTTGACGTTTTCCGTCAGGCTCAATACATGATCCAGACCACCGAAGCCGATATCGTAAGCCCAGCCGTCGCCACCAATCAGCCAGATTGATTTTTCCACCAACGCATCAGCGTCGCGTAGCAGTTCATGAGCTTCACTCACATCTTTGAGATGCTGGCGCAGCGTGGCAACCTGTTCACGACGAACGTCTGGCGTGGCGTCTGATTTCAACGCTGCCAGTAACTCCGCCGGGATTTTATCGGCAAACTGATCCAGCAGACGCAGCACGCGGACACGATGCTGATCGACCGTCAGGCGGAAGCCCAGACCAAATTCGGCGTTATCTTCAAACAGTGAGTTCGCCCAGGCAGGACCACGACCATTGGCATCAGTGGTATACGGTGTGGATGGCAGGTTACCGCCGTAAATTGACGAACAGCCCGTGGCGTTAGCGATTAACATCCGGTCGCCATAGAGCTGAGTAAGCAATTTGATATATGGCGTTTCGCCACAACCGGAACAAGCACCAGAATATTCAAACAGCGGTGTGATTAACTGCGAAGTCCGAATATCAATACGTTCCAGTTTGCTGCGGTCGATTTCTGGTAAGTTCAGGAAGAAATCGTAATTGATTTTCTCTTCTTCCACATGTTCCAGACGCGACATCATATTGATGGCTTTGATCTCTGGATTCTGTCGGTCTTTCGCCGGGCAAACTTCAACACACAGATTACAGCCGGTGCAATCTTCCGGTGCGACCTGCAACACATATTTCTGCCCGCGCATATCGCGCGATTTTACATCCAGCGAATGCAGGCTGGCAGGGGCTTTTTCCATTGCTTCGGGTGGCACCACTTTTGCGCGAATAGCGGAGTGTGGGCAAGCAGCGACGCAGTGGTTACATTGGGTACAGAGTTCCTCTTTCCAGATGGGGATCTCTTCGGCGATATTGCGTTTTTCCCAGCGAGTGGTTCCCATTGGCCATGTGCCGTCTGGCGGTAGCGCCGAAACGGGGAGGGCATCGCCAAGTCCGGCGAGCATCGCAGCGGTAACGGTTTTAACGAAATCAGGTGCAGCATCGGAAACCACCGGTGGACGATTCGCACTATGCGGATTGACCGGCTGTAACGGGACTTCTTCCACGGATTCTCGCGCCAGCGCCAGTGCCTGCCAGTTGCGCTCCACCAGATCCTGGCCTTTGCTGCTGTAGCTTTTGGCAATCGCGCCCTGCAATTCAGCCAGGGCGCTGTCGCCAGGCAGAATTTGTGTCAGGTGGAAAAACGCCATCTGCATTACGGTATTAATACGAGCCGCCAGTCCACATTCACGCGCGATTTTCGCTGCGTTAATGACATAAAAGCGTGCTTTTTTCTGATTCAGCACCGCCTGCACTTCTTGCGGCAACCGCGACCAGACTTCATCGGCACTGTACGGCGTGTTAAGCAGGAAAATACCGCCGGGTTTCAGACGTTCTGCCATCTGATATTTGTCGATAAACTGCAACTGGTGGCAACCAACAAAATCAGCCTGGGGAATCAGATATGCAGAACGAATGGGATGTTCGCTTACGCGCAGGTGAGAAACTGTCAGACCACCGGCTTTTTTGGAGTCGTAAACAAAATAACCCTGCGCATACCACGGCGTGGAGTTACCGATAATCTTGATATTGTTTTTAGTCGCGGAAACGCTGCCATCACTGCCCAGACCATAAAACAGGGCTTCCAGCTTCGCGGAGTTTGGCAGGGTATTTTCTGGCAATGGTAGCGACAGATTGGTTACATCATCGTAAATACCTACGGTAAAACGGGGTTTGGGTTTGGCTGCGTTAAGTTCGGCAAATACTGCCAGCACACAATCCGGGCCAAACTCTTTGGATGATAAGCCATAGCGCCCGCCAATGACGCGTGGCAGTGTTTCACGCTCACCATTATTAAAGGCTTCCGCCAGCGCGGTCATTACGTCCAGATACAGTGGCTCTGCCTGGGCGCCCGGCTCTTTGGTACGATCCAGCACCGCGACAGTTCGCACGGAGTCTGGCAATGCTTGCAGTAAGTGTTTGGCGGAGAACGGGCGGTATAGTCGAACTTTCAGCACCCCGACTTTTTCGCCACGGGTAAGTAACTCATCAACCACTTCTTCACAAGTACCGATGGCAGATCCCATCAGGATAATCACCCGTTCTGCTTGTGGATGCCCGTAGTATTCAAAAGGCTGATACTGACGACCCGTAGCGGCGGCGAAATCATTCATCGCCTGTTCAACATGGTCGTAAACTGCGTTGTACCACGGGTTGGTGGCTTCACGTGACTGGAAGTAGGTGTCCGGGTTAGCCGAGGTGCCGCGAATTACCGGATGTTCCGGGTTCAGCGCGCGGGCGCGGTGGGCATCAATTTCTGCCTGCGGCATCAGTTCAAGAATCGTGTCGTCAGCCAGTGGAACGATTTTGTTGATCTCGTGGGACGTGCGGAAACCATCAAAAAAATGAATAAACGGCACACGGCTTTTTAGTGTTGCGATATGTGAAATGAGAGCGAAGTCCTGCGCTTCCTGAACGTTTGCTGCACACAACATGGCGCAACCGGTTTGGCGCACGGCCATCACGTCTGAATGATCGCCAAAAATAGAGAGCGCATGAGTAGCGACGGTACGCGCTGCTACATGCAGTACAAACGGCGTCAGTTCGCCCGCCAGTTTGTACAACGTCGGAATCATCAGCAGTAAACCCTGCGATGATGTAAATGATGTCGAGAGAGCACCCGTTTGCAAAGCGCCGTGCACAGTCGCGATAGCACCAGCTTCTGACTGCATTTCAACCACGCGGGGCGTATCTCCCCACACGTTTTTCAAGCCGTTTCCGGCCCATGCATCGGCCTGTTCCGCCATCGTGGAACTTGGGGTAATAGGGTAGATGGCGATAACTTCACTGGTGCGAAATGCCACCGAAGCTACCGCGCCATTACCATCAATTGTGATCATACGACACCCTTACATTGCGCAAATGAGGGGCACACGAAAAAGCTGCGTGCCCAGTAGTTATCTCTCAATTTTAGCAAATGGCTTTCTGTTGCATTTTCGCTTTTGTGTCCCCCATATCAGCGTAATGAATGTTTTGATCAAACAGTGGACAAAAAAATAGCCATAAAAAAGTAACAATGCGTTGCAACACACATAGTTGTTCTCGACGTAGTCGTCTGTGCTGCCTATTATTTACGGCTGTGTCGTTTGGTTTAAAGATTAGAGGAAGTAAAGATGCGAGCAGTGTTGTGGGTCGGGTGTGCCGCTTTATTGTTATCGGCGTGTAGTAGTGAACCAGTTCAGCAGGCAACTGCGGCGCATGTGGCGCCTGGTTTAAAAGCGTCCATGTCCAGTAGCGGTGAAGCAAATTGCGCGATGATTGGTGGTTCGCTATCCGTTGCCCGTCAACTTGACGGAACGGCTATTGGAATGTGTGCATTACCCAACGGCAAACGCTGTAGCGAACAGTCACTTGCCGCCGGAAGCTGTGGCAGCTATTAATTCATTAAATCTGCCAGTTTATAAGTTAATGTCTGTTTCGCGGTTGCCAGCGTCAACTGGTTGGCGGTCAGATCTACCTGCGCACCTTCTTTCAGCATTTCGCTGATGGTGTGATCGAGTTCGTTAAGCTGTGGGTTGGCACACATCATGCGGGTCATTGCCAGTCCTTTAACTTTCAGTTCACCGCCAGAAAGTTTACCCTCGCCGCTAAAGCGGTTGCACATGTTGCCAGAAATCATCATCTTTTCACCAAAGCTGATTTCTGGCGGGTTTTTATCGCTGGTAACAGGTTGACCGTTGACACTTTCCAGCACAAAGCGGTGATGCTGTAATTGTTCTGGCGTCACAGCAATTTTGTCATTACTTACACATCCCGCCATCAGCAGGCTTAACGCAACAAGCGTGGCTACTTTCTTCATTTTGGTTCTCAACTTAAGGTATAAATCAGGTGCTGACTGCCGAATGCAACGCGACGCGCCTTACCCGTCCTACAAAATATATTTTAAGAATAGTGGATGAAAGATCTTTGGGGATTATCTGAATAAGCTCCCCTGGTTTGCAGGGGAGCAGCAGGATTAAACCAGTTCGTTCGGGCAGGATTCGCCTTTTTCCAGATTGCTTAAGTTTTGCAGCGTGGTCTGGGAAATACTGGTCAGAGCTTCTGCCGTCAGGAATGCCTGGTGTCCGGTAAACAGCACGTTATGGCAGGCAGACAGACGACGGAACACGTCATCCTGGATCACGTCGTTGGATTTATCTTCAAAGAACAGATCGCGTTCGTTTTCATACACGTCCATCCCCAGCGAGCCAATTTTCTGGTTTTTCAGAGCTTCAATTGCCGCCTGGGAATCAATCAATGCGCCACGACTGGTGTTGACGATCATTACGCCGTTTTTCATCTGATCAAACGCCGCCTCATTCAGCAGGTGGTAGTTCTCCGGCGTTAGTGGGCAGTGCAGGGAGATAACGTCTGATTCAGAGAACAGGGTCGGCAGATCGACATACTCCACACCGAGCTCCAGCGCCGCCGCACTTGGGTACGGATCGAACGCAAGCAGACGCATACCAAAACCTTTCAGAATGCGCAGCATCGCCACACCGATCTTACCGGTGCCGATAACGCCCGCTGTTTTGCCATACATGGTAAAGCCAGTCAGACCTTCCAGAGAAAAGTTGGCGTCACGGGTACGCTGATACGCGCGGTGAATACGGCGGTTCAGCGTCATCATCATACCGATAGCGTGTTCAGCGACGGCTTCCGGATCGTAGGCTGGAACACGGACTACTTTCAGCCCAAGTTCTTTTGCCGCATCAAGATCGACGTTATTGAAACCGGCACAGCGCAGGGCGATATATTTAACGCCGTGCTTTTTCAGCTCTTCCAGCACCGGGCGGCTGCCGTCATCGTTTACGAAAATACATACCGCTTCGCAGCCATTGGCGGTTTTGGCGGTTTTTTCCGTCAGCAGAAAGTCAAAAAATTCCAGCTCAAAGCCAAAGGACTCGTTAACCTGTTGCAGGTACTTCTTGTCGTACTGTTTTGTGCTATATACGGCGAGTTTCATAAGACTTTCTCCAGTGATGTTGAATCACGCTTAAGCTACTAAAAATATTTTACAAAATATAAAATATAATTGAAAGCTATAGCCATATTGAAAAATTCATTAACAACTATGCTTAGTGTAGGCGCAACCTTCAACTGAACGGTTAAACATGCCACAATACCCGTATTGAATGCTTAATTTTTCGCTAAATCAGGATATTAACTACCCATGTTGGGTAAATATAAAGCTGTTCTCGCGCTGCTATTACTGATTATTCTTGTGCCGTTGACGTTGCTGATGACGCTCGGATTGTGGGTGCCCACGCTGGCGGGCATCTGGCTACCGCTCGGTACACGTATTGCATTAGATGAAAGCCCACGCATTACGCGTAAAGGTTTAATCATTCCCGATCTCCGTTATCTGGTGGGAGATTGTCAGCTTGCACATATCACCAACGCCAGTCTTTCACATCCCAGCCGCTGGTTATTGAATGTCGGTGCCGTAGAACTTGACTCTAATTGCCTGGCTAAATTACCACAGGAAGAACCCTCTCCAGCCGCGCCGAAGACCCTCGCGCAGTGGCAAGCCATGTTGCCTAACACCTGGATCAATATTGATAAACTGATCTTTTCTCCCTGGCAGGAATGGCAGGGAAAACTCTCTCTCGCGTTAACCTCTGATATCCAGCAACTGCGTTATCAGGGCGAAAAAGTTAAATTTCAAGGCCAGCTTAAAGGGCAACAACTTACAGTCAGCGAGCTGGATGTCGCCGCGTTCGAAAATCAGCCGCCGGTAAAACTGGTGGGAGAATTTACCCTGCCGCTAGTGCCGGATGGGCTTCCTGTAAGTGGCCATGCTACTGCGACGTTGAATTTGCCGCAGGAACCGTCGCTGGTGGATGCCGAACTTGAGTGGCAGGAAAATAGCGGGCAATTGATTGTGATGGCACGAGATAACGGCGATCCATTGCTCGATTTACCATGGGAAATTACACGTCAGCAATTGACGGTAAGTGATGGTCGCTGGAGCTGGCCGTATGCAGGTTTTCCCCTTAGTGGACGGTTGGGTGTCAAAGTCGATAACTGGCAGGCCGGGCTTGAGAACGCATTAGTCAGTGGTCGGCTGAGTGTGCTGACCCAGGGAAAAGCGGGTAAGGGCAATGCGGTGCTTAATTTTGGCCCAGGAAAATTAAGCATGGATAACAGTCAGATGCCACTGCAGCTGACCGGTGAAGCGAAACAGGCGGATCTTATTTTATATGCCCGTTTACCGGCACAGCTAAGCGGAAGTCTGACTGACCCAACGCTGGCCTTTGAGCCTGGCGCGTTATTACGTTCAAAGGGGAGAGTCATCGATTCACTGGACATCGATGAAATCCGCTGGCCTTTAGCGGGGGTAAAAGTCACTCAACGTGGTGTTGACGGGCGCTTGCAGGCTATTTTGCAGGCACATGAAAATGAACTGGGCGACTTTGTGCTGCATATGGATGGGCAGGCGAACGATTTTCTCCCTGATGCAGGACGCTGGCAGTGGCGTTACTGGGGAAAAGGCAGTTTTACCCCGATGAATGCCAACTGGGATGTCGCAGGAAAAGGTGAGTGGCATGACAGCACGATTACGCTTACCGATCTTTCGACCGGTTTCGACCAGTTGCAATATGGCACAATGACGGTGGAAACGCCGCGCTTAATTCTTGATAAACCCGTTGTCTGGGTACGCGACGCTCAGAATCCGTCTTTTAGTGGTGCGCTTTCGCTGGATGCAGGGCAAACGCTTTTCACGGGGGGCAGCGTGTTACCGCCATCAACCTTAAAATTTAGTGTTAAAGGGCGCGAACCAACTTATTTCCTCTTCAAAGGCGATTTACATGCTGGCGAGATTGGTCCGGTACGGGTAAATGGCCGCTGGGACGGTATTCGTCTGCGCGGTAACGCCTGGTGGCCTAAACAATCACTCACTGTATTTCAGCCGCTGGTGCCACCTGACTGGAAGATGAACCTACGCGATGGCGAGCTGTATGCTCAGGTAGCCTTTTCCGCTGCGCCTGATCAAGGCTTCCGTGCGGGGGGGCATGGCGTATTAAAAGGTGGCAGCGCCTGGATGCCTGATAACCAGGTCAACGGCGTCGACTTTGTACTACCGTTCCGTTTTGGCGACGGTGCGTGGCACCTGGGGACGCGGCGACCTGTATCATTACGTATTGCTGAAGTGGTTAACCTTGTGACGGCAAAAAATATCACTGCCGATCTTCAGGGGCGTTATCCGTGGACCGAAGACGAACCCTTGCTACTGACCAATGTGAGTGTTGATGTTTTAGGCGGTAACGTGCTGATGAAACAATTACGTATGCCGCAGCACGATCCGGCGCTATTGCGCCTGAATAATCTCTCATCCAGTGAACTGATTAGCGCCGTCAACCCGAAACAATTCGCTATGTCAGGGGCATTTAGTGGTGCTTTGCCATTATGGCTGAATAATGAAAAATGGATTGTAAAAGATGGTTGGCTGGCAAACTCAGGCCCCATGACTTTACGTCTGGATAAAGACACGGCGGATGCAGTAGCAAAAGACAATATGACCGCCGGAACTGCTATCAACTGGTTGCGCTATATGGAAATTAGCCGTTCATCGACAAAAATTAATTTAGATAATCTCGGTGTATTAACCATGCAGGCAACGATCAGCGGTAATAGTCGGGTTGATGGCAAAACAGGCACTGTGAATCTTAATTACAGTCACGAAGAGAATATTTTTACGTTATGGCGCAGTTTACGCTTTGGCGATAATCTCCAGGCGTGGCTGGAACAGAATGCCCGTATCCCGGAAAATGACCGCCCGTCAGGAAAAGAATGTGAGGAAAAACAATGAAAATAGTGATAGCCGCGCTCGCGTCTTCTTTTATGTTGGTTGGTTGCACTCCGCGCATAGAGGTGGCTGCGCCGAAGGAGCCAATCACCATTAATATGAACGTTAAAATTGAGCATGAGATCATCATCAAAGCGGACAAAGATGTTGAAGACCTGCTTAAAACCCGTAGCGATCTTTTTTGAAGTAATGATGAAAAGAACATTACTCATAATGGTGTGGATTATTGGCCTGATGAGCAGCAGTGCGATGGCATTGACCCTGAATGAAGCCAGAAGTCAGGGGCGGGTCGGTGAAACGCTTAACGGTTACCTGGTGGCGCTGGAAACGGATGCCGAAACACAGGCATTGGTAAGAGATATTAATGAAGCTCGTAATCGTAGTTACCAGCAACTGGCAAAGCAGAATAATGTATCCACAGATGAGATAGCGAAACTGGCAGGGCAAAAACTTGTCGCTCGCGCGAAGCCGGGTGAATATGTGCAGGGGATTAATGGTAAATGGTTGCGAAAATAAATCACTATTAGAAACAAAATATCTATATTGGCATTATTTTATAATACTGAGCATTATTAGAGTGTAAGTCATTGTTATTAATATTTCTTATATATCCTCTTGTTATAGCGGTAAATAATTTCAACTCATCATCAAAATAGATAAAATTTAATATTTTATTTTCTGTATGAATGAATTATTAATGTCTTTTTCTCTCCGGTCTTTAATTATTTGTTTAAAATGATTTTCTCGCAGAATATAATTTAATAATTGTTTTATTGTTATTTCTGAACTGTTCTATCTTAGTATTCGCCGCATGAATAAAATAAATTTTGTTTATTAAATGCTTCGTTGCAAGCATTTAGTGCTTTCTGTCTTTAAGTCTTGTGTAGTTTGTTATGCAAGAACTATTTTTAAGGAGTTATATATGCAAAGGAAAAAATTGTTGTCTGTCTGTGTTGCGATGGCGTTAAGTAGCCAGACATGGGCTGCGGATACCACTACAACCGAGTCAGCCGACGAAACACGGAAATCCAGCAAAATATCCTGTCCGGCAAATATTCACATATTAAATAAAGAACAGCTTGAGAATTTACCGGCAGAATGTAGAGATCTTAAAGACAGTGCCGTTTTACCCTGGGCTGCCGCTGGTCTGGCGGCGGTAGTAACAGGTGTCGCGGTCTATGCCCTACACGATGATAATAATCACCATCACGACGATCGGTCTCCGGTGCCGGATGATGGCGGTAATACGCCAGTACCGCCGGATGATGGCGGTAATACGCCAGTACCGCCGGACGATGGCGGTGATACACCAGTACCGCCAGATGATGGCGGTGATACACCAGTACCGCCGGACGATGGCGGAGACACGCCAGTACCGCCAGATGATGGTGGTGACCCGCCAGTACCGCCGGACGATGGCGGTGATACACCAGTACCGCCGGACGATGGCGGTGATACACCAGTACCACCGGATGATGGCGGTGATACACCAGTACCGCCGGACGATGGCGGAGACACGCCAGTACCGCCAGATGATGGTGGTGACACGCCAGTGCCGCCGGACGATGGCGGAGACACGCCAGTACCACCGGATGATAAACCGGACCCGATCAAATACAACAACAACGTGACCTGGGATCAAGCTGAAAAAACGCTGCAAATCCGTAACGCAACGTTTACCTACACCGAGAATGCGGATGGCAGCTATACCCTGACGGCAAAAGACGGTCGCCAGACAATTGTCAAACAGTGGAAGGTAAATGAAGACAGCAACACGGCAGTCTTCGAAGGTGTTAACAAAGCGGGTGGAATCACCTGGAGCTACGACGACGAGGGCAAAATCCACATCACCAAAGAAGCTGGTGTGGTAGTTGATGGAACCACGGGCAACGATATCAAAGTCAGTGACGCCATTATTACCGACCAGGGCGGCAACACCGCGCTGAATGGCGGTACGGTAATGACCGTGGAAGGCGATAATATTGTTCTGAACAATGACGGTAAAACCACTGCGATTGGCGAAGGTTCCATTGTCGGTATCCTGACGGGCGATAACATCACCATCAATAACAATGGTGAAACCGAAGTGGATGGCGGTACGGCCGTTATTGTCAACGGTGACAACGCGACGATTAATACCCAGGGTGACGCCACATTTACTAACGGCGGTACAGGTAGCCTGATTAACGGTGACGATGCTGTTATTGATAATAAAGGGAATATGACCGTCGATGGTGAAAACTCGGCGGCGACCAAAATTATCGGTGATGACGCGCTTATCAAGCAGGAAGGCGATCTTTACGTCAGCGGCGCTGCACACGGTATTGACGTCGAGGGTAACGGCACCATTGTCAGTAACAAAGGCAATATTACCGTAGTGGATGATAAATCCATTGGCGTATTGCTGGATGGCAGTGATGTCACGTTTATGAATATCGGTGATATTACGGTTGGCGAGACAGGGCACGATGGCAATCCATTCGGTGTGCTGATCGACGGCGACAACGCCACCTTCGTCAACGTGGGGGATATCACCACCAAAAATAGTGGTACGGGCGTTAACGTTGCCGGTGATGAGGGCAGTATTTCACTTTCAGGCAAGATGTCCGTCAACGACGCCACGACCGGGCTGGAGGTAAGCGGCAGCAGCAACAGCATCACGCTGACAACTTATGAGCTGAGTATTGAAGGTGAAAATGCAACGGGCGTAAGTTTATCTGGCAACGGAAACAACCTCGAAATTTCAGGGGATATGACCGTTGATGGGGTGAACGCGGTGGGTACACGGTTAACTGGCGATGATACCCGTGTCCTCCAGAATGGCGACCTGTTTGTTAGCGGTGCAGCGCACGGCATTGATGTCAGCGGCGATCGCGCGACCATCGGCAACACGGGCAAAATTACCGTTGTGGATAAGAATTCGAACGGCGTCATGATCGACGGCGATGACGTACAGTTTACCAATGTTGGCGAAATCGACATCTCAAAAAATGGTACGGGTGTCGCTATTACGGGCGATCGCGAGCAGGTCGAGTTGCGGGGAGATATCAACGTTATCCAGGAAAAAGACGATAGCGGATTGTTCCAGGGCGCAACGGGTATCAATATGACGGGTAATAGTAGCGATATCACCCTGGACGGAAATATCAACCTGATATCGAGTATGGGGGCCGAAAGTACCCGCGTACCGTCACCGCTGGATGGGATAAATATTAGCGGTGATAATAACACCATTGATTTAAACGGCAGCATAAACTTCTCATTCAATGAGGGGATGGCTACGGTGGAAGCCAATATGCGGGGGATCAACGTTACTGGTAAAGGTAATACCGTTAATCTGCAGGGCGGTATTAACGTTTCAGGAACAGGCGCTGAGGAGGTTGTAACCGGTGTTAACGTTTCTGGCGTGAATACGGTTAACGTCAGTGGTCACTCCAGCGTGGATGCCAGCACGCTGCGGGGCCAGGTGACGCTTGTTGCAGCTTCGGATGGTGCAACGGTCACTCTCAACAGAGACTCCGTTATTGACGTTACCGGCAATTTAATCAATACCCAATATATTTATCCTTACGCCGTTCTTATGGCAAATGACTCCGGAACGCATATTGATAACTACGGAACCATTAATGCGGCTACCTCACAGGAGTTGATGGTGGCTCGCGCAGGCGGAACCGTCACTAATTTCGGCACCATAACGGCGTTGCCGGGAGAAAATCAGGCCAGTGACTCAAAGGTTGCGATGGTTCACGCCAGCGGAGAGGGATCAAATGCGACAAATGCGACTGGCGGTACAATTAACGTAGTTTCCGCCACCACGCCACAAGGAGGTGATGGCGAAGCGGCTTACCCCCTTCCCTGGTATAACAGAGTGTTCTTCGCCTTAATGGCGGATAATTATGGGCAAGCCACTAACGAAGCTAATGCGCTGATTAATCTGCATGGCGCAGGAACCTATGGCGTTTCTTCAGCAAAAGGTACTGCCATTAATGCCGGAGAAATTAACGTCGATAGTTTTATCCCGACGCTGGATGATAATGGCAATATCACCAGCGAAGCCTATTGGCAGACGAATACTCCGTATCTAATGGGCGGCGGTATGCTGGTGGGGTCGACCGAGACTGGCTGGGCAGATGCCACCGGGTTGAATACAGGCACAATCAACGTCAACAATGAAGGTTTTGGTATGCTGGCGCTGAACGGCGGTACAGCGGTAAACCAGGGCACTATCAATCTGACGACGGATGAAAACGTCACGAAGCAACAGAATAACCAACTGTTCGCAATGGGCGCTGTTGGCACCGGCGTGGCGATTAATGACAAAACCGGTGTGATCAATATTGATACCGATGTCGGACAGGCTTTTTATACTGACGGTTTGGGCACCATTATCAATTACGGCACTATCTGTACGTTTGGCAATTGCCAAACCGCCGGTGTGTATAACCCGACCGATCCGGCAGTTAGCCTTGTCTACACCGGGGGAGATACGATCACCGCCGAAGGGCAGTCAACCAACTTTACTCAATCCGTTGTAATAACCAATACCACGCCGGGTAGCGTTACCAACGCAGGAACTGTTACCAGCCAGATGCTGACAGTTCTGAGCGGTGAACTGGATAATACCGCAACCGGAAATATCAGTAACATGATTAAACTGAATGACGGCGGCGTAGTTGATAACGCAGGTAAAATTAACAACATTGATGTGAACGGCGGCACGCTGAATAACGACGGTACGGTGTCAGGCCAGGTAACGATATATGCTGGCGCCAGTAATGCATTGGTGAGCAATACAGGGACCATCAATAAACTGGTACAGAAAGACGGTACTGTTAATAACAGCGGTGTAATTACCGGCCGTATCACTCAACAAAACGGCACCTTCAACAACCAGCAGGGCGGCACGGTTAAAAACGGTGCTATGTTAACCAATAAAGCCGTGGTGAATAACGAAGGTGAATGGATTCTTGGCGAGAGCAGTGGTGGCACCAATGCCGGCATGTTAGAAATAAACAATAACGCCGTATTTAATAACAGCGGTGAGTTTATTCTTAATAATGCTAAAAACGCTATTCACCTGAATCAGTCTGGTACGTTGTACAACACCGGGCATATGTCGTTGATCGATTCCTCAAATAACGGCGCTGTTAATATTTGGGGGAATAACGGGCGCTTTATCAACAACGGTAAAGTGGATTCAACCGCCAAATCTATTGTTGTCAGCGCCAGTAACGCGGCGGCGACCGACGCGTTCTTCTGGAACATGAGCGAAGGTGAGATTAATTTCGACCGTGATAACGCCAGCGCGGTGAAATTCACCCATAACAACTATGTCGCGCAGAATGACGGCACCATGAACATCAGCGGCAACAATGCCGTGGCGATGGAAGGGAATAATAATGCGCAACTGGTCAACGAAGGCATCATTAACCTGGGAACGGAAGGCACGACCGATACCGGCCTGATTGGTATGCAACTGGATGCTAACGCTACGGCGGACGCAGTCATTGAGAACAACGGCACCATTAATATCTATGCCAATAACTCTTTTGCTTTCAGTAAGCTGGGCGCACAGGGCCACGTTGTTAACAACGGTACGGTAGTTATCGCCGATGACGTAACCGGATCTGGCTTGATTAAACAGGGCGACAGCGTGAATGTGGAAGGGGTTAATGGTAACAACGGTAATACCACCGAAGTCCATTACGGCGATTACACATTGCCGGATGTACCAAATACTACGGTGACATCGTTTGCTGATAACTCAAGTGGCGAAGCTGGCGCTACCAACAACCTCAACGGCTATGTTGTGGGCACTAACGCCGACGGCAGCGCAGGCAGGTTGATGGTCAATAACGCCAGCATGAACGGCGTGGAGATCAACACTGGCTTCGCTGCGGGTACAGCAGAGACCACCGTTAACTTTGATAACGTGGTGCAGGGCAGCAACCTCACTGACGCGAACGCCATCACGTCCACTACTGTGATGTGGAATGCGCAAGGAAGTACGGATGCGAGCGGCAACGTAGACGTGACGATGACCAAAAACACCTACACCGATGTCGCAACGGATGCCTCCGTTGACGGTGTGGCGAAGGCGCTGGACGCGGGCTACACCAATAACGAGCTGTACACCAGCCTGAACGTGGGCACCACGGCGGAGCTTAACAGTGCGCTGAAGCAAATCAGCGGCAGCCAGGCGACCACCGTGTTCCGCGAAGCCCGCGTGTTAAGCAACCGCTTCAGTATGCTGGCGGATGCCGCGCCGAAGGTGGGCAATGGTCTTGCGTTCAACGTGGTGGCAAAAGGCGATCCGCGCGCGGAACTGGGCAACGACACGCAATACGACATGCTGGCGCTGCGTAAAACGCTTGACCTGAGTGACAGCCAGAGCCTGAGCCTGGAGTACGGCATCGCCCGTCTGGATGGCAACGGTTCTGACAAGGCCGGGGACAACGGCGTGACCGGTGGTTACAGCCAGTTCTTTGGCCTGCAACATCAGATGACCTTTGAGAATGGCGTGAACTGGAATAACGCCCTGCGTTATGACGTTCATAACCTCGACAGCAGCCGTGCCGTAGCTTACGGCGACGTAAGTAAAACAGCCAATACCGACGTGAAGCAGCAGTACCTGGAATTCCGCAGCGAAGGGGCGAAAACCTTTGAACCGCGCGAAGGGCTGAAAATCACGCCGTATGCCGGAGTGAAACTGCGCCACACGCTGGAAGGCGGTTATCAGGAACGTAATGCCGGTGACTTTAACCTGAATATGAACAGTGGCAGCGAAACGGCGGTGGACAGCATCGTCGGGCTGAAACTGAACTACGCAGGGAAAGACGGCTGGAGCGCGAACGCCACGCTGGAGGGCGGGCCGAACCTGAGTTATGCGAAGAGCCAGCGCACGGCGAGCCTTGCCGGGACAGGTGGTCAGCAGTTTAACGTTGACGACGGGCAGAAGGGCGGCGGTATTAACAGCCTGGCAAGCGTCGGCGTGAAGTACAGTAGCAAAGAAAGTTCGCTGCATCTGGATGCTTACCACTGGAAAGAGGACGGCATCAGCGACAAAGGCGTGATGCTGAACTTTAAGAAAACGTTCTAATTTTTCGCATGTGACACAAAAACCGCAACGCTGATACTGGTTGCGGTTTTTTATTGCCGAATACGATCTTATACAGCCTGAGTTTTGGCAGTCTTTCAGGTCAAATAAGTGCTACGCATCCAGTAATCTTATTTATGCCTTCACATCATTTATCTCTTTTCATTTCTATACTGATTTTTCTTTATCCGTTTTATTAAAGGGCAGGATGTTATGAGCAGCAACACATTTATTCTCGGGACAAAATCCATTAACCGTCTTGGTTATGGTGCGATGCAGCTGGCAGGGCCTGGTGTTTTCGGTCCGCCGAAAGATCGCCATGTTGCTATTACCGTGCTGCGTGAGGCACTTGCTTTGGGCGTTAATCACATTGATACCAGCGACTTTTATGGCCCGCACATCACCAACCAGATCATCCGTGAAGCACTGCATCCCTATTCTGACGACCTGACGATTGTCACCAAAATTGGCGCTCGCCGTGGTGAGGATGCCTCCTGGCTGCCCGCATTCTCTCCCGCAGAACTGAAAAAGGCGGTGCATGACAACCTGCGAAATCTGGGGCTTGATGTGCTGGATGTGGTTAACCTGCGCGTAATGCTGGGGGATGGTCACGGTCCGACGGAAGGATCGATTGAAGCCAGCCTGACCGAGCTGGCAGAGATGCAGCAGCAGGGACTGGTAAAACATATCGGTTTGAGCAATGTCACGCCGACACAAGTCGCTGAAGCGTGCAAAATCGCTGAAATCGTTTGTGTGCAAAACGAATACAACATTGCACACCGTGCCGATGACGCATTAATTGATACTTTGGCTCGCGATGGTATTGCGTACGTGCCGTTCTTCCCGCTCGGCGGTTTTACGCCGCTGCAATCCTCCACACTTTCGGATGTTGCTGCAAGCCTGGGCGTGACACCAATGCAGGTGGCGCTGGCGTGGCTGTTGCAACGTTCAGCGAATATTTTGCTGATCCCCGGGACATCTTCCATTGCGCACTTGCGGGAGAATATGGCTGCAGGGAAATTAGTGTTATCTGATGATGTGTTGGCAACACTGGACAGCATTGCGAAAAAGGCGGGTTAAGTAAAAAGCCTCCCGCACTTGCAGGAGGCCTCTTAAAACTTATGCTGCAACAACTGCGTCAATTGCTGCTTTGGCGTCTGCCTGCGCTTTCGCCGCCATTTCCGGACCGTAGGCAATACCTTCCGCAAAGACGAATTTCACATCGGTAATACCGATAAACCCCAGGAACGTAGACAGATACGGCGTCACCAGATCCGTCGGCCCATCTTTATGGATACCGCCACGGCTGGTAATCACGATGGCTTTTTTACCTGTTACCAGACCTTCCGGACCGTTTTCGGTGTAGCGGAAAGTAACGCCTGCACGCGCAACCAGGTCAAAATAGTTTTTCAGCTGAGTCGAGATGTTAAAGTTGTACATTGGTGCCGCAATCACGATAACGTCATGGGCTTTCAGCTCGGCAATCAGCTCATCGGAAAGCGCCAGAGCTTCCTGTTGACGTGGGGGCAGCGGCGCATCGCTCGGACGCAGAGCGCCAACCAGTTCGCCATCCAGCACCGGAATCGGATTTGCTGCCAGGTCACGAACGGTGATTTCATCAGCAGTGTGCTTTTCGCGCCATTGTTCAACAAAATAATCGGACAACAAATTAGACTGAGAGTACCCTGCCAGGATGCTGGATTTAAGAACTAATACCTTGCTCATGGTGTTTCCTTATAGATGTTTGAATGGGCGATGCCCCGTTGCTTGTTGACACTTTATTCACAATCCTGCCACAGAGATAGCGCAATAAATCGAAGCCTATGTTCGAATTTATTGAACAACGCATAGAAAGCCGCGATGTGGTACTCTATATCTATCATTTAAAAGAAAATTAATCAGGCAGACTACTGCCCTCTAACGTTATGACAGAACAACAAAAATTGACCTTTAATGTCTTGCAACAGCGGCTGGATTCGCTAATGCTGCGTGACAGGCTGCGCTTTTCCCGCCGTCTGCATGGTGTGAAAAAGGTTAAAAATCCTGATGCACAACAGGCCATTTTCCAGGAAATGGCAAAAGAGATTGACCAGGCGGCAGGGAAAGTCCTGCTGCGTGAAGCGGCACGTCCGGAGATTACTTATCCGGACAATTTGCCGGTTAGTCAGAAAAAACAGGACATTCTCGAAGCTATTCGTGACCACCAGGTCGTCATCGTTGCCGGGGAAACGGGGTCAGGTAAAACCACTCAGTTACCGAAAATCTGTATGGAACTGGGGCGCGGAATTAAAGGGCTGATCGGTCATACCCAACCGCGCCGTCTGGCAGCAAGAACCGTCGCGAATCGTATTGCCGAAGAGTTGCAGACCGAGCCGGGTGGTTGCATCGGTTACAAAGTGCGTTTCAGCGATCACGTAAGTGATAACACGATGGTCAAGCTGATGACCGACGGTATCCTGCTGGCGGAGATCCAGCAAGACCGCCTGCTGATGCAGTACGACACCATCATCATCGATGAAGCGCACGAGCGTAGCCTGAACATTGATTTTCTGCTCGGTTATCTGAAAGAGTTGCTGCCGCGTCGTCCAGATCTGAAAGTGATCATCACCTCGGCGACCATCGATCCTGAACGTTTCTCACGTCACTTTAATAATGCGCCGATTATCGAAGTCTCCGGTCGCACTTATCCGGTGGAAGTGCGCTATCGCCCGATTGTTGAAGAAGCGGATGACACCGAACGCGACCAGTTGCAGGCCATTTTCGATGCCGTAGAAGAGCTAAGCCAGGAAACTCCTGGTGATATCCTGATCTTTATGAGCGGCGAGCGGGAAATTCGCGATACCGCCGATGCGCTGAACAAGCTGAATCTGCGTCATACCGAAATCTTGCCGCTTTACGCACGACTGTCGAACAGCGAACAAAATAGGGTGTTCCAGTCGCACAGCGGGCGGCGCATTGTGCTGGCGACCAACGTCGCGGAAACGTCGCTGACCGTACCGGGTATTAAATACGTGATCGACCCCGGTACGGCGCGTATCAGCCGTTACAGCTATCGCACCAAAGTGCAGCGTTTGCCGATTGAGCCAATTTCGCAGGCTTCTGCTAATCAGCGTAAAGGTCGCTGCGGACGTGTGTCAGAAGGGATCTGTATTCGTCTCTATTCCGAAGACGATTTCCTCTCGCGCCCGGAGTTTACCGACCCGGAGATTCTGCGTACCAACCTGGCCTCGGTTATTTTGCAGATGACTGCGCTGGGGCTGGGCGATATTGCCGCGTTCCCGTTTGTCGAAGCGCCGGATAAACGCAATATCCAGGATGGCGTGCGTCTGCTCGAAGAGCTGGGCGCGATCACCACTGATGAACAGGCCTGCGCCTATAAACTGACGCCGCTCGGTCGCCAACTCTCGCAACTGCCTGTCGATCCTCGTCTGGCGCGAATGGTGCTGGAAGCGCAAAAACATGGCTGCGTGCGTGAAGCGATGATTATCACTTCCGCGCTCTCCATTCAGGATCCGCGTGAGCGTCCAATGGACAAACAGCAGGCATCGGACGAGAAACATCGTCGTTTCCACGATAAAGAGTCTGACTTCCTGGCATTTGTTAATCTGTGGAATTATCTCGGCGAACAGCAAAAGGCGCTCTCCTCGAATGCCTTCCGTCGCCTGTGCCGCACCGATTACCTCAACTATCTGCGCGTGCGCGAATGGCAGGACATCTACACCCAGTTGCGCCAGGTAGTGAAAGAACTCGGCATTCCGGTGAACAGCGAACCGGCGGAGTATCGCGAAATTCACATCGCCTTACTGACCGGTTTGCTTTCGCATATCGGCATGAAAGATGCCGATAAACAGGAATATACCGGTGCACGTAACGCGCGTTTCTCCATCTTCCCCGGTTCTGGTTTATTCAAAAAGCCACCGAAATGGGTAATGGTGGCGGAACTGGTAGAAACCAGCCGCCTGTGGGGGCGCATTGCTGCGCGTATCGATCCAGAATGGGTGGAACCCGTTGCGCAGCATTTGATTAAACGCACCTACAGCGAACCGCACTGGGAACGGGCGCAGGGCGCGGTGATGGCAACGGAAAAAGTCACTGTGTATGGATTGCCGATTGTTGCCGCGCGCAAGGTCAACTACAGCCAGATTGATCCGGCGTTATGTCGTGAACTCTTTATTCGCCACGCGCTGGTGGAAGGTGACTGGCAGACGCGCCACGCATTCTTTCGCGAGAACCTGAAACTGCGGGCGGAAGTGGAAGAGCTGGAACACAAATCACGTCGCCGCGATATTCTGGTGGATGACGAAACGCTGTTTGAGTTTTACGACCAGCGCATCAGTCACGATGTCATCTCCTCGCGCCACTTCGACAGCTGGTGGAAAAAGGTCAGCCGCGAAACGCCTGATTTGCTCAACTTTGAAAAGAGCATGTTGATCAAAGAAGGTGCGGAAAAAATCAGCAAGCTGGATTACCCGAACTTCTGGCATCAGGGCAATCTCAAGCTGCGTTTGAGTTATCAGTTTGAGCCGGGGGCAGATGCTGACGGTGTGACTGTGCATATCCCGCTGCCGTTACTTAACCAGGTTGAGGAGAGTGGGTTTGAGTGGCAGATCCCCGGTCTGCGCCGCGAACTGGTGATTGCTCTGATTAAATCGTTGCCGAAACCGGTACGGCGTAATTTTGTACCCGCGCCAAACTACGCCGAAGCGTTCTTAGGCCGCGTCACGCCACTGGAGCTGCCGTTGCTCGACAGCCTTGAGCGCGAGCTGCGGCGGATGACCGGCGTTACCGTTGACCGCGAGGACTGGCACTGGGATCAGGTGCCCGATCACCTGAAAATCACATTCCGCGTGGTGGATGACAAAAACAAGAAGCTAAAAGAAGGGCGCTCATTACAAGATTTGAAAGACGCGCTGAAAGGCAAAGTGCAGGAAACGCTGTCTGCAGTGGCGGATGACGGTATTGAGCAGAGCGGCTTACATATCTGGAGTTTTGGTCAACTGCCGGAAAGCTATGAACAGAAACGTGGCAACTACAAAGTGAAAGCGTGGCCGGCGCTGGTGGATGAACGCGACAGCGTAGCGATCAAACTGTTTGATAATCCGCTGGAACAAAAGCAAGCGATGTGGAACGGTCTTCGCCGTTTGCTGCTGCTGAATATTCCATCGCCGATCAAATACTTGCATGAAAAGTTGCCAAACAAAGCCAAGTTAGGGCTGTACTTTAACCCATATGGCAAAGTACTGGAGCTGATCGACGACTGTATCTCCTGCGGTGTGGATAAATTGATCGATGCCAACGGTGGCCCAGTCTGGACGGAAGAAGGCTTTGTTGCGCTGCATGAAAAAGTGCGCGCCGAACTGAACGACACGGTGGTGGATATTGCGAAGCAGGTCGAGCAAATCCTCACAGCGGTGTTCAATATCAATAAACGCCTGAAAGGGCGCGTTGATATGACGATGGCGCTGGGACTTTCAGATATCAAAGCGCAGATGGGCGGGCTGGTATATCGCGGTTTTGTCACCGGTAACGGCTTCAAACGTCTGGGTGATACGCTGCGTTATTTGCAGGCGATTGAAAAACGCCTGGAGAAACTGGCGGTTGATCCACACCGCGACCGCGCCCAGATGCTGAAAGTCGAAAACGTCCAGCAGGCGTGGCAGCAGTGGATCAACAAATTGCCGCCAGCACGTCGTGAAGATGAAGACGTAAAAGAGATTCGCTGGATGATTGAAGAGCTGCGCGTCAGTTACTTCGCCCAACAACTCGGTACGCCGTATCCGATTTCAGATAAGCGTATTCTGCAAGCGATGGAGCAAATTAGCGGATAACGCTGCTATTTGCCTGATAAATCTAAAACCCGGTAAGCATATGCTGCCGGGTTTTTTATTAAATCTGAAAACGGTAAGGGCAAAAGTTCAGGGATTCAGGAGAAATACAATTCTCTGCTGCAAAATGAATAATGTTTATCTACAGCTTTTCTGTAAAACATATGCCAGGTTTGCGGAGAGGCGATTAACGAAATACGACCTCCTCCTTTCAGAGTGCTCCGCTTCTCATTATTATCTCACGCAGTATTCTTAAGGGAACGAGAAGGAGGAACCATGAATATTACCCCGTTTCCGACGCTTTCGGCGGCAACCATCGATGCCATAAACGTTATCGGTCGATGGCTGGCGCAGGATGATTTCTCCGGTGCTGCTCCGTATCAGGCTGATTGCGTGATCCTTGCAGGTAATGCGGTTATCCCTACTATCGACGCCGCTTGCAAGATTGCCCGAGATCAGCAAATTCCGTTACTGATTAGCGGTGGTATCGGTCACTCGACAACATTTTTATACAGTGCCATCGCCCAGCATCCGCATTACAACACCATTCGTACAACAGGCAGGTCAGAAGCTACCATCCTCGCAGATATTGCCCATCAGTTCTGGCATATTCCACATGAAAAAATCTTGATTGAAGACCAGTCAACAAACTGCGGAGAAAATGCCCGCTTCAGTATCGCGTTACTGAATCAGGCCAAAGAACGGGTTCACACGGCTATTGTCGTGCAGGACCCCACCATGCAGCGGCGCACGATGGCGACGTTCCGCCGTATGACCGGGGACAACCCCGATGCACCACGCTGGTTAAGTTATCCGGGATTTATACCACAATTAGTGAATAACGCAGACAGTGTCGCATTTGCTAATCTACTGGAAGGATTATGGCCAGTTGAGCGTTATTTATCGCTTCTTACTGGCGAGCTACCTCGTTTGCGTGATGATAGCAATGGCTATGGGCCACGCGGGCGCGATTTTATCGTTCACGTTGACTTTGCCGCTGAAGTCACCCAGGCCTGGCAGACGCTGAAACACGACGCTGTGCTTATTGAAGCGATGGAAAGTCGTTCACTACGTTAAAAATTGCCCGTTTGTGAAATACCGTTGGCAAACGGGCATGACTCTTTACTTTTACTTCTGCCTTTTATTCCTTTCACACTTGTTTTTATGAAGCCCTTCACAGAATCGTTTTTCCACGATGCTGTCATCTACGATGATTGATGTTTACACAGGAACAGACTTTTTTGACCGGGACGAGTCGCGTTTGCTTACTGACGAGCTTTCCCTGCTAGCTGGAATGACCAATACAGGGCCATTATCCTGAATACACCTTCAGTTGTTGTGAATGCTATTGCTCAGCAGATCGGATGCACTCCGGTATCTCTTCCGCTTCAGGGACGGCAGGCACCGCACCTTGTATCCTCCCGTTAAATCCGGGTGACAGAGCATATCAGTGGTTCCGTTGCTGTCGGTGAACACCAGGAATCCATACATTTGAATATGGCAACTGCATCTTGTGCAGAAGATAGAGCGTTGATTTTATTTAAGAACTGAAGGGGGGAGTATGATGTGCCTGATTTAACCTTTCAGACAAAATGGATTTTTTATGGCAGCAGGCGAGAATACTGAGCCGGGTAATACCGGCTATCACCGGTATGAAACTACCGGGGAGAACACGCACTACACCGATGTTTTATGCAGTGGAAAAGTCATCCGGTGCCGGCGGGTGCCGGTCAGAGGGATCACGCTGACGGTGGGGGTGTTCTTTGATGGTACCGGGAATAACCGGGCAAACGCAGACGATCTGCGGTTGGCGTATGCCCACTGCGCCGGTTTGGTCGGTGAGGAACGAGCCAGGGCGTGCGCGAAGTATGAAGAACACGCCAGAGAGGGGGCAGGCAACGCCAGCTGGCAGGGCGGCATCACCAATATTTCCCGGCTCAATGACCTTTACAAATCTGATACTGCCCTTGGTGAAGATGAGATGGAGGCGCAGGTGAAAGCCTACGTCAGCGGCATCGGGACGGCAGATGGGAAAAGCGACTCGTTGCTGGGGATGGGGCTGGGCAGCAGCCTTATCCGGCGGTTTGAGGGAGTGGTGACCAAGACCGATGAAGCTCTTGAGAAAATTGCTTCCGCACTGAATATATTTATCAGTCGTAACCGCGATAAAGCGGCGATCGCGAAGGTGCAGTTTGATGTGTTCGGGTTCAGTCGCGGCGCGGCAGCGGCACGGCACTTTGCCAACCGGGTGATGAACCAGGATACGGCGATAGTGGCTGCAATAGAGAACGGGCTGGATATGTCCAGATACCATGGAAAACCTGCGGGAGAGGTGCGCTTTCTGGGGCTTTTTGACACAGTGGCAGCCATCGGGAGCCTGCTGAATTTCTACGATATTAACGGACGCAGTAATCCTGGTGTCAACCTTGAGCTGCGTCCTTCCGTGGCGCAGAAGGTGTTTCAGATAAGCGCAATGCACGAGTGCCGTTATAACTTCAGTCTGAACAGCATCGCGGGGATGTGGCCGGAGCTGGCACTGCCGGGGGCGCATTCGGACATTGGCGGGGGCTACAACGCGGGTGAGGATGAGATTTCCCTGCTGACGATGCGGACTTTGATGTGATACCGGAGAGCGCGGACGAGACGCAGACTGCGGTGTACCGTCAGGCGGAGAAGATGCGTCAGGCGCTGTTTTCACTGCCGGCGCTGAAGTACCTGATGCCACACGATAAGGTGGAGACAAAAATGATTTCGTGGCCGCTGGTTAACCTTGACAAGGCTCGGGCTTTTATTTTTGAGAAGAAAGCCGGCGCGGCGGTGTTTATGACGCGCAGGGCGGTGCCGAACGACTGGGAAAAGGTGTGTATGCGGGTGATGCTCGATGCGGCACAGGACGCCGGGGTAATATTTGGAGATATTGACCCGCAAAACCCTGACACAGCTCTTCCTGCTGAGCTGGTTCCCCTGTGTGACAAAGCAACAGCCCAGGGGCGTGCGATCCGGCGTGGCGCAGAGCCGGAGGGCTTCACGGCGGAGGAGATGCGAACCATCGGGCGTTATCTGCACTGTTCGGCGAACTGGAACATCGACTCGGACCTGAGCCTGTGGGTGAGTCCGTCCTCGGGAGAGGTTTTTCTGCGAAACCACTATGCGCCGACTGACGACCGCTCGTTCGTGTGGCCGATGGCTCCGGGCAAAGGGTGGGTGCGGACGGTGTGGAGGATGGATGACCAGCAGCAGTGGGAAGACCGGGCGCGGGCGAACGTGGACGTGCTGGACGAACTGTTCTGAGGAGGAAGGGATGAGACGATTACCGCTGATGGTGGCCGTGCTGGGGGGCATTCTGCTTTCAGGCTGCCATGACCGCCGGGCAGGCGTAAAGACGCTGCTGGGAGACGGCGTGGAGCAGTGGGGAAAGAAGCTGCCTTACGATAACTGGAATTTTAGCTTTATATACCCGAAAAATCTGCCTGCACTAGTGACGATGGTGTACCTGGAGGACGGGGATATTCGGGAAAGTATCTTCCGTCGGTTAGATCCTATGGACATCAGTGATCTGAGTGTCGGGCACTGGCATGATTTGATAGGGGGGTATGGCGGGTATTTTAACCGGGGAAAAGCACTGCCGGTACGAATGACGGTGTGCTGGGACTCGGTTATTGACAAGAAAGCGTATGAAACGGAGATCTGGTTCAGCCGGGAGACGTGGCAGCAGATGGCTACGGCATATCCTGATCCGTATCATCCAGGTAAACCTTACTACCGGAAGCGAATGGCTGTTGGTCTTGCTCCAGGCGGTACTGTACGGATCTGGCTTGAGGATAACGGGAACCCATCCGTACTCCAGCAACCAGCACGGCAGCTTACCCTGACAGGGGATGATATGCTGATATGCAAAGGGGTAACGAAACATCCTAACGGGTATGTTTATTACGGAAAGACACCAGATTTCATCAAAGGGAAAACCTATCCGTATGGTAACTGGTAGGGCATAACGATTAGAAAACTCAAAAGGATCTTCTTGAGATCCTTTTGAGCATCAATCTGATTGTTTTGACGGGTTAAACTTCAATACTGCGAACGCGCCAGTGAAATCAGTGCGCTGATTGTCGAGTAAGGGGCAAAATCCAGCAATTGGCTGAAATCGAAGTGGGCGCGGCGTTATGAGGGAAAAATTATTCAAAGCGATCATATTCTTCTGTTTAAACGTGCTCTTGGCGTGACCACTGGTATTCTGCCGTGGAACTTCCCGTTCTTCTTTATTAATTGCCCACAAAATGTCGCCTGCTCTAGTGACCGGTAAACATGGCTTGCATGAGTACCTTCAAACCCAGGTAGTCTATTTACAGTCATAATGTGTAAAACAGGCGGAGGCATTTTTCTCCGCCTGTATCTGTCAGAGTTTGGCGAATTTTTCGAGAGTGCGAATAAGCTGGGTAACAAACCCATATTCGTTATCGTACCAGGCGACTGTTTTCACCAGTTGTAAATCGCCCACGGCGGTAATTTCCGTTTGCGTGGCATCAAACACCGAACCGAAATGGCTGCCAATGATATCGGAAGAGACTATTTCTTCATCGGTATAACCAAATGACTCGTTATTGTTTGTCGCTTTTTTAAGCGCGTTGTTCACCTCTTCGGCAGTGACTTTTTTCCCGAGAATAGACACCAGTTCGGTGACCGAACCTGTTTTCACGGGTACGCGTTGCGCATGGCCTTTCAGTTTGCCGCTCAGTTCCGGGATCACCAGGCCAATGGCTTTTGCCGCGCCAGTGGTGTGGGGAATGATATTTTCTGCCGCCGCACGTGAAGCGCGTAGATCTTTACCACGCGGACCATCCACCAGTGACTGGGTGCCGGTATAGGCATGAATGGTCGTCATCGTGCCGACTTCTATTCTAAAACTGTCGTGCAAGGCTTTGGCCATCGGCGCAAGACAGTTTGTGGTACATGACGCTACAGAAACAATAGTGTCGTTACCATCCAGAGTGTCGTCATTGACGTTATAAACGATAGTTTTCATCTCACCGGCAGGGGCGGAAATCAGTACTTTCCTGGCGCCAGCATCCAGATGCGCCTGCGATTTTTCAGCAGAGGTATAAAAGCCTGTACATTCGACAATGATTTCTGCACCTTTCGCTTTCCACGGAATATTTTTCGCCTCTTTTTCGGCGTAAACCGCAATGCTTTTCCCATCGACGATAAGTGAATCTTCAGTGAAATCAACGCTCCAGGGGAACGGGCCGTAGTTTGAATCATGTTTCAGCAGATAGGCGAGAATTTTCGGGGATGTGAGATCATTAATAGCGACAACGTCTATGTTGCTTTTGACCTCAAGTAATCGACGCAACACCAGTCGACCGATACGACCAAAACCGTTAATGCCAACTTTACTCATGGTTTTCTCCTGTAAGGAACTCTTGGGTGAAAATTGATCCTTTCCAGGCTTAGACCAGGATGGCGGGATGAGCAATCTACATTCGTGCAGCGAAACGTAACGTACTGAAAAAGGGCGAACAATATTTAATGAAATTTTAAGAAAAGCTGGTTATGTTAACGGAAAATTGTTTTAAAGCAGGAAATGTTATGGAAAATAAATACACAAGGTTACAAATTGGCATTCACTGGCTGGTCTTTTTGCTGGTTATTGCAGCCTATTGTGCAATGGAGTTTCGTGGCTTTTTCCCACGTAGCGATCGGCCGCTCATCAACATGATCCATGTTTCCTGCGGCATTTCAATTCTCGTACTAATGGTACTTCGTCTTGTGCTAAGGCTGAAATACCCAACCCCGCCAATTGTGCCTAAACCGAAACCGATGATAACGGGGATCGCGCATCTCGGGCATCTGGTCATTTACCTGCTGTTTATCGCGCTGCCGCTGATTGGTATCGTGATGATGTATAACCGTGGCAATCCCTGGTTTGCGTTCGGTGTGACGATGCCTTACACGTCAGAGCCAAATTTCGATCTGGTGGATATTTTAAAGTCATGGCATGAAACGCTGGCAAATTTGGGATATTTCGTTATCGGGCTACATGCTGCTGCTGCATTGGCACACCACTATTTCTGGAAGGACAACACGCTTCTGCGCATGATGCCGCGTAAGCGTTCCTGACGACAATAAAAGAAAGCGCCTGTACTAAACCAGACCCGTGTACAGGCGAAGAATACGGGTCTACATCGGAAGCATCTATTATATTTATTTGTATGACAAATAAAACCATAATTAGCCTTTATGTGTTTATCTGGTTCATATTTAACCAATTTATCTTTCAGTTAAGATTGAAATCCATTTTCCTCAATCTTTGATCTCGCTAAGTGAAATCAAGTCCACCCAGCGTATAACTTTTATACCGAACATAAGATTTGGTAAACAATGGAGGTTATATGAAAAAATTTGCACTTATCTTGTTTATGGGAATGCTTGTTTCGTTTTATGCCGATGCCGGGCGCAAGCCGTGTTCTGGTGCAAAAGGTGGAATATCCCACTGTACTGCTGGTGGCAAATTTGTTTGTAACGATGGATCTATCAGCGCATCGAAAAAGACATGTACTAACTGAAAGGAAAAAAGGGGTGCCATGAGAAAATGAACCTGCCGCCAGATGCGCGGGGAAAACTCCCCGCGCTGGCCCTTACCTGGACTTACAGGCCATGAGAGCCGCCACCTCCTTATTACCGTCCCGGAACCGCAGTTCGTAGAGCGTTTGTCGGGTCAGAAGTGTGAATGCCAGTAT
>NZ_KE136626.1:3284081-3441177 GCF_000407765.1 Escherichia sp. KTE114 | reverse complement strand
TTGATAGAAATATCGGTCGGGGCCTTCGTCTTTCTGATTCCCGGTTAGCCTGAAAACAGAAAGTCTCAGGCACCCGCGATCATCCTATGCAGCTTCTCTTAGCAGGAAAATAATCACTTTGCGAAAGTGCGTAACGCTTTCCAGAATTTCACGCAATACACCTCACAAAGCATCCTTATTCGCCAGCCTATTCATTGCGGCGCCCGATGATCTGTTAACGCATAAAATGTTGTAAAAATGTGAAGTGAAAACGTTTTTGGCAGTAAGCAATTACCACCGATTGCCGATGATTCTCTCTCGGGAGTAAATCTGGAAGAGAGACAACGGCCATGCATACAACACCCTCACATATATCACATCAGGCTGGTTCCGCTATTTGCCTGTATTCTGGGCGGCATATTACTTCTATTTGCCCTGAGTTCAGCTCTGGCTGGGTTTTTTCTCTGGCAGGCTGACCGCGATCAGCGTGACGCTACTGCGGAGATCCAGACTCGCACCGGTTTGGCAAATAGCTCTGATTATCTGCGTTCAGCCCGCATCAATATGATTCAGGCCGGGGCGGCGAGCCGTATCGCAGAAATGGAAGAGATGAAGCGAAATATTGCACAAGCGGAATTGCAGATTAAACAATCGCAGCAAGGTTATCGTACTTACCAGAATCGCCAGATGAAAACGGCTGCAGATGAAGCTCTGGATGCTGAATTAAATCAACGTTTTCAGGCTTATATAACTGGCCTCCTGCCTATGCTGAAATATGCCAAAAACGGCATGTTTGAAGCGATTATTAATCATGAAAGTGAGCAGATCCGAACGCTGGATAATAGTTATACCCATATATTAAACAAAGCCGTTGAAATACGTAGCGCCAGAGCGAACCACCTGGCGGAGCAGGCGCATCAGCGCACTCGACTGGGTGTGATGTTTATGATTGGTGCGTTTATCCTTGCCCTGGTCATGACGCTGATGACCTTCATCGTTTTGCGTCGGATTGTGATTCGACCTCTGCAACATGCCGCGCAACGTATTGAACAAATCGCCGGTGGCGATCTGACAATGAACGACGAACCGACGGGGCGCAGCGAAATAGGACGATTAAGTCGTCATCTACAGAAAATGCAGCATTCTCTGGTGATGACCGTCGGGACGGTACGCCAGGGGGCGGAGGAGATTTATCGCGGCACCAGCGAAATTTCCGCTGGCAATGCTGACCTTTCTTCGCGCACGGAAGAACAAGCGGCGGCGATTGAACAAACCGCTGCCAGCATGGAGCAACTCACCGCGACGGTGAAACAGAATGCGGACAATGCACACCACGCGAGCCGTCTGGCACAAGAGGCTTCCGTTAAAGCCAGCGATGGCGGGAAGACAGTCTCCGGCGTGGTGAAAACGATGGGCGATATCTCCAGTAGCTCGAAAAAAATTTCCGAAATTACCGCCGTGATCAACAGTATTGCTTTCCAGACAAATATTCTGGCGCTCAATGCCGCCGTTGAAGCTGCGCGAGCTGGTGAGCAAGGTCGCGGATTTGCGGTTGTCGCCAGCGAAGTGCGTACACTTGCCAGTCGCAGCGCCCAGGCGGCGAAAGAAATTGAAAGCTTGATTAGCGAATCAGTCAGATTAATTGGGCAAGGGTCAGATGAGGTTACAACCGCCGGGAAAACGATGAGTGCCATTGTGGATGCCGTGGCGAGCGTCACACATATCATGCAGGAAATTGCCGCTGCCTCGGATGAGCAAAGCAGGGGGATAACGCAGGTCAGCCAGGCGATTTCTGAAATGGATAAAGTAACGCAACAGAATGCTTCTCTGGTGGAAGAGGCCTCTGCAGCGGCAGTGTCTCTTGAAGAGCAGGCGGCACGATTAACTGAGGCTGTGGATGTATTCCGCCTGAAGAAACAATCGTTACCTGCGAATCAACGAGGGGCAGGGCGCTCGGTTAGTTTGGCAACGGCGTGATAATGTCAAAGAAGGGATCGCAAGATCCCTTCACTTTTCAGAACGGCATTGATTTCCGAATTGCGTTAATCATTAGCTGACAGCCGGAAGAGAGCGTTGCATCTACGCGGGTCAGTATTCCAATAGGTTCGCCTGCGCCATGTCCCGGAACAGGTAGCGCCACCAGCGTGGCATGACGCAGGTCGTCTTTTACAGCGCCAGAAGGGACAAACCACACATAGTCATATTCAACCGTAAGCTGACGCGAAAGCGATGCTGAAAGCGTTTCAATACAACCCGAAGGAATTTTGCAGCCCTGGCTTTGTACTAACGCATCTGAATGTTGGCGGGGCGCAGTGCCTTCTGGCGATACGACAACCGGCCATTCCAGCACCCGACTTAACGTCACGTTTTCCTGAAGAAGCGGGTGGTTAGGCCGGACAACCAGTTTCAGTGATTCGAGAAACAGCAATTCGTAATTAAGCCCGGTCATCAGTTCAGGATCTGACATCCGACCAACACCGATATCAATTTCCCCCGTTTTTAAGCCTGCCAGAATCATGGTGTTACTCATAGTGGCAACTTGCAGAGTGGTCTCTTTTTGTTGCTGATGAAACTGACCAATAACGGAAGGCAAGATCCCCAGTGCAGCAGTGGGTAATGCACCAACCCTTACAACATCATTGTTAAGCCCTTCTTTACGATTAAGCGCCTGACCTGCGGTGTTGATGGCGTCAAGCACTCTGACTGCATGGGTTAAAAATTGCTCGCCAGGTAAGGTAAGCTGTGCGCCCTGACGTCCACGGTCAAATAAGCGGGTGCCTGTCAATTGTTCAAGTTCATTCAATGTTTTAGAGAGCGCAGGTTGACTCAAATTAAGGGTTTCAGCCGCGCGCCCCAAAGTTCCTTGTTGTGCGACAGCTACGAAAGTATGAAGGTGGCGCAAACGGATGCGCTGACTAAACAGACTATTTTTTTCCATAAGCGATGTTAAAAACGAAGCGGTGCCGCTGACAAGTGAAGTTGTTTGATTATGATAACTTGATTGCAAAATATTATTAACATATAAAGCAGTTTTGTTACGTTTACAGGCATGGTTTTACTGATTTCGTGGGGAGATCACAGTTTGTAAATTCTTCCCACCAGAGTAAATGTGGTTACCTACACTCCAGATTACTGACCACTGGAGGCAGAGATTATGGCGAACAGCATCACGGCGGATGAGATTCGGGAACAGTTTTCGCAGGCTATGTCAGCCATGTATCAGCAAGAAGTTCCACAGTACGGTACGCTGCTGGAACTGGTGGCTGACGTCAATCTGTCTGTGCTGGAAAACAATCCCCAATTGCATGAAAAAATGGTAAATGCGGACGAACTGGCGCGACTTAACGTTGAACGTCATGGGGCGATTCGCGTCGGCACCGCGCAAGAGCTTGCCACTCTACGGCGGATATTTGCCATTATGGGGATGTATCCGGTCAGTTATTACGATCTCTCGCAGGCTGGCGTGCCGGTACATTCCACAGCATTTCGTCCAATCGATGATGCCTCGCTGGCGCGTAATCCTTTCCGGGTTTTTACCTCATTGCTTCGCCTTGAACTCATCGAAAACGAAACCTTGCGCCAGAAGGCGGCGGAGATTTTACATCAGCGCGATATCTTTACCCCGCGTTGTCGACAACTGTTAGATGTATATGATCAGGAGGGCGGCTTTAGCAAAGCTCAGGCGCGGGAGTTTGTGCAGGAAGCCCTGGAGACGTTTCGCTGGCATCAGTCAGCAACAGTAGATGAAGAAACCTATCGCGCGTTGCACAACGAACATCGACTGATTGCTGATGTGGTCTGTTTTCCTGGCTGTCATATTAACCACCTGACGCCACGCACGCTCGACATTGACCGGGTGCAGTCGATGATGCCCGAATGCGGTATTGAACCCAAAATTCTGATCGAAGGGCCGCCGCGCCGCGAGGTGCCGATTTTACTGCGCCAGACCAGTTTTAAGGCGCTGGAAGAGACCGTGTTGTTTGCTGGGCAAAAGCAGGGAACGCATACCGCACGCTTTGGTGAGATAGAGCAACGTGGTGTGGCGTTAACGCCGAAAGGACGACAACTGTATGATGATCTTCTGCGTAACGCCGGAATCGGACAGGATAATCTCACTCACCAACTGCATTTACAGGAAACTTTCAGCGCCTTCCCGGACAGTGAATTTCTGATGCGCCAGCAGGGATTGGCATGGTTTCGCTATCGCCTGACGCCATCGGGTGAGGCGCATCGTCAGGCGATCCATCCCGGAGACGATCCACAACCTTTGATCGAACGTGGTTGGGTAGTGGCGCAACCTATTACCTATGAGGATTTCCTGCCGGTTAGTGCTGCGGGGATCTTCCAGTCGAATCTGGGTAATGAAACGCAAATGCGCAGCCACGGTAATGCCAGCCGGGAGGCTTTTGAACTGGCGCTGGGGTGTCCGGTATTTGATGAATTTCAGTTGTACCAGGAAGCGGAAGAACGCAGTAAACGCCGCTGTGGTTTGCTTTAAATTCTGGCCATCCGACTTTGCAAAAATTTGCCTGATTTTACAAACGAATCAGGCTCATCCCATCGACAGAAAAAAATTGCCGATTTATGCATATTCTCTGAGTTCAACAATTGGATTATTAATAAATATTGTCTAGAGTGAGCGGTCATTAATAAGCATTTTCTTGCCGCTGAATACGACCAGCGCGGGACCATTCACTACACCAGAAGGACTCACTTTCAGGTATGGATCGTAGACGATTTATTAAAGGTTCAATGGCTATGGCCGCCGTGTGCGGGACTAGCGGCATTGCTTCTCTTTTTTCTCAGGCTGCGTTCGCAGCAGAATCTGACATTGCCGACGGGCAAACCCAGCGTTTTGACTTCTCTGTTTTACAGTCGATGGCGCACGACTTAGCGCAAACAGCGTGGCGTGGTGCGCCGCGTCCGTTACCCGATACGCTGGCGACGATGACGCCGCAGGCTTATAACAGCATTCAGTATGATGCCGAAAAATCACTCTGGCATAACGTTGAGAATCGCCAGCTGGACGCTCAGTTCTTCCATATGGGGATGGGGTTTCGCCGCCGTGTTCGCATGTTCTCTGTTGATCCAACAACACATCTGGCGCGCGAAATACACTTCCGTCCGGAGTTGTTCAAATACAACGATGCGGGTGTTGATACCAAACAATTAGAAGGGCAAAGCGATCTCGGTTTTGCGGGGTTCCGTGTGTTTAAAGCCCCGGAACTGGCGCGCCGTGACGTGGTTTCTTTCCTCGGTGCCAGCTATTTCCGTGCCGTTGATGACACTTATCAATACGGTTTATCGGCGCGTGGTCTGGCGATCGACACTTACACCGACAGCAAAGAAGAGTTTCCCGACTTTACCGCCTTCTGGTTCGATACGGTAAAACCTGGCGCGACCACTTTTACCGTTTATGCGTTGCTCGATAGTGCCAGCATTACTGGTGCTTACAAGTTCACCATCCACTGTGAGAAGAATCAGGTGATTATGGATGTCGAGAATCACCTGTATGCGCGTAAAGACATTAAACAGCTGGGCATCGCGCCGATGACCAGTATGTTCAGTTGCGGGACTAACGAACGTCGTATGTGCGACACCATTCATCCGCAAATCCATGATTCCGACCGTCTTTCCATGTGGCGGGGCAATGGCGAGTGGATCTGCCGTCCGCTGAATAATCCGCAGAAATTGCAGTTCAATGCCTATACCGATAACAATCCAAAAGGGTTTGGCTTGTTGCAGCTGGATCGTGATTTCTCCCATTATCAGGACATTATGGGCTGGTATAACAAACGCCCAAGTCTGTGGGTGGAACCGCGTAACAAGTGGGGTAAGGGCACTATCGGTTTGATGGAGATCCCGACGACCGGCGAAACGCTGGATAATATTGTTTGTTTCTGGCAACCAGAAAAAGCAGTCAAAGCGGGCGACGAACTGGCGTTTCAGTATCGTCTTTACTGGAGTGCGCAACCTCCCGTTCATTGTCCATTAGCACGAGTCCTGGCGACGCGTACTGGCATGGGGGGATTCCCTGAAGGCTGGGCGCCAGGTGAACATTATCCGGAAAAATGGGCTCGTCGTTTTGCCGTCGATTTTGTCGGTGGTGATCTGAAAGCTGCTGCGCCGAAAGGGATTGAGCCTGTTATCACACTTTCCAGTGGTGAAGCGAAACAAATAGAAATTCTCTACATTGAGCCGATTGATGGTTACCGTATTCAGTTTGACTGGTATCCGACTTCGGATTCAACTGATCCGGTCGATATGCGTATGTATTTGCGCTGCCAGGGCGATGCTATCAGTGAAACATGGTTGTATCAGTATTTTCCTCCAGCACCGGATAAGCGCCAGTATGTTGACGATCGCGTGATGAACTAAGCGTCATTTTTTCGGCACCTTCTTTCGGGAGGGTGCCGTCTGGTTAAACACGATCCCGCTCGCATTTTTCCTCAAGTTAAATGGGTAATCTGATGTTGTATATTTCATATACATGTTGTCAGCCACTAACAGGGAGTGCGTATGTTTCCAGAATATCGAGATTTAATATCCCGTCTGAAAAACGAAAATCCTCGCTTTATGTCCTTGTTCGATAAACACAATAAACTTGATCATGAAATTGCCAGAAAGGAAGGCTCTGACGGTCGAGGATACAATGCGGAAGTCGCCCGCATGAAAAAACAGAAATTACAAATGAAGGATGAGATGCTTAAAATCCTGCAACAGGAGAGCGTCAAAGAGGTGTAAACTTTGCTGAGCCGCCTGCCAGGCGGCTTTTTTAACGACTGCAAAGAGTGACTGGAGATAAGATGACTGAAACGATAAAAGTAAGCGACTCACTTGAATTACATGCCGTTGCAGAAAGTCATATCACACCTCTTTATCAGTTAACCTGTAAAAATAAAAACTGGTTACAGCAGTCGCTAAACTGGCCGCAGTTTGTTCTCAGCGAAGAGGACACGCGAAAAACGGTGCAGGGGAATGTGATGCTGCATCAACGCGGCTATGCCAAAATGTTTATGATTTTTAAAGAAAATGAACTTGTCGGCGTTATATCGTTTAATCGAATTGAACCGCTGAATAAAACCGCTGAAATCGGCTACTGGCTGGACGAATCCCATCAGGGGCGGGGGATCATTTCTCAGGCGCTACAGGCATTGATTCACCATTACGCCCAGTCTGGTGAACTTAGACGCTTCGTGATCAAATGTCGGGTGGACAATCCGCAAAGCAATCAGGTTGCCTTGCGCAATGGTTTTATCCTCGAAGGTTGCCTGAAACAGGCTGAGTTCCTGAATGATGCTTATGATGATGTGAACTTATACGCGCGCATCATCGAATCATAATAACCCTGCCAGAGGCGTTCGCGTAATACGTTCCTCACCGTTAATGACTTTTGGACCACGGACATGAATCGTGTCGCCATCAAAGGCTTCAACGACGGCGTGGTCGGTTAACTCGACATGGTTTTCAATCATTACCGCACCTGCAATACGGCTCTCACCTTGTATTATAACGTGCTCGTCGAGCAGAACCGGGCCGCCACGCACAACGGCATTTCCGCCAATCAGAACATGATGTTTTAACACGCAATTGCCTTCTACAATGGCATATTCCGCCACCTGAGAACTGTAATGAATTGTCGGAATGGCATCTTCTTCAGTTCCGGCAATCACACGTGCGTGACCGTAGACTTTCGCACAGTCGCACAGCCAGACGTTGTTTTCTTCATTACCTTCAATACGCGCAAAATCAAAAACTTCGGCACGATGCTCAATAAAAGCATGGCGGACGACGGCATCGCCATAAATTTGCGCCTGATGGACAACGCGCGAGGCGCTGACGCTGGCTCGGTCATAAATTTGCAGCAGAAGATGGTGGTCGGGCGTTAACCCTTGTGCGGCGACGATCATTGAATGCTGAACGATACAGGCCTGACCAAAAATCCTACACTGACCGCAAACTAATGAATCACGAATGGTGACACTGTCACTTATATGGACGCCCTGGCTGATTTCACTATTATCGATCCAGGTGTTATCCGTCGCGCAAACCTCTCCCCATAGCACGCTGGTCCCGGTGATGCGCGTATTACCGGAAACAACCGTTCCGTCGAACGCGAGGGCATTCTGGTCGTAAATCCAGCAATTTCCTTCCTGCGCCAGCACAGTTTCGCTATCGATCCAACCACCAGCCGTTCCTGCTATCACATCGTTAAAATCGGCTATGGCAATAATCTGCCGTAATAGCACACTTTTTTTGAGGCCATCTTCTTGATAACTAAAGGCTCGTTGCTCTTCACTTAGACGATATTTGTGCATAGCGTTTTCCCGCAGGTGACTTACTATAACCGTAGCAAATTCTGCGACTCTGGCTATGCTTGAGAAATTTCCATAAAATGCATTTCAAATATACTTTATAAATTAAACAAATGAGTAAGAAGATGCAGAGCGATAAAGTGCTCAATTTACCGGCAGGTTATTTTGGCATTGTGTTGGGGACGATAGGGATGGGATTTGCCTGGCGCTATGCCAGCCAGGTTTGGCAGGTCAGTCACTGGTTGGGGGATGGGCTGGTGATTCTGGCGATGATCATTTGGGGATTGTTGACCACCGCATTCATTACCCGACTGATACGCTTTCCGCACAGCGTGCTGGCGGAAGTGCGCCATCCGGTGATGAGCAGTTTTGTTAGTTTGTTTCCGGCGACGACGATGCTGGTGGCAATTGGTTTTGTGCCGTGGTATCGCCCGCTGGCGGTGTGTCTGTTCAGCGTTGGGGTAGTGATTCAACTGGTTTACGCCGCCTGGCAAACTGCCGGATTATGGCGCGGTTCTCACCCTGAAGAAGCGACGACACCGGGGCTTTATTTGCCGACGGTTGCCAATAACTTTATCAGCGCGATGGCCTGCGGTGCGCTGGGTTATACCGATGCCGGACTGGTATTTTTAGGGGCTGGCGTCTTCTCCTGGTTAAGCCTTGAACCGGTGATCCTTCAACGACTGCGCAGTTCGGGAGAATTACCCACGGCGCTGCGGACATCGCTCGGCATTCAGCTTGCCCCTGCGCTGGTGGCTTGTAGCGCCTGGTTGAGCGTCAATGGCGGCGAGGGTGACACGCTGGCGAAAATGCTCTTTGGCTATGGGCTGCTGCAATTGCTGTTTATGCTGCGCCTGATGCCGTGGTATCTCTCACAGCCGTTTAATGCCTCATTCTGGAGTTTTTCGTTCGGTGTTTCTGCGCTGGCAACCACCGGTTTGCATCTGGGAAGCGGCAGCGATAATGGCTTTTTCCATACACTGGCGGTGCCGCTGTTTATCTTTACCAATTTTATTATTGCATTATTGCTTATCCGTACTTTCGCGCTTCTGATGCAGGGAAAATTGTTAATCAGAACTGAGCGCGCCGTTTTAATGAAATCCGAGGACAGAGAATGATCATTCGTGACGAAAACTACTTTACTAACAAATACGAACTCACCCGCACACACTCCGAAGTTCTGGAAGCTGTGAAAATCGTTAAACCGGGGAAAACGCTGGACTTGGGCTGTGGCAATGGACGTAACAGTCTTTACCTTGCAGCCAATGGTTATGATGTGGACGCATGGGATAAAAATGCCATGAGTATTGCCAACGTTGAGCGCATTAAAGCCATTGAAAATCTGGAAAATTTACGTACTCAGGTTGTCGATCTGAATAGCCTCACGTTTGATGGACAGTACGATTTTATTCTTTCTACTGTGGTGCTGATGTTCCTGGAGGCGAAAACCATCCCAGGGCTGATTGGCAATATGCAACGTTGCACTAAACCTGGCGGTTACAATCTGATTGTGGCGGCGATGGATACCGCTGATTTTCCATGTACCGTCGGCTTTCCGTTTGCCTTCAAAGAAGGAGAGCTACATCGTTATTATGAAGGCTGGGATTTCTTGAAATACAATGAAGATGTCGGTGAATTACACCGCACCGATGCCAACGGTAATCGTATTAAACTGCGTTTCGCGACTATGCTGGCACGTAAAAAATGACCTGAGAAGGATCAACGTAAGAAGTTTGCCTGTTGATCTATTCGGTAAGCATATTTTTTAGCAGGATGATGTGAAATAAGTCACAGCGGATGTGCTTTTTTATCGCCTCAAGTCTCTGAAAATAAATCAATGATGATTGACTCAGCTCCTTTTTCAGCATTGACTATATTGTCGAAAAAGGGGCCGATAAATTTATTTCTGCCAACACTTTTTTTGCCACAACACGAAGCGGTGCTTTTTGCTATAACTTAAAAAGTAATATAATCATCTCAGGAAACTATTCATGCGTACCACATCAATTGCGAAAGTTGCAGCTTTATGCGGCTTGTTGGCTCTGTCCGGCTGTGCCTCTAAAATCACCCAGCCGGATAAATACTCTGGCTTTTTAAAGAATTACTCTGATCTTCAAGAAACAACATCGGCAACAGGTAAACCCGTTTTAAGCTGGGTTTCCCCTGATTTCGACCAAAGTAAATATGACAGTATTGTCTGGAATCCAATCACTTATTATCCGGTGCCAAAACCTTCTACTCAGGTAGGGCAGAAAGTGCTGGATAGAATTTTGAGTTATACCAATACCGAAATGAAAGAAGCGATTGCGCAGCGTAAACCACTGGTGACTACCGCTGGCCCGCGTAGTCTGATTTTCCGTGGTGCCATTACCGGTGTTGATACAAGCAAAGAAGGGCTGCAATTCTATGAAGTGGTTCCTGTTGCATTAGTGGTAGCGGGAACACAAATGGCAACCGGTCACCGTACCATGGATACCCGCCTGTACTTTGAAGGTGAACTGATTGATGCGGCTACCAATAAACCTGTTATCAAAGTCGTTCGTCAGGGCGAAGGTAAAGATCTGAATAACGAAAGTACGCCAATGGCTTTTGAAAACATTAAGCAAGTTATTGATGACATGGCGACCGATGCCACCATGTTTGACGTTAACAAAAAGTAATGCCAGCCGCGCCATCGTAAGATGGCGCTTCTTATTATCGGTTTCTGTCAGCAATTAAATTCAACACCACGTAACAGACGCCGCCGGCAATTAATCCCCAAAACGCCGAACCAATCCCAACCAATGTCAGCCCGCTCGCTGTTACCAGAAATGCCACCACAGCAGCGTCGCGCTCACGCTCATTATGTAGCGCCTGATACAAACTACCGCCAATGGTGCTTAACAGCGCCAGACCAGCCAGCATCTGGATCCAGCTAACCGGTAGGGCTGCCATCATTCCGGTAATGGCGCTACCAAACAGACCCGCAAGCAAATAAAAGACGCCCGCAACGGCGGCAGCCAACCAACGCTGATCTTTGTCCGGATGCGCTTCCGGGCTTTGGCAAATAGCGGCAGTAATTGCCGCAATACCGACGGAATAAACCCCAAAAGGGGAAAAAACCAGCGCCAGCAACCCAGTGAATACAATCAGTGGCGAAACTGGAGCCGAATACCCGGCCGCTTTCATTGCCGCAATACCCGGTGCGTTTTGCGACGCCATCGTCACCAGAAACAGAGGCAAGGCAACGCTAAGGCTATGAGCAAACGAAAAATCAGGGGCGATATAAGCAGGGAGAACGGGTTTAAAGATAACGTCAGTTGTGACAACGTCACCTTTTGCGATAACTATCACGATCCCAACAATCATCGCGGCGATCACCGCATAGCGTGGCGCAAAGGCTTTCGTCGCCAGCCACACCAGCAACATACTGCCACACAACGTAAACTGACCATCCAGACTGGCAAACGCTTGTAAACCAAAGCGTAATAAAATCCCGGCAAGCATTGCTGCTGCAAGCGAGTGCGGAATAATGCGCATCAGACGAGCAAAGAGTCCCGTTATGCCGCAGAGGACAATTAATGCATTAGTGACTATAAAAACGCCGATGGCTTCGCCGAGCGTTAATCCTTGTAAACCGGTGACTAACAACGCCGCGCCAGGCGTTGACCAGGCGGTGAGAACAGGCACGCGATACCATAATGTCAGAGCCAGCGTACTGACGCCCATTGCCAGTCCCAGCGCCGTCATCCAGCCGGAGATTTGTGTAGTGGTTGCTCCGGCGACGATCGCCGCTTGCCAGATTATTGCTGCTGAACTGGCGTAGCCAATCAATACCGCCAGAAACCCCGCCAGTAGCGTGGGTGGGGGAATAGAAAACAGACGCATAGTCACCTCGTGCGTTATAGCGTACAGGCACCGTATCATTTGTCCGTTATAACGCACAAGTGATAAACTCCTGTTTTGCAGGAGGACTCGCATGGAAAATCTCGCTCACTATTTATCCGCCACGCTAAAACATCTTCGTCAGCAGCGCGGCTGGAGTCTTTCGCGACTGGCAGAAGCCACGGGCGTTTCTAAAGCGATGTTAGGGCAGATCGAGCGCAATGAATCCAGCCCGACGGTCGCGACATTATGGAAAATTGCCACCGGGATGAACGTGCCATTTTCGACATTTATTTCGCCGCCACAGACCGTCACGCCATCAGTTTATGATCCACAACAGCAGGCAATGGTGATCACTTCGCTGTTTCCTTATGATCCGCAGCTCTGCTTTGAACACTTCTCGATTCAGATGGCACCCGGTGCAATAAGCGAATCGACGCCGCACGAAAAGGGGGTAATTGAGCATGTTGTCGTCATTGATGGGCAGCTAGATCTGTGCGTTGATGGTGAATGGCGTAGCCTTAATTGCGGAGAAGGTGCTCGTTTTGCTGCCGACGTCATGCATATCTATCGTAATGGCGGCAAGCAAGCCGTACATTTTCATTCCCTTATTCATTACCCACGCAGTTAAGCGGGAAAACTATTTCGCAACGTCGCGCTTGTGGCTAAAATAGCCGCCATTTTTCAGCTACTGGATAAGAATGTGACCGTATCTTCTCATCGCCTTGAACTGTTAAGTCCGGCACGCGATGCCGCCATTGCCCGCGAAGCTATTTTGCACGGTGCCGATGCTGTTTATATCGGCGGCCCTGGTTTTGGTGCCCGTCATAATGCCAGTAATAGCCTGAAAGATATTGCCGGGCTGGTGCCATTTGCCCATCGTTATGGTGCAAAAATTTTCGTCACGCTTAACACCATTTTGCATGACGATGAACTGGAACCGGCGCAGCGACTGATTACCGACCTTTACCAGACCGGCGTTGATGCACTGATCGTTCAGGATATGGGGATTCTGGAACTTGATATTCCGCCGATTGAACTACACGCCAGTACGCAGTGTGATATTCGCACTGTAGAGAAAGCGAAGTTTCTTTCGGACGTCGGTTTTACGCAGATTGTGCTGGCGCGTGAGCTTAATCTGGAGCAGATCCGCGCGATTCATCAGGCCACGGACGCGACCATTGAATTCTTTATTCATGGCGCACTGTGCGTGGCCTATTCGGGTCAGTGCTACATTTCTCATGCGCAAACAGGGCGTAGCGCCAACCGTGGCGATTGCTCGCAGGCGTGCCGTTTGCCATACACATTGAAAGACGATCAGGGGCGGGTGGTTTCCTATGAAAAACATCTGCTGTCGATGAAAGATAACGATCAGACTGCCAACCTCGGCGCGCTGATTGATGCTGGCGTACGCTCCTTCAAGATTGAAGGGCGTTACAAAGATATGAGCTACGTGAAGAATATCACCGCCCATTATCGCCAGATGCTGGATGCCATTATTGAAGAACGTGGCGATCTGGCGCGAGCTTCATCCGGTCGTACTGAGCACTTCTTCGTACCGTCGACGGAAAAAACCTTCCATCGTGGCAGCACAGACTACTTTGTTAACGCGCGTAAAGGCGATATTGGCGCGTTCGATTCACCGAAATTTATCGGCCTGCCGGTGGGTGAAGTCGTGAAAGTAGCGAAAGATCATCTTGATGTTGAGGTGACCGAACCACTGGCTAACGGTGATGGCCTGAACGTGATGATTAAACGTGAAGTCGTCGGTTTTCGCGCCAATACGGTAGAAAAAACCGGGGAAAATCAGTACCGCGTCTGGCCAAATGAGATGCCAGCGGAGCTGCACAAAATTCGCCCACACCATCCGCTTAATCGCAACCTGGACCATAACTGGCAGCAGGCGCTGACCAAAACCTCCAGCGAACGTCGGGTGGCGGTAGACATTGAACTGGGCGGCTGGCAGGAACAATTGATTCTGACTCTGACCAGCGAAGAGGGCGTCAGTATCACGCATACCCTGGACGGGCAGTTCGACGAGGCGAATAATGCCGAAAAAGCACTCAACAATCTGACCGAAGGATTGTCGAAGCTGGGGCAGACTATCTATTACGCTCGTAATGTACAAATTAACTTGCCGGGTGCGCTGTTTGTGCCAAACAGTCTGTTAAATCAGTTCCGCCGTGAGGCTGCTGAAATGCTGGATGCTGCGCGTCTTGCCAGTTATCAGCGCGGTAGTCGTAAACCGGTTGCTGACCCTGCGCCAGTTTATCCGCAAACACATTTGAGTTTCCTCGCGAACGTTTACAACCAGAAAGCGCGTGAATTTTATCATCGCTATGGTGTGCAACTGATTGATGCTGCCTATGAAGCGCATGAAGAGAAGGGCGAAGTGCCGGTAATGATCACCAAGCACTGTCTGCGCTTTGCCTTCAATCTGTGTCCGAAGCAGGCGAAAGGTAATATTAAAAGCTGGAAAGCAACGCCAATGCAGCTGGTTAATGGTGATGAAGTGTTAACGCTGAAGTTTGATTGCCGCCCGTGTGAGATGCACGTCATCGGCAAAATCAAAAATCACATTCTGAAAATGCCGTTACCGGGGAGTGTTGTCGCCTCCGTAAGCCCGGATGAACTGATGAAAACATTGCCGAAGCGAAAAGGGTAACAACGCAAGTTTTCAGACCTGTTCACAACTTATTGAATTTACAGATATTACAGGCCGAGTAAGGCGTTCATACCGTATCCGGCAACAAACGACTCAACGCTGTCCCGCTTCTGGTTTGCGTGACTTTTGCCAGTAAAAATGCTCGCGCAAACCTTCTGCCGATTCTTCCGCAACGGCGCGCAATTCATCACTGTCCGCTTCATGACGCAGTTGATGATCCACATTTTTTACCCACAAAAATTCATGTCCTTTGTGTCCTGCCATCAACTGCCCAGAGAACAGCGCACACGTTAATAAGACAACCGATAACGCCTTCGTAAACATCCCGACACCTTTTTCTTACCTTTTGCCGCTATGATGCCGATAGTTTCTTGAGGTTATTATTCAGTTTTGCAAATTAGCGCAAAGAAATTCTGGAATCAGCCTTCCTGATTTTGCATCGCATTCTGCCGTTGCGGCGATTAAGTGCTATTTTCGAGCAAATTACACACGGAGGTAAACAATAATGTTTACTTTGTTGATATACTCAGCGGCAGGGAGGCGATGTGAAACAAAACGAGTTCAGACGTTGGCTCGAATCTCAGGGCGTCGATGTGGCGAATGGCAGCAACCATTTGAAACTCCGGTTTCGCGGGAGGCGCAGTGTCATGCCGCGTCACCCAAGCGATGAGATCAAAGAACCATTGCGTAAAGCCATTCTGAAACAACTCGGTTTGAGTTAATCGCCAGTTAAAAGGTTAATGACATGCGAGAGACAGTCGAAATTATGCGTTATCCCGTCACTCTTACACCCGCGCCGGAAGGTGGTTATGTGGTTTCTTTTGTGGATATTCCTGAAGCGTTGACTCAGGGAGAAACAGTCGCTGAAGCGATGGAGGCAGCAAAATATGCCTTAATCACCGCATTTGATTTTTATTTTGAAGACAACGAGCTTATCCCGTTACCTTCGCCATTAAATAATAACGATCACTTTATTGAAGTACCTTTAAGCGTCGCCTCTAAGGTATTGCTGCTAAATGCTTTTTTGCAGTCAGAAATCACCCAGCAAGAGCTGGCGAAGCGAATTGGTAAACCTAAGCAGGAGATCACCCGCTTGTTTGATTTGCACCACGCGACAAAAATCGACGCCGTCCAGCTTGCGGCTAAAGCTCTGGGCAAAGAGTTATCGCTGGTGATGGTTTAATTACAGTTAACGAAAAGTTGTCATTTTTAACAACTGATATAGACTGCCGGATCATCTGCACATAAAAACGATCCGATAATGAAAAAATACCAGCAACTGGCAGAACAATTACGCGAGCAAATTGTGTCGGGCATCTGGCAACCCGGCGATCGTTTGCCTTCGTTGCGTGAACAGGTGGCGCTTTCTGGCATGAGTTTTATGACCGTCAGCCATGCCTATCAGTTGCTCGAAAGTCAGGGACATATTATCGCGCGACCGCAGTCGGGTTATTACGTTGCGCCACAGGCATTAAAACTGCCGAAAGCGCCAGTCATTCCGGTCACACGTGATGAAACGGTCGATATCAATACCTATATTTTTGACATGTTGCAGGCCAGTCGCGATCCTTCAGTGGTGCCGTTTGCATCCGCTTTTCCCGATCCGCGCTTGTTTCCGCTTCAACAACTTAATCGCTCCCTGGCCCAGGTAAGCAAAACCGCAACGGCGATGAGCGTGATTGAAAACTTACCGCCAGGAAACGCAGAACTGCGGCAGGCTATTGCTCGTCGCTATGCTCTACAGGGCATCACAATTTCGCCTGATGAGATCGTCATCACCGCCGGGGCGCTGGAAGCACTAAATCTCAGTTTACAAGCGGTAACCGAACCGGGTGACTGGGTGATTGTCGAGAATCCTTGTTTCTACGGTGCGTTACAGGCGCTGGAGCGGCTAAGGCTGAAGGCGTTATCGGTGGCGACGGATGTTAACGAAGGGATCGACCTTCAGGCGCTTGAACTGGCGTTACAAGAGTATCCAGTGAAAGCGTGCTGGTTAATGACCAACAGCCAGAACCCGCTCGGTTTTACCTTAACGCCACAGAAAAAAGCACAGCTGGTAGAACTCCTTAGTCAGTACAACGTGATGCTGATTGAAGATGACGTCTACAGCGAACTTTACTTCGGACGGGAAAAACCGCTGCCCGCAAAAGCGTGGGATCGCCACGATGGCGTGCTGCATTGTTCATCATTCTCCAAATGCCTGGTGCCAGGTTTTCGCATCGGTTGGGTCGCCGCAGGAAAACATGCGCGTAAAATCCAACGTTTGCAGTTGATGAGTACACTTTCCACCAGTTCACCGATGCAGCTTGCCCTGGTGGATTACCTTTCTACACGCCGTTACGACGCCCATCTGCGTCGTCTACGTCGTCAGCTTGCGGAACGCAAACAACGCGCCTGGCAGGCGCTGCTGCGTTACCTGCCTGCGGAAGTGAAAATACACCATAACGACAGTGGTTATTTTCTCTGGCTGGAACTTCCCGAACCGTTAGATGCGGGTGAATTAAGCCTGGCGGCACTGGCGCATCACATCAGTATTGCGCCGGGTAAAATGTTTTCTACTGGCGAACGCTGGTCGCGTTTTTTCCGTTTTAATACCGCGTGGCAATGGGGAGAGCGTGAAGAACAGGCAGTAAAAGAATTAGGCAAACTTATTCAAGAACATCTGAAGTAGCTTTCAATTTAATTCCTCTCAGGTTGGGTAATATGAATTTCGAATAGAAGCCATATTTCGTAACCCCTTGTCTATACTCCAGAAGATAGCTTCACGGACGGCATAATGCGCGTTAGCTCACAACCTGATTAAATTTTCTCAGGGGCGAAGGTGTGCCTGCAAGCCGCCGTCTATGGTTAAACAAGGAGATATTTTTACGGCACGGCGGCTGAACAATTAATTACGACAGGAGTAAGACCTTATGAGCAAGACATTTGCCCGCAGCAGCCTGTGTGCGCTCACCATGACAATAATGACTGCCCACGCCGCCGAGCCTCCCGCCAATTTAGATAAACCGGAAGGGCGCCTGGATATAATCGCCTGGCCGGGATATATCGAACGCGGACAAACCGATAAACAATACGACTGGGTAACGCAATTCGAAAAAGAGACAGGTTGCGCGGTGAATGTGAAAACCGCCGCGACTTCCGATGAAATGGTCAGCCTGATGACCAAAGGGGGTTACGATCTGGTTACGGCGTCCGGCGATGCCTCGCTGCGTTTGATTATGGGTAAACGCGTGCAGCCGATTAATACCGCGCTCATCCCTAACTGGAAAACACTCGATCCTCGTGTAGTAAAAGGCGACTGGTTTAACGTCGGCGGTAAAGTTTATGGTACGCCGTATCAGTGGGGGCCTAACCTATTGATGTACAACACCAAAACATTCCCGACACCACCGGATAGCTGGCAAGTGGTTTTTGTTGAGCAGAATCTGCCGGACGGCAAGAGCAACAAAGGCCGGGTACAAGCCTATGATGGCCCCATCTATATTGCTGATGCCGCGTTGTTTGTCAAAGCCACGCAGCCGCAGTTGAGCATCAGCGATCCATACCAACTTACCGAAGAACAATATCAGGCGGTGCTGAAAGTGCTGCGCGATCAGCATGGGTTAATCCATCGCTACTGGCATGACACCACCGTACAAATGAGCGATTTCAAAAACGAGGGTGTCGTGGCTTCCAGTGCCTGGCCCTATCAGGCCAACGCGTTGAAAGCCGAAGGCCAACCGATCGCTACCGTATTCCCGAAGGAGGGCGTTACCGGTTGGGCTGATACCACCATGCTGCATAGCGAAGCGAAACATCCGGTTTGCGCCTACAAATGGATGAACTGGTCATTAACGCCAAAAGTGCAGGGCGATGTGGCGGCCTGGTTTGGCTCGTTGCCGGTAGTGCCGGAAGGATGTAAAGCCAGTCCGTTATTAGGCGAAAAAGGCTGTGAGACCAACGGTTTTAACTATTTCGATAAAATCGCCTTCTGGAAAACGCCTATAGCAGAAGGGGGCAAGTTTGTTCCCTACAGTCGCTGGACGCAGGATTACATTGCCATTATGGGCGGTCGCTAACTTCGCTGAGGTGTTTTATGACGTACGCAGTGGAGTTTGACAACGTCTCGCGGTTGTACGGTGACGTGCGCGCGGTAGATGGCGTCAGTATTGCGATAAAAGATGGTGAGTTCTTTTCAATGCTGGGGCCGTCCGGCTCCGGCAAAACGACCTGCCTGCGCCTGATTGCCGGATTTGAACAACTTTCCGGTGGGGCGATCGCTATCTTTGGTAAACCCGCCAGCAATCTGCCACCGTGGGAGCGGGATGTTAATACCGTTTTCCAGGACTATGCGCTGTTTCCCCATATGTCGATTCTCGATAATGTGGCCTACGGGCTGATGGTCAAAGGTGTGGAGAAAAAACAGCGTTACATCATGGCGCAAGAGGCGCTGGAAAAAGTGGCGCTGGGTTTTGTTCAGCAACGTAAGCCATCACAACTTTCTGGAGGCCAGCGCCAGCGGGTTGCTATCGCCAGAGCGTTAGTGAATGAACCGCGCGTATTATTGCTGGATGAACCACTCGGCGCGCTGGATCTCAAGTTGCGTGAGCAGATGCAACTTGAGCTGAAAAAGCTGCAACAGTCTCTCGGCATTACGTTTATCTTCGTTACCCACGATCAGGGCGAGGCATTATCAATGTCCGATCGTGTTGCGGTATTCAACAACGGTCGCATTGAGCAGGTCGATTCACCACGTGATCTCTATATGCGCCCGCGCACGCCGTTTGTTGCCGGATTCGTTGGGACATCAAATGTTTTTGATGCGTTGATGGCAGAGAAACTTTGCGGAATGATGGGTAGTTTCGCATTGCGCCCGGAACATATTCGCCTCAACACCCCTGGTGAACTGCAGGCTAATGGCACGATCCAGGCGGTGCAGTATCAGGGCGCGGCGACCCGTTTTGAACTGACACTGAGCGGCGGTGAAAAACTGCTGGTTAGTCAGGCCAATATGACGGGGGAAGAGCTCCCCGCTACGCTTACTCCAGGACAACAGGTGATGGTTTCCTGGGCGCGCGATGTGATGGTGCCGCTGGTTGAGGAGAGGTGAATGGCGATGAACGTATTGCAATCACCTTCACGTCCAGGTCTGGGCAAGGTGTCCGGTTTCTTCTGGCGGAATCCGGGGCTGGGGCTGTTTTTGCTGCTGCTTGGCCCGTTGATGTGGTTTGGCATCGTCTATTTCGGTTCGCTGCTGACGCTGTTATGGCAGGGCTTTTATACCTTTGATGATTTCACCATGTCGGTAACACCGGAACTGACACTGGCGAATATCCGCGCACTGTTTAATCCGGCCAATTACGACATCATTCTGCGCACGTTAACCATGGCAGTTGCTGTGACCATCGCCAGTGCTTTTCTGGCGTTTCCAATGGCGTGGTATATGGCGCGCTACACCAGCGGTAAGATGAAAGCGTTTTTTTACATCGCAGTAATGTTGCCGATGTGGGCGAGCTACATTGTCAAAGCCTATGCCTGGACGCTATTGCTGGCGAAAGATGGTGTGGCGCAGTGGTTTTTACAGCATTTGGGGTTGGAACCGTTATTAACTGCGTTCCTCACGCTACCGGCGGTGGGCGGTAATACGCTGTCAACTTCCGGGCTTGGGCGCTTTCTGGTGTTTCTCTACATCTGGCTACCGTTCATGATCCTGCCGGTACAGGCGGCGCTGGAGCGTTTGCCCTCGTCACTTTTGCAAGCCTCAGCGGATTTAGGCGCACGTCCACGGCAAACCTTTCGCTATGTGGTGTTGCCGCTGGCGATCCCTGGCATTGCAGCCGGGTCTATTTTTACCTTCTCGCTAACGCTGGGCGATTTTATTGTCCCGCAACTGGTTGGTCCGTCGGGGTATTTTATTGGCAACATGGTTTACTCGCAGCAAGGCGCGATTGGCAATATGCCGATGGCGGCGGCATTCACCCTGGTGCCGATTGTTCTCATCGCACTGTACCTGGCGTTCGTGAAACGTCTGGGAGCGTTCGATGCACTCTGAACGCGCACCGTTTTTCCTCAAACTGGCGGCCTGGGGCGGCGTGGTTTTCCTCCATTTTCCCATCCTGATTATCGCGGCCTATGCTTTTAACACTGAAGATGCGGCGTTTAGTTTTCCACCGCAAGGTTTGACGCTGCACTGGTTTAGCGTGGCGGCACAGCGCAGTGATATTCTTGATGCCGTGACACTGTCACTTAAAGTGGCGACGCTGGCGACATTGATCGCGCTGGTGTTAGGGACGCTGGCAGCCGCCGCGCTCTGGCGACGAGACTTTTTCGGCAAAAACGCCATTTCGCTGTTACTGCTGCTGCCTATTGCGTTGCCGGGCATTGTCACAGGCCTGGCGTTATTAACCGCGTTTAAAACTATCAATCTGGAGCCGGGATTTTTCACCATCGTAGTCGGTCATGCGACTTTTTGCGTAGTGGTGGTGTTTAACAATGTCATCGCCCGTTTTCGCCGTACCTCGTGGAGTCTGGTAGAGGCGTCAATGGATCTTGGAGCCAATGGCTGGCAAACCTTCCGCTACGTGGTGTTGCCGAATCTCAGTTCGGCGCTACTGGCAGGAGGAATGCTGGCGTTTGCCTTGTCGTTCGATGAAATCATCGTTACGACTTTTACGGCAGGTCATGAACGAACGTTACCACTGTGGTTACTCAATCAGCTTGGGCGACCGCGTGATGTACCGGTAACCAACGTGGTGGCACTGCTGGTTATGTTGGTAACAACCTTGCCGATCCTGGGAGCCTGGTGGCTAACCCGCGAAGGCGACAATGGTCAATAACCACTGATACAGGAATATGCTATGCAACATAAGTTACTGATTAACGGAGAACTGGTTAGCGGCGAAGGGGAAAAACAGCCTGTCTATAATCCGGCAACGGGGGAAGTATTACTGGAGATTGCCGAGGCCTCCGCAGAACAGGTGGATGCGGCTGTTCGCGCGGCAGATGCAGCATTTGCTGAATGGGGGCAAACCACGCCGAAAGCGCGTGCGGAATGCCTGCTGAAACTGGCGGATGTTATCGAAGAAAACGGTCAGGTTTTTGCCGAACTGGAGTCCCGTAACTGTGGCAAACCGCTGCATAGTGCGTTCAATGATGAAATTCCGGCGATTGTCGATGTCTTTCGCTTTTTCGCCGGTGCGGCGCGCTGCCTGAACGGTCTGGCGGCAGGCGAATATCTTGAAGGTCATACCTCGATGATCCGCCGCGATCCGTTGGGGGTTGTAGCCTCTATTGCACCGTGGAATTATCCGCTGATGATGGCTGCGTGGAAACTGGCTCCGGCGCTGGCGGCAGGGAACTGCGTAGTGCTTAAACCATCAGAAATTACCCCGCTGACAGCGTTGAAGCTGGCAGAACTGGCGAAAGATATCTTCCCGGCAGGCGTGATCAACGTACTGTTTGGCAGAGGCAAAACGGTGGGCGATCCGCTGACCGGTCATCCCAAAGTGCGGATGGTGTCGCTGACGGGGTCTATCGCCACTGGGGAGCACATCATCAGTCATACCGCACCGTCCATTAAGCGCACTCATATGGAACTTGGCGGTAAAGCGCCAGTGATTGTCTTTAATGATGCTGACATTGAAGCGGTTGTCGAAGGTGTGCGTACATTTGGCTATTACAATGCCGGGCAAGATTGTACTGCTGCCTGTCGTATCTACGCGCAAAAAGGCATTTACGACGTGCTGGTAGAAAAACTTGGTGCCGCAGTGGCAACGTTAAAATCAGGCGCGCCGGATGATGAATCCACAGAGCTTGGTCCTTTAAGTTCGCAGGCACATCTCGAACGCGTCAGCCGGGCGGTGGAAGAGGCGAAGGCGACGGGACACATTAAGGTGATCACCGGCGGTGAAAAACGGCAGGGTAATGGTTATTATTATGCGCCGACACTGCTGGCGGGTGCGTTACAAGAAGATGCCATCGTCCAAAGAGAGGTATTTGGGCCGGTAGTGAGCGTGACGGCTTTCGATAACGAAGAACAAGTGGTTAACTGGGCGAATGACAGCCAGTACGGGTTGGCCTCTTCGGTATGGACGAAAGATGTTGGTCGGGCGCATCGCGTCAGCGCGCGTCTGCAATATGGCTGCACCTGGGTTAATACCCATTTCATGCTGGTAAGTGAAATGCCGCACGGCGGGCAGAAACTCTCAGGCTATGGCAAAGATATGTCACTTTATGGGCTGGAAGATTACACCGTAGTACGCCACGTAATGGTTAAACATTAAGGATAATGTTGTAAATCTGGAGAGTGTGAGAAGATCTAACGCACTGTCAGAGAGTTGATTTTTCTCTGACAGTGCGTACTGCGTGCAATTTTGCTACATCAGATAAACCATCCAAATCTCATAGAGATAAGAGTAAACAACCCAACAGCAGCAAAGAGATTTATCAGCACTACAGTTCTACTGGAAACGTTCATTTTTGCCACCTTTTGTCATAGCCCTTATGTGTATAGTACGGGTTAAGAAAATCCGCAATCATACTTATTCTGAAGATGGACAAGAACATGCCGTAGGTTATTGAATTTATCTCAAATGGACTGAAAACTTGATATACATCAAGAAATGACGCATATTTGCGCGCGTTTTATTCATCTGGCTGGATGTCCGTACATGTCTCTTTTTCAATGTTTGCTTGTTTTTTATGCTGTCATGGCAGCAATCGCCTTTCTCATTACCTGGTTTCTTTCCCACGATAAGAAGAGCATTCGCTTTCTGAGCGCCTTTCTGGTGGGGATTACATGGCCGATGAGTTTTCCGGTGGCGCTACTGTTTTCTCTATTTTAAATCTCACTCGCCGGCTTGACGGCACAACGCAGACTTATATCATTTGGGTGAATCGATAAATTTCACAAGTGGCTGAGGAGAAAGTATGTCGCATCTGGATGAAGTCATCGCGCGCGTGGATGCCGCGATTGAGGAGAGCGTCATTGCCCATATGAACGAGTTGTTAATCGCCCTGAGCGATGACGCAGAGTTAAGCCGGGAAGATCGTTACACCCAGCAGCAGCGTTTGCGCACCGCAATTGCTCATCACGGTCGCAGGCATAAAGAAGATATGGAAGCGCGCCACGAACAGTTAACCAAAGGCGGCACCATCCTCTGATTAAAACGTGCGTCTGGCCACCAGCCAGGCGCCAACTACCAATAAAACTGCCCCGCAAATTGGGCTAATCAGCGCCCGAAGTGGCACGCCATGACTGCGGAAAATATCCAGCACCAGACCACCAATAAGTTGACTGGCGACCAGTACAGCAATGGTCGTTGCCGCGCCAACATTCTGATATCCGCTGATACTGGCGAAAACAAAAAACGATCCCAACAAACCAGGGATTAGAGTCCACCAGCGCACGCTGGAAACCAGTTCGCCAAAGCCTGCTGTTCCTTGCCTAAACCACAAAATAGACACGAACAGCACAATCCCCACCAGTGAATTCAGCAGCATGGCGATGAGAATGGTAGAGGATGTCTGGGTGATGCGTACCATCAATGTGTTTTGCACCACAAGACCAATCCCGGCAGCGATCAAAAAGGCAAGGGTAAGCGACTGATTCATTCGAGTGAATCCGGTTCGCTACGATCGTCGAGTTGTAATTGCATAAAGGTGAGATCCAACCAGCGACCAAATTTAGTGCCTACCTGTGGCATTTGCGCTGTGACGACAAATCCCAGCGTCTGGTGCAGATGCAACGACGCCTGATTTTGTGATTCTATGCCGGCAACCATCACATGCTTACCGCAGTTCCGCGCTTCATCAATCAACGCGCGTAACAATTTTCGCCCAAGACCTTTACCCTGATGCTCCGGATGGACATAAACCGAATGTTCCACGGTATGGCGAAAACCGTCGAAACTACGCCAGTCACCAAACGAGGCATATCCTGTAACTACGCCATCTTCTTCGCTCACCAGCACCGGATAACCTGATAAAGTCCGTGCTTCAAACCAGGCAATGCGGTTATCTGTATCCACAGTCTGGTCGTTCCAGATAGCTGCCGTATGCAGTACAGCATGGTTATAAATTTCCGCAATTGCAGCACAATCGGCTTTGCGGGCAGAACGGATGGACATCTTAAGCCTCGATAAAATAATGATGATGACGTTATCAATACTATCGAAAACAGCCCGAAGCAACGGATTCCTCGATGAAATTATTGCGTGTTGCAGAGGGGATGTGACGGCTGAAAACAAAACCAATCCAGTGAGCCTGCTACTATTGATGGATTCATGCCAAAAGCACAGGAGAGCATTATGGGGCAACAAAAGCAGCGTAATCGCCGTTGGGTTCTGGCGTCGCGTCCATACGGCGCGCCGGTTCCGGAGAATTTCCGTCTTGAAGAAGATGATGTCGCCACACCGGGTGAAGGACAGGTGTTATTACGCACGGTCTACCTGTCGTTGGATCCGTATATGCGCGGGCGCATGAGCGATGAGCCATCTTATTCACCACCGGTTGATATTGGTGGCGTGATGGTCGGCGGCACGGTGAGTCGGGTGGTGGAATCTAATCATCCGGATTACCAGCCTGGCGACTGGGTGCTGGGTTACAGCGGTTGGCAGGATTACGACATATCCAGTGGCGATGATCTGGTGAAACTTGGCGATCATCCGGAAAATCCTTCGTGGTCACTGGGTGTGCTGGGAATGCCTGGCTTTACGGCTTATATGGGGCTGCTGGATATCGGTCAACCCAAAAAGGGAGAAACGCTGGTAGTTGCTGCAGCAACGGGGCCGGTCGGTGCGACAGTGGGGCAAATCGGCAAACTAAAAGGTTGCCTCGTGGTGGGTGTTGCCGGTGGCGCGGAAAAATGTCGTCATGCCATAGACGTTCTGGGTTTTGATGTTTGTCTTGATCATCACGCAGATGATTTTGCCGAACAACTGGCGAAAGCGTGTCCGAAAGGCGTGGACATCTATTATGAAAACGTTGGTGGTAAGGTGTTTGATGCGGTGCTGCCTTTACTCAATACATCCGCGCGTATTCCCGTTTGCGGTTTAGTGAGCGGTTATAACTCCACCGAACTGCCTTCCGGGCCGGATCGTTTACCGCTACTTATGGCTACGGTGCTGAAAAAACGTATTCGCCTGCAAGGGTTTATTATTAGTCAGGATTATGGTCATCGCATCCATGAGTTCCAGCAAGAGATGGGGCAATGGGTGAAGGAGGGGAAAATTCACTATCGTGAACAAATTACCGATGGTTTAGAGAACGCCCCGCAGACATTCATCGGTCTGCTGAATGGTAAAAACTTCGGCAAAGTCGTGATCCGTGTTGCGGATGATGATTAACATTTCAGGTGGCGGCATTCTTGCCGCCACTAATGAATATTATTCAAATCGCCATGCGAGATTTACGCCTACACCATAATTCCGCCCAGGCGCAGGCTCGTAATATCGACCATTGGATTCATTAACAATCACCGAGCCGACATATTCTTTATCGAATAAATTATCGACACGACCAAATAAATCTATTGTCATATTACGGTAATTATATTTGTAACCGGTGAACAAACCGACAAGAGTATAAGAGGGCGCTTTTGCTGTATTTTCGTCATCCGCCATGATATCGCCCATATAACGTGCTTCTGTGCCTGCATACCAGCCTTCTTCTGGCACATAACCTAACGACGCAAAGCCCATATTGCGGGCGATCCCGGGCATTCGGTTACCATTACAGTCCTGAGCGTTACAAACATTGCTGCGATAAGTTGCGTCAAGCCACGTCCACGACGCTTTCACACGGAAATCTCCGGCAAAACGCTGATCCCACGCCAGCTCGGCCCCCTGACGACGCGTCTTCCCGGCATTTTTATAAGTGGTACGCCCGCCGCTACTGCTATCAACAACGATTTCATCATCGGTATCGGTCTGGAATAACGCAGCGGTAAACAAGCCATCGCCGATACGCGTTTTACTGCCGATTTCGATTGTGTCGTTGGTGGACGGTTTTAAACCAAAGTTCATACCGCCTTGCCCATCAGCACGGTAAGAAAGCTCGTTAATGGTTGGTGTTTCAAAACCGCGCCCGGCTGCCAGATAGACGTTCCAGGCATCGGTCATGGCGTATTTCAACGATCCCGCAGGAAGCCATTTGTGATAACTGGCATCACCGCTGTCATCACCATTGCCGGGGGTAACGTAATGATCGTTAGAATCAAACCACACGGAGCTGTAGCGCACGCCAGCATCCAGCGACAGTTTGTCGGTTAGTTGCCACTGGGTTTGTAAATAGGGATCGACGTTCCACATCAGATTGCGTTCGTCGCGACGCAAATCACCTTTTTGCCCGTACTCCGGCACGCCGTTATTAAGGCGGAAGTTATTGTAACCCTTTCGGTTTTCACTCATGTTTTCATAGTTCAGGCCAGTAGTGAAAGTGACCGGAACACCCAGTTCGCCACGATGTGTCCAGCGACTGTCTATACCCTGGTAATGACGTTGCAGGGTAATTACACCGCCTGCGTGTGACGGGTTAAGCTGCGGGGTCATCGGGATCGACTGATACTGGGTCGTTTCCCGTTCGCCTGCGTACATCATCACGCTCATCACATCCTGCGCGCTAAGGCTGCGCTCGTAGCGTAATCCAGCCTGAGTTTGTTTGATGGTTTTACGCGTGTCGTACTGTTCAGCACGCGGAGCTTGTTGCGGATTCGCTTTCCATTCTGCTTCGGTCAACCCACCAGGGTCATCGGCTTTGATGTCCACACTGTTGAAAATCAGGTTTAACTTACTGGCGTCATCAATGCGTACGCCCAGTCTGGCATTGGCTAAATTTTTCTGTGCGCCGCTATGGTCACGATAGCCGTGAGTTGTAAAACGCGTGGTCGAAACGGTGTAATCAACATCGCCAGGTTGGGTGCCGTCGCCCATTGCGCCCGTCGCTTTCAGCCCATAGCGCCAGCTACCATAACTGCCATAGTAACTGCTGGCTTCAATAGTTGGTGGCTGTTCGCCGGTTTGTGTGGTGACGTTCATTACGCCGCCAGACGCATTGCCATACAGGGCAGAGAAGGGGCCTCGTAGCACTTCCACGTTTTGCACACTGCTTAAATCGATATTAGACGTTTGCCCTTGTCCGTCAGGCATAGTGGCGGGAATGCCATCAACATACAGGCGAATACCGCGAATACCGTAAGTGGAACGGGAACCAAATCCGCGAATAGACAGTTGGAGATCCTGCGCATAGTTCTGCCGGTTTTGTACCTGCAAACCAGGCACACTGGTCAGTGATTCAGACAAATTAATGCGCGGCGTTGCCAGACGCATCTCCTCGCCATCGACCACGCTTACCGCAGCGGGTGTGTCCAGTTCAGAAACTACCTGCGGCGCGGCACTAACAATCATGGTTTGTTCATTAGCGGCAAAAGTTGAAGGAGAAAGGAGAATCAGTGCGGGCAAAACGGTCTGTCGGACGGAAAAGATCTTCATGAAAAAAGCCAGGTTAAGAATGGGAAAACACCGTCATGGTAATGAATTTGTAAATTTATAGAAAACAAAACGGCACAATACGTTAATCAATTGGGAAAATTGTAGTCGTAGCGACAAGAAATGCTCCACATTTGAGAAAATAATGATTACCATTCCCATTTATAACAAGGGCGTAACGAAGATTATGCTCAACGAAGCATTGTGAAGCAGCTATAAATCGGTTCATCAAAGGGAGTCGTCATGCATTTACGTCATCTGTTTTCATCGCGCCTGCGTGGTTCGCTACTGTTAGGTTCATTGCTCGTTGCTTCATCATTCAGTACGCAGGCAGCGGAAGAAATGCTGCGTAAAGCGGTAGGTAAAGGTGCCTACGAAATGGCTTATAGCCAGCAGGAAAACGCGCTGTGGCTCGCCACATCGCAAAGCCGCAAACTGGACAAAGGCGGTGTGGTTTATCGTCTCGATCCGGTGACTCTGGAAGTCACTCAGGCTATTCATAACGATCTCAAGCCGTTTGGCGCCACTATCAACAACGCTACTCAAACGTTGTGGTTTGGTAACACAGTAAACAGTGCGGTCACGGCAATTGATGCCAAAACGGGCGAAGTGAAAGGGCGTCTGGTACTGGACGATCGCAAACGTACAGAAGAAGTGCGTCCGCTACAGCCGCGTGAGCTGGTTGCTGATGATGCTACGAACACTGTTTACATCAGCGGTATTGGGAAAGAGAGTGTTATTTGGGTGGTTGATGGCGAGAATATCAAACTGAAAACTGCCATCCAGAACACCGGTAAAATGAGTACCGGTCTGGCGCTGGATAGCAAAGGCAAACGTCTTTACACCACTAACGCTGACGGCGAATTGATTACCATCGACACCGCCGACAATAAAATCCTGAGCCGTAAAAAGCTGCTGGATGATGGCAAAGAGCATTTCTTTATCAACATCAGTCTCGATACTGCCAACCAGCGAGCGTTTATCACTGACTCCAAAGCGGCAGAAGTGTTAGTGGTCGATACCCGTAACGGCAATATTCTGGCAAAGGTAGCGGCACCGGAATCACTGGCTGTATTGTTTAACCCGGCGCGTAATGAAGCCTATGTGACGCATCGGCAGGCGGGTAAAGTCAGTGTGATTGACGCGAAAAGCTATAAAGTGGTGAAAACGTTCGACACGCCGACCCATCCTAACAGCCTGGCGCTTTCTGCCGATGGCAAAACGCTGTATGTCAGCGTGAAGCAAAAATCGACTAAACAGCAAGAAGCCACTCAGCCGGACGATGTGATTCGTATTGCGCTGTAACAGACACAGACATGGAGGAGTTTGTCTTTCGTAGGCCGGATGCGGCGCAAGCGCTGCATTCGGCAAGCGGAGCACCTCGTCAGCAATATGAATATGCCCGGCTCGTAGCCGGGCACATTTTGCAATTAACCCGCCGTCTCAGGTTTAAACACAATTTCCTGTTTTTCTTCTTCGACTACCGGCGCAGTGCTGTGAATTTCGGCAACGCGTTTGCGTACACCAAACCAACCCACAACCAGCAGAATACCGATAATCGGCAGCGCCGCGATGGTGTAAGTCCCGTTCGGGTAATCGAATGCCATCAGCACCAGCACACTCAGTAAAAACAGTAATGTCAGCCAGGACGTGAAGGGCGCACCAGGCAGTTTAAAACTGACATCCGCTGCTTTACCTTCTTTGATGGCTTTACGCAGGCGCATCTGACAAACAATGATAAACGCCCAGGAGGCGATAATTCCCAATGACGCGAAGTTCAGGACAATCTCAAATACGCGCGACGGCACCAGATAATTGAGGAATACGCCAACGACATACACAACCAGCGTCGCCAGAATCCCGGCGTACGGCACATGCTGGCGACTCATCTTCGCCATAAAACCCGGCGCAGATCCGCCCATCGCCATCGAACGCAGAATACGCCCGGTGCAGTACAGGCCAGAGTTCAGACTGGAGAGCGCGGCGGTCAGCACCACAATGTTCATGATGCTGCCAATGTACGGCACACCGAGTTTAGAGAAGAAGGTCACAAAAGGACTTTGACCGGCCTGATAGGCGCTCCACGGCAGTAACATGACCAGCAACACGACAGAACCGACATAAAACAGGCCAATACGCCAAATCACGCTGTTAATTGCTTTTGGCACCATAGTCTGCGGATCTTTACATTCTCCGGCGGCGGTTCCGACCATTTCGATGGAGGCAAAAGCAAATACCACGCCCTGAATTAACACCAGCGCAGGCAGCAAACCGTGCGGGAAAAAGCCACCATTATCGGTAATTAAATGAAAGCCAGTGGTGTTGCCATCCAGCGGCTGACCGCTACCGAGGAACACTGTACCCACGACCAAAAAGGTCACAATGGCGAGCACTTTAATCAGCGCAAACCAGAACTCCATCTCTGCGAACCATTTCACACCAATCATATTCATGGTGCCAACGATGGTCAGCGCAGCGAGCGCAAATACCCATTGCGGCACGCCGCCAAACGCGCCCCAGTAATGCATATACAGTGCGACGGCGGTGATATCGACAATCCCCGTCATCGCCCAGTTGATGAAGTACATCCAGCCGGCAACATAAGCGGCTTTCTCACCCAAAAACTCACGGGCATAAGAGACAAAACTACCACTGGAAGGGCGATGTAATACCAACTCACCCAACGCACGCAAAATAAAAAACGAAAACAGGCCGCAGATTAAATAAACCAGTGCCAGTGCCGGGCCGGCCATTTGCAGTCGGGCACCTGCGCCTAAAAACAAACCAGTCCCAATCGCGCCGCCAATGGCGATCATCTGCACCTGACGATTGCCCATCGCTTTGTGATAACCCTCTTCGTGGGCATTAAGCCAGCGGCGTTTCGCGGCGTGTTGATCTGAAGTGTCGGTGTCGTGTTTACTCATTGCTCTCCCTGATTGCTTCGTTGAAAAAGTCTTATAAGTCGCCATGAACAATGTTTATTCATCCTGGCGATGACAGTTATCACCATTATTCTTTATGGGTATAAAACTATCGGCGCAGCATCCTACCTGTTATCGATAAACGATGCAAAATATCCCCTTACAAGTTGAGTGGGGATTAAAAGGATTGCTGAAAAAATGACAAATCTTAGTCCGGGTTGCCCTGTTTACTGACCTACACTTAAGCTTTAACGCTGTACGGGGGAGATATGATTAAGGTTTATGGCGTACCAGGATGGGGTTCCACCATCAGTGAACTGATACTGACTCTGGCTGATATTCCCTATAAGTTTGTTGATGTCAGCGGAATAGAGTTATTTAGCCCACCGATTTCGCCCATTTTCTTTCGCTCGATATAACGCGGCATCGGCATCAGCAACTATTTGTTCAGTCGTTTTTGCGGGGGTAGAACAGGTAATCCCCTGACTAACCGTAACAACTTCACTCACGGAAGATGTCTGATGCGCAATCGCTGCCAGTTTAAGTTCTTGCTTAATTCTGGCTGCTATCGCTTCGGCTTCCTGCAAGCTCGCATTGAAAAGAATAATGGCAAACTCTTCGCCACCATAACGCGTAACTACATCTTCGGGCTGGCGAATTGCGCGTTGCAGTGCGTCGGCAACTTGTATCAGACAACGATCGCCAGCAGGGTGCCCATAAGTGTCGTTGTAGCGTTTAAAAAAATCGACATCCAGCATAATTAAAACGAACGACGTCTTTTGTTCGACGGCATCACGTAAAATACTATCCAACGCTCGTCGGTTTGCCACTCCAGTTAAGGGATCGCGATGAGCTAATGCATCGAGGCGATGAATCAACTGGTTGTTGTACTTATTTTGTTGCCATGCTTCTTCAAACCAACGCAACAAAATAAAACGTCCGCCATAGAGAGCCAGTGAAAAAATGCTCCAGATAACAGCGAAATGAATATTCACATACTGATTGAGCACAAGACTGGCTATCGGGATGGTAAACCATAATGGAATGACAAATGCGAGGAGTGATGGGGTGTGGAAATATAGCGCAACAACGGCACTAAGCATTAGTAATACACACAGTGGATATGCAAAAGGTAGCGTCCAGTGTGCAATAAAATAAAAACAACACCATGACCATAGTAGGCTTAGTATGACCAATAACTGCTGAATATACTGTACTTTGTTGCGTGGGCTAACTAATAAAAGACCACTGATTAGCAAAATACCTAATGATGAAATATCAATAGTGTGTACAAGATTTTTCTCATTAAACCATGGAGTCGTGCCTTCATTAAACAAAACCCCTCGAAGCAAAACCAACGATGCAAAACTGATGTTAATCAACGCAAACCACGGCAGGCTAATCGCCATACCGCGAATAACCATATCCTGGCGGTTTTTCCATGAATAATGAGGGTGTTTTCTTTTGTCAGAATTCATTTTTGTTTATAACCCAAAAAGGGCAGGGAACCTGCCCGACTTACACGAAAATTATGGCGTTACAATATTGAACCAGAATTCAAAGTTATCCATATACCCTAACAGCTCGTTGAGTTTTTCCGCATTTCCAGAGATTTTTACTTCGCCTTTATCCGTGGCTTCTTTTAATGTCTCTTCCTTCAGGATAATTTTATTCAAGACATCGCGGGAGAGGGTGATAGTCGCATCGGCGTCAGAGGCTTGCGTATCAGCAGTGTGATTGAGTACACCGTTTTCCAGTTCCACTTTATAAGTGCCGCCATCTTCACCGAAATCAAAATTCAATACTGCTTTAGCGTCTGCCGCTTTCTCGCCATTTATATGCACAGCAAGATAATCAAAGAACATTTCCGGTGTCATGGCTCGCACGGTGTCAGGGCTGGCTGTATTTGGCGTAGGCAGTTTTTGCACACCATTGCGTAATTCCTGTGCGCCTGTGAGATAGAAGTTACGCCACGGCCCGGATTCGGCCTGGTAGCCTAACTGTTCAAGCGCATCGGCTTCCAGATTCCTTGCTGCCTGGTTGTTTGGATCGGCAAACACTACCTTACTGACAACCTGGGCAACCCAGCGGAAATTTCCCTGGTCATAATCCTGTTTGGCTTTTTGTAAAATGGCATCAGCACCGCCCATATATTCCACGAATTTTTTAGCGGCGTCTTCTGGTGGCAGTTCATCGAGAGTCGCAGGATTACCATCAAACCAGCCGAGATAAAGCACATAAGTTGCTTTCACATCATGGCTCACTGAACCGTAATAACCGCGATTCGCCCAGGTGTTAGCAAGCGAAGAGGGCAATTTGAAGTTTGCGGCAATTTCATCACGAGTCAGCCCCTGATTCGCCATGCGTAGCGTTTGATCGTTGATATAACGGTACAAATCGCGTTGGCTTTTTAGCAGTTTGACAACGTTATCGTTACCCCAGGTTGGCCAGTGATGCTGGGCGAGAATAATCTCCGCTTTATCGCCCCACAGATTGAGTGCTTCGTTGATGTATTTAGACCACGGAAGAGGTTGACGAATTTTGGCACCACGCAGCGAATAGGTGTTGTGGAGGGTGTGCGTGACATCTTCTGCGGTTTCGATCAGTTTCTTTTCTTCAATAAACCACAGCATTTCGGAAGGTGCTTCGGAACCGGGCGCCATCAGAAAATCATAGGTCAGCCCGTCGATAGTCTCTTTTTGTCCGGTTTTGGTGATGTAGTTGGTGGGGGCAATCAATGTAACCGTTCCGGCTGAGGTCGTTGTTCCCAGCCCAGCGCCGACCTGACCTTTAGCATCAGGTTTCAACAAGTTACCGTACATATAACTGGCTCGTCGGCTCATTACATTGCCAGCCATAATATTTTCTGAAACAGCCTCTTCTAAAAATCCGGCTGGCGCATAAATTTTTGTTTTTCCTGATTTAACGTCAGCTTCATCAACCACGCCGCGAACGCCGCCGTAGTGATCGACATGACTGTGCGTGTAGATAACCGCCACCACTGGTTTTTGACCGCGATTTTTATAATAAAGATCCATGCCAACTTTAGCTGTTTCTGCTGAAACCAGTGGATCAACAACGGTAATACCTTCTTTACCTTCAATGATGGTCATATTTGATAAATCGAGATTGCGAATCTGATAGACGCCTTCAGTCACTTCAAATAAGCCGCTGATATTTATCAGTTGCGCCTGACGCCATAAACTTGGATTGACAGTATCAGGTGCTTTATCGCCTTCTTTGATAAAAGAATATTGCTGTGGGTTCCAGATAACATTCCCTTGTTCACCCTTAATCACTTCCTGAGGTAAAGGAGCAATAAAACCTTTATGAGCATCAGCAAAATCGCTGTTATCGGAAAACGGCAATTGACTATAAAGTGCGTTATTCGCTTGTTGGGTGGCAGCGGAGGCCTCTTTGGGCGCTTCTGCTGCGATGAGAGGAAGTGAACTTGTTGTGAATAATCCCATGACTAGCAGACTTTTAGCAATATGGTTAAGCTGCATCGCAAGTGTCTCCAGAAGGACTTTATAAAAGAAAGGATATTACGAGTGAAAATTATGATTGAGGGCAAGAATAACTATAATTGGCATTAATAAATCAGCAAGCTGGATGTCGTGAATTTTCTTAATATGATAAGAAATAAAGAATAGATTCTGTATGTTACAGGACGGGTGCGTATTGGCGCGGAAGCTAATAGTATATGTACGTTATTAAAGTGACGGCGTATATATCGCACATCATTTCGCATCAAATAACACATGACGTTTTCGGCTTGTGCTAATTTTGCTGACATCTTTCAAAAGGAGCACAACAATGCCACACATAGACATTAAATGTTTTCCCCGTGAACTGGATGAACAACAAAAAACAGCACTGGCGGCGGAGATTACCGACGTCATTATTCGCCATCTGAACAGTAAAGAGAGTTCGATAAGCATTGCACTACAACAGATACAACCGGAATCATGGCAAGCGGTCTGGGACGCCGAAATCGCGCCTCAAATGGAGACGTTGATAAAGAAACCCGGTTACAGCATGTAATGCTTAACCTGCCGTAACACGCTTGCCGCTGGTAACAAAGGTGCCAGCGCCTAAATGATGTAGCGTATTGAGTTTATCGTCATCAAATTGCCAGCGGCCTTCGACAAAAACACGAGCGTCTGCCGCTGCTGATATCACTTCGCCAAACAACGTGTCGTATTTTTCTTGCGCAGAAGTCGCGGGAAGCAAGCGGCACTCCATCCATGCCAGACATTTCTCTTCGACCACCGGCAAGCTAAGCACCGGACCTTTCACAACCGGAATGCCATAACAGTTAAACTTATCTTCATCACGCCCAGAAATGCTGCCCACTGCCCACGTCCAGTTAGTTGCTGCGACTCCTGGGATCACAATGCCAAACATGCCACTACGTTCAATCAACTCCCGTGACCATGTCGATTTATCAACCACAATGGCCACGCGTGGTGGTTCGAACTCTACGGGCATCGACCAGGCCGCAGCCATAATGTTACGTCGCTGGGATTGCTCATCGAAACTGGTGATCAAGACGGTAGGTCCGTGGTTTAACAGACGGCTGGCATGATGCAACTCAACGGGAATAAATTGGCTCACGGTATCGCCTCGCTAAGAAGGTTGTTTTAAAAGCGTAGCTCGTAACGCAATAAGTAACGAAATTAACGGGATTAGCGATTTGCGAACGTGATGCTTGTCCGCGATCGCACAAAATAGCCAGTGTGGCATCTATTCCAGGTTATAAGTTGAGAAAACCACTAAGGGAAACGCCTGATGACGCCCATTCTGAATCACTATTTTGCCCGTATTCGCTGGACGGGTGCTGCTGCGGTCAATATCGATACGCTAAGAGCATTACACCTGAAACACAATTGCACTATTCCATTTGAAAATCTCGACGTTTTGCTGCCGAGAGAAATCCAGCTTGATGATCAATCGCTGGAAGAGAAACTGGTGACTGCGCGACGCGGAGGTTACTGTTTTGAGCAGAATGGTGTGTTTGAGCGGGTGTTACGCGAGCTGGGATTTAACGTTCGCAGTTTGTTAGGTCGCGTAGTGTTATCTAACCCCGCATCGTTACCGCCGCGCACGCACCGTCTGTTGTTAGTAGAACTGGAAGGTGAACAATGGATTGCCGACGTCGGTTTTGGTGGTCAGACGCTGACCGCGCCAATCCGTTTAGTGCCGGATATCGCGCAAACCACGCCACACGGAGAGTATCGGTTGTTGCAGGAGGGTGATAACTGGGTTTTGCAGTTTAATCATCATCAGCACTGGCAGTCGATGTACCGTTTTGATCTCTGCGAGCAGCAACAAAGTGATTATGTGATGGGCAATTTCTGGTCGGCGCACTGGCCGCAGTCGCATTTTCGCCATCATCTGTTGATGTGCCGCCATTTGCCGGACGGTGGCAAACTGACGCTGACCAATTTCCATTTCACCCATTATGAAAATGGGCACGCGGTGGATCAGCGGAATCTGCCAGATGTGGCGTCGTTATATGCCGTGATGCAGGAACAATTTGGGCTGGGCGTGGATGATGCGAAACATGGGTTTACCGTGGATGAACTGGCACTGGTGATGGCGGCGTTTGATACGCATCCGGAGGCAGGGAAATAGTTTGTGCCGGATGCGGCGCAAACGCCTTATCCGGCCTAAATTAGCCAACACATTCAATAAATTACGATACGCCTTGTAGGCCTGATAAGCGAAGCGCATCAGGCAATTGGGACCGGCAACGGTTTCAGAGATCAATGGCCCATTCGGCATGAAACAAAATCACCGCTGTGCCAGAAATGGTGACTTTCTCCGGCTGGTTATCGCGAATTGTCACCGTCACATCAATCACGCCATCACGACCTATTGCGCGCCCCTGATGGCCTTTAACACGCAACTCGTTGCCATCGTGAGGCAATACGTTGTGATGTACCAACCATGCGCCCATCGGGCCATTGGCATTGCCGGTCACCGGATCTTCCACAATACCAATCGCAGGCGAGAACATGCGACCATCGGTTTCATTTTTGCCTGGGCGGATCTGGAAGGGGAAGAAACCATTGCAGCCAATCTGTTTACTGATAGCGGTCAGCGCAGCAAGGTCAGGCGAAAGGGCGTCGATATCCACTTCCGGTTTCAGCGGAATCATCACTTTTGAGTGTCCTGTGGTTGCCACCTGAATTGGCAAGCCTGGCAAAATATCGTCTTCAGTGAGATGAAGCGCGTTGATAATTGCCGCGCGAGCTTCACCTTCCAGCGGCGGTTCAAAGCCCGGCGTGCCTTGCTCCAGAGAAATACGATAATCCCCGTTTTGTTTTTCGATAGTGACACGGTGCTTTCCCGCCAGCGATGTTTGCCAGACGGTGCAATTTCCCAAACCCAATACCTTTGAACGTACATAGTGCGCTGCTACCGTCGCGTGACCGCAAATCGGCACTTCAACCGTTGGCGTAAAGTAGCGAATACGTACATCGCTGTCGTCACTGTGCAGCAGAAAAGCCGTTTCCGAATGGCCTAACTCGCGGGCGATAAGTTGCATTTGCGCTTCGCTAAGATTATCGGCAGGGAAAACAACACCGGCAGAATTGCCGCGAAACGGTTGAGAGGTAAAAGCATCGACGTGGTAAATCTGCGGTTTCATTAACGTTCTCCTGTGGCTGGAGAACTATCATAGCCTGCAATCGGCCGGAGAGCGAAAGGCTATCCGGCCAGCATGAGAATTATCGCCGCGAACGTACAATCTGATACCTGCGGGTAAAGTACTCAAATGGTGCGCTCCATACATGCACCAGTCGGGTGAACGGGAAGAGCAGGAAGATGGTCATTCCCAACACCAGATGAACGCGGAAGATGTAAGCTACGCCATCAAGATGCGTCGATGCGCCGCCCTGGAAAGTGACGATGCTTTGCGCCCATCCCACCAGCTTCATCATTTCACTGCCGTCCGGATGTTGTGCTGAAAAGGGAATGGTGGTTAACCCAAGAATGCACTGAATTAACAAAATAGCGAGGATCAGGATATCCGCACCAGAAGACGTCGCCCTGATACGCGGATTCGTTAAACGGCGCACCAGCAACCCCGCACCGCCAATCAACGTTAATACACCGCAAATACCGCCGAGAACCATCGCCATCTGCTGTTTTACCGCTACCGGCAAAAACCACGCATACATCCAGTGCGGCGTTAACATGCCGAACAGATGACCGAAGAAGATCCCCAGAATGCCGATATGGAACAAGTTCGACCACAGCACCATCCCGCGTTTATCCAGCATCTGGCTGGAGGAGGCACGCCAGGTGTACTGCCCGTAATCGTAGCGCAGCCAGCTTCCAAGGATAAAAACCGTGCCACACAAGTACGGGTAGATATCGTAAAAAAAGACGTTCAGATACTGAATCATTTCTCACCTCCCGCACTGATGTCCACATACTGCGGTGCGACATCCTGACTAAAGCGTCGCTGATATTGATTAAGCGGCGAGCTGTCACACGCCGTGGCGTTATCTTCAATAAACTTCACCTGTTCCTCTTCCCACACCGCATCCAGTGCCTGACGGGTGTCGTCGCGCTCCTCGCTGCGTATCTGTTTTGTGACACTGTCACTTGAGAGTGTACTTCCCGCCAGATGCAGCAGGGCGTCAAACAACGGATACCACGGCGCCTCGCGTTGTTTTAAGCGCCCGCCAAGCAGGGCGAGGATTGGCGCAACGTTGAGCAAACCTTCTTTAGCCTGGTTGTCGGGTAGCACACTTAAATACTCCAGATACAAAGGCAGATAATCAGGTAGCTCGCGACAATTTAGTTGCAGGCCGACTTTTTCATACTCCGCCAGCAGATCCACCATTGCCTGACCGCGATCGCGTGACTCGGCATGAACATGTTCAAATAGCAGCAGCGAGGTGGTACGTCCACGGTCAAACACTTCACACCATTCAGCCTGTTTATCCAGCAGCGGCGCATTAAGCAGATCGCAGGTGAAATCGGTGAGCATCGGCGCGTCGTGGCGAATCAGCGCCAGCGCGTCGTCTTTGTTCTCCCATAACAGCTCGTCCGGGTACTCCATCAACAAGCCGATCACTTTGAGGATTTGCATTATTCCCCCTCCGCTTTATTGCGTACTTCGGTAATGTCGATAGCATCGATCCGGCTACTGTTGAACAGGTTGAATTTAGTATCAGAGCCGTGGCAACCGTCGCCAAAAGTAAAGCCGCAGCCGTTGCGTTCACCGAAGGCGTCGCCCGCCATTTCCCGATGACTGGTCGGAATGACAAACCGATCTTCATAGTTGGCGATAGCGAGATAGCGATACATATCTTCCACCTGGGCGACGCTCAGCCCGACTTCGGCGATTGCGCGGGTATCAGTTACGCCTTCTACGGTTTGCGAACGCATATAGTGGCGCATTGCCATCATCCGTTTCAGTGCCCGCAGTACAGGGCCGGTATCGCCCGCACTCAACATATTGGCGAGGTATTGCACCGGAATACGCAGGCTTTCGATGGCGGGAAGCACGCCTTCGCTTTTGGGCAGTCCGCCCGCGTCGGCGTAAGACTGAATCGGCGACAGCGGCGGCACGTACCAGACCATCGGCAGGGTGCGATATTCCGGGTGCAGTGGTAGCGCCAGTTTCCAGTCCATCGCCATTTTGTAAACAGGCGAACGCTGGGCTGCCTCAATCACGTTTTGCGGGATACCTTGTTTCAGGGCTTCCTCGATCACTGATGGATCGTGCGGATCGAGGAACACTTCGCACTGGCGTTCATAGAGATCAACTTCGCGCTCGGTGCTCGCCGCTTCCTCGATGCGGTCGGCGTCGTAGAGCAGTACACCAAGATAACGAATGCGACCCACGCAGGTTTCGGAGCAGACCGTTGGCTGACCGGACTCAATTCGCGGATAACAGAAGATGCATTTTTCTGACTTGCCGCTTTTCCAGTTGAAGTAGATTTTTTTGTATGGACAACCGCTAATGCACAAGCGCCAGCCACGACATTTATCCTGATCGATCAGCACAATGCCGTCTTCTTCGCGTTTGTAGATAGCGCCGCTGGGGCAGGTCGCCACGCAGCTAGGGTTAAGACAGTGTTCGCACAGGCGCGGCAGGTACATCATGAAGGTGTTTTCAAACTGCCCGTACATCTCCTTTTGCATGGCCTCGAAGTTGCGGTCGCGGGCACGTTTTTCAAACTCGCCGCCCAGCAGTTCTTCCCAGTTTGGCCCCCAGATCACTTTGTCCATCCGCTTCCCGTCAATCAGCGAACGCGGGCGAGCAGTAGGGATATGTTTGCCTTCCGGTGCGCTATGCAAATGTTCGTAGTCGAAGGTGAAAGGTTCGTAGTAATCATCAATCTGCGGCACCACCGGGTTGGCGAAGATTTTGGTTATTACGCCCATCTTGCTGCCCAGACGCGGGCGTATCTTGCCATTCACATCGCGGACCCAGCCGCCTTGCCACTCTTCCTGATCTTCCCAGTTTTTCGGATAACCAATGCCCGGTTTGGTTTCGACGTTGTTAAACCATGCGTACTCCATGCCTTCGCGACCGGTCCAGACGTTTTTACAGGTCACCGAACAGGTATGGCAGCCGATACATTTATCGAGATTAAGCACCATGCCGACTTGCGAACGTATTTTCATTTTTTCGCCTCCTGTACCTGATCGCGACCTTCATCATCCAGCCAGTTAACGTTCTTCATCTTGCGGATCATGATGAATTCATCGCGGTTCGAGCCGACGGTGCCGTAGTAGTTAAAGCCCCAGGCCAGTTGCGCGTAACCGCCAATCATATGCGTCGGCTTCGGGCAAACGCGGGTGACTGAGTTATGAATACCGCCGCGCATTCCGGTCACTTCCGATCCGGGGATATTCATAATGCGTTCCTGAGCGTGATACATCATGGTCATGCCCGGCGGCACGCGCTGGCTGACCACCGCTCGAGCCGTCAACGCACCGTTGGCGTTAAACACTTCCACCCAGTCGTTATCAACAATGGTCAGTTCGCGGGCATCGGTTTCGCTGATCCAGACAATCGGTCCGCCGCGCGAGAGCGTCAGCATTAGCAGGTTTTCACTGTAGGTAGAATGAATGCCCCATTTCTGGTGCGGCGTCAGGAAGTTAAGTGCTTTTTCCGGGAAGCCGTTTGGCGGGATCTGGCGCATTTCACTGACGCTACGGGTGTCGATAGGTGGACGATAAGCCACCAGGCTTTCACCAAAGGCGCGCATCCACGGATGATCCTGATAGAGCTGCTGGCGTCCCGACAGCGTGCGCCACGGAATTAACTCGTGAACGTTGGTGTATCCCGCGTTATAGGAGACGTGATCGCTTTCCAGACCGGACCAGGTGGGGCTGGAGATGATTTTACGCGGCTGCGCCTGAATATCGCGAAAGCGAATCTTCTCGTCCTCTTTGTGCAGCGCCAGATGAGTATGTTCGCGCCCGGTGATCTCGCCCAGCGCCTGCCAGGCTTTTACTGCCACATGACCGTTGGTTTCCGGTGCCAGCGCCAGAATCACTTCTGATGCATCAATGGCGGTGTCAATCAGCGGACGCCCCTGAGCCGGGCCATCACGTTTGGTGTAATTGAGTTTGCCGAGGAAATCGATTTCATCCTGAGTATTCCACGAAATCCCTTTACCGCCGTTGCCAAGTTTGTCCATCAACGGCCCCAGCGAGGTAAAACGTTCATAGGTGGCAGGGTAGTCGCGCTCCACTGCCACAATATTCGGCGCGGTTTTACCTGGGATCAGGTCGCATTCGCCTTTGCGCCAGTCGAGCACTTCACACGGCTGGGAGAGTTCTGCCGGAGAGTCGTGTAACAACGGTTGCAGTACAATATCTGTTTCTTTGCCAAGATGCCCCACGCAGACTTGCGAGAATGCTTTGGCGATACCTTTGTAGATTTCCCAGTCGCTGCGAGACTCCCACGCCGGATCGACCGCCGCTGAAAGCGGATGAATAAACGGATGCATATCCGAGGTATTCATATCGTCTTTTTCGTACCAGGTCGCGGTGGGCAGGACGATATCGGAGAATAAACAGGTGCTGGACATGCGGAAGTCAAGCGTCACCAGCAGGTCGAGCTTGCCCTCTATCGCGGCGGTTTGCCACTCAACTTCTTCCGGTTGAATTCCCTCCGTCGGCCCAAGTTCTTCCCCCTGAATACCGCTTTCCGTACCCAGCAGATATTTCTGCATATACTCATGGCCTTTGCCGGAGGAGCCAAGCAGGTTAGAACGCCAGACAAACAGGTTACGCGGATGATTGCTGCCGTTATCCGGCTGCTCGCAGGCCATACGCAAATCGCCCGATTTCAGCGCCTGAGCGGTAAATTCGGCGGGTGACAATCCGGCCTTGTCGGCTTCGGCTTTCAACGTGAGCGGATTACGCCCCAACTGCGGCGCAGAAGGTAGCCAGCCCATGCGTTCGGCGCGAACGTTGAAATCAATCAGATGACCGCTGTATTTACTGGCATCGGCAAGCGGTGAGAGCAATTCCTGAGCGGTGACTTTTTCATAGCGCCACTGGCTTGAGTGATTGTAAAAAAATGAGGTGCTGTTCATCTGGCGCGGTGGGCGGTTCCAGTCAAGCGCAAAGGCCAGTGGTAACCAACCGGTTTGCGGACGCAGTTTTTCCTGACCGACATAGTGCGCCCAGCCGCCACCGCTTTGCCCGACACAACCGCAGAAGATCAGCATATTGATCATCCCACGGTAGTTCATATCCATGTGATACCAGTGGTTAACACCAGCACCGAGGATAATCATCGAACGTCCGTGGGTTTTATGGGCAGTATCGGCAAATTCACGGGCGATGGTTTCAATATACTGACGCGGCACGCCGGTAATTTGCTCGCCCCAGGCCGGCGTGTAGGCTTTGATTTCAGCGTAATCTTTCGCGCTGTTTTCATCTTCCAGCCCGCGATCGAGACCGTAATTCGCCAGCACCAGATCATAAACGCTGACCACCGGACAGGTACTGCCATCGGCGAGCGTCAGATTTTTCACCGGAAGCTGGCGTACCAGAATCGGATCGTGTTTTACGCTGCGAAAATGCGGGTTTTCAATGCCGCCAAAGTAGGGGAAAGCCACGCCAGCAACAGCGTCGTGTTGACCGAGCAGGGTTAACGACAACTCTGTTTCTGAACCTGCGGCAATGGATTCCAGATTCCATTTGCCTTTTTCTCCCCAGCGAAAACCAATCGAACCGTTCGGCACCACCAGTTCCCCAGCGGTATTAACTGCCACGGTTTTCCACTGCGGATTGTTGCTTTCACCCAGACCATCCACCAGGTCAGACGCGCGGATCATGCGTCCAGGCACGTAGCTGCCATCGTCGCGCGGTTCCAGCATCACCAGCATCGGCATATCGCTGTAGCGGCGGCAGTAGTTGATAAAGTAGTCGCTGGGGTTGTCGAGATGAAACTCTCTTAAAATCACATGTCCCATCGCCATTGCCAGTGCGCTATCGGTGCCTTGCTTTGGCGCCAGCCACTGGTCGCACAGTTTTGCTACTTCCGAGTAGTCTGGGGTAATGGCGATAGTTTTGGTGCCTTTGTAACGTACTTCGGTAAAGAAGTGGGCGTCTGGCGTGCGCGTCTGCGGTACGTTAGAACCCCAGGCAATGATGTAGCTGGAGTTATACCAGTCGGCGGATTCCGGCACGTCGGTTTGCTCGCCCCAGGTCATCGGCGAGGCGGGCGGCAGGTCACAATACCAGTCATAGAAACTTAAGCAGGTGCCGCCAAGTAGTGATAAATAACGCGTTCCGGCGGCGTAAGAGACCATCGACATCGCCGGGATCGGCGAGAAACCGGCAACGCGATCCGGGCCGTAGGTTTTGATGGTCCAGACGTTAGCAGCGGCAATCAGTTGATTCAGTTCCTGCCAGTTGGAGCGGATAAAGCCACCGCGCCCGCGTATCTGCTTGTAGCTCAGGCACTTTTGCGGGTCATTCATAATCGATGCCCACGCCAGTACCGGATCGCTGTGTTGTTTAAGTGCTTCGCGCCACAGTTCAATCAGCCGTTTACGAATTAGCGGGTATTTCAGGCGGTTGGCGCTGTAGAGATACCAGGAGTAACTTGCGCCACGCGGGCAGCCGCGTGGTTCATGATTGGGCAGGTCAGGGCGAGTGCGCGGGTAGTCGGTCTGCTGAATTTCCCAGGTCACCAGGCCGTTTTTAACGTAGATTTTCCAGCTACAGGAGCCGGTACAGTTAACGCCGTGGGTGGAACGCACGATTTTGTCGAATTGCCAACGCTGGCGATAGCTGTCCTCCCAGTCGCGGTTGCTATGCATCACCTGTCCGTGACCATCGGCAAAGGTTTCGCCCTTTTGTTTGAAGTAGCGAAAGCGATCCAAAAGTTTACTCATGACATGACTCCTGCTCCAGGAATGATTTGGGATCTGATGCCAAACGCCTTATCCGGCCTACGGGTGCGACACGACGCGTCAGGCATCGCCCTCTTATTTTTGGCTAAACTTTCGCCGGCCATAGACCAGCCAGGTCAGCAGTACACAGATGATGTAAAAGATTAAAAACACTTTCATCGCGCCCACCGGAGAGCCGGTCATATTCAGCGACATGCCAAACGCCTGCGGAATAAAAAAGCCGCCCACTGCGCCAATGGCTGAGATAAAGCCCAGAGCTGCCGCCGTTTCGGTGATCGCTTCTCGCTGCGCTTCATCATCGCTGCCGCCTTTCATCTTGACGCGATAAATGGTTATCTGGCGGAAGATGACGGCAATCATCTGGAAGGTGGAGCCACTACCCAGACCCGCTGTCAGGAACAACCCCATAAACACGGCGAAAAATGCGATGAAATTGCCGGAACCTGTACCAGGCAGAGTGAGGAACAACAGGGCACTGAAAACCGCCATAAAAATAAAGTTGATAAACGTCACCCGCACGCCACCAAATTTATCGGAGATAGCACCGCCAACTGACCGGGCAATCGCGCCGATAAACGGCCCAAAGAACGCCAGTTGCAGAATATTCACATCCGGGAACTGAGTTTTCGCCAGCATGGCAAAACCAGCGGAAAAACCGATAAACGAACCGAAGGTGGCAAGATAGAGCAAACTCAACAACCAGAGATGCAGGCGTTGTAACACAGGCAACTGATCGGCAATTGACGCGCGTGAACTGGCGATATCGTTCATCCCAAACCAGGCGGCGATAGTGGCAATCGCCAGCAGTGGCACCCAAATCCATGCGGCGTTCGCCAGTGACATCACCGAGCCATCGGCCTGCGGTACGCCATTAACACCGAGAAAGGCAAATACCGGAACAAAAATCACCAGTGGCGCAACCAGTTGCATCACGCTGACACCTAAATTGCCTAATCCACCATTAATCCCTAATGCGCTACCTTGTTTTGCTTTCGGGAAGAAAAAACTGATATTACCCATACTGGAAGCGAAGTTCGCGCCAGCGAAACCACACAGCAAGGCAATAACAATAAATATTCCAAAAGGAGTATGGGTGTTTTGTACGGCAATACCGAGCCAGACGCAGGGAATAATCAAGATCGCGGTACTAAAAACAGTCCAGCGACGCCCACCAAATATAGGCACCATAAAGGAGTAGGGGACACGTAATAATGCGCCAGAAACGGAGGGTAATGCGGTTAATAAAAAAAGCTGATCGGTCGTAAAATTAAAGCCAATTTTATTGAGATTAACGGTGACTGCGCTAAATAACATCCAGACACAGAATGCAAGAAGTAAACAACTGACTGATATCCAGAGATTTCTTCGTGCTATATGTTTTCCTTTATTTTCCCAGAAGGCCGGATTTTCTGGCTTCCAGTCGCGCAAAAGATAACGATTACTTTTCTCATTTTGCAGTGCCATATTCTTCCTCACATGCACACGTTGGTAATGAAAAAAAGAAAGACAGGACGTTGGGCGCGATGACCCACTTTTAGAATTAAGAGAATCAGGTGAGATACTGACTGAAAGGATAGATAAGAAAGCGCAGCCGCGCGGCGAGAATGCGGATTATCTGAAGGGTTATGTGTTACTGAATGTAACAAAGATATATCATTGCCTTCACTAATATTTCAATCCGCATAGCCTGAACGTGTTTTGTTGCAGCATGAAGCGTTGCTATCTTTCTTTATCGGTGACGTGTCGCCAGCCAACAGAGCAGAGAACCGCCACAGACCATGAGTGCGCCTTGCCAGAATGAGAACGATAGCGGTGCGTTGAGTAGCACGGCAGCCAGAGCAGAAGAAAGTACAGGCGTAAAATAAGAACCCACTGCCATAATCGTTACATTGCCATGTAAAATACCGACATTCCAGGCGGCGTAAGCAAATCCTAAAGTAAATGCTGCAGATATGAGTTTAACGATGACGGGGAAGCTAAAAACCATCTCTGGTTGTGGCGTTATAAAATAGTAAATCCATAGACTTGCTCCCGTCAGAAGAACGAAAACGGTAATGCCGTTAAATCCACGGGCATATTTATTAGTGACTGTGCAATAAGCTGCCCAGATAAACGCACCAATAAACGCCAAAAAATAACTTAATGGACTGGTGGTAATATTATTGATGATTTCATCATATTGTAGCCCATTGTCGCCGCCTAATACCCAACAGACACCCATCAAGGCTAAAAGCAATCCGGGAATAATCAGCCAGTTTGTTTTCTGACCATTAAAAAGAATGGCGAAAAGTATCGTCAGGCTGGGCCATAAATAGTTCACCATGCCTACTTCTATCGCCTGATGGCGGGTAGCAGCATAACCTAAGGAAAGCGCGAGGCAGATTTCATAACTCACGAATAAAAGACTCCCGGCAAGTAAATAGCCTTTCGGGATCTGCCGGATACGCGGGAATCCAACGGTGAATATTAACAGCAGTCCGCTTAATGAATAGATCGCCGCCGCACCACCGACCGGACCAAGCCCCTCACTGACGCCGCGAATTAACCCCACCATGGTGCTCCACAGGACGATCGCGATTAGCCCTATGAGCGTTGCTTTTTGTCGTGTCATGCTCGCTGTTTAGTCTCTCTTGCCGTTAAAAATTAAGCTGAAATTTATAGCATTTTTTTAACCGGCCTGTCAGGCAGTGGTGCGTTTTTCTACCGCCATTGAGGTAGGTCAATTTGCGCAGGCGGATTATTTTGTGGCAAACACGTGTTCTTTTTGATTTCGCGCAAAAAGATTCAGAATTTTACTGTTAGTTTCCTCGCGCAGTAATACCCCTGAAAAAAGAGGAAAGCAATGGACGTCAGTCGCAGACAATTTTTTAAAATCTGCGCGGGCGGTATGGCTGGAACAACAGTAGCGGCATTGGGCTTTGCCCCGAAGCAAGCACTGGCTCAGGCGCGAAACTACAAATTATTACGCGCTAAAGAGATCCGTAACACCTGCACATACTGTTCCGTAGGTTGCGGGCTATTGATGTATAGCCTGGGTGATGGCGCGAAAAACGCCAGAGAAGCGATTTATCACATTGAAGGTGACCCGGATCATCCGGTAAGTCGCGGCGCACTGTGCCCGAAAGGCGCCGGTTTGCTGGATTACGTGAACAGCGAAAACCGTCTGCGTTACCCGGAATATCGTGCGCCAGGCTCTGAGAAATGGCAGCGCATTAGCTGGGAAGAAGCATTCTCCCGTATTGCGAAGCTGATGAAAGCTGACCGTGACGCCAACTTTATTGAAAAGAATGAGCAGGGCGTAACGGTAAACCGTTGGCTTTCTACCGGTATGCTGTGTGCTTCCGGCGCCAGCAACGAAACCGGGATGCTGACCCAAAAATTTGCCCGCTCCCTCGGGATGCTGGCGGTAGACAACCAGGCGCGCGTCTGACACGGACCAACGGTAGCAAGTCTTGCTCCAACATTTGGTCGCGGTGCGATGACCAACCACTGGGTGGATATCAAAAACGCTAACGTCGTAATGGTAATGGGCGGTAACGCTGCTGAAGCGCATCCCGTCGGTTTCCGCTGGGCGATGGAAGCGAAAAACAACAACGATGCAACCCTGATCGTTGTCGATCCCCGTTTTACGCGTACCGCTTCTGTAGCGGATATTTACGCACCTATTCGTTCCGGTACGGACATTACGTTCCTGTCTGGCGTTTTGCGCTACCTGATCGAAAACAACAAAATCAACGCTGAATACGTTAAGCATTACACCAACGCCAGCCTGCTGGTGCGTGATGATTTTGCTTTCGAAGACGGTCTGTTCAGCGGTTATGACGCTGAAAAACGCCAGTACGATAAGTCGTCCTGGAACTATCAGTTCGATGAAAACGGCTATGCGAAACGCGATGACACGCTGACTCATCCGCGCTGCGTGTGGAACCTGCTGAAAGAGCACGTTTCCCGCTACACGCCGGACGTCGTGGAAAACATCTGCGGTACGCCAAAAGCCGACTTCCTGAAAGTGTGTGAAGTGCTGGCCTCCACCAGCGCGCCGGATCGCACAACCACCTTCCTGTACGCGCTGGGCTGGACGCAGCACACCGTCGGTGCGCAGAACATCCGTACTATGGCGATGATCCAGTTGCTGCTCGGCAACATGGGTATGGCTGGTGGCGGCGTGAACGCACTGCGTGGTCACTCCAACATTCAGGGTCTGACCGACTTAGGCCTGCTCTCTACCAGCCTGCCGGGTTATCTGACGCTGCCGTCAGAAAAGCAGGTTGATTTGCAGTCTTATCTGGAAGCGAACACGCCGAAAGCGACGCTGGCGGATCAGGTGAACTACTGGAGCAACTATCCGAAGTTCTTCGTTAGCCTGATGAAATCTTTCTACGGCGATGCCGCGCAGAAAGAGAACAACTGGGGCTACGACTGGCTGCCGAAGTGGGACCAGACCTACGACGTCATCAAGTATTTCAACATGATGGACGAAGGCAAAGTCAGCGGTTATTTCTGCCAGGGCTTTAACCCGGTTGCGTCCTTCCCGGACAAAAACAAAGTGGTTAGCTGCCTGAGTAAGCTGAAGTACATGGTGGTTATCGATCCGCTGGTGACTGAAACGTCTACTTTCTGGCAGAACCACGGCGAGTCGAACGATGTCGATCCGGCGTCTATTCAGACTGAGGTATTCCGCCTGCCTTCGACCTGCTTTGCTGAAGAAGATGGTTCTATCGCCAACTCCGGTCGCTGGTTGCAGTGGCACTGGAAAGGTCAGGACGCACCAGGTGAAGCGCGTAACGACGGCGAAATTCTGGCGGGTATCTACCATCACCTGCGCGAGCTGTACAAAGCTGAAGGTGGTAAAGGCGTAGAACCGCTGATGAAGATGAGCTGGAACTACAAGCAGCCGCACGAACCGCAGTCTGACGAAGTGGCAAAAGAGAACAACGGCTATGCGCTGGAAGATCTCTATGATGCCAATGGCGTGCTGATTGCGAAGAAAGGTCAGTTGCTGAGTAGCTTTGCGCATCTGCGTGATGACGGTACGACCGCATCTTCTTGCTGGATCTATACCGGTAGCTGGACAGAGCAGGGCAACCAGATGGCCAACCGCGATAACTCCGACCCGTCCGGTCTGGGGAATACGCTGGGATGGGCCTGGGCGTGGCCGCTCAACCGTCGCGTGCTGTACAACCGAGCTTCAGCGGATATCAACGGTAAACCGTGGGATCCGAAACGAATGCTGATCCAGTGGAACGGCAGCAAGTGGACGGGTAACGATATTCCTGACTTCGGCAATGCCGCGCCGGGTACGCCAACCGGGCCGTTTATCATGCAGCCGGAAGGGATGGGACGCCTGTTTGCCATTAACAAAATGGCGGAAGGTCCGTTCCCGGAACACTACGAGCCGATTGAGACGCCGCTGGGAACTAACCCACTGCATCCGAACGTGGTTTCTAACCCGGTCGTTCGTCTGTATGAACAAGACGCGCTGCGGATGGGTAAAAAAGAGCAGTTCCCGTATGTGGGTACAACTTATCGTCTGACCGAGCACTTCCACACCTGGACCAAGCACGCATTGCTCAACGCAATCGCCCAGCCGGAACAGTTTGTGGAAATCAGCGAAACGCTGGCGGCGGCGAAAGGCATTGCCAATGGCGATCGTGTCACTGTCTCCAGCAAGCGTGGCTTTATCCGCGCGGTGGCTGTGGTAACGCGCCGTCTGAAACCGCTGAATGTAAACGGTCAGCAGGTTGAAACGGTGGGTATTCCAATCCACTGGGGCTTTGAGGGTGTCGCGCGTAAAGGTTATATCGCTAACACTCTGACGCCGAATGTCGGTGATGCAAACTCGCAAACGCCGGAATATAAAGCGTTCTTAGTAAACATCGAGAAGGCGTAAGGGGGCGAACAGATGGCTATGGAAACGCAGGACATTATCAAAAGGTCCGCAACTAACTCCATCACGCCGCCTTCTCAGGTGCGTGATTACAAAGCAGAAGTCGCGAAACTTATCGACGTTTCCACCTGTATCGGTTGTAAAGCTTGTCAGGTGGCGTGTTCGGAGTGGAACGACATCCGTGATGAAGTGGGGCACTGCGTCGGGGTTTACGATAACCCCGCCGATCTGAGCGCCAAGTCCTGGACGGTGATGCGCTTTAGCGAAACCGAACAGAACGGCAAGCTGGAGTGGCTGATCCGTAAAGACGGCTGTATGCACTGTGAAGATCCGGGCTGCCTGAAGGCATGTCCGTCTGCCGGTGCGATCATTCAGTACGCTAACGGCATTGTCGATTTCCAGTCGGAAAACTGCATCGGCTGTGGTTACTGCATTGCCGGGTGTCCGTTTAATATTCCGCGCCTCAACAAAGAGGATAACCGGGTATATAAATGCACGCTCTGCGTCGATCGCGTCAGCGTCGGCCAGGAACCGGCTTGTGTGAAAACTTGTCCGACCGGGGCTATCCACTTCGGCACCAAGAAGGAGATGCTGGAGCTGGCGGAACAGCGTGTGGCTAAACTGAAAGCGCGTGGTTACGAACATGCTGGCGTCTACAACCCGGAAGGGGTCGGTGGTACGCACGTTATGTACGTGCTGCATCACGCCGATCAGCCGGAGTTGTATCACGGTCTGCCGAAAGATCCGAAGATCGATACCTCGGTGAGCTTGTGGAAAGGCGCGTTGAAACCGCTGGCAGCGGCTGGCTTTATCGCCACTTTTGCCGGGTTGATTTTCCACTACATCGGTATTGGCCCGAATAAGGAAGTGGACGATGACGAGGAGGAGCATCATGAGTAAGTCGAAAATGATTGTGCGCACAAAGTTTATTGATCGCGCCTGTCACTGGACCGTGGTGATTTGCTTCTTCCTGGTGGCGCTGTCCGGGATTTCGTTCTTCTTCCCGACGCTGCAATGGCTGACGCAAACCTTCGGTACGCCGCAGATGGGGCGCATTTTGCACCCGTTCTTCGGCATTGCGATTTTCGTTGCGCTGATGTTTATGTTCTTCCGTTTTGTGCATCACAACATTCCGGATAAGAAAGATATTCCGTGGCTGTTGAACATTGTCGAAGTATTGAAAGGCAATGAGCACAAAGTGGCGGATGTTGGTAAGTACAACGCCGGACAGAAGATGATGTTCTGGTCAATCATGAGCATGATTTTCGTGCTGCTGGTGACCGGGGTGATCATCTGGCGTCCGTACTTTGCGCAGTACTTCCCGATGCAGGTTGTCCGTTATAGCCTGCTGATCCACGCGGCAGCGGGTATCATCCTGATCCACGCCATCCTTATCCATATGTATATGGCATTCTGGGTGAAAGGGTCGATTAAAGGGATGATCGAAGGGAAGGTGAGCCGTCGCTGGGCGAAGAAACACCATCCGCGCTGGTATCGTGAAATCGAGAAGGCAGAAGCGAAAAAAGAGAGTGAAGAAGGGATATAATCTCTTTTGAACTTTAGACAGAAAATGGCGCTGTAAAAGGCGCCATTTTTTTATTGCGCAGCCAGACGGCGTAGTCGCGACACATCCACCGTTTTTTCAGCCTCTGCCAGACTCCACGCGTTTTGCAGATTCAACCACATTTGCGGCGAACTGCCGATCACCACGGAAAGTTTAATCGCCATTTCTGGCGTCAAAGCCGCTTTTCCGGTCAGCAATCGGCTTGCCGTTGAGGGCGCAATTTCCATTGCTCTGGCAAACTCGCGCAGGCTGACGTTCAGTTCGTCCAGTGATTCCTGAATGATGTCCCCTGGGTGGGGATGATTGGCCATTTTCATCAGTATCTTTACTCTCAGTAGTGTTCCTTCACTGGGAACACTATCATTGTTGTTCCTTCTTACGCAACAATAATCCATTTAGCCATTTCATGTTGGAGAGAGTGCGATGCTGCGACACCAGGACTGGCAGTCGCAGCAATGGTCTCTTAGCGGCGGAAATCAATCACCATACGGCCACGGATTTTGCCTTCTTCCATCTCGGTAAAGATGGTGTTGATGTCCGCTAACGGACGCAGGGCGACTTTGGGCACCACTTTACCTTCGGCGGCAAACTGGAAGGCTTCGGTGAGATCCTGGCGCGTGCCGACCAGTGAACCGACCACTTCAATACCATCCAGCACCAGCCGTGGGATGTCCAGGCTCATGGACTCCGGCGGCAGACCGACTGCCACAACACGCCCGCCTGCACGAACGGCATCAACCGCCGAGTTAAATGCGGCTTTGGCTACTGCTGTAACAACCGCAGCGTGTGCACCGCCCGCTTTCTCCTGCACAATTTTGGCGGCGTCTTCGGTGCGTGAGTTAATCGCTAAATCAGCGCCCATTTCAGTTGCCAGTTTTAACTGCTCATCATTGACATCAATGGCGATCACTTTGGCGTTAAAGACATTCTTCGCGTATTGCAGGGCGAGGTTACCCAGGCCACCAAGACCATAGATAGCAATCCACTGACCGGGACGAATTTTTGACAGCTTCACCGCTTTATAGGTGGTGACGCCCGCACAGGTAATGCTGCTGGCAGCAGCCGAATCCAGGCCATCTGGCACTTTTACTGCGTAATCAGCAACCACGATGCACTCTTCCGCCATGCCGCCATCAACGCTGTATCCGGCGTTTTTAACTGAACGGCAGAGCGTTTCGTTACCACTGTTACAGTATTCGCAATGACCGCATCCTTCGTAAAACCATGCCACGCTTGCGCGATCGCCTGGTTTTAATGAGGTGACGCCTGGGCCAACTTCTGACACAACACCAATGCCTTCGTGTCCCAGAATCACGCCGGTTTTATCACCAAAATCGCCATTCTTAACATGAAGATCGGTATGACATACGCCACAACACTCCATTTTCAGCAGGGCTTCGCCATGTTTCAGTGAGCGCAGCGTTTTATCCGTAACGTCAACATGATGATCCTTCGTAACAACCGCAGCCTTCATAGTTCCTCCTTTTCGGATGATGTTCTGCATAGCAGGTGAGGCAAATGAGATTTATTTGCCACTACCCAGTATGGATGAGATCTGAAAAAGGGAGCGGAAAATTGCCCGGTAACATTCACTACCGGGCGGAGACTTAGATGGAGGTACGGCGGTAGTCGCGGTATTCGGCTTGCCAGAAGTTGTCGTCAATGGCCTGTTGCAGAGCTTCGGCAGACGTTTTCACCGCCACGCCTTGCTGCTGCGCCATTTTGCCAACGGCAAAAGCAATCGCTCTGGAGACTTTCTGGATATCTTTCAGTTCCGGCAGTACCAGACCTTCGCCGTTCAGCACCAGCGGCGAATACTGAGCAAGAGTTTCACTTGCCGACATCAGCATCTCATCGGTGATACGTGACGCGCCGGAAGCAATAACACCCAGCCCGATGCCTGGGAAAATAAAGGCGTTGTTGCACTGGGCGATAGGATAGATTTTGTCTTTCCATACCACTGGATTAAACGGGCTACCGGTGGCGACCAGCGCGTTACCTTCGGTCCAGACGATAATGTCCTGCGGAGTGGCTTCCACGCGTGAAGTCGGGTTAGACAGCGGCATCACGATCGGACGCGGACAGCGTTTATGCATCTCACGGATGATCTCTTCCGTAAACAGCCCGGTCTGTCCTGAGACGCCAATCAGAATATCTGGTTTTACATTGCGCACCACATCCAGCAGTGACAGCACATCGCTGTCGGTATCCCAGTCACTGAGGTTTTCGCGTTTCTGCACCAGTTTGGTCTGGAAAGGCAGCAGGTTCGGCATCTTGTCGGTGAGCAGACCAAAGCGATCGACCATAAACACTTTCTGTCGCGCCGCTTCTTCGCTTAATCCTTCGCGCTGGGTCTGGGCGATAATCATTTCGGCAATGCCGCATCCCGCTGAACCTGCGCCGAGGAAGACAATCTTTTTCTCGCTTAACTGACCACCTGCTGCGCGGCTGGCAGCGATCAGTGTGCCGACTGTTACCGCCGCAGTGCCCTGAATGTCATCGTTAAAAGAACAAATTTCATGGCGATAGCGGTTAAGCAACGGCATCGCATTTTTTTGTGCAAAGTCTTCAAACTGTAGCAACACGTTCGGCCAGCGTTGCTTCACTGCCTGGATAAATTCGTCAACGAATTCATAGTATTCGTCGTCAGTGATACGCGGATTACGCCAGCCCATATACAACGGGTCGTTAAGCAGTTGCTGGTTATTGGTGCCGACATCCAGCACCACCGGAAGAGTATACGCCGGGCTGATGCCACCACAGGCGGTATAGAGCGACAGTTTACCGATTGGAATACCCATCCCGCCGATGCCCTGGTCACCAAGACCCAGGATACGTTCGCCATCCGTCACCACAATCACTTTAATGTTGTGATTCGGCACGTTTTGCAGAATGTCGTCCATATTGTGGCGGTTCTGGTAAGAGATAAACACGCCGCGCGAACGGCGGTAGATCTCAGAAAAACGCTCACAGGCTGCGCCAACGGTCGGGGTGTAAATAACGGGCATCATCTCATCAAGATGATTGTTTACCAGTCGGTAGAAGAGGGTTTCGTTAGTATCCTGGATGTTACGCAGGTAGATGTGCTTGTCGATTTCGGTTTTGAATCCCTGATACTGGATCCATGCTCGTTCCGCTTGTTCTTCGATGGTTTCGACCACTTCCGGCAGTAACCCCAGCAGGTTGAAGTTACGGCGTTCTTCCATGCTGAAGGCACTGCCTTTATTCAACAACGGAAATTCCAGCAGTACAGGGCCAGCGTAAGGGATATAAAGCGAACGCTGTTTTTTTGTTTTTGGTTCCATGTCACTCACTCTTTTTTGAATATCCATCCCTGGCACGCTTTTATCGTCTTTGCTTTACCGCCAGGGCGTCGGCCCCAAGTATAAAGCAGATAAAAACAAAAACACCATTGCGCAGGCAATGGTGTTTAATCGTCATTGAGGACTGATGGTTATGAATTACTTTTCAGCGGGGCGTTTTCTGCCGGTTGGGTTATTTACCACGCTGGATTTGTCACCTTCGGTAACTATTTTGCGCTGGTTAGAAATTTTATGATCCAGTCCAAGAATATGACGTGCCTGACGGTTCGATTTCATTTTAACTCCTCAATCCTGTTGCTAGTTTTAAGGACAACATCGCCGTAGCGAAGAAACACGTGCTAAACCCCTAAATTAGGTTGCCGATCAAGCATAGCAGCTTAAAGCGTAGGGTGCTGGCCACTGACCACATAATTGATGGTTTGCTGGTAGATATCACTGAGGATGTCGTTATCAGAAGCTTCCACCCATTTGGTCAGCTCCATGAGAATGTCATCTTCAGTGACAACACCGTGCTCTGCCCGAAGGCCTTGCTCAATGGCATTAACCAGAGCGGGTTCTGCTGTTGAATTTTCTGCCTGATAATAAGTAAACATAGTGATTCTCCGTGTCTGTGTATTTATGGTGTCTGCTACGGATCGCAGATTTATAAAGCACATTCAGCATGGCAAATATTTGCCGCTTCGTTGTTAAGATTTGTCCTGGTTGATGAATTTTATATTTTAACTACATGATATTCATGGGCATTATTGGCGGTTGTGGATTGATATTGCTGCGATATTTCTCAATACATATATTTCCAGTCGTCTGTTGTGGTAATTTTATTTAAGTGCAGAGGTAATATTTTCGACGGATTTTATTCGGAATATCCTGCTTATCTTCGTGCTATTTCTCACGTAGTCTATAATTTCCTTTTTAAGCCCACAGGAGAGCAACAATGACAATCCATAAGAAAGGTCAGGCACACTGGGAAGGCGATATCAAACGCGGGAAGGGAACAGTATCCACCGAGAGCGGCGTGCTGAACCAACAGCCGTATGGATTTAACACACGTTTTGAAGGCGAAAAAGGAACCAACCCTGAAGAATTGATTGGCGCAGCACATGCCGCTTGTTTCTCGATGGCGCTTTCATTAATGCTGGGGGAAGCGGGATTCACGCCAACATCGATTGATACCACCGCCGATGTATCGCTGGATAAAGTCGATGCTGGTTTCGCGATTACCAAAATCGCACTGAAGAGCGAAGTTGCCGTACCGGGTATTGATGCCTCAACCTTTGACGGCATTATTCAGAAAGCAAAAGCCGGATGCCCGGTTTCTCAGGTACTGAAAGCGGAAATTACGCTGGATTACCAGTTGAAAGCATAAGTACTCGCCGGATGATATTGTCATCCGGCAAGCATTTACACCAATATTTTCTGCTTATCTCAATGAAATCTCGCATTTAAACTGCATCGTCATTCTTTTCGTTATTCCCGCCTGTTCTCGAACAATCATTATTGCATCAGGTTGTAAACTCCTATTTCGTTCAGAATAACAGTAAAACTCTGTTTATTTATGTTCTCTGTTTGATGGTGAGAAACATTTATGGCATTGTAAGATTCAGTTGATTTAATTAATTTGAATTAATTAAATTTAATTAATGAGCTAATTAACATTGTTTAATAAGGATGAAACTATGTTGATGAAAAAGGTCTCTTTTGCTATTGCTTTAATATCTCTAAGTCAGTATGCAAGCGCATCTTCAGAATTTAATTTCTTATCTGACAATGTCTTTGGTGATGCTTCTCTTTCATTTCTGAATGGTGAGTCAGGTGAGTTTGTTTATAGCGATGGCGGCAAACTTAGCCAACTGGACTGGAAAATTCAAAATACCCCCATTATTAAAATGGGGCTAACCTGGGATGCAATCTCATGGCTGACGCTTAATGCTAAAGGCTGGACGACGATTGCGTCTGCCGGCACGCTGATGGATGATTATGACTGGCTCGAGCCGGGGCAGCACCACTGGAGCGATTGGTCACATCATCCGGCAACGCGGTTGAATTTTGCAAATCAGTTTGATCTCAATATTACCGGTTGGTTTTTAAAGGATCCAAACTACCAACTCGGCGCTATGTTAGGCTATCAGGAGACGCGTTTCAGTTGGACGGCGAAAGGAGGTTACTATAGTTATGATAATGGTGCCGACACTGGAGATATTCCTCATAACCAAAGAGTTATTGGCTACCAACAAAAATTCAGTGCGCCCTATTTAGGTCTTTCTGGTAAATATATCTATCATGATTTTGATATTATTACTCAATTTAAATATAGTGCCTGGGGAGAAGGGAAGGGAACAGATCAGCACTATTTGCGCAACATTACATTTAAAGATAAAGTATCCAACCAAAAATATTATTCAGGTCTTATTAATGTGGGGTATAACATTAATTCACAGGCGCGTATTTTCACAGAAGTGTCATGGAGTAGATTCTCTAATGATATTGGTAACACAGTAATTTCTTATAAAGAAAAGGGTGAAAGCGTAAAAGAGAAAGATTCGCCAGGGATGCAAAACTATAATTACATTATTGGCGCGGGCATTCAGTACAAATTTTAATATAGCGACGGGCGAATGGCGGAATATGAATACGTGAAATCTTGCCCGCCTGCGCGGGCAAGATGTACTAAGCGTCGATTTGAAGCGGTAGCGTAGTAGACATCCAGCCAGGGATCTCCTCAGCGGGCAAAGGACGTGAGAAGAAATAGCCCTGAATCACGGGGCAGTGGATCTTGCGTAACATCTCAAACTGTTCTTTCGTTTCCACACCTTCCGCCACTACGGTTAAGTTCAGGCTTTGCCCAATGCTGGTAATGGCTTCTAATAAGGCACGGATGCGTTTTTCGCTCAGGCAACGATCGACGAAACTTTTATCGATTTTAATTTCCGTTACCGGCAGGCTGACTAAGCGAGATAAGCCGGAAAAGCCGGTGCCGAAATCGTCGACAGATAAACCTACGCCCATATCCCGCAGGATCTGGATGCGTTTAAAGATCTCCGTATCGTGTTCCATCATCATGCTTTCAGTGATTTCCACCGTCAGCTGGTGGCCGTCAATCTGCCAGGCTTCCATCGCATCGCAAACCTGATTGGGTAGCTGATTACTGCGAAAATGCAGCGCAGATAAGTTTACGGATAACGCCGGGATATGAATATTCTGGCTTCGCCATTCTGCTAACTGGCGACAGGCTTCAGCAATTACCCAACGACCAATATTTTCAATTTCACCAATCTCTTCTGCGAGGGGAATAAACCGGGAAGGGGGAACATGTCCATGCTGCGGGTCATACCAGCGAGCAAGAGCTTCAATACCATACAGTTCGCCCGTTTCGGCGAAGATCTGCGGCTGGTAAACCAGCTTCAACTGGTTGTTGCTGATTGCTTCTTTCAGCGCCGCGCCTAATATCAACCGCTCTTTAACCATCTCGTTCATTGTCGGGCTAAAGAACTGCCAGCCGTTACCGCCGTTTTTGCGAATGAAATCCATTGCATTGTGGGCGGTAGAAAGCAGGTAGTCACGGTTTTTACCAACGTCGTAACTGATACCAATGCTTAAGGTTAAAGGAAAAGGCTGATCGTCAATGATGACCGGTTTGCTAACGACGTTGCGTAGCTCATCAGCGATTTGGGTAATGTTGCTGACTTCATCCGCCAGACTAATGAGGACAAACTGTGCACCTTCAACGCGGCAGAGATACTGATCGGGTTTGAGTTTTTCACGAAAGCGATTAACGACTTCTAACAATGCCTGATCGGCCCACGCATAGCCGAGGCTGTCGATCACATCCTGAATATGGTCGACGCCAATAAGATAAACCACCGGAGAGACGGCTCTATCGACAAGGTCATCGAGGTAATTGTGCAGATTATTGCGATTTGGCAAACCGGTCATCGGATCAAACTGGATTAGCTGTTCGATATGCTGGCGGCTTTTCTCCTGTTCCAGCGCCAGTGCGGCCATATGCTGGCTGATGTCTGCCACGCGCTCGACAAATGCACTGGTTTCTGTCCCAGCAGCCGTCTTGATTTGCAGAACTCCCGCTGGTGCGCCATCGCGCTGGCGAATGGTAACAGCCCAGCTTTGTGCATTCTTTACTTCTGTCCCAGGAGAGGACGACGCCCAATGCACTGGCATCCCATTACGCAATGCATACAGCGACACATGCGATTCATGAAGAATGGATTCAATATTACGGCAAATGATTTCACCCATTTCGTGAAACGGTGGGCTGCTGCACATGGCGGCGAGGATGTTGCCTTCCAGCTGGCGGATTTGCCGTTCTTCAGTGATATCTGAGAAGGTCATTACCAGGTTTTGTAGATGAGCAAGCACGTCATAGACCGGACTGATAGACGCTTTAATCCAGATATTTTCACCCGTGCGCGTTAATAGCAAAAATTCATCTTGATCGCGGGAGGTTTTCCACAAAAGCTGCTGTAAGCGGATGCGGTTATCTGCCGGGTATTCAGGGAAGTTAAGCAGCGCATCGGGCTGCATACCGCTGGCTTCGCTGATGCAATAGCCGAACATTTCTGTAAACGCGCGATTGCACTGAACGATATGGCGCTCAGGATCAAGCACAATCACAGGGCGGTCGAGATGATCCACGGCAATGAGCAACTGCCGGGTCTGTTCTTTCTGCGCCATTTCAACGCTGGCATCTCGCACCAGCGCCAGGTAATAAATTTTCCCCTCGGCAGTCACTTTTGACAGGGCAAATCGTGTCCATATTTTACTGCCATCTTTTTTCTCCAGCTGCAATTCCCGGCTCATTCCTTCGACACGCGCTTTACCACCTTCGCGGTTATGCCGGATGTATTCAGGGTGTGCAGGGCGCAAATTATGGGGAATCAGCATATCGATGTTATTGCCAATGACCTCTTCGCGTTTATATCCCCAAAGTTTTTCTGCTGCGGGGTTGAAAAACATCACTTCATCATTTTCGTTAATTAACACCGCGCCCATCATATTTTGCTCAAGCGCGGGGAAAAAAATGCCGTCAGCGGCATTCTCTGCATCGGTTAGCTTCATGATTACCTCTGCATCCGGGCGAATCTAAAGACTGGCTTTCCAGAGTTCAACACGGTTTCTACCTCGTCTTTTGGCGATATACAGAGCTTCGTCGGCTATTTGAATTAAACGTTCATAATCCGGATGTCCATTAAACATGGCGGCGCCAATGGACAGAGAGAGGTAAATATCTTCGCCGTTTGCAGCTTTCAGTTTGGTTTTTTCTACCCGACTGCGGATACGTTCTGCGGTACGTAAAGTGTCAGTTTCTGAGGCTTCCGTCAGTACAATGATAAATTCATCACCACCGTAGCGGAAAACATAATCACTACTACGGACGTTGTCGTAAAACGCCTGCGAGACTTTACGCAGAATTTCGTCGCCGGTGTTATGTCCCCATGTATCATTGATCTCTTTGAATTTATCAACATCAATGATTAGAACAGACAACGGCGTGCCAGCCCGATTGGCATGGGCAATTTCACGTTTGAAGATAGTCGGCAGGAAACGACGGTTAAGTAGCTTAGTCAACACATCCATTCCCACTTCATGGCGAGAAACTTCTTCAAACAGTTCTCGTAGTAAGGTGGTAATTTGCGATACGGTATTTCGTATCTGCAATAAAAACTTCACTCGCAGACTTTTGTTACTCAGATTTTTAGCATGGAGTATTGTCTGATTAAAAACTCCGTCGAAATCCTGAATAAGGCGGGAGATATGACCTACTTCGGCAATGCCGCTAAAATAATGACGACCTTTATGGTTAAACCATAAGCCAAAATCCGCCTGACTTAACGGTAAGCTGCTGCCTAAATCAGAATCCAACAGGACTTTATAAATAACATCTAATTCCCATGAAAGTAATGAGGCTATTTGCCGTTCTTTTTCTTCTTCGGCATTTTCCAGTAGTGAGAAGATACGATAGTTTTCGTCTTCTTTAGCCGCACTACTGTCGCTAAAGGTAAACGCACGGGTCATAACTTCCATGGCTATATCGATACTGTTAATCGAAAAATGATAAACCTGAAGTTTATCCGCAGGCGAATAATCAGAGGAAAATATCGCTGGATAGAGGATTTTCTTCAATACACGAAAACCCATCTCAACGATTTCTACGGGAATGCCAATACGGGCATGTACTTCGGCCACGGTATGTTGGATTTGTATAAGCCTATCAACATCGTCCGCTTGCGCAGAGAGCACATCGATAATCCATGTCTCCAGAGCACTTTTAAGTTGCCTTTCAACCTGTTCGTTACTCAAAAACTCTTCGGCATGTGGGTCAGTGCGTACAATACGATAAAACTCATTGCTCAGGTAATGGGCATGTGCAACAGCAATTTCTGCGGCTTTAGCGCGAATGAGAGGGGAAGCCTGGGTCACTAATCCAGTCCACTCATCTTTCATTCTTTTAAAGTACATCTCCATAATTCAGCCCCTTATACGACTGGAAAGGCAGATGGGATCGAAAAACGAAACGCAACATACTGGACAGACTTATCGCACCATATTCTCCTGAAATATGAGGATATAATGAAAAGAAATAAACGGATTAGACAGTTTTAATCTACGCTACTGTTCTTCTGAAGAGTATAGCCCATCGTGATTATTTTTCGGTGGTGACGAATATCGTATTGTTTTTCATGTTGATACTAATTAATCAGAGGATTATAGCAATCGGCTTATATGGAGATAATTTTATTTAAGAGGTTACGGCATTTTTGCAGGGTGACAAGCCGGTGCTTACATCACCGGCATGACACAGTAAAACAGGGCGTTTAACTTCCCCAACGACTTTGCAGATAACTAACGGCTTGTTGGGTCTGTGGCTTATTAAGGTAATCTTCGCGGAACAGAATCGTGCCGCTAATTTCGGGTACAGCATCGTTAAGATCAAGCTGCTTTTTTAGTTCTGGCACGCCGCCGTTAACCATCCAGTCAGGTTCTATCTTTGAGGGTTCACCCACTTTATAGAAGGCAACACCGATATATAGACGGGTTTTGGTCGGTTTAACGACATCTGCCCACCATTTTGCCAGTACGTCATAACGTGCGGCGCTACGTGAGAAAGGCCAGTAAATTTGTGGGGCAATATAATCCAGTAAACCTTGTTCTACCCAACGGCGGGTATCTGCATAGGATTCGTCATAGGCGGCTGCGCCTCGGGTATCGGAACCGAGCGGATCGTGTGATCGGTTGCGCCAGACGCCTGCCGGGCTAACGCCAAATTCAACCTCTGGCTTAATGCTTTTAATGGTGTGCGATACCTTTGCAATTAATTGCTGGGTATTGTTACGCCGCCAGTCTGCTTTTGATGCAAAAGCTCTCCCATATTTGCGGTACGTCTCGTTATCGTTCAGTAGCGAACCCGGTGATTCAGTGTAGAAATAATCGTCGAACTGCACGCCATCTATCGGATAACGGGAAACCACTTCCGCAACTATTGATGTGATCCAATCCTGAACCTCAGGGATACCAGGGTCGAGAACAAAACGGTCGCCCGACGTTCTGATCCAGTCGCGATGCTGCACGTAGACACTGGCTGGTTGCTGTGACAGGGTGCTATTCAATTCCCTGATAGTTCCGGGTTTTGTGTTAACCGACACGCGGTAGGGGTTAAACCAAGCGTGCACTTTCATCCCACGCTTGTGGGCTTCGTCGAGCATAAATTGCAGCGGATCGTAACCTGGATCTTCACCAATCTTGCCGGTCAGGAGATCGGACCACGGCAAAATTTCCGATGGCCAAAGGGCTGTACCATCGGGCTTTACCTGGAAAAAAACCGTATTGATGCCGAGACGTTGTAGATGATCTAACTTGTCAATCATCGCCTGTTGTTGTACACGGGCTCGGCTGGTGGGGTTACTGATATTAACCGAGGAAACAGGTGGCCAGTCGAGGCGAGACACAGTGGCCAGCCAGATACCGCGCATCGGTTGCGCTGATTGATGTGTGGTCGCTGGTGGTTTTGAACCTGCTGGTGGTGTAGTTATTGGCGTTGGCGGTGTGGTCTTACAACTACACAGTAAAAGAGCCAGAGCAACGAGTGTGGCTGGCTTTTTGATCGCTAATTTCACGTTTCGGGAGCAGATATCCATATATGCTGGTTTCCGGTAAACAGATGTGTTGCTCATTCTCGTACTTATCTGGGGCAAGTCAATACGATAACAGGTACGAAAAAGGGAGCGATTAACTATCGCTCCCTTGTCTTATCTCCTTCAGAGATGGTTAATGTTTCTTATCGTTCATCACAATATAGTGCGGTGAACGAGCACGTGGATGCAGGAAGAAGTGACCTTTCGGTGCGTTCTGGCTGTTAATTGGCTCCAGTGTCACACCGGTATTCGCTTTGCCTTTACGATCGTGGATGGCATAGAGAATAAAGGGCAGGGCAAGTACCACCAGGAAGCTAACGACCAGTAATTCGACATACATATCGGTAGAGTCACCCTGGATATTATCCGGCGGCAGGAAGGAAACAATAAATGCCATGATTGAGGTCAGCAGGCCGACAATAGCCACAACCAGTTTCACGCCTTTACCGCCTGGGATATTAAATGTGCGTTTTAAGTCAGGATGTTTAAGGACTAACACAATGTAGCCAATAAACAGCATGAAATAAGCACACAGATAAATCACCACCGTCAGAGCCAGTGCGATCAGGAAGGACATGTTGTTACCACCACCGGTATTGGTGAGAATAATCAAGGCGATAGAGGTGATCACCAACTGAGAAATAACCAAAGTGACCGGCACGCCATTTTTGTTCATTTTGGCGAACGCTGGAGGTAACAGGTTTTTCTGCGCTGTAACATACATCCCGCGAGAAGGACCGACAATCCAGGAGGCGATTTCTGCCAGAACACCCAGCAGCAGCAGTGCGGAGATCACGCGAACCGTCCACTCAATTTCCGGTGCCACGTGGGACATCAGAACGGTAAAGGTTTGCATTACCCCAGCGGACAGATTGATTTCATTACCCGGAATGACCATCGCAATGGACAAACCACCAACCGAGCTTAAACAGATTGCCGCCACCATCAGCAATAACATTGCCAACGGATAATCGCGCCCAGGATTGCTCATTTCATTGACGTGGGTTGCGGAGGCTTCTACCCCCATATAACTCAATATGAAAGCAACAAACACAACCAGGGTGCCAACTTTAGAGAAATCCGGGAAGAAGGTTTTTGCATCCATTTCGATAGCAACTGGCGCACCGGAGTGCAGGTAAATCGCCGCTAATGCAATCAAAATAAATGCGGGTAACAGGATACCGGCAAAGAAGCCGACTTTAGCAATTCGCGCTGTATATTTAGTACCGCCAAACTGAGTTAATGCCAGAACCCAAAGAATGATGAGTGCCGCAATGGTTTTTGTTACCGGATCTTCATTCAGTGCTGGCCATTTAAGAATGTAGGAAAGTGCCCCTAACACGAAATAGAGCATCGGAATAAAGCCGATAGCGATTTGCAAATAACCAAATGAGATCGCTGCAAATCCCCATTTTAACCCCAGGGTATTCGATACCCAGGCGAAAACGCCACCTTCTTCCCAACCGTCCACGGTAGCCATTTCCGCAGCACAGAGTCCAACGGGAATAAACCATAAAATCCCGCCTAATAGCAGGAAGAAAACTAATGAAAAACCGGATGTTGCAAAGGTAGGATATTCATAAACAGCCATTACCATCGATGCCGTAATAGCGAAGAATCCAAGTAATGTTAGCTGCTTAGCTTTACCTGTCTGTACTGATGTAGCCATATTTTCCCCCTAAAACGGTATTCCTGTCGGAACCGCGCCTGTCTTGTTCTGAAGCGTATTCAGAGCAATATTTTTCCATTGCTAATGCCAGTGAACAGACTCTGGAATTTGTCCCGAAACGGGATCGTTCCGGGACGCCATTACCATCTAAACGTTATCAGGTATGTTTAAAGCTGTTCTGCTGAGCAATACCCTGCAATTTCGGGTGATCGCTGAGATATTTCAGGGAGGCTTTGTAGTCTTCCAGCAACAGTTCAGCGAAGTCCATTTCGAAGCCACGGCGGCACATAATACGCATCACCACAATGTCGGTGGCTTCACCGCCAAGGGTGAAGGCCGGAACCTGCCAGCCGCGCAGGCGCAGACGTTCAGAGAGGTCATACAGGGTATATCCCGGATCTTCGCCATCTTTCAGTTTGAAACAAACCGCCGGGATACCTTCGTCCGGGCGACCGGTGCAGATGAATTCATACGGTCCCAGTTTAGCGATTTCATCCGCCAGGTAAGTGGCGACCTGGTAAGAGGCGTTCTGTACTTTGGTGTAGCCTTCGCGACCAAGGCGCAGGAATTCATAGTATTGCGCAATTACCTGGCCGGCGGGGCGAGAGAAGTTGATGGCGAAAGTCCCGATTTGACCGCCGAGATAGTCAACGTTGAACACCAGTTCTTTCGGCAGTGCTTCTTCATCACGCCAGATAACCCAGCCGCAGCCGAGCGGAGCCAGACCAAATTTATGACCTGAAGCACTGATTGATTTCACGCGCGGCAGGCGGAAGTCCCAGACAATATCAGGAGCCACGAACGGTGCCAGGAAGCCACCGCTGGCGGCGTCGATGTGCATATCGATATCGATCCCGGTGTCGGCCTGGAATTTATCCAGCGCATCGTGCAGCGGTTGCGGGAACTCATAGTTACCGGTGTAAGTCACACCGAAAGTCGGCACCACGCCGATGGTGTTTTCGTCGCAGGCTTCAATCATGCGTTTCGGATCCATGAACAACTGACCCGGGCGCATAGGGATCTCGCGCAGTTCCACATCCCAGTAGCGGGCAAATTTATGCCAGCAGATTTGCACCGGCCCGCACACGAGGTTGGGTTTATCGGTCGGTTTACCTGCGGCTTCCATTCGTTTGCGCCAACGCCATTTCATTGCCATCCCGCCGAGCATACAGGCCTCGGAAGAACCAATGGTGTTGGTGCCAACGGCCTGACCGTTTTTCGGCGCAGGCGCGTGCCACAGGTCGGCAACCATGTTTACACAACGCAGGTCGATAGCTGCGGACTGCGGATATTCTTCTTTATCGATCCAGTTTTTGTTGATCGACAGATCCATCAGCTTATGAACATTTTCGTCGTCCCAGGTCTGACAAAATGTGGCAAGGTTTTGTCGGGCATTGCCATCCAGGTATAATTCATCATTGATAATCTGGAATGCGATGTCATCGCGCATTTCGTGCAGCGGAAAACGTTTAGATTCCGCGATAGTGGAAATAGATTTCGCACCAAAACGTGAATCGAGTAGTTCTGACCTTAAATCCGTTACTTGCTTCTTATCCATTTCAAACTCCTTAAAATGATTGGATCGCATTAAAAAAAGTAGGATTTATCGATAAAGTAAGCAAGCGTAATGGCTTTGGTTTTAAATAACAAAATCCTAACCGATTTTTGATTTTCGGAATAAGCACGGTGTATTTTTCATAATTAATTACAATGAGATACAACAGTTTCCGATAAGGGGTGTTGAGTTATATGTTGTTATTTTTCTGTAATTTTCCTACGCAACATGATTATCACATAAAAATCAGCCCGTAAAATATCATTATTCGTCATCATTAATTTATGAAAGCGGTGGATAATATTGTCAAATAACAAAGGTTATTACTGAAATCTCAGCCAACCATGTTAACGAGTGATTTTTATTTCTACAGCCATAGTCCAGTATAGATGTGCGCAGATAATAACGATGCGGAAAATTAAGTAATATCTATAAGATATTTCCTGGTCGAAGATCACATGACTATAAATGAGGATTGACATACCACCGAAGGCTTATTGACTTATTTTAGCTGTAATGCACCCCATCTACGGAAGGCCAGTTGCGATTACTAAATAATAACTACGCAACCGTAATTTAGTCAGCATCCAATAGAACTTACCCCTTTATATTAGCTCTTGCACAAAAAGCTAAATTCATATTTACAAACAAAAATATAATCCCGGCCCTGTCACCAGACGAGTAATTGCAACCACTGAATGTTCAGGGTGGCGATGCGCTTTCTTTCATAAAGGTATTTCCTTTTCTGCGGAAAAGGAAACCGGGAAATATCCGGTTTTTCTGACAAGCAAACGTTTTTATATGCGTTTGCTTATGTTCGTTAATTCGTTCATCAGGAAATTATCTCAATGTCACGTTTTAAAAAAGCTAATAAACAACCACGCTTTCGTTATTCAGCCCTGGCTCACTGCGTGGCGTGGGCAAACATCTCTATTCAGGTTCTTTTTCCACTGGCTGTCACCTTTACGCCGACAATGACGGCGCGAGCGGCTCTGCCTCGTCTAAGTACGGAAAATACTGCGGTTGCTACTGACAATAATGCAGAAAAAAATATCGCGTCGTTTGCCGCGAATGCCGGTAAATTTTTAAGCAGTCAGCCGGATAGCGATGCGACACGCAATTTTGTTACCGGAATGGCCACAGCTAAGGCTACCCAGGAAATCCAGGAGTGGCTTGGAAAATATGGTACGGCGCGTGTCAAATTGAATGTCGATAAAGATTTCTCGCTGAAAGACTCTTCGCTGGAAATGCTTTATCCGATTTATGATACGCCTTCAGATATGCTATTCACTCAGGGGCAATACATCGTACCGACGATCGTACTCAGTCAAATATTGGTTTCGGCTGGCGTCATTTTTCAGGCAATGACTGGATGGCGGGGCTGAACACATTTATCGATCATGATTTATCCCGTAGTCATACCCGTATTGGCGTTGGTGCGGAATACTGGCGTGATTATCTGAAACTGAGTGCCAATGGTTATATCCGGGCTTCTGGCTGGAAAAAATCGCCAGATATTGAAGATTATCAAGAGCGTCCGGCTAATGGTTGGGATATCCGCGCAGAGGGATATTTACCGGCCTGGCCGCAGCTTGGCGCAAGCCTGATGTATGAACAATATTATGGCGATGAGGTAGGGCTGTTTGGTAAAGATAAGCGCCAGAAAGACCCACATGCCATTTCCGCCGAGGTGAACTATACGCCAGTGCCTCTTCTGACACTGAGTGCAGAGCACAAGCAGGGCAAGAGCGGTCAGAATGACACTCGCTTTGGTCTGGAAGTTAACTACCGGTTTGGCGAGCCTCTGGAGAAACAACTCGATACGGATAGCATTCGCGAGCGTCGGGTACTCGCAGGCAGCCGTTATGATCTGGTTGAACGTAATAACAACATTGTTCTTGAGTATCGCAAAGCTGAGGTGATCCGTATTGCTCTGCCTGATCGTATTGAAGGTAAGGGTGGACAGACGGTTTCGCTTGGTCTTGTAGTCAGCAAAGCAACTCACGGTCTGAAAAATGTGCAATGGGAAGCGCCGTCCTTGCTGGCCGCAGGCGGTAAAATTACCGGTCAGGGTAACCAGTGGCAAGTGACGCTCCCGGCTTATCAGGCAGGCAAAGACAATTATTACGCAATTTCTGCGGTCGCATACGATAACAAAGGCAATGCCTCAAAACGCGTACAGACTGAGGTGGTTATCACCGGGGCAGGTATGAGCGCCGATCGCACTACGTTAACGCTTGACGGTCAGAGCCGTATCCAAATGCTTGCTAACGGGAGTGCGCAAAAGCCGCTGGTTCTGTCTCTGCGAGACGCCGAAGGGCAGCCAATCACGGGTATGAAAGATCAGATCAAAACTGAACTGACGTTTAAACCTGCCGGAAACATCGTAACGCGTGGCATTAAGTCTGCTAAATCACAGGCACAACCAACTCTGGGGGAGATCACCGAAACAGAAGCTGGGGTGTACCAGTCGGTCTTCACCACCGGTACGCAATCAGGTGAAGCAACCATTACGGTGAGCGTTGATGGCATGAGCAAAACCGTCACTGCTGAACTGCGTGCCACTATGATGGATGTGACAAAATCGACTCTGAGCGTGAATGAGCCGTCAGGTGACGTGGTTGCCAATGGTCAGCAATCCTACACGCTGACGCTTACTGCCGTGGATACCGATGGCAACCCTGTGACGGGAGAAGCCAGCCGTCTGCGATTTGTTCCACAGGACAGCAATGGCGTTACCATTGGCAGCATTTCGGAGACAAACCCAGGTGTTTACAGCGCCACGGTTTCTTCGACCCGCGCCGGAAACATTGTTATGCGTGCTTTTAGCGAGCAGTATCAGTTGGGAACGTTACAACAAACGCTGAAGTTTGTCGCCGGACCGCTTGATACAGCGCATTCAACCATCACCCTGAACCCGGATAAACCGGTAGTTGGTGGCACGCTTACAGCTATCTGGGCAGCAAAAGATGCCTATGACAACCCGGTGACCGGTCTCACTCCAGATACACCGTCATTAACAGGGGCTGCCGCTGCGGGTTCTTCAGTTTCAGGCTGGACGGATAATGGCGATGGGACGTGGACTGCGCAGATTTCTCTGGGTACTACGGCGGGTGAATTAATTGTTATGCCGAAGCTCAACGGCCAGGATGCAGCAGCTAATGCGGCTAAAGTGACCGTGGTAGCTGATGCTTTATCTTCAGGCCAGTCGAAAGTATCCGTTGCATCGGATCGCGTAAAAGCAGGGGAAAGCACGACTGTGACGTTTGTGGCAAAAGATGCGCATGGTAACGCAATCAGCGGTCTTTCCCTGTCGACAAGCCTGACGGGAGCTGCGTCTGAAGGGGCGAACGTTTCCAGCTGGAGCGAGCAAGGCGATGGTTCCTATGTCGCTACGCTGACCACCGGCGGAAAGACAGGTGATCTTCGCATTATGCCGTTATTCAACGGCCAGCCAGCTACCACCGACGCCGCGCAGTTGACTGTCGTCGCGGGCGATCAGGCAGTTTCTACTTCAACGCTGACTGTAAAAGATGCCAATCTTGCTATTGAAAGCACGACGGAACTGACTTTCTCCGCCAGAGACCAGTTTGGAAACGCGCTTACCGATATTGACACCGCTAAACTTGGCGCATCGCTTTCCGGTGACGCTGCGTCTGGTAGTTCAGTTACAGGCTGGAGCCATAAAGGCAACGGCGAATACACGGCTGTTCTGCGTTCGGGAACGCGGGCAGGCGCGCTGAACATTATGCCGCAGATCGATGGCAAAAACGCTACAGCACAGGCAACTCCGGTTAACGTTAAAGCGGGGGCTATTGCGGTTGACCACTCGGAAATGACCGTATCAAAAACGTCGCTTACCGCAGGCGAAAGCATCACGCTGACGCTGACTGTGAAGGATAAATTCGGCAACGCAATCACCGGTATTACACCGGAAACACCGCAATTTGGTGGTGATGCATACAACGTCAACCAGCAGCGTCCATCCGTCAGTCAGTGGACGGAGAAGGGCAATGGAACCTATACGGCGATGCTGACTGCTGGCGCAACGGGAGTTGGTGAGCTAACCATCATGCCGCGCGTTGATGGCGCTGATGCTCTGAAGCAGGCGGTTTCTGTCACCATCGCCGCCGGGGAGATGTCGTTAGTGAACTCCACGCTTGTTGCAGATAATGAAGCCCCGATGATCAAAACGACGACACAATTGACCTTCACGGCGAAGGATGCGAACGGTAACCCTGTAAGTGGTCTGAAACCTGATGCTCCAGAATTTAGTGGCGTAGCCAGCACAGGGACGGAACAACCTTCGGCAGGAGCCTGGACGGAACAAAGCAATGGCACCTATGTTACGACGTTAACCACAGGCTCTGCAGCCGGTCAACTGGTTATCTGGCCTCGAGTGAATGGCAAAGATGCTGCTTCGAAACCGCTACTGCTGAACGTTGTGGGTAACGCTTCTGAGGCTAACATTCACGATATTTCAGTGAATGTTGATAACCAACTGGCTGATGGACAGTCCGCCAACAAGGTTACCCTGACCGTAACGGATTCTTATGGTAACCCGTTGCAGGATCAAACGGTAACACTGACTCTGCCTGAGGGAGTGAGCAGCAAGACGGGTAATACGGTAACAACGAATGCGGCAGGTAAAGCCGATATTGAGCTGATGTCCACAGTTGCCGGGGAACACGAAATCACTTTCTCGGTGAATAAAAATCAGAAGACTGCCACGGTGAAGTTCAAAGCGGATGCCAAAACCGGTCAGGCAAGCCTTCAGGTTGATATTGCCGATCAAAAAGCAGCAAACGGCAAAGATGCCTTTACGCTGACGGCAACTGTTGAGGATAAAAACGGCAACCCTGTTCCCGGAACTATGGTCGCCTTTAATCTTCCTCGGGGCGTCACACCGCTTAATGACGAGAGTACCTGGGTGAAGACCAGCGATGAAGGTAAAGCCGAGTTGCGAGTCGTTTCTGTGACTGCGGGAACGTATGCAATCACCGCAACGGCAGGAAATGACCAGATGTCGGATGCGCAGAGCATCACGTTTGTGGCTGACAAGGCTACGGCAACCATCTCGAGTATTGAGGTGATTGGCAACCGCGCACTGGCAGATGGTAAAGCCAAACAGACTTATAAAGTTACGGTTACTGATGCCAATAACAACCTTGTGCAAGGTAGTGAAGTGACGCTGACCGCCAGCCCGACAACGTTAGATCTGGAGCCGAACGGGACTGCAACAACTAATGAGCAAGGGCAGGCTGTATTCACCGCTTCTACCACTAAAGCGGCGATATATACGCTAACAGCGAAAGTGAATCGGACCGACGGTCAGGTATCGACGAAAACTGCCGAATCCAGATTCGTTGCGGATGATAAAAATGCAGTACTTGCTGCATCATCTGATGTAAAAGAACTGGTAGCAGACGGAGTGGCGACCGCAACGCTGGATGTTACTCTAATGTCGGCTGGCAACCCTGTTGGGGGAAATATGTGGGTCGACATTAAGGCTCCGGAAGGCGTGACGGAGAATGATTACCAGTTCTTGCCGTCGAAAGCTGACCATTTCGTGAACGGGAAAATCACGCGTAAATTCAGTACCACTAAGCCAGGGGAATATACATTTACATTCAACACTCTGACGTATGGTGGGTACGAAATGCAGCCTGTGACGGTGACTATTAACGCCGTGGAAGCTAATACTGAAGAGGGTGAGGAGGCAGTAAAATAATTTTCCCCGGAATGAAAAATTCGCTGTAATAAAGAATAATGGCGTTGACATTCTCAACGCCATTATTCCACTAAATACCTACCCTGATACTGATTAGACGGTAGCAGGGTAGGTAATCCTCAATGTGACACCGATACAAACTAAGCTGGGCGAACGGGGATGAAAATTTCGCAAACAACATAATTGCTATCCTTTTCTACGAAAGTTTTATCGTAGTAAAATCGCTCAATATCACTGCCGTTGACTCTGACTAACCCCCTCGCTGGCAGTTCTATCAGATAGAGGTTCCGCACCCAGTTCGCGTAGTGCTCCCAATCTCCTTCATAGCGGAAAGATGCATAAAGCCCTCCAGCCGTTATCCATTCCTTTGGCATGTCTGTATCCGCATGGTTGCATACAGTACCGGCGAAAGTTTCAACTGTGAGCAAATCTACCGATTTTGTTGATGGTGTATACGCTGAGACGTAATAGATATCCATCTTCAAATTTTGAAGGCACCGGGATAAATGATTACGGCGCAGTTTTGCTTCTTCATCTGGTGGCGTATTAGACAGCTCAATATCATATTTAAATGCATTGCCAAAAATACGTGTTTCAGGAAGATGGATTAATGTGCAATCTGTCTTTTGATGTTGACGCGTTAATAACGGGGGTAAAATATTTGTTAGATCCCAAAAATCACGGTGCCGATATTCTCTGGGAGAACATCCAAACAATTTTTTAAATTCACGACTGAATGACTGCTGTGAATCAAAATGCAAAGAGAGCGCAATATCAAGCATTGATTTGGCAGTAAGTCTGACAAGAATGGCTGCCCGACAAAGTCTTCGTTTGCGGATGTATGCGCCCAGGGGCATGTGCATGTAGTTTCTAAACAGAAGTTGAATATTGCGTCTGCTGTAGCCAGATTTCTGTGCAATATCTTCGATTGAGATAGGGTGATCGAGATTGCACTCAATCCACTCCAGGAGCTGCTGTAAAATCTTCTGCCTGATCATAACATTCTCCATTTATCTTTAGTCACTTTGCACATTTTCCTGGCGACAGTGGCTTTGAGTATATCAAAAACAGAAATACCCGAGAGGCAAAACGATTGATAGTGCCTGTCGGGTAATGGGGAGGGAGCATGTACATTAAAGCTATGAGGTCGGTACGGTGGTCAGGTGTATGTTGATATCTTGCATTTAACATAATATACATTATGCGAACCAAGGTTGTAGCTCCCATATTCTAATCATTTAGAGATGTCACTTTTTCTGGCATAAAGGATTGAACCTTATTGCCGTGGAGACATCAGGATGCTAGTGACCATGTCAGATAAAGAACTGAACAGGATTAATGTCATTCAGTCGGTTGTCGAAAAGCGCATGCGCCGTCGTGATGCTGCACACCAACTTGCTCTGACCGAACGTCAGACTCAGCGTTTGATGAACCGCTTTCGTGAATCTGGTGCTGCAGGTCTGGCAAACCTTCGACGAGGACGCCCCGGTAATCACAGACTTTCTGAGTCACTGAAGTTGCGAGTACTTTCTTTACTTCACGATAACTACAGTGACTTTGGACCAACGCTTGCCGCAGAAAAATTGCGCGAACGCCATAACATCACGGTGTCTGTTGAAACGCTCAGAAAATGGATGACGGCTGATGGACTCTGGGTCCCATACTCGCGTCGCAAGCCACGTGTTCATCAACCCAGATACCGGCGTGACTGCCTCGAAGAACTTGTTCAGATTGATGGTTCCCCGCATGACTGGTTTGAAGGACGTGCGCCGAAATGCTGCCTGCTCGTCTTTGTTGATGACGCTACTGGCCGCCTGATGCACCTGCGCTTTGGTGAGACTGAATCAGCCTTTGATTACATGATGGCCACTCGTGAGTATCTTGAGCAACACGGCAAACCCCTGGCGTTTTACAGTGATAAGCTCGGCATTTTCAGGGTCAATAATGGTGGTTCCACCACGACCGGTGTTACGCAATTTGGCCGCGTACTTTCTGAACTGGGGATCGGGCTGATTTGTGCCAACAGTCCACAGGCTAAAGGTCGTGTGGAGCGAGCAAATCAGACACTTCAGGACAGGCTTATCAAGGAAATGCGCCTCGAAGGCATCAGCAGCATCGAGGAGGCCAATGCCTGGCTGGATACCTTCATCGCTGACTTCAATCGTCGCTTCGCAAGACCAGCAAAATACCCCAAAGATCTGCACCGCCCCGTGGCTGAAAGCAACGATGAGCTGGATGATATTTTTGCCTGGCAGGAACAGCGTAAGCTGTCTAAAACGCTGACGTTCCGCTATGACAAAATGATATATCTGGTTGAACCTACAGAAGAAAATACTCGCATCGCTGGCGAAAAAATAAAAGTCTACGACTATCCAGATGGCACGCTGGCATTCAAATACGGTTACCGTTCACTCAAATATCAGGTGTTCGACAAACTGGAATGTGTCGACCATGGACAAATTGTTGATAACAAACGTCTTGGTGCTGTTCTGAAGTTGGCGCAAAGCAAAATGGATGAACTCGAACGCGATGGTAAGCGTGATCGGAGCAAAAAGATGCCTAAACGACGCGCACAAGCCAGGGTTCAGGAGCAACTCAGGGCAATTAACCCGGTTTTGGCAAATCCCGAGGAATTCAGGGCCAGCCTAAAACGCTGACCCCTGCTCTTTTTTATTCAACTACACAAAAGAGTCAGGACATTGCTTGCTAATTGTTTCAGAAATTTCTCGGATCAGTTCAGCGCACCCAAGAATAAAAGCATTATCTGCTTTGATGAGAGATCTTATCGCTGAAACATCCCCTTCTTCGTAAACTGGAGTGTGGGGAGTTTCAACATCAAATTCAAGAACATTGATCTTGGTTACAAGTTGCCTGTAACTTGCACCATCTCCATGTGCTTCAGCTCTTCATGGATGACGCCACCGGTCGTCTGATGCACCTGCGATTCTGTGATTCAGAAAATGCGTTCGACTACATGATGGCCACCCAGCAATACATTGATAATAAACGTTACCGTGAGCTGGGACCTGCCGGTCTGGTCAGCCAGCGCAGGGGAAAGCCCGGCAACCATCAGTTAAACACTGCCATCAGAGACCAGACCCTGCAGTTTATTCGCACACGTGGTCGGGGGATGAATCCGTCTGCAATCTGGCGAATTCTGACCACAGAATACGGTGTCCGGATTTCAAAAGAGACCGTGCGGAAAATGATGATTACAACCGGCGCTTTGCGAAATCGCCTCGGCATGACTTTGATGTTCACCGGCCACTTGAAACTGATGATGATCTAGCCGCATCTTTCACATGGCGGGAACTGCGACGTGTTTCAAAATCTTTAACGGTGCAGTACTTTATCTGATTGAAGATAATGAGATGAGTTAAGCCGCAGGGCTATCGGGAAATATATCGAGGTCTGGCATTACCCGGAAGGTCGTAAAGAACTCTGCCTTAACGGTGAAGCTCTTCCCTACTCCACCTATGATCGGCTCCAGGAAATCGACCAGGGGGCTATCGTGGACAACAAACGACTCGGACGTACCCTTGAATTTATCAAACTGTTTCAGGATAAACGCGATAATAACCGTTCACAGGCACTCCCTGCCGGTGATGGCCCAGAAAACCAGGCGAAAAGAAATCGCAACGTTCACTGAATGGTGACGATATGCTTGATGCGTTGAAGACGTTACAGTCCCGTTCTGAAGAAATTTTCGGTACAAGGAAATGACGAAGCTCTGAAGGCAGACATAATCCCACCCTTCACAGAACTGAATTGCCAGAGACATTAATGTCCGCTTTGAGCGAGGAGCGGTCATTAAGCCCCTCAGCCGTATGCCTTAAAGAGCGTACGCCAGAAATAAAAGGATTGCGCTACTGCGCATTCCTACTTTGACGGGATGTGACCCATGTCATCGCCACCGCACCCAGAAGTAACAAACCACTTAAACCAAAAGCACTTCTCCATCCCAGACTGTCGAATACCAGACCTCCAGCCGTTGAACCAAGTGCAATAGATAGCTGAATCACCGCAACCATGAGGCCTCCCCCCGTCTCTGCATCTTCGGGTAACGCACGTGCTATCCATGTCCACCACCCCGTTGGCGCAGCCGTTGCAAGTAGCCCCCACAGGCTGAGTAAAACGGCAACAGCCCAGATGTGGTGTCCGACCAGCAGTAACGCACCGGTAATCGCTGCCATAAGCAACGGGATCATGATTAATGTCTTATAAAATATGGTGTTCAGGAATGTTGAGACGAGCATTGTGCCGACAAAACCTGCTACACCTATTGCGAGCAAAATCAGAGAAAGATCAGAAGCTCCCACTCTGGTGACGCTTTCCAGAAAGGGGCGCACGTAGGTAAATAAAGCAAACTGTCCCATAAAGAAGAGCCCACAGGCCAGCAGTCCCGTTGGTACGATGGCGACACTGAACAGACGAAGCACAGACCCCTGTGGTTTATGTGTTTTATCGCTTTCCATCGAAGGCAGGCTGATCCATTGCCAGATGAACGCAGCTATCGCAAGGGGGACCAGACATAAAAAGGTGCCACGCCAACCGATGGTTGTCCCCAGATAGCTACCAAGCGGCGCAGCCACAACGGTGGCCAGCGCGTTGCCGCCGTTAAAAATTGCCAGTGCGCGGGGGACCTGGTGCTGCGGCACGAGCCGAATGGCGGTTGCAGCCGACATTGACCAGAATCCTCCGATGACGACGCCAATCAGAGCCCTCCCCAGCATATAAACCGGATAGTTAGGCGCTATGGTGATAACTATTCCCGATATGGCCATTAAGACCGTCAGCCCCAGCAGAAGATATTTTCGATTCAGGTCTCCGACAATACGGGAGATAGTCAGACTGGTAAGCACCGCCAGCGCGCCAGACACAGCAATTCCTTGCCCTGCCAGCCCTTCGGTAACGTGTAAATCATGGGCAATGAGCGTAAGCAGGCTGACTGGCATAAACTCAGAAGCGATCAGCACAAACACGCAAAGCGTCATGGCAAATACGCCGCTCCAGTATGCATGCGTTTTTTCGTATGATTGTTTTAGACTTATAGTGAACATTATTAGCATCCCTTAATATCGAACCAGCCAGATTCAGGCGCAGTCGGGTCAGAAGTTATTCAGGGAATAACGACATAATAGTTGGGTGAGAATAGAGGGCGATGTGGCATATTCTGCATCACATCAGGCAGTTAAAAGCCACCCGTTTACGACAGGTGGCCTGGTAAACCTTTCGGGTTATCTTAAGTTTGCCTTGAAAAATTGCTCAAATTTGGCAAATGGGATCTTACCCGCAACGTTGTCATACAGATCAACATGGTTTGCCCCGGGAACAATCACTAACTCTTTCTCTTTGCTGCCGATCGCGTTAAAGGCATCTTCAGCAAAATAGCGTGAATGGGCTTTTTCGCCGGTCACGATGAGTGTAGGGATAGTAACTTCATTAGCGTAACTCAGCAGCGGCATATTCATAAATGACAGCGGCATGGTTGCATTCCAGGCACCGGTTGAGTTGACCGAACGCGCATGGAAACCACGCGGCATGCGGTAATAATCAAAGAACTCTTTCAATACCGGATTAGGATTCGTGGGCAGAGTTTCCGGTAAAATACGATCGGAAGCGGTGACGTTGCCCTTCTCATCAACGTAAATGTCATGCCCGCCTGGCGCGAAAGCGCCATTTTCCGCATCCTTCCAGCGCTGCATGTTCAGATACTGCAATACGGCACGACGATCGGCAGTGGTATAGCGGTCTTTGCCATCGCCCACGCCATGACCCATTGCACGGCTCATGTCATACATCACGCTGCTCGCCACCGCCTTGACACGCGTGTCCATCGCAGCGTCGTTTAAAGCCATGCCGCCCCATCCGCAGATACCGAGCAACCCGATACGGTTGCGATCCACCTCTTTTTGCAGGCCTAAGAAATCAACCGCCGCGCTGAAATCCTCGGTGTTGATATCCGGAGATGCGACGTTTCGCGGGTAGCCGCCGCTTTCACCCGTGTATGAAGGGTCGAAAGCCAGAGTGACAAATCCCTGTTCAGCCAGCGTCTGCGCATACAGGCCGCTGGATTGCTCTTTCACCGCCCCGAAGGGGCCACTAACAGCAATAGCGGCCAGCTTGCGATCTCCACGATCCTTCGGTATGTAGAGATCCCCGACTAAGGTGATCCCGTACCGGTTCGGAAAGGTCACCTTACGGTGATCAACTTTCGTGCTCTCAGCAAAAGTTTTATCCCATTTCTCAACCAGCGAAACGGGCGCGTTCGGATTGGTTGTATCAGCGTAACTCATATTTGTGACTCCACTTAATGATGCGCATAACAGCATGGCGGGTATCGCAGCTGTCAATTTTTGGGTGAAAGCAGTCATCAAAATCCCCTTCATAAAATGTGCCAGATACTGGTTTCATACGGCCAACGCTGCCGTGCTTTGTTGCAACGCGCATATTATAGTTAGCACTAATAGTGCTGATTAGAGGGTAAATAATGCTAAGATTAATACCATATTGTTCTGAATTGTGATGCAGCAGCAGAGGAAGAATGATGGCGAAAAGGGAAAACTATAACGATCTCTATCTGTTTATGCAGGTCGTGCGAGAAGGGAGTTTTACCGCCGCCGCACAGAGGCTTGGTCTGGCGCAGTCAGGAATTAGCCGTGCAGTGCGCGAGCTGGAAGAACGACTGGGCGTGCAGCTTCTGGTACGCACCACGCGCAAGCTATCGCTCACCCATGCTGGCGAGTTGCTCTATAAAAACGTCGAATCTGGATTTGACGCCTTAGATATGGGGCTTGCCACGCTGGCCCATTATCGCCATACACCATCGGGTACGGTCCGTATTAATGCCAGCCAGCACGCCATTGACAAAGTACTGCTGCCGAAGCTGGCGGTGTTTAAACAACGCTACCCGGATATTCGGCTGGAGCTCATCAGTGAAAGCCGGTTTGTCGATATTATTACTGAACGCTTCGATGCCGGTATACGTCTGGGCTCGGAAGTGGATAGCGGTATGGTCGCGGTGCGTATTTCGCCCGATATGGAGATGGCCGTTGTCGGCACACCCGAGCACTTTCGTCGCTACGGATTTCCGCAAACCCCCACCGATTTAGTGGGTCATCCCTGCATCGCTTACCAGTTCGGCGACGGCAGCCTGTATGCCTGGGAACTCAATCAGGACGGTAAAAAGATCACCCATCAGCCTCAGGGACAATGGGCCTTTGCTGACAGTTATATGGAAGCCAAAGCCGCGAGGCTAGGTCTGGGACTGGCTTATGTTCCGGAGGAATTGGTGTCTGATGATATAGAACAGGGGGCGCTGATCAGAGTTTTGCAATGCTACAGCCAACGCCTGGAAGGTTCATATATCTATTATCCGCACAGAAATGTGTCACCCGCTCTACGAGCGGTTATCGATACATTGAGAATTTAAGGGATGAAGATGAGATGATTCGCAGGCCTGGGTAATAGTTGGAAAACAACGTCCGTTCCTGGCACACAGCGGACATTTCAGCTTTACCCTGCCCCGGACATCTGAACTTAGCTTTGACATAGATTGTAGAGGCTAAATTGAGATGTCCATTTCTGGCAAATATAGCCATGTCCGCGCTACAGTCTCACCACTGCTTTCAAAGGATGAGACTCATAACTACACTCGGAACTGAGTTTTTCTCAATGACCGATGTTAATCAACTCAGGCTCTTACAGGACGTGTTTGGTTCCACGCAGGCTTCGCGCCCCCAAAATTCAGCAGCCAAGGATCGACATGCTTGTACTGGTGAGCTCATTCAGCAACATTGTGCGTCCATCAGTTGAATTCACAGCGAAAAGCAACCCTGGCAACTTTAGAGAGATTGGGATATTTTTACTTAACTCTTCTGACAAAGGTTATGGCAATGGTCTTAATCAGGACTCCTGAATTAAAAGATATACCATCTCTACAAAAGCTCTTTCTGCAATTGGGTTATCAGACAGATGTAGAACGCTTAGAAAATCATATTAACCAGAAGCATCCCAGTCTTAGCATTTTGGTTGCTGAAACAGAAAAGGAACTCTGCGGGGTTATTGTGATGAATTTTATCACCCCTGTACATGAAAACGGCTTGTGGGCATTAATTTCTGCTCTGGTCATAGATGAATCGTCGCGAGGCACAGGGATCGGACAAAAGCTTCTCATTGCCTCTGAAAAAATCGCACTGGATAAGGGATGTTCTCAGATTGAACTTTCAAGCAGTGAACGTCGAGTCAGAGCACACAAGTTTTATGAAAGCAACGGTTACCTGGAAGTGAGGAAGCGTTTTGTTAAGCATCTCGCAGACATGCCCATTGTTAAATAACTCTCCCGAGAGGTTTGCAATGTCTGATCCTGATTCCGTGCGCAAGCTGATTATTATGACCACTTCGTAAGTTGTGCCACCTGGTGTATATCACCTGACTTGAACTTGATATGGATTTAAATAGTTTTGAGGCGGTATTACTTTTAAGCGTTATATCATCTGGTTTATTATTGATTTTGATGTCACTCGGGGAATCAAGATCTTCATCACCTAAAACATCAATGATGTATAAAATGTTGAATGCAAATTTTCTCGTCATATTTTATATCTCTATATCCGATAGAGTTAGTGTCCAAAATGCCATGATTTTTGCACAAAAAACTCCTTCAAACCTGGCTCCTGCCCTAAGGATATCAAAAAAAAGCCACTGTGGAATTATTCCCTTCATGGATATTTAGCTGGCAAGTATTAAAATTAGATATTGAATATTCTGTATGTTAATAGATTCATATAAAATCAACAAAAAGCTTAATATATGGATTTTATTTATTTTAAAGTGGTTGTAATTAAAATTTACGCCTGGCTACATTTGAGTTAATCACGTAGGCCACGTACAAAGCGCGTGTTCAATGGATTGATGACGTGAGGCGAATCCATCAGTTTTATCTACACTTGGGATAATGCGCTGACGGGAGTAAAAAAATGGCTGACTGGACCCCCTCTTTATATCTGCACTTCAACGCCGAACGGTCACGACCGGCGGTAGAACTGCTTGCCAGAGTCCCTCTGGAAAACGCCCGGGAAATAGCTGATCTTGGCTGTGGCCCAGGCAATAGCACCGCCCTGCTACATCAACGTTGGCCAACGGCTAAAATTACCGGCATTGATTCGTCTCCGGCGATGATTGCCGAAGCGCGCGCAATTTTATCAGAATGTCAGTTTGTGGAAGCAGACATCCGCAATTGGCAACCGAGCCATGCACTCGATCTGATTTTCGCCAATGCCTCGCTGCAATGGCTGCCCGAACACTATGAACTGTTTCCGCATCTGGTATCGTTACTCAATCCGCATGGCGTGCTGGCGGTGCAAATGCCGGACAACTGGCTGGAGCCGACGCATGTATTAATGCGCGAAGTCGCCTGGGAGCAGCATTATCCGGATCGTGGACGCGAACCGCTGGCAGGCGTTCATGCTTACTACGATATTCTGAGCGAAGCTGGATGTGAGGTTGATATCTGGCGAACCACCTACTATCACCAGATGCCGTCGCACCAGGCGATTATTGACTGGGTGACAGCCACCGGATTACGCCCATGGTTGCAGGATCTGACGGAGAGTGAGCAGCAGCATTTTCTTACGCGCTACCATCAGATGCTGGAAGAACAGTATCCACTGCAGGAGAACGGGCAGATACTGTTGGCATTTCCGCGTCTGTTTATTGTTGCCCGGCGCACGGAGTAATTATTACGTCAGCTGGTAATGGCGATCGGGAAGAATCTTCGGCGGAATTTCTGTTTCGTCGTTCATCTGTAACAGGTCAATTTCAATAGCGTTGCAGATGGCATCCAACGGTAAATCATTGTTTTCAGTACCGAACGGATCTTCCAGCTCTTCCGCCAGACAATCCAGCGAAATAAAGGTGTAGGAAATTAGCACAGAGATAAAAGGCGTCATGTAATGCAGATCCACCACAAGGGCGAATGGTAGCATGATGCAAAAAAGATAAACGGTGCGATGCAAAATCAGGGTGTAAGCAAAGGGAATTGGTGTATATGCAATACGCTCGCACCCTGCCAGTACCGCAGAAATATCATTAAGACGATCGTTCAGACTAATAAACAGAATGTCAGAAAGTAGCCCGTTCCGCCGCTGAACGGCTAACCACTCACCCATTATCAATAAAATACGGTTAGCTGGAGAGTTGGAAGCCAGTGCTCGCTGAAGATCTCCAGTATTAAGATAATGTGCCAGCACTTCCGCCTGTGGCTGTTTGCGTAATGTCATGCGTAAACAGTGGGCGAAGGCGATTTGTAGCCGGGCAAACTCCTTTACACTTGCCGAATCAGGCAATGTCGTTTTTACCTCACGCAGTAACGACCGTGAGGCAATCATCAACTGCCCCCAAAGTTTGCGCGCTTCAACATAACGGGCGTACCCCGCGTTATTACGAAACCCCAGAAAGATGGCGATAGCAACCCCGAGAATGCTGAACGGCGCGAGGGTAAATTTGATGCCCAAATGCGTATACCAAGGCAGCATGAAAATAACCGTGATAGAAAAGAGAAAGTTTAGTAGCAAGCGCGATGATATTTTGGATAATACTGAACCGTGCCAGACAAAAATACGGCGCAGCCAGTGTTGTTGTGGGCGAACAATCATGATTATCTTCAGGCGTGGAAAAGTCGCCCTATTAAACGTGATTGCGATCACATTCTCAAGTTCCTAATTACAAATTACCTACAAGACTACAACATTCACAGGTGCTACATTTAGCACCTGTTTATATTAAAGCATATAGTATGTTGTAACTAATATGGAATGCTAAGAAACCCGGTCGAAACCGGGTTCAGTGATTGTGCCGTTAATTGTCTGATGCGCTACGCTTATCAGGGCTACAACTAACTGAAACCATATAGTTAGTTGGTAAATCATGCTGGATGCGGTGTATAGGCCTTATCCAGCATACAAAATAATGCAAGGATCAGCACAACGGACGTACAGCTTCGCGCATCCCTTTTTCCAGAATCGCTTCCAGGTCATTAGCAACCTGCTCGACCAGACCAGGCACTTGCGTCAGATCCTGCTCCCAGTGATCTTTTTCTGCCAACACAATCGCAACCAGTTCCTGGGTGCCGATAACACGGTCACGATGCTGGCTCCAGAGTTGTTGATAACGTTCCAGCCAGTGCGCATCGTCCTGTACCGGATACGTTTCTCCGTTACGCTCTCCGCGATAGAACGCAATCAATGCCGCTAATGCGAAAGTGAGGCGCGCCGGAAGTGTGCCGTTTGCCTTCTGCCCTGCCAGCAGTTGCGGCAGGATTCGGGTGCGGAACTTGGTCATACCGTTGAGCGCGATAGACAGCAGCTGATGCTTAATGTACGGGTTACGGAAACGCCCGGTGACGGCACTGGCGAAAGATTCCAGTTCATCACGTGGCAGATCCAGCACCGGAATAATCTCTTCGTAAATCGCTTTTTCAACGAATGCGCAAATTTCAGCATCGTTCATCGCTTCGCCGACGGTATCCAGCCCTGCCTGGAACGCAACCGGCACCAGCGCGGTATGTGCACCGTTAAGGATTGCTACTTTGCGCTCTTTATACGGTTTAATATCGTCAACAATCAGCACGTTAAGCGGATATTTATCCAGACGCAGTTCAGTCGCTAAGGATTTCGGCCCCTGAATCACAAACAGGTAAAAGTGTTCAGCGGTGTCGAGGAAACCATCGTGATAGCCGAGTTCAGCTTCCAGTTTAGCCACTTCATCACGCGGATAACCGGTAACGATGCGGTCCACCAGCGTAGAACAGAAACTGTTAGCCTGATCCAGCCATTGAATAAATGCTTCTGGCAGTGCCCATTCTTGTGCGTAGCGCAGCACCAGTTCACGCAACGCGTCGCCGTTGTAGTCGATCAGCTCGCACGGAATGATGATCCAGCCTTTATCCAGCGCACCGTTGAAATGGCTGAAACGTTCGAACAGCAGACGCGTCAGTTTGGCCGGATAGCTTACCGCTGGCGCATCATCAAATTTGTCGCCCGCATGATAGCTAATACCCGCTTCTGTGGTGTTGGAAAAGACGAAGCGCATTTCCGGATTATGCGCAAGTTTCAGGAATTCATCGTAGTCACCGTAGACGCTGATTTCACGGTTTACAGAACGAATCAGACGCGCATCGCTGACCGCTTCTCCCTTCTCATTCAGGCCACGAATAATGGTAGTATACAGACCATCCTGCGTGCTCAGTGACGGCGGGAATGAAGTTTCAATCGGACGAACAACGACCACGCCAGAATTCAGGTCGGTGTGTTCATTCAGGAGATCAATTTGCCAGTCAACAAAGGCGCGCAGAAAGTTACCTTCACCAAACTGAATGATTCGTTCTGGATACTGTGCACCGGGAAAATCGCGACGATTTAGTGTTTTCACAATGGGTTCCCTTTTGATTAGTCATACAACCTGCTTGAATTGGTACGACAGGTTAGCAAACTTTAATACACTGAACCCCTGTTTTGATCAACTCGTGATGATTAATTAGCAGGTTTAAGATAAAAATGTGGCGCGGATCATGGTTCCATCGAGGATTTTCCTCTTTCTCCAGTCGGCAGAGTGGTAGAACACATTACGCTAAAACCGTGACAAAATAACAAAGCTGTCAGACAACTTCCTCACCATAACGCATGGTACTGGTGCGGTTACGTCCGTCTTTCTTCGAGCGATAGAGACACGTATCAGCTTCAACCATCAATTTATTGAAGTCATCGGTTAGTGTGCGGTATGAAGCATCCCCACTACCGACGCCGATGCTAACCGTCAGATAAAGCGTCTTTTGTTGCCAGTTGAATGGTTGCAGTTCCACGCCTTTACGAATTTTCTCCGCCATCAGCAGACCATCAACGGGATTCATTGAAGGCACGGCTACGGCAAACTCTTCGCCTCCCATTCTTGCCACCAGCCCCTTATCGCCGACAATTTTCTGAATATGCTGGGCAAACACGCTTAACACTTTATCGCCACACTCATGACCATAGTTATCGTTAATGCTTTTGAAATAGTCGATATCAAGCAGCATGACGGTCAGATATTGTGTCTGTTGCAGCGATGGACTTTTCAGCGCCTCATAAAGACCGGATCGTGAGTAAACCTGAGTCAGAAAATCAAAATCGGCTCGCAGCGCAACTTGCTTCATTAGCGAATTAATCGCTGCCACGCTAAAGGAAACCATAATTGGGCAAATCGCCATCGTCGCTATGCCGAGACGTGCGGAGAACATTTGCGGAATAGAGAACGGCGAACCGACGGCGATATCAATTACCGAATTTGCCACCAGTACGATCTCCACTGCTCCGGTGATAAAAGTCAGCAGACACGTCACCTGTGGCGTATAACGCACCGCACACCAGATTAATGCGGGCAGCGGGAACGCCAGACTCCCCGCTCCGCCAATGGCGACCGAGGCAATAACCGACACAATAAGCGCAATGACTGGCATCATCTGCTCTGCTTTAAAGCGCGGCCATACCCCAGGAATTGCCAGCGTCAGCATACAAGGAACAATCAACACGCCTGTTGAGAATTGTTCACTAAACCAGTCAGCAAGCAAAGGCCAGAAATCCAGACTATCAATACTGACCGAACCAATCGCCCCGACGATGGCACATAATAAAGCGGCAATCAGACAATAATTAAATAACCGTAATGCGCTTACTGGCTCGTACTTATTTTTCCCCAGACGCTTATCCCGCATAACCAGTAGGGCGACAGTTACGATAAACATCATATTGGATAAATTGATAACCAGTGAAACCAGCCCCCATTCGGTGGTCATGGCATCATAAACCAGCATTGCCACGTAACAGATGGCATAGTAATGCAGACGATTAAGCCAGACGTAGCGGGCAAATACCCCTGCCATCACGCCATTCAGTGGCCAGAAAAGAGAAAGTTCGTGAACCAGGCGTAGCTCTGCACCTATAAAATAGAACAGCGTCGTTAGCGCAAAAATTGCAATGCTATTACGTAGTAGATGACCTTCCTGGAACAAACGGAAAGTGGATATGGGGTGTACATGCATTAATTATCTGTCCATACAATTGCGAGTGGCAATTATCTCAACGCAATAAGTAAATTCTCATAAAGGATAGCATGTTCGCTGACAGCGGCGACAAAGAAAGATATCAATCAGATGATCTTTTGGCTTTTACCACCATTCTTATGGCTGATTCATCTGAATAACCAGCCAGTGATAGATAACCGTCACAATATAACGTTGTTGTTCCTCACTTAACGAAACACCCTGCGGAATGTTATGCCACTTAGCCAGACAGCCACGGCAACAGGTCGCGGTAGCGTGCTGAGCGATAAACACCGGATGCCCGCGCATGGGGGTTTGCTTACCGTCGTTCGCCGGTAATGCCGGAGCAAGACGCTTAGCGACAAAATCTGCCGCATGTTGTTCAATAACCGGCGCGCCCTTCTCCAGACAATACTGACGCTCCTTGACGCCCAGACGAAAGCGAGAGCGAAATTTTGAGCGGGATAAACGCGCGAAGAGTGGATCAAGTGACTGCATTAATAAACCGAGCGTCCTAATTGTTTCGTCAATTGTTCAAGTACTGCGATACCGGCAAGCGAGTTACCTGCATCATCCAGTTCCGGGCTCCATACCGCAATAGCCATTTCATGCGGGACGATCGCAACAATACCGCCGCCAACGCCAGATTTCGCCGGAAGCCCTACCCGCCAGGCAAACTCCCCCGCGTTCTGGTACATTCCGCTCGTTGCCATCAGCGCGTTAATTTGCCGTGCCTGCATTGGCGTCACTACGGGCTCATCGATATGAATAGCCTTTCCCTGATTCGCCAGAAAGACAAACGTCCGCGCCAGCTCAACGCAGCTCATTTTCAGTGCACAGTAATGAAAGTAGTTTTGCAGAACGGTTGTCACATCATGATGGAAATTGCCAAACGACTTCATCAGCCAGGCGATCGCCGCATTTCTTGCGGAATGTTCAAACTCGGAGCGGGCAACCACCGTATCGTAGGCAATATCAGACACGCCGCTTAAGCCACGCACGACTTCCAGCATACGTTGCCGTGGTGCGCTTAATCGCCCTTGCAGCATATCGCAGACCACCAGCGCACCGGCATTAATAAACGGATTACGCGGAATGCCCTGCTCCATTTCCAGTTGCACTAAGGAATTGAACGGAGATCCCGACGGATCTTTGCCGACGCGTTGCCAGATTTCCTCTTCGGAGTAATGACGCATGGCGACAACGAGACTCAGCACTTTGGAAATAGACTGAATGGAAAAACGTTCTTGCGCGTCTCCGGCCTGGAAAAGCTGCCCATCAACGGTACAGATAGCAATCCCCAGACGGGAACCATCAACGGTTGCCAGTGCCGGAATATAATCAGCGACTTTACCCTGACCGATCAGCGGTCGCACTTGCCGCAAAATGGTCTCTAAAATTGCATTATCCATGGCGACAGCCACTCTCTGCTCCTTGCTCGCAGGTCTGAAAAGACCTGCGAGTATAACAGAGCTAAATATGTGACGTCAGATCCGGTCTTTCCACACCGTCTGGATATTACAGAACTCATGTAAGCCGAAATGAGAAAGTTCACGCCCAAAACCGCTCTTCTTCACACCGCCAAAAGCAACCCGTGCGTCGCTGGCACAGAAACCGTTGATAAACACGCCGCCGCATTCCAGACGTGCCGCCATCTGTCTGGCTTGTGTTTCGTCAGTAGTAAAAATCGTCGCAGAAAGGCCGAACTCACTGTCATTAGCCAGTTCCAGCGCATGTTCTGCATCTCTCGCTACGGTGATTGCCGCAACGGGGCCAAACATTTCTTCCCGAAACGCGGTCATTTCTGGGGTGACATTTGCCAGAACCGTTGGCGGATAGTAGTTACCTGCCCCAGCCATCTTTTCCCCACCCAGTAACAGACGTGCGCCCTGCGCCAGGGTTTTTTCCACCTGATGATGCAACTCATCACGCAAGTCAAAACGTGCCATCGGACCAAGATCGTTCTCTTCGTCACGGGGATCGCCCATTTTCAACGCTGCCGCAGCCGCTACAAAACGCTCGGTAAATGCCGAAGCAATCCCCTCTTCGATGATAAAGCGTTTTGCCGCCGCACAAACCTGTCCGGTATTCTGGTAACGCCCGGCTACCGCCGCTTTCACCGCAAGTTCCAGATCGGCATCGTTAAGCACAATAAACGGATCTGAACCGCCCAGCTCCAGTACGCATTTTTTCAGTGCCGCACCAGCCTGTGCACCAATAGCCGCTCCTGCACGGACACTTCCGGTTACGGTGACCGCCGCAATACGTGAATCTTTAATCATCTGACTGACACCATCGTTGTCAGCATTCAGCCAGCCATATACGCCTTGTGGGATACCCGCATCTGTAAACACCTGGGCAATGAGCTGAGCACAGCCCATCACATTCGGCGCGTGCTTAAGTAAGTAACCGTTACCTGCAAGAATGATGGGAACAGCGCCACGCATCACCTGCCATAAAGGAAAGTTCCACGGCATAACCGCCAGAATCGTCCCCATCGGTCGATACTCAATAACCGCCTGCTGATTCTCAACCAGCGTTGGTTCCGCTTTCAGCATTGCCGGGCCATGCTCTGCATACCAGTCACACAAATTCGCCGATTTCGCCACTTCGGCGCGTGCCTGCTTGATGGGTTTACCCATTTCACGGGTGATCATTTGCGCCATCTCTTCGCTGCGAGTGCGCAGAGCTTTACCGATATCACGTAGTTTTTCCGCCCGGTAATCTACGCTTGTCTCGCGCCAGCCGCGAAAACCTTCCACTGCAAGCTGAAGAGCGTTTTCAATATCGTCAGCGCCAGCCCAGGGCAGTGAAGAAAGTTGTTCACCATTGGCTGGATTTATCGAAATGGCATGGGTCGCCGGAGTGATGGTCATTGGGGTATCTCCTTTATGAGTTATGGTTTGAAGATACGTAGATTTACTCTTGTTTAAAAATGAATAATATTAAGCCACTTATTCACAAATCGAGAATACTATGGATCTGACTCAACTGGAGATGTTCAACGCAGTTGCCGAGGCTGGCAGCATTACCCAGGCTGCGGCTAAAGTTCATCGTGTGCCGTCGAATCTCACGACTCGTATACGTCAACTGGAAACAGAGCTCGGTGTTGAACTGTTTATCCGCGAAAATCAGCGTTTACGTCTCTCTCCCGCCGGGCATAACTTTTTACGCTACAGCCAACAAATTCTCGCGCTGGTGGATGAAGCGCGAAATGTCGTGGCTGGCGATGAGCCGCAAGGTCTGTTTTCTCTCGGATCGCTGGAAAGCACCGCCGCAGTGCGTATTCCGGCAACGCTGGCAGAATTTAACCGCCGTTACCCCAAAATTCAGTTTTCACTTTCCACCGGCCCTTCTGGCACGATGCTGGACGGCGTACTGGAAGGAAAACTGAATGCGGCATTTATTGATGGGCCGATTAACCATACCGCCATCGACGGGATACCGGTGTATCGCGAAGAGCTGATGATCGTCACACCACAAGGACATGCGCCAGTAACCCGCGCCAGTCAGGTTAATGGTTACAACATCTATGCCTTTCGCGCCAATTGTTCTTACCGCCGTCATTTTGAGAGCTGGTTTCATGCTGACGGCGCAGCTCCGGGGACTATTCATGAGATGGAATCGTATCACGGGATGTTGGCCTGTGTGGTCGCGGGTGCGGGCATTGCGCTTATCCCACGATCTATGCTGGAAAGTATGCCCGGGCATCATCAGGTTGAAGCGTGGCCGTTGACTGAGCAATGGCGCTGGTTAACGACCTGGCTGGTCTGGCGTCGCGGGGCGAAAACGCGTCCGCTTGAGGCGTTTATTGAACTGCTGGATGTACCAGACTAAATGTTGTACCTGCTACTCACGCTGCCGTTGATACAGCATGAATCGGCGAAACGCGACATAGATCACAAAACCGTTGTATTCAGATCATTAACCGTTTTAAGATCATTCTATTACCTTTTCGCAACTCATCCGATAATCGGTTATGACAACAAATATTGTTTCCCGCAAAGTGGCGTGGCTACGGGTCGTTACGCTGGCAGTTGCCGCCTTCATCTTCAATACCACCGAATTTGTGCCTGTAGGTTTGCTTTCTGATATTGCGCAAAGCTTTCATATGCAAACCGCACAAGTCGGTATCATGTTGACCATTTATGCGTGGGTGGTGGCGCTAATGTCACTGCCTTTTATGCTAATGACCAGTCAGGTTGAACGCCGCAAATTACTGATCTGTCTGTTTGTGGTGTTTATCGCCAGCCACATACTGTCGTTTTTATCGTGGAGCTTTACCGTTCTGGTGATCAGTCGTATTGGTGTGGCTTTCGCCCATGCTATTTTCTGGTCGATTACGGCGTCTCTGGCAATCCGTATGGCACCAGCCGGGAAGCGAGCGCAGGCATTGAGTTTAATTGCCACCGGCACAGCACTGGCGATGGTATTAGGTTTACCTCTCGGGCGCATTGTGGGGCAGTATTTCGGCTGGCGAATGACCTTCTTCGCAATTGGTATCGGGGCGCTTATCACCCTTTTGTGCCTGATCAAATTACTTCCATTACTGCCCAGTGAGCACTCTGGTTCGTTAAAAAGTCTTCCGCTGCTGTTTCGTCGCCCGGCATTGATGAGCATTTATTTGCTGACGGTAGTCGTGGTCACCGCCCATTACACGGCATACAGCTATATTGAACCTTTTGTGCAAAACGTTGCGGGGTTCAGCGCCAACTTTGCCACAGCATTGCTATTGATGCTCGGTGGTGCAGGCATCATTGGTAGCGTGATTTTCGGTAAGCTGGGTAATCAGTACGCATCTGTGCTGGTCAGCGCGGCGATTGCGCTATTGCTGGTGTGTCTGGCGCTTCTGTTACCTTCGGCAAGTAGTGAGATACACCTCGGCGTGCTGAGCATTTTCTGGGGGATTGCGATGATGATCATCGGGCTTGGGATGCAGGTTAAAGTACTGGCGCTGGCACCGGATGCCACCGACGTTGCGATGGCGCTCTTTTCCGGGATATTTAATATTGGCATTGGCGCCGGAGCACTGGTGGGTAATCAGGTAAGTCTGCACTGGTCGATGTCGATGATTGGTTATGTGGGTGCAGTTCCGGCACTCGCCGCGTTGATATGGTCAATCATCATATTCCGCCGCTGGCCAGTGACACTCGAAGAACAAACACGGTAGTTTAAAGACCCGAACAGGCCGCTTTGTTCGGGTCGGTAAATACAAAAGCACTCAAGCTCAATACATTGCAGAGATTACGTAGACCTGATAAACGTAGCGCATCAGGCAATGTTGCATTTGTCATCTGCCTCAGACCCATTCGGGTCTTTTTTAATGGTAAGTTTTAATAATTTCCAGGATGCCATTAATAATAAACTGCACGCCCATACAAACCAGCAAGAAGCCCATCAGGCGGGAGATTGCTTCAATTCCCCCTTTCCCCACCAGCCGCATAATGGCACCAGAGCTACGCAGGCTTCCCCATAAAATGACCGCCACCAGGAAAAAGATCAGCGGCGGCGCAACCATCAGAACCCAGTCCGCGAAGGTTGAACTCTGACGCACCGTTGACGCCGAGCTAATGATCATCGCAATGGTTCCCGGTCCGGCGGTACTTGGCATTGCCAGTGGCACAAAAGCAATATTGGCGCTGGGTTCATCTTCCAGTTCTTCTGATTTGCTTTTTGCTTCCGGTGAATCCGTTGCCTTTTGCTGAGGAAAGAGCATACGGAAACCGATAAACGCGACAATTAAACCACCGGCAATACGTAGACCGGGAATCGAAATTCCGAACGTGTCCATCACCAGTTGCCCGGCGTAATACGCCACCATCATGATGGCAAATACGTATACCGAGGCCATCAACGACTGGCGATTACGTTCGGCGCTGTTCATGTTGCCCGCCAGGCCAAGAAATAACGCGACTGTCGTTAATGGGTTGGCTAACGGCAGCAACACCACCAGCCCCAGACTAATTGCTTTAAACAAATCTAACATTGGTGGTTGTTGTCCTGTGTGTCTGAGTAATCAGCGAAAAGTATAAAGGGAAAACAAAGAGAAAGTTTCACTCTTTAACTAATCTTGCATAGCACTGACCAAAACTTGAACCGATTTAGCAAAACGTGGCATCAGACAATTCATTCATTTGACATATACTTGCCTGGGCAATATTATCCCCTGCAACTAATTACTTGCCAGGGCAACCATTGTGAAAAGTACCAGCGACCTGTTCAATGAAATCATCCCCTTGGGTCGCTTAATCTATATGGTTAATCAGAAGAAAGACCGTCTGCTTAACGATTATTTGTCTCCGCTGGATATCACGGCGGCACAGTTTAAGGTGCTCTGCTCTATCCGCTGCGCGGCGTGCATTACACCGGTCGAACTGAAAAAAGTGTTGTCGGTCGACCTTGGAGCACTGACCCGTATGCTGGATCGCCTGGTCTGTAAAGGCTGGGTAGAACGGTTGCCGAACCCGAATGACAAGCGCGGCGTGCTGGTAAAGCTCACCACCAGCGGCGCAGCGATATGTGAACAATGCCATCAATTAGTTGGCCAGGACCTGCATCAAGAATTAACAAAAAACCTGACGGCGGACGAAGTGGCAACGCTTGAGCATTTGCTTAAGAAAGTCCTGCCGTAAACAAAAAAAGAGGTATGACGATGTCCAGACGCAACACTGACGCTATTACCATTCATAGCATTTTGGACTGGATCGAGGACAACCTGGAATCGCCACTGTCACTGGAGAAAGTGTCAGAGCGTTCGGGTTACTCCAAATGGCACCTGCAACGGATGTTTAAAAAAGAAACCGGTCATTCATTAGGCCAATATATCCGCAGCCGTAAGATGACAGAAATCGCGCAAAAGCTGAAAGAAAGCAACGAGCCGATACTCTATCTGGCAGAACGTTATGGTTTCGAGTCCCAGCAAACGCTGACCCGAACCTTCAAAAACTACTTTGATGTTCCGCCGCATAAATACCGGATGGCTAATATTCAGGGCGAATCGCGCTTTTTACATCCATTAAATCATTACAATAGCTAGTTGAAACGTGACAACGTCACTGAGGCAATCATGAAACCACTTTAAACCACTTTTATCCGCAATGATAACCGCGCTTATTGTCTTTTCTGCGCAAGGCTTTGCGGAACAAACCACGCAGCCGACGGTTATTCCCTGTGGTGATGAAGTGATTGTTCCCCCATCGCAGGAACAACCACCATTCGATTTAAATCACATGGGTACAGGCAGTGATAAGTCGGATGCGCTGGGCGTGCCCTATTATAATCAACACGCCATGTAGTTAATTCTGGCCCCGACATCTCGGGGCTTATTAACTTCTCACCTTCACCGCTTTACGCCACCGCAAACCAAACACATTGATATACAGCCCGCCCATTATCAGCACCGCACCGAAGAATTGCAGACCCGTTAATCGTTCATCTAACAATAACGCCGCACTTGCCAGACCGACCACCGGGACAAGTAACGATAACGGTGCCACGCGCCAGGTTTCATAACGCCCAAGCAGCGTACCCCAGATCCCATAGCCGACAATTGTCGCCACAAACGCCAGGTACATCAGAGACAAAATGGTGGTCACGTCGATAGTGACCAGGCTGTGAATCATTGTTGCGGAACCATCGAGAATGAGCGAGGCAACAAAAAACGGGAGAATCGGGATCAATGCGCTCCACACTACCAGCGACATCACTGCCGGGCGCGATGAGTGCGACATGATCTTTTTATTGAAGATGTTGCCACACGCCCAGCTAAATGCTGCCGCCAGGGTAAGCATAAAACCGAGCATCGCCACATGTTGACCGTTCAGGCTATCTTCTATCAACACCAGCACGCCAAATATCGCTAAGGCGATCCCCGCCAGTTGCTTGCCATGTAGTCGTTCACCGAAAGTAAACGCGCCGAGGACAATCGTAAAAAACGCCTGAGCCTGTAAAACCAGCGAAGCAAGACCTGCAGGCATACCGAAGTTAATGGCACAGAACAGAAAGGCAAACTGCGCAAAACTGATGGTTAAACCATACCCCAGCAGCAAATTCAGCGGTACTTTCGGTCGTGCTACAAAAAAGATTGCCGGGAAGGCCACCAGCATAAAGCGCAAACCGGCCAACATGAGCGGTGGCATATTATGAAGCCCCACTTTGATGACCACAAAATTAAGCCCCCACACAACCACTACCAGTAGCGCCAACACCCCATCTTTTCGCGACATTCTACCGCCCCTGAATTTTCATCTTTTGTAAGCAATCAACTTAGCGGAATTTACTTTTCTTTAACAGTTGATTCGTTAGTCACCGTTTACGACGGCATTAATGCGCAAATAAGTCGCTATACTTCGGATTTTTGCCATGCTATTTCTTTACATCTCTAAAACAAAACATAACGAAACGCACTGCCGGACAGCCAAATGAACTTATCTCTGCGACGCTCTACCAGCGCCCTTCTTGCCTCGTCGTTGTTATTAACCATCGGACGCGGCGCTACGCTGCCGTTTATGACCATTTATTTGAGTCGCCAGTACGGTCTGGGTGTCGATTTGATTGGTTATGCGATGACAATTGCGCTTACTATCGGCGTCGTTTTCAGCCTCGGGTTTGGCATTCTGGCGGATAAGTTCGACAAGAAACGTTATATGTTACTGGCAATTACCGCCTTCGCCAGCGGTTTTATCGCCATTCCCCTGGTGGACAACGTGACGCTGGTGGTGCTGTTCTTCGCGCTCATCAACTGTGCGTATTCCGTTTTTGCTACCGTGTTGAAAGCCTGGTTTGCCGATAATCTTTCCTCCGCCAGTAAAACGAAGATCTTCTCGATCAACTACACCATGCTCAACATTGGCTGGACCATCGGCCCACCGCTCGGCACGCTGTTGGTGATGCAAAGTATCAATCTGCCCTTTTGGCTGGCAGCCATCTGTTCTGCGTTTCCTGTGCTTTTCATTCAAATTTGGGTGAAACGCAGCGAGAAAATCATCGCCACGGAGACGGGCAGCGTCTGGTCACCAAAGGTTTTGTTACAGGATAAAGCTCTGCTGTGGTTCACCTGCTCAGCCTTTCTGGCCTCTTTCGTGAGCGGTGCTTTTGCCTCGTGCATTTCACAATACGTGATGGTGATTGCTGATGGTGATTTTGCCGAAAAGGTGGTCGCGGTTGTTCTTCCGGTTAATGCTGCGATGGTAGTTACGTTGCAATATTCCGTGGGCCGGCGCATTAATCCGACCAACATCCGCGCGCTAATGACGGCCGGCACTCTCTGTTTTGTCGTCGGTCTGGTCGGGTTTATCCTTTCGGGCAACAGCCTGCTACTTTGGGGAATTTCAGCCGCCGTGTTTACTCTTGGCGAAATCATTTATGCCCCTGGCGAATATATGTTGATTGACCATATTGCACCATCAGGGATGAAAGCCAGCTATTTTTCCGCCCAGTCTTTAGGCTGGCTTGGTGCAGCGATTAACCCATTAGTGAGTGGCGTAGTGCTCACCAGCCTGCCGCCGTCCTCGCTGTTTGTCATCTTAGCGTTGGCGATCATTGCTGCGTGGGTGCTGATGTTAAAAGGCATTCACGCAAGACCCTGGGGACAGCCGGTTCTTTGTTGACTCACTGCCGTGCCTTAACGGCACGGCTTGACTCATTATTTTCCTGTTGCAAAGGCGTAGCCTTCATCTTCCCAGCCGGTTACCCCGCCGATCATGATTTTAACTGGCCTTCCTAACCGAGCCAGTTTGAGTGCCGCGCGGTCTGCGCCGTTACAATGTGGCCCCGCGCAATACACCACAAACAGAGTATCTTCCGACCATTGAGCCATTCTCTCTTCGGTCATTTGCTTATGGGGCAGATGAATCGCGCCGGGGACATGCCGACGGGCGAAATCCTCTTCACGTCCGACCACATGCAGCAAAACGAAATCATCGCCAATGTAGGCCAGCGAGTCATGAACATCGGCGCAATCCGTTTCAACACTCAAACGCATGAGAAAATGCGCTTCGGCAACGTCCGGTTTCGCTGCGGTAAATTCAGTGACATAACGCATATTGCTTTTTCCTTTTGGGTTGTTGTGTTAACAATAATGTAACCAATCAACCTTTCACTGACCGCCTTCCAATATGCCAGAAAAAAGCAAAATGATGACAACAGTACAACGACCGCTTGTCACTGTACTGGCCTATGACGGGCTTTGTACTTTTGAATTCGGTGTAGCCGTTGAAATCTTCGGCCTGCCACGCCCGGAACTGGGCGATAACTGGTATCGGTTTGCTGTTGCTGCGGTAGAACCCGGTGCGCTGCAAGCTACTGGCGGGATCCACGTAGTTGCGGATGGCGGGCTGGAGCTACTGACTGAAGCCGATATGATTATTATTCCAGGCTGGCGCGGTATAGATGCAACAGTACCAGAAGTACTATGTCAGGCGTTGCGCGAAGCACATCAACGCGGTACTCGTCTGGTATCGATATGCTCGGGCGTATTTGTCCTTGCCGCCGCTGGCCTTCTTCACCAGCGAAAAGCGACCACCCACTGGCGCTACACGGAACAACTCCAGCATCGTTACCCTTCAATTCATGTAAGTGACAATGTGTTATATCAGGATGAAGGACAAGTAATGACCTCCGCCGGAAGCGCAGCAGGGATCGATCTGTGCTTACATATCGTGCGCAAAGATTATGGTCATGAAATTGCTAATAATGTCGCCCGGCGGCTGGTCATTCAGCCACATCGCCACGGTGAGCAACCACAAAACCTGACACGCCCGATGGCTGCGCCGCGTGAAAGCCATACGTTAGGCGCATTATTCGACTTTTTACAGCAAAATCTGGCACAAACGCATACCGTTGCCTCTCTCGCCGGACGAGTGAATATGAGTCAACGTACTTTTTTAAGACGTTTTGTCGCCTTAACGGGTATGACACCCGCCCGCTGGCTTCTCAATGAGCGATTAATGCGAGTGGAGGATTATCTGCAAAATTCGTCGTTTAGCATCGATAAAATTGCCGAGCTGACGGGGTTTGGTAATTCATCTTTACTGCGTCATCATTTTCATCAGCGTTTTTTATTATCCCCTTCACAATATCGGAAAAACAGCCGTTCCTCATCACATTAACCCTCTAATTCAGCCTTCGTTTAGGTTACCTCTGCTAATATCTTTCTCATTGAGATGAAAATTAAGGTAAGAGAGGAAACACACCACACCATAAACGGAGGCAAATAATGCTGAGTAATATGAATGTTTTTATAGCTGTACTGGGAATAATTTTATTTTCTGGCTTTCTGGCCGCGTATTTCAGCCACAAATGGGATGACTAATGAACGGAGATAATCCCTCACCTAATCGGCCCCTTGTTACAATTGTGTACAAGGGGCCTGATTTTTCTGACGGCGAAAAAAAACCGCCAGTAAACCGGCGGTGAATGCTTGCATGGATAGATTTGTGTTTTTACTTTTGCGCTAACAGGCGTTTCTCTGCACTGGTAACGGATCATTGACACAGTAGCATTATTTTTCTCAATGAATGTTAAACGGCGCTTAAACTCGAGTAATCACGTTTTGTTCGTCAATAAACACGCAGCGATTTCTTCCGGTTTGCTTACCCTCATACATTGCCCGGTCTGCTCTTCCGATGACTACATCCAGCGGTTCTTCAGGAAATGCACGGCTCACACCTGCGGTCACGGTTATGTTGATATGCCCTTCAGAATGTGCGATTGCATGGTTATCGACTAGCTGGCAAATGCGTACTCCGGCACGACAGGCATCTTCATCATTAGCAGCTTTGACAATGATGATAAATTCTTCGCCGCCATAGCGATAAACCGTTTCATAATCACGTGTCCAGGTAGCTAAGTAAGTTGCCAGGGTGCGTAATACCACATCACCGATTAAATGCCCGTAGGTATCATTAACCAATTTAAATCGGTCTATGTCCAGCAGCATTAAATAGAGATTCAGTGGTTCAGCATTACGTAATTGATGATCAAAGGATTCATCAAGAACCCGACGACCAGGTAATCCAGTCAGAACATCCATATTGCTACGAATCGTCAGCAAATAAATTTTGTAATCGGTTAATGCTGCCGTAAAAGAAAGTAACCCTTCCTGAAATTCATCAAAATGAGCGTCCTGCCAGCGATTTTCGACAATAGCCAACATTAATTCCCGACCACAGTTATGCATATGTTGATGGGCAGAATCCATTAGCCGAACGTAAGGTAATTCATCGTTATCGAGTGGCCCCAGATGATCAATCCAGCGACCGAACTGGCACAGTCCATAAGAATGGTTATCCGTAATTTCTGGCTTACTGGCATCTCTCGCTACCACGCTGTGAAACATACTCACCAGCCATTGGTAATGGGCATCGATAGCCTTATTGAGATTTAACAAGATGGCATCGATTTCCGTTGTCTTCTTGATCATTGCCACTCCTTTTTCACAGTTCCTTGTGCGCCGTACTCTACCGAGAGAAAAGAAAAATTACGTCAATATTTTAATAGAAATCCTAATCTGAGACGACGTTAAAGATAACATTGTGATTTAAAACAAAATAAGCAGATAAAAAAGTGTTTAATTCTGTAAATCATCTCTTCCTTGCGCCATAAAACAGAGGCAAATAACATAAACAGCAAAGCCTGATGCCCCAATTGATTGGGCCATCAGACGCATTTATTTTTGTGACTATTTCTGCAGATGTGTGACCCGAACCACGGCTGGGGTGCTTTTCTTATCCAGACTCCCGCTAATGTTGATCATCTGGTCAGGCTGAACTTGTCGTCCATCAAAAACGGCAGCAGGAATAACAACATTAATTTCACCGCTCTTATCGCGAAAAACGTAACGGTCTTCACCCTTGTGGGAAATTAAATTACCTCGTAATGAAACTGAGGCACCATCATGCATAGTTATCGCAAAATCAACGGTCATTTTTTTTGCATCATCAGTTCCGCGATAGCCGTCTTCTATTGCATGTGGCGGTGGTGGCGCAGCATCCTGTTTTAAGCCGCCCTGGTCATCCGCTAACGCATAAGGCATGACAAGAAAACCTGCTAATACAATGGCCTGAAATTTCATACTGACTCCTTAATTGCGTTTGGTTTGACTTATTAAGTCTGGTTGCTATTTTTATAATTGACAAATAAGAATCATACTGATTGTTATAAAACAATTAAAATCAGTCAGCTAGCAACAAAATCTTCAGCAAATTTAACTCAAAAAGACAATAAAAAGATTAAAGAAAGCTGTGTTTAAGTCTTAAGTATATTTTCAGAATAATCGGCTTTATAAATTTAATTTTTATTATAGTGAAAGAACATACAAAAAAGGCAAATCATCTTTGCAGCTAATAACGTGGACAAACAACGATGAACATTAATAGCAATAAAATTGTACAACTTGCAGATAGCGATACCATTGAAAACCTGACATCCGCGTTGAGCCAAAGACTTATCGCTGATCAATTACGCTTAACTACCGCCGAATCATGCACTGGCGGTAAGTTGGCTTGCGCGCTGTGTGCTGCTGAAGACACACCAAAGTTTTACGGCGCAGGCTTTGTCACCTTTACCGATCAAGCCAAAATGAAAATCCTTGGCGTCAGTCAGCAATCTCTTGAGAAATATACGGCAGTGAGCGAGAAGATAGCGACAGAAATGGCAACTGGTGCCAAAGAGCGCGCAGATGTCGATATGAGTATTGCCATTACCGGCTACGGTGGGCCTGAAGGTGGGCAGGATGGTACGCCCGCAGGCACAGTCTGGTTCGCATGGAATATTAAAGGAAAAATGCATACTGCGGTTATGCATTTTGATGGCGATTGCGAAACGGTATTAGCATTGGCGGTTCGATTTGCACTGGCGCAGCTTTTGAAATTACTGGAGTGACGTTCTGGCCTGGCTTCACGCCAGACCAGCCATATTTACAGAAAATTAGACGTCCAGCCCGCGATGTTGCAACATCGGTGAGATCTGTGGTGCCTTACCGCGCCATTGACGATACAGGCGTTCTAAATCTTCGCTGTTGCCTCTGGAAAGAATCGCCTCGCGAAAACGTTGCCCATTCTCACGCGTTAAGCCGCCCTGCTCGACAAACCATTGATAACCATCGTCTGCCAGCATTTGCGTCCACAAATAGGCGTAATATCCCGCCGCATATCCACCACCAAAAATGTGGGCGAAATAACTGCTGCGATAACGTGGCGGTACGGCGGGAAGATCCATATTTTCCGCCGCCAGCGCCCGCAGTTCGAAATCATTCATATCCTGCATCGCTTCATGCTCTTGCAGACAGTGCCAGCGCATATCAAGAAGTGCGGCGCTAAGCAGTTCGCTCATCTCATAACCTTTATTGAACAGGCTGGCATTACGCATTTTTTGTTGTAACTCTTCCGGCATTGCTTTCCCGCTCTGATAATGCCGGGCGTAGCGCGCGAATACCTGCGGATGCATTGCCCAATGCTCGTTGATTTGCGAAGGAAATTCGACAAAATCGCGTGGTGTATTGGTGCCAGAAAGCGTGGCATAACGCTGGCAGGCAAACAGACCGTGCAACGTATGCCCAAACTCATGGAATAATGTAATAACATCGTCCCACAGCAACAATGCGGGTTCGTCTGTTGCCGGTTTCTGATAATTACAAACGTTATAGATTACCGGGCGTGTTTCATTGAGCGTAGATGGCTCTACAAAATTCCCCATCCATGCGCCGCCGCTTTTTGAATCACGGGCGAAGAAATCACCGTAAAATAACGCCAGTCCCTCGCCATTATGATCAAAAATTTCCCATACGCGGACATCAGGATGGTAAACAGGAATATCAAAACGTTCGACAAACTTAATACCGAAGAGCTGATTGGCGGTCCAGAATACACCTTCATTCAACACCGTGTTTAATTCGAAATAAGGTTTAAGCTGCGCCTCATCGAGACAGAATTTCTCCCGCCGCACCTGTTCAGCATAAAATGCCCAGTCCCACGGCTGGGCGCTGAACCCACCCTGCTGATTATCGATAACCGCCTGTATAGACGCTAATTCATCGCTCGCACGTTGACGTGCCGCCGGAACAATTTCCCGCATAAAGTTGAGTGCTGCTTCTGGTGTTTTTGCCATCTGATCGGCAATTTTCCATGCGGCATAATAAGGGAAACCAAGTAGTTTCGCCTGTTGGGCGCGGATCTCCACAAGCCGTTGAATGATGGAACGAGTATCATTGCCATCGTTTTTTTCCGCGCGTGTCCACCCCGCAGTGAACAGTTTTTCACGTGTAGAACGATCGCGGAGTTCCGCAAGCGCCGGTTGTTGCGTGGTATTCAGCAATGGAATAAGCCATTTGTTTTCCAGACCTTTCTCGCGAGCCGCCTCAGCCGCCAGCGCAATTTCTTGCTCACTCATGCCTGCCAGTTGCTGAACATCGTCAACCACCAGCCCACCGGATTTGTTCGCGGCTAATAATCGCTGGTTAAACTGACTGGTCAGGGTTGCGGCTTCTGTGTTCAGCACTTTTAATTTTGCTTTATCAGCATCTTCAAGTTTGGCACCGGCAAGAACAAAACGTTGATGAATAACTTCAACCAAACGAATAGATTCACTATCAAGACCCAGCGTTTCGCGCCGCTGCCAGACAGCATCTACCCGCGCGAATAATTCACCATTCAGGTAGATATCATTCGCCAGTTCCGCCAGTTCCGCCGAGAACTGTTCATCAAGACGCTGTAATTCATCATTAGTATGCGCCGAGGTCATGGCAAAGAAGACGCTGGTAACACGAGTGAGTAATTCCCCGCTCTTTTCGAGAGCCAGAATAGTGTTATTAAAATCGGGCGTCTGCGGGTTTAAAGCTATCGCCTCTATCTCAACCCGCTTTTGCCGCATCCCCTCATCGAATGCCGGGCGATAGTGTTGATTTTCAATCTGATCAAAATGGGGAGCCATATACGGCAGAGTACTCTGCGTAAGGAAAGGATTCGTCGTTGACATTTTCTACTCCTGAAAACGAGGTGTTCCATAGCGTAGGCTTACTAATAACGGAGTGCAATCTTGCAAACCAGTATTACCCGCTCTTAAGCATCACGTGCTATGTTATTGACACACAAAATCGTTGAGGAACAGTGAGATGATCGTTTTAGTAACTGGAGCAACGGCAGGTTTTGGTGAATGCATTACGCGTCGTTTTATTCAACAAGGGCATAAAGTTATCGCCACTGGCCGTCGCCAGGAACGGTTGCAGGAGTTAAAAGACGAACTGGGCGATAATTTGTATATCGCCCAACTGGACGTTCGCAACCGCGCCGCCATTGAAGAGATGCTGACTTCGCTTCCTGCCGAGTGGCGTAATATCGATATTCTGGTAAACAATGCTGGACTGGCGCTGGGTATGGAACCTGCACATAAAGCCAGCGTTGAAGACTGGGAAACTATGATTGATACCAACAATAAAGGCCTGGTGTATATGACCCGCGCTGTCCTGCCTGGCATGGTCGAGCGTAATCATGGTCATATTATTAACATTGGCTCAACGGCGGGTAGCTGGCCATATGCTGGTGGTAACGTTTATGGCGCGACAAAAGCGTTTGTTCGTCAGTTCAGCCTGAATCTGCGCACTGACTTGCATGGTACGGCAGTGCGTGTCACCGACATCGAGCCAGGTCTGGTGGGTGGCACCGAGTTTTCCAATGTCCGCTTTAAAGGCGACGACGATAAAGCGGAAAAAACCTATCAAAACACCGTTGCGCTGACGCCAGAAGATGTCAGCGAAGCAGTCTGGTGGGTTGCCACACTCCCTGCTCACGTCAACATCAATACTCTGGAAATGATGCCGGTTACCCAAAGCTATGCCGGACTGAATGTCCATCGCCATTAATTTTTATACCCGGCTTAACCGCCGGGTTATTGCTTGTCACAAAAAAGTGGTAGACTCACGCAGTTAACCCACTCACAAGCAAGAACGAATGACCGTCGAAACGCAACTTAATCCCACACAACCTGTCAATCAGCAAATTTATCGTATTCTTCGCCGCGACATTGTCCATTGCCTGATCCCTCCGGGCACACCGTTGTCGGAAAAAGAAGTTTCTGTTCGTTTCAATGTGTCACGCCAGCCGGTTCGTGAAGCCTTCATTAAACTGGCAGAAAACGGCCTGATTCAAATTCGCCCGCAGCGTGGCAGCTACGTCAATAAAATTTCCATGACTCAGGTACGCAATGGTAGTTTTATTCGTCAGGCTATTGAGTGTGCCGTTGCCCGCCGGGCGGCGACCATGATTACCGATAGCCAGTGCTATCAGCTTGAGCAAAATCTCCACCAACAACGTATTGCCATTGAACGCAAACAGCTGGATGATTTTTTTGAGTTGGATGATAACTTCCATCAAATTCTGACGCAGATTGCCGACTGTCAGCTTGCGTGGGACACCATTGAAAACCTGAAAGCAACTGTTGACCGCGTGCGCTATATGAGCTTTGACCACGTATCGCCGCCCGATATGTTATTACGTCAACACATGGATATTTTTACTGCTCTACAAAAACATGATGGCGATGCGGTAGAAAAAGCAATGACTCTGCATTTGCAGGAAATAAGTGAATCCGTGCAGCTGATCCGCCAGGAAAATAGCGACTGGTTTAGCGAAGAGTAATTCATTTCCTCTCATCCCATCCGGGGTGAGAGTCCATCCCCTTCTTCTGGTTCATGCAAGCATCAAAAAAGATGTGAACTTGATCATAAACAAAAAAATATTCACCCGACAGGAGTATTTATATTGCGCCCGTTACGTGGGCTTCGACTGTAAATCAGAAAGGAGAAAACACCTATGACGACCTACGATCGTAACCGTAACGCAATCACCACTGGCAGCCGTGTTATGGTTAGCGGCACCGGTCACACTGGCAAGATCCTGTCGATTGACACTGAAGGTCTGACCGCAGAACAAATCCGTCGCGGTAAAACCGTGGTTGTTGAAGGTTGTGATGAAAAACTCGCGCCTCTGGACCTGATTCGTCTCGGCATGAACTAAGCGTGTGAATGCCGCCGATGGCGGCATTGCTGTTTTTACCTCACGATATATTTTGCCACGGTCGCTTTCGCGCCATGCGCTAATAAAGCCAAGTACGCTTCCGTCACCTTTGCAACAAACAAGCTATTGTTCGGCAAATCTTCGCCAAATATCGCCTTAATCGCCATCAACGACTGCACACGCTTTTTCCCTTCGGCGCTACTTTGCACAGCCTTTTGAATAACCGGTAGTAACGGATCGCTAATCTCAATCTGATTTCCCTGTTCATCAACACCGCCAACATAACGCATCCAACCAGCAACACCCAACGCCAGCAGATCGAACGCGCTGTCATGTTCCAGATGCCAGCGAATTGAATCCAGCATCCGCTGCGGCAGTTTCTGACTACCATCCATTGCAATCTGCCAGGTTCGGTGGCGTAAAGCCGGGTTGCTGTAGCGTTCAATCAGTCGATCGGCATAATTTTGCAAATCCACACCCTGTACTTTCAGCGTGGGCGCCTGTTCCTGCAACATCAAGGCATGTGCCGCATGACGATAATTTTCATCTTCCATACAGTCGTTAATGTGCTGATATCCCGCCAGATAGCCCAGATAAGCCAGGAAGGAGTGGCTACCGTTGAGCATACGCAGTTTCATCTCTTCATAAGGCAGTACATCGCTGACCAGTTCAGCACCGACTTTTTCCCATTCAGGGCGTCCGGCAACAAAATTATCTTCAATAACCCACTGACGGAAAGGCTCACAGGCCACACCTGCCGGATCGCGCACGCCGATAAGTTGTTCGATTTTGTCCAGCGTTTCTGCCGTCACTGCGGGTACAATGCGATCCACCATTGTCGACGGAAAAGTCACGTTTTCTTCTATCCATTGCGCCAGTTTTACATCTACAGCCCTGGCATATGAAGTGACAACGTCACGCATAACGTAACCATTTTCTGGCATGTTGTCACATGACATGATGGTAAACGCTGGAAGTCCTGCGGCTTTACGGCGAGCCAGCGCCTCGACAATCACGCCTGTTGCTGTTTTCGGCTGGTGGGGATTTTGCAAGTCGGCAGCTACCATCGGGTGATCCAGCATTAACTGTCCGGTTGCCGGAGAGTGGAAATACCCTTTTTCGGTGATTGTCAGAGAGACAATTGCGATTTGCGGTTCACACATCGCGGCCAGCACGGCTTCTAAGCCATCTATTTGTACGTGCAGCGCCTTTTTCACGACGCCGACGACGCGAGCGGTCCACGCATCAGCCGACATTTCTGCAACGGTATAGAGATTATCTTGCTGTTTTAGATCGATGATTTGCTGTTCACCGCCAATCAGGTTCATTTCATAGTAGCCCCAATCGCTGTGATGCTGGGCTGCCAGGATATCGGCATACACGCCCTGATGCGCGCGATGAAATGCACCAAACCCTAAATGAACAATTTTTGGCACCAGGTTATTACGATCATAAACAGGGAGTGTCGCTTTGGCTGATAACAAATTATTTCCCATGAAAATTCCTTTAATTTCAATATGGCAAGCTGAATGGTTTGTTATAGGAATAAAAAATCCCTCCTCACTAAGAGAAGGGATTCTGGATTTACAGACTTGTTGAAGGTTGCGCAGCTCTTACAACGCGCGGTTGATCTTCTGCAGCATCTTCCAGCGCACTCAAATCGCGGTCTTTAACTTCTGGCATTTTCAGCGCGGAAATTAAGCCGATGACGGAATAAGCCATAATCATTATTGCAATCGGATACCAGGATCCGGTCATGGTACAGAAAATACCGGCCAGAATAGGACCAAAACCTGAAGCGATAAGACCACCAATTTCTTTAGATATTGCCATTCGGGTAAAGCGGTTTTTACAGCCGAACATCTCTGCCATGGTAATATTTTCCAGGGCAAATAATCCCAACACCGCACAGTTGTGAATCACAATGAGAGCAACCATGATGGTGCCCGGTGCATAGCTTTTATCTACAATGATAGAAAGCATTGGCCACGCCAGGACAATAGCTGAAGTATTCATAATGATGTAAGGAATACGACGACCAATTTTATCAGATAACCAACCGAGGAAAGGAATCGTCATAAAACCGATAATAGAACTGATCATTAATGCATCTGTGGGAATTGCTTTATTGAACAGCAAAGTTTGCACTAAATAACCAGCAAGGAAGGTTTGAATCAGACCTGAGTTTCCTGCCTGTCCAAAACGCAGACCCGTTGCCAACCAAAAAGATTTGCTCTGGAACATGCTACCAGCAGGTGCAGGTTTTGCTGTAGGTTGGTTGCTGTCGTTAACCTTCTCAAAGACAGGGCTTTCTTTCAGGTTCATACGCAACCAGATAGCAAAGACCATCACGACAACGCTCGCCAGGAACGGTATACGCCATCCCCATGCCAGCAGTTCTTCTTTACTAAGAATAAAGAACATAAAGGCCCAGATTGCCGTTGCGCTCAACGTACCGCAGTTCGTTCCCATCGCAACGAATGAGGAGATAATGCCGCGTTTACCTTTCGGCGCATATTCCGCCAGCATCGTACCAGCACCGGAAATTTCAGCGCCTGCCCCCAGCCCCTGAATAATACGCAGCGTCACCAGCAATATTGGCGCAAAAACACCAATCTGCGCATAGGTCGGCAACACACCAATTAAGGTAGTACAGATCCCCATCATGGTGATGGTAATAAAGAGCACTTTCTTACGCCCTATTCTGTCGCCCATTTTGCCGAAAATAAATGCTCCGACAATACGTGCAACATAACCAGCACCGTAGGTTCCCATTGCCAGAATTAACGCCATTGCGGTTGATGATTCCGGAAAAAATATTTCATGGAATACTAACGCTGCACCGAGCGAGTATAACTGAAAATCCATAAATTCAAGTGCCGTACCTAACCATCCTGATACCGCTGCCTTCACTAAATCCTTAGTGCTTCTTTCATGTTTTTCTATTGTCATAATTATTATCTCTAAATAAGAGGTAAGATGCGTACTGCTTATTCGCTATTATTGGTATTATTCAGAAAACGTGAGTAAAACTTTGCAACAGTGCTTTTGATCCTTTTCGAATAATGAAATGGCATCAGCAACACGCAGATAATCAAAGGTATGGGTAATTAATTTATCAGGATTAATTAACCCTTTGCTTAACCAGTCGATAACGACCGGGAATTTATTGGCATTTAACCGGGAAGAAAAAATAGAGAGTTCCTTGCCAGTAATTCCCTGCTGAATGACTTCAGACGGTTCACTGGAGAAGCCCATTAACACAATTCGTGCCGCCGGAGAAGCCAGCATAACTGCTTCTTTCAAAATGGAAGGATGGCAAGCAGCATCAATAATTAATGTTGGTTTGATGCCCTTTTCAGCGAATATTTCGCCAAGCGTTGTCTGGCTGTTATTAATCACCCAGTCTGCCCCGCTCTCTTTCGCTTTATCCAGTCGTTCATCAATGCGATCGGCGACAATCACATTTTTAACGTTATAAACACCCTTTAATACCTGAACGATAGTCAGACCAATTGGACCGGCACCATAAACCAGCACGGTGTCATCTTCTGTCGGCTGTCCGTGTCCGGTAACGTTCGCCGCAATGGTAAATGGTTCGATCATTACAGCGAACTGATCAGCCACTCCATCGGGAATTTTCCACGCATTCTTCGCCGGAACGACTGCATATTCGCTAAAACCGCCATCAGCGTGAACACCTAATACAGCCAGAGTTGTGCAAACGTTGGGCTTACCCATTGAGCACGGATAACAATGTCCGCAGCTGACTACGGGATCTACCGCAACACGTTCGCCAACTCTGGCGTTATCCACACCTTCACCTACGGCATCAATCACGCCAAAAAATTCGTGACCAATGACACGCGGATACTTTGCAAACGGATTATGACCGCGATAAATGTGACTATCCGATCCACAAATTCCCGCGAGTTTCACTTTTACTCGTACTTCACCCACTGCCGGGGTCGGAATTTCACGTTCGATAATCGCCAGTTGATTCGGTTTTTCAATTAAAATACTTTTCATTATTGTATGACTCCTTACCAGTTCCATAGCGTGCCATCTTCCAGACGTGCGACTGGCAGATAGGCAGGTTCGTAGGGATATTTCGCCGCCAGCTTTTCATCGAATTCGATACCAATGCCTGGCTTATCACCAGGATGCATATAGCCGTTATCGAAGATCCAGTTGTGCGGGAAGACTTCAAGCATTTGTTCTGAATAGCCCATATACTCCTGAACGCCGAAATTCGGCACCCACAAGTCAAAGTGCAACGCCGCAGCCATGCAGACTGGTGACAAATCGGAAGGACCATGTGAGCCAGTACGAACCTGGTAAAGCGAAGCAAAATCGGCAATTCTGCGCATACCTGTGATGCCGCCAGCGTGGGTCAGCGTTGTACGGATATAGTCGATAAGTTGTTCTTCAATCAGCTGTTTGCAGTCCCAGATGCTGTTAAAGACTTCACCCACCGCAATTGGCGTTACGGTATGTTGGCGAATGAGGCGGAAGCACTCCTGGTTTTCTGCGGGTGTCGGATCTTCCATCCAGAACAGGCGATAATCTTCAATACTTTTGCCAAAGCGTGCCGCCTCAATGGGCGTTAAACGATGGTGCATGTCATGCAGCACATGCTCATTAAAGCCAAACTTGTTGCGCACTGCGTCGAACAGTTTTGGCATGAAGTCGAGATATTTTTCCGTTGACCACAACTGCTCTTCTGGCCACTGCCCTTTGGTCGCAGGTTCATAAGCCAGCCCTTTTCCTTTGGACATACCGTAAGTCGTTTTCATTCCGGGAATACCACACTGCACGCGGATGGCTTTGAATCCCAGTTCCTGATGACGAGCATAATCATCCAGTGCTTCATCAATACTGTGACCGGTGGTATGACAATAGACCATTACGCCTTACGGGAAGCCCCACCTAACAGTTGGTAAAGCGGCATGTTTGCGGCTTTGGCTTTAATGTCCCACAGCGCCATATCAACAGCGGAAATAGCCGACATGGTGACAGGACCGCGACGCCAGTAAGCGCCTTTATAGAAAAACTGCCAGATATCTTCGATACGATGGGCATCGCGGCCTATAAGTTGCGGACAGATATGATCCTGCAAATAGGACGCAACGGAAAGCTCGCGCCCGTTCAGAGTTGCATCACCAAGACCGGTAATACCGTCCTCGGTGGTGATTTTTAAGGTGACGAAATTACGTCCCGGACAGGTAACAAAAACTTCAGCCCCTACGATCTTCATGTTCTATTCCTTGCATCGCTTGTCGTGATGCATGAAATCTACGCAACTGAGCTACTACCATACAAGTATTAAGATCAAGAAAAGCCAGAGCGATCACAAAAAAAGGCGCATATTTGCGCCGTGAATAGTTCTAAAAACAGTCAAGCTTTATTGTTTTTCCGGGGTTCAACTAGTGCGTATTTTATTGATAAAAAATAATTAATCATATCAGAAAAGTCAGGTGCGTCCCCAGCCAGCAACAATAATCAACATGCCGCAAAGCGCAATTATCGCTCCCGTCCAGTCGTAGAGACTGAGCTTCACCCCATCTACCACCCGCAGCCACAGGAGCGCCGTACAGACATAAACACCGCCATACGCTGCATAAACTCGCCCACTTGCTGCCGGATGCAACGTTAACAGCCAGACGAAAAGCGCCAGAGAAATCCCCGCTGGAACCAACAACCAGACACTGGCATTCCGTTTCAGCCACAGCCAGGGCAAAAAACAACCAATGATTTCACACAAAGCGGTAGCAAAAAACAGTAACGTTGTTTTAATCATCTTTGTCACTCATTGACATCATGTATATTTATAGGGCGACATAATATCATCAACATAGACATCCTTCTGGTACGTTTCGCGTTCACAGTGGATCGTGTAAAATCGCCCTTAACCATTCATGTAAGGAATGAATCATGAATATCACTCTCTGCAAAAAACTCAGCCTGCTCGCTTTTCTGCTGCCTTGCGCACTGGCATTTAGCGCAACTACCCATGCAGAAACCAACAAACTGGTGATTGAATCTGGCGACAGCGCACAGAGTCGCCAGCAGGCAGCAATGGAAAAAGAGCAATGGAATGACACGCGTAATCTGCGTCAAAAAATCAACAAACGCACCGAGAAAGAATGGGATAAAGCTGACGCCGCATTTGATAGCCGCGATAAATGCGAGCAGAGTGCCAATATTAATGCCTACTGGGAGCCGAATACTTTACGCTGCCTGGACCGTCGTACTGGTCGCGTAATCATCCCCTAACCTGTTATTGATATAAGGAATGTAAGGACACGTTATGACTAGCGCCCACAGTGTTAAGCTACGTCCGCTGGAGCGTGAAGATTTACGCTATGTGCATCAACTCGACAATAACGCCAGCGTGATGCGTTACTGGTTTGAGGAGCCGTACGAAGCCTTTGTTGAACTCTCTGATCTGTACGATAAGCATATTCACGATCAGAGTGAACGTCGTTTCGTCGTGGAATGCGATGGCGAAAAGGCAGGTCTGGTGGAACTGGTAGAAATTAACCACGTCCATCGCCGCGCAGAATTTCAGATAATCATCTCCCCGGAATACCAGGGTAAAGGTCTGGCAACCCGCGCCGCGAAATTAGCGATGGATTATGGTTTCACTGTTCTTAATCTCTATAAGCTTTATCTGATTGTCGATAAAGAGAATGAGAAAGCGATTCATATTTATCGTAAGCTCGGTTTTACGGTCGAAGGTGAACTGATGCATGAATTCTTTATTAACGGTCAATATCGCAATGCTATTCGCATGTGCATATTCCAGCATCAGTATCTGGCGGAACATAAAACGCAAGGGCAGACTCTACTAAAACCAACCGCGCAATAGTATTAATAATAATCAATGGTATTTTTGATGGTGTAAACCCGTTCGACGGCGGGTTTTACTCCCTCATCCACAATGATTAATTGGCAGTCCACTGGATTCGCGTGGCTGTCATATTCACAAGTCTGTTTGACATTACCAACCTGTTGATTATTCAGTAAAGTAATTGCCGTGTAATCCAGTTTTTTGATCGGGTCCGTTGATGGAGTGGCGCTGACAGATAACGTTTTGTCGTTACTTTTCGTCGTTTTCCCCAGCGGATAACCCTGATCATCATAGCGATATTCCATCTGCATCTGTTTGCTGCTGGCCTTAACCACGAAGCCATTATCGTCAGTTTCCCAACTTACCCCGGCAGAAGGTAATTCTGCTAACTGGCATTTTCCCTGTAGACGTACTCTTTTCTCCAGTGTCTGTGCATCCCGGTAATAATTTGCATCCAACACCAGGGCAACCACGGTATTATTCTCCAGATCCAGTAATTCGAGGGAATCAAAACAGCCTTCTTCCGATAAATTCCCCGAAACACGTTTCGTCACTTCCCCTTGCTCATTCATTAACGTCTGAGTGAAATCTTTAACCGGTCCACGCAGCGGATCAAAATCAAATTCATTAGAGAAACTGGCCATTTCTGGCGTAAATGAAAGTGTTACCTCTGTGCGGTCACATCCTGTGAGTATTATCGCGAGTAAACATGGCAGTAATTTGTAATTCACATCAATCACCAGACAGTAGAGATGATTCTCAATCATAGTAGTAAATACAGTAATTTACACGTGAAATGCTATGCTTAGTTAGTAATATTCATGTAAGGAGCCAATGATGAAAATCTTAGCCTGCAGTGCCGCACTTCTGCTCACCCTGGCCTCATCCACAGTGCTCGCCGCGTCGGATTCATGTGAGCGCATAAAAAGTGATATTTCACAGCGCATTATCAATAACGGCGTACCAGAAAGTGGCTTCACTTTAAGTATTGTGCCGAATGATCAGGTCGACCAGCCTGATTCACAGGTCGTCGGGCATTGCGCTAACGACACGCATAAAATTCTCTACACCCGCACCACCAGCGGTAATGTTTCTGCCCACCCCCAGCCAACCCATGATAATGAGCCTGCTGAATCGCATTAATAAACCTGAGGCTGCCTGATACGATGCTTACGCACATATCAGGCCTGCCGTGTGGTATTGTTATGCGCTGGCTGTGCCCGCTAGCCGGGATACCTGCTGAGATGATCGGGCGTGCGCTCGTTTATGGCCTGCACATAATGCTCGGAATGACCATCGCAGGTTAACAAATTGGTGCGGGGTAAACCGCACGTTTCAGGATGATAGGAATGACGCATTTCTCACAACAAGATAATTTTTCTGTCGCAGCGCGCGTGCTGGGCGCGCTGTTTTATTACGCTCCTGAGAGTAAAGAAGCCTCTCCACTGGTTTCTGCGCTAACCAGTGACGATTGGGTCACCCAGTGGCCTTTATCACAAACGTCATTAGCGCCGCTGGCAACGGCTTTTAAGGAAGAATGTGAAGAGTCGCGTAGTCAGGCATGGCAACGATTATTTGTCGGGCCGTGGGCGTTACCCTCTCCTCCATGGGGATCTGTCTGGCTGGATCGCGAATCGGTGCTGTTTGGCGATTCTACTTTGGCGCTTCGTCAATGGATGCGCGAAAAAGGCATTCAGTTTGAAATGAAACAAAACGAACCAGAAGATCATTTTGGTTCGCTGCTGTTGATGGCAGCATGGCTGGCAGAGAATGGTCGTCAGACCGAGTGTGAAGAGTTGTTGGCCTGGCATCTTTTACCGTGGTCCACGCGTTTTCTTGAAGTGTTTATCGAAAAGGCGGAACACTCTTTTTATCGCGCGCTCGGTGAGCTGGCTCGTTTAACGCTGACACAATGGCAGTCACAGTTGCTGATCCCTGTCGCGGTAAAACCCCTGTTTCGCTGAATAATCCTTAGTATTATCGAAAGGCGTAAACTGCACGCCTTTCAAATCCAATAAGTGACAACGTCACGTTTAATTCCACATACAGCACGCACAGCTTTTGCACCAGGTCTCTTTTCCCGCAAAATAGAGCCCCGTGTTTAATTTGCCATTTCTGCTCATGCAACATCTACACATCTACCCGGATCTGCGCACCATGTTTCGCCGCCTGCTTATCGCAATGGTCGTAGGCATTCTGGCGGCCTTTGCCGTTGCAGGGTTTCGTCATGCGATGCTGCTACTGGAGTGGCTGTTCCTCAATAACGACTCCGGCAGTCTGGTCAATGCAGCAACGAACCTTTCTCCGTGGCGACGACTGCTAACGCCGGCGCTCGGCGGACTGGCGGCAGGTTTATTGCTGATGTTCTGGCAGAAACTCTCTCAGCAACGCCCCCATGCACCTACCGATTATATGGAGGCGTTACAAACCGATGGGCAGTTTGATTACGCCACCAGTCTGATTAAATCCTTCGCTTCTTTGCTGGTGGTGACCAGCGGCAGCGCCATTGGTCGTGAAGGTGCGATGATCCTGTTGGCGGCACTTGCTGCCTCCTGGTTTGCCCAACGTTTTACCCCACGTGAAGAGTGGAAATTGTGGATTGCCTGTGGCGCGGCTGCGGGAATGGCAGCAGCCTATCGCGCCCCACTTGCCGGGAGTTTATTTATTGCCGAAGTCTTGTTTGGCACCATGATGCTGGCCTCCCTCGGACCAGTAGTGATCTCTGCCGTAGTGGCATTGCTTATTAGCAATCTTCTTAATCACAGCGATGCTTTGCTCTACAGCGTGCAACTCTCTGTAATAGTTCAGACTCGCGACTATGCACTGATTATCAGTACGGGCGTGTTGATGGGCTTGTGCGGTCCATTGTTTTTAAAGCTAATGAACGCCAGTCATCGGGGTTTTGTTAATCTTAAACTTGCGCCGCCCTGGCAACTGGCATTGGGAGGTTTGATCGTGGGTCTGCTTTCCCTGCTCACTCCTGCCGTGTGGGGCAACGGCTATAGTACGGTGCAATCCTTTTTAACTACCCCGCCACTGTTTATGGTCATTGCCGGGATCTTCCTCTGCAAGCTAGTTGCCGTGCTGGCCAGTAGTGGTTCCGGCGCACCTGGGGGGGTGTTTACGCCGACGCTATTTATCGGACTGGCAATTGGCATGTTGTATGGCCGGAGCCTGGGGTTATGGTTTACTGGCAGCGAAGAAATTACGCTTTTACTTGGGTTAACCGGGATGGCAACACTTCTGGCTGCGACCACACATGCGCCCATTATGTCGACACTGATGATATGTGAAATGACCGGGGAGTATCAGCTACTCCCCGGTTTATTGATTGCTTGTGTGATTGCGTCAGTAATGTCGCGGACGTTACATCGTGACTCTATCTACCGCCAGCACACTGCGCAGCATGGATAAACGGATATATTGCCCCAGTTCTCGCTGTTCTGCGCGAGGCAGATAAGGAAGCTCACCAATAAGCGGCGCCGGGAGTTTTTTACCCAATACATCAATGATTTCAGCGTAGTGTGCTAACCCTGGGTTGATACGGTTAGCCACCCAGCCAATCAGCGGCAGTCCGTCGTTTGCAATCGCCTGTGCGGTCAGAAGCGCATGGTTAATACAGCCTTCCTGAATACCTACCACCATCAACACGGGTAGCTGCTCCTGAACCACCCATTCAGAGAGCGGACGCAGGTCATTCATCAGGCTACGCCAGCCGCCAGTACCTTCAACAACCACATGGTCGACTTTATCAGTCAGATTAGCCAGACCATTTGAAATGAGGGTGTAATTGATCGGGCAACTGTGCGCCACACTACTTTCTTCTTCGCTTAACGCTATGGGATTGACTGCTTCATAAGGCAGTTCAATTGATGAAACACTCTGCAACACCAAGGCATCTTTATTACGTAGCCCATCAGGTGTCTCTTTGCTCCCCTTCGCCACGGGTTTATACCCCGCAACCGTTTTTCCCTGGGAGGCTAACGCTTGTAGCAATGCGCGGGAAACCACCGTTTTCCCCACAGAAGTGTCTGTACCTGTTATAAAGAAACGCTTCAGCATCACTAACTCCACCGTTATGCTTCACAAATATAAGCCAGGAAAATAATTCAACTTTGGAAGTCTAAGTTATGCGTTCCTGGCCCAATTTGAGATAGCGCAAATTTTGGTAGAACAGTTAAAAAATGTTAACCCTGCAACAGACGAATCAACAAAGAACCGTTATACATCGCGTCTTTTACCAACGCCGCCCCCGCCATCGTCCCCTGATTAGAGAACTGGGTGCTCTCGACGCTAATGTGCTGGCTGTAGGCTGGAAGCGCCTGCTGACGGATACTGTCAGAAATTACAGGGAACAGGATCTCTGCAGCCTTACTTAGCGGCGAACCAATCAGTATTTTTTGTGGGTTGAATAAATTCACCATGATGGCAAGAATGCGCCCGACGTGCGTCCCCACGCCAGTAATAATATCTTTTGCCAGCAGATCGCCCTGCAACGCAGCCAGGCACAATGAATCCACGGTTAATGGCTGCCCATGTAACATAGAACTCATAGATTGATTCAACCGTAATTGTGCAAGCTCAAGAATACTATCAACACTAGCGATGGTTTCCAGGCAGCCGTGGTTACCGCAATAGCAGCGTTTCCCATAGGGATCGACCTGAGTGTGACCAATCTCCACAAGGCTACTGCTTCCCGCGTGTAACAAATGGCCATCGGTAATCACACCCGCACCCACGTTGTGATCAATCACCACCTGAATCACATCGCGCGCTCCGCGTGATGCGCCAAACAGAGCCTCAGCCATCGTCCATGCACTAATATCATGCTGAATATAAACCGGTACACCGGTATGCTGCTCCAGTACTTCGCCGAGCGGCATCTCTTTTACGTCCTCATAGAACGGCATACGATGCACAATGCCATTTTCCGTATCAATAATTCCCGGCAACGTAATGGCAATAGATGTCAGACGCTCGAGTTTTTTCTGATGGCGGATAAAAAACTGATCAATATGAGTAATTATGCGATCCAGCAGTGGCAATTCGTCCTGAAGCGCCAACTCCAGTGAGTCTTCCACCACCAGCTTGCTGCTCAGGTCGCGCAGGGCAAGAAAAATCTCCCCGCGACTAATGCGCAAAGAAAGATAGTGCCAGGCTTCTGTTTCTACCACCAGCCCCACCGCCGGACGCCCACGGTTTCCCGCTTCTTTAATTTCCAGCTCTTGCACCAGGTGCGCTTCGAGCATTTCGCGGACAATTTTGGTGATACTGGCTGGCGCCAGTTGCGCCAGCCGGGAAAGATCGATACGCGAAACTGGCCCAAGCTGATCAATCAGGCGGTAAACCGCGCCCGCGTTGGTCTGCTTTATTTGATCAATGTGCCCAGGCTGGTTTTCAGCAACCACCGCATACTCCCTATATTTTCGCGCTCCGAAATAATCTGTAGGTTATGGTGAAGTACTTCAATATGCGTCGTCAAATTTTTACTTCGTCATGTGATTAACAGCACATTTTTCGGTTTTTTTTGCTGAAATTTCCCTCACCGGAGTGCATTCATCAGCTGAATACGAAAGTTTCGTGCTGCCGGGCTTTGTTCACGATGCTTTGGCCAAACCAGCCACATTTCAGAAACCGCATCCTCTTCAGCAATAGGTAACCAGCGCATTTCATTGAGTTGGACACGTTTAAAAGAGGCGGGCAAAATCGAAACACCAAGACCGGCGGAAACCAGACCGATGATAGTCATCGCCTCGCCCACTTCTTGGGTGATGACCGGAGTCAGATTATAACGCCGCATCAGGCCAATAATGTCGTCATACAGCCCCGTCCCTACGTGTGGATCAAAAAAAACAAACGGTTCTTTTGCCAGTTCCGCCAGCGTTACGTCCGGTTTATTTGCCAAAGGATGATCGTGCGGGATCATTGCCATAAGCGGTTCATGCACGATTACCGCGTGATCCAGCGTCTCCGGCAACACGGTATTTCGTAACAACCCCATATCGAGCGTCCCTTCGGTAAGAGGATCTATTTGCTCGCGAGTATTCATCTCACGCGTCTGCAAATGGACATCAGGAAATTCGCAGCGAAATAGGGATAAGGTATCAGACACTGCGCGAATAAAGGGTGCCGACGAGGTAAAGCCAATGCGTAACTCTCCCGCTTCTCCCTGATGCAGACGTTCAGCGCGAGAGGCTGCGTCATCCACCATAGACAGAATTTGCCGACTATCAGCAAGGAACTGCTTTCCTGCTGCCGTTAGCAGCACGCTGCGGTTGGTTCGTGCCAACAGTCGCGCGCCAATTTGTTGCTCCAGAGCCTGAATCTGCTGACTTAGCGGCGGTTGCGAAATGTTCAGACGGGCAGCCGCGCGTCCAAAATGCAGCTCTTCCGCAACGGCAACAAAGTAACGGAGGTGACGCAATTCAATATTCATATTTTAAACATCTTATTTGAGATTATTAATATATTAGACATAACAATTCGATTTTCCTACTCTATTCCTGATCCCACATCACAGGCATAATTAGCAAGGATTTCAAGTGAGTCGTACTACAACTGTTGATGGCGCTCCGGCAAGCGACACTGACGAGCAACCCCTTTCCCAGCCAAACGAATTCATTAAACGCGGTACACCGCAATTTATGCGTGTCACTCTGGCGCTATTCTCTGCCGGGCTGGCAACCTTCGCGCTTCTCTATTGCGTGCAGCCTATTCTTCCGGTGCTTTCGCAAGAATTTGGCTTAACGCCTGCTAACAGTAGTATTTCACTGTCCATTTCAACGGCGATGCTGGCTATCGGTTTGCTGTTTACTGGCCCGCTATCCGATGCCATTGGTCGCAAGCCAGTGATGGTGACGGCGCTACTGTTGGCCTCCATCTGTACGTTACTTTCGACAATGATGACCAGCTGGCACGGCATTTTGATTATGCGCGCCTTGATTGGTCTGTCGTTAAGTGGCGTAGCTGCCGTTGGCATGACCTACCTTAGCGAAGAGATCCACCCCAGTTTTGTGGCCTTTTCAATGGGGCTGTATATCAGCGGCAACTCGATTGGCGGCATGAGTGGGCGCTTAATCAGCGGTGTATTTACTGACTTCTTTAACTGGCGAATTGCGCTGGCGGCTATCGGCTGTTTCGCCCTAACCTCGGCGTTAATGTTCTGGAAAATTCTCCCGGAATCACGTCATTTCCGTCCTTCCTCGCTGCGCCCAAAAACACTGTTTATTAACTTCCGTCTGCACTGGCGCGATCGGGGACTCCCCTTATTATTCGTCGAAGGCTTTTTGCTGATGGGCTCATTCGTAACGCTGTTTAATTACATCGGCTATCGGTTGATGCTTTCACCATGGCATGTTAGCCAGGCAGTGGTTGGGTTATTATCGCTGGTCTATTTGACAGGCACCTGGAGTTCGCCAAAAGCAGGCACCATGACTACCCGCTTCGGTCGTGGCCCGGTGATGTTATTTTCGACTGGTGTTATGCTTTTGGGTCTTATCCTGACATTGTTCAGCTCACTGTGGCTGATTTTTGTCGGTATGATGCTTTTCTCCAGCGGATTTTTTGCCGCTCACTCTGTCGCCAGTAGCTGGATTGGTCCTCGTGCTAAACGCGCCAAAGGTCAGGCTTCCTCGCTGTATCTGTTCTGTTACTACCTGGGTTCAAGCATTGCCGGTACATTAGGTGGCGTCTTCTGGCATAACTATGGCTGGAACGGCGTCGGTGCATTTATTGCCCTGATGCTGGTGGTCGCTATTCTGGTCGGAACACGTTTACATCATCGCCTGCACGCCTGAAAAAAATAAGTCCGGACGATGTGTTAAATTACTGTCCGGACTTATTGCCTGCTCAACTCAACGTTAATAACCACCCTAAAACAGACGAAGCGCCTGCCATTTCTCGCAGAGCATCTAACGTCATCAGGATAATAAATACCCAAATTAGCGGATTCATTTTGCTGTGTGTCATTTATTGCTAATACACAGTGATTCTACCGATTTATAGGTAGTGAAAAAGCTACGTTATTCAATACTACCTATATTGGTGGGAAATTCTCCTTACGTCACAATGCGTTATTATTTCCCACGTCATCGCTATTCGCTTTGTACATATCGTTACATGCCGAAACCAACCACTCACTGAAGCCTGTCATTTCCAGAGATATAGTCATTACATCGGCCCCGCAGTGGGGTTGCATAAAAAACAAAATTGAGGGTATGACAATGAAAAAAGTATTAGCTCTGGTTGTTGCCGCTACTATGGGTCTCTCTTCTGTCGCATTTGCTGCGGAAACTGCGACCACGCCTGCTCCGACGGCTACAGTGTCCAAAGCAGCGGCTGCAAAAACAACGCATCATAAAAAACAGCATAAAGCGGCGCCTGCCCAAAAAGCGCAGGCGGCTAAAAAGTATCATAAAAAAGCGAAAAATGAACAGAAAGCGCCTGAGCAAAAAGCACAGGCAGCCAAAAAACACAGCAAAAAACACAGCCAGCAGCAATCTGCAAAACCAGTTGTACAACCAGCCGCGTAAGTTTTCGGCAGCAATAATGGCGCGCCCCCTCGCGCCTGAAAATTACGGTGTTAAACGGATAACGTTTAACACCGCCTTTAGCGGAGGGTACTATGGTGGGCCGTTATCGCTTTGAGTTCATTCTTATCATCCTTATTTTATGTGCCCTGATTGCCACCCGTTTTTATCTTTTCTGAGCGTAGTTATCTGATTTTACTCCCACTTTCATCCCGTCCCGTCTATAGTATTCATGAGGGTTTGCTTTTAATAATCATAATTACTCACCAGAGTATGATATGCGTATAACTATTGCTGTAGTGCTGGGTGCAATTAGTCTGACATCTGCATTTGTGTTTGCGGATAAACCGGACGATCATAAATCGACCAATAATGAGGTCAGCACCCTATTTTTTGGTCATGATGATCGTGTATCAGTAAATAACACGAGCCAATCGCCGTGGGATGCGGTTGGGCAACTAGAAACGGCCAGCGGCAATTTATGTACGGCGACGCTAATTGCGCCGAACCTGGCATTAACGGCAGGACACTGTTTATTAACGCCGCCGAAGGGTAAAGCGGATAAAGCAGTTGCGCTGCGTTTTGTGTCGAATAAAGGTCTTTGGCGCTATGAGATCCACGACATCGAAGGCCGCGTTGATCCGACACTAGGGAAGCGGTTAAAGCCGGATGGGGATGGCTGGATTGTTCCCCCCGCAGCCGCGCCGTGGGATTTCGGTTTGATTGTGCTGCGCAATCCGCCTTCGGGTATTACGCCGTTGCCGTTATTTGAGGGAGATAAAACCGCGCTTATCGCCGCATTAAAAGCAGCGGGTCGTAAAGTGACTCAGGCGGGATATCCGGAAGATCATCTCGATACGTTGTACAGTCATCAAAATTGTGAAATAACCGGCTGGGCGCAAACCTCGGTAATGTCGCACCAGTGCGATACCCTACCGGGTGACAGTGGTTCGCCGTTGATGCTTCATACTGATGACGGCTGGCAGTTAATTGGGGTGCAAAGTTCAGCTCCTGCAGCGAAAGATCGCTGGCGTGCTGATAACCGGGCCATTTCTGTCACTGGTTTTCGCGACAAACTAGAAGAACTGACCCGGCAATAACATTCAAACGCTGCCCGCATTGTCGGGCAGCGTGTTCATCAGGCAAGTTTCACCATAATCATTCCAGCCAACAGCAAGACCAGACCAACCCAGCCTTTACGATTTAAACGTTGACCAAACAAGATCCAGCCAGCGGCTAACGTGGCGGCAATACCAAACCCGCCCCACAACGCATACGCTACCGACAAATCTATGCCCTTTACTGCCTGGGAGAGTGAGCTAAAGGCCGCAAGCACCGCCGCCAGTGAGAGCAAGCCATAGACTTTACGGCGAAAGCCGTCAGAAAATTTCAAAAAGACGTTAGCAATAATTTCCAGCACGATTGCCAGTGCCAGCCAGGCGGCGTGAACCCATTCAAACTGCGCCATGATTCACCTCCAGTGAGGATTTACGCACTTTGCGAGTACCCGATTTAATCAACACAATCCCAGCCACCAGGGTTGTTAACCCGGCAATTTTTAGCAGCGATAAACTTTCGTCGAATAACAGAACACTAAAGAGCGTTATAAATAAAATACCGATGCCTTCCCACAGAGCATAAGCCACGCCAAGTGCTATTTTTTTCACGGCGAAAGAGAGAAATATATATGACAGCGAAATCATCACCAGCATTAAAATAAAACCGCCGTTTCCCTCACTAACGCTCGCCCATTTCATTGACAGCGTGCCGGTAATTTCTGTGGCAATAGCCAGACCTAATAAAACCCAATAAATATACATCGTCCTTCCCCTGCAAGAGAATTATTTTAACGTTCGCTCGACTCAGCGAAACCAAAAGAAAAGTATTCAGTCCAGCGCAGAGCGCCAGCTTTGGCAGAGGAAGGGACTAAAGCGCGTTGCGCCAGTGTTGCTCACCTGCGAGCAAGATGGTGGTTGAGGTACGGAAATGAGTAAATGTAGAAAATAACGTCCTGAACAAATTGTCCATAATATTACAATTATCCGCAGTGTTGCTTCTCGTCATCGCGGATGATAATTGTCCTCGGTAGTTGTACACGTCTGATTTGTATCATAGCTTAAGAATTAACTCAAAACATTTTCATTTCTTTACCTGAGTAGTTTGATTTTCGTTATAATGCCACGGCTAAAAAGAAAATATTATTTGCGAAGGAAGAAAAAACGGGGATACGCATGGCAAAGCCGATCATCACGCTCAATGGCCTAAAAATAGTCATTATGTTGGGAATGCTGGTCATTATTCTCTGCGGTATCCGTTTTGCCGCCGATATCATCGTCCCCTTTATCCTCGCCCTATTTATTGCAGTCATTCTTAATCCGCTGGTACAACGCATGGTTCGCTGGCGAGTGCCGCGTGTGTTGGCTGTGTCGATTTTAATGGTCATCATCGTGATGGCGATGGTGCTATTACTGGCCTATCTCGGCTCAACGCTCAATGAGCTGACCCGCACTTTGCCACAGTATCGCAGCTCAATCATAAAGCCCCTGCAAGTTCTGGAACCTTTATTACAACGCGCGGGTATTGATGTCTCGGTTGACCAACTGGCGCATTATATTGATCCGAACGCGGCGATGACGTTGCTCACCAACTTGCTGACGCAGTTATCTAACGCCATGTCATCCATATTTTTATTGTTGCTGACGGTGTTGTTTATGCTGCTCGAAGTGCCACAACTTCCCGGCAAACTCCAGCAAATGATGGCGCGCCCGGTCGAAGGTATGGCGGCGATCCAGCGCGCCATTGACAGTGTGTCGCATTACCTGGTGCTGAAAACAGCCATCAGCATCATCACTGGTCTGGTCGCCTGGGCGATGCTCGCCGCACTCGATGTTCGCTTCGCTTTTGTCTGGGGATTGTTGGCCTTCGCGCTTAATTACATCCCTAACATTGGTTCTGTTCTCGCGGCTATCCCCCCTATCGCTCAGGTACTGGTGTTTAATGGTTTCTATGAGGCGTTACTGGTGCTGGCGGGATATCTGCTGATTAATCTGGTCTTCGGCAATATTCTGGAGCCGCGCATCATGGGGCGCGGGCTGGGGCTTTCGACACTGGTAGTTTTTTTGTCGTTAATTTTTTGGGGATGGTTGTTAGGACCGGTGGGAATGCTGCTTTCCGTGCCGTTGACAATTATTGTCAAAATTGCGCTTGAACAAACGGCGGGAGGCCAAAGCATCGCCGTCCTGTTAAGCGATCTCAATAAAGAGTAACGGCCTCCACAGAGGCCGTCAGGGTTACAGAGCTTTCAGGATTGCATCCACGCTGGCCTTGGCATCGCCAAACAGCATGTGAGTGTTTTCCTTGAAGAACAGCGGGTTTTGTACACCAGCATAGCCAGTATTCATCGAACGTTTAAAGACAATCACGTTCTGCGCTTTCCACACTTCCAGCACAGGCATACCAGCAATCGGACTCTTCGGATCGTCCTGCGCCGCCGGGTTAACCGTATCGTTAGCGCCAATCACCAGCACAGTGTCAGTATCAGCAAAGTCATCGTTGATCTCGTCCATTTCCAGCACGATGTCATACGGTACTTTTGCTTCAGCCAGCAATACGTTCATATGTCCAGGCAAACGCCCCGCAACCGGGTGAATACCGAAACGCACATTGATACCACGGGCACGCAATTTCTCGGTGATTTCTGCCACCGGATATTGTGCCTGCGCGACCGCCATGCCGTAGCCGGGGGTGATGATCACCGAATGCGAATTTTTCAGCAATTCTGCCGTCTCTTCCGCAGTGATTTCGCGGTGCTCGCCCACTTCCTGATCGTCACCGGTGGAAGAACCATCTGTGCCGAAACCACCTGCAATTACGCAGATAAAGGAACGGTTCATCGCCTTACACATGATGTAAGAAAGGATGGCACCAGAAGAACCGACCAGCGCACCGGTCACAATCAGCAGGTCATTACTGAGCATAAAGCCCGCCGCCGCCGCTGCCCAACCAGAATAAGAGTTCAGCATCGACACCACTACAGGCATATCTGCGCCACCGATGGAGGCGACTAAATGCCAGCCGAATACCAGCGCAATGGCGGTCATTATCAGCAATGCCAGGACTTGCAGGCCGACGCTATCCGTGCGAACAAATACAATCAGCAGCAGGAAGGAAACGACCAGAGCCGCCAGGTTCATTTTGTGACGGTTTGGCAGCATCAGCGGTTTAGACGAAATTTTGCCGCACAGCTTACCGAACGCCACGACCGACCCCGTGAAAGTCACCGCACCGATGAAGATACCGAGGAACACTTCCGTCAGGTGAATATTGGCCAGAATCGGCGCCATTTCCGCGTCGTGATGCAGATAGCTGTTAAAACCAACCAACACCGCCGCCAGACCAACGAAGCTATGCAGGATCGCCACCAGCTCCGGCATTTCGGTCATTTCGACTTTCTTCGCCAGACGGATACCAATCGCCCCACCGATGACCATCGCCAGTAAGATCCAGCCAACGTTGCCAGTATCCGGTCCAAAGATAGTTGCAATTAAAGCAATCGCCATCCCGGCGATACCGAGGTTGTTACCCCGGCGAGACGTTTCATGTTTTGAAAGCCCAGCCAGACTGAAGATAAACAGGATCGCGGCAACAATGTATGCAGCTGTAACTAATCCTCCAGACATATGTTACCCCTTAGTTTTTGCGAAACATTTTCAGCATACGCTGAGTCACGGTGAAGCCACCGAAAATATTAATGCTGGCTATAAGCACCGCGATAAAACTAAGGAAGCTAACCCAGCCGCCCTGGCCAATCTGTAAAAGTGCTCCGACAACAATAATCCCTGAAATCGCATTGGTGACCGACATCAACGGTGTATGTAACGCGTGCGATACATTCCACACCACGTAATAGCCGACAACGCACGCCAGCGCGAACACGGTGAAGTGTCCGAGGAACTCTTTCGGTGCAACATTTGCCAGCCAGCCGAAAAGGATAATTGCCAGCGCCATCAAGGCGTATTTACGCCACGGCGAACAGGCACATTTTTCCTCGGTTTTGACTTCCGGTGCTGCTTTCTGCGCTGCCTGCGGCTGGGCTGAAACCTGAATCGGCGGCGCCGGCCAGGTAATTTCACCCGCACGGATCACGGTCACACCACGAATCACCACATCATCAAAATCAACAGTAATGTTGCCGTCTTTCTCTTTGCACAACAGTTTCAGCAGATTGACGAGGTTGGTGCCATAAAGCTGTGAGGATTGCGTCGGCAGACGCCCCGGAAGATCGGTATAACCAATGACTTTGACGCCATTTTCAGTGGTGAAGATTTGCCCCGGCACGGTGTATTCACAGTTACCGCCGTTTTGTGCTGCCAGATCGACAATCACACTGCCCGACTTCATGGAGTCCACCATTTCACGGGTAATCAGTTTCGGTGCCGGTTTGCCTGGAATCAGCGCAGTGGTAACAATGATATCGACGTCTTTTGCCTGCGCAGCAAAAAGCTCCATTTCCGCTTTGATGAACGCTTCCGACATCACTTTGGCATAGCCATCGCCGCTGCCTGCTTCCTCTTTAAAATCCAGTTCGAGGAATTCCGCGCCCATACTCTGAACTTGTTCTTTCACTTCCGGACGAGTATCGAACGCACGCACAATTGCGCCGAGGCTGTTTGCTGCACCAATGGCCGCCAGACCAGCAACACCCGCACCAATCACCATGACTTTTGCCGGCGGCACTTTACCTGCCGCAGTGATTTGTCCGGTAAAAAAGCGACCAAACTCATGAGCTGCTTCGACAATAGCGCGATAACCTGCGATATTCGCCATCGAACTTAACGCGTCCAGCGACTGGGCGCGAGAAATACGCGGTACGGAGTCCATCGCCATCACGGTGACGTTACGTTCCGCAAGTTTTTGCATTAGTTCCGGATTCTGCGCAGGCCAGATAAAACTTACCAGCGTTGTACCTGGATTCAGCAGTGCAATTTCATCATCTAACGGTGCATTGACCTTCAGAATGATCTCTGACTGCCAGACGTTATTCCCTTCTACTATTTCAGCGCCCGCTTGCACAAACGCTTTATCGTCAAAACTCGCCAGTTGACCCGCGCCGCTCTCTACCGCGACGGTAAAACCTAGTTTCAGCAACTGTTCCACTGTTTTTGGCGTTGCTGCAACACGGGTTTCATTGGTTAACCGTTCTCTTGGTATGCCAATTCGCATGATATTCCCTTCCATCGGTTTTATTGATGATGGTTTGCCTGTGTTTCACGGTACACAAGCCGCTCATGAACGAGCTAAATGTTACTCCGTTAAAATAAATTAGTAACAAACGTCTATAACGTACTGAAAATAATGCCCGTGATCTAGCGCCAAAAATCAGTATTTCGGCGTTAACTCGAAAAATATTAACGATTCAGCCTTGATAGTGGGATAAATACCATAGAACACAGGATAAAGGGCGATAATTGTCTTCAATAGCCAGGTAAAACATGAGATCACCCCGTCGCAAGCCACCAGTTAACATTAAATTAACTTATACAATTCAGCCATTTCAGCCGCCTATGCCACTGCGCTCACTTTTTAATCACACATGGTTATTCGAACAGGTTTAAAATCAAATCAAGAAGTCTGATATGAAAAATGACGCAGACAGTTACACCGTTTAAATGCAATAATCAGCCACGTTTCTCGTTAATAACAATACCAGTACCTGGTTTGCGCAAGGCGAAGGATTATTTTTATGAAGCTTAAGAACACCCTCCTGGCGTCGGCACTGCTTTCTGCTACGGCATTCTCCGTTAACGCAGCAACAGAACTGACACCGGAGCAAGCGGCAGCGGTTAAACCTTTTGACCGTGTAGTGGTTACCGGACGTTTCAATGCCATTGGCGAGGCGGTGAAAGCCGTATCCCGCCGCGCTGATAAAGAAGGCGCAGCCTCTTTTTATGTTGTCGATACGTCAGATTTCGGTAACAGCGGTAACTGGCGTGTAGTTGCCGATCTCTATAAGTCTGATGCTGAAAAAGCAGAAACCGAAAAAAATCGCGTGATTAATGGCGTGGTGGAACTGCCCAAAGACCAGGCCGTTCTGATCGAACCGTTTGATACAGTTACCGTCCAGGGCTTTTACCGTAGCCAGCCTGAAGTCAATGACGCCATCACCAAAGCGGCGAAAGCAAAAGGCGCATACTCTTTCTATATTGTTCGTCAAATCGATGCCAACCAGGGCGGCAACCAGCGTATTACCGCATTCATCTATAAAAAAGATGCTAAGAAACGCGTAGTACAAAGCCCGGATGTGATCCCGGCGGATTCCGACGCGGGACGTGCAGCCCTGGCTGCCGGTGGCGAAGCTGCGAAGAAAGTTGAAATCCCTGGCGTTGCCACTACTGCGTCACCAAGTTCCGAAGTCGGTCGTTTCTTTGAAACCCAGTCATCAAAAGGCGGACGTTACACTGTCACGCTACCTGACGGCACTAAAGTAGAAGAACTGAACAAAGCGACCGCAGCGATGATGGTGCCGTTCGACAGCATTAAGTTCTCAGGTAACTACGGCAACATGACCGAAGTTTCCTACCAGGTTGCTAAACGTGCCGCGAAGAAAGGGGCTAAGTATTACCACATCACCCGCCAGTGGCAGGAACGTGGCAATAACCTGACCATCAGCGCAGACCTGTATAAATAACTATTCAGTATCACGATAAGGCGGCTTTATGCCGCCTTTAGCATTTTTAGTCACAAATTTTCCCCTAACCATTGCATGACGATACATCTCTTCGTAAAATCCCGCGCCTTAGTGACAAACACCATTTTTATGCGTTTTGTCCTAATATTTATTCTTCCGAACACGTTTTGATCACTGGATACAGATGGAAAAGAAACTGGGACTGAGCGCGCTCACTGCGCTGGTATTAAGCTCAATGCTGGGCGCAGGTGTTTTCAGTCTGCCGCAAAATATGGCGGCGGTAGCCAGCCCGGCAGCATTATTGATCGGCTGGGGTATCACCGGCGCAGGGATTTTATTACTGGCCTTCGCGATGCTGATCCTGACGCGTATTCGTCCCGACCTTGACGGCGGTATCTTTACCTATGCCCGTGAAGGGTTTGGCGAACTGATTGGTTTCTGCTCCGCATGGGGATACTGGCTGTGCGCAGTTATCGCCAACGTCTCCTATCTGGTCATCGTCTTTTCCGCATTAAGCTTTTTTACTGACACGCCGGAATTGCGCCTGTTTGGCGATGGCAATACCTGGCAATCGATTGTCGGTGCATCCGCCTTATTATGGATTGTTCACTTTTTGATCCTGCGCGGCGTGCAGACTGCTGCCAGCATTAACCTGGTGGCGACGTTGGCAAAATTATTGCCGCTAGGTCTGTTTATTGTGCTGGCGATGATGATGTTCAAACTGGACACCTTCAAACTCGACTTCACTGGCCTTGCACTTGGCATACCAGTATGGGAACAGGTGAAAAACACAATGTTGATCACACTGTGGGTATTCATTGGCGTGGAAGGTGCAGTGGTCGTTTCTGCGCGAGCGCGTAATAAACATGATGTCGGCAAAGCAACACTTCTGGCGGTACTTTCCGCGCTGGGCGTTTATTTACTGGTAACACTGCTTTCGCTGGGCGTGGTAGCACGCCCGGAACTGGCTGAAATCCGTAACCCGTCTATGGCCGGCCTGATGGTGAAAATGATGGGGCCGTGGGGCGAGATTATCATCGCTGCCGGACTGATCGTTTCCGTTTGCGGCGCGTACTTAAGCTGGACCATTATGGCGGCAGAAGTCCCCTTCCTGGCGGCCACACATAAAGCATTCCCGCGCATTTTTGCTCGCCAGAATGCGCAAGCTGCGCCGTCTGCCTCACTGTGGCTGACCAACATCTGCGTGCAAATTTGCCTGGTACTCATCTGGCTAACCGGTTCCGATTACAACACATTGCTGACCATCGCCTCAGAAATGATTCTGGTGCCCTATTTCCTGGTTGGCGCGTTCCTGCTGAAAATCGCTACCCGTCCACTGCATAAAGCAGTAGGTATCGGTGCCTGCATTTATGGCTTATGGTTATTGTACGCCTCTGGCCCAATGCACCTGCTGTTGTCCGTCGTTCTGTATGCACCTGGGCTTCTGGTATTCCTGTACGCGCGTAAAACGCATACACATGATAATGTACTGAATCGTCAGGAAATGATGCTAATTAGCATGTTGTTAATTGCCGCAGTTCCGGCGACCTGGATGCTGGTGGGATAACGTTCGTCCCATCGTTGGATAGCAAAGGAGATAACGATGGGTAAAACCCACCCCTTGCCAATATTAATTACTGGCGGAGGCCGTCGCATTGGCCTCGCCCTCGCCTGGCATTTCATTAATCAAAAGCAACCGGTAATTGTCAGCTATCGGACGCACTATCCTGCCATTGATGGGCTGATTAATGCGGGTGCGCAATGTATTCAGGCTGATTTTTCAACCAACGACGGTGTGATGGCGTTTGCCGATGAGGTACTAAAAAGCACCCACGGCCTGCGTGCTATTTTGCATAACGCCAGCGCGTGGATGGCTGAAAAACCAGGTACGCCACTGACTGACGTGCTGGCCAGCATGATGCAGATCCACGTTAATACTCCATACCTTCTTAACCACGCTCTGGAAAGATTACTGCGTGGGCACGGACACGCCGCCAGCGATATCATTCACTTTACCGATTATGTGGTGGAGCGCGGAAGCGACAAACATATTGCCTATGCTGCGAGCAAAGCGGCGCTGGATAATATGACCCGCTCATTTGCCCGCAAGCTGGCACCGGAAGTGAAAGTGAATTCTATCGCGCCATCGCTGATCCTGTTTAATGAGCATGATGATGCTGAATATCGTCAACAGGCGCTGAATAAATCACTGATGAAAACCGCGCCTGGTGAGAAAGAAGTGATCGATCTGGTCGATTATTTACTCACCAGTTGCTTTGTTACCGGACGCAGTTTTCCGCTTGATGGCGGTCGACATCTGCGTTAATGCAGCTTCATCCAGCATATAATCAACACCCATGCGCTTATCCCCCAGCACGCAACGGAACCCACAAAAGCGGCGGGCAAGCGCATTATTCCGGTGAAATACCACAGCGACGCCAGGTAAACAAAATAGGGAATAATCGACCACATGCTGAAAATGATGGTTGCGCGTAAGGCTTCAATGCCGCGTTCGCTGGCAACAATATAATGCGCAATAAGCGCAAAGGTCGGGAAAAGCGGAATCAGCCCGGCGATATAGTAATTTTTCGTTTTTGCTAATACACCAATTAACACCACCACCAGCGCACCAAGCGCGGCTTTGATTACCAGCCCCATCTTTTTACCTTAACACTTCCATAACAAGTCATCCGTAGAATACCTGATGCAAACTTGTTTAGGAACGATTGATAGTAAGTAAAAACAACGCGGTGTATTGTGACGTTTTTATATCTACCGTGAATAATATGAACACTATCGTATTTGTGGAAGATGACGCAGAAGTCGGTTCACTGATTGCCGCGTATTTGGCGAAACATGATATACAGGTAACCATTGAACCTCGCGGCGACCATGCAGAAGAAACAATTCTGCGGGAAAATCCGGATCTGGTGCTCCTCGATATCATGCTACCAGGCAAGGACGGCATGACTGTCTGTCGTGATTTACGCACTAAATGGAGCGGGCCTATAGTTCTGCTGACATCTCTCGATAGTGATATGAACCACATTCTGGCTCTGGAAATGGGCGCCTGCGACTATATTCTCAAAACGACGCCCCCCGCAGTCCTGCTGGCGCGGTTACGTTTACATTTGCGTCAGAATGAGCAAACCACGCTGACCAAAGGTATACAAGAAGCACCTCTTACTCCTTACAAGGCATTGCATTTCGGTACGTTGACCATCGATCCCATTAACCGTGTAGTTACGCTTGCTAACCGTGAAATTTCACTTTCTACCGCCGATTTTGAACTGCTCTGGGAGTTAGCCACCCACGCGGGGCAAATTATGGACAGAGATGCGTTGTTGAAAAATTTACGCGGCGTCAGCTATGACGGTCTGGATCGTAGCGTGGACGTGGCTATTTCGCGGTTAAGAAAAAAACTGCGCGATAACGCTGCCGAACCTTATCGCATTAAAACCGTGCGAAACAAAGGCTATCTGTTTGCGCCTCATGCGTGGGAATAAGCGATGAAAAAACTGTTTATCCAGTTTTATCTTTTACTGTTTGTCTGCTTTCTGGTGATGTCCCTGTTGGTTGGGCTGGTGTACAAATTTACCGCCGAACGCGCAGGCAAACAGTCGCTGGATGATTTGATGAACAGTTCGCTATACCTGATGCGTAGTGAATTGCGCGAGATCCCCCCGCACGACTGGGGGAAAACACTGAAGGAGATGGATTTAAATCTCTCTTTTGATCTGCGCGTCGAACCGTTGAGTAAATATCATCTCGATGAAATCTCCATGCATCGGCTGCATGGCGGCGAAATTGTCGCCCTGGACGATCAGTACACTTTTTTGCAACGTATACCGCGCAGCCACTACGTGCTGGCAGTCGGTCCCGTGCCTTATCTTTATTACCTCCATCAAATGCGATTACTGGATATCGCGCTGATCGCTTTTATTGCCATCTCCCTCGCCTTTCCGGTGTTTATCTGGATGCGTCCGCACTGGCAGGACATGCTAAAACTGGAAGCAGCGGCACAACGATTTGGCGATGGGCATCTCAATGAACGTATTCACTTTGATGATGGTTCGAGTTTTGAACGACTTGGCGTGGCGTTTAACCAGATGGCGGACAATATCAACGCCTTGATTGCCAGCAAAAAACAGCTTATCGACGGTATCGCCCACGAACTGCGAACGCCGTTAGTGCGCCTGCGTTATCGACTGGAGATGAGCGATAACCTGAGCGCAACAGAATCCCTGGCATTGAATCGCGATATCAGCCAACTGGAAGCTTTAATTGAAGAACTGCTGACTTATGCCCGACTCGATCGCCCGCAAAATGAGCTCCATCTTAGCGAACCAGACCTGCCGTTGTGGCTGTCAACGCATCTGACCGACATTCAGGCGCTAACTCCCGATAAAACGGTACGGATAAAAACCATCATACAAGGTCATTATGCGGCGCTGGATATGCGCTTAATGGAGCGCGTGCTGGATAACTTGCTCAATAACGCCCTGCGCTACTGCCATTCAACCGTTGAAACCAGCCTGCTACTGACAGGAAACAGAGCAACATTAATTGTTGAAGATGATGGTGCAGGGATTGCACCACAGGATCGAGAGCATATTTTTGAACCCTTTGTTCGCCTCGACCCCAGCCGTGACCGTGCAACCGGCGGCTGCGGGCTGGGACTGGCAATTGTCCGCTCTATTGCGCTGGCTATGGGCGGCACGGTTAATTGTGATGCCAGCGAACTGGGTGGTGCCCGCTTCTCGTTTAGCTGGCCGTTATGGCACAACATTGCGCAATTTACCTCTGCCTGACGCTACGCGCACGGTGGTCAAGCCGTCGCCACTGTGCTATAAAATAAGTATGTTGTAACTAAGTGGTGATTTTATGGCTCGTTACGATCTCGTAGATCGACTCAATACTACCTTTCGCCAGATGGAGCAAGAACTGGCCGCATTTGCCGCTGAGCTCGAACAGCACAAGTTGCTGGTTGCCCGGGTGTTCTCTTTACCGGAAGTCAAAAAAGAAGATGAGCATAATCCGCTGAACTGCATTGAAGTTAAGCAACATCTCGGCAAAGAGGCGCAGGCGCTCGCGTTACGTCATTTCCGCCATTTGTTTATTCAGCAACAGTCTGAAAATCGCAGCAGCAAGGCCGCTGTTCGTCTGCCCGGCGTGTTGTGTTATCAGGTCGATAATCTTTCACAAGCGGCGCTGGTAAGTCATATTCAGCGCATCAATCAACTTAAAACCACTTTCGAGCATATCGTCACGGTTGAGTCAGAACTTCCTACGGCGGCGCGTTTTGAATGGGTGCATCGCCATTTGCCGGGGCTGATCACACTTAACGCTTACCGCACCCTCACCGTTCTGCATGACCCCGCAACTTTACGTTTTGGCTGGGCGAATAAACATATCATTAAGAATTTACGTCGTGATGAAGTGCTGGCGCAGCTGGAAAAAAGTCTGAAATCACCCCGCAGCGTCGCACCGTGGACGCGTGAGGAGTGGCAGGGAAAACTGGAGCGTGAATATCAGGATATTGCCGCCCTGCCACAGGACGCGAAGTTAAAAATCAAACGTCCGGTGAAGGTGCAGCCGATTGCCCGCGTCTGGTACAAGGGAGATCAAAAACAGGTACAACACGCCTGCCCGACGCCTCTGATTGCACTGATTAATCGGGATAATGGCGCGGGCGTGCCGGACGTTGGCGAGTTGTTGAATTACGATGCCGACAATGTGCAGCACCGTTATAAACCGCAGGCGCAGCCGCTTCGTTTGATCATCCCACGGCTGCACCTGTATGTTGCAGATTAACGCCCTGCTTTCATGCTACCGACCATCTGTTCTGGTCGTACCCAGCTGTCAAACTCGGCTTCGCTAAGATAGCCCAGCGCAAGGGCTGCGGCTTTTAAGGTCAGCCCTTCTTTATGCGCCTTTTTGGCAATCTCGGCGGCTTTGTCATAGCCAATGTGGGTGTTGAGTGCGGTCACCAGCATCAGCGATTCATTGAGTAATTGATTGATTCGCTCACGATTCGGCTCAATCCCCACTGCACAGTGTTTGTTAAAACTTTCCATGCCATCTGCCAGCAAGCGTACCGATTGCAGGAAATTGTGGATAACCATCGGACGGAAGACGTTCAGTTCAAAGTTTCCGGAAGCGCCACCCATGTTGATCGCCACGTCGTTCCCCATCACCTGACAGCAAAGCATGGTTAACGCTTCACACTGCGTTGGGTTCACTTTCCCAGGCATGATTGAACTGCCCGGCTCGTTTTCCGGGATTGAGATTTCACCAATTCCGCAGCGAGGGCCAGATGCCAGCCAACGGACGTCATTGGCAATTTTCATCAGTGACGCAGCCAACCCTTTCAAGGCGCCGTGCGCCTGAACCAGCGCATCACAGGTCGCCAGAGCTTCAAATTTGTTCGGGGCGGTAACAAACGGCGCGCAGGTAATTACCGAAAGTTCATCCGCAACGCGACGCGCATATTCCGGATGAGTATTCAGCCCCGTCCCTACTGCTGTACCACCCAGCGCCAGTTCCGCCACGTGCGGCAGACTGTACTCGATATGTTTGAGATTATGCTCCAGCATCGCTACCCAGCCAGAAATCTCCTGCCCCAGCGTCAGCGGCGTGGCGTCCTGCAAGTGGGTACGACCGATTTTGACGATATCGGCAAATGCGCGCGATTTCTCACTCAGCGTTTGTGTCAGTGTTTTAAGCTGCGGAATGAGTTGCTTGCGCAGCGCCAGCAGCGCCGCAACATGCATCGCTGTCGGAAAGACATCATTGGAACTTTGGCTTTTGTTCACGTCGTCATTAGGGTGAACTTTACGTTCCATCCCACGCACGCCGCCAAGCAATTCGCTCGCCCGGTTAGCCAGCACTTCGTTCATATTCATATTGCTTTGCGTACCGGAACCGGTCTGCCAGATAGCCAGCGGAAATTCATCGTCATGCTGTCCCGCCAGCACTTCATCTGCCGCCTGACGAATGGCACTCGCTTTCTCTTCGGACAGCAAGCCTAAATCTTCATTAACTTTTGCCGCTGCGCGCTTGGTTAGCGCCAGCGCATGAATCAGTGAGGTTGGCATTTTCTCCGTCGAAATGCGGAAATGCTCCAGCGAGCGTTGAGTTTGTGCGCCCCACAGCTTATCTGCCGGGACATCGATCGCACCCATCGAATCTTTTTCGCTGCGTACTGTTTTCATGGACTGCTCCTCACCTGATTAATTTTTTCTTTCTGTTTTGCTTACGTTAAGCAACTTTTAGCTCACTCATTATTTACTATTTGATAACAAATGTTTGGTCTTTCGTGCCATGTAAAAAAGCCGCCCCGAAGGACGGCTCTGTTTATTTCACGCAGCGGGTGCACTGCGTGAGCTGTATCTGCTGGAAGAAGTCATTTCCTTTATCATCCACAAGAATAAACGCCGGGAAATCTTCCACTTCGATTTTCCAGATAGCTTCCATTCCCAGTTCAGGATACTCAACACATACCAGACTCTTAATACTACCCTGCGCCAGCACTGCCGCCGGGCCGCCAATACTACCGAGGTAGAAGCCACCGTGTTTTTTACAGGCATCCGTCACCTGCTGGCTGCGGTTGCCTTTCGCCAGCATGATCATACTTCCGCCCTGCGCTTGCAGTTGATCGACATAAGAATCCATCCGTCCGGCGGTTGTTGGACCAAGAGAACCGGAGGCATAACCTTCCGGCGTTTTTGCCGGCCCCGCGTAGTAAATCGGGTGATCTTTGATGTATTGCGGTAGCCCTTCGCCGTTGTCCATGCGCTCTTTCAGTTTGGCATGGGCGATATCACGACCGACGATGATAGTACCGTTAAGCGACAATCGCGTAGAAACAGGATATTGCGACAACTGAGCAAGGATCTCTTTCATCGGACGATTAAGGTCTACGCGCACCGCCTCGCCTTCTCCCGCTTTACGCAATTCTTCAGGGATATATTTGCCTGGATTATGTTCCAGTTTTTCGATCCAGATCCCCTGACGGTTGATCTTCGCTTTAATATTACGGTCAGCGGAACAGGAAACGCCCATACCAACCGGGCAGGATGCGCCATGACGCGGCAGGCGAATCACGCGGATATCGTGAGCGAAGTATTTACCACCAAACTGCGCCCCCAGACCAAGATTTTGCGCTTCGATCAGCAATTCTTTTTCCAGCTCCACATCGCGGAAAGCCTGACCGTGCTCATTCCCTTCCGTTGGCAGTTCGTCATAATATTTAGCGGAAGCCAGTTTTACCGTTTTAAGGTTAGTTTCCGCAGAAGTTCCGCCAATAACGAACGCAATGTGATACGGAGGACAGGCCGCCGTCCCCAGCGTGCGCATTTTCTCAACCAGATAATTTTTCAGTTTCCCCGGCGTCAGTAACGCTTTGGTTTCCTGATAAAGATACGTTTTGTTTGCCGAACCGCCACCTTTGGCAATACAGAGGAATTTGTACTCGTCACCATCAACGGCATAAAGATCGATCTGCGCTGGCAGGTTGGTGCCGGTATTCACCTCTTTATACATGTCCAGCGGCGCGTTTTGCGAGTAGCGCAAATTATCTTCGATATAGGTGTTATAGACACCGCGAGCCAAAGCCGCTTCGTCGCCACCACCTGTCCATACGCGCTGCCCTTTTTTACCAACGATAATCGCGGTGCCGGTATCCTGACAGGTTGGCAGAACGCCTTTTGCCGCGATATCGGAGTTTCGCAGGAATTGCAGCGCCACATATTTATCGTTTTCGCTGGCTTCCGGGTCACGCAGAATGTCGGCCACCTGTTGTTGGTGAGCCGGACGCAGCATAAATGACGCATCATGAAACGCCTGACGCGCCAGCAGAGTTAACGCTTCTGGCGCGACTTTCAAAATCTCCTGCCCTTCAAATTCAGATACGCTAACGTGTTCGCTGGTCAGCAGGTAATACTCGGTATCATCTTTTTTGAGTGGGAAAGGAGCCTGATAATGAAAGGGTTTGTTTGACATTGTTCTCTCACTTACTGCCTGGTTTGGTTATGCTCTGGGCGGGTGTTCCGTTGCCCTGTTAAAAGCGAGTAACAATATCCTACACACTTTTTTAACAAAAACTGAGACTAGTACGACTTTTTGCGGCTCCAGGTTACTTCCCGTAGGATTCTTGCTTTAATAGCGGGATTAATTTCCACATTTAAACAGGGATTGATCATGCAAAAACTCATTAACTCAGTGCAAAACTATGCCTGGGGCAGCAAAACGGCGTTGACTGAACTTTATGGTATGGAAAATCCGTCCAGCCAGCCGATGGCCGAGCTGTGGATGGGGGCACATCCGAAAAGCAGTTCCCGTGTGCACAATGCCGCAGGAGATATCGTTTCACTGCGTGATGTGATTGAGAGTGATAAATCGACTCTGCTTGGAGAGGCCGTTGCCAGACGCTTTGGCGAACTGCCTTTCCTGTTCAAAGTATTATGCGCAGCACAGCCGCTCTCCATTCAGGTTCATCCGAACAAACACAATTCTGAAATCGGTTTCGCCAAAGAAAATGCCGCAGGTATTCCGATGGATGCCGCCGAGCGTAACTATAAAGATCCTAACCACAAGCCGGAGCTGGTTTTTGCGCTGACACCATTCCTCGCGATGAACGCGTTTCGTGAGTTCTCCGAGATTGTCTCCCTGCTCCAGCCGGTCGCAGGTGCACATCCGGCAATTGCTCACTTTTTACAACAGCCTGATGCCGAACGTTTAAGCGAACTGTTCGCCAGCCTGTTGAATATGCAGAGTGAAGAAAAATCCCGCGCGCTGGCGATTTTAAAATCGGCACTCGACAGCCAACAGGGCGAACCATGGCAAACGATTCGTTTAATTTCTGAATTTTACCCGGATGACAGCGGTCTGTTCTCCCCGCTGTTGCTGAATGTGGTGAAACTGAACCCTGGCGAAGCGATGTTCCTGTTCGCTGAAACACCGCACGCCTACCTGCAAGGCGTGGCGCTGGAAGTGATGGCGAACTCCGATAACGTGCTGCGTGCGGGTCTGACGCCTAAATACATTGATATTCCTGAGCTGGTTGCCAACGTGAAGTTCGAAGCCAAACCAGCTAACCAGTTGTTGACCCAGCCGGTGAAGCAAGGTGCAGAACTGGACTTCCCGATTCCGGTGGATGATTTTGCCTTCTCGCTGCATGACCTTAGCGATAACGAAACCACCATCAGCCAGCAAAGTGCCGCCATTTTGTTCTGCGTTGAAGGCGAAGCAACTCTGTGTAAAGGTTCTCAACAGTTACAGCTTAAACCGGGTGAGTCAGCGTTTATTGCCGCCAACGAGACACCGGTGACAGTGAAAGGCCACGGACGTTTAGCCCGTGTTTACAACAAGCTGTAAGAGCTTACTGAAAAAATTAACATCTCTTGCTAAGCTTATTAAAGGCTTATAACACTTCAGGCGGCCAGTCCGCCTGATTTCATTTTATGGATAATCACTATGAATAAATCGCTGGTAGCGGTAGGCGTCATTGTTGCGCTCGGCGTAGTCTGGACAGGCGGCGCATGGTACACAGGCAAGAAAATAGAAACCCATCTCGAAGACATGGTCGCGCAGGCGAATGCGCAACTTAAGCTGACGGCTCCTGAATCCAACCTGGAAGTGAGTTATCAAAACTATCATCGCGGCGTGTTCAGCAGCCAGTTACAACTGGTGGTGAAACCCGTTGCCGGGAAAGAAAATCCGTGGATTAAAAGTGGTCAGAGCGTCATCTTCAACGAATCGGTTGATCATGGTCCCTTCCCCCTTGCCCAGCTTAAAAAACTGAACCTGATCCCATCGATGGCATCGATTCAAACCACGCTTGTCAACAACAATGTGAGCAAGCCACTGTTTGATATGGCAAAAGGAGAAACACCTTTTGAGATTAACTCCCGCATTGGTTACAGCGGTGATTCCAGCTCAGATATCTCTCTCAAGCCACTGAATTACGAGCAAAAAGATGAAAAAGTCGCCTTTAGCGGCGGTGAATTCCAGTTAAATGCAGACAGAGACGGCAAAGCTATCTCCCTTTCCGGGGAGGCGCAAAGCGGTCGGGTAGATGCGGTTAACGAATACAACCAGAAAGTACAGTTGACCTTTAATAATCTGAAAACTGACGGTTCCAGCACGCTGGCAAGTTTTGGTGAGCGCGTGGGCAACCAAAAACTGTCACTGGAAAAAATGACCATTTCGGTGGAAGGCAAAGAACTGGCACTGCTGGAAGGCATGGAGATCAGCGGTAAATCAGACCTGGTCAATGACGGTAAAACGATCAATAGCCAACTGGATTATTCGCTAAATAGCCTGAAGGTACAGAATCAGGATCTGGGCAGCGGCAAGCTGACTTTAAAAGTCGGTCAGATTGATGGCGAAGCCTGGCATCAGTTTAGCCAGCAATATAACGCGCAAACTCAGGCACTGCTGGCACAGCCAGAGATTGCCAACAATCCCGAACTTTATCAGGAGAAAGTGACAGAAGCCTTCTTTAGCGCCCTGCCACTGATGTTGAAAGGCGATCCGGTGATAACTGTCGCTCCGTTAAGCTGGAAAAACAGTCAGGGTGAAAGTGCGCTGAATCTGTCGCTGTTCCTGAAAGATCCGGCAACGACTAAAGAAGCGCCGCAAACGCTAGCGCAGGAAGTAGACCGCTCGGTTAAGTCTCTGGAGGCAAAACTGACCATTCCGGTTGATATGGCAACTGAACTGATGACCCAGGTAGCGAAGCTGGAAGGTTATCAGGAAGATCAAGCTAAAAAACTGGCAAAACAGCAAGTTGAAGGTGCATCAGCAATGGGTCAGATGTTCCGTCTGACCACCTTGCAGGACAATACCATCACCACCAGCCTGCAATATGCTAACGGTCAGATCACGTTGAATGGCCAGAAAATGCCGCTGGAAGATTTTGTTGGTATGTTTGCAATGCCAGCATTAAACGTTCCGGCTGTACCAGCCATTCCGCAACAGTAATTCACTGCCAAAACGCCGGAGGGTTTTCTCTCCGGCGTTTTTTCTCACCTCAGCATAAAGTCATACTGAATACTCATTTTCACATCCCAGTAATTCAGGCGATCGCCCAGCGCACTGCCATCGCGCTTTTCCCGCCCTTTATCGGCGGCAAGAAAGAAATTCATCCCTTGTAGCGCCCCTTCGCTGACCCGATAGTTCATACCACCTAAGATGCCCGCGCCTTCAATCCGCACGTCTCGTTTACTGGATTCATAACCACGGGTCACAATCGGCGCAAAAGTCAGCGTAAATTGCGGGGTTAGACGATAGTTGACGCCCAATTGCCAGGACTGCATTCCTTCACGGTTACGATCTAGACTTAATGAAAAAGGATAGCCAATGTCAGTGTCCACCACGGCGCCATTCATCGCATGACGCAGATAACCACCACTACCAAATACACTTCCCCACGGCGTGCTCCAGGTCAATTGTCCACTAACCAACGTCGTTTCATTGGGCTGCCTGGTATTACGACTTAAGCCTTCGAGTTGCGCATAAAAGCCGAGCAACTCTCCTTTCAGAGCATAATTCTGGTCGAGGGGTATGCTTTTCTCCAGAATACTTTGTATCTGATTGGAAACATCTTTCTGTGCCGATGCGCCCAGAGAATAGCGACTGGTATCATCATGCCAACTGGCGGCTAAAAAAGAACGTGCGCGATGTTTATCGTATTTCCCCGTCTGGCTGTTATACACCCCTTCATCACGAATACCGGTTGTTGAGTCGGTCCACAAAAATACTCTTGAGCGCCACATTCCCCACAGTTCGATATTAGGTGTTAAAGCCCAATAACCTAATACCCCTTCGGAAACAGTTGGTAATGTACGTTGCGAACTGCCAGCAATTAACGGAATACGATAAGGTAAACTGCCATAACTATAATCTGTTCCGAAGCGGCCTAATTTAAGCAAACTATTTTCACTCGGTTTTATTTTTACTGCCCCCAGGGCAAAGCCAAAACTTTTATCACCATCAAGATACCACCGGGTACTCATATCAGCGCGAGCACCTAATTTATAAACATAATATGCTCCACCTTCGACGCCAATAATATTAGAATAATAGCCACTATTAAAATCGAGTAATCCTCCCTGTACCCACGCGTAAATATCTCTTCCCGCACCAGCACTGGGCTTGTCGGCCCGGCGTAATTCATTTTTCAGTCTGATGCGTAGTCCCGCTTCATCGTCAGCCAGTTGCGCGGCGTAAGCAGAGGTAAGGCCAGAGGCAGCCGTCAGGCAAATAACGGCCATGGCCACTATTTTTCTCATAGTTGCACCTTTGATGTTCTGATTATTTTTATAGAATATTAATTAGTGATATCGCTGATTAATTGCTGCTGCATTTGTTTGCGATTATCAATTTCAACTACAATTTCTTTGAATTTTTTATCCGTGAGCGGATAAAACCAGATTATAGCGAATGCCAGTAGCATAAATCCGCAAGGGACTAAGGCAATTGATGTGCGTATCCCCATAATAACTTCCGGTGTTTGTGCCTGATTCGCAATATATCCGCTTAATCCCAAAATAAAGGCGGGAATTGAACCTCCTATTGCCTGGCCGCATTTGCGGGTAAATGAGAATAGCGAATAGGTAAGCCCTTCAATTCGCACGCCGGTCAGGTATTCACCGTATTCTACGGTATCAGCTTCCAGCGCCCACATCACGGTCATGGTAACGCCCTGACCAATTGAAGCGATGGCTAACGCGACCAACGCCACTGGCAGTGACCAGACGGAAACCCAGAAGAACAGAAAATAACCGCAGGTTCCCAACAGAGCGCCAATCAGGAAAGTATTCTTTTTACCAATCCTGGCGACCATCCCTGGCACCAGCGGTGCCGACGCCACTGTACCGACCAGGTTTTGCACCAGTACCAGCACAGTAAACAGACCGGTGTCATTCAGCACATAGCGAACATAGAACAACGACGATGCGCTGACCGCGAAGGTCGAAATCAGCACACACAGTGCACCGATGCACAACATAAACAGCGGACGATTCCGTTTCAGCGTTTGCAGACTGATCTTCAATGACGGCTGTGCCACGATCCGTACCACATTCTCACGCGTCGATTTGAAGCAGATGAAGTAAAGCACCATCCCGGCAATTGCCAGTACAATCGTCCAGAAATGGTACACCGACACCATCTCCTCCGGGCTGGAGTTTTTAATGCTCGGTCCTATCAGAAAAGCCAGACAGACAAAGGTCAGCGAAGCGGCAATTCCTCGAGCCGCGCCCAGACGGGCGCGGGACTGCGGTTGTTGGGTCATCGCGGTAGCAAGTGAACCATAAGGAATATTCACCAGGCTGTAGCAAAGCCCGAGGCCCATGTAGGTCAAATATGCATACACTACTTTGCTGCTATGACTCCAGTCGGTCGGCACCCAGAATACCAGCACGCTGAAGATCATTAACGGCGCAGTACCGAAGAGTAAAAACGGGCGGAATTTTCCCCAGCGGGTATTTACACTGTCCACCACTCGTCCGGCAAAGACGTCGGCGAAAGCATCGAATACCCGAACCAGTAACAGCATGGTGCCCGCCGCAGCGGCACCGACGCCAGCGACGTCGGTGTAGTAACTCAACAGGAAGAGCGCCCCCATTGCGAAGGCGAAGTTATTGGCGACGTCACCGAGGCTGTAGCCGACGATGGTGCGCCAGGAGAGTTGTTGATTCATTGTTTGCCTCCCTGCTGCGGTTTTTCACCGAAGTTCATGCCAGTCCAGCGTTTTTGCAGCAAGAAAGCCGCCGACTTCGGTTTGCGGTCGCGGGTGAAGATCCCTTTCTTGTTACCGCCAACGCGCAAAATGCCCTGCGAGGTTGCAAAATCGGCGAAATTCCATACCTGTTCACCGACGACGGCGCTGACGCGATCAAAGACGCGGTGATACATATCCAGCCATGCACACTGATACTCTTCACTCCACATGTCGGTGTACATCGAGTGCAGACCGGCTAACGTATCCACGCCGTATTCGGTGATGATAATCGGCTGATGCAGTTTCTCCTGCCAGGCCAGAAGTTCTTTTTCCAGTACCTTCTCTGCCGTTTCCAAATCGCCGCTTTGGACATACCAACCGTAATAACGGTTAAGACACAGCACATCGAAGAGATCGCTGATGGTATCGGTGTGAGCGTCGCAGAACATTACATTGACGCAGGTGATCGGTCGCGTCGGGTCGAGTTTACGCGTTGCTTCCGCCAGTGGCGCGAAATATTCCCGTGCACCTTGCGGACGGGTATCCGGTTCGTTGGCAATACTCCACATCACCACGCTTGGGTGGTTTTTGTCACGCGCAATCAGCTCTTTAATCGCCTGTAAGTGCGCCTGCTGAGTTTCCCCGTTGACTGCCTCTTCGCTGTAGAGTTCTTTCGGCTTGTTGCCCGCTTCGAAACCAATGCCTAAAGAGAGGTTAAAGCCGACAGCTGCAGTTTCATCAATCACCACGATGCCATGTTCATCTGCCCAGTCGAGCATCTCTTCAGCGTAAGGGTAATGCGAGGTACGGTAGGAGTTAGCCCCAATCCAGTCCATTAATGCGTGATCGTGCACCATCAGCACGTTATCGAACCCTTTGCCGCGTAAATCTGCATCTTCATGGCGACCAAAACCAGTGAAGTAGAACGGTTTGTGGTTGATCAGGAACTGTTCGCCATTCACTGCCACTGACCGGATACCGATGCGCAGTGGATAGATGTCGCACTCTGTCTGGCTTTTGGCTGTGACGTACAGTTCATAGAGATAACCTTCACCCGGTTGCCAGAGGTGAGGATTCACTACTTGCAAGGTTCCGTTGTTGCCTTGTCCTGTTGCAACAACCTGTTGATCCGCATCACGCAGTTCAACGCTGACATCACCATTTGCCACCACCTGCCAGTCAATAGACGCGTGGTTACAGTCTTGCGCTACATGCGTCACCACGGTGATATCGTCTACCCAGGTGTTCGGCGTGGTGTAGAGTATTACGCTACGATGGATCCCGGCGTAGTTAAAGAAATCATGGAAGTAAGACTGCTTTTTCTTACCGTTTTCGTCGGTAATCACCATTCCCGGCGGGATAGTCTGCCAGTTCAGTTCGTTGTTCACACAAACGGTGATACGTACACTTTTCCCGGCAATAACATATGGCGTGACATCGGCTTCAAACGGCGTATATCCCCCCTGATGCTCCATCACTTCCTGATTGTTTACCCACACTTTGCCGTAATGAGTGACCGCATCGAAACGCAGCACGATACGCTGCCCCGCCCAACCTTTAGGTATAAAGACTTCGCGCTGATACCAGACGTTACCCACATAATTACGAATATCCGCATCGGCGAACTGATCGTTAAAACTGCCCGGCACAGCAATTGCCCGGCTCTCTTGTAACGCGCTTTCCCACCAACGCTGATCAATTCCACAGTTTTCGCGATCCAGACTGAATGCCCACAGGCCGTCGAGTTTTTTGATTTCACGGGTTGGGGTTTCTACAGGACGTAACATAAGGGACTCCTCATTAAGATAAAAATACTGGTCAACCTTTAATCTGATTAGTTAACCAATTTTGTGATGTACACAGTTATCTGTGAGAAACCCATGGAAGAGAAATGGAAATAAAAAGAACTGACACCGCGATCAAAAAACCAAAAACTGCAATACCCACAGCGTGATACGGATCGCATTAATCTTTAAAACAGCGTTGACAGAAGCCACAAAATAAGCAATCGAACGTTCATTCGAATAGATTTTAAATGATAAATTTACGTGTCATATGGCCACTGTGTATGTGTTAACGGTGGTTTTGTGACGAAACGGAAAGAGTTTCTATGCAGGATTAAGCAGGCCAGTCTTCACCGACCCGCGAAAAGACAGAATCAGGATGCGGTTAAAATACCGCCAATCATCGCGCGTAATCCCCGGGCGAATGACGCTTCACACGCCAGGTCTTCGGCTTCGATATCGGCCAGTACGCCATAGGTCAAATCCAGCAGTAAACGAGAGGTCATTGCCGTGTTGATGTCAGGGTTTATCTCACCTTTTTGCTGGGCATCGCGCATACGCTGGGCGATAAACTCCGTAATCGTCAGATGCTTATTCTTTAGCATGGCGGCGACCTGTGGATTGCGCATCCCTTCCGCCATAATTTCGACCACCAGCGCCCTTTGTCCAAAGGCTTCATGAGTGAGAGACACTATCGACTCGACCATATAGTCAACGAAATGAATCCCTTCGATAGGTTCGCGGAAGCGGATCACCGCCCTCTCCTGATCCTGAAGGATAATCGCCTGAATCAGGGCTTCTTTAGAAATGAAATGGTGATAGAGCGTTCCTGGGCTTATGCCGCAAGATTTACAGATGGCTTTCATCGAGGCACTGTGAAATCCATTTTCTGAAAAAATCTCTCTGGCAGCATTGAGGATCCGGGTCCGTGTCGGTTGCGCTTCAGTCTGCATGTTATCCATCGTTAAACCATTATAGTTAGCGTGAATAAGTAGTTTACCGCTTTGCTATGCAAGCGCCTAACATTGCAGGTCAAATGTGCGAAGCCCCCCGCATTCGAGTATTATTCACACGATAATTGGTCAACCAACAATCGAAATGTGGCAACCAGTAGCGAGATGGAGACATTTTTCTGATAACCCATCAGCACCGGAAAACAACGCTGAGTTGCGTTGTTTTCCGGTTTATTCGAATTAATTGAGTTCCTGTACCCCACCGCCGGAGACAGTGAGAATTTGTCCGCTTATCCAGCTGGCTGCGGGTGAACACAAGAACAACGCCGCATTAGCAATATCTTGCGGTTGGCCCAGACGTCTGATTGGCGTGTGTTGCAACATTTTTTGTTCGATTTCTGGTGTAATAACGGATTTGAGGGCATCCGTTAATATTGCTCCCGGCGCAATACCATTCACCCGAATATTTTTTTCACCCAGGTCAAACGCCATATTCCTGACCAGATGACTGGCCGCAGCTTTAGAGGACGCATACGAGGTCATGTTTTTATTTTTATTTTCTGCCGCCATGGAAGTGATAGTCAGAATAACGCCACCGCCATTTTTTTCCATTTCTGGCGCAATGAGTTGTGAAAGATGGAAAAAAGAAAAGACATTCAGTTCATAAGCGCGGCGAAAATCCGCCATTGGCATATCAAATGGCTTAGGACCACCGCCACCAGCGTTGTTAACCAGAATATCCACTTTACCCAACTTACTAATGGCAAAGTCTGCCAGAGCGGATAATTCCTGTTCGGACGTAATATCACAGCGCCACGCAAATGCCTGACCACCCAGTTGTTGAATCTCATCAACAACATGATTTGCTGCATCGGCGTTAATATCACTGACCACTACAGATGCACCTGCTGTCGCGAATGTAATGGCGATTTCTTTACCAATACCTGCACCCGCACCGGTGATGATGGCGCATTTTCCGTCGAGTCTCAGGTTGTCAGAATTAAACACATAAACCTCCTGTGAACTTCAGTAAAAATAAAAGGCACCGCCTGTGTGCCACATTTTTTATCATTAACCTTGAGGAAAGGACACTACCAGGTATAGCAGATAAAGAGAGGATTATTTCGCCGCAATGAGCCGGGCGGGGATAATAAGATTACGTGAATGCGTCTCTTCATGGGTGATTTTTTGCATCATGCGATCCGCAAGTGTTGTACCAAGTTCCCGCGCAGGTGTACTTGCCCAGGTAACGGGTATGTCATCAAGTGTGGTTTGCGTCGCATCGGTAAATGCCGCCAGCGAAACCTGTTGCTCAAAGTAACGATCGACTCCGCTTTCCCCGCTCTGGCGCCCTGCTTTTAGCAAACCAAACCATGCCCCCATCGCAATAGTTTCGTTATAACAAACCACGGCGCTGATAGTCGGGTTACGGCGCAAAAGTGCCGTGATAGCTTCCGCAGCTTGCTTCTGGCTGGAAGCGCACTCCAGTACCCAATCGCTGTGAAACGGCAGGCCAAATTTTAATAATGTCGCACAGTATCCCCCCACCCGCTCCGCGCGGGTTAATGAAGAACTTTGCCCTCCCAGCCAGGCGATACGCTGATGTCCATTGCGAATGAGATGCTCCGTCAACAACTGTGCAGCCTGCATGTTGTCCGGGCGAACCGTATCGACATCATCAAGATAACTGGCACGGGAAGCGAAAATCACCGGGATACCTTTTTCTTCTGCCATCCGCCGCAGGCCATCGCTGCTTCCCGCCGCACCGGCAATCACTACACCATCGACGCCCTGGTTGAGCAACAGTGAGAACCGCTGTGCCAACTGCTCGCCGTCTTTACCGCCGTGAAGCAAAAAAACCATCCGCCCCTGCGCCTCCAGAGCTTCCGTCAATCCGGCCGTTAATTCAGCGTAAAATGACGTAGATAAATCACGCACGATCAAACCAATGACGCCGCTTTGCCCGCCGCGCAGTGCCGACGCCTGGCGATTACGCACAAATCCCAGCTCTTCAATAGCTGCGTTAACCCGTTCCCCCGTAGCGGTAGATATCCGTCCTTTTCCGCTAAGTACCAGCGAAACGGTACTGACCGATACTCCCGCAGCCAACGCAACATCATGAATGGTGATTTTTTTGGCGGTAGCCATACAGATGACCTACTCCCTGATTTTGTGACAGATAAAACGTTTTACCTTTAATTTATCTTATACCCGCTATTATCGTCGCGTAATGTGATTCATGCCTCACTAAAGTTTGATAAAACGTTTTATCTTCTCGCGCAATTTATTGAATCCAGACTGTTCTTAACAAGGAGTCGTTTTATGACGGCGAAAGCAGCACCGAAAGTCACGCTGTGGGAATTTTTCCAGCAGTTAGGCAAAACCTTTATGTTACCCGTCGCATTACTGTCGTTCTGCGGAATTATGTTAGGGATTGGTAGTTCCCTTAGTAGCCATGATGTCATCACCCTCATCCCGGCATTGGGTAACCCCGTGTTGCAGGCTATCTTTACCTGGATGAGTAAAATTGGCTCGTTCGCTTTTAGCTTTCTGCCGGTGATGTTCTGTATTGCGATCCCGCTAGGACTGGCGCGAGAGAACAAAGGCGTAGCGGCGTTCGCTGGTTTCGTGGGTTATGCGGTAATGAACCTGGCGGTTAACTTCTGGTTGACCAATAAAGGCATTCTGCCAACCACCGATGCAGCCGTTCTGAAAGCCAATAACATCCAGAGCATTCTTGGGATCCAGTCGATCGACACCGGGATCCTCGGTGCGGTGATCGCCGGTATTATCGTCTGGATGCTGCATGAGCGTTTCCATAATATCCGCCTGCCGGATGCGCTGGCATTCTTCGGCGGTACGCGCTTCGTGCCAATTATCTCCTCGCTGGTGATGGGTCTTGTCGGTCTGGTGATTCCGTTAGTCTGGCCGATTTTTGCCATGGGTATTAGCGGCTTAGGTCATATGATCAACAGCGCGGGTGATTTCGGACCTATGCTGTTTGGTACGGGTGAACGTCTGCTGTTGCCGTTTGGTCTGCATCACATTCTGGTGGCATTAATTCGCTTTACCGACGCGGGCGGCACGCAGGAAGTCTGTGGACAAACCGTCAGCGGCGCACTCACCATCTTCCAGGCGCAATTAAGCTGCCCGACCACTCACGGTTTCTCTGAAAGCGCCACGCGTTTCCTCTCCCAGGGTAAAATGCCTGCATTCCTCGGCGGTCTGCCAGGTGCTGCATTAGCCATGTATCACTGTGCTCGCCCGGAAAACCGTCATAAAATTAAAGGTCTGCTGATTTCTGGCCTGATCGCCTGTGTTGTTGGCGGCACTACCGAACCGCTGGAGTTTCTGTTCCTGTTCGTAGCGCCAGTTCTGTACGTCATCCACGCGCTGTTAACCGGCCTCGGCTTCACCGTCATGTCTGTTCTCGGCGTCACCATCGGTAATACCGACGGCAATATCATCGACTTTGTGGTGTTCGGTATTTTGCATGGCCTGTCGACTAAGTGGTACATGGTGCCAGTGGTGGCGGCAATCTGGTTTGTCGTTTACTACGTCATCTTCCGTTTCGCTATCACCCGCTTCAATCTGAAAACCCCGGGGCGCGACAGTGAAGTTGCCAGCTCAATCGAAAAAGCCGTTGCTGGTGCGCCGGGTAAATCAGGTTACAACGTTCCGGCAATTCTCGAAGCCTTAGGCGGTGCCGACAATATTGTCAGCTTGGATAACTGCATTACCCGCCTGCGTTTGTCAGTGAAAGATATGTCGCTTGTTAATGTGCAGGCGCTAAAGGACAATCGGGCAATTGGCGTAGTACAACTTAATCAACATAACCTGCAGGTTGTTATCGGGCCGCAAGTTCAGTCTGTAAAAGACGAAATGGCTGGTCTGATGCGTACTGTTCAGGCATAAGGATAAAATATGTTCGATTTTTCAAAGGTCGTGGATCGTCATGGAACATGGTGTACACAGTGGGACTATGTCGCTGACCGTTTCGGCACTGCTGACCTGTTACCGTTCACGATTTCAGACATGGATTTTGCCACCGCCCCCTGCATTATCGGGGCGCTTAATCAACGCCTGATGCACGGTGTATTTGGCTACAGCCGCTGGAAAAACGATGAGTTTCTCGCGGCTATTGCCCACTGGTTCTCCACCCAGCATAACACCGCCATTGATACGCAGTCGGTGGTTTATGGTCCTTCTGTTATCTATATGGTGTCGGAATTGATTCGCCAGTGGTCTGCTGTCGGTGAAGGTGTAGTGATCCATACCCCAGCTTACGACGCATTTTACAAAGCCATCGAAGGTAATCAGCGCACCGTGATGCCCGTTGCTTTAGAGAAACGGGCAGACGGCTGGTTTTGCGATATGACCAAACTGGAAGCGGTGTTGGCAAAACCGGAGTGTAAAATTATGCTCCTGTGTAGCCCGCAGAACCCCACCGGTAAGGTCTGGAGTTGTGACGAACTGGAGATAATGGCAGACCTGTGCGAGCGGCATGATGTGCGCGTTATCTCCGATGAAATCCATATGGATATGGTATGGGGCGAGCAACCGCATATTCCCTGGAGTAACGTGGCGCGCGGAAACTGGGCGCTGCTGACCTCAGGCTCAAAAAGCTTCAACATACCCGCTCTGACCGGAGCCTACGGCATCATTGAAAATAGCGATAGTCGCGAGGCGTATTTATCGGCACTGAAAGGTCGTGATGGATTGTCCTCACCAGCCGTACTGGCGCTTACCGCCCATATTGCCGCCTATCAACAAGGCGCGCCGTGGCTGGATGCCTTACGTGTCTATCTGAAAGACAATCTGACATATATCGCAAATACGATGAATGCAGCGTTCCCGGAACTCAACTGGCAGATCCCACAATCCACTTATCTTGCCTGGCTTGATCTACGTCCGTTAAATATAGACGACAACGCATTGCAAAAAGCCCTGATTAAGCAAGAAAAAGTAGCGATCATGCCGGGATATACCTACGGTGAAGAGGGTCGTGGCTTTGTTCGTCTCAATGCAGGATGCCCGCGTTCAAAACTGGAAAAAGGTGTTGCCGGTTTGATTAACGCCATCCGAACTGTACGTTGATTACGATTGCGCAACGTAAATAATCGTTGCGCAATCGTAGATTTTCACCCGGTTTTGTTTTTATAATGGTGCGCACTTTTATATACAGAAAAAGAGTGCGACCATGATTGATACCACCCTGCCATTAACCGATATCCATCGCCACCTTGATGGCAACATTCGTCCCCAGACCATCCTTGAACTTGGCCGCCAGTATAATATCTCGCTTCCTGCACAATCCCTGGAAACGTTGATCCCTCACGTTCAGGTCATCGCCAACGAACCCGATCTGGTTAGCTTTCTGACCAAACTCGACTGGGGCGTTAAAGTTCTTGCCACGCTCGACGCCTGCCGTCGCGTGGCGTTTGAAAATATAGAAGATGCCGCCCGTAATGGCCTGCACTATGTTGAACTGCGTTTTTCGCCGGGTTACATGGCGATGGCGCATCAGTTGCCTGTCGCAGGCGTCGTTGAAGCAGTCATTGATGGCGTACGTGAAGGCTGCCGCACCTTTGGCGTGCAGGCGAAACTTATCGGTATTATGAGCCGAACCTTTGGCGAAGCCGCCTGTCAGCAAGAGCTGGAAGCATTTTTGGCTCACCGCGATCAGATTACCGCACTGGATTTAGCCGGTGATGAGCTTGGTTTCCCGGGGAGTCTGTTCCTTTCTCACTTCAATCGCGCGCGTGATGCAGGCTGGCATATTACTGTCCATGCAGGCGAAGCCGCCGGGCCAGAAAGCATCTGGCAGGCTATTCGTGAACTGGGGGCGCAGCGTATTGGACATGGCGTAAAAGCCATTGAAGATCGGGCGCTGATGGATTTCCTCGCTGAACAGCAAATTGGTATTGAATCTTGTCTGACCTCAAATATTCAGACCAGCACCGTAGCGTCTCTGGCGGCACATCCGCTGAAAACGTTCCTTGAGCATGGTATTTGTGCCAGCATTAACACTGACGATCCAGGCGTACAGGGTGTGGATATCATTCACGAATATACCGTTGCCGCGCCGGCTGCTGGGTTATCCCGCGAGCAAATCCGCCAGGCGCAGATTAATGGTCTGGAAATGGCTTTCCTCAGCGCAGAGGAAAAACGCGCACTGAAAGAAAAAGTAGCAGCGAGATAAGAACATGCCTGATAAGACACGTAAGCGTCGTATCAGGCATTAAACTCATCAAGAATGTCTACATTATTTACGCCAGACACAGCGTCGCGCGATGTTTGGCGGATTCAATGCCCAGCTCAATCAGCTCCATTACCTGGATTGCCTGACTTGCCGGAACCGGATTTTCTCCATCGCCATTCAACGCATCACGAATGGCAGCATAGTAAGCCGGATAATTTCCCGGCACCGTCAGCAGTGTTTCTTCGACACGTTCTTCACCTTCAACGCGGGTAAGTACGCCGTCACGCATATCGTAGCCCCAATCCTCTTGTGGCAGACGCTCGCCATTTTTCAAGCGTTCTTCCTGTGGATCGAGACCATATTTAATATAGCTGCCGCGAGAGCCATGAACGATATAACGCGCCGACTCTGCCGCTGCCAGCATAGTGCCGTGTAAAATAACCCGCCGCTGTGGATAGGACAAAATGGCGTGGAAATAATCGGTCGACTGCGCTCCTGGGCGTAACTGTGCTAAATCCACGGTCATGCTGACAGGTAAGCCAAACAACGTAATGGCCTGATCGAGCAGATGCGGTGCCAGATCGTACCAGATACCGCTGCCAGGACCGCCCTGTTCACGCCAGCGATCGCGTACCTGCGGACGGAAACGATCAAAATGTGACTCAAAGTAAGCAACCTCACCCAGCACACCTTCCGCAAGTAATCCTTTCAGCGTCAGAAAATCGCTGTCCCAGCGACGGTTATGAAACACGGACAACACGCGTCCAAGGCTTTTTGCCAGCGCATCCAGCTCCCGCGCTTGTGACAGCGTCACGGTAAAGGGCTTATCAACGACTACGTGTTTACCCGCTTCCAGCGCCGCTTTCGCTAACGGAAAATGAGTATCGTTGGGCGTAGGAATGACAATCAGGTCAATATTGGGATCATTAAAGAGATGCTTCGGTTCAGAGACAACCGTAACCGTTGGCCAGTCGGCCTTTACTTTTGTTTCGTCACTGCTGGAGATAACTGCCAGCTCCAGCCCGGGCGTGCCCGCAATCAGGGGCGCATGGAAGGTTTTACTCGCATAACCGTACCCAATCAACCCAACACGGATGTTGTCGCTCATGTCATTGCCTCTCATTGAAGTATGATTGCTATTTGACACTATCCTTTACCCTCTCTCAACAGTTTAATAACCTGCCTGCAATAAGGGATGTTATTTAACTTAAGTCAAAAAAATAGCTAATTTTCCGAAGGGAAAAGATAAATATCGCAAAAACATCAGTAAAAATCTTGCTGGAGCAATTATTGCTAAGTAACATTTACGGCCTTAGTTAATGGATCAATCAACATAGATGTGGGCAGTAATGAATCGTCTTATTGAATTAACAGGTTGGATCGTTCTTGTTGTTTCAGTCATTCTTCTTGGCGTGGCGAGTCACATTGACAACTACCAGCCGCCAGAACAGAGTACCCCGGTGCAACACAAGTAATCTCTGCGTTTGCAAGACAACATGCAGCCATCCGGGTGCATGTTTTAACTTGACAGGTATTTAAACCAGGAATTTATTATCTTGCTCGGTGGAGTTGACGATTGTCAGGGATAGTAAAGCGCGTTACTCTTTTATTAGCAGTATTTCATCCCTGAATATTTGCCATCAGCGCATTTTTATTATTGTTATTGCAAAAGCGTTCACCGCTGGTGAAATTTTATCATAACATATAATACCTACCACTTTGGTATTAGTTATTTTATGGATCTTTTATGACTGCTCAGGAATACTTATTAAAGTTTCGTAAAATCAATTCTCTCGAAAGTCTGGAAAAACTCTACGACCACCTTAATTACACCCTGACGGACGATCAGGATATTATCAATATGTATCGCGCAGCCGATCACCGCCGTGCTGAACTGGTCTCTGGCGGTCGATTGTTTGACCTTGGCCAGGTTCCAAAGTCCGTCTGGCACTATGTTCAATAAAGAAAGTAGCGATCGGTTATAAAAGCCTTATAATAACGCCCCTAAAATTAGATTTGCCTGTTTGCTGTCGCTATTCTGGAGAACGTATGACCACCACAACGCCACAACGTATTGGAGGCTGGTTGCTTGGCCCGTTAGCCTGGCTGTTAGTCGCCCTATTGAGTACGACGCTGGCGTTGTTGCTGTACTGTGCAGCGTTATCCTCTCCTCAAACATTTAAAACGCTCGGGGAACAAACACTAACGACGCAAATCTTATGGGGCGTTTCGTTTATTACCGCCATTGCCATGTGGTATTACACCTTGTGGTTAACTATCGCATTCTTTAAACGTCGGCGTTGTGTTCCTAAACACTATATTATCTGGTTACTGATTTCCGTATTACTGGCGGTTAAAGCCTTCGCGTTTTCGCCAGTTGAAGATGGTGTCGCCGTTCGCCAGTTGCTGTTTACTTTGCTGGCAACCGCATTGATCGTCCCCTATTTCAAACGCTCGTCGCGGGTGAAAGCGACGTTTGTGAATCCGTAATAACCTTACAGTTAACCTGTTGTCGCCTGCTCTGGATTAACGGATAATAGGCGGCTTTTTTATTTCAGGCCGAAAAATGACTGACTACCTGTTACTGTTTGTCGGAACTGTACTGGTCAATAACTTTGTACTGGTCAAGTTTCTGGGGCTTTGCCCGTTTATGGGCGTTTCCAAAAAGCTGGAAACCGCAATGGGCATGGGGCTGGCAACAACATTTGTGATGACGCTGGCGTCTATTTGCGCCTGGCTTATCGACACGTGGATTTTGATCCCACTCGATCTGATTTACCTGCGCACCCTGGCCTTTATTCTGGTGATTGCCGTGGTCGTGCAGTTCACCGAGATGGTGGTACGTAAAACCAGCCCGGTGCTTTACCGACTGCTGGGGATTTTTCTCCCGCTTATCACCACCAACTGTGCGGTGCTCGGCGTGGCATTGCTGAATATCAATCTCGGACACAATTTCTTGCAGTCGGCACTGTACGGTTTTTCTGCTGCTGTCGGCTTCTCGCTGGTGATGGTGCTTTTCGCCGCCATTCGCGAACGCCTTGCTGTGGCTGATGTCCCGGCACCTTTTCGCGGTAATGCCATTGCTCTCATTACCGCAGGTCTTATGTCTCTGGCCTTTATGGGCTTTAGTGGTTTGGTGAAGTTGTAATGAATGCTATCTGGATTGCCGTTGCCGCCGTGAGCCTGCTGGGTCTGGCGTTTGGCGCCATTCTGGGTTATGCCTCCCGCCGTTTTGCGGTGGAAGACGATCCGGTCGTTGAGAAAATTGACGAAATCTTACCGCAGAGCCAGTGTGGGCAGTGCGGTTATCCTGGCTGTCGCCCGTATGCGGAAGCCATCAGCTGTAACGGTGAAAAAATCAACCGCTGCGCCCCTGGCGGCGAAGCTGTAATGCTAAAAATTGCCGAACTGCTTAATGTCGAGCCGCAGCCGCTGGATGGCGATGCGCAAGAGTTGACGCCTGCGCGGATGGTGGCGGTTATTGATGAAAATAACTGTATTGGCTGCACCAAGTGCATTCAGGCGTGTCCGGTAGACGCCATCGTTGGCGCTACCCGTGCCATGCATACGGTAATGAGTGATCTCTGTACGGGCTGCAATTTATGCGTTGACCCGTGCCCGACGCACTGCATCTCGTTGCAACCGGTCGCAGAAACGCCTGACTCCTGGAAATGGGATCTGAACACCATTCCCGTGCGCATTATTCCCGTGGAACACCATGCTTAAGTTATTCTCTGCATTCAAAAAAAATAAAATCTGGGATTTCAACGGCGGCATCCATCCACCGGAGATGAAAACTCAGTCCAACGGTACTCCCCTGCGCCAGGTTCCATTGGCGCAGCGTTTTGTCATGCCACTGAAACAGCATATTGGTGCTGAAGGTGAGCTGTGTGTTAACGTCGGCGATAAAGTATTGCGCGGTCAGCCGCTTACCCGTGGTCGCGGCAAAATGCTGCCGGTTCACGCGCCAACGTCTGGCACGGTTACGGCTATTGCACCCCACTCGACGGCTCATCCTTCAGCCTTAGCTGAATTAAGCGTGATTATTGATGCCGATGGTGAAGATTGCTGGTTCCCACGTGACGGCTGGGCTGATTACCGCTCACGCAGCCGGGAAGAATTAATTGAACGCATTCATCAGTTTGGCGTCGCCGGGCTGGGTGGTGCAGGCTTCCCGACAGGCGTTAAATTGCAGGGCGGCGGCGATAAAATCGAAACCTTGATTATTAACGCAGCCGAGTGCGAACCGTATATTACCGCTGATGACCGTCTGATGCAGGATTGCGCTGCTCAGGTCGTAGAAGGCATTCGCATTCTTGCGCATATCCTACAGCCGCGCGAAATCCTTATCGGTATTGAAGATAACAAACCTCAGGCGATCTCCATGCTTCGCGCGGTGCTGGCGGATTCTCACGATATTTCTCTGCGGGTGATTCCAACCAAATATCCTTCCGGCGGCGCCAAACAGCTAACGTACATCCTGACCGGGAAACAAGTACCGCACGGCGGTCGCTCATCGGATATCGGCGTGTTAATGCAAAACGTTGGTACGGCTTACGCAGTAAAACGCGCAGTAATCGATGGTGAACCGATTACCGAGCGCGTGGTGACGCTGACCGGCGAAGCGATTGCTCGTCCGGGCAACGTCTGGGCGCGTCTGGGTACGCCGGTGCGTCATTTATTGAACGATGCCGGATTCTGCCCTTCTGCCGATCAAATGGTGATTATGGGCGGCCCGCTGATGGGCTTTACCTTACCGTGGCTGGATGTACCGGTAGTCAAAATCACCAACTGCCTGTTAGCTCCGTCCGCCAGTGAACTGGGCGAACCACAGGAAGAACAAAGCTGCATCCGCTGTAGCGCCTGTGCCGATGCCTGCCCTGCGGATCTTTTGCCGCAGCAGTTGTACTGGTTCAGCAAAGGTCAACAGCACGACAAAGCCACCACGCATAACATTGCCGACTGCATTGAATGCGGTGCCTGCGCGTGGGTTTGCCCGAGTAATATTCCCCTGGTGCAATATTTCCGTCAGGAAAAAGCCGAGATTGCCGCCATTCGTCAGGAAGAGAAACGCGCCGCAGAAGCTAAAGCGCGTTTTGAAGCTCGTCAGGCACGCCTGGAACGCGAAAAAGCTGCGCGTCTTGAACGACATAAGAGCGCAGCAGTTCAACCGGCAGCCAAAGACAAAGATGCGATTGCTGCCGCACTGGCACGTGTGAAAGAAAAACAAGCTCAGGCCACGCAACCGATTGTGATTAAAGCGGGCGAACGCCCGGATAACAGCGCGATTATTGCGGCACGGGAAGCCCGTAAAGCACAAGCCAGAGCAAAACAGGCAGAATTGCAGCAAACTAACGACACCGCAAGCGTTGCTGATCCACGTAAAGCGGCAGTAGAGGCCGCAATTGCTCGAGCGAAAGCACGCAAGCTGGAACAACAACCTGCTAACGAATCGCCGCAGGAACAGGTTGACCCGCGCAAGGCCGCCGTCGAAGCCGCTATCGCCCGCGCCAAAGCACGCAAGCTGGAGCAGCAGCAGGCTAACGCAGAACCAGAAGAACAGGTTGACCCGCGCAAAGCCGCCGTCGAAGCCGCTATTGCCCGCGCCAAAGCACGTAAGCTGGAGCAACAGCAGGCTAACGCAGAACCAGAAGAACAGGTCGACCCGCGCAAGGCCGCCGTTGAAGCTGCTATCGCCCGCGCCAAAGCACGCAAACTGGAACAGCAGCAGGCAAACGCAGAACCAGAAGAACAGGTCGATCCGCGCAAGGCCGCCGTTGAAGCCGCTAT
>NZ_KE136626.1:2636761-3283726 GCF_000407765.1 Escherichia sp. KTE114 | reverse complement strand
GCCGCCGTTGAAGCCGCTATTGCCCGCGCCAAAGCACGCAAACTGGAACAACAACAGGCAAACGCAGAACCAGAAGAACAGGTCGATCCGCGCAAAGCGGCAGTTGCTGCGGCTATAGCCCGCGTTCAGGCCAAAAAAGCCGCCCAGCAAAAGGTTGTAAACGAGGACTAAATGGTATTCAGAATAGCTAGCTCCCCTTATACCCATAACCAGCGCCAGACATCGCGCATTATGTTGCTGGTACTGATCGCAGCCGTTCCCGGAATCGCTGCGCAACTTTGGTTTTTTGGCTGGGGTACTCTCGTTCAGATCCTCCTGGCGTCGATCAGTGCACTGTTAGCCGAAGCTCTTGTACTTAAACTGCGCAAACAGCCTGTTTCCACAACCTTGAAAGATAATTCGGCGCTTTTAACAGGGCTGTTACTCGCCGTAAGTATTCCGCCCCTCGCACCGTGGTGGATGGTCGTGCTGGGTACGGTGTTTGCGGTGATCATCGCTAAACAGTTATACGGCGGTCTGGGGCAAAACCCGTTTAACCCGGCGATGATTGGCTATGTGGTCTTACTGATCTCCTTCCCGGTGCAGATGACCAGCTGGCTGCCACCGCATGAAATTGCGGTCAACATTCCTGGCTTCATCGACGCCATACAGGTTATCTTCAGCGGTCATACTGCCAGCGGCGGTGATATGAACACGCTACGCTTAGGTATTGATGGCATTAGCCAGGCAACGCCACTGGATACGTTCAAAACTTCTGTCCGCGCCGGTCATTCGGTTGAGCAGATTATGCAGTATCCGATCTACAGCGGTATTCTGGCGGGTGCTGGCTGGCAATGGGTAAACCTCGCCTGGCTGGTTGGCGGCGTGTGGTTGCTATGGCAGAAAGCGATTCGCTGGCATATTCCGGTCAGCTTCTTAGTAACGCTGGCGTTATGCGCAACATTGGGCTGGTTGTTTTCACCAGAAACACTGGCATCACCGCAAATTCATCTGCTTTCTGGCGCGACCATGCTCGGCGCATTCTTTATTCTGACCGATCCGGTGACCGCTTCTACGACCAATCGTGGTCGTCTGATTTTCGGTGCGCTGGCGGGCTTATTAGTCTGGTTGATCCGCAGTTTCGGCGGCTATCCTGACGGCGTGGCTTTTGCTGTCTTGCTGGCGAACATCACGGTTCCTCTGATCGATTACTACACGCGTCCGCGCGTCTACGGCCATCGCAAAGGATAAACCATGCTGAAAACTATCCGAAAACACGGTATTACACTGGCGCTGTTTGCTGCGGGTTCAACAGGTTTAACGGCGGCCATCAACCAGATGACCAAAACGACGATTGCCGAACAGGCCAGCCTGCAACAAAAGGCGTTATTTGATCAGGTGCTGCCAGCCGAACGCTATAACAATGCGCTGGCGCAGAGTTGCTACCTGGTGACGGCACCAGAGTTAGGTAAAGGTGAGCATCGGGTTTACATCGCTAAACAGGATGACAAGCCGGTAGCCGCCGTTCTGGAGGCGACCGCGCCGGATGGCTATTCCGGTGCGATTCAGCTACTGGTGGGAGCCGATTTTAACGGCACGGTACTTGGCACGCGCGTGACAGAGCACCACGAAACGCCAGGGCTTGGCGATAAAATCGAACTGCGCCTTTCAGACTGGATCACCCATTTTGCAGGTAAAAAAATCAGCGGTGCTGACGACGCACACTGGGCGGTGAAGAAAGATGGTGGTGATTTCGACCAGTTTACTGGCGCGACGATTACGCCTCGCGCGGTGGTGAATGCGGTAAAACGCGCCGGATTGTACGCTCAGACGTTACCGGCACAACTTTCTCAACTTCCTGCCTGTGGAGAATAAACCGTGAGCGAAATTAAAGACGTTATTGTTCAGGGGTTATGGAAGAACAACTCCGCACTGGTTCAGTTGCTTGGCCTCTGCCCGCTGCTGGCGGTCACGTCCACTGCCACCAACGCACTGGGTTTAGGGCTTGCGACGACGCTGGTGCTGACGCTTACCAACCTGACTATCTCGACACTGCGTCACTGGACGCCAGCTGAGATCCGTATCCCGATCTACGTGATGATCATCGCCTCGGTTGTCAGCGCCGTACAGATGCTGATCAACGCCTACGCCTTCGGCCTGTATCAGTCGTTAGGGATTTTTATTCCGCTGATTGTCACTAACTGTATCGTTGTGGGTCGTGCTGAAGCCTTCGCCGCCAAAAAAGGTCCGGCGCTTTCGGCTCTTGATGGTTTTTCGATAGGGATGGGCGCAACCTGCGCAATGTTCGTGCTGGGTTCACTGCGCGAAATCATCGGCAATGGAACGTTGTTTGACGGTGCTGATGCGCTGTTGGGTAACTGGGCAAAAGTATTGCGGGTGGAGATCTTCCACACTGATTCCCCTTTCCTGCTGGCAATGTTACCACCAGGCGCATTTATTGGTCTGGGACTGATGCTGGCAGTGAAATATCTGATTGACGAAAAAATGAAAAAGCGCCGCGCTGAAGCCGTCGCCGAACGCGACTTGCCGAACGGTGAAACAGGGAATGTCTGATGAACAAAGCAAAACGCCTGGAGATCCTCACACGCCTGCGTGAGAACAATCCTCACCCCACAACCGAGCTTAATTTCAGTTCGCCTTTTGAATTGCTGATCGCCGTACTGCTTTCCGCCCAGGCCACCGATGTCAGCGTTAATAAGGCGACGGCGAAGCTCTACCCGGTGGCTAATACACCTGCAGCAATGCTCGAACTGGGCGTCGAAGGGGTGAAAACCTATATCAAAACTATTGGGCTTTATAACAGCAAAGCGGAAAATATCATAAAGACCTGCCGTATCTTACTGGAACAGCATAATGGCGAAGTTCCGGAAGATCGCGCGGCGCTTGAAGCTTTGCCCGGCGTAGGACGTAAAACAGCTAATGTGGTGTTGAATACCGCTTTCGGCTGGCCGACCATCGCTGTAGATACCCACATTTTCCGAGTCTGCAACCGTACCCAATTTGCGCCAGGAAAAAATGTCGAGCAGGTCGAGGAAAAATTGCTGAAAGTGGTGCCAGCAGAATTTAAAGTCGATTGCCACCACTGGTTAATTCTTCACGGACGTTATACCTGCATCGCCCGCAAGCCCCGCTGTGGCTCCTGCATTATTGAAGATCTTTGTGAATACAAAGAGAAAGTTGACATCTGACACAAATGGGTAGCGTCGTCTACCCATCCATTACCTTTCCTTATCTTCTTCAAAAACATCCTTCTAACGTTAATGATGCCGCCTCGCTGCGGCATCATCAGGCAATCCGTTTGTGAATAACCAAAAATGCAGGTTAATTGTTTTTTTAATAGCGAAATTTTCTATCCATTCGTGATCAAGATCACACTGATGCTGAAATGTAAAAACAATGCATTTTAAAAGTTAAATTTGACAAAGCATTGATTCAATCCGTCCTGAAACCTACAAAACATTACACTGGCTATTTTTCAGATAATGGACTATCCCACTACATAAAACACCTTATAGCAGAACATATCGCCAAACTGGAATTATTACCCTATCTCAGTAGTGAAAAAATCTGCCGTTACGTTTTTTGAAAAATTTAACGCTGGATAACATTTCGCGGAGCCGATGAATTCCCCACGCCAGTTATATGTAACAGATTATTACAAAAGACTTGTCTGAAAGTGCAAGATAGTGAACATTACCTGCCGTTTCCCCTCCCACTATAACAATTGCGCGTATGTTTTTTAGACATCACGCGAGAAAGCACCCCCGTTAATATGGGATGTAAAAAAAGAGGTAAAAGTGTCCACTGCAAACCAAAAACCAACAGAAAGCGTTAGTTTGAACGCTTTCAAACAACCGAAGGCGTTCTATCTCATCTTCTCGATTGAGTTATGGGAACGTTTTGGTTATTACGGCCTACAAGGAATTATGGCTGTCTACCTGGTTAAACAACTGGGTATGTCTGAAGCGGATTCAATCACCCTTTTCTCTTCCTTTAGCGCCCTGGTTTATGGTCTGGTCGCTATCGGCGGCTGGTTAGGTGACAAGGTACTGGGTACTAAACGCGTTATTATGCTTGGTGCTATTGTACTGGCCATTGGTTATGCGCTGGTTGCATGGTCTGGTCACGACGCCGGTATCGTCTATATGGGTATGGCGGCCATTGCCGTAGGTAACGGCCTGTTTAAAGCCAACCCGTCTTCGCTGCTCTCTACTTGCTATGAGAAAAACGACCCGCGTCTGGACGGTGCATTTACCATGTACTACATGTCCGTCAACATCGGTTCTTTCTTCTCTATGATTGCAACCCCATGGCTGGCTGCCAAATATGGCTGGAGCGTCGCGTTCGCCCTTAGCGTAGTAGGTCTGTTAATCACTATCGTTAACTTCGCCTTCTGCCAACGCTGGGTTAAGCAGTACGGCTCAAAACCTGACTTTGAACCAGTCAACTACCGTAACCTGCTGCTGACCATTATTGGTGTTGTGGCCCTGATCGCAGTTGCAACCTGGCTGCTGCACAACCAGGAAGTTGCACGTATGGCGCTGGGCGTTGTTGCTCTGGGTATCGTGGTTATCTTCGGTAAAGAAGCGTTTGCCATGAAAGGTGCTGCGCGTCGTAAAATGATCGTTGCCTTCATCCTGATGCTTGAAGCAATCATCTTCTTCGTGCTGTACAGCCAGATGCCGACGTCTCTGAACTTCTTTGCGATTCGTAACGTTGAACACACTATTCTGGGTCTGGCCGTTGAGCCAGAGCAGTATCAGGCGCTGAACCCGTTCTGGATCATCATTGGTAGCCCGATTCTGGCCGCTATCTATAACAAGATGGGCGATACCCTGCCGATGCCGACCAAGTTTGCAATCGGTATGGTGATGTGCTCTGGTGCGTTCCTGATCCTGCCGCTGGGTGCGAAATTCGCGTCTGACGCAGGTATCGTTTCTGTAAGCTGGCTGGTAGCTAGCTACGGCCTGCAGAGTATCGGTGAACTGATGATCTCTGGTCTGGGTCTGGCGATGGTTGCACAGCTCGTTCCGCAGCGTCTGATGGGGTTCATTATGGGTAGCTGGTTCCTGACCACTGCCGGTGCAAACCTGATTGGTGGTTATGTTGCGGGTATGATGGCTGTTCCGGATAACGTAACCGATCCGCTGATGTCGCTGGAAGTGTATGGTCGCGTGTTCTTGCAGATTGGGGTCGCCACTGCCGTTATTGCTGTGCTGATGCTGCTGACCGCGCCGAAACTGCATCGCATGACCCAGGACGATGCTGCAGACAAAGCGGCGAAAGCTGCCGTAGCGTAAATTTCAGGGAAACTCTTTTACAAGCCGCTAACTTTTCGTTAGCGGCTTTTTTTTTGTTCAGCAACGCACTACCATACTTTAAACCACAGCCAAAAGGAGTTACCGATGAAACTGTTCTACAAACCGGGCGCCTGCTCTCTTGCTTCCCATATCACCCTGCGTGAGAGCGGAAAGGACTTTACGCTCGTCAGTGTGGATTTGATGAAAAAACGTCTCGAGAACGGTGATGATTACTTTGCCATTAACCCTAAGGGACAGGTTCCTGCGTTGCTGCTGGACGATGGTACTTTGCTGACGGAAGGCGTAGCAATTATGCAGTATCTTGCCGACAGTGTTCCCGACCGCCAGTTGCTGGCATCGGTAAACAGTATTTCTCGCTATAAAACCATCGAATGGCTGAACTATATCGCCACCGAATTGCATAAAGGGTTCACACCACTGTTCCGCCCGGATACCCCGGAAGAGTATAAACAGGCTGCCCGTGCACAACTGGAGAAAAAGCTACAGTATGTTAACGACGCGCTGAAAGATGAACATTGGATCTGCGGGCAACGTTTCACCATCGCTGATGCCTATCTGTTTACGGTTCTGCGCTGGGCATATGCGGTGAAACTGAATCTGGAGGGTTTAGAGCACATTGCAGCCTTTATGCAGCGTATGGCTGAAAGACCTGCGGTGAAAGCTGCGTTAACGGCGGAAGGATTGCAGTAATCGTCATCGGCCCACAGGAAGCTGTGGGCCGAGGTATTTCAGAGCTTCGTTGCGCTGAAATAGTGTTCCGGTTTGGCTATACGATCTTGCGCGGCAACCACCTGCAGCTCATATTCCTGCATTGCTTTGGTGGTCACCATAATTTCGTATACTGCGGCCGTCACGTGTTCCAGCGCCTCTTGCAGCGTTGCCCCCTGCAACAATTTCACCAGCAGTAAACCGCTCGTCACATCACCAACGCCTACCGGCTGGCGCGTACCGAAATCGACCAGCGGACGGCTGATATGCCAGGCTTCATCGGCAGTAACCAGCAGCATTTCAAAACGATCTGTGCTGTAGCCCGCACGCGCCAGGTGTTTAACCAACACGATTTGTGGCCCTTGCGCAATAAGCTCACGCGCAGCTTTAACGGCCTCTTCGACGTTATGTACTGGATGTTCACAAAGAATTTCCAGCTCGACCAGATTCGGCGCGATGATATCGCTGGCTGGCATACCGTGACGGACATGAAACTCCGCCACGCCCGGCGCAACGATACAGCCTTTTTCCGGATGCCCCATTACTGGATCGCAAAAATATTTCGCTTGTGGATTCGCCGCTTTTACCTGACGGACAATACCGAGGATATGTTCGCCCTGCTCCGCCGATCCCAGATAACCACTGAGTACGGCATCACAGGTGTGTAATTTATCAATGGCGGCAATGCCCTGAACAATTTCGGTTAAATGGCTGGGCGGCATCACACAGCCAGTCCATTTGCCGTATTGAGTGTGATTAGAAAATTGAACGGTATTCAGCGGCCAGACATTCGCGCCCAGGCGGCGCATCGGAAACTCTGCCGCACTGTTACCCGCATGACCATAAACAACGTGAGACTGGATAGCGAGAATATTTTTCATTGTGTTCCCTGTATAAAAATCAGGGGAGTGATTTCTCACTCCCCCTTTCCACTTAGTGCATTATTTCCAGCAAATCAGACAGTAATTCTTTTTGCCGCGACGCAGTAAGGTATAACGACCAAACAGGCGATCTTCTTCTTTAAAGAAGTATTCAGGATCGGACTGTTTTTCACCGTTAATGGTGATGGCATTGGATGCGATAGTTTTACGCGCCTGACCACGGGATGGTTGCAGTTCAGAATCGACCAGCGCCTGCATCAGATCAGCGCCTTTTTCCATCTCAACCATCGGTACGCCGTCCTGCGCCAGCTGTTCAAAGTCCGCTTCGCTAAGCGCACTCAAGGAACCGCTGAACAGACATTCGGTAATACGTTTCGCGGCTTGCAAACCTTCTTCACCGTGAACCAGACGCGTCACCTGCTCCGCCAGCACATACTGGGCGCGCGGTGCTTTACCGCTGTTTTTATCTTCTTCTTCGAGGGCATTGATCTCTTCAATGCTCATGAAGGTGAAGAACTTCAGGAAGCGGTAAACGTCGGCATCAGCGGTGTTGATCCAGAACTGGTAGAACTTGTACGGACTGGTCTTCTTCGGATCCAGCCATACTGCGCCGCCTTCAGTTTTACCAAATTTGGTGCCGTCAGCCTTGGTGATCAGCGGAACGGTCAGGCCAAACACCTGATTCTGATGCAGGCGACGGGTCAGATCGATACCAGAGGTGATGTTACCCCACTGGTCAGAACCGCCAATCTGCAACGTAACACCATACTGTTTATTCAGACAGGCAAAGTCATAGCCCTGCAACAGGTTGTAAGAAAACTCGGTGAACGAAATACCCTGATCTTCACGGTTGAGACGCTGCTTAACCGCTTCTTTGTTGATCATCTGGTTAACGGAGAAGTGCTTACCGATATCGCGCAGGAAGGTCAGCACATTCATATTGCCGAACCAGTCATAGTTGTTCGCGGCGATAGCAGAATTTTCTCCACAGTCGAAATCGAGGAACGGGGCAACCTGCTTGCGGATTTTGTCCACCCACTCCTGAACAGTTTCTTCGGTGTTCAGCTTACGCTCGGCAGCTTTGAAGCTCGGGTCGCCAATCAGACCTGTCGCGCCGCCTACCAGCGCAACCGGCTTGTGGCCCGCCTGCTGGAAGCGTTTCAGGCATAACAATGGAACAAGATGCCCCAAATGCAAGCTGTCAGCGGTAGGATCGAAGCCGCAATAGAGCGCGATCGGGCCTTGCGCCAGTCGCTCTGCTAACGCTTCTTCGTCCGTCACCTGGGCCACCAGCCCCCGCTCTTGCAATTGTTTAATCAAGTTACTGCTTGCCATCAAAATCTCCATGTATATAACGACTGCACCTTTGCCGGTACACGACTTTTCGCCAGATGCGAAAGAGACATAGAATAAAGTGCCGGAATCAGGAGTGCCAGCGATTAAAGCAAGATTTTTACATCTTTTCAGGGTGCGAGACGATCGATTTTCCACGCCTCATTTTCACGCTGGTACAAAAAGCGGTCATGCAGACGATGCTCACCGCCCTGCCAGAACTCAACCTGCTCAAGACTTACGCGGAAACCGCCCCAGAAACTCGGTAACGGGACGTCGCCCTGCTGAAACTTCTGCTTCAGCTCAAGGAATTTGCTCTCAAGGATCCCTCGCGCGGAAATACGGCTGGACTGCTTAGATACCCACGCGCCAATCTGGCTATCGCGCGGACGACTATGAAAATATTTCATCACTTCGAGAGTCGAAAGACGCTCCGCTTTACCGGTCACCATCACCTGGCGTTCAAGAGTATGCCACGGGAAAAGCAGGCTAACGCGCGGGTTATTTTCGATTTGATGCGCTTTGCGACTGCCGAGATTGGTGTAAAACACCATCCCTTTTTCGTCGTAATGTTTGAGTAACACGATGCGCTGATAAGGCTGACCATGTTCATCAACGGTTGCGACGACCATCGCAGTGGGGTCAACCAGTTTGGCTTCACAGGCCTGGGAGAGCCAGCGTTCAAAAAGGGTTAAAGGATCGGCGGGAAGATCGCGGCGGCGTAAACCGCCTTTGGTGTATTCACGGCGCAGATGCGCGATTTGCTGCAATTCGTCGTTATCAGACATGGTTTTCTTTACGGATTGTCAGTGGGTGACGCTATTGTGCGCCGCCCCTGGAAAAATCTCAACGCTGCGGATTTTGTAACTGACAGTTATTCAAGACGATGCGGTCACGCTTATAGACCGTTGCCTCATCACCTTTTGACCAGAAAACATAAATGCCATCGGTATAACGTGCGCCAGAGGCTGAAATGCCCTGTTTAAGGTGAATTAATTGATTGTCGTAGACAAAACTGACTTCCTGACGCGGATTATTCAGTTTTACCGTCAACGGTTTTTCATCACACTGGTATTCCAGCGTATCAGTTTGCATACGTTCAACCAGTTGATTAAACGCGCCACAGCCAGTGAGAAGCACCGGCAAACAGATCAGTAACAGTTTTTTCATAAACACATCCCGAAGACTTTCCTGGTCCGGAGAGCAAAACGCTCTCCTCAACTTCCAAGTGTAACGGCAGACGCAGTAGGAAAAATTCAGTTAACTCTGATATCGCGGGTTTGCAGGGAAAATTGCGCCCAGCACCGTCGCCTCGCTTGCGCCGGTGACCGAAGGCAGGTTGCCTGGCAGTCCCGCCAGCGTCCGCCAGGCAAGCCACGCGAAGGCCAATGCTTCCATGTCATCACCACTAATGCCAACGGCGTCAGTGGTGGTCACTTCGGTTCCTGGCAGCAAAGCAGCAAGTCGCGTCATCACCAATGGATTACGGCTTCCGCCACCACAGACCATCAAACGATCGCAGCCGCCACTCAATAATACCTGTTCAGAAATGGTCACGGCGGTAAGTTCCGCCAGCGTTGCCTGGACATCGCGCGCATCAACACCCGGGAATTGACGCAGATGGCGCTCCAGCCAGCCATAGTTAAAGTATTCGCGCCCGGTGCTTTTTGGCGCGGATTGGGAAAAATACGCATCACTAAGCATATTCTGCAACAGCGGCAAAATGACTTTACCCGCCCGCGCCCACTCAGCATCTTTATCGTAAGGTTTACCGGCCTGACGCCAGATCCACGCATCCATCAACATGTTACCCGGCCCGGTATCGTACCCCCCCACCGGCTGCCCTGGAATCAACAACGACAAATTGGCGATACCACCAATGTTGAGAACCATTCGCCGCTCCGTCGGATGAGCCAGTAATGCGTGATGAAACGCTGGCACCAGCGGCGCCCCCTGCCCACCTAAGGCAATATCGCGACGGCGAAAATCACCAACGACAGTAATTCCAGTGCGCACCACAATTTGATTGTTATCACCAATCTGTAGAGTATGCGGTGCAACGCCAGTAGGTTCGTGCCAGACAGTCTGTCCGTGACACCCGATGGCGACGATATCTTTTGGCTGCAAATTTTCTTGCTTGAGCAGTGCGTTAACGGCATCGGCAAACAAGCGACCAAGTTGAGTATCCAGTTGACCGAACTGAGAAAGCGTAAGCTGCTGCCCCTGACAAATATCCAGTACTGCTTGTTTAAGTGATGGGGGAATCGGCCAGCTCAAACTTGCCAACTGCGCCACCCTGTGTTCATCGATAGTCGCCAGTACAACATCGACACCATCCAGACTAGTGCCTGACATTACGCCAATAAAGCGGCCTGATTTCATAGTTCATCCTTTTTCAACCTGTCGTTTGCGCTCCACTCAAACACAAACCTCTCACGAATTCCATGCATGAGCGCCGATTTTTACCATTACCAGGAAAACATTATATTCATATCAATAATTACTATGAATGTTTTGTTTATACTTGGTTAACCGTATTCTAATTATGATTCCATCATGTTTTAGTGGAACATGTAATCATAGTTATACCAATGCCATTTACTTTGGCCATGAGGGATGCTTGTGAGGCGTTTCATGGTAATCAGGAGATTTTTCAATGATTAAGCGCGTACTGGTTGTATCAATGGTAGGTCTGTCTCTTGTCGGTTGTGTTAATAACGATACCCTTTCTGGCGATGTCTATACCGCCTCTGAAGCGAAGCAAGTGCAGAATGTCAGCTATGGCACAATCGTTAATGTACGACAGGTACAAATTCAGGGCGGTGATGATTCCAACGTTATCGGCGCAATTGGCGGTGCGGTTCTCGGTGGCTTCCTTGGGAATACCGTTGGTGGCGGAACAGGGCGTTCTCTGGCAACTGCGGCAGGCGCTATCGCAGGTGGCGTAGCTGGTCAGGGCGTGCAGAGCGCAATGAACAAAACTCAGGGTGTGGAGTTGGAAATTCGTAAAGATGATGGCAACACCATTATGGTGGTACAGAAACAGGGCAATACCCACTTCTCTCCGGGACAACGTGTTATTCTGGCCAGCAACGGTAGCCAGGTGACGGTTTCCCCGCGCTAAACAAGTTGACGTGTGGTCAGGTCACTGACCACACGCCCCTTTCATTTCACCCTTTGGCCTGTAACTCAGTGATATTATGCTCAAGTTTTGCAATGAGTTTAATCAACTGTTCTACTTCCTCTGCGGAAATTCCATGCAATATTTCCGCCCGGGTTTTGTTAATAACCGCTTCCATTTCGCTAATCAGCGGCTCCGCTTTTTCCGTCAGTTTAATACGTTTAGCCCGACGATCGCTGGCGCAAGTTTGACGCGAAATTAACCCTTTTTCTTCCAGTTGGTCCAGCGTACGAACCAGTGAAGGCTGCTCAATGCCGATCGCTTTTGCCAGTTGAATTTGCGACTGGTCTGGAGGTAACTGATGAATATTGTGCAACGTTACCCAATGGGTTTGCGTTAACTCCAGCGGTTTCAGGCGATGGTCTATCAGAGCACGCCATATGCGCACCAACCGTGCCAGATCAGAACCTAGTGGCGATTCCAATTTCATCTCCTTATAATTAGCTTGCTAAGATATTATACAGCTTTTAGAATAGTGTGCAGCAATTGTATTGCTAAAACAAATGTATTGCTGCATTTGCTTACCGTCAGACATGCTTTTCAGAAATTGCGCGTAACTTTTTCGCACTTAAAGAATATTTATTAATCTAACGCAATATATTCGGTCGTAAAGGAATCTATTTTGTGAAGTTTATGCTTAATGCAACGGGATTGCCCTTACAAGATCTGGTGTTCGGTGCGTCCGTCTATTTTCCTCCGTTTTTCAAAGCGTTCGCGCTTGGATTTGTCCTCTGGCTTGTCATACACCGCCTGCTTCGCGGCTGGATCTACGCCGGTGACATCTGGCATCCCTTGTTAATGGATTTATCGCTGTTTGCGATTTGCGTTTGCCTTGCTCTGGCAATACTGATTGCGTGGTAACTATGTCAATTAAAACAATTAAGTATTTCTCAACAATTATTGTAGCGGTTGTTGCGATTCTTGCCGGATGGTGGCTATGGAACTATTACATGCAGTCACCGTGGACACGCGATGGAAAAATACGTGCAGAACAGGTTTCTATCACGCCACAGGTGTCTGGACGTATTGTTGCGATGAATATAAAAGACAACCAGTTGGTTAATGCTGGTGATATTTTGCTCACCATCGATAAAACGCCCTTTCAGATAGCCGAACTGAACGCCCAGGCACAGTTAACGAAAGCGCAATCTGACCTCGCCAAAGCCAATAACGAAGCTAACCGTCGCCGTCATCTCTCACAAAACTTTATCTCTGCCGAAGAGCTGGATACCGCTAACCTCAATGTTAAAGCGATGCAGGCCAGTGTTGATGCCGCACAGGCGACGCTTAAACAGGCACAATGGCAACTGGCGCAAACGGAAATTCGCGCTCCGGTGAGTGGATGGGTAACTAATCTCACTACCCGCATCGGCGACTACGCCGACACCGGAAAACCCCTGTTTGCCCTGGTGGATAGCCATTCGTTTTACGTCATTGGTTATTTTGAAGAAACCAAATTGCGCCATATCCACGACGGTGCACCAGCACAAATTACGCTCTATAGCGACAACAAAACGTTACAGGGTCACGTTTCCAGTATCGGTCGGGCGATTTATGATCAGAGCGTTGAAAGTGATTCCAGCCTGATTCCTGATGTGAAACCTAACGTCCCCTGGGTACGTCTCGCCCAACGTGTTCCCGTCCGCTTTGCTCTGGATAAAGTCCCCAGCGATGTCACGCTGGTGTCGGGCACCACCTGTAGCATCGCCGTAGGTCAATAATGAGCACATCGCCATGGTTCTTGCGCAATTTGCCCTGGTTCAGGGCCACGCTGGCGCAATGGCGTTATGCGTTACGCAATACCATTGCCATGTGCCTGGCGCTGACGGTTGCCTATTATTTAAATCTCGATGAACCCTACTGGGCGATGACCTCGGCTGCGGTGGTAAGCTTCCCCACCGTTGGTGGTGTCATCAGCAAAAGCCTCGGACGCATCGCTGGCAGTTTGCTGGGAGCCATTGCGGCACTGATTCTTGCCGGGCATACGCTTAACGAGCCGTGGTTTTTTCTATTGATCATGTCGGCGTGGCTTGGTTTTTGTACCTGGGCTTGCGCGCACTTCACGAATAACGTGGCGTATGCCTTCCAACTGGCGGGCTACACTGCGGCCATTATCGCCTTTCCGATGGTCAATATCACGGAAGCAAGCCAGTTATGGGATATCGCTCAGGCGCGCGTTTGCGAAGTCATCGTCGGTATTCTTTGCGGCGGCATGATGATGATGATCCTGCCGAGTAGTTCCGACGCCACCGCGCTTTTAACCGCGTTAAAAAACATGCATGCCCGTTTACTGGAACATGCCAGCTTGCTCTGGCAGCCTGAAACAACCGATGCCATTCGCACAGCACATGAAGGAATCATTGATCAAATATTAACCATGAATTTGCTGCGCATTCAGGCGTTCTGGAGTCACTATCGTTTCCGCCAGCAAAATGCACGCCTGAATGCACTACTCCACCAGCAATTACGCATGACCAGCGTCATCTCCAGCCTGCGACGTATGTTGCTCAACTGGTCATCAACGCCCGCCGCCACTCGTGAAATTCTCGAACAGTTGCTGACGGCGCTTGCCAGTTCGCAAACTGATTTTTACACCGTCGCACGTATCATTGCCCCACTGCGCCCAACCAACGCCGCCGACTATCGGCACGTCGCCTTCTGGCAGCGACTACGCTATTTTTGCCGCCTTTATCTGCAAAGTAGTCAGGAACTACATCGTCTGGAAAGCGGTACAGATGATCGAGCCAGACTCCCACGAACAGCCGGCCTGGCACGTCATACCGATAACGCCGAAGCAATGTGGAGTGGACTGCGCACATTTTGTACGTTGATGATAATTGGCGCATGGAGTATTGCCTCGCAATGGGATGCCGGTGCCAATGCATTAACACTGGCAGCAATTAGCTGCGTACTCTACTCCGCCGTCGCGGCACCGTTTAAGTCACTGTCGCTACTTATGCGCACGCTGGTATTACTTTCGCTATTTAGCTTTGTGGTTAAGTTTGGTCTGATGGTTCAGATTAGCGATCTGTGGCAATTTTTGCTGTTTCTCTTCCCGCTACTGGCAACGATGCAACTTCTCAAATTACAGATGCCCAAATTTGCCGCGCTGTGGGGACAACTGATTGTATTTATGGGTTCGTTCATCGCTGTCACTAATCCACCGGTGTATGATTTTGCTGACTTTCTTAACGATAATCTGGCGAAAATTGTTGGCGTGGCGTTGGCGTGGTTAGCGTTCGCCATTCTGCGTCCAGGATCGGATGCTCGTAAAAGCCGCCGACATATTCGCGCGCTGCGCCGGGATTTTGTCGACCAACTAAGCCGCCATCCAACCCTGAGTGAAAGCGAATTTGAATCGCTTACTTATCACCACGTTAGTCAGTTGAGCAACAGCCAGGATGCACTGGCTCGCCGTTGGTTATTACGCTGGGGCGTGGTGCTGCTGAACTGTTCACATGTTGTCTGGCAATTGCGGGACTGGGAGTCGCGTTCCGATCCGTTATCGCGAGTGCGGGATAACTGTATTTTGCTGTTGCGGGGAGTAATGAGTGAGCGTGGCGTTCAGCAAAAATCACTGGCGGCCACACTTGAAGAATTACAGCGGATATGCGATAGCCTTGCCCACCATCATCAACCCGCTGCCCGTGAGCTGGCGGCGATTGTCTGGCGTCTGTACTGCTCGCTTTCGCAACTTGAGCAAGCGCCGCCGCAAGGTACGCTGACCTCTTAATTACTTAATAACACCACAGGCATAGCGTTCACCGCCACCGCCCAGCGGTTTTGGTTGATCGGACATATTATCGCCGCCAACGTGGATCATCAGCGCCTTATCTTTGATTTCATCAAGTGATTTCAGACGAGGCGCAATGACGGCATCGGTTGCTTTACCGTCATTGTTAACTACCAGTGCAGGCAGATCGCCTAAGTGTCCTGCACCTTCTGGCCCTTCATGCTTACCGGTATTTTGTGGATCAAGATGCCCGCCTGCGGATTCTGCCGCACTGGCTTTGCCATCTTTCGTTGCTGGCTGGCAGCTTCCTTTGGCATGAATATGGAAGCCATGCTCACCGGGTGGTAATGCTTTCAGATCGGGTGAAAACTCCAGACCTTTATCGGTTTCAGTAATCGTTACACTACCGATTGACTGCCCAACCCCTTGCGACGTGACGAGGTTCATCTCGACTTTTTCACTGGCAGCTTGTGCGCCGGTTGCAACAACCAGCGCCAGAATGGCCAGACTAAAACGTTTCATAGGACCTCCGTTCAATGTGCATACCCGTTAAGTGTAAACCAGTGACACATATTTGAACGGCGGCTATTCCTAAAAGTGTTTACGGTACGTCGTAACCCAGTGCCGCTTTACGGATACGGAACCATTGTTGGCGGGTCATTTTCAATGCTTCCGCTTCGACAGCAGCCCGCACACGCTCAATTTTACCGGAGCCGATAATCGGCAGCGGCTGCGATGGCAGACGCAATATCCAGGCATAAACCACCTGCTCGATAGAGCCCGCGTTTAATTCTTCCGCCACCACAGCAAGTTCATCACGTAGCGGCCTGAAATAATCATCATTAAACAGACGACCACCGCCAAGACAAGACCAGGCCATCGGGCGAATACGCAGTTGTTGCAGTTGATCAAGCGTGCCATCCAGCAGTAACGGCTGATGCACCGGGGATATTTCCACCTGATTAGTGGCAAGGGTAAACGGCAGACGCGATTGCAACAGCGCAAATTGCGCAGGCGTGAAGTTGGATACGCCAAAATGGCGTACTTTTCCGCTCTGATGCAGATGTTTAAACGCATCAGCCACTTCATCGGCATCCATTAGCGGGTCGGGGCGATGGATTAGCAGCAGATCCAGATGATCGGTTGCAAGATTAATTAGCGACTGTTCGGCGCTCTTAATGATGTGATCGCGGTCAGTGATGTAATGACCAATGACGTTTTCTTCACGCGCGGTCGTCGCGATACCGCATTTGCTGACAATTTCCATTCGTTCACGCAAATGAGGTGCCAGTTTCAACGCCTCGCCAAACGCCGCTTCGCACTGATAACCGCCATAAATATCAGCGTGGTCCACGGTAGTCACGCCGAGATCCAGATGCTCTTCAATAAAACTGACTAACTGGCGAGCGGACATATTCCAGTCCATCAGTCGCCAGTAGCCCATCACGAAACGTGAAAACTCCGGGCCTTGCGGCGCAATAGTAATACGCTGAACCATAATCGCTTCCTCTTATCAGATATGAGAGGAGTATACGCAAGATTATGCTCAAAAGAGTGATGGTTGCTCCGGTTCGTCTGATGACGCTGGCTTATTTGCACGTAATTTACGCATAAGTCGTTGCCGACAAAGGCGCAGCACCTCTTGTTTTTCGCCATCACTCATTTTATTCCAGTTAAAACGCTCATCCCGGCTACGAAAACAGCCGCGACAAAATCCGCGTTCATCAGACTGGCAAATTCCCCGGCACGGGCTCTGGACGGGAAAGAACTCTAATTGCTCCGCCATTTCGCCCTCCTGAGATGAGATTATTACCACTATTGAAGCTGTTAATGCCCAAAGTAGCAACTTTGCTTGCACTAGACCGACTGGTCTACTACACTCGAACGCATGAACAAACACACCGAACATGATACTCGCGAACACCTCCTGGCTACGGGTGAGCAACTTTGCCTGCAACGTGGATTCACCGGGATGGGGCTAAGCGAATTACTAAAAACCGCTGAAGTGCCGAAAGGGTCGTTCTATCACTACTTTCGCTCTAAAGAAGCGTTTGGCGTTGCCATGCTTGAGCGTCATTACGCGGCATATCACCTGCGACTGACGGAGTTACTGCATTCCGGTGAAGGTAACTACCGCGACCGCATTCTGGCTTATTACCAGCAGACGCTTAATCAGTTTTGCCAGCATGGAACTATCAGCGGATGCCTGACAGTAAAGCTCTCTGCCGAAGTGTGTGACCTGTCAGAAGATATGCGTAACGCAATGGATAAAGGTGCACGCCAGGTAATCACCCTGCTCGCCCAGGCACTGGAAAATGGCCGTGCCAGCCACTGTTTAACCTTTTGTGGCGAACCGCTGCAACAGGCGCAAGTACTCTACGCGCTGTGGCTGGGCGCAAATCTGCAGGCCAAAATTTCGCGCAGTTCCGGGCCACTGGAAAACGCGCTGACACATGTAAAAACCATTATTGCGACGCCTGCCGTTTAGCAGGCATTTTTTCATCATCAGACGACCGGGAGCCTTTATGTCATCTGAAAAACTGTATTCTCCACTAAAAGTGGGCGCGATCACGGTGGCAAACCGTATTTTTATGGCCCCTCTGACGCGTCTGCGCAGCATTGAACCGGGTGATATCCCTACTCCGTTGATGGCGGAATACTATCGCCAACGTGCCAGTGCCGGTTTGATTATTAGCGAAGCCACTCAAGTTTCCGCTCAGGCAAAAGGGTATGCGGGCGCACCTGGCATTCATAACCCAGAGCAAATCGCAGCATGGAAAAAAATCACCGCTGGTGTTCATGCTGAAAATGGTCATATCGCCGTACAGCTTTGGCATACGGGGCGCATTTCTCACGCCAGCCTGCAACCTGGCGGCCAGGCTCCGGTAGCACCTTCGGCACTTAGTGCGGGAACCCGTACTTCTCTGCGCGATGAAAATGGTCAGGCGATCCGCGTCGAGACATCTATGCCGCGTGCACTGGAACTGGAAGAGATTCCGGGTATCGTCAATGATTTCCGCCAGGCCATCGCTAACGCCCGTGAAGCCGGTTTTGATCTGGTGGAGCTTCACTCCGCTCACGGGTATTTACTGCATCAGTTCCTGTCGCCTTCTTCAAACCATCGTACCGATCAGTACGGCGGTAGCGTGGAAAATCGCGCACGCCTGGTACTGGAAGTCGTTGATGCCGGAATAAAAGAATGGGGTGCCGATCGCATTGGCATTCGCGTTTCGCCAATCGGTACTTTCCAGAATACCGATAACGGCCCGAATGAAGAAGCCGATGCGCTGTATCTGATTGAACAACTGGGCAAACGCGGCATTGCTTATCTGCATATGTCAGAACCAGACTGGGCAGGCGGCAAACCATATACCGAGGCTTTCCGCGAAAAAGTACGCGCCCGTTTCCACGGTCCAATTATCGGGGCTGGTGCATATACGGTAGAAAAAGCAGAAACGCTGATCGGCAAAGGGTTAATTGATGCGGTGGCATTTGGTCGTGACTGGATTGCAAACCCGGATCTGGTCGCCCGCTTGCAGCGCAAAGCTGAGCTTAACCCACAGCGTGCCGAAAGTTTCTACGGTGGCGGCGCGGAAGGCTATACCGATTACCCTACGCTGTAATCCAACATTGCGAGCGGCGCAAAGCCGCCGCTATACTAAAACAACATTTTGAATCTGTTAGCCATTTTGAGGATATAAAAATGCGTCTTCTTCACACCATGCTGCGCGTTGGCGATCTGCAACGCTCCATCGATTTTTATACCAACGTGCTGGGCATGAAACTGCTGCGTACCAGCGAAAACCCGGAATACAAATACTCACTGGCGTTTGTTGGCTACGGCCCGGAAACCGAAGAAGCGGTGATTGAACTGACCTACAACTGGGGCGTGGATAAATACGAACTCGGCACCGCTTATGGTCATATCGCCCTTAGCGTTGATAACGCCGCTGAAGCGTGCGAAAAAATCCGTCAGAACGGCGGTAACGTGACCCGTGAAGCCGGCCCGGTAAAAGGCGGCACTACGGTTATCGCATTTGTGGAAGATCCGGACGGTTATAAAATTGAATTGATCGAAGAGAAAGACGCCGGTCGCGGTCTGGGCAACTAATCTCCTGCCGGGCGTGCATTCATCACGCCCGCATCTTTACTGCATCAGCGGGTAATATTTGTCATAATGCGCGCTGCAATTTTTCCGTATTAAGAGAATCAGATGTCCGATAACGCTCAACTTACCGGTCTGTGCGACCGTTTTCGTGGTTTTTATCCTGTTGTGATCGATGTTGAAACAGCCGGATTTAACGCCAAAACCGATGCGCTGCTTGAGATTGCCGCCATCACCCTGAAAATGGATGAACAAGGCTGGCTGATGCCGGACACCACATTACATTTCCACGTCGAGCCGTTTGTCGGCGCTAATTTGCAACCAGAAGCCCTCGCCTTCAACGGCATTGACCCGAACGATCCCGATCGTGGCGCGGTCAGCGAATACGAGGCGCTGCATGAGATTTTCAAAGTTGTCCGTAAAGGCATCAAAGCGAGCGGCTGTAACCGTGCCATTATGGTGGCGCACAACGCCAATTTCGACTACAGCTTTATGATGGCCGCCGCAGAACGCGCCTCACTGAAACGTAACCCGTTCCACCCTTTCGCCACTTTTGACACTGCTGCACTGGCCGGGCTGGCGCTCGGACAAACCGTATTATCAAAAGCCTGCCAGACCGCTGGCATGGACTTCGACAGCACCCAGGCGCACTCCGCGCTGTACGATACCGAACGCACCGCCGTGCTGTTTTGTGAAATCGTCAACCGCTGGAAACGTCTGGGAGGCTGGCCGCTGCCTGCTGCCGAAGAGGTGTAATCGAGTCGATGCCTGATGACATGCAATGATTCAGGCATCTATAGTGAGGCTATTCCACGCATCATGCATGATATTCACGGGGAATAGCGTTAATGGCAGATAACCCAAATCCTTCATCGCCGCTGCCGGACGTTTTTTCACCGGCGACCCGCGACTGGTTTTTCCGCGCCTTTAAACAGCCGACCACTGTCCAGTCACAAGCCTGGAGCGTGACGGCAAGCGGTGAACATGCGCTGGTGATTGCACCGACAGGTTCCGGGAAAACGCTGGCAGCTTTTCTCTACGCCCTCGATCAACTCTTCCGCGAAGGCGGAGACAACGCCAGCGAGGCGCATAAGCGTAAAACCTCGCGCATCCTCTATATTTCACCGATTAAAGCCTTAGGCACCGACGTTCAGCGCAATTTACAGATCCCGTTACAGGGCATTGCGGATGAGCGGCGGCGGCGTGGCGAAACGGAAGTCAATCTTCGCGTGGGGATCCGCACTGGCGATACCCCCGCACAGGAACGCAGCAAACTGACCCGTAATCCGCCGGATATTCTGATCACCACGCCCGAATCACTCTACCTGATGCTGACCTCCCGCGCGCGCGAGACGTTGCGCGGCGTCGAAACGGTGATTATTGATGAAGTCCATGCCGTGGCAGGCAGCAAACGTGGCGCACATCTGGCACTGAGCCTGGAGCGACTCGATGCGTTGCTAAACACCTCTGCACAACGAATTGGTCTTTCCGCCACCGTGCGCTCGGTCAGCGATGTGGCGGAATTTCTGGGTGGCGATCGCCCGGTTACGATAGTCAACCCTCCCGCAATGCGCCATCCGCAGATACGGATTGTCGTACCGGTCGCCAATATGGATGATGTCTCATCGGTCGCCATCGGCACCGGAGAAGAGGGCCACGCAGGCAGAGAGGGATCAATCTGGCTATATATTGAAACCGGCATTCTTGATGAAGTGTTGCGCCATCGCTCAACCATTGTTTTCACCAATTCTCGCGGACTGGCGGAAAAACTGACGGCACGATTAAATGAGCTTTACGCCGCACGATTACAGCGTGCCCCGACTATCGCCGTTGATGCGGCAAATTTTGAGTCTACCTCCGGCGCAACCTCTAACCGCGTGCAAAGTGGCGACGTTTTTATTGCTCGTTCGCATCACGGTTCCGTCTCTAAAGAACAACGGACGATAACCGAGCAGGCGCTGAAATCGGGCGAATTACGCTGCGTGGTCGCCACTTCCAGTCTTGAGCTGGGGATTGATATGGGCGCGGTGGATCTGGTGATTCAGGTGGCGACGCCGCTCTCTGTCGCCAGCGGGTTACAACGCATTGGGCGCGCCGGACACCAGGTTGGAGGCATCTCCAAAGGGCTTTTTTTCCCCCGTACCCGGCGTGACTTAGTCGATTCCGCAGTTATTGTGGAGTGTATGTTCGCTGGCAAGCTGGAAAGCCTGACACCACCGCATAATCCACTCGACGTTCTGGCGCAGCAAACTGTTGCCGCTGCGGCGATGGACGCCTTACAGGTTGATGAGTGGTACGCCCGCGTGCGCCGTGCCGCACCGTGGAAAGATCTGCCGAGGCGCGTTTTTGACGCCACGCTGGATATGCTTTCCGGGCGCTATCCTTCTGGTGATTTTTCCACTTTTCGCCCAAAACTTATCTGGAATCGGGAAAGTGGAATATTAACTGCGCGTCCTGGCGCCCAACTTTTGGCGGTGACCAGCGGTGGCACCATTCCGGATCGTGGCATGTACAGCGTGTTATTGCCGGCAGGTGAAGAACAGGCAGGATCTCGTCGGGTAGGAGAACTGGATGAAGAGATGGTGTATGAATCGCGGGTGAATGACATTATCACCCTCGGGGCTACCTCCTGGCGGATCCAGCAAATCACCCGCGATCAGGTGATTGTGACGCCTGCGCCCGGACGCTCCGCCAGACTTCCCTTCTGGCGCGGTGAAGGTAGCGGACGTCCCGCTGAATTAGGCGAGATGATCGGCGATTTTCTCCATTTGCTGGCGGATGGCGCGTTCTTTTCCGCGAATATCCCTCCGTGGCTGGCGGAAGAAAATACTCTCGCCAATATTAAGGGGCTGATTGACGAGCAGCGAAACGCAACGGGCGTTGTCCCCGGAAGCCGTCACCTGGTTCTCGAACGCTGCCGTGATGAAATTGGCGACTGGCGTATTATTTTGCACTCTCCCTATGGAAGACGCGTGCATGAACCCTGGGCGCTGGCGATTGCCGGGCGAATACATGCGCTATGGGGCGCAGACGCCTCAGTCGTTGCCAGTGATGACGGTATTGTTGCGCGCATTCCTGACACCGATGGCAAATTGCCTGATGCTGCCATTTTCTTGTTTGAGCCGGAAAAGTTGCTGCAAATTGTCCGTGAAGCGGTGGGCAGCTCGGCGCTTTTTGCTGCCCGTTTTCGTGAATGCGCCGCGCGGGCATTGCTGATGCCTGGTCGCACGCCGGGGCATCGCACGCCACTGTGGCAACAACGACTACGAGCCAGCCAGTTGCTGGAAATCGCCCAGGGTTATCCTGATTTTCCAGTCATTCTCGAAACCCTGCGCGAATGCCTGCAAGATGTTTATGATCTTCCCGCGCTGGAACGTTTGATGCGTCGCCTGAACGGTGGCGAAATACAAATCTCCGATGTAACGACCGCTACGCCCTCGCCTTTCGCCGCCAGTTTATTGTTCGGCTATGTCGCGGAGTTTATGTACCAGAGCGACGCCCCGCTGGCAGAGCGCCGGGCGTCCGTACTGTCGCTGGACAGCGAGCTGTTGCGCAATCTACTCGGTCAGGTCGATCCGGGTGAATTACTCGACCCGCAGGTCATTCGCCAGGTGGAAGAAGAGTTACAGCGACTAGCGGCTGGCAGAAAAGCGAAAGGTGAAGAAGGTTTGTTTGACCTGCTACGCGAACTGGGGCCAATGACGTTTGAAGATCTGGTACAACGGCATACAGGCAGCGGTGAAGAGATTGAGACGTATGTGGAAAATCTTCTCGCGGAAAAACGAATCTTCCTGGCAATGATTGTAGGTCAGAAGCACCTGGCCTGCATGGATGACGCCGCCAGGCTACGGGACGCCCTCGGTGTACAGCTGCCACACTCACTACCGGAAATCTACCTGCATCGCGTAAATTCCCCGCTTCGCGATCTCTTTCTACGCTATCTGCGGACTCATGCCCTGGTCACGGCTGAACAACTTGCCCGTGATTTTGGCCTCGGTATTGCCATTGTCGAAGAGCAACTTCAGCAACTGCGCGAGCAAGGGTTGATGATGAATCTGCAACAAGACGTCTGGGTGAGTGACGAAGTTTTCCGTCGTCTGCGCTTACGCTCGCTGCAGGCTGCCAGAGAAGCGACGCGTCCAGTTCCGTCTACAGTCTATGCGCGATTGCTGCTGGAACGTCAGGGCGTGTTACCCGCCACCGATGGCAGCCCGGCGCTCTTTGCCACAACGTCTACAGGCGTTTATGAGGGTGTGGATGGCGTTATGCGGGTTATCGAACAACTTGCCGGTGTTGGTTTACCCGCCTCACTCTGGGAAAGCCAGATCCTGCCAGCCCGCGTGCGCGACTATTCGCCAGAAATGCTTGATGAACTGCTGGCAACCGGCGCAGTTATCTGGTCGGGGCAAAAAAGACTGGGGGATGATGACGGTCTGGTGGCTCTGCATTTGCAGGAATATGCCGCAGAATCGTTAACACCAGTAGAAAATGATCACGCGAAACGTTCAGCGATTCAGCAAGCAATTATCGCGGTTCTGGCTGATGGTGGTGCCTGGTTTGCGCAACAAATCGGTCAACGGGTAGGCGAGAAAATCGGTCAACCGGTAGATGCGTCGCCCCTGCAAGAAGCGTTATGGGAGCTGGTCTGGCAGGGCGTCATTACCAGCGATATTTGGGCACCGTTACGCGCCCTCGCCCGCAGCAGTACCAGCGCGCGCGCCTCAGCTCGCCGCAGCCACCGGGCTCGGCGTGGACGTCCTGCCTATACGTTGCCCATCTCGCCGCTGGTATCTTACAACACGCCGAAACTGGCTGGGCGCTGGTCGTTATTACAGGTGGAGCCACTGAACGATACTGAAAGAATGCTGGCGCTGGCGGAGAATATGCTCGACCGCTACGGCATCGTCAGTCGCCAGGCGGTGATAGCCGAGAATATCCCTGGCGGGTTTCCATCAATGCAAACGCTTTGTCGCAGCATGGAAGATTCGGGGCGAATTATGCGTGGTCGTTTTGTTGAAGGTCTGGGCGGCGCGCAATTTGCTGATCGCCTGACTATTGACCGATTGCGCGATCTCGCCGCCGCCAGCCAACCGCAGCAATTCACGCCAGTGGCGCTCTCTGCCAACGATCCGGCTAATGTGTGGGGAAATATCCTGCCCTGGCCTGCACATCCGGCAACGCTGGTGCCAACGCGTCGGGCGGGTGCGCTGGTGGTCATTTCCGGCGGCAAATTGTTGATCTATCTGGCGCAAGGTGGCAAAAAAATGCTGGTCTGGCAGGAAAAAGAGGAATTACTCGCGCCAGAGGTTTTACAGGCGCTGACCACCGCGCTGCGTCGCGAACCACGGCTGCGCTTTACGCTGACAGAAGTAAATGATCAACCCGTCCGGCAAACGCCGATGTTTACGCTGCTGCGTGATGCGGGATTTTCAAGTTCACCACAAGGGCTGGATTGGGGATAGAAAAGGACTGACGGATGCTTGTTTGCATCCGTCAGTATTGCAGGACGGATTACTCCGCGTCCGGCTCTTCAGACTTGTATTTAGCGGCAGTTTCTTTGATCAGCTGCTGCAGTTCGCCACGCTGATACATTTCGATCACGATATCACAGCCGCCTACCAGTTCGCCGTCAACCCACAGTTGCGGGAAAGTCGGCCAGTTAGCGTATTTCGGCAGTTCCGCACGAATGTCCGGATTCTGCAGGATATCAACATAGGCAAAACGTTCGCCACATGCGGCAAGCGCCTGGACTGCCTGGGCAGAGAAACCGCAGCTCGGCAGTTTCGGTGAACCTTTCATGTACAGCAGGATCGGGTTTTCAGCAATCTGGCGTTGGATTTTTTCGATAGTGGTGCTCATTGTCTTGCTTCCTCAAACTTCTTTACGGCAGTAATCTGACATTGTAGCGGGTCAGTGCGGCAACGGAAAATAACATTTTCATCACGCTTTTGCTATTTTATCCCTTTGCTCTAAATGTTGCATTTCAAATATTCTTTTCTTCTCTGGCACGCAACAACGTGGTGTTTTTATAACCATTTTTAGCTTTGCCTGCTGCATTTTTTTGCGTTCGCCGACGAAACGTATTTTTTAACAATAAAAGCTATTAACTTTCTCTTCTTCTATGCATTAGAATCATCAAGTTTTGTAAATCAGACGCAGGCATGATAGACCTGCCTTAACAGAGGGACGCTCAGTGGCGCGGATAAACCGTATTTCGATCACGCTCTGTGCTTTACTTTTTACTACCCTGCCTTTTACGCCTATGGCACATGCTTCAAAGCAAGCCAGGGAGAGTTCTGCTACCACTCACATCACCAAAAAAGCAGATAAAAAGAAAAGCACGGCAACCACCAAAAAGGCCAATAAAGCCAGCCAGAAAACAGCGAAAAAAGCCGCCAGTAAAAGTACTACTAAAAATAAAACTGCTTCTTCCGTTAAAAAATCCTCCATTACTGCTTCTAAAAACGCCAAAACTCGCAGCAAACAAGCCGTCAATAAAACGGCGTCAGCCAGCTTTACGGAAAAGTGCACCAAACGTAAAGGCTATAAGTCGCGTTGCGTGAAAGTCAAAAATGCCACACAGGGAACCATCGCCGACGCGCATAAAGCCAAAGTACAGAAAGCCACAAAAGTGGCTATGAATAAGCTGATGCAGCAAATTGGCAAACCATATCGCTGGGGCGGCAGCTCACCGCGTACCGGTTTTGATTGCAGCGGGCTGGTTTATTATGCGTATAAAGATCTGGTGAAGATCCGTATTCCACGTACGGCTAACGAAATGTATCACTTGCGTGATGCCGCGCCGATCGATCGCAGCGAACTGAAAAACGGCGACCTGGTTTTCTTCCGCACTCAGGGGCGCGGAACCGCCGATCACGTTGGCGTGTATGTCGGCAACGGCAAATTTATTCAGTCACCACGCAGTGGTCAGGAAATTAAAATCACTTCGTTAAGTGAAGATTACTGGCAACGCCACTATGTTGGTGCTCGTCGGGTGATGACCCCAAAAACACTTCGCTAAAACTTTACCCTGTTGTTACGGCAACAGGGTAAGTTCATCTTTTGTATCACCTTTTAATTTGCTACCCTATCCATACGCACAATAAGGCTATTGTACGTATGCCAATTAATAATAAAGGAGAGTAGCAATGTCATTTGAATTACCTGCACTACCATATGCTAAAGATGCTCTGGCACCGCACATTTCTGCGGAAACTATCGAGTATCACTACGGCAAACATCATCAGACTTATGTCACTAACCTGAACAACCTGATCAAAGGTACTGCGTTTGAAGGTAAATCACTGGAAGAGATTATTCGCAGCTCTGAAGGTGGTGTATTCAATAACGCCGCTCAGGTCTGGAACCACACTTTCTACTGGAACTGCCTGGCGCCGAACGCGGGTGGCGAACCTACTGGTGAACTGGCTGAAGCTATCGCCGCTTCTTTTGGCAGCTTTGCTGATTTCAAAGCTCAGTTTACTGATGCTGCGATCAAAAACTTTGGTTCTGGCTGGACTTGGCTGGTGAAAAACAGCGATGGCAAACTGGCTATCGTTTCCACCTCTAACGCGGGTACTCCGCTGACCACCGATGCAACTCCACTGCTGACCGTTGATGTCTGGGAACACGCTTATTACATCGACTATCGCAATGCACGTCCGGGTTATCTGGAGCACTTCTGGGCGCTGGTAAACTGGGAATTCGTAGCGAAAAATCTCGCCGCATAATCACTGATGGCAAATGCAGCATTGCCTGATGCGCTACGCTTATCAGGCCTACGTGGTTCATCAATCCAGGTCGGATAAGGTGCTTGCGCCGCATCCGATAAGCGATGCCTGATGCGACGCTTAACGCGTCTTTTCATGCAAACGCGGATGAGGCGTTAACACCACATCCGGCAAGATAAATCGCACTTTGCCTGCAAACTGTAACGCAGAAGGTTAGCCTTCTGCGTTTTTGTTTTATTAGCTGTTGGCAACGCAAACTGCTTCAGGTTGTTTTCTGGCTGACATAAACACCAGCAACAATGCCAGTCCCGCGACAATCGCCCCCATCACCGGCACAAAACTGTATCCCAGACCACCGGAAATCACTGCACCACCGACTGCGGCACCCAGCGCATTTCCAAGGTTAAAGGCACCAATATTTACTGATGAAGACAAACCCGGAGCTTCGCTGGCGACACGCATCACACGCATCTGCAACGGCGGTACGACCGCAAAGGTTGCCGCGCCCCACACCACCATGCTGATTGCCGCGCCAAACTCATTTCGTGCCAGGAACGGGATCGCCAGCATAATCACCATCAACAGCAGCAAAAAGCCTTTCAGCGTACCATTGACCGAACGATCTGCCAGTTTACCGCCGAGATAGTTACCGATAGAGAACCCAACGCCAATCAGCACCAGCATTGCCGTCACGAACACCGGCGTTGCGTGAGTGATACTTTGCAGTACCGGAGAAATATAGGTGTAGAGGGTGAACATTGCACCAGCGCCCAGCACCGTCGTCAGCAATGCAGACAGCACCTGCGGACGCATCAGTACCGCCAGCTCTTTTTTCACTTCAGGCCGCGCTCCTGCGCCACCTTTTGGTAACGAGAAGAACAGGCTCACCATTGAAATCACACCCAGCCCCGCCGTTGCCAGAAATGACATACGCCAGCCAATAGTTTCCCCAAGCCAGGTTGCCGCCGGAACGCCACCGATATTCGCCAGGGTTAAGCCCATAAACATAGTGGCAACTGCGCTGGCCTGTTTATGTTTTGGCACCACGCTTGCTGCCACGACAGACCCCAGGCCAAAAAACGCCCCGTGATTCAGACTGGTTAAAATGCGTGAAAGCATCAGCGTCATATAATCCGGTGCGATGGCAGAAAGTACGTTACCGAGGGTGAAAATCGCCATCAGGAAAATCAGCGCACTGCGGCGGGCACGATGAGAAAGCAGAAGCGTCATCAATGGCGCGCCAACCATCACGCCAACCGCATAGGCGCTGATTAACATTCCGGCAACTGGAATCGAGACATCCACACCACGCGCAATAACGGGCAACAAGCCCATTGGCGAGAATTCCGTTGTCCCGATACCAAACGCGCCAATTGCCAGCGCCAGCAACGGATAGTTAATTTTCATGCCTAATCTCCACCTCTTCGCGTCATCACGCGATGTTCATCAAAGTGGCGAAAGCATGACATCAATCACAAAAGAATGAAAATAACAAAAAGAGAAAACACTTTTGCCAATTTGCTAACAAAGAGGAAGGAGATGTGAGGGAGAACGCGCTCCCTCGAGGGGAAATCAGTGCAGCGCGGCAGTCAAACCCACGGCCACGATCAAACCAAGAACGATAATGGTTGTTACCAGTGAAAATTTAAGGTCGGTGCTCATCAAGTTTTCTCCTTTTTATTACCCCACAAAAAGTGATATTACGCATTTTTACATACTGTGATGAAAAAATCTCCCGCCATTTATAATGATAAGTGTTTTTACTACTTCCCCTTTTCATCAAGATCGGCCAAAATTCCACGCTTACATTATTTGCGTACTGGCCATTGACCCCTTCCTGACGCTCTGTGTCATTTTCCCGGCGTACCGCAACACTTTTGTTGTGCGTAAGGTGTGTAAAGGCAAACGTTTACCTTGCGATTTTGCAGGAGCTGAAGTTAGGGTCTGGAGTGAAATGGAATGGCAACAATAAAAGATGTAGCGAAGCGAGCAAACGTTTCCACTACAACTGTGTCACACGTAATCAACAAAACACGTTTTGTCGCTGAAGAAACGCGCAATGCCGTGTGGGCAGCGATCAAAGAATTACACTACTCCCCTAGCGCGGTGGCGCGTAGCCTGAAGGTCAACCACACCAAGTCTATCGGTTTGCTGGCGACCAGCAGCGAAGCGGCCTATTTCGCCGAGATCATTGAAGCGGTAGAAAAAAATTGCTTCCAGAAAGGCTACACGCTGATTCTGGGCAATGCGTGGAACAATCTTGAGAAACAGCGGGCTTATCTGTCGATGATGGCGCAAAAACGCGTCGATGGCCTGCTGGTGATGTGTTCTGAGTATCCGGAACCGTTGCTGGCGATGCTGGAAGAGTATCGCCATATCCCGATGGTGGTGATGGACTGGGGTGAAGCAAAAGCAGACTTTACCGATGCGGTTATCGATAACGCTTTTGAAGGCGGTTATATGGCCGGGCGCTATCTGATTGAACGCGGTCACCGCGAAATCGGCGTTATTCCTGGTCCTCTGGAGCGTAACACCGGTGCAGGCCGTCTGGCGGGCTTTATGAAAGCAATGGAAGAAGCCATGATCAAGGTGCCGGAAAACTGGATTGTGCAAGGTGACTTTGAGCCTGAGTCAGGTTATCGCGCCATGCAGCAAATCCTGTCGCAACCGCACAGACCTACCGCAGTCTTCTGTGGCGGCGATATTATGGCGATGGGCGCGCTCTGTGCCGCTGATGAAATGGGTCTGCGCGTCCCGCAGGATGTTTCGCTGATCGGTTATGATAACGTGCGCAATGCTCGCTACTTTACCCCGGCACTGACCACTATCCATCAGCCAAAAGATTCGCTGGGTGAAACGGCGTTCAATATGCTGTTGGATCGTATCGTCAACAAACGCGAAGAACCGCAGTCAATTGAAGTTCATCCACGGTTGATTGAACGTCGCTCCGTGGCTGATGGCCCGTTCCGCGACTATCGTCGTTAATCATCCGTTGCGGGAGTCTCTTCAGGCTCCCGCAGCCACTCCTTATTCAGCGTCTCACTATCGCCGAGATACTCAAGCAACCAGGTTAAAGCAGGCGACATATCATTCTGCTGCCAGGTCAGACAACATGCTGAATCAGGGAATGGATTTTCCAGTTCTAGTGCTACCCACTTCCCCTCATTAAGCCACGGTTTGGCGAAATGTGTCGGCACCATACCGATGCATAACCCGGCCGAAATACACGTTGCCGATGATTCCCAGTCCGGTACAACCAGGCGCTTTTGGTTATCCAGTAGCCAGGTAATACGTTTGGGTAGCGTCCGTGAGGTGTCTTCGCGCACCAGTGACGGCCAGTTGCGCAACGTATCATCGCTGAATGGTCCATTCATTGACACAAGCGGATGATGGCGGGCAACAACACAACTCCAGCTCAACATCCCCATATCACGGAAGGCGTAACGACCGCCCACCGGAATCGCTCGTGTCGCGCCAATCGCCAGTTCCACGCGCCCGTCAGAAAGCGCATCCCAGACACCGTTGAATACTTCCTGAAATACCAGAAGTTCAACGTCATCAAAATGGCGATAGAAATCAACGATCATCTGCCGTGTACGTTCTGGCCTGACGATATTATCCACCGCAATAGCTAACTGACCACGCCAGCCGTTCGCAATCTGCTGACATTGCTGGCGCGTGATCTGCATTTTTTTGACAACAGAGCGCCCTTCTTTGAGAAACCACGCCCCGGCAGCGGTCAGTTCCACATCACGATGACGCCGTTCAAAAAGTGGCACCGCCAGCCACTCTTCCAGCTGACGCACGGTATAGCTGACCGCTGAAGGAACGCGATGCAACTCCTGAGCCGCAGCACTAAAACTGCCATTACGCGCTACCGCATCAACCACTTCGAGAGAATACTCAGACCACATAGTTTGCCTGCAAAATTTTTGAAACCAGTCATCAAATATTACCGTTTCACAACAGGAATTTCACTCCCTACACTTTGCGACGGTGTTTAATTGAGAAATTTAGAGAATATACATGCAACCTGGGAAAAGATTTTTAGTCTGGCTGGCGGGTTTGAGCGTACTCGGTTTTCTGGCAACCGATATGTATCTGCCCGCTTTCGCCGCCATTCAGGCCGATTTGCAAACGCCTGCGTCTGCTGTCAGTGCCAGCCTTAGTCTGTTCCTTGCCGGTTTTGCCGCAGCCCAACTTCTGTGGGGGCCGCTCTCCGACCGTTATGGTCGTAAACCGGTGTTATTAATCGGCCTGACAATTTTTGCATTAGGTAGTCTGGGGATGTTATGGGTGGATAACGCCATCACTCTGCTGGTATTACGGTTTGTGCAAGCGGTTGGTGTCTGTGCCGCCGCAGTTATCTGGCAGGCGTTGGTGACGGATTACTATCCTTCACAAAAAGTGAATCGTATTTTCGCCACTATCATGCCATTAGTGGGACTCTCTCCTGCCCTTGCTCCTCTTTTAGGTAGCTGGCTGCTGGTTCATTTTTCCTGGCAGGCGATTTTCGCGACCTTATTTGCCATTACCGTGGTGCTTATTCTGCCCATTTTCTGGCTTAAACCTACGACTAAAGCACGTAACGACAGTCAGGATGGACTGACCTTTACCGATCTGCTGCGTTCAAAAACCTATCGCGGCAACGTGCTGATTTATGCGGCCTGTTCAGCCAGTTTCTTTGCCTGGCTGACCGGTTCACCGTTCATCCTTAGCGAGATGGGCTACAGCCCGGCAGTCATTGGTTTAAGTTATGTACCACAAACCATCGCGTTTCTGATTGGTGGTTATGGCTGTCGCGCAGCACTGCAGAAATGGCAAGGCAAACAATTATTACCGTGGCTGCTGGCGCTGTTTGCTGTCAGCGTCGTGGCGACCTGGGCTGCTGGCTTCATTAGCCATGTTTCGCTGGTCGAAATTCTGATCCCATTCTGTGTGATGGCTATTGCCAACGGTGCAATCTACCCGATTGTTGTCGCGCAGGCGCTGCGCCCCTTCCCACATGCGACCGGCCGCGCCGCAGCATTGCAGAACACACTGCAACTGGGACTGTGCTTCCTCGCAAGCCTTGTGGTTTCCTGGCTCATCAGCGTTAGCACACCACTGCTCACCACCACCTGCGTGATGTTATCGACCGTGGTACTGGCTTCTCTGGGTTACATGATGCAACGTTGTGAAGAACCTGGTTGCCAGAATCATGGCAATGCCGAAGTCGCTCATAGCGAATCACATTGATCTATATCGACATCTTTATACTTAGGCTGCTAACAAAATTTTGTTGTATGATTGAAATTAGCGGCCTATACTAATTTCCAGTTGTTAAGATTACGATAAATATTATGTTTTTACGGGGACAGGAGCGTTCCCGGATTGCTATGGATGGTCATTTCGGCAAGGGTTCCTCCTTTCCCTCTGTTCTACGTCGGATTATAGACTCGCAGATTTTCTGCGAGATTTCTCACAAAGCCCAAAAAGCGTCTACGCTGTTTTAAGGTTCTGATCACCGACCAGTGATGGAGAAACTATGAGTTCATCGTGTATAGAAGAAGTCAGCGTACCGGATGACAACTGGTACAGAATCGCCAACGAATTACTTAGCCGCGCCGGTATAGCCATCAACGGTTCTGCCCCGGCGGATATTCGTGTTAAAAACCCCGATTTTTTTAAGCGCGTTCTACAGGAAGGTTCGTTGGGGTTAGGCGAAAGTTATATGGATGGCTGGTGGGAATGTGAACGACTGGATATGTTTTTTAGCAAAGTCTTACGCGCAGGTCTCGAAAACCAACTCCCCCATCATTTCAAAGACACTCTGCGCATCGCAGGCGCTCGTCTCTTCAATCTGCAGAGTAAAAAACGTGCCTGGATAGTTGGCAAAGAGCATTACGATCTGGGTAATGACCTGTTCAGCCGTATGCTTGATCCCTTCATGCAATATTCCTGCGCTTACTGGAAAGATGCCGATAATCTGGAATCTGCCCAACAAGCGAAGCTTAAAATGATCTGCGAAAAATTGCAGTTGAAGCCAGGGATGCGTGTACTGGATATTGGCTGCGGCTGGGGCGGACTGGCGCACTACATGGCGTCTAACTATGACGTAAGCGTGGTAGGTGTCACCATTTCTGCTGAACAGCAGAAAATGGCTCAGGATCGCTGTGAAGGTCTGGATGTCACCATTTTGCTGCAAGATTACCGTGATCTGAACGATCAATTTGACCGCATTGTTTCAGTGGGAATGTTCGAACACGTCGGGCCGAAAAATTACAACACCTATTTTGAGGTGGTGGATCGCAATCTGAAACCGGAAGGTATTTTCCTGTTACATACTATCGGCTCGAAAAAAACCGATCTGAATGTTGATCCGTGGATTAATAAATATATTTTCCCGAACGGTTGCCTGCCCTCCGTGCGCCAGATCGCTCAATCCAGCGAACCACACTTTGTGATGGAAGACTGGCATAACTTTGGCGCCGATTACGATACCACGCTGATGGCCTGGTATGAGCGATTCCTCGCCGCATGGCCGGAAATTGCGGATAATTACAGTGAACGCTTTAAACGGATGTTTACCTATTATCTGAATGCTTGCGCTGGTGCTTTCCGCGCCCGTGATATTCAGCTCTGGCAAGTGGTGTTCTCTCGAGGAGTCGAAAACGGCCTTCGGGTTGCACGCTAAATGTTATTCTATCGCCCCCGTTTGGGGGCGATATCATATTTCAGTCCGTTATTGATTCAACGCCTTTTCCCGCATCGCCAGCACACGTTCTACCGTATCTACCACTGCCTGAGTTTGTGGATCGATTTCAATATTGACGCGCGCTCCGAGTTTTTTCTTACCGAGAGTGGTACGTTCCAGCGTTTCCGGAATTAAATGCACGCAGAAACGTGTTGACGTTACTTCGCCCACGGTCAGGCTAATACCGTCGATCCCGATAAATCCTTTGTACAGGATATATTTCATCAACTGACTATCCTGCACTTTAAACCAGATCTGGCGATTATTTTCAGAGGTTAATATTTTCGCCACTTCAGCGGTGGTCATAATATGACCCGACATTAAATGTCCGCCAATTTCATCACTGAATTTAGCCGCACGCTCAACGTTTACCCAATCCCCAACCTGTAAATCGCCAAGATTAGTAATGCGTAACGTCTCTTTCATCAGATCAAAACTGATATGGTTACCGTTGATTTCCGTCACGGTCAGGCAACAACCGTTGTGTGCCACAGACGCACCGGTCTCCAGACCATCCAGCATATAGTCAGGTAACTCAACCACATGAGTACGAAAATTTGGTTTCTCGTCAATCGACACCAGTTTTGCAGTGCCCTGCACTATCCCCGTAAACATACTTACAACTCCTGAAATCAGTTAAGGCATTCTGTTCAGCACAATAGCAGGTGGGAAACACCCTTACCAGTAAAGGGGGCTGAATGGTTATTTTTTCACTGGAGAATTAATAAATCCTCGCTACAATAGACTGAATTTCCCCTGCTTCTTCTTTTTGCTGCCCATTCAGGCGGCTTTTTAGTCTCTCATATAACAACAATATAAAAGGTGTTCACGTGCAGAAGTATATCAGTGAAGCGCGTCTGTTATTAGCATTAGCAATCCCGGTGATTCTCGCGCAAATCGCCCAAACAGCGATGGGTTTTGTCGATACTGTCATGGCGGGCGGCTATAGCGCCACCGACATGGCGGCGGTCGCCATTGGTACATCTATCTGGCTCCCGGCTATTCTTTTCGGTCACGGACTGCTGCTTGCGTTGACGCCAGTGATTGCGCAATTGAATGGTTCTGGTCGCCGTGAACGCATAGCGCATCAGGTACGACAAGGTTTCTGGCTAGCCGGCTTTGTCTCAGTGCTCATTATGGTGGTTCTGTGGAATGCGGGTTATATCATCCGCTCCATGCAAAATATCGATCCGGCACTCGCCGATAAAGCGGTAGGTTACCTGCGTGCACTGCTGTGGGGTGCTCCGGGCTATCTGTTCTTCCAGGTCGCGCGTAACCAGTGTGAAGGTCTGGCAAAAACCAAACCTGGGATGGTGATGGGTTTTATTGGCCTGCTGGTGAACATTCCGGTTAACTATATCTTTATTTATGGTCATTTCGGAATGCCTGAACTCGGTGGCGTCGGTTGTGGTGTAGCGACGGCGGCTGTGTATTGGGTGATGTTCCTCGCCATGGTTTCTTATATTAAACATGCCCGTTCCATGCGCGATATCCGCAACGAAAAAGGCACCGCTAAACCCGATCCTGCCGCATTGAAACGGTTGGTGCAGCTTGGTCTACCTATCGCGCTGGCGTTGTTCTTTGAAGTGACACTGTTTGCTGTAGTGGCGCTGTTGGTATCTCCACTCGGTATTATCGATGTGGCAGGCCACCAGATTGCACTGAACTTCAGTTCGTTGATGTTCGTTCTTCCAATGTCGCTGGCCGCAGCGGTAACCATCCGTGTTGGTTATCGTCTGGGTCAGGGCTCAACGCTGGATGCACAAACCGCTGCACGGACCGGGCTTATGGTGGGTGTCTGTATGGCAACCCTGACGGCCATTTTCACGGTTTCACTACGGGAGCAGATTGCCCTGCTGTATAACGATAATCCTGAGGTCGTAACGCTGGCGGCACATTTGATGTTGCTGGCGGCGGTGTATCAGATTTCTGACTCCATACAGGTTATCGGCAGTGGGATTTTGCGTGGTTATAAAGATACGCGGTCGATTTTTTATATTACCTTTACGGCGTACTGGGTATTAGGCTTGCCGAGCGGCTACATTCTGGCGCTGACCGATCTGGTGGTTGAGCCAATGGGGCCAGCAGGTTTCTGGATCGGCTTTATTATTGGCCTGACTTCTGCCGCTATTATGATGATGCTGCGTATGCGTTTCCTGCAACGTCTGCCATCAGACATCATTCTGCAACGCGCAGCTCGCTAAAAAACAAGGCGCAACCTTCACAGATTGCGCCTTAGTTTTTATTCGGGCTGGAGCGTTGCGCCAATCCTGTCTTCGTCAGGTTGCAGTTTAAGCGCACCGCAAATTGGTTGCCGACTGGCATCCGTTATCTCAACGAGGATATTGCCACTAACTTCCCCTTTCACATTGATGAAGTCAGGTGAAATTTCTTTCGCGCTGGTTTGCAGGCAAATCGTTCCCTCTCCGTGCAGACGTTTCACTTTCAGTTGCACATGTGTGGCTGCTGCCGTGATCAGCCAAACTTTTCCGCCATCAAGGTTTAATTCACCAACACGAAAAGTGACATTGTCACCTTTTACCGTACTGCCATCGAGGATCATCACGCCCCCCAGCTGTACCGTAACCGTTGACTGTTGTAAATCAGCACCGTAACCAATAATCAAAGAGCTACCTTCTTGTACGGCAACGCTCCCCATCAGTTCAACTGGCGCACAATCCTCTTCCACGACAAATTTATCGTCCGCGCTGGTGGGAGACATGACAATCATCGAGCCACCTTTCAGCAGTGCATTTTCCAGCGTACCAGCATGAATTTCAGCACGGCCTCCGGCATTAACCGCCAAATCCTTTGTCTTACCGGAGCTATAGAGCTGTAGACCGTCTGTCCCAAGGCGATAAACGGCTTCGTTCTCAACGAGGGTATGAATATCTTCTCCGCCTATGTTATTCATGGCCCCGCCCGCAAGCGTCGTATCGCAGGCTTTCCCCGCCAGCATAAAGACTCCGCCCTGGTTAATTGCGCTGTTGAAAGCTTCTCCACCAGGGTAAACCAGCAATTCACCGCCATCATCCACTATTGCAGATGAAGTCGTCCCGTTGACCAATAAACCACCAGCCTGATCGAGAATAATTTTTTCTGCCCGATGGCCTTCCAGTACGCGCAGGTTACCGCCATTCTCCAGTAACAAACCGCAGGCGTAGCCCTGATCAACGCTAAATTCTCCTTCGGGATGGCGGCCATTAACAGTAGCGAGCGTTGAGAGGCTAATTGCTCCACCGTCGGACTGAACGATGTCTGTGGCAATTGCACCGTCACCGACTGATAACGTGCCATTGTTGCCATATTGTGTGCCTCTGACGATCCCACCAGTTTCCACTTTCAGCCAGCCCGCATCTGTCACTACGGTGTTTTCAGCTCTTCCGCCTGTCTCAACGAGCAACTCACCGTCAGTGAGTTGAGTCGCGCTAATGACCTCGCCGGTCTTAACAATTTGCACTTTCCCGCCGCTCATCAAGTTTTTTGCATCAGATCCCATGATTTATTCCTTTGCTGCATCTGTGTGCCCTTATCGCTACCTAAGTGTAAAGGCTACGGAGGATTTATCCACGATAGAATTGATTTGCTGGCAAACGACTCGGTTTATATCCTGATGCGTGAGATAGTGGGTTGTGTCAGATGTGAAAATGACTCTGACCAAAAATCACCCTTGCAAATCAACAAAATATAGCCAATTTGCTTAAAAGCTCTGCAAACGGTCGAAATACCGCAGAAAATTACGCTTTGCCTCTTGCCACCTTCCCACTCTGCCGCTAATATTCGTCCCCGTTGTCACCTACAACGTTGCGTTCATAGCTCAGTTGGTTAGAGCACCACCTTGACATGGTGGGGGTCGTTGGTTCGAGTCCAATTGAACGCACCATCCTGCGTCCGTAGCTCAGTTGGTTAGAGCACCACCTTGACATGGTGGGGGTCGGTGGTTCGAGTCCACTCGGACGCACCAGATTTTTTAGTCTGGTCTCCTCTCTCCTTGTATTCCCTTGTTTCTTCTCTGTATCCAACACATTAAAAAATTTATACTGTTTTGTATGTGTTATCAGAAGGAGAATCGCTATGGCGACTTTGTTACAGATTCACTTTGCATTTAATGGCCCCTTTGGCGATGAAATGGCCGAACAGCTTAAACCGCTTGCCGAGTCGATTAATCAGGAACCTGGTTTTCTGTGGAAAGTGTGGACAGAAAGTGAAAAGAACCGCGAAGCTGGTGGCATCTATCTTTTTACTGATGAAAAAAGTGCCCTTGCCTATCTGGATAAACATACTGCCCGTCTGAAGAACCTCGGCGTTGCAGAAGTTATCGCCAAAGTTTTCGATGTCAATGAACCATTAAGTAAAATCAATCAGGCAAAACTCGCCTGACAAGTCTCCATGAAGGGCGGTTGGCGCCCTTTTCATCCCTGTCTGAAATTTCTCATTTTCTAAAGATTTCAACCAAACTTATCTGATAACACTAAATTCAAAAGAATACATACAGGTAAGTAATGATGAAAAAAATCGCCATTGTGGGTGCCGGGCCAACAGGGATCTACACTCTCTTCTCGCTATTACAGCAACCAACGCCACTTTCTATTTCCATCTTCGAACAGGCTGACGAGGCTGGTGTCGGGATGCCGTACAACGACGAAGAAAACTCTAAATTAATGCTGGTAAATATTGCCAGCATTGAAATACCAACGATTTATTGTACTTATCTGGAATGGTTACAAAAGCAAGATGCCAGCCATCTTCAACGTTACGGCGTTAAAAAGGAAACCTTGCACGACCGTCAGTTTTTACCGCGAATTCTGTTGGGAGAATATTTCCGCGATCGATTTTTACGATTAGTAGATCAGGCGCGACAGCAAAAATTTGAAGTGGCTGTTTATGAATCATGCCAGGTTACCGATCTGCAAATTACAAATGCTGGCGTGATGCTTGCTACAAATCAGGATTTACCCACAGAGACGTTTGATTTAGCGGTAATAGCCACCGGTCACGTCTGGCCTGATGAAGAAGAAGCAACCCGAACGTATTTTCCCAGCCCGTGGTCGGGCCTGATGGAAGCAAAGGTCGATGCCTGTAACGTGGGTATTATGGGAACATCCTTGAGCGGACTGGATGCGGCAATGGCAGTGGCCATTCAGCATGGTTCGTTTATTGAAGAAGATAAACAACGAGTTAGCTTTCAACGTGATAGCAACAGTGAAAATCTGCACATTACGTTGATGTCGCGCACGGGCATTTTACCGGAAGCCGATTTCTATTGTCCCATCCCCTACGAACCGTTACGCATCGTCACAGAACAGGCCTTAAATACAGAAATAGAAAAAGGTGCGGAAGGCCTGTTGGATCGGGTATTCAAATTGATACAGCAAGAAATTAATTCTGTCGATCCAGGCTGGAGCCAACGCATAGCGTTAGAACGTCTCAATGTCGATACCTTTGCGCAAACCTGGTTTGCCGAGCGTAAACAGCATGACCCTTTTGGCTGGGCGGAAGAAAACTTAGCCGAAGTCGAGCAAAATAAACGGCAAAAACATACCGTCCCCTGGCGTTATGTCATTCTGCGTTTGCATGAAGCTGTACAGGAAATTGTGCCGCATCTGAATGAACACGACCATAAGCGATTCAGTAAAGGTCTTGCCAGAGTCTTTATCGATAATTATGCGGCAATCCCTTCAGAATCTATAAGACGATTACTGGCCTTACGCGAAGCGGGGATCATTCATATTCTCTCCCTCGGTGAGGACTACGAGATGGAAAACAACGAAACACGCACAATTCTGAAAACAGCGGATAACAGCTACTCGTTTGATGTTTTTATTGATGCCCGAGGTCAACGTCCACTCAAAGTGAAAGATATTCCTTTCCCTGGGCTACGCGAACAATTGCAGAAAACAGGCGAGGAAATCCCTGATGTTGGTGAAGATTATACGCTACAGCAACCTGAAGAAGTTCGTGGTCGCGTGGCGTTCGGTGCTTTACCCTGGCTGATGCACAACCGGCCTTTCGTCCAGGGACTTACGGCTTGTGCAGAAATTGGCGAGGCTATGGCGCAGGCCATCGTAAAACCTGCATCCCGTGCACGTCGGCGTCTTTCGGTTGATTAAAGATAAAGCTATCAGCACTCAACAAACTGATGCTGTTCATTGAGACGATAGCGGACTCCGGCACGGATATTGTTTTCACCTTCAATGGCGACGGCGAAGCGCACTCTTTCGCCGTCATGATATGCCAGTGCGGCGCTGCCACCTGGCCCGAGGACAATCGAGTCAACCACGCCCGTACTGACTACTGTTGAGTTAGCACCGCTGGCAATGATGTGAACATTATCACCGCTGTTAGCAATTTTCGCGTTTGCGCCAAAGCTGGCAATTTGTACCAGATCGCCATTACTGGCAACATGACATCTTTCACCGGGAGTACAGACGCGTACTCGCATCCCGGCATTCGCAATACGGCTACCCTCTCCGGCACTGCTGATTCGAGTCGAGTTACCCGCCACTGCCACGCGGGCACGCTCGCCTGAGCTGCCAATATGGCTGTTAAAACCCACACTAGCCATCCGTACGCTGTAGCCCGTGCTGGCAATTTGCGCCGCATAACCTGCTGTAACTATTCTGGCGTTATCGTCGCAACACCCGACGCGTGCGTTATCCTCGGCACTGGAGAGCTGGCGGCAAAATGTTGGTTCCACCGGTTCTGTGACCTGCTTTTGCATAGAGGAAACTTCCTGGCGGGCAAAGTTTTCGTCTGTCAGCCATTTGTTCCATGCATACTCAACCAGACTATCTGCCCAGTCCGTATACCCTTCGTCGATCAGCGCATGGTGAACATCGGCATAGCTGCCGTCCTGCGGAAAATGGCGCAAAAACCAGCGGTACATTACCGCTCCTACACGCCACTCTCGCAGGTTCTCTCGCGTAATGATCATACGTTAATGTCGGTGATAGCCATCGATCATACATTTAAAGGTTTCGTGTGGCGTACGCCCCGTGGTGCAAAGATAAAGATGACCGAAGATAAAAAAGAGGCTTATAAATGCCAGAGCAAAATGCGCCTGCAATAACCAGTATCTTACGCCAGGAAACACATCTCCCACGGCTTGCGGATAGAGACACAACAGCCCCGTCACCAGTAACAACGGCAGCAATCCATACATGACACCAACATAGGCGACCTGCTGTAAGGGATTAAATTTAGACTGGGTTGTTGCCGGGAAAGGATGTTCTTCCCCCTGCATAATGCCAAACAAATAAAATCGCGTTTGTTTTGCCGCTCGCTCCAGCCACCCCTGACGACGAATGCGATAGTGGTGACCATTACCCCCAACGGCATTGATCAGCACAAAGCCGAGCCAGCATGCGAGTAACAAAAATCCGCAAACTTCATGCACCGCAACCAGACTTTTAACCGCAGTTGCGCCCACCAGCGCAAAGTGATTTATCAGCCCACTTGCCAGCAACAATACAAAGAGTAACGCATTCGACCAGTGCCATAATCTGACCGCTTTGCTGTAAAGATAAATCTTCTCACCATAATCGGTGACTGATTTCTTCACGCCACGAGCACGAAGCAAGGCATGCAGCCCCAGCACCAACCACATCCCAACCAGCAATACTCCGGCAATGATCAACCACACCGGCCAAAATTCCGGAGTGAACTGTGGCACATAGTTCGCCAACTGGATCTGAAACTGTTCAGCATTTTGCGACGGGTTCATACATTTTCCTTCTTAATCAAATGTTGACCGAACCGGCGATACAAATGCGGTTTCCCGGCACCAGGTAGCTGATATTGATAGTATTTATTTCCCTGTAACCACGCCTGAATTTCTGGGCTATCTTCGCGACCAAAGATCAATGCGTGTTCCGGGCAGGCGCTGACGCAAATGGGCGGAAAACCTTTTGCCAGCCGGGACTCGGCGCAGAAATCACATTTATCCGCCACTTTAGTCACAGGGTTAAGGTAACGAACCTGATACGGGCAAGCGCCAATGCAATAACTGCAGCCGATACACTGCGATTTTTCTACCCGTACGATCCCCTGCTCATCACGCCACGACGCCCCTGTTGGGCAAACGTCGATGCAAGGAGCATCTTCACAGTGCTGGCATGACTGGCGAAAAAAGTGATATTGCGTTTCGTTGTCGTTATCGGTAACTGGAATGTGTGCTATCGATAAACGGCTTCCCTGGGCCGGAACGTGATTGGTCTTGCGACATGCTCGGGCGCAAATATTACAACCATTGCACCGTGACTCATCGTGAATCATGGCATACCGAACTTCCTTTTCTTGCCTGGTGTTCGCTAACAGAGAAGACGCAGAGCCAGTAAAAAAGATTACTGTTCCCATCCCCAGAACAAATTTGCGTCGAGTGAAGGACATCTGATTATCCCCTAATGCAGTGGCTGCAACTGTCCACCCTGTCCATGACATTTCCCTGAAATTTCAGGGATTCTGAAACTGCTCAACCTCAAGCCATTCGCATAAACCATAAGCCTTGCCATAGCTCATATACCGCTCGCTAAACAGGTACAGCACCGCCGTCGATGACTCCACCTGGCGTATATCGGCATATTCAGGGGCAACATCCATCGCGGCGATCGCGGCTTCAATTTGCGCTTCCTGGAAGTAATATGGCGTTTGCCTCAGCATGGCGACTTTGTAGGGTCGCGGGTACGTCTGGCACTCAAAGCGAACGACGTGAGCAATGGCGCGACAAATGTCCTGCTCCACAACTTGCAAAGACATCGCCGCGTAGTTTTCGCTCATGGCCTGCGTTGAGTAATAGTAATCATCGTGAGTTCCCGTGATACAGGCGATATCCGCGTAGTCTCCGTTCTGTTTTATGCCTTCCAGCAAAAAAGACAGATCCTCTTCAGCAACCGAATATGGCGGCGAGAGAAACACGGCATGCGCCACCAGTTGACCCGCAGCCGAATGCTGGCGGATAAACTCTGCCAGAACTTCTGTCGGTTCTGGTTCTGCGACGTCTTCACTGACCGTATCTCCGGTGTGACGCATACCCTGCAACCATTGACGCTTCGCCTCGTCAACGTCGCTGACTCCGGATAGCGGCAACTCATCCTGATGGTTCATCTCACCCATTCCTTATGCTGGAAGCAGATTGTGTGCAGCCAGATCGGTGGCAATATCTTCCAGCCCCAAACGTTGCAACGTTTCACGTGTCGGGCAACCGAGCTGTGGATCCCAGCCCATTTCCTTGTAGAACATCGTGAGAGACGCGTACATATCGTCGCGATCCATTTTGTCAGTTCCTTCAGTAAAGACCGGGATCTGCGGATCCTTGTCGAATACCCAGGAGCAAATAAGATCGTGCTCGTTACGCATATCTTTGGTTTGCATCAGTTTTACCGTGTAAGCGCGATGCAGTGTAAATATACGTTCAGCGGCTAAATCTAATTTTTCCTGGGTCATCTCTTCACCGGTGATCGCTTTGAAGAATTTGGCTTCTAAAGCAAGGTCACCACGGTAATTACGGCTCTTCAGCGGCGAAACGGTCATTGGCCAGACCCAGTTGCACAGGGTGACGGCGTTATGCAAACAGACCCGCAACAGCGACCATTTGGCATATTTAATTTTTGCGTCATTGATCGGCGTGTAGTTTTTGGTTTCGTCGTAAGCATCTTCAGAGCCAAAAAGCTCTTTCGCCACTTCACGCTGCAATTTCAACGGCAGACCGGAGCCAATAAAGTTAATGTGGGTGTGCGTCATGCAATCGCGGTTGAACATGCAGTTAACAATGGAACCAACTTGCGCCGAGGCTTCATTAGCATGATGAACCGGATAGCCAAACGGCGACCAGAGTTTATTTTTCGCGTAGCCCCAATACTCTTCGCCCAAATTCCAGCGTTCCGCAATGGCATATGAGCCATCAGCCAGGTGGCTCAACTCACCCACGCGATGCGCCAGACGGTAGTAAAAATCTTTAATGAAGTTAACGTCGCCCGCTTCCAGCTGATCCCAGCGAATTTCCGCATACTCATCAGCAGGCAGAACGCGTTTGAACACGCCTTTGCTGTAGCAATACGTAAAATCTCGATGTAGCTGTCCGTAGTTACACCACAGACCGTAGTCATCGAACAGATTCAGACCAACCAGATTGCCAATGACGCGACCATCGTCTTTATCTTCAAAATCTTTCGGCCCGTTCGGGAAGATGGTGGTATGGACAAAGTTTGCTACACAAGTATTACCGCCGGTGCTGGGCACGCCGAACTCTTTGACCCGAGGAATGTTCATCTGGGTCATACAACGAATCGGGCAAGAGTGGCAGCCGCTCATTTTTACCGTGTATTTCTCTGCTGCCGGACCTAAGTCAAAAACGGATTTATAGGTGCGAAAACCCACGGTATTTTGATTGCCTGGCGGGATCTCGCCCGTTTCAATCGGGCCACCTTCCGCCGCTCCCCAGAACAGACCTTTACGCGCCGTCCAGCGAGACTTGGGATCGGAGTACTCCGCCCACGATTGCGGCGTACTTGGCACCACATGGTTGTTATTCGCACCGATAAGTTCGGTCATCATGTAGTCATTGAGACGTTTCATCTCCTGACGATCGGCAATGTTGACCCCTTTAGTCCCTTCAACTGCAATCGCTTTGAGGTTTTTCGAACCCATTATTGCGCCAGTTCCCGCGCCGCCGCTGTGATTACGGCTATTCAACATGCCAGAGAGCGGCACAAGGTTTTCACCTGCCTGACCAATAGCTGCCACACAGGTTTCCGGGCTGGTCAAGCGACAAATCTCTTCCGTCGTGGCTCGCGTCCCTTTACCCCATAGGAAATCTGCTTTTTCGAGGGTAACTTTGTCATCTTTAATATTCAGCCAAACCGGTGATTTCGCTTTCCCTTCGATAATAATAACGTCGTATCCAGCGAATTTCATTTGCGCGGCAAAAAAGCCTCCCATATGGGCATCAACAACTAAATTCCCTTTGGTAAAGGTGGAAAGCGAAGTGATATTTACGCGAGAACTACAGGGAGCACCAGAGCCAGTTAATGGCCCGGTAGCAAAGACTAATTTATTTGCTTCATCGAAAGGTTTAGTGCCTGGCGGTACTTCGTCATACATAATTTTGTAGCCGAATCCCATGCCACCAACAAAACTTTTAAACTTACTGGAATCTTCGAGGGTAATATTTCCTGTCGTGAGATTAACTCTTAATATATTACCTGTCCAACCGTTAGCCATGATTTTTTCCTTTGCAAGATTCACACAGTAATATCTTTCCACTCGATAATTTTTAACGCCCCTGTTGGGCAGGCGTTTGCACATTCACCACATAACACACATTTCGAGGATTTTTTACTTTCGGTATTTACGGTAGCCATCATCCACGGACATGCAGTGGTACAGGCGCTACAACCAATACAACGTTTATGATCGACGACAATACAGCCTTCTTCCTGCTGCCAGGTAATCGCGCCAATCGGGCATACGTTCATGCATTGCGGATCTTTGCATTGACGACAGGTGTCAGCGGTATAGTTCAGATCGCCATACAGACCACCGCCTGATCCTATCCCATTGTCGCCAAAGAAATAATTGCGATGAATTTTGATGCGGGAGAAAAAAGTGCCCACTGAGCCATCATTGAAGTTAGTACAAGAGATTTCACAGCGATGGCAGCCTGTGCATCGCGCTCGCTGGGTAACCAGCACGCCTTTGGGCGTATTTATCAACCCTACCGTACCGCTATCAATATCTTCCTGCTTGCAACCCAAAAGTGACAGTAACGCAGGGGCTATCGTTAAACCAGCAAGACCCTTTCCTGATATACGCAAGAATTCTAATCGCGTTAAGCCAATATCTAATAGTGGACGACCAACCGGGTTCATTTATTTCGCATCCTCTTCGCAAACACAGTGCTGACAATTCAACAGCCTGATATTAAGCATTCAACTAATACGCTGCTGACTCTGTCCCCAACACCAGATATTTTCCCTAACCTGATAGTGCATGAGAAAAGAATTAACGCCAATAAACTAATCCTTTATGGTTAGGAGAAAAAATAATGTGATTATTCTGAGGGCTTAACATTGATCATTATCAATTAAATTCACAAAGTGAGAAATTAAAAGTGAACTGATATTTATTATCATCTGAAATTAATTTCATTTAAGTGACAATTATTTGTGATATTCATTCCAGAAAATAAAAATAACATTCCCGTTATGCACTTTAATACATATCGAAACTCATATAATTTCATCAGTTGCTATTTATGAAAATTAGCTGTGGCTGCGATTGAAATAAACATATCAGGATGAAGTGTTGCACTTCATCCTGAATGGTCATTTTACCAGCGCGTTAATGACGGTTTCCATCGCCTGTTTTTCCAGTTCGCTGCGTTGAATACGTTTATTGGCTAAAGCCGTGCGTAATACGCCAGCGATGACAATATGTTTTGGTTCCTGCCCCAAATCGCGCATTTCCAGCACAACTTTACCGACTACCCTGCACATCTCGCGGTACAGTTCGTCATCTTTTGTCCGATTTCCCATTCTTTGTACCTATTTATCATGCCAACTATCAGCATATATCAATCTAATCAATTAAACAAAAATCAAACAAAATCATATAAATAACGTTATAAACTATTTTGACTGTAGTGATTGAGCGATGGTGTATTTATACACCTGATGAACATTCACTACTCCCCAGGCTGGCGACCTTACCTCGTGATGTTGCGCAAACAACGAAGTTTTTGCGTAATCTTTTCCCTGTAACGTTAAATCTTTGATAACAATTTATTGTCTGGAGACTTGTATATTTTTTGAAACGCTGTTTTTGTTTTCCTTTTGGATTAATTTCAGCGTATAATGCGCGCCAATTGACTCTTGAATGGTTTCAGCACTTTGGACTGTAGAACTCAACGACTCAAAAACAGGCACTCACGTTGGGCTGAGACACAAGCACACATTCCTCTGCACGCTTTTTCGATGTCACCTATCCTTAGAGCGAGGCACCATCACTTTCGTAATACCGGATTCGCTTTCCGGCAGTGCGCCCAGAAAGCAAGTTTCTCCTATCCTTCTCAACTTAAAGACTAAGACTGTCATGAAAAAGACCAAAATTGTTTGCACCATCGGACCAAAAACCGAATCTGAAGAGATGTTAGCTAAAATGCTGGACGCGGGCATGAACGTCATGCGTCTGAACTTCTCTCATGGTGACTATGCAGAACACGGTCAGCGCATTCAGAATCTGCGCAACGTGATGAGCAAAACCGGCAAAACTGCCGCTATCCTGCTCGATACCAAAGGTCCGGAAATCCGCACCATGAAACTGGAAGGCGGTAATGACGTTTCTCTGAAAGCAGGCCAGACCTTTACTTTCACCACTGACAAATCTGTTATCGGCAACAGCGAAATGGTTGCGGTAACTTATGAAGGTTTCACTTCTGACCTGTCCGTCGGCAACACCGTACTGGTTGACGATGGTCTGATCGGTATGGAAGTTACCGCCATTGAAGGTAACAAAGTTATCTGTAAGGTACTGAACAACGGTGACCTGGGCGAAAACAAAGGTGTGAACCTGCCTGGCGTTTCTATTGCCCTGCCGGCACTGGCTGAAAAAGACAAACAGGATCTCATCTTTGGTTGCGAACAAGGCGTAGACTTTGTTGCTGCTTCCTTTATCCGTAAGCGTTCTGACGTTATCGAAATCCGTGAACACCTGAAAGCGCACGGCGGCGAAAACATCCAAATCATCTCCAAAATCGAAAACCAGGAAGGCCTCAACAACTTCGACGAAATCCTCGAAGCCTCTGACGGCATCATGGTTGCTCGTGGCGACCTGGGTGTAGAAATCCCGGTTGAAGAAGTTATCTTCGCCCAGAAGATGATGATCGAAAAATGTATCCGCGCACGTAAAGTCGTTATCACTGCGACCCAGATGCTGGATTCCATGATCAAAAACCCACGTCCGACCCGCGCAGAAGCCGGTGACGTCGCGAACGCCATCCTCGACGGTACTGACGCAGTAATGCTGTCTGGTGAATCCGCAAAAGGTAAATACCCACTGGAAGCTGTTTCTATCATGGCAACCATTTGCGAACGTACCGACCGCGTGATGAACAGCCGTCTCGAGTTCAACAACGACAACCGTAAACTGCGCATTACCGAAGCAGTTTGCCGTGGTGCGGTTGAAACTGCTGAAAAACTGGATGCTCCGCTGATCGTTGTAGCAACCCAGGGCGGTAAATCTGCTCGTGCAGTGCGTAAATACTTCCCGGATGCAACCATCCTGGCGCTGACCACGAACGAAAAAACTGCACATCAGCTGGTACTGAGCAAAGGCGTTGTGCCGCAGCTGGTCAAAGAGATCACTTCTACTGATGATTTCTACCGTCTGGGTAAAGAACTGGCTCTGCAGAGCGGTCTGGCGCACAAAGGTGACGTAGTAGTAATGGTTTCCGGTGCACTTGTACCGAGCGGCACTACCAACACCGCATCTGTTCACGTCCTGTAATATTGCTTTTGTGAATTAATTTGTATATCCAAGCGCCCTGATGGGCGCTTTTTTTATTTAATCGATAACCAGAAGCAATAAAAAATCAAATCGGATTTCACTATATAATCTCACTTTATCTAAGATGAATCCGATGGAAGCATCCTGTTTTCTCTCAATTTTTTTATCTAAAACCCAGCGTTCGATGTTTCTTTGAGCGAACGATCAAAAATAAGTGCCTTCCCATCAAAAAAATATTCTCAACATAAAAAACTTTGTGTAATACTTGTAACGCTACATGGAGATTAACTCAATCTAGAGGGTATTAATAATGAAAGCTACTAAACTGGTACTGGGCGCGGTAATCCTGGGTTCTACTCTGCTGGCAGGTTGCTCCAGCAACGCTAAAATCGATCAGCTGTCTTCTGACGTTCAGACTCTGAACGCTAAAGTTGACCAGCTGAGCAACGACGTGAACGCAATGCGTTCCGACGTTCAGGCTGCTAAAGATGACGCAGCTCGTGCTAACCAGCGTCTGGACAACATGGCTACTAAATACCGCAAGTAATAGTACCTGTGAAGTGAAAAATGGCGCACATTGTGCGCCATTTTTTTTGCCTGCTAATTACTGTTATTGTGTCGCGCGTAACATATTGCCCTGCTCAGGTTCGCCATTTTGAGCTGACTCAACTGCGGGCGCGTTGCTGGCATGTGTCGTTCCATTGCCTACCGCGACCGGATATCCCGCCCGACGATATAAGGCTTTATCCACCAGCTTCTGATCAACAGCCTGATTATCTTTGAATTGCGTAAAACCAATGGGCAGTTTATACGGCATCGTCTGAACGTTCTGCTGTTCCTCTGCCGATAGTGGTCGATGCACTTCCACATAACGCATTCCGTTCGGTTCTACAGAGTATTTCACCGGCTCATTGATCACTTTCACCGGCGTCCCCGTCCGCACACTGGAGAACAAGGCTTTAATATCCGGTGCGTTCATACGAATACAGCCGGAACTGACGCGCAAACCGACGCTGTCCGGCGCACTGGTGCCATGAATGAGATATTCGCCATTGCCGTGCGCCAGGCGCATTGCGTAGCGTCCTAGTGGGTTATTAGGCCCTGCTGGAACGACTGGCGGTAATTTTATGCCACGCTCCAGCGAACGCTGCCGAATACCAGCGGTCGGTGTCCAGGTAGGGTTAGGGATTTTCTGCCCAACCCGCGTATCCATCACTGGCGTTTCCAGTCCCTGCAAGCCAATGCCTATCGGGTAGACCTGCACGATATTTTCTCCTGGCGGATAATAATAAAGACGCAGCTCGGCAAGGTTAACGATGATCCCCTGACGCGGCGCATCAGGTAATAACAGTTGTGAAGGAATGGTTATCGTCGTACCTGGTTTTGGCACCGGGGCGATGGTGTTATTGGCTTCCAGAATCAACATTGCCGCAGTATCAAAACGTCGGGCGATGGCCTGAAGGTTTTTATCCCCCTCTTGCACCGTATACGTTTGATTTTGCCCAACCAGTCGGCTTCCGCTTGGTGGGAGCGGGTAATCTACCGCCCAGGCAGCGTGTATGGCGCTAAAAGCGCCGATAAGAGTCAGTGTAAGCAGAGACGCGCGTTTCATTGTAAACCTCCTGTATTTGCCGGAGACTCACGCTAAGACGTCGGATGGCGCTTTTGCTTACCTGAAGCCGAAACACTCCTGTGCTGGTCAGAGTAAACATCGACCATCCGGCAATGTGAGTCATCCGGATGAAAGCTGTTCCTTTAGTTTAGCTAAGTGCAGCGGCTTTGGCGCGGATTGCACGAATCATCGCTTCCAGACCTTGTGAACGAGATGGGGTGAGATGCTGAGCGAGCGCCATTTTTTCAAACCACGGGCGCACGTCAAAATTAACAATATCCTGCGGCGTCATCTGGTCGTAGAGAATAAAAACAACCGCAATAAGCCCTTTCACAATGGCGGCATCGCTGTCGCCCTGCAATTCAATAATTCCCTGCGCATTCTGGCGCATTACAATCCATACCTGACTCTGACAGCCCTGAATACTATTTTGCGGGTTTCTGTCTTCATCGCGTAATTCCGGCAGACGCTGACCCAGTTCAATAATGTAGAGATATTTCTCTTCCCAGTTGGCGCAGCGTAAAAAATTACGCAGCAATTTTTCTTTATCCGGCAATACAGCCATAGAGCCTCCCTGTTATCCCAGCAGACGATGAATGCGTTGCAATCCTGTCACCAGACGATCCACTTCTTCATGGGTGTTATACATAGCCAACGACGCCCGACACATAGCCGGAACGTTATAAAACGCCATCAACGGCATCGCGCAGTGATGGCCGGTACGCACAGCGATACCGTAGTTATCAAGAAAACTGCCAACATCATAGGCATGATGTTTACCGAGATTAAAGGCGATAACGCCAAGTCTGTCCGGTGGCCCATACAGAGTAAGATCCGGCACCGCTGTCAGTTGTGACAGCGCGTAATGCATCAGATTCTGTTCGTACTCAGCAATGTTGTTAAGCCCCAGAGCTGACACATACTCCAGCGCCGCACCAAGACCAATAATCCCCCCCGTATTGGGCGTGCCGGCCTCAAACCGCCACGGCGCTTTGGTCCAGGTAGTACCTTCGCTAAGGCTGACGGTGGCAATCATAGAGCCGCCCCCTTCCCACGGCGGCATCTCCTGCAACAAGGCCTCTTTAACATAAAGAATTCCAATGCCGGTGGGGCCATACAGTTTATGCCCGGAAAAAACGTAGAAGTCGCAGTCCAGCGCCTGCACATCCACCGGATGATGCATCACTGCCTGAGCGCCATCCACCAGCACTTTTGCGCCATGCTGGTGCGCAAGTGTGATCATTTCCGGCAGCGGATTTTCCGTCCCCAGCACATTAGACACGTGAGTAATCGCCAGCAGGCGGGTTTTCTCATCAAACAGATTAGGCAGTGTCTCCAGTTGCAGCGTGCCGTCTGGGTTAAGCGGGATCACCCGCAACTCTGCGCCAACGCGCGCGCAAAGCATCTGCCAGGGAACAATGTTAGCGTGGTGTTCCATCTGACTGATGATGATGTTATCGCCCGCCCGCACGTTGCTGTTGCCCCAGCTATTGGCGACTAGATTGATCCCTTCCGTAGTGCCACGGACGAACACCAGCTCTTCCGCCGAACGGGCATTGATAAACAGCGATGCACGCTTACGCACGTTCTCCATTTTCTCGGTCGCCTGGGCGCTTAACGTATGAATACCGCGATGCACCGCCGCGTAGCCGTGACGATAAAACTCAGCCTCGGCGTCAATCACCTGGCTCGGTTTCTGCGCACTGGCGGCGCTGTCGAGATAAGCCAGCGGCAAACCGTTTACCTCACGCGAGAGCACCGGAAAATCGGCACGCACCTTCTCAACGGAAAAAGTCATCTTGCACCTCCCGGCAGCCGTTGGCCGATTCGAGCCAGCACCTGCTGTTTAAGACCATCATCGCGCAAGGCTTCCGTCAGTTCGGCGGCAAAGGCATAGATGATCATCTGCTGGGCATCCTGCTGATTGATCCCGCGAGAACGCAGATAGAACATTTGCTCATCATCAATACGCCCGACCGTTGCGCCGTGGCTGCATTTCACATCATCGGCATAAATTTCCAGTTGCGGTTTGGTATCCACTTCCGCCAGCTTGCCCATCAGCAGATTATTATTGGTCATCTGGCCGTCAGTCTTGATGGCATACTGCGCGACGTTAATCAAACCATTAAATACCGCGCGCCCTTTGTCGCTGACGATAGTTTTGTGCAACTGGCGGCTGTTACAAAAACCTTTATTGTGTTCCAGCCAGGTGCGGGTATCGCACACTTCATTTTTCACCGGCATCGCCAGGCTATTAATCCGCAGCGTACTGTTTTCGCCATTAAGTTGCGTACTGGTGTTGTGCCGTAACACAGCGCCACCAAGCAGAAAACTGTGGCTAGATGCGGTGGCATCGTCTGCCAGCAGCAAATCGTTATGGGCAAAGTGGTGGCTGACCGGGTTTTCAAACGCCAGCTTGATATGCTGCAAGTGGGCGTTCGCTGCGAGGTTGATAGTAAAGCGCGCGCCGGTAAAATGGCGGGCATCATTAAGGCTGACAAAATGTTCAATCACTGTCGCTTCCGCGCCTTCCGCCAGATCCAGATGATGGCGGTAATGGGCTGTGTTCACCTCTTCACCTGCCACGCCCTGGGTAATATGCATTAACAGCAATGGCTTTGCAGGCCGTTGACCGCGCTTCACAGCAATATGCGTAACGCTTTGCGCCAGGCTTTCCGTCAGATGCAGAAACACTTCTGGCTGAATGGCATCGGGCAGCCCCTGGCGTTCGTCGTTTATGCTCACGTCATATCCGCTGCCTTCAGTTGCATCGCTAAGTGCTGGCATGTAACGTCCATCGACAAACACCAGCCGCACGGCGTCTAACGTTAAGGCTAAGGCATCACGCTGCTCTTGAGATATATCCCCCGCAATGCTGACAAACTGGCTATTGGTCAGCCCTTCCAGCGGCGTATATTTCCAGTGCTCATGTTTACGCGTCGGCAGACCGGTACGCAGCAATTGTTGTAAATGCTGCTGAGCTTGCGGGGAGCGTTTTGCCCCTTCAGCCTCAAACAAGTGATGCCACTGTTGCAGCACGTTACTGCTGTTCACTAAGCCAGCCATAACCCTGCTCCTCCAGTTGTTTGACCAACGTGAAATCGCCGGATTTCACAATTCGCCCCTGATACAGCACGTGGACGTAATCAGGCTTGATGTAGTCAAGAATGCGTTGGTAGTGCGTAACAATGATGAATGAACGCTTGCCGTCACGCAGCGAGTTCACGCCATCGGCAACCACTTTTAATGCATCGATATCCAGCCCGGAGTCCGACTCATCAAGAATGCATAACTCCGGCTCCAGCACTGCCATTTGCAAAATATCGTTGCGCTTTTTCTCGCCACCGGAAAAACCAACGTTAACCGAACGGGTTAATAAATCTTCCGGCATCTTCAACAGGGCGATTTTCTCTTCCATCAAATCCTGAAAATCGAAGCGGTCGAGCGTTTCCTGACCGCGATAACTACGCACCGCATTGAGCGCCGTTTGCAGGAAAAACTGGTTACTGACGCCAGGGATTTCCACCGGATACTGGAAAGCCATAAAGATCCCTTCGCCTGCACGATCTTCCGGCGACAGCTCTAGCAAATCTTTGCCCTTAAACACCACCGTGCCGCCCGTCACTTCATAATCTTCACGCCCGGCAAGGGTTGCCGATAAGGTACTTTTGCCCGAACCGTTTGGTCCCATAATGGCGTGAACTTCGCCGGGACGAACGTCGAGGCTTAATCCGCGCAGGATAGCTTTATCTTCCACGCTGACGTGTAAATCTTTAATACTTAACATGTTTATTCCTTATCCGACGCTGTGTTCAAGACTGATGGCGAGGAGTTTTTGTGCTTCAACGGCAAATTCCAGCGGCAGTTCCGAGAACACGTCTTTGCAGAAACCGTTAACAATCATCGAGATAGCGTCTTCTTCGCTGATCCCGCGTTGCAGGCAGTAAAACAGCTGATCTTCACCAATACGCGATGTCGTTGCCTCGTGCTCCAGTTGTGCGCTGTTATTGCGACATTCGACATACGGGAAGGTATGCGCCCCGCAATTAGCGCCAATCAGCATTGAGTCGCACTGAGTGAAGTTGCGCGCATTAGTTGCCGTCGGCATGATTTTCACCAGGCCGCGATAGCTGTTCTGGCTATGTCCGGCAGAGATCCCTTTCGAGATAATGGTCGATTTGGTGTTCTTACCGATGTGGATCATCTTGGTGCCGGTATCAGCTTGCTGATGACCGCTGGTCAGCGCCACCGAGTAGAACTCACCGATGGAGTTATCGCCGCGCAAAATGCAGCTTGGGTATTTCCAGGTAATCGCTGAACCGGTTTCCGATTGTGTCCACGACATTTTGCTGTTTTCGCCTTCGCACAGAGCACGCTTGGTGACGAAGTTGAGAATACCGCCGGTGTTGTTATCGCCAGGGAACCAGTTTTGCACCGTGGAATATTTCACCTCGGCGTTTTTATGGATGATGACTTCCACCACCGCCGCGTGTAGCTGGTAGCTATCACGCACTGGTGCGGAGCAGCCTTCAATGTAGCTGACGTAGCTGTCTTCGTCGGCTACCAGAATGGTGCGCTCAAACTGCCCGGTTTTTTCTGCGTTAATGCGGAAATAGGTGGAAAGCTCCATCGGACAGCGTACGCCTTTAGGCACATAAATAAACGTACCGTCAGAGGCTACCGCCGCATTAAGTGCGGCAAAGAAGTTGTCATTCCCCGGCACCACGGTGCCGAGATATTTCTTCACCAGTTCCGGGTGCTCGTGAATTGCTTCACCAAAGGAACAGAAAATGATCCCCTGCTCCGCCAGTTTTTCGCGATAAGTGGTGGCAACCGAAACAGAATCGAAAATGGCATCCACCGCCACCTCTTTGCCTTCCCGCACCGGTACGCCCAACTGCTCAAATGCCGCTTCAACCTCTTTACTTAAAAAGGCGTTTGCGCCGGTTTGTTGCACCGCGCCCGGTTCAGAAATACAGGTGTCATCGCAGTTACCACATGAAGGCGCGGAGTAATAGCTATAATCCTGATAATTCAGCTTGTCGTAGTGCGCCTTCAGCCAGTGCGGTTCTTCCATCTCCAGCCATGCGCGATAGGCGTTGAGACGAAACTCCAGCATCCACTCCGGCTCATTACGCTTCGCCGAGATTGCGCGCACCACCTCTTCGTTTATGCCCTTAGCCAGTTCATCAGTCGCTAATTGGGTGAAGAATCCTTCTTTATAATTCAGCGGGCCGCCGGTCCAGGTTTTGACATCGTCAGTTGCTTCAGTATTACGAGACATAGTACCGCCTATACCCCAAAGCTTTCGCCACAGCCACATTCATTCTGGGCTTTCGGGTTGTGAAATTTGAATATCTGATTGAGTCCTTCGCGAACGAAATCAACTTCCGTGCCATCAATAAACGGCATTGCTTGTAGGGGGACGAACAGCTTCGCTCCGTCGTGTTCAAACAGCAGATCGTCTTTGTCCGGCTCGCTAACACTGTCGAGTACATAGCCAAAGCCCGCGCAGCCCGTTTGCTTCACACCTAAGCGCACACCGACCATGCCTGGTTGCTTCGCCACTAGCTCACGGATGTGTACCGCCGCTGCGGGGGTTAGCGTTAAGCCTTGCCAGGTGAAATCCTCTGGGTTAAAGGTTCCTGAATGCATGTCCATCGATTTACCTCACTTCATCGCTTTCAGCGTATAACAGCATGTTAGTGATAATGATTATCAGTTCAACCCGGCAAACACAGGGGCTTTACCGTAAAACATGCTTTTTGCCTGCATTTAATAAGCATAGACCCTGATGTGCGGCTTAACAGGCACGCTAAGAATTAGGTATCTCATTGTTAGTTAATGATTATTACCGGAGGACATTTAAGACTGTGATGGAAAAGAAAAAGTTGTATTGAAAATGACTATTTAAGAGATAGGTAAAAAAGTGGCTCGTTCAGAAATAAGAAAACCCTTAAGTCTGTTCAACACAGACTTAAGGGTTTCTACCCCATCCGGCGCTTATCTCCGGCACTCACAGTGGCTTAGCTCTTGAAGGGGCGATAAGAATAATCTCATAAGACTAAGCCGGCGTTTTAACACAACCTGCGATTTGTATTCTTTTTAAACAAGATCAAGCGGGTAAAAATGGGAGAAGTCAGAAGAAAGTCGTCAGACCTGGACTGGAATTAATCCAGGTCGATGGGGCACACTAACTGCGTTCAGTCAGAATCAATGCACGCCCAAACGCCAGGCAAAGTAGATTTCTTCTTTTAATTCAGCAGAAGAGAGAGTAAGCAGATCAGCGAATTCAAGTTCTAGTTGTTTCAGACGTTTGAGGTATTGGGCAGGTGAAAGATTGCTCTGGTCACGGCGTAAAAATTCAATGGCCAGTTGGGTGGGATCAAGTTGAGTAGACATAGCATCCTCGCTTTTAGACAAGACCTGCACAGTATACCACCGTTTACTGTGCAGATAATGACCAAAAGCAATATGCGTCACACTTTTCTGGTGACAACGTCACAAAATGGCGGTCGTCAATCGTGATGAACAGCACAAACGACCTTTCTCGTCGAAGATTTCAATCTGCCAGACCTGATGACGTGAACCAAGATGCAGCGGCTTGCAAACGCCGCGAACTCGCCCTTCTCGTGCCGAGCGAACATGGTTAGCATTGATTTCCAGACCAACGACTTTTTGCTCACCTTCGGTACATAAATAACCGGCAACGGAACCAATACTTTCGGCCAGCACCACGGACGCACCACCATGCAGCAGCCCGAAAGGCTGCTTTGTCCGCGAGTCTACCGGCATTGTCGCTTCCAGGGTGTCATCACCAATATGTTCAAAACGAATATCCAGCAACCCCACCATGTTTCCGTCACCCATGGCGTTCAGCGCCTCGAGTGTAATTTTACGTTTCCATATCATTTAATAATCTCCAGTAATGCCTGCACAGGATGGCGTACCCCCGTGCCTTCAACCCGTTTTACCTGACTACGGCAGGAATATCCGGTCGCCAGACAGCGATTTCGCGGCAGACGCTGCATCGCCTGATGCCAGGATAACTCATAGATCCCGAGCGAGTTTTTATGATTTTTCGCTTCATGTCCGTAAGTCCCCGCCATACCGCAACAACCCACACTGACATTTTCCAGCTTCGCGCCAAAACGGGCAAATATCGCGGCCCATTGTGCTGGCGCCCCCGGCAAGGCGGTGACTTCGGTACAGTGACCAAAGAAATACCATGGTTCACCGCTGACCGCAGCCACTGGCTGTGACTCAAGTGCGCTTGCCAGCCATTCATTCGCCAGCAGAACGTTAAACTCGCCGCGTTCCTTGCCGAGAGTGAGTTTGTATTCGTCGCGATAACAAAGAACCAGAGCTGGATCGACCCCCACCATTGGCATTCCCAGCTTCGCCATACGGTTGAGGAAATCCGCCGTCTTTTTCGCCGTCTTCGCAAAACGATTAAGGAATCCTTTGATGTGCTGGGCTTTACCATTCGGCGAGAATGGCAGTAACACAGGCTGGAAACCTAATTTTTCGACCAGACGGACAAAATCTGCCACCACTTGCGCATCGTAATAGCTGGTGAAAGGGTCTTGCACCACCAACACCGTGCGCGCTTTCTGCTCAGCATTGAGAGCTTCAAGCTGTTCCAGCGTCATGTTTGCCGAGCGATGCCCCACCATTTGTTGTTGCAGCGAGGGAACTGACAGCAGCGGCAAGTCGACCATGCCGATATGTTTTTTCGACAGTTTGCGCACCAGCGGCTGGTTAATGAAGAAGTTAAACGTCTTCGGCGCTCGCGCCATCAGCGGCGCATAACTTTCGACCGTCGCCACAAGATGGTCGCGCAGCGGGCGTAAATAACGGGTGTGATAGAGTTGCAGGAAACGAGAGCGGAACTCCGGCACGTCAATTTTGATGGGGCACTGGGTCGAACAGGCTTTACAGGCCAGACAGCCTGACATCGCCTCTTTTACTTCGTGGGAGAAGTCATATTCGCCTTTATTTGCGTGCCAGCTATTGCGCGTGCGGGCAATTAATGTCCGCAAACTGGCTCGCGATTCCGGCAGTTCTTGTTCCAGTTTTAGAGGATCAACACCACGGTCAGCCAGCAAACGTAGCCATTCACGCACCAGTGTTGCGCGCCCTTTCGGTGAATGAATCCGGTTCTGGGTGATCTTCATCGACGGACACATGGGGCTGCGGGCATCAAAGTTGAAGCATAAACCGTTGCCGTTACATTCCATTGCTCCGCGCCACTGCTGACGTACCGCGATGGGGATCTGCCGGTCAAATGTACCGCGCTTCACCGCGTCCACTTTCATCATCGGTGCATCGAGACCTTCTGGCGGACAAATTTTCCCTGGGTTTAGTCGATTATGCGGGTCAAATGCCGCTTTAACTTTGCGCAGTTCTGCGAAAAGTTCCTCACCGAAAAACGCCGGGCTGTATTCGGCGCGAAAACCTTTACCGTGCTCGCCCCACAACAATCCACCATATTTCGCAGTCAACGCCACCACGTCATCAGAGATTTGCTTCATCAAAATTTCTTGTTGCGGATCGCACATATCCAGCGCCGGACGAACGTGCAAAACACCCGCATCGACGTGACCGAACATACCGTAGCTTAAGCCGTGGCTGTCGAGCAGCGCGCGAAATTCGGCTATATAATCCGCCAGATGTTCCGGCGGTACGCAGGTATCTTCGGCAAACGGAATGGGCTTGGCGGCGCCTTTTGCATTGCCAAGCAGGCCTACGGCTTTTTTACGCATCGCATAGATACGTTCAACGCCTGCCAGCTCGCGGCACACCTGCCAGCCAATGACGCCTGCTTGCTGACTAGCGATAAGTTCGTCCAGCCGCGCACAGAGTGCATTTACCCGCTCGTCAATCAGCGCCTCATCATCACCAGCAAATTCCACAATGTTCAGCCCGAGCATCTCTTTCTCGGGCACGTCAGTAATCAACTCGCTGACGGAATGCCAGACAATATCTTCCCGCGCCAGATTCAGCACTTTTGAGTCCACCGTCTCTACCGAAAGCGCCCGCGCCTCAACCATAAACGGCGCGTTACGCAGCGCGGAGTCAAAAGAGTCATATTTGACGTTCACCAGACGGCGCACTTTCGGCAAGCGAGTAATATCCAGTCGCGCTTCGGTAATAAAGGCCAGCGTCCCTTCTGAACCCGTCAGAATTCGCGTCAGGTCGAACTCAGTCATCTCATCGTTAAAGACATGACGCAGATCGTAACCGGTAAGAAAGCGGTTAAGTTTGGGGAATTTGTCGATGATTAACTGGCGTTGCTGACGGCAGCGTTGATAAACCGTTTTATAGATACGCCCGATAGCGGTATTGGTTTTACCCAGCGTTTCTGCCAGTTCGACGGGTAAAGGTTGCGTATCGAGAATATCGCCCCCCAACAACACCGCCCGCACGCCGAGCACGTGATCTGACGTTTTGCCATAGACCAGCGAGCCCTGACCGGAAGCATCGGTATTGATCATCCCGCCGAGCGTTGCCCGGTTACTGGTTGAAAGTTCCGGCGCAAAAAAGTAGCCAAACGGTTTCAGATACTGATTCAGTTGGTCTTTAATTACCCCCGCTTCAACGCGCACCCAGCCCTCTTCAGGGTTAATTTCAATGATGCGATTCATATGACGGGACATATCAACAATAATCCCCTGGTTGAGCGCCTGACCATTAGTGCCGGTGCCGCCACCGCGCGGGGTGAAGATCAGCGATGAATAGCGTTCTTGCGCAGCCAGACGAGCGATTAATGCCACATCTGCGGTCGAACGCGGAAATACCACTGCATCGGGGAGAAGTTGGTAAATACTGTTGTCGGTCGACATTGTCAGACGATCGGCATAACTTGTCGCCGTATCGCCGGTAAACCCCTGTTGCTCCAGCTCTTGCAAAAAATTAAGCACCAGTTGAACGACGCCGGGTGCCTGGGAAATCTGTGGAATCATTATATTGACCCTTTCCTGCGGTCTGTGATGTAGGTCGATACACAGTTCTTTCAGGCTGCTGCAATAGCGCACTGAAAGGTGATGTGTGTTTACTCTATGGATTTCGAGTTGCGGGAAGGCGGCAAGCGAGTGAACGCCAGGAGCTTACAAAAGTAAGTGACTGGGGTGAACGAACGTAGCCGCAGCACATGCAACTTGAAATACGACGAGTAAACCGTTTGCGTGTTGCCTGAATTGTTGTACCACATTTTTTTCTTACACGCCCATCAGAATTAAGGGCAGAATCGGCCTGTTAAAAACCGCTGAAATTGCTCATCATTATGCAGGTGAGTTTCGCGTGTTCACGTCGCGTCGACGATTTGACGCACAAAAAAGGTGAAAAGTAGTTATGGTAAATGTTCGTCAGCCCAGGGATGTCGCACAAATTCTGCTTTCGGTGCTGTTTTTAGCCATCATGATTGTGGCATGTCTGTGGATTGTTCAACCCTTTATTCTCGGCTTTGCATGGGCCGGTACGGTGGTTATCGCCACCTGGCCGGTATTGTTACGTTTGCAAAAGATCATGTTTGGCCGCCGCTCTCTCGCCGTTCTGGTGATGACGCTGTTATTAGTGATGGTGTTTATCATCCCTATTGCTTTGCTGGTTAACAGTATCGTCGACGGCAGCGGCCCGCTAATTAAAGCCATTTCCAGCGGCGACATGACGTTACCCGATCTGGCGTGGCTTAATACCATTCCGGTGATTGGCGCGAAGCTGTATGCAGGCTGGCACAACTTGCTGGATATGGGGGGTACGGCGATCATGGCGAAAGTCCGCCCTTATATTGGCACCACCACCACCTGGTTTGTTGGGCAGGCGGCGCATATCGGGCGCTTTATGGTGCATTGTGCGCTGATGCTTCTCTTCAGTGCCCTGCTGTACTGGCGCGGTGAACAGGTGGCACAAGGCATTCGCCATTTTGCAACCCGTCTGGCAGGCGTTCGCGGAGATGCCGCCGTGCTGCTGGCGGCACAGGCTATCCGCGCGGTGGCGCTGGGTGTGGTGGTGACGGCGTTAGTACAGGCAGTGCTTGGCGGTATCGGCCTCGCCGTATCCGGCGTACCTTATGCAACTTTGCTAACGGTGTTAATGATCCTCTCCTGCCTTGTCCAGCTTGGCCCGTTGCCGGTACTGATTCCGGCGATTATCTGGCTCTACTGGACCGGCGATACCACCTGGGGAACGGTATTGTTAGTGTGGAGCGGTGTAGTTGGCACGCTGGATAACGTTATCCGCCCAATGTTAATTCGCATGGGTGCCGATTTACCGCTGATCCTGATCCTCTCTGGCGTTATTGGTGGTTTGATTGCTTTCGGGATGATCGGTCTGTTTATTGGTCCGGTTCTGTTAGCCGTTTCCTGGCGTCTGTTTGCCGCGTGGGTGGAAGAAGTCCCACCGCCGACGGACCAACCGGAAGAAATTCTCGAAGAACTTGGCGAAATCGAGAAACCGAACAAGTAATTTCTCATCAGGCGGCTCTGCCGCCTGATTGTTAACCCCCGCTAATTGATATTTGCTTGCTCTTCCCCATATTTTCCTGCTTACCGCCATTCAGCTGGTAGTACCTGTCGCAAATTCTTTACAGTTTTTAAACTAATGAGACGAATCTGATCGACGCAAAAAGTCCGTATGCCTACTATTACCTCACGGTTATAAATCAACATATTGATTTATAAGCATGGAAATCCCCTGAGTGAAACAACGAATTGCTGTGTGTAGTCTTTGCCCATCTCCCACGATGGGCTTTTTTTTAACATTTTTCCGCTTCGCTACCTCGCCCCTCGCTCTTTCCAATAATGTTGCACAAGATACTGTGACTCTCTTCAAGCCGTCAGCAGGCTGATAATGTTATTTATATTTTATTGTTTATTTCATGCAGCCATTACACGATGAACGCTTATGAACTCCAGGCACTTCGCCATATTTTTGCCATGACTATTGATGAATGCGCGACCTGGATTGCCCAGACCGGTGACAGTGAAAGCTGGCGTCAGTGGGAAAATGGCAAATGCGCCATTCCTGATAGCGTCGTTGAAAAATTGCTGGCTATGCGTCGGCAAAGAAAAAAACATCTTCACGCCATCATAGAGAAAATAAATAACCGCATCGGCAATAACACCATGCGCTTCTTCCCTGATTTAACCGCGTTTCAACGTGTCTACCCTGACGGCGATTTTATTGACTGGAAGATTTATCAATCAGTAGCCGCTGAGTTATATGCGCACAACCTTGAGCGTCTTTGTTGACATTTTAACGGGAATCAATAGCCATTATTACAAGAATAATGACCGGATATTGACGCAATATCGCCACATTTTTTAAAGCAAAGTTGCTAAGTGGATCTTATGAAAAGTCCCTATCTCCCTACCGCGCTGGGGTTGTATTTCAATTACCTGGTACATGGTATGGGCGTCATTTTGATGACTCTGAATATGGCCTCGCTGGAGACGCTTTGGCATACCAATGCGGCAGGTGTCTCGATTGTTATCTCATCATTAGGCATTGGCCGATTAAGCGTCCTGTTTCTTTCTGGCTTATTATCCGATCGCTTCGGTCGACGACCGTTTATCATTCTCGGTATGTGCTGCTATATCGCCTTCTTTTTTGGCATCCTGCACACCAATAACATTATTATCGCTTATGTTTTTGGTTTTCTGGCCGGAATGGCAAACAGTTTTCTCGATGCAGGCACTTATCCCAGCCTGATGGAAGCCTTTCCTCATTCGCCGGGTACAGCCAATATTTTAATTAAAGCCTTTGTTTCCAGCGGGCAATTTTTATTGCCGCTAATCATCAGCCTGTTAGTGTGGGCCGAACTGTGGTTTGGTTGGTCTTTTATGATTGCCGCAGGCATTATGATTATTAACGGTCTATTTTTATGCCGCTGTACATTTCCACCGCATCCGGGTCGTCGCTTACCGGCAGTAAATAAAACAACCACTTCTGCGAGGCATCGCTGCTCAATAATCGATTTAGCCAGTTATACCTTATATGGCTATATCTCAATGGCAACGTTTTATCTGGTCAGCCAGTGGCTGGCACAATACGGGCAATTTGTCGCTGGCATGTCATACACAATGTCGATCAAATTACTCAGCATCTACACCGTGGGATCGCTGCTTTGCGTATTTATTAGTGCACCGCTCATTCGTAAAGCGATTCACCCGACAACATTGTTGATGCTGTACACTTTTATCTCATTTATTGCCCTGCTCACCGTTTGCCTGTATCCCATATTTTATGTGGTAATAACATTCGCTTTCGTTATTGGTTTTACCTCTGCTGGAGGCGTTGTACAAATTGGCCTGACGTTAATGGCTGAGCGTTTTCCCTACGCTAAAGGTAAAGCTACGGGTATTTATTACAGTGCGGGAAGTATTGCAACCTTTACCATTCCGTTGATTACGGCTCATCTATCACAAAGAAGTATTGCCGATATTATGTGGTTCGATACCGCCATCGCTGCCGTCGGATTTTTACTGGCGCTGTTTATTGGCTTACGCAGCCACAAGGAAACACAACATCCATCGCTAAAAGAAAATGTCGCTACGGATGGGTAATGCAATATTCTTTTCAGGACATGCAAGATCTTACGGATAAATTAATCTTTCTGCGCTAATTAGGGGAAATCACGGTCAAAAACAAACTATCTCATGCAATATACCTGGAAACATAAACTTTATGCCATGTACCCAGGGAAAATCATCTTCAGTATAGTGATTATGAAAACCGTCGAAGAACAATACGTACGGTAACAAAATTATCTTTCAGCAAGGAGCTGTGAAAATGTCTCAAAATAAGGCTTTCAGCACGCCATTTATCCTGGCTGTTCTTTGTATTTACTTCAGTTATTTCCTGCACGGCATTAGTGTTATTACACTTGCACAGAACATGTCATCTTTGGCAGAAAAATTTTCGACTGACAACGCGGGTATTGCTTATTTAATTTCTGGTATTGGCCTGGGTCGCCTGATCAGTATTTTATTCTTCGGTGTGATCTCCGACAAATTTGGTCGGCGAGCGGTAATATTAATGGCAGTCGCCATGTATCTGTTGTTCTTCTTTGGTATTCCCGCTTGCCCGAATTTAACTCTCGCTTACTGTCTGGCAGTGTGCGTAGGTATCGCTAACTCGGCGCTGGATACCGGTGGTTACCCGGCGTTAATGGAATGCTTTCCGAAAGCCTCCGGGTCGGCGGTAATACTGGTTAAAGCAATGGTGTCATTCGGGCAAATGTTCTATCCAATGCTGGTGAGTTATATGCTGCTGAATAACATCTGGTACGGCTATGGGCTGATTATTCCGGGCATCCTGTTTGTACTGATCACGCTGATGCTGTTGAAAAGCAAATTCCCCAGCCAATTAGTGGACGCCAGCGTTGCTAATGAATTACCGCAAATGAACAGTAAACCGTTAGTCTGGCTGGAAGGTGTTTCATCGGTACTGTTCGGTGTCGCCGCATTCTCGACCTTTTATGTAATTGTGGTGTGGATGCCCAAATATGCAATGGCATTTGCTGGTATGTCGGAAGCCGAGGCATTAAAAACCATCTCTTATTACAGTATGGGTTCGCTGGTCTGTGTCTTTATTTTTGCCGCGCTACTGAAAAAAATAGTACGCCCCATCTGGGCTAACGTATTTAACTCTGCACTGGCAACGGTAACTGCTGCTATTATCTATCTCTACCCTTCTCCGCTAGTGTGTAATGCCGGAGCCTTTGTTATCGGTTTCTCAGCAGCTGGCGGCATTTTACAACTCGGCGTTTCGGTCATGTCGGAGTTTTTCCCCAAAAGCAAAGCCAAAGTTACCAGTATTTATATGATGATGGGAGGCCTGGCAAACTTTGTTATTCCTCTGATTACTGGTTATCTGTCAAATATCGGCCTGCAATATATCATCGTTCTCGATTTTACTTTCGCGCTGCTGGCTCTGATTACCGCGATTATTGTTTTCATTCGCTATTACCGCGTATTCATTATTCCCCAAAATGATATCCGGTTAGGTGAGCGTTATTTTAAACACAATTAAGCACAGAGGTTAAAGGAGTTAATTATGGATGTTACTGCTAAATACGAATTGATTGGACTGATGGCCTATCCTATCCGCCATAGTTTATCGCCTGAAATGCAAAATAAAGCTTTAGAAAAAGCAGGATTACCATTTACCTATATGGCCTTTGAGGTGGATAACGATAGCTTTGCCGGTGCGATTGAAGGATTAAAAGCCTTAAAAATGCGCGGTACCGGTGTGTCGATGCCGAACAAACAACTGGCGTGTGAATATGTTGATGAATTAACGCCTGCGGCGAAACTGGTGGGCGCCATCAATACCATCGTTAATGATAACGGCTACCTGCGCGGTTATAACACCGACGGCACAGGCCATATTCGCGCCATTAAAGAGAGCGGTTTTGATATCAAAGGCAAAACGATGGTGCTGTTAGGTGCCGGTGGCGCCTCAACGGCAATTGGCGCGCAGGGGGCGATTGAAGGGTTAAAAGAAATTAAACTCTTTAACCGTCGGGATGAGTTTTTTGATAAAGCCCTCGCCTTCGCGCAACGGGTCAACGAAAACACCGATTGCGTCGTCACAGTTACGGATCTCGCCGATCAACAGGCCTTTGCCGAGGCGCTGGCTTCTGCTGACATTTTAACCAACGGCACCAAAGTGGGTATGAAACCTCTTGAGAATGAATCATTAGTTAATGATATCAGCTTGTTACATCCAGGACTTCTGGTCACTGAATGCGTATATAACCCGCATATGACGAAGTTATTGCAGCAGGCGCAACAAGCGGGTTGCAAAACGATTGATGGATACGGCATGTTGTTGTGGCAAGGGGCTGAACAGTTCACGTTATGGACTGGCAAAGATTTCCCTCTGGAATATGTTAAACAGGTCATGGGGTTCGGCGCCTGACAGGCTGACCGCGTGCAGAAAGGGTAAGAAATGAAAACCGTAACTGTAAAAGATCTCGTCATTGGCACGGGCGCACCAAAAATCATCGTCTCGCTGATGGCGAAAGATATCGCCAGCGTGAAGTCTGAAGCTCTCGTCTATCGTGAAGCAGACTTTGATATTCTGGAGTGGCGCGTGGACCACTTTGCCGACCTCTCCTGCGTAGAGTCGGTCATGGCAGCGGCAAAAGCTATCCGCGAGGTAATGCCGGAAAAACCACTGCTGTTTACCTTCCGCAGTGCCAAAGAAGGCGGCGAGCAGGCGATTTCCACCGAGGCTTATATTGCACTCAATCGCGCAGCCATCGACAGCGGTCTGGTCGATATGATCGATCTGGAGTTATTTACCGGCGATGATCAGGTTAAAGAAACCGTCGCCTACGCCCATGCGCATGATGTGAAAGTTGTCATGTCCAACCATGACTTTCATAAAACACCGGAGGCCGAAGAAATCATCGCCCGTCTGCGCAAAATGCAGTCCTTCGACGCTGATATTCCCAAAATTGCGCTGATGCCACAAAGCACCAGCGATGTGCTGACGTTACTTGCCGCGACCCTGGAGATGCAGGAACAGTATGCCGATCGTCCAATCATTACGATGTCGATGGCAAAAACTGGCGTAATTTCCCGTCTGGCGGGTGAAGTTTTCGGTTCGGCGGCAACCTTTGGCGCAGTAAAAAAAGCCTCTGCCCCTGGGCAAATATCAGTGAATGATTTGCGCACAGTATTAACTATTTTGCATCAGGCATAATCAATAACATTCCGGCGGGAACACCCTCACCCGCCGAAATAAAAACAAGTGTTTTAAGAGTATTTAATAAAAATATTCCGTGGATACCTGCGCGCTATTTTTTCTGGCTGGCGCAGGGAAATTCACACCTGAATCAGGAAAAAATAATGAAACCTGTAAAACCACCTCGTATTAATGGACGAGTGCCGGTCCTGTCGGCACAGGAAGCGGTGAATTATATTCCCGACGAAGCAACGCTTTGTGTCTTAGGCGCTGGCGGCGGTATTCTGGAAGCCACCACATTAATTACTGCTCTTGCTGATAAATATAAACAGACTCAAACGCCACGTAATTTATCAATTATTAGCCCTACGGGGCTTGGCGATCGCGCCGACCGTGGTATTAGTCCGCTGGCGCAAGAAGGCCTGGTGAAATGGGCATTATGCGGTCACTGGGGACAATCGCCGCGTATTTCTGATCTCGCAGAACATAATAAAATTATTGCTTATAACTATCCACAAGGCGTACTTACACAAACCTTACGCGCCGCCGCTGCTCACCAGCCAGGTATTATTAGTGATATTGGTATTGGTACATTCGTCGACCCTCGTCAACAAGGCGGCAAACTTAATGAAGTGACCAAAGAAGACCTGATTAAACTGGTCGAGTTTGATAATAAAGAATATCTCTATTACAAAGCGATTGCGCCGGATATCGCCTTTATTCGCGCCACCACCTGCGACAGCGAAGGCTATGCCACCTTTGAAGATGAAGTGATGTATCTCGACGCGCTGGTCATTGCTCAGGCGGTGCACAATAACGGCGGTATCGTAATGATGCAGGTGCAGAAAATGGTTAAGAAAGCCACGCTGCATCCGAAGGCGGTGCGTATTCCGGGCTACCTGGTAGATATTGTCGTTGTCGATCCGGATCAAACCCAGTTGTATGGCGGCGCACCAGTTAACCGTTTTATTTCTGGCGACTTCACCCTGGATGACAGTACCAAACTTAGTCTGCCGCTTAATCAACGCAAACTGGTCGCGCGGCGCGCATTATTTGAAATGCGCAAAGGTGCGGTCGGTAATGTCGGCGTCGGTATTGCCGATGGCATTGGTCTGGTCGCCCGGGAAGAAGGTTGTGCTGATGACTTTATTCTAACGGTGGAAACGGGGCCGATTGGCGGTATTACCTCGCAAGGTATCGCCTTTGGCGCGAACGTGAATACCCGCGCCATTCTGGATATGACGTCCCAGTTCGATTTTTACCACGGCGGTGGTCTGGATGTTTGTTATTTGAGTTTTGCCGAAGTCGATCAGCACGGTAACGTCGGCGTACATAAATTCAATGGCAAAATCATGGGCACCGGCGGATTTATTGATATCAGCGCCACCTCGAAGAAAATTATTTTCTGTGGCACGTTAACCGCAGGAAGTTTAAAAACAGAAATTTCCGACGGTAAATTAAATATCGTTCAGGAAGGTCGGGTGAAGAAATTTATCCGTGAACTACCGGAAATCACGTTTAGTGGAAAAATTGCTCTCGAACGGGGACTTGATGTTCGTTATATCACTGAACGCGCCGTATTCACGCTGAAAGAAGATGGTCTGCATTTAATCGAAATAGCTCCCGGTGTCGATTTACAAAAAGATATTCTCGACAAAATGGATTTCACCCCGGTTATTTCGCCAGAACTCAAACTAATGGACGAAAGATTATTTATCGATGCGGCGATGGGTTTTTTCCTGCCTGAAGCGGCTCATTAACAGGAGTATAACGATGGATTTTTCTTTAACTGAAGAACAAGAACTGCTGCTGGCCAGTATTCGCGAGTTGATTACGACTAACTTCCCGGAAGAGTATTTCCGCACCTGTGATCAAAACGGTACATACCCGCGCGAGTTTATGCGGGCGCTGGCGGATAACGGTATTTCCATGCTTGGCGTGCCGGAAGAATTTGGCGGTATCCCTGCGGATTACGTCACCCAAATGCTGGCGCTGATGGAAGTGTCAAAATGCGGTGCTCCAGCGTTTTTGATTACCAACGGTCAGTGTATTCACAGTATGCGCCGCTTCGGTTCTGCAGAGCAGCTACGTAAAACGGCAGAAAGCACCCTGGAAACGGGTGATCCCGCCTATGCCCTGGCATTGACGGAACCGGGCGCTGGCTCAGACAACAACAGCGCCACCACCACTTACACGCGTAAAAATGGCAAGGTTTATATCAACGGACAGAAAACCTTTATTACCGGCGCGAAAGAGTATCCGTACATGCTGGTGCTGGCGCGCGATCCGCAACCGAAAGATCCGAAAAAAGCCTTCACCCTGTGGTGGGTCGACTCCAGTAAGCCAGGTATTAAGATCAACCCACTGCATAAAATCGGCTGGCATATGCTCAGCACCGCGAAGTTTATCTCGACAACGTAGAGGTTGAAGAGAGCGACATGGTGGGCGAAGAAGGAATGGGCTTCCTCAATGTGATGTACAACTTTGAGATGGAGCGCCTGATCAACGCCGCACGAAGCACCGGCTTTGCCGAATGCGCCTTCGAAGATGCAGCCCGCTATGCCAACCAGCGTATCGCTTTTGGTAAGCCGATTGGGCATAACCAGATGATCCAGGAAAAACTGGCGCTGATGGCGATTAAGATCGACAACATGCGCAACATGGTGCTGAAAGTGGCATGGCAAGCTGACCAGCATCAGTCACTGCGCACCAGCGCGGCGCTGGCAAAACTGTACTGCGCACGTACCGCGATGGAAGTTATTGATGATGCGATTCAAATCATGGGCGGTCTGGGCTATACCGATGAAGCGCGCGTTTCCCGCTTCTGGCGTGATGTCCGCTGTGAACGTATCGGCGGCGGTACAGACGAAATTATGATTTACGTGGCAGGTCGGCAGATCCTGAAAGATTATCAGAACAAATAATCTGCAGGCGGCGCAGCTTCTTGCAAAACTGCGCCGCCAGATTTATCCGGCAAGACTTACGGGTTGAGGAAATTCAGAAAAGGTTTCTTGTTCCGCAAAACAGTTTTTAAATTGCCTGCGGTAATCACTGGGCGAACAGCCGACATGGCGCAAAAACAGTTTGGCGAAGTGATCGACATTTTCATAACCCACACGCCAGGAGATCTCTGCCTGTGATAATTCAGTATTGGTGAGTGACCATTTCGCTTCCGTCATACGCCGTTGAATAACATAATTAATAGGGGAAATTCGATATTCTTTAGTAAACTCATGACAAATATAGCTGACACTGGCACGAAACTTTTTCGATAACTGTTCCAGGGTGATTTTTTCGCGATAGTTATTATTCAGGTAAAAGAGAATATCTTTTATCAGAACATCTTTTTTAATATACCCCTGCTCCGAACGATACGCATTTTTAAAATTTTCGTAGTAAAGAATTGCTAATGTATAGGCAAATGCGTCCCATAACGAAGATATCTGACTATTTTTACTTTGCGGCAAAATCACGCTTAGCTCATTAAATAAGGTTTTAATGACCTCTTTTCCCTGCCCTGCGGCAATTACCGGACATGAATGTGGTTGCAGAAGCTGGTTTTCCTCTGCCCCCTGAAACTGAAAACCGTACAGCGCACAGGTACAGGTCGTTGCTGGATCGTTGACATCAGAAGCCACCGCATGAAGTCTGCCGCGTTCTATCACCACAATGTCATCGGCATGGGCTACATATAACGAGGAGTCAATGGTAAACCTTGCCACCCCTTTCTTGACATAAATCAGCTCAGTTTCATTGTCATGAACGTGATGTCCAGACTCCCATTTAGGATCATCGCTAAATGCAAAACGTGAAAGCCGTGGCGTTTTTCCAGAGACAAACAGCGTTTCGCTGGCATTATCAAAACAGCGTTGATACATGACAACCTCCCTATTCCATGAGCAAGCAAAAGCAATATATGCCGAATAAAATACGGTGTGTATTGCGGTTATACAACCGCGTTTAGCGAGAGCTAAACAAGATTATTTAAACCGAATGCAAGATTGTACGGTCATGGCATAACAATATTGCTGCTAACTGCACTTTTGTTTTAGCGATCGCATTTTTTTTGCAAGATTGTTGGCAAGGAAAACAGCTTGCTCCGTCGAAAACCCCGCACTGCTATCGCACACTATTTTCAGGCCATTTTTACCTTCCATCGGAGATGGTTCCGTATGCGACCCACAGGAGAAATCATGAAAATAATAACCTGCTTTAAGCTGGTGCCTGAAGAACAGGACATTGTTGTCACTCCCGAATACACCCTTAATTTCGACAATGCCGACGCCAAAATCAGCCAGTTCGATCTCAATGCTATTGAAGCCGCAAGCCAGCTCGCGACAGATGATGATGAGATAGCCGCACTGACGGTTGGCGGTTCGTTATTGCAGAACTCGAAGGTGCGCAAAGACGTGTTATCACGCGGGCCACACAGCCTGTATATGGTGCAGGATGCCCAACTTGAACACGCGCTGCCCGTCGATACCGCAAAGGCGCTGGCAACCGCAGCAGAAAAAATCGGCTTTGATTTACTGCTCTTTGGTGAAGGTTCCGGCGATCTCTATGCCCAGCAGGTCGGTCTGCTGGTAGGGGAAATCTTGCAACTTCCGGTGATTAATGCAGTGAGTGCCATTGCGCGTCAGGGCGATACACTGGTAGTTGAACGCACTCTCGAAGAGGAAGTTGAAGTTATTGAACTCTCGCTTCCCGCCGTACTTTGCGTCACGTCTGATATCAACGCTCCACGTATCCCCTCCATGAAAGCCATTCTCGGTGCGGGCAAAAAACCGGTGAACCAGTGGCAGGCAAGTGATATCGGCTGGAGCCAGAGCGCGCCACTTGCTGAACTGACCGGCATTCTCGTACCGCCGCAAACAGAACGTAAACACATCATTCTCGATAACGATTCGCCGGAAGCGATTGCCAAGCTGGCGGAATACCTGAAGAAAGCCCTGAACTAAAGCCAACGGAGAAGAAACGATGAGTCAATTAAACAGCGTCTGGGTCTTTAGCGATAACCCTGATCGTTATGCTGAACTGTTTGGCGGTGCGCAGCAATGGGGGCAACAGGTGTATGCCATTGTGCAAAATGCCGACCAGGCGCAGGCGGTTATGCCTTATGGCCCAAAATGTATTTATGTTCTTGAGCAAAACGCTGCGCTGCAACGCACTGAAAATTACGCTGAAAGCATTGCTGCCCTGCTTAAAGATAAACACCCCGCTATGTTGCTGATGGCCGCGACGAAACGCGGTAAAGCTCTGGCAGCACGGTTAAGTGTGCAACTGAATGCGGCGCTGGTGAACGATGCCACGGCGGTGGATATTGTCGATGGTCACATTTGCGCCGAACACCGTATGTATGGCGGGCTAGCGTTCGCTCAGGAAAAAATCACCAGCCCGCTGGCGATAATTACCCTTGCACCCGGTGTTCAGGAACCGTGCACGAGCAATGCTTCTCATCAATGCCCGATTGAAACGGTGCCTTACGTTGCCCCGCGTCATGAAATTCTCTGTCGCGAACGCCGCGCTAAAGCGGCAAGCAGTGTGGATCTGAGTAAAGCGAAACGCGTGGTCGGCGTCGGGCGTGGTCTGGCGGCTCAGGATGATCTGAAAATGGTTCACGAACTGGCGGTGGCGCTGAATGCTGAAGTCGGCTGCTCACGCCCGATTGCCGAAGGCGAGAACTGGATGGAACGTGAACGTTATATCGGCGTCTCCGGCGTGTTGCTGAAATCCGATCTCTACCTGACGCTGGGGATTTCCGGGCAGATCCAGCATATGGTCGGCGGCAACGGCGCAAAAGTGATTGTCGCCATCAATAAAGATAAAAACGCGCCAATCTTTAACTATGCCGACTACGGTCTGGTGGGCGATATCTACAACGTCGTCCCTGCCCTGATTAACCATTTGAATCGCTAATTCCTTTTCAACCACATCTCCCGCTGTTAACGCAGCGGGAAGGGAGCATAACGCATGTCGGATGACAAATTTGATGCCATTGTGGTCGGTGCGGGCGTTGCCGGTAGCGTCGCCGCACTGGTGATGGCGCGAGCCGGACTGGATGTCCTGGTGATAGAACGCGGTGACAGCGCCGGATGCAAGAATATGACTGGCGGGCGTCTTTATGCCCACACGCTTGAGGCTATTATTCCCGGCTTTGCTGCATCTGCGCCGGTTGAACGCAAGGTCACACGCGAGAAAATCTCCTTCTTAACCGAAGAGAGCGCCGTTACCCTCGATTTTCACCGTGAGCAACCGGATGCCCCGCAGCAAGCGTCTTATACCGTATTGCGCAACCGCCTCGATCCGTGGCTGATGGAACAAGCAGAACAGGCAGGTGCACAGTTTATCCCGGGCGTGCGCGTCGATGCGCTGGTTCGCGAAGGAAACAAGGTCACTGGCGTCCAGGCCGGGGATGATATTCTCGAAGCGAATGTGGTGATTCTGGCTGATGGCGTTAACTCAATTCTTGGTCGTTCGCTGGGAATGGTTCCCGCCTCCGATCCGCATCATTACGCTGTTGGTGTTAAAGAGGTCATTGGCCTCACGCCAGAACAAATCAACGATCGCTTTAACGTTACCGACAATGAAGGCGCCGCCTGGCTGTTTGCCGGTTCTCCTTCTGACGGATTAATGGGCGGCGGATTCCTTTATACCAATCACGACTCCGTATCATTGGGTCTGGTCTGCGGATTGGGTGATATCGCCCATGCGCAAAAAAGCGTGCCGCAAATGCTGGAAGATTTTAAACAGCACCCCGCCATACGCCGGCTAATTAGCGGTGGCAAACTGCTTGAATATTCCGCGCATATGGTGCCGGAAGGTGGTCTGGCGATGGTGCCGCAACTGGTTAACGATGGTGTGATGATCGTCGGTGACGCCGCCGGTTTCTGCCTCAATCTGGGCTTTACGGTTCGCGGAATGGATTTAGCCATCGCGTCGGCACAGGCTGCAGCCACAACGGTGATTGCCGCCAAAGAACGCGCGGATTTCTCCACCAGCAGTCTGGCGCAATACAAACGTGAGCTGGAACAGAGTTGCGTCATGCGCGATATGCAGCATTTTCGCAAAATCCCGGCGCTGATGGAAAACCCGCGCCTGTTTAGCCAATACCCGCGCATGGTCGCCGACATCATGAACGATATGTTCACCATCGACGGCAAACCTAACCAGCCGGTGCGCAAGATGATCATGGGACATGCGAAGAAAATCGGGCTGATCAACTTGCTCAAAGATGGCATTAAGGGAGCAACCGCGCTATGAGCCAGAATGCTACGGTTAATGTTGAGGTCAAATTAGGCGTCAATAAATTCCATGTTGATGAAGGACATCCGCACATCATTCTGGCGGCAAACCCTGATATCAATGAATTTCGTAAATTAATGAAAGCCTGCCCGGCAGGACTTTATAAACAGGATGAAGCGGGAAATATTCATTTTGATTCTGCCGGTTGTCTCGAATGCGGAACCTGTCGGGTGCTTTGCGGCAACACTATCCTCGAACAATGGCAATACCCTGCTGGCACTTTCGGTATTGATTTCCGCTACGGTTAATCACGCATCCCACAGGCCCGCACATCGGGCCTGACGTTTTGTTTCGAGAGTCCAAAATGAAAGTGACATTAACGTTTAACGCGCAGCGTCGTGCAGCCTATCGGCAGCAAGGGTTATGGGGTGATGCTTCGCTGGCCGATTACTGGCAGCAGACCGCTCGTGCGATGCCAGACAAAATTGCCGTGGTCGATAATCATGGCGCAGCGTACACCTATAGCGCGCTCGATCAGGCCGCGAGCTGTCTGGCAAACTGGATGCTGGCGAACGGTATTGAAGCCGGCGATCGCGTCGCATTTCAACTGCCCGGCTGGTGTGAATTTACCGTTATCTATCTCGCCTGCCTGAAAACCGGCGCAGTTTCCGTGCCGTTGTTGCCTTCCTGGCGAGAAGCGGAACTGGTGTGGGTGCTCAATAAGTGCCAGGCCAAAATGTTTTTTGCCCCGACGTTGTTTAAACAAACGCGTCCGGTAGATTTAATCCTGCCGCTGCAAAATCAGCTTCCACATCTGCAACAAATTGTCGGCGTGGACAAACTAGCTCCCGCCACATCGTCTCTCTCGTTAAGCCAGATTATTACCGATAATACCCCGCTGATGACGGCGATATCGGTTCACGGCGATGAATTAGCGGCGGTGCTGTTTACCTCCGGAACTGAAGGTATGCCAAAGGGCGTGATGCTGACACATAATAATATTCTCGCCAGCGAACGGGCATATTGTGCGCGGCTGAATCTGACCTGGCTGGATGTTTTTATGATGCCGGCACCGCTGGGTCATGCGACAGGTTTTCTGCATGGCGTAACGGCGCCGTTTTTGGTAGGCGCACGGAGCGTCTTGTTAGATATTTTCACCCCTGAAACCTGTCTCTCGTTGCTTGAGCAACAACGTTGCACCTGTATGCTCGGCGCAACGCCGTTTGTCTATGACCTTTTGAATTTACTGGAAAAACAGCCCGCAGATCTTTCTGCGCTGCGTTTCTTTCTTTGCGGTGGCACCACGATCCCCAAAAAAGTGGCGCGAGAATGCCAGCAGCACGGCATTAAATTGTTAAGTGTTTATGGCTCCACAGAAAGCTCGCCGCACGCGGTGGTGAATCTCGACGATCCGTTGTCGCGCTTTATGCATACCGATGGTTACGCTGCCGCTGGCGTGGAAATCAAAGTCGTCGATGACGCACGCAAGACCTTACCGGCCGGTTGTGAAGGTGAAGAGGCCTCGCGCGGCCCCAATGTGTTTATGGGTTATTTTGATGAACCTGAATTAACCGCCCGTGCGCTGGATGATGAAGGCTGGTATTACAGTGGCGATCTCTGTTGTATGGATGAGGCGGGTTATATAAAAATAACCGGACGCAAGAAAGATATTATTGTCCGTGGCGGAGAAAATATTAGCAGCCGTGAAGTGGAGGATATATTGTTGCAGCATCCCAAAATTCATGATGCCTGCGTAGTTGCGATGCCCGATGAACGCTTAGGCGAACGCTCTTGTGCTTATATTGTATTAAAATCGCCACATCATTCATTATCGCTGGAAGATGTGGTGGCATTTTTTAGTCGTAAACAGGTAGCGAAATATAAATACCCTGAACATATTGTGATAACTGAAAAGTTACCCCGCACTGCATCCGGTAAAATACAAAAATTTTTGCTCAGAAAAGATATTATTCAGCGATTAACCGAGGGTTATTGCGGAATTACTGAATAAGACCCGTTTCCGCAAATAGCTAACCCCAGCGACATATTGTCGCCGGGGTTATATTTTATTTCTTCAGTTCAGCCAGACTTAACCAGGTTTGCACCACGGTGTCCGGGTTCAGAGACAGGCTATCGATCCCCTCTTCCATCAACCATGCGGCAAAGTCTTCGTGGTCAGACGGCCCCTGACCGCAAATCCCGACGTATTTGCCCTGTTTCTTCGCGGCACGGATCGCCATCGACAACAGTGCTTTCACGGCATCGTTGCGCTCATCAAACAGTTCAGACACCACGCCGGAGTCACGATCCAGGCCAAGAGCCAGCTGCGTCATGTCGTTTGAGCCGATAGAGAAGCCGTCGAAATATTCGAGGAACTGTTCTGCCAGCAAGGCGTTGGACGGAATTTCACACATCATGATGATCTTCAGCCCGTTCTCACCACGTTTCAGCCCCTGACGCGCCAGTTCTTCAACCACCGCTTTCGCCTGGTCAACGGTACGCACGAACGGGATCATGATCTCAACGTTGGTTAACCCCATGTCGTTGCGCACACGTTTCACCGCTTCACACTCCAGCGCGAAGCAGTCGCGGAAGCTATCAGAAACGTAGCGACCGGCGCCACGGAAGCCCAGCATCGGGTTCTCTTCATGCGGCTCGTAACGCTCGCCACCGACCAGGTTTGCATATTCGTTGGATTTAAAATCAGAGAGACGGACAATGACGCGCTTCGGATAAAACGCAGCGCCCAGCGTCGCGATCCCTTCAGTCAGACGACCAACGTAAAATTCACGCGGAGAATCAAAACCTTTCATCATCTCGCGGATTTCGTTTTGCAACTGCGGTTCCTGGTCGTCAAACTCAAGCAGTGCGCGCGGGTGAACGCCAATCATGCGGTTGATGATAAATTCCAGACGCGCCAGACCTACGCCTTCATTTGGCAGACAGGCAAAGTCAAACGCACGATCCGGGTTACCGACGTTCATCATCACTTTCAGCGGTAGATCCGGCATGGTTTCCACGCTGGAGCTTTTCACGCTAAATTCCAGCAACTCAGCATAAACGTAACCGGTATCGCCTTCAGCGCAGGAAACGGTGACCTTCTCACCGTCTTTCATCCGTTCAGTCGCATCGCCACACCCTACCACCGCCGGAATACCCAGTTCACGGGCGATGATCGCCGCGTGACAGGTACGTCCGCCACGGTTGGTGACGATGGCAGAGGCTTTCTTCATGATCGGTTCCCAGTCCGGGTCGGTCATGTCAGTGACCAGCACGTCGCCAGGTTCGATGCGGTTCATTTCGCTAATGTCATGGATGACTTTCACCGGCCCCGCGCCAATGCGATGACCGATAGCGCGGCCTTCGGCGATAATCTTGCCCTGTGAATGCAGCGTATAACGTTCCATGACCTGACCGCGTGAACGCACGGTTTCCGGACGTGCCTGCACAATAAACAGTTTGCCGGTGTGGCCATCTTTCGCCCACTCAATGTCCATCGGGCGGCCGTAGTGTTTCTCAATTTGTACGGCCTGTTTTGCCAGTTCCTGCACTTCTTCGTTGGTCAGCGAGAAGATGTCACGTTGTTCCTGTGGCACATCTTCAATTTTAACCTGCTTGCCGTGCTCCTGAGTCGGCGCGTAGACCATGCGGATTTTTTTCGACCCCATGGTACGGCGCACGATAGCCGGGCGATTCGCCGCCAGCGTCGGTTTATGCACGTAAAACTCATCCGGGTTAACCGCGCCCTGCACAACCATCTCACCGAGACCCCATGCGGAAGTGATAAACACCACCTGGTCGAAACCGGATTCGGTATCAATGGAGAACATCACGCCAGAGGACGCGAGGTCGGAACGCACCATCCGCTGAACACCGGCTGAGAGCGCCACGCCACGGTGATCATACCCCTGGTGAACGCGATAAGAGATGGCGCGATCGTTAAACAGGGAAGCAAAGACATGCTTCACTGCCACCAGTACGGCGTCAAAACCCTGAACGTTGAGGAAGGTCTCCTGCTGACCGGCGAAGGAGGCGTCCGGCATGTCTTCTGCGGTGGCGGAGGAACGCACCGCAAAAGAGGCGTTTTCGTCATCGGCGGAAAGCTGTGCATAGGCTTCGCGGATGGCGTTTTCCAGCTCAGGCTGGAAGGGAGTGTCGATAATCCACTGGCGGATTTGCGCGCCTGCTTTTGCAAGCTGAGTAACATCGTCAATATCCGTTTTATCCAGCAGTTCATAAATGCGCTGGTTTACGCCGCTTTGATCCAGAAACTGGTTAAACGCATCGGCGGTGGTGGCGAAACCATTCGGAACGGAAACGCCCATTCCGGAAAGGTTAGTAATCATTTCACCCAGGGAGGCATTTTTGCCCCCAACCCTGTCTACATCATTCATGCCGAGTTGGTTATACCAAAGCACCAGCGGTGACGAGCCATTGTTGGACATCGAACAATCCTTTTGTGATAAATGAACGGTTTGAGAAACACATTTCTGCGCATTTATCTTTGCATATTTAACCGGATGAAAAAAACGGTGAATCGTTCAAGCAAATATATTTTTTTACTTTTTAAGACTGATCCCAGCGTTGCGCAAATCTGTTATCTTCGATAATTCCCACATAAACCATCGGTATAAACGAAACCGGAAAATGAAATGCCGTTTTCATAAAAAATAAAATTGAAGGTTCATTTTATAAACCAGGCATAACGTTCTACGCTTCTGTACATTTTTAATTTATGCTTTCATAGAATTATGTCTGCATCACGGGAAGAACAAAATGGATAATGCTGTTGATCGCCACGTTTTTTATATTTCTGATGGTACGGCAATAACTGCGGAGGTATTAGGACACGCAGTGATGTCGCAATTTCCCGTTACTATCAGCAGCATTACGCTGCCGTTTGTCGAAAATGAGAGCCGGGCGCGGGCGGTGAAAGACCAAATAGACGCGATTTATCAGCAAACAGGTGTGCGCCCGCTGGTCTTCTACTCCATCGTGTTACCGGAAATTCGCGCCATCATCTTGCAAAGTGAAGGTTTTTGTCAGGATATCGTTCAGGCGCTGGTTGCCCCGCTACAACAAGAAATGAAGCTGGACCCGACGCCGATTGCCCATCGAACCCATGGTCTGAATCCCAACAACCTTAATAAATATGATGCGCGCATTGCGGCGATTGATTACACCCTCGCTCATGATGACGGCATTTCGTTGCGAAATCTGGATCAGGCACAGGTGATCCTGCTCGGCGTTTCTCGTTGCGGTAAAACTCCCACCAGTCTGTATCTGGCGATGCAGTTTGGTATCCGCGCGGCAAACTACCCCTTTATTGCCGATGACATGGATAATCTGGTGCTTCCCGCGTCCCTTAAACCGCTACAGCATAAACTGTTCGGGCTAACCATCGACCCTGAGCGTCTGGCGGCTATTCGCGAAGAGCGTCGGGAAAACAGTCGCTATGCCTCGCTTCGTCAGTGTCGGATGGAAGTCGCGGAAGTAGAAGCGTTGTACCGTAAAAATCAGATCCCGTGGATCAACAGTACCAATTATTCGGTAGAAGAGATTGCCACCAAGATCCTCGATATCATGGGTCTTAGCCGGAGAATGTACTAGAAAACTAGTATAAGAGTTCGCTTTTTTGTTATTATGCCGTCAATTGAGCGAGGCGTAACCTGCCTCGCACTTGAAATCAGCAGGGATTGGTTTATCGTGATGCGCATCACTTCCCGGTAGTCCTGCCGTTGAAGCAACAAATTTCTGAGACTTGTAATGAACAGAACTGACGAACTCCGTACTGCGCGTATCGAGAGTCTGGTAACGCCCGCCGAACTCGCGCTACGGTATCCCGTAACGCCTGGCGTCGCCAGCCATGTCACCGATTCCCGCCGCAGAATTGAAAAAATACTGAATGGTGAAGACAAGCGACTGTTGGTCATTATTGGCCCCTGCTCGATCCACGATCTCACCGCTGCAATGGAGTACGCCACCCGTCTGCAGGCGCTGCGCAACCAGTACCAGTCACGGCTGGAAATCGTAATGCGCACCTATTTTGAAAAACCACGAACCGTTGTCGGCTGGAAAGGATTAATTTCCGATCCGGATTTAAACGGCAGCTATCGGGTAAATCACGGCCTCGAACTGGCGCGTAAGTTACTGTTGCAGGTAAATGAGCTGGGCGTTCCCACCGCGACCGAGTTTCTCGATATGGTGACCGGTCAGTTTATTGCTGACTTAATTAGCTGGGGCGCGATTGGCGCACGCACTACCGAAAGCCAGATCCACCGCGAAATGGCTTCCGCGCTCTCATGCCCGGTAGGCTTTAAAAATGGTACTGATGGCAACACGCGTATTGCCGTGGACGCGATTCGTGCGGCGCGCGCCAGCCATATGTTCCTCTCACCAGACAAAAACGGTCAGATGACCATCTATCAGACCAGCGGCAACCCGTATGGTCACATTATTATGCGCGGCGGCAAAAAGCCGAATTACCATGCCGATGATATCGCCGCCGCCTGCGATACGCTGCACGAGTTTGATTTACCTGAACATCTGGTAGTGGATTTCAGCCACGGCAATTGCCAGAAGCAGCATCGTCGCCAGTTAGAGGTTTGTGAGGATATTTGCCAGCAAATCCGCAATGGCTCTACCGCGATTGCCGGAATTATGGCGGAAAGTTTCCTGCGCGAAGGAACGCAAAAAATCGTCGGTGGTCAGCCGCTTACTTACGGTCAGTCAATTACCGATCCGTGTTTAGGCTGGGAAGATACCGAACACCTGGTCGAAAAACTCGCCTCTGCGGTGGATACCCGCTTCTGAATGCATGCCCGTTCCGTCTGGAATGGGCATTTCTGCTCAATAGCTTGTCTTATCAATGAATTATTACTTGCCCTGGTGCAAGATTGTATTGATAATAAGAATCATTGTTATATCAATTATTATTAGTTTTTATGAGCTATACGGATAGCAGCAGACTCACGCCTAAAACGGATGCAAGTCAGAAGGCCTCTTCCCCGCAGCCTGTTCGACGCATTGCCAGCCAGACACTGTTAGGTCCGGATGGCAAACTGATCATTGATCATGACGGACAAGAATATTTGCTCCGTAAAACCCAGGCTGGCAAACTGCTACTGACAAAGTAGCGTTTAACTTGAGCAGCTGACTTCCAGCCGTTTGCCCCAGTCCGGTGGACGGCTGACATAATCATCATCTCTGTCGCTGAAAGGATTTCGCAACGCCTCATGCAGGCGGTGTAATTCCGTCATATCGCCCTGTTCCGCCGCCTCAATGGCTCGTTGTGCCAGCCAGTTGCGCAACACCAACGCCGGATTGACGCTTTGCATAAGTTGCTGACGTTCGCTGTCGGTGACGTTATCTTGCTGCAAACGCGCCCGATAACGGGCAAACCAGTCATCAAATGCCGCACGATCAATAAACTCATCACGCAGTGGCGATGCCGGACTGCGCTGTTCAACCAGGCTAAGGATGCGAAATGTACGGGTATAGTCGCTGCGCTCTCGCGCCATCAAACTGAATAATTCATTCAGCAGCGCGTTATCTTCTTTTTGTTCCGTCATAAAGCCCAGTTTCTGCCGCATTCGTTGCCCATAATGTGTCAACAAAACCTGTTGATAGCTATCCAGCGCCGCATTGAGCGCATCCACAGCAATAAATGGCGACAATGTCTGTGCCAGACGCTGTAAATTCCACAACGCGACGGCAGGCTGATTATCAAAACTATAACGCCCCTGATGGTCAGAGTGATTACAGATAAAACCAGGCTCGTAATCATCGAGGAAGCCGAACGGCCCATAATCGAGCGTCACTCCGAGAATCGACATGTTGTCAGTGTTCATAACACCATGAGCAAAACCGACTGTCTGCCAGTGAGCAATTAACGACGCGGTACGTGCGACAACATCGGTAAACCAGAGACGGTATTTATCCTCATCATCCTGAAGATGTGACCAGTAATGACGGATGGCGAAGTCAGCCAACTGGCGAACCTTTTCCGGCTCGCGGCGATAGTAAAAGTGTTCGAAGTGACCAAATCGCAGATGGCTTTGCGCCACGCGCATTAGCATCGCGCCTGATTCTACCGTTTCCCGGTAAACTGGCGTATCGCTGGTAACGATGCTTAAAGCGCGCGTCGTCGGAATGCCCAGATAATGCATCGCCTCACTGGCGAGACTTTCACGAATCGTAGAGCGTAATACCGCCCGTCCATCGCCCATTCGCGAATAAGGCGTCAGCCCCGCTCCTTTCAGATGCCAGTCCATTGTTGTGCCATCGGCAAGTTGTTGCTCACCGAGAAGAATGCCACGCCCGTCACCCAACTGGCCCGCCCAGACGCCAAACTGATGACCGCTGTAGACCTGCGCCAGTGGCGACATGCCAGGCAGTAATGTTTCTCCCCCCCAGACGCCAGCACCACGTTCAAACAGCGACGATGGAATACCCAGCGTGTTAGCCAGTTCAGCATTATGCCAAATCAGCCGGGCATTATTTAAAGGCGTGGGGGAAAGTGCTGTATAAGTTGCTGGCAATTCATCGCGCCAGCGGGTAATAAAAGACAGGGTCATAGATCCTCCTGTCTGATAGTGTAGACGGTTACCCTCATCTTAAACACCAGCAAACAAAAGGGTTATCGCTGAACCAGCGTTGTTACCTGACTGACGGGAACAGCAGGCCATAAGCATCCTTGTAGGGCATGAAAACCATACGGTGTGATTCGCGCCAACATTTCTGAGGTATCGATACCTGCCGCAATGATATAGCTGCAACAAGGCGAAATTTGCGTATGAATAGCACGAATAAATGGCGCGAAGGATGTATTAGCTATTTGTTGCTTAACAAAGCCTTTATCCAACATAACTCGAGTGAAAAGACCATCAAATATTGCTTTCATGTTGCTGTTGCCCGCACCTAAATTCCCCAACACCAACGGAGAAATTTGTGATAAGCGCAAGAGATTGCAATTGTCTTTTCCTTCATTAAGTTGTGGATAATTTTCATTAATCCGCAATTCAATGAAAGGGAATTTTAATAGTTGGTCTGCGTAATTATTAGCACCTAATAATAATCTTGCTACTTGTGGCGTCAAATTAATCCATGCGAAAAATTTGTGTTGAATAAAAAAATGTTGACATGATTTAAGTAATTCTAGCTGCTCGGCAAATAGCTGCCAATGCTGTTCCTCGGAAAGCTGCGCCATAACCCGCGTGGTCGGGATGCGAACCATACCGTCTTCACTGGAGAAATGGGTTATTAATTCAACCCCAACAAGATTTTGCCGGCTATCTCTTATCGGCAGGAAATAGCAATCAGAATGATAAACATTATCCAGTAAAATCTTCATGGTAATCGCCCTTCTCCAGAAATATTTTTACAAATCCGGCTAAAAAGGATGAGACCATAAAACATAAAAAAAACAGAAAGGATAACTTTCATTTGTTCCTTGTTAACCACTTTTTCATGGGTCCTTTTTTAGATTATTCTAATTATAAACGAATATTCCATTTACGGAATTTTTGTCTGAAAAATACTACGGTATTCAGAAGTAAAAGGACGATGATACATCACCGTCCTTTTCGACATACTAGATTCGTCTCGCTTGCCAGAAATTTTTCTGCCAGTAAACATTATCAAGGGAAGAGCGCATCACCCCTTTGCTGGTAGAGGCGTGAATAAATTGGTTATTGGTATCATAAATACCCACATGTAAACCATTTTGCCCAGAGCCGGTTTTGAAGAAAACCAGATCGCCTGGCAGCAACTCGTCTTTATCAATTTGAGTACCGATAGAGGCCTGTTGCTTTGTTTCACGCGGCAACTGCAAATCGAAACGATCGCGCATCGTTACGACCACAAAGCCTGAGCAGTCAACCCCGCGACGACTCATACCACCATAACGATAAGGTGTGCCATGCCAGCTTTGTAGTTGATCGTTCAAACCGGCAATCACGGTAATAGAATCAGAAAGTCTGGCGTTTGGTGGCGGCGCTTTATGATGGCTACACCCGGCCAGAAACAGTGCTGTGATTAAAATAAGGCAGAAACGCATTCCGTACGAATCCTCTGTTTTTTATTCTTGCATTAATTTAGCGTCGAAATTACCCGATTTTCAAGATGCTATTGTTATCAGGCAGTCGAAATCAGCATTCTGTGACCTTCAATGTCCAGACGGCGGAAATTCATCCCATAGGCCTGCGCCAGATTCGGCGGTGTCAGAACTTCCTCCCGACGCCCACTGGCCAGCAATTTCCCGCCTTTTAGCAGCCACGCACGATGCGCGTGACGCAATGTGTGATTAAGATCGTGACTGCTCATCACAATCGCCAGTCCTTGCTGGCACAGCGCGCTCAGAATTTTGTCTAACGCACTTTGTTGGGCAACGTCAAGGCTGTTCATGGGTTCATCGAGAAGCAGCAATTGCCCTACAGGATTGGCTTGCGGCGTGATTTGCAGCACCACCGCAGCAAGACGTACGCGTTGCCATTCACCACCGGAAAGTTGATTGGTGCTACGTCCGAGCTTGTCATCAAGAGCCAGCGCCCCGGCGACATCATTTAGCAGATCGCTACGCGTTTTATCATGCTGATGCAGGGTCAGGTAATGCCAGACCGGCATAGCAAATGGCGGTGTTTGTTGTTGCGAAAGATAGGCGCGATGCAGCGCGAGTTTTGTTGCGGACCATGCTTCCAGTGGTTGCCCCGCGAACTGAATGCTTCCCTTACCACTGGTCATTCCGGCCATTCGCGCCAGCAAGGTACTCTTACCCGCGCCGTTCGGCCCCACCAGATGCAGGATCTCCCCTGCCCGAACCTCACCAGAAAGCGGTCCCAGGCGGGTTGATTCCGCTACATCCTGCAACTGCATCACAATAGACATTATTTTGCCAACGCCAGTTTAATACTTTCCATTACAATGGGATCTTCCGGCGTCATATCCGGGGAAAAACGCTGGATAACCTTGCCGTCCCTGCCTACCAGGAATTTCTCAAAATTCCATAAAATATCATCAGGATACAGTGGCGCACGTCCCTTACTGGCCATGCGCGCATAGAATCCGCTTTCTTCCGGCGCGACTGCGGTCGGCGCTGCGGCAATCAGTTTTTGATACAGCGGATGGCGACCTTCACCATTGACCTCAATCTTACTGAACATCGGGAACGTCACTCCCCAGGTGGTTGTACAGTAAGTTTTAATCTCTTCATCACTGCCCGGCTCTTGCTCAAGAAACTGGTTGCACGGAAATCCCAGCACGACAAAACCACGATCGGCCCAGGCTTTCTGAATATTCTCCAGCTGCTCATATTGCGGCGTTAAGCCACACTTTGAGGCAACATTGACAATCAACAGTACATTACCGGCATATTTCTCCAGCGTGGTCACTTCACCGTCGATATCCTTCACTACGGTCGTCAGAATGGAATCTTGCATCGTGTCTCCTGGATGTGGTCAGTAAAAATCTTAGCTTTTAATCATAGACCTTCTTTTTACGGCTAACGTCCTGCTTTTAACAATAGCCAGATAAACACCGGTGCGCCCAACGTAGCGGTGACTACACCAATTGGCAGCTCGGCGGAAACCAGTGCCAGACGAGCGACGATATCGGCGAGTAGCAATGCCGTAGCGCCTGCCAGAGCACAGCCAGGAAGTAAAACACGGTGATCGGTTAACCCGCACAGCCGCAGAATATGCGGGATCACCAGACCAATAAATCCAATAGCACCAGCAAGCGCCACACTGACGCCGACCATCCAGCCGGTCGCTGCTACCAGCACATTGCGCCAGAACCAAAGAGGCAGCCCCAGCTGTCGCGCCGAGACCTCGCCAAGAGCTAACATATTCATCGGTCTGGACTGACAGCAAATCCACAACAATACCGGGATCAACGCCACCATCAGCCAGCTTTGCCGCCAGTCAACACCGCCAAAGCCGCCCATCATCCAGTACATTAACTGGCGCAAATCAACCGATGTGGAAAAGTAGATGGCCCACGTCATTAATGCGCTACAGATAATCCCTAATGCAACTCCCGCCAGCAATAATCGGCTGGTCGAAAGATGACGGCGGGCAAAACGCAGGAGAATTAAAGTGATAATGAGTGCACCAGCAATGGCACAAAGCCCCAGCGCCCACTCAGGTAATTGCCCGTGCCCCAGCAATACAGCAGCGATAAGGCCTACACCAGCGCCATTAGAAACGCCGAGTAACCCGGGTTCTGCAAGCGGGTTTTCAAATAACGCCTGCATTACTGCGCCGGATAACGCCAGCGCCGCACCAACCAGCAATACAGCCAGCGTACGTGGAAGACGTATTTGCCAGACAAAAAGCTCGCCTCGGGGGGTAAACCAGTCAGTTGGCGAGATCCATTGTTCACCAGCACAGAGGCTTAAAAGAAGCGCCAGCAGCATTAATACTGACAGGCTAAATAACCAGCGTACATTTTGTCGCTGTTGTTGGCGGGCAAGTGTCAGCATGGTATCCGTTCAGCTGCAGAGTAATGCTGTTGATTTTACGGTGACTCGCCGGGAGTGAAAAGAAAAAAGGCCGCAGAGCGGCCTTTTTAGTTAGATCAGATTACTCGTCTTTGGGCGAAGCGTTTTCGACACGGCTCTTTAACTTCTGTCCGGGTCTGAAGGTCACCACGCGCCGTGCTGTAATGGGAATATCTTCGCCCGTTTTCGGGTTACGTCCCGGGCGTTGATTCTTATCACGCAGATCGAAGTTACCAAAACCAGAGAGTTTCACCTGTTCGCCGTTTTCCAGAGCGCGACGGATCTCTTCGAAAAACAGTTCAACCAGTTCTTTGGCATCCCGCTTGCTAAGCCCAAGCTTATCAAACAGATATTCTGACATTTCAGCTTTTGTAAGCGCCATAGGTTCAATCCCTCAATGATGCCTGGAATCGCTCTTTTAATGCCTCTACACATTTGGCGACGGTAGCGGCAATCTCCTCTTCTTCAAGTGTACGGCTGGTATCTTGCAGGATCAGGCTAATGGCGAGGCTCTTATACCCCTCCGCAACACCCTTACCACGGTACACGTCAAATAAGTTTACGCCAACTACCTGATTTACGCCAACTTTCTTACATTCGGATAAAATATCCGCAGCAGGAACGTTTTCTGCGACCACAACAGCGATGTCACGACGGTTCGCCGGGAAGCGAGAAATCTCGCGCGCCTGAGGCACCACGCGGTCTGCGAGCTTGTTCCACTCCAGTTCAAACACCAGAGTGCGACCGTTAAGATCCAGTTTACGTTCCAGTTCAGGATGAACAACCCCAACAAAACCAATGCGTTCACCTTTCAGATAAATCGCTGCGGATTGTCCCGGATGCAGTGCCGGATTCGCTTCTGCACGGAACTCAACGTCAGCCAGTTTACCGGTCAGGTCGAGAACGGATTCAAGATCGCCTTTCAAATCATAGAAATCAACGGTCTCTTTTGCCAGGTTCCAGTGCTCTTCGTAGCGGTTACCGCAAATCACACCAGCTAACATCAGATCCTGACGAATGCCCAACGGTGCCTGAGTATCCGGCACGAAACGCAGACCGCTTTCGAAAATACGCACACGGTTTTGCTGACGGTTCTGGTTGTACACCACGGTTGCCAGCAGGCCAGTCCACAGAGAAAGACGCATTGCCGACATTTCAACGGAAATCGGGCTTGGCAGCAGTAAGGCTTCAACGCCCGGATGGATCATCTGCTGAACTTTCGGATCAACGAAGCTGTAAGTGATCACTTCTTGATAGCCTTTGTCGTTGAGCAGCGTTTTCACGCGCTTGAGTGACAGGTCAGCTTCACGATGAGTGCCCATAATCAGGCTCGCCTGTACTGGCTCATCCGGGATGTTGTTGTAGCCGTAAACACGTGCCACTTCTTCGACCAGATCTTCTTCAATCTCCATGTCGAAACGCCAGCTTGGCGCAACAGCCTGCCACTCGTCCTTGCCTTCGGTCACTTCACAGCCGAGACGACGCAGAATGTCAGTCACCTGTTCATCAGCAATATGATGGCCGATCAGGCGATCCAGTTTGCTACGACGAAGAGTGATGGTCGCACGCTTCGGCAGCGTTGCTTCGTTAGTGATATCGATAATCGGGCCAGCTTCACCGCCGCAGATGTCAATCAGCAGACGGGTCGCACGTTCCATCGCTTTGTGCTGCAGTGCCGGATCAACACCACGCTCGTAACGATGAGACGCATCGGTATGCAGACCATGACGACGAGCACGACCGGTGATAGACAGCGGGCTGAAGAAAGCACATTCCAGCAGGACGTTCTGCGTTTCTTCATTTACGCCAGAGTGTTCGCCACCGAAGATGCCGCCCATCGCCAGCGCCTTGTTGTGGTCGGCAATGACCAGGGTGTCAGCATTCAGCTTCGCTTCAGTACCGTCGAGCAGCACCAGCGTTTCACCCTCTTTCGCCATCCGCACCACAATGCCGCCTTCAATACGATCTTTATCGAAAGCGTGCATCGGTTGGCCCAGTTCAAGCAGCACATAGTTGGTGACGTCAACAACTGCATCGATAGAACGGATCCCACAACGACGCAGTTTTTCTTTCATCCACAGCGGAGTTGGCGCTTTAACGTTAATGCCTTTTACCACACGGCCAAGATAGCGCGGGCAGGCTTCCGGCGCTTCGACTGTAATCGGCAGCGTGTCGTCGATGGTCGCACCAACCGGAACGATTTCCGGTTCAACCAGCGGCAGCTGATTCAGCACGGCAACGTCACGCGCAACACCAATGATACCTAAGCAGTCGGCACGGTTTGGTGTCACGCTGATTTCGATGGTGTTGTCATCGAGTTTCAGGTATTCGCGGATGTCGGTGCCAATCGGCGCATCCGCAGGCAGTTCGATAATGCCACTGTGATCGTCAGAAATTCCCAGCTCAGAAAAGGAGCACAGCATCCCTTCAGACGGTTCGCCACGCAGTTTCGCCGCTTTAATTTTGAAATCACCCGGCAAAACAGCACCAATGGTAGCTACCGCCACACGCAGGCCCTGACGGCAGTTTGGCGCACCACAGACGATGTCCAGCAGGCGATCGCCGCCGACATTCACTTTTGTCACACGCAGTTTGTCCGCGTTCGGATGCTGGGCACACTCAACCACTTCACCGACAACCACGCCGTGGAAGCTACCTGCAACGGGTTCTACACCGTCAACTTCCAGACCCGCCATGGTGATTTGATTCGCCAGCGCGTCGCTATCAATCGCTGGGTTCACCCATTCGCGTAACCACAGTTCACTGAATTTCATAATCTATTCCTGCCTTATTTAAACTGTTTGAGGAAACGCAGATCGTTTTCGAAGAATGAACGCAGGTCGGTGACGCCATAACGCAACATGGTCAGACGCTCCATTCCCATCCCGAAGGCGAAACCAGAGTAAACTTCCGGGTCGATACCAACGTTACGCAGCACGTTCGGATGCACCATCCCACAACCCAGCACTTCCAGCCATTTGCCGTTTTTACCCATGACGTCGACTTCTGCAGACGGTTCGGTGAACGGGAAATAGGAAGGACGGAAACGAATTTGCAAATCTTCTTCAAAGAAGTTACGCAGGAAGTCGTGCAACGTGCCTTTCAGGTTGGTAAAGCTGATGTTGGTATCAACAATCAGACCTTCCATCTGATGGAACATCGGCGTGTGGGTCTGGTCGTAGTCGTTACGATAAACACGTCCAGGCGCGATGATACGAATCGGCGGCTGCTGAGCTTTCATGGTACGGATCTGTACGCCAGACGTCTGAGTACGTAGCAGGCGGGTTGCATCAAACCAGAAAGTGTCGTGGTCAGCGCGCGCCGGGTGGTGACCAGGAATGTTCAGAGCATCGAAGTTATGATAATCATCTTCGATTTCCGGCCCGGTCGCCACGGTAAAGCCAAGCTCACCGAAGAAACTTTCGATACGGTCGATGGTACGGGTCACCGGATGCAGACCGCCGTTTTCAATACGGCGACCAGGCAGGGAGACATCAATAGTTTCTGCCGCCAGACGCGCATTCAGCGCCGCGCTTTCCAGTTCAGCTTTACGCGCATTCAACGCCTGCTGCACCTGCTCTTTCGCTTCGTTGATAACCGCACCGGCTGCCGGGCGTTCTTCTGGTGGCAGTTCACGCAGGGTCGTCATCTGAAGGGTTAAGTGCCCTTTTTTACCCAAATATTCGACGCGCACATTGTCTAACGCGGCAACATCTGACGCCTGGCTAATGGCCGCCTTCGCACTGGCAACCAGTTCTGCGAGATGTGACATGGTTTTCCTCATTGTGTCAGTGGTGACACTGGTTCGTTGGACTTAGAGCCTATCCCATCAGACTATTTTACTTGCCATTTTGTCCTGGGCAGTGCTCGAAATCCTCACGTACTTAAGTACGCTCCGGTTTCTCCGCGCTGGCCGTGTCCAAACTGGCTGCGACAATTACGCCTGATGAGACAGGCTTTTTATTTCTCAAAACGCGCATACAAAAAAAGCCTCCACTGGGAGGCTTTCAGGCGCTGTTTTCCGTTTCTCTTCTCACGCGCTAGCCTCCTGGAGTCAGGTGCTAAAGTAAAAAAAGAAGCGGAAAATAGCAGCATTCATTGCTTGCGTTACCTTTTGGTACTCTTCAAAAGACCTTTATTGAAAAGGCTACGGCGATAAAAGTCAATGTTCTGATAGTGTTGAAACGAAAAGAGGGAGACTAGCTCCCTCTTCCAACTGGCTTATGCCAGAGCTGCTTTCGCTTTTTCAACCAGAGCGGTGAACGCTACTTTGTCGAATACTGCGATATCAGCCAGGATCTTACGGTCGATTTCAACAGAGGCTTTTTTCAGGCCATTGATGAATTTGCTGTAAGAAATACCGTTCTGACGTGCTGCTGCGTTGATACGCGCAATCCACAGTTGACGGAACTGACGCTTACGTTGACGACGGTCACGGTAAGCATACTGACCAGCTTTGATAACAGCCTGGAAGGCAACGCGGTATACGCGAGAACGCGCACCGTAGTAGCCTTTAGCTTGTTTCAAAATTTTCTTGTGACGTGCGCGTGCAATAACACCACGTTTTACGCGAGCCATATGTGCTCTCCTGTATCTATATTCTAATTAAAAAGTTAAAAACGTTAACGGCTTATGCGTACGGCAGGCACGCGATTACCAGACCCAGATCGCCTTTGGAAACCATGGCTTTCGGACGCAGGTGACGTTTACGTTTGGTCGCTTTTTTGGTCAGAATGTGACGCAGGTTAGCGTGCTTGTGCTTAAAACCACCTTTACCGGTTTTTTTGAAGCGCTTAGCAGCACCGCGTACGGTCTTAATTTTTGGCATTTTAATAACTTCCACTTCGCATTGTTGATAAACAGAAACAAAGGCGAATCACCCTGTGAGCCGAAGCCCACAGGAATGATTACTTGATGGCCTTACTGTTTCTTCTTAGGAGCGAGCACCATGATCATCTGGCGGCCTTCGATCTTCGTTGGGAAGGATTCGACCACTGCCAGTTCTTGCAAATCGTCTTTCACGCGATTAAGCACTTCCATACCGATTTGCTGGTGCGCCATCTCACGACCACGGAAACGCAGTGTGATTTTGGCTTTGTCACCCTCTTCCAGAAAGCGAATCAGGCTGCGGAGTTTTACCTGATAGTCGCCTTCATCTGTACCAGGACGGAATTTGATTTCCTTAACCTGGATAACTTTTTGCTTTTTCTTCTGTTCCTTAGAAGACTTGCTCTTTTCATAGAGGAATTTGCCGTAATCCATGATACGACAAACCGGCGGCTCGGCGTTAGGGCTGATCTCGACTAAGTCTACTCCGGCTTCTTCTGCTTTCTCCAGAGCTTCTCTCAGACTCACAATACCAAGCTGCTCGCCTTCCAGACCTGTTAAGCGAACTTCCTGGGCGCGAATTTCGCCATTGATACGGTTAGGGCGCGCCGTTTGAACTCGTTTTCCGCCTTTAATACCTTATTCCTCCAATTGTTTAAGACTGCGGCTGCGAATCTCTTGTTGCAGCTTCTCGATCACTTCATTTACGTCCATGCTTCCCAGGTCTTTACCACGGCGGGTGCGAACGGCAACTTTGCCTGATTCCACCTCTTTATCACCACAGACCAGCATATATGGGACGCGACGCAAAGTGTGCTCGCGGATTTTAAAGCCAATCTTCTCATTTCTCAAGTCTGCTTTAACACGAATGCCCGCATTTGATAGTTTTTGCGTCAATTCGTTAACGTATTCAGACTGAGAATCGGTAATATTCATGATAACAACCTGCACTGGCGCAAGCCAGGTCGGGAAGAAACCAGCGAACTCTTCGGTCAGGATACCAATGAAACGTTCCATTGACCCCAGAATTGCGCGGTGAATCATTACCGGAACCTTACGCTCGTTGTCTTCGCCTACATAAGAGGCGCTCAGACGAGACGGCAAGGAGAAGTCCAGCTGTACTGTACCGCACTGCCATGCACGATCGAGGCAGTCATACAGGGTAAATTCAATTTTCGGACCGTAGAAAGCGCCTTCACCCAGTTGATATTCAAACGGGATGTTGTTTTCTTCCAGCGCAACCGCCAGATCCGCCTCAGCACGATCCCACATTTCGTCGCTGCCAATACGTTTTTCAGGACGAGTGGAAAGTTTGACCACGATTTTTTCGAAGCCAAAAGTGCTGTACATATCATAGACTAAACGGATACATCCGTTAACTTCATCGCGAATTTGTTCTTCAGTACAGAAGATATGCGCGTCATCCTGGGTAAAACCACGTACACGCATCAGGCCATGCAGAGAACCTGACGGCTCGTTACGGTGGCAGCTACCGAACTCGGCCATACGCAGCGGCAGATCGCGATACGACTTCAGCCCCTGGTTGAAAATTTGTACGTGACCCGGGCAGTTCATCGGCTTAATGCAGTATTCACGGTTCTCTGAAGAGGTGGTGAACATTGCATCTTTGTAGTTGTCCCAGTGACCGGTTTTTTCCCACAGGACGCGGTCCATCATGAACGGACCTTTTACTTCCTGATACTGGTACTCTTTCAGTTTAGAACGAACGAATACTTCCAGTTCACGAAAGATTGTCCAGCCGTCGTTGTGCCAGAATACCATACCCGGCGCTTCTTCCTGCATATGATACAGGTCAAGCTGTTTGCCGATTTTACGGTGATCGCGTTTAGCGGCTTCTTCCAGGCGCTGCAGGTAAGCGTTGAGGGCTTTTTTATCTGCCCACGCAGTACCGTAAATACGCTGCAACATTTTGTTGTTGCTGTCGCCGCGCCAGTAAGCGCCTGCCGTTTTCATCAGTTTGAAATGATGGCAGAAACGCATATTCGGTACGTGCGGACCACGGCACATATCGACATATTCTTCATGGAAATAGAGGCCTGGCTGGTCATCATGGGCAATATTTTCGTCCAGGATGGAGACTTTATAGCTCTCGCCGCGTTTAACAAACGTTTCACGCGCTTCGTGCCAGCTTACTTTCTTCTTAATGACGTCGTAGTTTTTCTCAGCAAGCTCATGCATCCGCTTCTCGAGTGCTTCGACATCTTCCTGGGTTAACGTGCGGTCAAGATCAACGTCGTAATAGAAACCGTTGTCAATAACCGGGCCGATTGCCATTTTGGTATGCGGCCAAAGTTGTTTAATCGCGTGCCCTAACAGGTGCGCGCAGGAGTGACGAATGATCTCCAGACCTTCTTCGTCTTTTGCGGTAATGATCGACAGTTGTGCGTCGTTTTCAATCAGATCGCAAGCATCAACCAGCTCACCATTTACGCGCCCTGCGATACAGGCTTTCGCCAGACCTGGACCAATGTCCAGCGCAACATCCATGGGACTGACAGCGTGGTCGTAATGGCGTTGGCTGCCATCAGGAAGAGTAATAACAGGCATGTTATATCCTTATTTGCAGTGGTGACCCATACGCAAGATCACATACAAAGATTCATATGAAATTTACCAAAAAGGTTTGGGCTGATTCCCGCTTCACTCTGCGAAATATGTCATAACATGCTGATTAGCGATGCCAGACCTACACCCACTTTCTGATAATACCGTCTGGCAGTTTACACGGTATTTGTTATCGGGCAAAGCGGCAATCATCATGATCGAAATGATATAAATCAATACAGGCAACGCCTGCCCATTTTGTTACACTCGGATATTGACCACTCGAAATACGCAGGAAAACACATGCCGACAAAACGTTTTGACAAAAAACACTGGAAGATGGTGGTGGTGTTGCTGGCTATTTGTGGCGCAATGCTGTTACTGCGTTGGGCGGCAATGATTTGGGGTTGAATGGTAAAATGCTATTAGCTAACGAAAAAGCCAGACCGCTCGTCGCGGCCCGGCAGTAATTACATTTTATATCCCAGCGATAACGTTGTTCGGCGATCGGTATGTTCTGGAGCCGATTCAGGCGGTTCAGAGTTCCATGTAACGTTGTACGCCACCTTCAGGCCGAAATGTTCATTAATAGCCACATTTAACGCGCTTTCCGAGTTCAGCGTCGTATCTTCCGCGCCAAAGACGGAAACGCCCTGGGTAATTTTCGCGTTGTCGGTCAACTGCCACGCGTAAGCCCCGGAAGCATAACCCAGCGGCTGGGTTTTACTGGCATTGTCGGTATATTTGTCGTAACGCACGCCCGGACCGAATTCAAAGCGGAAGCTGTGTACCGGGCCATTCAAAAACTGGCGACCATAACCCGCAGTCAGCACATCGCGTTCGCGATAACCGTTATAGCGGTCTGTCAGCCAGCTTGCCTGACCAAATAAATAGTCATAGTCAGTTAAATTAAAACGGCTACGCCCGCCCGCCGCATATTTTTCCGAAGAACGCTCATCGTTAGAAGAAGTATTACTGGCATTCCCCCACAGCGACCAGGCAGTAGAATGCCCATACCAGGTCATAGTGGTATCAGCCGTTAGTGAAGAACTTTTCGTGTTACCTGATTGTGCAAGGTAGCCTGCATTCAGATTACCTTCAAAAGGTTTTTTGGCGCTGGCAGGATCGTCCATGACAGTAAAAACGGAATCATCGGCAGCTGCATTCAGAGACGCAAACATACCCCCCGCCAGCATAACGATGGCAGGAACTGTCTTCAAAAGCTTCATTTATTAAAAGTCCGTACAACAAAAAAAGAGACCATCGCGGTCCCGGAAACTTTCTTAAGGATCAAAGAGTAGCGTCCCTGGAAAGGTGACAAATTATAAAAAGGAGTGAAAAACTTAGCAACGACTTCTTATTTCATTTTTTGAATAAGCACATTACGAAAACAAATATTTATTTATATCTTCATTTATTATTTTCATATAAATATCCAATAAATCATATTGTTAATTTCTTCACTTTCCACTGATTCAGTGCCAGACTGAAATCAGCCTATAGGAGGAAATGATGGTACGTATCTATACGTTGACACTTGCGCCCTCTCTCGATAGCGCAACAATTACCCCGCAAATTTATCCCGAAGGAAAACTGCGTTGTACCGCCCCGGTGTTCGAGCCTGGTGGCGGCGGTATTAACGTCGCCCGCGCCATTGCTCACCTTGGTGGGAGCGCCACGGCAATCTTCCCGGCTGGCGGAGCGACTGGCGAACATCTGGTTTCACTGCTGGTTGATGAAAATGTCCCGGTTGCGACCGTCGAAGCAAAAGACTGGACCCGCCAGAATCTGCACGTACATGTGGAGTCTACAGGTGAGCAGTACCGATTTGTCATGCCTGGCGCGACATTAAGTGACGATGAATTTCGTCAACTTGAAGAGCAAGTTCTGGAAATTGAATCTGGAGCCATCCTGGTCATCAGCGGAAGCCTGCCCCCAGGAGTGAAGCTGGAAAAATTAACTCAGCTTATTTCCGCTGCGCAAAGGCAAGGGATTCGCTGCATCGTCGACAGTTCTGGCGAGGCTTTAAGTGCAGCCCTGGCCATTGGCAATATTGAACTGGTTAAGCCTAACCAGAAAGAGCTCAGTGCACTGGTTAACCGCGAACTCACCCAACCTGATGATGTGCGCAAAGCCGCGCAGGAAATCGTTAATAGCGGTAAGGCCAGGCGGGTTGTCGTTTCCCTTGGTCCGCAGGGCGCGCTGGGAGTGGACAGCGAAAACTGTATTCAGGTCGTGCCACCACCGGTGAAAAGCCAGAGTACCGTCGGTGCAGGCGACAGCATGGTCGGCGCGATGACGCTGAAACTGGCGGAAAATGCCTCTCTTGCAGAGATGGTCCGTTTTGGGGTCGCTGCGGGCAGCGCCGCCACGCTCAATCAGGGAACCCGCCTGTGCTCCCATGATGATACGCAAAAAATTTACGCTTACCTTTCCCATTCATAGAGATATTCCCCCAATATTGGGGGAATCACCATAAACCTGTCGACAACGCGTTTCTCCGACTATGCTAAAAAATCACGTGATAACAAAGAGGTGAATTATGGCTGGTGGCGATCTTGTCCGTTATGTCATTACTGTCATGTTGCATGAAGACACATTAACTGAAATTAATGAGTTAAATAACTTTCTGACACGCGACGGTTTTTTACTGACCATGACGGATGATGACGGAAATATCCATGAGCTGGGAACGAACACCTTTGGGCTTATCAGTACTCAAAGTGAAGATGAAATAAGAGAGCTGGTTGCCGCACTCACCCAAAGCGCCACAGGCAAAGACCCAGAGATCATAATCACCACCTGGGAGGACTGGCATAGCAACAGAAAATAAATGGTTTTTGGGCAATAATCAGTCTGTGGTGTGCGTTAGCTCGTGTTTTTGCACCGCATTCCTGCGCTAACCTTATGATCTGGCAGACAACATGGGAGAGACATCATGTGGCAGGCAATCAGTCGTCTTTTGAGCGAGCAGTTAGGTGAAGGCGAAATCGAACTGCGTAATGAACTGCCTGGCGGAGAAGTCCATGCCGCATGGCATTTACGCTATGCAGGACGTGACTTTTTCGTCAAATGTGATGAAAGGGAACTGCTTTCCGGTTTTACCGCCGAAGCCGACCAACTGGAATTACTGTCGCGCAGTAAAACCGTCACCGTGCCTAAAGTCTGGGCTGTTGGCGCTGACCGCGACTACAGTTTTTTGGTGATGGACTATCTCCCGCCTCGCCCGTTGGATGCACATAACGCATTTATTTTAGGACAGCAAATTGCGCACCTGCATCAATGGAGTGACCAGCCGCAATTTGGCCTCGATTTTGACAACGCACTTTCCACTACTCCACAACCCAACACCTGGCAACGTCGCTGGTCAACGTTCTTTGCTGAACAACGTATTGGCTGGCAACTGGAACTGGCGGCAGAAAAAGGGATCGCCTTCGGCAATATCGACGCCATCGTCGAGCATATTCAGCAGCGTCTGAGTTCACATCAGCCACAGCCTTCACTGTTACACGGTGATTTATGGTCCGGCAACTGCGCTCTGGGCCCGGAGGGACCGTATATATTCGACCCTGCCTGTTACTGGGGCGACAGAGAGTGCGATCTGGCGATGTTACCGCTGCATACCGAACAGCCGCCACAAATCTATGACGGCTATCAGTCCGTTTCACCGCTACCGGCAGATTTCCTCGAACGTCAGCCGATTTACCAACTCTACACGTTACTTAACCGTGCAAGGTTGTTTGGCGGCCAGCATTTGGTTATTGCCCAGCAGTCACTGGATAGATTGTTAGCTGCGTGATGTGGATTGATGATAATGGCCGCTCCATGCGGCCTTTTACTTAAATAAATCCAAGCAAAGAAAAGAACACATACCCCGCAGCAATACAAATTACCGGCAGGATATAGAGTGAGAAAATCTGTAAGAAAATAGTATGGTGTGGCACCACAATGCGTGACTCAATCTGCTCACGCGTTAACCCCTCTTCCCCTTTAGCCTTCTCCAGAATGAGTTGATCCTCAACACCTTCGCGCAAAAAGCGCGCCTGGCGGCTCATACGGGCACCAGAGTCTTGCAACGCAAGACCCACAAATATCAGGATGAAAATCACCCAAAACATAACGTTCACGCCACCATTAAAATTGGGCGTCGGTGAGTTGTACCAGAACAGATTCAGAAAAGGCGTATTCGCCTGCATCATATCGATCATGACATGCGCAAAATCGAGCATTACAGCATTGATACCTTCCTGGGATTCTTGCCGAACATTCATAAACTTCAGCAAGGAAATTAACGTGGAAACAAGTGTCGGTATAAAAATCACCCAACCCAAAATCCTTTTCAAAACAGCAATGCGTCCAGCTTGTTGATACGTCATGAGTTCTCCTTGATTAAGACGCGTCGTTTCAATTAGTTTACCTGTAGATATCTGTTTTCGCCCATTCTTTAAAGGCGATATGATAGGCGCTTAATCATAAGCACTGCTTAATACCTTACACATAATGCTCTAAAGGAGAGGTTGTAATGTCAACCCCGCGTCAGATTCTTGCTGCAATTTTCGATATGGATGGATTACTTATCGACTCAGAACCTTTATGGGATCGAGCCGAACTGGATGTGATGGCAAGCCTGGGGGTAGATATCTCCCGTCGTAACGAGCTACCGGACACCTTAGGTTTACGCATCGATATGGTGGTTGATCTGTGGTATGCCCGGCAACCGTGGAATGGGCCGAGTCGTCAGGAGGTAGTTGAACGGGTTATTGCCCGTGCCATTTCACTGGTTGAAGAGACGCGACCATTACTGCCTGGTGTGCGTGAGGCCGTTGCGCTATGCAAAGAACAAGGATTATTGGTAGGTCTGGCCTCCGCGTCACCTTTGCATATGCTGGAAAAAGTGCTGACCATGTTTAACTTACGTGACAGTTTCGATGCCCTCGCCTCCGCCGAAAAGCTGCCTTACAGCAAGCCGCATCCACAAGTGTATCTCGACTGTGCAGCAAAACTGGGGGTTGATCCTCTCGCCTGCGTGGCGCTGGAAGACTCTGTAAATGGCATGATCGCCTCTAAAGCGGCACGTATGCGTTCTATCGTCGTCCCCGCGCCCGAAGCGCAAAATGATCCACGTTTTGTGTTGGCGAACGTAAAACTTTCATCTCTCACCGAATTGACCGCGACCGACCTCCTCGGCTAATAAAATCGGGCAGTGTCATAACTGCCCCTGGCTTTTTATCTGAATTTTTATTCAACTGGCGGATTTATCATCATTTTGTGATAAAGAGTTACACCGTCACCACTTCCGCGCACTGTATAAAAATCCTATACTGTACGTATCGACAGTTTAGTGAGTTTTATCATGACGGCGGAAGGTCACCTTCTCTTTTCTATTGCTTGTGCGGTATTTGCCAAAAATGCCGAGCTGACGCCCGTGCTGGCACAGGGTGACTGGTGGCATATTGTCCCTTCCGCGATCTTAACGTGTCTGTTACCGGACATCGACCACCCAAAATCGTTTCTTGGGCAGCGATTAAAGTGGATATCAAAACCCATTGCCCGCGCATTTGGACACCGTGGATTTACCCACAGTTTGCTGGCTGTATTTGCCCTGCTGGCAACCTTTTACCTCAAAGTGCCGGAAAGCTGGTTTATTCCGGCTGATGCACTGCAAGGTATGGTGCTGGGTTATTTGAGTCATATTATTGCCGATATGCTGACACCGGCTGGTGTTCCCCTGCTCTGGCCGTGTCGCTGGCGCTTTCGCCTGCCAATTCTGGTGCCACAAAAGGGCAATCAGCTGGAACGTTTTCTCTGCATGGCATTATTTGTCTGGTCGGTGTGGATGCCCCATTCTCTGCCTGAAAACAGCGCGGTTCGTTGGTCATCGCAAATGATCAATACCTTGCAGATCCAGTTTCATCGCCTTATTAAGCACCAGGTTGAATACTAAAAAAGCAAAAATCACCTTTCTGGAATAAGCAATTCCATTTGAATATAAGAGCCAGCTCACAGTTCTGTTAATCTTGCGCCAACACTATGACTGTTACACAGTGATAGAAATAATAAGATCAGGAGAACGGGGATGAACTTTCCATTAATTGCGAACATCGTGGTGTTCGTTGTTCTACTGTTTGTGCTGGCTCAGGCCCGCCACAAACAGTGGAGTCTGGCAAAAAAAGTACTGGTGGGTCTGGTGATGGGCGTGGTCTTTGGCCTTGCTCTGCATACCATTTATGGTTCTGACAGCCAGGTACTTAAAGATTCTGTACAGTGGTTTAACATTGTCGGTAACGGCTATGTTCAGCTACTGCAAATGATCGTTATGCCGTTAGTATTCGCCTCTATTCTGAGCGCGGTTGCTCGCCTGCATAACGCATCTCAGCTAGGAAAAATCAGTTTTCTGACCATCGGTACGCTGCTGTTTACCACGCTGATTGCGGCGCTGGTCGGTGTGCTGGTGACTAACCTGTTTGGTCTGACTGCTGAAGGTCTGGTTCAGGGTGGCGCTGAGACTGCCCGTCTGAACGCTATCGAAAGCAACTATGTCGGTAAAGTCGCGGATTTAAGTGTTCCGCAACTCATTCTGTCTTTTATCCCGAAAAACCCGTTTGCCGATCTGACCGGTGCGAATCCGACATCAATTATCAGCGTGGTAATTTTTGCCGCATTCCTCGGCGTCGCGGCGCTGAAACTGCTGAAAGATGATGCGCCGAAAGGTGAACGCGTTTTAACAGCTATCGACACACTGCAAAGCTGGGTGATGAAACTGGTTCGCCTGGTCATACAACTAACCCCTTACGGCGTGCTTGCGCTGATGACCAAAGTGGTTGCCGGTTCCAACCTGCAAGACATCATTAAGCTGGGTAGCTTCGTTGTCGCGTCCTATCTGGGTCTTATCATTATGTTTGCGGTGCATGGCATTCTGCTGGGTATTAATGGCGTGAGTCCGCTGAAATACTTCCGTAAAGTGTGGCCGGTGCTGACGTTTGCTTTCACCAGTCGCTCCAGTGCAGCGTCTATTCCACTGAACGTTGAAGCACAAACGCGTCGTCTGGGTGTTCCTGAATCTATCGCCAGTTTCGCCGCCTCTTTTGGGGCGACCATTGGTCAGAACGGCTGTGCCGGTTTGTATCCGGCAATGCTGGCGGTGATGGTTGCGCCAACGGTGGGCATTAACCCGCTGGACCCGATGTGGATTGCAACACTCGTCGGTATCGTCACAGTGAGTTCAGCAGGTGTTGCAGGTGTTGGTGGCGGTGCAACATTCGCCGCGTTAATTGTTCTGCCGGCGATGGGCCTGCCGGTAACGCTAGTGGCTCTGTTAATCTCCGTTGAACCGCTTATCGATATGGGTCGAACTGCATTGAACGTGAGCGGCTCAATGACCGCAGGTACGCTGACCAGCCAGTGGCTGAAGCAAACCGATAAGTCCATTCTGGACAGCGAAGACGACGCCGAACTGGCACACCGTTAATCCTGGTTCATAACGCAAAACGCCTGTCATTCGACAGGCGTTTTTTTATTCTTCGATCTCATTTTCCTGGCGCACTTGGTTAGCCCAACGCTGGGCGGACTCCGGCACGCTAAATGCTGGTGAGCGCAGGAATGACTCCCCCGTCAGAACAAACGCAACATATTTGCCACGCAGCATCCAGACATCGCGAAACGAATCCATCTTAATCGCATGTTCTGGCGGCGCAGGTTCCGTGCGAGGAACATAGCTAATAATCGGGCGGTTTTGCTGACGTAGCGGTTTCTTCATTACTGGCTTCACTAAACGCATATTAAAAATCAGAAAAATTGTAGTTTAGCTGATTTACCCCCCGTCCGTCCTGCTTTGCGTATATTCCCGAATACCTTCTCTGGCACCACTTCCAGAGCGGGATCACCCTGATGGTCTATAGTTAGAGGTTTTTTTGACCAAAACAGCGGCCCTTTCAGTAATGAATTAAGGAGACGAGTTCAATGTCGCAACATAACGAAAAGAACCCACATCAGCACCAGTCACCACTACACGACTCCAGCGAAGCGAAACCGGGAATGGACTCACTGGCACCTGAAGACGGATCTTATCGTCCAGCGGCTGAACCAACACCGCCAGGCGCACAACCTACCGCCCCAGGGAGTCTGAAAGCCCCTGATACGCGTAACGAAAAACTAAAATCTCTGGAAGACGTACGCAAAGGCAGTGAAAATTATGCGCTGACCACTAATCAGGGCGTGCGCATCGCCGACGATCAAAACTCACTGCGTGCCGGTAGCCGTGGTCCAACGCTGCTGGAAGATTTTATTCTGCGCGAGAAAATCACCCACTTCGACCATGAACGTATTCCGGAACGTATCGTTCACGCGCGTGGGTCAGCCGCTCACGGTTATTTCCAGCCGTATAAAAACTTAAGCGATATCACCAAAGCCGACTTCCTGTCAGATCCGAACAAAATCACCCCGGTGTTCGTGCGTTTCTCTACCGTTCAGGGTGGCGCAGGTTCGGCAGATACGGTGCGTGATATCCGTGGTTTTGCCACCAAGTTCTATACCGAAGAGGGTATTTTTGACCTTGTTGGTAATAACACACCAATCTTCTTTATTCAGGATGCGCATAAATTCCCCGATTTTGTTCATGCGGTAAAACCGGAACCGCACTGGGCAATTCCGCAAGGGCAAAGCGCCCACGACACCTTCTGGGATTATGTATCCCTGCAACCAGAAACGCTCCACAACGTGATGTGGGCGATGTCAGATCGCGGAATACCACGCAGTTACCGCACCATGGAAGGCTTCGGCATTCACACCTTCCGCCTGATTAACGCCGAAGGTAAAGCGACCTTTGTACGTTTCCACTGGAAACCACTGGCAGGTAAAGCCTCACTGGTGTGGGATGAAGCGCAGAAACTCACCGGACGTGATCCAGACTTCCACCGCCGCGAACTGTGGGAAGCCATTGAAGCAGGCGATTTCCCGGAATACGAACTGGGCTTCCAGTTGATCCCCGAAGAAGATGAATTCAAATTCGACTTCGACCTGCTTGACCCAACGAAACTCATCCCGGAAGAGTTAGTACCCGTTCAGCGCGTCGGCAAAATGGTGCTTAACCGTAACCCGGATAACTTCTTTGCCGAAAACGAACAGGCAGCTTTCCATCCTGGTCATATTGTCCCTGGTCTGGATTTCACCAACGATCCGCTGTTGCAGGGACGTTTGTTCTCTTATACCGATACACAAATCAGCCGTCTTGGCGGGCCGAATTTTCATGAAATTCCGATTAATCGCCCTACCTGCCCGTACCACAATTTCCAGCGTGACGGTATGCATCGGATGGGAATCGACACTAACCCGGCGAATTACGAACCGAACTCGATCAACGATAACTGGCCGCGCGAAACGCCGCCGGGGCCAAAACGCGGCGGTTTTGAATCATATCAGGAGCGCGTGGAAGGCAATAAAGTGCGGGAACGCAGCCCATCATTTGGCGAATATTATTCCCATCCGCGCCTGTTCTGGCTAAGTCAAACGCCGTTCGAGCAGCGCCATATAGTCGATGGTTTCAGCTTTGAGTTAAGCAAAGTTGTACGACCTTATATTCGTGAACGCGTCGTTGACCAGTTAGCGCATATTGATCTTAACCTGGCGCAGGCGGTAGCAAAAAATCTCGGTATCGAACTGACTGACGACCAACTGAATATCACCCCGCCACTGGACGTAAACGGGCTTAAAAAAGATCCTGCGTTAAGTTTGTATGCCATTCCTGACGGTGATGTGAAAGGCCGTGTGGTAGCTATTTTGCTTAATGATGAAGTGAAATCCGCAGACCTTCTGGCAATTCTGAAGGCGCTGAAAGCCAAAGGCGTTCATGCCAAACTGCTTTACTCACGGATGGGCGAAGTCACTACCGATGACGGTACGGTGTTGCCGATAGCAGCAACCTTTGCCGGGGCGCCATCGCTGACGGTCGATGCAGTCATTGTCCCTTGCGGTAATATCGCCGATATCGCAGACAACGGCGATGCAAACTATTACCTGATGGAAGCCTATAAGCACCTTAAACCGATTGCGCTGGCGGGCGATGCGCGCAAGTTTAAGGCGACAATCAAGGTTGATGACCAGGGTGAAGAAGGGATTGTGGAAGCCGACAGCGCAGACGGTAGTTTTATGGATGAACTGTTAACGCTAATGGCAGCGCACCGCGTATGGTCACGAATTCCTAAGATTGATAAAATTCCGGCGTAAATATGAATAAAGTCACTCCCCCAGGGGAGTGACTTTACAAACTACCTTACACATCAAGATAACTACCCAACCGATAACCTCGCTCGGCAATGGCATACTTCAGCGATGCGGATGTCAACACTTCCAGCTCCGTTAACCGTGGAAAGCAATAAGCACTCTGGCGAATTGTATTATCGACAAACGCCGGATGGCACATCACTTCCAGCGAACGTTCACCACGATGACTGGAATCATCCAGCACTTGCAGAAACAGTGACTCGCTAATCTCTTCACCATAGAACGCGCTACTGAATCCCTGCGAGCTGCGCAGATTAGCCGGTAAATCACCATCATAAGATAGCGGCTGACGGTCGATGCGCAACGCAATCCCCTCTTCAGCCGCAAACTTCGCCACAATCGGGAAAATCTGCGGGAACATATGCACATGATGATGGCTATCAAGGTGCGTTGGTTTGCGCCCAAATAGCTCAATGAAACGCAGATACTGACTGGCAAGTTCCTGAGCAATTTCCTCCAGCGGTAAAGCATCTTCTTCCGCCAGTTGCCAGATCCACTTCCCTAACACACCTTCGCGGGTTAAACCCGGCATTGCAGTCAGCGGCTTGCCCAGGGTGAGAACAAAGTGCATTCCAACTGCCAGACTCGGTTCATCGCGACTCAACTGCACCGCATGGTCGATAGCTTCACCATTCACCAGCGCCGTCGTCGACGTGACAATACCGTTTCGGCAGGCCTCGATAATGCCGTAGTTCTGGCCTTTACTTAGGCCAAAGTCATCGGCATTAACAATCAGTAAGCGTTCCATAATCAGCCCCGGTTAATGTGCTTTTTTAAGTTCTGCTATGCAGTCGGCAAAGTTTGGCAGCCATTTCTCGTGCGCCAGAATCATCTCGCGTGCCAGCAGCTCAGCATCACGATCGGAGTGCACCAACGGGCTAAGGTTTAGCGCCAGTAACACATCGTTAAATTCCCCGCTAAGTGCTGCGTTGCTGGCCGCAATCTCGAAGCCTTTGATGGTGTGAATCAGCCCCATCACTTTGTCATCGAAATGCGTAATGCGCGGATGTGGCGTCGCGCCATCGCGCCCCAGCGTGCAGGTCATTTCTACCGCCCAGTCTGCCGGAATATTATCAATATGCCCATGATGCGGGATATTAACGTAATGTTCCGTTTGCTTGTCGTTGTAGATAGCGTTGATGACTTCGCACGCTGCATCAGAGTAATAAGCCCCACCGCGCTGCTCCAGCTCTTTCGGTTTCACTTTCAGATCCGGGTTTTTATACAGATCAAAGAGTTGCTTCTCGACTTTCTGTACCACCTGCGCACGCGCGCCGCCTTTGTAGTATTCACCCATTTCAATCGCCAGCATCTCTTTTTGCTTGAAGTAATAAAGCAAATAGGAACACGGCAACAGGTTCAGAGCCCGAATTAAACCTTCGCTAAACGGCAGATCGAAAATATTTTTAACACCAGATGCTTTTAACTGCCCGGATGCCACACCATCAAGCAATTCGGCGAAACGTGATTTGCCATTTACCAAAACATCCTTAATAAACACCATGTGGTTCAGGCCGAACAGATCGATAGATAAATCATCGTTCTCATTCAAGGCTAAAACATCGCCGATAAACATTTTCATGCCAATCGGAATATTACACACGCCGATAAAGCGTTTAAATCCGGTATGACGATAGACCGCTTCAGTGACCATTCCCGCCGGGTTAGTGAAGTTGATCACCCACGCATTCGGACAAAGTTCTTCGACATCTTTTACGATGTCAAAAATCACCGGAATGGTGCGCAGACCTTTAAACAGTCCACCCGCACCATTAGTTTCCTGGCCAAGATAACCATGACTTAACGGAATACGTTCATCCAGTTCGCGTGCTGGTAATTGACCTACGCGCAGTTGGGTAGTGACAAAATCTGCCCCTTTCAGCGCCTCACGACGATCAAGCGTTTTATAAAGTTTAATCGGTACACCAGCGTTATCGATCATTCGCTGGCAGAGATCAAAGATAATATCCAGTTTTGCTTTACCACCTTCGACATCCACCAGCCATAATTCAGTCACCGGCAATTCGTGATAACGCTTAATAAACCCTTCCAGCAGTTCCGGGGTATAACTACTCCCGCCACCAATAGTGACGACTTTTAATTTCTGGCTCATAATTTCTCCCTTCATCAGGAAATACTAATATTATTCATACCTGCCTCTACGTCAGGAATATCCCGGTCTCCCCAGGATAAATAAGGCATACATGTAAATTTAATGATCAGTGATAATAACTACTGATTAAATTCAGTCAATTTCTTACGATAACTATTTGGTGTAAAAGATGTTAGTTTCTTAAACGTTTTAATAAACAGGCTTGGGCTACTATAACCGGCTTCAAATGCAATATCAGTCACAGAATAGTTAGTCATTTCCAGTTGTTTTTTGGCAAAGTTAATGCGGATTTCATTAATAATCTGCATCGGCGTTTTGCCATAATATCGCTGAGTCGCACGCGTCAAATACTCCTGCGATTTAGCCGATAACATCACCATATTTTCCAGCGCATTCTCACTGAACTGCGCTTTATCATGCATCTTTTCAACCGTACTTTTTAACCACTGTGGCACATCATCAATCACCTGTTCTTCGCGGTAATGACGTAAACGGTTAATGACATAAAAAGTGACTATCTCAACAAATTCTTCCAGACCGGTTTCGCTGAAATTCAATGAAGAAATCACCGTTTCCACATAGGTAAGAAAAGTATTATTTGTTCGGTAAACCTGTGAAGCAACAAAGCAATAAGGCAACAACGGCAAATAATGCTGTTCAAAAAAACGTTTACTGATCCCAACGTTCAATATGCGCGTGGCACCAAACTCATAAAAACTTTGATGGTGTGATCCTAACGGAATAAAAACAAAATCGCCCCGTTCCAGCAACACGCGCTTACCGTTAATCTCCTGGAAATAACGACCAGTTAAAACCAGGGTAAATTCATAATAGTCATGCTGATGCAATCCAGTAATACTTTCCGTTTTATTGTAGATAAATACATGGAAATTTTTGCCATTAAACAACTGCTGTTCACGGGCAGTGGCAATTTCCGGCGCATTAATCACTGGCTGCATCATCGACTCCTTATGCCTTCAGTTTTTCATGAAGCTCAATTAATTCGGTAATCAGTTCACGTGCAAGCATGGAAGTCATTAGATGATCCTGGGCGTGAACCAGCACCAGACTCACTTTCATCTTGCCTTCGCCCGCGTCGCCTTCAATCAGTTTCGTCTGTACCAGATGCGCTTCATTCAAGGCCATCCGCGACTGATCCATCATGGCTTTTGCCGCTGCAAAATCGCCCTGCTTCGCCTGCTTCAGCGCCGCATACGCCAGGCTGCGCGCTTGTCCGGAGTTGATGATAAGCCCCATCACCACTTCTTCCAGTTCCTCAGCTTCCGTTTGCGTATCAGGAATATTATCGAGATCCATCATACATCGTTCCTCTCTATTCTTACTGGCACGAGTTGCCCGTGCCAGCGTCGATTAAAATTTCAGGGCGTTAGCAATATCTTCTTCGCTCTCTTCTTTATCAATCACGTTCTGCGCTTTGTTTGCCACCACGACAAATGGCAGATATATCAGCGTTGCGATGCCAAGGTTGAAGAGTGCGACCAGCAATGCGGCGACGCTACCGTTAGTATTAAAGAAGGCTCCCAGACCGGTTGGCATGGTCCACGGTGCAATGTTAGTCACCGGTGGGATGATGCCCATGTAGTACGCCGCCAGAGTAATTGCCGCCAGAATAGGTTGCACCAGAACAAACGGGATAAACATCACCGGGTTCATGATAATCGGCAGACCAAACAGAATCGGTTCATTAATCTGGAAGATGCCCGACGGCAGCGCCAGTTTTGCCACCTGACGATAGTCAGCACGGCGAGAAGCGATAAAGATAGCCAGAATCAGCCCCAGGGTCGCACCGCTGCCCCCGAGGAAAATAAAGGAATCCAGCATCGGCTTGGCCCAGATATGGAAGGTCTTACCGGCTGCCAGCGCCGCTTCGACGGAGCCATATTGTTGATAGGTGGCGATGTTTTCCAGCGCCCACGGCGTCATAATGCCGTTGTCCAGCGCGGTCAGCGCCAGCGCACCGTGAATACCGAAGAACCACAGCAGCGGAACAAAGATCACATACGCCCAGCCGACCACGCTACCCAACGATGCCAGCGGCGTCGAGATGGTATCCATAATAATCTGATGGAAGTTAGTGCCCCAGGTATTCAGCGCCCAGGCAATAATTCCCATCACAGAAAGAATAATAAAGCCGGGAATTAATGCTGAGAAAGAACGTGAGACCGATGTCGGTACACTGTCGGGTAATTTAATCACCCAGTTGCGGTGGACAATAAAGGTAAACATTTCTGCCACCACCAGGCCGATAATAATCCCGGAAATGATATTCGCGCCACCTAACCAGTTTGCGCCGACCGCATAAGCTTCACCGACACTATAAGGCGTGACGGTCATAAATGCCGCAACGGATAACAACCCTGCCGCGAGCGCATCGACTTTACGCTCTTCTGCCAGCGCCATACCGATAAAAAACGGCGCCATTAAAGACATAATCCCTAATGTTCCGTTGTATACGTTTCCACCAATACCTTTCAGGCCATTGAGTGTTTCAATGGTTGAGGCATCGAGGCGAATACCTAAGGAGTAAAAAAACGACCCCTCCCCAAAGCTCAGAAAAACGTTATTGATTAATACAAACATGGCCCCCGCAAGGGTTAACGGCATTAAGCGAATAAAGCCGTTTTTGATTGCATTAACGTGTGGCTGTTTTCCTATTTTGACTGCAAAAGGGAGGAGTACCTTTTCAAGCGATGCAATAACATTACTCATAGAAAAATACCCTTAAAAACCGCAATTAAAGTATTGCGGTATAGATTTATGAAATAACTCTTTGACGGAAAAATTTAAAAATTAATTTGCTGCGGCTTTTTTAATTGCTGCAACTGCAGCCTTAAGCACGCCTAAACCATCGACTTTGCCATATAACAGTGAATCAATGACTTCAACAGGTTTGTTGGGTAACAAACGCTGAATTTCGGGCAACATATAAGCAATCTGCGGCCCTAATAACACGACATCGGCATTCTGACCTTTTTCACCCGCCAGTGTTTCCGGAAATGCTTCAATAATGACCGGAACTTCATATTTTTCTGCCTGTGCGCGCATTTTTGATACCAGTAAAGAGGTAGACATGCCCGCAGAACAAAACAGATAAATGTGTTTCTTTTCCATAAAACTGCCCTCATCAACGATTATCTGTCAGCCAGACACTCCGCAAGCCTTCACCTGCTTCCATGCTCTGGGTAACTTGCGAAACCAACATGACTTTTTTTGGTGGCTGAAAAGAGTATACGGTATTGACCTGAACGATAGTATTTCTTTGACCATACAAATTGTCTCTCCTTGACCTGTTGTTATGACCTTCTTCACATTTCGGTTAAATAATTCGCGACAATAAATAAGAACACGGGGCAAAAAAAAACCGGCGCAATGGCCGGTTTCCGTTGTAACTCAAGCTTTCAGGCGAAGAAATTACTTCGCTGCTTGTGGATCGGTGTCGTATTCGGCACAGGTCTGATAGCCGGAGTTGATGACATGTCCGGTATCATCTAAGGCGACAAAATAGGTTTCTGCTTTACCATCACGTTGACCCAGGATATAGGTCTGGCAAGTACCACGAGCATGGATCATGCTCACTTCAGACGAAGGTTTACCCGCAATTTGTGCAACCTGCGCCCGGCTCATGCCTTTTTTGACGTCTTTCACCACAGGCTGTACAAACTGGTCTTTGGTACGATCATACGCCGTACAACCTGCCAGCATGGTTAATACCGCCGCTGCACCCAGAATTCCTGCCATATTCTTGTTCATATTCCGTCCTCTTGTTTATCAGCGTGTTAGATAAGCCTGGAATACATTGGGCGCTTTTTCAAGCCTGTGAACGAAACGGCTCTGCTTTCAGAGGATTCCTGTATGACGTTTTAACCGCCATTCAACCTGCTGTCGCTTGTCGTTTCTGTAGCAACGGGTTAGCTTTAAGGAAGTTTTATTTTTCTGTCTGGAGGGGTTCAATGACATTGCAACAACAAATAATAAAGGCGCTGGGCGCAAAACCGCAGATTAATGCTGAAGAGGAAATTCGCCGCAGCATCGATTTTCTGAAAAGCTATTTGCAAACCTACCCGTTCATTAAATCATTGGTGCTCGGGATCAGCGGCGGTCAGGACTCCACTCTTGCCGGGAAACTGTGTCAAATGGCAATTAACGAGCTACGTCAGGAAACGGGCAACGCGGCACTGCAATTCATTGCCGTGCGCCTGCCCTATGGTGTTCAGGCTGATGAACAGGATTGTCAGGACGCTATTGCCTTTATTCAACCGGATCGCGTATTAACCGTGAATATCAAGGGCGCGGTATTGGCCAGCGAACAGGCGCTGCGCGAGGCGGGTATTGAATTAAGTGATTTCGTTCGCGGCAATGAAAAAGCGCGTGAGCGGATGAAAGCGCAATACAGCATTGCAGGCATGACCAACGGTGTCGTGGTTGGCACCGATCATGCGGCAGAAGCCATTACCGGATTCTTCACTAAATACGGTGACGGTGGTACTGACATTAACCCGCTATACCGTCTGAACAAGCGTCAGGGCAAACAGTTACTGGCGGCATTAGGTTGCCCGGAACATCTCTATAAGAAGGCGCCAACAGCCGACCTGGAAGATGACCGCCCTTCCCTGCCAGATGAGGTGGCGCTCGGCGTGAGCTATGACAATATCGATGACTATCTGGAAGGGAAAACCGTACCCGAACAGGTCGCCAGAACAATAGAAAACTGGTATCTGAAAACCGAACATAAACGCCGTCCGCCTATTACGGTTTTCGATGATTTCTGGAAAAAGTAATCATTTGCACATAATGGCTTGTGCGAAAAAGAGTGCGTTGTTCATGCCGGATGCGGCGTGAACGCCTTATTCGGCCTACAAAACTTTGCAAATTCAGTACATTGTAGGAGTCGAGTAGGCCTGATAAGCGTAGCGCATCAGGCGGTGTTACTTTTGTCATCGACCCGCCTCTTTTTTAATCGTTTCCCGCCTGTTACACTGGATAGATAACCAGCATTTGGAGTCAACAGTGGTACGGCGTTTAACTTCCCTGCGGCCAGAATTTGAAGCGGCGGCAATCTACGAATATCCCGAACATTTACGTTCATTCCTTAATGACTTACCCACCCGACCAGGGGTCTATCTGTTTCATGGCGAAAGTGACACCATGCCGCTCTATATTGGCAAAAGCGTTAATATCCGCAGCCGGGTGCTTTCTCATTTACGCACTCAGGATGAAGCCGCCATGCTGCGGCAATCAAGGCGAATTAGTTGGATCTGCACCGCAGGTGAAATCGGCGCTCTACTCCTTGAAGCGCGATTAATTAAAGAACAACAGCCACTGTTTAATAAACGCTTGCGCCGTAATCGCCAGCTCTGTGCCCTGCAACTGAATGAAAAGCGTGTCGATGTGGTGTATGCCAAAGACGTGGATTTTTCTACCGCAGCAAACTTATTCGGCCTGTTTGCCAACCGTCGTGCGGCTTTACAAGCATTACAGACCATCGCCGATGAACAAAAACTTTGTTATGGCCTGCTCGGGCTGGAACCGTTAAGTCGCGGGCGCGCTTGTTTTCGTTCGGCGCTAAAACGTTGCGCCGGGGCGTGCTGCAGTAAAGAGAGCCATGACGCTCATGCGCTACGTTTGCGCCAGTCTCTGGAGCGTTTGCGGGTTGTTTGTTGGCCGTGGCGAGGTGCGGTGGCGCTGAAAGAACAGCATCCGGAAATGACCCAATATCATATTATTCATAACTGGCTGTGGCTGGGCGCGGTTAATTCGTTAGAAGAAGCTGCAACGTTAATCCGTACACCCGCCGGGTTTGATCACGACGGTTATAAAATCCTCTGTAAACCGCTGCTTTCCGGCAACTATGAAATCACTGAACCTGATCCGGTGAATAGCCTGCCAGCCAGTTAATTTCACTGAACAGCAGTTTGCCTTGCGGTTGCAAAAGCCGCAGGGTGTGCCTGCCATCGTACCAGCACGCGCCCTGGTCGGTAGTCAACAGCTTGTCGCCCAGTTGCCACGCTCCGCTAATCACAAACACCACCCCACCGCGTGAGCCAAAAGTGGTGAACGTGCGTTCGGCAATTCTGACTTTCGCTTTACAGGCATCAAGGCGCGTCATAATGTTGAAATCCATTGACATCTGACCTTCAGTCAGTTTCGCTTTTACCACCTGATCCGCCGCGAAAGCAAAAGGCTGTAGCGGTTTTAAGGTATGGCTAAAACGGTTAGTGCTTTCAAGGAGCATCTCACCGCCTTCCAGCAGCGTCACGCTCCTTTCCATTCCCGGAAACAACGAAAACTCACCATTTGCCGCAATGGAAGCAATGCTGGCACGCCAGTAAAAATCACGTTTTGCCGGAGGAAAGCTACAGATTTCACGAGTTTCACCGGCAGCGTTTCGCCACAGGTTCACCGACATTTTACGCATATCAAAGTATTCCATACTCGCTCCCGGCATACTCTTTTCATTGTTATCGTTCAGGCAACCGTGGATTGTTATCGGCAACTCGGGTGATTTACCTTAGTAGTGATTAGGCTTTTTTTGCAAAAGTTGTAGAACAGAAAAGAAAACCGCCGATCCTGTCCACCGCATTGCTGCAAGGTAGTGGACAAGACCGGCGGTCTTAAGTTGTCAGGCTGAAAGATTATTCAGCAGTTGCAGGCATTTTACCTTTTGCCGCAGGGCGTTCTGTCAGACGCTTCTCAAAATTAGCATTAAATTGCTTTTTCTGCTCCGGCGTCAGGATGTTGTAAATCTTGTTCTGGGTTTCCAGGTGCGCCAGCATGTTAGCTTTGCGCTGTTCTTCCATTTTTGCGATCTGCGCTTCAGCTTTCGCTTTGTCGAAGGTATCGCTGGCAATAATGTCATGCATTGCGCGGCGTTCTTCCAGCGGCGGGCGTTTCATCTGGTCACGCTGGCCTTTCATGATTTCGCGAATCTGCTGTTTCTGCGCGTCGGTCAGGTTCAGGTCTTTAAACATCATGTCGTGATGCGGACCGAATTTACCTTTATGGTGCATCATCGGCTTCGCGTCAGCCGGTGCTGCGGTAGTGGTATCGGCGGCATGGGCCAGGTTAGCCGCGCCAAAAGCCAGGGTAGAGGCAACAAACAGTGCAGTTAATTTACGCATATTCTATATCCTTCCTTTCAGTTATTTATTACGGCTTTCTTAAGTAACGTGCCGTGTTGACGAGATTAACTTTACTGACTTTAGCGTCAATTAATCAGAGCAACGGTAAAACAATGAAAGTGTAAAAAACACTTTTGCGCCAATTATGGAGAAAAAAAGAAAATTTGATGGAGAGTGATGATGAAATATTACAACACACTGATTTTGCAGGGATTATGAAGAAATATACCTGATGACTGGTGATAAATAAAGCAAATAACCAGGATTAATCCGCATTATTTCATTAAAAAGCCAGTAAATACCCGCAGAATGATTTCTGCGGGCAAGTATTAGGTTATTTTTTCCAGCATTAATCCCGCACGTAATCCCGTCGCCACCAATGGATTAGGGAATAACACATACTCAACATCATGAGTCACAGTAAAATGTTCCTCACCATCCTGCGCCAACAACGTTCCTTTCTTAAACGGCGTGAAGTTCAGCGTCTCGCTTGCCATATGCAGTTCGAAGGATGATGAGTGGCGGGTAATTTGCGAAACGACCCGATAGCGTAGCGGCGACGTTCTCTCAGTACCGACACTCACGCCAGATAACAGCGCAGCAATCGCGCTGGCGGTGGGTGAAAACTGGCGAAGATCGTTTTTGCCAAATGGCAATGCTTTACCAAGTTCCAGCGTACACGCCAGTGCACCGAAATGTTCGGCACTACAATGGGTAAACGTGCCCCCCGGCGCCTGGTGAAACACCAATGCCTCCAGCCCTGCCGCACCCAGCCATGTCAGAAAGTTTTCGTCCCAGGGAATATTACGTTGCGGTAAAACACCAAACCGTGGGTGATACGAACCACGAATCGCGGTATGCAGATCAAGGTGCCAGCGAACAGACTCTTTACCCTGTTCATAAAAATCTTCCAGACACTGTTCCAGTTCGCGCGCACGGCACGTTTCGCCGCTTTCGGCAAATCGCTGCCAGCGTCCGCCAAACATTCGATTCATATCGCTATGGCAATAACGTGTCCCTTGCTTCAGCGCCGGGGGATTTCCAAGGATCGCCAGCAGCCGCCAGCGTAGAGGGATCTCGCCGTGGAGAATCGCGCCAAGCAAAGCATCGAGCATTTCTACCGGCGCGGTTTCATTACCGTGTATTCCCGCAGAAATCACCAGCGCACCCTGCGGTGGCGTTAACGGCGTCAGTTCCAGCAGCCCGTCGCCCAGCCAGCGCCAGCGGACACCGTTGTTTTCCCGCTCTGTTATGGCTGGCTTTTTGCCCGTTAAAGTCAGGGCAAGAAAATTATCCATTACCCCCTCCCTCCCGCTGAAACGGGTAAACCGAACCGAGATTCAGTAAACGAGTCAGTGCATCCAGAGCTTCCCTTCCTTCACGCAGCAATTGCGGGTCAGCAAGATCGGCGGCAGTAAGACGATCGCGATAGTAGCGATCCACCCAGCCATTGAGCGTATTAAACAAGGTATCGTTCATCATCACTGCCGGATTTACCGCCTGATATTCTTCTGCCGTCAGCACCACGCGTAACCGCAGGCACGCAGGGCCGCCGCCGTTTGCCATGCTTTCGCGCAAATCAAAAACTTTCAGTTCGCTTATCGGGTTATCGGCAGCAAGCAATTCATTGAGATAACGCCATACCCCAGCGTGTTCCCGACACTCCTGCGGCAGCACCAACACCATCGAACCATCATCACGGCTCAGTAACTGGCTGTTAAACAGATAAGTCGAGACAGCATCCGCTACGGAAACCTGTGCCGCCGGAACTTCTATCGCCATAAAACCGTTCACCCGCGCGCGCAGGTTTGCCAGTAATTGCGCCTGGCGGGCGAACGCCTGCTGATGGCAAAACAGCACCTGGCGGTTACTCACCGCAATGACATCATTATGAAAAACACCCTGGTCGATAACGTCCGGGTTTTGCTGGGCAAAAACCACCTGCTGTGGATTCACCTGATTCAACCTGGCGACCGCCTCACTGGCTTCACGGGTTTGCCGCGCCGGATAACGGGAAGGTCGCGTGCCATTGCCCTCTTCTCGCCCGTACACAAAAAGCTGAATACCGGGATCGCCATAGTTACCACCGAGCCGATTGTGGTTTGCCGCCCCCTCATCCCCCAGCATCGCCACCTGCGGCAAAGCAGAATGAACGGTGAACTTCTCTTCATCGTTAAAAATCGCTTTTAACAGCGATTCGGTGACGGGCGCTTCCAGCGAACGGTGAAATTTATTGTTCAGGTTGGCGACGGTCAGATGCACTTTGCCATCCAGCGTATCAGCGGATGGCGCTACCGTAGCTGCATTCGCTACCCACATTGGCGAAGCGGAACTGACGCTGGAAAGCCAGTGCGGAGCCTGACGGGCAACCTTTTCCAGCACGTGTTCATCGCTGCCGTTGAATCCCAGTTGACGCAAAACCGGGATAAACGGTCGCTCGTGCGGCGGCATCACCGCCTGCGGGAATCCCGCATCAGCAAGGGCTTTCATTTTCAGTAAACCCTGTTTTGCCGCCAGTCGCGGATTAGAGACCTGAAAACGGTGACGGGTAGAGGCTTCATTACCAAACGACAGGCCCGCGTAATGATGTGTCAGCCCCACCAACCCGTCGAAATTCACTTCCCGGGCGTTCATGGCACCACCTCATCGGAGAAATCCAGACCGGGGTTAAGCGTCGCAGGCAACGTTAACGTGTCTGACTCCAGGCTAGCCATCGGCCAGGCACAATAATCTGCGGCATACCAGGCGCTGGGGCGATGGTTGCCGGAAGCGCCAACGCCGCCGAATGGTGCAGTACTGGCAGCGCCGGTAAGCGGTTTGTTCCAGTTGACGATCCCCGCACGCGCTTCCAGTAACAGTCGATCGAACTTTTCCCGCTCCGGTGACACCAGCCCGCAAGAGAGGCCAAAGCGAGTGTTATTCGCCATCTTAATCGCCTCATCAAAGGTGTCATAACGCCAGATACGCAATAGCGGCCCAAACACTTCTTCATCCGGCACACCGACAACGCCTGACATTTCAATGATCCCCGGCGTCAGCAATGATGTTCCTGCGCGCAGCAAACGTGGCGCAAGCAGGGTTCGCCCGCCCATCGCTTCCAGTTCCTGCCAGGCGGTAACAACCTGCTGCGCGGCCTGTTCAGAAATCAGCCCGCCAATAAACGGCTGTGGTTCGTCATCCCAGTTCCCCGGCGTTAACCGCTGGCTAACGGCAACCAGGCGAGCAAGGAACGCATCGCCCTGCGCCCCGCGTTTAAGCATTAAACGGCGGGCGCAAGTGCAGCGTTGCCCGGCAGTGACAAATGCTGACTGAATAGTCAGGTGGACAGCGGCGTCGATATCCGCCACGTCATCAATAATCAGCGGGTTATTGCCACCCATTTCGAGGGCGAGGATTTTTTCCGGCTGACCGGAGAGCTGGCGATGCAGCTGGTAGCCAGTGTTGGCGCTACCGGTAAACAGCAAACCGTCGAGATCTTCCAGCGCACTCAGCACCTGACCCGTTTCGCGCCCCCCCTGCACCAGGTTCAGCACACCCGACGGCAAGCCGGCCTGCTGCCATAAGCGCATTACCGCCTCGCCGCTCCACGGTGTCAGTTCGCTGGGTTTAAAGATAATTGTGTTGCCTGCCAGCAGCGCCGGAACGATATGCCCGTTCGGCAAATGCCCTGGGAAATTGTACGGTCCAAACACCGCCAGCACGCCGTGTGGGCGATGGCGCAAACTCGCCGCACCGTCAGGCATTTCGCTGCGCTGCTCGCCCGTGCGCACGTGATATGCCTTGATTGAAATAGCGATTTTATTAATCATTGCCGTCACTTCGGTTGCCGCTTCCCAGCGCGGTTTGCCTGTTTCTCTGGCAATAATCGCCGTTAATTCGGCTTTATTGCTTTCCAGCAGTCCGGCAAAGCGTTCAACTCTTACCTGACGATCGCCAAAGGAGAGCCGCGCCCAACGCGGAAACGCGGCGCGTGCAGCGCGACAAGCCAGCGCCACCTGAGCGGCATCGGCATCATTGCCTTGCCATAATACGTCGCCCGATACCGGATTATGCTTCACGCGAAGTTCGCCCTGCCCCGTCACCCAGTCGCCGTTGATCCATAAAGTCATGTTGTTTTCTCCTCTGCGCACAGGCGCACCAGACGAACGCGCTCCCCGGCGTGGCACTTGAGAGCGTCCAGTTGTGCGGCGGTTAAAATCAAACGCTGGGTTGCCGGATCGGCACGCACCAGTACCACGCGGAAATGGTGATAATTTTCATTGGCGACCAGACAGGCCGGGAAATCCCCCTGCGCTGGCTGCCCTTCCGCGACTTCCACCAGCCGACTTTTGCGGATGGCGCGAACACGGTCGATGTCGCACTCCAGCGTCGGCCCACCGTCGAAGATGTCGATATAGTTACGGTAGCGAAAACCTTCTTTTTCCAGCACCGCACGCGCGGGGGCTGTTTGCGGATGCACCTGGCCGATAACGTCCTGCGCTTCCTGGGATAAAAAGTCCGTATAGATCGGATGTTTTGGCATCAGTTCAGCGATAAACGCCTTTTGACCAGTACCGCAGAGAAAATCAGCGCGGCTAAAATCCATCGAAAAGAAGCGTTTACCGAGGCTTTGCCAGAACGGCGAATAGCCGTGCTCATCAATCACCCCGCGCATTTCGGCGACCACTTTGTCGTTAAACTTGTCACGAAAAGCCGCCATAAACATAAAGCGCGATTTCGACAGCAAATAGCCATTGCCCTCTTTGCGCCACTCCGGGTCGAGGAACAGCGTGCATAACTCACTGCTTCCGGTGTGATCATTACTGAGAAACAGCGTCGGTAGCGCGTTATAGACATTCAGCTCTTTCGAAGCGTGAACCAGCGTACCGACGCGATAGTTGTACCAGGGATCGTTTAGCCCGACAGCCACCTCAATAGCGCAAATACCCGCCACGGTGCCTGTCTCGCTCTCTTCCAGCACGAACACATAACCCTGCTCGCTTTCGGGTAATTCGCCCTGCCAGGTTTTAATGGATCTGTCGATACGCGCCGAAAGCGTGGCTTCATTGGCAGGGAGCGACGTCAGGCCGCCGCCCGTTTTACCTGCAAGCTGCATTAAGGCTGCGACATCGGTGCGCTCAACGGGACGGATGACCATCATGATGAACCCCGGCTAACAAAGCGTTCGCAAGTAGCGGCAAAGCGATCCAGTCCGGTCGTCACCTCTTCTTCGCTGACGTTGAGCGCCGGCGCAAAACGCACCACGTTGCCACCCGCAATCAGCACCATCACGCCTGCTTTCGCCGCCTCCTGAGAGATCTGTTTCGCTTGCCCGGCGTAATCTGTATTCAGCACACAGCCAATCAACAGACCTAATCCGCGAATTTCACTGAACAAACCGCAGCGATGATTAATGATATTAAGACGCTCAACAAACCAGTCGTGACGCTGTTTGACACCATTAAGCATCTCTGGCGTGTTGATGAGATCAAGCACTTTACCCGCCACCGCCGAGGCCAGCGGATTACCACCATAGGTGGTGCCGTGAGTGCCAACGGTCATCACCCGACCGCACTCTTCGGTTGCCAGCAGCGCACCAACCGGGAAACCTCCGCCCAGAGCTTTAGCGGTGGTCAGCAGATCGGGCGTCACCCCGTAGTGCATATAGGCATAAAGTTCACCGGTACGCCCGACGCCGGTTTGTACCTCATCGAAAATCAGCAATGCATTGTGGCGATCGCATAACTCACGCAATCCCTGCAAAAATGCCTTACTGGCTGGCACCACGCCGCCTTCGCCCTGTACTGGCTCGACAATCACCGCGCAGGTGGAGTCGTCAATCAGCGCACTGGCAGAATTAATATCGTTATACGCGGCATGGCGGATATCCGGCGGCAGTGGCGCGAAATCCTGTGAATAGGCTGGCTGCCCGCCGGCACTAACGGTAAACAGCGTGCGCCCGTGGAAAGCATTTTTAAACGCCACGATGCCGCTCTTATGGCTACCGTAGCGGTCGTGAGCGTATTTGCGCGCCAGTTTCAACGCCGCTTCGTTGGCTTCCGCGCCGGAGTTACAGAAGAACACGCGATCGGCAAACGTCGCGTCAATGAGCTTTTTCGCCAGCCGTAATACTGGCTCGTTGGTGTAACCATTACCGGTATGCCAGAACTTACTCGCCTGCTCGTTCAGCGTCTCCCGCAGTTCCGGATGCGCATGACCTAGTGCGTTCACTGCAATGCCACCCGCGAAGTCGATATACTCTTTCCCCTGCTGATCCCACAAGCGCGAACCTTCGCCACGTACCGGAATAAACGGTGCCGGAGCGTAAACAGGTATCATCCATTCATCAAAGTTTTCACGCGTAATTAGCTGAGACATAGCGACCCCTACAGTAAATAAATGGTTATTCATATGTTAATAATAAGTGATGTTTACGCTGTAAATGTAGATTGCAGGGTTCGTGCCAGCCAGTGGTAAAAGTGCATAAACGGCGGCAGTTAACTGGAAATCAAGGCGTTACAACCCAGCGATATGCACCTGAAGTGCATATAAAGTGAATACGTTTGCGATACTGATGAATAAAAAGAATAAAAAACGAAATGTTATGCAGAAGTAAAATATAATTCTGGAATTGTGATCGTTGACGAAATTTACTGGAAATTACTGCGCCATGCTGACGCAACTGCACCAAAAACGGGCATTTTTTGCGCCATCGTTGGCATCATTAACAACCATCGATCAAATCACTTAACAACAGGCAGTAAGCACAGCGAATTTCTGCTAACATCCACGCACTCTTTATCTGAATAAATGGCAGCGACTATGAAATTTGTCTCTTTTAATATCAACGGTCTGCGCGCCAGACCACACCAGCTTGAAGCCATCGTCGAGAAGCACCAACCGGATGTGATTGGTTTGCAGGAGACAAAAGTTCATGATGATATGTTTCCGCTCGAACAAGTAGCAAAGCTTGGCTACAACGTCTTTTATCACGGGCAGAAAGGCCATTATGGCGTGGCGCTGCTGACCAAAGAGACGCCGATTGCTGTGCGTCGCGGCTTCCCCGGCGACGGCGAAGAGGCTCAACGACGAATTATTATGGCGGAAATTCCCTCGCCGCTGGGCAATGTCACCGTGATCAACGGCTACTTTCCGCAGGGTGAAAGCCGCGACCACCCGATTAAATTCCCGGCGAAAGCGCAGTTTTACCAGAACCTGCAAAACTACCTGGAAACCGAACTCAAGCGTGAGAATCCGGTGCTGATTATGGGCGATATGAATATCAGCCCTACAGACCTCGATATCGGCATTGGCGAAGAGAACCGCAAACGCTGGCTGCGTACCGGTAAATGTTCTTTCCTGCCAGAAGAACGCGAATGGATGGAGAGACTGATTAGCTGGGGTCTGGTGGATACTTTCCGCCATGCGAACCCGGAAACGGCAGATCGTTTCTCGTGGTTTGATTACCGCTCAAAAGGTTTTGACGATAACCGTGGTCTGCGCATCGACCTGCTTCTCGCCAGCCAGCCGCTGGCAGAATGTTGCGTAGAAACCGGCATCGACTATGAAATTCGCAGCATGGAAAAACCGTCCGATCACGCCCCAGTGTGGGCGACCTTCCGCCGCTAATTTCTCTGTTCTCCTGGCTCACTCTGGGTCAGGAGAATTAACCTTGAGAAAAATCAACAAACTGTCAGTAATGATTTGTTGCCCGCCGTCCTTTGTTATACCGTCACTGCGTTTTTAGTTGTCTGACCACTTCTCTATTATCAAGTTTGATATAGGAAACTCCACGATGAACACTGAGCGTAAATTTCTTTTTGCCTGTCTTATTTTTGCGCTGGTCATTTACGCTATCCACGCTTTCGGTTTATTCGATCTGCTCACCGATTTACCTCACTTACAGGCGCTTATTCGCCAGAGCGGATTTTTCAGTTATAGCCTCTATATTCTGTTATTCATCATCGCCACTCTCTTTCTGTTACCGGGTAGCATACTGGTGATCGCCGGAGGAATAGTCTTTGGCCCGCTCTTAGGGACGTTTCTTTCATTAATTGCCGCCACGCTGGCCTCGTCATGCTCCTTCCTTTTGGCACGCTGGCTGGGACGTGATTTACTGCTGAAATACGTTGGTCATAGCCACACTTTTCAGGCCATAGAAAAAGGTATTACGCGTAACGGTATCGATTTTCTTATTTTGACCCGCTTAATCCCGCTATTTCCTTACAATATTCAAAATTATGCTTATGGATTAACCGCCATCGCCTTCTGGCCTTATACCCTTATTTCGGCATTAACTACTCTGCCCGGAATAGTTATTTATACCGTAATGGCAAGCGATCTCGCCAGTGAGGGCATTACGCTGCGCTTTATTTTAAAACTCTGTCTGGCAGGACTGGCGCTGTTTATTCTCGTTCAGTTCGCCAGACTCTACGCCCGACACAAACATGTGGATCTGTCTGCTTCACGCCGCAGCCCACTTACTCACCCCAAAAATGAAGGATAAAACGATGTTGCAACATTATTCTGCGTCATGGAAAAAAGGACTGGCTGCACTGTGTTTACTGGCAACCGCAGGGCTTAGTGGCTGCGATCAAAAAGAAAATACGGTGGCAAAAGTGGAATACGACGGGCTTTCCGCCAGCCAGCCACTGCGTGTCGATGCCAATAACCATACGGTCACCATGTTAGTGCAAATTAATGGTCGTTTTCTGACAGACGATACCCGCCACGGCATTGTGTTTAAAGATGGCTCCAACGGACATAAATCGCTGTTTATGGGTTATGCGACCCCGAAAGCATTTTATGAAGCCCTGAAACAGGCCGGTGGCACGCCGGGCGAAAACATGACGATGGATAATAAAGAAACGACCCATGTGGCGGGCAGCAAACTGGATATTTCGGTCAACTGGCAAGGGGCGGCAAAAGCGTATTCCTTCGATGAGGTGATTGTCGATAGCAATGGCAAGAAACTGGACATGCGCTTTGGCGGTAATTTAGCGGCGGCAGAAGAGAAGAAAACTGGCTGCCTGGTGTGTCTCGATAGCTGCCCGGTCGGTATCGTCAGCAATGCGACATACACTTATGGGGCCGTGGAAAAACGCGGTGAAGTGCAATTCAAAGGTAATGCGTCGGTTCTCCCGGCAGATAACACGCTGGCAACGGTTACCTTTAAAATCGCCGAATAACAACCAGGATAAAGGATGATGAAAATGCAATCGCGTAAAATCTGGTACTATCGTGCCACCATCATCATCCTGTTGTTCGCTGTGCTGCTGGCATGGGCGCTGCTTCCCGGCGTCCATGAGTTTATCAATCGCAGCGTTGCGGCGTTTGCCGCCGTGGATCAACAGGGTATAGAACGCTTTATTCAGTCTTACGGCACACAGGCGGCTGTGGTCTCGTTCTTCTTGATGATCTTACAGGCCATTGCCGCGCCGCTGCCTGCGTTTTTGATAACCTTTGCCAATGCGTCACTGTTTGGCGCATTCTGGGGCGGCTTGCTGTCGTGGACCAGTTCGATGGCGGGTGCGGCGCTGTGCTTTTTTATCGCCAGAGTGATGGGTCGCGAAGTAGTGGAAAAGTTAACCGGTAAAACCGTGCTTAACAGCATGGACGGCTTTTTTACCCGCTACGGCAAACACACCATCCTGGTATGTCGGTTATTGCCTTTTGTCCCTTTCGATCCTATCAGCTATGCTGCCGGATTGACTTCAATACGTTTTCGCTCGTTTTTTATCGCCACCGGGCTTGGTCAGCTACCCGCAACCATCGTCTATTCCTGGGCGGGCAGCATGTTAACGGGCGGCACATTCTGGTTTGTCACCGGACTGTTTATCCTGTTTGCCCTGACCGTGGTGATTTTTATGGCGAAAAAAATATGGCTTGAACGCCAGAAGAGGAATGCCTGATGGGTTTACCGCCGCTTAGCAAAATTCCTTTGATTTTACGTCCGCAGGCGTGGCTGCATCGTCGCCATTATGGCGAGGTGCTAAGCCCAATTCGCTGGTGGGGGCGAATTCCGTTTATCTTTTATCTGGTGTCGATGTTTGTCGGCTGGCTGGAGCGCAAACATTCACCGCTCGATCCGGTGGTGCGATCGCTTGTCAGCGCACGCATTGCACAAATGTGTCTGTGTGAGTTTTGTGTGGATATCACCAGTATGAAAGTCGCGGAGCGTACCGGTAGCACTGACAAACTGCTGGCGGTAGCTGACTGGCGGCAAAGCCCGCTGTTCAGCGATGAGGAGCGGCTGGCGCTGGAATACGCCGAAGCTGCGAGCGTCACGCCGCCAACGGTCGATGATGCCCTGCGTACCCGACTGGCTGCCCATTTTGACGCTCAGGCACTCACCGAGCTGACAGCATTGATCGGCCTGCAAAATCTGTCAGCCCGTTTTAATTCTGCCATGGACATTCCCGCTCAGGGGCTGTGCCGACTTCCTGAAAAACGTTCTTAAGGAGAGATGATGCGCCATTGTGTGTGGTTGCTGGGATTGTTATCGCTGTTTTCTTTGGCAACACATGCCAGTGACTGGCAGGAAATCAAAAACGACGCCAAAGGGCAAACCGTCTGGTTTAACGCCTGGGGCGGCGATACGGCAATTAACCGCTATCTCGACTGGGTTAGCGGCGAGATGAAAACCCATTACGATATAAACCTGAAGATTGTCCGCCTGGCGGATGCCGCAGACGCAGTAAAACGCATTCAGACGGAGGCCGCTGCCGGGCGCAAAACAGGCGGTTCGGTGGATCTTCTGTGGGTAAATGGTGAAAACTTCCGCACCTTAAAAGAGGCCAATTTATTACAAACCGGCTGGGCAGAGGCTCTACCCAACTGGCGTTACGTCGATACGCAACTACCGGTACGGGAAGATTTTTCTGTGCCGACCGAAGGCGCGGAATCGCCGTGGGGTGGCGCACAACTGACGTTTATCGCCCGCCGCGATGTTACGCCACAGCCACCACAAACACCGCAAGCGTTACTGGAGTTTGCCAAAGCCAATCCCGGCACGGTGACTTATCCGCGCCCACCGGACTTCACAGGCACGGCGTTTCTGGAACAGTTGCTGATTATGCTGACGCCAGACCCCGCCGCATTAAAAGCAGCGCCGAACGATGCGACTTTCGCCCGTATCACTGCGCCCTTGTGGCAATATCTTGATGCACTGCATCCGTATTTGTGGCGCGAAGGAAAGGATTTCCCGCCTTCGCCTGCACGAATGGATGCTCTGCTGAAAGCCGGTACATTGCGCCTGTCGCTAACCTTTAACCCCGCTCATGCACAACAAAAAATAGCCAGCGGTGATTTGCCAGCAAGCAGTTACAGCTTCGGCTTTAGCGAGGGGATGCTTGGCAACGTCCATTTCGTCACCATTCCAGCCAATGCGAATGCCAGTGCTGCGGCGAAGGTTGTCGCCAACTTCCTGCTCTCACCCGATGCGCAACTGCGTAAAGCGGATCCCGCTGTCTGGGGCGATCCTTCGGTTCTCGATCCACAGAAACTGCCTGACACGCAGCGTGAAACATTGCAATCAAGAATGCCGCAGAATCTGCCGCCGGTACTGGCGGAACCACATGCAGGCTGGGTAAATGCGCTGGAACAAGAATGGCTACGCCGTTACGGTACGCATTAATCTTTCTGCTGTGGGCGATGGTGGCGGTGATTTACGCACCACTAATCCCGGCAGCTTTCACGCTGATAGCGCCTGCCTTGTCGCTGACGCACTGGCAGGCGTTATTTGCCGACCCGCAGTTACCACAGGCATTACTGGCGACGCTGGTTTCGACGACTATCGCGGCGGTCGGGGCATTGTTGATTGCCCTGCTGGTGATTGTCGCGCTGTGGCCTGGCGTAAAATGGCTGCATCTGTGCGCCCGTCTGCCGTGGCTGCTCGCCATTCCCCACGTGGCTTTTGCCACCAGCGCCCTTCTGCTCTTTGCTGACGGCGGCCTGCTTTACGACTATTTCCCGTATTTCACTCCGCCAATGGACAAATTAGGTATTGGGCTGGGTTTCACTCTGGCGCTGAAAGAAAGCGCATTTCTGCTGTGGATCTTGTCAGCCGTGCTAAGTGAAAAACGGCTGCTACAGCAGGTTATAGTGATGGATTCACTGGGCTACAGCCGCTGGCAATGCCTGAACTGGCTGCTGTTGCCCTCCGTCGCTCCTGCTCTGGCAATGGCGATGCTGGCGATTGTCGCATGGACGCTGTCGGTCGTGGATGTAGCAATTATCCTTGGGCCAGGTAATCCACCGACGCTGGCAGTAATTAGCTGGCAGTGGTTAACTCAGGGCGATACAGATCAACAGATTAAAGGCGCGCTCGCCAGCCTGCTGCTGATGGCGTTACTCGCCACCTGTGTTTTGCTGGGCTATCTGTTATGGCGCGCCTGGAGGAACACCATTCCCCGCGAAGATGGCGTTCGCAAACCAGCCACGGCTTTACTGCCCGGCTATACGCTGGCGAGGTTATTACCATTAACGGGGGTGCTCTGTGTGGTTCTGCTGGCGATCCTCGCGGATCAATCGACGATCAATCTTGAGGCGCTACTCAATAGCCTGACTATGGCTCTGGTCGCGACATTCATCGCGTTGATCCTGTTACTGCTGTGGCTGGAATGGGGGCCAAAGCGTCGCCAGCTATGGTTATGGATGCCCATTTTATTACCGGCACTGCCATTAGTGGCAGGCCAGTACACGCTGGCATTATGGTTGAATCTGGATGGTAGCTGGACGGCGGTGGTCTGGGGGCATCTGCTGTGGGTGATGCCGTGGATGCTGTTTATCCTGCACCCCGCCTGGCGGCGCATCGACTCGCGATTAATTTTGATTGCACAAACGCTGGGCTGGTCACAAGCCAAAATATTCTGTTATGTGAAATTCCCGCTTATGCTACGCCCCGCGCTAATTGCGTTCGCTGTCGGATTTTCAGTGAGTATTGCGCAATATATGCCGACGCTGTGGCTCGGTGCGGGACGTTTTCCGACGCTCACCACAGAAGCGGTGGCGTTAAGCAGCGGAGGCAGCAACGGTATCCTCGCCGCCCAGGCTTTATGGCAACTGCTATTACCGCTTATTATTTTTGCCCTGACCGCCCTGCTTGCAAAATGGGTAGGTTATGTCAGACAAGGACTCCGCTAATGCTCTGCGTGAAAGATGTTTCGCTACGTTTGCCAGGAACCTGCTTACTAAAGAACGTCAACTTTACGGCCACCAAAGGTGACATTGTCACGTTAATGGGGGCGTCAGGCTGTGGTAAATCCACGCTGTTTTCCTGGATGATTGGCGCGCTGTCCGGGCAGTTTTCTTGTACAGGTGAGCTATGGCTCAATGAGCAGCGGATCGACATGCTGCCGACTGCACAGCGCCAGGTTGGCATTCTTTTCCAGGATGCGCTGTTATTTGACCAGTTCAGCGTCGGGCAAAATTTACTGCTGGCGCTACCGGCGACACTCAAAGGTGTTGCAAGGCACAATGCCGTGAATGATGCGCTTGAGCGCGCGGGACTTGGTGATACTTTCCATCAGGATCCGGCAACTCTGTCTGGTGGTCAGCGGGCACGGGTAGCTCTGCTACGCGCCCTTCTCGCCCAACCCAAAGCATTATTACTCGATGAACCATTCAGCCGTCTTGACGTGGCTTTGCGCGACAGTTTTCGCCAGTGGGTGTTTAGCGAAGTTCGCGCCCTGGCGATCCCGGTCGTTCAGGTAACCCATGATTTACAGGATGTTCCCGCTGGTGGCCTGGTTCTGGATATGATGCAGTGGTCAGAAAATTACAACAAACTGCGATAACGCAAAGTTTTTCCTCATGCGCCAGTTCAGAATGGCGCACTCAAAACTACAATGTCGGGATTTTCGATGAAACGTGTTTCTCAAATGACCGCGCTGGCAATGGCTTTAGGGCTGGCTTGCGCTTCTTCGTGGGCCGCAGAACTGGCGAAGCCTCTTACTTTTGACCAGCTTCAACAACAAAATGGCAAAGCGATAGATACTCGCCCCAGCGCGTTTTATAACGGCTGGCCACAAACTTTAAATGGCCCTTCCGGTCATGAACCTGCCGCCTTAAACCTTTCTGCAAGCTGGCTCGACAAAATGAGCGCCGAACAGCTCAACGAGTGGATCAAGCAACATAACCTGAAAGCCGATGTGCCGGTGGCGTTATACGGTAATGACAAAGACGTCGAAGCCGTCAAAACGCGTCTGCAAAAAGCAGGCTTTACGCATATCTCCATCCTGAGTGACGCGCTAAGCGAACCTTCCCGCCTGCAAAAACTGCCGCACTTTGAGCAACTGGTTTACCCGCAATGGCTGCATGACCTGCAACAAGGTAAAGAGGTTACGGCAAAACCTGCCGGTGACTGGAAAGTCATTGAAGCAGCCTGGGGCGCACCAAAGTTTTACCTTATCAGCCATATTCCCGGCGCTGACTACATCGATACCAACGAAGTTGAAAGCGAACCGCTGTGGAACAAAGTTTCTGATGAGCAACTGAAAGCGATGCTGGCAAAGCACGGCATTCGCCATGACACCACGGTCATTCTGTACGGGTGAGACGTTTACGCCGCAGCGCGCGTGGCACAGATTATGCTGTACGCAGGCGTGAAAGATGTGCGCCTGCTGGATGGCGGCTGGCAAACGTGGTCTGATGCGGGGCTGCCCGTTGAGCGCGGTACGCCACCGAAAGTAAAACCGGAACCTGACTTCGGCGTGAAGATCCCGGCGCAACCGCAACTGATGCTCGATATGGAGCAGGCACGTGGACTACTGCATCGTCAGGATGCTTCACTGGTAAGCATTCGTTCGTGGCCAGAATTTATCGGTACGACCAGCGGTTACAGCTACATCAAGCCAAAAGGTGAAATAGCCGGAGCACGTTGGGGACACGCTGGTAGCGACTCGACGCATATGGAAGATTTCCATAACCCGGATGGCACCATGCGTAGCGCCGATGATATTACCGCTATGTGGAAAGCATGGAATATCAAACCAGATCAACAAGTCTCGTTCTATTGCGGCACCGGCTGGCGCGCCTCAGAAACCTTTATGTATGCGCGCGCAATGGGCTGGAAGAATGTCTCCGTTTACGACGGCGGCTGGTATGAATGGAGCAGCGATCCGAAAAATCCGGTAGCAACCGGTGAACGCGCCCCGGACAGTAGCAAATAACACGGCAATTACTGACGCTGAAGCGACTTCAGCGTCAGATACCCACTCCACACTCGCGTAAATGTCGTCATCCAACACAGCGCGCCAAAAATCCACGCAAACCACGAGAAATAGGCCGGAAAGAGGCAACTCAGGACAAACAGCAAAATCGTCTCGCTGCCTTCGGTTAATCCCCCCAGATAGTAAAAAGATTTATGTGCATAGCCGGGGTTATCAATCTGGTGCTTCGCCGCCAGCGCAGCAAACGCGAGAAAACTGCTGCCCGTGCCGATAAACGCAAACAACAGCCAGCCTCCCGCCAGCGCGTTTTGTTCTGGTGCGGCGAGAATAAACCCGAACGGCACCAGCGCGTAAAAGAGGAAATCGAGAGAAATATCAAGAAAACCGCCTGCGTCAGTTAACCCTCTGCGCCTCGCCAGCGCGCCGTCCAGACCATCAAGCAACCTGTTGAGCAAAATGGCAATCAGCGCCGCCAGATACCATCCCAGCGCCAGAAACGGCAATGCCAGCACACCGATGGCAAACCCCACTAACGTTAAACCATCTGGCGTTATTCCGGGTCTATCAAGAACCCGCACGCACTGATGCAACAACGGTTTAATTCGCGGATGAAGATGTCGGTCTAACACGGGCACTCCTTAAATATAAAGCCCTTCTGATCGGGCAACACTGCGGATATTATGGCATTTTTCCTGTATTCGACCGTGGGTAATTTATGAAAATGATTGAAGTTGTTGCCGCCATTATCGAGCGGGATGGCAAAATTTTACTCGCACAACGCCCCGCCCATAGCGATCAGGCGGGGTTATGGGAGTTTGCCGGTGGCAAAGTCGAGGCGGATGAAAGTCAGCCACAGGCGCTGGTACGGGAATTGCGCGAAGAACTGGGCATTGACGCAACGGTTGGTGAATATGTTGCCAGCCATCAGCGGGAAGTGTCTGGCCGGATTATCCATCTTCATGCCTGGCACGTACCGGACTTCCACGGTACGTTACAGGCACACGAACATCAGGCGCTGGTCTGGTGTCTGCCAGAGGAAGCATTGCAATATCCGCTGGCTCCTGCTGATATTCCACTACTTCATGCGTTTATGGCTTTACGCGCCGCCAGACCAGCGGATTGGTGCTAATGGTTTTGTCATCCCTCTGACATTGCAGCAGTATCCCCTCCGCTTTAATCACTGCGCCCTCCGAATAATTTTGATCCTGATAAACGCAGCACTGGTTACAGGGCTGCGCCGATTTCCCGCCAGAACTAAACACCTCCGGCGGCACATTCACTTCCACATCCGGACGATATTGCGGGTTAGCCAGCGCAAATAATGGAAATACCAACGCTACGGCGAGTAATGCTCGACTCACAGGAAACTCCTTATTTTTCGTTGCCTCTGGTACTGATAACGGTAACCAGGCGGGAAAACTTTAGCGTCTGGTTGCCGGAGGCGGCGTGAACGCCTTATCCAGCCGACGGATCACTCTTGAAAATGCGCCCGGTTTTCCAGGTCTGATAAAACGCACCTGACATTAGGTGACTTTTATAACTTCCATACATTATTAATTTGCTTTCCGGTGTCATTTTTTTCTTGCTTACCGTCACATTCTTGATGGTATAGTCGAAAACTGCAAAAGCACATGACATAAACAACATAAGCACAATCGTATTAATATATAAGGGTTTTATATCTATGGATCAGACATATTCTCTGGAGTCATTCCTCAACCATGTCCAAAAGCGCGACCCGAATCAAACCGAGTTCGCGCAAGCCGTTCGTGAAGTAATGACCACTCTCTGGCCTTTTCTTGAACAAAATCCAAAATATCGCCAGATGTCGTTACTGGAGCGCCTGGTTGAACCGGAGCGCGTGATCCAGTTTCGCGTAGTGTGGGTTGATGATCGCAATCAGGTACAGGTTAACCGCGCCTGGCGTGTCCAGTTCAGCTCCGCCATCGGTCCGTATAAAGGTGGTATGCGTTTCCATCCGTCCGTAAACCTCTCCATTCTTAAATTCCTCGGCTTCGAGCAAACCTTTAAAAATGCCCTGACTACCCTGCCGATGGGCGGTGGTAAAGGCGGCAGCGATTTCGATCCAAAAGGGAAAAGCGAAGGCGAAGTGATGCGTTTCTGCCAGGCGCTGATGACCGAACTGTACCGTCACCTGGGTGCAGATACCGACGTTCCGGCGGGCGATATCGGCGTTGGTGGGCGTGAAGTCGGCTTTATGGCGGGGATGATGAAAAAGCTCTCCAACAATACCGCCTGCGTCTTCACCGGCAAGGGGCTATCTTTTGGCGGCAGTCTGATTCGCCCGGAAGCGACCGGTTACGGTCTGGTTTATTTCACGGAAGCGATGCTGAAACGCCACGGTATGGGTTTTGAAGGAATGCGTGTTTCCGTTTCTGGCTCCGGCAACGTCGCCCAGTACGCTATCGAAAAAGCGATGGAATTTGGTGCTCGTGTGGTTACAGCATCAGACTCCAGCGGCACCGTGGTTGATGAAAGTGGATTCACGAAAGAGAAACTGGCGCGTCTTATCGAAATCAAATCCAGCCGCGATGGTCGCGTGGCAGATTACGCCAAAGAATTTGGTCTGGTCTATCTCGAAGGCCAACAGCCGTGGTCTGTGCCGGTGGATATCGCCCTGCCATGCGCGACCCAGAACGAACTGGATGTTGACGCCGCACATCAGCTTATCGCCAATGGTGTTAAAGCGGTGGCGGAAGGGGCAAATATGCCAACGACCATTGAAGCAACTGAACTGTTCCAGCAGGCAGGCGTACTGTTTGCACCGGGTAAAGCAGCTAATGCTGGCGGTGTAGCAACATCGGGGCTGGAAATGGCGCAAAACGCTGCGCGTCTGGGCTGGAAAGCCGAGAAGGTTGATGCGCGTTTACACCACATTATGCTGGATATCCACCACGCCTGTGTTGAACACGGTGGTGAAGGTGAGCAAACCAACTACGTGCAGGGCGCGAATATTGCAGGTTTTGTGAAGGTTGCGGATGCGATGCTGGCGCAAGGCGTGATTTAAGTCATCAGGCGTTTGTGCCGGATGCGGCGTGAACGCCGCATCCGGCCTACAAAAATCTACTACATCAGACCTTTATGTTATCGCTCCACTGCCCGCGTCTTCTGATGGCGGGCTTTTTTTCACCGCTCGCTTGCGTGGTGAAGCCTTTTTCTTCTCTTCTCCACTACCCGGTGCCACTATGCCGCGAAACTGCCGCACTGGCGTACGTTTTGCCTGATCAATCAATTGGTAAAGCGTCCCCACCAGCGGCTGCATAAAGTCCTGGTAGCGACACTGCTTTTCGCTGATTTGCGTCAGCACCGATTCCCAGTGTGCCGTCATGTCCGGTCGCGTCGCCATCTCTGGCAGCGAATGGAATAACGCTTTTCCGGCGTCGGTGGAGTGGATATAGCGCCCTTTTTTGGTCAGGAAACCACGCTTGAACAGCAGTTCAATAATCCCGGCACGAGTTGCTTCCGTCCCCAGGCCATCGGTCGCACGAAGGATCTTTTTCAGATCTTTGTCCTGCACAAAGCGCGCGATCCCGGTCATCGCTGAAAGTAGCGTTGCATCGGTGAAATGACGTGGTGGCTGAGTTTGCCGCTCTACCACTTCACCTTTTTCACACAATAACTCATCGCCTTTCGCTACCACCGGCAATGGCGTGCCATCGTTTTCTTCATCACGCTCTTTGCTGCCTAACAGCGTGCGCCAGCCTGCTTCAGCAAGAAAACGGGCTTTAGCGACAAATTTTCCTTTGGCAATGTCCAGTTCGATAACACATTTGCGGAACACCGCATCCGGACAGAACTGCATCAAATACTGACGGGCAATCAGGTTATAGACCTTCGCTTCGTTCTCCGTCAGGTTGATGGCAGAACTCCGCGCGGTTGGGATGATGGCGTGGTGTGCATCGACCTTTTTGTCATCCCAGCAGCGGTTGCGTAAATTCGGATCAACCACCGGCTGCGGTAACAAGCCCGGCGCATGAACGCTGATAGCATTCATCACCGCCTGACGTCCGGCAAAATGTTCTTCCGGCAAATAACGACAATCGGAACGTGGATAAGTGATCAGTTTGTGCGTTTCGTACAGTTTCTGACAGATATCAAGTACGTTCTGCGCACTCAGACCAAAGCGTTTTGCCGCTTCAATCTGCAACGCCGAAAGCGAAAACGGCAACGGCGCGGATTCTGATTCCCGTTTATCGTTATAACTGGTGACAATCGCCGGTTGGCCGCTGATGCGGTTGACCACATGCTCCGCCAGCGGACGATGCAACAAGCGCCCTTCTTCATCCTGGTACGGCTCACACGCTTCGCTCGGTTGCCAGATAGCGGTAAATCGCTCATCGGCAGGCGTCACAATATGCGCTTTGACCTCAAAGAAATCTTTCGCCACGAAGTTTTCAATTTCTTCGTCGCGGCGCACCACCAGCCCGAGCACGGGCGTCTGCACGCGTCCAACGGAAAGTACGCCCTGATAACCCGCATTGCGACCGAGAATGGTGTACGCGCGGGTCATATTGATGCCGTACAGCCAGTCGGCACGCGCTCGCGCCAGCGCAGAAACGCATAGCGGCACAAACTCGCTATTGGAACGAAGACGATCGATCGCCCGTTCAACCGCCTGCGGGTTCAGATCGTTGATCAAGCAACGCTGCACCTGCTGGCGCTTTTCCGGTGCCAGTTGCAGATAGTCCAGCACTTCATCCACCAGCAATTGCCCTTCACGATCCGGGTCTCCGGCATGAACGATTTCGCTGGCTTCATGCAGGAAGCGTTTGATGACATTAAGTTGTTTGGTCACGGAGGGGCGTGGCTGTAATTGCCACTTTTCCGGGACAATCGGCAAATCCGCAAGATTCCAGCGCGCATAGCGACTGTCGTAGGCGTCTGGCTGCGCCTGCTCAAGCAGGTGACCAATACACCAGGTCACCACCTGACCGTTACCGCACTCGATAAAGCCATCGCCTTTACGGTGCGGTTTGGGCAGGACATCAGCAATAGCGCGCGCCAGACTCGGTTTTTCGGCAATAAATAACCGCATTGAATTAACGGATCTCAACCATGGCACGACCGCCGCGCGCAGGCACCAGTTCGCCAATCGCCGTCAGTTCGATACCAAATTCAGCAGCGGTAGCTTTTACTTCGTTTTCAGCCTCTGGCATTACCGCCAGCAGCAGACCGCCGGAAGTTTGCGGATCGCACAGCAGATCGCGCACTTCACGCGGCATTTCACCCATCAGATGACCATAGCTGGCAAAGTTGCGTTCGGTGCCGCCAGGTACTGCGCCCAGCTTAATGTACTCTTCCACGCCCGGCAGTTTCGGGATCGCGTCATAGTCGACACGTGCCTGTACGCCTGCGCCCTGACACATTTCGCTCAAATGCCCCAGCAGACCAAAACCAGTCACGTCAGTCATCGCTTTTACGCCTTCGATGTTGGCAAAGGACGCGCCTGCGATGTTCATCCGGCACATCACTTCCGTCGCCAGTCCCTGATGTTCCGGTTTCAGGAGTGATTTTTTCTCCGCAGTGGTAAGAACGCCAATCCCCAGCGGTTTCGTCAGGAACAGTTTACATCCGGCTTGTGCGGTACTGTTTTTCTTCACCCGCTCAGTTGGAACGATCCCCGTTACCGCCAGACCGAAAATCGGTTCCGGCGCGTCGATGGAGTGACCGCCAGCCAGCGCAATACCCGCCTGACGACATGCGTAGCGACCACCTTCGGTGACTTCGCGAGCAATTTCCGGGGACAGTTTGTTAATCGGCCAGCCGAGGATCGCAATTGCCATAATCGGTTTGCCGCCCATCGCGAAGATATCGCTGATGGCGTTAGTCGCCGCAATGCGACCAAAATCGAAAGGATTATCAACAATCGGCATAAAGAAGTCGGTGGTGCTGATAACGCTGGTGCCATTGCCCAGATCGTACACCGCCGCATCGTCGCGGGTTTCGTTACCCACAAGCAAATTCGGATCAACAAACTTCGCCTGCTCGCTGTGCAGGATAGTTTCCAGCACTTTTGGGGAAATTTTACAGCCGCAACCGGCTCCGTGGCTGTATTGGGTCAAACGAATCGAGTTCTCGCTCATGGACATCTCCTGTCAATGCAATCCGGGTATGGTAACCCTCATTCCGTGAAGTGATAAGTGAGAGTGTCTGAATTACTGCGCCTTTGCTCACAATCCACACAGTTTTGCCGTTTTTATCAAAAATAAGTCACAAACGGTGTCGGGTCCGGAATGTTTATCGACGTTGACGCTTTCAGTTGTGGCGTACCGAGATAGAGAAATCCGACAATTTTATCCTGCTCGCGACAGCCGAATGCGTCACGCACCACCGGGCTTTCAGTTAATACGCCACTGCGCCAGATGCCGCCAAAGCCCTGGGCAACCGCTGTCATTTGCATTGCCATAACCGCGCAACCCGCCGACATTTCCTGCTCCCAGCGCGGGACTTTATGATTTTCTTCGCATTTCGCCACCACTGTTATGATGAGCGGTGCCCGGAACGGCGCATTACGCGCTTTGTCGATTGCTTTTTCATCGCTACCGGCAGCAATCGCCCCCTGTTCCAGAACGGCGCTGAAACGCTCACGCCCTTCCCCTTCAATCACAAAGAAATGCCACGGTTGCATGGATTTATGGTCTGGCGCACGCATACCCGCGCGCAGGATATTTTGCAGTTGCTCACCCGTTGGCGCTGGCTCAGCCAGACGGGAGGCGCTACGGCGGTTGATCAATAGTTCGAGTGCATCCATTTGATTAACTCCTGTCATGATGTTTATTCACAAAATTAACACGAGAGTGGATTTTGTTACAGCACAGTCCATGATTCCTGCTGACAAGTGCCGGTTGGGTCATTACGATAACCACATCACTTGCACCTGCAACAGGTGTAACTTTTAGTCTGGGAGAATACATGCGAACCCTTTGGCGATTTATTGCCGGATTTTTTAAATGGACGTGGCGTCTGCTGAATTTCGTCCGTGAAATGGTACTTAACCTATTCTTTATTTTTCTCGTGCTGGTTGGCGTGGGGATCTGGATGCAGGTCAGCGGTGGTGATTCGAAAGAAACCGCCAGTCGTGGCGCACTGCTGCTTGATATTTCTGGCGTGATCGTCGATAAGCCCGACAGTTCGCAGCGGTTTAGTAAGCTAAGTCGTCAGCTGCTTGGTGCCAGTTCCGATCGTCTGCAGGAAAACTCGCTGTTTGATATCGTCAACACTATTCGCCAGGCGAAGGACGACCGAAATATCACCGGTATCGTGATGGATCTGAAAAACTTCGCGGGCGGCGATCAGCCTTCCATGCAGTACATCGGCAAAGCTCTGAAAGAGTTTCGTGACAGCGGTAAACCGGTTTATGCCATTGGCGAGAACTACAGTCAGGGGCAGTATTATCTTGCCAGTTTCGCCAATAAAATCTGGCTTTCCCCGCAAGGTGTGGTCGACCTACATGGCCTTGCCACCAACGGTCTGTACTACAAATCGTTGTTGGATAAGTTAAAAGTTTCCACTCATGTGTTCCGCGTTGGTACGTATAAATCTGCCGTTGAACCATTTATTCGTGATGATATGTCACCGGCAGCCCGCGAAGCTGACAGCCGCTGGATTGGTGAGCTGTGGCAAAACTATCTTAATACCGTTGCCGCTAACCGCCAGATCCCTGCCCAGCAGGTATTCCCTGGGGCGCAAGGTTTGCTTGATGGTTTAACCAAAACTGGCGGCGATACCGCGAAGTATGCGCTGGATAACAAACTGGTGGATGCGCTGGCGTCAAGTGCCGAAATCGAAAAAGCCCTGACCAAAGAGTTCGGCTGGAGTAAGTCGGATAAAAATTATCGCGCCATTAGCTATTACGATTACGCACTGAAAACTCCGGCAGATAGCGGTGATGGCATCGGTGTAGTGTTTGCCAATGGTGCAATTATGGATGGCGAGGAAACTCAGGGGAATGTAGGCGGTGATACCACTGCGGCACAAATCCGCGATGCTCGTCTTGATCCAAAAGTGAAAGCGATTGTTCTGCGCGTTAATAGCCCTGGCGGCAGCGTTACGGCCTCTGAGGTGATCCGCTCTGAACTGGCAGCAGCCAGAGCAGCGGGCAAACCTGTGGTTGTGTCAATGGGCGGCATGGCGGCATCCGGCGGCTATTGGATCTCCACTCCGGCTAATTACATTGTGGCTAACCCCAGCACCCTGACCGGCTCTATTGGTATTTTCGGCGTGATCACTACCGTCGAAAACAGTCTGGATTCGATTGGTGTTCATACCGATGGCGTCTCAACTTCACCGCTGGCGGATGTTTCCATCACTAAAGCACTGCCGCCGGAAGCGCAGCAGATGATGCAGTTAAGCATTGAGAATGGCTACAAACGCTTTATCACGCTGGTTGCCGATGCGCGCAAATCGACGCCGGAACAGATTGATAAAATCGCTCAGGGGCATGTCTGGACTGGTCAGGATGCGAAAGCTAACGGTCTGGTCGATAGCCTCGGTGATTTCGATGATGCGGTCGCAAAAGCGGCAGAACTGGCAAAACTGAAGCAGTGGCATCTGGAATATTACGTCGATGAACCGACCTTCTTCGACAAAGTGATGGACAACATGTCAGGTTCTGTTCGGGCGATGTTGCCAGATGCGCTCCAGGCCATGTTACCTGCCCCACTGGCTTCGGTAGCCTCTACCGTGAAAAGCGAAAGCGACAAGCTGGCAGCGTTTAACGACCCGCAAAACCGTTATGCGTTTTGCCTAACCTGCGCCAACGTGCGTTAATTTCTGTAAATATGTGGCCGATATGCTGTCGGCCACATTCCTGAACCGGACTGTCTTTCACTCCCACCCTCCATTACATTGCCTTGCTCATTTAGCATCTGATAAGGAGTCATCAGTGAATAAGGCACCCTCTTTAATTGCCGCTATTGTCCTCGGACTGGGGATCAGCGCCTGTGGTTATTTCGTCGGCGATGGTGTTAAACATTTAAAGACCAACAACCGCTATGTAAACGTGCGGGGGCTTTCGGAAAAAGAAGTTCGCGCAGATACGGCAGAATTAACAATTGCGATTAACTTTAAAGGTAATGTTCCCGGCGAGCTTTTCCCAAAACTGGAAGACGCACAGAAAAAAATTGTTGCCGAACTCAACGCTCAGGGGATTAACGACAAAGAGATAAACCTCGGTCAGTGGACCAGTAAACGAACGGATTCCTTTTATCTCAAAGATGATCCCACAATGCCACGCTATAACGCCGACGGCTCCTTTACGATAAAAACTCATAACGTTGCTGCTGTCGAAAAAGTTGTCGCTAAATTAAATGAACTGCAAGTTGCTACGGATGGCGCTATCGCCGAGAGCAAAGTCGCCTATCGCTTTAATGGTATTGGCGCACTGCGCGCTGAGATGATTGCTGCCGCCACCAAAGATGCACGCAACGCAGCATTACAATTTGCAACGGACTCAGGTAGCCAGGTAGGTTCCATTAGCGATGCATCACAAGGCGTATTCCAGATCTTCGCCAGTGGCAGTGACGAAGATGATCCTACGGCGATTAATAAAACAGTGCGTGTAGTCACGACCGTAACCTATGCGTTGCAGGATTAACCACTTTTATCCGGCGGGACGCCAGTTCCTCTGTTCCGCCGTACTTTTCTCATATCCACAGAGTATCCAGGTGCGCTCCCCCTGCCTCACGTATATACTTTTGCTCTTTCTACATCATTCATATCAATATCATGCAAAAGAAATCTATCTATGTCGCCTACACGGGCGGGACCATCGGGATGCAGCGTTCCGAGCAGGGTTATATTCCGGTGTCAGGTCATTTGCAACGCCAACTGGCGCTGATGCCGGAGTTCCATCGCCCGGAGATGCCAGATTTCACTATTCATGAATATACACCGCTGATGGATTCTTCTGATATGACGCCGGAAGACTGGCAGCATATTGCTGAAGATATTAAAGCGCACTATGACGACTATGATGGTTTTGTCATTCTGCACGGCACCGATACGATGGCCTATACCGCTTCTGCGCTGTCGTTCATGCTGGAGAACCTCGGCAAACCGGTCATTGTGACAGGGTCACAAATTCCCTTAGCCGAATTACGCTCTGACGGACAAATCAATTTGCTGAATGCGCTGTATGTTGCGGCGAATTACCCGATCAACGAAGTAACACTCTTTTTTAATAACCGTCTGTATCGCGGTAACCGCACCACCAAAGCCCATGCCGATGGTTTTGATGCCTTTGCGTCACCAAATCTTCCTCCATTGCTGGAAGCCGGTATTCACATCCGTCGTTTAAATACGCCCCCAGCACCGCACGGCGAAGGTGAACTGATCGTTCATCCGATCACCCCACAACCGATCGGTGTGGTAACAATTTATCCGGGGATTTCTGCTGGCGTTGTGCGCAATTTCCTCCGCCAACCGGTGAAGGCGTTGATTTTGCGCTCATATGGCGTGGGCAATGCGCCGCAAAACAAAGCCTTCCTGCAAGAATTACAAGAGGCCAGCGATCGCGGTATTGTGGTGGTCAACCTGACACAATGTATGTCCGGTAAAGTGAACATGGGGGGTTACGCTACCGGTAACGCCCTCGCCCATGCCGGGGTTATTGGCGGCGCGGATATGACTGTAGAAGCCACATTAACAAAACTGCACTACCTGCTTAGCCAGGGACTGGATACCGAAACCATTCGTAAGGCCATGAGCCAAAACCTGCGCGGCGAACTGACGCCGGATGATTAAGGAGACTGCAATGCCCCATCGCGCCCTGTTACTGGTCGATTTACAAAATGATTTCTGTGCTGGTGGCGCGCTCGCCGTACCGGAAGGTGACAGCACTGTGGATGTTGCTAACCGCCTTATTGACTGGTGCCAGTCGCGCGGAGAAGCGGTTATTGCCAGTCAGGACTGGCACCCGGCTAACCATGGCAGTTTTGCCAGCCAGCATGGTGTAGAGCCTTATACGCAGGGGCAACTCGACGGCCTGCCGCAAACTTTCTGGCCTGAACACTGTGTGCAGAACAGTGAAGGCGCACAATTACATCCGTTACTGAATCAAAAAGCGATCGCCGCTGTGTTCCATAAAGGCGAAAACCCTTTAGTTGACAGTTATAGTGCTTTTTTTGATAACGGACGTCGGCAGAAAACCGCGCTTGATGACTGGTTGCGCGAACATGAAATCAATGAATTGATCGTTATGGGGCTGGCTACCGACTATTGCGTGAAGTTTACCGTGCTGGACGCATTGCAGGCAGGTTATAGCGTGAACGTGATTACCGATGGTTGTCGTGGCGTGAATATCCAGCCCCGGGACAGTGCGCACGCGTTTATGGAGATGTCAGCCGCTGGGGCAACGCTATACACGCTGGCGGACTGGGAAGAGACGCAGGGATAATTTTACGCTGGCCTACAATTCTGTACTGCCGTTGTAGGCCAGATAAAGTGCGTCAGCGGTGCATCTGGCATGTTGGTTGTTAAATCAAACAACCAACACGCGACAGTAAAGATTATCCCCTTCCTTCATAAACGCTCTACAAAGGGGAGAATTCATTCACTTAAACATGACTATTGGTTTTGCCGTGATACCAAAATCTTCTTTCAACTGTTGTTTGCTCTTCATGACCATCTGACCGTTCGTATCGATAGTCATATGCTGCGCATCGGTATTGTTTCGCGCTTGCCACAGCATCACCAGTTGCAAACAGTTCTCTTTTTGTTCTTCGGTCAATGCAACACCATCTGGCCATTTACCCAGTTCAACGGCTGTCGATAAACGCTGGTAAACCTCAGGCGTCATGCTGTTGATTATTTCATCAAGATTCATAATTTTCCCGCTCCTGTGGAATAAGTTGCTGAATCGTTTTTTCAACCGTTGATTTCTTCGCCATTTTCGTCATCAGTAAAGCGCAACGATGCCGAGTTAACACAATAACGTTCGCCTGTGGGTTGTGGACCGTCGGGAAAAACATGGCCCAGATGAGCATCACAGTTTCCGCAACGAATTTCTATCCGCTGCATTCCATGTGACAAGTCTTTGATATAACGGATTGAATCTTCACTCACCGGCTCATAAAAACTGGGCCAGCCACAGCCTGAATCATACTTGGTTTGAGAATGAAACAGAGGGGCGTCGCAGATCAAACAGTGGTAAATGCCGTCGCGCTTATTATGCAATAAACGTCCAGTAAATGGCGGCTCCGTCCCGTGATTCTGTGTCACGTAAAACTGCATCTCGGACAAATTTTTTTTCAGTTCTTCTGCCGAAGGTTTGTTAGCCATTTGCTCACATCTCACTTTAATCACGCTCACATTACGTGACTTATTCTAACAAAACATTAACACCAACTCGCAAAATTTTGTTCTAAACTTGATCTCAACGAAATGGCAGCACTTAAAACGTGATAAAAATCACATTTTTATCGTAATTGCCCTTTAAAATTCTGGGCGCCGACCCCATGTGGTCTCAAGCCCAAAGGAAGAGTGAGGCGAGTCAGTCGCGTAATGCTTAGGCACAGGATTGATTTGTCGCAATGATTGACACGATTCCGCTTGACGCTGCGTAAGGTTTTTGTAATTTTACAGACAACCTTTTATTCACTAACAAATAGCTGGTGGAATATATGACTATCAAAGTAGGTATCAACGGTTTTGGCCGTATCGGTCGCATTGTTTTCCGTGCTGCTCAGAAACGTTCTGACATCGAGATCGTTGCAATCAACGACCTGTTAGACGCTGATTACATGGCATACATGCTGAAATATGACTCCACTCACGGTCGTTTCGACGGCACCGTTGAAGTGAAAGACGGTCATCTGATCGTTAACGGTAAAAAAATCCGTGTTACCGCTGAACGTGATCCGGCTAACCTGAAATGGGACGAAGTTGGTGTTGACGTTGTCGCTGAAGCAACCGGTCTGTTCCTGACTGACGAAACTGCTCGTAAACACATCACCGCTGGTGCGAAAAAAGTGGTTATGACTGGTCCGTCTAAAGACAACACTCCGATGTTCGTTAAAGGCGCTAACTTCGACAAATATGCTGGCCAGGACATCGTTTCCAACGCTTCCTGCACCACCAACTGCCTGGCTCCGCTGGCTAAAGTTATCAACGATAACTTCGGCATCATCGAAGGTCTGATGACCACCGTTCACGCTACTACCGCTACTCAGAAAACCGTTGATGGCCCGTCTCACAAAGACTGGCGCGGCGGCCGTGGCGCTTCCCAGAACATCATCCCGTCCTCTACCGGTGCTGCTAAAGCTGTAGGTAAAGTACTGCCAGAACTGAATGGCAAACTGACTGGCATGGCGTTCCGCGTTCCGACCCCGAACGTATCCGTAGTTGACCTGACCGTTCGTCTGGAAAAAGCTGCAACTTACGAGCAGATCAAAGCTGCCGTTAAAGCTGCTGCTGAAGGCGAAATGAAAGGCGTTCTGGGCTACACCGAAGATGACGTAGTATCTACCGATTTCAACGGCGAAGTTTGCACTTCCGTGTTCGATGCTAAAGCTGGTATCGCTCTGAACGACAACTTCGTGAAACTGGTATCCTGGTACGACAACGAAACCGGTTACTCCAACAAAGTTCTGGATCTGATCGCTCACATCTCCAAATAAGTTGAGATGACTTTGTGATCTAAAAAGAGCGACTTCGGTCGCTCTTTTTTTTACCTGATGAAATGAAGTTAAAGGACTGCGTCATGATTAAGAAAATTTTCGCCCTTCCGGTCATCGAACAAATTTCCCCTGTCCTCTCCCGTCGTAAACTGGATGAACTGGACCTCATTGTGGTCGATCATCCCCAGGTAAAAGCCTCTTTTGCATTACAGGGCGCACACCTTCTCTCATGGAAGCCTGCGGGTGAAGAAGACGTTCTGTGGTTGAGCAATAACACTCCGTTCAAAAATGGCGTCGCCATTCGCGGTGGCGTGCCAGTTTGCTGGCCGTGGTTTGGTCCGGCAGCACAACAAGGTCTGCCTGCGCATGGTTTTGCCCGTATTCTGCCGTGGACGCTGAAATCGCATAGTGAAGATGCCGATAGCGTGACACTGACTTTCGAACTGACGCAAAGCGACGAGACGAAAAAATACTGGCCGCACGACTTTACACTGTTAGCGCATTTCCGCGTGGGTGAAACCTGTGAAATCGATCTTGAAGCGCACGGCGAATTTGAAACCACCTCTGCCCTGCATACCTACTTTAACGTGGGTGATATTGCTAAGGTAAGCGTCAGTGGTCTGGGCGATCGCTTCATTGATAAAGTGAATGACGCGAAAGAAGATGTACTGACCGACGGTGTTCAGACCTTCCCTGATCGTACCGATCGCGTGTATCTGAATCCGCAAGATTGCAGTGTGATTAATGACGAAGCGTTGAATCGTATTATTACCGTTGGTCACCAGCATCATCTGAACGTCGTCGGCTGGAACCCAGGCCCGGCTCTTTCAGTCAGCATGGGCGATATGCCAGATGATGGTTACAAAACCTTTGTCTGCGTAGAAACCGCTTACGCCTCTGAGGCACAAAAAACGACCAAAGAGCAACCTTCACATCTGGCACAATCCATTCGCGTTGCGAAACGCTAATTTGTGCTAGTTTTATATGCCGGGTGCGATGCATCCGGCATTTCCCAACATCACACCATATCCAGCGCAGTTTTACCTTTTGGTGCCGGATACGCTTCATCCAGCATGGCTAATTCCTCTGACGAAAGCACAACCTCAAGCACTGCTGCATTTTGTTGAACATGCGCGATAGTTGCCGCTTTTGGAATCGCCATCACGCCCTGATGGCTGATTACCCACGCCAGCAATACTTGTGCCGCGCTGATATTGTGAGCTTGCGCAATTTCATTGACCACCGCGTTTTTTAGCAGCCCATTGCGCAACCGCCCGGCCTGGGCTAACGGACTGTAAGCCATCACTGGCATCTGCTGTTGCTGGCACCAGGGGAGTAGATCATACTCAATCCCTCGTGAGCCGAGATGATAAAGCACCTGATTAGTGGCACACTGATTTCCTCCCGGCACCTGCCAGAGATCCTGCATGTCAGAATAATCAAGATTAGAAACACCCCAGCGACGGATTTTGCCCTGAGCGATCAGTTTTTCCATCGCTGCAACAGTCTCTTCAAAAGCGAAACTGCCAGACCAGTGTAATAAGTAAAGATCGAGATAATCCGTATTGAGTCGGCGTAAACTGGCTTCACATGCGTTAATCGCTTTTTGTCCGCCGGCATTCCACGGATAGACTTTAGAGACGAGAAAGACTTTATCACGCAGACCGGTTAATGCCTCACCGACCACCTTCTCGGCACCGCCATCGGCATACATTTCGGCGGTATCAATGAGGGTTAAACCGAGGTCAATGCCCGCGCGTAGTGCAGCCACTTCGGTTTTGCGCTGGCTGACGTCTTCGCCCATATACCATGTTCCCTGCCCTACGGCTGGCAGTGAGACATCGCCACTAAACGGAATCATTTTTTGTTGCATTGTTTCCTCCAGGTTTTTGCTCCACCGTAATGCAAAACAGGGCGTCACGCCCTGTTTTTATGCACAAAATGCCCTGGAAAGATGCATTATCAGAATTTGTAGGTGATCCCGGTAGAAATCAGACCAGTCCAGGATTTATCCACCATCGGGCTGTCGGTAACTTCATCAGACAGACGGGTGTAGCGTGCGGTGCCGTAAACACTCCAGTCGCCGAGGAAGTTGTAGCTGGCACTCAGCTCCAGGTAAGGACTCCAGCTGTCATTCGGGTTATAGCCACGCAGACCGCTGCGAGCGGATTCTTTGTGCGATACGCCATAATAGTATTCGTTATGGTTTTCGCTGTTCCACTGCACACCGATACCCGGAGTCACGGTCAGGCCGCCGTTGGTGTAACGGTACAACCAGGCCATATCCCACACGATACCGTTGCTGTTATCCAGTGTGTCGCCTGCCAAAGTGGTACGCAGATAACCGTACTGGGTAAAGTGTGCGTAGGACAGACCGGCCATCATGGTGCTCTTACGGTCATCCAGGTGGCGCATTTGGTGATCGCCACTGTCTTTGGCTTTGAAGTAAAGCGGCGACCAGTAAGCGGTAATTGAAAGTTTATCCGTTGCGTCATTCCACAGGTAGTAACCACCACCTAAGCCACGGAACCAGAAGTTATCGCCTTCATAGTTGATTACCGGTACTGGGTAAACATCGGTATCGTAATCTTTATAGGGGTGTTCAACGACACCTACGCCTGCGCCCAGGGAAAAACCTTCAGCGTGCGCAACGCCTGCAGACGTTGCGATAAGCACTCCAAGTGCCAGAAGTTTGAGTTTGGTCACAATTAATCATTCCTTAAACAAATGTTTAGCGGGCGACAAAGTTTACCCGTCAATACATCGAAACCCAACCTTTTTACATTTTCATTTCTAAAGGTAACTGTTTAATTTTCCTGACGCTGATGACATCGGGCTTACACCTGAATGAATTTTGCGTTACTGGCGGCAATATTCTTTACATTAATTATGCAATTTTTATGGATGAGTTGTTGATATGCCATTGAAATCCAGAAAGCCATGCAGGCAAGTTTTCCATTTGCCATCTACGCTTAATTTTGAAGGTGTATCACCGGGCACGTTGTTCTCGCAGTCGGTAAGATGGCATGAGAGTTGCTGTGTTTTAGCAAGAGACGTCGTTCAGTTTACCTCTTCCGGGAGCCTCTACTATTCATATGAACGGCTCTTAACCTGTGCTAAAAAACGAAAGGACGGCATACCATGAATATATTCGATCACTATCGCCAGCGATATGAAGCTGCCAAGGACGAAGAGTTCACACTGCAGGAGTTTCTTACCACTTGTCGGCAAGATCGCAGTGCTTATGCCAACGCGGCTGAGCGGCTATTGATGGCTATTGGTGAGCCGGTCATGGTCGATACGGCCCAGGAGCCCAGACTTTCTCGACTCTTTTCCAACCGGGTCATTGCACGTTATCCGGCGTTTGAAGAGTTTTACGGCATGGAAGACGCGATTGAACAGATTGTCTCTTATCTGAAACACGCGGCTCAGGGGCTGGAAGAGAAGAAACAAATCCTGTATCTGCTGGGGCCTGTAGGTGGGGGTAAATCATCGCTTGCTGAGCGACTGAAATCATTAATGCAGCTCGTGCCTATTTATGTATTGAGCGCCAACGGTGAACGCAGCCCGGTCAACGATCATCCGTTCTGTCTGTTCAATCCACAGGAAGATGCGCAGATCCTGGAAAAAGAGTATGGCATTCCTCGCCGTTATCTCGGCACCATCATGTCGCCGTGGGCTGCGAAACGTCTGCATGAGTTTGGTGGCGACATCACTAAATTCCGGGTTGTGAAGGTCTGGCCGTCTATTCTGCAACAAATTGCCATCGCCAAAACGGAACCCGGCGATGAGAATAACCAGGACATCTCCGCGCTGGTAGGGAAAGTCGATATTCGTAAACTCGAACACTACGCGCAGAACGATCCGGACGCCTATGGTTATTCCGGTGCGCTGTGCCGTGCAAACCAGGGGATCATGGAATTTGTCGAGATGTTTAAAGCACCGATAAAAGTGCTGCATCCCCTGTTGACCGCCACCCAGGAAGGTAACTACAACGGGACGGAAGGTATCTCCGCCCTGCCGTTCAACGGGATTATTCTCGCCCACTCGAACGAATCCGAATGGGTCACTTTCCGTAATAACAAAAACAACGAAGCCTTCCTCGACCGTGTTTACATCGTGAAGGTGCCGTATTGCTTGCGCATTTCCGAAGAGATCAAAATCTACGAGAAACTGCTTAATCACAGTGAATTGACTCACGCCCCATGCGCGCCTGGTACGCTTGAAACGCTGTCACGTTTTTCCATTCTTTCGCGTCTGAAAGAGCCAGAAAACTCCAGCATTTATTCAAAGATGCGCGTTTACGATGGCGAAAGCCTGAAAGATACCGACCCGAAAGCCAAGTCGTATCAGGAATATCGTGATTACGCAGGCGTCGATGAAGGGATGAACGGTCTGTCAACGCGTTTCGCGTTTAAGATCCTCTCCCGCGTGTTTAACTTCGATCACGTGGAAGTGGCGGCTAACCCGGTTCACTTGTTCTACGTTCTTGAACAGCAGATTGAGCGCGAGCAGTTCCCGCAAGAGCAGGCAGAACGCTATCTGGAGTTCCTGAAAGGTTATCTGATCCCGAAATATGCCGAGTTTATCGGTAAAGAGATCCAGACAGCTTATCTCGAATCCTATTCCGAATATGGGCAGAACATTTTCGACCGTTATGTCACCTATGCGGATTTCTGGATCCAGGATCAGGAATATCGCGACCCGGATACCGGGCAGCTGTTTGACCGCGAATCTCTTAACGCCGAGCTGGAGAAAATTGAAAAACCGGCGGGGATCAGCAATCCGAAAGATTTCCGCAACGAGATTGTCAACTTCGTGCTGCGCGCCAGGGCGAATAACAGCGGACGCAATCCGAACTGGACCAGCTACGAAAAACTGCGCACGGTTATCGAGAAGAAAATGTTCTCCAATACCGAAGAGTTGTTGCCGGTCATTTCGTTTAACGCCAAAACCTCAACCGACGAGCAGAAGAAACACGACGATTTTGTCGACCGTATGATGGAAAAAGGCTACACCCGTAAACAGGTGCGTTTACTGTGCGAATGGTATTTGCGCGTACGTAAATCGTCTTAACAACAACGGCCCGGTGTACATGTTACCGGGCCGACAACGACAGCGAACCGCAGGCCGGATAAGCGAAGCGCATCCGGCAATACAGGTGCAGCATACAGTTGGCAAATGCAGTACGGGGGGCATATGACCTGGTTTATTGACCGGCGTCTGAACGGCAAAAACAAAAGCATGGTGAATCGCCAACGTTTTTTACGCCGTTATAAAGCGCAAATCAAACAGTCGATCTCCGAGGCCATCAATAAGCGTTCGGTGACCGACGTCGACAGCGGCGAGTCCGTTTCTATCCCAACGGAAGATATTAGCGAACCGATGTTTCATCAGGGGCGTGGCGGCCTGCGCCATCGCGTTCATCCGGGCAATGACCATTTTGTACAGAATGATCGAATTGAACGTCCCCAGGGTGGCGGCGGTGGCTCCGGCAGTGGTCAGGGTCAGGCCAGCCAGGACGGTGAAGGTCAGGATGAATTTGTCTTCCAGATTTCGAAAGACGAATATCTCGACCTGCTGTTTGAAGATTTAGCCTTACCCAATCTGAAACAAAACCAGCAACGCCAGTTGACCGAATATAAAACGCATCGGGCAGGCTACACCGCTAACGGCGTTCCTGCCAATATCAGCGTGGTGCGTTCATTGCAGAACTCACTGGCGCGACGTACCGCGATGACCGCAGGCAAGCGGCGGGAACTTCATGCTCTGGAAGAAAATCTGGCCATCATCAGCAACAGTGAACCTGCGCAATTGCTGGAAGAGGAACGGCTGCGCAAAGAGATTGCCGAATTACGCGCCAAAATTGAACGTGTTCCGTTCATCGACACCTTCGATTTACGTTACAAGAATTATGAGAAACGCCCCGATCCCTCCAGTCAGGCGGTGATGTTTTGCCTGATGGACGTTTCCGGGTCGATGGATCAATCCACAAAAGATATGGCCAAACGTTTTTATATATTGCTGTATCTGTTTCTCAGCAGAACATACAAGAACGTCGAAGTCGTTTATATCCGCCACCATACCCAGGCAAAAGAAGTTGATGAACATGAGTTTTTCTACTCACAGGAAACTGGCGGCACCATTGTTTCCAGCGCCCTGAAACTGATGGATGAGGTAGTGAAAGAGCGTTATAACCCGGCACAGTGGAATATCTACGCTGCACAAGCGTCGGACGGCGATAACTGGGCTGATGACTCTCCACTTTGCCATGAAATTCTGGCGAAAAAATTGTTGCCCGTTGTTCGTTATTACAGCTATATCGAAATTACCCGCCGCGCTCATCAAACATTGTGGCGGGAATATGAGCATCTGCAATCTACTTTCGAAAACTTTGCGATGCAGCATATCCGCGATCAGGATGATATTTATCCGGTGTTCCGCGAGCTATTCCATAAACAAAATGCAACTACTAAAGACTAAAACCATCAGCCGGGTCATTATTGCCTGGCTGATTTTTAGCTCACTGTAAATTAATTCATTTATTACATACGTTAGTTTACAATTTCTTTAAATATGTCAGCATCAGCTTTACAGAATTTAGTTCCATAAAAAAATCATTCGGAAAAAATAATTCTGTTAATACGTTTTTTTTCAGGGGTATTCTTTAATTATTTTTTTATCGATAAGGAAATTTGATCCTGGTCAAAACTATATATCTCTGCCATCAATAAAATCCAGCACTCACATTGCTCTCCTTTTTATGGTTTCTATGGGTACACAAAAATTAAAAGCTCAAAGCTTTTTTATTTTCAGCTTATTACTGACATTAATTTTATTTTGCATCACCACTTTATATAACGAAAACACCAATATAAAACTCATCCCGCAGATGAATTACCTGATGGTTGTTGTGGCTTTATTTTCCCTCAACTCCATCATCTTTCTTTTCATGCTAATGAAATATTTCATTAAGCGTGATATTTTCCCAACACTCATTTTAAGTCTTGCTTTTTTAAGTGGTCTTTTCTATTTAACTGAAACCATTTTCATTATTCATAAGCCTATCAATGACAGCACACTTATTCAGACGAAGTCGAATGATATTTCCATATTATATCTATTTCGCCAGCTAAGTTTCATTTGCTTAACCGCACTGGCTCTCTACTGTTATGGACGAAATAGCATCCTGACGAACAACAAGAAAAAAACCTGTATCTTGTTGCTGGCGCTGATACCTTTTATATTTTTCCCTTTTCTGGCACACAACCTGAGCAGCTATAATCCTGACTACTCTTTGTATGTCGTAGATTATTGTCCGGATAGTCATACGGCGAGCTGGGGAATTAACTACACCAAGATTTTGGTTTGTCTGTGGGCGTGTTTACTGTTTTTTATTATCATGCGTACACAATTAGCAAGCGAGTTGTGGCCGTCAATTGCATTATTATGTCTGGCATCGCTCTGCTGTAACTTGTTACTACTGACTCTGGATGAATATAATTATACTATCTGGTATATCAGTCGTGGCATTGAGGTTTCGAGTAAACTGTTTGTTGTCACCTTCTTGATATATAATATATTTCAGGAACTACAACTTTCCAGCAAACTAGCGGTTCATGATGTACTGACCAATATTTATAACCGTCGTCACTTTTTCAACAGTGTAGAGTCATTACTCTCTCGCACTGTTGTGAAGGATTTTTGTATTATGCTGGTAGATATTAACCAGTTCAAACGTATAAATGCTCAATGGGGCCATCATGTGGGCGATAAAGTTCTGGTTTCCATTGTCGATATTATCCAGCAAAGTATCCGCCCCGATGACATCTTCGCACGTCTGGATGGTGAAGTGTTTGGCTTGCTATTTACCGAATTGAATACCGCCCAGGCAAAAATTATCGCCGATCGGGTGCGTAAAAATGTCGAGCTCCTGACCGGATTTAGTAATAGATATAATGTCCCTGAACAAATGACCATCAGCATTGGCTGTGTTTTTTCCACGGGTGATACGCGTAATATCTCGCTTGTCATGACGGAAGCAGATAAAGCGTTATGTGAGGCGAAAACCGATGGCGGTAACAAAGTGATTATTCATTATATTTGAGTGCAAAATTATTCAAAGCCATGCTTTTTGCATGGCTCTGGCATACAATTTATTACCAATACCCCTAAATTTCCCCTCCCCAGCGGCGCAGAGATGAGTATAATTAGCGCCCCTATACCAGGCCGCAATCGAACTTTATCTGGTTTTCTCGTTTCACTAACCGAAGGAGTGCCATTTATCATGAAATTGCACCATAGAATGCTCCGGCATTTTATCGCCGCAAGTGTCATTGTGCTGACATCTTCCTTCCTTATTTTTGAACTTGTCGCCAGCGACAGGGCTATGAGTGCTTATTTGCGCTATATCGTCCAGAAAGCAGACTCCTCCTTTCTCTATGACAAGTATCAAAATCAGAGCATTGCCGCACACGTGATGCGCGCGCTTGCTGCGAAACAGTCTGAGGTGTCGCCAGAACAGCGACATGCCATCTGTGAGGCTTTTGAGTCTGCCAACAATACCCATGGCTTAAACCTGACTGCCCATACTTATGCGGATTTACACGGAACATTGCAGACCGCATCCACTGACTGCGACACAATTGTCGAAGCAGCGGCGCTATTACCGGCATTTGATCAGGCGGTGGAAGGTAACCGCCACTAGGATGATTACGGTTCCGGTCTTGGGATGGCCGAAGAGAAATTTCACTATTATCTCGATCTCAATGACCGCTATGTCTATTTTTACGAGCCGGTCAATGTTGAATACTTCGCGATGAATAACTGGTCCTTCCTGCAGTCAGGAAGCATTGGTATTGATCGTAAAGATATTGAAAAAGTGTTTACCGGTCGCACCGTATTATCGAGCATTTACCAGGATCAGCGTACTAAACAGAATGTGATGAGTTTGCTGACGCCAGTCTATGTTGCCGGGCAATTAAAAGGTATTGTGTTGCTGGATATTAGTAAAAACAATCTGCGCAATATTTTTTACACTCATGACCGCCCTCTCCTCTGGCGTTTTCTCAATGTTACGCTAACCGATACCGATTCGGGACGCGACATTATTATCAATCAGAGCGAAGATAATCTGTTTCAGTATGTCAGTTACGTCCATGACTTGCCTGGCGGCATTCGTGTTTCGTTATCCATTGATATTCTTTACTTTATTACATCATCATGGAAAAGCGTTGTATTCTGGCTGCTGACAGCATTGATATTACTCAACATGGTACGGATGCACTTCCGCCTGTACCAAAACGTGACTCGCGAAAATATCAGTGATGCGATGACCGGGCTATATAATCGCAAAATATTAACGCCTGAACTTGAGCAGCGTTTGCAGAAACTGGTGCAATCCGGTTCTTCGGTGATGTTTATTGCGATTGACATGGACAAGTTAAAGCAAATAAATGACACCCTCGGTCATCAGGAGGGCGATTTAGCCATTACGTTATTAGCTCAGGCGATTAAACAGTCGATTCGTAAAAGCGATTATGCCATCCGTCTCGGTGGAGACGAATTTTGCATTATTCTGGTCGATTCGACGCCGCAAATTGCAGCACAACTGCCTGAACGTATCGAAAAACGTCTGCAACATATCGCGCCGCAGAAAGAGATCGGCTTCTCTTCCGGTATTTACGCGATGAAAGAAAACGATACGTTACATGATGCATATAAAGCTTCCGATGAGCGTTTATATGTCAATAAGCAGAACAAAAACAGCCGTTCATGATAATCTTCTGTGGTTGTTTGCTTGTAATCTCAGGAGCATGAAATGACTGAAATGGCTAAAGGAAGCGTGACGCATCAGCGGTTAATCGCTTTATTATCACAAGAAGGCGCTAACTTTCGCATCGTTACCCACGAAGCGGTGGGTAAATGCGAAGCGGTGTCAGAAATTCGTGGCACCGCTTTAGGTCAGGGTGCTAAGGCACTGGTGTGTAAAGTCAAAGGTAATGGCGTAAATCAGCATGTTCTGGCGATCCTCGCTGCCGATCAACAAGCTGACCTTAGCCAACTCGCCAGCCACATCGGCGGGTTACGTGCTTCGCTGGCCAGCCCGGCGGAAGTCGATGAACTGACAGGCTGTGTCTTCGGTGCTATCCCGCCATTCAGCTTCCACCCAAAACTCAAACTGGTTGCCGACCCGCTACTCTTTGAGCGATTCGATGAGATCGCCTTCAACGCGGGTATGCTGGATAAATCCGTTATTCTGAACACCGCAGATTATTTACGCATTGCACAACCCGAACTGGTCAAATTCCGTCGTACTACGTAACTAGCTGGTTCGTTCAATAAGCAGAACAGATAGCACCAGCACAACCGCAATGGCAAAAAACGATGACGTGATAATCAGTGTCTCAACGAACATTTGATCGTTCATGGTCTTACCCCAGGGGATACCTGTTTTCACGTTATTGTTAGCGCACACAAATGGCAATTTGATGACAATTTGCCTGATTTTTTATGCATAACACGTAATTGTTCTCTGCTTCCTCTCATCAGCAGGCGTAAAGTAGGCAGGCTTATTATTTTTTGGCAAGGAAACCACGATGTTTGATGTCACTTTGCTGATCCTGCTCGGGTTAGCTGCGCTGGGCTTTATCAGCCACAACACCACTGTCGCCGTTTCAATTCTGGTGTTAATCATTGTCCGCGTCACACCGTTAAGCACCTTTTTCCCGTGGATCGAAAAACAAGGACTGAGTATCGGGATAATCATTCTGACTATCGGCGTAATGGCTCCTGTAGCCAGCGGGACACTGCCGCCATCGACACTTATTCACTCGTTTCTGAACTGGAAATCGCTGGTGGCAATTGCCGTGGGAGTGATTGTCTCCTGGCTTGGCGGACGCGGCGTGACCTTGATGGGCAGTCAGCCGCAACTGGTTGCCGGGCTGCTGGTGGGCACGATTTTAGGCGTGGCGCTGTTTCGCGGTGTGCCGGTCGGTCCGCTTATTGCCGCAGGTCTGGTCTCTCTGATCATCGGGAAACAGTAGTTAATCCCGCAATATACCGGCCTGGCGTTTGCCCCAGGCCTTTCTTAAACATGGTAATAAAAGCCGTTGTTGAATCATACCCCAGCATATGCGCCACTTTCTGTACACTATCGCCGTTCACTAACCTCTGAAGTGCCAGAATGAGCTGCAACTGATGACGCCACTGACGAAAGCTCAACCCCGTCTCTTTAACTATCAACCTGGCGAGATTGCGTTCACTCATCGCAAAAAAATTTGCCCATTGCCCCAATGTCCCCCATTCGACGGGCTCTTTTGCCATTGTATCCACCATCACGCGGATTTTGGGGTGCGAAGAAACGGGTAACTGCAACTGTTGTTGCGGTTGCTGAGGGAGTTCATCAAACAGCACCTGAATTAATCTGCGCGTCATTGGTTCAGCACGTTGAGCTGCTGTTCTTTTTGCCAGCGTTAAAATTAATTCACGACATAAAGGCGCAATTTTCAGCGTGCAACATTTTGTCGGCATTATCACCGCACTGGATTCAATAAATAAAAAACAAAGCTCGGCATTCGCTGTTACCTGATTACTATGCTCCACACCTCCGGGAATCCATACTGCATATTGTGGCGGCACCATCCACAGCGCATTTTCCACCGTACAGGTAATGGCTCCACGCAGAGCCAGTATCAGCTGCCCTTTGCGGTGCTGATGTACAGGACTGGTCAATTCATCCTTTCCGGCATGAATACAAAATGCGACCGCCGTTTCATGGTGAAGATCGGGTTCATAACCATTGAGATTTAACCTGTGCATCATTTTGTCCGAATTTAGCGATAATTTGTCATTTTAGCTTGATTCAACATAACAATAAAAACAGTAAGGTAGAGCCTCGCTTGTAACAATGAGATATCTATGATCCGTTCAACTTCATTAAGCGGCAAAAACAGGATTGTCCTGATAGCCGGCGTTCTAATGATTGCCACCACACTCCGTGTTACCTTCACCGGCGTAGCACCGTTACTGGATACCATTCGTTCCGCTTACTCACTGACGACGGCGCAAACAGGGTTACTGACGACCTTACCTTTATTAGCCTTTGCGCTGATATCTCCTCTTGCCGCGTCGGTGGCACGTCGTTTTGGTATAGAGCGCAGCCTGGTGGCAGCATTACTTTTGATTTGTGCTGGCATAGCAATTCGCTCTCTTCCTTCGGCTTACTTATTATTTGGCGGTACGATTATCATTGGCTGTGGAATTGCATTAGGGAATGTCTTGCTACCAGGTCTCATTAAACGCGATTTTCCCCATTCCGTCGCCAGACTTACCGGCGCATATTCCCTGACGATGGGCGCTGCAGCGGCTCTGGGGTCAGCTCTGGTGGTGCCGCTGGCTTTGAACGGTTTTGGCTGGCAGGGCGCGTTGCTCATGCTGATGTGTTTTCCTCTGCTGGCTCTATTTATATGGCTGCCGCAATGGCGTAATCAACAACATGTGAATTTGAGTACCTCACGCGCCTTACATACCCGGGGTATCTGGCGTTCGCCGCTTGCCTGGCAGGTCACATTGTTTCTTGGGATCAACTCACTGGTCTATTACGTGATTATCGGCTGGCTTCCGGCGATCCTCATCAGTCACGGCTACAGCGAGGCACAGGCAGGTTCGCTGCATGGTTTGTTGCAATTAGCCACTGCTGCTCCCGGTTTGCTGATCCCACTTTTCTTACATCATGTGAAAGATCAACGCGGTATTGCCGCTCTGGTCGCCTTAATGTGCGCAGTGGGTGCGGTTGGGCTCTGCTTTATGCCAGCACACGCTGTCACCTGGACTCTGCTTTTCGGTTTTGGTTCCGGGGCAACAATGATACTTGGACTAACGTTTATCGGACTGCGAGCAAGCTCTGCGCATCAGGCCGCTGCTCTTTCTGGTATGGCACAATCCGTCGGGTATCTGCTGGCAGCTTGTGGGCCGCCGCTAATGGGCAAAATACACGATGCTAACGGTGACTGGTCCACGCCACTGATTGTTGTCGCAATTCTTTCACTGCTGATGGCGATTTTTGGACTTTGCGCCGGAAGAGACAAAGAAATTCGTTGATGTCCGGTGCTATAGTGACGATGCAAATCATGCGTGAAAGGGAGAACAAACACGATGAATATTCAGTGTAAACGCGTTTATGATCCGGCTGAACAGAGCGATGGTTATCGCGTACTGGTCGACCGTCTCTGGCCGCGTGGTATCAAGAAAACTGATTTAGCACTTGATGAGTGGGATAAAGAGATCACGCCGTCAACGGAACTGCGCAAAGCCTTTCACGGCGAAGTGATCGATTTTAAAACCTTTCGCGAACAATATATTGCAGAACTGGCGCAACACGAGCCAGAAGGGAAACGGCTGGCGGAAATCGCCCAAAAACAGCCGCTGACCCTGCTCTACTCGGCAAAAAATACCACGCAAAACCATGCGCTGGTGCTGGCCGACTGGCTGCGAAGCTTGTGATTTTAGCCTGGCATCCGGCGGTTATTTTTCACCCGCCGGATGATCCCGTCGCCATAATGCCCATTCATCAATCGTTTCACCGCCCGGTAATTTGCAATTGTTGCTGACCCCTTGCGATGTCTGCACGGGAATGAGCGTACCGCCTTTCTGTTGGCAGTAGACCGACGCCGGATTCGCCATCCCAACATGCGGCGGTTTTGGTGCGTCGGGTTGAGAAGTGGTTGAACATCCCGCAAGAATTAACAGGCAAGGCAGAGTAAAACTGATAATTTTCATTCGTTGATCTCATACGTTTATCTACGCCTTAGAGTATCGCGGTATCGTTTTGTTTTGCAGCACTATTTCCTTTACATTCACTTAAAATATATTACGGCTAGTTTCATCTTCTTTGATGATGTTTTATCATGCCTGCAAAGATTAAATAATCAGCATTTTACCCGCCGTATCCTGGAGTTCTTTCGTGTCAGATCAGATTATTGCCCGCGTCTCACAGTCACTCGCCTCAGAACATTCTCTGGAAAGTCTGGTTCGGCAACTTCTGGAGATGCTGGAAATGGTCACCGACATGGAATCGACCTATTTGACAAAGGTGGATATTGACGCGCGACTGCAACATATCCTGTTTGCCCGTAACAGCCAGAAAATGCACATCCCGGAGAATTTTACCGTCTCGTGGGATTACTCGTTGTGCAAACGCGCCATTGATGAAAACTGTTTTTTCAGCGATGAAGTTCCAGGCCGTTGGGGTGACTGCATTGCGGCACGCAATCTTGGTATTACCACATTCCTGAGCACACCAATTCACTTACCGGATGGATCATTCTATGGCACGCTTTGCGCCGCCAGCAGTGAAAAGCGCCCGTGGAGTGAACGCGCAGAGCAGGTTTTGCAGCTATTCGCCGGACTGATTGCACAATATATTCAAAAAGAGGCGCTGGTTGAGCAATTACGTGAAGCCAATGCCGCTCTGATTGCGCAATCTTACACCGACTCTTTGACCGGCCTACCGAATCGGCGGGCGATTTTTGATAATCTGACGACGCTGTTTTCCCTCGCTCGGCATCTGAAGCGTAAGGCAATTATTGCTTTTATCGACCTGGATAACTTCAAATTAATCAACGACCGATTTGGTCACAATAGCGGCGATCTGTTTCTTATTCAGGTTGGCGAGCGCCTCACCAGGCTACATCAGAATGGCGAGATTATTGGTCGTCTCGGCGGCGATGAATTTTTGGTCGTTGCCCTGGCTAATGAAAATGCCGATATCCAGTCACTGCGTGAGCGTATCCAACAGCAAATACGTGGAGAATATCACCTGGGTGATATTGATCTGTTTTATCCTGGCGCCAGTCTTGGCGTAGTAGAAGTGGATCCTGAAACCACCGATGCAGACAGTGCCCTACATGCTGCCGATATCGCGATGTATCAGGAGAAAAAACACAAACAGAAACCCCCTTTTGTCGCGCATTCAGACAGGCACTCCTGAGGCGTATTCACATCCTTTTCTTTGGTGGTAACATGCGAATCGGTATTGTTTTTCCCGTCGTGATCTTTATTACGGCAATCATATTTTTAGCGTGGTTTTTTATTGGCGGCTATGCGGCCCCAGGGACATGAAGATGAAAAAAACAACGATTATTATGATGGGCGTGGCGATTATTGTCGTTCTTGGCACCGAGCTGGGATGGTGGTAATACCGCGTCGAAAAAATAGCAAAGGCTGCCTGTAGGCAGCCTTTGTGCTTTTCAGTATTAACTTTTGACTTTTCTGTAGATAAACAGCACGACCAGCGCACCAATCACGGCAACCACAAAACTACCAAAGTTGAAGCCATCGACTTTGCCAAAACCAAACAGTGTACTGATCCATCCACCAACTACGGCACCGATAATTCCCAGCAGGATGGTCATAAAGAATCCACCACCATCTTTACCAGGCATGATCCACTTCGCCAGAATACCGGCAATAAGTCCAAAAATAATCCATGACAGAATGCCCATTGTTTCCTCACTTATCTGTTTTGCATTAGCGGGTTAGTCGCTGATAAAAAGCATAGCACAACATAAGAGAGGCAAGAATTGTGATATGTGTCACAGAGCATTTTTTTTACGATGCCGCAGAATTAGCGCCATCTACATTAGCAATAATTACCAACCACACACATCATGTTCATTTTCCGTGTCATAAGAACGCACGGTATTGACGAGATCTTTTATCACTTCGGCCGCCACTTCTGGCACCAGTAATGTCATCGGCGTCTCTGTTTCGTAATCGACAGAAACGCCATTACTGTTATTGGTGACGGTTACGGTATACGTTGCTTTGCCCATAATTCATTTCCCGCTATGAATGACTTTCCGTTGTTTTGCACCTTCCATCAGGACTTCAGGAGCAACGAAGAAGTCGATGTTGAAATAAGTATCGTCAGTCATGGCTTCAATATTGTGCCACTTTTCCGGCGGGAACACTGCGAATTGACCTGCTTCGATGAGGATCACCTGATCAGGTTCTGCGCTGTGTTCATCGGCGTAGCCGAGATATTTGACCGCCCCATGCATAACGGACAGGCGTGGATAAACACCCGGACGCGTTCCTTTATCAAGATGACGTTCGAATATTCCGGCAGGCGCAGTTTGTTTATTCCAGAAAGGTGTTGAGCGCGTATGAATGTAATTTTGTGGGATTTGCAGCATTTTTTTCCCTCCTTCGGTAAATATGCTGAAAACCATTTATTCCAGCCGTTTCAGGGTACGCCTGATAATTTGCATTTTAAATACCATTTATTGGTTACTTTTTAACGTCATCCAGGCGAAATATAGATGTATTTCAGGAGGGAAGCCCGCAGCATCGCGGGCTGAAAGCATCAGGACTGCAGCGTCGCCAGTCGTGCGGCAAAACCCACAAACATCAGGCCAATCAGCGAGTTGCCCACTTTAGCCAGTTTCTTTTTGGTCCGAATGTACTGCGTGACAAAAGCACCAGAAATAATCAGGAAGCTCAAATAACAGAAGCTTACCAGTTCCAGAGTTGTCGCCAGAATAAAGAATGAAATCCCCGTATGTGGCGCATTAACATCGATAAACTGTACGAAAAACGACACATAGAACAAAATGGCTTTCGGATTGGTCAGACTCAAAATTAACGCGCGCTTGAAAATAGCGCCATATTGAGGTTCATCTGATTTGGCCTCGCTATTTTTACCCTTCAGGGTAGCGTAAAGAATTTTACTCCCCAGATAGAGCAAATAAAACGCGCCAAGATAACGTACAATATTGAATAATATCGGTGTGGTCTTAATTAAGGTTGCTACACCGGCCCACGCCAGAAACATCAATACTGCATCGCCAATAAATACACCACAGGCCGCAAGATAACCGCCTTTCACTCCACTGCTAACGCTATTTTTAAGCACAAACAGGGTATTCGGCCCTGGCACCAGCACGATAAAAATGGCCCCAACCAGATAGGTCCAGTAATTCAGAACCCCATATTCTGCGAACACGTTAACCTCTTTAATTCTCTTTGGATCATGCGCGATTAAAGGTGAATATGCTAACCAATCCGCAACGGCTTAGAAAGGAGAAAATCAGGTTTTAACCTGACAATAACCTGAGAATAGAGTAAAAAATGGCGCTCATTCCAGTGAAAAATTCGGGTAATGATTTGCAAAATACTGGCGCAAAAACTCTACCGTAATCCTTACTTTTGCGGATGTCGCCAACCTTGAGACATAAACAGCCCAGACATTTGCTGGCTGATAATATTCAGGTAAAACCTGTACCAGATGTCCACTGGCAATATTTTCACTAACGTCCCACCAGGAGCGCAGCGCAATCCCTTGTCCATCGAGACACCACTGATGGACAATTTCACCATGATTAGACGACATCGGTCCGGTGACTTTAATGGCATGGTGCCCCTCTTTATTGCGCAACTGCCAGACACCAAACGGATGATCGCGCTCTTTTATGACCAGGCAGGGTAACGCAGAAAGATCCGTTAAATGTTTCGGTGCACCATATCGCGCAATAAACTCCGGCGACGCGCAGAGAATACGGTAATTGGTCGCCAGTTTACGGGCAATTAAGTTAGGTGCAATGTCGTCGCCAATACGAATATCCAGATCGACCCCTTCATTGACCAAATCGACCAACCGGTCTTCCACATCAAAACGTAACTCCAGTTGCGGATACGCCTTCGCCAGTGCTGACAGTGCCGGAGCTACCACCTGCCGTCCAAAACCAAAACTGCTGATAATACGCAGCATTCCCTGCGGCACCTGGCGCACGTCGGAAAGCTCATCCATCATCTGCCCGACATCCTGCAAAATCCGCTGCGCCCATTCATAAATCCGCTCACCTTCCTCGGTAATGGTGACGCGACGGGTGGTGCGGTGTAATAGCACCACGTTCAGAGTTTGCTCCAGCAAGGCGATGCGCTTGCTGACGAAGGCCGGTGAAACGCCTAATTCTTCCGCCACGGCGGCAAAACCAGCCCGGCGAGCCACCAGCATAAAGACGCGCAAATCGTTCAGCAGCGGTAAATTATTCATGATTCGTGTTTTATGTTTCACCAGTTGCGGGGATTAATTCCTGATCAGTCAATTATAGGATGGTGGAGTTGTCAATTTTGCTGATCAGGAAGTGAGAACCTAATGATGAAAACGATGCGTATTGCTGCGATCCCTGGAGACGGGATTGGCAAAGAAGTCCTTCCTGAAGGGATTCGTGTGTTACAGGCTGCTGCTGAACGCTGGGGCTTTGCCTTAAGTTTTGAGCAGATGGAGTGGGCAAGCTGCGAGTATTACAGCCATCACGGCAAAATGATGCCGGACGACTGGCATGAACAACTCAGCGGTTTCGACGCTATCTACTTTGGTGCCGTCGGCTGGCCGGACACCGTTCCGGATCATATTTCGTTATGGGGATCGCTGCTGAAATTTCGCCGCGAGTTTGATCAGTACGTCAACCTGCGCCCGGTACGCCTCTTTCCCGGCGTTCCCTGCCCACTGGCGGGTAAACAGCCTGGCGACATCGATTTTTACGTGGTGCGCGAAAATACGGAAGGCGAATACTCGTCTCTGGGCGGTCGACTGAACGAGGGAACAGAACATGAAGTTGTCATTCAGGAATCGGTATTTACCCGCCGTGGCGTCGATCGCATTTTGCAATATGCTTTTGAGCTGGCACAAAGCCGCCCGCGCAAAACCCTGACTTCTGCCACGAAATCTAACGGTTTAGCCATTAGTATGCCGTACTGGGATGAGCGAGTAGAAGCAATGGCAGAAAATTACCCGGAAATCCGCTGGGACAAGCAGCATATTGATATTCTCTGTGCGCGCTTTGTGATGCAACCGGAACGCTTTGATGTGGTGGTAGCGTCTAATTTATTTGGCGATATTCTTTCCGATCTTGGCCCGGCCTGCACCGGCACCATCGGCATTGCCCCATCCGCCAACCTGAATCCGGAACGCACTTTCCCGTCGCTCTTCGAGCCAGTCCACGGCTCTGCGCCGGATATCTACGGTAAAAATATTGCCAACCCTATCGCGACGATTTGGGCCGGGGCAATGATGCTGGATTTCCTTGGCAATGGCGATGAGCGTTTCCAGCAAGCGCACAACGGCATTCTGGCAGCGATTGAAGAAGTGATTGCTCACGGGCCGAAAACACCCGATATGAAAGGTAATGCCACCACGCCACAGGTTGCCGACGCGATTTGCAAAATTATTTTGCGTTAAGGTCGAACCAGTTTATTTGAACCGCGTCACTGACGCGGTTTTTTTATTCGTTCTTTACAGTAAATAACCTGCGTCATTTCACCTTTTATTGTTTCCGTTTCGTGTTTTATGGCTTTCCGTATTCTTAATTGTTTAATTTATGTAACATGCAAATAATCAATTTGTTAAACACAACAAAAAGTTCATTACCCTGCAAATAATTACAACTGGCAAAAGCCAGCGACGGGCTTTTATGCCCAGGAGATGACTCATGATGAGCAATGTTAAGAAAAAAGATTTGCCACTGATTAGCATCAGCCTGGTGGCCATTCTTTTCATCGCAGCCACATTAAGCCTTTTTCCGCAACAGTCGGCCGACGCGGCCAACGCAATATACAGTTTAGTTACCCGCACGCTGGGTTCCGCCGTACAGGTATTAGTTTTGCTGGCAATGGGGCTGGTAATTTATTTAGCCACCAGCAAATATGGCAATATTCGTCTTGGCGAAGGTAAGCCGGAATACAGTACGCTCTCCTGGCTGTTTATGTTTATTTGTGCCGGATTAGGTTCCTCCACGCTTTATTGGGGCGTAGCGGAGTGGGCCTATTATTATCAAACGCCTGGTTTAAATATCGTGCCGCGTTCACAGCAGGCACTGGAATTTAGCGTTCCCTACTCCTTTTTCCACTGGGGCATCAGCGCCTGGGCAACTTATACGCTGGCCTCATTAATCATGGCTTACCACTTTCATGTGCGGAAAAATAAAGGTCTGAGTCTTTCCGGCATTATTGCTGCCATTACCGGTGTTCGCCCGCAAGGCCCATGGGGAAAACTGGTCGATTTGATGTTTCTGATCGCCACTGTCGGCGCGCTGACCATTTCTCTGGTGGTGACGGCGGCAACCTTTACCCGTGGGCTTTCCGCGCTGACCGGTTTGCCAGATAACTTCACCGTGCAGGCATTTGTGATCCTGCTTTCCGGCGGCATTTTTTGCCTTAGTTCGTGGATAGGTATCAACAACGGTTTACAACGTCTGAGCAAAATGGTCGGCTGGGGCGCATTCCTGCTGCCATTGCTGGTTTTGATTGTCGGTCCAACCGAATTTATTACTAACAGCATCATCAATGCCATCGGCCTGACCACACAAAACTTCTTACAGATGAGCTTATTCACCGATCCGCTTGGCGATGGCTCATTTACCCGCAACTGGACCGTTTTCTACTGGCTCTGGTGGATCTCTTACACCCCCGGCGTGGCAATGTTCGTCACCCGCGTATCACGTGGTCGTAAGATCAAAGAAGTTATCTGGGGGCTGATCCTCGGTAGCACCGTCGGCTGCTGGTTCTTCTTCGGCGTGATGGAAAGTTTTGCTATTCATCAGTTTATCAAAGGGATAATCAACGTTCCGCAGGTGCTGGAAACGTTGGGCGGTGAAACAGCCGTTCAACAAGTTCTGATGTCGTTGCCAGCCGGTAAATTGTTCCTCGCCGCTTATCTGGGCGTGATGATTATTTTCCTCGCCTCGCATATGGATGCTGTGGCCTACACCATGGCAGCGACCAGCACGCGGAATCTTCAGGAAGGTGATGATCCAGACCGTGGCCTGCGTCTGTTCTGGTGCGTGGTAATCACCCTGATCCCGCTTTCAATTCTGTTCACCGGCGCATCGCTGGAAACCATGAAAACTACCGTCGTGCTCACTGCCCTTCCCTTCCTCGCCATTTTACTGGTGAAAGTGGGCGGATTTATTCGCTGGCTGAAACAGGATTACGCCGATATTCCGGCTCATCAAATTGAACATTATCTCCCGCAGACACCGGTTGAAGCCCCGGAAAAAACGCCAGTGCTCCCTGCGGGAACCGTATTCAAAGGCGACAACTGAGCGCCATCATCCTAACGATAAAGGTATCCCTATGAGCAATCCGAGCCCTGACTTTGTACTACCCGGAAATTTTTGCGCTAACCCGCAAGAAGCGTGGACCATTCCTGCCCGTTTTTATACCGATCAGAACGCCTTTGAACACGAAAAAGAGAACGTCTTTGCCAAAAGCTGGATTTGCGTCGCTCACAGTAGCGAACTGGCGAATGCCAATGATTACGTAACGCGTGAGATCATTGGCGAAAGCATCGTGCTGGTACGCGGTCGTGATAAGGTTTTGCGCGCGTTCTATAACGTTTGCCCGCACCGTGGTCATCAGTTATTGAGCGGTGAAGGGAAAGCGAAAAATGTGATTACCTGCCCGTATCACGCCTGGGCATTCAAACTCGATGGCAACCTGGCCCATGCGCGTAACTGTGAAAACGTCGCCAATTTCGATAGCGACAAAGCGCAACTGGTTCCGGTGCGTCTGGAAGAATATGCCGGATTCGTCTTCATCAACATGGATCCCAACGCCACCAGCGTAGAAGATCAGCTACCAGGCCTGGCGGCAAAAGTGCTGGAAGCCTGCCCGGAAGTCCACGACCTGAAACTGGCGGCTCGTTTTACTACCCGTACGCCTGCCAACTGGAAGAACATTGTCGATAACTATCTCGAATGCTACCACTGTGGTCCGGCGCATCCAAGTTTCTCAGACTCCGTTCAGGTTGATCGTTACTGGCACACCATGCACGGCAACTGGACGCTGCAATACGGTTTCGCCAAACCGTCCGAGCAGTCTTTTAAATTTGAAGAAGGTACAGACGCTGCGTTCCACGGTTTCTGGCTGTGGCCGTGCACTATGCTGAACGTGACGCCAATCAAAGGGATGATGACAGTCATTTATGAATTCCCGGTGGATTCTGAAACTACCCTACAAAACTACGATATCTACTTCACCAATGAAGAGCTAACCGACGAGCAAAAATCGCTGATTGAGTGGTATCGCGATGTGTTCCGCCCGGAAGATTTACGGCTGGTTGAAAGCGTGCAGAAAGGGCTGAAATCGCGTGGCTATCGTGGTCAGGGGCGCATCATGGCCGACAGTAGCGGTAGCGGAATTTCCGAACACGGTATCGCCCATTTCCATAATCTGCTGGCGCAGGTGTTTAAGGACTAATGACATCGGCGGCGGTATTTTCCGCCGCCGGGCTGATTTTTGATGGAGTACAGCAATGTCAGACTATCAAATGTTTGAAGTACAGGTGAGCCAGGTTGAACCGCTTACCGAACAGGTGAAATGCTTCACGCTGGTGACAACCGATGGCAAACCGCTACCTGCGTTCACCGGCGGAAGTCACATCATTGTGCAGATGAGCGATGGTGATAACCAGTACAGCAATGCTTATTCACTACTAAGTTCACCGCTCGACACCTCTTGTTATCAGATTGCCGTTCGGCTGGAAGAAAACTCGCGCGGCGGTTCGCGCTTTTTGCATCAGCAGGTAAAAGCGGGCGATCGATTGACCATCTCGACACCCAATAACCTGTTTGCTCTGGTTCCCTCGGCTCGAAAGCATCTGTTTATCGCGGGCGGCATTGGTATCACCCCTTTCCTGTCGCATCTGGCAGAGTTGCAACACACGGACGTCGACTGGCAGTTACATTATTGTTCGCGGAGTCCAGAAAGTTGCGCGTTTCGTGATGAATTAAACCAACATCCGCAGACTGATAAGATTCATTTTCATCACTCATCGATCGGAACGCGACTCGAATTAGTGCGATTATTGGCGGATGTCGCCCCAGGCACACACATTTATACCTGTGGCCCCGAGGCTCTGAATGACGCGGTGAGAAGTGAAGCAGCGCGTCTGGGTATCGCCTCCGACACGCTACACTTTGAACAATTTGCTATTGAAGACAAAACCGGCGATGCCTTTACGCTGGTACTCGCCCGTTCCGGGAAAGAGTTTGTAGTACCAGAAGAGATGACCATTTTGCAGGTCATTGAAAATAACAAAGCGGCAAAAGTGGAATGTTTATGTCGTGAAGGGGTATGCGGAACCTGTGAAACAGCAATTCTGGAAGGTGAAGCCGATCATCGGGACCAGTATTTTAGCGATGAAGAGCGCGCCAGCCAGCAGAGTATGTTGATCTGTTGTTCGCGCGCGAAGGGTAAACGACTGGTGTTGGATTTGTAGTTTATCCGAAGCCGGATGCGGCGCTGGTTGCGCCTTGTCCGGCTTACGAACGTTTTACTGCAGATATTCCTGCAATAAATTATGTAATGCTTCCGCCATCAACTCACCACGCCAGCCGGAAATCAGCTCAGGCAAATTGTTCTGCGGTTTTAATTTCCAGTGCCAGTTCAGCAGTTGGTTGATTTGCCGACGCGATGCCAGCAATTCGACGCTGATCTTGTGCGTTTCGCTCACGTCAGTAATCAGCGACTTAATCGCTTTAAACGCTTTGCGATAACCGGGCATATCCATCAGGTTAAGCATTGGCTGCGGTAAGGCCTCTTCCGGCAATGCCTGCGCTTTCTCTACCAGCGCCAGCAGCGTTTTACCGTGGAAGCGAATTTCACTACCGGATAAGCCCAGACTGTCCAGTTCGCCCAGACTCCCTGGCATATAACGCGCTACCGACCACAAATGTTCTTCACGCACGACAAAGTTCACCGCCAGATCTCGCTCCCGCGCCTTGCGCAGTCGCCAGTCGGCTAACAGTTGCAAACAGGCCAACTGACGTGTACGTAGCTGCCAGGCATTGGTGATATCACGCCAGGCATCTTCCGGCGCAACGACCTCCTGACGACGCGTTTGCATCAGGCGACATTCATCCAGCGCCGCAGGTAGCCAGCCAGAGGCTTCGGTTTCAACCATCAGTTTTGCGGTGATCGGTAACAGATACCAGACATCCGCCGCCGCGTATTCGCACTGACGTTCGGTTAGCGGTCTGGCGAGCCAGTCGGTGCGCGATTCACTCTTGTCCAGCGTAACACCGGAATACTCTTCTACCATGGAGGCAAACCCCCATGACATCGGGCGTCCGCAGAATGCGGCGAGGATTTGCGTGTCAATCAGGGGTTGTGGTAATTCACCAAAGACATTGAGGAACACTTCCAGATCTTCACTGCCCGCATGGAGAAATTTGGTGATGGACGGATCGCGCAGGATCGCTTTCAGCGGTGACCAGTCGGTGATCCCGAGTGGATCGATTAGCGCCAGATGCTCGCCATCAAAAAGTTGAATCAACCCCAGTTGCGGATAATAGGTGCGCGTACGTACAAATTCAGTATCCAGGGCTATCGCCGGAAAGGCACGGACGGCTTCACACAAAGAAGCCAGCGCATCGTCCGTGGTAATCATTTGGTAATTCAAATTGTATTCTCTTTAGTGGGCGTCAAAAAAAACGCCGGATTAACCGGCGTCTGACGACTGACTTAACGCTCAGGCTTTATTGTCCACTTTGCCGCGCGCTTCGTCACGTAATTCTCGTCGCAAAATTTTTCCAACATTAGATTTCGGTAACTCATCACGAAATTCCACCAGCTTCGGTACTTTGTAGCCCGTGAGCTGACGGCGGCAAAAGGTCACCAGTGACTCTTCAGTGAGCGACGCGTCTTTTTTCACCACAAAGATTTTCACCGCTTCACCACTGGAGCCAGAAGGTACGCCAACAGCCGCCACTTCCTGTACGCCTGGGTGCTGCATGACCACATCTTCAATCTCGTTGGGATAGACGTTAAAGCCGGAAACCAGAATCATGTCTTTTTTACGATCGACAATGCGCAGGAATCCTTCTTCATCCATCACTGCGATATCGCCAGTGTGTAACCAACCATTTTTGATGATTTCATCGGTGGCATCCGGGCGCTGCCAGTAGCCCAGCATCACCTGTGGACCTCTGACACAAAGTTCGCCTGGTTGCCCCGGTGGTACTTCGTTATCATCATCATCCACCAGTTTGGCTTCCGTCGATGGCACCGGTAATCCAATGCTACCGCTGTGATAATCAATATCATACGGGTTAACGCTCACCAGTGGCGCACACTCGGTTAAGCCATAACCTTCCAGCAGATATTGTCCGGTCAGTTTCACCCAACGTTCTGCTACCACTTGCTGAACGGGCATCCCGCCACCTGCGGACAAATGCAAACTGGAGAAATCCAGTTGCTGGAACTCTTTATTGTTCAGCAACGCGTTGAACAAGGTGTTAACGCCGGTGATAGCGGTAAACGGATATTTCGCTAACTCTTTCACCAGCCCCGGAATATCGCGTGGGTTGGTTATTAATAAGTTCTGCCCGCCCAGCTCAATAAACAGCAGGCAGTTAATGGTTAGTGCAAAGATGTGATACAGCGGCAGCGCCGTCACCACCAGCTCTTTACCCGGATGCAGTAGCGGCCCATAGGTCGCGTTAACCTGTTCCAGATTCGCCAGCATATTGCGGTGAGTCAGCATCGCGCCTTTCGCCACACCAGTGGTGCCGCCGGTGTATTGCAGGAAGGCTAAATCTTCCGGCACCAGTTCAGGTTTGACGTACTGCATCCGGTAGCCGTTATGCAGGGCGCTACGAAATGAAATAGCATCTGGCAGATGGTATTTCGGCACCAGACGTTTGATGTATTTAACAACGAAGTTAACTACCGTGCCTTTTGCCGTGGAAAGCTGATCGCCCATACGGGTCAGAATAACGTGCTGGACGGCGGTTTTATCGACCACTTTTTCCAGGGTATGGGCAAAGTTAGACACGATGACAATCGCCGATGCGCCGCTGTCGTTGAGCTGATGCTCAAGTTCGCGTGGGGTATACAACGGGTTAACGTTTACGACGATCATCCCGGCACGCAGAATACCAAACAGCGCCACCGGATATTGCAATAAGTTAGGCATCATCAGCGCAACGCGATCGCCCTTCTTCAGCCCCAGCCCTTGTTGCAAATAAGCGGCAAATGCGCGACTGCGCTCTTCCAGCTTGCGGAAGGTCATCACCTCCCCCATATTCACAAACGCTGGCTGATCGGCGTAGCGCGCGACCGACTGCTCAAACATATCCACCAGAGATTGATAACGGTCAGGGTTGATCTCCGTCGGAACATCGGCGGGATAACGGTTAAGCCAAACCTTCTTCAATTCTTCACCTCTAAAATGCGTGTTCGTCGTCATCGCAACCCCAAGTGATATACATACTGTTAACATAATATTAACTCATCATACCAGCTTGATAATTCCCCAACGAAAAGGTTGCGAAGCGCGTCACTATTTATTTTTATATTTACCGTAAGAATGCAGAAACAGCGGACCAGCCGCTGTTTCTTTTTCTTTAAAAACAAGCAATTATTCAGTTACAACTGTTTGTACTCTCGCGGGGCCAGGATTATACCAGCCCCATCCGCCGTAACCATAGGGCCAGCCTCGACCGCCATAAAACCACGGATCAATCGGCTGAGGCGGCATAATCACCTGCTGGGTTAAATGCCAACGTTTATAACCCGTTACCTGCATCACCATAAATTTATAGGGCGTGTTGCCGATTTTGCCGTCAACCGCACCGGTGATTGGCCCAACTACCGTGACCAGTTGTCCACGGAAATCGACCGGATCAAGAAAACCATTCACATCTGCATAAATGCGCCCGCGAGAAGGCTCTCCCAGCGTCGGCCTGGCTCCGCTATCGAGCGGTACGGTGGCAATTTCCAGACGGGTTTTCCCCTGCTGGTTTTGTACCGCAACCACTTTGCCACCAAAGCGCGCTTCCTGACCAACGTACAGTTGCGGCGCGCTCATCACCCGAACTAAATCTTGTTGCGGCGTGGGACTGCTGCCTTTAATGGCGTCCGGCACAGTGACACAACCGCTCAGCATTAGCGCAAACGTACCTGCCAGTATGCCTTTGATAACATTCTTTTGAACCGCCATGATGCGACTCCTTTTTTTCTCAGGGCATACTCTTAAGATTCATTCTTTGCCCGGAAGTTTCTTCCACGCGACGTTGTTACGTAAATAAACCGGCTCGGCATGTTCCACCGCCACCGTTTTACCCTCGGCAAACATCAGACAGGCAATCGGCAGCATATCTTCTGCGGCGGGCAGTAACACTTCACCATCGCGCAGAACCAGCCCGCTCTCTTTGCCAAGATCCGGCCAGGCTTGCCAGCCCGTCCCCACCGTCACCCAGTCACCGGAAAGCTGCTGCATCCGCTCATGAACGAGTTCTGGTTTGAGTACGGCTTCGGTTTCTTCACCGTGCCAGATACCGTTTTCATCACGCTGATATTCAGCCCAGTAAACTTCGCCCATCCGCGCGTCAATGGCTGCCAGCACGCGGGTTGCGCCGTTTTTGCGCCACGCCCCTTGCGCCATCGTCATTAGCGTGGAGACGCCAATCATCGGCAGCTCCGCGCCAAGCGCCAGCCCTTGCGCAATGCCAATACCAATACGCACGCCGGTAAAGCTACCGGGGCCACGTCCGTAAGCCAGAGCATTAATGTCAGTCAGGGAGGTTCCGCTGGTGGTCAGGATATCCTGCACCATCGGTAAGATTCGTTGAGTATGTTCACGAGGGCAAAGCTCAAAATGAGCGTTGACAGTACCGTCGTTCCACAGGGCGACAGAGCAGGCCTCTGTCGCGGTATCGATAGCCAGAATTCGCATGGGTCTTCGTGCTTAGATCAATAAAAAGGCGCGCATCATACCATACTCAATAACAAATTACCTGGAGGATGGTATCGCAAGGAAACGAACCGCACGGGCAATGTCACGGGTACGCGGTGCGGGCGGGAGGCTGGCGAGGAACGTCGCACCGTAAGGGCGCATCACCAGACGATTGTCGCAAATCACCAGCACACCGCGATCGTCTGCGTCGCGAATCAGTCGCCCTACGCCCTGTTTAAGAGTAATCACCGCATCCGGTAGCTGCACTTCATCGAACGGGTCGCCGCCACGCAAACGGCAATCTTCCATGCGCGCTTTTAACAGCGGGTCATCTGGCGAGGTAAACGGCAACTTGTCGATAATCACCAGCGACAGCGTATCGCCGCGCACGTCCACCCCTTCCCAGAAACTGCTGGTCGCCACAAGAAGCGCGTTACCGGCGCTGACAAACTGCTGCAACAGTTGCCCTTTGCTGGTTTCGCCCTGTAACAACACAGGAAGCGTCATGGTGGCGCGGAATTGCTCAGCCAGATCGCGCATCATGGCGTGCGAGGTACAAAGCATAAAACAACGACCATTGTTGGCTTCGATGATCGGTCGCAGCATTGCCGCCAGTTGCCGTGCGGAACCCGGTTGATTGGTTTGCGGCAGGTTACGCGGCACACAGAGTAACGCCTGGCGGCTGTAATCAAACGGGCTGGGTAACAGCAACGACTCGGCCTGTTCTATCCCAAGCCGAGAGGTGAAATGATGCAGATCGTCATTCACCGACAATGTTGCCGAGGTAAAGATCCAGCTACCGGGCTTTTGCTCCATTAATTCTTTGAATTTATCCGCCACGCTTAAAGGCGTAAGCGCCAATGTAAAATGGCGCGAAGTACATTCGTACCAGTAACTGTAGCCCGGCTGGTTGATCTCTTTTAGCCGTTTCAGCCGTGTACGATATAACGTGGCGCGCTCAAATGCCGCATCCAGCAACGCGGAACGCCCCAGCGACAATTTCGCCACGTCGTAACAGAGTTCAAGGGTGTCATCGAGCAGTAAAAACGCTCGCTGAATTTGCGGATTAGCTAACAGTTCGCGCAGATTGCCGCGATAACCCGGCTCACCGAGTTGCAGACGAAAATCCTGCGCGCTCTGGGCAAGGCGGTCGGCGCACTTTTGCAACTGTTGAGTGTCTTTTAATTCGGTGCGATAGGCGATGGTGATGTCTTTTGCCAGATCGAGCAGTTGTCGACTGGAGAGTGACTGACCAAAGTACTGGCTGGCAATGTCCGGCAACTGGTGGGCTTCGTCGAAGATCATGACGTCTGCTTCCGGGATCAGTTCGCCAAAACCACTTTCTTTTACCACCATATCCGCCAGAAACAGATGATGGTTTACCACCACCACATCGGCATCCATTGCTTTTTTGCGTGCTTTGACCACAAAGCAATCTTTATACATCGGGCAGTCGCTGCCGAGGCAGTTATCGTTGGTGCTGGTGACCAACGGCCATGCCTGCGAATCTTCCGCGACACTGACACAGGTGCTGATATCACCATCGACGGTTTGATTGGACCAGGAGCGTAGCAGAATTACATCGCTTAAAATTTGTACCGGCAGATCGCCACCCGCCAGCGCCTGCTGTTCGAGACGTTCGAGGCAGAGATAGTTTGAGCGCCCTTTCAGCAATGCCATGTTGCCCGTGTATTTCAACGCCTTTGCCACCGTTGGCAAATCGCGGCTGTAGAGCTGATCCTGCAACGCTTTAGAGCCCGTCGAGATAATGACTTTCTTTTTCGCCCGCAGCGCAGGGGCCAGGTAAGCGTAGGTTTTGCCCGTACCGGTTCCCGCTTCCACCACCAGCGGCTGGCTTTTTTCTATCGCCCCAGCGACGGCTACCGCCATCTGTCGCTGTGGTTCACGCGGCTTAAAGCCAGGTATCGCTTTCGCCAGTTGACCGTCTGGTGCAAAATCGTCCGTCACACTACCCCCTGTTGATTTGAACAGGGATTATGTCAGGCCAGGTTGCTTTTCGCCAGCTGAAGTGGTGACGGCGACCTTACATTGTGGCAGTCTTTGCAGCACAAAAATGGAATGATGATGAGGACAAAATGATGACTATCGTTCGTATTGACGCCGAAGCCCGCTGGTCTGATGTGGTGATCCACAACAACACGCTCTACTACACCGGTGTACCGGAAAACCTCGATGCCGATGCGTTTGAGCAGACCGCGAATACGCTGGCGCAAATTGACGCAGTGCTGGCAAAACAGGGCAGCAATAAGTCGAGTATTCTGGATGCCACGATTTTCCTGGCCGATAAAAACGACTTCGCTGCAATGAATAAAGCCTGGGACGCCTGGGTTGTCGCGGGTCATGCACCTGTGCGCTGCACGGTACAAGCGGGATTGATGAACCCGAAGTATAAAGTTGAAATTAAAATTATTGCGGCGGTCTAATTCCGGAAGATAATTATATCAAGGCAAAAATCACACGATAATTTATCGGAAAACTGGTCGATTATGAACAAATCGGCCAGTGCTTAAGATCTTACTTTAGATGGGTAGCACCCCGGCTGATAATTTATTTTTATGATTCCTATTGTATTTATACAAAAATGATATTAATCGCAAAAACCAAACCATTACGTTAATCACTCGATTAACTTACGCTGCTTTTCTTTCTTGTCCTTCCTTGCCTGAAGAATCTGGCTGGGGCACTACGATTCGCTGTTAATTTTCGGCACATCACTAGATAACCCGCCATGACCTGCTACCTTTAAAATACCTGAATGTCAACAGGTTAACTAATGAGATATCGTTATAATCCTTTTGATATTAGGCGCAATTTAATGTCATATATAGCCTTATCGATCACGTGGTTAATTTAAGGACAAGAATATGCCTGCTGTAATAGATAAAGCCCTGGATTTTATTGGTGCCATGGATATATCTACACCAACCCCCAGCTCTATGAATGAAAGTACGGCGAAGGGAATATTTAAATATTTGAAAGAACTGGGAGTACCCGCGAGTGCCGCCGATATTACTGCGCGAGCCGAACAGGAAGGCTGGAATCCGGGATTCACGGAAAAAATGGTGGGATGGGCAAAAAAAATGGAGTCTGGTGAACGCGTGGTGATTAAAAATCCAGAATACTTCTCGTCTTATATGCAGGAAGAGCTCAAAGCACTGGTATAAGTTAAATCTCTACCAACAAAAATGAGCCAGGACGCTTTTTTATCACAGAAAAGCGTCCTTTTTTCTAACCATCAAAAACACTGCTTAATTCATTCAACCAGTACAGCCCCACAATTTTCTGGTTCAAACGCTACGGGCCAAATGGTTCGCTTGTCATAATGCGCCCTGTTGAAACCAACATTGTATTACTCATCTTCATCCTCAAAACGCGCCACGATCCGCTCGCCGGAATGGTTGGCGCGTAACTCTTCGGCTACCAGTGCGATTGCCTGACCGCTGCTCATCCCCTGTGCCATCAGTTCCTGAATACGCTCAACGGCTTTTTGTTGCTGTTCATGGGTGAGTGAAGGTAAACCTGCAAACATTGTTAACTCCTGCTAAATTGTTGGCGCTAATTATTTCATGCTACCCGGCACATAGCCAGTAGAGTCAGGACTGATGAAGACGTTATCTCCCGCTGTGATTACTTTACCCTGGCGTCAGGACGCCGCTGAATTTTATTTTGCCCGCTTAAACCACCTGCCGTGGGCGATGCTTTTGCACTCTGGCTATGCCGATCATCCGTATAGCCGCTTTGATATTGTGGTGGCAGACCCGATTTGCACCTTAACAACTTACGGCAGTGAAACTGTTTTGTGTAAAGGAGAAACCCGCACAACAACCACTGACGATCCGTTAACAGTACTCCAGCAGGCGCTGGAGCGTGCAAACATTCACCCGTCGCATAACGATGATTTGCCATTTCAGGGTGGCGCGCTGGGTTTATTTGGTTACGATTTGGGTCGCCGTTTTGAGTCACTGCCAGAAGTGGCGCAGAGAGATATCGACCTGCCTGATATGGCGGTAGGTATCTACGACTGGGCACTGATTGTCGACCACCAGCGCCAGGCTGTTTCTTTGCTGAGTCATGATGATGTCAATGCCCGTCTGGCCTGGCTGGAAAACCAGCAAATCACACCGCAGGGTGATTTTGCGCTAACCTCTGCCTGGCAATCTAATATGAACCGCGAACAGTATGGCGAAAAATTTCGTCAGGTGCAGGAGTATCTGCACAGTGGCGACTGTTACCAGGTGAATCTCGCCCAGCGTTTTCAGGCTACCTATTGCGGTGATGAATGGCAGGCATTCGTTCAGCTTAATCAGGCCAATCACGCGCCGTTTAGTGCCTTCCTGCGCCTGGAACAAGGCACAATTTTAAGCCTCTCGCCAGAGCGTTTTATTCTTTGTGATGACGGTGAGATCCAGACCCGTCCGATTAAAGGCACACTGCCGCGTCTGCCCGATCCTCAGGAAGATAGCAAACAGGCAGAAAAACTGGCGAACTCGCCAAAAGATCGCGCTGAAAACCTGATGATTGTTGATTTAATGCGTAATGATATTGGTCGCGTTGCTGTGCCAGGTTCAGTCAAAGTGCCGGAACTGTTTGTGGTGGAACCTTTTCCCGCTGTGCACCACCTGGTGAGCACCATTACGGCTCAACTACCTGAACAACTTCATGCCAGCGATCTGCTGCGCGCGGCTTTTCCCGGAGGCTCAATCACCGGAGCACCGAAAGTACGGGCAATGGAAATTATCGATGAACTGGAACCGCAGCGACGCAACGCCTGGTGCGGAAGCATTGGCTATTTGAGCTTCTGTGGCAATATGGATACCAGCATCACCATCCGCACGCTGACTGCCATTAACGGTCAAATTTACTGTTCTGCGGGCGGCGGTATTGTCGCCGATAGTCAGGAAGAAGCGGAATATCAGGAAACTTTTGATAAAGTTAATAGGATATTACGCCAACTGGAGAAGTAAAACGTGGACTACCGTAGCCTGACGCTTGATGATTTTTTATCGCGCTTTCAACTTTTGCGCCCGCAAATAAACCGGGAAACCTTAAATCATCGTCAGGCTGCTGTGTTAATCCCCATCGTTCGCCGATCGCAGCCGGGGTTATTGCTCACACAGCGTTCGATTCATCTGCGCAAACACGCCGGACAGGTGGCGTTTCCTGGTGGTGCTGTAGATGATACTGATGTGTCAGTGATCGCCGCCGCGCTGCGCGAAGCTGAAGAAGAGGTCGCTATTCCCCCTTCCGCCGTAGAAGTTATCGGTGTGCTGCCGCCTGTCGATAGCGTAACTGGCTACCAGGTAACGCCAGTGGTCGGCATTATCCCGCCTGATTTACCTTATCGCGCCAGTGAAGATGAAGTTTCCGCAGTGTTTGAAATGCCGCTCGCCCAGGCATTACATCTGGGTCGTTATCACCCTTTAGATATCTACCGCCGTGGTGATTCACATCGGGTATGGCTTTCCTGGTACGAACAGTATTTTGTATGGGGAATGACCGCAGGCATAATTCGTGAGCTGGCGCTGCAAATTGGTGTGAAATCCTGACTATACTTATCTTTACATCTACAAAACACTACTTGAGACAATCATCGCAATATTAGTTAAATCGCGGTTTTTGATTAGTTTAATTCATGTGAATAGTTAAGCCTGTCGCCGCGTTCCCTCTTACACTATGCGTTGTTATTAGTTCGTTACTGGAAGTCCAGTCACCTTGTCAGGAGTATTATCGTGATTAGTCTATTCGACATGTTTAAGGTGGGGATTGGCCCCTCATCTTCCCATACCGTAGGGCCTATGAAGGCAGGTAAACAGTTCGTCGATGATCTGGTCGAAAAAGGCTTACTGGATAGCGTTACCCGCGTTGCCGTGGACGTTTATGGTTCACTGTCGCTGACGGGTAAAGGCCACCATACCGATATCGCCATTATTATGGGTCTTGCAGGTAACGAACCTGCCACCGTGGATATCGACAGTATTCCCGGTTTTATTCGCGACGTAGAAGAGCGCGAACGCCTGCTGCTGGCGCAGGGTCGGCATGAAGTGGATTTTCCGCGTGACAACGGAATGCGTTTTCATAACGGCAACCTGCCGTTGCATGAAAACGGTATGCAAATCCACGCTTATAACGGCGATGAAGTCGTCTACAGCAAAACTTATTATTCCATCGGCGGCGGCTTTATCGTCGATGAAGAACATTTTGGTCAGGATGCCGCAAACGACGTGAGCGTGCCGTATCCGTTCAAATCCGCCACCGAGCTGCTGGCGTACTGCAATGAAACCGGCTATTCCCTTTCCGGCCTGGCAATGCAAAACGAACTGGCGCTGCACAGCAAAAAAGAGATCGATGAATATTTTGCTCATGTCTGGCAAACCATGCAGGCATGTATTGATCGCGGGATGAATACCGAAGGCGTATTGCCTGGCCCGCTGCGTGTTCCGCGCCGTGCGTCTGCCCTGCGCCGGATGCTGGTTTCCAGCGATAAACTGTCTAACGATCCGATGAATGTCATCGACTGGGTAAATATGTTTGCGCTGGCGGTAAACGAAGAAAACGCTGCGGGTGGTCGCGTGGTAACTGCACCAACCAACGGTGCGTGTGGCATCGTTCCGGCAGTGCTGGCTTACTATGACCACTTTATTGAATCGGTCAGCCCGGACATCTATACCCGCTATTTTATGGCGGCCGGGGCAATTGGCGCTTTGTATAAAATGAACGCCTCTATTTCCGGTGCTGAAGTAGGTTGTCAGGGCGAAGTGGGTGTTGCCTGTTCAATGGCTGCTGCGGGTCTTGCAGAACTGTTGGGCGGTAGCCCGGAACAGGTTTGCGTGGCGGCGGAAATTGGCATGGAACACAACCTTGGTCTGACTTGTGACCCGGTTGCGGGTCAGGTTCAGGTGCCGTGCATTGAACGTAACGCCATTGCCTCTGTGAAAGCGATCAATGCCGCACGCATGGCCTTACGCCGCACCAGTGCACCGCGCGTCTCGCTGGATAAGGTCATCGAGACAATGTACGAAACGGGTAAAGACATGAACGCCAAATACCGTGAAACCTCTCGCGGCGGTCTGGCAATTAAAGTCCAGTGTGACTAATACTTTTCTTTCGCCCATCTGCAACGGATGGGCGAATTTCTCCCGCTTTCTCGTCTGCTGTAAATTTCCCCACTACACTTCCACTGTTGCGTCAGGCGTTTGTTGCCATGCGCTTACAGGGCGGCCCGCATGCAAAAAGCACAACGGATCATTAAAACCTATCGCCGTAATCGAATGATTGTTTGTACAATTTGCGCACTCTTTACGCTTGTGGCGACACTAAGCGTGCGGTTTATTTCACAGCGTAACTTAAATCAACAGCGGGTGATCCTCTTCGCCAATCACGCTGTTGAAGAGCTGGATAAAGTCTTACAACCCCTTCAGGAAGGACGCGAGCTTTTACTTCCGTTGATTGGCCTCCCGTGCTCAGTTACTCATTTGCCTCTACGCAAGCAGGCCGCCAAACTGCAAACCGTGCGTTCTATTGGCCTGGTTCAAAACGGTACGCTCTATTGCTCCAGTATCTTTGGCTATCGAAATGTCCCTGTTCATGATATCCAGGCCGATTTGCCTGCCCCACAGGCTCTTCTGCGTCTTACCACCGATCGCGTGTTGATTAAAGGTAGCCCAGTGCTGATCCAGTGGTATCCCTCGCCATCACATAGCGGTGATGGCGTTCTGGAGATGATCAACATTGAGCTATTGACGACGATGTTGCTGGAACCGCAGTTGCCGCAAATCAGAAACGCCAGCCTGACGGTGGCCGATCGCCATTTACTCTATGATGACGGCCTGGTTGATTCTTTACCTCCGCTTAATGGCAATGAGCGTTACCAGGTTTCATCGCAGAATTTTCCTTTTACCATTAGCGTCAGTGGACCTGGTGCGACGGAACTGGCGTTGCACCATCTTCCCAGCCAGCTCCCGCTGGCTGTACTGTTGAGTTTACTGGTGGGTTATGTTGCATGGCTGGCAACCGCACACAGAATGAGTTTTTCGCGCGAAATTAATCTTGGTCTTGCACAACATGAGTTCGAGCTATTTTGTCAACCTTTACTAAACGCACGTAGTCAGCAATGTATTGGCGTAGAGATATTGCTGCGCTGGAATAACCCTCGTCAGGGTTGGATCTCGCCGGATGTGTTTATCCCTATTGCGGAAGAACATCACCTGATAGCGCCGCTTACCCGTTATGTGATGATGGAAACCATCCGTCAAATCCACGTTTTTCCAATGAGCAGCCAGTTTCACATTGGGATCAACGTCGCTCCCAGCCATTTTCGCCGTGGCGTGCTGTTGAAAGATCTTAATCAGTACTGGTTCAGTGCTCACCCGATTCAGCAACTTATCCTTGAAATAACCGAGCGCGATGCCCTACTGGATGTTGATTATCGGATTGCCCGCGAACTGCATCGTAAAAACGTCAAACTGGCGATTGATGATTTCGGCACCGGCAACAGTTCGTTTTCCTGGCTGGAAACGTTACGCCCTGACGTCCTGAAAATTGATAAGTCATTCACCGCTGCAATTGGTTCAGACGCGGTTAACTCGACGGTAACCGATATCATCATTGCGTTGGGGCAAAGGCTGAATATTGAACTGGTGGCGGAGGGCGTAGAAACGCAAGAACAGGCAAAATATTTACGCCGTCATGGGGTGCATATTTTACAAGGGTATTTGTACGCGCAACCAATGCCGCTGCGTGATTTCCCAAAATGGCTGGCGGGCAGCCAACCGCCGCCCGCCCGGCATAATGGACATATCACGCCCGTTATGCGATTTCGTTAATGATTATTCGTCTTCGTCGTGCGCCAGTTGCTCTTTAACAATGCGAACCAGATCAACACGATAATCGTTAGCTTCAACAATGGTGATATGCAACGGCCCTACGTTAATCACATCGCCAGCACGCGGGATGTGACCATTTGCAGAAATCACCAGGCCTGCGACCGTCGCGATATCATCGTCATCGGCAAGGTGCTCAACATCAAGCGCCTGCTGTAAGGCGTGGAGGTCTGTACCACCTTTTACCAGCCAACCGTCGCCGTCGGTAATAATTTCCGGCGTTTCATCAGCGTCCGGGAACTCACCGGCAATGGCTTCCAGCACATCCAGAGGCGTAACCAGACCTTGCACCACACCAAACTCGTTGGTAACGATAACAAAACTACCGCGAGCACGACGCAGCACGCCCAACAGGTTGATCGGATCGAGGGTTTCCGGAACGATAATCGCCGGAGACGCCGAAGCAATCGCCGCTACATCAACGCCCTCTTCCAGTGCCACCAACAGTTCTTTCGCACGCACGATGCCGATGATTTCATCCAGTTCACCGCGACATACCGGGAACAGGCTATGTGGCGAAGAAAGCAACTGCTCACGGATTTCATCGACACTAAGGTTAGCGTCAACCCAGCTGATTTCGCCGCGCGGCGTCATAATTCCGCGCAGAGAGCGCGACGCCAGAGTCAGTACACCGTTAATCATGTATCGCTCTTCTTCGGCAAACGCACCTTCCGGCACGGGGATCGGCATCGGGTTATCCGCATCATGCTGAACATTCGCCTGACGTTTACCGCCCATCAAACGCAGGATGGCATCGGCAGTACGTGCACGCAGCGGTAAAGTCGACTGGTGACGAATAAAGTTACGGCGCGCAATTTGGTTAAATACTTCGATAATGATCGAGAAGCCAATCGCGGCATACAGGTAACCTTTCGGAATGTGGAAACCAAAACCTTCTGCTACCAGACTCAGACCAATCATTAACAGGAAGCTCAGACAGAGCACCACTACCGTTGGATGCTGGTTAACGAATCGCGTCAGCGGCTTCGACGCCAGCAACATGACCGCCATTGCAATCACCACCGCCGCCATCATCACCGGCAGATGGTTGACCATCCCTACTGCAGTAATCACCGCATCCAGCGAAAAGACGGCATCGAGGATGACAATCTGTGTTACGACCACCCAGAAACTGGCATAGCCTTTGCCATGACCAGAATCATGATCGCGGTTTTCCAGCCGTTCATGCAGCTCCGTTGTCGCTTTAAACAGCAAGAATATCCCCCCGAACAACATAATCAGATCGCGGCCGGAGAAGGAAAAATCCATCACGGTAAATAGCGGTTTGGTCAGGGTGACCATCCATGAAATCAGCGATAACAGTCCCAGACGCATGATCAGCGCCAGCGACAGCCCCAACAAACGTGCTTTATCACGTTGTTTTGGCGGCAGTTTATCGGCAAGAATGGCGATAAAAACCAGGTTATCGATACCCAGCACGATTTCAAGAACGACAAGCGTGAGTAGCCCCGCCCAAATCGAGGGGTCCATTAAGAATTCCATGACAAGCTCCTGCTTAAGGAATAGCTATTCGGCGCCAGAAATAATGCAGGCGTAACGACAAAATGCAAACAAAAGGTGCGGCAAAAAATGCCAGAAAGGCAGGCGCTGAAAGGCCTGATGCTGAAATGACGTCGGTGACGATCCATACTGCGGGCTGCTGCCCCATACTCCTTGATTGTTAAACGGGAGTTAAACATATCAGAGAGAACTCTGATTTGGCAAAGATTTACCTTCCTTTGCAAACGAATGTAACGAGGATATTTTACCTTTCGGAATTTTGCTAATCCAAAGTTAAATTACGGATCTTCATCACATAAAATATTTTTTTCGCTATCTAAAATAAATCGCGAAACGCAGGGGTTTTTGGTTGTAACCCTTATCTGAATCGATTCGATTGTGGACGACGATTCAAAAAATACATCTGGCACGTTGAGGTGTTAACAATAATAAAGGAGGTAGCAAGTGACCATTGCTATTGTTATAGGCACACATGGTTGGGCTGCAGAGCAGTTGCTTAAAACGGCAGAGATGCTGTTAGGCGAGCAGGAAAACGTCGGCTGGATCGATTTCGTTCCAGGTGAAAATGCCGAGACGCTGATCGAAAAGTACAACGCTCAGTTGGCAAAACTCGACACCACTAAAGGCGTGCTGTTTCTCGTTGATACATGGGGCGGCAGCCCGTTCAACGCTGCCAGCCGTATTGTCGTCGACAAAGAGCATTATGAAGTGATCGCAGGCGTTAACATTCCAATGCTGGTGGAGACGTTAATGGCCCGTGATGATGACCCAGGCTTTGATGAACTGGTGGCGCTGGCTGTAGAAACAGGCCGTGAAGGCGTGAAAGCACTGAAAGCCAAACCGGTTGAAAAAGCCGCACCCGCTGCCGCTGCACCAAAAGCGGCTCCCGCTCCTGCAAAACCAATGGGACCAAATGACTACATGGTTATTGGCCTTGCGCGTATCGACGATCGTCTGATTCACGGTCAGGTCGCTACCCGCTGGACTAAAGAAACCAATGTCTCCCGTATTATCGTTGTTAGTGATGAAGTGGCTGCGGATACCGTTCGTAAGACACTGCTCACCCAGGTTGCACCTCCGGGCGTAACAGCACACGTGGTTGATGTTGCCAAGATGATCCGCGTCTACAACAACCCGAAATATGCTGGCGAACGTGTAATGCTGTTATTCACCAACCCGACAGATGTTGAGCGCCTCGTTGAAGGCGGCGTGAAAATTACCTCTGTTAACGTTGGCGGCATGGCATTCCGTCAGGGAAAAACCCAGGTGAATAACGCGGTTTCGGTTGATGAAAAAGATATCGAAGCGTTCAAAAAACTGAATGCCCGTGGTATCGAGCTGGAAGTCCGTAAGGTTTCCACCGATCCGAAACTGAAAATGATGGATCTGATCAGCAAAATCGATAAGTAACGTATTGTGTTGATTATCACTCAGTTTTCACACTTAAGTCTTACGTAAACAGGAGAAGTACAATGGAGATTACCACTCTTCAAATTGTGCTGGTATTTATCGTAGCCTGTATCGCAGGTATGGGATCAATCCTCGATGAATTTCAGTTTCACCGTCCGCTAATCGCCTGTACCCTGGTGGGTATTGTCCTTGGCGATATGAAAACCGGTATTATTATCGGTGGTACTCTGGAAATGATCGCGCTTGGCTGGATGAACATCGGTGCCGCAGTTGCGCCTGATGCCGCTCTGGCTTCCATCATTTCTACCATTCTGGTTATCGCCGGTCATCAGAGCATCGGTGCTGGTATCGCGCTGGCAATCCCGCTGGCCGCTGCGGGCCAGGTGCTGACCATCATCGTTCGTACCATCACCGTTGCTTTCCAGCACGCTGCGGATAAGGCGGCTGATAATGGCAACCTGACGGCAATTTCCTGGATCCACGTTTCTTCTCTGTTCCTGCAAGCGATGCGTGTGGCTATTCCAGCCGTGATTGTTGCGCTGTCTGTAGGCACCAGTGAAGTTCAGAACATGCTGAACGCCATTCCGGAAGTGGTGACTAATGGTCTGAATATCGCCGGTGGCATGATCGTGGTTGTTGGTTATGCAATGGTTATCAACATGATGCGTGCAGGCTACCTGATGCCGTTCTTCTACCTCGGCTTCGTAACCGCCGCATTCACCAACTTTAACCTGGTTGCTCTGGGTGTGATTGGTACTGTTATGGCAGTGCTCTACATCCAACTTAGCCCGAAATATAACCGCGTAGCCGGTGCGCCTGTTCAGGCTGCTGGTAACAACGATCTCGATAACGAACTGGACTAACAGGTGAGCGAAATGGTTGATACAACTAAAACTACCACCGAGAAAAAACTCACTCCGAGTGATATTCGTGGCGTCTTCCTGCGTTCTAACCTTTTCCAGGGTTCATGGAACTTCGAACGTATGCAGGCACTGGGTTTCTGCTTCTCTATGGTTCCGGCGATTCGTCGCCTCTACCCTGAGAACAACGATGCCCGTAAACAGGCGATTAAACGTCACCTCGAATTCTTTAACACCCAACCGTTTGTGGCGGCGCCAATCCTCGGCGTAACCCTGGCGCTGGAAGAACAGCGTGCTAACGGCGCAGAGATCGACGACGGTGCTATCAACGGTATCAAAGTAGGTCTGATGGGGCCGCTGGCAGGCGTGGGCGACCCAATATTCTGGGGTACGGTACGTCCGGTATTCGCGGCGCTGGGTGCCGGGATCGCGATGAGCGGCAGCCTGTTAGGTCCGCTGCTGTTCTTTATCCTGTTTAACCTGGTACGTCTGGCAACCCGTTACTACGGCGTAGCGTATGGTTACTCCAAAGGTATCGATATCGTTAAAGATATGGGTGGCGGCTTCCTGCAAAAACTGACGGAAGGGGCGTCTATTCTCGGCCTGTTTGTCATGGGGGCATTGGTTAACAAGTGGACACATGTCAACATCCCGCTGGTTGTCTCTCGCATCACCGACCAGACGGGTAAAGAGCACGTTACCACTGTTCAGACCATTCTTGACCAGTTAATGCCAGGCCTGGTGCCGCTGTTGCTGACCTTCGCCTGTATGTGGCTGCTGCGCAAAAAAGTTAACCCTCTGTGGATCATCGTTGGCTTCTTCGTCATCGGTATCGCTGGTTACGCTTGCGGCCTGCTGGGACTGTAATACTGTTGTACACTACCGGGGCCTATTGGCCCCGTTTTTTTATCTGGAGGATTAATGACAATCACGGATCTGGTACTGATTCTGTTCATCGCCGCACTACTTGCCTTTGCGATATACGATCAGTTCATCATGCCCCGACGCAACGGCCCCACCCTGCTGGCAATTCCTTTGCTCCGGCGCGGTCGCATAGATAGCGTTATCTTCGTCGGGCTGATTGTCATTCTTATCTATAACAATGTGACCAACCATGGCGCACAAATAACCACTTGGTTATTAAGTACACTGGCGCTAATGGGCTTTTATATTTTCTGGATCCGGGTTCCGAAAATCATTTTTAAACAGCAAGGTTTTTTCTTCGCCAATGTCTGGATTGAATATCGCCGAATTAAAGCGATGAACTTATCGGAAGATGGCGTACTGGTTATGCAATTAGAACAGCGCCGTTTGTTAATCCGCGTTCGAAATATCGACGATCTGGAAAAGATTTATAAACTTCTCGTTTCTACTCAATAGGTTATAGATTTAGCCGAAGCTATGTTTAGTGTGTTTTTAATAACCAGACATAGCTTCGGCTATATTATCCATTCCCTTATTTGTTATTTATTTTAACGTTTTATTGATATATAAATCTAAATGAAAATCGTTATCAATAATGCAATGAAATAATATATTCCAACAGTTGTTTTATATTCTCAAAATATGTTAAGGTTGCGCCCTCATTTGGGGAGTAGCCGATTTCCAGACTCCGGAAATGTACGTGTCAACATACTCGTTGCAAAACGTGGCACGTACGGACTGAACACCTTCAGTCAGGCGAGACCATATGCACATCAATCGCTATGCCTGCATGGGCGCTTCTTGTCGTTCATGTGTGCATGTTTGCTGGGGGCGGTGATGTGTTTTATGGATACCCCGGTCAGGACGTTGTCATGAATATCACTGCTACTGTTCTTCTTGCGTTTGGTATGTCGATGGATGCATTTGCTGCATCAATCGGTAAAGGTGCCACCCTCCATAAACCGAAATTTTCTGAAGCCCTGCGAACCGGCCTTATTTTTGGTGCTGTCGAAACCCTGACGCCGCTGATCGGCTGGGGAATGGGCATGTTAGCCAGCAGGTTTGTCCTTGAATGGAACCACTGGATTGCGTTTGTTCTGCTGATATTCCTCGGCGGGCGAATGATTATTGAGGGTTTTCGTGGCGCAGATGATGAAGATGAAGAGCCGCGCCGTCGACACGGTTTCTGGTTGCTGGTAACTACCGCAATTGCCACCAGTCTGGATGCCATGGCGGTTGGTGTTGGTCTGGCCTTCCTGCAAGTTAATATTATTGCTACTGCTCTGGCGATTGGCTGCGCCACCTTGATCATGTCAACATTAGGTATGATGGTGGGTCGCTTTATCGGTTCAATTATTGGGAAAAAAGCGGAAATTCTTGGCGGGCTGGTGCTTATTGGCATTGGCGTCCAGATCCTCTGGACGCACTACCACGGCTAATTTGTTCGTTGCCAGACGTGAATATTAAAGTCCGTCTGGCAATCAAATTCTTCTTTTGCCGCCAGCGTTTGCCAGACTTCTGGCTTGGCGCGCCAGGCAAACGGAGTCATCTGTAACAACGCAATGGCCTCATCTCCACGCAGGCGCATCGGATAACACAATTCATCGCTCTGCTGTAATGTAAAACCTTCCAGTTGTTCCGTATGGGGCGCATGTAGATGTACTTCGTCGTAAATCAGCCCCTTCAGCTCCATTAAATGCCGTGGTCCCGGGGTAGCGGTAATGACCCATCCTCCCGGTTTGACCACGCGCGCTAATTCTTCTGCTTTGCACGGCGCGTAGATACGGACAATGGCATCCATACTGGTATCAGAAAACGGCAGACGGTGGCTGGAAGCGACACAAAAGGTAACCTGCTGATAACGTTTCGCCGCAGCTTTAATCGCAACCTTAGAGACATCCAGACCAAAAGTAGTCACACCCGGCAATGCCTCGGCAAAAGCATGAGTGTAATACCCTTCCCCACAGCCAATATCCAGTATTGCCGTTGCGTGCTCATCAAGACAAACACACAATTGAGCGACTATCGCATCACGAAGCGGCTGATAATGGCCGGCATCTAAAAATGTGCGCCGCGCTTGCATCATTTCCGCACTGTCGCCCGGATCGCGGGATCGTTTATGCTGAACGGGCAGCAAATTAACATATCCCTCTTTCGCCATATCGAATTGATGCCGTTGGGGACAGATATAGCTGTTTTTTTCAAGCGATAGCGGCTGATGACAAAGTGGACAGGAAAACGACATGACAACTCCGGCAGGATACTAAAGGCCGCAAGTGTAACGCGAATTGCGCGTCAGGCAAATATCCGCAGGCAAGAGCGTGAATAAAACAAAGTAAAAAGCCTCGCATTTGGACGAGGCTTTATAGCGAGATTGAAGCGCGTTTACACTTCAGATCAGTGGTTTCGATCAGATTGCTGTTACGTTAACAGCTGCCGGACCTTTCTGGCCGTCCTGAATTTCGAACTCAACGTTCTGGCCTTCGGCCAGAGTTTTGAAGCCATTACCCTGAATAGCGGAAAAGTGTACGAATACATCTTTGCTGCCATCAGCCGGAGTAATGAAGCCAAAACCTTTAGACTCGTTGAACCACTTAACCTGACCTTTAATCTTTGCCATTTGAAAAATTCCTTAGATTGTTTTCTTCGCCCGCAGGCATTACAGAGATAAAACTGACACATTACTGCATGAGGCACTAATATAAGGCTCGGCAGAGAAGCGGTATTCAACGACAACGTGTTTACTCAGGACTTCTTTACTGAAAATGCCACACATAAACAGAACTGTACCTCGTTTAACCCGAAACTGTTATCACATACAACGTTAATTATGGCAAGCCATTTTTAAACATGTCTCGATCAGCCGCACAAATCTCGATACGCCTTCCACTTTTTTGCACATTTATGCAACGGAATACGTGCCGATATATCGATGCACTTAACCATACCATTACAAACAGATACTTGACCTGATGCAGTTTCTAACATAGTTCAATAACTTCAGTTCTTCCAGAGCAGCACTACAACTTATTACGCAATGCGAGCGATATCACTTTTTATGATATATAACGAATAAAATATTATATAAATTCACCTCACAAAACAGTCAGTTAACAACAAACACGAACACAATGAAGAAACTATACTTAAGGCATATTATTATTTTAAAATAAGAAAAATTGATGAATTACTAAAAAGTGAGAAGAGAAACGTTTCGCTAATAAACAATACCGTGATTGATCACTATTCCGATGTAAACATCCCAATGACTTAGTGAGGTAAATATCTTTTTCTGATATCGATATTATGAAATAAATAACACGATAAATAATTGAAGTCAGACCAGAGTATTAATTTGAATCAATTGCACCACTATAGTGCATATATGAATGATAAGATGAGTAACCCGTCTGCACCTGGGTTACTCAAATTTGAGGAAGAATTACCGTTCAGCTACCAGACGGATGATATCGTCATCTTCAGCCGCTTTTTGGTTCTCAGCAGCACTGGCATTCGTTTTTTCAGGTTCGCTTGCTTCGCACAAACGACGTAACAGCGCATTTTGCCGTTTTTGCTGATCCAGCAATGCCTCAAGAAGTTCAATCTGTTCGTTAGTCCGTGAACTGGCACGGTTGATGAAAAACCACAAGATGAGCCCAATAGCGAGAACAACCACCGATACAACCAAAGACGCAATGTTCATCACGCCTGAATTTACAACTTCGTTCATTTCACCACCTCTAAGTAGAGGCGCCATTCTACCACTGCTACACAGGAAGGAAATCTACTGTTGAAAAAATGATATCACCATGGGATAAATTGATTGATGGTACAAATTCCGTTGAAAAATTGTACATCCTGATCGCACATCATATTGAATACCTGTGCCCATAGCAGCAAGCAAGCCAGCACAGCGACAACCAGAACGCCCCATCGAAACTTTTTCACTCCAGTCTCCGTTTAAACTACCTTATGTCATTAAACTATCATGCGTTAGTTAAACAGCGCCTAACCATGTCGATATTCGTGCTTTTTCGGAACTATACGCTTGCTTCAGCCCATATTACCGCTACGATTAGGCGAACAAAAAAGAGAAGAGGTCATAATGCGATTCATTATTCGCACAATTATGTTGATAGCACTGGTATGGACAGGATTATTACTAAGCGGATATGGCGTTCTGATTGGAAGCAAGGAAAATGCCGCTGGGTTAGGTTTGCAATGTTCCTATCTGACCGCCAGAGGCACCAGCACGGTACAATATCTGCACACTAAAAGTGGGCTTTTCGGAATAACAGATTGCCCGCTGTTACGTAAAAGCAATAACGTTGTGGATAATGGTTAAAGGCATAAATAGCTACTTAAACCGAAGATAAAAAGCACATTCATCGCCATAGCGTACTATGTTACGCCATTTGTAACTTTATTTAACCCACGCGAAATACAGAACCTGTCTGAATATTATACAGACAGGTTCTTCCTCGAATCAGAACGGATAGTCGTGATACCCCATTTGCGAGGAAATTTTACGCGCCGCCGTATGCAGCATAGTCACGTACTCCTGCAAACGCTCCTCAGAAAAACGCAGGGTCGGGAAGGAAATACTCAAACCAGCAATAACCACGCCAAAGCGGTCAAATACCGGAACTGCGATACAGCGCAGCCCCTCTTCCTGCTCTTCGTTATCTTCGCCATAACCTTGCTCGCGCACCTGATCCAACACCGGTAATAACGCTTCCGTGCTGGTAATGGTACGATCGGTACTGCGTTTATACTCAACACCCTCAAGGATTTGCTTTACTTCATCACGATCGCGCCAAGCCAGCAAGACTTTACCAATCGCAGTACTGTAAAGCGGATTACGACGACCAACCCGTGAATACATGCGCAAATTGTACATAGAGTCAATTTTGTGGATGTAAACAATGCTGTCTTCATCCAGCGCACCAAGGTGGATGGTCTCTTTGGTCAGGCGGGAAAGCTCACGCATCTGGATATCTGCGCTACGAATAAGATCAACATTTTGTAACGCCCGGGCGCCCAGTTCAAACAATTTTAGCGTCAGCGAATATTTCTCCGACTCCCCTTCCTGCGCCACATAGCCCAAGGTTTTCATGGTCTGTAAAAAGCGATAAACGGTGCTTTTTGACATCATGACGCGCTGTGACAGCTCGGTTATCCCTATTTCGCGCTCTTCGCCCAGCGCCTGCAGAATGCCAAAAACTTTCAGTACAGAAGATACAGAATCAGGCTGTTTATCCAGATCTGCGTTAGCCATTTATCACCTCATTGCGAGTGTTTTATAAAAATCAGAACTGTTTTTTATTATAATTTCGTGCCTGGGTGGTCGCAATCCATCTTTTGCCGGTTAGTTACAATTCTGCGACATCCGCAGTGAATATCAGTGCTAGAATCATAACCCTGTTGATTATTACCAAAAGATATAAAATTCCTATGCCAAAAGTTCAGGCCGATGGTCTGCCGTTGCCTCAGCGATACGGCGCGATTTTGACCATTATTATTGGTATTTCGATGGCGGTCCTCGACGGCGCTATCGCCAACGTCGCCTTACCAACAATCGCCACAGACCTTCATGCCACGCCAGCCAGCTCCATCTGGGTAGTGAACGCCTATCAAATCGCCATTGTCGTCTCTTTGCTCTCATTCTCGTTTCTGGGAGATATGTTTGGCTACCGACGCATTTATAAATGCGGTCTGGTGGTTTTTCTGTTGTCTTCGCTGTTCTGCGCCCTTTCTGATTCGCTGCAAATGCTCACCCTGGCGCGCGTAATACAAGGTTTCGGCGGCGCAGCACTGATGAGCGTCAATACTGCACTTATCCGCCTGATCTACCCGCAGCGTTTTCTGGGTAGGGGGATGGGAATTAACTCGTTTATTGTCGCCGTCTCCTCGGCTGCCGGTCCGACAATTGCAGCGGCAATTCTTTCCTTTGCTTCCTGGAAATGGTTATTTTTAATCAACGTGCCGTTGGGTATTATCGCTCTGCTTCTGGCGATGCGTTTTCTGCCACCTAATGGTTCTCGCTCCAGTAAGCCGCGTTTTGACCTGCCCAGCGCCGTGATGAACGCGTTAACCTTCGGCCTGCTTATTACTGCGTTGAGTGGTTTCGCTCAGGGGCAATCGCTGACGTTGATTGCTGCGGAACTGGCGGTAATGGTTGTCGTGGGTATTTTCTTTATTCGCCGCCAGCTTGCTCTTCCCGTACCGCTGCTACCGGTGGATTTACTGCGCATTCCGCTGTTTTCACTTTCTATTTGCACATCTATTTGCTCTTTCTGCGCACAGATGTTGGCAATGGTTTCCCTGCCCTTTTACCTGCAAACCGTGCTTGGGCGCAGTGAAGTAGAAACGGGTTTACTCCTGACGCCGTGGCCCTTAGCTACCATGGTGATGGCACCGCTGGCAGGCTATCTGATAGAACGCGTACATGCCGGGTTACTTGGTGCTTTGGGATTGTTCATTATGGCAGCGGGTCTGTTTTCACTGGTTCTGCTGCCCGCTTCTCCTGCGGATATCAACATTATCTGGCCAATGGTCTTATGCGGTGCCGGATTTGGCTTATTCCAGTCACCCAATAACCACACCATCATCACCTCCGCCCCTCGCGAACGTAGCGGTGGTGCCAGCGGCATGTTAGGCACAGCTCGTCTGCTTGGTCAGAGTAGCGGCGCGGCTCTGGTGGCTCTGATGTTAAATCAGTTTGGCGATAATGGTACGCACGTCTCGCTGATGACTGCGGCTATTCTGGCCGTGATTGCTGCTTGCGTCAGTGGGTTACGGATTACCCAACCACGATCTCAGCCATAAAAAAAGCGCGTCGACCAGGACGCGCTTTTTAGCATTTACTTCATATTACTTCAGATATTCACCCGTGCGCAGAGCTTCAATACGTTTATCCAGCGGCGGGTGAGTCATGAACAGCTCACTCAGCGATTTCGATTTACCATTAATGCAGAAAGCCATCATGCTGGTTGCTTCTTGCGGCTCATAGCTGGTTTTCAGGCGCTGCAGCGCGGCAATCATTTTTTCACGCCCAACCAGTTTGGCAGACCCCGCATCGGCGTGGAATTCACGATGACGCGAGAACCACATGGTAATAATGCTCGCCAGAATACCAAATACCAGCTCCAGCACCGTCGCGACAGCAAAATAGATCAGAGGGTTGCCGTTGCTCTCTTCACCTTCGTCACGGTTACCGCCCATAAAGCCAGCAGCCAGTTGCGCGAGAATACGAGAAATAAAGATAACGAAGGTGTTCACCACGCCCTGAATCAGCGTCATCGTGACCATATCACCATTGGCAATGTGGCTGATTTCGTGAGCGATTACTGCCTCGGCTTCATCCGGGCTCATGTTTTGCAACAAACCGGTGCTGACAGCAACCAGAGAGGCATCACGGCGCGCACCGGTTGCAAAGGCGTTGATATCCGGCGCATGGTAGATAGCCACTTGCGGCATAGCAATCCCAGCCTGACGCGCCTGGGTTGCAACAGTATTGATCAGCCAACGTTCCCTTTCGTTACGCGGTTGCTCGATCACTTCCCCGCCAACAGATCGTAATGCCATCCATTTGGACATCAGAAGCGAAACGAAGGAACCACCAAAACCGAACAGCAAGGCCATAATCATCAGCCCCTGAACGCTGCTCGACTGTATCCCTGTCAGGCTCAGTACCAGCCCGAAAACGACCATCACGGCCAGGTTCGTTAGCAGGAAGAGCGCGATTCGCATCATAATTTTCTTTTTACCTCAGTTTAACAAAACGCAATATGCGATACCCACATCGTATGGGCTACGTGACTATTTTCAAGTCCGGATAGCGCGTAAGTCACCAGAAAGACACAACTTTACATTTTGTAGCATCTGATTTACGGCATCTTGCCACTGTTAAAAAATCAGGCACAATTTCTTGTGCCTGATTGATGTTACTTGACGGGAGCGGGCTGTTCCGCAGGTCTGGCTTTTTCCAGACGCGCTAAATCAAGCGCGATGTTTACTGTTTCATCCAGATACGGATCTGGCTCCTTGTAATCTTTTGGCAGATCGTCCAGTTTCTTCAACTCCGGTTTTCCTTCGCGTTTAAAGCGATCGTTCAACCGCGCCAGACGCGTCGCATCGTCTTCGTTATTCTCTTTTTCACGCACAGCGTAATTCAGAGAAACGATGTTGCGTTTGTCCTTCATGGCGTTGAAGCGAGCGATATCCTTCATGATGTTCTGGAACTCAGGATCCTTCGCAATACGCGCATTATGTTCCTTCAGCAACTCCGGTTCAAATGCCGTTAAGTCTCCTGATTTCACATAGGTTGCAGCGTCAATGCTATCCCACGGCAGCGCGTTATCTTCGAATTTCTCACCGGTTTCCGTCTCTTCATTGCCCGTAGGCATGATGATATCTGGCGTTACGCCTTTACGTTGCGTACTGCCGCCGTTAACGCGATAGAATTTCTGGATTGTGTACTGTACTGAACCCAGCGCCGGCCATTCAGGACGTAACATCTGATCGTAGATGCGGTTCAGAGAACGATACTGCTGGACTGTGCCTTTACCGAATGTCGGCTCACCTACAACCAGCGCGCGACCGTAATCCTGCATGGCAGCAGCAAAGATTTCCGAAGCCGAAGCACTGAAACGGTCAACCAGCACCACCAACGGGCCTTTATAGAAAACCTGACCGTCGTTATCGCTATCTTCGCGAACCTTGCCGTTGTTATCACGAACCTGCACAATCGGACCGGAAGGAATAAACAGCCCTGAGAGCGATACAGCTTCAGTCAGCGCCCCACCACCGTTACTACGCAGGTCGATAATGACACTGCTGACATTTTGTTTTTCCAGTTTCTGCAGTTGAACTTTGACATCGTCCGTCAAGCCAACATAGAAGCCCGGAATATCCAGCACACCGACTTTTTCTTTGCCGACAGTCTTCACAGACATTTTAACTGCACGGTCTTCCAGACGAATGCGCTCACGCGTCAGCGTTACTGTCCGGGTCTTGGTCCCTTTACCCGCAGGCAGAATTTCCAGACGAACCTTACTGCCTTTCGGCCCTTTGATTAAGGCAACGACATCATCAAGACGCCAGCCAATCACATCAACCATCGGTTTACCGGTTTGTCCGACACCGACAATTTTGTCACCAACGCTGATAGCTTTACTCTTCGCTGCCGGCCCACCCGCCACCATTGAATTGATAACGGTGTAGTCATCATCCATTTGCAGCACTGCGCCAATACCTTCCAGCGACAAACTCATTTCAGTATTGAACTGTTCGGTATTGCGCGGAGAAAGGTAGTTGGTATGCGGGTCGATTTCACGTGCAAATGCCGTCATTGCCAGCGAGAAAACATCTTCGCTGTTGGTTTGCGCCAGACGACGAATAGCAAATTTGTAGCGGCGAGTCAGGGTTTCACGAATTTCTTTATCCGTCTTTCCCGTTAGCTTCAGACTTAACTCGTCGAATTTGACTTTGCTGTCCCACAGCGCGTTCAACTCGGCCTCGTTTTTCGGCCAGGGCGCTTTGCTGCGGTCAAGGTTATAAGTGTCGTTGCCGGTGAAATCCATCGGCTTTTCCAGTACAGACAACGCATACTGGTAACGTTCAAAACGGCGTTTTTGCGCCAGATTGTAGAGATCGTAGAAAACGTCGAGTTTGCCTGAACGCAGTTCATCGCCCAACTCGGTTTTCTTTTTCGCGAACTGTTCAACATCGCTTGCCAACAGCACATTGTGGCTGTAATCAAGCAAATTCAGGTAGCGGTCAAAGATTTTGGCCGAGAACGCCTGATCGAGATCGAACTGACGATAATGGGAACGGGTGAAGCGCGACGTTACGCGCTCACTCACAGTCGCATGCTGCGTCTCTTCCTTTAATACCGGAATTTGATCAGCACGCGTAATATCTTCTACAGCGAAGGTCTGGCCTGCTATTGCAAGCAGGCCAGCTAACGCGGTAAGCCTAAAAAACATGTTCATGCCTGGCCCGGCCTCCGTTTCAGAACACCAGGTGTTCTGCGCGCACAATCAAAGACATACCCGAATTCAGTTGGACGCGGACGCCGTCTTTGGTGATTTCTAATACGGTGGCATCCATCGCGTTTTGACCAGCTTTCACCTTCAGGGCTTGTCCGACAGTCAGAGCTGAAATGTCAGAAACCGGGGTATGCTGTTCTTCGCGAGGTGCTTTTACTGTTTTTGGCGCTTTCTCAGCCGGTTTTTGCGCGCGAGGTTTGCGCTCGGCGCCTTCTTTACGGCGTTGCGCGGCAGGACGAGGTTTACGTTCGCGGCGCGGTGCATCTTCTTTCTCACCAGAAGCTGCGGCAGCTTCGCGTTTTTTCGCTTGCTGTTCAGCACGCTGAGCCTGAACGCGTGCTTTCGCTTCTTCAAGCTGTTTGCGAGCATGTTCTACATGCTGCTCGTCCAGCTCACCGCATGGGTTGCCGTCAAGATCGACACGCGTTGCGCCGGGTTTAACACCGTAAAGGTAACGCCAGCTCGAAGTGTAGAGACGTAAAGCAGATCGCAGTTGCGTTTTGCTCAGGTTCATTTCCCCGGCAACACGATCGACCAAATCCTGAAAAATACCGATTTTCAGCGGACGCGCTTCACCTTCCGCACTGAAACAGTGGGGAAAACGTTCGGCCAGAAACGCGATTACTTCTTTACTGCTATTCAACTTAGGTTGATTTTCCATGAAATTTCCTGATTACAACGGACGTAGCCAACAAGCGCAGGCATGAACAGGCGTCATTATAATGACGCCATCAGTAAATGCTACGTTATCCGTTGATTATCCTGCGACGCTCGCAAAGAATTTTTTGTAATCCGTCGTTGCAAGCACCATTTCAAGCTGTGCCACAAGCTGACGTAAGCCTTGCTCGTCCTCGTCTGTAAAGCGACCGAAGACGGTACTGTCGATGTCGAGAACACCAATAATCTGATTTTTCACCACCAGCGGCAGGACAATTTCAGAATTACTCGCCGCATCACAAGCAATATGCCCGTCAAAAGCGTGAACATCCTCGATTCGTTGTACTTGATTGCGGGCAACCGCAGTGCCACACACGCCGTGCCCGACGGGGATCCGTACACAGGCAATTTTGCCCTGAAATGGTCCGAGCACCAGCGTATCGTCCTCAAGTAAATAAAAACCGGCCCAGTTTACGTCAGTCAGACGTTCGTATAACAACGCGCTGGTGTTTGCCAGCGTTGCCAGAAAACTGGTTTCTCCCGCCATCAGCGCATTAAAGTCGCGGTTTAAGTCCGCGTAAAATTCTGTTTTGTTCATTATATAATCACTTGGTTGTCTTACCTGAAACTGCCAGCCTATTAAAATAAGCATTAAATGCGTTAATGCTCAAGATCATTCCCATCATGGGTTAAGATTAATGCTAATTCTTACTATATTTGGCTCGTCATGGCACTTAACACCCCGCAAATTACGCCAACAAAAAAGATAACAGTGAGCTCAATCGGCGAGGAACTGCCGCGTGGTGATTACCAACGTTGCCCGCAATGTGACATGCTGTTTAGCCTGCCCGAGATAAATTCGCATCAAAGTGCCTATTGTCCGCGCTGTCAGGCCAAAATTCGTGACGGGCGTGACTGGTCGCTAACGCGCCTGGCGGCAATGGCGTTCACCATGCTGTTGCTGATGCCGTTTGCCTGGGGCGAACCACTGTTGCATATCTGGCTGTTAGGTATTCGTATTGACGCCAATGTCATGCAAGGCATCTGGCAAATGACTAAACAAGGTGATCCTGTAACGGGCGCGATGGTGTTTTTCTGCGTTATCGGCGCCCCACTTATCCTCGTCACATCTATTGCTTATTTGTGGTTTGGCAACCGACTGGGGATGAACTTACGCCCGGTACTGCTGATGCTTGAGCGACTGAAAGAGTGGGTGATGCTGGATATCTACCTGGTCGGCATTGGTGTTGCTTCTATAAAGGTACAGGATTATGCCCATATCCAGGCTGGTGTCGGCTTGTTCTCATTTGTGGCGTTGGTGATTTTAACGACGGTGACGTTGTCACATCTTAATGTTGAACAGCTGTGGGAGCGATTTTATCCTGAACGCCCTGCCACGCGCAGGGACGCGAAACTACGCGTTTGCCTGGGGTGTCACTTTACCGGCTACCCTGATCCGCGCGGTCGCTGCCCCCGCTGCCATATCCCGCTTCGCCTGCGTCGTCATCATAGTCTTCAAAAATGTTGGGCGGCGCTGTTGGCTTCAGTCGTCTTGTTGTTACCAGCCAACCTGTTGCCTATCTCGATCATTTATCTGAACGGTGGACGACAAGAAGATACGATTCTTTCCGGCATTATGTCGCTGGCAAATAGCAATATTGCGGTCGCCGGAATTGTGTTTATCGCCAGTATTCTGGTGCCGTTTACCAAAGTGATTGTTATGTTCACTTTATTATTGAGCATTCATTTTAAATGCCAGCAAGGGCTACGCACGCGAATACTGTTACTGCGAATGGTGACCTGGATTGGTCGCTGGTCGATGCTCGATCTGTTTGTCATTTCTTTAACTATGTCGCTGATCAATCGCGATCAGATCCTCGCTTTTACTATGGGACCGGCTGCGTTTTATTTCGGCGCAGCGGTTATTTTAACTATTCTTGCAGTGGAATGGCTGGACAGCCGCTTACTTTGGGATGCACATGAGTCAGGAAACGCCCGCTTCGACGACTGAAGCGCAGATTAAAACTAAACGCCGTATCTCACCTTTCTGGCTACTGCCGTTCATTGCGCTAATGATTGCCGGCTGGCTGATTTGGGACAGTTATCAGGATCGGGGGAACACCGTCACCATCGACTTTATGTCGGCGGACGGCATTGTCCCTGGCCGCACACCTGTTCGTTATCAGGGTGTTGAAGTCGGAACAGTTCAGGATGTCAGCCTCAGCGATGATCTTCGTAAGATTGAAGTCAGGGTCAGCATCAAGTCCGATATGAAAGATGCGCTGCGCGAAGAGACGCAGTTCTGGCTGGTGACACCAAAAGCCTCTCTGGCAGGTGTCTCCGGGCTGGATGCGCTGGTTGGGGGTAACTATATCGGCATGATGCCAGGCAAAGGCAAAGGCAAAGAGCAGGATCACTTTGTCGCCCTCGATACCCAACCGAAATATCGACTGGATAATGGTGATCTGATGATCCACCTACAGGCTCCCGATCTTGGTTCGCTGAATAGTGGTTCGCTGGTCTATTTTCGCAAGATCCCGGTGGGACGTGTCTACGACTATGCGATCAACCCCAATAACCAGGGCGTGGTGATTGATGTCCTGATTGAGCGGCGTTTTACCGATCTGGTGAAAAAAGGGAGTCGCTTCTGGAACGTTTCTGGCGTTGATGCCAATGTCAGTATCAGTGGTGCGAAAGTGAAACTGGAAAGTCTGGCTGCGCTGGTTAACGGTGCGATTGCCTTCGATTCGCCGGAAGAGTCGAAACCTGCTGAAGCGGAAGATACCTTTGGTTTGTATGAAGATCTCGCCCACAGCCAGCGTGGGGTAATCATAAAACTGGAACTGCCGAGCGGTGCCGGATTAACCGCCGACTCAACGCCGTTAATGTATCAGGGGCTGGAAGTCGGACAACTGACGAAACTGGATTTAAACCCAGGCGGCAAAGTCACCGGAGAAATGACCGTTGATCCCAGCGTCGTAACGCTGTTACGGGAAAATACCCGCATCGAATTACGCAACCCGAAATTATCCCTCAGCGATGCCAACCTCAGCGCCCTGCTCACGGGCAAAACCTTCGAGCTGGTGCCAGGCGATGGTGAGCCGCGCAAGGAGTTTGTCGTTGTGCCTGGGGAGAAAGCCCTGCTGCATGAACCTGATGTTCTGACGCTGACCCTGACCGCGCCAGAAAGTTACGGTATTGATGCAGGCCAGCCGCTCATTCTGCATGGCGTGCAGGTCGGTCAGGTAATTGAACGTAAACTCACCAGCAAAGGCGTCACCTTTACCGTCGCCATTGAACCACAGCATCGCGAGCTGGTAAAAGGCGACAGCAAATTTGTCGTCAACAGCCGTGTCGATGTGAAAGTGGGACTGGACGGCGTTGAGTTTCTCGGTGCCAGCGCCTCTGAATGGATCAACGGAGGAATACGTATTCTGCCGGGCGATACAGGCGAAATGAAAGCCAGCTATCCGCTTTATGCCAATCTGGAAAAAGCCCTGGAAAACAGCCTTAGCGATTTGCCCACCACGACCGTGAGTTTGAGTGCAGAAACATTACCAGACGTGCAGGCGGGATCGGTAGTGCTGTACCGTAAGTTTGAGGTTGGCGAAGTCATCACCGTGCGCCCACGGGCTAACGCCTTTGATATCGACCTGCATATTAAGCCGGAATATCGCAACCTTCTGACCAGCAACAGCGTGTTCTGGGCAGAAGGCGGGGCGAAAGTTCAGCTTAATGGTAGCGGCCTGACCGTACAGGCTTCGCCACTTTCACGGGCGTTAAAGGGGGCTATCAGCTTCGATAACCTCAGCGGCGCCAGCGCCAGCCAGCGTAAAGGCGATAAGCGTATTCTGTATGCGTCAGAAACGGCGGCTCGTGCCGTCGGCGGGCAGATTACGCTCCACGCTTTTGATGCCGGAAAACTGGCAGTCGGTATGCCAATTCGCTACCTCGGTATTGATATCGGGCAAATTCAGACGCTGGATCTGATAACCGCACGTAATGAAGTACAGGCAAAAGCGGTGCTCTATCCAGAATATGTCCAGACCTTCGCTCGCGGTGGTACACGCTTCTCGGTGGTCACACCGCAGATTTCGGCAGCCGGCGTTGAGCACCTTGATACCATCCTCCAGCCGTATATTAACGTCGAACCCGGACGTGGTAATCCTCGCCGCGACTTTGAATTACAGGAGGCTACCATTACCGATTCTCGTTACCTGGATGGCTTAAGCATTATTGTTGAAGCGCCAGAGGCCGGATCGTTAGGCATCGGTACACCGGTACTGTTCCGTGGTCTGGAAGTGGGTACGGTCACTGGAATGACGCTGGGTACACTATCGGATCGGGTGATGATTGCGATGCGCATCAGTAAACGCTACCAGCACCTGGTGCGTAACAATTCCGTCTTCTGGTTGGCATCGGGCTACAGTCTGGACTTTGGTCTTACGGGCGGCGTAGTGAAAACCGGTACATTTAACCAGTTTATCCGTGGCGGGATCGCTTTTGCCACTCCGCCTGGTACTCCGCTGGCACCGAAAGCCCAGGAAGGCAAACACTTCTTGTTGCTGGAAAGCGAACCGAAAGAGTGGCGTGAGTGGGGAACCGCGCTACCCAAATAATGCACACTGCTCCGGCGTACCTGCGCCGGAGCGTTTATGCTAAACTGCGCGCCTGTTTTTTTGCCAGTGGTACATGCTCGTGGCCCAACACACCGTTTATTTCCCGGACGCCTTTCTGACGCAAATGCGTGAAGCAATGCCTTCGACGCTCTCATTTGATGATTTTCTCGCCGCCTGTCAGCGCCCGTTGCGCCGCAGCATTCGCGTTAATACGCTGAAAATCTCCGTTGCTGATTTCCTGCAATTAACCGCTCCTTATGGCTGGACGCTAACGCCGATCCCGTGGTGTGAAGAGGGTTTCTGGATCGAACGCGACGATGAAGATGCATTGCCGCTGGGTAGTACCGCTGAACATTTGAGTGGCCTGTTTTATATTCAGGAAGCCAGTTCAATGTTACCGGTTGCTGCATTGTTTGCCGATGGTAACGCCCCAAAACGGGTGATGGATGTCGCTGCTGCACCAGGCTCAAAAACGACGCAGATTGCCGCACGGATGAATAACGAAGGGGCGCTCCTTGCCAACGAGTTTTCCGCCAGCCGGGTTAAAGTGTTACATGCCAATATCAGCCGCTGTGGCATCAGTAATGTTGCGCTCACGCATTTTGATGGCCGCGTGTTTGGTGCAGCGTTGCCAGAAATGTTCGATGCTATTTTGCTGGATGCTCCCTGCTCCGGCGAAGGTGTGGTGCGTAAAGATCCCGATGCGCTGAAAAACTGGTCACCAGAAAGCAATCAGGAGATCGCAGCCACCCAGCGGGAACTGATCGACAGTGCCTTTCATGCGTTACGTCCTGGCGGCACGCTGGTTTACTCGACCTGTACTTTAAACCGGGAAGAGAACGAAGCCGTTTGCCTGTGGCTGAAAGAGACTTACCCTGATGCTGTAGAGTTTTTACCGCTGGGCGATCTCTTCTCTGGCGCGGACAAGGCGCTGACCGAGGAAGGCTTTTTGCACGTCTTCCCACAAATTTATGATTGCGAAGGCTTTTTCGTTGCTCGTCTGCGTAAAACTCAGGCGATTCCCGCGTTGCCTGCGCCGAAATATAAAGTGGGCAATTTTCCGTTTACCCCGGTGAAAGATCGCGAAACCGCACAAATTCGGCAGGCAGCTGCAAGTGTCGGCTTAAACTGGGATGAAAACCTGCGCCTCTGGCAGCGCGATAAAGAAATCTGGTTATTCCCGGTGGGCATTGAAGCGTTGATCGGTAAGGTCCGGTTTTCCCGTCTGGGGATTAAACTTGCTGAAACGCATAACAAAGGTTATCGCTGGCAGCATGAAGCCGTCATTGCCCTTGCCTCCCCCGACCACACTAACGCGTTTGAACTGACACCACAGGAAGCGGAAGAGTGGTATCGCGGGCGCGACGTCTACCCGCAAACCGCGCCAGTTACGGATGATGTGCTGGTCACCTTCCAGCATCAGCCAATCGGTTTAGCCAAACGTATTGGCTCACGGCTGAAAAACAGTTACCCACGGGAGCTGGTACGTGACGGAAAACTGTTTACCGGTAACGCCTGACAACGCACAAAAAAAGCGCACGTTTTGACTGGCGCATTCGGCTGCCTCAACTACGCTGAAAAATGGTGCGATCGGACTGGTCGTACCACAACCGGCACTTAAATGGAGAGCACGAAGATGAAAACCAGTGTACGCATAGGCGCTTTTGAAATCGACGACGGCGAGTTAACCGGCGAATCGCCTGGTGACCGAACGTTAACCATCCCCTGTAAATCTGACCCGGATTTATGTATGCAACTTGATGCCTGGGACGCCGAAACCAGCATTCCAGCCCTGCTAAACGGCGAACACTCTGTCCTTTACCGTACCCGCTACGATCAAAAGTCTGATGCCTGGATTATGCGTCTTGCCTGATCCAAAAAGAACCCGTCGGCATGACGGGTTATTTATCCTGGTTATTTCCCCCGTTGTAAAATCTCCCCTAAACTTAACGGTACGGCACCGCACTTCGAGGATGAAATGTTCGCGCTGGTACTTTTTGTTTGTTATCTGGACGCTGGTTGTGACGATATTGTGGTTGATGTCTACAATACGGAACAGCAGTGCCTCTATTCAATGGACGATCAACGGATCCGTCACGGCGGCTGTTTTCCGATTGAGGATTTTATTGATGGTTTCTGGCGACCTGCACACGAGCACAGTGACTTTTAATTATTGCAGTTGCACAAGAGTCAACTCACCTCCGAAGACGGCGCCGGTATCAATATAATGCAAGTTACCGATATCCACGCGATGCCGTAATGGCGTATGCCCAAACCAGAAATGATCGGCACCTGTAATTCCCTGCGCTTTTTGACTCCCACGCAATCGCGATCGACTCCACAACACCTGATGCAGATCGACTTCCTTATGCCACTCATAAATATCGTTGGGGTAATCCGCATGGGCGATGACATGCAATCCGCTACTACAGCTTAATTCAATTATCCACGGCAAAGACCAGCACTTTTCCAGCGCCATTCTCGCCTGCTCGCATTGGCGCCCGGTCAGTGTGGCAAACCAGTCACCGCCATTCATAAACCACAAAGACATCTGCTGTGAATCCAGCGCATCTATCGCCATCTGCTCATGATTGCCCCTTACCGCTCTGACCCAGCGTTGATCCAGTAATTGCAGGCAACGCAAACTCTCCGGGCCACGATCGATAACGTCCCCAACCGTGATCAACAAGTCTTGCCACGGGTCAAACCGGCAGTACCACAATTTCTTACGCAGTTGCGCCAGGCAGCCATGAATATCCCCCACCAGCCAGATATGTCGCCACTGACTGCCATCAATCTTCTGATAGATGTGTCTCGCCTGTTTCATCAATTCCTTACTCCCGCGCAGAAGATCACATTATCTTAACAAGAATGTTAAAAAAGCCTGGACTGAAGCAGTAGAGTGTGTGTTATGGTTGATGGTGAAGTCAGTGCAGTAAAAGCTGTGATGTAATCATCAAACTGGCTTTATAGATAAAAAGAGACCGAACACGATTCCTGTATTCGGTCCAGGGAAATGGCTCTTGGGAGAGAGCCGTGCGCTAAAAGTTGGCATTAATGCAGGCTTAGTTGCCTTGCCCTTTAAGAATAGATGACGACGCCAGGTTTTCCAGTCCGCGCGTAAAGTGGTCAGAAAAAAAGCGCGTTTATCATCCTCTTAAATGTTAAAAACCGCCCGTTCTGGTGAAAGCATACGGGCGGTTTTTTATTGGAAATCAAAAGACTACTATAGATAATTAACAGAGTTTCTCAGCTCTTTCAATAAACGGTGCCAGACTCATTTTTTCACCTGGTTTGTTAGGATCATCAATCTGGATCACTGAGATAGGCTGGGCGTTGGTCTTTCCGCTGGTAACTTCTTTTTGCGCGACATCGTTCAAAGGGTACTGCACCAGAGTGCTGGGGTTAATGACATACAACGCATTGCCCGGTCGGCATGTCAGCATCACTTCTTCACGATTAAATGCCCATTTGTCTTTGCCAATTTCAAAGCGACTAACGGTGATCACTTGTGGCGCCGCCAGCGCCGCTGCCGAACTGGTAAGCAATACAAATGCCAGAATACTTTTTTTCATCATTTTCGTAATCCATCAAAAAGGTTCGAGAGTTGCAAGCAGGCTGATAATCACCAGCACAACCGCACCAATCGCCCATTCGAGTTTTGTCATCCACACAAACCACGGAGCCGCACGGTCTTCATCTTGCCCCATCCGTGGCACCAGAACATAACGATTTGCCAGTGCAATGGCTACCATAATCATCACCAGTATGGCTTTGAGCAATAAAAGTTGCCCCCAGTAAGTCGCAAGTGTTGGGGGAAATCCGGTAATGAATAATGCATTAAGCACGCCGCTTGCCAGCACGCCAATCACCGCAAAATGCCCACACCAGGAGAATCGCACCAGTGCATGAATGGCCTGACGTCGCCAGCGCCCTTTCACCAACCGCATACACCAGACAACCGGCAGCAAGCCACCAAACCATGCAGCCGCGCAAATCAGATGTACAGCGTGATTCGTCTGATGGATTTTCGCCGTTGATCCTTCGTTTAACGTCGCATGTCCTACTCCCGCCATCAGGATAAATTGCGCGGTAGTTAGCACAAACAACAAACGTGGCATGTTCCCTGGTTGCATCAGAGCTACAGTTAGCGTAACGAGGGCGAGAACGATTTGCCAAATCCAGACACCACCAAACTGCGTTTGTAACACCGATTGCCAAATGTTCAACGAAACCACATCCGACCATCCCGCGCCCATCAACCCGCCCTGAACGGCGAACATCGCAGCGGCGCTGCTCAAACTCCAGACGGCAGCATGTTGTTGTAAACGCAGGAAACGTTTCGTCAGCAAGCGACGAAGTGCCATTGGAGCCAGCCATGCGCCATACATCGCGAAGCCAAAGACCAGCATCAGGGAGGTAAAATGGATAAATCGCAGTGCGACCCAGGTAAACGCCAGCATGTTTTATTTCACTGTAAAGGTGTAATGCCCTTTGGTTTTATGCCCGTCCACCGAGACAACATGCCAGTTGACGGTATAACTTCCGGGCTTCAGGGCGTCGGCAAGCGGAACAATCAATTGGTTTTTGTCTTGTTCATTACGCTTCGCGGGTAATGTTTTAATATCTTCATTCTTTGAACCGATGATTTTGGCGCCGCTGAATCCGGGTTCAATACTTTCAGAGAAGTTTAAAGTAATGGCCTGTGGGGCAGCAGTAACCTCCGCATTCGCCGCAGGATACTGATGCGTCAGATGCGCATGTGCCCAGACAGAAGGCGCCAGCGAAGCGGCAAAAAATACGAGTGCGTAGCGAAGAGAACGTGCAGTTGAAACCATATTATCTATTCCTTTTTGTAATAACTTTTTTACAGAGCATAACCTTGTCTAATGATAGAGTCGAGGATCATCAATTCCGGCTTGCCATCCTGGCTGACTCTTAGTAACTTTTGCCCGCAATTAACGAGGAGACACAATATGCTGAAGAATCTGGCTAAACTGGATCAAACTGAAATGGATAAAGTTAATGTCGATCTGGCGGCTGCCGGGGTGGCATTTAAAGAACGTTACAATATGCCGGTAATTGCTGAGGCGGTTGAACGTGAACAACCGGAACACCTGCGAAGCTGGTTTCGTGAGCGCCTTATCACCCACCGTCTCGCCTCTGTAAATCTGTCACGTTTACCTTACGAGCCTAAACTTAAATAAACCTTATATTAAGTTACACTTTCTTACATGATGCCTGCTAAATTGTGAGTATTTTCTTATACGCATCAATATTTGCGGACACTGTGAAAAGGAAGTCATCATGACATACAGGAAAGTCGCAGCAGCACAATATGAGCCTCGTAATGCCTCACTCACTGAGCAGGTAGCCCATCATCTGGAGTTCGTGAGGGCTGCCGCCAGACAGCAGTGCGAACTTTTAGTTTTTCCCTCGCTTTCTCTATTGGGCTGTGATTATAAACGACGATCTCTGCCTGCCCCGCCCGACCTTTCGCTGTTAGCCCCGCTTTGTTATGCCGCGACAACATGGCGAATGACCATTATTACCGGCCTCCCCGTTGAACATAATGAACGTTTTATTCGTGGTATTGCAGTATTCGCCCCAGGGATGAACGCGCCCGGAATTTATCATCAAAGCCACGGCGCATGTCTGGATCGACATTCGAAAACCATCACTGTGGTGGATGGACAACCTGAAGGCATTGATATGCCCCCAACCTGTTCGCTGTTTACCACCGGTCAGTGCATCAGTGAGCCCGACCTGTTAGCTTCTACTCGCCACTTACAATTTTTCTCACATCAATTCTCCATCGCCGTCCTGATGGCTAATGCTCGGGGCAACAGCGCACTGTGGGATGAACATGGCAGCCTTATCGTCCGCGCCGATCGCGGTTCGTTATTGTTAGTTGGTCAACGCACACCGCAGGGTTGGCAAGGCGATATCATTCCATTACGCTAGGCGTTTTCGGCCCGGAGTTTTGCCATGCTGCGTATTATCGATACAGAAACCTGCGGTTTACAGGGAGGGATCGTCGAGATTGCCTCAGTTGATGTTGTTGACGGGAAAATCGTCAACCCCATGAGCCACCTGGTGCGCCCCGACCGTCCCATCAGCCCACAGGCTATGGCTATTCACCGAATTACCGAAGCCATGGTCGCCGACAAACCGTGGATTGAGGAGGTGATCCCGCACTATTACGGTAGCGAATGGTATGTCGCACACAACGCCAGCTTTGACCGCCGCGTATTGCCTGAAATGCCTGGCGAGTGGATCTGCACGATGAAACTGGCTCGTCGTTTGTGGCCAGGAATCAAGTACAGCAATATGGCGTTGTATAAAACACGTAAACTCAATGTACAAACGCCGCCAGGCTTGCATCACCACCGTGCGCTGTATGACTGTTACATCACCGCTGCCTTGCTTATCGATATTATGAACACATCCGGCTGGACGGTGGAACAAATGGCGGATATCACTGGACGTCCATCATTGTTAACGACGTTCACGTTTGGCAAGTATCGCGGTAAAGCAGTATCAGAAGTTGCAGAGCGCGATCCGGGCTACCTGCGCTGGTTGTTTAATAACCTCGACAGTATGAGCCCGGAATTGCGTTTAACGTTGAAGCATTATCTGGAGAATGCTTAAGCCGCTGGCTGACCGGGTAATGTCCCCTGCGCCAGCGCAACCAGAAAAGCATATTCCATCGCCACACCTTCGTAAGATTTGAAGCGCCCCGATTTACCGCCGTGCCCTGAGTCCATGTCGGTACACAGCAATAACAGATGGTCATCGGTTTTAAGCTCGCGCAATTTAGCCACCCATTTTGCCGGTTCCCAGTATTGCACCTGTGAATCGTGTAAACCGGTCGTTACCAGCAAATGCGGATAAGGCTGCGCGGTGACGTTGTCATACGGGCTGTAGCTTTTCATATACTCATAATATTGCGGATCCTGCGGATTCCCCCACTCTTCAAATTCGCCAGTGGTAAGAGGTATTGATTCATCAAGCATCGTCGTCACGACATCAACAAACGGCACCTGAGCGATAACACCGTGGAACAGTTCGGGGCGTTCGTTAATCGCGACCCCCATCAGCATTCCCCCCGCACTGCCTCCCATTGCATAACAGAGCGAAGGAGAGCCATAGCCCAGTTTTAACAATGCATCGCAGGCATCAAGATAATCATTAAACGTATTTTTCTTCTTCAGGAATTTACCGTCTTCGTACCATTGTTGCCCCAGTTCGCCGCCACCACGAACATGCACAATGGCGTAGACAAATCCACGATCCAACAAACTCAGGCGACTGAAACTGAAATCGGCATCAATGCTTGCGCCGTAAGAACCATAACCGTATACCAACAGCGGATTGTTGCCTTTCTGGAAGTGCTTACGATGATAGACCAGCGAAACCGGAACTTCGACGCCATCCCGGGCAGTGATCCACAAGTGTTCACTGCGGTAATTCGCCGCATCAAAACCGGGTACTTCAGTTTGTTTCAGCACGCGGCGCTCGCCGGTATCCATATCCAGTTCAAACAAAGTATCTGGCGTGGTCATGGAGGAATAACCGTAACGCAATCGCGCGGTTTCAGGTTCTGGATTGTAGGCAATCCAGGTCACGTAGGCCGGATCATCAAAGGCAATGCCGATGACTTCCCGTGTCTTGCGGTTAATTTGGCGCAAACTGGTTAACCCGCGCTGACGCTCTTCAACCACCAGCCAGTCGGTAAACAGCGTAAATCCTTCCAGCATGATGTTATCGCGTGGCGGAATTAACTCTTCCCACTGTTGCTCATCACGCATACGGGTACGGTATAAGCCAAAGTTTTTGCCGTTGCGGTTGGAACGCACATAAAACCGATGCTGGTAGTGATCAAGACTGTATTCGTGATCTTTGCGGCGCGGCAGAAAAACAAACGGCTCGGCATCGGCCATTTCCGCGTCCAGCAAGCGAACTTCACTGGTGGTGGCGCTGGCCAGGTGAATGACTACATAGTGCTTCGATGTCGTTTTATGCAAACTGACGTAATAGGTATCGTCTTTTTCTTCGTAGATCAGTTTATCTTGCGATGCCGGAGTCCCGATGGCGTGGCGCCAAACCTGATAAGGCAGCAGCGTCACCGGATGCTTACGCACATAATAGAAAGTCCACGAGTCATTCGCCCAGACAAAGCTGGGATCGACATTATCCAGCAATTCGGGATACCAGTTGCCCGTTTCAAGATTGCGAAAACGGATGCCGTACTGGCGTCGCGAAAGGAAATCTTCTGCCAGCGCCATAATGGTGTTATCGGGGGTAATTGCCATTCCGCCCATCGAATAAAACTCACTGTGCGCCGCGCGCTTGTTGGCATCGAGCAATGTTTCCCACTCATCCCACTCTTCACTGAACGCCGACTGACGCTGGTAGATGGCATATTCACAGCCAGGTTCATAAATATGCCGGTAGCGGTAGCCATTTTTGATGTAGGGCGCAGAAACTTCTCTTTGCGGAATACGGTCGATAATTTCCTTTAATATGCGATCCTGCAAGGCTTGTTGCGAGGCCATCACCCGATGACCGTAGCTATTTTCTTGTTGCAGGTAGTCCAGTACTTCCGGCTGCGAGCGTGTGTCGTCCCGCAGCCAGTAGTAATTATCGATGCGCGTATCGTCATGAAGCGTCATGGCGTGGGGAATGCGGGCAGCTTTTGGTAGCATGTTATTGTTCTTTCTGGTTGAAACATCTTATAAGGGTGGCAAAACTCACCGGGGATGCAAGCGAAACAGGGTTGTCATTGCTCAGATGATGACAGGTAATGGCGTGGATATCGAATGATATGCTGACAGAGAAAATCAGTCCGTTCAAATGGCTGTGCGGTTCTGGATAGCCCGAAATAGCCAACTGTCAGGCTATCCAGAGAGCGGAATTATTCCACCAAAGTGCGCTTTTGCTGTTCGAGATCGCGTTCGATCCCTTCACGAACATCCAGGGGAATTTTCAACGCGTCGCCCAATGCATTCAGGTAGCTACGCTCCATGAAATGATCAATATCAATAGCTGCACAGCTCAAGAAATAGATTTCCAGCGCCTCTTCTTCATTACGAACCCCGTTCGCCAGGCGCTGCGGATCCAGCGGTTGTTCAATTGCCTGCTCAATGAGAACACGTCCCTGCTCCTCCACACCAGCTTCACGCAATTGCTGGTCGATAGCCGCACGTTCTTTGGCATCAATATGACCATCACTTTTAGCGGCAAAGACCAGTGCAAGGATCAAACGTTCCGTACGCTCATCCAGCGGCGTGCTTTGAGTACCGAACTGCGGTTCATCCTGATGCGCCGCACGAATTTTATCTTTGTATTTGTTCCACAGCACCGTACCCGCTACCGCTCCGCCGCCAACCAGCAACGCATTGGTGCCATATTTCGTGAGAAGTTTACGTGCTGATTTATTTGCGACCAGCAGCCCTGCCAGCCCGCCTAATGCGCCCGGCACTAAAAGTTTGCCCAATCCCTGATCCGTAGACGAGGAGGTAGAAGAACTGTTTTGCCCAAGAAGGGATTGCAGTTGATTTAACCAGTTAGCCATATTTGCTCCTCAATAACCATTTTTAGTGCCTGTAGCATAGCGGATGAGGATGTCAGAAAGTGTATATTGCGGCAAAAGATGCGCAAATAAGCGGACCGAAAAGGAAGTCAGCGACGGAAATTCGCGTCAGATAAGGTGCTTGCTGTGGAGCTGCTATGTTGGAAATTTGGGGGAAGGATTGATTGGGATTATCTGTTGCTGATTGCCTGCTGCGATGCGGTCGCGCCTTATCATGCCTACGGGTGTGAAATATTGTAAGGCGGACAGGCGTTTACGCCGCATCCGCCAGGAATTATGCGCAATGACTAATAGCCATTAACGACGCTGATACTCGGCCATTCCCGCTTTACAGTCCACGCTTACCTGATAATGAATATCGGCACTTTTACCGCGCACAGTTAGCGGAACTGACCATTTATCATCTTTACCCTGAATATCCTGCAAACTGACCCACGCTACCGGATCTGCCTGACCAACGATTTTTTGATCGTCTGCCCAGCGCGCTATGCGGTTTTGTTGATAATCGCGTTTTACACTCGCGGCAATTCCGGCTGCATCCAGACCTTCACACTTTGGGAAAGTTACCGACTTGCTGGTTTCGTTATTTGCAGCGAAAACTGATGCGCAGGCAGAAAGCAGTAACAGCCCCAACAACGCTCCTCTTTTTTTCATGTTTTTCTCCATAGCACAATGATTCAGGAGAAAGCATGGTACAAATTGTCAGGAGCGCAAGTTGCTTCAGGCGGCGTGGGTCTCATCTTCCGCATCGTTGCTATTATCGACCACCTGCGGAGACGGTAATTTGCCTGTTTTCAGGATGGTACTCAGGACATCTTTCTGCTCTGCCAGCCACAGTGAAAGAGCTTCACGTTGCTCGTCTTCCATTTTGACCGGGGAATTTGCCAGCCAGGTGTCGAGCAGATCCGCCGTATCAAGCATTTTGTCATAAGCATCGGCTTCCTTTTTGCTGGTAAACGACATCTTCTCTTCGCCCTCACGAATGACTACGTATTTAATTTCAACCGCCATTTGCAGCCTCTCATCATAACTGTAATTTTATACAGTATATTTCTTTTCAGTTGAGAAATCAACGCAAGCAATCAAGCAATAAAGACACACGCAAACGTTTTCGTTTATACTTCACGCGGAATTAATCAAGGGATATTCGTTATGACGTTATTAGGCACTGCGCTGCGTCCGGCAGCAACTCGCGTGATGTTATTAGGTTCCGGTGAACTGGGTAAAGAAGTGGCAATCGAGTGCCAGCGCCTCGGCGTAGAGGTGATTGCGGTTGATCGCTATGCCGACGCGCCAGCCATGCATGTCGCGCACCGCTCCCATGTCATTAATATGCTGGATGGTGATGCATTGCGCCGCGTGGTTGAACTGGAAAAGCCGCACTATATCGTGCCGGAGATTGAAGCTATTGCCACCGATATGCTGCTCCAGCTTGAAGAGGAAGGACTGAATGTTGTCCCCTGCGCGCGCGCGACGAAATTAACCATGAATCGCGAGGGCATCCGCCGTCTGGCGGCAGAAGAGCTGCATATTCCCACTTCAACGTATCGTTTTGCCGACAGCGAAAACCTTTTCCGCGAGGCGGTTGCCACCATTGGCTATCCCTGTATTGTTAAACCGGTGATGAGTTCTTCCGGCAAGGGGCAGACATTTATTCGCTCTGCCGAACAACTTGCTCAGGCGTGGGAGTACGCCCAGCAAGGTGGTCGCGCCGGAGCGGGTCGTGTGATTGTTGAAGGCGTGGTTAAGTTTGACTTCGAAATTACACTACTGACCGTCAGCGCCGTGGATGGTGTCCATTTCTGTGCGCCAGTAGGTCATCGTCAGGAAGATGGAGACTACCGTGAATCATGGCAACCGCAGCAAATGAGCCCACTTGCCCTTGAACGTGCGCAGGAGATTGCCCGTAAAGTAGTGCTGGCGCTGGGCGGTTATGGGCTGTTTGGTGTCGAGTTGTTTGTCTGTGGTGATGAGGTGATTTTCAGTGAAGTCTCCCCTCGCCCGCATGACACCGGGATGGTGACGTTAATTTCTCAGGATCTCTCAGAGTTTGCCCTGCATGTACGCGCGTTCCTTGGACTGCCTGTTGGTGAGATCCGCCAGTATGGTCCAGCCGCTTCAGCCGTTATCCTGCCGCAACTGACCAGTCAGAATGTCACGTTTGATAATGTGCAGAATGCCGTAGGCGCAGGTTTACAGATTAGATTATTTGGTAAGCCGGAAATTGATGGCAGCCGTCGTCTGGGTGTGGCTCTGGCGACTGCAGAGAGTGTTGATGAGGCGATTGAACGCGCGAAGCACGCCGCCGGTCAGGTGAAAGTGCAAGGTTAAATCTGTTAAAAGCAAGCGACAAAAATGCCCGATTCACAATCGGGCATTTTTAATTTTTACAGCTTAGCGCCTTCTACTGCTTCACGCGCCAGTTGAGTAATACGGTCGTAATCGCCCGCTTCCAGCGCATCCGCCGGAACCAGCCAGGAACCACCGATGCACAGTACGCTTTTCAGCGCCAGGTAATCACGGTAGTTAGCCGGAGAAATACCACCAGTCGGGCAGAAACGCACCTGGGAGAACGGACCTGCGATCGCCTGCAGGGCTTTCACGCCGCCATTAGCTTCAGCCGGGAAGAATTTGAACTCTTTCAGGCCGTAGTCCATACCCAGCATCAGTTCGGAAACAGTGCTGATCCCTGGGATCAGAGGAATTGTACCTTCAGTCGCCGCTTTCAGCAGAGGCTCAGTCAAACCCGGGCTGATTGCGAACTGTGCACCCGCTTCGGTCACTTCTGCCAGTTGCTGTGGATTCAGCACCGTACCGGCACCCACAATCGCTTCAGGCACTTCTTTGGCGATAGCACGGATAGCATCAACTGCACACTCGGTACGCAGAGTCACTTCCAGAACGCGCACCCCACCAGCAACCAACGCTTTTGCCATCGGCACCGCGTGTTCCAGTTTTTTTACCACGATAACCGGTACAACCGGGCCGGTGGTCAGGATTGATTCTGCACTTGTTTTCCAGTTTTTCATCAGAGTTTTCTCTCGCCTGATTACAAATTTGTCGTCTTAAAAAGTGATACAGGTTGCGCCCTGTTCGGCACCGGACAGTTTTTCACGCAAGGCACTGAATAATTCACGTCCTGTTCCCACGCGTGACGCGCTCAGGTCAGGAATGTGCGGTTCGCGAGCAGCCAGTTCCGCTTCGTCTACCAGCAGCGTCAGTTCGCCTGTCTGTCCATTCACACGAATGATGTCCCCGTCGCGCACTTTTGCCAGCAGCCCGCCATCGTAGGCTTCTGGTGTTACGTGGATAGCTGACGGCACTTTACCTGAAGCACCAGAGAGTCGTCCATCAGTAACTAACGCAATTTTGAAACACCGGTCCAATAATACACCAAGTGGCGGCATGAGTTTATGTAATTCTGGCATTCCGTTCGCTTTTGGCCCCTGATGACGGACAACAACCACACAATCGCGATCCAGCAAACCCGCTTCAAAGGCAGGCATAACGTCATGTTGGCTTTCAAAAACAACCGCAGGCGCTTCAATCACTTGGTTTTCTACCGGTACGGCAGAGGTCTTCATAACCGCACGGCCCAGGTTACCGCTTAACACTTTTGTCCCGCCATGATGAGAGAAAGGCTGCTCGAAGGAAGCAATCACATTGCTGTCGAGCGATTTTTCTGCGCCTTCGCGCCAGTCCAGCTCACCGTTATTCAGCCACGGTTCGAGGGTATAACGCGAAAGGCCAAAACCCGCTACCGTGTTGACATCTTCATGCAGCAGACCCGCCTTGAGCAGTTCACGTACCAGCACCGGTACACCACCCGCCGCCTGGAAGTGGTTAATATCAGCCGGACCGTTCGGGTAGAGACGCGCCATCAGCGGTACGACATCAGAAAGATCAGAGAAGTCATCCCAGTTAATCTGAATACCCGCCGCACGCGCCATCGCCACCAGGTGCATTGTGTGGTTAGTGGAGCCGCCGGTCGCCAGCAGTGCAACAATACCGTTCACCACCACTTTCTCATCGATCATCTTACCGATCGGCATCCATTCATTACCATTACCGGTCATGCGTGTAACCTGACGCGCAGCGGCAGCGGTCAAAGCATCGCGCAGCGGAGAATCCGGATGAACAAAAGAAGAGCCTGGCAACTGCATCCCCATAAACTCCACCACCATCTGGTTGGTGTTGGCAGTACCGTAGAAAGTACATGTTCCCGGCGCATGATAAGACGCGGCTTCTGACTCCAGTAGTGCCATGCGGTCCACTTTACCTTCGGCATAAAGCTGGCGAATACGCACTTTTTCTTTATTTGGCAAACCGCTTGCCATCGGTCCAGACGGCACAAACACCGCAGGCAAATGACCAAACGACAGGGCTGCCATCGTCAGACCCGGGACAATCTTGTCGCACACGCCGAGAAACAGCGCGCCATCAAACATATTATGGGACAGCCCCACCGCCGCAGACATTGCAATCACTTCGCGGCTTAGCAGCGACAGTTCCATGCCGTCCTGCCCCTGGGTTACACCATCGCACATAGCCGGAACACCACCTGCAACCTGACCGACCGCGTTGGCTTCATGCAGTGCTTTACGAATAATCTCCGGGTAGTGTTCATAAGGCTGGTGGGCAGAGAGCATGTCGTTGTAGGAGGTGATGATAGCGATATTGTTACGCAACATGCTTTTCAGAGAGGCTTTGTCTTCTGGCTGGCAGGCAGCGAAACCGTGTGCCAGGTTACCACATGCCAACTGCGAACGATGAACGGTCGAAGTTTTCGCTTGTTCGATCCGGGCGAGGTATGCAGAGCGAGTCTCGCGCGAACGTTCAATGATTCGATTTGTTACGCGTAACAATTGTGGATTCATAAAGGCTCCTGAAATTGAGTTGTCAGAGCAGGATGATTCACAACGCGTTTCATTCAGGAAAATTATGACTGAAACGCCTGTAACCGGAGCTCATAGGGCAGAAACGTTTCAGTCAGTGTAATAAAAAAAGCCTCGTGGGTGAATCCACACGAGGCTCAAAAGTGTAAAAATTACTCTACAATCTGTGCAAGATCATGTTACCGGTAAAATAACCCGTAAGGATAAGTCGAGATATTACTCAAACTCATTCCAGGAACGACCGTCACGAGTAATCATCGCCACCGAGGCAACAGGTCCCCAGGTTCCGGCCTGATACGGTTTCGGTGCATCGTTGTCCATCGCCCAGGCTTCAGTAATAGAATCCACCCATTTCCACGCTTCTTCTACTTCATCGCGACGCACAAACAATGCCTGAATACCGCGCATCGTTTCCAGCAACAGACGTTCGTAAGCATCAGCCAGATGTGTCTGATTAAAGGTTTCTGAATAGCTCAGATCCAGCTTAGTGATTTGCAGGTTATGTTTATGGTCAAGACCAGGAACTTTATTCAGTACCTGGATATCCACGCCCTCATCAGGTTGCAGACGGATGGTTAATTTGTTCTGCGGCAGATCCTGCCAGGATTCTTTAAACAGATTCAGTTCTGGCGTTTTGAAATAGACCACCACTTCAGAGCATTTAGTCGGCAGACGTTTACCGGTACGCAGGTAGAACGGTACGCCAGCCCAGCGCCAGTTATCGATGTCGACGCGGATCGCCACGAAGGTTTCCGTGTTACTGCTTTTGTTCGCGCCCTCTTCTTCCAGATAACCCGGTACTTTTTTGCCCTGCGCAAAACCTGCGGTGTACTGCCCACGCACCGTCTTTTCACGCACGTTAGAGCGATCAATGCGGCGCAGCGACTTAAGTACTTTCACTTTTTCATCCCGGATGCTATCGGCACTCAGGTCAGACGGCGGAGACATCGCAATCATGCAGAGAATTTGTAGCAGGTGGTTCTGGATCATATCGCGCATCTGACCGGCTTTATCGAAATAGCCCCAGCGCCCTTCGATCCCAACCTCTTCTGCCACCGTGATCTCAACATGATCAATGGTGCGATTGTCCCAGTTGTTCACAAACAGTGAGTTAGCAAAACGCAGCGCCAGCAGGTTCAGTACCGTTTCTTTACCCAGATAGTGGTCGATACGGTAAACCTGGCACTCCTCGAAGTATTCGCCTACCTGATCGTTGATTTCACGCGAGGTCGCCAGCGACGTACCCAGCGGTTTTTCCATCACCACGCGTGCCGGTTTGCCGTTCAGTTTCGCCTCACCCAGCCCTTTGCAGATTGCACCAAAGGTGCCAGGAGGCATGGCAAAGTAGTTAATGGTGATACGATTTTTTTGATCCAGCATCGCACCGAGACGACTGAATGCAGCCGTATCATTGACGTCGAGATTACAAAAATCCAGACGCGCACTCAGGGTGTCCCATAAACCTTCATCAATGGTTTCTTTCATGAAAGTTTCGAGCGCCTCGCGGACAACTTTGGTATATGCCGCTTTATCCCAGTCAGCACGCCCTACGCCGATAATCCGGGTGTCTGGGTTGAGCTGACCGGCTTTTTCCAGTTGATACAGGGAAGGCAGCAATTTACGACGCGCAAGGTCGCCTTTCGCGCCGAAAATGACCAGGTCACAGGCCTGGGCTGTTTGCGTTACCGCCATGTCATTCTCCTTAGGTTAACTAACCCGGTACTTAAGCCTGGGTATAATTGTAATTTTCTTACGGTGCACTGTACTGCTTTTACGAGCTTGCGAAAACTGTAAACGCTTATCCACCCGTGCGATTACGGCAAAAGCGCGTAAAGTGCGGCAAAACTGATAAAAAAACCATCGTTTTCCTTTGGGTAAAAATCTGACACTGATCATGTTATGAAAAAAAATAACAACTTTTTTATCTGCTTTTGTCATTAACACAGCACACAAGCGTAATATCTGACAAAACTGCATTTCGATTTCTTTCAGTGTGGAAATCGTCATTACCCGTGAGTCTCTTTACATCATGAATATGCTGGAAAAAATCCAGTCTCAGCTGGAACATTTGAGCAAATCAGAACGCAAAGTTGCCGAGGTCATTCTTGTCTCGCCCGACAACGCGATCCATTCGAGTATTGCTGCGCTGGCACTGGAAGCCAATGTTAGCGAACCTACAGTCAATCGTTTCTGTCGCAGCATGGACACTCGCGGTTTTCCTGATTTTAAACTGCATCTGGCGCAAAGTCTGGCTAATGGCACACCCTATGTTAATCGCAACGTCAGTGAAGATGACAGCGTTGAATCATACACAGGGAAAATATTTGAGTCGGCAATGGCTACTCTCGATCACGTCCGCCACTCGCTGGATAAGTCCGCCGTCAATCGCGCTGTTGATCTCCTCACCCAGGCGAAGAAAATTGCCTTTTTCGGGTTAGGTTCTTCTGCCGCTGTTGCTCACGATGCAATGAATAAGTTTTTTCGCTTCAATGTTCCGGTGATCTACTCGGACGATATCGTACTGCAGCGAATGAGTTGTATGAACTGTAGCGATGGAGACGTCGTTGTGTTGATTTCCCACACCGGCAGGACCAAAAATCTGGTTGAACTGGCGCAGCTGGCGCGGGAAAACGACGCAATGGTGATTGCCCTCACCTCTGCTGGTACACCACTCGCCCGGGAAGCAACGCTGGCAATTACCCTCGACGTACCGGAAGATACTGACATTTATATGCCCATGGTCTCTCGACTTGCCCAGTTGACCGTGATAGATGTGCTGGCAACAGGATTTACTTTGCGACGCGGCGCAAAATTCAGAGATAACTTGAAGCGGGTCAAGGAAGCTCTCAAGGAATCGCGTTTTGATAAGCAGTTACTTAATTTAAGTGACGATCGTTAAAACGATTGCCACTGTTCTAATCTTATACGACATCCGAATGAGATTAATTTATCGCCAAAATGGCTTTATTTCATTCGGATTTCATGTTCAAGCAACACCTTGTTGTTTCAGTCAACGGAGTATTACATGTCCAGAAGGCTTCGCAGAACCAAAATCGTTACCACGTTAGGCCCTGCTACTGATCGCGATAATAACCTTGAAAAAGTTATCGCTGCCGGCGCAAACGTTGTACGTATGAACTTTTCTCACGGCTCGCCTGAAGATCACAAAATGCGCGCGGATAAAGTTCGTGAAATTGCCGCAAAACTGGGGCGTCATGTGGCTATTCTGGGTGACCTTCAGGGGCCAAAGATTCGTGTATCTACCTTTAAAGAAGGTAAGGTATTCCTCAATATTGGGGATAAATTCCTGCTGGACGCCAACCTGGGGAAAGGTGAAGGCGATAAAGAAAAAGTCGGTATCGACTATAAAGGATTGCCTGCTGACGTCGTGCCTGGCGATATTTTGCTGCTCGACGACGGTCGCGTTCAGTTAAAAGTGCTGGAAGTCCAGGGCATGAAAGTGTTCACCGAAGTGACCGTCGGCGGCCCTCTCTCCAACAATAAAGGGATCAACAAACTCGGCGGCGGCCTGTCGGCTGAAGCACTGACCGAGAAAGATAAAGCAGATATCCAGACTGCGGCGCTGATTGGCGTGGATTACCTGGCTGTCTCCTTCCCACGCTGCGGCGAAGATCTGAACTATGCTCGCCGTCTGGCGCGCGACGCAGGTTGTGATGCGAAAATTGTCGCCAAGGTTGAACGTGCTGAAGCCGTTTGCAGCCAGGACGCGATGGACGACATTATTCTCGCCTCTGACGTGGTGATGGTTGCACGTGGCGACCTCGGCGTAGAAATTGGCGATCCTGAACTGGTCGGCATTCAGAAAGCGTTGATTCGTCGCGCGCGTCAGCTGAACCGCGCGGTAATCACTGCGACCCAGATGATGGAGTCAATGATTACCAACCCAATGCCGACTCGAGCAGAAGTTATGGACGTGGCAAACGCCGTGCTGGATGGTACTGACGCAGTAATGTTGTCTGCAGAAACTGCTGCGGGTCAGTATCCGTCAGAAACCGTTGCAGCCATGGCGCGCGTTTGCCTGGGTGCGGAAAAAATCCCAAGCATCAACGTGTCTAAACATCGTCTGGACGTTCAGTTCGACAATGTGGAAGAAGCTATCGCCATGTCCGCGATGTATGCGGCTAACCACCTGAAAGGTGTTACCGCTATCATCACCATGACCGAATCAGGTCGTACCGCGCTGATGACTTCCCGTATCAGCTCCGGACTGCCGATTTTTGCGATGTCTCGCCATGAGCGCACCCTGAACCTGACTGCGCTTTATCGTGGTGTAACGCCGGTCTATTTTGACAGCGCGAATGATGGCGTGGTTGCTGCCAGCGAAGCGGTAAATCTGCTGCGCGATAAAGGCTACCTGATGTCTGGTGACCTGGTAATTGTCACCCAGGGCGATGTGATGAGTACCGTGGGTTCTACCAATACCACGCGTATTTTAACCGTAGAGTAAGTACATTGCCGGATACGGTGAGAGCGCCTTGTCCGGCCTGCAATTCAATGATAATTCAACTAATTTCGAATCTTCTGAAGCAAACTTGAACTTATCATCAGACGAAAGCCTCTCTTCGTGAGAGGCTTTTTCTATTTGATGGGATAAAGATCTTTGCGTTTATACGGCTGGATTTCGCCCGGTTTGCGTGTCTTGAGCAATTTTAAAATCCAGGTGTATTGCTCTGGTCGCGGACCAACAAAAATCTCGACTTCTTCATTCATCCGCCGCGCAATGGTATGGTCATCTGCCTCTGACAAGTCATCCATCGGCGGGCGCACCTGAATCGTCAAACGATGTGTCTTGCCGTCATAAATCGGAAACAACGGTACGACATGCGCACGACACACTTTCATCAGACGACCAATCGCGGGCAGCGTCGCTTTATAGGTTGCAAAGAAATCAACAAATTCACTGTGCTCCGGGCCATGATCCTGATCGGGCAAATAATAGCCCCAGTACCCCTGACGAACCGACTGGATGAACGGTTTTATGCCGTCATTCCTCGCATGTAGACGACCGCCAAAACGACGACGCACGGTGTTCCAGACATAATCAAAAACCGGATTGCCCTGATTATGGAACATCGCCGCCATTTTCTGCCCTTGCGAGGCCATCAGCATCGCGGGGATATCTACCGCCCAGCCGTGCGGCACCAGAAAGATCACTTTCTCGTCGTTACGCCGCATCTCTTCGATGATTTCCAGTCCCTGCCAGTCTACGCGCGGCTGAATTTTTTCCGGCCCGCGTATCGCCAGTTCTGCCATCATCGCCATCGCCTGCGGCGCTGTGGCAAACATCTCATCCACAATCGCTTCGCGTTCAGCTTCGCTACGTTCTGGAAAGCAAAGAGACAGATTGATTAACGCACGACGACGTGAGCTTTTACCCAATCGTCCGGCAAAACGTCCCAGCCGCGCCAGAATGGGATCGCGGAATTTCGGAGGGGTTAAGGCAATGCCGGCCATCGCCGCCACACCCAACCAGGCTCCCCAGTAACGCGGATGGCGAAAGGATTTATCAAACTCAGGAATGTATTCACTATTATTTTTTTTCGTTTCCATGCTTTTCCAGTTTCGGATAAGGCAAATATCAATCTGCTGATAGTGTAGCGGCGCAACTTGCCCCGCACCAAATAAAAAAGCCGGTACTGACTGCGTACCGGCTGCGAATGGGTGTTAATTAATCAAACTGTAGCTGCGGCACAATCTCTTTGGCCTGCGCCAGGAACTCACTGCGATCGGAGCCAGTCAGCCCTTCGGTACGCGGCAGTTTCGCCGTCAGCGGGTTTACGGCCTGCTGGTTGATCCATACTTCATAGTGCAAATGCGGCCCGGTTGAACGCCCGGTATTACCAGAAAGCGCGATACGATCGCCACGTTTTACCTTCTGCCCCGGTTTCACCAGAATCTTGCGCAGGTGCATATAACGCGTGGTATAGGTGCGGCCATGACGGATCGCAACATAATAACCTGCGGCGCCACTGCGTTTGGCTACAACCACTTCACCGTCGCCCACCGAAAGTACCGGCGTACCCTGTGGCATCGCGAAATCAACGCCCCTGTGCGGCGCAACGCGGCCTGTTACCGGGTTCAGACGACGCGGGTTAAAGTTAGACGAGATACGGAACTGCTTCGCCGTCGGGAATCGCAAGAATCCTTTCGCCAGACCAGTACCGTTACGATCATAGAACTTGCCATCTTCGGCACGGATAGCGTAGTAATCTTTACCTTCAGAACGCAAACGTACGCCCAGTAACTGGCTTTGTTCACGTTTGCCATCAAGCATTTCACGTGACATTAATACCGCAAATTCATCGCCTTTTTTAACCTTCCGAAAGTCCATCTGCCACTGTAACGCTTTAATCACTGCGCTCACTTCAGCACTGGTTAAACCAGCACTTCTGGCGCTGGCAACAAAGCTCGACCCTACAGTGCCTTTCAGTAGATTATTAACCCACTCCCCTTGCTGCATTTCGCTGGTCATTTTAAAACCGTTTGCTGCAGTGCGGTCATAGGTACGCGTTTCCCGACGAGAAACTTCCCAGGTCAGACGTTGTAAATCGCCCTCTGCGGTTAATGTCCAGGTGAGTTGTTGACCAATTTTCAGGTTACGCAGATCTTTATCCGCAGCAGCCAGTTGGGTGATATCACCCATATCAATACCATATTGATTGAGGATGCTACTTAGCGTATCGCCTGTGGAAACAACATATTCATGCACACCCGCTTCTCCGGCGATCTTGTCGTCCAGTTCATCTTGCGGAATGGCTTCATCTTCTTGTGCGGCTTGATCAATCGGTTCACTGGCTTCAGGTAAAAGTGAACGGATTTCGTTTTGTTCCAGCTCAATAGTTTTGACAATTGGCGTGGCGTCGCGGTGGTAAACATAGGGCCGCCAGACAGCGACGGCCAGAGTAAGAACGGTGAGCGACCCCAACATAACGCGGTGTGGTCGCGGTAAATTATTAAACGCCAGGGCGACAGAGCGGGCTATCTGTTGCACGTAATCACTTCCTCATTAATCTCCTTTCAGGCAGCTCGCGTACTGGTTGGCTAATTGATTCAGAAATTCTGAATAGCTTGTTTTACCCAGTTTGATATTCGTCCCAAGGGGATCCAACGTTCCCATACGAACGGATGTCCCTCGTGCGACGCTTTCAACGACCGCTGGCCTGAACTGTGGTTCAGCAAAAACGCAGGTTGCTTTTTGCTCAACCAACTGTGTTCTTATTTCATGTAAACGCTGCGCGCCCGGTTGAATCTCTGGGTTAACGGTAAAATGACCAAGCGGTGTCAGTCCGAATTGTTTTTCGAAGTAGCCGTAAGCATCATGAAAAACGAAATAACCTTTTCCCTTGAGCGGCGCGAGCTCATTACCAACCTGTTTATCGGTTGCAACTAATTGTGCCTCAAAATCCTTCAGGTTGGCGTCAAGTTTGGCTCGACTTTGCGGCATAAGTTCCACTAATTTTCCATGGATTGCAACCGCTGTAGCCCGCGCTATCTCTGGGGAGAGCCAAAGATGCATGTTGAAATCGCCGTGATGGTGATCTTCGTCACTTTTTTCCGCGTGGTTATGATCATCATCATCGCCGTGAATACTTTTCATCAGCATCGGTTTCACATCATCTAGCTGCGCAATCGTTACCTGTTTCGCCTCAGGTAATTTGCTCACCGGCTTTTGCATAAACGCTTCCATCTCCGGGCCAACCCAGACGACTAAGTCCGCGTTCTGTAAGCGTTTTACATCCGATGGACGCAGTGAATAATCGTGTTCAGAAGCACCATCAGGCAGTAATACTTCAGTCTCTGTTACCCCATCAGCAATGGCGGAAGCGATGAATCCAATAGGTTTAAGCGAAGCAACAACGGCGGCATCTGCCGCCTGTGTTGCACCACCCCAGAGAGCGGCGGATAATGCTGCGAAAAGAAGCGTTTTTTTATGTAACATAATGCGACCAATCATCGTAATGAATACAAGAAGTGTGATATTATAACATTTCATGACTACTGCAAGACTAAAATTAACATGACAAGTCTGGTTTCCCTGGAAAATGTCTCGGTTTCTTTTGGCCAACGCCGCGTCCTCTCTGATGTGTCGCTGGAACTTAAACCTGGAAAAATTTTGACCTTACTTGGGCCGAACGGCGCAGGTAAGTCGACGCTGGTGCGGGTTGTGCTCGGGCTGGTAACACCAGATGAAGGTGTTATCAAGCGCCACGGAAAACTGCGTATCGGCTACGTGCCGCAAAAGCTCTATCTCGACACCACGTTGCCACTGACCGTAAACCGTTTTTTACGCTTACGCCCCGGTACATATAAAGAAGACATTCTGCCCGCACTGAAACGCGTTCAGGCCGGGCATCTGATTGACGCGCCAATGCAAAAGCTCTCTGGCGGCGAAACGCAGCGTGTACTGCTGGCGCGCGCGTTGTTAAATCAACCGCAATTATTAGTGCTGGATGAACCCACTCAAGGCGTGGATGTAAATGGTCAGGTTGCGTTGTACGACCTGATTGATCAACTGCGTCGCGAACTGGATTGTGGCGTATTAATGGTTTCTCACGATCTGCATCTGGTGATGGCAAAAACCGATGAAGTACTTTGCCTCAATCACCACATCTGTTGTTCCGGCACACCGGAAGTCGTTTCCCTGCATCCAGAATTTATTTCGATGTTTGGACCTCGCGGCGCTGAGCAGCTGGGTATATATCGCCATCATCATAATCACCGCCATGATTTACAGGGGCGGATTATTCTGCGTCGGGGAAATGATCGCTCATGATTGAATTATTATTTCCTGGTTGGTTAGCCGGGATCATGCTGGCCTGTGCTGCTGGTCCGCTGGGTTCGTTTGTTGTCTGGCGCCGTATGTCTTATTTCGGCGACACGCTGGCGCATGCATCTTTACTTGGCGTCGCGTTTGGCCTGCTACTGGATGTGAATCCTTTCTATGCAGTGATTGCGGTTACGCTGCTGCTGGCGGGCGGTCTGGTATGGCTGGAAAAGCGCCCACAACTGGCGATCGATACATTATTGGGAATTATGGCGCACAGTGCTTTGTCGCTGGGTCTGGTCGTCGTCAGCCTGATGTCTAACATTCGCGTTGACTTGATGGCATATCTGTTCGGTGATTTGCTGGCAGTGACGCCGGAAGATCTTATCTCCATTGCGATTGGCGTGGTCATCGTGGTGGCAATTCTGTTCTGGCAATGGCGCAATTTACTGTCGATGACGATTAGCCCGGATCTGGCGTTTGTCGATGGCGTAAAATTACAGCGCGTAAAATTATTGTTGATGCTGGTGACGGCATTGACGATTGGCGTGGCAATGAAATTTGTCGGCGCGTTGATTATTACCTCGCTGCTGATTATTCCTGCGGCTACTGCACGTCGTTTTGCCCGCACGCCGGAGCAGATGGCTGGTGTCGCGGTTTTGGTGGGGATGATTGCCGTAACTGGTGGTTTAACCTTTTCCGCGTTTTACGATACGCCAGCAGGCCCGTCGGTGGTGCTGTGTGCGGCGCTGTTGTTTATTATCAGTATGATGAAAAAGCAAGCCAACTAAATTGCGACTGGCACTATACAGTGCCAGTTTCATCGACCAGGTCACCGCATTACGAGTATCACCAAAAAACCATTCTGTAAGAACGAGCGACCAGAGAATGTTTATATGGTCTGCATAAAATCCATGTCCGCATTCGACAAATTAAACGACGATATTAAGAATTTTCCTTTGCAGTTATTTCTCCACGAAAAAGCGAAACCAGATCCACTAACCCGCGAAAAATATCATCGTTCTCTCGAAAAAACGTGAGTGAGCAGATAAGCAGTCTCTGGAAACTGGCAATAAATACAGGAATGTAGCACCGAGAAATAGGAGTATCAGTATAAGTTCGTAAGGTGTATGAATTGCAGCACATTTGCTCGCCGGGCATTAAGTGCAGGAGTAAATCCAATCTTCATTACTGCACAGAGGGGCATTTTTCTGTTCGCATTGGGGGCAAATAATAATGAAAATCCCCTGGCAATTCTGGATGTAAATTTCAGTTCTGATGCACCAACAGTGCCCCGTTCAAAACGAGAAAGTAACCCCTTCTGTTTCAACTACTCACTGCGCCCAGTCCGGTTTATTGAGTATATGATCCTGCCAGTCGATCACTTCTGATTCTTTCACTGCAATATGACGTACAGAGATTCGCTCACCGTGCATTGCCGCTTTCGAACCAGTCATCAGCGGATGCCACTCTGGCAATGTCTTCCCTTCCGCCAGCAACCGATAAGCACAGGTCATCGGTAGCCATTCGAATGTTGGCAGGTTTTCGCGGGTTAATTTAATGCAGTCGGGTTCAAACTCGAAGCGGCGTTCGTAGTTCCGACATTGACAGGTTTTAATATTAAGCTGACGGCAAGCGACGTTAGTGAAGTAGATTTCGTCGGTGTCTTCATCCATCAGTTTATGCAGGCAGCACTGACCACAACCATCACACAACGACTCCCATTCAGCATCGCTCATTTCATCAAGGGTTTTACTTTGCCAGAAAGGTATATCGCTCATCAGGTGTTCCGCCATTACGTTAAAACGCACCTTATAACCAGTCTGGCACAGCGATGCAAGTTTTGCCGCCTCATTCAGGCGGCAAAAAAGTATTACAAAACGCGAGTTGTCAAAGAATGACCATCGAAAGTAACAGTCAGTTCATCGCCACTGTGTAGCGGGCCGACACCATCAGGCGTGCCTGTTAACACAACATCACCGGCCTTGAGGGTAAAAAACTTGCTCATATAAGCAATCAGCGGAACGATTTTATGGATCATGTCCGCAGTCGTACCTTGTTGGCGTTGTTCGCCGTTAACGCTCAGCCCCAGCGATGTATTTTGTGGATCGCCAGTGAACTCTGCGGCGGGAATAAACCCGGAAAGTGGACAAGAGTTATCAAACGCTTTGGCCTTTTCCCACGGCTGCCCGGCTTTCTTCATTTTTGCCTGAATATCACGTAATGTCAGATCGAGCGCCACGCCGTAACCCACAATAGCTTTTCGCACATGCTCTTCCGTGGCCTGACGTAGCGTTGCCCCAATCAACACAGCCAGTTCCACTTCATGATGAACCGCGCCGAAATCTGAGGGGATAGCCAATGGCTGGCGCAGATCGCACAGTGCCGTTTCAGGTTTAATGAACAACACTGGCTCTTCAGGCACTTCACTCCCCATCTCTTTAATATGCCTGGCATAATTACTGCCAACACAAACTACTTTACTCACCGGATAATCCAGCAGCGCACCTTGCCAGTTGTGATGTTGATACATAACGCTCCTCTCACTTCATCGTGGATCTTAAAACCCGCTCCGACAAATATGATGACACCGCCGGATATTGGTTATTTTTTAGTGCTGTCTGTATTTTTCGCCATCACAGAAAGATGTTGCTTCAGCAAATCCTCAGGAGGTGGTGGCAATTGAAGATAATAGCCATGCTCAGCTAAGGCCTGTTTAACTTTCTCAATATCGGCATTTACCAGTTTCTTTCTCCCGTCCAATGGAAGAATCATCGCAAGTTGCGGTTGACCAAAACCTTTCATCAGCTCCTCTGGAACACGTGAAAAGTCGTCTTTTTTTTCAACATATAAATAGGTCTGGTCACGTTTACTACTTCGATAGATCACACAAAACATAATTTTACTCTGAATAAATGGGGGGGTGACTTGCCTCAATATAATCCAGACTATAACATGCCTTATAGTCTTCGTAATATCATCGCACGCTGATGATGATGGTAATTAGCTAATTGAGTAAGGCCAGGATGTCAAACACGCCAATCGAGCTTAAAGGTAGCAGCTTCACCTTATCTGTGGTTCATCTGCATGAGGCAGAACCTAAGGTTATTCATCAGGCGCTGGAAGACAAAATCGCTCAGGCTCCGGCATTTTTAAATCATGCTCCCATCGTACTCAATGTCAGTGGCCTCGAAGAACAGGTCAACTGGCCAGCAATGCACAAAGCTATCTCAGCAACAGGCTTGCGGATCATTGGTGTCAGTGGCTGCAAAAATGCGAAGCTGAAAGCTGAAATCGAAAAGATGGGGTTGCCAATCCTGACTGAAGGAAAGGAAAAAGCGCCACGTCCAGCACCGGCCCCCCAGGTTCCTGCGAAAAATACAACACCGGACACAAAAACGCGCTTAATAGATACCCCTGTACGTTCCGGTCAGCGCATTTATGCGCCACAATGTGATCTGATTGTTACAAGCCATGTTAGCGCAGGGGCAGAATTGATCGCAGATGGTAACATTCATGTCTATGGCATGATGCGCGGTCGTGCGCTAGCCGGGGCAAGTGGTGACCGGGAAGCACAAATATTTTGTACGAGTCTGATGGCAGAACTGGTCTCTATCGCCGGTGAATACTGGCTGAGCGATAAAATCCCAGCAGAATTTTATGGCAAAGCGGCACGACTGCAATTAGTCGAAAACGCTTTGACCGTTCAATCGTTAAATTGATCCCTTTTTAACAAGGAATTTTTATGGCACGCATTATTGTTGTTACTTCGGGGAAAGGGGGCGTTGGAAAGACAACCTCCAGCGCGGCCATCGCCACTGGTTTGGCCCAGAAGGGAAAGAAAACTGTCGTGATCGATTTTGATATCGGCTTGCGTAATCTCGACCTGATTATGGGTTGCGAGCGCCGGGTCGTTTACGATTTCGTCAACGTCATTCAGGGCGATGCAACGCTAAATCAGGCGTTAATTAAGGATAAGCGTACTGATAACCTCTATATTCTCCCGGCATCGCAAACTCGCGATAAAGACGCCCTCACCCGCGAAGGGGTGGCCAAAGTTCTTGATGACCTGAAAGCGATGGACTTTGAGTTTATCGTTTGTGACTCACCGGCGGGTATTGAAACCGGTGCATTAATGGCTCTTTATTTCGCTGATGAGGCCATTATTACCACCAACCCGGAAGTTTCCTCAGTTCGTGACTCTGACCGTATTTTAGGTATTCTGGCGTCGAAATCACGTCGCGCAGAAAACGGCGAAGAACCCATAAAAGAGCACCTGTTGTTAACGCGCTATAACCCTGGTCGCGTGCACAAAGGAGACATGTTGAGCATGGAAGACGTGCTGGAGATCCTGCGCATCAAGCTCGTCGGCGTGATCCCAGAGGATCAATCAGTATTGCGCGCCTCTAACCAGGGGGAACCGGTTATTCTCGATATCAACGCCGATGCGGGTAAAGCCTACGCTGATACCGTAGAACGTCTGTTGGGAGAAGAACGTCCTTTCCGCTTCATTGAAGAAGAGAAGAAAGGCTTCCTCAAACGCTTGTTCGGAGGATAAGTTATGGCATTACTCGATTTCTTTCTCTCACGGAAGAAAAACACGGCCAACATTGCAAAAGAACGGTTGCAAATTATTGTTGCTGAACGCCGTCGCAGCGATGCAGAACCACACTATCTGCCCCAGTTGCGTAAAGATATTCTTGAGGTCATTTGTAAATACGTACAAATCGATCCCGAGATGGTGACCGTACAGCTTGAGCAAAAAGATGGTGATATTTCCATTCTTGAGTTGAACGTAACCCTGCCGGAAGCAGAAGAGCTGAAATAAGCTGTATTAGCTCAGGTCCGATCTGACAGTTACCGGTTATTTATACAGGTATCTGTCAGATTACACCCTGGTTAAATTTTTCTCTTCCCCGGTTCGCTATTAAGTAATGTTGTCATCGGCGTCCAGGCACAGCCCCCTTCCCTCTGTTGAGTTCGCTCATTTGGTTGCTGCGTTGTTAGTACAGGAAATGGGAATTACATCCTGTTTTGTATAAACGGTAACACTCCCCCTTCAAGCTCCAGCGTCAAATTAAGTCGCAACTAATTCACATTATCGCCACCAGAATAAAATCACTAATATTACGTTTTCTGATAAATATTGTTCACATATAAATTACACAACAATATTGATATTTCAGATTGCCTTACCTTTGCAATGCAATGTTAACATTTGATGACATTTCTTGAATAAAATATTCAAAATCAATGAGTTAATTCTTATTTAAGATTATTCCCATTCAAGCAAAAAACATAACTCTTATTATACAAACCGCGCTCATTTTGAATGATCTGAATAATATTGAGCGTTCTTTAGTTAAGCTGCTCTTAATTGAAGACGAAATTATTGTGTGTGCAACTTACTTAATACCGGACATCTAAGTTGAAGAAAAAAACACTCGCCTTCGGGCTCATCTCAATATTACTCTGCTCCACGCCAGCCATGGCGGATATGAATCGCACCACTAAAGGCGCATTGTTAGGCGCAGGCGTAGGCTTACTGACTGGCAATGGTGTAAATGGCGTACTGAAAGGTGCTGCTGTAGGTGCAGGTGTTGGCGCAGTAACTGAAAAAGGTCGCGACGGTAAAAATGCCCGTAAAGGCGCAAAAGTAGGTGCGGCCGTTGGCGCAGTCACTGGCGTCCTGACCGGCAATGGTCTGGAAGGCGCGATTAAAGGTGCTGTGATTGGTGGTACAGGTGGTGCCATTCTGGGTAAAATGAAATAAGGTATGATGATGAAAAAATTTGCTTTACTGGCTGGACTGTTTGTTTTCGCACCAATGACCTGGGCGCAGGATTATAATATTAAGAACGGCCTGCCGGCAGAAACCTACATTACTTGCGCAGAAGCCAACGAAATGGCAAAAACTGACAGCGCACAGGTTGCAGATATCGTCGCGGTAATGGGTAATGCCAGCGTTACTAGCCGTGATTTAAAAATTGAGCAATCTCCAGAACTGAGTGCCAAAGTGGTAGAAAAACTGAATCAGGTTTGTGCTAAAGATCCGCAAATGCTGTTAATTACCGCAATTGATGACACCATGCGTGCCATCGGCAAAAAATAATAGTTAATGTAGTACCGCGTCGATTTATTCGACGCGGTATATTTTTAGCGGATGGATATGCTTATAAACAAAAATGAAGTGTTAGTATTTGGCTTTGGTTTATTCCGTCAGTTTTCACTGTATCAAAAACTATTTTACTGCAATCATATCCGTATACACACTCCTCACCGCAGAGTAATTTCCCCAAAACTAAACCTGACCAGTTTTTCCAGTTTCAAAGATTAATCATCTTACTGATTTGATTTATAAGCATTTCTGATCAAATATCTGTCAGCCCAAATTGTCAAAACGTATTGAAAAGAAGGGTTAATGCTGATCCCTTTGGCTTACCAGCTTCTCTCTTAACCGGTTAAGCAAATTGATTACCAACCAAACCAGTGCATTGATTAAATTTATGGTAACAAGCACTTCTCCTAGCCAGATGCTGGGTTTGGCGACCAGGATAATCAGGATGGAGATCAGCATAAACGCAATGGAAAAGATGATATACAAAGAGAAATAATCCAGGCTATTACTTTTGTTCATGCTACTTACGGTGATCCTGACAAAATCTTCAGACAATTATAGCAAACAAAATAATGAACAATAGTAACAAGAAGCAACGAGCTAATTACCTGTCTACAATTGCACCATTTCATCGCCTTGCTGATCAATTTTCAGCCAAATATCATCATGCTATATCAATTAGTACAATATTCACTCAACAACCACTTTCACCTTCGGTTTTGAGAGAATAATTTTGACGAGTTCAATATACGTCACCGGTTTATAGAAATAGTACCCTTGCTGGAACGTAATATTATTCTGGTTCAAATAGTCGAGCTGCTCCTTCGTCTCGACACCTTCGGCGACAATACTGATAGAAAGTTTGCGCGCCAGATCCAGCACACAGTCCAGAATCCGGGTGGAATCAGGATCTGCATTGACCCGACCGACGAAACTGTGATCAATCTTAATATAATCGATGTGCAGATCATGGAGATAAGAAAGCCCTGAGTAGCCCGTACCAAAATCATCCAGCGCAATAACAAAACCATTTTCATGCAGAATGTTCAATCGCTGAACCAAATTTTCATCAACATGCAACGCTTCACGCTCAGTAACTTCGAGAACGAGATTCAAATCATGGCGAGTGAAGCTGTCGCGGTATGTCAGACATTCTTCAACAAATGTCGGCGAAATAATATGCGAGGCGCTAAAATTGATCCCAACATGAAATCCTTCCGGCAGTTTACTGGCGATCGCGTTCATTTGTGTGGCGACCTGACTCATCAAACTTTGAGTGAGCGGAACTATCAACCCTGATTTTTCAGCAAGTGGAATAAACGCTGCAGGTGAAATATATCCTCCACGTGGGTGTTTCCATCGGGCAAGGACTTCTACACCGCGTAACGTCCCTTCCCGACCATTAACTACCGGTTGGTAAAAAGGCACAATCTCACCATTACTTATCGCCCTACGCAGAATCTCTTCAGGTGTGTCTGTTTTATTGAAATATTTATCAAGTAAAAAGGCAGCGGAACAGGATATTAACAAGCTGAATATCAAAATACCCAAGCCTTTGTCGATCATTCTGGTAAAGCTAAATAGTGGCGGCTGGTTATAGATAATACTGAAATGATATTCAGTGGAGTTAACCCGTCCAGAAAGTTGATGTCTGCCATTGAGAGTTGTCACATCTCCCGACGGCCCAATAATATTATCCCCCACACGCAAACTATATTTCACCCCCTTCAACGGCACATGGAGCGCCCCACGGATATGCTGGTCGCTAATAGTCACCAGAATACGCGTCTCAGCGAACTGAATCTGATAGAGCAGAATGGGTAATCTATTTACAGTGTCAAGCGCCGGAGCCAACAGCAAATTACTGTCAGGTATCACAGGAATACGAGATAGCAGTACTCGATTACCCGGCAGCGATGTACACCAGACTGCACCTTGTTTGAGAATGATGATCGTCCGCAGATGGGGTTTCAGCGCGGCTTCTGTACCTAGCTGATATTGTTCATCCAGATCGCACCTCTTCCCTGCAATTTCCATTGCCGTTTGAGTCGCCTGTGACGCTTCCTCAAGAATATGATTAATGTTATTGGCGGCGTACTTCGCCCCAGCAAGACTCTCTGCTTTTGCGGAATACCAGAGCTGAATATTCAAAATAGAGACGCCAGTAATAAACAGGCACACCGCAACGAGGATGGGGATAAGTATATTGCGCATTCGCGTGTCCCAGGGCCATTATTCTCTGTTCATTCGCTCAATCTGGCGTCTACAGAGAGCATGGTAGAGAGAATCAGAAATATCCACGTTCTTGATGAAATTTTACCCCACTATGCCGCAATACCTTCAATGTTGGATAAAAATCTCAAGTGCGCGTTAATTGATTGCCCCTAAGGCAGAGAAGACGTATTGAGCAACAAACCAGAACAAGAATATTGGGTAGGCAACGTTCTCTGTGTACTCATCCTTTAATACTTAACTGTATCAATGAGTAAGGATATGCTGAACTGGTACAACGTCGATGGGGACAGTAAAGGTGATACCGAGGTAAGGCAGTGTAAATTGTTACTCTACGCGACCCAGCTTTTTCTTCAATAGCACACGGCACCTGCTCATAACAGACTGTATCCATCAATAGCGGCATCCAAAATCAGATCCATTACATACAGCAATGTCACTGGAATGAATGTGAAAAACCGAGAGCAGTGATATAAATTGTACAAGTCAAAACGTGTATTTTTTACATTCTTGAAAACCAGAAAAATAACTTTTTCTGATAACATCTATAACCAGTTAGAATTAGAAAGAGCGCGATAGATTCTTATTTAGCAAGTCAGACTATAGAAACCATATAATGCGAACTCTGGTTACGTAAGACATTTTCTTTTCACAACCCCATGTTACAAATTGTAAAGATTAACTCTTCCTGGTTGCATTCAACTTGTCTGGTCATATCTAAATAGATATGTAAAATTGATAACGGCTGGTAATCATTCAATACTCGCACTATAGAAAGTTCGCCAGCCTGCCGCAGGCACGCGCCTTTATACGTCGTGTCTGCGGTTTTGTTGTGATATTTATATAGAAGTACTGGTGAATTATGAGCAATCTGAATCCATGCATGGCGTGTGGTGCCTGTTGTGCATTTTTCCGCGTCTCTTTTTACTGGGCCGAAGCTGATGATGCAGGCGGAACCATACCGGCTCATCTTACTGAGCAGATATCCCCTTACCACCGATGTATGCGCGGTACTAACCAGAAGAACCCACGCTGTATTGCCCTGGCAGGAACGCCTGGAAAAAACGCCTGCTGCACAATATATAAAAACCGCTCATCCACATGTAGAGAATTCGCCATGTCAGGCGAGCATGGTGAAATTAATGAGGCATGTAATCGCGCCCGAGCTAAATATGGACTACCTCCAATTTAAATTTAATTAGCCCCGTACGATCGTCATCCTCAACAATATATCCAGGTAGTAAAACCAAATATGCCGCGACATTACTGTCGCGGTCAAACCATTAATAATAAACACAGAAGAAAACCAAAATAAATTATAAAACAGCTCATCAATAATTATTAAACATTGATAAAATTAAAGTACATCTGTAACATTATCATATTTTATTTTTCATAGACGATTTTTTCCGTGTTATGCTATAATGTGGCGAATAAACACAGGTTATCAACTTGTCAGTAATGTAAATAAATTTCGAGGAGATCATTCCAGTGGGACGTAAATGGGCCAATATTGTTGCTAAAAAAACGGCTAAAGACGGTGCAACGTCTAAAATATATGCAAAATTCGGTGTGGAAATCTATGCTGCCGCTAAACAAGGTGAACCAGACCCAGAATTAAACACATCTTTAAAATTCGTTATTGAACGTGCGAAGCAGGCACAAGTTCCAAAACACGTTATTGATAAAGCCATTGATAAAGCCAAAGGTGGCGGAGATGAAACGTTCGTACAAGGACGTTATGAAGGCTTTGGACCAAATGGTTCAATGATTATCGCTGAAACGTTGACTTCAAATGTTAATCGTACAATTGCTAATATTCGCACAATTTTCAATAAAAAAGGCGGAAATATTGGAGCAGCAGGTTCTGTCAGCTATATGTTTGACAATACTGGTGTGATTGTATTTAAAGGAACAAATCCTGACCATATTTTTGAAATCTTGCTCGATGCCGAAGTAGATGTTCGTGATGTAACTGAAGAAGAAGGAAGCATCGTTATTTACACTGAACCTACAGATCTTCACAAAGGAATTGCAGCTCTGAAAGCTGCCGGCATTACTGAGTTTTCAACAACAGAATTAGAATTGATTGCTCAATCAGAAGTTGAACTTTCACCAGAAGATTTAGAAATCTTTGAAGGGCTTGTTGATGCCCTCGAAGATGATGATGATGTCCAAAAAGTTTATCATAACGTTGCCAATCTCTAATTATAAATAAACCACCGCCTCCCCAGGTGGTGGTTTAGGGATAACAATTTAAGAAGTCTGCCTTTATGGTAGATTTCTTAATCTTATAATTTTGTTATACAAACATCATATTCAGCCCAATATATTATTATAATTCTTGGTATGCAGGCTGGCACGCCAGATTATTGCAATTAATTTCGAGCGGTGTCCACTTAATGCAGCATTAGCTCACCCAATTGCCCATCAATACTACGCTCACGCATCCCACCATCTCAAAACATGCAAATTCTTGCAAGCCATTGCGAGGTCATATGAACCTCAGTTTTATCCCGCCTTTGTATTACTGCATATCCAATAAGAAGATAACCGTGATGCCTAACGGCGCAGAAGTCTTTTTTTTCTCGCGACTTTCCTACCCTATACTCTGCATACATACCTGTCTGCCATAACTGAAGTGAATGTCCGTTATGGCAGACAGCGAGTCACATTATCTGAACAAAAACGTCACCGGAAATGTCGGGACAGCGCATACTAAAAAATGTATAACGTTTCTTTTCATCGACGATTAAGAAGAGCTTTTAATGGTGGCGGTTGAGGAAATAAAAATGAAGTATCCAGGTGCAAATGCCTGGCAAATAGGTGACAGCCCGGAACTGGCTAGCGAGCTTGCGGATCTAATCAAAAAAGGGATCAAAACGGCCACCTGCGGATCTTTTGCCTCTTACCTGCAGGAAGAATCGGCTCCGAGGATTGGGTGTTTTAACATTATCCTTGATGGTCAGAATGTTCCGGTCTGTGTGATCAGACTGATTTCAATGCGACTGGTTCGTTTTTGTGATGTGAATGAGGCGTTCGCCCGCAAAGAAGGTGAAGGCGATTTAAGCCTTGAATACTGGCAGAAAGAGCATCAGCGATTTTTCACCCTGGAGGGCCATTTTTCTGAAGAGATGGAGCTGATCGCAGAAGAATTTGAAGTTGTTGAGATTCTATAAGATGAGACAAACGAGCTGCCGTTATATCAATTGGCATTCGTAACAATGTCCGCACCTGACACACGGCGGACAGGATAGTTATCAGTCGGATCGCTTTTCGCTGTGAGTTGTAGTGGCCAACAAAAACTAGCAACGCCCCCCTTTATTAAGGATAGCGTTGCATTGACCCGTTGAACTCACAACCAGAAGCAGGCGTTAACAATTTACGCAGGGTAATGTAGTCGCCTGGTCACCCGAAAGTATTTACTCATGCCGTTCACGAACTATGTAGCAGATATCTGATATATACCGTGTCAGTCAAGAAGGATGAGCAAAATGACTGGCCAGAAAAAATCCTACTGGAACTGCATAATTCCCGAACTAACCATGATAGATTTCCCCGCTTCCCTATATTTTATGCAGTTTCCTGTCATCAATTCTCGCCAGGAAAGGTTAGGAAAATATTCTTGCCAACTGCCCGGAACCAGTTGCTGGCTATCAAGACAAAAGGGAACAACCCAGACCTTCAATGAATTCGAGTAGTGGAAGGGAGGTAATGAGTGATTAAAAGATAAATGTTTTGGATAAATTAACATCATATGTCCCTCCCCATTTTGGTACTTATGCCCATATGCAAACATCTGATAAAGATCGGACTGAGCGATGTTATATTTTTTATCTGTCTGCCACGCTGACTGATCAATGAGCTTCCATTTCGTATCCAGAGTTTGAACACCATTTGACGTGCTCAGCAAAAGATCTGGTTTAAGCCGAAACATAGCTTGTGGCTTATCATTATTACCTACCGTATGTTCAAGCAGATATTGAGAACTGGCTTGTGATACAAGTTGGCTTCCTTTGCGTATATGCGATCTGAGTGAAACTTCAACGTATTTTTCGAATAGCTGTTCCATCGGGAACAGGAGCGATATACCTTTGTGATTGCCTTGCTGAAAATTCGGGTTCATTTTCTCAAGGATTAACTCACACCAAGGGCGTACGTCATTATAGACCTGCATCAGTTTGCTATTATTCCAATGACGTAGTTCGCAATGCGGCTTTGTCTGTAAAGGAATTTCAGCTATACGATGTGAAAGCTCATTCGCCAGTCGCCAGTTTTCAGTGTTCCTGCAAGTTGCCAACACATAGTTGAGTGCGGTTTTCAGCAGGCGATTTTCCAGACGGTCCGGCGAATAAACATCATGGCTGATATGGAATAGATACTGACGTGCCGGAGATTGCAGTTGCTGGCGCTGGATTTGTAATTGGCCACGTATAAAGCGGCTTTCTTCATCTACTCGACGATAGTCAAAACGCAAACCTTTGGTAACCAACAACTGCAACTCAAATAGAAACTGGCTAAAAATCCATTCGTGCAAAGGGACATTCATCCGCATCAGTTCAGCTGGGCCAGTCACCCGTGGTCGAATCTTTAAAGCGGCTAAGAGCATGCGCTGTAAGACTCTGCGTGTTTGCAGAGGGTTATCATGCCCAAGGCTTGCCTTGGGTAAAATTTCTATACCTTCGCCATCCGGACTTTGCAGGTATCCGACATAACTGCCTAATTTTAGTGCGCGATAACCATCAGACAGTAACAATGGTTCTTCGCCTTTCCAGCCTGAGGCCAGTTCCTGCAACCATTCCAATGTCGCAGGTTTTATTACTGCGCAATCCAGAGATGATGTTGCGCTTTCATTCGTGGTCAAACGGGCATACTCACGCACTTGTTGCATCAATTGGTAACTCCACCTTTGGAAATAATTCCCTGGTAAGCTGCGGCATTCTGGAATGCACAGTCATTAATCCGGTATCTGCGATCGTTTAATTGACTTGCAATGGAGTCAGGGAACAAACCTTCAATGGCGCGTTCGATATTACCTGTCTGGATAAATCTGTTTTCAGGTGCTTTCTCGCTATCGTTCAGTACCCAACCGATGCGTTCCCAGTCTGCAAAAAAATACTCTTGCAGTAGCGGAATGATACGTTTCTTAAAAATATCAGCCATCAGTTTGCACTTTTCATCCTCAGTTGTGGCAGTCTTCAGTGGCCAGAAGTATGCGTGCCCTAGGGTATGATCACGATCGAGTAAAACTTCTATGCGTTGATTCATTACCGTCAGCAATTCATCGACATTAACCCCAAAAACTGAGATACCAGACAGTAAATCGGGCTTTGGCATGAATTCTACAAACTCGAAGCGGCGGCGTAACGCCAGATCAAGCTGGGCTAATGACTTATCTGCCGTATTCATAGTGCCAATGACATACAGATTGTCAGGGACAGAGAATAATTCTTTAGAATAAGGCAGAATGACAGAACGCTCATCAGAGCCTCCCAATCGCTTATCCGGCTCCAGCAATGTAATCAACTCTCCAAAAATACGGGAAATATTGCCGCGATTAATCTCATCAATAATCAGAATATAATTCTGGCGTTCTCTGACATTGCTTGCTTCATGAAATGAAGCCGGCAGGGGAATGTGTTGTTTATCTAACTCAGCAATCAAAGTATGCCAGCTGATCCGATAGAGTGGATACAATGTCTGCTGAACCATTTTTGTACTGCCATTAAGTGCAAGGATGTTCAGTTCAATATCCTTTAACACCCAATTTACCTTGCGAACATGCGCGTACTCATCCGACTTTTCAGAGACTTCATCAAATGAATAGTCGGAAGTGACAATTCCAACTGCCTGAACGGTTTCCGCATTTTTCAGGCACAACAGAACATCCCCAACCTTTACATCATGTGAAAAAGCGTTAAGGGCATTGTGGTTAGGCTTGCTCAATGAGTTCCAGTAATCCTGCTGTTCCTGTGTCCTTTGCTCAAAGGTCTGAGACAAGTCCCCCGTGTCATTCCAACCAATACGAGCTTCACCTGCATTGATATAGCGATCACGCATTTCTTTTTCATGGGCACGACCAATAGAGATTTTCCAGATATCGGGAGATTGAGAGAGTCCTGTCTCTTTAGCTGCAACTGCCTTAGCAGCACGGACAGCAATATCTTTGAAAATACCGTTCTCAATCTTGTATTTTATGCCTTGATTTTCTTCTGCAACCTCAGCGCGGATCCCCTCAATGAAATCTTCATACGAAAAACTTTGATGGAAAGTGGTAAACGCGATGCGTTTGTCTGCACACAACGTATCGTATTTATTTTTGACCACCTGCCGACGCTCTTCTGTACCAAGATTCTGACTTACCAAATCGCTATACCATAAAGGTTCCGCCAACATAACTGCGCGTTCCAGCGTAAAGTAAGTTTTACCTGTTCCGGGTGGACCAAAAAGAATCTGATTTAGTGACGTGTGATTTTTTACTGATTTCTCTTTATTTTCCATGGCAAGTAGGTCCTTCGCTGGTAGGAGGGCATACCAATCACACAGCGTAATTAATTGCTCAAGAGTGCTAATCTCAACAGCCCATGCCGCATTTCCCTGAGCAAGGGTTGGAGCGTGTGTTGTGAGGTGGTGATTACGGCTCTTGCCTGTATCATAGACGGTAACTTGTGAAAGGCTCGGAGCGGTAGGTTTCTCATCAACAAATATTTTAATTTTCTTCTTTTTCTCGGGATTCTTTCCAGGATCAAATGCCAACTCCCTCATTGCGTCCGTTTTATAAGCAAACAGATGTGTCGTTGACGACCGAGTATCAGAGAAACGGGTACTTAAGTATTCGTCTGCAATTACCGAGGAAAACGCACTACTCTGATTTTCATACCAGGCTTCATACGATATTTCGTAATATGATTTTGACTGAGTATTCTTCAACCATGACAACAACTCCTGGTAGGATTGCCAGTTCTCTTTGGGCAGTTCTCGCCCTTGTTTCTTGAGCCAGTGCTTCGTCTGAGCATCTACAGGGAAAAATTCCTCCGGTGATAAATAAAACAAACACTCAGTGAGCTTAGCGAAACCGGTATGAGGTATTTTCAGAATTTTATCGAATAATTCACCATCTATTTGTCCGGCACGCATCTGATGGAACAACGCCCAAAGGCTGGGCACCATGTCGGCAGAACGTTCTCTCTCATAAGGAAAGAGCCAGACTTTGAGTGGCTGTGCATTTGGAACACCGCTGAAATCACTGGGGGCGGAGATGGGTAAATTAGCTCTTTCCAGCAGAGCGGCAAAGAGCTCAGTACGTTTGACCACTCCATACTTCATAAAAGTGGCAAAAAAAGTGAAAGGGTCTATCACTTTCAGCTGTTCTTTGCTTCCATCCGAAAATTCGTCTTCCAGACCTTTATCAACACCTATTTCACGTAGAATTTGGACCAATTCATGCTGTTTATTCTCGTAATCAGCAATCCAACTACAAACGTTTTTGAATACAGGGACCCAACTATACTTAGACACCGACGTTCTCCTCGCTGAAGACTCTCCATTTGGCGGTTTGATGATATTGCATTATGGCTATTTTGTTGACCTGGCGTTTGTTTGCAACAACTGTAGCTCTATCTTGTGTGAGTAAGGGACTTTGTGAATACTCTCCTTGCGGATTGGCCGTTCATAGAAGCCTTTTGAAAATCAATTTATTGGTTAAAACAAAGTGTGGTTCCATTGTCGCACATCAGCCAAAGGGGGAAGAATATTCTTCCAGTTCAAATACCCAAACACCTTGTCAGAATACGCAGTTCATAATTTTGGCTGCTAAAGGCCCACCGAAGGCTAATCAGTACAACTCAACTAGCCGTAGTTGACGCAGTCCCAAAAGAACTGACTTATCTGTTCACAGTCAGCAAGGACTTAGCAGTGTTGCCAGATAGCCCAACGAAAGGCTCAGAAAAAATCTAGGCTATGTATCATCCACTGAGCGGTTCAATGAGCACGTTGCGTCCACCAGCTATAATAAAAAGCTGAGGAATGCCTAATGGGAACCTGGCAGTAGGACTGCCATCCAACCTACCCCAAACGCCTCCCAAACTACCCAAGGAATTGATAACTTATTTTGATAACCCTTAGCAAGCTAACAAAACAACGGGCGTATAACACGCCCGTTTCAATATTTAACACATGTAGTGATTACATATTCTTGATGATCGCATCACCAAACTCTGAACATTTCAGCAGCTTAGCGCCTTCCATCAGACGTTCGAAGTCATAGGTTACGGTCTTGGCGTTGATTGCGCCTTCCATACCTTTAACAATCAGGTCTGCTGCTTCAGTCCAGCCCATATGGCGCAGCATCATCTCAGCGGAGAGGATGATAGAGCCTGGGTTAACTTTGTCCTGACCGGCGTATTTCGGCGCAGTACCGTGGGTGGCTTCAAACAGTGCGCATTCGTCACCGATGTTTGCACCAGGGGCGATACCGATACCGCCAACCTGCGCTGCCAGGGCGTCAGAAATGTAGTCACCGTTCAGGTTCATACAGGCGATAACGTCGTATTCAGCCGGACGCAGCAGGATCTGTTGCAGGAATGCATCAGCAATCACGTCTTTAATGACGATCTCTTTGCCGGTGTTCGGGTTTTTAACTTTCAGCCACGGGCCGCCGTCGATCAGTTCACCGCCAAACTCTTCACGCGCCAGCTGGTAGCCCCAGTCTTTAAACGCACCTTCGGTGAACTTCATGATGTTGCCTTTGTGCACCAGGGTCACAGAGTCACGGTCGTTAGCAATTGCGTATTCGATCGCTGCACGAACCAGACGTTTGGTGCCTTCTTCCGAACATGGCTTAATACCGATACCGCAATGTTCCGGGAAGCGAATTTTCTTCACGCCCATCTCTTCACGCAGGAATTTGATCACTTTCTCGGCGTCGGCAGAGTCAGCTTTCCATTCGATACCCGCATAAATGTCTTCCGAGTTTTCACGGAAGATAACCATATCGGTCAGTTCAGGGTGTTTAACCGGGCTTGGGGTGCCCTGATAGTAACGTACCGGACGCAGGCAGATGTAGAGATCCAGTTCCTGGCGCAGGGCAACGTTCAGAGAACGAATACCGCCACCAACCGGAGTGGTCAGCGGGCCTTTAATGGCAACGCGATATTCACGAATCAGATCAAGGGTTTCAGCAGGCAGCCAGACATCCTGACCATAAACCTGTGTGGATTTTTCACCGGTGTAAATTTCCATCCAGGAGATTTTACGCTCGCCTTTATAGGCTTTCTCGACTGCAGCGTCGACCACTTTCAGCATGGCTGGGGTTACATCTACACCGATTCCATCACCTTCAATGTAAGGGATAATCGGATTTTCAGGAACGTTGAGTTTGCCGTTTTGCAGGGTGATCTTCTTGCCTTGTGCCGGAACAACTACTTTACTTTCCATTCACCTCTCCTTCGAGCGCTTCTGGTTTGCTCACCTGCCACCACGTTGCACATGCGTTTGCGTCCTGCGATACGGATGCATTAGAGCAATTTTTTGTTAATGATTTGTAATTGGCTTGTCAATACTACCCTATTGTTTGCCGTCATGAAAGATGCGCGTTATTAGGCTATAATGCGGCAATTCATAATCCCTGAAAATACTATGCAAAAAACTTCTTTTAAAAATCACCAGGTTAAGCGATTCAGCTCGCAACGTACTACCAGGCGCAAACCTGAAAACCTGCCCACGCGCGTGATCCTGTTCAATAAACCCTACGATGTTCTTCCGCAGTTCACCGATGAAGCCGGGCGTAAAACATTAAAAGAATTCATCCCGGTTCAGGGCGTTTATGCGGCAGGTCGTCTTGACCGCGATAGCGAAGGGTTACTGGTACTGACCAATAATGGCGCGTTACAGGCGCGTTTAACCCAGCCGGGTAAACGCACCGGAAAAATCTACTATGTGCAGGTGGAAGGCATTCCCACACAAGATGCACTTGAAGCCTTGCGCAATGGCGTAACCTTAAATGATGGCCCTACCCTGCCCGCAGGTGTGGACCTGGTTGAAGAACCGGAGTGGTTATGGCCGCGTAATCCGCCAATTCGTGAACGCAAAAGTATTCCCACCAGCTGGCTGAAGATCACCTTATATGAAGGACGTAATCGCCAGGTGCGCCGCATGACCGCCCATGTTGGTTTCCCCACGCTGCGACTGATTCGCTATGCAATGGGTGATTACTCTTTGGATAATCTTGCCAACGGCGAATGGCGAGAAGCGACAGATTAAGGATGCAAAATGTTTAAACCGCACGTTACCGTTGCTTGCGTGGTGCACGCAGAAGGCAAATTTTTAGTCGTTGAAGAGACGATTAATGGTAAAGCGTTATGGAACCAACCTGCCGGGCATCTGGAAGCAGATGAAACCTTAGTGGAAGCCGCCGCCCGTGAGCTGTGGGAAGAAACCGGCATCAGCGCGCAACCGCAACACTTTATTCGTATGCATCAGTGGATTGCGCCAGATAAAACGCCGTTTTTGCGTTTCCTGTTTGCCATTGAGCTTGAGCAAATATGCCCGACCCAGCCTCATGACAGCGACATCGACTGCTGCCGTTGGGTCAGCGCCGAAGAAATTTTACAGGCGCCAAATCTGCGCTCGCCGTTAGTGGCAGAAAGTATTCGTTGTTATCAAAGCGGGCAACGTTATCCGCTGGAGATGATTGGCGATTTTAACTGGCCTTTTACAAAGGGTGTCATCTAAAAGGCTGCGTGATAGAATACGCCGCCTTGAAGTTCAATGTCGTGAGTAATCCAATGTCTGAAACCGCAAAAAAAGTAATCGTCGGCATGTCCGGCGGTGTCGATTCCTCCGTTTCTGCCTGGCTGTTGCAACAACAGGGATATCAGGTCGAAGGCCTGTTTATGAAGAACTGGGAAGAAGATGACGGTGAGGAATATTGCACGGCGGCAGCGGATCTGGCTGATGCCCAGGCTGTCTGCGACAAGCTCGGCATTGAACTGCACACCGTCAACTTTGCTGCCGAGTACTGGGACAACGTCTTTGAACTGTTCCTTGCCGAATATAAAGCCGGTCGCACGCCGAATCCGGATATTCTGTGCAACAAAGAGATCAAATTTAAAGCCTTCCTCGAATTTGCCGCCGAAGATTTAGGTGCCGATTATATCGCTACCGGCCATTACGTGCGTCGGGCAGATGTCGATGGCAAGAGCCGCCTGCTGCGTGGTCTGGACAGCAATAAAGACCAGAGCTACTTCCTTTATACGCTCAGCCATGAGCAGATTGCGCAAAGCCTGTTCCCGGTCGGCGAACTGGAAAAACCGCAGGTGCGTAAGATTGCAGAAGATCTTGGTCTGGTCACCGCGAAGAAAAAAGACTCTACCGGCATCTGCTTTATTGGCGAACGTAAATTCCGCGAGTTCCTGGGTCGTTATCTCCCGGCGCAACCGGGCAAAATCATTACCGTTGATGGCGATGAAATTGGCGAACACCAGGGACTGATGTATCACACCCTCGGTCAGCGTAAAGGTCTGGGTATCGGTGGCACCAAAGACGGCACCGAAGAACCGTGGTACGTCGTCGATAAAGACGTCGAGAACAACATTCTGGTTGTCGCACAGGGTCATGAACATCCACGTCTGATGTCTGTCGGGCTGATTGCCCAGCAGTTGCACTGGGTCGATCGTGAACCCTTCACCGGCACTATGCGTTGCACGGTGAAAACCCGCTATCGCCAGACCGACATCCCGTGCACCGTCAAGGCGCTGGACGACGATCGCATTGAAGTGATTTTCGATGAGCCGGTTGCCGCTGTTACGCCGGGTCAGTCTGCCGTCTTCTACAACGGTGAAGTGTGCCTCGGTGGCGGTATCATTGAGCAGCGTCTGCCGCTGCCGGTCTGATTTTTTTCTTTACTTAAAACAAGGAAGCAGTGAACGTGGCAAAGAATTACTATGACATCACCCTCGCCCTGGCCGGTATTTGTCAGTCGGCTCGCCTGGTGCAACAACTCGCTCACCAGGGGCATTGTGATGCCGATGCGCTACACGTTTCACTCAACAGTATTATTGATATGAACCCCAGCTCCACGCTGGCGGTTTTTGGCGGTAGCGAAGCCAACCTGCGCGTCGGGCTGGAAACCCTGCTCGGCGTGCTCAATGCCAGCAGCCGTCAGGGTTTGAACGCTGAGTTAACCCGCTACACCCTTAGCCTGATGGTGCTTGAGCGTAAACTTTCATCTGCCAAAGGTGCGCTCGACACTCTGGGCAACCGGATCAACGGCCTGCAACGCCAGCTCGAACACTTCGATTTACAGTCCGAAACGCTGATGAGCGCGATGGCTGCCATCTATGTTGATGTTATCAGCCCGCTTGGCCCACGCATTCAGGTCACCGGTTCCCCTGCTGTACTGCAAAGCCCGCAGGTGCAGGCGAAAGTTCGCGCAACCCTGCTGGCAGGCATTCGCGCCGCCGTGCTCTGGCACCAGGTCGGCGGTGGACGTCTGCAACTGATGTTTTCTCGTAATCGCCTGACCACTCAGGCAAAACAAATTCTTGCTCATTTAACCCCGGAGTTGTGATCTATGGAATTATCCTCACTGACCGCCGTTTCCCCTGTCGATGGACGCTACGGCGATAAAGTCAGCGCGCTGCGCGGGATTTTCAGCGAATACGGTTTGCTGAAATTCCGTGTACAAGTTGAAGTACGTTGGCTGCAAAAACTGGCCGCGCACGCAGCGATCAAGGAAGTTCCTGCTTTTGCTGCCGACGCAATCGGTTACCTTGATGCAATCGTCGCTAATTTCAGCGAAGAAGATGCTGCACGCATCAAAACCATCGAGCGTACCACTAACCACGACGTTAAAGCGGTTGAGTATTTCCTGAAAGAAAAAGTGGCAGATATCCCAGAACTGCACGCGGTATCTGAATTCATTCACTTTGCCTGTACTTCGGAAGATATCAATAACCTCTCCCACGCGTTGATGCTGAAAACCGCGCGTGATGAAGTTATCCTGCCGTACTGGCGTCAACTGATTGATGGCATTAAAGATCTCGCTATTCAGTACCGCGATATTCCGCTGCTGTCCCGTACCCACGGTCAGCCAGCCACGCCGTCAACCATCGGTAAAGAGATGGCAAACGTTGCCTACCGTATGGAACGCCAGTACCGCCAGCTTAACCAGGTGGAGATCCTCGGCAAAATCAACGGTGCGGTCGGTAACTATAACGCCCACATCGCCGCTTACCCGGAAGTTGACTGGCATCAGTTCAGCGAAAAGTTCGTCACTTCGCTGGGTATTCAGTGGAACCCGTACACCACGCAGATTGAACCGCACGACTACATTGCCGAACTGTTTGATTGCGTTGCGCGCTTTAATACCATCCTGATCGACTTTGACCGTGACGTCTGGGGTTATATCGCTCTTAACCACTTCAAACAGAAAACTATCGCTGGTGAGATTGGTTCTTCCACCATGCCGCACAAGGTTAACCCGATCGACTTCGAAAACTCCGAAGGTAACCTGGGGCTTTCCAACGCGGTATTGCAGCACCTGGCAAGCAAACTGCCGGTTTCCCGCTGGCAGCGCGACCTGACTGACTCTACCGTGCTGCGTAACCTCGGTGTGGGTATTGGTTATGCACTGATTGCTTACCAGTCTACCCTCAAAGGCGTGAGCAAACTGGAAGTGAACCGTGACCATCTGCTGGATGAACTGGATCACAACTGGGAAGTGCTGGCTGAGCCGATCCAGACAGTCATGCGTCGCTATGGCATTGAAAAACCGTATGAGAAGCTGAAAGAGCTGACTCGCGGTAAGCGTGTTGACGCCGAAGGCATGAAGCAGTTTATCGACGGTCTGGCGCTGCCAGAAGAAGAGAAGGCGCGCCTGAAAGCGATGACGCCGGCTAATTATATTGGTCGTGCCATCACGATGGTTGATGAGCTGAAATAATCCCCTGTCAAGGCCGGATGGCGATGCTGTCCGGCCTGCTTCTTAAGCTAATCTTTTCCTGTATTACCTCCCCTACCCGCTGGTTTAATTAATGTTTACTCCCATAAACACATAATCGCGTTACACTATTTTAATAATTAAGACAGGGAGAATAAAAATGCGCGTACTGGTTGTCGAAGACAATGCGTTGTTACGTCACCATCTTAAAGTTCAGATTCAGGACGCTGGTCATCAGGTCGATGACGCAGAAGATGCCAAAGAAGCAGATTATTATCTCAATGAACATTTACCGGATATTGCCATTGTCGATCTTGGCTTACCTGATGAAGATGGCCTGTCGCTGATCCGCCGCTGGCGTAGCAATGATGTTTCACTACCGATTCTGGTATTAACCGCCCGTGAAAGCTGGCAGGACAAAGTCGAAGTTTTAAGTGCCGGTGCTGATGATTACGTGACCAAACCGTTTCATATTGAAGAGGTGATGGCGCGTATGCAGGCGTTGATGCGGCGTAATAGCGGTCTGGCTTCACAGGTTATTTCGCTGCCACCGTTTCAGGTTGATCTCTCCCGCCGTGAATTATCCATTAACGACGAAGTGATCAAACTGACCGCGTTTGAATACACCATTATGGAAACGCTAATCCGTAATAACGGCAAAGTGGTCAGCAAAGATTCGCTGATGTTACAGCTCTACCCGGATGCCGAATTGCGGGAAAGCCATACCATTGATGTATTAATGGGCCGACTGCGTAAGAAAATTCAGGCGCAATATCCGCAAGAAGTGATTACCACCGTTCGCGGCCAGGGCTATCTGTTCGAATTGCGCTGATGAAAAAATTACTGCGTCTTTTTTCCCCACTCTCGCTACGGGTACGTTTTCTGTTGGCAACGGCAGCGGTAGTGCTGGTGCTTTCGCTTGCCTACGGGATGGTCGCGCTGATCGGTTATAGCGTCAGTTTCGATAAAACCACGTTTCGGCTGTTACGTGGCGAGAGCAACCTGTTCTATACCCTCGCGAAGTGGGAAAACAACAAATTGCATGTCGAATTGCCAGAAAATATCGACAAGCAAAGCCCTACTATGACACTGATCTATGATGAGAACGGGCAGCTTTTATGGGCGCAGCGTGACGTTCCCTGGCTGATGAAAATGATCCAGCCTGACTGGCTGAAATCTAATGGCTTCCATGAAATAGAAGCGGATGTTAACGATACCAGCATCTTGCTGAGTGAAGATCATTCTATACAGCAACAGTTGCAGGAGGTACGGGAAGATGACGACGACGCTGAGATGACTCACTCGGTGGCGGTAAACATCTACCCGGCAACGTCGCAGATGCCGAAGTTAACCATTGTGGTGGTTGATACCATCCCTGTAGAGCTTAAAAGTTCCTATATGGTGTGGAGCTGGTTTGTCTATGTGCTCTCAGCCAACCTGCTGTTAGTGATCCCTCTGTTATGGGTCGCCGCATGGTGGAGTTTACGCCCTATCGAAGCCCTGGCAAAAGAAGTCCGCGAACTGGAAGAGCACAACCGGGAACTGCTCAACCCCACCACCACGAGGGAACTTACCAGCCTGGTACGTAACCTGAACCGACTGTTAAAAAGTGAGCGTGAACGTTACGACAAATACCGCACCACGCTCACCGACCTGACGCACAGTCTGAAAACACCTCTGGCGGTGCTGCAAAGTACGCTACGTTCCATGCGTAGTGAGAAGATGAGCGTCAGCGAAGCAGAGCCGGTAATGCTGGAACAAATCAGCCGCATCTCGCAGCAAATTGGCTACTACCTGCATCGCGCCAGTATGCGCGGTGGAACATTACTTAGCCGCGAGTTGCATCCTGTCGCCCCACTGCTGGACAATCTCACCTCGGCGCTGAACAAAGTTTATCAGCGTAAAGGGGTTAATATTTCCCTCGATATCTCGCCAGAAATCAGCTTTGTGGGAGAGCAGAATGATTTTGTCGAAGTGATGGGCAACGTACTGGATAACGCCTGTAAATATTGTCTTGAGTTTGTCGAAATTTCAGCCAGACAAACCGATGATCATCTCTATATTGTGGTCGAGGATGATGGCCCCGGTATCCCGAAAAGCAAGCGTGAAGTGGTCTTCGACCGTGGTCAACGGGTTGATACCTTGCGTCCAGGACAAGGTGTTGGTCTGGCTGTCGCACGTGAAATTACCGAGCAATACGACGGAAAAATCATCGCCGGAGAGAGTATGCTCGGCGGTGCACGAATGGAAGTGATTTTTGGTCGCCAGCATCCTTCGCCAAAGAGTGAATAAATATGCCCTTTCTTCACGCATTACGTTAAGCATCCGTTATAATCGGTTGCAGATACCCGCCTATGGACGCTTAACATGGAATACCAACTTACCCTTAACTGGCCCGATTTTCTTGAACGCCACTGGCAGAAACGTCCGGTAGTGTTAAAACGCGGCTTTAATAATTTTATTGATCCGATCTCTCCAGACGAGTTGGCGGGTCTGGCGATGGAAAGTGAAGTCGACAGTCGACTGGTCAGTCACCAGGATGGCAAATGGCAGGTCAGCCACGGCCCGTTCGAAAGCTACGATCATCTCGGTGAGACCAACTGGTCATTGCTGGTGCAGGCAGTAAATCACTGGCATGAACCAACTGCCGCGCTGATGCGTCCGTTCCGTGAATTACCGGACTGGCGCATTGACGATCTGATGATCTCATTTTCCGTACCTGGTGGTGGCGTCGGCCCGCATCTCGATCAGTACGACGTGTTTATTATCCAGGGCACCGGTCGTCGTCGCTGGCGGGTCGGCGAAAAGCTGCAAATGAAACAGCATTGTCCGCACCCGGATCTGTTACAGGTCGATCCGTTTGAAGCAATTATCGACGAAGAACTGGAGCCGGGCGATATTCTTTATATTCCACCGGGATTCCCGCACGAAGGCTACGCGCTGGAAAATGCGATGAACTACTCTGTCGGTTTTCGTGCGCCCAATACGCGGGAGCTGATCAGCGGTTTTGCCGATTATGTTCTGCAACGTGAGCTGGGCGGTAATTATTACAGCGATCCGGATATCCCTCCTCGCGCCCATCCGGCTGATGTTCTGCCGCAGGAGATGGATAAACTGCGTGAGATGATGCTCGAATTGATCAACCAGCCGGAACACTTTAAACAATGGTTTGGCGAGTTTATTTCCCAGTCACGTCATGAACTGGATATCGCCCCGCCAGAACCGCCTTATCAGCCGGATGAAATTTACGACGCGCTGAAACAAGGTGATGTACTGGTTCGTCTGGGTGGTTTACGCGTGTTGCGCATTGGTGATGATGTGTACGCCAATGGCGAAAAGATCGATTCTCCGCACCGTCCGGCGCTGGATGCGCTCGCCAGTAATATTGTGCTGACCGCCGAGAATTTTGGCGATGCGCTGGAAGATCCGTCATTCCTCGCGATGCTCGCGGCGCTGGTCAATAGCGGGTATTGGTTCTTCGAAGGGTAAGTTTGAATGTAAGCCGGATGCGGCATCACATGCCGCATCCCTTTTCGCTTACTTCCGTTGCGCCGTTAACTCGGCAATACGCACGATCACCTGCACCGCTTTTTCCATTCCTTCCAGGGTCACAAATTCATGTTTACCATGATAGTTGTAACCGCCAGTAAACAGGTTCGGGCACGGTAATCCCATAAACGACAACTGCGCGCCGTCGGTGCCGCCACGGATCGGTTTCAGATCCGGTTCAATATCACAATCGCGCATCGCCTGCTGGGCGATATCGAGAATATGCGGATGATCCACAATTTTCTCGCGCATGTTGTAGTAACTGTCTTCAATCACCAGTTCAATGTAGCAGTCAGGGTGCAGCCCTTTGCCCACTTTCTTGGCAATTTCCATCATTTTACGTTTGCGTGCTTCAAACTGTTTACGGTCGAAATCACGAATGATGTAGTGCATATCGGCACGCTCAACGGTGCCTTTCATGCTCGTCAGGTGATAAAAACCTTCATAACCTTCGGTAGTTTCCGGGCTTTCATCCGCCGGAACTTCTGCATGAATACGTGCGGCCAGCGATAGCGCGTTAACCATCACGCCTTTTGCCGAGCCTGGGTGAACGTTGTTACCGACAATTTTGATATTCACCGATGCGGCGTTGAAGTTTTCAAACTCAAGTTCGCCTACGCCACCGCCATCGACGGTGTAAGCCCAACGGGCATCAAAGGCGTCAACATCAAAGTGTTTCGCCCCTTTCCCCACTTCTTCATCTGGCGTAAAAGCGACGCGAATATCACCATGCGGAATGTTTTTCTGTTGCAATACCGCCAGCGCGGTCATGATTTCTGCAATACCTGCTTTGTCATCGGCACCTAACAAGGTTTTACCATCGGTGGTAATCAGCGTCTGACCCAGAAGCTGATGCAGAACCGGGAACATAACCGGTGATAAAACTTCATCGCCGATACCCAACGCGATGTCGCCACCACGATAGCTTTCAACAATTTGCGGATTTACATTTTTACCGCTGCAATCCGGAGAGGTATCCACATGAGAAATAAAACCAATCGCCGGGATATCGCCAGGAACGTTAGCCGGTAACGTCGCCATTAGCGTTCCTTTCTCACTTAAGGTCACATTGATAAGCCCCATCTCTTCGAGCTGATCTTTCAACAGATGCAATAACTTCCACTGACCTTCCGTGCTGGGAACCTGTCTCACTCCCGCTTTTGATTGGGTATCCAGAGACACGTAGTTCAAAAAACGCTCAAGTAGTTTATCCATGTAGTCACCCTCACTTTTCGTGACAACATTATTAAGAAGCAAGAAAAGACAAATATTGCGTCAGGTCACTTTTACCCCTGCAAGCGGGAATATTTATCAACATTACCTTAATCAATATAAAGCTAAGCCAGTAATTCACAACAAGGATTGGCGATTCCGATGGTTTGCCGTAGAATTACCGCCCTCATTAAGAGTCACCAAGGTGGTTAACCACAAACCCCGCATCGGTAAGCCATCCGTTGCGTTTACATGGGACAGAGTAAAAAATTGAATAAACAACCGAGTTCGCTTTCACCGCTGGTGCAATTGGCGGGAATTCGCAAATGCTTTGATGGTAAAGAAGTCATTCCCCAGCTTGATCTGACTATCAACAATGGCGAGTTCCTCACGCTGCTTGGCCCTTCTGGCTGCGGTAAAACAACCGTTCTTCGCCTGATTGCGGGTCTGGAAACTGTTGATTCCGGGCGCATCATGCTGGATAACGAGGACATCACCCACGTTCCGGCGGAAAACCGCTATGTGAACACCGTTTTCCAAAGCTACGCGTTATTCCCCCACATGACCGTATTCGAAAATGTGGCCTTTGGCTTGCGTATGCAAAAAACCCCCGCTGCTGAAATTACGCCTCGCGTGATGGAAGCCCTGCGGATGGTACAACTGGAAACCTTCGCTCAACGCAAACCGCATCAACTCTCTGGCGGTCAGCAGCAACGCGTGGCCATTGCCCGCGCGGTGGTTAACAAGCCTCGTCTATTGTTGCTTGATGAATCGCTTTCCGCGCTGGATTACAAACTGCGCAAACAGATGCAGAACGAGTTAAAAGCGTTACAGCGAAAACTTGGCATTACTTTCGTCTTCGTTACCCACGACCAGGAAGAGGCACTCACTATGTCTGACCGGATTGTGGTGATGCGCGATGGTCGCATTGAACAAGACGGCACACCACGTGAAATCTACGAAGAGCCAAAAAACCTGTTCGTTGCCGGGTTCATTGGCGAAATCAATATGTTTAACGCCACGGTGATCGAACGTCTCGACGAGCAACGCGTACGCGCCAACGTTGAAGGCCGCGAGTGTAATATTTACGTTAACTTCGCCGTTGAGCCGGGGCAAAAACTGCATGTTCTGCTACGCCCGGAAGACTTACGCGTTGACGAAATCAACGACGACAACCACGTCGAAGGGCTGATTGGTTACGTTCGCGAACGCAACTACAAAGGCATGACGCTGGAGTCAGTTGTCGAACTGGAAAATGGCAAGATGGTGATGGTTAGCGAATTCTTTAATGAAGACGATCCTGACTTTGACCACTCTCTCGACCAGAAAATGGCCATTAATTGGGTAGAAAGCTGGGAGGTCGTACTGGCTGATGAAGAACACAAGTAAGTTCCAGAATGTAGTGATTGTCACTATCGTCGGTTGGCTTGTGTTGTTTGTTTTTCTGCCCAACCTGATGATCATTGGCACCAGCTTTTTGACCCGCGACGACGCCAGTTTCGTCAAAATGGTCTTTACGCTGGATAATTACACACGTCTGCTCGATCCGCTCTATTTTGAAGTGCTCGTGCACTCGCTGAATATGGCGCTGATCGCCACTCTCGCCTGCCTGGTGCTGGGCTACCCGTTTGCCTGGTTTCTGGCAAAACTGCCGCATAAAGTGCGACCGCTGCTGCTGTTTCTGCTGATTGTTCCGTTCTGGACAAACTCGCTGATTCGAATCTATGGGCTAAAAATTTTCCTCAGCACCAAAGGCTATCTCAACGAGTTCCTGCTGTGGCTGGGCGTTATTGATACCCCAATTCGCATCATGTTCACCCCCAGCGCGGTGATTATCGGTCTGGTTTACATTCTGCTACCGTTTATGGTGATGCCACTCTATTCCAGTATTGAAAAACTGGATAAACCTTTACTGGAAGCGGCACGCGATCTCGGTGCCAGCAAACTGCAGACTTTTATCCGTATTATTATTCCGCTGACGATGCCAGGAATTATTGCCGGATGTCTGCTGGTGATGCTGCCAGCCATGGGCTTGTTCTATGTATCCGACCTGATGGGCGGTGCGAAAAACCTGCTGATCGGTAACGTCATCAAGGTACAGTTCCTCAATATTCGTGACTGGCCGTTTGGTGCCGCCACCAGCATTACGCTAACTATCGTAATGGGCCTGATGTTGCTGGTTTACTGGCGCGCTTCTCGTTTGCTGAATAAGAAGGTGGAACTCGAATGATCGGTCGACTGCTTCGCGGCGGTTTTATGACCGCTATCTACGCGTACCTGTATATCCCAATCATTATTTTGATTGTGAACTCCTTTAACAGCTCGCGCTTTGGCATTAACTGGCAGGGTTTTACCACCAAATGGTATAGCCTGCTGATGAACAACGACAGCTTGTTACAGGCGGCGCAACATTCACTGACGATGGCGGTATTCTCGGCGACGTTTGCTACGCTTATCGGTTCACTGACGGCGGTTGCGCTGTACCGTTATCGCTTTCGCGGTAAGCCGTTCGTTAGCGGAATGCTGTTTGTGGTGATGATGTCGCCAGATATCGTGATGGCGATTTCTCTGCTGGTGCTGTTTATGCTGTTGGGTATTCAGCTTGGCTTCTGGTCGCTATTGTTCTCGCATATCACCTTCTGCCTGCCATTTGTGGTGGTGACAGTGTATTCGCGCCTGAAAGGTTTTGATGTGCGGATGCTGGAAGCGGCGAAAGATCTCGGCGCCAGCGAATTTACCATTCTACGGAAAATCATTTTGCCACTGGCAATGCCGGCTGTGGCGGCGGGCTGGGTGCTAAGCTTTACCCTGTCGATGGACGATGTGGTAGTTTCGTCGTTTGTCACCGGACCGAGCTATGAAATTCTGCCGTTAAAAATTTATTCGATGGTCAAAGTCGGCGTATCGCCAGAAGTTAACGCGCTGGCAACCATATTACTGGTGCTGTCGCTGGTGATGGTTATTGCCAGCCAGTTTATTGCTCGTGATAAAACGAAAGGTAACACAGGGGACGTTAAATGAAAAAATGGTCACGCCACCTGCTCGCGGCGGGTGCTCTGGTACTGGGCATGAGCGCCGCTCACGCCGATGACAACAACACGCTGTATTTCTACAACTGGACCGAGTACGTGCCGCCAGGACTGCTTGAACAGTTCACCAAAGAAACCGGTATTAAGGTTATCTATTCGACTTACGAGTCAAATGAAACCATGTACGCAAAACTGAAAACGTACAAAGACGGTGCCTATGACCTGGTGGTTCCTTCAACCTATTACGTCGATAAAATGCGTAAAGAAGGGATGATCCAGAAGATCGACAAGTCGAAGTTAAGCAACTTCAGCAACCTCGATCCAGACATGCTCAACAAGCCGTTTGACCCGAATAACGACTACTCCATTCCGTATATCTGGGGTGCGACGGCGATTGGCGTTAACGGTGATGCGGTGGATCCGAAATCCGTTACCAGCTGGGCCGATCTGTGGAAGCCTGAGTACAAAGGCAGCCTGCTGCTGACCGATGATGCCCGTGAAGTATTCCAGATGGCGCTGCGTAAGCTGGGCTACTCCGGTAACACTACCGACCCGAAAGAGATTGAAGCTGCGTATAACGAGCTGAAAAAACTGATGCCAAACGTGGCAGCGTTTAACTCCGATAACCCGGCTAACCCGTACATGGAAGGCGAAGTTAACCTCGGCATGATCTGGAACGGCTCTGCTTTCGTTGCGCGCCAGGCGGGTACGCCAATTGACGTGGTATGGCCGAAAGAAGGCGGCATTTTCTGGATGGACAGCCTGGCGATCCCGGCAAATGCCAAAAACAAAGAAGGCGCGCTGAAATTGATCAACTTCCTGCTGCGCCCGGATGTGGCAAAACAGGTTGCCGAAACTATCGGTTATCCAACGCCAAACCTTGCGGCGCGTAAGCTGTTAAGCCCGGAAGTGGCGAACGATAAAACGCTCTACCCGGATGCTGAAACCATTAAAAATGGTGAATGGCAGAATGACGTTGGCGCAGCCAGCAGCATTTATGAAGAGTATTATCAGAAGCTGAAAGCAGGACGTTAATTCAGCAAACGGGCGGTGGTATTACCGCCCGTTTTTTATTTAGCAAGGATGTGGCTAATGAGTCAGGACAGTAACGTTTTATCCCGCTCTTTCGTCGGTATTGGTTTGGTACTGCTCGTTATTTCTGTTGTTATATTTTACAACCAGTTCACCTATACCAAAAATGCGATGCATACCGAAGGGGTCATTGTTGATGTCGTCTGGTACAACAATCATTCAAACGACGTCGGTGATAATGGTTCCTGGTATCCAGTGGTTGCCTTTCGCCCTACACCAGATTACACGCTAATTTTTAATTCGAGTATTGGTAGTGATTTTTATGAAGATAGCGAAGGTGACAGAGTCAATGTCTATTATCCGCCAGGGCATCCAGAAGAAGCCGAAATAAACAATCCCTGGGTTAATTTTTTTGAATGGGGCTTTGTTGGCATAGCAGGCATTATTTTCGGTGGTATCGGTCTGATAATCATGGTCCCCTCCTCTAAAAAATCACGCAGGAAACGGAAGTCCCGCCCATGAAAAAATTCATGATACTGCTCAGTTTACTGATATTTCTGCCTCTGACGGTAACCAGTAAGCCCTTAATTCCAATAATGAAGACACTTTTTACGGATGTTACAGGTACTGTACCAGATGCTGAAGAGATCGCGCGTAAAGCAGAACACTTCCACCAACAAACCGGGATCGCGCCATTTATCGTGGTTGTTCCTGGCATTAATGAAGCCAGTCTCAGGCAAAATGGCAAAGCGATGCTGGCGTATGCGTCATCTTCATTGACTGATGTAAAAGGGAGTGTTCTGTTAATCTTTACTACCCGCGAGCCACGGTTAATTGTGATAACCAACGGCCAGGTTGAAAGCAGCATGGACGATAAACATCTTGGCCTTCTGGTAGAAAATCACACGCTGGCTTATTTACATGCGGACCTCTGGTATCAGGGAATCAATAATGCCCTGGATATTTTGCAAGCACAGATATTAAAACAACCGACGCCACCACTGACATATTATCCGCATCCCGAACAAAAGCATGAGAATGATCCGCCAGGCAGCACCTCGACATTAGGTCTTTTTGCCTGGGCAGTTGCATTCATCATCTTTGCTGCAATTTTTAACTACACGTCGCGCTTTTATTATGCCTTAAAATTTGCAGTGGCTATGACTGTCGCCAATATGGGCTATCAGGCTTTATGCCTGTATATCGATAATAGCTTTGCGATTGTTAAAATATCGCCGCTCTGGGCGGGGCTGATTGGAGTCTGTACGTTTTTTGCAGCACTGTTATGGACGAGTAAAAGTTAAAAGAGGCCGGTAAAGTGCGCGTGTATTATGCCGGATGCGGCGCGAACGCCTTATCCGGCCTACAAAACCCGCAAATTCAATTAATTGCGCCCCATCGTAGGCCTGATAAGCGTAGCGCATCAGGCAATGCTGCCTGCTTTATAAGCCCTTCAGCAACTTTTCAACAAACTCTGGCACTACCTGGCTTGCCGGACCGTAATATTTCTCGGCAAATTCGTTACCAACCTGGCTCGGCTCAAGATTGAGTTCCACGGTGTGCGCGCCATGCAATTTTGCTTCATGAACAAAACCGGCCGCCGGATAAACATGCCCGGATGTACCAATAGCAATGAAAATATCCGCCATTGCCAGTGCCATATAAATTTCATCCATGCCGAGCGGCATTTCACCAAACCACACCACGTGCGGGCGCAGCGGAGCCGGGAACTGGCAGCAATGACATTTATCTTCTGGCGTAACATCGCCAGTCCAGTCGAGAACCTGTCCACTTTGCGAACAACGTACTTTCAGCAATTCTCCATGCATATGAATCACATTGGTATTGCCTGCGCGTTCATGCAGGTTATCGATATTCTGCGTCACCAGCAAAAAGCGGTCGCCGAGGGCATCTTGCAGTTTAGCCAGCGCAAGATGCGCGGCGTTAGGCTGTATTTCTGGCTGCTGTAACTGTCGGCGACGAGCATTATAAAACGCTTGCACCAGTTCCGGGTCGCGATCAAAGCCCTCTGGCGTCGCAACATCTTCAACACGATGCTCTTCCCACAGGCCATCTGCGGCGCGAAAGGTACGAATACCTGATTCCGCAGAAATACCAGCCCCTGTCAGTACGAGTACTCTTGGTTTTTCCATTGCTTCCGACACCACTTTATCTCTGAAAAAAATACGCTGACGTAAACGCTCATGCAGGCGGCGTTTATTTTTACGAAAACGACTTAACCGATGACCCCGACGCGACAGCATAGCAACCTCTGTTGTTTAATCGGTTAGATGTAGGAACGCAGCTCCACGCATTCCGCCTGCATCACCGTGGCGCGCGCGTTCAATACGCGGAACACGAGCTACAGGTAAGAGATGACGAGGCAGCCTGTCCGCCAGTTGCGTTGTGATTGCCGGGAAATTGGATAACCCACCGCCAATGACCACCAGATCAGGGTCAATAATGGTCAGGATGTTTCCCAGACAAACCGCTAATAGATCCAGATAACGCTCAACGTGCGCCCTTGCCTGCTCATCGCCTTGATCATAAAGCGCAATAATTTCGGGAGCCTGCAACGGTTGATGATAATAGTGTTGATACAGCCACGCAAAACCGCGACCAGACAGATAATTTTCAATGCAGCCATGCTGACCACAGCCACAGCGGCGTAATGGGAAATCCAGCCCCATCATGGTTAACGCATCGACCGGCAGACGCATATGACCAAACTCGCCGGTAATGTAGCTCTTACCCGTCACCGCCTTACCGTTGAATACCAGTCCACCGCCAACGCCGGTGCCGAGAATTAACCCCATCACCAGCGGATATTGGGTAAATTCATCATCCCAGGCTTCAGAAAGGGCAAAACAGTTAGCGTCATTATCAAGTCGCACATCGCGCTCAAGACGTGCGCTCAGGTCGGCACGCAGCGGTTTACCACTGGCGGCGGGGACATTGGCAGCATACAGCGTGCCATCTTCTGTTTCTGGCATTCCCGGAATACCGATGCCGACAGAACCTTTACAGCCAAAACGCTGGTCAGCTTCGGCTACCAGCTCGCACACTGCATCCAAAAATGCGTCATAGCTGTCACGCGGCGTCGGCACCCGCTTTTCCCACTGCAACTGCCGACTGCTATCAAACACACCTAGCGCAATTTTTGTTCCACCAATATCAAACCCGTAATACATTGCCGCTCCTTGTTTTAATGTACTGCCTTTACTGGCCGCTAAGGACTCGCGCAGGGTCAATATTACTGGCGCGCCGCGCCGGATACCAACTTGCCAAAAGACTCAGCAACAATGCTGTGACCAGTACGTAGAAGACGTCCAGCCAGTGCAATTCCGATGGCAGGAAGTCAATAAAATAAATGTCACTGGAGAGGAACTGATGGCCGATCAGATCTTCAATCCACTCGATAATCGGAGTGAGTTGCAGCGAAACCACCACGCCGATAATCACACCACACAAGCTGCCGAACAACCCAGCCAGCAATCCATACCAGACAAAAATGGCGCGAATTAAACCGTCTTTCGCGCCCAGCGTTCTTAATACTGCGATATCGCCACTCTTGTCTTTTACCGCCATCACTAAAGTGGAGACGATGTTAAAACAGGCCACACCAATCACCAGTACCATCGCCAGATACATAATGGCGCGGATCATCTGGATATCACGATACATATAGCCGTAAGTGCCGATCCAGCTCTTGATATAAACATAGCTATTGGTCACTTCGCCCGCGTCACGCACCAGTTTGTTGGCGTTAAAAACATCCGTCATTTTAAGGGCAATACCTGACACACTGGAACCCATATCAAGATATTGTTGGGCATCCGCCAGCGGGATCATGGCAAAACTGTGATCGAGTTGACCGCTCAGCTGCAAAATTCCGGCAATTTGCAAGCGCACTCGTTTTGGCTGCATCAGTTTATGCTCGGGATTCGAATTTGGGATCATGATCGACACCCAATCGCCCTGCTTCACTTTTAACGCATCCGCTACGCCTTTGCCGATAATAATCTGCTGCTCACCGGCTTTAAAATTGTTCCAGGCATCGCCCTGGACAAACGAGGGCAGCGCACTTAGGCGCTGTTCCTGTTGCGGATCAACCCCTTTTACCTGAAGCGCGCGCAGATTCGCACCGCTTTCCACCAGCCCCGTGAAGTTGATATACGGCGCAGCGGCGGCAATACCTGGCACTTTTTGCACGTTATTCAGTGCTTCCTGCCAGTTAGTCCACGGCTGATCCACCGCTTCAATTTCGCCATGCGGTACTACCGCCAGAATGCGGTTATTCAGTTCACGCTCAAAGCCGTTCATCGCGCTTAAGCCGACGATCAATACCGCCACGCCAAGTGCAATGCCAATGGTAGAAATGACGGAGATCAGCGACACCATGCCGCCACGTCGCCGTCCGCGACTAAAACGCAGACCAATTAATAACGATAAAGGCATCGCCATTACTCCGCCCCCATCAGGCTCAGTTCCGCCGTCAGACGACCATCACGCATTTCCAGTTGGCGGCTCATACGTTTCGCCAGTTGCAGGTCGTGAGTAACCACCAGGAAAGCGGTGCCCTGCAAGCGATTCAACTCCCCAAGCAACTGGAAGATGCTGTCGGCGTTACGTGCGTCAAGGTTACCAGTAGGTTCATCCGCCAGTACCAGACGCGGGTTATTAACCAGCGCACGGGCAATCGCCACACGCTGACGTTCGCCGCCAGAAAGTTCGGATGGACGGTGATTCGCGCGATGCTCCAGCCCCACCGCTTTTAACATTTCCAACGCTCGACTGTTGATTTCAGCGGGCTTTTTCTTGCCAATCAGCAGCGGCATAGCCACGTTTTCCAGCGCGGTAAAATCCGGCAGCAGGTGGTGAAACTGATAAATAAAGCCCAGCTTCTGGTTACGCAGTTCTGCTTTCGCCGCCGACGATAGTTTGCTCATCGGCTGACCGTTAAAAATCACATCGCCGGAAGTTGGCGTATCCAGCCCACCCAGCAAGTGCAGCAAGGTGCTTTTGCCAGAACCAGAGCTACCGACGATAGCCATCATTTCGCCTTCGCCCACGCTGAAACTGACATTGTGCAGCACGTCGGTTTGCACACTGCCTTCCTGATAGCGTTTGCACAGGTTGTCGCATTGCAACAGGATCTTATTCATAACGTAAAGCCTCAGCGGGTTGAGTGGCGGCAGCGCGCCAGGAAGGGTAAAGCGTAGAAAGCAGCGCGATAGCCATCGCCACCAGCGCAATAATAATGACCTGTAAAGGTTCGATAGCGACCGGCAGCGCCGCGCCATCAAGCAGGACGCCGATTATCGGCATCAGATTATTCAACTGGCTGGCAAGCAGCGCACCAAGCGCCGCGCCCAGGATCGCACCAATAATTCCGGCGCTGGCACCCTGTACCATAAAGACCATCATGATTTGTCGCGGAGTTAAACCTTGCGTTTGCAGGATTGCCACTTCGCCCTGCTTCTCCATCACCATCAGCCCCAGCGAGGTAATAATGTTAAACGCCGCAACGGCGACAATCAGGCTCAGCAGCAAGCCCATCATATTTTTTTCCATGCGCACGGCCTGGAACAGCTCACCTTTACGGTCGCGCCAGTCCTGCCATTTACTGCCTTCTGGCAGTTTTTGCTGGCTTAACGAGTCCACTTTCAGCGGCTCATCCAGCCACAGACGCCAGCCGGTGATATTGCCTGCCGGATAACGCATCAGACGCGAGGCATCCTCAATATTCACCAGCATTTCATAGCCGTCGACTTCACTGTTAGCGGCAAAAGTACCAATCACATTGAACAGGCGCTGACTTGGAATACGCCCCATCGGCGTGAACTGGCTGGCAGAAGGCACCATCACGCGGATTTGATCACCGCGATTAACGCCCAACTGTGAAGCAAGCTGTTCACCGAGGATGACATTATATTTCCCTGGCTCGAGGTCGGCTTGTTTCACATTGACCAGATACGGGGTTAGCGGATCTTTTTGCGCCGGATCGATACCCAGCATGACGCCTACCGCCACGCTGCGTGCGCTTTGCAGCACCACATCACCAGTAGTGATAGGCGCGACGCGATTTACGCCGTCCAGTTTGACTGCCGTTTCCGGGAGTTTCTGCGGGTTAAGAGAGCCCTGCTCCGAAGAGAGGATCGCCTGTGGCATCAGGCCAAGGATGTTGTTTTGCAGTTCGCGCTCAAAGCCGTTCATCACTGACAATACTGTGACCAGCGCCATCACCCCGAGGGTAATGCCGATGGTAGAAAGCCAGGAGACGAAACGACCGAAGCGATCCGCTGCACGCCCACGCATGTAACGCAGGCCAATAAATAGAGCGACAGGTTGGTACATGAAATCCGTCTGGTTGCTGTTAGCAAAGACACGAGTATATAAGCGAAAGCAGGATGGGTAAACGCCTGAACTGTAAGTGATCATCAGGGCTAATCTGAAAAGCATCAGTAAATCAATCGGCTAAAGGGTCTCATTTTCTCATCGGCCTTGTGGCCTGATCTTTATCTGAAAAATAACCAAATACAGACAGATACGCATTACACCACGCGACTCGCCCCGCAGGATCAACAGCATGTTAAATAAAAGAGCGTGTTGTTCTGATGAAACAAAAAGAACTATGGATTAACCAGATCAAAGGGTTATGCATCTGTCTGGTGGTGGTTTATCACTCGGTAATCACCTTTTACCCGCATCTGACCACTTTTCAGCATCCGTTATCGGAAGTACTGAGTAAATGCTGGATCTATTTCAATCTTTACCTTGCGCCCTTCCGTATGCCGGTTTTTTTCTTTATCTCCGGCTATTTGATTCGCCGCTATATCGACAGTGTGCCGTGGGGAAATTGTCTCGATAAACGCATCTGGAGCATCTTCTGGGTGCTGGCGCTTTGGGGCGTGGTGCAGTGGCTGGCGCTAAGCGCACTGAATCAGTGGCTGGCACCTGAGCGCGATTTAAGCAATGCCTCCAATGCCGCTTATGCCGATTCCACCGGTGAATTCCTGCACGGGATGCTCACCGCCAGCACCAGCTTGTGGTATCTGTACGCTTTAATTGTCTATTTCGTGATATGTAAAATTTTTAATCGCCAGGCTCTGCCGTTATTCGCCCTGTTTGTACTGATGAGTGTGGCTGTTAATTTCGTTCCCACGCCGTGGTGGGGAATGAACAGTGTGATCCGCAATTTGCCTTATTACAGCCTTGGCGCATGGTTTGGCGCAACATTAATGACCTGTGTTAAAGAAGTACCGTTGCGCCGCCATCTGCTGATGTCTTCGCTGCTGGCCGTTCTGGCGGTCAGTGCCTGGTTGTTTAATATTTCGTTGCTGTTGTCGCTGGTGTCGATTGTGGTGATCATGAAGCTGTTTTATCAGTACGAGCAGCGTTTCGGTATGCGCTCCTCCAGCCTGCTGAATGTGATTGGTTCCAACACCATTGCCATCTACACCACCCATCGCATTCTGGTAGAGATATTCAGCTTAAGTCTGATTCCGCAAATGAACGCGGCGCGCTGGTCGCCGCAACTCGAACTGGCGCTCCTGCTGGTTTATCCCTTTGTCAGTTTGTTGATTTGTACACTGGCTGGCTTGCTGGTACGAAAATTTTCACAACGCGCATTCAGCGACCTGTTGTTCTCCCCGCCTTCTCTGCCTGCAACCAGTTATTCTCGCTAAGCCATCGCCCCAGCCGGGGCGATTCAATTTGCTAAACCATGTCGATTCCGGATAATGAACAGCATTGCTTATCAGAGATATGTCCCCATATGTTGAGGCATATCCTAACGAGAATCTGACAACCGTTATGCCTGAACAATATCGTTATACGCTGCCCGTCAAAGCGGGTGAACAGCGTCTGCTGGGCGAGTTAACCGGCGCTGCCTGCGCGACGCTGGTAGCGGAAATTGCCGAACGTCACACCGGACCGGTGGTGCTCATTGCACCAGATATGCAAAATGCTCTACGTTTGCATGATGAAATCAGCCAGTTCACCGACCAGATGGTGATGAATCTGGCGGACTGGGAAACCCTCCCTTACGACAGTTTTTCGCCTCATCAGGATATTATCTCCTCGCGTCTTTCCACCCTTTACCAGTTACCAACGATGCAACGTGGCGTACTGATTGTTCCGGTGAATACGCTTATGCAGCGCGTTTGCCCGCACAGTTTTCTCCACGGTCATGCGCTGGTGATGAAAAAAGGTCAGCGCCTGTCACGAGATGCATTGCGTACCCAACTGGACAGCGCCGGTTATCGCCATGTTGATCAGGTGATGGAGCACGGTGAATACGCCACGCGCGGCGCATTGCTGGATCTCTTCCCGATGGGTAGTGAGCTACCTTATCGTCTTGATTTCTTTGATGATGAAATCGACAGCCTGCGAGTATTTGATGTCGATAGCCAACGCACGCTGGAGGAAGTTGAAGCTATCAACCTGCTGCCCGCACACGAATTTCCGACCGATAAAGCGGCAATTGAACTGTTCCGCAGTCAGTGGCGTGATTCTTTCGAAGTAAAACGCGATCCAGAACATATTTATCAACAAGTGAGCAAAGGCACATTGCCTGCCGGGATCGAGTACTGGCAACCGCTATTCTTCAGCGAACCGTTGCCGCCACTGTTCAGTTATTTCCCTGCCAATACATTGCTGGTGAATACTGGCGATCTGGAAAACAGTGCCGAACGTTTCCAGGCTGACACGCTGGCGCGTTTTGAGAATCGCGGCGTCGATCCGATGCGTCCACTGCTGCCGCCACAATCGCTCTGGCTGCGGGTCGATGAACTGTTCTCAGAGCTGAAAAACTGGCCGCGTGTACAGCTAAAAAATGAACATTTACCGACAAAAGCAGCGAATGCCAATTTAGGCTTTCAGAAACTGCCAGACCTTGCCGTTCAGGCGCAGCAAAAAGCCCCGCTGGATGCGCTGCGTAAATTTCTTGAATCTTTCGACGGCCCGGTGGTGTTCTCGGTAGAAAGTGAAGGTCGCCGTGAAGCACTCGGTGAACTGCTCGCCCGTATTAAAATAGCTCCACAACGTATTATGCGTCTCGATGAGGCCAGCGACCGTGGGCGTTATCTGATGATTGGCGCTGCCGAACATGGTTTTGTTGATACGGTACGTAATCTGGCGCTGATTTGCGAAAGCGATCTGCTCGGTGAACGCGTTGCCCGTCGTCGTCAGGATTCTCGCCGCGCCATCAACCCCGATACACTGATCCGTAACCTCGCGGAGCTGCACATTGGTCAGCCGGTGGTGCATCTGGAGCACGGCGTCGGGCGCTATGCCGGAATGACCACGCTGGAGGCTGGCGGCATTACCGGCGAGTACCTGATGCTCACTTACGCCAACGACGCCAAACTGTATGTTCCGGTGTCGTCACTGCATCTGATTAGCCGTTACGCCGGTGGCGCGGAAGAAAATGCCCCGCTGCATAAACTTGGCGGCGATGCCTGGTCGCGGGCGCGGCAGAAAGCGGCGGAAAAAGTGCGTGATGTGGCGGCGGAATTACTGGATATCTACGCCCAGCGTGCCGCCAAAGAGGGCTTCGCGTTTAAACACGATCGCGAGCAATATCAATTGTTCTGCGACAGCTTCCCGTTCGAAACCACGCCGGATCAGGCGCAAGCGATTAATGCGGTGCTTAGCGACATGTGTCAGCCGCTGGCAATGGATCGTCTGGTGTGCGGCGATGTTGGCTTTGGTAAAACAGAAGTGGCGATGCGCGCCGCTTTCCTGGCAGTAGAGAACCACAAGCAGGTAGCGGTACTGGTGCCAACGACTCTTCTCGCACAGCAGCATTACGACAATTTCCGCGACCGTTTCGCCAACTGGCCGGTACGCATCGAAATGATCTCCCGTTTCCGCAGCGCCAAAGAGCAGACGCAAATCCTTACGGAAGTGGCGGAAGGGAAAATCGATATTCTGATCGGTACGCACAAACTGCTGCAAAGTGACGTCAAGTTTAAAGATTTAGGCCTGCTGATTGTCGATGAAGAGCACCGCTTCGGGGTGCGTCATAAAGAGCGCATTAAAGCGATGCGCGCGAACGTGGATATTCTGACGCTTACCGCAACGCCGATCCCACGTACGCTGAATATGGCAATGAGCGGAATGCGCGATCTGTCGATTATTGCCACGCCACCCGCCCGCCGTCTGGCAGTTAAAACCTTTGTCCGTGAGTATGACAGTCTGGTGGTCAGAGAGGCTGTCCTGCGTGAAATTCTGCGCGGGGGACAGGTTTATTATCTCTACAATGATGTGGAAAACATCCAGAAAGCCGCCGAACGGCTGGCGGAACTGGTGCCAGAAGCGCGGATTGCCATCGGTCACGGGCAGATGCGCGAACGCGAACTGGAACGGGTGATGAATGATTTCCATCATCAGCGTTTTAACGTGCTGGTTTGTACCACGATTATCGAAACCGGGATCGACATCCCTACCGCCAACACCATTATTATTGAACGAGCAGATCACTTCGGTCTGGCGCAACTACACCAGTTGCGTGGCCGCGTCGGACGTTCGCATCACCAGGCATATGCATGGCTGCTGACGCCGCATCCGAAAGCGATGACTACCGATGCGCAAAAACGTCTAGAAGCGATTGCGTCTCTGGAAGACCTTGGCGCGGGATTTGCGCTGGCAACGCACGATCTGGAGATTCGCGGCGCCGGTGAACTGCTCGGCGAAGAACAAAGTGGTTCGATGGAAACTATCGGTTTCTCGCTGTATATGGAGTTGCTGGAAAACGCCGTCGATGCACTGAAAGCCGGACGCGAGCCGTCGCTGGAAGATCTCACCAGCCAGCAAACGGAAGTCGAACTGCGGATGCCGTCGCTGTTGCCGGATGACTTCATTCCTGATGTAAATACCCGTCTGTCGTTCTATAAACGTATTGCCAGCGCCAAAACGGAAAGCGAACTGGAAGAGATCAAAGTCGAACTTATCGATCGCTTCGGTCTGCTGCCAGATCCGGCGCGAACCCTGCTAGATATTGCCCGTCTGCGCCAGCAAGCGCAGAAGCTGGGGATCAGGAAGCTGGAAGGGAATGAGAAAGGCGGCGTGATCGAATTTGCCGAGAAGAATCACGTGAATCCTGCCTGGCTGATTGGTTTGCTGCAAAAGCAACCACAGCACTATCGTCTCGATGGCCCGACGCGCCTGAAGTTTATTCAGGATTTGGGCGAACGGAAAAAACGTATCGAATGGGTGCGCCAGTTTATGCGTGAACTGGAAGAGAACGCGATCGCATAATGGCAAATCGGGGGCGTTTCTGCGCCCCATCCCCAACATTTACAAATTCTTTGCACTTCCCTGCACTATCCGACACTGCCACCATCCATAATTCAGACTTATCTTTTTATTACAATAACCTTATATTTATTATGGATTTTTGGTGATGATCAAAACGCGTTTTTCTCGCTGGCTAACGTTTTTTACGTTCGCCGCTGCCGTGGCTCTGGCGCTACCGGCAAAAGCCAACACCTGGCCGCTACCGCCAGCGGGTAGTCGTCTGGTTGGCGAAAACAAATTTCATGTGGTGGAAAACGATGGTGGTTCGCTGGAAGCTATCGCGAAAAAATATAACGTCGGCTTCCTCGCTCTGTTACAGGCTAATCCCGGTATTGATCCGTATGTACCGCGCGCAGGCAGTGTGTTAACCATTCCATTGCAAACTTTACTGCCAGACGCGCCGCGTGAAGGCATTGTGATCAACATTGCGGAGTTGCGTCTCTATTACTACCCACCGGGCAAAAATTCAGTGACCGTGTACCCCATCGGCATTGGTCAGTTGGGGGGTGATACGCTGACGCCGACAATGGTGACCACCGTTTCAGACAAACGTGCAAACCCAACCTGGACGCCGACTGCAAACATCCGCGCCCGTTATAAAGCCCAGGGGATTGAGCTTCCACCAGTCGTTCCGGCAGGACCGGATAACCCGATGGGCCATCATGCGATTCGTCTGGCGGCCTATGGCGGTGTCTATTTGCTTCACGGTACAAACGCCGATTTCGGTATTGGTATGCGGGTAAGTTCTGGCTGCATCCGTTTGCGAGATGACGATATCAAAACACTTTTCAGCCAGGTCAGCCCCGGCACCAAAGTGAATATTATCAACACGCCGATTAAAGTCTCCGCCGAACCAAACGGCGCACGTCTGGTGGAAGTGCATCAGCCGCTGTCAGAGAAGATAGATGACGATCCGCAATTGTTGCCGATTACGCTCAACAGTACGATGCAGGCATTTAAAAATGCTGCGCAAACTGACGCCGAAGTGATGCAGCGCGTAATGGACGTGCGTTCCGGAATGCCGGTTGATGTGCGCCGTCATCAAGTGAATCAACAGACGCTGTAAATCGCGAGCAAAAAAATCCCCGCAGCACAGGGTGTTGCGGGGAAAAAGCAGCAATAACAGGCATTAATGAGGGTTAATGCTTATTTATAAATTACTGCCGTTCCGTGGAGGGTATTCGGACCGGTTACTGAAGTAATACGGAAAGATTTAGCACCCATCTCATCCGCTTTTTGTGCCAGTTGTTCTTCCAGCGATCCCAGATTTGTCCCCGCGTTAGCACTGATAGTACCCACTTTTTGTTGACCTTCCGGTGTTGCCTGAACTTCAACAGCCGCAAAGCTGGCAAATGATATGGAGCTTAAAATCGCCGCAGCGATGAGGGTTTTTACGTTTTTCATAATAGTGACCTTATGCAGATGAATGGCGTCGCAAGCAATTACTTAACGATCGATAACTAAATGATAGATGTGATCTGGATCACATACAAGATGTTTTTTATAACATTCATTAATTAAATTAAAATTCTTTAAATTTCAGTTAAATAGAGGGCAATTATTTTTCTGGCTTCTGGACTGGTGAACAGAAGTGATTATTTTTATAATAACCATTCATTCACAGCTAAAAGGTACAACGGCATCATGGCAACTGACTCAACACATTGTGTAAAAAAAAGCCGTGGTCGCCCAAAAGTGTTCGACAGGGAAGCCGCGCTTGATAAGGCCATGAAGTTGTTCTGGCAGCACGGTTATGAAGCTACTTCTCTTGCCGATCTCGTCGAAGCGACCGGAGCCAAAGCGCCAACGCTATACGCGGAGTTCACCAATAAAGAGGGATTATTCCGCGCCGTACTTGATCGCTATATCGACCGTTTTGCCGCAAAGCACGAAGCACAACTGTTTTGTGAAGAGAAAAGCGTGGTGTCTGCGCTGACTGACTATTTCGCTGCCATCGCCAGCTGTTTTACCAGCAAAGACACCCCTGCTGGCTGCTTTATGATCAACAACTGCACCACGCTCTCCCCGGATTCAGGAGATATCGCCAATACGTTGAAATCACGCCATGCGATGCAAGAGCGCACTTTGCAGCAGTTTTTATGTCAACGACAGGCGCGCGGGGAAATCCCGACCCACTGTGACGTGACGCATCTGGCGGAATTCCTTAATTGTATTATTCAGGGAATGTCGATCAGCGCCCGCGAAGGCGCATCGCTGGAAAAACTGATGCAGATTGCTCAAACCACTTTGCGTTTATGGCCCGAACTGGTGAAATAAAACGCAAAAAAAGCCCCTCAGCCTGAGCGAATGAGGGGCTAAATTGCAGAGTACAGCCTTGTTATACTTTGTTATTCAGAATCAGTTGCCCGTTGTTATCTAATTGGATTTGTGTACCCGGATCGCGGTCCATGCGGATTTTGCCCTGCTGATCGCCAATCTTATAGGTCACATCATAACCGAGCATTTTTTCTGACTTGTCATACACCGTTTTACAACGCTGTTGGGTGGTGGTGTAAGTATCACGTTCCTGGAGAGAGCCCTGGATCTGGTTACCAGCATATCCACCACCAAGCGCCCCAACGACTGTAGCAACATCCTTACCGCGACCACCGCCAAACTGATGCCCTATCACCCCACCAGCCACAGCGCCCAGAACTGAACCAGCGATGCGATTTTCATCCTGCACCGGCCGGCGATGGGTCACTGTGACATTGCGGCACTCCTGGCGCGGTGTTTTAACTGTTTCCTTGATTGGGATTGCAGAAACAACCTGAGCGTATTGCGGGCCACGTTCAAACACGTTCAGGCTGGCCACTGCCGCTACGCCCAGCGCAGCCGCGACACCAATCCCGATACCCGCCAACATTGATTTATTCACGGGAACACCTCCTTCTTTGCAGTTATGTCAATCATGCAATCGAAGGGGTGAAACAACCATCAGACAGAAGATGAAAAGCGCAGGAATAGCAGGAAATACTTAAGGATTCGGAGGAGTCTGAGGGAATGCCTGATGCGACGCTTAACGCGTCTTATCAGGCCTGCCGCTCGTACCATTTATCCTGGGCGGATAAGGCGTTTACGCCGCATCCGCCAGTACAAGTTGATTAATGCAGTTTCAAACGCGGACGGATAACGCGGTTGATACTACCTACCAACATCATTAGTCCAGTTTTGAAGTAGCCATGCAGCGCAATCTGATGCATCCGATACAGCGAGATATACACAAAGCGCGCAATACGCCCTTCAATCATCATTGAGCCGCGCGTCAGGTTACCCATCAGGCTACCGACGGTGGAGAAGTTCGACAGCGATACCAGCGAACCGTGATCTTTATACTGATAATTTTTCAGCGGTTTGCCATTCATCTGCGCCAGAATATTGTTCATTGCGCAGGTAGCCATCTGGTGTGCGGCCTGAGCGCGCGGCGGGACAAAACCCCCTTCCGGACGCGGGCATGACGCACAGTCGCCAATAGCGTAAATGTCTGGATCGCGCGTGGTTTGCAGCGTCGGTTCCACCACCAGCTGGTTGATACGGTTGGTTTCGAGACCGCCAATATCTTTCAGGAAATCTGGCGCTTTGATCCCGGCAGCCCACACCATCAGATCAGCCTCAATATATTCGCCATCTTTAGTGTGCAGACCACCTTTATCGGCGCTGGTGACCATGGTTTGCGTCAGCACGCGAACGCCCAGTTTAGTTAACTCATTGTGGGCGGCAGCAGAGATACGTGGCGGCAGCGCAGGCAAAATACGCTCGCCCGCTTCTACCAGCGTTACGTTCAACGCTTCGTTGGTCAGGCCTTTGTAACCGTAGCTGTGCAGTTGCTTGACGGCGTTGTGCAATTCAGCGGAGAGTTCTACGCCAGTCGCGCCGCCGCCAACAATCGCAATATTCACTTTGCCATTCGCGCCAAGGTTGGCGGAGTATTTCAGAAACAGATTCAGCATCTCCTGATGGAAACGACGCGCCTGATGCGGGTTATCGAGGAAAATACAGTTCTCTTTTACACCCGGCGTATTGAAATCGTTAGAGGTGCTGCCCAGCGCCATCACCAGCGTGTCATAAGCGATTTTGCGTTCCGGCACCAGCAGTTCGCCTTTTTCGTCGCGCAGTTCAGCAATGGTGATTGTTTTCGCTTCTCTATCGATATCAACCACAGAACCCAACTGGAACTGAAAACCATGATTACGCGCATGAGCCAGGTAACTCAGTGCATCGACGCCTTCATCGAGCGAGCCAGTCGCTACTTCGTGCAGCAGCGGTTTCCACAGGTGGCTGTGATTGCGATCTACCAGCGTAATTTTGGCTTTTTTCTTACGTCCCAGCTTATGTCCAAGCTGTGTCGCCATTTCCAGCCCACCAGCACCGCCGCCGACAATCACAATCTTTTTCAATGGCGTAGTCAACGTGACCCCCTTAAATTTATTAACCAATTGTTAATTAATGGTTATATGCATAGCCCTTAATTAACAGCAGGTTACAGTGATGAAAATGCTCTTCGCTATTGAGAATAACATGAATGGTGCATTGGTCATACCAAAATTGATATGAATCAAGTTTTGTTGCTGAAAAGATAGGCGGATTTACTGGGTGAGATCAAAAAACAGAGATTATTGTTTATTATTTAAGCTGGATCGGGAGAGTGAGGCGTATATGGAGGGCATTTGGTAGGCCAGATACAATGCGCAGCATCGCATCAGGCATTGGTGCACGGCTGTCGGATGCGGCGTGGACGCTTCATCCAACCTACAGAATCCGGGGCGCATCAGATACCAGCAAGGTTACCTGATGCGACCGACGATAGCTTTTAACCGAGGGTTTTGAACGCCTTAATGCGCTGCAAATGCGGGGAGATATTTTTGAATTTGTGCGTCTGCTCTTCGTCCCAGACAATCTCGTAATAATGATGCAACTCTTCAGATGTCCGCTGACTGTTAAGCGCCTCATCGTTACGCGACAAAATCACCAGACAACGATCGCGATTCTTCTCACGGAAATTGGTCACACATTTAGTCGCGATATCGGTGTACTCTTCCGGGCGATCAATCTTCCCTTCCATGTTCTCGTAAGGGAACAAATTGGGGTTGAAGATCACCTGGCGGATATCGCAGAGAAAACCAATCCGTTCTGCCCAGTAACCGCCCAGCCCGACACCGCAAATTAGCGGGCGCTCGTCAACATTCAGTTGCAGCATTTTGTCTACTTCTTTGAGCAGATGCTGCATATCGTGTTTCGGATGCAGAGTGCTGTAGCTTATCAAGCGTACATCCGGGTCAATAAACTGCAATTGTAAAACTTTCTCGTGGTTACCCGGACTGTTAGAGTCAAAACCGTGTAAATAGATAATCATCGCTTCCTCACATAAGCCAGGGTTAGTGACCTGCTTTCTCTTCCTGCCAGCGTTCATGTAACTGATTCAGACGGGCGCTGATCTCTTTCCAGCGAGTCGAGTCCATCAGCTCCTGTCGCGAAAATGAACCTTTATGATACAAACGTGTAACACGCTCTGCCTTGATCGGTGACAGATTATCTAACACGCTGACGGCTCCCTTACGATTATTGCAGACCAGGATCATATCGCAACCCGCATCCAGTGATGCCTGCCCACGTTCGGCATAACTGCCCATAATCGCGGCACCTTCCATCGATAAATCGTCTGAGAAAATCACGCCGTCAAACCCCAGTTCCTGGCGTAAAACTGTTTTCAGCCAGTAGGGAGAACCGCTCGCCGGACACGGATCAACATCGCTGTAGATCACATGCGCAGGCATAATGGCGTCGAGTTTATTTTCGCGAATTAACGTACTGAAGACTGACATATCTTTGGCGCGAATTTCCGCTTGCGGACGTGGGTCGCACGGCGTCTCTTTGTGCGAGTCTGCCGTTACTGCACCATGGCCAGGAAAGTGTTTACCAGTGGTTTTCATTCCGGCTTCATGCATACCATCAATAAACCGGCTGGCGATTGCGAGGGCTTTTTCGGGATCGGCATGGTAAGAACGCTCGCCAATCGCCGCGCTAATGTGCCCTACATCCAGCACGGGTGCAAAGCTGATATCAATATCCATGGCGATCATTTCACTGGCCATCAACCAGCCTGCCTCTTGTGCCAGTTTGCCGCCTTCTTCCATTCCCAACAGCGCAGCGAATGATTGTGCCGCTGGCAAGCGGGTAAAACCTTCACGAAAACGCTGCACGCGCCCACCTTCCTGATCTACCGCCACCACCAGATGATTGCGCGAAGCTGTGCGGATTTGGCGCACCAGTTCGCGTAACTGGGCAGGATCATGATAGTTACGCGTAAAGAGAATCAGCCCTCCCACCAGCGGGTGCGCCAGTATTTCACGCTCTTCCGCGTCCAGTTCGTAACCTTCAACATCCAACATTACTGGACCCACACTGCTCTCCTTATTGTTTTATTGATAGCTGCCGCCAGGTGTCATCGGCAAGCCTGATAAATTGTTGATCGCCGGTTTGTTGCCAACGGTACTCAAACCACCCTGCTTTGAGCATCAGCAACCAGGGAAACCAGCGCCTGACCTGACGCCATAATTGCGCCGGATTAATCTTCGCACGCGCGGCATAGTCATTGACCAATTGCCGATGCTGGTGAGTATTTTCCACCCACACCGCCGCCAGTTCCAGCGCGATATCGCCATCACCGGCATACTCCCAGTCAATGAGTTTTAACCCTGACTCACTATGCACTAAGTTTCCGGCATGAACATCCATATGCAATGGGCTTAAGCGTAATGGCTGTGGTTCCCGTATTTTGCGCAGACGTTTTAATAGTCGCAGCCAACCCGCTGTCCGCCGCGCAGGATCGCTTCGCTGCCAGTACCTTTCCAGTAACGGCAGCAGGGTTATTCGCCAGCCAAAGCGCGGTTGTTGATGCAGATAATACAGCAAGCCTGCCAGTTCGTCGGTATCCGGCAATTGCGTTTTTACCTCGCCGGGCAAATAGTCAACCACCATCCAGCCACGGAGATAGAGATGTGGCTTCGGTGCAAGGTATGCCGGTAATCGTGATAACGCCCGATACTGGCGCAGGAACACGGACTGCGGAGCATCAGGATCGTGAGTCTGACGCACAACGAAACGCAGATCCTGATGTTCAATGAGAAAACTCCCGCCGCTAAGTCCATGATTAAACGTCGCGACGGGATGATACTGCGGGAAATAGCGCGACAATAATTCGTCGCGCGTGATGGGATCATTGTTGCTGAACGGCACCTTTACCTGACCAGATAATTTCACCCGTCTGCACCAGCATGAGTTGCATTTGCAGGGTCGGTGCATTGACGTTACCAGAGGCACTGGAGTACAGCACATAATGAGCGCCGACGTTACGGGCAATGCCAATCGCTTTACTGCGAGTGCCTAAACTGTCCTGCGGCGACAAACCTAACTGCTGCTTGGCCATTGAAAGCTGTTGGGCAGAAACGAGTGTAAATTTACCGTTATTGGCCAGCGCATTACGTAGCGTTTCGGTCGCTTCTCCGGCATTCAGCGAGCCGTTAGTACGGTTGTTAACGCTATCAACCAGCAGAACGCTGCCTGCGGTCACACCATCAGCCCCAAGCATTTTACTGACCATCGGCTGCATTGCACCGTTCCAGTCATAATGACGAATATGCGGCGCAGGCGGTGCGGTTTGATCTTCGTGCTCAATTGGCCCTGGCTGCTGCGGGATCGTCGGCACCGATGGCACGGTTGGTACAGGCTGTTGCGGCTCGGCAGGTTGCTCCGGCGCAGGTTTCACCTCTTCTACCGGTGCAGGTTCTCGTTGCCCCACACACCCGGCGAGAAACATCGCCAGCGCGGTGATTAAGGCGTAGCGACTCATTTTTGTCATCAAGATTCACCCCTTACAAATATAGATAAAGTCTGACTTTGTGCGCCCCCAGATAATTGGCGCTGCCGTACAGAGTTACCGCCGAACGTGCGGGAATGGTAACGCTGCGGGGCGTTTCCAGAGGATGCATCTCCAGCCCTCTGGCGTCATACCAGTAAAAACGATAATGAACGGTAACGGGTTCTTGCCTTTCGTTATAAAGCGTCGAGGATGCAGAAGGCTGAATATCAGACATTGAAAGAACGGGCTTTTCTGCACTGATGCCCGCAGCCAGAAGAGATGACTCAATCACCAGAGATTGTTCTTCATTCACCGGAATCTCCGGATGTGAACGACACCCCACCAGCAATAACAGCGCCAGAGACACCAGCCCAAAGCATCCTTTTCTCATCGTTACAGACCTTTATGCGCCAGCATTGGGCCCAGAGGACGGCCACCCAGCAAGTGCATATGGATGTGGTACACCTCTTGCCCGCCATGGCGGTTGGTGTTCATGATCAGACGATAGCCATCTTCGGCAATGCCTTCTTGCTCAGCAATTTTTGCCGCTACAGTGATCATGCGTCCCAGCGCCTGCTCATGCTCGGCAGAGACGTCGTTTACGGTAGGAATCAGGATATTAGGAATAATTAAAATATGCGTTGGCGCTTGCGGCGAAATATCGCGAAACGCCGTTACCAGATCATCCTGGTAGACGATATCGGAGGGGATCTCACGACGAATAATTTTGCTGAAAATAGTTTCTTCTGCCACGACATTTTCCTTTTTCAAATAGTCATGCGTTGCGCCATGCTACGCCGCGCCACACTGCGAGTATAGAGTATGGTCGAGTTAAACCCGCTCTTTCAACCTTAACCCACGATTTATTAAGCAAAAAACCGTTTTACTGCCGCATACATCGCCATTATTCCCCTTTATGCCTGCGAATGAACCGAAAACACACTTTCTCTTTGGTTTACATGTTAAATATGAATGCGTATATTTCTCATTTGCATTACCATGAAAAATTATTAGCGCGCTAAATATTACTGCTCATCGCCCTCCTCTGGAATGAGCCTGACTACAACATAAATCAAGAGATTTCAGATGCTTTCGACACAATTTAACAGGGATAATCAGCATCAAGCCGCAGCCACGCCGTCGCTGCTCGCAGCCTGCATTGCTCTGGCTTTATTTCCTTCCGCTACACTGGCCGTGCCAACCGCCGAAGAAACAGTGATTGTTGAAGGGGCTGCCAATGCTCCAGTTGATGAGGAAAATGATTACAGCGTAACGTCTACCTCTGTAGGTACTAAAATGCAGATGACCCAACGTGATATTCCACAGTCGGTCACTATTGTCAGCCAGCAGCGAATGGAAGATCAGCAACTGCAAACGCTGGGCGAAGTGATGGAAAACACTCTGGGGATAAGCAAAAGCCAGGCCGACTCCGACCGCACCCTCTATTATTCGCGTGGATTCCAGATCGATAACTATATGGTCGATGGCCTCCCCACCTATTTTGAATCGCGCTGGAATCTGGGCGACGCACTCACGGATATGGCGCTGTTCGAGCGTGTAGAAGTGGTGCGTGGCGCGACCGGGCTAATGACCGGCACCGGCAATCCTTCTGCGGCGATTAATATGGTCCGCAAACACGCCACCAGCCGTGAATTTAAAGGCGATGTCTCGGCGGAATACGGTAGCTGGAACAAAGAACGTTATGTGGCGGATTTACAAAGTCCGCTCACGGAAGATGGTAAAGTCCGCGCACGAATTGTTGGCGGCTATCAGAACAACGATTTATGGCTGGATCGCTACAATAGCGAAAAAACTTTCTTCTCCGGCATTGTGGATGCTGATTTGGGCGAGCTGACCACATTTTCTGCCGGTTATGAATATCAACGTATTGATGTTAACAGCCCGACCTGGGGCGGCCTGCCACGCTGGAATACCGATGGCAGCAGCAACAGTTACGATCGCACCCGCAGTACCGCGCCTGGCTGGGCGTATAACGACAAAGAGATCAACAAAGTCTTTCTGTCACTGAAGCAGCGATTTGCCGATACCTGGCAGGCGACGCTGAATGCTACCCATTCCGAAGTCGAATTTGACAGCAAAATGATGTATATCGATGCCTACGTAAATAAAGCAGATGGAACGCTGGTGGGACCATATGGCAGCTATGGCCCCGGATTTGATTATGTTGGCGGCACTGGCTGGAACAGTGGCAAACGTAAAGTTGACGCGCTGGATCTGTTTGCCGACGGCAGTTATAAATTATTTGGTCACCAGCACAATCTGATGCTCGGCGGTAGCTACAGTAAACAAAACAACCGCTATTTCAGCTCCTGGGCTAACGTTTTCCCCAATGAAATTGGCAGTTTCTACAACTTCAACGGTAACTTCCCGCAGACTAACTGGGCGCCGCAAAGCCTGGCGCAGGACGATACCACACATATGAAATCGTTATATGCCGCCACTCGTGTCACCCTTGCCGATCCGCTGCATCTTATCCTCGGCGCACGTTATACCAACTGGCGGGTTGATACGCTGACTTACAGCATGGAGAAAAACCACACTACGCCTTATGCGGGTCTGGTGTTTGACATCAATGACAACTGGTCGACCTATGCCAGCTATACCTCTATTTTCCAGCCGCAAAATGATCGCGACAGTTCGGGCAAATATCTGGCGCCAATCACCGGTAACAACTACGAACTGGGTCTAAAATCAGACTGGATGAATAGCCGTCTGACCACCACGTTAGCCATCTTCCGTATTGAGCAGGATAATGTCGCCCAGTCCACCGGAATGCCTATCCCCGGCAGTAACGGCGAAACCGCCTATAAAGCGGTGGATGGGACAGTAAGTAAAGGCGTGGAATTTGAACTTAACGGCGCAATTACCGACAACTGGCAGCTGACGTTTGGCGCAACGCGCTATGTGGCGGAAGATAACGAGGGGAATGCCGTTAATCCGAATCTGCCACGTACCACGGTTAAAATGTTTACCAGCTATCGGTCGCCTGTCATGCCAGAGTTGACGGTCGGCGGCGGCGTTAACTGGCAAAATCGGGTGTATACCGACACCGTGACACCGTATGGTACCTTCCGCGCCGAGCAAGGTAGCTACGCGCTGGTGGATCTGTTCACCCGCTACCAGGTGACGAAAAACTTCTCGTTGCAGGGGAACGTCAATAATCTGTTCGATAAAACTTATGACACTAATGTGGAAGGTTCTATCGTCTACGGCGCACCACGTAATTTCAGTATTACCGGCACGTATCAATTCTGATTAACACCTGTAAAAAAGGCAGCCATTCGGCTGCCTTAGTCTCCCCAACATTCTACTGATTAGTTGTTGCGGATGTACTCATCCATCTCGGTTTTCAGGTTATCGGATTTAGTACCGAAAATCGCCTGAACACCAGAACCAGCAACCACTACGCCCGCTGCGCCCAGTTTCTTCAGGCCAGCCTGATCCACTTTGGACACATCAGCAACGCTGACGCGCAGACGAGTAATACATGCGTCGAGGTTAGTGATGTTTTCTTTACCACCAAATGCGGCAACCAGAGCCGGAGCCATTTCGCTAGTACCGGTTGCTTTCGCATCTTCAGTTGCGTCTTCGCGGCCCGGCGTTTTCAGATCCAGAGCTTTAATCAGCACACGGAAGATGGTGTAGTAAACAATCGCATAACCAATACCGACAATCGGGAACAGCCACAGTTTGCTGCTGTTACCAGACAGTACGATGAAGTCGATCAGGCCGTGCGAGAACGACGTACCGTCGCGCATTCCCAGCAGAATACAGATTGGGAATGCCAGACCAGCCAGAATAGCGTGGATGATGTACAGGATCGGCGCAACGAACATGAAGGAGAACTCGATCGGCTCGGTGATACCGGTCAGGAACGAGGTCAACGCAGCGGAGATCATGATACCGCCAACTTTAGCGCGGTTTTCTGGTTTAGCAGAGTGCCAGATAGCAATCGCAGCAGCCGGCAGACCGTACATTTTAAACAGGAAGCCGCCAGACAGTTTACCCGCAGTCGGGTCACCCGCCATATAACGCGGAATATCGCCGTGGAAGACCTGACCTGCTGCGTTGGTGTATTCACCAATCTGCATCTGGAAAGGTACGTTCCAGATGTGGTGCAGACCAAACGGCACCAGACAACGTTCGATGAAGCCGTAAATACCAAATGCAACTACCGGGTTCTGGTAAGCAGCCCACTGGGAGAAAGTCTGGATTGCGGAACCAATCGGCGGCCAAATGAAGGACAGCACAACGCCAGTAAAGATGGCAGCCAGACCAGAAATGATCGGTACAAAGCGTTTACCGGCAAAGAAGCCAAGATACTCAGGCAGCTTAATACGGTAGAAACGGTTAAACATGTACGCTGCAATCGCACCGGAGATGATCCCCCCAAGTACGCCAGTATCCGCCAGATGTTTAGCGGCAATTTCTTCAGCAGGTAAATGCAGTACCAGCGGCGCGACCACAGCCATGGTTTTTACCATGATGCCATAGGCAACTACTGCGGCAAGAGCGGATACGCCATCGTTATTGGTAAAGCCAAGGGCGACACCGATCGCAAAAATAAGTGGCATGTTTGCAAAGACGGAACCGCCTGCTTCTGCCATAACATGCGATACAACGGCTGGCAGCCAGCTGAAATTCGCGGAACCGACGCCCAGCAGAATACCTGCGATAGGCAGTACGGATACCGGCAGCATCAGCGATTTACCGACCTTTTGCAGGTTAGCAAATGCATTCTTAAACATAATTGAGAGTGCTCCTGAGTATGGGTGCTTTTTACGTTCTCACGCGTGGCAAGGGGGGAGAACCTTGCCGTGTACAGGGCATCTAAGCGCCCTTTATTTATTACACAGAGTAAAATAATTCAGTGTCGATTTGTTTGACGGCTATCACGTTTCAACTTCAGGTCTTTAGCGAAGTTGCACATTTTGACAAAACATATGTCAAGATGTTTCAAACATGGTTAGCCACCGCCCAATTTGCGGCGGTGAACTTTACTCGTTTTAACCATTAATTACGAGCTTAAAAAAAATTCATTCAACTGATGGACTGCAGGCGGGAAGCGTCGATGTGAAACAGACGGGCGAAGTTATCGGTGGTTACCTGCGCCAGTTCTTCAACGGCAACACCTTTCAACACAGCCATGTATTCTGCAACGTCACGAACCATCGCAGGTTGATTCTCTTTTCCTCGATGTGGCACTGGCGCCAGGTAAGGCGAGTCAGTTTCCACCAGTAGCCGATCCAGCGGGACATAACGCGCGGCATCGCGCAGTTGTTCCGCATTACGGAAGGTCACAATGCCGGAAAAGGAGATGTAAAATCCGAGATCCAGTAACTTGCCCGCCGTTTCTTTGTCCTCTGTAAAACAGTGTAGTACGCCACCACAATCCGTCACTTTTTCTTCGCGCAGAATAGCCAGCGTATCGGCGCGGGCGTCACGCGTATGGACGATAACCGGCTTGTTCAGTTCGCGACCAATCTGGATATGATGAATGAAGGATTCTTGCTGACGGACTTTTGTTTCCGGCGTGTAATAATAATCCAGCCCGGTTTCACCCAGCGCAACAACGCCCTCTTCTGCTGCCAGACGGCGTAAATCTTCCACATCGTAGGGATCATTCTGGTTTAGCGGATGCACACCGCAAGAAAAAACGACGTTGTCACGTTCGCCAACCAGATCCCGCATATGCAGGTAACCGGGCAATGTCGTGGCGACCGCCAGACAAAATTTCACATCGCGCGCGGCGGCTTTCGCCAGAACGTCATCCACGTCCTTGTGTAAAGATTCATAATTCAAACCATCGAGATGGCAGTGTGAGTCGACTAAAAACATAATGTCTCTCTTAAAGATGAGGAACCGGTAACACAACGTCCGGTTGCAGGTAATGCTCAATACGCAGTAAAAGATCGGTAATGACAAGCTCGCGGTTTACGCCTGTGACAGAAATTAACTGCTCACGACTTTGGCAAACATCCCCCAGTATAGCCTGCAGGCGAGAGGGAGAAAGCTGGTTTGCCAGCGCGGCGACAACGCCAGGAACATCAACATTGGTGACTTGTGAAGCGCCATAATGGCGTTTGAGCGCATCCATCAACAAAGTTGCCAACCAGTGCAGACGCGCCGGAGCTTGTTCGTGGTTAAGTGCCGACAACATCGAATACCAGTCGCCAGATTGCACGCTGTTTGCCAACGCCTGACAAAGTGTCTCACGTGCCTGCCAGATATCCCCTTGAAACAGCCCCAATGCAGCGCCAGGCGAACCGGCGCTCAGGCGCAATGCGGTTAGCATAGCCTCTTGTGACATTGTCACTTCACGCGCAAGCCAGCTCACTGCGTACTGTTCCGGCGGCGGTGCAAGATAATGCAAGCGACAACGGCTGCGCAGTGTTGCCAGTAAGCGTTCAAGTTCTCGTGTAGCGAGGAAAAACCAGGTTTCCGCTGGCGGCTCTTCCAGTGTTTTCAGCAAGGCATTGGCAGCGGCATCGGTCAGCAAGGCGGCATCGGTGACCCAGACAACTTTCGCACCGCCTAATCGTGCGTGTTCATTAAGCTTTTCGGTGACTTCACGCACGGCATCAATGCCCAGAGCATTCTTCCCTTTTTCGGGAGCAAGAGTGTAATAATCGGGGTGCGTCCCCGCCTGCATCAACTGGCATCCGCGACAATGACCACAGCTTTTGTGGCCCTGCGGTTGTTGGCAAAGTAAATAACGGCTCAGAGCGTAGATTAAGGCATCATCGCCCATGCCAGGTAATGCCTGAATCAGTAGCGCATGGTGACCCCTTCCGGCCTGATAGCTGGCTACCAGTTTTTCGAAATCAGGTCGTAACCATGGATACCATCTCATTCGCCCTGCTCCTTAACCCAGTGAGTCACGGTGGTGCGAATCGCGTCCATGACATCTTCCAGCGATTGTGTTGCATCAATAGTGTGAATGCTTTTATCTTGTGCAGCCAGTTCCAGGTAGCGAGCGCGGGTGCGATTAAAGAAATCAAAAGACTCTTGCTCAATGCGATCCAGCTCGCCGCGCGCACGCGCGCGCTTAAGGCCGACTTCTGGAGTAACATCGAGATAGAGCGTTAAATCAGGGCGAAAATCCCCAAGAACGGCATCACGCAACGTTGCCAGCATATGCTGGTCAATACCACGACCACCGCCCTGATACGCCTGAGTGGAGAGATCGTGGCGATCACCAATCACCCATGTGCCGTTTGCCAGTGCCGGTTTGATGACGGTTTCTACCAGTTGTACACGCGCGGCATAAAACATCAGCACTTCGGCTTTATCGGTAATGACTTCATCGCCTACCGATTTGATATCCAGCACCAGGCTTCTTAACTTTTCGGCAAGTTGCGTACCGCCGGGTTCCCGAGTGAAAACCATGTCGCGGATACCCAGTTGCTCAAGCGTCTCAACCACCACGTTGCGTGCGGTGGTTTTGCCTGCGCCTTCCAGCCCTTCAATGACGATATACTTACTGCGCATTTTTTTCCTTAAGCACTTTCAGATAATCCTGCACAGACTTGTTATGACTGGCAAGATTGGTATTAAACGTGTGACCACCTTTACCATCGGCCACAAAATAGAGATACGGCGTTTTCGCCGGATGCGCAGCAGCCTTCAGCGAATCTGCCCCCGGCGTAGCAATCGCGCCTGGCGGCAGACCAGTTATGGTGTAGGTGTTATACGCTGTCGGCGTTTCCAGATCTGCACGAGAAAGTTTGCCATTATAACGCTCTCCCATCCCGTAAATCACCGTCGGGTCGGTCTGCAGGCGCATACCAATGCGTAAGCGGTTGATAAATACCGAGGCAACTTGATCGCGTTCACTGGCAACGGCCGTTTCTTTTTCGATAATTGACGCCATCGTTACCAGCTGGTTCTTATCTTTATAGGGCAGACCGTCCGCACGCCCTTCCCAGGCGCTTTCTACCGCTTTCACCATTTTCTTGTGCGCTCGCTTGAGTAACGCAATATCGGTGGTATTGGCGGTATACATCCAGGTGTCTGGCCAGAACCAGCCTTCAATCCACTCAGGGTTTTCCAGCTCCAGCGCCTGTGCCACGGTGGTGTATTTATCGTCGCTCAGCGTGTGCTTGACATACGGTGCCTCACGCAATTGTTTGAGGTAATCGCTCAGACGCATCCCCTCCACCAGGCGTAGTGGAAACTGTGCTTCTTTACCGCTTTCCAGCAATTTCAGCATCTCACGCACGGTCATCTGCGGTGTAAAGCGGTAAGTCCCGGCTTTGAAATGAGAAAGATCCGGCTCGATACGCAGCAACCATTGAAATACCCGTGGGCGATTGATGATCTTATCGGCATAAAGCTGTTCACCGAGCGCCAGACGTCCGGTCCCCGGTTTCAGAGTAAATATCGTCTCTTCTTTAATAAGTAATTTGCTGTCGGCGAGGTGGCGAACCTTCCAGACGCCCACACCAGCGGCGATACCCAGTACCACCAGCAATAACAAAACAATCAATAACACTTTTTTCATGACTAATTCGGGTGCTCACAAAGTGGGGCTAAATATTCATATAGCGTTGTTGACGAAAAGGAGGCCTCGCCACAGGCACGCACGGGAATCACTGGCATCAACGCATTACAAACTACCATCTCATCTGCCTGCATCACCTCCTCCAGCGAGGCTTGTACTTCGACAAGCTGATAAGAGGATTGTGCCAGTAAACGGATGCAGAATTGTCGCATAATACCGTTGACACCAGCCTGATCCAGACGCGGCGTATAAACTACGTTGCTCTTGCGCCATAACAAATTAGCCGCACAGCATTCCGTAACCCACCCTTCGCTGTCAAGAACCAGCGCCTCATCGGCGTTTGTCTGCTCAAGATGAGAGCGAATTAGCACTTGCTCAAGCCGATTAAGATGTTTAATACCTGCGAGATAAGGATTGCGTCCAAGGCGTACTGGACTTAGCGCCAGAGTAATGCCCTCTTTGCGTAAGCGGTCATAATGTGCAGGGTAAGCCGCAACGGAGAGAATGCGCGTTGCCGGACCGCTGTTCAATGTGCTGTATCCTCGCCCACCGCTGCCGCGACTGATCACCACTTTCAGCACACCGTTCTGCTGTGCTGCTGCCAGCGTTTTCATCTCTTGCTCAAGCTGCGGCCAGAAATCACAGGCGATCATTAACCGCTGAGTAGCTTCCTGTAGTCGCTGTATATGCGCGGATAACAAACTGACTTCACCGTCGATAATTCTGGCTGTGGTGAAACAACCATCGCCAAATTGCGTTGCCCGATCGCTTGCTGCCAGCGAATCCTGTTTATGACCGTTAATTAAGAACATACCGGCTCCTTATCAGAGGATTGTTAGTGTGGCAGCATGTTCACTGCGGAACAAGTCTGAATAAAAGCTAAGAAAAAAGGCCCGCAAGCGGACCTTTTATACAGGTGGGAAATAGCAACTTAGATCTTTTTAAAGATCAAAGAACCATTAGTGCCACCGAAGCCGAAGGAGTTACACAGGGTATACTCCATTCCGCTGACCTGACGCGCTTCATGCGGTACGAAATCCAGATCGCAACCTTCATCCGGGTTATCCAGGTTGATGGTCGGCGGAACAGCCTGATCGCGCAGCGCCAGGATGGAGTAGATAGACTCTACCGCACCCGCCGCACCTAACAGGTGACCGGTCATGGATTTCGTGGAACTTACCAGCACACGGCTTGCAGCTTCACCGAAGATGGTTTTCACTGCCTGCGCTTCGGCTTTATCGCCAGCAGGCGTTGAAGTACCGTGCGCGTTAACGTAGCCAATCTGGCTCGCTTCAATACCTGCATCACGCAGAGCATTTGCCATTGCCAGAGCTGCGCCTGCGCCATTTTCCGGCGGCGACGTCATATGATAGGCATCGCTGCTCATACCAAAGCCGACGAGTTCAGCGTAAATTTTCGCACCGCGTTTTTTCGCGTGTTCGTACTCTTCGAGCACCAGCATACCGGCACCATCGCCCAGTACGAAACCATCACGCTCTTTATCCCACGGGCGGCTAGCCGCTTGCGGGTTATCATTGCGGGTAGATAATGCACGTGCCGCGCCGAAACCGCCAACGCCCAGCGGCGTACTGGCTTTCTCTGCGCCACCTGCAACCATCACGTCAGCATCGCCATACGCGATAATACGCGCAGCATGACCAATGTTGTGCACGCCGGAAGTACAGGCGGTCGCGATAGAGATGCTTGGGCCACGCAGGCCATACATGATAGTCAGGTGACCTGCCACCATGTTCACAATCGTTGACGGAACGAAGAATGGGCTGATCTTACGTGGACCACCGTTCATCAAAGATGTGTGGTTTTCTTCGATCAGTCCGAGGCCGCCAATCCCGGAGCCAATTGCGGCACCAATGCGGGTTGCGTTCTCTTCCGTTATTTCAAGGCCAGAATCCTGCATGGCCTGAACGCCAGCGACAATTCCATATTGAATGAAGGCATCCATCTTGCGCTGTTCTTTGCGCGAGATAATGTCCTCACAGTTAAAATCCTTTACTAAGCCAGCAAATTTCGTTGCATAGGCGCTAGTATCGAAATGGTCGATTAGGCTGATGCCACTCTGACCGGCAAGCAGAGCTTTCCAGGTAGACTCTACGGTATTGCCGACAGGAGACAACATGCCCAGTCCGGTCACAACTACACGACGCTTAGACACGTTTGTCCTCCAGGGAGGGAAAAAAATGATTCTAGTGGGACAAAAAGATAAAACTCAGGCGGTCGAACGACCGCCTGGAGATGTTCACTTACGCCTGGTGGCCGTTGATGTAATCAATGGCAGCCTGAACGGTGGTGATTTTCTCAGCTTCTTCGTCCGGAATCTCAGTATCAAACTCTTCTTCCAGAGCCATTACCAGCTCAACGGTGTCAAGAGAATCCGCGCCCAGGTCTTCAACGAAAGAAGCATTGTTGGTAACTTCTTCCTGCTTAACGCCCAGCTGTTCGCCGATAATTTTCTTAACGCGTTCTTCGATAGTGCTCATACTCTTAAATTTCCTATCAAAACTCGCTTTCGCGATGGTTTTCGTAGTGTATAAAATGTTGAAAAATTTGCAACTAAATCCCGGCAGGTCTTACCACGATTTTACGTTATTTTGAGGCCATACCCCCCAACAACGCAAATCATTTTGCACTAATTATTACTCATAACCACGCAGACTGCGCGCAACATGAGCATTTTGTGCAAATCGCGGTCAGACCATGTACATCCCGCCGTTCACATGCAAAGTTTCACCCGTGATGTAAGCTGCTTCGTCGGATGCCAGGAATGCAACCGCGTTGGCGATTTCCTGTGCGCCGCCGAGGCGACCCGCAGGAACCTGCGCCAGGATACCCGCACGCTGGTCATCGCTCAGCGCACGTGTCATGTCCGTTTCAATAAAGCCCGGAGCAACAACGTTTACAGTAATACCACGTGACGCAACTTCGCGCGCCAGGGATTTACTGAAGCCGATCAAGCCCGCTTTCGCCGCAGCGTAGTTGGCCTGACCGCCATTTCCCATGGTACCAACCACAGAACCGATAGTGATAATACGACCATGACGCTTTTTCATCATAGCGCGCATTACCGCTTTTGACAGACGGAAAACAGATGAAAGGTTGGTTTCGATAATATCGTTCCACTCATCATCTTTCATTCGCATTAACAGGTTATCACGAGTGATACCGGCATTATTGACCAGGATATCGACTTCACCAAATTCTGCGCGAATTTTTTCCAGAACAGATTCGATAGATGCCGGGTCGGTCACATTCAACATCAGACCTTTACCGTTATCACCTAAATAATCGCTGATCGCCTGAGCACCGCTTTCACTGGTCGCAGTACCGATAACTTTCGCGCCACGAGCTGCGAGCGTTTCCGCAATTGCGCGACCAATCCCACGGCTTGCACCGGTTACCAGTGCGATTTTTCCTTCAAAATTCATGTTTTTCCTCTTTTAAAGCTCGAGCGCCGCTGCCATCGCTGAAGGTTCGTTCAGCGCCGAGGCGGTCAGGGTGTCGACAATGCGTTTTGTCAGGCCAGTAAGCACTTTGCCTGGTCCCACTTCATAAAGATGTTCAACGCCTTGCGCTGCCATGTATTCAACAGATTTCGTCCATTGAACCGGATTATACAGCTGACGTACCAGCGCATCACGGATAGCATCGCCATTAGTTTCGCATTTCACATCAACGTTATTCACAACCGGGACGGTTGGGGTATTGAAGGTGATTTTCGCCAATTCAACAGCCAGTTTATCGGCAGCCGGTTTCATCAGCGCACAGTGAGACGGTACGCTCACTGGCAACGGCAACGCACGTTTTGCGCCCGCAGCTTTACAGGCAGCACCTGCACGCTCAACCGCTTCTTTATGACCGGCAATAACGACCTGCCCCGGAGAGTTAAAGTTTACCGGAGAAACCACCTGACCTTCTGCCGCTTCTTCGCAAGCTTTAGCAATAGACGCATCATCAAGACCGATGATTGCCGCCATTGCGCCTGTCCCTTCCGGTACAGCTTCCTGCATGAACTTGCCGCGCATCTCAACCAGACGCACTGCATCAGCAAAATCAATCACACCAGCGCAAACCAGCGCGGAGTATTCACCCAGGCTGTGACCGGCCATCATCGCCGGTGTTTTACCGCCCTGCTGCTGCCACACACGGTACAACGCAACAGATGCAGTCAACAGCGCAGGCTGGGTTTGCCAGGTTTTATTCAGTTCTTCGGCAGACCCCTGCTGGGTCAGCGCCCACAGGTCGTAGCCCAGCGCCGCAGAGGCTTCAGCAAACGTTTCTTCGACAATGGGATAGCTCGCCGCCATATCAGCCAGCATTCCAACGGTTTGAGAGCCCTGTCCAGGGAACACAAATGCAAATTGCGTCATCTTTAAATCCTTATCCTAGAAACGAACCAGCGCGGAGCCCCAGGTGAACCCACCGCCAAAGGCTTCAAGCAGAACCAGCTGTCCAGGCTTAATACGCCCGTCGCGTACAGCTTCATCAAGTGCACAAGGCACAGAAGCGGCAGAGGTATTACCGTGTCGATCCAGCGTCACGACGACATTGTCCATCGACATGCCGAGTTTTTTCGCCGTCGCGCTGATAATACGCAAGTTCGCCTGATGCGGAACCAGCCAGTCCAGTTGGGAACGATCAAGGTTATTTGCCGCCAGCGTCTCATCAACGATGTGCGCCAACTCGGTTACCGCAACCTTGAAGACTTCGTTGCCCGCCATGGTCAGATGAATTGAATTTTCTGGATTCACACGGTCGGCGTTAGGCAATGTCAGCAATTCACCATAGCTGCCATCGGCATGAAGATGCGTGGAGATAATTCCAGGCTCTTCAGAGGCAGCAAGCACCGCAGCGCCCGCGCCGTCGCCAAAAATGATAATGGTCCCGCGATCTGTTGGATCGCAGGTGCGCGCCAGTACATCGGAACCGACGACCAGAGCATACTTCACCGCACCAGATTTCACATATTGATCGGCTACGCTCAGCGCGTAGGTGAAACCTGCACAGGCTGCAGCAACGTCAAACGCCGGGCAACCTTTGATGCCCAACATGCTTTGAATCTGACATGCTGCGCTCGGGAAGGCGTGCGTGGCAGAAGTTGTTGCCACAACGATCAGGCCAATCTGGTCTTTATCAATGCCCGCCATTTCAATTGCACGCGTCGCCGCTTCGAAGCCCATGGTAGAAACGGTTTCGTTTGGCGCGGCAATGTGGCGTTCGCGGATGCCAGTACGAGTGACAATCCACTCGTCAGAGGTATCCACCATTTTTTCCAGATCGGCGTTTGTCCGCACTTGTTCGGGCAGATAGCTGCCAGTACCAATAATCTTCGTATACATGTACGCTCAGTCACTTTTCGGTTATATACCGTCACTTGCAAACTGCGAGTTCGCTGGCAGCGTCCTGCTACCGCAGAGATCCGCTTTTGCCACCGTCCAACAGCTCAAAACCAGCTGGGTATACAGATTCCAGGCGAGCGGCAATTCGCTGAGGAACTTGTCGCTGCACCGCCTGCACTGCCTGTTCAATCGCGACCGCAAAAGCTCGCTGATTGGCTGCACCATGACTTTTTATCACCGTGCCGCGCAATCCTAACAGACAGGCGCCGTTATACTGGTCGGGGTTGAGGTGACTGAATCGCCTCGTCAGGCTCTTTTGTAGCCAACGCTTTAATAACAGTAGCCACCACGACCGTTTTTTCCCTTCTCCCTGAGATTTCAGCAGAGAAAGGAACATCCTGACAACACCTTCCATCGTCTTTAATGTGACATTTCCTGTAAAGCCGTCACAGACCAACACATCTGTCTTGCCAGTTAATAACTCATTGGCTTCAAGATAGCCGATATAATTGATAGAAGGGATTGTTTTAAGCACCGCTGAGGCATCCCGAATACTGTCGAGACCCTTTACTTCTTCTTCACCAATATTGAGCAACGCCACGCGAGGGTTAGGGATTTCCACCACCTCTTCAGCCAAAACTGAGCCCATAATGGCAAATTGCACCAACATTGTGCTGTCACAATCGACGTTGGCTCCTAAATCGAGAACCACCGTTTTGCCCTTTTGTTGATGCGGTAACACCGTCACCAACGCCGGGCGCTCAATCCCCTCCAGGGGCTTGAGTAATAATTTAGCCAGCCCCATCAGCGCCCCGGTATTGCCAGCACTGACACAGGCTTGCGCTCGACCTTCTTTCACCAGCTCCAGCGCCACGCGCATTGAGCTACCGCGACTGGCGCGGATAGCCTGCGAAGGCCGGGCATCACTGGCGATAACTGACTGCGCAGGAATAATCTGCAAACGCGAACGTTGTTCAAAATCAGCTTTAGCAAGTAATGGCGTGATGGCGTCGGGGTTACCGACTAAAAGAAGAGTGAGTTGCGAATTAGAGTTCAGTGCCTGCAAAGCTGCAGGCACTGTCACAGAAGGGCCAAAATCACCCCCCATGACATCTAACGCCAGGGTTAGACGTGTCAAGGTATCGTCGCCGCCCGGTTTGGTCTTTCCCCAGTTGCCTGGGGAAAATCCTCACTAAGCTTCATCACGCAGATGCGTGATTACTTAGCGATGACCTTGCGGCCACGGTAGTAACCGTCGGCAGTGATGTGGTGACGCAGGTGTTTTTCACCAGAAGTTTTGTCTACAGACAGGCTGGTGACTGCGGTCAGCGCGTCATGGGAACGACGCATGCCACGTTTGGAACGGGTTGGTTTATTCTGTTGTACGGCCATGGACCTTACTCCTCAATTACGGTTTATCCCCGATCCAACGGGGAGCACCAATTACTTACGCTTTAAGCTGGCTAATACGGCAAATGGGTTTGGCTTTTGCGCTTCTTCAGGCAGTTCACCAAAGACCATGTCCGCTTCGGACACTTCACAGTGTTCAGAATCATGCACCGGAACTACCGGCAAGGCGAGGATGATTTCATCTTCAACCATTGCAAGCAGATCGATTTCACCGAATTCGTTAACCTCAATCGGTTCATACGCTTCCGGCAGTGCTTCAGCCTGTTCGTCTGAACGCACAGGACTAAAACAATACGTTGTGTAGACCTGATGAGTAAACGGCTTCCCGCAACGCTGACACTCGAGCGTTACCGTCACCTTCGCATCGCCGTTTAACACTGCGAGACGTTGGTTATCGATAGCGAACGACATGGAGCATTCCACATCACTGTCCACACTGACTACGGATTCGGCGACGCGCTCAACCTGATCAGGAGTATAGATACCCTGGTAATCAAGGCGTTTTTGAGCCGTACGAACCGGATCGAGAGTCAGGGGTAATTTTACCTTTTGCATAGGGCGCGCATATTAACTTTGTAACGTCATAGAGTCAAAGAAAAAGGCAGCCTGTGGTTGCCTTTTGCCAATAATTCGCACACATTGCGGGTTACTGCTTTATTTTCGTTCAGTGCTGATAACGAACATCAACCTGCAAAACGAAGCGCATAGTTTAAAATGGCTATCATCAATACGCTATATCTGATGGAAAAAAATATGTCTAAACTTATTTTAGCCTCCACTTCGCCCTGGCGCCGCGCCTTACTTGAAAAACTACAAATCTCTTTCGAATGTGCCGCTCCGGAGGTCGACGAAACCCCGCATAGCGATGAATCGCCGCGCCAGCTGGTGCTCCGGCTGGCGCAAGAAAAAGCGCAATCCTTAGCATCACGTTATCCCTCTCATTTAATTATCGGTTCAGACCAGGTGTGTGTTCTTGATGGCGAAATCACCGGTAAACCGTTAACGGAAGAAAATGCGCGTCTGCAATTACGCAAAGCCAGCGGCAATATTGTCACCTTCTATACTGGGCTGGCGCTGTTTAATTCGGCGAGCGGGCATCTGCAAACGGAAGTGGAACCTTTTGACGTTCATTTCCGCCACTTAAGCGAGGCGGAGATTGATAATTACGTGCGTAAAGAACATCCCCTGCACTGCGCTGGCAGTTTTAAGAGTGAAGGGTTTGGCATTACGCTATTCGAACGTTTAGAAGGACGTGACCCTAATACGCTGGTTGGTTTACCGCTCATCGCGCTCTGTCAGATGTTACGTCGGGAAGGGAAAAACCCGCTGATGGGGTAGTTTTGTCTGCCGGATAAAGCATTTACGCCGCATCCGGCAATCGGTTCTGGCGGCCTGACGCGACGTAAACACCTTATCAGGTCTACCACCCATTATATCTGGCTTATATGTTTGTATTAACGCGCATTACGCAGTTTCTGCAAACAACGCTTCAGACCATCATCCATCGGCGCTTCGATACGCATCACCTCACCCGTACCCGGATGGGTAAACTTCAACGCTGCCGCGTGCAGGAACAAACGCTTCAGCCCCGTTCCGGTCTCAGTGAGCTGTTGATCAAACTCACGATCGCCGTAACGATCATCAAACGCAATCGGATGACCAGCGTATTGAGTATGCACACGGATCTGGTGTGTACGTCCGGTAACCGGACTGCAACGAACCAGCGTGGCAAACGCATAGCGTTCTTCCACTTTGAAGCGTGTTTCTGACGGTTTACCTTCCTGGCTCACACGCACAATACGTTCGCCGCTTTGCAGAATATTCTTCAGCAGCGGAGCCTGGACACTCTTCACGTGTGACTGCCACTGACCGCGCACCAGCGCCAGATAATCTTTTTGCATCCCTTTTTCACGTAATTGCTCATGCAGAGAACGTAACGCCGAACGTTTTTTCGCTACCAGCAATACACCTGAAGTGTCCCGGTCGAGTCGATGCACCAGTTCAAGGAACCGCGCTTCCGGGCGCAACGCCCTCAGCCCTTCAATAACGCCGAAACTTAAACCACTGCCGCCATGCACCGCCGTACCTGAGGGTTTATTGAGCACCAGGATATGATCATCTTCATATAAGATGACGTCCGCCAGCGCCGCCACTTTTTGCAGATGCGGCGAAACGGCCTCTTCTTCCCGTTCGGCAACGCGAACCGGCGGAATACGCACTTCATCACCAGCTTCGAGTTTATATTCAGGCTTAATACGTTTTTTGTTCACCCGCACTTCGCCTTTACGCAAAATACGGTAAATCATACTTTTTGGTACGCCTTTCAATTGGGTACGCAAAAAGTTGTCGATACGTTGCCCCGCTTCATCAGCGGTGATAGCAACGATTTTTACGGATGGAGTCTCTGTTTTCATGGTGGGCGATTCTAAATAGCCAACAGGATTCGCGCCACTCATTTTTCTATGCTTATATTTAGTTCTGCACCTTATTACTTCCCAGTGCAATCACTTAATTGATGGTTATTAAACCAATCGCCAGCAAGAAGTGAAAAAACTGTGAGTAAGTGGGTGATAAATGGTAAAAGTCATCTTGCTATAACAAGGCTTGCAGTGGAATAATGAGAACGTTTCCGTGTCCAACCTTGTTAAAACAAGAAATTTTACGGAATACCCCATTTTGCCCGACCGATCATCAACGCAGCAATGGCGTAAGACGTATTGATCTTTCAGGCAGTTAGCGGGCTGCGGGTTGCAGTCCTTACCGGTAGATGGAAATATTTCTGGAGAGTAATACCCAGTCTGTTTCTCTGATAATTGCGCTGTTTTTCCGCATGAAAAACGGGCAACCGACACTCTGCGCCTCTTTGAGCTGACGATAACCGTGAGGTTGGCGACGCGACTAGACACGAGGCCATCGGTTCACACCCGGAAAGGCGTTACTTTGCCCGCAGCTTAGTCGTCAATGTAAGAATAATGAGTAAGTTACGATGAAAAGAATGTTAATCAACGCAACTCAGCAGGAAGAGTTGCGCGTTGCCCTTGTAGATGGGCAGCGTCTGTATGATCTGGATATCGAAAGTCCAGGGCATGAACAGAAAAAGGCGAACATCTACAAAGGTAAAATCACCCGCATTGAACCGAGTCTGGAAGCTGCTTTTGTTGATTACGGCGCTGAACGTCATGGTTTCCTCCCACTAAAAGAAATTGCCCGCGAATATTTCCCTGCTAACTACAGTGCTCATGGTCGTCCCAACATTAAAGATGTGTTGCGTGAAGGTCAGGAAGTCATTGTTCAGATCGATAAAGAAGAGCGCGGCAACAAAGGCGCGGCATTAACCACCTTTATCAGTCTGGCGGGTAGCTATCTGGTTCTGATGCCGAACAACCCGCGCGCGGGTGGCATTTCTCGCCGTATTGAAGGCGACGACCGTACCGAATTAAAAGAAGCACTGGCGAGCCTCGAACTGCCTGAAGGCATGGGGCTTATCGTGCGCACCGCAGGCGTCGGCAAATCTGCTGAGGCGCTGCAATGGGATTTAAGCTTCCGTCTGAAACACTGGGAAGCAATCAAAAAAGCCGCTGAAAGTCGCCCTGCTCCGTTCCTGATCCATCAGGAGAGCAATGTTATCGTTCGCGCATTCCGCGATTACTTACGCCAGGACATCGGCGAAATCCTTATCGATAACCCGAAAGTACTCGAACTGGCGCGTCAGCATATCGCTGCATTAGGTCGCCCGGATTTCAGCAGCAAAATCAAACTGTACACGGGTGAAATTCCACTGTTCAGCCACTACCAGATCGAATCGCAGATCGAGTCCGCTTTCCAGCGTGAAGTCCGTCTGCCGTCTGGTGGCTCCATTGTTATCGACAGCACCGAAGCGTTAACCGCCATCGACATCAACTCCGCTCGTGCAACTCGCGGCGGCGATATCGAAGAAACCGCGTTTAACACCAACCTGGAAGCTGCCGATGAAATTGCTCGTCAGCTACGCCTGCGTGACCTCGGCGGTCTGATTGTTATCGACTTCATCGACATGACGCCAGTACGCCACCAGCGTGCCGTAGAAAACCGTCTGCGTGAAGCAGTGCGTCAGGATCGTGCGCGTATTCAAATCAGCCATATCTCTCGCTTTGGCCTGCTGGAGATGTCCCGTCAGCGCCTGAGCCCGTCGCTGGGTGAATCCAGCCATCACGTCTGCCCGCGTTGCTCTGGTACTGGCACCGTGCGTGATAATGAATCCCTGTCGCTCTCTATTCTGCGTCTGATTGAAGAAGAAGCCCTGAAAGAGAACACTCAGGAAGTCCACGCTATTGTTCCTGTCCCTATTGCCTCTTACCTGCTGAACGAAAAACGTTCTGCGGTAAATGCAATTGAAACCCGTCAGGACGGCGTGCGCTGTGTGATTGTACCAAACGATCAGATGGAAACTCCGCACTACCACGTACTGCGCGTGCGTAAAGGGGAAGAGACGCCGACCTTAAGCTACATGCTGCCGAAGCTACATGAAGAAGCAATGGCGCTGCCGTCAGAAGAAGAGTTTGCGGAGCGTAAACGTCCGGAACAACCTGCACTGGCAACTTTTGCCATGCCGGATGTGCCACCTGCTCCAGCCCCGGCTGAACCTGTAGCGCCTGCAGCAGCCCCGGCGCCTAAAGCAGCGCCGACAACGCCTGCTGCTCCTGCCCAACCAGGCCTGTTAAGCCGTCTCTTCAGCGCCCTGAAATCGCTGTTCAGCGGTGGTGAAGAAACCAAACCAACCGAGCAGCCTGCACCGAAAGCAGAAGCGAAACCGGAACGTCAACAGGATCGCCGCAAGCCTCGTCAGAACAATCGCCGTGACCGTAATGAACGCCGCGACACGCGTAGCGAACGTACAGAGGGTAGCGATAATCGCGAAGAAAACCGTCGTAATCGTCGCCAGTCACAGCAGCAGACTGCCGAGACGCGTGAGAGCCGTCAGCAGACTGATGTAACAGAAAAAGCGCGTACCACCGACGAGCAGCAAGCACCGCGTCGTGAGCGTAGTCGTCGCCGCAACGATGATAAACGTCAGGTACAACAAGAAGCGAAGGCACTGAATGTTGAAGAGCAATCTGTTCAGGAAACCGAACAGGAGGAGCGTGTACGTCCGGTTCAGCCGCGTCGTAAACAGCGCCAGCTAAATCAGAAAGTGCGTTACGAGCAAAGCGTTGCGGAAGAAGTAGTAGCCGCACCGGTGGTTGAAGAAACCGTCGCCGCCGAACCTGTTATGCATGAAGCGCCAGCCCAGCGTACTGAACTGGTGAAAGTACCATTGCCAGTCGTTGCACAAACTGCGCCGGAACAACAACAAGAAGAGAACAATGCCGATAACCGTGACAACGGTGGTATGCCGCGTCGTTCTCGCCGCTCGCCGCGCCACCTGCGCGTGAGTGGTCAGCGTCGTCGCCGCTATCGTGATGAGCGTTATCCGGTTCAGTCACCAATGCCATTAACCGTAGCGTGTGCGTCTCCTGAACTGGCCTCTGGCAAAGTCTGGATTCGCTATCCGGTAGTACGTCCGCAAGATGTACAGGTTGAAGAGCAACGCGAACAGGAAGAAGTACAGATGCAGCCGATGGTGACTGAAGTTCCTGTCGCCGCCGCCGTCGAACCCGTCGTTACTGCGCCGGTTATTGAAGAAGTGACCGAAACCGTAGAAGCACCAGTTCAGGTTGCACAAGCGCAACCGGAAGTGGTTGAAACGACGCATCCTGAAGTGATTGCCGCAGCGGTAACTGAACAGCCACAGGTGATTGCCGAGGCTGATGTTGCTGTAGCACAGGACGTTGCAGAACATGCGGAGCCAGTGGTTGAACCACAGGAAGAGACGGCAGATATTGAAGAAGTGGCTGAAACTGCCGAGGTTGTGGTTGCCGAACCTGAAGTTGTCGCTCAACCTGCCGCACCTGTGGTCGCTGAAGTCGCAGCAGAAGTTGAAACGGTAGCCGCTGTTGAACCTGAGGTCGCAGCTGAACATAACCACGCTACCGCGCCGATGACACGCGCTCCGGCACCGGAATATGTTCCGGAAGCACCGCGTCACAGTGACTGGCAGCGCCCTACTTTTGCCTTCGAAGGTAAAGGTGCCGCAGGTGGTCATACGGCAACGCATCATGCCTCTGCCGCTCCTGCGCGTCCGCAACCTGTTGAGTAATCATTAGCTCAAAGTAATCAAGCCCTGGCAACCGCCGGGGCTTTTTATTTCATCTTTGAATCAATAGATTCAAATTCATCAAATGGCATTCTTGCTAGCCAACTACTCAAATCAGGCAAAAAAAATGCCCGCCCCGGCGATCCCAGAGCAGGCAGACAAAACATACCCAGTTTCATGATATGTTTGAAAAAGTGCTTATTTGTTGAGCTGGAAAAGTGATAACCCCTGCATATCAGTAAACGCTTTGTACGACGCCTGCAACGCCGTTTGCTGCATGATGTAAGATGAAATAGTCGCGTTCCAGTCCACATCAACCAAATCACTCATCTGCTGCGTTTGGCCTAAAGCGCGATCGCTACCTAAAGAATCAAGCGACTCCAGCTCGTTCAGCTGTGTGCCTAATTCCGCGCGTACGGTGAGCACATTATTCAGCGAGTTTTTCAGGCCACGGTTGGTTTTATCTAACGCCGCAGCGGAGGTTTCTTTATCCGCTTCACTATCCGCAATCGGTGTTTTAAGCGCCGCAATGGCGCTATCCAGCATGGCAAAAAGATTGGTTTCAGAATCGCTACCGTCTGGTTCCGCTACAGCATTACTGGTAATGCTATTAAAAATTTTGTCGCCGGTATGCCCTATCACCATCGAACGCGAAGCATCGACCTGTTGCTTAATACTTTCTGTTCCGCCGACATATTTACCTTTCTCTTCGCTAAACGGCGCGGTTTCTGTTTTATAACCCGCAAAAATGTAGCGCCCGTTACCGTCAGTGGTATTCGCCAGATTCAACAACTGGTCACGTAGCCCCTGAATATCCGTTGCCAGCGATGCCCGGTCATCGTCACTCAAGGTGCCGTTGCTGGCATAGACAATTTTCTCCTGAGCATTCTGGATAGCAGTGGTCACCTGGCTAAGCACACTCTCTTCCAGTGACACTTTTTGAGTGGCAAAAGTACGCGCCAGCGTGTACTGGCTGTTTTGCGCCTGCGCTTGTGAGAGCACTACGGCTTGTGATGCAGCAATGGGATCATCTGAAGGGTTAACGACTCGCTTACCCGTCGACATCTGTTCGCCATACTTCATCCATTCAGCCTGAGAACTGGTGATACCGCGCATATTCTGCTGGTACATCATTTGAGTACTGAAACGCATTTTTTCTCTCCCTTAGCGAATGTTAATCAGCGCATCAAAAATGGCGTTCGCCGTCTGCAAAACCTGCGCATTCGCCAGGTAATACTGTTGAAAACGTTGCAGGTTGCCGTACTCTTCGTCGAGGTTGACGCCGGAAATAGATTGCTGCTGATTAGAAAGCTGCGTCACCACATTACCCTGCGTAGTACTGCTGGTTTTCAAGGTAGCTGTTTTATTACCGATGTCGCTGACCAACGAGGCATAGGCGTCGTTAAAGGATTTCGCCCCGCCCACCGTTTTACTGTTGCTTTGCAAATCCAGCAGCGCCTGACCATTGCGGTTGTCGCTCTCACCAGCCGTTTTATCACTCGCCATGGCGATTTCTGCTTCATCGGTGATTAAAACATCCATGTTGACGATGGCATCGCTTACCGGTTTCAGCGTAAAGCTGTCGTTAGCGTCTGGTGTGCCAGTAAACGTCAACTCCAGACCATCAAACGTGACTTTACCGTCAGCATCAGGCGTCACCGTAAAAGTGGTATTGCTGGCAAGGCGGGTGACCTGCCACTGATCGTTGCTAAAGGAGATTTTGTAATCTGTCGCCAGCACGGCGGAGCCATCGGTCACGGTGGCGCTAATCGCGCTGTTACCCTGGTTTTTAGTATTCTCCAGTACAGCCGGCTTCCCGACGGCAAAGAAATCCTGCCCTTCCTTACCATTGGCATCAAATCCCTTGTTATGTTGGGTATTGAAAGCCTCGGCAAATGCCAGCGCCAGTTGCCCGAGCGTATTGCGCGTCTGGTCAAGATCCTGAGAACGGAATGTCAGAATGCCGCCCAGCGACCCGGTATTCAGTAACTTCTCCGGGATCTCAATATTGCCTGCTGTCCCATCAACATAAGCGACAGTGGTACGAGAAGGATCGGCGCTGGACGGTACTGCCGCAAGCTGGCGCGCCGTGCTACCTTGTACCAGCGAGTAACCATTGGCCATCGTGATGTTATAAGTGCCGCCATCCTGAACGCTGACTTCTACACCAACAATCTGGTTTAATTCACTCACCAGTTGATCGCGTTGATCCAGGAGATCGTTGGGTGACGCCCCTGCCCCCACACCTGTCAGGCGTGAGATTTGATCGTTCAGGCTGGCGATTTGTTTAGCGTAATTGTTGATCTGGTCAACACTTGCACCTATCGCGATATTGACCTGTTTGTCCTGGTCGCGCAGATACTGATCGGTGGTTTTAAACTGATTCACCAGCCCTTCTGATTTACCAATCATCGCCTGACGTGCTGCTGGATCTTCCGCGTTGCTGACCAGCGTTTGCAGACTGGTGAAGAAGTCCTGCATCTGTGTTGCCAGCGACGTGGTGCTACCAGAGAGCATATTGTCGATTTTCGACATCTGTTCATAGCGGGAAGTCAGGCCGCTACTCTGGGTCTGCGCCGCACGTAACTGGTTGGTAATAAAGGCGTCGTACTCACGCTGCACGCCAGAAACGTAGACGCCATTGCCAACCCAGCCGCCTGCACCCAGAGTGCTATTGGCCTGCGCCATAATGGTCGTTTGACGGGTATATCCGGCAACGTTATAGCTGGAAATATTATTACTCGCCGTATTTAACGCCGCCTGAGCCGCGTTAAGTCCGCTCATGGCGTTATTGATCAAGCTGGACATGGAGGTTCCTTATAAGCTTTCAATTACAGAGCATTATCGGCAGACACCCGCCGGACTTGAGTTGTTCAGAACAGATTATCGATACTCATGTTGTAGGTTTTACTCACCTTGTCGCTTACCGATTTCATCTGTTGAATCATATTGGTGAGTTTGCGGGCATAGTGAGGATCGGTAGCATAGCCCGCGTCCTGTAATGCCTGCGCCCCCTGCTCGGCGCTTGCGGCGGTCGTCACGGCAGCGTAACGCGGATTACGCGTTAACAGTCCAACATAATCCGACAATGCTTCAAGATAAGAGCTGTAAACCCGAAACTTCGCCTTCACTTTTTTCGCTTCGCCGTTTTCATATTCGGTGGTGGTAATTTCAGTCACCGGTCCTTTCCAGTTGCCGGAGGCTTTGACGCCAAACAGGTTATAGCTTGGTTCACCATTTTCACGACGAATTTGCCGTTGACCCCAGCCTGATTCCAGCGCAGCCTGGGCGAGGATCAGATGATGTGGCACACCGCTTTGCTGGCTTGCCAGTTGTGCGGGCAATGAGAGTTGGGCGAGGAATGCTTTACTGTCACCAGGCAGTGAATCATCGTAGTTGCGTGGCACGGCTTTTTGCACCAGCTGCGTGAGTGTCTGATTTTGATAACGCACCACGGTTTCGAGCGGGAATTTCATCGGTGCCGCTGGTGTCGCTTCATCTGGCAGTGGTTGTTCTGGCGTCATCTGCTTAACCATCATCTCCGCCAGTCCCAGACCTTTTCCCGCCGTCATCTGTTGGGCAATCTGCTGGTCATACATACTGGTGTAGAGGCGAGTGTGCTCGCTGCTGAACAGCCCCTCTTTCGGTAGGGCTTCACGCATACTTTTCAGCATCATCTGCACGAACATCCCTTCCACCTGGCGGGCAACCGGGCGAATATTTGCCGCAGGATCTTCGCCCGCTTTCGCTTTCAGATCGTTAAGCGATTGCGCATCCCAGGCGGCACTCGCCAGTAGTTTGCTGTCGCTAATCATCAGATGATTTCCAGTTTTGCCCGCAGACATCCCGCGCTTTGCATTGATTGCAGTATGGACATCAGATCCATCGGCGTAGCGCCCAGCGCATTGAGCGCGCGCACCACGTTATTGAGGCTGGCACTAGAACGTACGCTTTGCAGCGAACCGCCGCTCTGGCGTAAGTCGATCTGGGTTTGTGGCGTTACCACAGTCTGCCCGCCACCAAACGGTGTGTCTGGTTGGCTCACGTTAGCCTGACGATTTACCGTAACCGAGAGATTCCCCTGCGCTACCGCGCAACTGTCCAGCGTCACTTCACGGTTCATCACCACTGAACCAGTACGCGAGTTAATAATCACTTTGGCGTCCTGCGGGATGACATTAACCTGCATATTCTGGATATCGGCAAGGAAACGCACCTGGGAACTGTTGCCACTCGGCACGCGCACCTGAATGGTTCGCGCATCTAACGCCGTAGCGTTACCGTATCCACGTGTGCGGTTGATGGTATCGGCAATTTCCTGCGCCATGGTGAAATCTTCCTCATTGAGCTGCAAATTGAGGGTATTGCCAGCGCCAAACTGGCTGGGCAATTCGCGCTCAATAATCGCACCATTAGTGATCCGTCCGCCGTTCAGTTGGTTAACCTGGACACTGCTGCCTCCCGCCGATGCGCCCGCGCCGCCAACCAGAATGTTGCCCTGCGCCAGCGCATACACCTGGCTATCAACGCCCTTAAGCGGGGTCATTAACAACGTGCCGCCACGCAAACTTTTGGCGTTCCCCATAGAGGAAACCACCACGTCAATGGTTTGCCCCTGGCGACCAAATGGCGGAAGCGACGCCGTCACCATTACCGCAGCCACGTTTTTGAGTTGCATATTAGTGCCAGTCGGAACGGTAATACCCAACTGCGAGAGCATGTTATTAAGCGTTTGAGTGGTAAACGGCGTCTGGGTCGTCTGGTCGCCCGTACCATCCAGGCCAACGACCAGGCCATAACCGATCAGCGAGTTTTGCCGTACGCCCTGAACGCTGGTGAGATCGCGAATACGGTCGGCCTGCGCCACCGTCGCAACCAGCAGAAGAATGAACGCAGAGAGAAATTTAATCACCACAGCCTCACTTACATTGGCGACAGGTTAAGGAAGAAACGCTGCAACCAGCCCATATTTTGCGCTTCGTTAATGTAGCCGTTACCCACGTACTCAATGCGCGCATCCGCCACCTGAGTAGACGGTACGGTATTGCTGCCGCTGATGGTGCGTGGATTGACCACGCCGGAGAAGCGAATAAATTCGGTGCCCTGATTAATGGCGATCTGTTTTTCGCCCACTACATGCAGGTTACCGTTGACCAGCACCTGATCGACCGTCACTGTTAATGTGCCGCTAAAGGTATTGCTGGCATTAGCACCGCCTTTACCGTTGAAACTATTGCCGCCAGAGGCATCGACATCGGCGCGGGCGTTACCAAACAGCCCCTGCAAATAGCGTGGCACGGTATCAAAACCGAAGCTGGTTTTGCCATCGCGGCTGGCATTAGCGGAGGAACTCTTGCTGGCGCTGACGTTCTCCTGCAACACAATGGTCAGCGTGTCACCAATATTGCGCGGCCGGCGATCTTCAAACAGCGGTTGATAGCCATAGTTAATCGGCTGGGCAGACTGAAAAATAGAACCGTTGGCAACGGGCGTCGGTCCGGGAACCGGCTGTGCACTGGTCGCCCCCTGCACCAGCGGCGTGGAGGGTATCCAGGCACAGCCGGATAGTGAAAGTACCAACAAGCTGGAAATGGCGTAAGTGTGCACAGCATTTTTTTGCATGGCTATCATCTTCAAAAATCAGTAAACCGGTGAACCTGCCACCGGTTATGCCTTAGAGTTGCGTCAGTTTTTGCAGCATCTGATCGGTGGTGGATACCGCTTTACTGTTGATTTCGTAAGCGCGTTGCACCTGAATCATATTGACCAGTTCTTCCGCCACGTTGACGTTAGACGTTTCAACATACCCTTGATACAGCAGTCCCGCGCCGTTCAGGCCTGGCGTGCTTTCGTTCGGTGCACCGGAGGATTGCGTTTCGGTGTAGAGGTTTTCACCAATACTCTCCAGCCCGGTGTCGTTCATAAAGGTGGTGAGATTGAGTTGTCCAACCTGAACCGGCGCCGCCTGGCCTTGCTGGGTTACGCTTACCACCCCATCACGACCAATAGTGATAGTTAACGCATTCGCCGGAATGGTGATTGCTGGCTGCACCTGAAAACCACCGGCCGTCACCAGTTGCCCGTTCTGATCCACCTGGAAAGAGCCGTCACGGGTATAGGCTGATGAACCATCCGGCAGCATGATCTGGAAAAAACCCTGCCCTTTGATGGCAACATCTTTGCTGTTATTGGTTTGCGACAGATTGCCCTGACTGTGTAAACGCTCAGTGGCGACCGGACGCACACCGGTGCCAATTTGCAACCCGGATGGTAAGGTAGTTTGTTCGGAAGACTGTGCGCCAGGCTGGCGAATAGTTTGATAAAGCAGATCTTCAAACACCGCCCGCTGGCGCTTAAAACCGTTGGTGCTGACGTTTGCCAGGTTGTTGGCAATAACGTCCATATTGGTTTGCTGGGCGTCGAGACCCGTTTTAGCGATCCATAATGAACTGATCATAAAATGTCCTGTGGTGGATTGCTGACAAGCAGAGCAAAAGCACGCGGCGGTGCGAATTTCCCCTCTCCCTAACCCTCTCCCCAAAGGGGCGAGGGAACAGTCCGCGCGCTTTTATTGCAATGTCATCAATCGTTCAATTAACTCATCGACAGCAGTTGGTTGGCACGGCCTGCGTTATCATCGACGCTGCTGATCACCTTCATCTGCATTTCAAAACGCCGCGCACTGGCAATCATGTCGCTCATTGCCGCAACGGCATTGACGTTACTGCCTTCCAGTACGCCCGACATCACGCGCAACGTCGGATCCGTCTGCAGCACCGTGCCACGCGTTGCCTGGCTTTCCGCACTTAAACGAAAAATACCGTCATCACCACGCAGTACTTCACTGCCCGTGGCTTTCACCAGTTTCAGACGACCCACTGGCGCGACGGTATTTGCCGGATCGCCGGGATTCAGCGCCGAAATAGTGCCATCGGCGGCAATAGTGATTTCTGCCCCTTCCGGCACAGCAATTGGCCCCGCTTCGCCAATCACCGGATGCCCCTGAATCGTCAGTTGCCCGGTGGGATCAACCTGAATGCTGCCATTACGCGTATACCCTTCGCTGCCGTCAGTAGTCTGCACAGCCAGCCAGCCGTCCTGCTGTAATGCAACGTCCAGCGGGCGCGAGGTGTAATCCATCTTGCCGGGTGTCATGTCTGCACCCGGCGTTGACGCCGTTACCAGCGTACGCGTAGGCAGTGAAAGCCCTTCCACCGGCACTGCGCGCAAGGCGTTTAACTGCGCGCGAAAACCGGGCGTAGAGGCATTTGCCAGATTACTGGCGGTTACCGCCTGTTGATTCAGCGTCTGGCTGGCGGCGCCCATTGCGGTATAGATTGCGTGATCCATTGAGCTATCCCGTCAGCGATTAGCGTAAGTTAACCAGCGTGTTAAGGATCTGATCCTGGGTTTTGATGGTCTGGGCGTTAGACTGATAGTTACGCTGGGCGACAATCATATTGACCAGTTCTTTACTGAGATCGACGTTGGACGCTTCCAGCGCGCCGTTAGTCAGACTGCCAAAATTACCCGTTCCGGCAGTGCCCAGCAGCGCCACGCCAGAAGATTGTGTCGCAGACCAGACGTTATCGCCTTCGGATGCCAGACCTTCGTTGTTAGCGAAGTTTGCCAGCACAATCTGCCCCAGCAACTGGGTTTGTTCGTTGGAATAGTTACCGACTACCGTGCCGTCATCGTTGATTTGATAGCTCACCAAATCGCCAGGTTTGTAGCCGTCCTGGGTGGTTGCCACAATGTTGTTCGCGCCAGTGTTTTGCTGCATAGAATTGAGGAAACTTAACGAGAATGAGGCAGGATCTGCGCCGTTAATTGCGCCAGTGGTAATGTTCGCTGTCCCCCCCGAAGTCAATATGCCATTGGCATTAAACGCTAGCGTCGTTGCGTGGTTCGCTGTGCCTGTTGGATCACTGCTGTCCTGGGTGTAAACATCCCAGTTATTATCCCCGGTCTTCACAAAAAAGACGTTCATGTCGTGAGCATTGCCCTGACTATCGAAAACAGTCACCGAGCCTTTTTTGTTATAGCTATCCGCATTACTGGCATCGAAGGTAGTCACAGACGGAAGCGGATCACTGGAGTTCAGGTTGATCTGCATCGACGCCGTGGTGGTGGTTTTTGCCGCCATCAGGGTATTTGGAATCGAAATATTGGTCGGATTCGCCCCTTGCTGAATGGTCGGTGGCGTGCCGGTTGCCGGATAGCCCGTCAATTGCAAACCTTGCATATTCACCAGGTTGCGGTTTTCATCGAGTTTGAATTGCCCGTTACGGCTGTAAAACACCGAGCCGTTGCTGTCTACCAGGCGAAAAAAACCGTTCTGGCTGATAGCAACGTCAAGACCACGTCCGGTATTGGTGGTCGTGCCATCGGTAAAATCCTGGGTGATACCGGCAACTTTTACCCCCAGTCCCACTTTAGAACCCGCGAACATATCAGCAAATGAAGCCGTGCCGGATTTAAAGCCATAGGTGGCGGAGTTGGCGATATTGTTGCCAATGACATCGAGGTTGGTGGCGGCAGCGTTTAATCCGCTTACCGCTTGAGAAAAGGCCATGACTGACTCCTGAAATGTGAAGGCTTAGATTATCTGCCGTACTTCGTCGAGCGTGGTGGTGCCGTAAGTACCAAGATCCAGCGTGTTCCCGTTGTTGCCGCGAATCACGCCCTGCACCAGAGCAAACTGCAGCGGTTGAGCCACTAACTGCGAACCACCGTTACTGGCGCTAATCGCCACGTTATAAGAACCATTTGGAGCGGTTGTGCCGTCAGTTAACGTGCCGTCCCAGGTGAAACTGTGGACGCCGGCGGTCAGTTCACCGATATCAATAGTGCGCACAACCGCGCCGTTTTTATCAGTGATAGTGGCAGTGACTTTATCTGCCGCCTGTTGCAGTTCAACACCGAACGGTGTGGTCGTGGTTACCGCGCCTTCTTCACTGCCGGTTCCGGCAAGAATGGTGGTGCCGGGGATCATCACACCATGACCAATCAGGTTACTGGCCTGTAGCGACTGACTGTTGTCTATCTGCCCGGAAATCGAACCGAGCGTTGTATTGAGTTTTTCAATCCCGCTGACCGTGCTGATTTGCGCCAGTTGCGACGTCAGCTCGTTGTTTTCCATTGGATTGGTCGGATCCTGGTTTTTCAGCTGTGCCACCAGCAAAGTCAGAAAACTGCTTTGTAAATCTGCGGCGTTGCTGCCCGTGATCGAACTACTGCTGGTAGTGCTGACGCCGGTATTTGTCGGATCGGTGGTGGTTACCGCAATGGACATGGCTTTCTCCTTTATTGACCGAGCGTGAGGGTTTTCAGCATCATGCTTTTCACCGTGTTGAGCACTTCCACGTTGGCCTGATAGCTGCGCGACGCCGACATGGTGTTAACCATCTCCCCGACAACATCAACGTTTGGCATTTTCACGTAGCCCTTCGCGTCCGCCAGAGGATTACCCGGCTCATAAACCAGTTTGTCCGGAGCCTGACTTTCAATAACATCGGCAACCTTTACGCCGCCCGTTGCAGCGCCTGGCGCGGCATTCACCTGGAACACCACCTGTTTTGCCCGATACGGCTGTCCATCGGGACCGGTCACGCTATCAGCATTCGCCAGATTACTGGCCGCCACGTTCAGACGCTGGGACTGAGCAGTTAACGCCGATCCGGCGATATCAAAAATATTCAGCAGTGCCATCCGTTAATTTCCGCTCTGTAAAACGTTCATCATGCCTTTGATTTGCCCGCTCAACGCACTAAGGCTCATCTGGTATTGCAGGCTGTTATCGGCAAACTGGGTACGTTCGCGATCCATATCGACGGTATTACCGTCCAGCGAAGGCTGGTCCGGAATACGGTATTGCAGTTCTGCGGTAGGAGGCGTCAGCGCCTGCGCCGGAATGTGTTGCGTTGAGGTCATAGTCAGGGCGACCACGCTGGTTTCATCCCGTCCACGCTGCATCACTTTTTTAAGTTCGCTGGCAAAATCTATATCGCGCGCCTGATAACCAGGGGTATCGGCATTGGCGATGTTTGCCGCCAGCACTTCCTGACGCTGGGCGCGCAGATTGAGCGCCTCTTGTTGAAAACGTAAGGCGGCATCGAGCTTGTCGAGCATATCTCCTCCGCAGGTATTAAAATTCTGCCGTCAGCTTAAAGGCTTTACGCGCGCGTTATCGGCGGAATAAACGCAAAATGGGTCGCTATTTATGCCGTTGATGGTCACAGCGCGCGGGTACAATTTGGCCCGTAGAAATGGCTGGAGGCGAAAATGCTGGCAATGAAGCGTTGTATGGCGATCATCGCGATACTGTTCAGTCCGCTGAGTGCGGCTGGCGATCTCACATCACAATTGCAAACCTTTTTTGCCGCACAACTGGCAGGGTTGAGTGATGAAGTCCGGGTCTCTATTCGTACTGCGCCCCATTTACTGCCTCCGTGTGAACAGCCGTTGCTGTCGATGACCAGCAATTCTCGCCTGTGGGGCAATGTGAATGTGCTGGCGCGCTGCGGCAACGACAAACGATATTTGCAGGTTAATGTGCAGGCCACGGGAAATTATGTGGTTGCTGCGATGCCCGTTGTGAGGGGAGGAAAGCTGGAATCTGGCAGTGTCAAACTAAAACGCGGACGGCTGGATACCTTACCGCCGCGTACTGTGCTGGATGTCAATCAACTTGTTGATGCCGTCAGCCTGCGCGATCTGGCGCCCGAGCAGCCTGTACAGCTAACCATGCTGCGCCAGGCCTGGCGAGTCAAAGCCGGTCAACGCGTCAATGTGATTGCCAGCGGCGAGGGATTCAGTGCCAATGCTGAAGGTCAGGCACTGAACAATGCCGCCGTCGCGCAAAATGCTCGTGTCCGCATGGTGTCGGGTCAGGTGGTCAGTGGCGTGGTGGATGCTGATGGGAATATTCTTATAAACCTGTAAGCTATTAAAGATTGACCGACTATTGCCGATAAATAAGCAACAAATGATAAAAGCGCCCTCAATGAGGAATAAACCATGAGTATTGACCGCACTTCACCTCTGAAGCCCGTAAGCACCGTTCAGCCACGCGAAAACACTGACGCGCCGGTAGCCAATACCCGCTCGACTAAAACGACCGCAGCCACCAGCACCAGCGTCACGTTAAGCGATGCGCAGGCAAAATTGATGCAGCCAGGCAGCAGTGATATCAATCTTGAACGCGTAGAAGCGTTGAGACAGGCGATTCGTAACGGCGAGCTAAAAATGGATATCGGCAAAATTGCCGACGCACTGATCAGCGAAGTACAACAAGACTTACTGAGTAAATAGGCTTATGACGCGTCTTGCAGAGATCCTCGACCAGATGTCCGCAGTGCTTAACGAGCTTAAAATGGTGATGGATCAAGAGCAGCAACATCTCTCTATGGGGCAGATCAACGGCAGCCAGTTGCAATGGATTACAGAACAAAAAAGCTCACTGCTGGCAACGCTGGATTACCTTGAGCAGTTACGTCGGCAAACACTGGATACTGCAAACAGCGACGATATCGCGCAGCGTTGGCGGGAAATTACCGTGAAAACGCAGAAACTGCGCCAGTTAAATCAACATAACGGCTGGTTACTGGAAGGACAGATTGAGCGCAATCAACAGGCGCTGGAGATGCTGAAACCGCATCAGGAACCGACGCTGTACGGAGCTAACGGTCAAACCTCAACGTCCCATCGCGGCAGTAAAAAGATATCTATCTGAAGATTTTCTCCGGCCTGCAATGCAGGCCGGAACGCATTATTACACCGTCCGACGGGCAAACTCTTTAACTTTGAAGCCCAGCACCGCTAGCGCGGCAAAGTATGCCGCAATCCCCGCCACAACAACCGCCATCAAGCGTAGTAAGCGCCAGGGCATAGTGCCCAATGACCACTCTGGCATGATGTGTAACATACCTAACAGCACGCCAGACATCACCAATACGGCTACCAACAAACGCAGCAGAAACGCAGTCCAGCCGGGCTGCGGGGTGAAAATTTTCTGCTTACGCAACTGCCAGTACAGCAACGAAGCATTCAGACAAGCCGCCAGACCAATGGAAAGCGACAATCCGGCATGTTTCAACGGGCCGATAAACGCCAGGTTCATCAATTGCGTCAGGATCAGCGTGACGATGGCTATTTTTACCGGTGTTTTAATGTCCTGTCGGGAATAAAAGCCCGGAGCCAGCACTTTCACCACAATCAGGCCAATCAAACCCACCGAGTAAGCAATTAACGCCCGCTGGGTCATCAGCGCATCAAAGGCGGTAAATTTACCGTATTGAAACAGTGAAACGGTCAACGGCCCGGAAAGGATACCCAGCGCCACCGCGCTTGGCAGCGCCAGCAAGAAACAAAGACGCAGCCCCCAGTCCATCAAGCGGTTGTATTCATCGTGATTGCCGCTGGCAAAACTTTTCGACAGTGACGGTAGCAAAATGGTGCCAAGCGCCACGCCCAGTACGCCAGACGGGAACTCCATTAAACGGTCAGCATAATACATCCAGGAGACTGAACCGGATGCCAAAAACGAAGCAAAAATGGTGTTGATGATCAAGGAGATCTGACTGACAGAGACGCCAAGAATCGCCGGCCCCATCTGTTTCACCACGCGCATCGCACCCGCATCGTGGAAGTTAATGCGTGGCAAAACCAACATGCCTATCTTCTTGAGGTGCGGTAGCTGATAAACCAGTTGCAGGATCCCGCCCACCGTTACAGCCCACGCCAGCGCCAGCACCGGCGGATTAAAGTACGGCGCGGCAAACAGCGCAAAACCAATCATGCTGATGTTAAGTAACGTCGGGGCAAATGCCGGAATCGAAAAACGGTTCCAGGTATTCAGAATCGCCCCCACCAGCGATGCCAGGGAGATCAGCAAAATATAGGGAAAAGTAATCTGTAATAGCTGGGTGGTCAGGGCAAATTTGTCGGCAGTATCAGCAAAGCCCGGCGCGGTCACCATGATTACCCACGGCGCGGCGAGCATCCCGGCAACCGTCACAACCGCCAGCGCGAGAGTCAGCAGACCAGAAACATAAGAGACAAAGACCCGCGTGGCGTCTTCACCCTGCTTGCTTTTATATTCCGCCAGAATTGGTACAAATGCCTGGGAAAATGCCCCTTCGGCAAAGATACGGCGCAACAAGTTAGGCAGTTTAAAAGCGACAAAAAAGGCGTCGGTTGCCATCCCTGCACCAAAGATTCTGGCGACAATAGCGTCACGTGCGAAGCCAAGCACACGCGAAAACATGGTCATCGAGCTGACGGCGGCCAGCGATTTTAATAAATTCATCGGTGTTCTAATCCAGACCCACGGGCAAAACGCCTGCAAGGCAGGCGCTGAAAGAGGCGAATAGTCTACCTGGATTATGGTGAATTGCTACCGCCAGATGTTACAGGGTTTATTCACTCATCGCGTCGCGCCAGATCTTGTCAACGATGCGCTGCGCCAGCACAGCCTGTTCACCGGCGGTTTGCGGAACTGTCTGATTTTGCACGCATTCAATGAAGTGACGTGCGCAACCAACAAATCCACGCTGCTCAAGGGTACTCTGCCAGCCTGGAATCGGTTTATGCACTACCCCCTGCCCGCGCTCCTCACGCCATTCACGCATATCCGTAATGTCGATGAGCGCACCGTCAGTCACGGCCTGCACGGCTTCACGCTGACTTCCGGCACGGCGATGCATACTGGTAGTAATCTGCAAAGAACCCGCAGAAAAATGGTGCTCGGCAAACAGCATTTCGCCAGCGTCGTTAGTCAGTAACGTGCCGCCATCCAGGGAGGCTTTGCCGCCAGACAACCACAGCGCGGTATCCACCACATGCAGATAATCATCCAGCAACGTGAAATAAAGATCGTGCGGCCCGACACTATTGCTACGATGCTTATCCATTCTTAGCGAGGCCGCCGTAGCGAGTTGCGTTTTTAACTCACAGTAGAGCGGTGCGAAACGGCGGTTAAAACCGACCATCAGGGTGAGTTTTTTCCGTGCTGCCAGTTCCACCAGCCGCTCGGCATCACGCAGATTTTCCGCCAGCGGTTTATCGACACAAACATGCACCCCCGCATTTAACAGCGCACTGACAACCTCAAAGTGGCTGGCAGTGCTTGAATGCACGAAAACTGCATCGCAACTGACGGCGAGGCTGGATAACGAATCAGCGTAGGGAATGCGCCAGCTTTCACAAACTGGCAGAGCTTTCTCACGCGTTGGCGACCACGCGCCTTGTAACGTCCAGTCTGATGCTGCCGCCAGCACCGGTAACCACGCTTTTTGCGCGATGCCGCCTAATCCCACTACGCCGATACGTAATTTTTTCACTTTAATCTCCCAGATGGGCCAGCAATGAATCAAGACGCTGTTTCAGTTCTGCCACTTCGATTTCCAGTGCTTCGACACGAGCCTGTAAATCGCCGTCAACCGCGTTCGACGACTCCGCTAACACCGACTGATCCTCAACCTCACCGCTAAAAAGATGCATATAACGGCTTTCACGTTTACCCGGTTCACGAGCCAGGCGAACCACAAAAGGACCGTCTTCGCGATTAGCCAGTTGTTCCAGCGTGGCCTCCACTTCCGCCATATCGCTAAATTCATACATCCGCGCCGCGCGGCTGCGCAATTCGCCTGGCGTCTGGGCACCGCGTAACAGCAAAGTGGTTATCAACGCCACTTCTGCGGCGCTCAGTTTTAGATCGCCAAATTCTGAATTACAAAAGCGTTGCTCATATTTGGTGACCCGATTACCAAAACCGCTCACCGTGCGTAAATAATGACGTTTGACCAGATTATCCAGCTGCTCCTGCACCTCGGATTCACTCAGATTCATTACCGGTTCACGGTTCGTTTTCTGATTACAGGCCGTTACTACACCATTTACAGAAAGCGGATATTGCTCCGGCGTTGTCACCTGTTTTTCCAGCAAGCAGCCAATCACGCGGGCTTCCAGTGCAGTAAGTTGATATTTCATGAGATTCTCCTTAGCGGCCGGGCGTCCAGTCTGGGGTGGTTAATGCCGTCAGTACGTGATCGCGCCATTGTCCATCAATCAACAAATAGTCTTTCGCATAGCCTTCTTTTTCAAAACCCAGTCGCGCAAGTAAATCACCGCTGCGTTTATTGTGCGGCATATAGTTGGCCATAATGCGATGAATATGTTGGGTGCGCTGCATATAACGAATGGCGGCGGTCAGGGCTTCAAACATTAGCCCTTTGCCCTGCCATTTTTGCCCAATCGAATAACCGAGATAGCAGGCATGAAAAGATCCTCGCACCACATTAGAAAAATTGGCAACGCCAATAATCTCTTTCTCATCCGGGTCGAACAACCCAAAATAGAATGCAGAACCTTGTTTATGAAATTCATTAATCATGCTTAACCTGGCCTGCCAGCCTGAAGGATAGCAGTGGCTTTCGTCGCGCACTGGCTCCCAGGGCTTGAGGAAATGGCGATTCTCTGCGTAATAATCCGCCAGCCGCCAGGCATCACGATCATGCACCAGACGCACGACCAGTCGGTCCGTGGTTAAGCGCACTTTTGGCACGTTACTGCGATAGCCAAACATTCTATACCTACTCCTTCCCGTAACGTCTTTAATACGCTGTAAGTATTACTATACCTGCGCAACCAGAGCCTGTGAAAAGTCCCAAATACCATTTCCTGCATTATTCACATATTTGATAAAAACTCTCTATCAAAGAGGGCTTTCGATAAAAAAATATTGTCCCGGGAATTGTGGGAAAAGTATTAGCGACCATGCAGAATAGAAAGTGCTCATCTTTTATTTCCCGGGAGGGGAAATGTCGCGCGTGTCGCAGGCGAGGAACCTGGGTAAATATTTCCTGCTCATCGATAATATGCTGGTCGTGCTGGGGTTCTTTGTTGTCTTTCCGCTGATCTCCATCCGCTTCGTTGATCAAATGGGCTGGGCCGCCGTGATGGTCGGTATTGCCCTCGGTCTGCGTCAGTTCATTCAGCAGGGGTTGGGTATTTTTGGCGGCGCAATTGCCGACCGCTTTGGCGCTAAACCGATGATTGTCACCGGTATGCTGATGCGCGCCGCCGGATTCGCCACCATGGGCATCGCTCAGGAGCCCTGGCTACTGTGGTTTTCCTGCCTTCTCTCAGGTCTTGGCGGCACTCTTTTCGATCCGCCGCGTTCGGCGCTGGTGGTCAAATTGATTCGCCCGCAGCAGCGTGGCCGCTTTTTCTCGTTGTTAATGATGCAGGACAGTGCCGGTGCGGTCATTGGCGCATTGTTGGGGAGCTGGCTGTTGCAATATGATTTCCGCCTGGTCTGCGCCACGGGGGCGATTCTGTTTGTGCTGTGTGCAGCATTTAATGCCTGGTTGTTACCGGCGTGGAAACTCTCTACCGTGCGCACGCCAGTCCGCGAAGGCATGGCTCGCGTGATGCGTGATAAACGTTTTGTCACTTACGTCCTGACGCTGGCGGGCTACTACATGCTGGCCGTTCAGGTGATGCTGATGCTGCCGATTATGGTCAACGATGTTGCTGGCGCATCCTCTGCCGTTAAATGGATGTATGCCATTGAAGCATGTCTCTCCTTAACCTTGCTCTACCCTATCGCTCGCTGGAGCGAAAAGCGTTTTCGTCTGGAACATCGGTTGATGGCTGGGCTGTTAGTCATGTCGTTAAGCATGATGCCAGTTGGAATGGTCAGCAGTCTGCAACAACTCTTCACCCTGATTTGTCTGTTTTATATCGGGTCGATCATTGCCGAACCTGCGCGTGAAACCTTAAGCGCCTCGCTGGCGGATGCGCGAGCGCGCGGCAGCTATATGGGGTTTAGTCGTCTGGGTCTGGCGATTGGCGGCGCTATCGGTTATATCGGCGGCGGTTGGCTGTTTGATCTGGGTAAGTCGGCACAACAACCAGAGCTACCGTGGATGATGTTGGGCATTATTGGCATAATCACCTTTCTTGCTCTGGGTTGGCAATTTAGCCAGAAGCGCGCTGCGCGTCGGTTGCTGGAACGCGATGCCTGAAAACGCGATGCGTTCTGTTACCATTGCTCGTCCTGTCAACCTGACGCGCCTTAACAGCTTGTTATTACCAGCCGCCGCAGAATTCAGTTTTTTCTGCTGGCGAGTTTAACGCTGGTGGCACATGCTGCGTTGTGTCAGGATATTGACGCAGATTTCATGTCGAGGACTACCATGAACAAGTTTTTATTTGCCGCTGCATTGCTCGTCAGCGGCCTGCTCGTTGGCTGTAATCAACTCACCCAGTACACGATTAGCGAACAAGAAATTAACCAGTCGCTTGAGAAACATAATAATTTCTCGAAAGATATCGGTTTGCCCGGCGTAGCTGACGCCCATATTGTTCTGACAAACCTGACCAGCCAAATTGGTCGCGAAGAGCCGAATAAGATAACCTTAACCGGGGATGCAAATCTGGATATGAACTCCCTGTTCGGCAGCCAGAAAGCGACCATGAAACTAAAACTGAAAGCACTGCCGGTTTTCGATAAAGAAAAAGGCGCTATCTTCCTGAAGGAAATGGAAGTGGTCGATGCGACGGTACAACCGGAAAAAATGCAGACAGTGATGCAAACGTTGCTCCCCTATTTGAATCAGGCATTACGCAACTACTTTAACCAGCAACCGGCTTACATTCTGCGCGAAGATGGCAGCAAAGGTGAAGCAATGGCGAAAAAACTGGCGAAAGGTATTGAGGTGAAACCTGGCGAAATTGTCATTCCGTTTACTGATTAAACACGAGGGCGCATTCGCGCCCTTTATTTTTCGTGCAAAGGAAAACGTTTCCGCTTATCCTTTGTGTCCGGCAAAAACATCCCTTCAGCCGGAGCATAGAGATTAATGACTGCACCATCCCAGGTATTAAAGATCCGCCGCCCAGACGACTGGCACCTTCACCTCCGCGATGGCGACATGTTAAAAACTGTCGTGCCGTATACCAGCCAAACCTATGGTCGGGCCATCGTTATGCCCAATCTGGCACCGCCCGTGACGACCGTTGAAGCTGCCGTGGCTTATCGTCAACGTATTCTTGACGCCGTCCCTGCCGGGCACGACTTCACCCCGCTGATGACCTGCTACTTAACTGATTCACTGGATGCAGACGAACTGGAGCGAGGGTTTAACGAAGGCGTGTTTACCGCTGCAAAACTTTACCCGGCAAACGCGACCACCAACTCCAGCCACGGCGTGACGTCGGTTGACGCTATCATGCCCGTACTGGAGCGAATGGAAAAAATGGGTATGCCACTGCTGGTACACGGAGAAGAGACACACGCCGACATTGACATTTTTGACCGTGAAGCTCGCTTTATTGAAACTGTTATGGAACCGCTACGCCAACGCCTGGCTGGGCTGAAAGTGGTTTTTGAGCACATCACGACTAAAGATGCCGCTGAATATGTTCGTGATGGTAATGAACTACTGGCTGCTACCATTACCCCTCAACATTTGATGTTTAACCGTAACCACATGCTGGTTGGTGGTGTACGTCCGCACCTGTACTGCCTGCCCATTCTCAAACGTAATGTGCATCAACAGGCGCTGCGTGAACTGGTCGCCAGTGGCTTTAGTCGCGTTTTCCTTGGGACTGACTCCGCGCCACATGCGCGTCATCGCAAAGAGAGTAGTTGCGGTTGTGCCGGCTGTTTTAATGCACCAACGGCGCTGGGCAGTTACGCCACTGTCTTTGAAGAAATGAATGCGTTACAGCACTTTGAAGCGTTCTGTTCTTTAAACGGCCCGCAGTTCTATGGTTTACCGGTCAACGAATCGTTTATTGAACTGGTACGCGAAGAGCAGAAAGTGGCTGAAAGCATCGCTCTGACTGACGACACGTTGGTGCCATTCCTGGCCGGAGAAACGGTACGCTGGACAGTTAAACAATAAAAAACGTAGTTCCCTGTTGTCATTAGGTTATTTTACCTGTATAAATAACCAGTATGTAAAACAGGGGGCTATTATGAGAATTGAAGTCACCATAGCAAAAACTTCTCCATTACCTGCCGGAGCCATTGACGCCCTGGCCGGTGAACTTTCCCGCCGTATTCAATATGCGTTTCCTGATAACGAAGGTCATGTTTCTGTTCGTTATGCCGCAGCCAATAATTTATCGGTTATTGGCGCAACAAAAGAAGATAAACAGCGCATTAGCGAAATTCTGCAAGAAACATGGGAAAGCGCAGATGACTGGTTCGTTAGCGAATAATATACAGTAATGTTTGTTTTTGCCGGGTCGCCCCGGCTTTTTTATTTTCAGCACAAAATTTCTACACTTCCTCAAAATAATTGCACGATATGCTAAAAAAATATGAATGACATGCTGTTTTATTGTTCATATAAATCTTAAAAACAAAAAAATATCTCTTTCCCCCTTTAAAAATTCTGTGGATACCCTTACTTATTGGTATACTGAAGTTGCTTCAGATAAAAATGCATTGAACCTCGAATAACGTTGTCTAGTAACACGAATTAGGGGGCCATGATGGAAAAAAACAATGAAGTCATTCAGACTCATCCGCTCGTAGGGTGGGACATCAGCACCGTTGATAGCTATGATGCTCTGATGTTGCGTTTGCACTACCAGACCCCAAATAAGTCCGAGCAGGAAGGGACTGAAGTTGGTCAGACACTCTGGTTAACTACTGATGTTGCCAGACAATTTATTTCGATATTAGAAGCAGGAATAGCCAAAATTGAATCTGGTGATTTCCATGTAAATGAGTATCGTCGTCATTAACTTGACATGACCATCCACCCAAAAGGCACCAGATTGGTGCCTTTACTATTTCTGGGTTGTATATCTGCATTCACTTAATTACTCTGCTTAAACCATGAGAGCAGAGAGAAAAAAATGAAATACGATCTCATCATTATTGGCAGCGGTTCCGTAGGTGCTGCAGCCGGGTATTATGCCACTCGGGCCGGTTTGAAAGTGCTGATGACCGACGCCCATATGCCGCCGCACCAACACGGCAGCCACCACGGTGATACACGATTAATTCGCCATGCTTATGGTGAAGGCGAAAAGTATGTTCCGTTGGTGCTTCGCGCGCAAACCCTGTGGGATGAACTCACCCGTTACAACGAAGAAGACCCCGTTTTTGTGCGCTCTGGCGTCATCAACCTCGGCCCTGCCGACTCCGAATTCCTCGCCAATGTCGCCCACAGCGCGGAACAATGGCAACTCAACGTCGAAAAACTGGATGCGCAGGCCATTATGGCTCGCTGGCCTGAAATACGCGTTCCTGACAATTACATCGGCTTGTTTGAGGCTGATTCTGGCTTTCTGCACAGCGAACTGGCGATTAAAACCTGGATCAAACTGGCGAATGAAGCTGGCTGTGCTCAACTGTTTAATTGCCCGGTTACCGCTATTCACCATGATGACAACGGCGTAACCATTACAACAGCTGACGGCGAGTATCAGGCGAAAAAAGCGATCGTCTGCGCGGGAACCTGGGTAAAAGACCTGCTGCCAGAACTCCCTGTCCAGCCAGTACGCAAAGTATTCGCCTGGTATCAGGCCGATGGTCGTTATAGTATGAAAAATAAATTTCCGGCCTTTACCGGAGAACTGCCCAACGGCGATCAATATTACGGCTTTCCCGCCGAAAATGACGCCCTGAAAATTGGCAAACACAATGGTGGACAGGTGATTCATTCAGCGGATGAACGCGTTCCGTTTGCTGAAATCGCCAGTGACGGTTCTGAAGCCTTTCCCTTCTTACGTAGCATACTGCCGGGTATTGGTTGCTGCCTGTACGGCGCTTCCTGCACTTACGATAATTCGCCTGATGAAGATTTTATTATCGACACCCTGCCCGGTCACGATAATACGCTGCTGATTACCGGTCTGAGTGGACACGGATTTAAATTTGCATCGGTATTAGGGGAAATAGCCGCCGATTTTGCGCAAGGCATAAATAGCGATTTTGATTTGACGCCATTCAGACTTGCCCGCTTCAAATAATCATCATCACGGCCTCAAAAATGAGGCCGTTTTTACAGGAGTTTTTAATGCGTCGGCTGGTGAACTATCTCATTAATAATATCCGCGAGCATCTCATGCTATATCTTTTTCTCTGGGGATTATTGGCAATTATGGATCTGATCTACGTGTTTTATTTTTAACCGCACCCCACTGACATAAATTGACAAAACCTTAATCTCTCTTTCATTTGGCGTGAAAAATTGAATAACTTTATTTCTGTCCTGGTAGCATTCCCCTGACATACCTCATCCTGAAACCACTAAACTTATGAAGATTCTTTCATTATTAAATCAAAATTATTGAAATAAAAATAAATATCATTCGAATTGTTATTTTTCAGTTGCAATTCATTCTCCAACGCGCCATTTTCATTCTTTCGCAAATAAGTTTCGGATGCATTTATGCCCCTTACAAATACCCCCAAACGTTATGGTGTTATATCGATGGCCTTTCATTGGCTGAGTGCAATCATTATCTACGGCATGTTTGCTTTAGGACTATGGATGGTAACGCTCAGTTATTACGATGGCTGGTATCACAAAGCACCAGAGCTGCATAAAAGCGTCGGTATTCTGTTAATGATGGGGCTGGTTATACGCATTCTGTGGCGCGTTATATCCCCACCGCCTGGTCCATTGCAAAGTTATTCGCCCATGACGCGTCTCGGCGCACAAATTGGACATCTCACGCTGTACTTTTTGCTCTTCGCCATTGGCATCAGCGGCTATCTCATCTCGACCGCCGATGGCAAACCGATCAGCGTTTTTGGCTGGTTTGACATCCCCGCGACCCTTGCCGATGCTGGCGCACAGGCTGACCTTGCCGGTGCCCTGCATTTTTGGCTCGCGTGGAGCGTCGTCGTACTGTCCGTTATGCACGGATTTATGGCCCTGAAGCATCATTTCATCGATAAAGACGACACCCTGAAGCGTATGCTGGGAAAATCGTCATCTGACTATGGAGTATAAAATGAAAAAAAGCCTGCTTGCTTTAACCTTTGCTTCCCTGATGTTCTCTGCCGGTTCAGCTGTCGCCGCCGATTACAAAATTGACAAAGAAGGTCAGCACGCCTTTGTCAATTTCCGCATCCAGCACCTTGGCTATAGCTGGTTATATGGCACCTTTAAAGATTTCGACGGTACTTTTACCTTTGATGAAAAGAACCCAGCTGCTGATAAAGTGAATGTGACAATTAACACCACCAGCGTCGATACCAATCACGCCGAACGTGATAAGCATCTTCGCAGCGCAGATTTCCTCAATACCGCAAAATATCCGCAGGCGACGTTCACTTCTACCAGCGTGAAGAAAGACGGTGATGAACTGGATATTACGGGTGATCTGACACTAAATGGCGTAACCAAACCAGTAACGCTGGAAGCAAAATTGATTGGTCAGGGTGACGATCCGTGGGGCGGTAAACGTGCGGGCTTCGAGGCAGAAGGCAAAATTAAGCTGAAAGACTTCAACATTAAGACTGATTTAGGTCCAGCTTCGCAGGAGGTTGATCTGATTATTTCGGTGGAAGGTGTACAGCAGAAGTAATGCATAGATGTTGCCGGATGACGCACATCCGGCACGAATGTTTATTCTGTTGGATCAGGAATGACCAGCGTCGTGTTCAGGCGTCCACGCGATTTATTAAAGATCTTATTGCCATTTTCTCGCCCGGCACGACGGCGGCGCTGTTCTTCAGGCGGTAATGCACTTTCTTCACAGCAAATCTCACTACAACAGCCCTTGAATTTCTCGGCACACGCCGGACACTGGATAAACAACAGATGACAGCCATCATTTCTACAATTGGTATGGCTGTCACAAGGTGTGCCACACTGATGACAATGCGCAATAATTTCGTCAGAGATCCGCTCGCCCATCCGCTCGTCAAAAACAAAATTTTTACCAACAAAGCGGACAGGCAAACCTTGTTCACGCGCCTTACGAGCGTATTCAATAATCCCGCCTTCAATATGCCAGACTTTATTGAATCCGTTATGTTTCATCCAGGCACTGGCCTTTTCGCAACGAATACCACCGGTGCAGTACATCACGATCTTTTTATCTTTATGCGCCTGCATCATCTCAACCGCTTTTGGCAGTTGTTCGCGAAAGGTATCTGCCGGAATTTCCAGCGCGTTTTCAAAATGCCCCACTTCATATTCATAGTGGTTGCGCATGTCGATAAACAGCGCATCGGGATCATCAAGCATGGCGTTCACTTCCGCTGCTTGCAGGTATTCCCCCACGTTACTGGCATCAAATTGAGGATCGTCAATACCATCGGCAACAATTCGGTCGCGAACCTTCATGCGCAGCACCCAGAAGGATTTCCCGTCATCATCCAGCGCAATATTCAGACGTAAACCGTTTAAAGCAGGATCAAAAGCATAAAGCTGTGCGCGAAATGTCTCTACGTTGCTCGCCGGTACGCTGATTTGTGCGTTGATCCCTTCATGCGCCAGATAGACCCGTCCAAAGACATTCAACGCGGTAAATAGCTGATATAAAGCATCGCGAGTCGTTTTGGGATCGGTAATGTGGAAATATTTATAGAACGAAATGGTGGTGCGTGGTTCGCTCTCGGCCAGCATTTTGGCTTTCAGCGCGTCATTAGAAATGCGGTTGTGTAACACTGGCATGGTGTACGGTTCCTGCGGGGTGGGAAAGTAAAAATCCGCAGCATGATATAGCAATTATCGACAATTAACATCCATACATTTTACGCTACATTTGCGCATTAAAAATTATTAATGATTTACATACGCGGTAATTTCGCCCAGTCTTCGGTCACAAATTTTGGTTGCGGACGAAAAAATGCGACAATACATACAATTGCCCGTATAGGTTGAAAGACAGGATTGATATGACGAATCTACCCAAGTTCTCCACCGCACTGCTTCATCCGCGTTATTGGTTAACCTGGTTGGGTATTGGCGTACTTTGGTTAGTCGTTCAGTTACCCTACCCGATTATCTACCGCCTTGGCATTGCGGCAGGACGACTGGCGTTACATGTTATGAAACGTCGCGCCAAAATTGTATATCGCAACCTGGAACTGTGCTTTCCGGAGATGAGCGAACAAGAACGCCATGAAATGATGGTGAAGAATTTCGAATCCGTTGGTATGGGGTTGATGGAAACCGGCATGGCGTGGTTCTGGTCGGATCGTCGAATTGCCCGCTGGACGGAAGTGATTGGCATGGAACATATCCGTGACGTGCAGGCGCAAAAGCGCGGCATTCTGTTGGTCGGCATCCATTTTCTGACGCTGGAGCTGGGCGCAAGGCAATTTGGTATGCAGGAGCCGGGTATCGGCGTCTATCGCCCAAACGATAATCCGTTGCTCGACTGGCTGCAAACCTGGGGGCGCCTGCGTTCGAACAAATCGATGCTTGATCGCAAAGATTTAAAAGGCATGATCCGGGCACTAAAGAAAGGCGAAGTGGTCTGGTATGCGCCGGATCACGATTACGGTCCGCGCTCGAGCGTTTTCGTGCCGCTGTTTGCTGTTGAGCAGGCGGCGACCACCAGTGGCACCTGGATGCTGGCGAGAATGTCTGGTGCGTGCCTGGTGCCGTTCGTTCCGCGTCGTAAGCCAGACGGCAAAGGCTATCAGTTGATCATGCTGCCGCCAGAGTGTTCACCGCCTCTGGATAACGCCGAAGTCACCGCAGCGTGGATGAATAAAGTGGTCGAGAAATGCATCATGATGGCACCGGAACAGTACATGTGGCTGCATCGTCGCTTTAAAACGCGCCCGGAAGGCGTACCTTCACGCTATTAAATCTCCCTTGCCGGATGTTTCGAACTGCATCCGGCATTACCGCTGCCCCCCCCCTGATTTAGCGATAAAAGCTCTGTACATTGCGTCACCTATAAGTCAGGCGCATAATTAGTGTGCTTACTTTTTCTCCTTTTATTCACCGCGCCTGGCGCACCAACAGCGGATTGCTATGTCACTCTGTGAAAATGACACCCCCATAAACTGGAAACGAAACCTGATCGTTGCCTGGCTAGGTTGTTTTCTTACCGGTGCCGCCTTCAGTCTGGTGATGCCATTCTTACCCCTCTACGTTGAGCAACTTGGCGTCACTGGCCACAGCGCGCTGAATATGTGGTCGGGAATTGTCTTCAGTATTACCTTTTTATTCTCCGCCATCGCCTCCCCTTTCTGGGGTGGACTTGCCGACCGCAAAGGCCGAAAAATCATGCTATTGCGCTCTGCTCTTGGCATGGGCATCGTGATGGTGCTGATGGGGCTGGCGCAAAATATCTGGCAGTTTTTGATCCTGCGGGCGCTGCTTGGTTTGCTTGGCGGATTTGTCCCCAACGCCAATGCTCTTATCGCCACACAAGTACCGCGTAATAAAAGCGGCTGGGCGCTGGGTACGCTCTCCACCGGCGGCGTTAGCGGCGCGTTGCTCGGCCCGATGGCTGGTGGCTTACTCGCTGATAACTACGGCTTACGTCCGGTATTCTTTATTACCGCCAGTGTGCTCATACTCTGCTTTTTCGTCACCCTGTTTTGTATCAGAGAAAAATTCCAGCCCGTCAGCAAAAAAGAGATGCTGCACATGCGGGAAGTCGTAACATCGCTTAAAAATCCGAAACTGGTACTTAGCCTGTTTGTCACAACATTAATTATCCAGATTGCTACTGGATCTATCGCGCCAATCCTGACGCTGTATGTCCGCGAACTGGCAGGAAATGTCAGTAATATCGCCTTTATTAGCGGCATGATCGCCTCCGTGCCCGGCGTGGCTGCACTGCTAAGTGCTCCACGACTCGGTAAACTTGGCGATCGTATCGGGCCAGAAAAGATCCTGATAACTGCGCTGATCTTTTCTGTGCTGCTGTTGATCCCAATGTCTTATGTCCAGACACCACTGCAACTGGGGATTTTACGCTTTTTGCTCGGCGCCGCAGACGGCGCTCTGCTCCCCGCCGTACAAACGTTGCTGGTTTATAATTCGACCAACCAAATCGCCGGGCGCATTTTCAGCTACAACCAGTCGTTTCGCGATATTGGCAACGTTACGGGGCCGTTGATGGGCGCAGCTATTTCAGCACACTACGGCTTTCGTGCTGTATTTCTGGTTACCGCCGGAGTCGTTTTGTTTAACGCGGTCTATTCGTGGAACAGCCTGCGCCGTCGCCGACTCCCCCAGGTATCGAACTGATTTTTCGCCTTTCATACTTGCAAAAGCGGAGAATCAGCTATTCTTTCCCTGAACACCTCAGCAAATCAAAGGGAGAGTCGTGATGACTATGTACGCAACGCTTGAAGAAGCCATTGATGCCGCACGCGAAGAATTTCTTGCTGACAACCCCGGCATCGACGCCGAAGAAGCGAATGTGCAACAGTTCAATGTCCAGAAATATATTCTGCAAGATGGCGACATTATGTGGCAGGTTGAGTTTCTCGCCGATGAAGGCGAAGAAGGTGAATGCCTGCCAATGTTCAGTGGAGAAGCCGCACAAAGCATCTTTGATGGCGACTATGATGAGATTGAAATCCGCCAGGAATGGCAGGAAGAAAATACTCTGCATGAATGGGACGAAGGTGAATTCCAGCTTGAGCCACCGCTGGATACCGAAGAAGGACGCGCAGCAGCCGATGAGTGGGATGAGCGTTAATTACTCATATGCTCCGTGATGAATGTCGATCGGCAGCAGTAAGGTATCAAAGACTAAAGAGAAAGGGAGATCAAGGATTGTGACATAGCGCCATGCGGAGTCACGTACATCCCACTGCACGCCGGGATAATATTGGTTGCCATGCCCCTGTCCCGGTATGGTGCGGCTAATGATGCTGCCACAACCACTCAGCAAAGCAACCATGATGCCTACTACAATTAAGCGCATTTGAACCCTCTTCTGTAAAAAAATACCGGCATTACGCCGGTATTTTTATTGCTGATAAAGTGCTTGTTGTTTTGCCGGATGCGGCGTGAACGCCCTATCCGGCCTACGAAGCCTTGCAAATTCAATATATTGCAGGCATCTACGCTTTTATTGCGAAGCCGTATCCGGTTTACGCAATGCCAGTGGATTCAACTTTATCCCTTCGTAGTAACTCACCCATGAAGAATATCTCTCCGGGGAATTCCAGACGCGGAAATGCAAACGAGCCATCGTCACCGGATCGCTTAGCAGCACCAGACGACGATCGCGATTCAGCTTCTCTGGCGTCTCGTTCAGCGCCTGTTCAACGTGGCGGTCACGGGCGATTTCCAGCACCTTACTGGCGCGGTGACGCGCGGTGGCCATTGCCGTTGCCAGAGCGTTAAACGACGGATTAAACACTGCATGCATAAAGCCATCGTCGAGAGAACGTTGACGGTTCATCTCAAGGAAACGATCGGTATCGATCAGTACCTGAGGCGGTGAATACTCTTCCGGGATCAGGAACAGTTTCCAGCGTTTCGTGCGCAGCCCAACGGTTGTACGGCTGGAGATCACCGAAACAAACGGTGACAGAATCAGCGAGAAGACAATCGGTGCCAGCCAGAACAGGAAACGCAGATCCAGCCACGCCATACCGACCGCCCACACTAACCCCAGCAGCAGCTGTGAGCCGTGGCGTTTAAACGCTTCGCCCCAGGAGGTAGAGTCGTCATCACGTTGCGGGGAATTCCACACCACTTCCCAGCCGAGGAAGGCGCTAACCACGAATACCGTATGGAATAGCATACGCACCGGCGCCAACAGCACGGAGAACAGCACTTCTAACAACAGCGATAACGTAACTCGCCAGAAGCCGCCATACTCTTTCGTTCCTTTGCACCAGATAAGCAAAATACTCAACAACTTCGGCAGGAACAGCAGCACCATCGTCGAGGCAAACAGCGCAATCGCCAGTTCAGGACGCCACTGTGGCCAGACCGGGAATAACTGCCGTGGTTGCAGGAAGTATTGCGGTTCGGTCAGTGCGTGTACGACCTGCAATGCGGTAGAGAGCGCGAGGAACATAAACCACAGCGGTGCGGAAAGATAAGACATCACGCCCGTCAGGAACACCGCGCGGTGAACCGGGTGCATCCCTTTAACCAGGAACAAACGGAAGTTCATCAGGTTACCATGGCACCAGCGGCGGTCACGTTTTAACTCGTCAAGCAGGTTAGGCGGCAGCTCTTCATAAGAGCCAGGGAGATCGTAAGCAATCCATACCCCCCAGCCTGCACGGCGCATCAGTGCGGCTTCCACGAAGTCGTGCGAAAGAATTGAACCCGCAAATGATCCTTCGCCAGGCAGCGGCGCCAGCGCACAGTGCTCGATAAACGGTTTCACGCGGATAATCGCGTTATGCCCCCAGTAGTGTGACTCGCCGAGCTGCCAGAAATGCAAACCAGCAGTGAACAATGGCCCATAGACACGGGTCGCAAACTGTTGGCAGCGTGCATACAGCGTATCCATACCAGACGCTTTCGGCGACGACTGGATAATCCCGGCGTTCGGGTTGGCTTCCATCAGGCGCACCAGACCGCACAAACAATCACCGGTCATCACCGAGTCCGCATCCAACACCACCATGTAGCTGTACTGGCTACCCCAGCGACGGCAGAAATCGTCAATGTTACCGCTTTTACGCTTCACGCGACGGCGACGGCGGCGATAGAAAATCTGGCCCTCACCCTGCACTTCGGCGATCAGCTCCATCCAGGCTTTTTGTTCTGCCACGCAGATGTCCGGGTTGTAGCTGTCACTCAGGATATAAACATCAAAATGTTTGGCATTACCGGTCGCTTTCACTGATTCCCACGTTGCACGCAGACCTGCAAAAACGCGATTCACGTCTTCGTTACAGATAGGCATGATCAATGCTGTGCGATGCTCCGGATTTAACGGTTCATCGCCAACGGTTGAAGCGGAAATACTGTATTTATCGCGACCAATAAGCAGTTGCAGGAAGCCCATCAACGCCGTCCAGAAACCGGCAGACACCCAGCAGAAAAGAACAGCGAAGAGGATCAGAATACCGGTTTGCAGCATGTAAGGCAGAAGCTGCATAAAGGAAACCCACAGATCCTGATCGACCATATCAACTGGATTAATCAGCGCCCACCCCTGATAAGGCAGGATGGTCTTCATATACCAGGTAGCGACGACGGTTTGCGCCAGAGTGAGGAGAAGCAGGATGTAACGACGGATGGTGCCGACGGTACGCCACTTTTGCTCGCTCTCCTGCTCTTCTTTGGTCAACCGCGCCAGATAGCGCGGCGTCACATCGCGCCCACGCAGACGATCCCAGAAACGCCCAACCGGGTTAGTACGCCACGGATCGGGGAACATAGAAGAACGTTTTGCTTTCGGCATTGCCTTAAGCTGATCGCGCCCTTCGTCGTCTTGAATTAACTGTCCATCAGCGAGTGAATCTGGCCAGGCTTGTTCCAGACGTGCTTTTACCGACCCTTGCGGGGAGTCATCCTCTCGCGCATAGGTTCGGTGTTCAGCATCCAGCGCCTGATGAACGGCGCGGATATCAGTCTTCGGCAATGCCGCTTTCTCGCTTGCGGAGATGGGCATTGCGTCAATGTACTCGGTTGTCTTATTCATTGGCAGGTAACTGGTAGCTCCAGGTTTCACTCAACGTTTGATCGGCATTCACCAGGGCAGCACGCATTTCAGTGGTTTTCTTGGCATCTTTCACTTTCACGCGCATTACCAGACGCCAGCCTTTGGTGACCGGGTTATAGCGCACCGTGCTTTCTACAATCTCACCATTATCGCCAATGCTGGTTTGTGCAGTGACCGGGGTATCCTCTGGCAGTTTTTTCATCTCTGCGCCGGTAAAATCGACCACAAAGGCGATAGTGCCGTCAGGCTGGCGAATCAGGTTCGACTGTTTCACATCCCCCGTTGAACGACGCGTCTGCTGCACCCAGGCGTTATCAGGCGCGTGAAGTTTGTCTTCATCACGGCTGAAAGTAATGGTGTATTTAAAGTTCATCTCTTTACCTGGTTCCGGTAACTGATCCGGCGTCCAGTAAGCGACGATGTTATCGTTGGTTTCATCGTTGGTTGGAATTTCCACCAGCTCAACGCTGCCTTTGCCCCACTCCCCTTTCGGTGTCACCCACGCGCTTGGACGAAGATCGTAACGATCGTCGAGATCTTCAAAGCGGGAGAAATCGCGGCCACGCTGCAACAGGCCGAAGCCTTGCGGGTTTTCCATCGAGAAGCTGCTGATCGCCAGATGTTTCGGGTTGTTTAGCGGACGCCAGATCCACTCACCGTTACCAGCATGGATAGACAGACCGTTGGAGTCGTGCAATTCCGGACGATAATTATTCGCCGGAGATGGCTGGTTCGGCCCGAACAGGAACATACTGGTTAACGGCGCAACACCCAGTTTGCCGACTTTATCGCGCAGGTAGATTTTCGATTGCACATCAACAACCGTGTCACGTCCCGGCATAACAACAAACTTATAAGCGCCTGTCGCACGCGGCGAATCAAGCAACGCATAAATCGTTAAACGCTTGTCGGTCGGTTTTGGACGCTCGATCCAGAACTCCTTAAAGCGTGGGAATTCTTCACCTGATGGCAACGCGGTATCAATTGCCAGGCCTCGGGCAGAAAGACCGTAAACCTGACCTGCGCCAATCACGCGAAAATAGCTGGCCCCGAGCATACTGACGATTTCATCATTTTTATCTTTGCTGTTGATCGGGTAAAGCACTTTAAAACCGGCGAAACCGAGGTCTTTTACCGTGTCTTTGTCATGCTGAACTTCGCCGAAAGTGAAATAATCCGGGCTGTATTTGATTCTTTTTACTGCCGTTGCAGTGACTTCATTTATTTTGACCGGTGTGTCGAAGTACATACCCTGATGGTAGAACTCGAGCTTGAATGGGGTCTTCAGATTGTTCCAGTATGCTTTGTCATGATTAAACTGGATCTGTTGATAGTCCGCGTATTTCATGTCGCGGAAAACGGAGGGCAAGTTACTTTTAGGCGCCTCATAGCCTTTCCCGGCTAAGGATTGAGCTTGCTTTGCGACATCGTCAATGCTGAAGGCCCAGCTTGATGATGTATACAGGGTTAACATTACTGCAGCACTCAACCAACGCATTTTCATCATTTGTAGTTTATGTTTCATAATAAGTAAGCACTTCCCCCTTTGTGTGCTTATATCGATCCGATCTATTTTAATGGATAACCAGCCATTCCGACAACAGAATCCCGGTATTATTCAGCGTGCCGGCTCATGGATTAAGCACCTGATTGCAACCGTTTTCACTTTCCGTGCTTCTCCTAAAGACAGAAGGAGCGAGTTCGTGTAGGGTTTGCCGGCAAATTTATTTATCAACCGTCTTACAGGCGCTTCCATTTTGGTTAGTGATTGCGGCTATGCCGCGCAAAAACACATTTGAAGCCTGCACCTCATGCAGCAGGTCAGTGTCGTTACGGCAAAAGCCTAAAGGCATTACCCGGCGGGGATAAGACGAAAAATCCGAGATTAGTTAACCATATATGAATCCAGTACCCGCGCAGCGTGAATATTTCCTCGACTCCATCCGCGCATGGTTGATGTTGTTAGGGATCCCTTTTCATATTTCTTTAATCTATTCAAGCCACACCTGGCATGTGAATAGCGCAGAACCGTCATGGTGGCTGACGCTTTTTAACGATTTCATCCACGCCTTCCGTATGCAGGTATTTTTCGTTATTTCCGGATATTTTTCCTACATGCTGTTTTTGCGCTACCCGTTGAAAAAATGGTGGAAAGTGCGCGTTGAACGCGTAGGAATCCCGATGTTAACGGCTATTCCCCTGCTCACCTTGCCGCAATTCATTATGCTGCAATATGTCAAAGGCAAAGCGGAAAGCTGGCCTGGGCTATCATTGTATGACAAATATAATACGCTGGCCTGGGAGTTAATTTCGCACCTGTGGTTTTTACTGGTGTTGGTCGTTATGACGACACTTTGCGTATGGATATTTAAACGAATAAGAAATAATTTAGAAAATTCAGATAAAACGAATAAAAATTTCTCGATGGTTAAGCTATCGATACTATTTTTCTGTCTGGGAATTGGCTATGCAGCAATAAGAAGAACGTTATTTATCGTTTATCCACCCATATTAAGCGATGGCATGTTCAATTTTATTTTCATGCAGACGCTGTTTTATATGCCGTTCTTTATTCTCGGTGCGCTGGCTTTCATTTTCCCTAATCTTAAGGCCTTGTTTACCACACCGTCTCGTGGATGCACTCTCGCAGCAGCACTGGCATTTGTTGCTTATTTGCTCAATCAACGCTACGGCAGCGGCGATGCCTGGATGTATGAAACCGAGTCAGTGATCACGATGGTGCTCGGCCTGTGGATGGTGAATGTGGTCTTCTCCTTCGGCCACCGTTTGCTTAATTTTCAGTCGGCGCGGGTAACCTATTTTGTAAACGCATCGCTATTTATTTATCTGGTTCATCACCCATTAACGCTCTTTTTCGGTGCTTACATCACTCCGCACATCACATCAAATCTGCTGGGTTTCCTCTGCGGTCTGATATTTGTGGTAGGGATTGCGATAATTCTGTACGAAATTCATTTACGCATTCCGTTGTTGAAGTTTTTGTTCTCCGGCAAACCGATCGTAAAACGCGAGAATGACAAAGCGCCAGCTCGCTAAACCATACTTACAATAACCATTCAACGGGCAATATTGACGCTAATCTGACCATAACCCGCTTCCAGAAACTGGTGGCGGGTTCTTTTTTGAGGATAATTTCCTCCTTCCCATGGCGATCGACCCAGTTGATTCGTCCCCACCGATCCAGACGGAGCTGCCAGGCCGCATCATACTGGCTCTGAATAAAGCGTTTATCGATTAATTGTGCCAGCGTTTCGCTCTCTATCACGAAGCCCATTTCAGTATTGAGTAATGTTGAACGCGGATCGAAATTGAATGAGCCAATAAACACTATTTTGCCATCGACACTGAATGTCTTGGCATGAAGGCTTGCGCCGGAATTACCGGTTATACCGCGATCGTGCAACGTGCCGCTCTGTTCCCGCGTCGGCTTCAGTTCATACAATTCCACGCCATAGCGGAGTAACTTTTTGCGCCAGCGGGCATACCCGGCATGAACGACAGCGACATCGTTAGCGGCAAGTGAATTGGTTAAGATGGCTATCCTGACTCCTTTTCTCACCATTCGTAAAAGCTGCGCCACTCCCGCGCGCGTTGGCACAAAATAGGAAGAGATAATATCAATACGTTCGCTGGGTGAGCCCATGATATCGAACAGGCGCTGCGGTAACAGGGAATGCCGTTTTGCTTTGCCCTCCCCTTTTGCCGGATCATCACTTAATAAACGCGTTCTTGCCCAGATAAGCGGCAACGTTCCGTCAACCAGTTGATTTATAAATGGACTTAACTCCATTTGGCGCAAATAGCGATGTGTCTCAGTGTCGTTGTACCAGGACGCAGGTAGCTCAATACGGTCAGCCATTTCGCCGTCGGGAACATCCAGCACCTGCTGCAACGGTGAAACTGATTTGCAATACCAATAGCGGGCAAAATCATCGGCAACGTCCTCAACAACCGGCCCTATTGCCAGGACATCTAAATCTGAAAAAAGTGGCTCTTCTCCCGCGCCGAAATAGGCATCGCCAACGTTGCGCCCGCCCACCAGCGTCACCACACCATCAATGGTAAAACTTTTATTGTGCATACGACGATTGAGGCGGGAAAAATCGGTGATATAACCAAGCGGACGTAACAGGCGGAAAGAGAAAGGATTAAAAAGTCGAACTTCAATACGCGGGTGACTATCGAGCAAGCGTAAAATATCATCAAGACCGGGAGTATTATTGTCATCCAGCAACAAACGGACGCGAACGCCACGCTTCGCTGCGGCTAACAGAGCCGAAAATAGCAATCGCCCCGACATATCGTCCTGCCAGATGTAATACTGAACATCCAGAGTATGCTCCGCCATTTCTGCCAGACGATATCGTGCAGCGAACGCATCCAGACTTTTATCCAGGGGGAAAATGCCGCACTGCCCAGGATGTTGCGAGCACAGCGGCAGCACCGCGCTCGCCAGCCGGGGCAAATCATTCATCTCCTTGTTGGGTAAGGAGTCTTTCGTAGAGATGGGCATTTTCTGCATCATAACAGACAAAGTATACCTGCTCAGGCAAAGCGTGACGGGTAATAAATTCTGAAACGGTTTTTACTGCGATTTCAGCCGCTGCAGCACGCGGGTAGCCATAAACGCCGGTACTGATGGCAGGAAAAGCCACTGTCGCATAGCCGTTTGCCGCTACCAGTCGTAGACTATTGAGATAGGCATCCTGCAATAACTGGTCTTCGTTTTGTTCGCCACCGCGCCAGACAGGCCCAACGGTATGCACAACAGCTTTGGCAGGGAGATCGCCCGCAAGAGTAATCACTGCATGTCCTGTGGGGCAATCGCCCTGTTGCTGGCGAACTTTCAAACAGGCATCCAGCAACGCCGGGCCGGCTGCGCGATGAATAGCGCCATCAACGCCGCCGCCCCCCATTAGTGACGGATTAGCCGCATTAACAATAACATCAACGGCTAGTTTAGTAATATCACCCTGCACAACATGAATACGCGATTTCATAACGCCTCCTTACACCCTCTTGTTTCTTAAGTGTACAGCAGTGTTTTTAGGTAAATCGCATTTTTCTTGTCAGTAGCGTGAGTAGTTCAGAAACTTAGTTATATTCGATGTTCATCACAGCCAGCTTTTTCTGCTCATCAAGATACTGCACTTTTACTGAGGCAATTTGCGCATTTTTAACTTTGCCACTCATTAGCTCTTTGCTGGAATACGTTTTGCTCTGTACTGGACCATTTTGCATACAAGTCATTTCAACTGGCGTTTGCATCACGTCACACGCGGGTTCCACAATTTGACCATAAAAATGAATCACGCCACCTTGCGCATTGTTTTCCGCTGTTGCAAAGAAAGGAAAAACCAGGCTGCCGAGCATAAGGGAGTTTAACAACGGTCTGAACATCTATTCTGTTTCCTCAATGATTAATCATCCTTGAGGGGGTTATCCATGCTTTCAGGTTGGTCGATTCGCATCAGACCGTTCTCTTCCGGCTCGTTTTATGCTCAACTATCAATACATTAAGACTTTCCTGAAGAGGGCGGCCATTGTTGTGATAAATGAAGTGACTGTCCATCAGAAACCGTAACAACTATTTTCACCCGATCGTCCGGGGAAATATTTAAACTCAACTTCGTCAAGGCAATGGGTTGATTAGCGGGTAATGAAAGGGTCTTTTCTTGCTTCGTCTGACTTTGTCCCGAACTGCCTTCGCGTAGTGACAATATCTGAACCCGGCACAAGCATGATTGCGTCAGAGTAACTTCAGGAATAATGGTGTACATGTCACCTTGCTGAGTTGTATTAAAGGTTATCTGGCTGGAAAGCGCCGCGAGAAGTAATAACGCGTTCATACTATTCTCCCGAAAAAAAACAGGGCTTACGCCCTGTTTCTGTCATACAAATTCTGTATTAGTACTGATGAGCGGTCGCGTTGTTACCAAAGCCAACCTGAGTTACGTTGACGCTGGAGTTAGATGCAGTCTGGTCAACTGCTGCACCGTTGCCACCACCGAACTGTTTAACAGTCATTTCAGAGTTTTTACCGTTCCACTGATCAAGAGTGGCGCTGTTACCGAAGCCACGCTGGGTCAGTTCAATTGAGCTGTCATCAGAACCTTGTCCAACGTCTGCACCGTTACCGCCGCCGTGCTGGGTAATAGTCAGATCAGAGTTGCGGGCATCAGCCTGCAATGCAACAGCAGAGTTACCGCCACCGTACTGGTAAATATTCAGCTCTGAATTCGGGCCGCTGTTATTGCCACCACCACCGTGGTTACCGCCGCCACCGCCGTACTGAGGAATAGAACCTGCCAGAGCGCTACCGGAGAATACGATTGCTGCAATTGCTGCTACTTTTAAAAGTTTCATGTAAAACCCCCATCGGATTGATTTAAAAGTCGAATGGAAATTAACGTTGTGTCACGCGAATAGCCATTTGCGACTGTCTCTGCACTACAATTGCCGTTTTTTGAGTACCATGCTGCGTAATATTTGCTTTATTACCAGAACCTTTCTGGATAATCATTGCAGTATTACCATATGCGCCTTGCGAAATACTGGCATCGTTGGCATTGCCCGCCTGATCAATATATGCAAGGTTATAATCTCCTGTCTGGTCAATCTTTGCCCGGTTGCTATTACCTTCTTGCGAAACAACCGACAAAAGTTTTGAGCCTCCCTGCCGTAACTGTGCACTATTATTAGTACCAGCTTGACCAACTATGGCTGCCTGATTAAATGAAGACTTACTCAATTCATTTACCGCTAAGTTATATTCTGAATTAGCTAAATCATAACCTGCTGCGGCTGCAATCCCAGGCGCACCCAGTATTGTTAACATCACAAATAACAATTTGTTTTTCATGTTGTCACCCTGGACCTGGTCGTACATTTAAGAAATTAAATCATTTCAACTTGGTTGTTAACGCAAACCGTTTTTTGTTAACGCTGCGTTACGATGGAAAGTATGTCTGCGGAAATATTTTTAATAACTCACCCGCGCGTTGTATTTTGCTTTTTTTGTTCATACCAAAGTATTAAAACTCCCGCAAATACGCTGTTATTTACGCAAAAATTATTTTGTTTTCTTTTAAAGTACCGTTTTTTGACAGCAAAAAATCAACAGTCAGCCTTCCTTCATGGTTCGCGAAGATTACGTCGATATGTCTGTTTGACAAGCCGTGACAAACATCGTCTTTTTACGGCAAAAATTTGTCCAAGGGCAACATCAGCGAAAGTAAGAAATTTTCACACGACAAAAGAACTATGTGGAAATAATTTTTATATGCATAATTATAGACTTAGCTTCATTTGTATGACTTTTTAAAATTGTGCAATAAAAGCAATATGTACAACTTTTCTATCAACTCTAAACTCCATAACCACACCTTGTTAACATTTTAAAATTCCAGATTACATTTTGTTACACGTTTAACACTTGATTTAAGATTTGTAATGGCTAGATTGAAATCAGATGTAATCCATTAGTTTTATATTTTACCCATTTAGGGTTGATTTATTACTACACACAGCAGTGCAACATCTGTCAGTACTTCTGGTGCCTCTATTTTATAAAGGCAGCTGTCAGGTGTGCGATTAATAAAAAAAGCGGGGTTTCATCATGTTTAATGAAGTCCATAGTATTCATGGTCATACATTACTGTTGATCACTAAACCTTCTTTGCAGGCGACCGCGTTATTGCAGCATTTAAAACAATCGCTGGCAATCACAGGAAAACTGCATAATATTCAACGTTCTCTGGACGATATATCTTCTGGCTGCATTATTCTGTTGGATATGATGGAAGCAGATAAAAAGCTCATTCATTACTGGCAGGATACATTAAGCAGAAAACACAACAACATTAAAACGCTGTTGTTAAATACTCCAGATGATTACCCGTACCGCGACATTGAAAACTGGCCGCATATCAATGGTGTTTTTTACGCCATGGAGGATCAAGAACGCGTAGTCAATGGGTTGCAAGGCGTCTTACGTGGTGAATGCTACTTTACGCAAAAGCTTGCCAGTTACTTGATTACACATTCCGGTAACTATCGTTATAACAGCACGGAATCAGCCCTCCTTACTCATAGGGAAAAAGAGATCCTTAATAAGCTGCGTATCGGCGCCTCCAATAACGAGATTGCTCGTTCGCTGTTCATCAGCGAAAACACGGTAAAAACGCATCTTTATAATCTTTTCAAAAAGATAGCAGTTAAAAACCGAACACAAGCGGTCTCATGGGCAAACGATAACCTCAGGCGATAAAGCCATGAAACGTTATTTATGCTGGATTGTAGCAGTAGAACTTCTCTTCGCTGCGGGAAATGTTCACGCCGTTGAAGTAGAAGTACCGGGATTGTTAACTGACCATACCGTTTCCTCTATTGGCCATGATTTTTACCGTGCCTTTAGTGATAAATGGGAAAGTGACTACACCGGTAACTTAACAATTAATGAAAGACCCAGTGCACGATGGGGAAGCTGGATCACAATAACGGTGAATCAGGACGTTATTTTCCAGACATTTTTATTCCCATTGAAAAGAGACTTCGAGAAAACTGTTGTCTTTGCACTGATTCAAACTGAAGAAGCACTAAATCGTCGCCAGATAAATCAGGCGTTATTGAGTACGGGCGATTTGGCGCATGATGAATTTTAAATAAAAATTTGTTCGGAGGCTGCAATGCGTGTCAAACATGCAGTAGTTCTACTCATGCTTATTTCACCATTAAGTTGGGCAGGAAATATGACTTTCCAGTTCCGCAATCCAAACTTTGGTGGTAACCCGAATAACGGTGCTTTTTTATTAAATAGTGCCCAGGCGCAGAACTCGTATAAAGATCCGAGCTATGACGATGACTTTGGTATTGAAACGCCATCAGCGTTAGATAACTTTACTCAAGCCATCCAGTCCCAAATTTTAGGTGGGTTGCTGACAAATATTAATACGGGTCAGCCAGGAAGAATGGTGACCAATGAATATATTGTTGATATTGCCAACCGCGATGGTCAATTGCAGTTGAATGTGACGGATCGCAAGACAGGACAAACCTCGACCATCCAGGTTTCGGGTTTACAAAATAACTCAACCGATTTTTAAGCCCCAGCTTCATAAGGAAAATAATCATGCAGCGCTTATTTGTTTTGGTTGCCGTCATGTTGCTGAGCGGATGCTTAACCGCCCCACCTAAAGAAGCCGCCAGACCGACATTAATGCCTCGTGCCCAGAGCTACAAAGATTTGACCCACCTGCCAGCGCCAACAGGTAAGATCTTTGTTTCGGTATACAACATTCAGGACGAAACCGGGCAATTTAAACCCTACCCGGCGAGTAACTTCTCCACTGCTGTTCCGCAAAGCGCCACCGCGATGCTGGTCACGGCATTGAAAGATTCTCGCTGGTTTATACCGCTGGAACGTCAGGGCCTACAAAACCTGCTCAACGAACGCAAGATTATTCGTGCGGCACAGGAAAACGGCACTGTCGCGGTAAACAACCGAATCCCGCTTCAATCGTTGACCGCAGCCAATATCATGGTTGAAGGCTCTATTATTGGTTATGAAAGTAACGTCAAATCGGGCGGTGTTGGGGCGAGATATTTTGGTATTGGTGCAGATACGCAATACCAACTTGATCAGATTGCAGTGAACCTGCGCGTCGTCAATGTAAGTACCGGTGAGATCCTCTCTTCGGTGAACACCAGTAAGACGATCCTTTCGTATGAAGTCCAGGCGGGTGTCTTCCGCTTTATTGACTACCAGCGGTTACTGGAAGGGGAAGTGGGTTATACCTCTAACGAACCGGTTATGCTCTGTCTAATGTCCGCCATCGAAACAGGCGTTATCTTCCTGATTAACGACGGCATCGACCGTGGCTTGTGGGATTTGCAGAATAAATCAGAGCGGCAGAATGACATTCTGGTGAAATACCGTCACTTATCAGTACCACCGGAATCCTGATACATAAAAAAGCCGGAGTTAATTCCGGCCCTTGATGATTCAATATAAAGCGTGAGTGCTCCTCACGCTTTATTTTTGACTTGTTGCTCACGGTGAGCGGACTTAGCACTGCGCGCCGCCAGCCAAAGACCGCTGTTTTTCATTGCGTAACCAAACACCAGCCCAAGCGCCAGCGAAGGTAGCACCAGCTTCCAGTTCCCTTGCCCGGCAAACGTCGCACATGCACCAATAAACGTCCCCGGAACAAACGACAACAACACCTGTTTCGCCTGAATACACATCAGAAAAGCGACAATACCGGTTATGACATAACCGAGAATTTCCAGATGTGGTGCCAGAGCACTGCCGTAAATAATAACCATCGCCCACACCACGCCGCTAAGCAGTGTTGCAGCGGAAATAGCCAGCCCTTTTAGCCCACCTTGCGGACAGGCAAAGTAGGCCGTGCAGCCCAGGAAACCTGCCCAGCTAAGTAAGCCAAGGGAAACAGCCACCCAGCCCCAGATACCGGAGAGAATGCCTGTTGTGATTGCAATAGAGAGAAGTATGTTCATGCCGCGCATAATAGCAGAAAACGCGACTATGAATGAGATCGAGCACACATTTTATGCAACAGCTATATATAGATTGCAGTAATGAGTGATTCCGATCACATTTACTCCTCTGATTCTTCCTCAAGTTCATCCCACATTGCGCTGATTGCATCGCGGGTCAGTGGTGCCATGGTGCGCCAGAACGGTGTAGTCGCATGAGCCTCTACTTTTCCGAGAAATGCGCCGCACCAGGGCAACAAGTACTCGCTAAACAGTGTTTCCAGAGCTTCGCTTTCATCCTCTGTTGACTGATCTTCCAGCCAGGAAGCGGCCAGCAGCAAAGTACCGATGTGATCGGCTGGCGTATCCGCTAACGGCATCCCGCGTTCAGAAAGGAAAGTACGGATTTCCGCTTCTGTGGCTCCCTCAACCCAGGTGCTGCGATAAGGTGAAACTGCGCATTCATCACCGACGAATAATGCATTGTAATCGGCAGAAACTTGCGCCATATCACAGCTTTTCTGCAAACGCGCCAGCAATTCATCCTGTTCCAGCGGCCAGTTCGCCGCCAGTTTCCCTTCACGAATTAAGGTAAACAGCGGAACCAGTAAAGGATCCTGCGGTTGACGGTAATAGAGCGAACCCAGCACACGACACAGGATAGAAAACTCGTTCATTAATTTATTTCCGTTAATAGCAATTAAAGATCAGCAAATTCCGCAATCGGCGCCATACCGCGAGATTCAAGGAAATTCAGCAAACGGCGTGGCGAAACATTCAATATTCTCTCTTCCGGAAAATCCACTGCGTCGAGGATCTTGCGGCATTCTTCAAAATCGCCCATGGTAAAAGCGGTATGAGAATCCGATCCTAACGCGACCCAACCTCCGGCATCGCGCACCGCAGCGGCAACCGCACGGCAGTTATCTTCACTGCCCTTACGCGAATGTAAGAATGAGGAGTTATTGATTTCCAGCGCCACCTGATACTTAGCAGCAGCTTCAGCAACAGCTTTAAAATCAATTGGATATCGTGGATTTCCGGGATGGCTAACCACGTGCACATGCCCACTCGCCATCGCGGCAATCATGGCCTGAGTATTCGTAGCTTCATCATGCGGCGCAAAAACCGGTTCATGAAAACCAGCAATAATCAGATCCAGCGAGTCAAACATTTTGCCGCTGCAATCAATTTCACCATCAATATTTTTGATATTGGCTTCGATGCCACGCAGGATCCCCACCCCATCGACGACTCGCGGCCAGATACGCATATTAATAAAGTGCCAGTGATGAGGTGCATCTTCCATATCAGGGCCATGATCGGTGATCGCAAAAAGTTTAATGCCTTTCTGTTTGGCCTGGGCAATGTAATCACTTAATGTGCTATATGCATGTGTACTGGCAACGGTATGCATATGAAGGTCGACGGGATACATAACTCTCTCCTGTATTCAATTCCCGCCAAGGATAGCAGGAATCCGTATGGTTTATTAGTAGCCTCGTACACGGTCGACTTGTCCGCTGACCGTCTTCCCTTTTTCGAGTTGTGTAATGGCGTGTGCAATGTACTCCACTGCTTCAACGGGTCGGGTAATGGCTGCGACATGTGGTGTTATTGTCACGCGTGGATGTTGCCAGAGCGGGCTTTCCGGCGGTAAAGGTTCACGATTAAAAACATCCAGCATCGCCGCTTTAACTTTACCGCTATCCAGCGCCGCGAGCAGGTCATCTTCCACCACATGAACGCCACGCGCCAGGTTGAGGAGATATGCGCCATCCGGTAATTTTTCTAATAATTGTTGATTAATGATGCCGACGGTTTCAGGCGTATTCGGTAATAAATTAATTAATACACGGCATTGGCTCAAAAATTTGCCTAACTCTTCAGTTCCGGCAAAACTTTGTACGCCGGGCCAGCTTTTATGGCTACGACTCCAGCAACGCAGCGGAAAACGCCAGATCTGCAAGCTCTGTGCGACTTTACTGCCCAATACGCCAGCCCCCAGGATGCCGATAGTAAAATCTTCCCGTTGATACTCAGGCAGAGGTTGCCAAAGCGAAGCATTTTGCTGCGCTCGATAATCGTCAAAACGTCTGAACCAATGGAGCACCTGACTGACAGCATATTCCTGCATTTGCTCGCCCATCCCCGTATCTTCCAGGCGAAAAAGTGGAATAGACGGTTTCAGCATTTCATGGTACGTCTGTAATTTACTCAAAATCGAATCAACGCCGGCACCCAACGCGAACACGGCCTTAAGATCACGACCTGCCAGCATTTCAACAGGTGGATGCCAGACCAAAGCATAATCCGCAGGATGATTATCACCGGTTTTCCATGCTCTGACTCTGGCCTGAGGAATAGCTTTACCCAGCGCATCAATCCACCAGGCGGTATCGAACACAGGATGATAAAAAATGATATCCATACTGACTCCCGAAAGCGGTTTTGCGGAATTTACCCGCGCTTATCATTATGATCTACAAAGCTCCTCAGCATAACAAATCCACTGCTGGTGGTAAAAAAAGCAAACTTTGCTTATTAAAGTTGCAGATTGATTGAAGTTTGAATAAACGCGCTATTTTTTTAAAAAGTTTGTTGACCTCAGGCCGTGATTTCCCTAAATTAGCGCCCGTTCCAGCAAGACAGGAACGACAATTTGGTGAGGTGTCCGAGTGGCTGAAGGAGCACGCCTGGAAAGTGTGTATACGGCAACGTATCGGGGGTTCGAATCCCCCCCTCACCGCCATCTTTTAAGAAGAGCCCGTACGTAAGTACGGGCTTTTTTTTCGCATATTGCACAACACCGGGGGGATGAGAAACCCCGACCGGGGTTCGTCAACTGGCGACAGCCAGTTGGACAGTCCGCGAACGCAGTGAGTGGGCTGCCCGCAGGGCGAGTGAAGCGAGTCAATCCCCCCCTCACCGCCATATTTTGAGAAGAGCTCGTATGAAAGTGGACTGCACCTTACTCAGCTGAGTGTCCAACTTTTGGGGTGCACTCCACGCCAGGGCTCTGTACCATTAAAAATCTCAACTATAGGCATGTAGCGTACGTTGGCAAAGTGCCGAACGTACGCAATCCTCTTTACCGAATCGGACAATCCCGACCATTTCATCTTCTTCGAAACGTTCCAGCGCGTCACTTAATCCGGAGCGCACACCGCGAGGTAAATCGCACTGTGTAATATCTCCGTTAACAATAACCGTCACGTTTTCCCCGAGGCGGGTTAAAAACATTTTCATTTGCGCGGCAGTCACATTCTGCGCCTCATCAAGGATGACGACTGCATTTTCAAAGGTACGTCCACGCATATAGGCGAACGGCGCGATTTCGACCTTCCCTATCTCCGGTCGCAGGCAGTATTGCATAAAGGAAGCGCCCAACCGCCGAACCAGCACGTCGTAGACCGGACGAAAATAAGGAGCAAACTTTTCTGCGATATCTCCAGGTAAGAAGCCAAGATCTTCATCGGCTTGCAGAACTGGACGGGTGACGATAATTCTGTCGACATCCTTATGTATCAGGGCTTCTGCCGCTTTTGCCGCACTGATCCAGGTTTTACCACACCCGGCTTCGCCCGTGGCGAATATCAGTTGCTTACTCTCAATAGCCTTCAGATAGTGCAATTGCGCTTCATTTCGCGCGAGGATTGGCGAGGTATCGCGACTGTCGCGAGCCATGCCAATGGCTTCTACGCCGCTCATCTGCACAAGCGAGGTGACCGATTCTTCTTCACGCTGTTTATGGCTGCGCGAATCCCGTCTCAGCACACGTTTTGCCTCGCGACGAGCTTTGATCACTGCTTTTTGTCTTCCCATGGAGAGCACCTTGAGTTGTTTGTATTCATCACACGCGCCGTTGGCAGCGCGATTATGCGCACGAACATCAGAGGGTTGGCTTCCTTGTAAGCCATAGTTTGCTTTTGGAGATAACACCGAAAACGGCTACGCGCACCGTTAAAGGCGTCGGTAACACGAATAAAGAAAGGAAGTGGGTAAAAATACAGAGTGACGAGATGACTACCGGAGGAGAACTCTCCGCGAGTGGTGAAACGTTGCTTAACAAAACATTGTCCAGTACAGGACGTTACCATCCGCGATCTCCATAGTGACTGACTATCACTGCCGGGAACTACCGCTGTTACTTAATAAGTACAACAGTTTTTGCCTTTATTGCAACAATAAATTTACTTATATTTAACCATAAAACACCATTTTGATGACATTAGTTTCTACTGGAAAGATGACAGAGTGATGACAGTGATGGAAAAAGCTGTGTGCTTTCAGCAGGATTCGCGGTGCTGGTAAAATGTGCCTTGTGCTTGCCGGATGCGGCGTAAACGCCTTATCCTGCCTACCGATCCGGCACCGATTGTAGAACTGATAAGATGCGCCAGCATCGCATCAGGCACCAGCGCACGAACGTCGGATGCGGCGTAACGCCTTATCCTGCCTACCGATCCTACACCGATTGTAGGCCTGATGAGATGCGCCAGCATCGCATCAGGCATCAGCGCACGAACGTCGGATGCGGCGTAACGCCTATCCGCCTAAAAACATTAAACCCGCAATAATGCGCTTCCGAGATAATCGTTCGCGTCCTTCACCCCTGGCAACGCAAAGAAATAACCGCCACCGATAGGTTTAACGTATTCCTCCAGCGCCTCGCCGTTCAGCCTTTTTTGTACTGTCAGGAAGCCCTTTTCCAGATCGTGTTGGTAGCAAACGAACAGTAGCCCCATATCCAGTTGCCCGGAGTTGGTGACGCCCAGTGAATAACTGTAGCCACGGCGCAACATCAGGCTGGACTCACTCTCTGGCGTGCGTGGATTCGCCAGCCGGATATGGCTATCCAGTGCTATCACCTTCCCTTCAGGATCGCTGGCGTAATCGGGCACATCATGCTCGTGCTGCATTCCTAGCGGAGCACCGGTTTGCTTATCACGACCAAAAATCATCTGCTGTTCTTTCAGTGGCGTTCTGTCCCAAAATTCCACCCGAAACTGAATCAACCGCACCGCCTGGTAGCTACCACCGATAGTCCAGGCAGGTTCCTGCTGATCTGCCGTGACCCACACCACTTTTTGCATCAACTTCGCATTATGGCTGTCGGGATTAGCAGTGCCGTCTTTAAAGCCCAGCAAATTAATCGGCGTCTCTTTGCCTTTACTACGCGCCGCATGATCGGAAATAAACCCTTCCCGCTTCCAGCGCACGCTGAGCAAATCCGGCGTGTGTTTAATGATATCGCGCAGCGCGTGGATCGCCGTGTCCTGGGTATTGGCGCAAATCTGTAGCAACACATCTCCATGACATAACGCTGCATCAAGCGAGTCGTTGGGGAAACGCGTCATCTTCTGCAACTTTTTCGGCATCTGTGGCGCAAGGCCAAACCGCTCATCAAACAACGAGTGACCAACAGACAACGTGATGGTGAGATTATCAGGCGCAATGTAGCCGCCAAGAATACCGGAATCGAGTGGCGGCAGGCGCGGATTTGGCGTTTCTGGTGCCATTCCGCCCTGAGTCAGAAAAGCAAAACGCTGAGTCAACAAGCGAAACAACCGCTCAAGATCGGCTTTATCACTGGCAAGCACATCAAACGCCACCAGCATCATTGCGGCCTGCTGTGGCGTCAGGATCCCTGCCTGATGCTCACCATAAAACGGCTGTTTCTCATTGCGTGCATCCGGTGAAAGCGTACCCGGCGCACTTTGCGGTTTTTGTGCATGAGCGACCGGACAACTTCCCGCCAGCGCCAGTGCACCAATCCCTTTCAGTAAACGTCGGCGTGACGGTTCATTCACGCCGTTTTCATCTTCATACTGCATAACGCTTAATCCAGTCCCAGCACACCGCGAAGTTGCGCCAGATCTTCCGCCAGCGCGGTAATCGAGCCTTTTAGTGCATTACGGTCAGCATCGGTCAATTTGTCGTAGGTTTCAAAACCGTCTTTAGTACGGTATTTCGCCAGAATGGTATCGACCTTTTTAAAGTTGGCATCGACTTTTGCCAGCAGTTCCGGGTTGGCTTTTTGCAGTTGTGGACGCAGCAGATCGACAATTTTCTGCGAGCCTTCAACGTTAGCCTGGAAATCCCACAGATCGGTGTGGCTGTAGCGATCTTCTTCACCGCTAATTTTGCTGGCTGCCACTTCCTCAATCAGTCCCGCTGCGCCGCCGACCACTTTTGAAGGTGGGAAAGCCAGTTCACTGATGCGTTTATGCAAATCGACCACATCGGTATAAAGCTGGTCAGCGTACTGATCCATTCCTTTGGTGGTGTTGTCGCCAAACAAGGCTTTTTCCAGACGGTGGAAACCGGTGAATTTTGGGTCGGCAGCTTTTTGCTCGTAATCATCCTCACGGGCGTCAATGCTGCCATCCAGATCGGAGAACAGTTCAGCGATCGGTTCAATGCGCTCATAGTGCTGGCGCGTCGGTGCATACAGTGCTTTCGCTTTTTCGATATCGCCCGCTTTAATGGCGTCGGTAAAGGCTTTAGTGTCGGTCACCAGCTGCGTGGTTTCCGCCATGACATACGCCTTATATGCGGTAATTGCACCGCCGAGGCTTAACAGTGCATCACTTTGCGCCGCATCCGCCGTCGCCTCGCCTTTGACGATCAACTTCCCTTTCGGGTTAGTCAGCAGACCGCAGGTCATATCGTATTCACCAGGCTGTAAATTCGCCGTCATTTTCTGGCTAAAACCAGGGGCGATATTTTCCCGCTCTTCCACCACCATCACGCCTTTGAGGATCTCCCACTCCAGCGCCTTCTGACTGTGGTTCTGAATGATAAACTGCGTTTTCCCGGCGTTAACCGTAATAGTCATTGGTTCGCACTGCTTATCCGTCACGGTCACTTTGACCTGCGGAACATCAGCGGCGCTAGCCATAAAAGCAGAAGAGAACAGCGCAGCCACGCTTAATTGCAGTGCGCTACGGCGGAAGTTAATGGTCATGACGAGACTATCCCTTTAAAGTATGTTGTAACTAAGCAAGAGTTTGCGTCGTATTTGTTACGCGGAGCGAGACGCTGTCGTTCCTGCACGTGGCGGCAGAGCAAACGCCACCAGCGCCGGGATGAGATAAATAAACCAGACGGCGACTTCGCTGACGCTCGGCGCTTCCTGATACCCAAAAATACCTTCCATCAGCGTGCCGAACAGCGAGTGAGTTGAGAGCACCGCGCTCATATCGAAGGCGATTTCCTGAAAGTGGTTCCACAATCCGGCTTCATGAAATGCGCGAATGGCACCTGCTGCCAGCCCTGCGGCGACGAAGAGAATAAACAGGCTGGTCCATTTGAAAAATGCGCCAAGATTGAGGCGAATACCGCCCCAGTAGAGCAGGAAACCAAGCACCACGGCCGTGGCGAGGCCAAGCATTGCACCGAGCGGCGGCCAGATCCCGACATCTTGCTGAAATGCCGCCAGCAGGAAAAAGACCGACTCCAGCCCTTCCCGTGCAACGGCAAAAAAGACCATCATCACCAGCGCCCAGCCGTGATGATTCCCGCGATGCAATGCGCTATCGACCGCCTGCTCCAGTTGCACTTTGACGTTGCGCGACACCTTGCGCATCCAGAAAACCATCCAGGTGAGGATCACCACGGCGATCACCGCCACGATCCCTTCAAACAGCTCCTGCTCTTTTTGCGGGAATTCGCCGGTGGTTTCATTAATGAAGATACCCAAACCCAGGCACAACGCAGCGGCAAGCAACACGCCAATCCACATCACACCAATCCATCGGCCTCGCTGGGTACGCTTAAGATAGCTGGCAATCAAACTGACAATCAGCGCGGCTTCAAGTCCTTCGCGCAACATAATGAGAAACGGAACAAACATGCCACCCACCCTTAAACGTTTTTCTGAGTCAATCTATGCAAAGAAAAGTAAATCGCAGTGATAGCGATTATCATTACGGTGAAGAAAAACACAAGCGGAATGTAGTGATAATGATGAGGAAATGTAAAAATATTTTGAGAGAAAACACAGAGGGCAATCACTGATTGCCCTCTGTCTGCTTCCCATTATGACGTGGAATTTTCGGTAAAACGCCTTCCCTTAACCTTCCTGCAACCGTGACGGTGGCGCCGAATGATAGTGCGCATCTGCTTCGGCAAAGCGTTTTTGCATCGCCGCTGACGGCGCTTTACCCAGCAAACTAAACACCACAATCCCAATGCTGCCGAAGATAAAGCCCGGAATAATTTCGTACAGACCCAGCCAGCCGAACTGTTTCCAGACGATAACCGTCAGCGCACCGATGATCATCCCCGCCAGCGCGCCGTTGCGCGTCATGTGTGACCACATCACCGAGAACAGCACCACCGGACCAAACGCCGCGCCAAAGCCTGCCCACGCGTAGCTCACCAGCCCCAGCACGCGGTTTTCCGGGTTCGCTGCCAACGCAATGGCCACCAGCGCCACCACCAGCACCATAACACGCCCTACCCACACCAGTTCTTTCTGGCTGGCATGTTTACGCAGAAATGCTTTGTACAGATCTTCGGTAATCGCACTGGAGCACACCAGCAGTTGGCAGCTTAAGGTTGACATCACCGCCGCCAGAATCGCCGACAGCAGGATCCCGGCAATCCACGGATTAAACAGAATTTGCGCCAGTTCGATAAACACGCGTTCAGCGTTCTGGTTTACCGCACCTGCTACCGCCGGATGATCATTAAAGTAAGCAATCCCAAAGAAGCCGACAGCCACCGCCCCAGCAAGGCAGAGGATCATCCAGGTCATACTGATACGACGCGCATGGACGATGCTGTGGTGAGAATCCGCCGCCATAAAACGCGCCAGAATATGCGGCTGCCCGAAGTAACCCAGCCCCCAGCCCATCAGCGAGATAATGGCGACAAAATTCAGTCCTTTAAGCATATCAACGTTTTCAATGCTCTTTTGTTTGATCACTTCCAGCGAGTCGCCAAACCCACCAACGCTAATGATTACAATAACCGGCGTCAGGATCAGGGCAAAAATCATCAGGCTGGCCTGTACGGTATCGGTCCAGCTCACCGCGAGGAAGCCGCCAATAAAGGTATAAAGGATGGTCGCCGCTGCACCTGCCCACAGAGCCGTTTCGTAGCTCATGCCAAAGGTGCTTTCAAACAGACGCGCGCCTGCCACAATGCCCGAAGCGCAATAAATGGTGAAGAACAGCAAAATAACCAGCGCGGAGATAATGCGCAAAATACGGCTTTTATCTTCAAAGCGCCCGGTGAAATAATCCGGCAGGGTTAAGGCGTTATTGTTGTATTCGGTATGCACACGCAACCGCCCGGCCACCAGCTTCCAGTTAATCCACGCGCCTAATGTCAGGCCAATAGCGATCCAGCTTTCGGAAATCCCGGAAAGAAACACTGCGCCCGGCAATCCCATTAACAGCCAGCCGCTCATATCCGACGCACCCGCCGATAATGCCGTTACAAACGGCCCAAGGCTGCGACCGCCCAGAATATAGTCGTCAAAGTTTTTAGTTGATCGCCAGGCGATAAACCCAATCAATATCATGCCAAAGATATAGACACAAAATGTCACCAACATCGGTGTGCTAATAGCCATCTAAAGTCTCCAAAAAATTATTATCGGCAATGTCGAAACTTGCCGTTATATCTGCCACCGGAACGGGGTAACAGAGTTTATGTTTACCAGGGCGACCGTATCCTGCCGGAAGCGTTGGTTATTCACAATCGATTTAACACATCATTTACATTAAATTTTAGTGCCCAGCGATACTATTTTTCATCAGGTTGCACTCCCTCACATTTTTTGCGGTTGCACCTTTCAAAAATGTTAACTGCCGCAGAGAAAAAATCTGCGTTATTTTTTTATTCCCTGTCATATCGATTTCTTTTATTAACATTTCATTCATTTTTAAGCTTGCTACGGAAGTCACATTTAACATGGTTGCACAAAGTTGCAACATAATGGATATTTCACAATAACGTTAAGTTGCACCTTTCAGAACAACAGGAGTAATGGCATGGGAACCACCACCATGGGGGTTAAGCTGGACGACGCGACGCGCGAGCGTATTAAGTCAGCCGCGACACGTATCGATCGCACGCCACACTGGTTAATTAAGCAGGCGATTTTTTCTTATCTTGAACAGCTGGAGAACAGCGATACCCTGCCGGAGCTGCCTGCGCTGCTTTCTGGCGCTGCCAATGAGAGCGATGAAGCACCGACTCCGGCAGAGGAACCACACCAGCCATTCCTCGACTTTGCCGAGCAAATTTTGCCGCAGTCAGTTTCCCGTGCTGCCATCACCGCTGCCTATCGCCGCCCGGAAACCGAAGCGGTTTCTATGCTGCTGGAACAAGCTCGCCTGCCGCAGCCGATTGCGGAACAGGCGCACAAACTGGCATATCAACTGGCAGATAAACTGCGTAATCAAAAAAACGCCAGTGGTCGCGCAGGCATGGTTCAGGGATTATTGCAGGAGTTTTCACTGTCATCGCAGGAAGGCGTGGCGCTGATGTGTCTGGCGGAAGCGTTGCTACGTATTCCCGATAAAGCCACCCGTGATGCGTTAATTCGCGACAAAATCAGCAACGGTAACTGGCAGTCACACATTGGTCGTAGCCCGTCTTTGTTTGTTAATGCCGCCACCTGGGGGCTACTGTTTACCGGCAAACTGGTTTCTACCCATAACGAAGCCAGCCTCTCCCGCTCGCTGAACCGCATTATCGGTAAGAGCGGTGAACCGCTGATCCGCAAAGGTGTGGATATGGCGATGCGCCTGATGGGCGAGCAGTTCGTCACTGGCGAAACCATCGCGGAAGCATTAGCCAATGCCCGCAAGCTGGAAGAGAAAGGTTTCCGTTACTCTTACGATATGCTCGGCGAAGCCGCGCTGACCGCCGCAGATGCGCAGGCGTATATGGTGTCCTATCAGCAGGCGATTCACGCCATTGGCAAAGCATCCAACGGTCGTGGCATCTATGAAGGGCCAGGCATTTCAATCAAGCTGTCGGCGCTGCATCCGCGTTACAGCCGCGCCCAGTATGACCGGGTAATGGACGAGCTTTACCCGCGTCTGAAATCATTAACCCTACTGGCGCGTCAGTACGATATTGGTATTAACATCGATGCCGAAGAGGCAGATCGTCTGGAGATCTCCCTCGATCTGCTGGAAAAACTCTGTTTCGAGCCAGAGCTGGCAGGCTGGAACGGCATCGGTTTTGTTATTCAGGCTTATCAAAAACGCTGCCCGATGGTAATTGATTACCTGATTGATCTCGCCACCCGCAGCCGTCGCCGTCTGATGATTCGCCTGGTGAAAGGCGCGTACTGGGACAGCGAAATCAAGCGTGCGCAGATGGACGGCCTTGAAGGTTATCCGGTTTATACCCGCAAGGTGTATACCGACGTTTCTTATCTTGCCTGTGCGAAAAAGCTGCTGGCAGTGCCTAATCTAATCTACCCGCAGTTCGCGACGCACAACGCCCATACGCTGGCGGCAATTTATCAACTGGCGGGTCAAAACTACTATCCGGGTCAGTACGAGTTCCAGTGCCTGCATGGTATGGGCGAGCCACTGTATGAGCAGGTCACCGGGAAAGTTGCCGACGGCAAACTTAACCGCCCGTGTCGTATTTACGCGCCGGTCGGTACGCATGAAACGCTGCTGGCGTATCTGGTACGTCGTCTGCTGGAAAACGGTGCCAACACCTCGTTTGTTAACCGTATTGCCGACACTTCTTTGCCACTGGATGAACTGGTTGCAGATCCGGTCACTGCTGTAGAAAAATTGGCGCAACAGGAAGGGCAAACAGGGCTACCGCATCCGAAAATTCCGCTGCCGCGCGATCTTTACGGTCAGGGGCGCGACAACTCGGCAGGGTTAGATCTCGCCAACGAACACCGTCTGGCATCGCTCTCCTCTGCCCTGCTCAACAGTGCGCTGCAAAAATGGCAGGCCTTGCCAATGCTGGAACAGCCGGTAGCGGCAGGTGAGATGTCACCCGTTATTAACCCTGCGGAACCGAAAGATATTGTGGGCTATGTGCGTGAAGCCACGCCGCGTGAAGTGGAACAGGCACTGGAAAATGCGGTTAATAATGCGCCAATCTGGTTTGCCACTCCTCCGGCTGAACGTGCGGCGATATTGCATCGCGCTGCCGTGCTAATGGAAAGCCAGATGCAGCAACTGATTGGTATTCTGGTGCGTGAAGCCGGGAAAACCTTCAGTAACGCCATTGCTGAAGTGCGCGAAGCTGTCGATTTTCTCCACTACTACGCCGGACAGGTGCGGGACGATTTCGCTAACGAAACTCATCGTCCATTAGGGCCAGTGGTGTGTATCAGCCCGTGGAACTTCCCGCTGGCGATTTTCACCGGGCAGATCGCCGCCGCACTGGCGGCAGGTAACAGCGTGCTGGCAAAACCGGCAGAACAAACGCCGCTGATTGCCGCGCAAGGGATCGCCATTTTGCTGGAAGCGGGTGTACCGCCAGGCGTGGTGCAGTTGCTACCAGGTCGGGGTGAAACCGTGGGCGCGCAACTGACGGGTGATGATCGCGTGCGCGGGGTGATGTTTACCGGATCAACCGAAGTCGCTACGTTACTGCAACGCAATATCGCCAGCCGCCTGGACGCTCAGGGTCGCCCTATTCCGCTCATCGCTGAAACCGGCGGCATGAACGCGATGATTGTCGATTCTTCAGCACTGACCGAACAAGTCGTAATAGATGTGCTGGCCTCGGCGTTCGACAGTGCAGGTCAGCGTTGTTCGGCACTGCGCGTGCTGTGCCTGCAAGATGAGATTGCCGACCACACGTTGAAAATGCTGCGCGGCGCAATGGCCGAATGCCGGATGGGTAATCCGGGTCGCCTGACCACCGATATCGGTCCGGTGATTGATAGCGAAGCGAAAGCCAATATTGAGCGTCATATTCAGACCATGCGTAGCAAAGGCCGTCCGGTGTTCCAGGCGGTGCGGGAAAACAGCGAAGATGCCCGTGAATGGCAAAGCGGCACCTTTGTCGCCCCGACGCTGATCGAACTGGATGACTTTGCCGAATTGCAAAAAGAGGTCTTTGGTCCGGTGCTGCATGTGGTGCGCTACAACCGTAATCAATTGCCGGAGCTGATCGAGCAGATTAACGCTTCCGGTTATGGTCTGACGCTTGGCGTTCATACACGTATTGATGAAACCATTGCCCAGGTCACTGGCTCGGCGCATGTCGGTAACCTGTATGTTAACCGTAATATGGTTGGCGCAGTGGTTGGTGTGCAGCCGTTCGGCGGCGAAGGGTTGTCCGGTACAGGTCCGAAAGCAGGCGGTCCGCTCTATCTCTACCGTCTGCTGGCGAATCGCCCGGAAAGCGCGCTGACAGTGACGCTCGCGCGTCAGGATGCAGAGTATCCGGTCGATGCGCAGTTGAAAGCCGCATTGATCCAGCCACTGAATGCACTACGGGAATGGGCAGCAAATCGTCCAGAATTGCAAGCGTTATGTACTCAATATGGCGAGCTGGCGCAGGCAGGAACACAGCGATTGCTGCCAGGGCCGACGGGTGAACGCAACACCTGGACGCTGCTGCCGCGTAAGCGCGTGTTATGTATTGCGGATGATGAACAGGATGCATTAACTCAGCTTGCCGCCGTGCTGGCGGTGGGCAGCCAGGTGCTGTGGACGGATGACGCGCTCCATCGTCAGTTAGTGAAGGCATTACCATCGGCAGTCAGCGAACGTATTCAACTGGCTAAAGCGGAAAATATTACCGCTCAACCATTTGATGCGGTGATTTTCCACGGTGATTCGGATCAGCTTCGTGCACTGTGTGAAGCGGTTGCCGCGCGTGACGGTGCGATTGTTTCGGTGCAGGGTTTTGCCCGTGGCGAAAGCAATATCCTGCTGGAACGGCTGTATATCGAACGTTCGCTGAGTGTGAATACCGCTGCCGCCGGCGGTAACGCCAGTTTAATGACGATCGGTTAAAGAACTTGCCGGAGGAGGTTGTAACCTCCTCCGGCAATTATTAACGTGGTCGAATCCCTTCAATAATAATCCGCTGCACGTTTTCAACCGTTTGATTGAAAAACACCTCATCGCGCAACGTGGCGCCTGTCACCGCCTCCACCTGGGGAGCGAAATCGGCATAATGTTGGGTGGAAGCCCAAATCATAAAAATCAGATGCTGCGGGTCAATCGGCGCGAGTTTTCCGCTTTTGACCCAACCGGCAATCAGCGCCGATTTCTCATCAATTAACGCCTTCAAATCCCCCGTCAGCTCATCCATTAACAGCGGCGCGCCCGCCAGCATCTCCATACAGAACAGGCGCGAAGCCTGCGGATAATCGCGTGAGACTTCCAGCTTCAGACGGATGTACTCTTTGATCGCCGCCAGCGGGGAAAAATCTTCACGAAACGCTTTTAACGGTGCCAGCCAGATATCGAGAATCTGCCGCAGCACGGCAATATACAGCGCCTCTTTCGACGGGAAGTAATACAGCAGATTGGTTTTTGACACGCCCGCCAACTCTGCGATCTGCTCCAGCCTTGTGCCGTGAAAACCGAATTGTGAAAAAGTGTCCAGTGCCGCACCAAGAATCGCTTTTTTCTTCGCGCTCACTGCGCGCGAACGTTTACCCGTTGTTTTCACTGCGCCTTGCGTCATGCACTCACCCCTCTTGTAGACTGGCAACAGGATAGCAAAATCAGCACGATGCCTCGACCATCAACATTCACGGTACAAATGAATAATGGTGAAATGAGCGAGAAAGGTATTAAAACGAGGATATTAAGAAGAGTACCAGAACGAAAAACCGCCGGAATTACCGGCGGCAGTGGCGTAATGACGTGCGTCAGACAAAACGCATTCGTCATGGAGTAGCCCGGCTAGTTGTTGCTTTTGCCGTGACTGCTTTTGCCCCCTTTTTTTCCAGCTTCAGATGCGCGCTGCGGGTCATTTTTGAAATTCCCCCCGCTGTGTTGTCCACCTTTTTTACCTGCTTCTGATGCTCTTTCGCGGTCTTCTGCAAAATTGCCGGAACCGCCTCGATGGTTTGCCATTACTGACCTCCGTCATCATAGTGCCCAGGATTAACGCGGCGTATGGCGGGTGCCATATTTTCGCTACGTGGGACTAAGCTTAGTGAACTGACGCGGGTAAGCCTGCGTTTGGTAATATCCTGCAACAGCTTCTTAGCGAGAATAGATATCATTTCCGGTAATCAGCCATAAGCCGCTCTTATGATTAAAAAAACGCTATGGGATAAAAATGTATCATTTTGCGACAAAATTACATGCTTGTGAAAATTGTTATAAATCAAATAAGTGGTTGTGACATTTGCACTCTGAATAGGACGTCTTATCTTTAAATGAGTGGTAGCGAATCGCTACGGAATAGAGATAACACGAGGAGTGGTTAGAAATGGCTAAAGTTCTGGTGCTTTATTATTCCATGTACGGACATATCGAAACGATGGCACGAGCTGTCGCCGAAGGCGCAAGCAAAGTCGATGGCGCAGAAGTTGTCGTTAAGCGTGTACCGGAAACCATGCAGCCGCAATTATTCGAAAAAGCAGGCGGTAAAACGCAAACTGCGCCCGTTGCAAACCCGCAAGAACTGGCCGATTACGACGCGATTATTTTTGGTACACCAACCCGTTTTGGCAATATGTCAGGCCAGATGCGTACTTTCCTGGATCAGACTGGCGGCCTGTGGGCTTCCGGCGCTCTGTACGGCAAACTGGCAAGCGTCTTTAGTTCGACCGGCACCGGCGGCGGTCAGGAACAGACTATCACTTCAACCTGGACGACCCTTGCACATCACGGCATGGTGATTGTCCCTATTGGCTACGCAGCACAAGAGTTATTTGACGTCTCGCAGGTTCGCGGCGGAACGCCTTATGGCGCGACCACCATTGCAGGCGGTGACGGTTCGCGCCAGCCCAGTCAGGAAGAGTTGTCTATCGCACGTTACCAGGGGGAATATGTTGCTGGTCTGGCAGTCAAACTTAATGGCTAATCTTCAACAGGAGGATACACATGCCAACTCAAGAAGCGAAAGCTCATCACGTGGGTGAATGGGCATCTCTGCGCAACACGTCACCGGAAATAGCCGAGGCCATTTTTGAAGTCGCCGGGTACGATGAGAAAATGGCGGAAAAAATTTGGGAAGAAGGTAGCGACGAAGTGTTAGTCAAAGCCTTTGCCAAAACCGATAAAGATTCGCTTTTTTGGGGCGAACAGACCATCGAACGTAAAAACGTTTAACCAGTGACTCCCCCGCAGCTGACGGGGGAGTTTTCTGTTATTTCACCGCTTCATTCAACACGCTATCAAACTTATCCATCGGACAAAAACCATTAGCATCTATCGGGCAACCGCTTAATTCCAGCGTCACCCGCTGAGCCGGAGCCTGCAACGTTAACGCATCGGCATTACGTAACTGTTCCGCGCTCTGGTATACATACTCGATTTTCATCAAATCACGATTGGCTTTGCTGTCATGCCAACGCTGGAAAACGATTTTGCCGCCAATTGGCGTGCGTTCGTTCTGGTCATGCAACTGATAGGGTTTAAAATCCAGCGCGGTGAGCAGCGAGGCAATATTAGAGTCATGCCCTACCAACACAGTGATTTTCGGTGCGCTGGCGCGATCGGTGACCAGGGCTTTGTCGATATAACTGACCAGCGGTTTCGCAACATTGCGCGCTACTTCCGGTGAGGTAAACAGGCTGTCCTGGTAGCCGTTTTTCAGCTTCGACAACACCTTCCACTGTTGGTCAGATTTAATTTCCCCCCACGCCACCTGATCCATCGGGAAACCTTCGTAGTATTGCAACGTAAACGCATCTACCAGCGAGTTGCCTACTTTCAATGGCCCGGAAACGCCCGGCTCTTGTTGATACTTCGCACTGAAAGTATTTTTACCATCCACCAGCGAACATTGCTGCTTCTCTTTACAGGCTGGAGAGTCTTTATAGTTAACGATTTTTTCCAGTAGCTGATAGCTGTCCGTCAGTTGTAGTTTGCTGAACTCTTTCTCCATTGCCGCCACCGCCTGCTCACTGAATGCGGCGGAATCATCGGTGATTACCGGGTTAAAGGTTGGGTCCATGGTGCCCATTTTTTCCTGGTGATGAACAGGAATATCACATCCAGGGAATGCGCCGGTAATAAAGAACTGCGCGGTAGCGACGGTACGTTGCAGGCTGTTTGCGTAGGCATAAACGGTGTCCGGCGGCGGGCATTCACCCGACTTTACCATCCCCTGCTCTGCCAGCCACTCACGCATGTAATGCCCCATATACACTTCCAGCACGCCACCTTTAGTGGTGAGCTGCCCGCCAGGAACATCCCATTCCGGCCATTTATTCGGCGTCGACTGCTCAAGCACACTGCCATTATTTGCCAGCGGCGCACGTAAGTTATGGCGACTCATCATCAGCACTTGCTGTAGCTGATAGCCTTCCGGTACAGCCTGTGCCTGAGCATTTGAAGAAAGCAAAGCCATCCCTGCCACGGCTGCGGCGATTAGCGTTTTTTTCATTCCTCACACCTCTTTTGTTATCAATGATTAAAGAGTGTGACAGAAATATGACTTTTTTCCGGGAACAGGTTCGCAAATTAGCAGATAACGAGGCGGGAAACTTGCAGAGCACCAGGCGATAGCGGACAGTGCGCTATCGCCTGGTTTGTATCGTTAAACTAATACCTGAAACAGCACGGCAAAAAGAATGATATTGGCAATGACAATGGTCCAACCGTTATAAAGCATATATTTCAGATGGGTTGATTGTGCCAGCCCCATTTGACCAAACATATCCGATGAAGGGAAAGGCCCAAACCAGTCCACTTGCGATGAGGCTAACAATACCGCCGTTGTCCCCTGTGGCGGCACTCCCGCAGCCATCAACATTGGACCAAATATTTTGTGCGTAAAGGTCATCTGAGCAACAGCGGCGCCTGGCACATGACCGATAATGTTAAAGGCAAAAATACAGAAGCAAAGCCATGCCGGAGATATCCCGGTTAACAGTGGTTGGGTGTATTCGAGCAATCCCTGATACGCCTGCAGGCTATCCATAAGTTCCAGAATCGGGTTATACAGCCAGTAAAGCAGAAACATCCACACCAGTCTGCCACACCCCTTATACAGCGCCTGCAGTATCCCGGCAGGGCTTAATCCTCCCACCAGTCCAGTGAACAAAGCCACCAGTAACATCACGATAATGGCAAAACTAAAACCTGCTTTTATCACTACACCGATAACCGCCATAACAATAATGGTTGCGGCAAATGCCAGCGCGCTGAGCTTGCGACGGCGAACGCGGGCGGGTTCCTTTTCTTCCTGAGTTTTCTCAGAGAGATCCACTTCGTAGTGTAATTTTCCTTCCGTCATCTTCTGAATTCGCCCGGCCATGATCCAGCCAGCGAATAACGTCACGGCGCTCATTGGTAATCCAACGTACATCAGGTATTGCGGATAAGTCAGGCCGCCGAGTTGTAAAATCGTCACGGTACTGGGGGTAAATGGCCCGGTAAACAATCCCACTGACCCCGCCGTCATCATCAGTGCAGCCACCGTAGGCGGTGTCAGCCGTACTGCCGCCGCTACAGGAATAATCACCGCGACAATAATGGCATTACCGCCTGCCATAGTGCCCAGCGCGCCACAGATGAGAATGGAAGATACAACGATGCCAAATTTGACCCGCGTCTGGCTGGAAAGCCCGATACGATGTACCACAAATTTGACCAGTTCAACGGCGGCTCCGGTACGTGTTGCCACTTCCCCGACACCGGCACCAAGCATGATGATCAGACCTACAGTGGCGATAAACGATCCCGTCGATTTTGCCAGCATGGTGCCCATTTCAGGTAAGCCGGTGGAAGTCATTATCATCGCAATAATAATCGATGAAATAACCGCCAAAACAATATCGACGCCTATCAACGAGAGCACCGCTAACGCTACCAGCGGTGTAAAACCAAGCAGTCCGAGTTCATTACCTGGACGCCCCTGACACCAGAACGCTGTTAGTAAAAAAACAACCAACAGTAAACCAATAATGACATTCTTTTTGGTGATATTTTGTCTGGTTAGCGAACCACCAGCGAGCATTGAGTCACTCATATAACTCCTTAACCCCATCGAATCGACTTTCAATATCAGCCGATGTATTTGGACAGCTCAGAAAATATCCCCCCTCGTTATTATTGTTAGCAAAATGCACTGAGGGTTTGTCCGGGTACTACAGGTATTATTCTGAGTTCGTAATTAACCCCTTTAGGTGGGCAAATAACGCATTGTTACCAGAACAGGCGTTACAGATTAAATTTATGTTAACTTGGTGTTACCATGAAATGACTTTTTATCTATCGTCTATAACTCTGGGTTAACTCTTAATGAAACTGCGCCACCTGGAAATCTTCTATGCCGTGATGACATGCGGGACACTTTCCCGGGCTGCGGAATCGCTGAATATTTCCCAGCCGGCCGCCAGTAAAGCGTTAAAAAACGCTGAACAAAAACTCGGTTTTCAGCTCTTTCAGCGAGTTCGTGGCAAGCTTCTTCCAACCAGCGAAGCGATCACACTTTTTGAAAAAGCGCAGTCGATTTATCACGAACTCGATAACCTGCGACTGCTGGCCGATAACCTGACGCGAGATCCGCGAGCCAAAATAGCCCTGGGATGCCTGCCAAGTCTGGGGTTAAGTCTGGTGCCAGAAATAGTCACCGCGTTTTACCAGCAGAATGCGAATCTGGTAATGACACTGACGACAGAGCACACCGAAACGTTGGTTAAAAAGCTTGATCTGCGTGAGATTGATCTGGCTCTGACGCTACAGCCGATTCAACAGGGGGAGATTATGACGACGCTGATAGCCGAAGTTCCACTGGTTTATATCGACCGGGACTATCGACAGGGCGCGGTAGAAATAGACAAGATTGACCAACAACGCTGGATTTCTCCCGGCCCCTATTCCCTTTCCGATGCAATAGCCAAACGGCGTGATTTTTTGACGACGCGCCTGAATGTCCAGACATATTACATGGCGACTGAATTTGTAAAACGAGGAATGGGATGCAGTATTACCGATATTTTCTCTGCCCGTCATAACCTCCCGGCAGAGACAATTCACTCCATCGAACCACCAATAAAAATTGATCTTTGCTTACTACGCCGTGCCGATGTTTCGCTTAGCCCTATTACACAAAAATTTGTCGATTTCCTCTGTCAGCAATTACGTCAGCAACTGCGAGCCATTAACCTTGAGTTATACCCTGAAAATAAAAAGTCAATTGCTCCTCAGGCCTAAATGTTTTGACATATCCCCAACGCATTTATTAGCGGTGGATATCTCAGGTGATGAAAAAACGCATTGTAGTTATTGGCGGCGGGGTAATTGGTCTGGCGACAGCATGGGTTCTGGTAAAACAGGGCCATCAGGTGCAATTGTTAGAACGTAACAGTCAGGCAGGCGTCGCCACCAGTTTCGCTAATGGCGGGCAACTCAGCTATCGCTACGTGGCCCCTCTGGCGGATAAAGGCGTACCGATGCAGGGGCTTAAGTGGATGGGGAAAAGTGACTCCCCTCTGAATATGCGTTTGCGCATGTCATTTAGCCAGTGGCGCTGGTTGCTGGCGTTTTTAATGTCCTGTAATAGCCGGACAAATAAACTCAATGGCGACCATATTTTACGCTTATCACTGTTAAGTCGTCAGGTCATGGAAGAGTGGCTGCTGGAGGATAATCTTGATGATTTTCACTGGCGCCGTTCTGGCAAACTGATTATTCATCGCCGCCAGCAAGATTTAGCCAAAGCAGCAAAAGGCATTGTTCCGCAATTTCAACAGGCTTTATCACGCGAAGAGTGTGTTCATCTTGAACCAGCACTAAAACATATTGGTCATTCCCTGTGCGGTGGTATTTACTCCCCCGGCGATGAAACGGCGGACTGCTATAAGTTCTGTCAGGCATTACTTGCCAAACTTAATGCCAGTGCGAATTTTTCGCTACAGACCGATTGCGAAGTTTTGCAGTTGAACAATAAAGGTGAGCGCATTGAGTCTATTACCACCCGCACTGGAACGCTGGTTGCGGATGATTATGTCGTTGCCGCCGGTAATGGCAGCACGCATTTGCTTACCGGAACCGGGACTCACGTACCGCTCTGTGGTCTGAAAGGCTACAGTCTGACGCTCCCCTTCCCACAAAAAATGGGGATCGCACCACAAATCAGTGTCACCGACTATGGTCATAAAATTGTCTATGCCCGGCTCGGTGACCGGTTGCGCATCGCCGCCATGGTCGATATTGGCTATGACGGTACTGAACTGCGCTCTGAACGCATTGGCGCCTTAAAACAGATCGTAGCTGCCAGTTTTCCGCAACTGCAAGGTATCGATGAGGCCGAATTATGGACGGGTATGCGTCCATCCACCCCTGCGGGTCCGCCACTATTAGGACGGGCGAAGTATCAAAATCTATGGATGAATCTTGGTCAGGGCAGTCTGGGCTTTACGCTGGCGGCGGGTAGTGCCGTGGTGTTAGGCGCTCTGCTGTCGGGCGAAGATCCTGCAATTTCACTTGATGGACTGACATGGAGCCAATCAGCTTGAATATCAAACGTAATAACCCACAACCGCGTCTTGCCGCCAGCGTGGAATATGGCAATCTTGTTTTTCTCTCCGGTCAGACACCGAAGAGCAATACTCCGTCCATCGCGCAACAAACGCGCGAAGTGCTGGAGAAAATCGACGCATTACTTGCTGAAGCTGGCAGTGATAAATTTCATCTCTTGTCCGCTCAGATATGGTTAAAAGATATCAGCCGCGATTTTGCCGAGTTCAACGACGTATGGGTTAGCTGGATGCCAGAAGGATATAGCCCGGCACGTGCTGCCGTACAAGCGGAGATGGCCCGCCCGGAGATTCTGGTTGAAGTGATGGTCACTGCGGTAAAAGCGGGATAAGTACCCATTTTCTGCCCCCTGGCAAGATAGTCATGGGGCATCCCTGAAGGTTAAACATCCCCTCTTTCACCTGCCAACATTCAGGCTGAAAATATCATTTTTAGTTATGTTGTTGTCTCTGGCCTACGATTTTTTCTGATTTCCCCTACACTTAACACTGATACCTTATCAGGGGTTTCCCTTTGTCTGTATTGATTTACGCGAGATAACGCTATGGAATTAAAGGATTATTACGCCATCATGGGCGTGAAACCGACGGACGATCTCAAGACAATCAAGACCGCCTATCGTCGACTGGCCCGCAAATACCATCCTGATGTCAGCAAAGAACCGGATGCCGAAGCCCGCTTCAAAGAGGTCGCTGAAGCCTGGGAAGTGTTAAGTGATGAACAACGTCGCGCTGAGTATGATCAGATGTGGCAACATCGCAACGATCCGCAATTTAGCCGTCAGTTCCAGCATGGCGACGGTCAGAGTTTTAACGCCGAAGATTTTGACGATATCTTCTCGTCAATTTTCGGTCAGCATGCCCGCCAGAGCCGTCAACGCCCCGCCACACGCGGCCACGATATTGAAATCGAAGTGGCGGTATTCCTCGAAGAAACGCTTACTGAGCATAAGCGTACCATCAGCTATAACCTGCCGGTTTATAACGCCTTTGGCATGATCGAACAGGAAATCCCGAAAACGCTGAATGTGAAGATCCCGGCGGGCGTCGGCAATGGTCAACGCATCCGTCTGAAAGGCCAGGGGACGCTGGGCGAAAACGGTGGTCCAAATGGCGACCTGTGGCTGGTGATTCATATTGCGCCGCATCCATTGTTTGATATTGTCGGTCAGGATCTGGAAATTGTGGTGCCGGTTAGCCCGTGGGAAGCGGCACTGGGTACAAAAGTCACAGTACCAACACTGAAAGAAAGCATTTTGCTGACTATCCCGCCAGGCAGTCAGGCCGGGCAACGATTACGCGTTAAAGGCAAAGGTCTGGTCAGCAAAAAACAGACCGGCGACCTGTATGCAGTGCTGAAAATCGTCATGCCACCGAAACCGGATGAGAACACTACCGCGCTGTGGCAACAACTGGCAGACGCCCAGTCGTCTTTTGATCCACGTAAAGATTGGGGGAAAGCATGATGGCTAATGTTACGGTGACTTTTACCATTACCGAATTTTGCCTGCATACCGGCATCTCTGAAGAGGAGTTGAATGAAATTGTCGGTTTGGGGGTGGTTGAACCGCGTGAGATCCAGGAAACAACCTGGGTATTTGACGACCATGCCGCCATTGTGGTGCAACGCGCGGTACGTCTGCGTCAGGAACTGGCGCTGGACTGGCCGGGGATCGCGGTGGCACTGACGTTAATGAATGATATTGCGCACCTGAGGCAGGAAAACCGCCTGCTGCGCCAGCGGCTTTCCCGGTTTGTGGCTCATCCGTGAGTTTGTTGCCTGATGCGACGCTTAACGCGTCGTATCAGGCTTACAAAGGGCACTGTTCCCGTAGGCCGGATAGGCGTTCACGCCGCATCCGGCGGCTCTGCCATAATGCCTGATGCGACGCTTAACACGTCTTATCAGGCTTACAAATCGGCATTATCTCTATTGGTTATCGCAAGCAACAACTGGCTTAGTGCCGCGTAAAAACCAAAGCTATCATACCGATGGCAACGCGCAGCAAACTCAGGTAACCATTGCCACAGTACCGTTAGCGTTTTTTGCCGCAAACAGTCGATTCTTCGCGCAGGAACAGTCCCCTCTCCCAGTGAAAAATGCAGATGACTTAACAACTCCAGATAGATCGCCAGATGATCTGACGGTTCGTTGAAATTGCCACTGGTTTCCATCCCCGCCTCAACTAACAAGCGTTTAATCTCTTGCTCGTCCTGTTTGTAGGCCGATGCATAAGGCAGCGCCGCTTGTTTGTCAGTCATCAGAAACAGTCCGCAAAAGTCAGCGGCGAGTTCCAGACGGGCGTCGTCACGAACCGTCAATGCGGCGATTTTAGCTTCCAGTTCGTTCACCGCCGCAGCTAACGGCGGTTCGCTTTTCAGCAAAGAAAACCATTCAGACATCTGCGCACTGGCGATTTGCGTCAGTTGTTCATCGTCCAGTTCACGGGAGAACAACTGCGCCAGCCAGGCGTAAACACAGGCAATCTGTTGTGCTGTCAGCGTGGTCATGATTTCACCTGCGACGCGGGAACATATTCGCACTGCGCCACCATCTCCACGGGGCCGTTAAACGCCGTCACCTGCTCCACTGTTCCGTTGTACTTCTCAATTTCCACCAGCGTAGTGTGCGCACTGGTCGCCTGCGCCAGCTGCGAAGTACCGATGTCGATGGTCAACACGTTGGGGTTACCGTATTTGCACAGCGCACCAGGCTCGCCACCTTTATCTGGATCGTACCATGCCCCTTCGTGAATTCGCGCCACGCCGGGCGCATAGCGGTCAGAAACTACTGCTCCTGCCAACACCTGACCGCGAGCGTTAAACACGCGTACCACATCACCGTTACGAATACCGCGCGCGCTGGCATCCTGCGGGTTAATGAACACTGGCTCTTTACCCGCTACCGTATATTGCTGACGCAGCGTTTCCGACTCACATAACTGCGAGTGAAGTCGGAAATCCGGATGCACAGATTGCAGATGCAACGGATACTTTTGCGAGCCAGGCCCACCGTGGGAGCGTTCGATTTTCTCAAACCACATCGGATGCCCCTGACAATCGTCGTAGTTCATATCGGCGATGGTTTTCGAGTAGATCTCAATCAGGCCACTCGGCGTGCCCAGCGGTTCGAGATCCGGATCTTCGCGGAATGCCTGGTGGCGAACAAACATCTGCGGATGGTCAAACTCGACGTACTCTTTGTTATTCCAGAAGTCATCAAACGCTGGCAGATGAACGCCGCGCCCTTTGCCTTGTTGTACACCTTCCTGCCAGATGCGTTTCAGCCAGCCCATTTCGTCCAGCCCTTCGGTAAAGGCTTCTTCGCGATTAAAGCGGCGGCACAGCTCGCGGAAAATATCAAAGTCGTTGCGCGCCTCGAACTGCGGCGGCACGACCTGTTTCATGGCGATAATGCCACGGTTGGAGTGGTTGCCGTACTGGTCGAGATCGTTACGCTCAAACTGCGTGGTCGCAGGCAGCACGATGTCGGCAAAGCGGCAGGTTGAGGTCCACTGGTTATCTATGGCGATAACCGTTTCCAGCTTGCGCCAGCCTTCAATAATGCGGTTGATCTGCTGATGGCGATGGAACGGGTTAGTTCCGGCAAAAATACACATTTTCAGCGGCGGCAGTTTTACCGATTTACCGTTCCAGTTGATCACTTTCCCCGGTTCGAGGATCGCATCGATAAAACGGGCAATCGGAATGGTGCTGCTGTAGCCTTTGTAGTCACTGTTGTCGTGAACAGGCGGAATCGACGTAGAGCCGGAGAAACCACTCAGAATAACGCCTTTACGCCCCGGCGTGCCTGCGCCGTTATAGTGCCAGCCAAAACCAAAGCCACCACCTGGCAGGCCAATTTGCCCCAGCATCGCCGCCAGAACGACAATCATCCACGCCCACTGTTCACCGTGCTGCATACGCTGCACGCACCAGCCAGCAATAATTTGCGTTCTGTTCGCCGCCATCTGCCGCGCCAGCCCACGAATGGTTTCGGCATCAATGCCGGTCAGTTTTTCAGCCCATGCGGCATCTTTCGGCTGACCGTCTTTCTCGCCCAGCAGATACGGCAGGAACTGCTCAAAACCCACACAGTAGTTAGCGAGGAAGTTTTTGTCGTACAGGTTTTCACTGTACAGCGTATGTGCCAGCGCCAGTTGCAGCGGCACGTCAGTTTGCGGGTTAACCGCAATGTGCTTCACATGCTCGCGCCCCAGATACTCATGGGTGGATGTGACAACCGGATCGATGCTGATGACCACAACGTCACCGGCGGCGACTTTCGCTTTTAGCTGCTCGTAATATTCATAAACATCGTGATCCGGGCACCACCAGTTCGCTTGCTGGTTTTTCAGCAAATCGGAGCCCCACAGCACAATGGTTTTGCTGTTCTGCAATACCAGCGGCCAGGAGGTTTGCTGTTCATACACTTCCATCGAACCGACTACGCGCGGCAGGATCACCTGCGCAGCACCGGTAGAGTAATCTCCGCCCGTACCAACGCTATTACCATGTAAGGCAATAGCTTTCGCCAGCATCCCCGAAGCGTTATGGAACATCCCCGTCGATTGCCAACCACTGGCGGTCAGCAAGGCACTCGGCCCGTGAGTTTTCTGTACGCGTTCCAGTTCTTCATAGAACATGTCGAGGGCTTCATCCCAGCTCACGCGCACAAAACGGTTATCACCGCGCTGGGAGGTGTCGCTCAGATGGCGCTTACGCAGCCAGTCCACGCGTACCATCGGGTAACGAATACGCGCCGCGTTGTGTACATGATCCGGCAATCCGGCGATCATTTTCGACGGATATTTATCCAGTTCGAACGGTTTTGCTGCCACAAAGCGACCATCCTTCACCGTCGCGCGGATAGCCCCCCAGTGCGACCCGGTAAGAATACCCTCTTTCGAGATGACAGCCTCAGTCGCCGCTTGCGCCGCAGTCGCACGGCGCGGCGTTAACAATGACGTCCCCAGCATCCCGGCGACGGTTAAGCCGCCGAGTTGTGCCAGAAAACGCCGACGTGATGCCTGAAAGAGATCGTTATTGTTCATTATTTTTCTTCCTTCTTATCGCCGTGAGCCTTACCTGCGGTGTCAGACGCATTCATTTGCAGATATTTCAACAAGGTGCGTTCTTCACGTTTATCGAGGCTGGTAAAGCCAATCATGCCGTTGAGCGTGCCGATCCAACCGTTAGCGTCAAAGTGGGATATTTCCGGTGCGCCGTGGCACTGGTTACAGGTGCCGTTGTACAGCGAATCCGCATAAGCCCAGATCGGTTTGATATCGTTCACCATGTCGCCTTTCTTCATCCACGCAGTGGCCTGCAACTTGCTCCACTCGGTATTGGTGTCGGCAACGGTGGTTTTCTCCAGCGTTTTCACCTGCTGCTGCACATCACCACGAATCGAGGCAACAAAGATGCGTTTACCTGGGAATTGGGTGAGTACACGCTGACGTCCTGCACTTTCCGTCCAGCCAGTGATTTCAATTTGCAGCCAGTCGCCGTCACGTTTAATGACTTTCACTGCCGAAGCAGGCAGCAGAGAACCAGACGCTTCTTTATCGCCTTTCGCCGCATAAATCGGCTTAATATCAATGGAGTACAGCGTGTCACCACTATCATTAGCACTGGCGCGCAGCTCATCGAACTGCTTACGGAAGCCACTACTCATATCCGGTAACTGGTGGGCAATACCTTTATGACAGTCGATACAGGATTGATTATCTTTCGCTGCCACCTTCATCTGACGTGCCGCTTCAGGATGCTGCTTCGCATGATCCATCGCGTCGTAGTTATGGCAGGAGCGGCAGGTTACCGAGTTGTTTTCTTTCATTCGCGCCCATTCACGCTCGGCAAGTTCCGCGCGTTTGGCTTCAAATTTCTCAGGTGTATCAATGGAGTGGGCAATAAAGGTCTGGTAAATGTCGTTGCTCGCTTCCAGTTTGCGCTTCACCATGCCTGGAATATCCGGCGGGATATGACAGTCATGGCATTCAGCTCGCACGCCGGAGGCGTTCTGGAAATGCACCGACTGTTTATATTCTTCATACACCGGTTGCATACTGTGGCAACTGACACAAAATTCGGTTGTGCTGGTGACTTTGATCCCAACGTGTGGCAATACAATCAGCGCAATGCCAATCACAATCCCAGTAGCGACCAGCGCCAGTACCGACCAACGAGCACTGGGTCGGCGTAGCGCGTTCCAGAGTTTCCGCATAATAGCCCCTGTAAAATTATGGTTTAGTGAAGCGATCTTAATGAGCAAATATGAACAGCGGCACTGGTCAGGATGAACGGCTTACGGCAGAATATGAACAGATATGAACAGAATGAGTAAAACCCTCTGATGCCACATCATATTGTTATTGTTGAAGATGAGCCGGTTACCCAGGCGCGATTACAAACCTACTTCACTCAGGAGAGGTATACCGTTTCCGTTACGGCGAGCGGTGCCGGACTGCGGGAAATTATGCAGAATCAGCCAGTGGATTTGATTCTGCTGGATATCAATTTGCCCGATGAAAATGGCCTGATGTTAACCCGCGCCCTGCGAGAACGCTCAACGGTGGGGATTATTCTGGTGACCGGACGCAGCGATCGGATTGACCGTATTGTTGGGCTGGAAATGGGCGCAGACGATTACGTCACCAAACCGCTGGAACTGCGCGAACTGGTGGTACGAGTGAAAAATTTGCTCTGGCGAATCGACCTCGCGCGACAGGCGCAACCGCACACTCAGGACAACTGCTATCGCTTTGCCGGTTATTGCCTGAATGTGTCGCGCCATACGCTGGAGCGGGATGGCGAGCCGATTAAACTGACCCGCGCAGAGTATGAAATGCTGGTGGCGTTTGTGACCAATCCCGGCGAAATTCTCAGCCGTGAACGTCTGCTGCGTATGCTCTCTGCGCGTCGGGTGGAAAACCCTGACCTGCGCACCGTCGATGTGTTAATTCGTCGTTTACGCCATAAACTCAGCGCGGATTTACTGGTGACGCAACATGGCGAAGGTTATTTCTTAGCCGCTGATGTGTGCTGATAAAAATAGACCGGACGAAATCCCCCTGGCGACAGCGAGCGGCGGATATGTTCACGGTCAGCATTTTTCGGCGTCAGAACTAAAATCGGTGGGCTGACATTATCAGACACCGATTGTCCCTGTAATTGCCTGATAGCCTGCTCGACCGCCAGTTCCCCCTGCCAGACCATTTGATCGCTGGCAGCCATAATCACTCTTCCCCGCTTCAGCCCGCGATACACCTGATGTGAAAGATAAAACGACACCACGGTAAGCGGCGTTTTCAGGTTGCGCCCTTCGCCCATTGCCGCCTCTGCCGCAATGGCCGTTCCGGCAACGACGTCGATTTCTGGATGGCGCTCCAGCATCTCCTGCAACAGGTTGCGCTGGATTTCAATATCGTTGTCACCTAGCGCAATATCAACAATACGTACCGGACTTCCGGTAATGGCTGTGCGGAATCCCTCGACCATCTCCTTACTGCCCCCTGCGTTATCGGGGCCAGGCATCAACAGTACGTTCAGTGGTTTTCCGTGGCTCCATTGCACCAGATATCGCCCTGGCTGATAACCCATCTGAAACCAGGGCACGCCAACGCGGCTTTTTATCTGTGAGCCGTCAATGGCATTCACCAGTTCGATCACTGGCAGACTTGCTACCAGCTTTTGCAGATCGGGAAATGACGTCGTGCTACTACCGAGCAAAATGGCCTCTGCGCCCCACTGTTTACACTGGTCGATTTGCGCCTGCTGGGTAGCTAACTGACTGTAACCGCCTGCCTCCAGCACTTTTAAATCCACACCGTAGCGGCGAGCGGCCTCCTGCATTCCATAGTTCAACGATAACCAGTATGAATCTTTCAGGCTGGGGTAAAGCGCACACAGTTTCCATGCGCGTTTGGCTTTAAGCGGCATAGAGGCTTGCACCATGAAATGCTGCGCATCATGCCAGCGCAACAGGTTATCAGCCGAAAATGCCGACAACATGAAAAGAGAAAGAAGTAAAAATAGCAGTACGCGCATGATAGCCTCATCAATAATAAGGCTTTATGCTAGATGCATTCCGCTTTGCGACTCAACCTTTTTCACCTTAGTGCACCGGCCGTGAATTTAACCCTGACCCGAAGACTCTGGATGGGCTTTGCCCTGATGGCGCTGTTAACCCTGACCAGTACCCTGGTGGGATGGTACAACCTGCGTTTTGTCAGCGAGGTGGAAAAAGCCAATACTCAGGCATTGATTCCTACCATGAATATGGCGCGCCAGTTGAGCGAAGCCAGCGCCTGGGAACTTTTCGCCGCGCAGAACCTGACCAGTGCCGATAACGAAAAGATGTGGCAGGCTCAGGGGCGAATGCTCACCGCACAAAGCCTGAAGATTAACGCATTGCTGCAAGCGTTACGGGAACAAGGTTTTGACACCTCCGCGATTGAACAACAGGAGCAGGAGATCTCCCGTTCGTTACGTCAACAAGGGGAGCTGGTGGGGCAGCGTTTGCAACTGCGCCAGCAACAACAGCAACTCAGTCAGCAGATTGTCGCCGCCGCCGATGAAATCGCACGCCTGGCGCAAGGTCAGGCGAATAACGCTGCAACCTCCGCCGGAGCTACCCAGGCCGGGATTTACGATTTGATCGAACAACATCAGCGTCAGGCCGCAGAAAGCGCACTCGACAGGCTGATTGATATCGATCTTGAGTATGTTAACCAGATGAATGAACTGCGCCTTAGCGCCCTGCGGGTACAGCAAATGGTGATGAATCTGGGGCTGGAGCAGATCCAGAAAAATTCGTCAATGCTGGAAAATCAGCTCAATAATGCAGTGAAAATTCTGCAACGTCGGCAAATACGTGTTGAAGATCCGGGGGTTCGTGCGCAGGTCGCAACTACGTTATCTACCGTTCGCCGTTATAGCGATTTACTGGTGCTTTATCAGCAGGACAATGAAATCAGCAATCGCCTGCAAACTCTCACCCAAAATAACATCGCCCAGTTCGCGCAGTTTAGTAGCGAAGTCAGTCAGCTGGTCGACACCATTGAGCTGCGTAATCAGCACGGACTGGCGCATCTGGAAAAAGCCAGTACACGCGGGCAATACAGCCTGTTATTGCTGGGAATAGTTTCACTTTGCGCACTGATTCTGATCCTCTGGCGTGTGGTTTATCGTTCAGTCACTCGCCCACTAGCCGAACAAACGCAGGCGCTGCAACGCTTGCTGGACGGCGATATCGACTCCCCTTTCCCGGAAACCGCTGGCGTGCGGGAACTGGATACCATTGGGCGGCTGATGGATGCGTTTCGCAGCAGTGTTCATGCGCTTAATCGCCACCGCGAACAACTGGCGGCGCAGGTCAAAGCACGCACGGCCGAATTGCAGGAGCTGGTAGTAGAACACCGACAGGCACGGGCGGAAGCAGAAAAAGCCAGCCAGGCAAAATCGGCATTTCTGGCGGCGATGAGTCATGAGATCCGCACACCGCTGTACGGTATTCTCGGCACCGCGCAACTGCTGGCAGATAACCCCGCACTTAACGCCCAGCGTGATGATTTGCGGGCAATTACCGACTCTGGAGAATCGCTGCTGACCATCCTTAACGATATTCTCGATTATTCGGCTATCGAAGCAGGCGGCAAGAATGTTTCGGTCAGCGATGAACCCTTTGAACCACGCCCGCTGCTGGAAAGTACCCTGCAATTAATGGGCGGACGGGTGAAAGGTCGTCCGATTCGACTGGCAATGGAAATTGCCGATGATATGCCGACCGCGTTAATGGGCGATCCGCGACGTATTCGCCAGGTTATTACCAATCTGTTGAGCAACGCCCTGCGTTTCACTGACAAGGGGCAGATTATCCTGCGCAGTCGCACTGATGGCAAGCAATGGCTGGTCGAAGTGGAAGACAGCGGCTGCGGTATTGATCCCGCGAAACTGACAGAAATCTTCCAACCATTCGTTCAGGTGAGCGGCAAACGCGGCGGCACCGGGCTGGGGCTGACTATCAGTAGCAGTCTGGCCCAGGCGATGGGTGGCGAACTGAGCGCCACCAGCACGCCGGAGGTTGGAAGCTGTTTTTGTTTACGCTTGCCGTTACGTGTTGCCACTGCACCCGTGTGCAAAACAGTCAATCAGGCTGTACGTCTGGATGGTGTACGTTTGCTGTTAATTGAAGATAACCCGCTAACCCAGCGAATTACCGTTGAGATGCTGAACACCAGTGGTGCGCAGGTCGTTGCCGTGGGAAATGCCGCGCAGGCAATAGAGACGTTGCAAAATAGTGAACCGTTTGCTGCCGCACTGGTGGATTTTGATCTGCCGGATATCGACGGCATTACCCTTGCCCGGCAACTGGCACAGCAATATCCGTCGCTGGTTTTGATTGGCTTTAGCGCCCATGTCATCGACGAAACGTTGCGCCAGCGTACCAGTTCGCTCTTTCGCGGGATAATCCCTAAACCGGTGCCGCGTGAAGTGCTCGGTCAGTTACTGGCGCACTATCTCCAACTACAAACCAATAACGATCAATCGCTGGATGTATCGCAACTCCATGAAGATGCTCAGTTAATGGGGACGAAGAAGATTCGCGAATGGCTGACATTATTTAAACAACATGCCCTGCCACTTCTCGATGAAATAGACGCGGCCCGCGCCAGACGGGACGGCGAAAAAATTAAACGTGCCGCGCACCAGCTAAAAAGCAGCTGCTCGAGTCTGGGAATGCGTAGCGCCTGCCAGCTATGCGCGCAACTGGAGCAGCAACCATTATCTGCGCCCCTCCCACACGAAGAAATTACACGCAGTGTTGCCGCTCTGGAAGCGTGGTTGAATAAGAAAGACCTGAACGCGATTTGAATCAATATCAGCCAGTTAAGAATATTTAGAATAGTGGCATTTAGTATGCAACTTAACGGGCTGGCAAAATCATGACAGAGAAAAAAAGAACCCGCTGGCAGCGGCGGCCAGGCACGACGGGCGGCAAATTACCGTGGAATGACTGGCGCAATGCCACGACCTGGCGTAAAGCAACGCAATTATTACTGTTAGCAATCAATATTTATATTGCCGTCACCTTCTGGTACTGGGTGCGCTATTACGAAACGGCAGGTAGTACGACATTTGTCGCCAGACCGGGAGGCATCGAAGGCTGGCTACCGATTGCCGGTCTGATGAATCTGAAATACAGCCTTGAGACAGGTCAATTACCTTCCGTCCATGCCGCTGCGATGCTGTTGCTGGTCGCTTTTATCATCATCAGTCTGTTGCTGAAAAAAGCCTTTTGTTCATGGCTATGTCCGGTTGGTACGCTTTCTGAATTAATCGGCGATCTCGGGAAAAAACTGTTTGGTCGGCAATTTGCCCTTCCCCGCTGGCTGGATATTCCTCTGCGCGCAGTGAAATATTTGCTGTTGAGTTTTTTTCTCTATATCGCGTTATTGATGCCCGCTCAGGCGATTCACTATTTTATGCTATCGCCCTACAGCGTGGTGATGGACGTTAAAATGCTCGATTTCTTTCGCCATATGGGAACAGCGACGTTAATCAGCGTGATCGTTTTACTGATTGCCAGCCTGTTTATTCGCCATGCCTGGTGTCGTTATCTTTGCCCATATGGTGCGCTGATGGGACTGGTTTCATTATTTTCGCCGTTTAAGATTCGTCGCAATGCCGAAAGTTGTATCGACTGCGGCAAATGCGCAAGTAATTGTCCGTCACGGATACCTGTCGATAAATTAATCCAGGTTAGAACGGTGGAATGTACCGGCTGTATGACCTGTGTCGAGTCATGTCCGGTCGCTTCAACATTAACTTTTTCGCTGCAAAAACCTGCGGCAAATAAAAAAGCCTTTGCGTTGTCTGGCTGGTTAATGACGCTACTGGTTCTGGGGATTATGTTTGCGGTGATTGGTTATGCGATGTATGCGGGCGTATGGCAAAGCCCGGTGCCAGAAGAATTGTATCGACGCTTAATTCCGCAAGCACCAATGATTGGTCATTAAAATAGCAACAAGCGGAACATCACCTCGTGCGGGGTGATGTTCACAAAATCACATTATTTTGATTTTGACGTCATAACCTTCAAGCCCGGTCATTTTCTCCCGCGCAGTAAAGCGAATTTCAGAGACTTCTTTCCCTGTGTTCTTATTCAATTCGGCGATTTTTTGCGCAATAAACTCGGAGATTTCCGTTTCGGCTTGTTTTTTTAGCTCTTCAATATTCACTGTTAACCTCTTCTGGTCTTAAAAGACAGCAACACGCCAGCAAGGTGTTGGTTCCGATCCCCTGGTCAGGTTAGAAATGTTATAAGCCATCTGCATGAAAGATTCAATAATCAGTAGGTTATCGCTCAATATGCGTACAGGGATAAGTGCAAACAGAAGATATAAAAAAGGCTCCGCGAGGGAGCCTGATATTATTTTGTGAAATCCAGCGGCGCATGGTCAGTGCGTATTTGCAAGGCAACGTTATCAAAGGTGATCATCGTCGATTTACAGAAAATACACTTAGCGCCCAAAGGGTTTCGCTCCGTCACATCGAATGCCGATGTGCGGTACTGTGAACCATGACAACATGGACAGCGGAAATGGAGATGTTGAGTAATAACGGCAACCTTAGAGCGTAACAACGTTCGCTGCCGAGGGACCACGCTGCCCCTGCTCAATAGAAAATTCGACTTTCTGATTTTCATTCAGCGTGCGGAATTCATTGCTCTGGATGGCGGTGAAATGAACGAAAACGTCCTTGCTGCCATCATCAGGAGTGATAAAGCCAAAACCTTTATCTGCGTTAAACCATTTTACTAAACCAGTCATTTTATTAGACATATTTTACTTCCTTCATTTTGGGCCTTTCGGCAAACAGGGCTTTATTACAGAAACTACTTAGTGTTCAGGAGAGAGACTCAAAAGAAGGGGATAATGCCTGATAATGAGAACTGCTTTAGTAAACTACTTTGTATGCTGTCTGTCTTTCAAACCGACGCAGCTATTAACGCATGATAAATATGATTAAGCAAATTTTATTTTAGCCGTCCGGCGGTCTTAAATATCGCTGGCTTTATTTTATTAACCCCGTATAGTGCAGCGCAGTATTTTTAGTAAGGAATTTGTTTGTCCCGTAAAATGACAGGAATTGTCAAAACCTTTGATCGCAAAAGCGGCAAAGGATTCATCATCCCCTCCGACGGTCGTAAAGAAGTCCAGGTTCATATTTCCGCATTCAGTCCCCGCGACGCAGAAGTGCTCATCCCAGGATTACGCGTAGAATTTTGCCGCATTAATGGCCTGCGTGGACCAACAGCGGCAAATGTTTATTTATCCTGATGTAAACTACATGCCGGAATGCGCGCTTCATTCACTATTTGCGTAAAATCCGCCAGTGAACACATGCCCTGCGCGTTTCTCTCCTCACATTCTGCCAGTGTCAGTTTTACCTCTCCAGGCGGCGTTTTTAGCGATAGCGGCGTTTTATCACGCATCTGCTGCAAGGTCTGGAATACCAGCGAAACCTGAATCCATTGACTGTTATCACTTAGCCGCCGCCAGCGTCCAAATACCAGTTCACCACCCGGCGGGGTGTTATCCGGTTGGCCCGGCAGCGTCCAGTTAAGCTTCAGTGCGCCGCCGAGATTCGCCAGGTTGGTATCGTGCCCGGCAATAAACAACAGTGAAGTCGGTAGCGTAATTCCATAGATCGATTTTTGCGGGTTGTTTGGCGTCAGCGCCGTCAGAACTAAATCCAACAACGGTGTGGCACGGCTACGAGCCACGTCAGGGGTACGTTGCAGTAAATAAAACTGCGCATTATGCAGACTTAACAAGGTGTTCCACTGATGTGAATCAGTGATTCGTCCCCAGCCAGGCTCCGGCATTCCCTGTGCTTGTTGCAGGAGAAAGATCTCCGTCAGCATGGATGCGAGGCTTACCGCACCTGTTAATGAGACGTTATCAGCACTCACCTTGAGTTCAGAGGGTAATGCCTGCGTGAACGAACAGCTTTCGTCTTGTTTCTCTCGTTTGAGGCACAGACTTGATTGCGGAAAATTGAGTACCCGCTCCAGTTCGTGAAATGCCGTTTGCCGATGATCGGTAAAATCAACGAGAGAGCCGCCTGCCCTGCTGAGAATCGCCTCAGTCACGTTCACTTTATCCAATTGGCAAACACCGGTTTTCAGGGGATTAAATAACGGATCGGGACGGGAAGTGTCTGACTGAGTATGTACGGTTATTGCACAATCGGGAGCCAGCCCGGCAGCAAAGGCTTCACCTGTTTTACGAGTGCGCTCGTCGACATCGGCAATAATCTCGACCTGCCCAGCTTTCGGGCAACCATTTTTTGCCAGTAAACCGTCAGCCACCAGGCGTTGGCGTTGGTAATGTCCGAGATAAGAGATCAGCTCACCGCCTCGTGGTGTCAGCCAACCCAGCTTCACCGGCCAGCCAGGCCAGGTGTCTGGAGTAACGTCCTGCATGAGTTGCGTAGATTTGGTGGGTGCTCGCACACCATGACGGCTGACAATCACTACACTTTCCAGCTTCAGTTCCGGCGCCCCCTGAGCAAATGCAGGTAGCGGTGTTAACGGAAGCAAAAGAGAAAAAAAGGGGATCAAAATCGCTTTCATCGCCAGGTTTCCGTTTTTCATGTTTCGCATTATTGCCTGATGCGACGCTGATGCGTCTCATCAGGCCTACGTTCGTTGTGCGTCAAATCAACCTTTCAGACGCTGTTCCAGCCATACCAACACCACGGTGGAGAGTGAACACATCAACAAAATTCCGACGAACCACAATAAATACCACATTGATCATCCCTCCTTAGTACAGCTCACTATCGTGACGGCGAAGAGTTTCAGTTGTCATGCGCCCCCACATTTTGTAGTAGCTCCACACAGTGTAGAGCAACACAATAGGCAAAAATATCAGCACAATTACTAACATAATGCTCAACGTCAGCTGACTGGAGGTGCTGTCCCACAGCGTCAGGCTGGAGATCGGACTGATGCTCGAAGGCATGACAAACGGAAACAGAGTGATACCTGCCGTGAAGATAACGCCAAATTGCATCAATGATGCCAGCAGAAATCCCCAACCGGGGCGACCACGATAAATCGCCATCACCGTCAGTAACGGGCAGAAAAAACCCAGCAGCGGGAAGATCCACAATATCGGCGATTCAGCAAAATTATTCATCCAGGCACCGGGCAGTACGGCAACCAGTTTCATTAACGGATTGGACGGGCCGTTAACATCCTGGGCAAGCAATACGAAGCCATCAATACCCACCCACAGCCAGTACCCCGCCAGCAAAAAGCACAGCATGACCAACAGCGCAGCGCGTTTGGTCGCCAGTTGCGAACGCAGGTGAATAGCACCGACTGTTTTTAGTTGTAACCAGACGCCCCCTTGCAAAATCACCATGCCCAGACTGAGCAAACCACACAGTAATGGGAACGGTGTCAGCAATTGCCAGAAAGAACCGAGGTACTCCACGCGTAATTGCGGCGTGAAGACAAACGGCACGCCAAGTAACAAATTACCGAACGCGATACCGAAGACCACCGGCGGCACCAGACTACCGATGACCAGACCGGTATCCCACATTTTACGCCAGCGTGCATCGGCGATTTTTCCACGATAATCAAAAGCCAGCGGGCGAAAGAACAGCGAGCACAGCACCAGAATCATCGCCACATAAAAGCCGGAAAACGCCGCTGCATAGACTCTGGGCCAGGCGGCAAATAATGCCCCGCCCGCAAGAATCAACCAGACCTGGTTGCCTTCCCAGTGCGCGCCAACGCTGTTAATCAATACCCGACGTTCATCATCATCACGCGCCACCAGCGGCAGCAGACAGCCAATCCCCATGTCAAATCCATCGGAGATCATAAAGACCACCAGGATGACGCCAATCAGCAGCCACCAGATGAAGCGCAATGTTTCATAATCAAACATGATTCTCTCCTTTACCCCTGTTGCTGCGTCGGTTGTTCACTCTGCATCGCGCTCGGCCCCAGACGGGCATATTTCTGCATCAGGTAGACTTCGGCGATTAAGAACAGGGTATAAAGCCCTACGATCATGATCAGTGAGAAAGCCAGTTGGCCCGTGGTTAATGCGGAGTGCGCGGAGTATGTCGGTAAAATGTCCTGAATCGCCCACGGCTGACGACCAAACTCGGTCATAAACCACCCGGCTTCAATCGCAATCCACGGCAACGGCAAACTCCAGAGCGCCATTTTCAGCACCCAACGATGCTGGTCGATTTTGCCGCGCAGCGTCTGAACGAGCGCAATCAGCATTACCAGTAACAGCAGCGAACCGCAGCCCACCATGATGCGGAAACTCCAGAACACCGGCGCAACCTGTGGAATAGCGCCACGCATCGCCGCCTGATACTGCGCAGGTGTGACATGATTCATATCCGGCGCATAGCGGGAGAGCAACATGCCGTAACCGAGATCGCTTTCCAGATTACGAAACGCCTGCAGAACATGCGGCTCACGGTTGCCCTGCGAGATCTCCTGCATCAGCAGCCAGGCCATACGTCCGCGTTGCAAGCGTGGATAGGTTTCAGCCATCAAATTTTTCAGCCCCGGAACGGGCTTATCTAATGAGTGAGTGGCGAGGATCCCTAACAGTGCGGGAATTTTGATGGCAAAGGCATTACGTTCTTGATCCTGTTCCGGCCAGGCAACAAGATGGAACGGCGCAGGTGCGGGTTCGGTTTGCCACTCCCCTTCCATTGCTGCCAGTTTTACCGGCTGAACGCGTGCGACTTCATAAGCAGAACTGTCTCCAAGTTGCAGCGCGCCGATTATCGCCAGTGTGCCAAAGACCGAGCCGATGGCAAACGAACGTAGCGCAACATCACGCTCCCGTCCGCGCAGTAAATACCAGGCGCTGATCGCCATAATGAACATCGCCCCGGTCACATAACCCGCCATCACCGTATGGACAAACTTCACCTGGCTGACAGGGTTAAAAACCAGATCGCTGAAACTGGTCATCTCCATACGCAGGGTGTCGATATCGAAATGCGCGCCGGTCGGGAACTGCATCCAGCCGTTGGCATTCAAAATCCACAATGCGGAGATATTGGAACCGAATGCCACCAGCCAGGTAACCAGCAGATGCTGGTATTTATTCAGCCGTTGCCAGCCGAAGAAGAACAGACCGACAAAGGTGGATTCGAGGAAGAAGGCCATTAATGCTTCCATCGCCAGCGGTGCGCCAAAAATGTCGCCCACATAGTTGGAATAGAATGACCAGTTAGTACCAAACTGAAACTCCATCGTCAGGCCGGTGGCCACGCCGAGAGCGAAGTTGATACCGAAGAGCTTACCCCAGAAACGCGTCATATCGCGGTAGACTGTTTTGCCGGTGACCACGTAAATGGTTTCCATGATAGCCAGCAAAAAAATCAGCCCCAGGGTAAGGGGCACGAATAAAAAGTGGTACAGCGCGGTCAGTGCAAACTGCCAGCGCGATAAGTCAATAACATCCCACATGCGAACTCCTGTAGGCGAAGAGAGGGAAATAACCCTTTAATAGTAGATCTCCCTTTTTACCCTTACAGTTTGTAGGTGGTTGTATTCGCTGATTGCGATATTCATAAGACTGAAAGCGACATTTGCCGCCGTTTTCACTGTTGCTCGTTTTCCACCAGCCACTGGCACACCTCGCCCAACTGCTGCGCAGAATCCGCCAAATCTTCCGGCGCTGCCAGCACAACTTCCGGTATAGGGCAGATTTCATAACTCTCAAGCAGCGGGCCTTTTAGGGTGTCCGTGCAGCGTAAATGCCAGACATGGCGTAACCCGGTGGCGTTGATATAGCTCTCGCCATAGCCAATAGTGCGAATCTGAATATTCCCCGCCCCGCAAAGGCGCGAGAGAAAAAGTCGGTCAGCCTCGCTGATGGGCAATTGCGTCAGGTTAATACTGTGCGGCTGCGTGTCAGGGGTACGCACATGCGCCAGCAATTCATGAGCCAACGGCAGTCCGTTCATCAGGCCATCAACAGGCGGCGGTAACAGCGAATCTGTCGGCAAGACGTTTTGCGTTGCCGCCTGCCACAACGGCAGCGGCGCGCAGCCCACCTCCAGTTTGTCCTCCAGCAACTGTTCGCCGCGACGTCTGCGCACTCGCCATAATCCGCAGATGATCGCCTCCTGAATTTCACTTTCACTGCCATCAACATGTTGGATGCGAACTGACACTTCCCCTTCCCCGAGAAGCGTATTGATAAAGTGGCGATCGTAAGCGTTGAGATTGAACAGATCGACTGCCAGCACCTCGCCCAAAGGGGGGATACGTTGACTTAGCTGTTGTTGCAGTTCGTTTAACAGCACAATCACCTGCGGGCTATGTGCACACTGTTCCAGTGCCGCCATGCTCGGTTCATCATTCACCTGGCAGGTGATCGGCAGCGGATTCATACTGAAACTGTCGTCGTCAGGTTGCGTTCCTGGCCCCAGCAAATGGAAAAAAGTGTCACTCATGAGGCTCGCTCCTGTTGCGGTTCGACAAGCCCACGCATCAGGTTTATCAGCTCCGCCCACGGGTGAATACCATTCAGCACGCCGCGATAGCTACCGCCAGTAAACACCAGTGTGGCGGGAAAGCGAAAAACACCAAAGCGATCGCCGATGGCTTCGCTCTGTGCAAGATCGGCTACCGCCACCTGCCAAACATAGTCTGGAAATTCGCGCAGTAATTCGCCAATCATTACCGGATTATCGCTGACCTCCGGCGTGCGTTTCGGATCGCTGCTTAACAGCACTACGCCGTCTGGTGCCTGCGATAGCCAGTCATCAAGGCTGGATTCTGTGACAGGTGTCCATCCACGCGCCAGCATACGCTGCCACAACGCATTAAAAGGAGAGTCATTGATCATCCCTGCTCCTCCAGCGTCATCCGGTACTGGCGTAAGCGAACGCCTTCATAATTTTCCATCGACAGACAGTCATAGTTGAGACAGCGTGATTCCTCTGCCAGATGCGGCACTATTCCCCACTCAGCCAGTTGCGCCAGCGCCAACTGTTCTGCTGCTGGCAGTTGTTCACGCGCCAGCTCGCTCAGGCTTCCGCCGTAGTCGTCGAGCATTGCCGGTTGCAGCCCGACCAGGGCGATTTGTGCAGGCAAATGCCCACGAATATCCGCCAGCGCCAGCACTTCGGAGAAACTGTTCTGGTGCAGACTCATTTTCTTCGCGCTGAGGTATGCCGGAATGCGCTCTCCGGCATACGTCCGTAGCGTTCCTGGCTCCAGCCCATAATCAATGGCATCGAGGATCAACAAGTGGCTGGCGCTTTCAACGTAGCCCAGCAAATTCAGCCCCTGAGTGCCGCCATCGACAATCTCCACGTTTTCGGGCCAGTGATGATGGGCATATAGCCGTTCCGCCACCCGCACGCCGAAACCTTCATCGGCCCATAGCAGATTTCCCAGCCCCATCACCACCACGCGCTGCTCGCTCATGAACGCTCCTTGTTGCTTTTGACTTTAAAAAATTTGTGGCTGCGGTAGCCGTTCACCATCGTGGAGATCACCGTGTCGTCGGACATAATGTCTTCACGCAGCGCCATATAGACATGACCGATCACAAAAGCGCCAATCAACCACATGCCCAGCCGATGCCAGCTGTGAATGTCCATTGAGTTGCCGCCCGTCCAGTAGAAAAATTCCACCACGTAACGGAACGGTGTGAAGATAGCGTACTGACTGTGTTCGCTGAACAGCGCAAAACCGGTGACGATCATAAAGACAGACATCAGGAAATAGCCGAACATCGCCGCCTGGGCGATGGGGTTATGACCAATATCGGCACTCGGGCGTTTTGCCAGAAACAGATACCAGCGGATTTCATACCACACGCCCAGCCACCAGCTTTTACGCCATACCGGTACGATGAAAAGCTCGCGTGAATAGCGATTACCAACGAACGCCCAGTAAATCCGCATCAGCAATATCACGGTAAAAATCATCCCGGCGCTGAAGTGAATTAACCTGATGTAGCCCATATAGAACAGATACGTCGCCTCGCCGCTGACCGAAGGCAGCGGCTTGCCGATAAAGTAACCGGTGACCATCAACACCGCCATGCATAACACCGTCAGCCAGTGCCATATCCGCACAGGTGCTTCAAAGACATAATGGCTGACAACGTTGTCGCTTTTCTGTTGCATGATGATTCTCCTTCGCTGTTAACGCACCTGCACGGAGATAAGCTCGCTACCGTCGTCGCCCAGCACGTGTGTTGAACAGGCGAGGCACGGGTCAAAGCTGTGCAGAGTACGAAGGATCTCCAGCGGTTGCTCGGGGATCGCCATTTTGGTGTTCATCAGCGCCGCTTCATAAGCGCCAATCTGCCCTTTGGGATCGCGCGGGCTGGCGTTCCAGGTGGTCGGCACCACGCACTGGTAGAGATCAATCTTGCCATCGCGAATGGCGGCCCAGTGACCTAACGCCCCGCGCGGTGCTTCGGTAAAACCGACGCCACGGCACTCTTTCGGCCAGGTCGCAGGCTCCCATTTTTCGGTAGAGGCAGTGGCAAGATTGCCGTTTTTCAGGTTGGTCATCAGCTTGTCGAAGAAATATTGCAACTTGCCTGCGGCCCACTGCGCTTCGTGTGCGCGGCACAAAATGCGGCCCAACGTTGACTGGATACCGGAAAGCGGCAGGTTCAGCGCCGACATCATACGATCGATCGACTCAACGGTCGCTGCATCGCCTTTGTGATAAGCGATCAATGTGCGTGCCAGCGGCCCTACTTCCATCGCGTTACCGCGCCAGCGTGGCGCTTTGATCCACGAGTAACGTTCCTGTTCATTCAGTTGCTGAATGTTGGTATCGCTGCCTTTGACATCGCCAGGGTTGTACCACGGGTCGGTGATGCCATCGAACGGATGACGCCCGACCTGATCGTTGGGATAACGATACCAGGCGTGATCGACAAACTCCTGCACCTGCTGCGGATCAACCAAATCCACTGGCAGCACATTGTTGAAGTCGCCGTTAATCACCGCGCCGCCAGGCATCAGCAGACTTTTCTCGCCAAAGTCGTTGGCAATATCCGGGAATGCGCCGTAGCTGAGGACACATTTATCAGAAAGACCAGTGCCGATTTCGCTCCACGGTTTGTTGAACTGACCGATGGCTAAGGCGTCGGGGATCATCACGTTGTTAATGAAATCCGCCGTGCGGGTGATAATCGACAGCACCAGGTTCAGGCGTTCCATATTGACCGCCCCGACCGCGCCGCTTTCGTCAATGTTAATGGCGCACGGCATCCCGCCGACAATCCAGTTCGGATGTGGGTTTTTACCACCAAAAACGGCGTGAATTTTGACGATCTCCCGCTGGAAATCGAGGGCTTCGAGATAGTGGGCAAAGCCCATCAGGTTGGCTTCTGGCGGCAGTTTGTACTGCGGGTGTCCCCAGTAGCCGTTGCGGAAAATCCCCAACTGCCCGCCTTCAACAAATTTCTTCAGTCGGTTTTGTACGTCGAAGAAATAGCCAGGGGATGATTTCGGCCACGAGGAGAGGCTTTGCGCCAGTTCTGACGTTTTTCGTGGGTCGGCTTTCAGCGCATCTAACACATCTATCCAGTCCATCCCGGCGAGCTGATAGAAGTGGACCAGATGGTCGTGGCACCAGAGGGTCGCCAGCATAATGTTGCGGATGATATTGGCGTTGTCCGGCACTTTAATGCCGATGGCATCCTCAATTGCATAGACCGAAGCCAGAGCATGTACGCCAGTGCAGACGCCGCAGATACGTTCAACGAACGCCCACGCATCGCGCGGATCGCGGCCTTGCAGGATGATCTCCAGCCCGCGAAACATAGTGCCGCAGGAAACTGCATTGGTGATCACATTCTGATCGTTAATATTCACTTCGCAGCGCATATGACCTTCGATGCGCGTAATCGGATCGACCACCAGGCGACGTCCGGCATTATTGATGGTATATCCCTGAGTTTCGTACTGAGTGCTCATGCCTGTTTATCCTCGTTGCCCGGCTGTTGTTCGGCTTCTGCAAGTTGCTGGTTATGACGTCTGCGCTGGTCAACGGCGCTGGCGACTGCATGTACACCAACAGCCGCTGCCACGACGCCAAGTGCGGTTAAACCGACGGTATCGGCGGTGGAGTGGGTGCCCATTTGCGGAATATCGACCACGCGACTGTAAAACGAACCGCGATCCCAGAAGCCATTTTCAGAACAGCCCAGGCAGCCGTGACCAGACTGAATCGGGAAGGAGACCCCATCATTCCAGCGGGTAGAGGAACAGGCGTTATAAGTGGTTGGCCCTTTGCAGCCCATTTTGTACAGGCAGTAACCTTTGCGCGCGGCGTCATCATCCCAACTCTGCACGAACTCTCCGGCATCAAAGTGGGCGCGGCGATAACATTTATCGTGGATTCGCTGACCATAGAACATTAGCGGACGCCCCATTCTGTCGACATCCGGCAGGCGATCAAACGTCACCATGTAGGTAATGATGGCGCTCATCACATCCGGGATCGGTGGGCAGCCAGGTACTTTGATAATAGGTTTGTCGGTAATAACTTTGTCGATGGGTGTTGCCTGCGTAGGATTGGGCCGCGCGGCCTGCACGCAACCCCAGGAAGCGCAGGTTCCCCAGGCGATAATCGCACTGGCTCCGGCGGCGGCACGTTTGAGTTTCTCAATAAACGGTCGACCGCTACTGATACAGAACATCCCCTGCTCGCCCAGCGGCGGGTTACCTTCTACTGCGAGGATATATTTGCCGTTGTATTGCGTGATGATGTCTTCAAAGACTTCCTCTGCCTGAGTGCCTGCGGCAGCCATCAGAGTATCGTCGTAGTCGAGAGAAATAAGGGAAAGAATGACATCCTTCGCCAGCGGATGAGCAGAACGGATAAAAGATTCGGTACAGCAGGTGCATTCAAGACCGTGGATCCACACCACTGGAATGCGGGGTTTATTCTCCAGCGCCCAGGCAATCTTTGGTGCCATCCCCGCGCCTAATCCCAGCGACGTGGCAGCCAGACTGCAATATTTAAGAAAACTTCGCCGGGTAACCCCCTGACGTCGCATAGCCTGGTAAAAGGTTTCCTCGTTATTCATATAGCACGTCTCTTCTCCTTGCGACACCGGCTGGAGTGCCGGGCGCTTTTGGTCGGCAAGCGACGTCCCTGGAGCAAGGCAAACCATCGCTTCACGAGAGAGACAGAAAACGAAAGCTCATCCTTCTGCACTGGCGCACGTCGCCAGAAAGTATTGTTAATAAAGCGTAGTGAAACTTTTGCACAAAACAATACAGAGTGTGTGGATTTATCTTTTAACGATAAAAATGAACCTTATTTTCCTTAAGGTTTGCCGCAGGAAGGTTATGAAGCGATTTTTATGGCGATGGAATGCGCAAATTGCTGTTATTTCACGCAATCAACACGATTTTGTCTGTTTTTCAGGCAAACAAACACATTGGGGGTTTACACGACGCATCGGGATGTTTATAGTTCGCGTCATTCCGGAAGTGTGGCCGAGCGGTTGAAGGCACCGGTCTTGAAAACCGGCGACCCGAAAGGGTTCCAGAGTTCGAATCTCTGCGCTTCCGCCAAATAAGATAAGGGGTTAGCTAAATGCTAACCCCTTTTTCTTTTACCTGTCAAAATCGCCATGCCGTTATGCCATCCCAATGACTTAATCTGTCTTTGCTAAATCTGTTCCAGATCAAATGCGTAAAGATGGGTAAAACCTCTGGGTAGCTTTCGGCAATATCATTATGCTGCTTTATTAATTACACCTGTCATAGAGAGTGACTCCATGGATCGTATAGTTAGTTCTTCACATGACCGTACATCGCTACTTAGCACCCATAAGGTGCTGCGTAATACCTATTTCTTGCTGAGCCTGACGCTGGCCTTTTCGGCGATTACCGCAACGGCCAGTACAGTTCTGATGCTGCCATCTCCGGGTCTGATTCTGACGCTGGTGGGGATGTATGGTTTAATGTTCCTGACCTATAAAACGGCGAATAAGCCGACCGGGATTATCTCCGCGTTCGCCTTTACCGGTTTTCTCGGTTATATCCTCGGACCAATTCTGAACACTTACCTGTCTGCCGGAATGGGCGACGTAATCGCTATGGCGCTGGGCGGCACAGCATTAGTGTTCTTCTGCTGCTCTGCGTATGTGCTGACTACCCGCAAAGACATGTCTTTCCTCGGCGGTATGCTGATGGCAGGTATTGTGGTGGTATTGATTGGAATGGTAGCGAATATCTTCCTGCAGCTACCTGCTCTGCATCTGGCAATCAGTGCGGTATTCATTCTGATCTCTTCTGGCGCGATTCTGTTTGAAACCAGCAACATCATTCATGGCGGTGAAACGAACTACATTCGTGCCACGGTTAGCCTGTATGTGTCGCTGTACAACATCTTCGTTAGCCTGTTGAGCATTCTGGGCTTCGCCAGCCGCGATTAATCTCGCCCTATGCCACTTACAGAGCCTCGCTTTATGCGGGGCTTTGTTTTTTGTTACACTGCCGCCAGTCTGATTAAGGTAGTAAAAAATTATGCTGATCTTCGAAGGTAAAGAGATAGAAACGGATACCGAAGGCTATCTCAAAGAAAGCAGCCAGTGGAGTGAACCGCTGGCGGTGGTGATTGCAGAGAACGAAGGAATTACGCTGTCGCCAGAACACTGGGAAGTGGTGCGTTTTGTGCGTGATTTCTATCTGGAATTCAATACTTCTCCAGCGATTCGTATGCTGGTAAAAGCGATGGCGAATAAGTTTGGCGAAGAAAAAGGTAACAGCCGCTATTTATACCGACTGTTCCCCAAAGGCCCGGCAAAGCAAGCCACCAAAATTGCTGGCCTGCCAAAACCAGTAAAATGTATTTAACGGATACGAAAATCAGTTAATTCCCCCGAGGGATGATGCGGCTCGCTAAGTACCCGTTCCACACGCGCAGAACGCGGGCCGCCACTCTTTAACCACTGCATTAATTTTTCCACCTGTCCTTCTTCACCACACGCGACCACTTCCACGCTGCCATCGTCAAGGTTTTTGGCATAGCCGGTTAATCCCAGTTTTTTCGCTTCATACTGCGTGGTATAGCGAAAGCCTACCCCCTGAACTCGCCCATAGACCCAGGCAATTATGCATACTTTCGACATTACCGCTCTCCTTATCCTTATAGCTGCGTTGCAAATCCATGGAAAACTCCGGACAATGGCGCCCATTTCTTTGCATCGACAGAATAGTAAATTATGAGTGTACGTTTAGTGTTAGCCAAAGGGCGCGAAAAATCATTACTTCGTCGCCATCCGTGGGTCTTTTCCGGAGCCGTTGCCCGTATGGAAGGTAAAGCCAGCCTCGGTGAAACCATCGATATTGTTGATCATCAGGGAAAATGGTTAGCACGCGGCGCTTATTCGCCGGCTTCGCAAATCCGTGCTCGCGTCTGGACTTTCGATCCCTCGGAATCCATCGACATTGCCTTTTTCACCCGACGCTTACAACAGGCGCAAAAGTGGCGCGACTGGCTGGCGAAAAAAGATGGCCTCGATAGCTATCGTTTAATTGCCGGTGAGTCTGATGGACTGCCAGGTATAACTATCGATCGTTTCGGTAATTTTCTGGTGCTGCAACTGCTGAGTGCTGGCGCAGAATATCAGCGGGCGGCATTGATCAGCGCCCTGCAAACGCTGTACCCGGAATGTGCGATTTACGATCGCAGCGACGTCGCAGTACGTAAAAAAGAAGGAATGGAGCTGACCCAGGGGCCAGTCACTGGCGAACTGCCACCAGCCCTGCTGCCGATTGAAGAACACGGCATGAAACTGCTGGTGGACATTCAACACGGACACAAAACAGGCTACTACCTGGATCAGCGCGACAGCCGACTGGCAACGCGCCGCTACGTTGAAAATAAACGCGTACTGAACTGTTTCTCCTATACCGGTGGTTTCGCGGTATCGGCATTAATGGGCGGTTGCAGCCAGGTTGTCAGCGTTGATACCTCCCAGGAAGCACTGGATATTGCACGGCAGAACGTTGAGCTGAACAAACTGGATCTGAGCAAAGCAGAGTTCGTGCGTGATGACGTCTTTAAATTGCTGCGTACTTATCGCGATCGTGGGGAGAAATTTGACGTTATCGTAATGGACCCGCCGAAGTTTGTTGAGAACAAAAGCCAGTTGATGGGCGCATGTCGTGGCTATAAAGACATCAACATGCTGGCGATTCAGTTGCTGAATGAGGGCGGTGTTCTCCTGACTTTCTCCTGTTCAGGCCTGATGACCAGCGATTTATTTCAGAAAATCATCGCTGATGCCGCAATAGATGCCGGTCGTGATATACAATTTATAGAGCAGTTCCGTCAGGCAGCCGATCATCCGGTGATCGCTACCTACCCGGAAGGGCTATATCTGAAAGGGTTTGCCTGTCGCGTCATGTAACTTGAAATGTGGAATTTTACCCTTATATCAAAGGTGAAGATTTCCCGGGAGGTGACTATGATTGCCAGCAAATTCGGTATCGGCCAGCAGGTCCGCCATTCCCTGTTAGGTTATCTCGGAGTGGTCGTGGATATCGACCCGGTTTATTCGCTCTCTGAACCGTCGCCTGATGAGCTGGCGGTGAACGATGAGCTTCGCGCCGCTCCGTGGTATCACGTGGTGATGGAGGATGACAACGGCCTACCGGTTCATACCTACCTGGCTGAAGCCCAGCTAAGTAGCGAATTGCAGGATGAACATCCTGAACAGCCATCCATGGATGAGCTGGCGCAGACCATCCGCAAACAACTCCAGGCGCCGCGTCTGCGTAACTAATCCCCATACAAATACCCGGAAGGCAAAAACCTTCCGGGTATTTTTTATTTAGCCAGCCCCAGGCGAGGGATCTCAATTGCCGGACAGCGATCCATAACTACCTGTAACCCGGCATCACGTGCCAGTACTGCCGCTTGCTCATTAATCACCCCTAGCTGCATCCATAAGGTTTTTGCCCCAATGGCGATAGCTTCCTGCGCCACGCCCCACGCGGCTTCTGAATTACGAAAAACATCAACCATATCGACTTTTTCCGGAACTTCTGCCAGCGTGCCGTAGCCCTGCTGACCCAACAGCGTTTTACCGGCGACTTTAGGTGAGACCGGGATGACGTGATAGCCCTGATCAAGCAAGTATTTCATCACGCGATAACTTGGACGGTCGGGTTTATCACTTGCCCCTACCAGCGCAATGGTATGAGTGGACGTTAAAATGGCTGCAATATCGGTCTCTTTCATCATTTCCTCCAGACTATTTATCAAAGTGTACGACAATCCCAACATACCAACCATGCAGCTAATACGAATGAATGAGAGCAAAAGCGGAAAACATGTCTATATGTTAGTAAGTATGATTAAAGAAAAATTTTGATACATTATTATTCAGGCGGTCATTAGACAGGAGCTATCTATGAAAACCGGCATTTTGACCACCTTGATTGCATTATGTTTGCCGGTATCCGTTTTTGCCACCACGCTACGGCTGTCCAGCGATATTGATCTTCTGGTACTCGACGGCAAGAAGGTTTCAAGCTCTTTGCTGCGCGGTGCGGACAGCATTGAATTGGATAATGGACCGCATCAGTTAGTGTTTCGCGTCGAGAAAACTATCCATCTTTCCAGTAGTGAAGAACGGCTTTATATCTCCCCGCCGCTGGTGGTGAGTTTTAATACCCAGCTCATTAGCCAGGTGAACTTTCGCCTGCCACGCCTGGAGAATGAACGGGAAGCCAACCATTTCGACACAACGCCGCGCCTTGAATTGTTAGATGGCGATGCGACGCCGATTCCGGTAAAGCTGGATATTCTGGCTATTACTTCAACCGCAAAAACGATTGATTATGAAGTCGAGGTCGAGCGTTATAACAAATCCGCGAAACGCGCTTCTCTACCGCAATTTGCCACCATGATGGCAGATGACAGTACACTGCTTTCTGGTGTTTCCGAACTGGATGCTATTCCGCCACAGTCCCAGGTGCTCACTGAACAACGGCTGAAGTATTGGTTTAAACTGGCAGATCCGCAAACGCGCAATAACTTCCTGCAATGGGCGGAAAAACAACCATCTTCCTGAGATTTTTGTGCCTGTGCGCAGGCTTTTTCGGTCTTTATCTTGCAGCGATAAGTGCTTACAGTAATCTGTAGGAAAGTTAACTATGGATGTAAATTATGGAACTGACGACTCGCACTTTACCAGCGCGGAAACATATTGCGCTGGTGGCACACGATCACTGTAAACAAATGCTCATGAGCTGGGTGGAACGGCATCAACCATTACTGGAACAGCACGAACTTTATGCAACGGGCACCACGGGTAACTTAATTTCCCGCGCTACCGGTATGAATGTTAACGCCATGTTGAGCGGCCCAATGGGCGGTGACCAGCAGGTGGGCGCATTGATTTCGGAAGGGAAAATTGATGTGCTGATTTTCTTCTGGGATCCACTAAATGCCGTGCCGCACGATCCTGACGTGAAAGCGTTGCTGCGTCTGGCGACGGTGTGGAACATTCCGGTCGCCACCAACGTGGCAACGGCTGATTTCATTATCCAGTCGCCGCATTTCAACGACGCGGTAGATATCCTGATCCCCGATTATCAGCGTTATCTCGCGGATCGCCTGAAATAATATTGCACAGGTGGCAAACGCCACCTGTTTCTTACGGTTTTCTCACCACCGGCACATCCAGATTTTTCAGTATTTCCACAAAGGGGGAAGGATTGTTTTTGTTGAACAGCGCCCATACCCGATGTCGTGCGCGGGTCAACGCAACGTACATTAACCGTCGTTCTTCGGCGTCCGGGAAATCCTCAACCGGCGGCAGTAGCGCCTCTTCCATAATCGACTCACGTGCCACGGCCGGGAAGCCATCACTCCCCTCCTGCAAGCCAACAATAATCACGTAATCCGCCTGTTGCCCTTTGCTGGCATGAATAGTCATAAAATCGATTTGCAACTTCGGCCAGCGCGTTGCCGCTTTTTCCAGGCTGGCGGGCTTCATGTGGTGGTAACGCGCCAGAACCAGGATGCGCTCTTCCGGTTTAGCGTAACCAGAGAGCTTATCCAGCAACGCATCAAGCTGGCTCTCATCCAATAACGTGACGGCCTTTTTATCGCCAGCGATTAAACTGTTTAGCGGCTTTTTCAACTGACTCGGGTTCTGCTGAATAAACCGATTAGCCACCTCACCGATACGGCTGTTAAAACGGTAAGTCGTGTCTAAATCACAGCGATCGCCGTCACCAAAGTTTTCATGGAAAGCCGTGGTGAGCGACATTTGTGCACCGCTGAAGCGGTAAATCGCCTGCCAGTCATCGCCAACGGCAAACAACGTCGTCTGACTGTTTTGCTTGCGTAATGCCGCTAACAACGCTGCGCGCTGCGGCGAGATATCCTGAAACTCATCAACCAGAATATGTTTCCACGGGCTGATAAAGCGACCTTTCTCAAGGAGAGCAATCGCCTGATGAATAAGGCCAGAAAAATCGACGGCGTTTTCTGCTTTCAGCGCACCTTTCCAGGCTTTCAGCAACGGAGCCATTAACTTGATTCGTTTGCTGAACAGATCACGGATTTCTTCGGGCGTGCTGGCAATCATTTCTGCCTGTGCACCGCCGTGCATCCGCATCAGACTTACCCAGCGATCGAGGCGAGAGGCAAGACGACGCTGTAATTTTTCATCATCCCAGAAGTTACCTTCTGGCACTGACCACTGCATTTCTTCCGTCAGCCATTGCCGCCAGCCCTTCGCCTGCGCTTTCTTCTCGCTGCATTGCTTGCGCCACTCAGCAATAAAGAGTTCATGCCGGGAAGCGGTGTCATTTTCCAGTTTGCTGACTGTGGGTACTTTTTTGCTACATTGCTGAATAATATGCAGCGCCAGTGAATGAAACGTGCGTGCGGTAATGTCTTCGGTATGCAGCCGTTCGCGAATACGCTCGTCCATCTCTTCAGCGGCTTTGCGACCAAACGCCAGCAATAAAATTTGCTCAGGGGACGCTTCACCACGCGCCAGCAACCAGCCTGCACGCGCTACCAGCACCGACGTTTTACCGCTTCCTGCGCCTGCCAGCACTAACAGGGAATGTTCGCCATTAACGACTGCCCGAGCCTGTGCCGGATTAAGTGGTGAAGATTCAACCTGACGGAAAAAATCCGCATACTCGTTAAGCATGGCTTCGGTATACGCCTGATTATGCTGCAACCGAGCGCCTTCAATATCTTTCAACCAGGCCTGATATTTGCGCCACGCCTCACGGCAGTTATCGAATTCTTCCAGTCGATTGACCGGCAACGGCAACGCCGACAAAGCCTGGCGGATTTGTTGCTGCACGCCAGAAGTTTGCTCCCGCGTCAGCCATTTATTATCGTTGGTGCGCGCGGCAATAAGATCCAATTGCTGCTGTAATACACCAGCCGCAATTTCGCTCATCTCTTCGCTCCAGCGCCGCCAGAGAGCATCAAGATGACGGTGAAAACGCTGCGTCTCACCCCATTCGGTGCCGTGCAGACGCACTACTTTTTCATCAGACAGTACAAATTCCAGCTCACCCCATACCAGACCGCGTTTACAGTGAATCGCCAGTAATTGATTGAAAGGAATGAGATATTCGTGACGATCGCCGGAGACTTTTATCCCGGCATTGAGGATCACCGCCCGATCGTAAGGGTGCTGTGCCAGACGTTTGCCAAGAGTTGTCGCTTTCAGTTCCATGACTCTGTAGATCCACACGATGTTATTTCTTATCAGTGTAACCGTCAGAGAAAACGTGCTCCAGCCCAAAAAAACGTTACAATTGCCGCCCATTACTGAAAACCACAGTAAAGCGAGGTTTTATGCGTACCGTTTTGAACATTCTGAACTTTGTGCTTGGCGGATTTGCCACCACTCTGGGCTGGCTGTTGGCGACCCTGGTCAGTATTGTGCTGATTTTTACCTTACCGCTGACACGATCCTGCTGGGAGATCACCAAACTGTCTCTGGTGCCTTATGGCAATGAGGCCATTCATGTCGATGAACTGAATCCGGCAGGTAAAAATGTGCTGCTGAATACTGGCGGTACGGTACTGAATATTTTCTGGCTGATTTTCTTTGGCTGGTGGTTATGCCTGATGCACATTGCGACAGGTATCGCACAATGCATTTCCATCATTGGCATTCCGGTTGGCATTGCGAATTTTAAAATTGCCGCTATTGCACTGTGGCCAGTCGGTCGCCGCGTAGTTTCTGTGGAAACAGCTCGTGCTGCGCGTGAAGCCAATGCGCGACGTCGTTTTGAATAATCTAACATTATGGCTTTTATGCTAAGTCCTTTGCTCAAACGCTATACCTGGAACAGCGCCTGGCTGTATTACGCGCGTATTTTTATTGCGCTTTGTGGTACTACTGCATTTCCGTGGTGGCTGGGTGATGTAAAACTGACGATTCCGCTGACCCTGGGGATGGTGGCAGCGGCGCTGACCGATCTCGACGACCGACTGGCTGGGCGTCTGCGTAACCTTATCATTACGCTATTCTGCTTTTTTATCGCCTCGGCCTCGGTAGAATTGCTGTTTCCCTGGCCCTGGCTGTTTGCCATTGGCTTAACGCTCTCCACCAGCGGTTTCATTTTGCTCGGCGGTCTGGGTCAACGCTATGCAACAATCGCTTTTGGCGCGTTGCTGATCGCTATCTACACCATGCTGGGAACGTCTCTGTATGAGCACTGGTATCAGCAGCCGATGTATCTGCTGGCCGGTGCCGTCTGGTACAACGTCCTGACACTTATTGGTCATCTGCTGTTCCCGGTCCGCCCGCTGCAGGACAACCTGGCGCGTTGCTATGAACAACTGGCGCGTTATCTTGAGCTCAAGTCGCGCATGTTTGATCCTGATATTGAAGATGAAAGCCAGGCACCGCTGTACGATTTGGCTCTCGCCAACGGTCAGCTGATGGCGACATTGAATCAGACGAAACTCTCGCTGCTGACCCGCTTACGTGGCGATCGTGGTCAACGGGGAACGCGTCGCACACTGCATTATTACTTTGTCGCGCAGGATATTCACGAGCGTGCCAGCTCTTCTCATATTCAGTATCAAACATTACGTGAACATTTTCGTCACAGCGACGTGCTGTTCCGTTTTCAGCGGCTGATGTCGATGCAAGGCCAGGCGTGCCAGCAACTGTCACGCTGTATTTTGTTGCGTCAGCTTTATCAACATGATCCGCATTTTGAGCGCGCTTTTACGCATATTGATGCTGCGCTGGAGCGGATGCGCGATAACGGCGCGCCTGCTGATTTACTCAAAACACTGGGATTTTTGCTGAACAATTTACGCGCCATTGATGCCCAACTGGCAACAATTGAATCAGAACAGGCCCAGGCACTACCCCATAATAATGACGAAAATGAGCTCGCTGATGACAGCCCGCACGGATTGAGTGATATCTGGCTGCGTCTTAGCCGTCACTTCACGCCGGAATCCGCCCTCTTCCGTCATGCGGTAAGAATGTCGCTGGTGTTGTGCTTCGGCTACGCCATCATTCAGATAACCGGAATGCATCACGGGTATTGGATCTTGCTGACAAGTTTGTTTGTCTGCCAGCCAAACTATAACGCCACGCGCCACCGCCTGAAGTTAAGGATTATTGGTACGCTGGTAGGTATCGCCATTGGCATTCCTGTGCTGTGGTTTGTGCCATCACTGGAAGGGCAGCTGGTGCTGCTGGTTATTACCGGTGTTCTCTTTTTTGCCTTCCGTAACGTGCAATACGCTCATGCAACAATGTTCATTACGCTTCTGGTGCTACTGTGCTTTAACTTGCTGGGTGAAGGTTTTGAAGTGGCATTGCCTCGCGTAATCGATACGCTGATCGGATGTGCCATTGCATGGGCTGCGGTAAGTTACATCTGGCCAGACTGGCGGTTTCGTAATCTGCCCCGAATGCTTGAGCGCGCAACCGATGCTAACTGCCGTTATCTCGATGCTATTCTCGAACAATACCACCAGGGGCGCGATAACCGTCTGGCATATCGTATTGCTCGTCGCGATGCGCACAATCGTGATGCAGAGCTGGCGTCGGTGGTGTCGAATATGTCCAGCGAACCGAATGTCACACCGCAAATTCGCGAGGACGCGTTCCGGTTACTGTGCCTTAACCATACGTTTACCAGTTACATTTCTGCCCTCGGCGCACACCGTGAGCAGTTAACTAACCCTGAAATTCTGGCGTTTCTTGATGACGCAGTCTGCTATGTGGATGACGCGCTACATCATCAACCAGCCGATGAAGAACGCGTCAATCAGGCATTAGCTGACCTGAAACAACAGATGCAGCAACTTGAACCACGGGCAGACAGCAAAGAACCTCTGGTTGTACAGCAAGTCGGATTATTGATTGCATTACTACCAGAAATTGGTCGTCTGCAGCGCAGAATTACTCAAGTTCCGCAGGAAACTCCTGTTTCGGCGTAATTGAATCTGCCCATTCTGCAAGCTCCTGGCGGCGTGCCACCGGGAGCGCAGCTTCATGAATACCGAGAATTGCGCCTTCAAGCATAAATAAGATTTTTTCTGTCACCAGACTGTTCTGTTGCCGCAGTCGCAACCAACACATTTTCGCCCCAAGAATACGTAACGCCCGTACATCCTTAATCCCCACTTCCCCAAGAATAGCCTCAAGATGGTAAGACATATTGGGTAAATCTTTCAGCCGTTGCCGGATATTGCGCGTACTTTTCTCTTTAAGCGCAGCGTCCAGAGAATATTTCGACAGGCGCACCAGCTTTTGTTGATTTCGCCATAGGCTTTCATCGACCCGGTAGTAATTGAGGGTAACAAACCGCCCACACTTTTTATATGTCAGCCATACTGGCGGATGTTTTACACAGTATTGTGCACTTTGTTCACAAGCCCGAAGATACAACTCGCCATCAGAAACCATTGCAAATACCGTGTCATCAACGGTCAGACTGTAACTACCAAACAATGATCGGTATTCAATAGTGCCCAGCGTAGCCAGGTATTCTTGTGACTTATAGATCCGCTTATAAGAGAGGCTTTTCATAAAATTCCTTTTAAAATCATAATATAAAAGAATGATTCACATTAACGGATCCGTTAAATACGAAAATAGGCAACTTATTATCAAGGGGCAAGATTAATTTAAGTTTTCAGGTCACCAACGACAAAATTTGCGAGGCTCTTTCCGAAATTAGGGTTGATCTTTGTTGCCACCGGATGTACTGTATATTCATACAGTAACTCACAGGGCTGGATTGATTATGTACACTTCAGGCTATGCACATCGTTCTTCGTTGTTCTCATCCGCAGCAAACAAAATTGCGCGTGTCTCCACGGAAAACACAACAGCCGGGCTAATTAGTGAAGTTGTCTATCGCGAAGATCAGCCCATGATGACGCAACTGCTGCTTTTGCCATTGTTGCAGCAACTCGGCCAGCAATCACGTTGGCAACTATGGTTAACACCAAAACAAAAACTGAGTCGTGAATGGGTTCAGGCCGCTGGACTACCTTTAACGAAAGTGATGCAGATAAACCAGCTTTCCCCTTGCCATACAGTGGAATCAATGGTTCGCGCTTTACGCACGGGAAATTACAGCGTGGTGATCGGTTGGTTAACAGATGATCTGACAGAAGAAGAACATGCAGAGCTTGTGGATGCCGCTAATGAAGGTAACGCAATGGGGTTTATTATGCGTCCAGTGAGCACATCCTCTCACGCCACGAGACAACTTTCCGGGGTAAAGATTCACTCTAATTTGTATCATTAAGTAAATTTAGGATTAATCCTGGAACTTTTTTTATCGCCCGTCTGACGATTTCACTCATGGCTAACTTTCCCTGCGGAGGCTTGTCTGAAGCGGTTTCCGCGATTTTATGCTGTAAAGTGTCGTTAACAAAAAAGGTTAAACGCGCCTTATACAAATCTTTTTTTTCATATGCCTGACGGAGTTCACACTTGTAAGTTTTCAACTACGTTGTAGACTTTACATCGCCAGGGGTGCTCGGCATAAGCCGAAGATATCGGTAGAGTTAATATTGAGCAGATCCCCGGTGAAGGATTTAACCGTGTTATCTCGTTGGAGATATTCATGGCGTATTTTGGATGATAACGAGGCGCAAAAAATGAAAAAGACAGCTATCGCGATTGCAGTGGCACTGGCTGGTTTCGCTACCGTAGCGCAGGCCGCTCCGAAAGATAACACCTGGTACACTGGTGCTAAACTGGGCTGGTCCCAGTACCATGACACTGGTTTCATTCCTAACAATGGTCCGACCCACGAAAACCAACTGGGTGCAGGTGCTTTTGGTGGTTACCAGGTTAACCCGTATGTTGGCTTTGAAATGGGTTACGACTGGTTAGGTCGTATGCCGTACAAAGGCGACAACATCAATGGCGCATACAAAGCTCAGGGCGTTCAGCTGACCGCTAAACTGGGTTACCCAATCACTGACGATCTGGACATCTACACTCGTCTGGGTGGTATGGTATGGCGTGCAGACACCAAGGCTAACGTACCTGGTGGCGCATCCTTTAAAGACCACGACACCGGCGTTTCCCCGGTATTCGCAGGTGGTGTTGAGTACGCGATCACTCCTGAAATCGCTACCCGTCTGGAATACCAGTGGACCAACAACATCGGTGACGCACACACCATCGGTACTCGTCCGGACAACGGTCTGCTGAGCCTGGGTGTTTCCTACCGTTTCGGTCAGGGCGAAGCAGCTCCGGTAGTTGCTCCGGCTCCGGCTCCGGCTCCAGAAGTACAGACCAAGCACTTCACTCTGAAGTCTGACGTTCTGTTCAACTTCAACAAAGCAACCCTGAAACCGGAAGGTCAGGCTGCTCTGGATCAGCTGTACAGCCAGCTGAGCAACCTGGATCCGAAAGACGGTTCCGTAGTTGTTCTGGGTTACACTGACCGCATCGGTTCTGATGCTTACAACCAGGGTCTGTCCGAGCGTCGTGCTCAGTCCGTCGTTGATTACCTGATCTCTAAAGGTATCCCGTCTGACAAGATCTCCGCACGTGGTATGGGCGAATCCAACCCGGTTACCGGCAACACCTGTGACAACGTGAAACAACGCGCTGCACTGATTGACTGCCTGGCTCCGGATCGTCGCGTAGAGATCGAAGTTAAAGGCATCAAAGACGTTGTAACTCAGCCGCAGGCTTAAGTTCTCGTCTGGTAAAAAACCCCGCTTCATGCGGGGTTTTTTTCGTCTTCAGTAAAGTAAATAACCCTGGCAAGTTATTCCTTACCCAGTAAGGCCTGCAAATCCTGCTTCAAAGAAGACATTTTATTTGCATATTTCTCTTTGTTTTCCGCATCTTCAATCAGCTGGACAATCGTTTCGGAAAGTGTTTTACCGCGCCGCTGTGCAAGACCTGCCAGCCGTTGCCAGACAATAAATTCCAGATCGATTGATTTCTTACGCGTGTACTGATGTTCCGCATTAAAATGGCGTTTCCGTCTGGCCCGAATTGTCTGCTTCATGCGATTGACCAGCTCTGGATTCATATGCTTGTCAATCCAGCCATTTACCAGCACGGGTTCATTTTCCAGCGATAGCAACACGTCAACGGCTTCCTGGGCGGCACTGGCTTCTACGTAACGGGTAATTAACTCCCCTTCACGGTGTTTCTTCACCAGATACTTCCATTTCCAACCGCTTTCCAGATTTTCAAGTTGTTGATATTTCATAGCGATCTCAATGTTACCGTGTAACTCTTTACAGAATATCAGTTTTTTAACTGTGTGATGAAAAGAATCTCCATCCTGTGAGCTTTCGCGCGCACGACAGGTCTTTTGTCATCGCTTTCCACGTGTGCTGAAGTGCCGGTTACGGTATAATCGCATCTTTGACAACAGACTAAAAAACATCAACTTTGACCATTACGAAACTTGCATGGCGTGACTTAGTGCCTGATACCGAAAGCTATCAGGAAGTATTTGCACAGCCACATTTGATTGACGAAAACGATCCTTTATTCAGTGATACTCAACCGCGACTGCAATTTGCGCTGGAACAGCTACTGCATACGCGAGCATCCTCCTCTTTTATGCTGGCAAAGGCCCCGAATGAGTCTGAGTATCTGAATCTTATTGCCGATGCCGCACGTGCGCTACAAAGCGATGCAGGCCAACTGGTGGGCGGTCATTATGAGATTTCCGGCCACACCATTCGCTTACGTAACGCAGTTAGCGCAGATGATAATTTTGCGACTTTAACGCAGGTTGTCGCTGCCGACTGGGTAGAAGCAGAACAACTCTTTGGCTGCCTGCGCCAGTTTAATGGCGACATTACCTTGCAGCCAGGCCTGGTGCATCAGGCAAATGGCGGTATTCTCATCATCTCTTTGCGTACTCTGCTGGCGCAACCTCTGCTGTGGATGCGGCTGAAAAATATCGTTAACCGCGAATATTTTGACTGGGTAGCGTTTGATGAGTCGCGTCCTCTCCCTGTCTCCGTTCCTTCAATGCCACTGAAGCTGAAAGTCGTTCTGGTCGGCGAACGCGAATCATTGGCCGATTTCCAGGAGATGGAGCCAGAACTCTCTGAGCAGGCTATTTATAGTGAATTTGAAGATACCCTTCAGATTATCGACGCCGAGTCAGTAAGCCAGTGGTGTCGCTGGGTGACATTCACCGCCAGACATAACCACTTGCCTGCGCCGGGAACTGATGCCTGGCCGGTACTTATCCGCGAAGCCGTCCGCTACACCGGTGAACAAGAAACGCTGCCGCTTAGCCCGCAGTGGATCCTCCGCCAGTGTAAAGAAGTCGCTTCCTTGTGCGATGGCGATACCTTCTCCGGCGAGCAGCTAAACTTAATGCTACAGCAGCGTGAATGGCGCGAAGGTTTCCTCGCCGAACGGATGCAGGATGAGATCCTTCAGGAGCAGATCCTGATTGAAACCGAAGGCGAACGCATCGGGCAAATTAACGCCCTTTCGGTCATCGAATTTCCGGGCCATCCGCGCGCTTTTGGCGAACCTTCTCGCATTAGCTGCGTTGTGCATATAGGTGATGGCGAGTTTACCGATATCGAACGCAAAGCCGAGCTTGGCGGCAACATACACGCTAAAGGGATGATGATCATGCAGGCGTTCCTGATGTCGGAGCTTCAGCTTGAGCAACAGATCCCTTTCTCAGCATCGCTAACTTTTGAGCAGTCATACAGTGAAGTGGACGGCGATAGTGCCTCGATGGCTGAACTCTGCGCCCTGATAAGCGCCCTTGCCGATGTGCCGGTGAATCAGAGTATCGCTATTACGGGTTCAGTCGATCAGTTCGGTCGCGCCCAACCGGTCGGTGGTTTGAATGAGAAAATCGAAGGCTTCTTTGCGATTTGCCAGCAACGTGAGTTAACGGGGAAACAAGGTGTCATTATCCCTACCTCTAACGTTCGCCATTTAAGTCTTCACAGTGAACTTGTGAAAGCGGTAGAGGAAGGCAAATTCACCATCTGGGCAGTAGACGATGTGACTGACGCACTGCCGTTATTATTAAATCTTGTGTGGGATGGCGAAGGCCAGACAACGCTGATGCAAACTATCCAGGAACGTATTGCGCAAGCATCGCAACAGGAAGGACGTCACCGTTTTCCATGGCCATTACGTTGGCTGAACTGGTTTATTCCGAACTGATCGGACTTGTTCAGCGTACACGTGTTAGCTATCCTGCGTGCTTCACTAAAATAAGGCTTACAGAGAACATGGTAGATAAACGCGAATCCTATACAAAAGAAGACCTTCTTGCCTCTGGTCGCGGAGAACTGTTTGGCGCTAAAGGCCCGCAATTGCCAGCACCAAACATGCTGATGATGGATCGAGTGGTCAAAATGACCGAGACCGGCGGTAACTTCGACAAAGGCTATGTCGAAGCAGAACTGGATATCAATCCAGACCTATGGTTCTTCGGCTGCCACTTCATCGGCGATCCGGTAATGCCGGGATGTCTGGGTCTGGATGCGATGTGGCAGCTGGTAGGGTTCTACCTTGGCTGGCTGGGCGGCGAAGGTAAAGGCCGCGCACTGGGTGTAGGCGAAGTGAAGTTCACTGGTCAGGTTCTACCTACCGCGAAAAAAGTGACCTACCGTATTCACTTTAAACGCATTGTTAACCGTCGCTTGATCATGGGTCTGGCAGACGGCGAAGTGCTGGTAGATGGTCGTCTAATCTATACCGCCAGCGACCTGAAAGTCGGTCTGTTCCAGGATACTTCTGCATTCTGATTTAAATCAGGCTACATATTAAAGGCGAAACCTCCGCATTGCGGAGGTTTCTTTTTAAAGAGACAGAATCAGGCCATTACTACCCTGTCCGCCATGGCTTCTCGCCAGCCTCCCAGCCATTGTGACCTTTGATTCAGCGTCTGATAGGGACACATTTCTTTTGAGCGTCCGGCGATGCCGGCCTGATAACCACGTTGATGTGCCCGTTCCAGGCGATCTCGTTTTTGTCTCTTCATGCCTCGTTTCCCTCATACTGGTTTCTGGTGGAAAAGAAAACAGTGATTACTAAATGTGCAATCACAGTTAAGCAATACCGCGAATCATAACTGCCGTCAATGCGCAAAATTCACGCCACTGTCATATTTGTGAGCCATACAGGCATGTTGGTTGTACAAAAAATGTGAAGCGGAACAAGTTTTTCTCGATGGATTAAACAAAAAAACCGCCTCAGGCTACATGCCGGAGACGGTTATATTTACAAATATTTATAATTAAGGTAGACGCTTTATCTCTTGCGCAATAGCAGTGGCTTCCTGACTCCAGACACTGGCCAGCACTTTGACCATTTCATCGTAGCCATCCTGATTTTGCACCCCTTCCAGACGGAACGGTCGTTTGATCAATTGTCCCTGGTGGTTCAACAGCCACTCGCCACTGACAATGACCTTGCCATCATAGCGACCGTTAAACTCCGTTACGGTTACGTTGAGCGTGTCCTGGGCGCTTCCCAGAGGCTGGGAGGCAACCACCCAACCGGGGAGTTGCGTACTCAGATTAGCAACCAGGGTGTTGCGCAACTGTTGATCCAGCGGGCTGGCCCACAGGTTGTTATTGGCAATCACATACTTCACATCGCTGGTCTGATAAACCACCCCATTCCCCGCCAGATAGTCTGGAACAACGACTTGCTCTACCCATAACAGGCGATTGCCCTGGCTGGCGGTACTTTGCGTACCGCTCTGCACAACAGGTAACTGGTAATAGTTTTTATTGATCTCGCCGGAGCTGCATCCGGCCAGCCACAGTGCCGCAATCGTCACTAGCCACTTTTTCATTGTTTCGCCCTCTTCGGCTCTGGATCTTTTTTGTCCTTCGCTTCAAATACCAGCGCGTTACTCTTCTCATTAAGCGTTTTCAGCACCGGTTGCAGTTCACGCAACACCTGATCAAGCCGCTGCATATCCGCCACCATCTTGTTGTAGGCTGCGGAGCCAGGCTGGAAGCCCTGCATACTGCGATTCAGCTCACGCAACGTTGACTGCATATCCGTCGGCAACTGCTGCATCGACTGGCTGGCAAGGATCTTGTTCATGCTATCCAGCGTCGCTTGCAGGTTTTTCATCGTGCGCTGGCTTTCAGACAGCGTACTGGTCGCCTGCTCAATCATCGGATTCAACGGCAGCTTGTTGATCTTATCTAATGCTTCCATCAGACGTTGCTGGATTTGCGCCAGACCGCCGCTAACGGTCGGGATAATCTGATAACCATTAAATTCACGAATACCGGTTATTGCTGGCGTATTTGGATAGAAATCGAGATCAACATAGAGCGCGCCAGTGACCAGATTTCCGGTCTTCAGCGATCCGCGTAAACCACGTTTCAACAACTCTCCAAGGTGCTTAACGACATCCGCATTTTCGCCAAGCTGCATTTTCAGCCGTTCCGGTTCAATGCGAATAAGTACCGGAATACGGTAATCATCATTAAATGTCTGACGCATATTCGGCGCAAAGAAAGGTACTTTACTTACTGTACCCAGGCGAATACCCCGGAATTCTACCGGAGCGCCAGGCTGCAAGCCTCGTACCGAATCTTTAAAGAACATCAGATAGTCAATGTGATCGGTATATAGCGAATCCTGAATGCTCTTCTGGTCGTCATACAAAACGAATGCGGTTTTCGGCGCAACAGGCTGCCCTAAATCCAGACCTTCCGGCACGTCAAAGCTGACGCCGCCGCTGAGTAGCGTTGTCAACGAGCCCATCTCTACGCGCATTCCCGCTGACGTCAGATCAACCGCAATGCCACTATCTTTCCAGAAGCGAACATTGCCGGTCACCAACCGGTCATAAGGCGCATTGATGAACAGTTGATAGCTGATATTGCGTTTTTGCGTATCGAAGGTGCTGGTTTCAACCGAACCTACCCGATAGCCACGGAACAGCACCGGATCTCCCGGCGAGAGTTGTCCGGCTTTTTTGCTATCAAGAATCACACGAATACCTTTCGCATCAGGCGGTGCCAGCGGTGGCGAATCGAGCAAATCATAACTTGCCTGTTTGCTGCCTTTCGCCCCCGGTTGCAGTTCGATATACACACCGGAAAGCAGTGTGCCCAGGCCACTAATACCTTCTCGACCTATCTGCGGTTTTACCACCCAGAAGACGGTATCTTTATGCAGCAGCTTCTCCATACCGGCATTCAGGCGCGCTTTGATTTCAACGTGCGTCAAATCATCGGCTAGCGTTGCGCTCTCGACCACGCCGACGTCAACACTACGGCTTTTAATGGTAGTCTTGCCGCCCTCAATCCCTTCCGCATTCGCGGTGATCAGGGTAACTTCCGGTCCCTGATGGCTGTAATGATAAAAAAGAACCCACGCCCCTATAAGCGCCGTGACGATAGGAAATATCCACACGGGAGACCAGTTCTTCACTTTCTGGATTTTGGCTTCCCCATTATTAGATTCCATACTGTCAGGACTCCTCATGCACTGATTCAGGTTGACGATCCCACGACAAGCGTGGATCAAACGTCATCGCAGAAAACATTGTCATTATGACGACTAAAGCAAACATTAACGCACCCATTGCCGGATAAATACTCATTAAACCTCCCATACGCACCAGCGCCGAGAGCACCGCAATCACGAAAACGTCAATCATCGACCAGCGGCCTACAAACTCAACAACTTCATAAATTAAATGCATTCTTTCGCTGTCACGCTTGCCGTGCCCTTTGGCATCCCAGCACAACCATGCGATGGCGATCATCTTTAACGTTGGCACCATGATACTGGCTAAAAAGATAACCGCAGCAACAGGGTAAGAACCTTCACTCCACAACAGGATGACCCCGGCGAGAATTGTCGACGGCATCTTCGAACCTAATAAATCGGTCACCATGATGGGTAATAGATTAGCCGGGAGATACAGCATGATGGACGTAACAAGCAGCGCCAGCGTCCATTGCAGGCTATTTCTGCGCCGAACGTATCCTTTCGTGCCGCAACGCGGGCACACCGTTTCATCGGCGGGAAGGATCGCCGTACAGCAAGAGCAAGAGCGCAATCCTTGTCGGATACCCGTAATGCCCGGTTTTAACGGCTTAAGTAGTTCTGGCATCGGCGCAATATCATCCCACAACCAGCGACGATCAACGCACTGAAAGGCGCGCAGTTGCAGCACACAAAATAAACACCAGGGGAGAAAACTGCTGCCCACACCAATACTGCCGTAGGCCATCAGTTTGACGAAACTGACCAGCACACCCGCGAGGAAAATCTCTGCCATTCCCCAGGTTTTGAGTTGAAAGAGCACCCGTGCCAGTTGCTCTTTCAGACGTACCGGTAATTCGGCGCGATTCACCAGAAGCAGAATGGTAATCAGGCAAAATGCAGGAACCAGTTGCACAAACAACAAGAAAAAAGTGCCGAGGCTGGCGTAGTCCTCAGAAAACAGCACGCCCGGAATTTCCAGTAATGTAATTTCACTGGTAACTCCTGCGACGTTCATATTCACAAAAGGGAATAAGTTGGACAGCAACAGCATGAACAGTGCGGCCAACGCATAGGCGGTAGGACGCTGCCGGGGCGCGTCCCACGCAACGGTTAACGTTGTGCCACACCGAGGACATGCCGCTTTCTGACCATGCTCAAGGTGGGGTAATGCCACCAGCATGTCACACTGCGAGCATAAGATATGCTTCGCGGCATGATGATGTTCGCACATTGGTACTCCTTAATGATGCGCTATTCTACAGATTGCTGACAAAGTGTCCTTTTTTCATGCCGGATGCAGCATAGGTGCCTTTACCGGTCTGAGAGAATACAAATAGTTTCCCCCATGCCTGATAAGCGTAGCGCATCAGGCAATTTTACCTTTGTCATCAGCCTCTATATCAATCAACTGTTTTGCGATCAGCCACCATTTTTTAACGCTTCAAGATACTCCCAGCGTTCAAAAGCCTGCTCCAACTCCTGCTCCGCAGCAGCCAGATCAGCGAGCACTTTTTGCGTATGTTCATGAGACTGGCTGAAGAAGGAGGCATCCGCCACCTGCGCCTGTAAGGCTTCCAGCTTCGATTCCAGATCTTCAAGCAATTGAGGAAGCTGTTCCAGTTCGCGCTGCAATTTATAGCTTAGTTTGCTAGTGTTGCGTTTTACAGTTTCTGTTTTTGGCGCTGCCGCTTCTTCGGTTTTTTTTACCACAGGCTGTTTAAGCGCCACATACTGTTCTTGCTGACCACGGGCATCATGATAACCGCCAACATAACGACCAATTTTGCCGCCGCCTTCGAAAATCCAGCATTCTGTAACGGTGTTATCGACAAACTGACGATCGTGGCTTACTAACAACACTGTCCCCTGGTAGCTGTCGATTAGCTCTTCAAGCAGTTCGAGCGTTTCGACGTCAAGGTCGTTGGTCGGTTCGTCGAGGATCAGTAAATTGCTTGGCTTAAGGAACAAGCGCGCCAGCAGCAGACGGTTACGTTCCCCGCCAGAAAGCGCACGCACCGGCGTCATCGCTCGTTTCGGATGGAACAGGAAGTCCTGCAAATAGCCCAGCACGTGGCGTGGTTTACCGTTAACCATCACCTCTTGCTTACCTTCTGCCAGGTTATCCATTACCGTTTTATCGGGATCGAGTTCCGCGCGGTGTTGGTCGAAGTAAGCCACTTCCAGTTTGGTGCCGACATGAATACGCCCGCTGTCCGCTTGAAGTTGACCGAGCATCAGTTTCAGTAGCGTGGTTTTACCACAGCCATTCGGGCCAATCAGGGCAATTTTGTCGCCACGTTGAACCTGGGCAGAAAAATCTTTCACCAGTTGCTTGCCGTCAACCTGGTAGCAAACGTCTTCCATTTCGAAAACGATCTTACCGGAGCGGCTGGCCTCTTCCACCTGCATCTTTGCCGTACCCATTACCTCGCGGCGTTGGCTACGTTCACGACGCATCGCTTTCAATGCACGCACGCGACCTTCGTTACGGGTACGACGCGCTTTGATCCCCTGACGGATCCACACCTCTTCCTGCGCCAGTTTGCGGTCGAACTCGGCGTTTTGCAGCTCTTCCACGCGCAGGGCTTCTTCTTTTTCCAGTAAATACTGGTCGTAATTCCCTGGATAGGTCACCAGCTTGCCGCGATCGAGATCGACAATACGCGTCGCCATATTGCGGATAAACGAACGGTCGTGGGAGATGAAAATAATCGTCCCATTGAAGGTTTTAAGGAACCCTTCCAGCCAGTCGATGGTTTCGATATCCAGATGGTTAGTCGGTTCGTCCAGCAGCAATACGCGCGGATTGCTCACCAGCGCGCGTCCTAATGCCGCTTTACGCAACCAGCCGCCGGAAAGCGACGACAGCGCAACGTTAGGATCTAACCCCAGTTGCGCCAGCACTTCGTTGATGCGGTTTTCCAGCTGCCACAGGTTGTGGTGATCCAGCTGTTCCTGAACCTTCGCCAGTTCGTTGAGATTTTTCTCGCTCGGGTCGTTCATCACCAGGCGCGAAATATCGTGATAGCGTTTCAGGTATTCAGCCTGTTCTTCAATGCCTTCGGCAACGAAATCATAAACGCTACCCTCAACGTTACGCGGCGGATCCTGTTGCAGACGAGCTACAATCAAATCTTGCTCGTAAATAATGCGACCGTCATCCAGCCCTTGTTCACGGTTGAGGATTTTCATTAACGTCGATTTGCCTGCGCCGTTGCGGCCCACCAGACAAACACGTTCGTTATCTTCGATGTGCAATTCTGCGTTATCGAGAAGCGGCGCGTCGCTGAACGACAGCCATGCGCCATGCATACTGATTAATGACATTACTATTCCTTTCAGGCTGCGGTAATCAGCCAGCAGTTGTGGATCTGGCGGTTACGGGCGAAATCCTGGGAGAGCGTTTTTTGCGTAATTTCTTGTGCTTTCAGCCCCAGTTTTGCCAGGCCATCGAGATCCATACGGAAGCCACGTTTGTTGTTCGAGAACATGATAGTCCCACCTGAGCGCAGCAGGCGCTTCAGATCTTTCATCAGAGCCAGATGATCGCGCTGAACATCAAACGCATCTTCCATTCGTTTTGAGTTAGAGAAGGTTGGCGGATCGATAAAGATCAGATCGAACTGTTCATTAGCTTCACGCAACCACGCCAGGCAATCGGCCTGAATCAGGCGATGCGCACGACCGGTTAAGCCATTCAGACGCAGGTTGCGTTCTGCCCACTCCAGATAAGTACGCGACATATCCACGGTGGTGGTGCTGCGTGCACCGCCTAATCCCGCGTGCACGGTGGCGCTACCGGTATAGGAGAAAAGGTTGAGGAAATCTTTGCCTTTACTCATCTGACCGAGCATACGACGGGCGATACGGTGATCGAGGAACAGACCGGTATCGAGATAATCCGTCAGGTTCACCCACAAGTGAGCGTTATATTCGGTAACTTCAAGAAACTCGCCCTTCTCGCCCAGTTTCTGATACTGGTTTTTGCCCTTCTGGCGTTCGCGGGTTTTCAGTACCAGTTTGTTTGGCGCAATCCCCAGTACCGAAATGGTCGCAGCGATAATATCGAACAGACGTTGACGCGCTTTGTGCGCATCGATGGTCTTCGGCGGCGCGTACTCCTGCACGACCACCCAGTCGGCGTAGCGGTCAACAGCGACGTTGTATTCCGGCAAATCGGCGTCATACAGACGATAACATTCAATCCCTTCCTGACGCGCCCATTTTTCGAATTTCTTCAGGTTCTTACGCAGACGGTTGGCGTAATCTTCCGCCACCATCGCCGGTTTGCTGTCCGGAGTACTTTCAGCAATGTGGTAATTTTTCTGCACGCAGTCCAGCGGGCCGTTTTTCGCCTTGTACTGTTTGTCTGCGCGCAATTGCAGACAACTTAACAAATCCGGCGAGGCGCTGAATAAAGAGAGATTCCAGCCACCGAACTGGTTTTTCATGATTCGGCCCAACAGACTATGCAGCGCAATCAGCGCCGGTTCGCTGTCCAGACGCTCACCGTACGGCGGGTTGCTCAGTACTGTACCATACGGTCCTTTTGGCAGCGGATTGGTCAGTTGCGCGACATCTTTCACCTCAAAGGTGATCAGTTCACCAATCCCCGCAAGACGGGCGTTAGTGCGCGCACGTTGAATCACCCGTGCGTCGCTGTCCGAACCGTAAAAATGAGAGCTATACTCAGCCAGGCCTTTACGGGCGCGAGTTTGCGCTTCCGCTTTCACTTCCTGCCAGATAGCTTCATCATGCTGCGCCCAGCCGCTAAAGCCCCAACGCCCACGGTGCAGGCCTGGTGCGCGATCGGTCGCCAGCATCGCCGCTTCAATCAGCAACGTACCGGAACCACACATCGGATCGAGCAGAGGTGTTCCTGGCTGCCAGCCGGATCGCATCACAATAGCGGCTGCCAGGGTTTCTTTAATCGGCGCAATACCAGCACGATCGCGATAGCCACGCAGATGTAAACCATCACCACTCAGATCAAGGGCGATACTGGCGGTTTCTTTATGCAGCCAGACGTTAACGCGGATATCCGGCGCATCGCGATCAACATTTGGTCGCGGCAGATTTTTACGCGTGAAAGCATCAACAATTGCGTCTTTAACTTTCATCGCGCCGTACTGGCTGTTGCGGATAGTGTCATTCAGACCGCTAAAGTGGACAGCAAAGGTCGCGCCAGGATTAAACATCTCTGTCCAGTTGATCGCCTGAACGCCGAGATAGAGGTCTAAATCGCTGTAAACCTTACACTCGCCCAGCGGCAACATAATACGCGAGGCCAGGCGGCTCCACATCAGGCTCTGGTATACAAGCCGCGTGTCGCCCTTGAAATGGACCCCACCCTGAACCACCTGGCATTCAACGGCCCCCAGGTTTTCCAGTTCAGTTTTTAACAGCTCTTCCAGCCCACGGGCCGTACTGGCAAACAGAGAATTCATATCGTCACTTTTACTCTAAGAAAATTGTTGCGCATTATAGCTAATAAGTCCGTCATGTCATAAAGTTGAGGGCTTATTTTCATTTGGGGACCGCACCGTGGCGACATTAACCCGGCTTTTTATTCATCCTGTTAAATCCATGCGTGGCATCGGTCTGACACACGCTCTTACAGATATCAGCGGACTGGCCTTCGATCGCATTTTTATGCTGACAGAACCTGACGGTACGTTTATTACCGCTCGTCAGTTTCCGCAAATGGTACGGTTTACCCCTTCTCCCGTGCATGACGGCTTACATCTCACCGCGCCCGATGGTAGCAGCGCGTGGGTCCGCTTTGCCGATTTCGCCAAACAGGACGCACCAACGGAAGTGTGGGGTAACCATTTTACTGCGCGCATTGCGCCAGATGAGATTAACAAATGGTTAAGCGGATTTTTCTCCCGCGACGTGCAATTGCGCTGGGTGGGGCCGCAGATGACGCGGCGCGTAAAACGCCACAACACTGTACCCCTGTCATTCGCTGATGGCTATCCGTATCTGCTCGTCAATGAAGCTTCATTGCGCGATCTCCAACAACGCTGTCCGGCAAGTGTCAAAATAGAACAATTCCGCCCCAATCTGGTTGTTTCTGGCGTAGCCGCGTGGGAAGAAGACACCTGGAAAGTGATTCGTATTGGCGATGTGGTGTTCGATGTGGTGAAACCTTGTAGCCGTTGTATTTTCACCACCGTTAGCCCGGAAAAAGGGCAAAAGCACCCGGCTGGCGAACCATTAAAAACGCTGCAATCTTTCCGTACAGCCCAGGATAACGGCGATGTCGATTTCGGTCAGAACTTAATTGTCCGTAACAGTGGTGTTATCCGTGTTGGCGATGAGGTGGAAATCCTGGCGACAGCACCGGCAAAAGTCTACGGTGCGGCCGCAACGGACGATACTTTCCCTGCGCCCCAACAACCGAATGCGAATGTTGATATCAACTGGCAAGGGCGGGCATTTCGCGGTAATAACCAACAGGTACTGCTGGAACAATTAGAAAATCAAGGGATTCGTATTCCCTATTCTTGCCGTGCCGGCATATGTGGAAGTTGTCGTGTTCAGCTTCTCGAAGGCGAAGTCACCCCGCTGAAAAAATCAGCTATGAGCGACGATGGAACAATTCTTTGCTGTAGTTGCGTACCGAAGACTGCATTGAAACTGAAAAGTTAAACGGCTTGTTCAAGGCTGACGCTGTCATAACTTACATGCGGTCTCAGCCTGTCATTCATAATTTTGATGGCGTCACCCAGTTGCATGGCGCGCCCGGCGATAATGACGCAAGGTTGCGCCAGCAGGCACAGTGCGGCATTTTCGCCAGATTCAATAACCAGTAAATTGACCTGCTCATTGGTGTCGCTTAACCAGACACAGGCAGCATCACCCGACGCTGGTGCCCACATTTCGCCATGAGAAACAAAATGCCAGCTTTTCGGCATTTGCGGTTTGAGATAACGAATCGCTACCAGTGCATTAAGCACCAGTTCAGCTTTTTGTTCTTTTGATAAGTTAAGGTCGCGGCATTTTTCTTCAAACGTGAAATAGAGCGCGGCATCATCAACGCAAAATCCCGCAGGAGAAAAAGCATCCGGCGTCAACATTTTACGCGCAAAACGTGAGCGAAACAGCATACCATTGGCTAAATCAAGCATCATTCGATCATGCTCTTCATCGTAATACCAACGCCAGTTATCGTCTGGTTTAATTCGCATATGCCTCTCCTCTACCCTATAAATTCACTGCAACACATTCCATTGTCGCTTTGCTTAATAACCTCAACAAGAAAAGTACAAAATGTCTAAATAAGTAACAGGAATGAATATAAAACAACCAGGGCTGAAAATAAAGCCCTGATTATCTTATAAAGAGAAAGTGAAAGAAATAATTAGATATGAGTAACGATTTCTTTAATCAGCGGCGGCCCTTTAAAAATAAAACCAGAATAAATTTGCACCAGTGAGGCCCCTGCGGCTATCTTCTCACGGGCAGCGATAACCGAGTCAATACCACCAACACCAATGATCGGTAAACGACCATTTAATTCCTGCGACAAGCGGCGAATAATTTCTGTGCTTTTTAATTGTAACGGACGACCACTTAAGCCACCGGTTTGATCGCAATTTTTCATTCCCTGAACTAAAGAACGATCGAGGGTGGTATTAGTCGCAATAACGCCATCAATATTATGACGTACCAAACTATCGGCCACCTGGATCAACTCCTCTTCAGAAAGATCCGGCGCGATCTTCACTGCGATCGGCACATATTTATGGTGCATCGCTTGCAAATCATTTTGCTTATTTTTAATTGCCGTTAATAAATCATCCAGTGCTTCGCCATATTGCAGAGTACGTAATCCTGGGGTATTCGGTGATGAAATATTGATGGCGATATATCCTGCATAGGCGTAGATTTTCTCCATACAAATCAGATAGTCATCTTTGCCTTGCTCAACCGGTGTATCTTTATTTTTACCGATATTAATTCCCAGTACACCATCATAATGTGTTTTTTTAACGTTCTCAACGAGGTTATCAACGCCGAGGTTATTAAAGCCCATACGGTTGATCAAACCTTCAGCATCCACCAGGCGGAAGAGACGTGGCTTGTCATTTCCTGGTTGTGGACGAGGGGTGACAGTGCCGATCTCGATCGATCCAAATCCCATTGCGCCTAAAGCGTCAATACACTCCCCGTCTTTATCAAGACCGGCAGCCAGACCAAGCGGATTTTTAAAGGTCAGTCCCATGCAGTTAACCGGTTTCGCTGGAACGTTCTGTCGAACAAGTGCTTCAAACGGCGTTCCGGTAATGCGACGTAATTGCTGAAAAGTAAACTCATGAGCTCGCTCAGGATCGAGCTGGAAAAGGGCTTTACGAACGAAGGGGTAGTACATGAACTCTCCTGGATTCCCGGTGTGCAAACCGGGTGCGTATTATGTGCGAGTTCGGATCAAAAGGGAATTGACCTGTGGCAAAAAAAGCGCAAACGTTTTCTGAACCTGTTTTAGGGCAGATTTTGCTCCTTCTTTTCACTCAAACCGCCGTAATCATTTATCGTCCGCCAGGAGACCTGGCACTGTGCCACTGACTGGCACCAACTTGTCTGACGCTGACTTTTAGGAGCCACAACCCCCGCGTTGCTTAGCGGTTGACCATTTACGCTAACCTGAATCAAGTTGATGTAGTAAGGCGTGGGGTTAATCAGTTGCACCCCCTGCGAAGTCCGTGACCAGCGTAATTGTTGATAAGCCTCCAACGGATCGCCTTGCAAACCTTCGGGTCGCCAGAACAGTTTAAATACTGAACGCATCGCCACTTTCACGCTTTGATTTTCCACTTTGCCAGAAGGCACGCTGGCAATGCTTAATTCGAATAGCGTTTCACGATCCGCAGGTAATAAATTGCTTTCAGTTTTCAGCAAGCGCAACGTTCCTGTGGTTCCCGGCTTCAACAGAAAAAGCGGCGGAGCTGCCAGTAATGGTGCTGATGTGGCAGGTGCATCTCCCCCCGCCCAGCGTACAGGGCGATTAATTTTACTGTTGATAAGCCAGGATTCCTGACTGGTATTGGTCAGTGAAATCGAAATCGATTCTCTGTCAGCAGGAAAGACAAATCGCGTTCCCCCAACCACAACCCCCGCCTGTAACTCTCCCGCTACCAGCAGGAGTAAGACGACAAAAATAGACAGCGTAAATCTGTTCCAGATATTAGTCATAATGAAGTACAAATGTCGCGCTGGCACTCACATTGCCCGACTGCACACCGCCACCGACAGGTCGCAGTTGCGCATAAAACGTTAATGGCACATTACCGCTATGTAAGCTGTAGTCTTTGCTCGCCTGATTAAGCGGTATCAATATTTTCGCATCATCCAGAATCGCAATAGCCAGCCCACTGGCTGCATCCGTACCACTTTCAATGGACAGCATTTCGCTCTGCATTCCGTCGGGTATTCCTGAAAAGGTGACGTCTACCGTGCTGACATCTGTTCCGCAATCCTGCAAATTAATCATGAAAGATTTCTCCGGACCATAATTCCCATGAGAAAAACGCGTCAGCGAGACATCACCTAACGGTACATTAATTTGCTTGCTATCCTGTGCCAGTACGCACGTGTTACGGCGAAACGATCCACTGATGTTTACCGTGCCATCATGAGCAAACACCGTGCCGCCTCCCGTTAATCCCAGCAAACACAGAATCAAGATTATCCGTTTCAACATCACTCCTTCACTGGTAAACCAGATCAAAATACAGGACAGCAGTCGCATTACCGCCCGTTGCTCCCGTCTTTGTAGACTTGTAACGCAGTTGATACTTGAGTGTGTTATCCCCTGCTTTTAAGGGGGTGAGCGGCTGAACCTGGTTGAGCGGGATTTCTTGCTGGGTTTGTGCATCGAGAATTTGCACGGCAATCCCCGTTGCCATTCCACCGCTTCCGCCTGTGTCGGTTAATTTGAGTAATGTCGGTGCAAGGGAATCAGCTTCGCCGCTAAAAAGGACATCCGCGCCAGTAATACCAGCGGCACAGCCGGTAATATCAATATTCAAATCAGCAGCAGTGCTTACGGTATTCGCGGTCTGAAAATCGCTGATATTAAAATCACCAATATGGATATTTTGTAATGCGCTTTTAGTAGAGACATCGCAGCCCTGATCGACCACATTGCCATAAATATGCATACTGACCTGCTCAGGTCCAGCCGTCCCGACATGTGCATTAAGCAGAGTCAACGACAAGACAACATACTGAATTATTGTATTTTTCTTCATGTATTCACGCGTCAGTCAAAGTTTATTCTTACCGTCGCCGTGGCTTCAAAGCGCCCGGTTTCCGGTGGTACGCCCGTCGTGCTGACCGGATAAACATTCATTCGCGCGATACTGTCCGCATCATCAGGAATTGAGAGCGGTAGCGTTCCTCCTGACGGGGAAATAATATTGTTCTGGCTGTCAGTGACTACAACACCGACACCGGGACGTGAAGTCTTAATCGCCTGGGGATAATTGGGATCGCTGGTTGCCGTCAGACTTAAATTAACGTTAACCAGTCCGGAGTTTCCGGTATTACACCTGACAGGAATCGATAGACCTGCGGTATTGGCTCCCAGTGGTTTATGACCCACAACCCGAAAGTTAGCGGCAAATACATCCCCCAAATCCACTTCGATGGTCTCTCCGGCGTTAACAGAGCATGATTCCAAAGAATTGATAGTACCTGACAGGTAATACACCAGAACCGGTGTACCTGTGGCCGTACAGGAATTACCTGCGGGTATGTTGTAACATTCGAATAATCGCGCCAGCGCCATCGGCGGAATGGTTACCGAACCGACAAACGGCTGTAATATTTTCAGGGAAAAACTCCCGCTATTGCCGCTTGCTCCCTGGCCACCTAATCGTTGCCCACCAGGATCGCAAATATGCCATCGGTTGTCAGACCCTGTACCAATATTTTCAAACGGTACTGCAGTTGGAGAATTCCCTTTCACCTGGAGCAATACCTTAGCCGCCAGATAGTCGTTGATTTTGTACCAGCTGTCGCCTAAATAGGGTAACGGTGAATCAGCAGCGAATGCCCACAGGCCACTTCTGACATTGTCTTTATCGCAATCACAGGAAACATAATAATCATTCGATTCGTTCCACTGATAAAATTTATCTTTGACAACTCCTGCTGTATTTTCTTCTTCGTCGAGAGTTTTAACGCCAAAATTAACGCCAATATAAGGGTTCCCCTGCGTAACATGGCACTGTCCGGTATAAGCAGCGGCTTGAGCGCCCCAAAGTATTAACACGGCAGCAAAAATCAGTCGTAATAATGAAATAGAATTTATCTGCATATGGCCTCCATACGCGTAATCGCTGAGTTAATTTGCTGTTCGGTTAGTTGATAACTTATTCGGCAAGCCTGATCGGAAGCTTCGCCCCAGCGTACGGTTATCGTTCCCTTCGCCGGTAAACCTGACATATAGAGCGAACCATCATCATCAATAATGCCGCTATTTGTCTGTACGCCATCCAGTGTTGCCATCGCGCCAAAGCGCAGCGGCATACCCTGCTTTGATGTTTTCATTAATACTCTGGCCCCAACATGGGCACTGAATTGCGCCAATACCAGCGCCCCTTTGGTGGGCACCACGTTTACCACTGCATTTTCAATATCCACATTACGTCTCAACGACGCGGCATCGAGCGCAATGCGATTTTCCCGGTAAGAAGTGGCATAAGGGACAACGGTATAGCCGCGCCAGTCGGTTTTCAGGCCAGTGCTATTTGCTACCCGGGTATTTTCTGCGCCCGGAGCAGCAATCAAAACATTTGTTTCGCCCAATGATTGACCCAACGTAATACCGTGCGAATGGGCAACTAAACCGCCTGAAAGTGCATAATTAAGCTGTTGCTGTCGGGCATTATCGCTGTAGTTATATCCCACTCGGGCATCACCAAACGCACCTTTGTAATCCATGCTGGCGCTGCCGTTGGCGGTTTTTCCTTCGCTGTTATAACCCTGTTGCACGCTATAACTCAGATTACCGTCGTCGAGTAATGTCTCCGTTAAACCCAGGTTTTGCGTTATATGTCCCTCGTTATCGACGCTGGTATTTGAGGTCACCCAGGCGTAATTCTTTTTCGCGGTATAGCTATCATTAGTCTTTGGAAGCAATAAACTGAACGGTAAGGAAAAATTCAGCGCAAATACCTGGTCGGCTTCAGGCTGGCCACGTGATTTACTGTAGTTCCACGATAGTCCCAGGGAAACATCTTTAATTTGCGTGTTATAACCAAACTGTAATAACCGATCCTGTTGATTCGTATGCCAGTATGTCTGCTGACTGCCGCTTAAATAAAACGAACCGTACTCGCCTAATTGCTGGGAGATATTGAGCTGAAGTTTGCCGCGTTTGGTGTAATACAAATTGTAATAACGCGACCACATCGGCGTGTCTTCGTCATCACCGTCATTAAATTCGTAACCATCCATGTGTTTATACATGGTGTCGGAAAGTGTGTAGAAACCGGAAGTAGAATAGCGATAGCCCATCAACTGAAAATTAGTGCCAAACTGGTTAAGCGTTTTGGCATACAGGAAACGATACGACTGACCTTTATGTTCACTTTGATCTGCCAGTGTACTCTTCGCCTGGGTTGCATCGAACGAAATTGCCCCGAAATCGCCGAGGTTAAACCCCATGCCAAACATCGCAGCACGGTAATATTCAGCATATTGCCCACCGCCATACCAGGTCATTCCCCACGGCCCACCCCATTGCAGCGTAGCCTGAGCAAATTTACTTTCTTGTTGGTCATTGCTATTGGTTCTGTATTTCGCCAGTGTCACCGCGTATTTGATTCGCCCCTGACGCTGGAGCAATGGCACGCTGGAAAAAGGTACGCTGTAACTATTGACGCTGCCGTCAGCTTCTTTAATTTCAACCAGCAAATCACCACTAGACGACGTGGAATAGAGATCACTAATTTCAAAAGCACCAGGCGAAACATAGGTTTGGTAGATGGTATAGCCGTTTTGTTTAATTGTTATCTGAGCATTGCTTTTTGCGATACCACGCACCACTGGCGCAAAGCCTTTCAAACTGTCTGGCAGCATGTTGTCATCTGACGCCAGTTGCACGCCACGAAAGCTGACGCTATCGAAAAAATCGCCTACTGTATAATCATCACCCACGGTCAATTCGCCTTTTAATGGAATAACTGCCCGCTGCAGGTAGCTGCTGAGATTCTTCCATTCTGCGGGTTGTCCGCTACTACGACTCCATGTTGAATTGTTGCGCAATCTCCACGAACCTAAATTCACGCCACTGTTTAAATTCAGAAAATAGCTGTCACCAGAATCACTGCTTGTACTGCTGTGAATGCTGTTAGCACCGCTAAATGAATATCCCAGTAATAGCGCGTTGATCCCTTCATCCCAACGTTCAGGGGGAACGTAGCCACGAGCGTTACTTTTGATGGCGATTTGCGGTACTGAAATTTCCAGACGGAGTTTATTCACATCAAAGGTCACGCTGGCATCGGGAATAATTTCCGTCAACGGCGCGCACGCTTGTTTGTCCAGTTGTTTAAAAGCCGGAAACGCGTCAGTATTCACGCCCATTGCATCCAGGCTTTCAGTCGTTAAACAGGCAGCAATCCCCTTCTCTGGCGTTATCTCAACAAAATTGACGTTGCGCGTATCTACAATTGTCTGGTTCAGAACAATATCGACACGATAAACCCCTGGCGTTATTTTTTGTCCTTTTTCGAAACGGGACAAATCGGCCACCATTGAGGGATCATCTTTGAAAAAGGCAGGATCGAACCAGGTTTCAGCTTGTGCATTGAACGCCGCCGACACAAACACCACCAGCCCACCAATAAACGATGGCACTCCACCAGAGCTTAACAGGCTGTGTTGTCGTTGAGTTCTATGCATCTCGCTCTCTTAACTGAAGACGACTTACGATTTACAGTTGAGTTGCGGCGTTTCCGCCCCATAGTCATTGATTGTTTGGTACGTTACGCTGCTGTTTTTGGCTCCCTTAGGCAGAGAGAATTGATATTTATCAACGGGGGAGATCATTTGATTTTTAACCGTTTTCCCACCTATTTTCAGGTTTGTAAGGGTAATGAAGTAAGGCGTTGGATTACTGACTGTAATCACGTCGGCTGACGAGGTGCAACGCAGTTTTGCCGGAGCCTCACTAACGGAATACGGTAAACCTTTTGGTCGCCAGAACAGTTTGATAACACTTTGCGTGGCAATCTTCAGGGTATTGCCCTCTTCCCGCTTTGTTGTGGCAGGAACGGCACGCACACTGGTATAGAAAAGGCTTTCCCTGTCTTTTGCTAACGGTGCACCAATATACATAATGCGTAACAGATTCTCATTTGCCGGATTCAGCACAAATAGCGGTGGCGTAATAATAAAATCTGCTGATTTTTTATTATCCGGCGTCATCACCCATGACTGAATAAGATAAGAAACATCAGGACTGGTGTTACGCACGCCAAGTGAAATTTGTTCTTCACTTTCAGAATAAACCAGACGCGTGGCGGCAAGTCCTACCCCACCTTTACCTGCGGCCCAGACGGACATACAGTTTAGTAATATTACCGTTAAACTTACGGTCACAATTCCCTTTGTTATGCAAGTTTTCATAAATAGGTGCTCTTAAAAAATATGAATATCCCCTCCAGAATACTGGAGGGGTACTAATTAATAAAACAATTAATGAGTTCTATTAATAATAGTTAATATGGAAATCAGTTACCGCATTAACATTACCTGAAGTCGCTTTACCCGTAGCGATATAATCAACTTTAAAGGTCACTGTTTGCTCAGCAGAATCCGCTAACTGAATATTTTCAGTTTCCGTACCGGGAGTCACTGTTGTAGTACCATCCGGCATATACATTTGTAGAGCGACATTAGTCGCTGCATCGGTAGAAGCCTGGTTGGCGAATGCTGTAGTCTGTGTGGCGTCAGCCGTACCGCTAAAGGTGAAAGCAGCATTTTTAGTTACAGTAACATCACAGTCTTCTAATGCAATTGGTACATCAGTTTTTACACCAGAGACTGCGCCATTACTTTGCAACTTCGTTGCACTGACATTTGGCAATGTGACTATTGAATCTTTCGTCGCAGCGACCAGCGTGCAGGCAGGTGCGATGACTTTACCATTAAACGTTACTGTACCGTCCGTGATGGCATTATCATCAGCCGCCATAACGCTGGAAGTTGTACATACCACAGTTATAAACGCCGTCAATACACTTTTTTTCATCGTTATCATCCTGATTTCTTCGTAAATATGATAATGCCTATAAATGACATCGCATTTAATAATATCAATAATTGTCCGCTATTTAAACCGGGTCTATTCACCCAAATAAATGACATTTTCTTAACTTATAGATTTAGTGAATATAATTTCATGGTACTCATTGGCAATATATTGATTCAATATAAAACGACAGCCCAATAAATAAATACAAGTGATATTTTAATAACATCCTTTAGTTCATTTTTAGAAAAACATACACAAAAATTATATTTGGCATTTGCTTTTCCCTCCGACAGACTGAGCGAATTGTTATCAATGTTAACAAAACAAGAACAATTGGTTATAAGGAGAGAATATGCGTGTCATCACCCTGGCAGGAAGTCCTCGCTTTCCCTCTCGCTCCAGTTCTTTGCTGGAATATGCGCGAGAAAAATTGAATGGCCTGGATGTCGAGGTTTATCACTGGAATCTGCAAAACTTCTCCCCGGAAGATTTGCTTTATGCCCGTTTCGATAGTCCGGCACTCAAGACCTTCACCGATCAGTTGCAAGAGGCTGATGGGCTGATTGTCGCCACGCCCGTCTACAAAGCCGCCTATTCCGGCGCACTGAAAACGCTTCTCGACCTGCTACCAGAACGCGCACTGCAAGGAAAAGTGGTGTTGCCGCTGGCGACAGGTGGCACGGTGGCTCACCTGCTGGCGGTTGATTACGCACTTAAACCAGTTTTAAGCGCACTAAAAGCCCAGGAGATCCTACACGGCGTATTTGCCGATGACTCACAGGTGCTTGATTTCCAACATAAGCCGCAATTCACGCCGAATCTGCAATCCCGTCTTGATACCGCGCTCGATACCTTCTGGCAGGCGTTGCACCGCCGTGATGTCCAGGTTCCTGACCTTCTCTCTCTGCGAGGTAACGCCCATGCGTAATATTTTTAAACTGGTGCTGGTGGGATTATTCAGCGTCTCTACGCTCGCGATTGCTGCGGAGTCTTCTCCTGAAGCGTTACGGATAGGTTATCAGAAAGGCAGCATCAGCATGGTGCTGGCAAAAAGCCACCAGTTACTGGAAACACGCTATCCGCAAACCAAAATCTCGTGGGTTGAGTTTCCCGCTGGTCCGCAAATGTTGGAGGCGTTAAACGTCGGCAGTATCGATCTGGGCAGTACGGGGGACATTCCTCCAATCTTTGCTCAGGCCGCCGGTGCTGATTTGGTTTACGTCGGTGTCGAGCCGCCGAAACCAAAAGCCGAAGTGATTCTGGTGCCCGAAAACAGTCCGATCAAAACTGTGGCTGAACTAAAGGGCCACAAAGTCGCGTTTCAGAAAGGTTCAAGTTCGCACAACCTTTTACTGCGCGCACTGCAACAGGCCGGGCTTAAATTCACTGATATCCAGCCGACCTATCTGACGCCTGCCGATGCGCGCGCTGCATTCCAGCAGGGTAACGTCGACGCCTGGGCTATCTGGGATCCTTACTACTCTGCCGCGTTATTACAGGGCGGCGTGCGGGTGCTGAAAGATGGCACCGATCTCAATCAAACAGGATCGTTTTATCTGGCAGCCCGTCCCTATGCGGAAAAAAACGGCGCATTTATTCAGGGCGTACTGACAACCTTTAGCGAAGCTGATGCGTTAACCCGCAGCCAGCGCGAGCAAAGTATCTCTTTACTGGCAAAAACGATGGGCTTACCGGCACCGGTGATTGCCTCGTATCTGGATCATCGCCCCCCTACCACCATCAAACCCGTGAACGCCGAGGTTGCTGCTTTACAGCAACACACTGCCGACCTGTTTTATGAAAATCGTCTGGTGCCGAAAAAAGTCGATATCCGTCAACGCATCTGGCAACCCACTCAACTGGAAGGAAAACAATTATGAGTCTGAATATATTCTGGTTTTTACCCACGCACGGTGACGGTCATTATCTGGGAACGGAAGAAGGGTCTCGCCCGGTTGATCATGGGTATCTGCAACAGATTGCGCAAGCGGCGGATCGTCTTGGCTATACCGGCGTGCTGATCCCAACAGGCCGTTCCTGCGAAGATGCGTGGCTGGTGGCGGCATCGATGATCCCGGTGACGCAACGGCTTAAGTTCCTCGTCGCCCTACGCCCAAGTGTGACATCGCCTACCGTAGCCGCTCGCCAGGCTGCCACGCTTGATCGCCTCTCTAATGGACGCGCGTTGTTTAACCTGGTTACAGGCAGCGATCCGCAAGAGCTGGCAGGCGACGGCGTGTTTCTTGATCATAGCGAGCGTTACGAAGCCTCGGCGGAATTTACTCAGGTCTGGCGGCGGTTATTGCAGGGGGAAACCGTCGATTTCAACGGCAAACATATTCATGTGCGAGGAGCAAAACTGCTCTTTCCACCGATCCAACAGCCGTATCCTCCTCTTTACTTTGGCGGATCGTCCGACGTCGCTCAGGATCTGGCTGCCGAACAGGTTGATCTTTATCTTACCTGGGGCGAGCCGCCGGAGCGGGTAAAAGAGAAGATCGAACAAGTGCGAGAAAAAGCTGCCGCACATGGGCGCAAAATCCGTTTCGGTATTCGTCTGCATGTAATTGTCCGCGAAACCAACGACGAAGCCTGGCAGGCCGCCGAACGGTTAATCTCCCATCTTGACGATGAGACGATTGCCAAAGCACAAGAAGCGTTTGCCCGGACGGATTCCGTAGGTCAACAACGAATGGCGGCGCTGCATAACGGTAAGCGCGACAACCTGGAGATCAGCCCCAATTTATGGGCGGGTGTTGGCTTAGTGCGCGGCGGTGCCGGGACGGCGCTGGTGGGCGATGGGCCGACAGTCGCTGCGCGAATCAACGAATACGCCGCGCTTGGCATCGACAGTTTTGTACTTTCTGGCTATCCACATCTGGAAGAAGCGTATCGGGTTGGCGAGTTGTTGTTCCCACATCTGGATGTCGCCATCCCACAGATTCCCCAACCGCAGCCGCTGAACCTGCAAGGCGAAGCAGTGGCAAATGAGTTTATCCCACGTAAAGTCGCGCAAAGCTAAGGAACAAGATGATGGCAACGCCAGTGAAAAAGTGGTTATTGCGCGTTGCCCCCTGGTTTTTACCGGTGGGCATCGTGGCGGTGTGGCAACTGGCCTCGTCAGTTGGCTGGTTGTCGACGCGTATTTTGCCCTCACCGGAAGGGGTGGTGACGGCGTTCTGGACGCTCTCAGCCAGCGGCGAATTATGGCAGCATCTGGCGATCAGCTCCTGGCGGGCGCTAATCGGTTTTTCCATTGGCGGATCGCTGGGATTGATTCTGGGGCTGATTAGCGGTCTGTCGCGCTGGGGTGAGCGACTACTGGATACCTCAATTCAGATGTTGCGCAACGTGCCGCATCTGGCGCTGATCCCACTGGTGATTTTGTGGTTTGGCATTGATGAGTCCGCAAAGATTTTCCTGGTGGCGCTTGGCACGCTATTCCCCATTTATATCAACACCTGGCACGGGATCCGTAATATCGATCGCGGGCTGGTAGAGATGGCGCACAGCTATGGCTTATCCGGCGTGCCGCTGTTTATCCATGTGATCCTGCCCGGTGCCCTGCCCTCAATTATGGTCGGTGTGCGCTTTGCGTTAGGTCTGATGTGGCTGACGCTGATTGTTGCCGAAACCATTTCTGCTAATTCCGGCATTGGTTATCTGGCGATGAATGCGCGGGAGTTTCTGCAAACGGACGTGGTGGTAGTCGCCATTATTCTTTACGCCCTGCTCGGCAAACTTGCTGACGTCAGCGCCCAATTGTTAGAGCGCGTCTGGCTACGCTGGAACCCGGCTTATCATCTGAAGGAGGCCACGGTATGAATACTGCACGATTGAACCAGGGCACACCGCTATTGCTCAATGCGGTAAGCAAACATTACGCAGAAAATATCGTTCTGAATCAACTTGATCTACATATTCCGGCTGGTCAGTTTGTGGCTGTGGTCGGTCGCAGCGGCGGTGGTAAAAGTACTCTGCTGCGCCTGTTGGCGGGGCTGGAAACACCAACCGCAGGCGATGTGTTAGCGGGCACAACGCCACTTGCCGAAATTCAGGACGATACACGCATGATGTTTCAGGATGCCCGTTTACTGCCGTGGAAATCGGTGATTGATAACGTCGGGTTAGGCCTTAAAGGCCAGTGGCGCGATGCCGCGCGTCGGGCGTTGGCTGCGGTAGGATTGGAGAATCGGGCTGGGGAATGGCCTGCCGCACTTTCTGGCGGGCAAAAACAGCGTGTGGCACTGGCAAGAGCGTTGATTCATCGACCGGGTTTATTGTTGCTTGATGAACCGCTCGGGGCACTGGACGCCTTAACGCGACTGGAGATGCAGGATTTGATTGTGTCACTTTGGCAGGAGCACGGTTTTACCGTCTTGCTGGTAACGCATGATGTGAGCGAAGTGGTGGCGATGGCTGACCGGGTGCTGTTAATTGAAGAAGGAAAAATTGGTCTGGATTTGACGGTGGATATACCCCGTCCGCGCCGGTTAGGGTCGGTACGATTAGCGGAGCTGGAAGCGGAAGTGTTGCAGCGGGTGATGCAGCGTGGGCATTCTGAACAACCGATTCGGCGTCATGGTTAATATGCCGGATGCGGCGCATAAAACCAGCAGTTTCAACAGGTTTGTAGGCCTGATAAGACGCTGCAAGCGTCGCATCAGGCATGTTTGTATCAAGCCAGAGCTTTGGTGATTTTCTCGTACAGATCGCCAGAGAGATTTTCCAGCCCTTTCAACTGTTCCAGCGCCGCACGCATTTTTGCCTGACGTTTGGCATCGTAACGTTTCAGGCGAATTAGCGGCTCAATCAGGCGCGAAGCCACCTGCGGGTTACGGCTGTTCAGGTCGGTGAGCATTTCCACCAGGAACTGATAACCGCTGCCATCTTCGGCATGGAACGCAGCCGGGTTGCTGCCCGCAAACGCGCCAATCAACGAACGAATACGGTTCGGGTTGCTCATGGTAAATGAGCGATGCTGCAACAGACCGCGCACCGTCTCCAGCACATTCGCCGCCGGGCTGGTGGCTTGCAGGATAAACCATTTATCCATCACCAGACCGTCCTGATGCCACTTATCGTCGTATTCCTGCATCAGCGCATCACGGCATGGCAGCTGTGCGGCAACCGCCGCAGAAAGCGCCGCCAGCGCATCGGTCATATTGTTCGCTTCGTGGAACTGCTTGCTCACCAGCACGTCAGCCAGATGCGTTTCACCAAAAGCAAGGAAGCGCAGGCAGGCATTACGCAGAGTGCGTTTCGCAATATCTTCATGCTCAACACGGTACTCGCTCTGGTAATTCGCGTTGTAAATAGCCAGCAGCTCATCCGCCAGTTCAGTCGCCAGAGTACGAGTGAGTGCTTCTCGTACTTCGGCAATAGCAATCGGGTCGATGATATCGAACAGTTCAGCCATTTCATTGACAGAAGGCAGCGTCAGGATTTCTGCCGCCAGCGCCGGGTCAATCTTCTCATCGAGCAATACCGCACGGAAAGCATCTGCAACATGCACCGGCAGAGATAGCGGCTGCCCTTGCTGATGACGGGCAACGTTCAGTTTGATGTAGGTTGCAAGCAGGCTTTGTGCCGCATCCCAGCGAGAGAAATCATTACGCGCATGGCGCATCAGGAAAGTCAGTTGCTGGTCGCTCCACTTATATTCCAGTTTCACCGGCGCAGAAAATTCGCACAGCAGCGCAGGCACAGGCTGGAAGTAGACGTTATCGAAGACAAAGGTCTGTTCCGCCTGGGTGACATTCAATACCGGATTGACCGGATGGCCACCCTTCTGCAACGGAATCACTTTGCCTTCGTTGTCATACAATTCAATAACAAACGGAATATGCAGTGGCTGTTTTTCTGCCTGATCCGGCGTGGCTGGTGTGCGCTGGCTGATGGTCAGAGTGTACTGCTCGGTTTCCGGATTGTAGTCGTCTTTAACGGTCACAATCGGCGTACCGGACTGACTGTACCAGCGACGGAAATGGGAAAGATCGACATTTGACGCATCTTCCATCGCCTGAACGAAATCGTCGCAGGTCGCAGCACTACCATCATGACGCTCGAAATAGAGCTGCATCCCTTTCTGGAAGTTTTCTTCGCCCAGCAAGGTGTGGATCATACGAATCACTTCTGCGCCCTTTTCGTAAACGGTCAGAGTGTAGAAGTTGTTCATTTCAATGACCATATCCGGACGGATTGGGTGCGCCATCGGACTGGCATCTTCCGCAAACTGCAATCCGCGCATGGTGCGCACATTATTGATACGGTTTACCGCGCGGGAACCAAGGTCAGAGCTGAATTCCTGATCGCGGAAAACGGTCAATCCTTCTTTCAAACTGAGCTGGAACCAGTCGCGGCAGGTCACACGGTTACCGGTCCAGTTATGGAAATATTCATGGCCGATAACGCGTTCAATATCGAGGTAATCTTTATCGGTTGCGGTGTCGGTACGCGCCAGCACATATTTGGAGTTAAAGATGTTAAGACCTTTATTCTCCATTGCGCCCATGTTGAAGAAATCCACTGCAACGATCATATAGATGTCGAGGTCATACTCCAGGCCAAAGCGTTCTTCATCCCACTTCATGGAATTTTTCAGCGAGGTCATCGCCCACGGCGCGCGATCAAGATTGCCGCGATCGACATACAGCTCCAGCGCCACTTCGCGACCGGAGCGGGTAGTGAAGGTGTCGCGAAGTACATCGAAGTCACCAGCTACCAGCGCAAACAGATAGCTCGGTTTCGGGAACGGATCCTGCCACTGTACCCAGTGACGTCCGTTTTCCAGTTCGCCTTGCGCAACGCGGTTACCGTTGGAAAGCAGGAACGGGTATTTAGTTTTATCGGCAACAATTTTGGTGGTAAAACGCGCCAGCACGTCCGGGCGATCGAGATAGTACGTAATATGGCGGAAACCTTCAGCCTCACACTGGGTGCAGAGCGCATCGCCTGACTGATAAAGCCCTTCCAGCGCGGTGTTGGAGGCCGGGCTAATTTCATTAACAATCTTGAGCGTAAAACGTTCCGGTAAATTATTGATGATCAGTGCGCCCTCTTCTTTTTTCCAGGCTGTCCACGGCTCATCATTAATATGAATAGAGACCAGTTTAAGGTCTTCGCCGTCCAGACGAAGCGGAGCATCTGATGCACCATGACGGACAGCCTGGCTGATCGCGGTAACCACCGTCTTTTGCGCGTTCAGGTCAAAGGTCAAGTCAATATCAGTAATCTGGTAATCCGGCGCACGATAGTCGTGACGGTATTTGGCTTGTGGCTGTTGAGTCATAAATAACCTTTAGCATCTTTTATTGAGTCAGGTGTTCAGTCTATTCCTGTTGCATAAATCTCGCTACGCAGAATCTTCATCTTTTCAGGTACAAACGCTTTTATTGCTACATTTTTATAACATACAGGGCGCAATACCATCGACCATAAAGGTGGCATATGGTGTGATCGGGGTTCAATAAATTGCGAAACAAGGTATACTCCAGCAGTTCCTGAAGATGTTTATTGTACTAAACGCTCCCGTACGAGGACGCTACTGCGCACCTATGACACAATTCGCTTCTCCTGTTCTGCACTCGTTGCTGGATACAGATGCTTATAAGTTGCATATGCAGCAAGCCGTGTTTCATCACTATTATGATGTGCATGTCGCGGCGGAGTTTCGTTGCCGAGGTGACGATCTGCTGGGTATTTATGCCGATGCTATTCGTGAACAGGTTCAGGCGATGCAGCACCTGCGCCTGCAGGATGATGAATATCAATGGCTCTCTGCCCTGCCTTTTTTTAAGGCCGACTATCTCAACTGGCTACGCGAGTTCCGCTTTAACCCGGAACAGGTCACCGTCACCAACGATAACGGTAAGCTGGATATTCGTTTAACCGGCCCGTGGCGTGAAGTCATCCTCTGGGAAGTTCCTCTGCTGGCGGTCATCAGTGAACTGGTACATCGCTATCGCTCACCGCAGGCCGACGTTGCGCAAGCCCTCGATACGCTGGAAAGCAAATTAGTCGACTTTTCGGCATTAACCGCCGATCTCGAGATGTCGCGCTTCCATCTGATGGATTTCGGCACTCGCCGCCGTTTTTCCCGCGAAGTACAAGAAACCATCGTTAAACGTTTGCAACAGGAACCCTGGTTCGTTGGCACCAGTAATTACGATCTGGCGCGTCGGCTTTCCCTCACCCCTATGGGAACGCAAGCGCATGAATGGTTCCAGGCGCATCAACAAATCAGCCCGGATCTTGCCAATAGTCAGCGCGCCGCACTTGCTGCGTGGCTGGAAGAATATCCTGACCAACTTGGCATTGCGTTAACCGACTGCATTACTATGGATGCCTTTCTGCGTGATTTCGGCGTGGAGTTTGCCAGTCGTTACCAGGGGCTTCGCCATGATTCCGGCGACCCGGTTGAATGGGGCGAAAAAGCCATTGCACATTATGAGAAGCTGGGAATTGATCCGCAGAGCAAAACGCTGGTTTTCTCTGACAATCTGGATTTACGCAAAGCGGTCGAGCTTTATCGCCACTTCTCTTCCCGTGTGCAATTAAGCTTTGGTATCGGTACGCGCCTGACCTGCGATATACCCCAGGTCAAACCACTGAATATTGTGATTAAGCTGGTGGAGTGTAACGGTAAACCGGTGGCGAAACTTTCTGACAGTCCTGGCAAAACTATCTGCCATGACAAAGCGTTTGTCCGTGCGCTGCGTAAAGCGTTCGACCTTCCGCACATTAAAAAAGCCAGTTAATATCATCAGGGAGCCATAACGGCTCCCTTTTTTGCCTTTTATTCCGAAATCTTTTGTCCCATCTGCGAATTCTGCTTGTCTGATTGCAGATGCCAGGTAACATAGGTATCCCCCCATTGACGGGTGGACAAGTGTTTATTTTTTCCGACTATTAACAGAGAGAATATTATGAGCGTTGTGCCTGTAGCCGACGTACTCCAGGGCCGCGTAGCCGTTGACAGCGAAGTCACCGTGCGCGGATGGGTGCGTACCCGCCGAGATTCAAAAGCTGGCATCTCCTTCCTCGCCGTTTATGACGGTTCCTGCTTTGATCCTGTACAGGCTGTCATCAATAATTCTCTGCCCAATTACAATGAAGACGTCCTGCGTCTGACCACCGGTTGCTCGGTCATTGTGACGGGTAAAGTCGTGGCGTCGCCGGGCCAGGGGCAACAATTTGAAATTCAGGCCAGCAACGTTGAAGTTGCCGGCTGGGTTGAGGATCCAGACACTTACCCGATGGCAGCAAAACGCCACAGCATTGAGTATCTGCGTGAAGTCGCTCACCTGCGTCCACGTACCAACCTGATTGGTGCCGTTGCGCGCGTTCGCCACACGCTGGCACAGGCGCTGCATCGCTTCTTTAACGAGCAGGGATTCTTCTGGGTTTCAACACCACTGATTACCGCATCTGATACCGAAGGCGCTGGCGAAATGTTCCGCGTTTCAACGCTGGATCTGGAAAACCTGCCGCGTAACGATCAGGGCAAAGTCGATTTCGACAAAGACTTCTTCGGTAAAGAGTCTTTCCTGACCGTATCTGGTCAGTTGAACGGCGAAACCTACGCTTGCGCATTGTCCAAAATTTATACCTTTGGCCCGACTTTCCGTGCAGAAAACTCCAACACCAGCCGTCACCTGGCGGAATTCTGGATGCTGGAGCCGGAAGTGGCGTTTGCTAACCTGAACGATATCGCCGGTCTGGCTGAAGCCATGCTGAAATATGTCTTCAAAGCGGTTCTCGAAGAACGTGCTGACGACATGAAATTCTTCGCTGAACGCGTAGATAAAGATGCTGTCAGCCGTCTGGAACGCTTCATTGAAGCCGACTTTGCGCAGGTTGATTACACCGACGCGGTAACCATCCTTGAAAATTGCGGTAAGAAATTTGAAAACCCGGTTTACTGGGGCGTGGATCTCTCTTCCGAGCATGAACGTTACCTGGCAGAAGAACACTTTAAAGCGCCGGTCGTGGTGAAAAACTATCCGAAAGATATTAAGGCGTTCTATATGCGTCTTAACGAAGACGGTAAAACCGTTGCAGCAATGGACGTACTGGCACCGGGCATCGGTGAGATCATTGGTGGTTCCCAGCGTGAAGAGCGTCTGGACGTGCTGGACGAACGTATGCTGGAGATGGGTCTGAACAAAGAAGATTACTGGTGGTATCGCGATCTGCGTCGCTACGGTACTGTTCCGCATTCCGGTTTCGGTCTTGGTTTTGAACGCCTGATCGCCTACGTGACTGGTGTGCAAAACGTGCGTGACGTGATTCCGTTCCCGCGTACCCCGCGTAACGCCAGCTTCTAATTTAGTTTTTCCGAGAGCCAGCGCCCGCTGGCTCTTTTCTATTCCCTTCTGTCAAGTTATCTGTTTGTTAAGTCAATCAATCTATTTGCAACCCTGTCACAACAGCCTTCCTGTTACGGAATATTTCCACGTAACATTTGTGAACAAAAATAATCCGCATTCTTATTGCGGATTAGTTATTTCTTAGCCAATAGCACAATTTCCATAACTCTTATTGGCTTTCTGGATGTCTGAACGTGTGTTTTAGCGAAGCCACTGAGAGAAATCATCAGAGCGAAAATTTCCGTTTAGCTAAATTTAATATAAGGAAATCATATAAATAGATCAAACTCGCTGCAAATATCATTAAAGTCCAATGGAAATATGACGGCGTTCACAAAGTTCCTTAAAATTTACCTTTAGTTACATATTTTTTCTTTTTGTAACTATATCTTTATCTTTGTAGCACTTTCACGGTAGCGAAACGTTAGTTTGAATGGAAAGATGCCTGCAGATACATAAAGACACCAAACTTTCATCAATAGCTCCGTAAATATTTATTGACGAAACTTATTGACGGCAGTGGCAGGTGTCATAAAAAAAACCATGAGGGTAATAAATAATGATGAAGCGCAACATTCTGGCAGTGATCGTCCCTGCTCTGTTAGTAGCAGGTACTGCAAACGCTGCAGAAATCTATAACAAAGATGGCAACAAAGTAGATCTGTACGGTAAAGCTGTCGGTCTGCACTATTTTTCCAAGGGTAACGGTGAAAACAGTTACGGTGGCAATGGCGATATGACCTATGCCCGTCTTGGTTTTAAAGGGGAAACTCAAATCAATTCCGATCTGACAGGTTACGGTCAGTGGGAATACAACTTCCAGGGTAACAACTCTGAGGGTTCTGATGCCCAAAATGGCAACAAAACCCGTCTGGCGTTCGCTGGTCTGAAATTTGCTGATGCTGGCTCAATCGATTACGGTCGTAACTATGGTGTTGTTTATGATGCACTGGGTTACACCGATATGTTGCCAGAATTTGGTGGTGACACTGCATACAGCGATGACTTCTTCGTTGGTCGTGTTGGCGGCGTTGCAACTTACCGTAACTCCAACTTCTTTGGTCTGGTTGACGGCCTGAATTTCGCTGTTCAGTACCTGGGTAAAAACGAGCGTGACACCGCACGTCGTTCTAACGGCGACGGCGTTGGCGGCTCCATCAGCTACGAATTCGAAGGCTTTGGTATCGTTGGTGCTTATGGTGCCGCTGACCGTACCAACCTGCAGGAAGCTCAGCCTCTCGGCCAGGGTAAAAAAGCTGAACAGTGGGCTACTGGTCTGAAGTATGATGCAAACAACATCTACCTGGCAGCAAACTACGGTGAAACCCGTAACGCTACGCCGATCACTGGCGGCTTTGCCAACAAAACGCAAGACGTTCTGTTAGTTGCGCAATACCAGTTCGATTTCGGTCTGCGTCCGTCCATCGCTTACACCAAATCTAAAGCGAAAGACGTAGAAGGTATCGGTGATGTTGATCTGGTGAACTACGTTGAAGTGGGCGCAACCTACTACTTCAACAAAAACATGTCCACCTATGTTGACTACATCATCAACCAGATCGATTCTGACAACAAACTGGGCGTAGGTTCTGACGACACCGTTGCTGTGGGTATCGTTTACCAGTTCTAATAGCAGACCTCTTTGTTAAATGCCGAAAAAACAGGACTTTGGTCCTGTTTTTTTTATGCCTTCCAGAGCAATCTCACGTCTTGCAAAAACAGCCGGCGTTTTCATCAGTAATAGTTGGAATTTTGTAAATCTCCCGTTACCCTGATAGCGGACTTCCCTTCTGTAACCATAATGGAACCTCGTCATGTTTGAGAACATTACCGCCGCTCCTGCCGACCCGATTCTGGGTCTGGCCGATCTGTTTCGTGCCGATGAACGTCCTGGCAAAATTAACCTCGGGATTGGTGTCTATAAAGATGAGACGGGCAAAACTCCGGTACTGACCAGCGTTAAAAAGGCTGAACAGTATCTGCTCGAAAATGAAACCACCAAAAACTACCTCGGCATTGACGGTATCCCTGAATTTGGTCGTTGCACCCAGGAATTACTGTTTGGTAAAGGTAGCGCCCTGATCAACGACAAACGCGCCCGCACAGCTCAGACTCCAGGTGGTACTGGTGCGTTACGCGTGGCTGCCGATTTCCTGGCGAAAAATACCAGTGTTAAGCGTGTGTGGGTAAGTAACCCAAGCTGGCCAAATCATAAGAGCGTATTCAACTCTGCTGGTCTGGAAGTACGTGAATACGCTTATTACGACGCAGAAAAACATACTCTGGACTTCGACGCCCTGATTAACAGTCTGAACGAGGCCCAGGCTGGCGATGTGGTTCTGTTCCACGGCTGCTGTCATAACCCAACCGGTATCGATCCTACACTGGAGCAATGGCAAACGCTGGCGCAGCTTTCCGTTGAGAAAGGCTGGTTACCGCTGTTTGACTTCGCTTACCAGGGTTTTGCTCGCGGTCTGGAAGAAGATGCTGAAGGTCTGCGCGTTTTCGCTGGTCTGCATAAAGAACTTATCGTCGCCAGTTCCTACTCTAAAAACTTTGGTCTGTACAACGAGCGTGTAGGCGCATGTACGCTGGTTGCTGCTGACAGTGAAACCGTTGATCGCGCGTTCAGCCAGATGAAGGCAGCGATTCGTGCGAACTATTCTAACCCACCAGCGCACGGAGCTTCGGTTGTTGCCACTATCCTGAGCAATGATGCGTTACGTGCTATTTGGGAACAAGAGCTGACCGATATGCGCCAGCGCATTCAGCGTATGCGTCAGTTGTTCGTTAATACGCTGCAGGAGAAAGGTGCAAACCGCGACTTCAGCTTTATCATCAAACAGAATGGCATGTTCTCCTTTAGCGGTCTGACTAAAGAACAGGTACTGCGTCTGCGTGAAGAGTTTGGCGTGTATGCAGTAGCTTCCGGTCGTGTGAACGTAGCCGGGATGACGCCAGACAACATGGCTCCGCTGTGCGAAGCGATTGTGGCAGTGCTGTAAGCGTTAAAACCAATAAAGCCCGCTGAAAGCGGGCTGAGACTGATGACAAATGCAGCATTACCTGATGCGCTACGCTTATCAGGCCTACGCGTCCCCTGCAATATTTTGAATTTGCACGATTTTGTAGGCCGGATAAGGCGCTCGCGCCGCATCCGGCATAAACAAAGCGCACTTTGCCAGAAATCCAGGCCCGCATTGAAAGCGGGCTTTTTTATACGCCTTTACCAGACGGGCATTTCATCTCGCAGGAAGGGATTATGCAGGCGCTCATAACCAAGAGTGGATAATGGTCCGTGACCCGGAATAAATGTCACGTCATCCCCCAGTGGCAGCAATTTATCTTTGATTGAAGAAATCAGTTGATTGTGATCGCCACGCGGGAAGTCACTGCGCCCCACTCCACCTTTGAAAATAACGTCGCCAGAAATGAGCAGTTTTGACTGATTATCAAAGAAGACCACATGACCCGGCGTATGCCCAGGGCAATGTAACACCTGTAAAGTCACATTCCCTATGCTGATAGTGTCGCCTTCGTTCAGCCAACGATCCGGTGTTAGTGGCTGACACTCATCCAGGCCAAACATACGGCTTTGCGCAGGCAAGCCTTGCAGCCAGAACTCATCTTCCTTTTCCGGACCAAGAACCGGCACGCCGTAATGTCGCGCCAGTTCCGCCGCCGCGCCAACATGATCCAGGTGACCATGCGTAAGCAGGATCTGCATTAGCGTCAGGCCGCTGGCATCAACTTCCTGTTTGATTTTTTCTGCATCGCCGCCAGGATCAACCAGTGCAGCCAGGCGAGTTTGTTCACACCAGATCAATGAGCAATTCTGGGAGAATGCAGTGACCGGAATAATACGATAATTCATACTGCCCCTGTTTCGTTAAGCGATTGTTACCAGTGCCGTGCTGGCCCGGTATCAATATGCACAAAGTTACTACGTGGGTAATATCCTACACCACCTGCACGCATAGATAACGCGGCTTTGCGAATATTGCTTAACGCGACACCTTCAATATGGAAATCCATCGCCTGGCCTTTGGTGTGATAGCTTTTCTTCGCTACCCCACGGCTGTGCGCGCGTAGTTCATTGTTGGTATCAATAGAGCGATAACCGGAAATGAGTTGCACCGGTTTGCGGGTGCCTAACAGCCCTTGCAGGCGATACAACTGGTCGAATAATCCTGGGTCGATGGACTTTATTTTGTTCGCGCGGAAATCGCGGAAAAAATGGTTTAGTTTTGCCAATTCTTCCTGAATATAGCCTCTGCCATCGAAAAACTCCGCTTTAATTGACTCTCCGGTATGGAGATTATTGAGTGTCAAAATACGCGGACGTGGGGTAGAGAGTGTCGCAAACGCAGGGGTCGGCAAGATGGCGGCACCAAGTGCAACGCCACCAAGCGCCAGCAGTTTACGGCGATTAGCGTCGAATTTGTCCATGATAATCAAGTCTACAGGTCAATGTTATCGTTTATATGCACTTCTGGCGCACAAGAGGCACCTTAACCGTCCATAAAGCTAACGTCAAGATGACTCAATCCCAGCAGTAATGGGGGCTACCGAGAATAGCCCCCAATCATGCCAATTATTACGACAACTGATTTACCCGAACTACTTCATTTATCTGATTAATTGTTCCGCTTTCGATACAATTTGCGAGCTGGATCGCGCAGGCAGATCATAATTGTAAATATCTGTACGATATTGAGTACGACCGTCTGCACCGACAAACGCGGTCAGGTAGTAGAGATTAACCGGAATCGACTGACGGATATTGACGTAACGGGTATCTCCCTGCTTCAGGGCGTCGGAAATACGCTTGTCATTCCAGCCTGCATCCTGCAACAGCATATTTGCCAGATCCGATGCCTTATTCACCCGCACACACCCTGAGCTTAACGCGCGTGTATCACGCTTGAACAGATTGTGATTAGGCGTGTCATGCAAGTAGATAGCGTCTGAACTCGGCATATTAAATTTATACCGTCCTAGCGAATTTCGTGGGCCAGGAGCTTGCTGGAAGCGGAACGGTAAATTCGACGCAGTAATCGTTGACCAGTCAACCTGCCACGGATCAATCGCTTCTTTGCTGTTCCAGCCGCGCATCACCGTATAGCCATGACTTTCCAGATAACCCGGATCGTTACGCACTTTTGGCAAAATATCTTTGCGTGCCAGCGTCGGCGGTACGTTCCACGGCGGATTCACCACCACATTGTTTAAAGCACTGCTCATCATCGGTGTTTTTCGGTCAGGACGACCGACAATTACCCGCGAGTCCAGCACCTGATTACCGTTCTGGTAATAGACCAAAGAATAGGCGGGTATATTGACCATGATGCCAGTAGAAAGCTCCGCAGGCAGCAAGCGTAAACGCTGGATGTTGAGTGCCAGCACACCTGCACGCTGAGCTGGCGTTACATTTAACCAGTCCCGCGTTGCCGGGCCGATAGCGCCATCTGCCCCCAATCCTTGCCATGCCTGAAAACGTTTAACGGCTTCCACCAGCTCATTATCGTAGGCGGCGCGCACGGCTGGTGCCGGTTTACTGCGAGCCGTAGTTTGCCTGTCCATCGGCTTAGTTTCCGCTGTTTCGACGGCAACGGCGGACGGACTCACGACTGCATCAGCGGGTGTTTCATCGCCAGGGAGCGCAATTTTCGGTCCGCCTTCGAGCATTCCCGTTCGCTGCAAAATCTCGCGCAGTGCTGGTACATCATTACTCCACTGGCCAGGACGCAGCGTTGCTTTACCGGTCAGTTGTGGCCACGGTTTAGTATCGCTGAGTAAGGTCAATAAAGATTCATGCATCGCGGCATATTGCGGATGCTGCGGAGCCAGTCCTGCAATAAACGTTGGCAACTGACCATTATTTAGCGCCACCTGCCATTGGTTAATGACCGAGAGCGGTGGTGTAGAGAGCACATAAGGTTTACTGCTGTACAACCAGCGCGTACCTTTGACCGGAATGTTAGCAACGAAATGGAGATAGCCCAGCATTGCATCCGACAACACTACGTCGCGTGCCAGACCGTTAACGCCAGGATCAGTCAGTAACTCTACCCATTTGTTAAACTGCGGCTGAAAACCAGCAATCGCCACTTCTGCTAGTTGCTGCTGGAAGGCTTTTACCGCATCACGGTTTTCCCACATCGGCTGCATATCACGTGCGGCATACAGCAGTTGAAGTTGGTTAAGATAAACCGGCTTATAACCTGCGGGTAATTGAGATTCGATTTGTGTGCGAGCGTTTTCCGCCGCACCCTCTGGTAGCGGCTGAAGTCCCGCCATAATTGCCGTAGCTTGCGCTTGCGGCAGTGCATCTCCCTGTTCGCTAACAGCCACCGGGCTGTCGCCAGGGATTACTTCAGGCTCATCAGCCTGCACACTGAACAGTGGAGCGAATGTTACGGCCAGACACAAACTCATTGCCGAAAGCCGACGACCACACATCATGTTAAGCAACATCCCTTGCCCCCTGTTTTTATCATACTTTGAATAGCCAGGCTGCTTTTCTCTACTTGCCTGTACAACGCCAATACTCACGAAAGTATGACGAGCAAGCCTGTTACTTATCAGGCTTACCTTCAGTATATAAACACCGATACGTTTTTACACAACCTAATGTAAAGAAGTTTAAAGAAAAGCGCGCCGTAATGCGGCATTTTTTTAGTGCAGAAACGGAGTTTTCGGAAAAAAGGCGACATCGCTGCCGCCTTAATCTTAACTTGCCTGGGAAGACGCTTCGTCAGCTCCTGGAAGCGTCTCAGGAAGCTGCGGCGCAAAGCCACGTAAACCAACCACATGTACGTGCTCGGTATTCTGGAATACCTTACGCACCAGTTTGTAGGTGGTGCCTTTCTCCGGGCTAATATTTTCTGGCGCCGCGATGATGAGCTGCATTTGCAAACGCTCACACAATTCAAACAGCGTGGCGATAGAACGAGCATCCAGTCGCGCTGCTTCATCGAGGAACAACAGGCGGCAAGGAGAAATGTCTTTACCGCGCAGGCGGCGTGATTCATCTTCCCAGCTCTGTACCACCATAACCAGAATCGACATACCTGTACCAATTGCTTCACCGGTAGATAGTGCGCCCGATTCCGCACGCAGCCAGCCATCGGAACCACGGTTAACCTCAACTTCCATCTCCAGGTAGTTGCGGTAATCCAGCAGTTCTTCACCAATGGTCTGCGGTGTGCGCTGGCCCATATCAATCTGCGGGTTAAGGCGCTGATACAGTTTCGCCAGAGCTTCCGAGAAGGTCAGACGGTTGCTGTTAAACAGATCCTGATGTTGTTCATGCTGTTCAGAAAGGACATCCAGCAGCATGGCGTGAGTTTCACGCACGTTCACGTTCAGACGCACGCTGTTCACCTGACCGAACGACACGTTCTGCAATCCCTGGTTGAGCATACGGATACGGTTCTGTTCGCGCTGAATGGTTTTGCGAATAATGTTCGCCACGCTGCGGGAACTGATCGCCAGTTTCTGTTCGCGGGAAGTTAACTCTTCAGTCAGACGGCTAAGTTCGATTTCCATCTGCTCGATAGCTTCCACCGGATCATCGGTACGAATAATATCCTGACGAATACGTTCGCGCAGATGCTGGTAAACCGCCACGAAGAACTGAATTTTACGTTCCGGACGTTTTGGATCTTCCGACATACGCAGCACGTCGCGTAGATGTTCGTTATCCGCTACCGCCAGACGCAGCGCACCTAACGCCTTATCCGACATGGAACGCAAATCATCAGCGGAGAGATAAGCCAGCTCGCGACGGTGTAAGCGGCGCTCAACGCCATTATCTTTCACCATGCGCATGACTGCACACCAGCCCGCTTTGGCGGTCACCACCTGCTCGCGCATCTCAAAGTAATCACGTTCCAGCTTGCGCAGTTTGCGGGTCAGGTTGTCCATCTCCGCTTCGCAGAAGGTAAGTGCTTTTTCCAGTTGGTTGCGACGTGAACGGTTATTGCTCAGTTGCGCATGTAATTCGTCACGGCGAATACGCGCCCGTTCTTCTGCCCCGCTATCGGCACGCACCCCGATATCCTGCAATTCGCGTTGCAGATCGTTAAGCAGCTCTTTTTTGGTGTCGTAAGAACTTTTCAGCGAGGCCAGTACCTGGTTGTACTGGCTCAACTGCGCTGCGTGACCACGCAACGCTTCACGAGCGCGGGTACGTTCCGCTTCCGCCTGCTCCAGACGCTCACGCAGTTTTTCGTTGAGATCGCTGTTACCGCTGAGCATTTCTGCCGAGTCGGAGTAGCTAAAGTGCGCACGACGCTGCACCACTTCAGTCAGGGCAAATGCCTGCTGACGGGCATCTCGCTGCATTTGCTGGGAGTACGCGTAATCTTCTTTTAACTGTTCGAACTGTTCCGGGTCGCTCTGCAACACCGAAACCATCGGCTCCAGTTTTGCAAGTTGATTACCGAACTGCTGAACAAAACGCGCGGCTTCCTGTGCTTCATCCAGACGTTCGCGGATTTCATCGACGCGATCCGCCAGGCTGTCATCAGCCAACAGGTTGAGACGCGGCAGAATGCGATTTAGCGCCGTAACGCCCTCTTTCGCCTGCTCAAACTGAATACGCTGCTGCTGGTTATCATTTTCATGATTACTCAACGCACGCTCCAGCTCGACGCGACGGCTGTTGAGTTGGCGGATTTCGGCTTCCGGATCGGACTCAAACGCCACCGCCAGATGGCTGCCGATAAAACGGCTAAATGCCTGATGCAGGCGCTGGGTTTTTTGTACATCAAAGGAGAGCGTAGCAAAACGTTCAGAGAGCACTTCACGCTCGGCATGAAGACTTTCAATACGGCTTTCGCGCGCCGCACGACCAAACAGCGGAACTTCCGGGAAGCGTGAGTAACGCCACTGACGGTCGGCAACTTTCACCACCACCGCTTTTTCCAGCTCATCAACGCTGAACACGCTATCATCGAATGACTGCGGATCACCTTCGATCAGATAGAGATCTTCCGGGCAATCGGTTAAACCTTCCAGTTGTTCGGCAATCTGCGACAGATCCGGCACAACGATCGCGTGGCGAGACGGGCCATATAGTGCAGAGAAGTACGGCGCATCTTCAAGGCTAACGTCGTCATAAATTTCTGACAGCAGCACGCCACCAAAACGTTCTGCCAGCGCATTCAGGCGCTGATCTTCAGAGCCGCCCGGCTGACTTAAACGCTCAATCTCTTCGTCAACGGCGTTTTTACGCGCGCCCACTTCGTCACGTTCAACAATCGCTTCGCGCTCACGCTCCAGCAACTGTTGCATGTATTCAGTGACGTCCTGACTGGAAGTGAACTCTTCACCGCACTGCTCGCTCAACTGATTGAGGCTGTTTTGCGCCGCCAGCCAAACCGGCGCACGCTGCATCAGACTCTGAATGCGTGATTGCAGTTGTTCCTGTTCCTGACGCAGCGCCATGCGCTCTTCACGGGCGTTAGACACGCTGTCAGAAAGAGAGGCAATGCGCGCTTCCAGTTCCTGATGCAGGGCTTCCAGTTCGTCGATATCGAAATTCTTGCCCTGACGTTTGCAGAATTCTGCCAGCAGTCGTTCGGCTTCTTGCTGCTCGCGCAGACGCTGTTCCAGTTCGCCTAAGCGCATCCGTAGCGGCTGAACCTGTTCTGCCAGGTGGCGCTGATCGACCCCTTCGCGCAGCAATTCGCGGGCGACCTCCCACGCTTCGTTACGCGCCAGCGGACCGTTGATTGCTACTACCAATTGATAAGCCTGCTCAAACTGGCTGTGCGCAGTTTGCGCCATACTCATTTTCTGCTCAAGAGAGAGCATTGTTTCGGTCGCTTCCAGCTCTTTCGCCTGGAAGGTTTCCAGCCATTCGGCGGCGCTGTCGGCGGTTAAGTCCGGCAGATGACACAATTCTTTGGCACGATTAAGCGCAGCAATCGCCTGGTTGTACTGGATCGCGCGCGTTTGCTGGACGTCCAGCGCCTGCTGGTAGTCAGCAAGCTGGCTTTTCAGCTCATCCACTTCCAGTTCGGCGGCTTCCGCACGCGCTTCGTTCTCTTCCTGGCGCTCGATGGCTTCTGCCACCACTTCGTTTTGCTCTTCCAGACGGATCTGCAGCTCATCAAGATCCGCTTCGTAACGTTCGATCTTTTCCTGCTGACGCAGTGCAGTCTGCACCAGGTTCAGGTGATCGCTGGCCGCCTGATAATCCGCTTCCAGATCGCCTTCGGCACCGTTGTGCTCTGCCAGCTCACGCGCCATATCGACGTGTTTGTACTGCTCCGCCGCCAGTTGCTGACGCGAAGTATGTAGCTCACGACGAAACTCCAGAGCTTTGTCGAGATGGACACGGCGCTCGTTGGCGTGACGCATGTAGTCCGCCGCCACATAGTTGGTAGCTTCGCTAATCAGATGCTTGAACAAGTCACGGTCAGACTGGGTGACACGAATCGCTTCCAGCGTCATGCGGTTTTCACGCAGCGCCGCTTCCATGTCCTGGAACGCTTTACGCACACCGCTGTTTTCTGGCAGCAGGTAGTCGCGCAGGGAACGGGTAATGGCGCTGGAAATACCGCCGTACAGCGAGGCTTCGATCAGACGATAGAATTTACTACGATCAGAAGCAGAACGCAGACGGCGCGCGATGATGCCCAGATCGAACATCAGCGAATGGTAATCGGTGATGGAGTTGAACTGCTTAAACTGCACGCCTTCCATCGCTTCGAGTTTGTCTTTCAGCTCGTTAAGCGGCAGCACGCGCGCCTGACGTTCGTTCAGGGTTTCGGTCACCAGCTGTGTCGGCTGCACCGACATCGGCAAGCCCTGAATGGCAAACGGTTTGATATCAACTTTACGATCGCGCCCGGCAACCTGTTGTAGACGCACACCAACCACCACGCGCTGGTGGCGCGAGTTGATGGTGTCAAGCATCGAATAACAGACACCCGCTTTTAGCTTACCGTGCAGGCCTTTATCTCGCGAACCGCTGGTAGCCCCGGCTTCCGTGGTGTTACGGAAATGCAACAAGGTCAGGTCGGGGATAAGCGCCGTAACGAACGCCGCCATAGTGGTGGATTTACCCGCACCGTTACCGCCGGAAAGCGTCGTGACCAGCTCATCAAGGTCAAAGGTACGGGCAAAAAAGCCGTTCCAGTTAATCAGCGTCAGTGAGCGAAATTTACCGCGTTCAATCATTATTCTTCCTCTCCGCTATCTGGCTGATTCTCTTCAGTTTCGTCGTTGAGTTGCAGGTGGTTTTCCAGCGACATAGCTTCACCATCGCGAATCAGGCGACGCTGGGCTTCGCGCGGATCGTCGCCCGCACGGACATCCGCACCGAAACGGAACACCGATTCAGTAATGCGGAACTTGCTGCTGTCGTGCCCCATAAACCACACCATGCCTAAGCGGCGCAGACGGTTGAGCGAAGAGCGTACTTTTTCCTGCAACTTCTGGCGATCCACGTCCGAACCGGTAGAACGGTTGTTTACCAGTTTCAGCAGTTTCGCTTCATCGGCCAGGGTGAGCAGTTCATCATACAATTCCTGCTGAGTAAAAATCCCCTCGTTCGCCAGCCGTTCCGGGCTGAGATAGAGATAACAGAGGATTTTCCCGACCATCATGTCCAGTTCCGACAATACGGAGCGCGGGATAATAGTGGTAGAACGTGGGCGCAAATAGAAAAAACCTTCCGGCGCGCGAATAAGCTCCACATTATAACGTGCGTAAAACTCTTCCAGATATTCCTGAAAATCCATCAGGAATGCATGATTATCCAGTTCGTCAAGACCGATATGGCGGCCTGAACGCAGGGCGCTATCCAGCGCCGGAAATAACGGATTCGCCAGCGCCTGCGCCAGCTTAACCGGCATCACTTGTTCAATATTTGTCGATGACATGCGCCTGTACCTTGGCTCCGTAATCATTAATCGGCTGCCATTTCGCTGGCAGTCCGGTGAAATCTGCTTGCGCTACGCCGAGGCGTACCGCCTGATCAATAACAATACGCGCAACGTCAAAGTGACGCGCACGTGGATACTGCGCCAGATATTCGCGTACCACCAGACCAAGATCCAGCGGTACTTGTCTGGTTTTGTACACGGCGAGCTGTTCTTCGATGATCGCCGCCAGTTGTTCGCGGATCTCGTTGAACTCTTCGTACTCTAAATCTGGCGGAAGCTCCCCGGTCACTTCTTCGTCGCGCAGTGCCATCTCTTCGTCACGCATATCCAGCAGACGATCGGCATTCGCGTAAGTCAGCGCCCACGGCTCATCAAAATAGGTTTGTACCGACTGACGTAAACGCTGGGCAAAGACGCGGTTTTTATCCATATCGATAGCAGTACGGATAAATTTGTGTACGTGGCGATCGTAGCCAATCCACAAGTCGATAGATTGCTGTCCCCAGCTGATAATACGATCGAGCTTACTTTGCAGATCGAACACCAGACTATCGACAAAATGCAGATCGTCATGCGTCATGGTCGCATCCTGAATGCGCAACAGGTTAGCCTGCAATTTGTCACCTGCCGCTTCCAGCGTATCCTGCAATTCACGCAGCGTACCGGAGGTTTCTGAAAGCAACAATTCGCAGCTGGAGATCGCCGCCCGCCAGTCTTTATTCAGCAACTGAGCGATGTCATCTTTCACCTGCTGCTGCTGCTCATCCATCAGACGTTGCGTCAGATCGATGCTGTCGAAAATTTCTGCTACAGAATATTTCAGCGGCGCATAGACATTGCGGTGCCAGTGAAACTCATCACCGCCCTCTTCTGCCGCATCCGCCGCACGCTTCAGTTCGCCTGCAACGATCGACAACTGCATAGAAAGACGCAGCGTAGAAAACTCGCGCTGACGGATATAGTAGTCAGTAATGCCGATGCCGAGCGGCGTCAGACGATATATAGCGTTCCCTTCCGCCTGCTCACTGGTAAAGCGGTTCAGCAGACGTTGACGCACCATGTCGTTGATCGCGTTGTTGGCGCGCACGCCGATGGTTTCGCTGGTTTGCTCAAACGCATCACTCACATGGCGGAATGCATCCACCAGCTCGCCTTCACTCATCTCACCATCCAGACGCTCGCCATTCAGCGTGGCAACCGCCAGCAGAAAAGAGAGTCGGTCTACCGGCAGCGAGATGGAGAAGTCATTTTTTCTGGCCCAGGCAACCAGTTCGGGGACTGTCTGGGAAAATTCACTCATACTTTATCCTTGCTCTGCGGTTTGCGCGCGGTGACATGAATATAACGCCCCAGGCTGATATACGGTTCCTGGCGGCAATAACGCGTTTCTAATTCAAGTAATGCTTCGTAGCAGTCGCGCTGCTGGTGCTTTTCACGCAGATAATCATGAAACACGCGAACGCCGGTTTTACCCATAATTTGCCAGCCAGCTTCTTCCAGCCACTGATATACCTGCGCCGGGTCGCGTGGATAGTCTGGCGAAAGCGTCCGTTTTTTCTTTTTCGGCATTCCCGCCTGCACGTAATCAAAATTTCCTGCGACCATGTTATGCATCAGCAAGCCGTGCGCATTGTAGAACATTAATGACAACATGCCGCCTGGGCGCAACACTGACCACAATGTTTGCAATACGCTGCGGGGGTCAGCCACCCATTCCAGCACCGCATGGAACAATATCAGATCAACGGGCGTTTCCAAATGCGAAGCAACGTCCTGAGCGGCGCAATGTATAAATTGCATGTTATCGCTCACACCTTTAGCTTCTGCCGCCTGCTTTGCGCGGTCGATCATCTGGGCGGAGAGATCGCATAAAATGACCTGATGCCCACGTTCGGCCATTTTGATCGCGGTCTGTCCTTCTCCACCACCGGCATCCAGCACGCACAGTTTTTGCGGCTCCATATCCACCAGTACACGATCAAGATCCTGCCACAGAATAGCCTGTCGAAGCTGTCCTTTGGTGGTGCCGTAAATGTTACGGGAAAACTTTTCCGCAATGTCATCAAAATTGCGATCCTGCATTGCTTTCTCCACCGGTTGGCTAAGACGTTTTCTGATAAAGGCGCTATTTTGTCACAGCCACGGCGAGAATGAACCCGTCTGGTGTAATATCACTGCCGATCCCTCACTATATGGTTAAAAAAGGAACCAGAAAGGATGCTTTTTACACTGAAAAAAGTGATTGGCGGTATGCTACTGCCACTTCCGCTAATGTTGTTGATTATCGGTGTGGGTCTGGTGCTACTGTGGTTTAGCCGTTTTCAAAAAACCGGAAAGATATTTATTAGCGCAGGATGGCTGGCGCTTTTGTTATTAAGTTTGCAACCGGTAGCCGACCGCCTGCTGCGTCCCATCGAAAGTACTTATCCGACATGGAATAATGCACAAAAAGTGGACTATATCGTGGTGCTAGGAGGTGGTTATACCTGGAACCCGCAGTGGGCACCAAGTTCAAATTTAATCAATAATAGTTTGCCGCGCCTGAATGAAGGTATTCGTTTATGGCGCGAGAATCCGGGATCAAAACTGATCTTCACGGGAGGCGTGGCAAAAACCAATACGGTGAGTACAGCCGAAGTGGGTGCCAGAGTAGCGCAATCGCTGGGCGTACCGCGCGAACAAATTATTACGCTGGATTTGCCAAAAGATACCGAAGAAGAAGCAGCCGCAGTGAAACAGGCAATTGGTGACGCCCCTTTCCTGCTGGTGACATCTGCGTCTCATTTGCCGCGCGCGATGATCTTTTTCCAACGGGAAGGTCTGAATCCGCTGCCAGCCCCGGCGAATCAGCTGGCAATCGACTCACCGCTTAATCCGTGGGAACGGGCAATTCCCTCTCCGGTCTGGTTGATGCATAGCGACCGAGTCGGCTATGAAACGCTTGGTCGCATCTGGCAGTGGCTGAAAGGTTCGTCAGGCGAGCCAGGGAAGGAGTGATTTTGATGCCAGATCGAAGTTGCGCCGGCTAAACCGTCCGGTATTGACCAGTTGCGCAACTTCATCCCATAACACATACAGCCAACGCCGCCAGATGAACGACTCCGCCACTGGCGCGCGTTGCAGGTAACTCCAGAGTAAATCCTCTGCCAGAGTGTTATCCATCAACCGGAACAACTCATACTCACGTGGCGCCCAAAGCATGAGGCCCGGCCCTACCATCGCCAGTAATTGATCGCTACGAGAATCTTTCAACATGCTGCGCAAACAGAAATTGCCATGGATCAGCACACAATTGTCGTTAAATCCTTCAAATAATGCCGGAAGACATTCGCGGGTGCGGAACAGGATACGCTTATCCTGCATCGTTAGACCGGTGTTATGGAACTGATTGAGCGTGGTCCATAGCACTTCAACATGTTGCCGATACCAGGAGGGCCAGAAATTTTCCTGAGTATTGTCGACTGCACCGACGCAACCGCGACTGTCCTGTCGGTGCCAGGCCAGCAGAGCTTCAACAATTTGCTCTTTCAGATGATCCCAACGTTCCGGTGTACGCGCGGGTGCTTCCACAGAAACACCACGCATCCGCTCCAGTAACAGGACATCGGGGCCAGGATGTTCTTCATGTGTCATCACGCCATAGATGGTTGGCATACGAATAGTCCCACTGCGTGCCAGCATGGTGGTTTTCCATGCCAACTGGCGAGCTTGTCCTGGCGTACTAAAGCTTCTCGCCATTAACGGCATTGGGTTTCCCTGGCTGTCATACAAAGCCCACAACGCCGTATCTGCTTTTTCATTGACGCACTCAATACGACTGAGTTTTTCGCCCAGTAAATGGCTTAATTCGGCACGCAGCTGTTCCATTCAGATTACCCTCATAAAAGCTACTGCCTTCATAATGAGCGCCAATGTAAAAGATGTCACCTGAATGAGATCAATTGTTGAAAAGAAAAATGAGGAAAATCGTAACGGTACGACACTCCCCCAAAATCAGGTGGAGTGTCGTGAAATTAGCTTAGAGCATTTCAGCGCGAACGCGCTCGAGATCTTCAGGGGTATCCACTCCTGTACCAGGAACTTCCTGGGCAACAGCAACGTGGATTTTTTCGCCATACCACAGTACGCGAAGCTGCTCTAACATTTCGATGTGTTCTAACGGACTTGGCTGCCAGTTGACATAACGACGGATAAAGCCTGCACGGTAGCCATAAATACCAAGATGACGCAGGAAGTTATCACCAACGGTTTCCAGACCTTTTGCAAAACGGTCACGATCCCACGGAATGGTGGCACGCGAGAAGTAAAGCGCATAACCTTCAGCGTCAAGCACCACTTTAACCGCATTCGGATTAAAGGCTTCTTCCGCACTGTGGATAGGTACAGCAAGGGTTGCCATGCCTACTTCACGCTGGGCGAGATTATCAGCAACCTGACGAATGATTGTCGCAGGGATCATTGGCTCATCGCCCTGCACATTAACAATCACCGTGTCGTCGCTGAACGCGCATTTTTCGACAACTTCCGCCAGGCGTTCGGTGCCTGACTGATGATCGGCGCGCGTCATGCACACTTCCCCCCCAGCAGCTTCAACAGCGCGGGCAACATCTTGATGATCGGTTGCTACAATGATGCGATCGGCTCCTGACTCGCGGGCGCGTTCAAGAACATGAACGATCATCGGCTTACCGTTAATATCGACCAACGGTTTACCTGGCAGACGCGTAGAAGCGTAGCGTGCAGGAATAATCACCACAAAACTCATGATTTACTCTCATCAGCAGTCAGTACGCGGGCTTCCGTTTCCAACAGCACTGGGATGCCATCGCGCAGCGGGAAAGCCAGGTTATCCAGTTTGCAAATCAGTTCTTGTTTTTCCTGGTTATACCAAAGTTTGCCGTTGCAAACCGGGCAGGCAACGATTTCGAGCAGACGATGATCCATAGTTCCTCCAGATGGATCGGGTTATGAATGCATAAATCTTATCATAATCATTTATGCCCAGGGGGCTATTTCCCAGCCTGTGCGGCAATCACTAAAGAGACCGTGTGGGCAGCGCCCTAATGTCACTCGCGTTGCCTGCTGCCAACCAGCAAAATCGGTAATCGCCTGGCGCAATCCTTTTTGAAGAAAAGCAGTCAGTTTGATGCCATCCTGTAACCAAAGGGAGATAACTTCAAGGACGCCCGTCTGGCGATGCATTTTGGCATCCATTCGCCCGACTAATTGTCCACGATGCAGTAACGGCAGAACGAAATAGCCATACTGACGTTTCGGTGCCGGCGTGTAGCATTCCAGCCGGTAGCTAAAATCAAAAAGCTGCTCTGCACGTTTACGATCCCAGACGACAGGGTCAAAGGGTGACAGTACAGTGCAATGCGTCGCGGTGAGTTTTCCCGCGAGAGCTGTTTCGAGAAGAGGCAACAAATCAGTATGCAGCCAGAGTTGTCCTAACCTCTCCACATTTACGGGGATAATTTTCCGCTGTTCAGCACGCACATCACGCCAGGCAGCCAGCGCCGGGCGTTTAAGACGATAGTAATCCGCCAGCCACTGTTCGCGGAATATTCCCAGGCTACGCGCGCTGTTATCCAGCATCGTGATTTCTGCTTCTGTTTGCGAAACGAGGTCACACTTATCATCCCAGTGCGGCATGACGCGATGGGTTAAATCATAAATGCGCTGGAAATTACGCCTTTCAATCACCATAACCTTTCCAGCAGTAAACAGCCCTTCCAGATGGCGTTTATGCGGCTTCCACTCCCACCAACCGCTTGCCCCTTTGCGGGGATGAGCAAAATCGGCTGAACGTACGGGTCCGTTATCCTGAATGTACTGAAGTAACTGTTCAATTTCTTCCGCATGTTCCCGCATCCAGGCGTCTTGATATTTCCAGCCCATTTTTTCTGGCGCCAGCATCCGGTGGCGAATGAGATGAAAATCACTACGCGGCATAAAGCAGGCTTCATGCGCCCAGTATTCCATTAATTCGCCATGCGCCAGCGACTCGTCCAGCCACTGCGGAGGATAATTACCCAGACGACTAAAAAGCACCAAATAAGGGCTGCGGGCAACGATATTGATAGTGTCGATTTGCAGCAAGGACATGCGGGAAATAGCTGCCAGAATATCTTGCGGCAACGCGCGACGACGAGATTTTTTTAACAGGCCTTGCGCAGCGAGATGAAGATTACGCGCATCAGCAAGAGAGATATACGGCAGCGTCATTCATGGCTCCATCAATTGAACGCTGCTGCTGCGAATTAGTTGCCAGAAGCCAGCGAGGAAAGTTGCGCGAGCAGTTTCTCTGGCTCAGCGCCCGAAAACTGTGCGTCAACGGGCAAATACCACCAATTTTCTTCTGCAAAGCCCCGGCATTTCACCGCATCTTTTTCAGTCATAACCAGTGTTTGCCCGGCACTTAACAATGCGCTGACATCCGCATGATTCAAAGACTGATGATCGGACAACGGCACACATTTTTCCGGTTGCACACCACACATATTCAGCGTGGCAAAAAAGCGCGGCGGATGACCAATCCCCGCCATTGCCACCACATGTTCAAGCTGTGCAATGTCACAACGAGCACCGGTACGCAAATTCACTGCCTGACCCGGTATTAAATTCATCGGAATTTCACCATCACGCGGTACGCCGCCATTGACGATTACCGCATCAACCGATTTTAAACGCCCTGCGCGCTCGCGCATTGGCCCCGCAGGCAGCCACCAGCCATTGCCAAAGCGACGCACACCATCAATGACGACAATTTCCACATCTCGTGCCAGACGATAATGTTGTAGACCGTCGTCGGTTACGATGAGCTGCACATCAGGATGTTGCGCAAGAATGGCTTTTACCGCATCAGAACGGACGGGAGAAACTGCAACAGGCGCGCCAGTACGCTGATAAATCAGCACCGGTTCATCACCCGCCTGTGCTGTGGTAGTCTCTGCCGACAATAACATCGGATACGACTCGGCCTTACCGCCATAGCCCCGGGATACAACACCAACACGAACACCGCGTTTTTGCAGTTGTTCTACCAGCCAGACAACGACCGGTGTTTTCCCGTTACCACCTGCGGTGAGATTACCGACCACCACAACAGGCACTGGGGCACGCCATGCGCGCTTCAGTTTTAGTTTATAGCAAAGACGGATAGCGCCACTCACCAGACCATACAACCAGGAGAGTGGCAGCAACAGCCGCCACAAAGGAGATTCACCAGACCAGATTTTTTCGATCATTGACCAAATTGCATTTTGTGAAGTTGCGCGTAGACACCACGGTGTTCAAGCAAATCGTTATGCGTGCCGCGTTCCACAATGACACCATCCTCAACGACCACAATTTCGTCTGCCTTTTCAATGGTAGACAAACGGTGAGCAATCACCAGTGAGGTACGGTTTTTCTGTAGCTCGTCAAGCGCCGCCTGAATCGCACGTTCGGATTCTGTATCCAGTGCCGAGGTGGCTTCATCAAGGATCAGAATAGGGCTGTCACGCAACAAAGCTCGAGCGATAGCGATACGCTGGCGCTGACCGCCAGAGAGCAACACGCCGTTTTCACCAATCACCGTATCAAGACCGTTATCCATCTTATTGATAAAGTCCATGGCATAAGCCATACGCGCCGCTTCTTCAATTTGCTCACGGCTGTACTGGTCTGTACGTGCGTAAGCAATGTTGTTGGCAACCGTATCGTTAAACAAATGGACATTCTGCGATACCAGTGCAACCTGGTTACGTAACGACGCCAGGGTATACTCGCGCAGATCGTGACCATCCATCAGGATCTCGCCTTCATCAATATCGTAAAAACGCGTGATCAGGCTGGCGATAGTTGATTTACCCGAACCCGAACGCCCTACCAGAGCCACTGTTTTCCCTGCTGGGATCTTCAGGTTGATATTACGCAGCGCAGGGACTTCACGCCCCGGATAGGTAAAGGTGACATTGCGAAATTCGACGTCGCCAGTAGCACGCTCAATCTCGCGTTTACCTTCGTCTTTCTCCTGTTCACTATCCAGAATGGTAAACAGCGTCTGACAGGCCGCCATACCACGCTGGAATTGGGCATTAACGTTGGTCAGCGATTTCAGCGGACGCATCAGTGCAATCATCGAAGAGAAGACAACGGTGATCGTACCGGCTGTCAGGCTATCCATTACACTTGGGAAGCTCGCGGCGTAGAGAACAAATGCCAGCGCCAGAGAGGCAATCAGCTGAATGATCGGGTCAGAGATGGAAGAGGCAGATACCATCTTCATTCCCTGCAAACGCATCTTGTTGCTGACCTTATCAAAACGCTTCGTTTCTACTTCCTGGCCGCCAAAAATCAATACTTCTTTGTGGCCTTTCAGCATCTGTTCAGCACTGGTGGTCACCTGCCCCATTGTGTTCTGCATGTTTTTGCTGATGCTGCGAAAACGCTTCGATACGATACGAATCGCAATCGAGACGATCGGCGCCAGCACAATCAAAATGATCGACAACTGCCAGCTGTAATAGAACATCATGGCGAACAGACCGATAATGGAAGCACCTTCACGCACCACCGTAATCAGCGCGCCGGAAGACGACGAAGCAACCTGTTCAGAATCGTAAGTAATACGTGAAAGCAGTGTCCCGGTAGACTGTTTGTCAAAAAATGACACCGGCATTCCCATCATGTGGCCGAACAGACGGCGACGCATGGTCATTACCACTTTTCCTGATACCCAGGAAATGCAGTAACTGGAAATATAACTGGTGATACCACGTAAAATCATCAGCCCAATAACCACCAGCGGCATCCACATCAGCACGGAGCGATCGGTTTTACCAAAGCCATCATCGAGAAGTGGCTTAAGGAGCGATAACATGAAGGTATCGCTGGCTGCGTTGAGAATTAACGCTATGCCCGCCACGATCAGACCCGCTTTAAAAGGCGCAATGGTTGGCCACAGTCGGCGGAATGTCTGCCACGTAGAGAGATCTTTGTCGTTATGCATTCAAAAAACCAGCATTTGTTGAAATAGCCGCATATTCTACCCGTTATCCACTGGCACGCCAAACCACTGATGATACCAACGAGGTAAAATTTGCTCCCTTAGGCTGCGTACCTGCCAGCCTTGCGCTGAAAAATCGACGGTTATTTGCCCCTGATGCGAGGTATCAACCCATTGATATCCCTGAATTTCATAGCGTCTTTTAACTTTGCTGGAGGGTAGTCGCCATGCGTTATAGCGCGATGCCGATGCCAGTGCCACTTTTCCATTCACACGCTGAATTAATGGCAATGATGATGAGGTATTACTGCCATGATGGGGCACCTGAAGTAATGTTGCCTGCACATGTTGCCAGTAACGACTTAGCATTTTTTGTTCAGCGAGTGCTTCAATATCACCGGTTAAAAGAATGCTATACGTTCCGTCATCAACCTTAACCACACAGGAATGGTTATTTCCTTTATCGTTGCTACCTTGTAAAGGCCAGTGTGCGCTAAAACGTAATCCTTGCCACTGCCACGCTTCACCGCGCACACAGGGCTGATGATGTTCCCAGTTTAAAGGGCTTCTGACCCATAACGTCGGCCAGACACGTAATATCGAGTCCAGCCCTCCCCGATGATCCAGATGTTCATGACTCAGAATGACGCCTTCCGGTTCAAGGTTATGCCAGCGTAGCCAGGGGACAATCAGTTGTTGCCCGCTGTCACCTTCTGGCCAGGCGAGGCCCGTATCATAGAGAATCGCTTTGCCGTTTCGCGCAATCACCATTGCCAGCCCTTGCCCGACATCAAGCATATACACCTGCCACTCGTCAGACCGTGTTTTTTGCCACAGTGGACAACACATCATAATGCCTCCAGCCACGCACAGCGCAGGCAACGTTCGCCATGCGTTTAGTCGCCATCCTACCAGTAATAACCAGGGAGAAAATGATAGCCATTGCCAACGTTCAGCAACGTTGACCCATCCTTCTGGCAAGCTCTTTAACAACCAGAAAAGTAAAGCCAAAGATCTGTCGGCCAGAAACCATAATCCTTGTTCCACGATTAATGGTCCGCTTAAATGCACTATCATCGCGGCGAGAATCAACGGAACCGTGATAAATGTCACTAAGGGAATAGCGAACAAATTTGCTATAAACGAGGTCAGACTAATGCCATGAAATATGACGATTTGCACGGGCATAAGCAGGAGTGTGATTCCCAGTTGCAAATGAATGAGGGAAACAACTGCACGCAATACCGGCGGCAGTTGCCACTCAGGACAGGGAAACCACTGATACCAAAAAATCAGTGCTGCCACCGCTGCAGCAGAGAGCCATAAACTTTGCGAGAGAATGGCAACAGGATCCATCAGCAAAATTGCCGCCAGACAACATATCCATACATCCCAGCCACTCCATTGTCGCCCACTTAACTTAAGCATTCCCCACGTTGCAAGCGCCACGATGGTACGCAGTGCCGGAGGTTGCATACCAGTCAACCAGGCATAAAAAGCGGCACAGAAAATTCCGCCAATTAATGGCATCTGCCAGTGGATCCAATGACCAGGGAGGAAAATTTGCCCACCGCGAATGAGCCCGGCTGCCAGCAACGCCGCAAAAGCGATGTGCAATCCCGATATCGCCATTAAATGCGCTGTACCAGTATTGCGCATAATATCTTTGATTTCTTTGGGCACAGATAACCGTTCACCCATACCTAAGCCAAGAATCACCGCTTTCCACAGATAAGGTTGCAGGGTCGTTTGCAAAGAGGCCAGATATTGCGCCCGCAGACTACACCCCGGTTCAATGATTCTTGCCTGAAGAAAACGCCCGGTTAGAGGCTGGTGCTGGGCAATAGCATAACGCTGGCTGTCAAAGCCACCATCATTAAGCTGACCGTGAACCGCACGAACTCTGAGTTTCATTGACCATTGTTGTCCGGCACAAACCACTTGTGGCAGATACTCGCCATACAGCACAATGCCTGGCGCAGGGAAAAGACGTCGACCTTGTAGATGGGTAATTTGAGCGTAATGAGTGGTTATGCCGTCAGTAGCAGTAATCTCGACAATTGCATCCTGCGTCGCGCCAGTTAAGTTTTCTCCTGCCCACAAAATTTGCTTTGCCGCCAATATGCCCCAAAGGAAAAACAGCAATGTCAGCGTGAAATAACGAACGGCTTTAACAGGAATAAATGCCAGTACGCAGGCGAAGACGGTCAGACTCGCAAGGGTTAATGTCCCAGGCAATTGTGGCAAAATCAGCAGCGGAAAAATTCCGCAAATAATGCATACGCCAACTGTCGTTATTTTCATGCACCCCTCCCTGTTTTCGGAAAGTGTGCAACTTTGTTGAACGGTTGTCTGGCGGGAGTTTTGCGTTCCCCGAGACAGGTTCAGAAGAATTTAACGGGAATGTGAAAACTACACAAAACGCTGCGAGGCAGCTTCCAGTTCCAGATTACAGAAATGAAAAAAGCACCCGACAGGTGCTTTTCTCGCGTTCAAGTTTGAGTGAAAACTTAACCGTAAATATTGGCGCGATCGCGCAGTTCTTTTCCTGGTTTAAAGTGAGGAACGTATTTTCCTTCCAGTTCTACTTTATCGCCAGTCTTCGGATTACGTCCGGTACGTGGTGCGCGGTAGTGCAAAGAGAAACTGCCGAAACCGCGGATTTCAATACGCTCGCCCTGCGCAAGAGTCGAGGCCATATGCTCCAGCATCTCTTTTACTGCATCTTCAACCGTCTTAGCGGGAATGTGCGATTGCTGGGTGGCAAGTCTTTCTATCAATTCTGACTTGGTCATGATTCCTCCGGTTCCTTAAAGGCAAATTAAGCGGCTGCTGTTGCTGCATTGATTAAGGGCGGCCGTAGCCGCCCTTAGTGCTTGATTACAGGACGAAACCTGCAATCTGTCAAGTAAACTCAACAAACTTCGGAATAAAAATCCCGAAGAGTCAGAGAATTACTCGCCTTTAGCTGCTTTGAAAGCTTCAGCCATTGCGTTGTTGGAGAAGTTTGCATCTTCCTGTTTGTTAACAGTTGCGATTGCATCTTTCTCGTCAGCTTCGTCTTTCGCACGAACAGACAGGCTGATTGCGCGGTTTTTACGATCAACGCCGGTGAATTTAGCTTCAACTTCGTCGCCAACGCTCAGAACCAGGGTAGCGTCTTCAACGCGGTCACGGGATGCTTCAGAAGCACGCAGGTAACCTTCAACGCCGTCAGCCAGTTCTACGGTTGCGCCTTTAGCGTCAACTGCAGTTACTTTACCAGTTACGATAGCGCCTTTCTTGTTCAGAGCAACCCAGTTGTTGAACGGATCTTCTGCGAGCTGTTTAACGCCCAGGGAGATACGTTCACGTTCTGCGTCAACTTGCAGAACAACTGCAGCGATTTCGTCGCCTTTTTTGTATTCACGAACTGCTTCTTCGCCTGCAACGTTCCAGGAGATGTCAGACAGGTGAACCAGGCCGTCGATGCCGCCGTCCAGGCCGATGAAGATACCGAAGTCAGTGATAGACTTGATTTTACCTTCAACACGGTCGCCCTTGTTGTGGGTTTCCGCGAACTGCTGCCACGGGTTAGCTTTGCACTGTTTCAGACCCAGGGAGATACGACGACGTTCTTCGTCGATATCCAGAACCATAACTTCCACTACATCGCCAACGTTAACAACTTTAGACGGGTGGATGTTTTTGTTGGTCCAATCCATTTCGGAAACGTGTACCAGGCCTTCAACGCCTTCTTCGATTTCAACGAAGCAGCCGTAGTCGGTCAGGTTGGTCACGCGACCAGTCAGTTTAGTACCTTCCGGATAACGTTTAGCGATAGCTACCCACGGATCTTCGCCCAGCTGTTTCAGGCCCAGGGATACACGGGTACGTTCGCGGTCGAACTTCAGCACTTTAACAGTGATTTCGTCGCCCACGTTGACGATTTCGCTCGGATGCTTAACGCGTTTCCAGGCCATGTCAGTGATGTGCAGCAGGCCGTCAACGCCGCCCAGATCAACGAATGCACCGTAGTCAGTGAGGTTCTTAACGATACCTTTAACTTCCATGCCTTCCTGCAGGTTTTCCAGCAGCTGATCGCGCTCTGCGCTGTTTTCGGATTCGATAACGGCACGACGAGAAACAACAACGTTGTTGCGCTTCTGATCCAGCTTGATTACTTTGAATTCAAGCTCTTTGCCTTCCAGGTGCAGAGTGTCACGCACCGGACGAACGTCTACCAGAGAACCTGGCAGGAACGCACGAATACCGTTCAGCTCAACAGTGAAGCCGCCCTTAACTTTGCCGTTGATAACACCGGTAACAGTTTCAGCATCTTCGTAAGCTTTTTCCAGCGTGATCCAGGCTTCGTGACGTTTAGCTTTCTCACGGGACAGCAGAGTTTCACCGAAGCCGTCTTCTACTGCGTCCAGAGCAACGTCAACTTCGTCACCTACCTGGATTTCCAGCTCGCCCTGGGCGTTTTTGAACTGCTCAGCCGGGATGGCAGACTCAGATTTCAGACCAGCGTCAACCAGTACTACGTCTTTGTCGATAGCAACAACAACGCCACGAACGATAGAACCCGGGCGGGTTTCGATTTCTTTTAAGGACTCTTCAAAGAGTTGAGCAAAAGATTCAGTCATGTTTAATCTTCAGGTTTATATTTAACGTCCACCTGGCTCCGTGCCGGATGGGGTTGTTTAACATACCCGCTGTCATTCCATTGCAACGGGGGTACTGCAAATTCGGTCGCTTATGCGAGAGCCAATTTTTGGCGCGCGTAGTGTAACGCTTTTTCAATTACTTGCTCAATGCTTAAGGTGGTGGAATCCAACACTAAAGCATCGGCTGCCGGAACCAGAGGCGCTACCGCACGATTACGATCGCGGTCATCGCGTTCTTTGATCTCGGCCAAAAGGCGTTCAAAGTTAACACTAAAGCCCTTCTCCTGCAACTGTAGCATTCGGCGATGCGCACGTTCTTCCGAAGAGGCGTCAAGGAAAATTTTCACTGGCGCATCAGGGAATACCACTGTTCCCATGTCGCGGCCATCGGCAATCAGGCCTGGCAATTCACGAAACGCACGTTGGCGACGCAATAATGCTTCACGAACACGAGGAAATGCGGCGACTTGTGAAGCGGCATTCGCCACTTCCTGAGTACGAATTTCACCGCTGACATCTTCCCCTTCGAGGATCACTTCCAGATTGCCATTGGTCGACACAAAACGTACATCCAGGTGGGATGCTAGCGGCACCAGAGCGTCTTCTGACGCCACATCAACATGGTGATGTAATGCCGCCAGCGCCAGTACGCGATAAATTGCACCCGAGTCCAGCAGATGCCATTGCAACGCTTCCGCCATAGCCTTACACAAGGTGCCTTTCCCTGCACCGCTTGGGCCATCAATGGTAATAACCGGGGCAATTGCCGTCATCTTTATCTCCTTAAAACAGGCGTACCGTTAACATAACCGCGCGCATTATACGCGTCGGCGCCACAAATCGTTAACGTTGTGTGCAAAAACCAGTTTTGTCTGTATTCAGATGGGGATTTATTGCGCAATTATAGCGGGCTGGCAGAAGACCAGCCCGAAAGATGACAATGATTTACTTACCAGAGGCGATACGATCACGGATATGTTGCGCACGCTCTGTTGATGGTGGGTGAGAGTCAAACATGGACTGGGTACGACCGCCATCCAGGCTAGCCAGTTTTTCAAAGCTACCGACCAGTCCCTGGGTGCTGATGCCACGTTTCTTCAGCAGATCAAAGGAGAAATCATCTGCTTCAGACTCTTTATCGCGGGAGTATTTAGCATTGATAGCGCCTTCTGCGATATCACCTAATTGTGAACGGGAAAGCTGGGAAGCAACACCGCTGGTGGCGGAAATAGCATCACGTGCGGCAACGATCGCATAAGAGGCTTTCATTTCAGCCAGCGAGTGACCCAACGCAACGTGCCCCAGTTCATGACCCAGAACCCCTTCAATTTCGTTGTCGTTCATCATGTCCATCAAGCCACTGTAGACACGTACACAGCCGTTCGCCATCGCCCATGCGTTGACGTCGCTGGTCATATAAACCTTATAGTTGACCGGCGTGCCGTTAATATTGTTACCCAATGCTTTGGCGATTTTTGCCAGACGTTTACCGTACTTGCTGGATTTACTTGCGACTTGATTGCCGCTGTCCATTTCGGCACAGCCCTGATTGGCAATCGCTTTTGCATCGGCATCGCTTAACGTTGCTGCTTTATATGCATTTAAACCGGAGCTGATAGCCATATTGGTATCAATACCGTGGGTATTTTGACACCCTGTCAGTAATGCTGCAGAGGTCGCAATCGCCAGCAGTAATTTAGTATTCTTCATGTGAATCATCCGTTGATTAATCATATATAAATATTATGTATCAACAACTTACATTGACAGTTAACGCTACCATCAATAAAAATGGTTCACAATGTCCGAAAAAAAACGCCGACAATGCGCCGACGTTTTGATAAAGAAAGATTTGGCTATTTATTGCCCGTTCTTCATTCAGGCTGCCTGGCTAATCCGCGCCAGTTGCTCGAAATAATCCGGAAATGTTTTGGCCGTACATTTTGGGTCAAGAATCGTCACCGGCGTATCTGACAAGGCCACCAGCGAGAAACACATCGCCATGCGGTGATCGTTATAAGTGGCGATCTCGGCAAAGTTCAGTTTTTCCGGCGGCGTAATGCGAATGAAGTCATGCCCCTCTTCCACTTCAGCCCCCACTTTTCGCAGTTCAGTCGCCATCGCAAAAAGACGATCCGTCTCTTTAACGCGCCAGTTATAAATATTACGCAGCGTTGTGGTGCCTTTCGCAAACAGCGCCGCCGTCGCGATAGTCATCGCCGCATCGGGAATATGGTTCATATCCATATCGATAGCGTTCAGTTCACCACGAGTGCAGGAAATATAATCATCGCCCCAGCTAATGGCCGCCCCCATTTTTTCCAGCACATCAGCAAAGCGAATATCACCCTGCATACTGTTGCGTCCAATGCCGGTCACTTTTACAGTGCCACCTTTGATCGCTGCTGCGGCAAGGAAGTAAGACGCAGAGGAGGCATCGCCTTCTACCAAATAAGTCCCCGGTGACTGATAAGACTGCCCGCCTTTTACGACAAATTTTTGATAGTGCTGATTTTCAATTTCAACACCAAACGTCTTCATCAGGTTGAGCGTGATGTCGATATAAGGTTTAGAAACCAGTTCACCTTTAATACGAATAACCGTATCTTCCGGCGCAAGCGGCGCGGTCATTAACAGTGCGGTAAGGAACTGGCTGGAAACGGAGCCATCAACTTCTACGTTGCCCCCCACAAAACCACCCTGTAAACGCAGCGGTGGGTAGTTTTCTTGTTCCAGGTAAGTAATTTTCGCCCCGCCCTGGAGCAGCGCATCCACCAGATGACCGATCGGGCGCTCTTTCATACGCGGCTCACCAGTCAGGACAATATCATTACTTCCCAGACAAAGTGCTGCCGCCAGCGGGCGCATCGCAGTGCCCGCATTACCAAGGAACAACTCCAGCGCATTTTCTGCGTCTAATGGACCGCCGTTACCGATGATTTCGCAGCGCGTACGATCGGCAGAAAGCGTATAGCTCACCCCCAATGCCTGCAACGCATTCAGCATATGACGAACATCATCGCTATCCAGCAGATTGGTTAATACTGTTTTGCCGTGTGCTAATGCCGCCAGCAATAAAGCGCGGTTAGAAACGCTCTTGGAACCAGGCAGATTAATAGTGCCATCGACACGGGCGATGGGGTGTAACGTCAGGGATTCCATGAACTCAACTCTCTACAACAGAAATAAAAACCCCACAGGCTGGCTGTGGGGATTAAGCAAAATTTCGGCATTAGCCGTGACGGCGTTCGAACTCAACCATGAAGTCTGTCAGAGCTTTAACGCCTTCCAGCGGCATCGCGTTATAAATAGACGCGCGCATTCCGCCGACCACACGATGACCTTTCAGCGCATGAAGGCCAGCCGCAAAAGACTCTTCAAGGAACAATTTGTCGAGCGCACTGTCCGCCAACTGGAACGGCACGTTCATCCGCGAACGGTTAGCTTTCGCCACATCATTACGGTAGAAATCGCTGTTATCAATCACGCCATACAGCAGTTCTGCTTTTTGCTGATTGATATTATCCATTGCAGCCACACCACCGTTCGCTTTTAGCCATTTGAAGACCAGGCCAGATAAGTACCAGGCAAACGTAGGCGGTGTGTTAAACATGGAGTCGTTATCGTTGAGGATGGAATAATCCAGAATCGACGGGCAGGCGATATTTGCTTTACCCAGCAAGTCTTCGCGAACAATAACGATCGTCAGGCCAGCCGGGCCGATATTTTTCTGCGCACCAGCGTAAATCACGCCGTAACGGCTGACATCAATCGGACGGGAAAGAATCGTTGAAGAGAAGTCGGCAGCGACCACCACATCTTTACCGAAGTCTGGCGTTTCGTCGATGGCGATACCGTCGATGGTTTCATTCGGGCAGTAATGCATATAAGCAGCATTATCAGAGAGTTGCCATTCACGCATTGGCTTAACCGCGCGCAGGCCATCAACAGTCACTTTGGCGTCAAACACATTTGGCGTGCAGTATTTTTTCGCTTCTTTGATGGCGCTTGCCGCCCAGTAGCCTGCATCAACATAATCTGCTGTGGTTTTATCACCAAGAATATTCAGAGGTACAGCAGCAAACTGACCGCGACCGCCGCCGTGGCAGAATAATACTTTGTAGTTGGAGGGGACGTTAAGAAGATCGCGAAAATCCTTCTCGGCTTCCTCTGCAACCTGAATGAACTCTTTGCCACGGTGGCTCACTTCCATCACCGACGTGCCAAGACCGTTCCAGTCGCGCAGTTCCTGTTGAGCCTGTTTAAGCACCTCTGCCGGTAACATTGCCGGACCAGAACTAAAATTGAAGATTTGAGCCATTTCCCCTCACCACGTTGCGTTGCTATTAACCCCCGGTCAATCGATTGCGACCGCAGGTAATACGTTATTCCTGTGGCTATCGGTTTTATCATTCAGTGACACGCATCGCAATGGGTAAAACCGTTGCGCGCAAAAATGCGGCACGCGTCACACAATATAAAATATCGAATCATTATCAAAAAACCGATGTTTTTGCTGTCAGGTCACCCGTTTTACCCGACTTGCCTTCGTCCATTCTGGATTTGCACAGCGCGGACATAATTGTTTTTCACCCGCGTTCATGTGAATGATTTCACTGCAACGGATGCAGGCATAGTCCGCCGACTCCGGCACCACTTTATAACGTTGGGTACAATCACTGGGTAAAATAAGCAACCCCGGCTTCACCTTGTCATCTTCAAAGAAATAGACGCTGATTTCACCGTTGGTTTCAAGAATAGCCAGGCGTACCTGTCCAAGTTGTTCCACACCACGCAGTCGCAGCTCCATAAAAAACTCAAATTCCGTCATGTTGGAGTTATTGAGTTTCGACCAGGCCAGTTCGCCATCTTCAATAATGACAACCGGCTTGCCTTCCAGCAGATCTTCCAGTTTCTCACTGTGCGCCATCAGCCACATCACCAGGCGGTATAACAACGCCAGGGTAATGAAGACGATAAGCACCGGAATCATCGGCACATCGTCGTAAAACGCCACATCCCCTGCAGCTGACCCCAGCGTCAGAATGATTAACACTTCAAATAGCGACATTTGCCGCACTCCACGCCTTCCTGTCATTTTAAGAAACAGAAAGACCAGAACAAAGGTATAGAGGCTCCGTAGAGCGACTTCGCCAAGAAAATCCAGCGGCACTTTATCGAATGCCATACGGTGGAGATCGAACGCCTTCATTTTTATGCTCTTATCGTAATTTATCCGCTAAAAGCATAGTCAACAGTTCACCGGCGTGGCGGCGGTGATAGCGCCTTTGAGATAAAACCCGTATTATTGCGCGCTTTCCGTACGACTAAAGTGATTTTCATGACACAAACATTTATCCCCGGCAAAGATGCCGCCCTGGAAGATTCCATCGCTCGCTTCCAGCAAAAACTCTCCGACCTCGGTTTTCAGATTGAAGAAGCTTCCTGGCTGAATCCAGTGCCTAACGTCTGGTCTGTACATATTCGCGACAAAGAGTGCGCACTGTGTTTTACCAACGGTAAAGGCGCAACCAAAAAAGCGGCGCTGGCTTCTGCCCTGGGCGAATATTTCGAGCGTCTCTCAACCAACTACTTTTTTGCTGATTTCTGGCTGGGCGAAACTATCGCCAATGGTCCGTTCGTCCATTATCCCAACGAAAAATGGTTTCCACTGACTGAAAACGACGATGTGCCGGAAGGTTTGCTGGATGAACGTCTGCGTGCATTTTACGACCCGGAAAATGAACTGACCGGCAGTATGCTGATTGATCTGCAATCCGGTAATGAAGATCGCGGTATATGTGGCCTGCCGTTTACGCGCCAGTCTGACAATCAGACCGTTTATATTCCGATGAATATTATCGGTAACCTGTACGTTTCCAACGGTATGTCCGCCGGTAATACCCGCAACGAAGCGCGCGTTCAGGGATTGTCCGAAGTTTTCGAACGCTACGTGAAAAACCGCATTATTGCTGAAAGCATCAGCTTGCCGGAGATCCCGGCAGATGTGCTTGCACGTTATCCGGCTGTAGTTGAAGCGATCGAAACACTGGAAGCGGAAGGTTTCCCAATCTTTGCTTATGACGGCTCGCTTGGCGGTCAGTATCCCGTGATCTGCGTCGTACTGTTCAACCCGACCAATGGTACTTGTTTTGCCTCCTTCGGCGCGCATCCTGATTTTGGCGTTGCACTGGAACGTACCGTGACCGAGCTGCTGCAAGGTCGTAGCCTGAAGGATCTGGATGTGTTTACTCCGCCGACCTTCGATGATGAAGAAGTCGCCGAACATACTAACCTCGAAACGCACTTTATCGATTCCAGCGGTTTGATCTCCTGGGATCTTTTCAAACAAGATGCCGATTATCCGTTTGTGGACTGGAATTTCTCTGGCACCACTGAAGAAGAGTTTGCCACGCTGATGGCTATCTTCAACAAAGAGGATAAAGAAGTTTATATTGCCGATTACGAGCATCTGGGCGTTTATGCTTGCCGCATTATCGTGCCGGGTATGTCCGATATTTATCCGGCGGAAGATCTGTGGCTGGCAAATAACAGTATGGGCAGCCATTTACGTGAAACGATCCTTTCGTTACCAGGCAGTGAGTGGGAAAAAGAAGATTACCTGAACCTCATCGAGCAACTGGATGAAGAAGGTTTTGACGACTTTACCCGCGTGCGTGAGCTGTTAGGTCTGGCGACCGGACCAGATAACGGCTGGTACACTCTGCGTATCGGTGAATTAAAAGCAATGCTAGCACTGGCTGGCGGCGATATGGAACAAGCTCTGATCTGGACTGAATGGACGATGGAGTTTAACTCATCGGTGTTCAGTCCGGAACGCGCCAACTATTATCGCTGCCTGCAAACATTGTTATTGCTGGCGCAGGAAGAAGATCGCCAGCCGCTGCAATATCTGAATGCCTTCGTTCGTATGTACGGCGCAGATGCGGTAGAAGCAGCCAGTGCGGCAATGAGTGGCGAAGCGGCGTTTTATGGCTTGCAACCGGTAGATAGCGATCTGCACGCATTTGCGGCGCATCAGTCGTTGTTAAAAGCCTACGAAAAGCTGCAGCGCGCCAAAGCGGCATTCTGGGCAAAATAAAATCAAATAGCCTACGCAATGTAGGCTTAATGATTTGGCTGAGTTATATTACGGGGCGTTTTTTTAATGCCCCGCTTTACATATATTTGCATTAATAAAATAATTGTAATTACAAGGTTAAATATCGGTAATTTATATTTAATAAATACGATCGATATTGTTAGTTTATTTGCCTGTTGCTCCCTTTTAATTAACTGTTTTAGCGGAGGATGCGGAAAAAATTCAACTCATTTGTTAATTTTTAAAATTTATTTTTATTTGGATAATCAAATACTTACTCCGTATTTGCATAAAAACCATGCGAGTTACGGGCCTATAAGCCAGGCGAGATATGATCTATATCAATTTCTCATCTATAATGCTTTGTTAGTATCTCGTCGCCGACTTAATAAAGAGAGAGTTAGTGTGAAAGCTGACAACCCTTTTGATCTTTTACTTCCTGCAGCAATGGCCAAAGTGGCCGAAGAGGCAGGTGTCTATAAAGCAACGAAACATCCGCTTAAGACTTTCTATCTGGCGATTACCGCCGGTGTTTTCATCTCAATCGCATTCGTCTTCTATATCACAGCAACTACTGGCACAGGCACAATGCCCTTTGGCATGGCCAAACTGGTTGGCGGCATTTGCTTCTCTCTGGGGCTGATTCTTTGTGTTGTCTGCGGAGCCGATCTCTTTACTTCCACAGTGTTGATTGTTGTTGCCAAGGCGAGTGGGCGCATCACCTGGGGCCAGTTGGCGAAAAACTGGCTGAACGTCTATTTTGGCAACCTGGTCGGCGCGTTGTTATTTGTGCTTTTAATGTGGCTTTCCGGCGAGTATATGACCGCCAATGGTCAATGGGGACTTAACGTCCTACAAACCGCCGACCACAAAGTGCACCATACTTTTATTGAGGCGGTTTGCCTCGGTATCCTGGCTAACCTGATGGTATGCCTGGCGGTATGGATGAGCTATTCTGGCCGCAGCCTGATGGACAAAGCGTTTATCATGGTGCTGCCGGTCGCGATGTTTGTTGCCAGCGGTTTTGAGCACAGTATCGCAAACATGTTTATGATCCCGATGGGTATTGTAATCCGCGACTTCGCATCTCCGGAATTCTGGACCGCTGTCGGTTCAGCACCGGAAAATTTTTCTCACCTGACCGTGATGAACTTCATCACTGATAACCTGATTCCGGTTACGATCGGTAATATTATCGGCGGTGGTTTGTTGGTTGGGTTGACATACTGGGTCATTTACCTGCGTGAAAACGATCACCATTAATGGTTGTCGAAGTACGCAGTAAATAAAAAATCCACTTAAGAAGGTAGGTGTTACATGTCCGAGCTTAATGAAAAGTTAGCCACAGCCTGGGAAGGTTTTACCAAAGGTGACTGGCAGAATGAAGTAAACGTCCGTGACTTCATTCAGAAAAACTACACTCCGTATGAGGGTGACGAGTCCTTCCTGGCTGGCGCTACTGAAGCGACCACTTCCCTGTGGGACAAAGTAATGGAAGGCGTTAAACTGGAAAACCGCACTCACGCGCCAGTTGACTTTGACACCGCTGTTGCTTCCACCATCACTTCTCACGACGCTGGCTACATCAACAAGCAGCTTGAGAAAATCGTTGGTCTGCAGACTGAAGCTCCGCTGAAACGTGCTCTTATCCCGTTCGGTGGTATCAAAATGATCGAAGGTTCCTGCAAAGCGTACAACCGCGAACTGGATCCGATGATCAAAAAAATCTTCACTGAATACCGTAAAACTCACAACCAGGGCGTGTTCGACGTTTACACTCCGGACATCCTGCGTTGCCGTAAATCTGGTGTTCTGACCGGTCTGCCAGATGCTTATGGCCGTGGTCGTATCATCGGTGACTACCGTCGCGTTGCGCTGTACGGTATCGACTACCTGATGAAAGACAAACTGGCACAGTTCACCTCTCTGCAGGCTGATCTGGAAAACGGCGTAAACCTGGAACAGACCATCCGTCTGCGCGAAGAAATCGCTGAACAGCACCGCGCTCTGGGTCAGATGAAAGAAATGGCTGCTAAATACGGCTACGACATCTCTGGTCCGGCTACCAACGCTCAGGAAGCTATCCAGTGGACTTACTTCGGCTACCTGGCTGCTGTTAAGTCTCAAAACGGTGCTGCAATGTCCTTCGGTCGTACTTCCACCTTCCTGGATGTGTACATCGAACGCGACCTGAAAGCTGGCAAGATCACCGAACAAGAAGCGCAGGAAATGGTTGACCACCTGGTCATGAAACTGCGTATGGTTCGCTTCCTGCGTACTCCGGAGTACGATGAACTGTTCTCTGGCGACCCGATCTGGGCAACCGAATCTATCGGTGGTATGGGCCTCGACGGTCGTACCCTGGTTACCAAAAACAGCTTCCGTTTCCTGAACACCCTGTACACCATGGGTCCGTCTCCGGAACCGAACATGACCATTCTGTGGTCTGAAAAACTGCCGCTGAACTTCAAGAAATTCGCCGCTAAAGTGTCCATCGACACCTCTTCTCTGCAGTATGAGAACGATGACCTGATGCGTCCGGACTTCAACAACGATGACTACGCTATCGCTTGCTGCGTAAGCCCGATGATCGTTGGTAAGCAAATGCAGTTCTTCGGTGCGCGTGCAAACCTGGCGAAAACCATGCTGTACGCAATCAACGGCGGTGTTGATGAAAAACTGAAAATGCAGGTTGGTCCGAAATCTGAACCGATCAAAGGCGATCTCCTGAACTACGATGAAGTGATGGAACGCATGGATCACTTCATGGACTGGCTGGCTAAACAGTACATCACTGCACTGAACATCATCCACTACATGCACGACAAGTACAGCTACGAAGCCTCTCTGATGGCGCTGCACGACCGTGACGTTATCCGCACCATGGCGTGTGGTATCGCTGGTCTGTCCGTTGCTGCTGACTCCCTGTCTGCAATCAAATATGCGAAAGTTAAACCGATTCGTGACGAAGACGGTCTGGCTATCGACTTCGAAATCGAAGGCGAATACCCGCAGTTTGGTAACAACGATCCGCGTGTAGATGACCTGGCTGTTGATCTGGTAGAACGTTTCATGAAGAAAATTCAGAAACTGCACACCTACCGTGACGCTATCCCGACTCAGTCTGTTCTGACCATCACTTCTAACGTTGTGTATGGTAAGAAAACCGGTAACACCCCAGACGGTCGTCGTGCTGGCGCGCCGTTCGGACCGGGTGCTAACCCGATGCACGGTCGTGACCAGAAAGGTGCTGTAGCGTCTCTGACTTCCGTTGCTAAACTGCCGTTCGCCTACGCTAAAGATGGTATCTCCTACACCTTCTCTATCGTTCCGAACGCACTGGGTAAAGACGACGAAGTTCGTAAGACCAACCTGGCAGGTCTGATGGATGGTTACTTCCACCACGAAGCGTCCATCGAAGGTGGTCAACACCTGAACGTGAACGTGATGAACCGTGAAATGCTGCTCGACGCGATGGAAAACCCGGAAAAATATCCGCAGCTGACCATCCGTGTATCTGGCTACGCAGTACGTTTCAACTCGCTGACTAAAGAACAGCAGCAGGACGTTATTACTCGTACCTTCACTCAGTCTATGTAATTAGATTTGACTGAAATCGTACAGTAAAAAGCGTACAATAAAGGCTCCACGAAAGTGGGGCCTTTTTTAGCAAGAGAGCCTTTTTTGTCAGCTATCTATACTTTAAGGTAACTGCCAAAACAGACTCGACGTAGCCTTCGAGCTGCGCACCAACACGGCCTCAGATGGGCCACATCTGGAGAAACACCGCAATGTCAGTTATTGGTCGCATTCACTCCTTTGAATCCTGTGGAACCGTAGACGGCCCGGGTATTCGCTTTATCACCTTTTTCCAGGGCTGCCTGATGCGCTGCCTGTATTGTCATAACCGCGACACCTGGGATACGCATGGCGGTAAAGAAGTTACCGTTGAAGATTTAATGAAGGAAGTGGTGACCTATCGCCACTTTATGAACGCTTCCGGCGGCGGCGTTACCGCATCCGGTGGTGAAGCAATCCTGCAAGCCGAGTTCGTTCGCGACTGGTTCCGCGCCTGCAAAAAAGAAGGCATTCATACCTGTCTGGACACTAACGGTTTTGTTCGTCGTTACGATCCAGTAATTGATGAACTTCTGGAAGTGACCGACCTGGTAATGCTCGATCTCAAACAGATGAACGACGAAATCCACCAGAATCTGGTAGGCGTTTCCAACCATCGTACACTCGAGTTTGCTAAATATCTGGCGAACAAAAATGTGAAAGTCTGGATACGTTATGTCGTAGTACCTGGCTGGTCTGACGATGACGATTCAGCTCATCGCCTCGGTGAATTTACTCGCGATATGGGTAACGTCGAAAAAATCGAGCTCCTCCCCTACCATGAGTTAGGCAAACATAAGTGGGTGGCGATGGGCGAAGAGTACAAACTCGACGGTGTGAAACCACCGAAAAAAGAAACCATGGAGCGAGTGAAAGGGATTCTTGAGCAATATGGTCATAAAGTGATGTTCTAAAACATCATGTGCAGGCTGAATTCCGACCTGCCACCCCTTCCTTTAGTAGTAATCAGTAAATCAGCGTTGAGAACATGCTCGACGCTGATTTACTGGATATAATTTCCGAGTTTTAACCTTCTGATTCTACCTCGTTACCAGTCGGCGTAAGGTATCAGCGGCTGCGGCGGTAAATCCATGTCGCCCTGCCATCCGGCGGCGGAATACCGCACGTAGAGCAGGAAATGGCTGGGCGCATAATCTTTCGCCTGCTGGATATCAATCGCCGTGCCGACAAACCAGTTGGACGTGACGCGACGCTCAAGTAACGCCCGCGCCGTGTAGCCAAAGCCCTGACTGCTGCCGCCGGCGTTGGTCTGGCTGGCGGCATCCTCTTTCCAGTCCGTCGGGATCAGGTTCATCAGCGGATAACGCGGCATGGTTTTGGTGCGTGAATGCGACCACGAGCCAGACGCGCCCAGCTCCCACGACCAGTTTTCCGTCCGCTCACGCCACATCACCGGTATGGCAAACGACAGGTATTCCTGCGGGCTGTAGTAACCGCCCTGACCGAGTGAGTAGCCACTCAGGTCTTTGTCATAATGCCAGATCATATTGTTCAGACCGATTGTGACGCGGCGATTGTTCTGGTTGATGACCTTATAGTAATAGCCCGTCATCCAGCGCACACGCCAGTTATCTTCGACATTTTTACCTGTTAACTGGTCGCCACTAAGCGATGCCCAGACACCGTTTGCTTCACCTTTATCGTAGCTCAGACTTAGCCCCACACCGTCGGCACGCACGCCGCCCCATTTTTTCCCGGTATTACCCGGGGAGTCTTTTTGCCCGCCAAAGGCCAGCAAAGAACTGGAGATAGGCCGACGGTGGGCGTTAACGGTGTAACCAAGCGGCCCGATATCATCGCTGTAACTGATGCCGCCGACCACATCCACCACGTTGAAGCCCATCGGCGTGGTACCGATATCCCAGCTCCAGACGTCATTTCGCCAGCCGACCGCCACGCTGGCACCGGAGTCCGACTGGCTGCGGTTGCCACTACAGTCCTGTAATGTACAGGTGCCCCAGTTGTCATCCCATTTGCCATCGGCATTAGTGGAGAAACTGCCGACGTTCATATTGACGAAATCACTGCGAAAGAACATCCGTCCGTCAGAATACGGTGCATCCACCTGCAACATGGTGGTGTGCGCTTTCAGGTCGGAGTAACCACCGGTGCCGCTCGAGCCCCAGTAATCATGCTCAAGGGTGACGTTAAGATCCTGCTGGCGATAGAGATCTGCCGCATCGCTGCGCACGCCGCGCTTCAGCCAGTCATCTTTCTCGTCGTTACGGGTCAGACGGGTAAAGGTGTCGTTATCCTGCGGACGCGTCGGCGTCACACCGGATGCGACCATCGCGTCTTTGTAGGTTTCCAGCGCCTGCTTTGGCTCGCCCGCCTGCGCTTCAAACCTTGCACCATCACGCAGTACCATCGCACTTTCCATCGACGGTGGCTGAGATTTTGCCTGCGGGATCAGCTTGTTAAACGTCTGCTGCGCCGCTGCGGTATCGCCAAGCTGCGCCTGTACCAGCGCCACGCGCCGCTGTGTATTCAGTGAGGTATTGTCAGTGGCGGGCAGTTTCGCCAGCTGGCTGCGTGCCGCCGCTTTGTCGCCGGCAGCGATATCCACTTCTGTCAGGCCAAGAATGGCATCAACGTTAGCTGGCTCCCGCGTCAGGACATTCTGATACGCCGCGCGGGCAGCGGTGTCATCACGTCGCTGCTGTGCCCAGTCTGCCAGGGTGAGGTCAATGCGCGTGGACGGCGGCTGCTGGCGCAGCATCGCTTCCGCTTCTGCCTCTTTACCGCTTTCACGCAGGCGGCTGGCGGTTTCCAGTACCTGATCGCTTTGCAGGCGGTTTGCCAGTTCCTGAATATTGCTGTTCCACTGCGCGCGCGGCAGGCTGTTGATATGCGCCAGCGCGGCTCTGTCCTGGTCGTGACCGGAAAGATACAGTCCGTAAGCGTAAACCTGCTCCGGGTCGTTCGGCTTCTGTTGCGCCAGGCTGCGCATTAACGTATCGGCCTGGCTGCGTTGCCCGGCCTGCCAGAGATCCTGCGAAAGCCGGTAAGTAATCCACACACTGCCGGGATCGAGCGCCAGTCGCTGACGCTGAAGTGCTGCCGCCTGCGCCCATTTACCCTGATTTTCCAGTGCCTCCGCCTGCTGTGATAAGCGGTCGTTTTGCAGGCTGCGTTCGATGTCATCAACGCTGCGCCGCTGGCTGGCAGAAAGCGAGGCAATAAACGCTTCGGCTTTTTCCGGCGACTGCTGGCGATAAAGATTCGCCAGCCCGCGCACGGCGTTGGTGTTGCTGCTGTCCATACGCAAGGTCTGCTGATAATAGCGTTCGGCAGCGGGGTAATCTTTACGTGCCATCGCCACATCACCCAGCCCCAGTACCGCATAGCTGTCGGCGTTATCGACATTGCGCGCCTGCTGGAACAGGCGTTCTGCCCGGTCGGGATTATTGGCTTTCAGCGCAGCATCGCCCTGCTGGATCGCCAGCCAGTAGCGGTTCACCTTCAGCAGACTGTTCCATTTGTCGTTGTTGCTGCTGTTCGGATCCAGCGCGAGGGCTTTTTCCAGATTCGCCACCGCATTAGCGCGATCGCCATTCTGGGAATACGCCTGCCCCAGCGCCCCAAATATGGCACCAGAGTCAGGGTTATCAATATTAAGTATGTTCAACTGACGAATCGCTTCGTTGCGACGGGAGGCAATTTGCGTCATTGCCCCCCAGTATTCCAGCGCCATTTCGATATCTGGCGGTGCCCCGTTAAATAGCTTGTCGTAACTGTCGATAGCCTCTTTATGTCGCCCGGAGATAGCTTGTAAGCGTGCCATTTGCAGTGCCTGACGCCCCTCAGGCGAAGAAAGTCGCATGGCCGTGCGCGATGCTTTATATATTTTTGAATCAGGGGCGAGCAGGGAAAGTCTGGCAAGTTGTTTTTGCGCGCCTTCAATATCCCCCTTACGCATCAGATAGCGAAAACGCGCCGCAACGACATCTGGATTATCAGGTTCCGCCAATTCAAGGCGATAAAGCGACTGTTCGACCAGATCTTCACGGTGAATGTCTTCGCCCAACCGAATCTGCGCCATTAACAGCTTATGTGCAGTTGGTGTGGCTTTCGCCATCGACATTACCGCCAAACCAAGGGATATTGTGAGTAAATTTAAGGTGAATTTGTACATGCCTGCCTCAATCAGGTGTTAACTCACTTTTTATTAAAAACTGAACGGGCGCAGCTCCCTGCCTGTATAAAGTCAGGACAGAATGGAGCCGCAAAATAGAAATGACGATGAATTACTGTTGATGAGGGTTCAAACGACGGCGACTAATGATACGTAGCAGACGCCATACTACCCACGCCAATAGCACCACACTGAGAGTTGCCAGCACTGCCAGTAGAATGGGGTGTCTGGCTAACACATATTGCACTCGTTCAATCCAGGGGAGATGCCCAACGTAATAAGTATCTCCAACTCGTAAACTATTGACGCCAGATTCACGAATAACCGCGACTGAACCAAAGATATTGCCGCGTTTTGTACTATTAACTAATGCATTGTTAAGTAGCGCATCGCCGCGTGATCCCTCTGACATTAAAGCAATTACGCTACGTTGGGTATGATATGGAGACTGAAAACCAACTATCGCCGCCATTGGCAATGGAGAATTTATGGTTGTTTGTATTTCAGGTTTTTGATCGTCGTTATCTGTCATAATTTTGGCGTAATCAGAGTGCCGTATTGGGCTTTTTACCCAACTTGTTGTTGCCTCAATGAGCAGATTAATTTGCTGATTGTCTGCAAATTCTTGCGGAAGTCTTCCTATTAACAGGATATCTGAATCCTTGCCCTGAACAGAACCTATATCATTAGTAATTGTCAGATTAATTGCCGGGAATCCAGTTTGAGCACCAATCAGTCCAAGGGTATTTAATAATGTTTCAACTTGCGTTGTGCCAGGATTTTCAGGCATAACCACAACCGTTTCTGATAGATCGGCCATGCGGCTAAATGGAAAGCCTGAGCTGGCAAAAGCGCGTAAATCTGGCATTGCGATAAAGTGATGGTACTTTGAAAAATCGATAGTGGAATCATCTGCAATAACCGCATGATTTTTTAGAGGCCGGGAAATAATACAGCTATCGGCATCAGAGCGCGGCATAGTATTAACGTACTCGAAATTAAATCGCAATTGATTAAGCGCCCCTAACGTCAGGGCAGGAATGTTAATTTCATTATTACCATCCAACAATTCTTGCAATAACGGTAAACGTAACAACAATCTATCGGTAGCAGATTTCGGACTTAGCCGGAAAGATTCAAGGTACTGGTTATTAAGACTGACATCCATGCGTGAACCACCTGTCGTTGGCGTGGTATAACGATAGTTAATCTTCATCTCACCCCCACGATTACGCAATAGAAAGAGATCAGGTGGCAAATTAAATGAAACATTAATTGCCGCAGACTCCAGGGCACTTGCCTGTAACTGCCCTTCATAATTTTTAAGCTCTGCGAAAGTTACAGGACGATCAGTGCGTACCCAGTTGGGCGCATCATAAGGTTTACGCGGCAGTAACGGCTTCACGTCATTTACGACCACGCTATCGCCGCGAAATAGTATATTTCCCTGTGCAAGACCTTTTGCCGCCTGTAATAAATCTTTATCATCGCGGCCAAAAAGCACCAGCAATTTGACAAAGGGATTTTGTGGATGACTGATCATTTTAATAACAGGCGCATTCACCAACGGATGCTCGCGCAGAAAGTCTGGGCGTCTATTGTTAGTGGCAAAGACTACTGCATTACTTTCCGGTAACTGGTTATAGAAAACCGGAAATCGGTGACCACGCCAGCCAGATTGCGAACCAAACCACGAAGCGACAATAGCTGATGCCTGCTGCAAACCAGTCCCAGGAGTACCGGCAAAAACCATCGGCAATGTATTAGGGCGGTTATCTCGCGGATCAAAGAACGGTACAGGAAGATATGAAAGATCATTTTTCAAATTGAGTCTCTGAACTACCAGTTCAAGTTCACTGGTACGTCCAATATCAAGCCACAAATTGCTGCTGGTCGGGTTTTCGCAGGCGCTCTGGTTGTGACTAATTAATTCGAGGCGCAAGCGATTAAAATCCGAAAAATACAATGGGTTAAGAGTTATTTCCGCCAGCGTTTTCTTTCCCAGTTGTTCTTTGGTAATCGGCAATACCCCCATCAACTCGTCATTAAGATAGACCTTAAGCTGTGACTGGACAGGGATCAGCGACGGTGATGGAGTGTATTCAAGTTTTAGTTTCGCTTCTGACACTATTTCATCGCTACGCATACCAAACTCAATTTGCCCCTGTGGGTTAACTCCATTCAGGACTATGTTTCCTGGCGTTGGTGCGATTTGTGTAAATGGGAGTTTAAAATGGCGAGATGGTTCTTTCGCATAAGCAGAGATATTTTCCTTCTGGATAGCGGGTAATACTCCTCCTGAGGAAGGCTTATGAATTACTGTAGCCGATGCTGTATTTGCCTGGTAAAAACATAATAACCCCAAGCCAATTATTGCAGCACTTAATCTCAAAAATTTTCTTTCCATTTTAAAAAATTCAACAACCATAATAAATACAAACAATATATTTAATTAGAAATTAGAACTAACTTTTGGAACTGCCTTTCAGTGTCTTGAGAATATAAAAAACCATATTGCAATAACCTTTCAGAGAAATAAAACATATTTCAATAAAACTCTTTAGAATATTGTCTCGTTTAATTTTATCATTCCACTCTTGCCATAGTGAATCACGAGAAAACGTTGCTCTTACATAATTAACATTTTGTTCATGACTCATTGGCATAATCTTCAGACCAATTTTATTATTGTAGGCATGAACTATTTCTACCGGTATATCACACTTTTCGTTACTATCATCCAGATAAAGAGACAACCGCTGTGTTTTAACAATAGTTTTTACGTCGGAGATATTATCAAGGATAACGCCTAATCCTCCTTCGGAAAAATCAAGAACAGAACAAGGATAGTTCCGTCCATCTTTCAGTTGTAAAACGCCCTTGAAAGAAACATCGATACGGGGAGAAAAACGCACCTGCTTTTGTTCAATAGAAACAGCCAAAGTTGCGCCAATAATAATTATATTATAAAACAGCCAAATCAAACAAAACAAATTCAGGATGGCGATATGCCCTTGCAAACTATAAACATTAACAATACCTATTATCAGTCCAATTACATTTAAAATGGCAAAAATAAGATAGGGGTAGGAAATTCGCCAGTCAACAAACTTATTTTTTATCAGCCCTCCTTTGGCCGTAACGTTGAAACGCCCTTTTGCTGGCGCAAGTAAAGCTACAAGCGTTGGTAGCGTAATATACCAGGCCAGAACCATTTCATAAATCTCATTCCAGAATGAATGTCTGTATTTACCTTGTACTCTTGAATTAGTTAAAATAATAACAAATAGATAAGGTAAAACATAAGACATAATATCTGCAACTGATGCATCGATCAGGTTGACTGAAAAGAAAATAGGACATAAAGGTGCGAACAAGAAAATCAGTCGTGGCACACCTGATAAAAAATGCATCATGCTGCTGAGATAGCAAAGGCGCTGTGATAATGTCAGCCCCTTGCCCAATAATGGATTGTCAATACGCAAGATTTGAATCATGCCTCGAGCCCATCGAATCCGTTGCCCAATATGAGCAGACAATGTTTCTGTGGCTAGCCCGGCAGCCAGAGGATAGCGAAGATATGCAGAGCTATAACCTGCACGATGCAAGCGTAACGACGTATGCGCATCTTCAGTTACTGTTTCGACTGCAATGCCTCCAACCTCATCCAGAGCCGATCTACGGATGATTGCACATGAACCGCAAAAAAATGAAGCATTCCATGTATCCGTACCATTCTGGATTAACCCATAAAAGAGGTGTCCTTCATTTGGCTTTTGCCGAAACTGCCCCAAATTTCGCTCAAAAGGATCGGGGGAAAAAAAATGATGTGGTGTTTGCAACATCGATAATTTTTTATCGGCAATAAACCAGCCCATCGTTTTCTTTAAAAAAGATACCGACGGTATATGATCGCAATCGAAAATAGCAACAAATTCGCCATTAGCTATTTTAAGCGCATTATTTATATTTCCGGCCTTAGCATGTTCATGTGTTTCTCTTGCGACATAGTAAATTCCTGACTCGTTCGCGAATTTCCTGAACTCGTCCCTGGCGCCATCATCAAGGATCCAGATATGTAATTTATCCTTTGGCCAGTCTAAAGCCAACGCACCATAAACTGTATTCTTCACGACTGTAAAGGGTTCGTTATATGTGGGTATTAATATATCTACGATGGGCCATTCTTCTTTATTCTCTGGTAAGGGTATACTTTCTCTGTTCAGCGGGAAGCAAACCTGAAAGTAACCAAGTAATAAAACAAACCAGGCATACGTTTCAGCAGCTAATAACGTGACTGAAAATAAGCAGTCTGGAAATTCATTCAGGATGACTGAAGAAGAGTACCGCCACCATAGATATCGGGATGAGATGAGTATTCCAACACCCATTAAAATCAGGGTAATCATCCTTCCCTTGAACAAATTAAGGAAAATGACAGCGATGCAAATAATAATTGAAAATAATGTTTGTTGATAAAATCCAAGTGGCTGCTCAACAATTGATAAAAAAACAAAACATAGCAATATAGCAACAACCAAAAGGATTTTGTTTGACACTTCTTTATTTTTTAAGATCATTGCACTTAACGATTCATTAATACTATAACTTAAACAGTGTGAGTTTTATAAACATAGACGACCATTGCTATGCAAATTAAAATATCAACACCACGTTATCTGCGCTCGACCATTTTGCTTACTTTTGTATAACCGTTCATCTGCCAGCAATTTCAACCGTTCAATGTTATTCATGCACTCATCTGTACTGGCAACCCCTATGCTGCAACTACAATTTAACCCACCGATTGCGAAATGAACAACTCTGTGCAAAATTCTTGATAGTTTATTTTTATCCTTCTCATAATAAATAATAGCAAATTCATCACCGCCAAACCGGTATATTTCCCCTTCACGACGGGGTAACTCATCTTTAATAAGGTTAACAAGTTTGATGAGTACTTCATCACCAAACAGATGACCAAACTTATCATTAATGGTTTTAAATTTATCCACATCAAATAGACACAGGTAGCCAAAATTCTTGCTCAGCATCTTGATTTCCTTATCAAAACTCCGGCGACCAGAAGCCCGAGTTAATGCATCACAAGTGCCAAAGTCATATATCTCTCGAATTGCATTAATCTCTTCCGCATTAAAGAATAGATTTTCTCCACGTAAATCATATTGATGATTCGACAATATAGATTCTTTTTCCAATCTACCCTTATTTATAATATTCCGTAGTAATTTAATATAATTAATATACAGTATGATTGCAGATATTGCCGATGCAAAAACGAATAGCATACATATATAGAGATATTTACTTTTTTTATAGGCAACAATAAACATCATTTCTGGAAGGTAAGAATACGACAGAGTGATAGCTGACATCTCAAATACAGCATCATTTATCAAAAAATCATCACCTGCGATTTTCTTTTCATTATCATTAATATCATAAAATGAGATATAGATATCTTCTCGTTCCCCTGACTGATTTCTAATCAAAGATAAATAACGTTCAGGATCTACCACTGATATCAGACTTGTTCGTTTGGCAATGGGATGAGCATAATAAACATAGTACTTATCTTTTAAACCAATAACGCCTCTCTCAAATTCGTTCATTACCCGAATAGAGGAAAGTATGTCGCCACAAAAATCATCCCCTTTCGTTGTAACTTTGATACATTTACCATCGCTAATAATATAAGGACCGAGATCATACAAATATCCAGGATTTTCATAGCCAGCAAAGCCATTGCGTATTTTTTTCACCAATTCTTCTGGAGCAATATCTAGTTCATAAAATATATTATTAGATACTGAGCGGCGATACTCAGAAACATTAGCTATTGCAAGCCCACTATCTACAATAGATACCTTCACCGAATTAATGCGGCCCTTAACATAAATGGTGTATAAATAACAAGTTACTACAGCGACGAACAAAAAATACAAAAAACAGATTACTGCCGCCTTTTTCTTATACTTGAACATTGCTTTATTTTCTTTTTTTCGGTTTGCTGTCTATATGCCATTCTGAAAACGGTAACGGTTTCTGGTATAAGTATCCCTGAACATGAGAGAACCCTAATTTTTGCAATTCTCTGGCCTGACTTTCAGTTTCAACACCTTCTGCTATTACCGGCATATTTTCTTCACGAGCAAGACTGGATATAAAATACACAATTTTGTTAGTTTCATTGAAAATACCAGAGGTAAACTCTGAATCAATTTTAATACTATCAGGTCTTACTTTATAAAGTTTTTTCAGGTCAGCTAATCCACTACCGAAATCATCAAGAGAAATCTTGATACCGTTTTCTTTTAAAATTTTTATATTATTGTAAAAGCTATCATTTATATCTTTTACTGCTGACTCGGTGATCTCCAGACAGATTTGTTCAGCATTTACATCAAATGCATTAATTAAAGTAAGAACACGAGTGTGGAAGTCAAATTCATTTAATTGCCATGGAGAAACATTGATATGCAGGAGAAAATCATTAGCAACCTCATATTCACGACTAAAGACACCAAATTCGCTAATAGCCGTTTCGAGAACAAAATCACCCAGTTCTTTAATTAATCCTATTTCTTCAGCAACAGGTACAAAAATTGATGGCGGTATTGCCCCATTTTCGACGGATAACCAGCGGCATAACGCCTCAGCGCCTACAACCCTATTATTATCCATATCAACAATCGGTTGATATACTAAATAAACTTCACTACTCGAAATCGCTTTTTTTATATTTCCTGCCACCCAGACCTTCTGATCAAGTTCATGAACTTTGATGTCATCATAAAACATAAATTCAGATTCTTTATTTTCCCGCATAGCTGTTAATGCCAGTTTCAGCTTCCCTTCATAAATCGAAACATTTTCCCCTGAAAAAGTTTCACAAATGGCAATCTTATGAATATAAATATTTCTTATGCAAAATATATGTTCAGGGAAGTTTAAAACAGATAATCTTTCGATGAACTCTTCGCAGTGAGTGTGGCACAGCAACAAGTATGTTTCAGTTGAGACTTTTACGATATCACAATATTTTGAATATTTTTGTGATATCTTCGATTTTATATCATTAACAATTTCATAAAATTTCTGACTTCCATATATCGCCTCAACAAACTCTAATCCATAGATGCAAAGCATACCAACTGCCAAATAGGTTTTATTATTAGTTTCAATAACAGCCTTATTTATATAGAAGCTACTTCCTTGTTCATAGGACACAAGATTAAGTAAACGATCCATACGCTCCTTGTATTTATAACTGATATTATTAATGATTTTTTTGAGTTCAACAATCTCGCTACTATCATTTTGCACAATATCAATTGTGTCGTTGCGATATACTGAATTAGCTAATTTTTTCAGATGTTCTATTAGTTTGCTGGATTCGCCTTTAATTTTTTTTGTTATTTTTTCAACGATATACCATAATAAACAAAAACAAACCAAGCCACATAAAAACATCAATGTAAAATATTTATTGATGTTTGCATCTTCTGCTTTTTGATAGTAAAAGTAATGGAATCTGACATCAGGAAGCCTGGGGAGTGAGATAATATTGTCTATATAGTTGCCACTATTATTACTTATGTTATAACTTCCCGATGACTCGCGGACAATAAGATGTAACATTGATTTTTCATTACCTACCATAATCCTTTTATTTTGTTCCATGAATAGAATATCAGCATCACCACCTAGTTTATTTAAAAAATTACTGAAATATCTTTCATCAAGATCCAGATGTATTAACTTCAGAGCAAATGAATCTTTTTCTTCTTCGGATGGTCGTAGAGAAAATGAAAAACATTTTTTTCCGGCAATACCATAACAATTATACCATGGTGACCATTTTGAATAAGTCCCTGCCGGTAATTTATTCCAGGGACGTGATTCCGGGTTAAAGTAGTTATCGCTAATATTACCATCGTCCCCAATAAAAGGTTTACCGGGTTCTGATTTTCCCAGGAATTTTACCTCACCATTCTCCGCTCGAATAAAGCTAAGATAGCTTCCATTATTGAGCATTATCCCCACTAAATTAACCGCGTCTATTTTTTTCATGCGATGAAGGACTGCTCGCTTTATCTCATCTTCATCATTTAACAGATAAATTGCATCTTTTAATGCATCAGCCTCTTTTTCAACTTTAGAAAAAAAATTATTCAAATTGTTATTGATGAGTATAAGGTTAATCCGTGAAGAGTTTTCTGCTATTTTTTTATGGAAATCAATTGCGGTAATAAATGACAAGACAATATAGACAGTAACAGCTAATATAACCGCAGTGTTAAATCTTGAGTTTAATTTTTCGGTAATGCTATACATACTGGTGTTCTGACTAAAATGTTATCAATTGCTTTAATATAATATCGTATAAAGTTCTGTATATTAGACGATGTTACCCTTCTCTTTATGACTTTCTTAATTTCATTATTCCCATATAACAAATATGTCATGATGAGAAGATTGATTTTTTCTTAATTTCCACAAGTGATTATCATGCTTCTTATTTTAACCAGAACAATATTGTTATATGTAATGCTCATTTTTGTATCTTTCATCCACGCTACCGCCTTTCGTTAAATTTGCAACGAAATAATTTAGATATGAAAAAATTACCCTATAACAACACAACTAGCACATCCTGCCGAGTTGTGACATCTACTCTATAATTATCCAAAAGAGGTATTAGCATCTATTATCAGTAATCCATTCTGTTTATTTATCTTATTCAAGACATGTGTAATACGACTCTCTTAGCCCAAAATATATTAATCAGTAACCTTAAAGTAAAATTTAGTCAGAAAGTGATCGCGAAAATTTCACTGCCAGGGCTGTAATTTGTCCATCAACCTAACAGATAAATATTTTCAGGAGTACACGTTCGATAAAACAATAGATGCAACATTAGAGCACTATTTTATTTTTAAAACAAAAGACTGTGAACTACACCAGGTATGAGAAGATTCTGTCGGAAGATGATTCTTGTTGGATTAAAATCCTATAAAATATAGCTTTACCAGAATATTGCACCAAGAAATCAATATACCATCTGCATAACCAAACAATAATTGCAATCATTCTCAGAAAATTTAACCATAATTAGCAACGTGCAAATTTATTGATACAGATCAAAAAATCCGAGTTTACATTACCACTCTTTGTTGAAAATTTAGCCGTAAAAATCATGTTATTACGATGCGCAAGAGTTTACTCCAGAGCTCCAAATAATAACTTGCAAAATAACCAATAATTAAAACTATCACCATATCTAAAAATAAAGGTCTCCGATAACTAAAATTTGTATTATCACGGCAGCGTTTATATTCTTTCATCCCTTAAGAAAAACTTAACTTTTGCCTTGGCAGACCTGCTCTAATTTTAATCTATTTAATATCATAGCCCCGGAGAACCGGGGCATGATGACTATTTTATATTCGCTTTACGTGCGAGCAGCGGGAATATCAGCCCCAGTCCAACGAGGACAAATGGCGTAGTAATGTTCAGTGCCAGTTGGAATGTCCACTCTGCAGTGAAGGCTTCCATTTTCGGGAAGATTCCTGTCAGGCAGGCAAACGCGGTAAAGGCAAAACACCAAATCCCAACGGTCATTGCCAGCGACTTATTACGAATAAAGACATACTCTGGTTTATATTTCTGCGCCAGGCGAACGACAGCAATAAACGCAACAAATACCCACAAATAACGCAGTGGCATCACTACCGAGTTAAGATTCAACAGCCATTTATAGAGATTGTTCATATCACCGATGCCGAGAGTCGGGAGCATAATCAGGATCGCCACCAGCACCAGAGTCAGAAAATAGCCATTCACGGGCGTACCGGAAGCGTTGGTACGACATAAACTGGCAGGAATATATTTGCTGTCGGCATCGCCTAATAACACTTTAAGCGGTGCATCAATCGAAAATACCAGTGCGGCAACTTGCCCCAGAGTGTTCGCAATGGCATAAATCACCATTAAGGTATTACCCATATTGTAATACTCCCCCAGCTTCTGGAAGGCGTAATACTGACCGTTAGTCATCAAATCATCGGGAATATTACGCGAGTCAAACATCATCCCCATCGCCAGTGAGCCGAGAATCGCACATACTGCTACCATCCCCGCCAGACACAACATCCCTTTTGGAAATTCTTTTCCTGGGTTGCGTGTTTGGTTAACGTAAGGAGAAATCTTCTCAGCACCACCAACCGCAAAAACCAGCATTGAAATGGTGGTAATGTAGGTGAAATCGATATGTGGTATGAATGTTTCCCAGGTAATGTTAGTAGTCGCAATATGCACTTCAGTAATCGCAGGCGCGGTTACCGCCATCGCCACATAAAGGAGCGACATGACAAACATTGCAATCCCTGCCACAGAACCAACAATTTTCAGTGACTTCATGCCTCGGGAGGCAACCCACATAAAGAAGATAAACAGCACCAGCGTTAACCCCTGTAACGCTACGACCGAATATTCTTTGATTAACGAACCATCGCCTTTCATCGCCCAACCGAGCGCGATCAGTATTGCCTGCGGTTTTTGTGCCAAATAAGGAATATGCACCACCCAGTAGGTCCATGCTGCAAGGTAAGCCAGCCCTGGCCCCATGGTATGTTTAATCCAGGTACTAACGCCCCCTCTCCCGTCTTTAAAGGTCGAACCTAACTGGCCGACAATCAGGGCATAAGGTGTGAAATAGAGCGCAAAAATAAATACCCATGAAAAAACAACCACCAGTCCCTGGTTGGCATAGTTATTTACAACGTTGCCAAAGCCCCAAACGGTAATAAATGACATCAAAGCAATGTTGTACCATCGCAACTGTTTTTCCTGAACGTTCCCAGCCATAGATCGATCCTTCGCCAATATTTAATGGATATTTAGAAAACGAGGAATTATGCGCGGCAAACAAGACGTGCGGAAATAGCGGAATGCAAAATTATAACCTGCTGCACACTTTATTTTTTTACGAATAAAATTTGCTAAAAAATAGTTGTACAGAGGAAACAAAAAACAGAGTGCGAAACAGGCAGTTCACACTCTGCACTCATTCATTTACACGTGAGCAACGGGTTTTGGTGTATGACCGGCGTTACGAAGCAGCATGAGTAAATAAATAAACGACACACTGGCGATCATGATAAACAGCAGATTATCAGAGAAATTCTGCATTAACATGGCAGTAAAAGACGGGCCAAGCAGACTACCGACGGTATAGCTTAACAATAACGCCTGATTCATTGCCACCAGCTGATGATGTTCAACTTTCTCGCAAGCCCAGGCCATCGCCACCGGATAGAGCGTAAAACCGGCTGCACCGAGGATGAACAACGCAGGTGCCATTGCCGCCTGACTTAACATCGCAATGCTACCGAGAATGACGACAAATACCTGAACGCGTAGTACCAGCAGGCGACCAAATTTATCTGCCAGACGACCAATTGGCCATTGCCCAAGGATACCAGCACTAACCAGAACCGCCATCCAGAAGCCAATGCTGGCGTTGCTAATCCCTTTATGATTGAGGTACAGCGGCATCAGGCCATACAAAGAACCCAGAACGATTCCCGAGATAATACAGCCGTTCACGCCAAGCCGCGCCTGACGAAGTTTTAGCATTGACGTAATTGGCGTCGAAGCATGGTTCTCAGCCTGCTGATTCACGATACGAGTAAACAGCAGCGGCAAGATTCCTGCCAGGGTCAACCCTGTAGCCCACGGCAATACGCTCATCAACTCTGTTGAAACTTTACTGAGCAGTAACTGACCTAAAAACGTCCCCACGTAATAAACCATCATATAGGCGGCAAGTAACCGCCCACGGTTACGTGACGTACCGCTGCACATCAGCGCGCTTTCTACCACCACCCAAATCATGGCGCAACCAACGCCTGCGACGAAACGCCAGGCTAACCAGCTCCAGAAACCAATCATCAAGCCAAGCCCGGCACAACCCGCAGCAAAAATAAAGGAAGCAAGGTAATAGCTGCGATTAAACCCAAAGCGTTTAATGACATACCCTGTCAGTAAAGTACCGACCAGGTTGCCGGTAAAATAAGACGAACTGACGACGCCGACCTGCCATGTGGGCAAGTGTACCTGGGCGAGCCATAGCGGCACGAGTGTATTTAACACCGCGATCGCCAGAGTCAACAAAAGTAGGCCAGACAGCAAAAGCATGACAGGCCGGGTATACGTGGACATGAATGAAAACCGTGAGGAAGTTCAAATTTCATGCGCATCATGCCACCGCCAAAAACATTGTCAATGGGTGAAAATACGTACATAACGCAGCGGCTGTATTATCGATTTATATTACTCATTCATAACACTAATAACGAAAAGATAATCAGTCTCATCTAATTGTTTTTATTGATCTAACATAACGTTCATATGTTTAGTTCAGTCGAAAAATTTCATGGTCACTGCAAACCTGAATTTCCCGTCTATGCTTTCAGGGCAACGCATCGCGTCTGAACGATTTCAGGCGTACCACTGACTCTCGAAAGGAGAAGAGAATGACCAAACCGTATGTTCGTCTCGATAAAAATGATGCTGCTGTTTTGTTAGTTGATCACCAGGCCGGTTTACTTTCCCTCGTGCGGGATATTGAACCTGACAAATTTAAAAATAACGTGCTGGCGCTGGGTGACTTAGCCAAATATTTCAATCTACCCACCATTCTTACTACCAGTTTTGAAACCGGTCCTAACGGCCCATTGGTCCCTGAACTGAAAGCACAGTTCCCGGATGCACCGTATATTGCCCGTCCGGGAAATATTAACGCCTGGGATAACGAAGATTTTGTTAAAGCGGTCAAGGCGACAGGTAAAAAGCAGTTGATTATCGCCGGAGTGGTCACCGAAGTTTGCGTAGCATTCCCGGCACTTTCGGCGATTGAAGAAGGTTTCGATGTCTTTGTGGTGACTGACGCGTCAGGAACCTTTAACGAAATTACCCGGCATTCGGCATGGGATCGTATGTCACAAGCAGGGGCACAATTGATGACGTGGTTTGGTGTCGCCTGCGAACTGCACCGTGACTGGCGCAACGATATCGAAGGTCTGGCGACGCTGTTCTCTAACCACATTCCTGATTATCGTAATTTGATGACCAGTTATGACACCTTAACGAAACAGAAATAAAAGAAAACCGGGGCCGAGACCCCGGTTATAAACATCTTAGCTGGCAACGGCCATCCCTACAGTCATATGCAACCCGTAGAACACGCCGCGCCCGATTAACTCACCAGCCAGAAGCAGGATGAATGACACGGAAAGCAGCGATACCGCAGGCTGAGAACCTTTTAACTGCGGTACAATCCACAAGCACAGTGCCACGGCGATAAGCACAATCCGCCAGGCCATCAGCGCACCGTAATCCGGCACTAACGCCGCTGCCTGCTGTACAGAAGAGTGAATCGTAGCGAGTTCAGCCCCCTGCATTACAGACATTACACCGCTCACCACCAGCGCCAGCACTGAAATGGCCGGAAGTAAACGCATCACCCAACCATTAACCCCCGCCAGACGCAGTAACAAATATCCCAGCAGCGGGCCTCCCATAAACATAGTCAGGAAGAAACCCATCGGTGTCCAGATGCTGTACCAGGTCGGTACGGTATCGATGCTGTTATAAACTCGCACCATCATCCAGACAAACACCACGCCGAGAATCATCGTCACCACCAGCCACAGCGTGCGTAATGCCGGTGACAGCTTTTTCAGCACTGCCAACAACCAGCCGATGCCACCTACGGCAAAAAAGATCGAACCACTGGCGATTTCGTTACTCAATGCCGAAGAGCCAACCCGGTTGAGTGAGTTAAAAGCGCGCATGGGTGAGCCAAGGTGAAGCATTGAGGCGATAAAGCCAATGCCCATCAGTACCCACAAGCCAAACATACAGGTAATCACCCGCTGTTGGGTATCGGCCCGAAGCTCGCCTTTCAACAAGGCGAATGCCAGAACGATAAAACCGCCCACGACGCACTGCCCGAAGACCGTGAAGATCATCAACGGCCATTCATGCCATCCACTTCCCATCTCACACCTCCTTCGGATTTGCCAGATAGCCAGTGGTATCCCCGGTTGGGCGGCTGTTGGCGTTAGGTTTGATCACAATATTCGGTTTGGTAAAGTGCGCTCGTGGCAATGGCGCAACGGCCGCCAGATCGCCGTGTTTTTTACGCAGCTCGTCGATGGGGCCGAAATCCAGCGCCCGCAGCGGGCAAGATTCGACGCAGATCGGCTTTTTACCTTCCGCGACACGGTCATAGCAACCATCGCATTTGGTCATATGCCCTTTGGTTTCGTTATACTGCGGTGCGCCATACGGGCAAGCCATATGGCAGTAACGACAGCCGATGCACACATCTTCATCAACAACGACAAAACCATCTTCACGTTTATGCATCGCACCGCTCGGGCAGACTTTGGTACACGCCGGATCTTCGCAATGATTGCATGAAATCGAGAGATAGTAGGCAAACACGTTTTGATGCCAGACACCGTTATCCTCCTGCCAGTCGCCGCCAGCATATTCATAAATGCGGCGGAAGCTGACTTCTGGCGTCAAATCTTTGTAGTCTTTACAAGCCAGTTCGCAGGTTTTGCAACCGGTGCAACGGCTGGAATCAATAAAAAATCCATACTGGGTTGTCATCGGTTACTCCTTACACCTTTTCAACCTGAACAAGGTTTGTATGCGACGGATTCCCCTTGGCGAGAGGAGACGGACGTTGAGTGGTCAGTACGTTGATACAACCGCCCTTATCGACACGTTTTGCATCCGGGTCATACCAGGCGCCTTCGCCCAGTGCGACCACACCCGGCATCATTCGTGGCGTCACTTTCGCCTCAATATGAACTTCACCACGATCGTTAAAGATCCTGACTTTATCGCCGTTGCTGATACCGCGTTTTTGCGCATCAAGCGGGTTGATCCACATTTCCTGGCGGCAAGCCGCTTTCAGCACGTCTACGTTGCCGTAGGTGGAGTGAACGCGAGATTTATAGTGGAAACCTGTAAGTTGCAGCGGATACTGTTTGTTCAGCGGATCCTGATAACTTTCAAAACCTGGCGTGTAGATCGGCAGTGGATCGATCACGTCGCCTTCCGGCAATTCCCAGGTAGCGGCAATGTCAGCCAGCGCCTGGGAATAGATCTCAATTTTGCCCGATGGCGTGGTCAGTGGATTAGCCTGCGGATCTTCACGGAAGGCTTTATAAGCAACGTGATGCCCTTGTGGGTCGCGCTTTTTAAAGATCCCCTGCTTGCGGAACTCTTCAAAGGTCGGCAACTCAGGGATCGCTTCCCGCGACTGCGCATACAGGTGACGCATCCACTCTTCCTGAGTACGACCTTCCGTAAACTGTTGCTCAACGCCAAGACGTTTTGCCAGTTCGCTGGTCATTTCATAGATGGTCTTACATTCAAAGCGCGGTTTAATCACCTGATCGTTGAAAATCACGTAAGACATATTCCCGCAGGATGCATCCAGCGCAAAGTCCATCTGTTCGGAAGCGGTGCAGTCCGGCAGCAGGATATCAGCGTATTTCGCGGATGATGTCATGTGGCAGTCGATAACCACAATCAGCTCACACTTCTTATCATCCTGAAGGATTTCATGGGTACGGTTAATTTCTGAATGCTGGTTAATCAGGCAGTTACCGGCATAGTTCCAGATCATCTTGATCGGCACATCCAGCTTATCTTTCCCGCGAACACCATCACGCAGCGCCGTCATTTCCGGGCCACGTTCAATGGCATCGGTCCACATAAACATGGAAATGCTGGTCTGGATCGGGTTTTCGAGAGTCGGCATCCGCACAAACGGTAAGCTGTATGAACCTTCGCGCGCGCCGCTGTTACCACCGTTAATCCCGACGTTGCCGGTCAGAATTGCCAGCATTGAGATAGCTCGAGTAGCGATTTCACCATTAGCGTGACGCTGCGGCCCCCACCCCTGGCTGATAAACGCCGGTTTGGTACTGCCGATTTCACGTGCCAGTTTGATGATTTTGTCTGCCGGAACGCCAGTGATTTGCGATGCCCATTCCGGCGTTTTGGCAACGCCGTCTGCCCCTTCACCCAGAATATAGGCTTTGTAGTGACCATTTTTCGGCGCACTGGCTGGCAGGGTTTTCTCGTCGTAGCCAACGCAATATTTATCGAGGAATTCCTGATCAACCAGATTTTCGGTGATCATGACGTACGCCAGACCGTTAACCAGTGCGGCATCTGTCCCCGGACGAATCGGGATCCACTCATCTTCACGCCCGGCACCGGTGTCGGTATAGCGCGGATCGATGATGATCATGCGGGCATTTGATTTCTGACGAGCCTGTTCAAGGTAATAAGTTACCCCGCCACCGCTCATTCGCGTTTCGCCCGGGTTATTACCAAACAGCACCACCAGCTTACTGTTTTCGATATCTGACGGGCTGTTGCCATCCGCCCAGCCACCATAGGTATAGTTCAGCCCTTCTGCAATTTGCGCGGAGGAATAATCACCATAATGGTTCAGATAACCGCCGCAGCAGTTCATCAGGCGCGCGACCAGGGTATTTCCCGGTGGCCAGGAACGGGTCATTGTGCCGCCCAGCGTACCGGTGCCATAGTTCAGATAGATGGATTCGTTACCGTACTCTTTAATCAGTCGCTGCATATTAGTAGCGATAATGTCGTAGGCTTCTTCCCAGCTAATACGCTCGAATTTGCCTTCACCGCGCGCCCCGACGCGTTTCATCGGATATTTCAGGCGATCTGGGTTATAAACGCGACGACGCATCGAACGCCCACGCAGACAGGCGCGTACCTGATGCAGGCCGTCGTAATTGTCATCACCGGTATTATCCGTTTCGACGTATTTGATTTCACCGTCCACGACATGCATTCGCAGTGGGCAGCGGCTACCGCAGTTAACTGTACATGCGCTCCAGATAACCTTCTCGTCAGAATTTGCCGCAATGGCGTTATCGACAGCGTGCGCTATTCGACTAAAAGGTAATGTTAATGCACTGCTGGCCATCGCCAGGCCACCGATCGCTGTCGTTTTAACCAAACCACGGCGACTCACCTCAGCAGCCAATACCGCATCAGGGATTTTCGTTTTCATAATGGCTCACTCAAGCTTGCTCACGATTAATTCCAGTAACAAACCGTATTGTGTAATTATTTTTATAGCTGGCGCTATATAGGTTTGTATACATCGAATGATTTGAAAATCAACGGGATAGGTAGATTTTCACTCGTAAGTAGTATTGCGCTTAAGTAACGAGTAATTATTGTTTGGTATCAAAGGGAGACAAAAAAAGCGCCCGCAGGCGCTTTTTAGATTCAGAAAAATTGGGTATTAGCCAATATATTCCAGTCCGTTCATGTATGGACGCAGAACTTCTGGTACTTCAATACGACCATCGGCCTGCTGGTAGTTTTCCATTACCGCAACTAGCGTACGGCCAACAGCCAGACCGGAGCCGTTCAGGGTATGCACCAGACGGGTTTTCTTGTCAGACTTGCTGCGGCAGCGTGCCTGCATACGACGCGCCTGGAAGTCCCAGACATTAGAGCAGGAAGAAATTTCGCGGTAGGTGTTCTGCGCCGGGATCCATACTTCCAGGTCGTACGTTTTGCAAGCGCCAAAGCCCATGTCGCCAGTGCAAAGGATGATTTTACGGTACGGCAGACCCAACAGTTGCAGGACTTTTTCTGCATGACCGGTCATCTCTTCCAGCGCCGCCATAGAGTCTTCCGGGCGCACGATCTGAACCATTTCAACTTTGTCGAACTGGTGCATACGGATCAGACCACGGGTATCACGACCATAAGAACCGGCTTCAGAACGGAAGCATGGAGTATGGGCGGTCATCTTAATCGGCAGGTCATCTTCATCAATGATTTCACCGCGAACCAGGTTGGTCAGCGGAACTTCTGCCGTTGGGATCAACGCGTAGTTACTGGTGTCTGCTTCTTCTTCCAGCGGACGAGTATGGAACAGATCGCCAGCAAATTTCGGCAGCTGACCCGTACCGTACAGCGTGTCCTGGTTAACCAGGTACGGAACATAGTTCTCACTGTAGCCATGCTGTTCGGTATGCAGATCCAGCATAAACTGCGACAGTGCGCGGTGCATGCGAGCAATCTGCCCTTTCATTACCACAAAGCGGGAACCGGTCAACTTAACTGCGGCTGCAAAGTCGAGGCCAGAGTGCATTTCACCCAGCGTCACATGGTCACGAACTTCAAAGTCAAACTCACGCGGGGTACCCCAGCGGCTGACTTCAACGTTGTCATTTTCGTCTTTACCTACCGGCACTTCATCTGCAGGCAGGTTAGGGATGGTTAGCGCGATATCGCGAATTTCAGCCTGTAAAGCATCCAGCTCGGCTTTTGCTGCATCCAGCTCTTCGCCCAGTTTGTTCACTTCCAGACGTAAAGGCTCGATATCTTCCCCGCGCGCTTTCGCCTGGCCAATGGATTTCGATCGGGAGTTACGCTCCGCTTGCAGGTTTTCCGTTTTTACCTGCAATACTTTACGACGCTCTTCAAGAGCGCCCAGCTTATCTACATCCAGCTTAAAGCCCCGGCGTGCCAGTTTTTCAGCGACTGCGTCTGGCTCATTACGCAGCAGATTGGGATCGAGCATGCTTATCCTGTGCTTATCGAATTAAATGGGAGATGTGGCCACAGCCTGCGACCACAGGGATACAGTAACAACATTACCGCAACGATAACATTAACGGTAGCGTTTTATGGGGCTATTTTGATCCTGTTCAGCCAGCCAGGCGAGCTTTTCGCCAATCTTGCCTTCCAGCCCCCTGTTTGTCGGGAAATAATAGCGTGTTTGTGCTATTTCCGGCGGGAAGTAAACCTCACCGGCAGCATAAGCGTTTGCTTCATCATGAGCGTAACGATATTCCTGCCCGTAGCCCATTTCCTTCATTAATTTTGTCGGCGCATTACGCAAATGAACCGGCACGTCATAATCCGGACGTTCGCGAGCATCGGCCAGCGCGGCTTTAAACGCGGTATACACAGCGTTACTTTTTGGTGCACAGGCCAGGTAAACAATCGCCTGGGCAATGGCGCGTTCGCCTTCTGCCGGACCAACGCGGGTAAAGCAATCCCAGGCAGCAATCGCTACCTGCATCGCACGTGGATCAGCATTACCGACATCTTCCGACGCTATCGCCAGGCAGCGACGCGCGACATATAACGGATCACCACCAGCAGTAATAATGCGCGCATACCAGTACAGCGCCGCATCGGGTGCACTACCACGCACAGATTTATGCAGCGCGGAAATCAGATCGTAAAAGCGATCGCCTTTGTTATCAAAGCGGGCGCTACGCTCACCGGCGATTTCTGTCAGTAATTCAGGCTTTAGAACACGTTTGCCGCTGCCATCGATTTCGGCCATATCCGCCATCATTTCCAGCGTATTCAACGCCCGGCGCGCGTCACCATTCACCAGTTCAGCAATCGCACGGCGTGTTTCATCTGGCAGAACAATATCCTGCCCGCCATAGCCACGCGTTTTGTCTTCCATTGCCTGAGTAAGTACTCGCTCAATATCCTCGGTCGTCAAGGATTTCAGCAGATAAACGCGGGCACGGGAAAGCAGCGCCGAATTAAGCTCAAACGAGGGGTTTTCAGTCGTCGCGCCAATGAAAGTGATGGTGCCATCTTCAATATGCGGTAGAAAAGCATCCTGCTGGCTCTTGTTGAAGCGGTGCACTTCGTCGACAAACAGAATGGTGCGGCGTCCGGCGTTGCGGTTCTGCCGCGCCCGCTCGATCGCCTCGCGAATCTCTTTCACACCAGAGGTAACGGCAGAAATACGTTCCACATCAGCGTTTGCGTAGCGGGCGATCACTTCGGCAAGGGTCGTTTTACCCGTACCTGGCGGCCCCCAGAGGATCATAGAATGCAGGTGCCCGGCTTCAATAGCACGCGGCAACGGCTTCCCCGCAGCCAGCAAATGTTGCTGACCGATATACTGTGCTAAATTTTCTGGCCGCATACGCGCGGCCAGAGGTTGAAAAGTATTATCCGAAAAATCGAGCGACAGATTGCTCACTCAGGTGCCTCTACTTACGTTGGTCATCTACCGTTACGCCTTGCGGCGGGGTGAAGGTAAATTTCGCTGCATCCACAACGCCATTCTGCTGGGACTTTAACTGATAACTGCTGCGCTGATCGTCCTGCTCCACCGCACTGAACTGATGGATCGTACCATCACGCCCCACATTAATGGTGAATTGCTTCAGATTGCCATTGCTGGTTTTCGGCGTGAGGATAAAGTCATCACCATTCTGTTTGATGTTGTACTGCTGCCAGTCGCTGGACTGGTTGCGGGCAATCAGCATAAACGGCGTATTACCGGTAGCATCTTTCAGCCAGGTTGCCGTAGCCTGCTCAACGAACGGGTTATAGAACCACAGTGTTTTACCGTCAGAAACCAAAATGCTTTCATCAGGTTGAGTCATATGCCAGTTGAACAAGTTAGGACGTTTCACCCACAGATCGCCCTGACCTTCCTGTACTGCAGCGCCGCTACCGTCAGTCACTTTTTGCGTGAAGCTGGCATGGAAGCTGCTGACTTTATCCAGGCGGCTTTTCAGATCGCTTGCGGCATCAGCCCAAACGCTGCTCGCCACAAAGCTTGAGAGTAATACACAGGTGATGGCAATTTTTTTCATCATGGTTCCTCAAATTACGTCACTCCCAAACGGGAGTTCCCTCTACTCTCTATTCCAGGCTAATAATCAGCTTGAGGAAAGAAGAAAATACTGAATTTTCAGTTGATAGTGTGCCGGATGCGACGCTATCGCGTCTTATCCGGCCTACAATGCCCTAATCAGTCAAACGGCGGTGGAGCCAGCACTTCACGATTACCGTTGTGACCCTGTTCGCTGACGATCCCCTGCGCTTCCATCTGTTCGATAATACGCGCCGCACGGTTATAACCAATGCGGAACTGACGCTGTACGCCTGAAATTGACGCTTTGCGTTTTTCAGTGACGAACTGCACCGCCTGATCGAACAACGGATCCAGCTCTTCTGCGCCATCGAAACCACCGGCTCCACCTTCACTTTCACTGTCGGAAGTGATGCCATCGACATACTGCGGACGACCACGCGCTTTCCAGTCCTGCACCACGGCATGAACTTCCTGATCGCGAACAAAGGCACCATGAACACGTACCGGCATGGTGGAGTTCGGCCCGGAGTAGAGCATATCGCCCATTCCCAGTAACGATTCGGCACCAGCCTGATCAAGAATGGTACGCGAGTCAATCTTACTGGATACCGTAAAGGCGATACGAGTTGGAATATTCGCTTTAATCAGACCAGTAATAACATCAACTGATGGGCGTTGCGTTGCCAGTACGAGGTGGATTCCTGCGGCACGGGCTTTTTGCGCCAGACGTGCAATCAGCTCTTCCACTTTTTTACCCACCGTCATCATCAGGTCGGCAAATTCGTCCACCAGAACAACAATATAAGGCTCTTTTTTCAGCACCGGATGCTGAGCATCCATACTGTCGCCCGGTTTCCAGTACGGGTCTGGTATTGGGCGCATCATACGGTCAGCTTCAGCAATTTTTTCGTTATAACCCGCCAGGTTACGTACACCCAAAGCCGACATCAGTTTATATCGACGCTCCATTTCGTTGACGCACCAGCGTAAAGCGTTGGCAGCATCTTTCATGTCGGTCACGACTTCCGTTAACAGGTGCGGGATACCTTCATAAACTGAAAGCTCGAGCATTTTCGGATCGATCATAATGAAACGCACATCTTCCGGCTGCGCTTTATAGAGCATACTCAGAATCATGGCGTTCACACCGACAGACTTACCGGAACCGGTAGTCCCCGCAACCAACAAGTGCGGCATTTTTGCCAGATCGGCAACGACCGGATCGCCAGCGATATCTTTACCCAGCACTATCGTTAATGGCGATGGGTTATCGCGGAACTTAGCGTTGTCCAGCACTTCGCGCAGGTAAACGGTTTGGCGTTTTTTGTTAGGTAACTCCAGACCTACGTAAGGTTTACCCGGAATAACTTCAACGACACGAACCGCCACAGTTGATAGCGAACGGGCCAGGTCACGTGACAAGTTAGAAATACGCGCAGCTTTTACGCCCGGTGCCAGGTTCAGCTCAAAGCGAGTGATAACTGGCCCCGGAGAATAGTTGACGACATCGGCTTTAATGCGGAAGTCAGCCAGGCGCGCCTCTACCAGACGCGCCATTTGTTCAAGCGCAAAGGTATCTACGGGTTCCACTTCGCTCGGCGGCGGCGTCAGCAAATCCAGAGAAGGCAACGGCGTCGTCGGTTTGTGTAACGGACGACTGTCGCCATTGCGCATTAACAGCGGATGAAGCAGGGTATCCTGCGGCTGTGGTGCCGTCGGTTGATGCGGCTGCTGATACTGCGGCTGCGGCGCTACCGGTTGTTGCGGCTGTTGATAGTGCTGCTGTGGCGCTACCGGTTGTTGCGGCTGCTGATACTGCGGCTGTGGCGCTACCGGTTGCTGCGGCTGCTGATAGTGCTGCTGCGGTGCTACCGGTTGCTGCGGCTGTTGATACTGCGGCTGCGGCACTACCGATCGCTGCGGCTGTTGATATTGCGGCTGCGGCACGACTGGTTGCTGCGGCTGTTGAACAGGTTCAACAATTGGCGTAAACAGCGGCTCGTGTGGACCATCATCCACTAACGCTTTCATCGGTGAAAATTCGAAATCATCCAGCGAGAACGGATTCGCCCCAGTCGGTTGTTCACCGGAATAACGCTGCTGCTGAGTCTGGGCAAACTGACGAGCCAGCTCAGCCTCTGCCGCAGCATCTGCATCTTCTGCGTTTACGGGCACATCATGTTGATACTGTTCGCCATAGCGTTGCTGCTGTGTCTGGGCGAACTGACGTGCCAGTTCATCCTGCTGCATCGCATCGATTTCATCATCGTTATACTGCCCGCCAGCATCGTACTGGTTGCGCTGCGCTTCACGAGCCTTCTCTTCCGCCGCTCTCTGCGATGGCAGCTTAATGCCATATGACGCCAGTTCACGACGTGTTGGTACGCGGATACGCTTCGGTCGAGGTAACTGCGGGCCAATGCCCTCTTTCACTTGCGGACGCGGCGCACCGCTATTTGCCAGGCTGAAAACAGGCGCAGCAACCGTCGCTGCGGCTCCCGTCGCCAGGGTCGCTTTTTTCACGCCCGATGCCAGCGGTGAAACAGCGGCAGCGGCTTCTACTGGAGGTACTGCTGCAACAGAAGGTGCTTTCAGCGAAGATTTGATCGGTTCTGGTTCCTTAACCGGTTCAGGAATTGGTTGATACCAGGCCGCAAGTTGTTCACGTTCACGGGCACGCTTCTCTTCCACTTCTTCAAAATAGTAAAGCGGCGGACGCGCAGGCTTTGTCTCTTCTACAACAGGCTCCGGTGTCGCGACAGGCTGCTGTTCAACAGGTTGCGGCTGTTGGTACAACGGCTCCTGAACGGCTGGCTGCGGGTAAGTTTGCTCCGCCTGGTATGTAGGCTGTGGAGCAAAAGTGGATTGCGTCTCTTCGGCTTGCCAGGCGTTACCTGCCACCGGCTGTTCCGGTGCAGATGTATAATACGGCTGTTGAACCGGTTGTTCCGCTGCAGGCGTATAGTATGACTGCTGTGGCGGTACAGGCTGTTGCAGCGGCTCATTATATTGCACCGTAGGCTGCGCATATTGTGGCTGCTGTGGGTAACCTTCCGCTGCAGGAGTAATAACCGGCTCGCCCGTTTGCGGCCCCGGTACAGGCTGCCAAGCTACAGTAGGTTGCGCAGGTGGAACATTAACAGAGGCAACAGGCGGCGTCTGAGTAACAGGTTCAACCGGCGCGGCCCAGCTTTGCGTCGCCGTGGTTGCAGCCGCTGCGGCAGCGACAGGCTCGGTAATCGGCGCACCATTTAATAAAGGATCGTATTCGTCATATTCTGGCTGCGTTGCACGATTGCCCGAAAACAGGACGTCATCAGGATCGGCCGCTACTCCGCGCGCAGTGTAGGTAACATCTTCTTCATCATCCATTCGCTTGCCGGAGAACAACGCAGCGTCCGTTTGTCGCCCCATCGGATTAATGAATTTTTCCGCCAGGCGTTTACGACGCGCTAACGCGCCACGAAGAATACGAGCACGGCGCGATTCATGCTGTTTACCGTGGTTTTCATCTTCGTACTCTTCGTCATCGTCATACTCATCTTCATCGCCCCAGGTATCATCGCGACGGGTACGATTACTGGCGAAGGTGAGAATGTTTAAAATCCAGCCGCCCAGTTTTTCGGCAATAGTCACCCAGGACCAGCCGGTAAACAGCGTCAGGCCCGCTGCCCAGACGCAAAGCAGCGCAATTGTTCCCCCACTGCTGTGTAGCAGAGGCTGCAACGTGGTGCTTAATAAGCTACCGATTACGCCACCGGAGGCAAAATACCAGATATCGTCGGCGTTAATGGCTGCTAGACCACAGGAGGTAAGGATGAGCGCCAGCACGCCAATAATACGTAGCGAAACGGCAAAATAATCAATGTATTCGTCGCTGGTCTGATGACGCCACGCAAACCAACAGCCACCGACAATGATGACGGGGATGGTGTAAGCCATCACGCCAAAAATGAAGAACAGGGTATCGGCCAGCCACGCACCAGGTGCCCCGCCTAAATTATGGATAGGCTCATGCCAGGCCGTTTGCGACCAGCTAGGATCCGAAGGGTTAAAACTCAATAAAGCTGCCATCAACCAGACGGCAAACAGGACAATAAGAATCAGCAACGCCTCCAGAAGTCGGCGCCCGCTGCTTAACTTTGTCAATGTGACTTCTTTGTCTTCAGTGTATTCCTGGCTCAAGAAAGGCTCTCCAGGTTACAGGCTTTTCCTGCCCGATGCTAAAACGGACAACAGTACCAGGTTACCCCAGTACTGTTGCTGTATGGATTAACAGGAGTGTAATCAAAATACGCCGATTTTGCACCTGTTCCGTGTTAGCGCGTCTTAATAACCAGACGATTACTCTGCTTGACTTCTTCCATAACAACGTATGTCCGTGTGTCATTGACGCCAGGCAGACGCAGCAGAGTTTCCCCCAGCAGCTTACGGTAAGCTGACATATCCGGCACGCGTGTTTTCAACAGGTAGTCGAAATCACCAGATACTAAATGACACTCCTGAATTTCTTCAAGTTTTTGTACAGCGGTATTGAATTGTTCAAACACATCCGGAGCACCACGATTCAGAGTAATCTCAACGAATACCAGAAGTGATGCATCCAGATAATGCGGGTTCAGCAGTGCCGTATAGCCCTGGATAAACCCTTGTCTTTCCAGCCGACGCACGCGCTCAAGGCATGGCGTTGGGGAAAGTCCCACACGTTTAGAAAGCTCGACGTTAGAAATACGCCCATCCTTTTGCAACTCATTAAGAATGTTACGATCGATACGGTCGAGATCTTTGCCAGGGCGCTTCTTGCTATCTACCATTATTATTGTCTCTCTGTATTCCTTCCCTACTCCTGTCTGACCCTGAAAACATCACTGTTCAGAGTCGCTACCCGTCACGATAGACCGAAATCATTAAGATTCACGGCGCGCAATGCCTGGGTCTACGGTGAGAAGACCGTTGCCTGGAGGCCGCTATCGACATCACGAATGGCGTCTGTCCACGCCATGCGTAGATTTCACTAGCACGGTAAACATGGTATTTACATGCATGATTATGCGCATATAAGAATACTGTTTTTTTCTTCCTCGAATGTTTTCGCAAAACACCAGGTGATTGTCAAAGCAAAACATCGTTTTTTAGTACAACATGCCAGTTATTCATTAACAGTCGCGTTTAATCATCATTTAATCGGCTTATAAACCGAAAAAATTAAGTAGCAGGCGTGATAATGACCGAAGAATTTGACACGCTTATCGCTTCTGACGATTGCACAAATCGTTAACAAAATCGTCATACTCTTTTTTTACGTCTGTAAATTCCCTACAATCCTGCCCATTGTCTGCCAACAACTATGGGGATCTCATGGGCACGACCAAACACAGTAAACTGCTTATCCTGGGTTCAGGCCCGGCGGGATATACCGCTGCTGTCTACGCGGCGCGCGCCAACCTGCAACCCGTGCTGATTACCGGCATGGAAAAAGGCGGCCAACTGACCACCACCACGGAAGTGGAAAACTGGCCAGGCGATCCAAACGATCTGACCGGTCCGTTATTAATGGAACGCATGCATGAACATGCCACCAAATTTGAAACTGAAATCATCTTTGATCACATCAACAAAGTGGATTTGCAGAATCGTCCGTTCCGTCTGTCTGGCGACAGCGGCGAGTACACCTGCGATGCGCTGATTATTGCTACCGGAGCTTCTGCACGCTATCTCGGCCTGCCCTCTGAAGAAGCCTTTAAAGGACGTGGGGTTTCTGCCTGTGCGACCTGCGATGGATTCTTCTACCGTAATCAGAAGGTTGCGGTTATCGGCGGCGGTAATACCGCTGTTGAAGAGGCATTGTATCTGTCTAACATTGCTTCTGAAGTACACCTGATTCACCGCCGCGATACTTTCCGCGCAGAAAAAATTCTGATTAAGCGTCTGATGGATAAAGTGGAGAACGGCAACATCATTCTGCACACCAACCGTACGCTGGAAGAAGTGACCGGCGATCAGATGGGCGTCACTGGCGTTCGTCTTCGCGATACGCAAAACAGCGATAACATCGAGTCACTCGACGTTGCCGGTCTGTTTGTTGCTATCGGCCACAGCCCGAATACCGCCATTTTCGAAGGGCAACTGGAACTGGAAAACGGCTACATCAAAGTACAATCGGGTATTCATGGTAATGCCACCCAGACCAGCATTCCGGGCGTCTTTGCCGCAGGTGACGTGATGGATCATATTTATCGCCAGGCTATTACTTCCGCCGGTACAGGCTGCATGGCGGCACTGGATGCTGAACGCTACCTCGACGGTTTAGCTGACGCAAAATAATTTTACAAATCAGTAACAAAAGTAAAGAAGGCGACACCATGCGACTATGGGTCGCCTTTATTATTCCTCCGTTGTAACATTGCCCTGCAAAAAATTCTGATAACTCACCTGCTAAGCGTGCAATGAATAAATCCCGTCAAAAAGAGTTAACCCGCTGGTTAAAACAGCAAAGCGTCATCTCCCAACGTTGGCTGAATATTTCTCGTCTGTTGGGCTTTGTGAGTGGCATATTGATAATTGCCCAAGCCTGGTTCATGGCGCGTATTCTGCAGCACATGATTATGGAGAACATCCCCCGTGAAGCCCTGCTGCTGCCCTTTACGTTACTGGTTCTGACCTTTGTATTGCGCGCATGGGTGGTCTGGTTGCGCGAACGGGTGGGGTATCACGCCGGGCAGCATATCCGTTTTGCCATCCGCCGCCAGGTTCTCGACCGTTTGCAGCAAGCAGGACCGGCGTGGATTCAGGGCAAACCTGCGGGGAGTTGGGCGACGCTGGTACTCGAGCAAATTGACGATATGCATGATTACTATGCTCGCTACCTGCCACAAATGGCGCTGGCGGTGTCAGTGCCGCTGCTGATTGTGGTAGCAATATTCCCTTCTAACTGGGCTGCGGCGCTTATTCTGCTGGGCACTGCGCCGTTAATCCCGTTGTTTATGGCGTTAGTTGGAATGGGCGCCGCCGATGCTAACCGACGTAACTTTCTCGCACTTGCTCGCTTAAGTGGGCATTTCCTCGATCGCCTGCGCGGCATGGAAACGCTGCGTATTTTTGGTCGTGGTGAAGCTGAAATTGAAAGCATTCGTTCTGCTTCTGAAGATTTCCGTCAACGGACAATGGAAGTGTTGCGACTGGCATTTTTATCCTCCGGCATTCTGGAATTCTTTACCTCGCTGTCAATTGCTCTGGTGGCGGTGTACTTTGGTTTTTCCTATCTCGGCGAGCTGGATTTTGGTCACTATGATACTGGCGTGACGCTGGCTGCGGGTTTTCTGGCGCTGATCCTTGCGCCGGAGTTTTTCCAGCCATTGCGCGATCTTGGTACGTTTTATCATGCTAAAGCCCAGGCTGTTGGCGCGGCTGACAGTCTGAAAACGTTTATGGAAACCCCGCTCGCCCATCCGCAGCGCGGTGAGACGGAATTAGCATCAACCGATCCGGTGACCATTGAGGCCGAGGATCTGTTTATCACATCGCCGGAAGGTAAAACGCTGGCCGGACCGCTGAACTTTACTTTGCCAGCAGGCCAACGAGCTGTATTGGTTGGCCGTAGCGGTTCAGGTAAAAGCTCACTGTTGAATGCACTTTCCGGTTTCCTCTCATATCAGGGATCGCTACGGGTCAACGGTATCGAATTGCGCGATTTATCACCGGAATCATGGCGCAAACATCTCTCCTGGGTTGGGCAGAATCCACAACTACCAGCAGCAACACTACGGGACAATGTGCTACTGGCGCGACCTGATGCCAGCGAACAAGAGTTACAAACAGCACTGGATAACGCATGGGTCAGTGAGTTTCTACCGCTCCTGCCACAAGGAGTTGATACGCCTGTTGGCGACCAGGCTGCCCGCCTTTCCGTAGGTCAGGCGCAGCGCGTGGCGGTGGCGCGTGCATTACTGCATCCCTGTTCGCTATTACTGTTGGATGAACCCGCTGCCAGCCTGGATGCACACAGCGAACAGCGCGTAATGGAGGCGCTGAATGCCGCCTCGCTACGCCAGACTACGTTAATGGTCACCCACCAGTTAGAAGATCTTGCTGACTGGGATGTCATTTGGGTAATGCAGGATGGTCAGATTGTCGAGCAAGGACGTTACGCGGAATTAAGCGTGGCTAACGGTCCTTTCGCTACATTGCTGGCCCATCGTCAGGAGGAGATTTAAATGCGCGCTTTGCTACCCTATCTGGCTCTGTATAAACGTCATAAATGGATGTTAAGCCTTGGTATTGTGCTGGCGATTATTACTCTGCTCGCCAGTATCGGTCTGTTGACACTTTCCGGCTGGTTCCTCTCCGCCTCTGCGGTTGCGGGCGTTGCAGGACTGTACAGCTTCAACTATATGCTCCCCGCCGCAGGGGTGCGTGGCGCAGCAATCACCCGTACCGCAGGGCGTTATTTTGAACGTCTGGTGAGTCATGACGCGACTTTCCGCGTATTGCAGCATCTGCGCATTTACACATTCAGTAAACTTTTGCCGCTCTCCCCTGCCGGGCTTGCGCGCTATCGTCAGGGCGAATTGCTCAACCGCGTCGTGGCGGATGTTGATACGCTCGATCATCTTTATTTGCGCGTTATCTCACCGCTGGTGGGCGCTTTTGTGGTGATTATGGTGGTGACAATCGGGTTAAGTTTCCTTGATTTCACCCTCGCCTTCACGCTGGGCGGCATTATGTTGCTGACGTTGTTCCTGATGCCTCCGCTATTTTATCGTGCTGGTAAAAGCACAGGGCATAATCTGACTCATCTTCGCGGGCAGTATCGCCAGCAACTGACCGCCTGGCTGCAAGGGCAAGCTGAACTGACCATTTTTGGTGCCAGCGATCGTTATCGCACGCAGTTAGAGAATACTGAAATTCAGTGGCTGGAAGCGCAACGCCGTCAATCTGAACTGACCGCTTTATCGCAAGCGATAATGCTGCTAATTGGTGCGTTAGCGGTGATCCTGATGCTGTGGATGGCGTCTGGCGGCGTTGGCGGCAATGCTCAACCCGGCGCGTTAATTGCCTTGTTTGTCTTCTGTGCGTTAGCTGCGTTTGAGGCTCTGGCGCCGGTGACAGGTGCATTTCAGCATCTGGGGCAAGTCATTGCCTCTGCAGTACGGATCACTGACTTAACGGATCAAAAACCAGAAGTCACCTTCCCTGATACCCAAACCCATGTTGCCGATCAGGTTTCCCTGACGTTACGTGATGTTCAGTTCACTTATCCTGAGCAATCACAGCAAGCTCTTAAAGAGATTTCCCTTCAGGCAAACGCCGGAGAACATATTGCGATTCTCGGTCGAACGGGATGCGGCAAGTCGACACTATTACAACTGCTGACCCGCGCATGGGATCCGCAACAGGGCGAGATTTTGCTTAACGGTAGCCCTATAGCCAGCCTGAATGAAACGGCTCTGCGTAAGGCCATCAGCGTTGTGCCACAGCGTGTACATCTGTTTAGCGCAACGCTGCGAGATAATCTGTTACTTGCAGCACCAGGCAGCTGTGATGAGGCTCTGGCGGAGATCTTGCGCCGCGTCGGTCTGGAGAAGCTGCTTGAAGACGCAGGACTCAACAGTTGGCTGGGTGAAGGTGGACGCCAACTCTCCGGTGGCGAACTGCGCCGTCTGGCTATCGCCCGTGCGCTATTACACGATGCGCCGCTGGTATTGCTGGACGAACCAACCGAAGGCCTGGATGCCACAACTGAAAGTCAGATCCTTGAATTACTTGCAGAAATGATGCACGAGAAAACGGTATTAATGGTTACACATCGACTTCGCGGACTCTCTCGTTTCCAACAAATAATTGTGATGGACAACGGACAAATTATTGAGCAAGGTACTCATGCAGAACTGCTTGCCAGACAGGGGCGTTATTACCAGTTTAAGCAGGGTTTGTAAGCTATTATTGAACGATCCGACTTGCGTAGTGGAGTTTTGCGGTCATGCGCCTGGTTCAGCTTTCTCGCCATTCAATAGCCTTCCCTTCCCCGGAAGGCGCATTACGTGAGCCTAACGGCTTGCTGGCGCTGGGGGGCGATCTAAGCCCTGCGCGTCTGTTGATGGCTTATCAACGCGGTATTTTTCCGTGGTTTTCTCCTGGCGACCCTATTCTGTGGTGGTCGCCCGACCCTCGCGCGGTATTATGGCCAGAATCACTGCATATTAGTCGCAGTATGAAACGTTTTCATAGACGCTCGCCCTATCGTGTCACGATGAATTACGCATTTGGTCAGGTTATTGAAGGTTGTGCCAGCGATCGCGAAGAAGGAACCTGGATCACGCGCGACGTGGTTGAAGCTTACTACCGCCTGCACGAGCTGGGTCATGCCCACTCTATTGAAGTCTGGCGTGAAGACGAGCTTGTCGGCGGCATATATGGCGTGGCGCAGGGAACGTTATTTTGTGGTGAGTCGATGTTCAGCCGCATGGAAAATGCGTCCAAAACGGCGCTCCTGGTATTCTGCGAAGAATTTATCTATCACGGTGGCAAATTAATCGATTGTCAGGTGCTTAATGATCACACAGCTTCGCTTGGCGCCTGCGAAATTCCCCGCAGGGATTACCTCAATTATCTTAATCAAATGCGCCCGGAACGATTGCCGAATAACTTCTGGGTGCCACGGCAATTGTTTTCGCCTCAGAAATGAATGTTTTCGGCACATTTCTCTCCAGAGTGTTATAATTGCGGTCGCAGAGTTGGTTACGCTCATTACTCCGCTGCCGATAAGGAATTTTTCGCGTCAGGTAACGCCCATCGTTTATCTCACCGCTCCCTTATACGTTGCGCTTTTGGTGCGGCTTAGCCGTGTGTTTTCGGAGTTATGTGCCAAACCTGTTTGTTGCGATTTAGCGCGCAAATCTTTACTTATTTACAGAACTTCGGCATTATCTTGCCGGTTCAAATTACGGTAGTGATACCCCAGAGGATTAGATGGCCAAAGAAGACAATATTGAAATGCAAGGCACCGTTCTTGAAACGTTGCCTAACACCATGTTCCGCGTAGAGTTAGAAAACGGTCACGTGGTTACTGCACACATCTCCGGTAAAATGCGCAAAAACTACATCCGCATCCTGACGGGCGACAAAGTGACTGTTGAACTGACCCCGTACGACCTGAGCAAAGGCCGCATTGTCTTCCGTAGTCGCTGATTGTTTTACCGCCTGATGGGCGAAGAGAAAGAACGAGTAAAAGGTCGGTTTAGCCGGCCTTTTTATTTTGTGATATGTATGAAATACTTTGGAAGTATAAATCCATAACTTGTCTCGATGTAGATATACTGCACAACTTGTTTACAGTATGAGCAAACAATAATTATCATTAAAATTCTTCTTGACCGTTTTACTCCAACTCCCTATAGTAGCGCCCCGTTGCCCCCCATGAGGTCAGGCAACAAAACAATTTGGTGAGGTGTCCGAGTGGCTGAAGGAGCACGCCTGGAAAGTGTGTATACGGCAACGTATCGGGGGTTCGAATCCCCCCCTCACCGCCATATTTAAAGAAGAGCTCGTACGAAAGTACGAGCTTTTTTTGTATTTTAGCTGCCTGTACGGCAGTGAACGGTATACGCAGTAATGAATGCAGACATCTTCTTTTCTAAGCTGCCTGTACGGCAGTGAACTCAAATACTACACGTTTAGCCCGTTGTTAATAAAGTAAAACTATCTAATTTCCCTGCTGCTATCCTTTTTTATCCTTACCTTCCAGCAGCATTAATTATCAATAAGTTACAGTAACCATAAAAATTAGGGTTACAACCGCCCTCACCTCACAAAGAAAAAAGTCCGTAACCCCATACAGGATTACGGACTTTATCAACCTACTTAAAAGGCTTTACAACATCAGATTAATGCGCTGCTTCCGCCTTGTGCTTTTGCGCACTCTGGAACCCGTAGGTCAGCTCATTTTTCTCTTTATCCAGTGCAACGGTGACCTGACCGCCGTCCACCAACGAGCCAAACAGCAGTTCGTTAGCGAGCGGTTTTTTCAGGTTGTCCTGAATGACGCGTGCCATCGGACGTGCACCCATTGCCCGGTCATAACCTTTCTCAGCCAGCCAGTTACGCGCTTCCTGACTCACTTCCAGAGAAACACCTTTCTGATCCAGTTGAACCTGCAACTCAACAATAAATTTATCCACCACCTGATGGATCACGTCAGTTGACAGATGATCGAACCAGATAATGTTGTCGAGACGGTTACGGAATTCCGGCGTAAAGATCTTCTTGATCTCTTCCATCGCGTCGGTGCTGTTATCCTGGTGGATAAGGCCAATGGATTTACGCTCGGTTTCACGTACCCCGGCGTTGGTGGTCATTACCAGCACCACGTTACGGAAGTCTGCCTTGCGTCCGTTGTTATCGGTCAGCGTGCCGTTGTCCATCACCTGCAACAGAATGTTGAACACGTCCGGATGCGCTTTCTCGATTTCGTCCAGCAGCAGTACCGCGTGTGGATGTTTGATCACCGCATCGGTCAGCAGACCACCCTGATCAAAACCAACGTACCCCGGAGGCGCTCCAATCAGGCGGCTAACCGTATGACGTTCCATATACTCGGACATATCAAAACGCAGAAGCTCAATGCCCAAAGCTTTCGAAAGCTGTACCGTCACCTCGGTTTTCCCGACCCCGGTTGGACCGGCAAACAGGAATGAACCGACAGGTTTATGTTCATGACCCAAACCCGCACGCGCCATCTTGATGGCTTCGGTAAGCGCCTCAATGGCTTTATCCTGACCGAAGACCAGCATTTTCAGGCGATCGCCGAGGTTTCTCAGCGTATCGCGGTCACTCTGAGAAACGCTCTTCTCTGGAATACGTGCAATACGAGCCACCACGGATTCAATATCCGCCACATTGACCGTTTTCTTGCGCTTGCTTACCGGCATCAGGCGTGCACGAGCGCCCGCTTCGTCGATAACGTCAATCGCTTTATCCGGCAGATGACGATCGTTTATGTATTTCACCGCCAGCTCTACCGCCGCACGCACCGCTTTCGCGGTATAACGCACGTCGTGGTGCGCTTCATACTTCGGTTTCAGGCCGTTGATGATTTGAACAGTTTCTTCGATCGACGGTTCAGTAATATCAATTTTCTGGAAGCGACGCGCCAGAGCACGGTCTTTCTCGAAAATGTTGCTGAACTCCTGATACGTCGTCGAACCAATCACGCGAATTTTACCGCTGGAGAGCAACGGCTTGATCAGGTTAGCTGCATCCACCTGACCGCCAGAGGCTGCACCTGCGCCGATGATGGTGTGGATCTCATCAATAAACAGGATGCTGTTTGTATCCTGCTCAAGTTGTTTAAGCAATGCTTTGAAACGTTTTTCAAAGTCGCCGCGATATTTGGTGCCCGCTAACAGTGAACCGATATCGAGGGAGTAAATCGTACAGTCAGCCATCACTTCCGGTACATCGCCCTGAACAATACGCCAGGCAAGACCTTCCGCAATCGCGGTTTTACCGACGCCAGACTCCCCGACCAGCAGCGGGTTGTTTTTACGGCGGCGACAGAGAACCTGAATGGCGCGCTCCAGTTCCTTCTCACGACCAATCAGCGGGTCGATTCCTCCCACGCGTGCAAGCTGGTTCAGGTTAGTCGTGAAATTCTCCATACGGTCCTCCCCACCAGCTTGTTCTTCACTGCTCGGCTGGTTTCCGGGTTCAGAAGACTGAGATGGCTCGTCTTTACGCGTGCCATGAGAAATAAAGTTCACCACATCGAGACGGCTGACTTCATGTTTGCGCAACAGATACGCCGCCTGTGACTCCTGTTCGCTAAAGATAGCAACCAGAACATTCGCACCGGTAACCTCACTGCGACCGGAGGACTGAACATGGAAGACCGCACGTTGCAGTACCCGCTGAAAACTCAGCGTCGGCTGCGTGTCGCGCTCCTCTTCACTGGCAGGCAGAACGGGTGTGGTTTGTTCAATAAAGGCTTCCAGTTCCTGACGGAGCGCCACCAGATCCACGGAACATGCTTCCAGCGCCTCCCGAGCAGACGGATTACTGAGCAATGCCAGTAACAAGTGCTCGACGGTCATAAACTCATGACGGTGCTCGCGCGCTCTGGCGAAAGCCATGTTTAAACTGAGTTCCAGTTCTTGATTGAGCATAGGCACCTCCCCCAATTTTTATGCCTGCATTCAGGCTTTTTCCAGCGTACACAGCAATGGATGCTCGTTCTCCCTCGCGTACTTGTTCACCATCGCCACTTTGGTTTCTGCAACCTCGGCGGTAAAGACTCCGCAAATGGCCTTCCCCTGGTAGTGAACAGCGAGCATCAATTGCGTTGCACGTTCTACATCATAAGAAAAGAATTTTTGTAACACGTCAATAACAAACTCCATCGGAGTGTAATCATCATTGACTAATATCACTTTATACATAGATGGCGGTTTTAGCGCGTCACGCACTTTTTCTTTCGCCAGTTGATCAAAGTCCAGCCAGTCGTTCGTTTTACCCATTGTCAGTTATCATCTTCGGTTACGGTTATCGGCAGAACGCTCTGCCGCTGACAAGAGCTTATTTGCCTGACCAATCTACTCCACATAATAGATAAGTATCATCTATCGTTGGCATCAGCGACATCAGTCACATTACTGTCAATAGCGTTAACTGCTTCAAATTTTTGATGCATACCTACCCCCTGGCCCCTGTCAAACGCTTGACGACTCGCCCTATTTCTCTAAATTGTATTTCTAGAGTTGGCGAGGTTTTGAACTGCCCCCTCTCTGACCCCGGTTTATTCCATCTTACTTGTATAAGATTTGCGAAGGATGTCGAAGCATGGAAAAGGGTACTGTTAAGTGGTTCAACAATGCCAAAGGGTTTGGTTTCATCTGCCCTGAAGGCGGCGGCGAAGATATTTTCGCTCATTATTCCACCATCCAGATGGATGGTTACAGAACGCTAAAAGCTGGGCAATCCGTTCAGTTTGATGTCCACCAGGGGCCAAAAGGCAATCATGCCAGTGTTATTGTGCCCGTCGAAGTAGAAGCGGCAGTCGCATAGCTCTTCTGTCTCATTGTGTACATCCTACAGGCAAAATGCCAGCCCGATCGGCTGGCATTTTTATCTCAAATACTACTCTCGCGCCAGAGCATCCACTGGATCCAGCCGTGCCGCATTTCTCGCAGGCAACCAGCCGAATAAAATCCCGGTAATGGTCGAGCAAAGAAACGCCAGCAGCAGCGCCAACGGAGAAAAGCCAATTTCCCAGCCGGGTAAAAAAAGCTGCAAGGTGAAAGCGATTAACAGCGAAAGAGAGATCCCCAACGCACCGCCCACCAGACAAACCAGCACGGCTTCGATCAGAAACTGTTGCAGTACATCGCTGGCTCGCGCCCCTACAGCCATGCGAATGCCAATTTCCCGCGTTCGCTCGGTCACTGACACCAGCATAATGTTCATTACACCAATGCCTCCGACCACCAGCGAAATCACCGCTACCAGCGTCAGAAACAGTTGTAGAGTACGTGTGGTCTTTTCAACGGTTTTCAAGACGCCGTCCATGTTCCAGGTGAAGAAATCCTTTTTGCCGTGACGCAGCGACAACAAACGCGTCAGTTGCTGTTCCGCCTCGGCGCTGTCAAAGCCTTCTTTCACTCTTACGGTAATTGAGTTAAGCCACGACTGTCCCATAACTCGCCCGGACATCGTGCTGTAAGGCAACCACACGCGCAGCACTTTACTACTACCAAACATCGACTGTTTTTCTTCCGCCACGCCGATGACCCTCGCTGGCATATTACCAACCAGAATCACCTCGCCAACCACATCCGCTTTATGCGGGAAAAGCTGACGGCGGGTATTACTGTCGAGAACGACGACCTGCGCGCGACCGTTAAGTTGCTCCTGATTAAAGGTATTCCCTTCGCTGAAGGTCATGCCATAGACATTGAAATAATCGCCGCTCACGCCGTTGGCACTGGCAGCAACATCAACATTGTTATAACGCAGGCGCAGGTTTTGCGAGACAGCGGGGGTGGCAGAGGCGACCCACGGTTGTTTTTGAATAGCGATTAAATCGTCGTATTTTAGCGCCTGTTGATATTGCGGATCGTCATCGCCAAAATCTTTCCCGGGATAGACATCAATAGTATTCGTACCAATAGAACGAATATCCGCCAGCACCATTTGTTTGGCGGCATCGCCCACTACGACAATAGAAACCACCGACGCAATACCGATAATAATCCCCAGCATGGTCAGTAAGGTACGCATTTTATTCGCTGCCAGCGCCCGCCACGCCATCGTCAGCGCCTCGTTAAAACCGCTGACAAACTGCCGCCAGCCAGACACCGTTTTGACTACAGGCTCCGTCCCGCCAGCAACATTCTCCTTTTCAATAGCGGGCGGATTGCGCACGATTTCGCCGTCGCGAATTTCGATCACCCGCTCGGCCTGAGCCGCGACCTGCGGATCGTGGGTGACGATAATCACCGTGTGCCCGCGATCGCGCAACTGATGCAGGATCGCCATGACCTCTTCGCCAGAATGGCTGTCCAGTGCGCCTGTCGGTTCATCGGCAAGTATTACCTGACCGCCGTTCATCAATGCCCGCGCGATACTGACGCGCTGTTGCTGACCACCCGAAAGCTGTGCCGGGTAATACTCTGTACGGTCTTCCAGCCCCAGTCGTTGCAGCAACTCCTGGGCACGCAGCAGTCGCTGTTTTCGCTCAAGACCGGCATAGACGGCGGGAACTTCAACGTTCTGCTCGGCGGTTAAATGCGAAAGCAAATGGTAACGCTGGAAAATAAAGCCGAAATGCTCGCGGCGCAGTTGCGCCAGCGCATCGGCGTCCAGTGTGGCAACATCCTGACCGGCTACGCGATAGGTGCCGCTGGTGGCCTTATCCAGGCAGCCGAGAATATTCATCAGGGTCGATTTACCGGAACCCGAAGCGCCGACAATCGCCACCATCTCACCGGCATAAATATCAAGGCTGATGCCCTTCAGCACTTCGACCTGCTCATCCCCAGCGGGATAGCTGCGGCGAATATCCTTCAATTCGAGCAAAGGCGTCATTGCGCAGCTCCTGGTTTGGCCTCACCAATCACCACTTCATCGCCCGCTTCCAGCCCTTTGACAATCTCAACATCGGTATCGTTACGTGCGCCAATCGTCACTTCACGCTCGCGTGTTTCACCGTTACGTAACAATTTGACCTTATAACGATTATCGCCAACCGGATCACCTAACGCTGACAGAGGGATCGTCAGCACGTTTTTCACATCGGTGAGCTGGATATGCACCTGCGCCGTCATATCCAGCCGCAGCAAACCATTGGGGTTTGGCACTTCAAAGCGGGCATAGTAGAAAATGGCATCGTTAACCTTTTCCGGCGTCGGTAGCACGTCTTTAATCTGCCCTTCGTAGCGCGTCAGCGGATCGCCAAGCACCGTAAACCAGGCTTTTTGCCCCGGCTTCAGGTGGATAACATCCGCTTCAGAAACCTGCGCTTTTACCAGCATAGTGCTCATATCTGCCAGCGTCAGAATGTTCGGTGCTTGTTGTGCGGCAATCACCGTCTGACCTTGCAGAGTGGTGATTTGCGTGACTTCCCCGGCCATTGGAGCCACGATGCGGGTGTAATCGAGATTAGTTTTAGCTGTGTCGAGAGAGGCCTGATTGCGCTTGATTTGCGCGTCAATAGTGCCGATTTGCGCCTGTTTCACAGCCATCTCCGTCGCGGCGGTGTCGAGATCCTGTTGTGAAACCGCCTGCGTTTGCGCCAGACGTTGTTGACGTGAATACGTCACCCGCGCCAGTTTCAGCTCCGCTTCCGCCTGCTGCCGCTGCGCGCGCAGCTCCATCAGTGTGGCTTCCACTTCCTTGATCTGGTTTTCTGCCTGTTCAGGATCAATAACCCCTAAAAGCTGATCTTTTTTAACTTTATCGCCAATCGCCACCGACAGCGTTTTCAACTGACCGCTGACCTGCGCGCCCACGTCAACCTTACGCAGCGCGTCCAGCTTTCCGGTCGCCAGTACGCTTTGCTGCAAATCACCGGGGCGCACAATTAGTGTCTGATAAGTCGGCACGGGCGCGTTGAGAATTCTCCATAACGCAATCAGCCCGGCGATGACTATCACCAGCGCAATAACGTAACGTTTCTTCACGGTTCTCCGATTTTTCATAAATATTCTGAATACTCCATATGCCAATCCGGGTCATCAACTTCAACGAAATATCAACAAAACCCTAAAATTTACGTTAGTAATCACACTATTGATGTTTGGTTAAGATACGCAATAGTGAAATCGGCGTCATGTATAACCATTGATTTCATGAATATGTCGCAGCTAACTGAACGGTCCTTTACGCCATCTGAATCTCTCAGCAGCCTGTCTCTTTTTCTTAGTCTGGCACGCGGACAGTGTCGACCAGGTAAATTCTGGCACCGACGTAGCTTTCGTCAGAAATTTTTGCTGCGCTCGTTGATTATGCCGCGCTTAAGCGTTGAGTGGATGAACGAACTATCCCACTGGCCTAATCTCAATACGCTGTTAACACGCCAGCCGCGACTGCCTGTTCGTCTGCATCGCCCTTACCTTGCCGCCAATCTTAACCGTAAGCAATTACTCGAGGCGCTACGTTACCATTATGCATTGCTGCGTGCGTGTATGTCGGCAGAAGAATTCAGCTTATATTTGAATACCCCCGGCCTGCAACTGGCGAAGCTGGAAGGCAAAAACGGCGAGCAGTTCACGCTTGAGCTGACCATGATGATCTCAATGGATAAAGAAGGTGACAGCACAATCCTGTTCCGTAATAGTGAGGGTATTCCTCTGGCGGAGATCACTTTTACCCTGTGTGAATATCAGGGGAAAAGAACGATGTTTATTGGCGGACTGCAAGGTGCGAAATGGGAAATTCCGCATCAGGAAATCCAGAATGCGACGAAAGCCTGTCACGGGCTATTTCCAAAACGCCTCGTGATGGAAGCGGCCTGCCTGTTTGCCCAACGTTTACAGGTAGAGCAGATCATTGCCGTCAGTAATGAAACGCATATTTACCGCAGCCTGCGTTATCGCGATAAAGAAGGCAAGATCCATGCTGATTACAACGCTTTCTGGGAATCGGTTGGCGGCATATGTGATGCTGAACACCATTACCGCCTTCCGGCACAGATAGCACGAAAAGAGATTGCCGAAATCGCCAGTAAAAAACGAGCTGAATACCGTCGGCGCTATGAGATGCTCGACGCCATTCAGCCACAGATGACAACAATGTTTCGCGGTTAATCTGCCCGACCGCGCGCCAGCCACAGCACGCGTGAAAACATTTTTTTCAGCAGCGTCGGCACGGACTCCACCCCACGACGTCCGGCCTCCATTGCCACTTCAATGGCGAGATCGGGTTTGGAAGAGCGATGGATCGCCTTCGAGATAATTTTGCGCAGATTCATCGGCACGTTTTCCGGGATTTGCGCCACACGATGGAACACATCGGAAAACCCCTGGCGATACATAAAATGTTCCATATCCAGCGCCGGTAACGCCGTTAAATGTTCTCGTTCAGCTTCCCGATCGTTATTCAGCAGGCTGCGCACCGTAGCGGCATATTTCTTCCCGGCTTCATCGCCATCGACCAGCACATGCCATTCAATCCCCATCCGCCGGGCAAATTTGACCAGCGGTTTTAGCCCGGACTGGGCAAATTCAATGACCTTAATCCCTTCGGCATCGAAATGATGCCCGCATTGACGCGCCAGTTCGTTAATAACCCAGGTTTCTGTTTCCCCTTCCACCAGCAGCCAGCAACGGGCAAACAGCGATGACGGACGGTTAAAACGAATATGAAAGGAGATGCGTCGGCTGTCTTCGGTACTCAAGCCACTCGGCCCCAGACGCCAGGCGGCAACGCGAGAAGATTCACGCACCAGGCGGCAAACATGTTCTACCGGCGTTAACGAAAGCAGTTCGCCAGAGTTGGTGGTAGCAATACGCTGCAATGGCAGAAGATTCAGCAGATGCCAGGCAACTGAAAGCATAATGGGGTGTAAACGGGTTTCTGGATCTTCTATCAGCAATAATGGACGGGCGTCTTTATCCAGCCGCAATGTCCCTTTTGCCTGCAATAAAGTGGCAAACAGGCCGAGCAAAATAACCCGATACGAACGACCTCCGGGCCGATCAATCATCCGGTTGATGATATCCAGATAGCGCCAGCTTCGTTGTTCATTGCTGGCTCGCCGCCGCATTAAACGATATCTCGCCTGTCCGGCTCCCTGCTCGGAGAAATAATGCTCAAGCAATTGCACCATTGCCGAAAGTCCCTGCCGAATCTGCCCATCAGAGAGATTTTGTGGATGCGAGGATAACTCACGGGCGAGAAAATCGAGCTGGCGTGCGGTGACTTCCACATTGGGGACATTTGGCACCGTGCCACTACGAATACGGCGCATAAAGCGGGCATCACGCAAGCGCAGCACTGGCATTAAACGCACCAGATGGCGTGCCTGATCGTTAATATCCTCGACATCAATTGGATGTCCGTCTTTATCGAGAAAACTGCGGAGTGTCATTACGCTGCCGTCTTCCGCACTCTCCCCTTCCAGGCGATAAAAAATACGGTGATAACCATCGGCGCACGGCGTCCAGCACGCTTCCAGCGGACGATAGCGGCGCACCCGATGCCGGCCTGGCAGCGATTCACGGAAGGTCAAAATGATATGCAGATGATGTTCCCGCCCATTGATATCTCCCGTCGGAAACCAGAAATCGTCGCGCTCAAAATGGTAGAGATCTGACTCTGGCGATAACAGCAGGGTTAAGGCATCCAGCAAGCTGGATTTACCCCACGCGTTCTCCCCAATCAGGACATTGTTTTGTTCCAGCATCAATGACAATCGGTTAATGCCGCGAAAACCCACAATTTCAACGCGCTCAAGAATCATATCCCCTCCAGAAATATGTTATTTATCTTTTACTCCGGCAGTATAACGAGAAAGGCCGTGGCAATACGTGATGTCATCACAATTAAGCATGGCAAATGTCTGAAAAATGAGCGAATAATTGTGTTATGCCACCTCTTGACGCTCTCCCTGAAAAAACAATGAAATCAAATAATTACATTATGAATTATTTTTATTACCTCCAAAGGCTTAATTCAGTTGTTTGCACTACAATGTCAATCAGGCAAATGACTATATGAGGGAACTGACTATTGCCCTAAATCAAAATTACTGGATTTATTTATCTGGCGAATGAGTCGCCTTCGTTTTTAAAATACCCACGCATTATTTCTGTCGTCACTTTTTTACGACGACCCTATAAAACGACCATATTTTTCACAGGGTCAATTTTTAATTGAGGTGGATATGTTCAGAAAATTAGCAGCTGAATGTTTTGGTACTTTCTGGCTTGTATTTGGTGGCTGCGGTAGCGCAGTGCTGGCGGCGGCGTTCCCGGAATTAGGCATTGGTTTTGCTGGTGTCGCGCTGGCTTTTGGTCTGACCGTACTGACCATGGCCTTCGCTGTTGGTCATATTTCTGGTGGTCATTTTAACCCGGCTGTCACTATTGGTTTATGGGCAGGCGGTCGTTTCCCGGCAAAAGAAGTCGTTGGCTATGTGATTGCCCAGGTTGTCGGCGGTATTGTTGCGGCGGCACTGCTGTATTTAATTGCCAGCGGCAAAGCTGGATTTGACGCGGCAGCCAGCGGTTTTGCTTCTAACGGTTATGGCGAGCATTCACCGGGCGGTTATTCCATGCTTTCTGCACTGGTGGTTGAACTGGTACTGAGTGCGGGTTTCCTGCTGGTGATCCACGGTGCAACTGACAAATACGCTCCGGCGGGTTTTGCACCCATTGCCATTGGTCTGGCATTAACGCTGATTCACTTAATCAGTATTCCGGTAACTAACACTTCCGTTAACCCGGCGCGCAGTACTGCGGTTGCCATCTTCCAGGGCGGTTGGGCACTAGAACAACTGTGGTTCTTCTGGGTGGTGCCAATTGTCGGCGGTATTATCGGTGGTCTGATTTACCGTACTCTGCTGGAAAAACGTGATTAATTAGCATTGGCATTTTATCTGCCCTGATTGTTTTATCTTCGACGTTACAAACCGCACGGGTGTTGGTGGCGTCAAAATCGCTGAAGCGTTCCCCGAAGGCCGGGGCAGCCCACATGGATGTGGGCTGAGGGCGCGTTTTACAGGGATAATGAGATGGACGCTCCAGATTTTACGGTATCAAAGTACCAGACTGGATCGTTGCAATACGTCCTGAAAAATTAGGAGCGTCCACATGAAAGTATCAACTCTTGGTATCGACCTGGCAAAGAACGTTTTTCAGCTTCATGGTGTCGATCATGAAGGCCATACTATTTTGCGTAAAAAGCTCACCCGGGCTAAGTTTGTTCAGTTTGTGATTCAACTGGAACCTTGTCTGATTGGCATGGAAGCCTGCTCATCCAGTCATTATTTTGCGCGATTATTCACCCGCTATGGTCATGAGGTAAAACTCATACCTCCGCAGTATGTGAAGCCTTATGTGAAAACGAACAAGACGGATGCAGCAGATGCTGAAGCAATCTGCGAAGCGGTAACCCGTCCGAATATGCGTTTTGTTCAGATAAAAACCGAAGAGCAGCAGGCCGTTTTAGCGTTACACACTGAACGGGGAATACTTATCCGTGAGCGGATTGCCTGTGCCAATAGTTTAAGAGCCACACTTGCTGAGTTTGGTATTACGATTGCGGCCGGACAAAGCCATTTAACCCGTGAGCTGCCAGCCATTCTGGAGGATAGCGAAAATGGTTTATCTCCCTTTGTCAGAACCAGCATCTACAGACAGTCTAAACATATCCGGGAACTTGAAGAACAAGTTAAACAGGTAGAAGAAGCTCTGGCCTCCTGGTATAGAACGCAGGAAGCCTGCCAGAGAATGGCCAAAATCCCGGGGGTTGGCATGCTAACGGCCACTTATGTGGTAGCAGCAGTGGGTAATGCCCGACAATTCAGTACCGCAAAGCAGTTCGCTTCATGGCTGGGGCTGACACCAAAGGAACATTCCAGCGGCGGGAAACAGCAACTGGGAGGGATCAGCAAACGTGGAGATGGATATTTCCGATACCTGCTGGTTCACGGCGCACGCGCACTTACCGCCTGGGTCAACCGAAACGGCGCGGTTGAGGAGAATTCCTGGCTTCAGGGACTCCTTGAGCGGAAGCACTACAATGTAGCTGTTGTCGCCATGGCGGCAAAAACAGCGAGGATCATGTGGTCAATGTTGTCACACCATACTGAATATCAACCTCGGCAGCTCGCCTGACACAAGGTCAGTCAATCTGACGAGGTGCTGAAAAAAAGTTAACGTCCTGGTAGGTGCAGGTGACTTCAGAAGATGGCAAAACAGGTAAGACCGCAGGCAGGATACACCGAGAGGTAACAAGGGCAAGTTAGCCCGTAGAGGATGATTGGTACCTGCCTGGCGGATTTCATCATGGTTCGGGATAAAAATCCCATCAGAAACCGGATATATGGCTGCACCTACCCGTTTTATTACATAACTGAAGAAAGCATTGCATTCCGGGAGCGTCCATATACGTTACCTCGCGCCCGACCCGGTAGCCGAAGGGGATAAGCTGAAGGCACCGCGCAGCGGCGATTTTGTTCGCCAGAGCCCGGGGGTGCAGGGGGCGGTGGCGACTGGTCGCCCCCTGCGCGCTCCTTGCGCCAGTGGCTTTATATGGCATTGCACATGAAAGGAGCGCAACAATGTTAAACTCTCAAATAGAATTAACCTAAACGTAGTCCCCTTCTGATGAATAACGTTTCCTTTTAATTGCAACTTTACTCATCCTTCTGCTTTCAGTAGTGTGTCATCGCGCATTTCGACTTCTTCTTTGCAAGGACTGAGTTTTCATGTTTTCTGGGCTGTTAATCATTCTGGTTCCCCTGATTGTGGGTTACCTCATTCCGCTTCGCCAAAAAGCTGCGTTAAAACGCATTAATCAGCTATTAAGCTGGATGGTCTATCTCATTCTCTTTTTTATGGGTATCAGTCTGGCGTTCCTTGATAATCTCGCCAGTAATTTGCTGGCGATACTGCATTATTCCGCCGTCAGCATTACCATTATTTTACTCTGCAATATTATTGCGTTGTTGTGGCTGGAGCGCGGTCTGCCGTGGCGTAATCACCACCAGCAAGAAAAACTTCCGTCACGTATTGCGATGGCGCTGGAGTCGCTAAAACTGTGCGGCGTAGTCGTAATTGGTTTTGCCATTGGCCTTAGCGGATTAGGTTTCTTACAACATGCTACTGAAGCCAGCGAATACACATTAATTCTGTTACTTTTCCTCGTCGGTATTCAGCTACGCAATAATGGCATGACCTTAAAGCAGATTGTCCTTAATCGCCGGGGAATGATTGTCGCTGTGGTGGTGGTTGCCAGTTCTTTAATTGGTGGCTTAATTAATGCCTTTATTCTTGATCTCCCCATCAATACCGCGCTGGCAATGGCCTCCGGTTTCGGCTGGTATTCTCTTTCCGGTATTTTGTTGACTGAATCTTTTGGCCCGGTAATCGGGAGCGCGGCGTTTTTTAATGATCTGGCACGTGAGCTGATCGCCATTATGTTAATCCCCGGCCTTATCCGTCGCAGTCGCTCAACGGCACTGGGTTTGTGCGGTGCCACATCAATGGATTTCACCCTGCCCGTGCTTCAGCGGACAGGCGGGCTGGAGATGGTTCCAGCGGCGATTGTTCACGGTTTTATTCTTAGTCTGTTAGTGCCAATTCTGATCGCCCTTTTCTCTGCGTAATACCTCTCTGGCGGTAGATCCCTGCCGCCAAAATTGCGCTAAATCAATCTCCCTTAAAGTTGCATGAAAAACCCCTTTTATCCCGTCTTGAAGAGTCTTAACCTTAAACATGTATATTAAATATAACTTTAAAAGGTGTGATCATGTTTTGTGTGCAATGTGAACAAACTATCCGTACTCCGGCAGGAAACGGCTGCTCATACGCGCAGGGGATGTGTGGTAAAACGGCGGAAACCTCTGACCTTCAGGATTTACTCATCGCGGCGCTGCAAGGGCTTTCTGCCTGGGCAGTAAAAGCGCGTGAATACGGCATCATCAACCACGACGTTGACAGCTTCGCGCCACGCGCATTTTTCTCAACCCTGACCAACGTTAACTTCGATTCTCCGCGTATTGTCGGCTACGCCCGTGAAGCGATTGCCCTGCGCGAGGCGCTGAAAGCACAATGCCTGGCTGTAGATGCCAACGCCCACGTCGATAACCCGATGGCGGACTTACAACTGGTGAGCGACGATCTCGGCGAACTGCAACGTCAGGCGGCAGAATTTACCCCGAACAAAGATAAAGCGGCGATTGGCGAAAACATTCTCGGCCTGCGTCTGCTTTGCCTGTATGGCCTGAAAGGTGCGGCGGCCTATATGGAACACGCACACGTTCTCGGTCAATATGACAACGATATTTACGCCCAGTACCATAAAATCATGGCATGGCTGGGAACCTGGCCTTCCGATATGAACGCACTTCTCGAATGTTCAATGGAAATCGGCCAGATGAACTTCAAAGTGATGAGCATTCTGGATGCAGGCGAAACCGGTAAATACGGTCACCCGACGCCAACTCAGGTCAACGTGAAAGCGACGGCGGGTAAATGCATCCTGATTTCCGGTCACGATCTCAAAGATCTCTACAACCTGCTGGAACAGACCGAAGGCACGGGCGTTAACGTCTACACCCACGGCGAAATGCTGCCAGCGCATGGCTATCCGGAACTGCGTAAATTCAAACATCTGGTCGGTAACTACGGCAGCGGCTGGCAAAATCAACAAGTTGAGTTCGCTCGCTTCCCTGGCCCCATCGTGATGACCTCTAACTGTATCATCGACCCAACCGTCGGCGCTTATGACGATCGTATCTGGACCCGCAGCATTGTTGGCTGGCCGGGCGTGCGTCATCTGGATGGCGAAGATTTCTCTGCGGTTATCGCCCAGGCGCAACAAATGGCGGGCTTCCCGTACAGCGAAATTCCGCACCTGATCACCGTTGGTTTTGGTCGCCAGACGCTGCTTGGCGCGGCGGATACGCTGATTGATCTGGTGAGCCGCGAAAAACTGCGTCATATCTTCCTGCTTGGCGGCTGTGACGGCGCGCGCGGCGAACGTCACTACTTCACTGATTTCGCCACTAGCGTGCCGGATGACTGCCTGATCCTGACTCTCGCCTGTGGTAAATATCGCTTTAACAAACTGGAGTTTGGCGATATCGAAGGCCTGCCGCGTCTGGTGGATGCCGGTCAGTGTAACGATGCTTATTCAGCGATTATTCTGGCGGTAACGCTGGCAGAAAAACTGGGCTGCGGTGTCAACGATCTGCCGTTGTCGCTGGTGCTCTCCTGGTTTGAACAGAAAGCGATTGTCATTCTGCTGACGCTGCTTTCTCTGGGCGTGAAAAATATCGTCACCGGCCCGACTGCACCCGGCTTCCTGACCCCAGATCTGCTGGCGGTGCTGAACGAGAAATTCGGCCTGCGTTCTATCACCACTGTTGAAGAAGACATGAAGCAACTGTTGAGCGCGTAAGGAGTTTGTCGATGACGATGCCAACGAATCAATGCCCGTGGCGGATGCAGGTTCATCACATTAAGCAAGAAACGCCGGATGTGTGGACGATTTCCCTGATTTGCCACGATTACTACCCATATCGCGCCGGGCAATATGCACTGGTCAGCGTGCGTAACTCAGCGGAAACGCTGCGTGCATACACCATTTCCTCCACGCCAGGCGTGAGTGAATACATCACCCTGACAGTGCGGCGGATTGATGACGGTGTCGGTTCCCAGTGGCTGACCCGCGACGTGAAACGCGGTGACTATATCTGGCTTTCGGACGCAATGGGGGAATTTACCTGCGACGATAAATCTGAAGATAAATTCCTGTTACTGGCGGCAGGCTGCGGCATCACGCCGATTATGTCGATGCGTCGCTGGCTGGCGAAAAATCGTCCGCAGGCAGATGTGCAGGTGATCTACAACGTGCGTACGCCGCAGGACGTTATTTTTGCCGACGAATGGCGCAACTATCCGGTGACGCTGGTGGCGGAAAATAACGTTACCGAAGGCTTTATCGCTGGTCGTCTCACTCGCGAACTGCTGACTCGCGTTCCTGACTTAGCTTCACGTACCGTGATGACCTGTGGCCCGGCTCCGTATATGGATTGGGTAGAACAGGAAGTGAAGGCGCTTGGCGTGACACGCTTCTTTAAAGAGAAATTCTTTACGCCAGTGGCGGAAGCGGCGACCAGCGGTCTGAAATTCACCAAACTGCAACCGGCGCAAGAATTTTACGCACCGGTTGGCACCACGCTGCTGGAGGCGCTGGAAAGCAACAAAGTTCCGGTTGTCGCCGCCTGCCGTGCGGGTGTTTGCGGCTGCTGTAAGACGAAAGTGGTTTCCGGTGAATATACGGTGAGCAGCACAATGACGCTGACCGACGCCGAAATCGCCGAGGGTTACGTACTGGCCTGCTCCTGCCATCCGCAGGGGGATATGGTTCTCGCCTAAAGTTTAATGCCCGGCAAACTTAGCCGGGCATTTTTTAAAGAATTATCGCCAGGCAGAATTACCTGCCACGGCATAACGCCCGGCACCAAGAAAAGCGACGGCCAGAGCTGCAATAAAAAAATATACCAGACTTTCGATCGCCCACGCGCCGGTTTTATCCAGCATCCCTGTTTTTCCCATTCCCACCATCAACCACGCCACGACCATTGTCAGGGCGATAACCAATGCGGCAGGTCGCGTCAAAATACCTAATATAATCAATATCGGCGCAACCACTTCCCCAATCAGTACGCCGTAGGCAATAAATCCAGGAAAACCTTTTGCAACCAGCATTCCACTAATACCGTCAATTCCGGCAAATAACTTATGTATCCCGTGGAAAAGCATCAATCCTCCCACCGCCAGGCGTAACAATAATTTGCCAAAATCCTCGTGCGTCAGCATCCGGTTCACTGCATTTAACATTGGTGTAACCATCTGAATTAACTCCCTTTATCTTAAAAAGATCATTCGCATCAGCCTTGGCGATTCCCGGATTAAAAGCAACAGAAATATCAGTATTCAGCCAGCGCAACAGGCAGCATCTACTAAACTTGTTACCGTTATCACATTCAGGAGACGGAGAACCATGAAACAAACGGTTGCAGCTTATATCGCCAAAACGCTCGAATCGGCAGGCGTGAAACGCATCTGGGGAGTCACGGGCGACTCACTTAACGGCCTTAGCGACAGCCTGAATCGCATGGGCACTATCGAGTGGATGCCTACCCGCCATGAAGAAGTCGCGGCCTTTGCCGCTGGCGCTGAAGCCCAGCTTTCGGGAGAACTGGCGGTCTGTGCCGGATCGTGCGGCCCTGGCAATCTTCACTTAATCAACGGCCTGTTCGATTGTCATCGCAATCACGTTCCGGTACTGGCGATTGCCGCTCACATCCCTTCCAGCGAAATCGGCAGCGGTTATTTTCAGGAGACCCACCCGCAAGAGTTATTCCGCGAATGTAGTCACTATTGCGAGCTGGTTTCCAGCCCGGAGCAGATCCCACAAGTGCTGGCGATTGCCATGCGCAAAGCGGTGTTAAACCGTGGCGTTTCGGTTGTAGTGTTACCGGGCGACGTGGCGTTAAAACCTGCGCCAGAAGGGGCGACCACGCACTGGTATCATGCGCCACAGCCGGTAGTCACACCGGAAGAAGAAGAGTTACGCAAACTGGCGCAACTGCTGCGTTACTCCAGCAATATCGCCCTGATGTGCGGCAGCGGCTGTGCGGGAGCGCATAAAGAGTTAGTCGAGTTTGCCGGGAAAATTAAAGCGCCTATTATTCATGCCCTGCGCGGTAAAGAACATGTCGAATACGATAACCCGTATGATGTTGGAATGACGGGATTAATCGGCTTTTCATCGGGTTTTCATACCATGATGAACGCCGACACGTTAGTGCTGCTCGGCACGCAGTTCCCCTACCGCGCGTTCTACCCAACCGATGCCAAAATTATTCAGATTGATATCAACCCAGCGAGCATTGGTGCGCACAGCAAGGTGGATATGGCACTGGTCGGCGATATCAAATCGACTCTGCGTGCATTGCTGCCGCTGGTGGAAGAAAAAACCGATCGCAAGTTCCTCGATAAGGCGCTGGAAAATTACCGCGATGCCCGCAAAGGGCTGGACGATTTAGCTAAACCGAGCGAGAAAGCCATTCATCCACAATATCTGGCGCAGCAAATTAGCCATTTTGCTGCCGATGACGCCATCTTTACCTGTGACGTCGGCACGCCAACAGTATGGGCAGCGCGTTATCTGAAAATGAACGGCAAGCGTCGCCTGTTAGGTTCGTTTAACCACGGTTCGATGGCTAATGCTATGCCACAGGCGCTGGGTGCTCAGGCGACGGAGCCGGAACGTCAGGTGGTCGCCATGTGCGGCGATGGCGGTTTTAGCATGTTAATGGGCGATTTCCTCTCAGTAGTGCAGATGAAACTGCCGGTGAAAATTATCGTCTTTAACAACAGCGTGCTGGGCTTTGTGGCGATGGAGATGAAAGCCGGAGGCTACCTGACAGACGGCACCGAACTGCACGACACCAACTTTGCCCGCATTGCCGAAGCGTGCGGCATTACGGGTATTCGCGTGGAAAAAGCGTCTGAAGTCGATGAAGCCCTGCAACGCGCCTTCTCCATCGATGGCCCGGTGCTGGTGGATGTGGTGGTTGCCAAAGAAGAGTTAGCCATTCCGCCGCAAATCAAACTTGAACAGGCCAAAGGATTTAGCCTGTATATGCTGCGGGCAATCATCAGCGGACGCGGTGATGAAGTGATCGAACTGGCGAAAACAAACTGGCTAAGGTAAAAAGGGTGGCATTTCCCGTCATAAATAAGGACATGCCATGATTGATTTACGCAGTGATACCGTAACCCGACCGAGCCGCGCCATGCTCGAAACGATGATGGCCGCCCCGGTTGGGGACGACGTTTACGGAGACGACCCTACCGTTAATGCTTTGCAGGACTACGCCGCAGAGCTTTCCGGTAAAGAAGCCGCCATCTTTCTGCCGACCGGCACCCAGGCTAACCTGGTCGCTCTGCTCAGTCACTGCGAACGCGGCGAAGAGTATATTGTCGGTCAGGCCGCGCATAACTATCTGTTTGAAGCTGGTGGCGCAGCGGTGCTGGGCAGTATTCAGCCGCAACCCATCGACGCGGCTGCCGACGGCACGCTGCCGCTGGATAAAGTGGCGATGAAAATCAAACCCGACGATATTCACTTCGCCCGCACCAAATTACTCAGTCTGGAAAACACCCACAACGGCAAAGTGCTGCCGCGTGAATATCTGAAAGAAGCATGGGAATTTAGCCGCGAGCGTAATCTGGCATTACACGTTGACGGTGCGCGCATCTTTAACGCCGTAGTGGCTTACGGCTGCGAACTGAAAGAGATCACGCAATATTGTGACTCGTTCACCATTTGTCTGTCGAAGGGTCTTGGTACGCCAGTCGGTTCGTTACTGGTCGGCAATCGTGATTACATTAAACGCGCCATCCGCTGGCGGAAAATGACCGGCGGCGGGATGCGCCAGTCCGGCATTCTGGCTGCCGCCGGGATGTATGCGCTGAAAAATAACGTCGCACGGTTGCAGGAAGACCACGACAACGCCGCCTGGATGGCGGAGCAGTTGCGTGAGGCAGGCGCGGATGTGATGCGTCAGGACACCAATATGCTGTTTGTCCGCGTCGGGGAAGAAAATGCTGCCGCGTTAGGCGAATACATGAAAGCGCGAAACGTACTGATCAACGCCTCGCCGATTGTCCGCCTGGTGACGCATCTTGACGTCTCGCGTGAACAACTGGCTGAAGTTGCCGCCCACTGGCGCGCTTTCCTGACGCGTTAAGGAGAGAGACGTGCCGCAACGCATTTTAGTTCTCGGTGCCAGTGGCTACATTGGTCAGCATCTGGTGCGCACACTCAGCCAGCAGGGGCATCAGGTTCTGGCGGCGGCACGTCACGTCGACAGACTTTCGAAGCTGCAACTGGCTAATGTCAGTTGCCATAAAGTCGATCTTAGCTGGCCGGATAATCTTCCGGCACTATTGCAGGATATCGATACCGTCTATTTTCTGGTGCACAGCATGGGCGAAGGCGGCGATTTTATCGCGCAGGAGCGCCAGGTGGCTCTCAACGTCCGCGATGCGCTGCGCGAAGTGCCGGTTAAGCAATTAATTTTTCTCAGTTCACTGCAAGCCCCGCCCCATGAGCAATCGGATCATCTGCGCGCTCGTCAGGCTACAGCGGACATACTGCGTGAAGCGAATGTACCGGTTACCGAATTGCGTGCCGGAATTATCGTCGGAGCCGGGTCAGCAGCGTTCGAAGTGATGCGTGATATGGTTTACAACCTGCCAGTGTTAACGCCGCCACGCTGGGTACGTTCACGCACCACGCCCATCGCGCTGGAAAACCTGCTGCACTATCTGGTGGCGCTGTTGGAGCATCCGGCCAGCGAACATCGGGTATTCGAAGCCGCCGGACCAGAGGTGCTCAGCTATCAGCAGCAGTTTGAACATTTTATGGCGGTGAGCGGTAAACATCGCTGGTTGATTCCAGTCCCCTTCCCCACCCGCTGGATTTCGGTGTGGTTTCTCAATGTGATTACCTCCGTTCCCTCTACTACTGCCAAAGCGTTGATTCAGGGGCTGAAACACGATCTGCTGGCGGATGACACCGCGTTACGCGCGCTCATCCCACAACCGCTGATCGCCTTCGATGACGCGGTACGTCACACCCTGAAAGAAGAAGAAAAACTGGTTAACTCCAGCGACTGGGGATACGACGCTCAGGCTTTTGCCCGCTGGCGACCAGAATACGGTTATTTCGCCAAACAGGCGGGGTTTACCGTTAAAACTTCCGCCAGCCTTCAGGCTTTATGGCAGGTGGTGAATCAAATCGGCGGTAAAGAACGTTATTTCTTTGGCAATATTTTGTGGCAGACCCGGGCGCTAATGGATCGCGCGATAGGTCACAAACTGGCGAAAGGTCGCCCCGCACGGGAATATCTGCAAACGGGCGATGCGGTGGATAGCTGGAAAGTGATTGTCGTCGAGCCGGAAAAACAACTTACCCTGTTATTTGGCATGAAAGCGCCAGGACTTGGGCGACTGTGTTTTACGCTGGAAGATAAAGGCGAATATCGCACTATTGATGTACGCGCCTTCTGGCATCCTCACGGTATGCCAGGGTTGTTTTACTGGCTACTGATGATCCCCGCGCATCTGTTTATTTTTCGCGGCATGGCAAAACGAATCGCCAGACTGGCAGAACAAAGCACAGATTAATCGAAAAAAACCTGCGTTATTCTTTCACGTTTCCCATTGCATCAAGGAGGAAATCACGGAAGAATGCGCTCGTCGTTTTATCAACAACAGTGGAATGATATGAAGGTACTGGTTACCGGCGCCACCAGCGGTTTAGGTCGAAACGCGGTTGAGTTTTTATGCCGGAAAGGCATCAGTGTGAGAGCAACCGGTCGCAACGAAGCGATGGGCAAATTGCTGGAAAAAATAGGTGCAGAGTTTGTCCATGCGGATCTGACCGAGCTGGTCTCATCGCAGGCGAAGGTGATGCTCGCAGGCATTGATACACTGTGGCACTGTTCCAGCTTTACCTCGCCGTGGGGAACGCAGCAGGCTTTCGATCTGGCAAACGTTCGCGCCACTCGCCGCCTGGGCGAATGGGCTGTCGCCTGGGGCGTGCGTAATTTTATTCATATCTCTTCACCCTCCCTGTACTTCGACTATCACCACCATCGCGATATCAAAGAAGATTTTCGCCCTCACCGCTTCGCCAACGAATTTGCCCGCAGCAAAGCCGCCAGCGAAGAGGTGATCAATATGCTTTCGCAGACCAACCCACAAACGCGCTTTACTATTCTGCGCCCACAAAGTCTGTTCGGCCCGCACGATAAAGTTTTTATTCCCCGTCTGGCACATATGATGCACCACTACGGCAGCATTCTGTTACCCCACGGCGGCAGCGCGCTGGTCGATATGACCTACTATGAAAATGCCGTGCACGCTATGTGGCTGGCGAGTCAGGAAGCGTGCGATAAGTTGCCTTCTGGTCGTACGTACAACATTACCAACGGCGAACATCGCACTCTGCGCAGCATCGTGCAGAAACTGATCGACGAACTGAACATTGATTGCCGTATCCGGTCGGTGCCTTACCCGATGCTGGATATGATTGCCCGTAGTATGGAGCGTTTAGGACGCAAGTCAGCAAAAGAGCCGCCGCTGACCCATTACGGCGTCTCCAAGTTGAATTTTGACTTTACACTGGATATTACGCGTGCGCAGGAAGAGTTAGGTTATCAGCCGATCATCACGCTAAATGAAGGTATTGAGCAAACTGCCGCCTGGCTGCGCGACCACGGAAAACTGCCGCGCTAATCCTGGCCGTATTTCTCCAGCAACGCTTCGGCAATCGCCTGAGTTTCTGCATCCGCTTCGCCGTTATATAACGTCGGGCGGAAGTGCATCTGAAACGCCATAATCACTCGCTGCTGTTCGTGCGGCGTCATTTCAGGTTTTACGTCATAACCGTAGCGTGCCAAAAGTTCCAGCAACGATGCGGTTTCTACCGGCGTGTATGGCGCGCGCCCGGCCAGATAAAAGCTAACGCGCGATGCATCGGGCCAGGCACCAATCCCCTGCTGCGCCAGTTGCTGCCACGGGAACAGTGGACCCGGATCGTCTTTGCGCTGTGGGGCAATATCCGCATGTGCCACTACGTTTTCTGGTTTGATGTGATAGCGGGCGATAATATCTTTCGCCAGAGGAATGAGCGCCTGAATTTGCGCTGGTTCAAACGGCGTAAAATATTTCACCCCCGCTGATTTCTGCCAGCCGCGATTTTCCAGCTCAATGCCAATAGAGGTGTCGTTAATCCGCGTCGCCCCGCGCCAGGCGCTGATCCCCGCGTGCCAGGCCAGTTCTTGTTCCGGCACCAGTTGCCAGATACGCGGTTTGCCGTTGTAACGCGGCGGCACGGCTGGCACGAGGTAGTGCGAGCTGACTTTTTTATCGGTCAGCGTCGCCAGCGACGTGTCGAAATCATCCGCCGTGTAGTGGATCACCAGCACTTTAATACGGGGATATGCCGCCTGCGCCTGGCGTCGGGTGTCGAGTTGGTATCCCTCTTTCTCGACAATGCCTTTTTCCCCTGCGCACCCTGCCAGTAACAGGATCGCCGCAACCAGCCAGAAAACTCTTCTCATCGACGCGTTTTCACCGCCGTTCCGCTGACGCTGACCATCAGCATACTGCCGTTTTGCCCGACCGTATCGTAGTCGATATCAATGCCGACCACTGCATCCGCTCCCAGCGCCCGTGCCTGGGAACCTAATTCTTCAAACGCAATTTCTCGTGCCTTGCGCAGTTCCTTTTCGTAAGCCCCTGAACGACCGCCGACGATATCGCGGATACCGGCAAAGAAATCACGGAAAATATTGGCGCCTAAAATCGCTTCGCCCGTCACCACACCGCAATATTCAACGATGGTCTGACCTTCAAGTGTTGGGGTTGTGGAAAATTGCATGATCGATCTCCTTGTATGCTAAGCCTTCGATCTCAAAAGCATTATCGGACTGATACGCTATTATTGAAAGGATATCATTATTATCGTAGAACGCTTTCAAGGTGTTCGCTTATAAGGAAATCATTATGCGCTACAGCAAATTGACCATGCTTATCCCTTGCGCACTGTTACTCAGTGCTTGCACCACCGTCACGCCAGCCTATAAAGACAACGGCTCCCGCACAGGTTCTTGCGTCCAGGGCGGCCCTGACAGCGTGGCTCAGCAATTCTATGACTACCGTATTCAGCATCGCAGTAACGACATTACCGCTCTGCGCCCGTATTTGAGTGACAAACTGGCGGCACTGCTCAGCGATGCCAACCGCAATAACAACCAACGTGAATTGTTAAGCAGCGATCCCTTCTCCAGTCGTACCACCTTGCCAGACAGCGCCCGCGTCGCCAGTGCTTCTACCATCCCGAATCGCGATGCACGTAATATTCCGTTGCGCGTGGATCTGAAACAAGGCGACCAGAGCTGGCAGGATGAGGTGCTGATGATTCAGGAAGGCCAGTGTTGGGTCATCGACGATGTACGCTATTTAGGTGGCAGCGTTCACGCCAAAGCGGGGACATTACGCCAGTCCATTGAGAACCGTTAATCCCTTGATTAGATTATAACCCCCATAAATTGTCCGGCATTCTGTGAGGAATGCCGACATTTATGCTCGCCGAACAACGCCCTCGTTATTTTGTGCTATGTTTATTGAATAATGCGCTTTGCTTTTAACTTTTAAAGCAGAAATATTGCATAATTATTCTGTCAAAGGTACTATCTTCGACCTCAATAGCTATCAGACTGCCAGTATACGAGTGTCAATGAGTATTCAATTAAACGGCATTAATTGCTTCTACGGCGCACACCAGGCGCTGTTCGATATCACGCTGGATTGCCCGCAAGGCGAAACGCTGGTGTTACTTGGCCCCAGCGGCGCGGGGAAAAGCTCGCTGCTGCGTGTACTCAATCTGCTTGAGATGCCGCGCTCCGGTACGCTCAACATTGCAGGCAACCATTTCGATTTCACCAAAACACCGTCTGACAAAGCGATTCGCGACCTGCGTCGCAACGTCGGCATGGTGTTTCAGCAATACAATCTGTGGCCGCATCTCACCGTGCAGCAAAACCTGATCGAAGCGCCATGCCGCGTACTTGGCTTGAGTAAAGATCAGGCGCTGGCTCGCGCAGAAAAACTGCTTGAGCGTCTGCGTCTCAAACCTTATAGCGATCGTTACCCGCTGCACCTTTCTGGTGGTCAGCAACAACGTGTTGCTATTGCCCGTGCGCTGATGATGGAGCCGCAGGTACTGCTGTTTGATGAACCGACCGCCGCGCTGGACCCGGAAATTACGGCACAGATCGTCAGCATCATTCGTGAGCTGGCGGAGACCAATATTACCCAGGTGATCGTCACCCACGAAGTTGAAGTGGCGCGTAAAACCGCCAGCCGTGTGGTGTATATGGAAAACGGTCACATCGTTGAACAAGGCGACGCGCGCTGCTTTACCGAGCCGCAAACCGAAGCATTTAAAAACTATCTCTCTCACTAAAGATTCGGGATAACGACAATGAAAAAAGTTCTGATTGCCGCGTTAATTGCAGGTTTTAGTCTTTCCGCCACAGCTGCCGAAACCATTCGTTTTGCTACCGAAGCATCCTATCCTCCGTTTGAATCTATAGACGCAAATAACCAGATCGTCGGTTTTGACGTCGACCTCGCACAGGCACTGTGTAAAGAGATTGATGCAACCTGTACTTTCTCCAACCAGGCATTTGACAGCCTGATCCCGAGTCTGAAATTCCGCCGTGTGGACGCCGTTATGGCAGGTATGGATATCACTCCAGAGCGTGAAAAACAGGTGCTGTTCACCACTCCGTACTATGACAACTCCGCCCTGTTTGTGGGTCAGCAAGGTAAATACACCAGCGTTGATCAGCTGAAAGGTAAAAAAGTCGGTGTGCAGAACGGGACGACACACCAGAAATTCATTATGGATAAACATCCGGAAATCACCACTGTCCCGTATGACAGCTACCAGAACGCAAAACTGGATCTGCAAAACGGGCGTATCGACGGTGTATTCGGTGACACCGCCGTGGTAACCGAATGGCTGAAAGATAATCCAAAACTGGCGGCTGTGGGCGACAAAGTGACCGATAAAGATTACTTCGGTACTGGCCTCGGCATCGCAGTACGTCAGGGCAACACTGAACTGCAGCAGAAATTTAATACTGCGCTGGAAAAAGTGAAGAAAGATGGCACTTACGAAACCATCTACAACAAATGGTTCCAGAAGTAATTCCTGATGAATGAATTTTTTCCTTTAGCAAGCGCCGCCGGGATGACCGTCGGCCTTGCCGTTTGTGCATTGATTGTCGGACTGGCGCTGGCGATGTTCTTTGCAGTATGGGAGTCAGCAAAATGGCGCCCTGTTGCGTGGGCAGGTTCGGCGCTGGTGACGATTCTACGCGGCCTGCCAGAAATTCTGGTGGTGCTGTTTATCTATTTTGGCTCCTCGCAGTTACTGCTGACGCTTGCGGATGGCTTCACCATCAATCTTGGATTCGTGCAGATCCCGGTGCAGATGGACATTGAGAACTTCGACGTTAGCCCGTTCCTTTGCGGTGTTATCGCTCTGTCACTGCTGTATGCCGCTTATGCTTCGCAAACTCTGCGTGGCGCACTGAAAGCGGTGCCGGTGGGTCAGTGGGAATCGGGTCAGGCGCTGGGGCTGTCGAAATCGGCTATCTTTTTCCGTCTGGTGATGCCGCAGATGTGGCGTCATGCGCTGCCTGGTCTCGGCAACCAGTGGCTGGTACTGCTGAAAGATACCGCGCTGGTCAGTTTGATTAGTGTGAATGATTTAATGCTGCAAACCAAAAGCATCGCCACCCGTACCCAGGAACCGTTTACCTGGTACATTGTGGCGGCGGCGATTTACCTGGTGATTACCCTGTTGAGCCAGTACATTCTCAAACGCATTGACCTGCGCGCGACACGTTTTGAGCGGAGACCTGGCTGATGCTTGAGTATTTACCCGAACTGATGAAAGGGCTGCATACCAGCCTGACGCTGACGGTTGCCTCGCTGATTGTGGCGCTGATTCTGGCGTTGATTTTTACCATCATCCTGACGCTGAAAACGCCGGTGCTGGTGTGGCTGGTGCGGGGTTATATCACGCTGTTTACCGGTACGCCGCTGCTGGTGCAGATCTTCCTGATTTATTACGGGCCGGGCCAGTTCCCGACGTTGCAGGAGTATCCGGCGCTGTGGCATTTGCTGTCGGAACCGTGGCTGTGTGCGCTAATTGCGTTGTCGCTGAACAGTGCGGCGTATACCACGCAACTGTTTTACGGGGCGATTCGCGCGATCCCGGAAGGTCAATGGCAGTCCTGTAGCGCGCTGGGAATGAGCAAAAAAGATACGCTGGCGATCCTCCTGCCGTATGCCTTTAAACGCTCGCTCTCTTCCTATTCCAACGAAGTAGTGCTGGTGTTCAAAAGTACCTCTCTGGCATACACCATTACGCTAATGGAAGTGATGGGCTACAGCCAGTTACTGTACGGACGTACCTACGACGTAATGGTGTTTGGCGCGGCGGGGATTATTTACCTCGTCGTCAACGGCCTGCTGACGCTGATGATGCGTCTGATTGAGCGTAAAGCACTGGCATTTGAACGTCGGAATTAATGTGACTGCGTACACATTCGCCGGGGGGTTTTGTAGGTCTGAGAAGACGCGCCAGCGTCGCATCAGACACCTGCACGGTGCCTGTGCCGGATGCGGCGTACATAGTGCATAAATCCTTATAATGAAGACGGACAACCCACTAAGTTGTCCGTCTTTTTTTATCTCATGCGAGCTATTTAATCATATTTATTGCATATAAATTCATTTTATGGCATTGTAAATCCATGCCGCAGACACGGCTAATAATCATAAGATTGACAGACGGGAGTTCCATCATGAAAAAGCTAGTTCTTGCCGCATTACTTGCATCCTGTGCATTCGGCGCTTCTGCCGCAGAGAAAATCAATTTCGGCGTCTCTGCCACTTATCCGCCATTCGAATCGATGGATGCAAATAACCAGATCGTCGGCTTTGATATCGATCTGGCAAAGGCGTTATGCAAACAAATGCAGGCAGAATGTACTTTTACTAATCACGCTTTCGACAGCCTGATCCCGTCACTGAAATTCAGAAAATATGACGCAGTGATTTCCGGGATGGACATCACACCGGAACGTAGCAAGCAGGTAGCCTTTACCACCCCCTATTACGAAAACTCAGCCGTCGTGATTGCCAAAAAAGATACCTATAAGACTTTTGCCGACCTGAAAGGTAAACGTATTGGTATGGAAAACGGCACCACTCACCAGAAATATATTCAGGATCAGCATCCGGAAGTGAAAACCGTCTCTTATGACAGTTATCAGAATGCATTTATCGACCTGAAAAATGGTCGTATTGATGGGGTATTTGGTGATACAGCGGTAGTTAATGAGTGGCTGAAAACCAATCCGCAACTGGGCGTTGCGACTGAGAAAGTAACCGATCCGCAGTACTTCGGCACCGGTCTGGGCATCGCTGTACGCCCGGATAACAAAGCTCTGCTGGAGAAACTGAATAAGGCACTGGCAGCCGTTAAAGCAGACGGTACATATCAGAAAATCAGCGATCAGTGGTTCCCGCAGTAAGATTCAGAAAGCCGCAGATGCGGCTTTTTTATTGCTTCACCAGCAGCGTCAGCACTTCATAATGTGCGGTGTGGGGGAACATATCGAAAAGCTGTACCCGCTCAATGCGATATCCTGGCAGTTCGCGGATATCTTTCGCCATCGTTTGGGCGTTACAGCTTGAGTAGATAATAAAACGCGGTGCCATCGTCGAAAGATAATCACACAGCGGTTTACCAATGCCGCGACGCGGTGGATTAACCAGCACCAGTTCCGGCACTTCACCCTGAGCGGTGGCAAACTGAGTGGAGTCCAGCGCCTGAAATTGCAGACGCGCTAGACCCAGTTCAGCAGCAGATTGTTTCGCACAGGCAATCGCTTCTGGCGCAATCTCAATCCCCGTTAACTGCATTTCTGGCGTTGCGCAATGCAAACCAAAACCGCCAACGCCGCAGAACAGATCCCACATATGATTTACCGGCAATTGCCGCACCCAGTCACGCGCGGTGGCATACAGCTGGCTGGCGACCGCCGGATTTGTCTGGAAGAAACTTTGCGGGCGGATCCACAGCGGCACGTCATTAAAACGCTCTGCCAGCGCCTGCTGTTCGGTCAGGTAGATCTCCGTCTCCCCTTCCATTATCGCCATATGCACTGGCTGAATATTGACGGTAATGACTTTTAGCTGTGGCAGTTGTGCCTGTAACCACGGCAGCGCCTTACGCAGTTGCACCAGCTTGGTTTCAGAACGCAGTACAAAGCGCAGCATCATACCGCCATCTATCTGGCTTTCAGTCAGCAGAATATATTTCAGTTCGCCACGCTTGCGCGCCACGTTGTAGGGCGTCAGCCCCGCACGGGCGATAAACGGTTTTAGCGCCGCAAAAACAGGCGCAAATGAGGCAGGGTAAAGCGGGCAGTCGCAAAGATCTTCTGGCGTACCGTCGCGGTGTAGCATTCCGAGCAGTGGTTTTTCAACGCTACCACTCACCACCATTTTGGCTTTATTGCGAAACCCTTGTTCGGGACCAGACACCGGCGCACACCACTCCGAAACCGGAAAATCGGCCAACAGATTTTTAAGATTGGCGGTTTTAGCGGAGAGTTGCTCTGGAATCGGCTGCGTTATCCACTGACAGGAGCGACAGCGACCCGCGTCGTAAAGTGCGCACTGCATACATTGACCTTCACATCATCAGGGGCGAGGATTATACACATTATTGCAACTGGAAGAACCGCCGACTGGTGGCGGGAACGAACAACAGCAATAAGATGAGCATATCCGGCAGCTTTTGTAACATCAGGCTATGGAAGATTTCACGTTTCGATTCACCAGGAATGCTGAACAGCTCAGGGTAACCATAACCGAGCGAAGCTGCCCACAGGTAACTGGCGGCCGTGATTTGCGTCAACAGATACAGCCAGCGCGCCAGGCGACGCCCTTTCACCAGCGAAAACGCACACCAGATTTCAATAAAAACCAGCGCAAGGCTGCTTAGAAAGACCAGCGTTAAACTCCAGGTTTGTACGCTGCGATGAATGAACTCGCCGATACCGCGCACGCCCAGCGTATTGAAAATCATCAGCACGTCGAGGCCACGGATCATAATAATGGCGAGCGCCGCCACCTGCACCAGTGCAGGCACATTCAGGCGAGCATGTGATGAAGATGTTTTCTTAAAAAATCCCAACGTTTCGTCTTCCATGAAAACAATGCCGCGACATGCGCGGCATTATGTAGCCAGGTTGGCAAATTTTAGTGTCTTCAGCCACGTCTTGCACGCTGGATATCGCGTATCCGCTGCTTTTCTGCGCGCGCCATTAAATACCAGGCGATAAATCCGACAATTCCGACCGCACCGAGAATCAATGTTGCCAGGGCGTTGATTTCCGGATTCACCCCCATCCGCACGCTGGAGAAGACCAGCATCGGTAACGTGGTGGCTCCCGGCCCGGAAACAAAGCTGGCGATCACCAGATCGTCGAGCGACAGAGTAAAAGCAAGCAACCAACCAGAAATGATCGCCGGCATGATCATCGGTAGTGTAATGACGAAAAACACCTTCAGCGGCGTCGCGCCGAGATCCATCGCTGCTTCTTCAATGGAGCGATCCAGTTCCCGCAGACGCGAAGAAATAACAACTGCCACATAAGCCGTACAGAAAGTCACGTGCGCCAGCCAGATAGTTAACATACCGCGATCGGCAGGCCAGCCGATGGCATGAGCAAGGGCAACGAACAATAACAACAGCGACAGGCCAGTGATCACATCAGGCATGACTAACGGCGCGGTGATCATAAAAGCAAAGCCATTCGATCCACGAAACCGCCCGAAACGTACCAGCACGACCGCCGCAATAGTCCCGAGGATCGCCGCCGCCGTCGCCGCACAGGCGGCAATCGTCAGACTTAAGCCGACCGCGCTCATCATCGCATCATCACGCAATAACTCACCGTACCAGCGCGTTGACCAACCGGCCCACACCGTCACCAGCTTCGAACTGTTAAATGAATAGATGACCAGCATCAGCATCGGCGCATAGAGAAAGGTGAAGCCCAGCAACAAAATCACAATTCGCCAGGGCGAACGAACGACCGGTAAATTATTCATCCGTGTTCCCCCACGCTTTTTTGCTGATATTTGTGGAACCACATAATTGGCACAATCAGCAGCAATAACATAATGATCGCCACCGCAGAAGCCACCGGCCAGTCGCGGTTATTGAAAAACTCCTGCCACAGAACGCGCCCGATCATGATGCTATCAGGGCCGCCGAGCAGTTCCGGGATCACAAACTCACCCACCGCCGGAATGAAAACCAGCATTGATCCGGCGATAATCCCACCTTTGGTAAGCGGCACAATCACCGTAAAGAAAGTCTTCAGCGGACGCGCGCCGAGATCCAGCGCGGCTTCCACCAGCGAATAATCAATACGAATCAAGGCGGTGTAGATCGGCAGCACCATAAACGGTACGTAGGCGTAAACAATGCCGATATAAACTGCCAGATTGGTATGCAGAATGGTCAGCGGCTGATCGATAACCCCCAGCCACAGCAGAAAATTATTCAGCACGCCATTGTTTTTTAGTATCCCCATCCAGGCGTAAACGCGGATCAAAAATGAGGTCCACGAAGGCAGGATCACCAGCAGCAATAAGATATTGCGGGTCGACGGTTTACTGTGCGCCACTGCCCACGCCAGCGGATAGCCGAGCAATAAGCAACAAACGGTCGAAATCGCCGCCACCTGTAACGACTGGAGATAAGCATCGAAATAGAGCGGATCGTCAGTCAGTTGCAGAAAATTACCGAGATTAAGAGTGATGGAAAGTTGCCCGTCAGCCCACTCCATCAGTTCGGTATAAGGTGGAATAGCGCGCGCCATCTCCGCCAGGCTTATTTTAAAGACAATCAGAAATGGCAGCAGAAACAACAAAATCAACCAGATATACGGCAGCGCAATCACCAGTTTGCGCCCGTGCTTCATTTGCCACTGTGTAAGCCATTGCTTTAATCCACCCGGCTGGGCAGCAGGTTCAAGTGTACTCATCTTTGCTCCTTAAACCGTCAGCACCACACAACTGTCTGATTCCCAGCACAAATGAACTTCATCGCCCCAGGTCGGTAACCCTTTGCGAAAACGATGGGCGTTTTGTAACTGGGCGCTGATCATCTGCCCGCTTTTCAGGCGGACATGATAAACAGACAAATCACCGAGATAGGCAATATGTGTCACCTCTCCCACTGCAAAATTGCAGCCATCAGCAGGCGGTTCGTCACAGAGCATGATTTTTTCCGGACGCAGCGCCACATGCACCGGCACGTTATCCACCACTGACGCATCGGGATCGACTTTCAACGGATGCACCAGCCCAGGCGAATAAAGCAACAGGCCATCTTCCTGGCGTTCCTTTAGCAGTCCTTCGAAAACATTGACCGATCCAATGAACTCGGCGCTATATCGCGTGGTCGGGTGCTCATAAATTTCTTCCGGCTCGCCAATCTGAACAAATTTACCGCGATTCATAATCGCGATGCGCCCCGCCATGGTCATCGCCTCTTCCTGATCGTGCGTTACCATCACACAGGTCACGCCGACACGCTCCAGAATATCCACCACTTCAAGCTGCATCCGGTCGCGCAGTTTTTTATCCAACGCGCCCATCGGTTCATCGAGCAGTAATAGTTTCGGGCGTTTGGCAAGGCTTCGGGCCAGCGCCACTCGCTGACGTTGACCACCGGAAAGCTGATGCGGTTTGCGTCTGGCAAACTCCTGCATATGCACCAGCCCCAGCATCTCGTTGACCCGACTGGCAATTTCCGCTTTTGGTAACTTGTCTTGTTTCAGACCAAAGGCAATGTTTTGCTCCACGGTCATATGGGGGAATAGCGCGTAGGACTGGAACATCATGTTGATGGGGCGCAGATAAGGCGGAACCTGTGACAAATCGACGCCATCAAGCATAATCTGCCCGGCAGAAGGTTGTTCGAAACCTGCCAACATACGCAGCAGTGTGGACTTGCCACAGCCGGATGCGCCCAGCAGTGCAAAGATTTCGCCTTTATAAATGGTCAGACTGACATCATCGACCGCATGTTGACCATCGTAAGATTTGGTCAAATTACGGATTTCTAATAGTGGTGTCAGAGACTTACGACTTTTCGCCTGCGGGCGAGGGATAGCGTCATTCACGGCTGCTCTCCGGCATTTAATGTGTGCAAGCGCACCATGATGGTGCGAATTGCCGGCGGGGGTGGTGCGCCCGTCCGGCATCTACGGCTGCGGATTATTTTCCGCTCTTCACTTTGGTCCACGCGCGGGTGCGCACACGATCAATTTTCGGATCCTGCACTTGCAGGGTGAACATTTTGGCGCGGACATCTGCCGGAGGATAAATACCAGGATTGTCACGCACTTCCGCGCTCACCAGCGGCGTAGCTGCTTTGTTCGCATTGGCATAGAACACATGGTCAGAGATGTGTGCCACCACATCCGGACGCAGCAAATAATTCAGGAACTGATACGCTTCGTCTTTATTTTTGGCATCGGCAGGCATGGCGAATACATCAAAGAATGCCATCGCCCCTTCTTTCGGAATTGAGAAAGAGACATTCACGCCATTCTTCGCTTCCTTCGCGCGGTTTGACGCCTGCCAGACATCGCCCGCCCAGCCAATCGCCACGCAGATGTCACCATTCGCCAGATCATTGATGTATTGGGAAGAGTGGAAATAACGAATATTCGGGCGCAGTTTCAATAGCAGGTCAGTCGCTGGTCCGGTGTAATCATCCGCTTTGGTGCTGTTCGGATCTTTACCAAGATAATTCAACACAGTGGCAAAAACCTCTTCCGGCGCATCGAGGAAAGAGACACCACAGCTTTTCAGTTTTTCCAGATTTTCAGGTTTGAGAATCAAGTCCCAGCTATCGACGGGCGCGTTTTCGCCCAGTACCGCTTTGACTTTATCAACGTTATAGCCAATCCCGGTCGTCGCCCACATATAGGGCATAGCAAATTTATTGTCGGGATCGTGTTTGGCGACCAGCTTCAGCAGTTCTGGATCGAGATTCTTCCACTCCGGCAATTTGCTTTTATCCAGTGGCTGGAATACTCCCGCAGTCAACTGGCGTTCAAGAAAGCTGGCTGACGGCACAACGAGATCAAAGCCGGTACTCCCCGCCATTAATTTGCCTTCCAGCACTTCGTTGGAATCAAAAACATCGTAGACGACTTTGATACCGGTCTCTTTTTCAAAATTTGCCACCGTATCCGGGGCGATATAATCAGACCAGTTATAGATGTGGAGTGTTTTTTGTTCAGCCGCGAGCGTGCCGACAGAGACGGCCATCAGAGCACCCGCAATCAGACCCGATAGCCATTTTTTATTTAAGGCGGTCATATCTCTTTCCTTCTGAAAGTTCGTTAACAAACGAACAAAAGTTGTCACACTGAAAGATATGCAATAAACGTGCATATTTTTTATCGGCGCGGTGCAAGAAAAGAGAACTCTCTCCCGGCCAGCATTGCTCGCTATATAAAAGCCTCGCAAGAATAACTTTAGCCAGGGTTTGAAACTATAGCTGTAATTAAAAAACGGTATTTAACAAATTTTTATGCGTATTTGCTCTATGTGATAAAGCAAACCCGGCACAATAGAAGTGAATTAATCTTTAATGAAAGGTTAAAATCAGCAGGAAATATTACGACGCGCAGTCACTGCGGCAGCGACTGCGTGCTCGAAGAGAGTTATCAGTGAAGGAAATAGTTTTCGGTAACGTTGTTTTGCCCTTCATCGTCAGTCGGCAACAGCAGCTGATGGGCATTAGCTTCGAGGATAACCATCGAAATCTGCTCTTCGCTCTGGCGTACAAACCATGCAAACTGTTCATAGGTTACGCCCTGCATAACAGATAAAGACTGGCAAACCACCAGCTTTGGCAGATTATCATCCTGCATATCGAGAAATGCTTTCACGGTCAGTGAGCTGGCATTGATGGCTGATAAATCCGCCGCCAGCGGCAACACAGCTGAAGGCCTGACTTCCGCCATGGCAGAAAACAGGATTGTGTTATCAATCAGGTCGATTTTGGCATCAAAGACACCGTCGAAATTCTGCATATGGGGCAGATGCAAAGCCTGACAGTTATCACATTCAAAAAAACTCATCCCCAGGTCATCGAGCCATTGACGCAACGTATCCAGACCAGGAACGACCAGCGATGTCATAATTTTGTACAACCTCTTCCGATAAAAAGACTGGCACAGCTTACGCAAAAAGCGCAGGCAAAACCATGATCAGTAATGTAATTGCGACTAACCACCCGTTTTCAGGCAATATTCTGCCGTGGCGTGGCGTTCGATCCAGCGGATCATTTTACCCGCAATGTCGATACCGGTGGTTTTTTCTATTCCTTCCAGCCCCGGCGACGCGTTCACTTCCATCACCAACGGCCCGCGATTGGCACGCAGAATATCCACACCGGCAACATCCAGCGCCATCGTTCGCGCAGCTTTGATGGCGATTTCACGCTCTTTCGGCGTGATACTGGCGATGCTTGCCGCGCCGCCACGGTGCAAATTGGAGCGAAAATCGCCCTCTTTCGCCCGCCGTTCAATCGCCGCGACAACTTCATCACCGACGACCAGACAGCGGATATCGCACCCTTGCGCCTCTTTTATATATTCCTGCACCAGAATATGAGCGTTCAGGCCGCGAAAAGCATCAATCACGCTTTCTGCCGCCTGGCGCGTTTCCGCCAGCACCACACCAATTCCCTGCGTGCCTTCGACCAGCTTAACCACCAGCGGCGCACCACCGACCATATCGATTAAGTCGCTGGTATCATCCGGCGAATGCGCAATCCCCGTGACAGGCAGGTCAATGCCCTGACGCGCCAGCAGTTGCATTGAACGCAATTTGTCACGCGCCCGGGCAATCGCGACCGATTCGTTCAGCGGATAACTGCCCAGCATTTCGAACTGGCGCAGCGCCGCCGTCCCATAAAAGGTAATGGCGGTGCCAATGCGTGGGATCACCGCGTCAAAATGGGGGAGTTTGCGGCCTTTATAGTGAATGGAAGACGCCGCAGGATTAATGTTCATGTAGCAAGAAAGCGGATCGAGAATTTCAACCAGGTGACCACGCTGTATGGCGGCTTCACGCAGCCGCTTACACGAATAGAGCGTTCCATCCCGGGACAATATGGCAATTTTCACCCTGCACCTCTCTGTCAGACCTGGTCAAAAGCCCGCGTATAATACATCGCCGTAACGGTTTTAGCGCGTCGCCCAACCTTGTTTATGCAAATAATCGAGAATAAAAGGACGGCTTTCTTTGATAATCGTCCGCCGAATATGATCGCTCCAGGTATCCCGGCGATTATTGCTGCCACGGGTAAGATAATATTCCGCCAGTTGCTCGTCATACTGCGCCAGAGCATCTTTATCCAGCGACTGGTAGCTGTTTTCATGTACCAAAATGGAGGCCGGTAAACGCGGCTTGAGATCCGGGTTATCCGCAGGCCAGCCGAGACACAGGCCAAACAGCGGCAGAACATGCTTTGGTAATTTCAGCAGTTCCGTCACCGCTTCAATGTTATTGCGCAGGCCGCCAATATATACACCGCCCAACCCCAACGATTCCGCTGCGGTTAAGGCGTTTTGTGCCATCATCGCTGTATCAACAACACCGAGCAACAACTGTTCAGCCAGGCCGAGTTGAGCATCCGGGCAGATCTGCAAATGACGGTTAAAGTCGGCGCAAAACACCCAGAACTCCGCCGCTTGCGCAACGTGTTTTTGCCCACCGGTCAGCGGCACCAGGGCTTCACGCAATGCGGGATCGGTAATGCGAATAATGCTGCTGCACTGCAAAAAGCTGGAACTGGAGGTCGCGCGGGCGCTGTTGATAATCGCCTCACGCTGTTCAGCGGAGATAGGTTCATCAGTGAAATGGCGAATGGAGCGGTGACCACAAATAAGTTCAATGGTTGGCGTCATTATCTTTTTCTCTTTCTGAACGTGAAGATTCCGGTGGATGATTCATCAGTTGCGGGGCCAGCCGTTTTGCCACCTGAAGAATAACCACCACCGCAGCGGGAAGCATGAGCAAAACACCGAGAAAAATCATCAGAATTTGCGCTTCTGGCGTAGAAAACGGCGCTGGAAGCGAAAAGTTGTCACTTATCGACAGCAACGCCGCCGCCAGTAACATCATTCCGATAAATTCCAGTATCAACACGCTTTTAGGCAATTTACCGATCGCGCGCATAAACTTCCCTCTGCAAAGTGAGCTGCCAGTTTAAAACCTTTCGCCGCGTTGTGCTTAACAGTTATAGCTTTAAGCAATCAATGCAACAGGTTAAACCTACTTTCAGCGAATAAGATTTGGCGTGATCATGCACACATGAGAGATAAATGGAGAAAGCCAATGCAAACCGTTATTTTCGGTCGTCCGGGTTGCCCTTACTGCGTGCGTGCCAAAGATTTGGCAGAAAAGTTAAGTAATGAACACGATGATTTTCACTATCAGTATGTGGATATTCGTGCTGAAGGGATCACTAAAGAGGATCTGCAACAGAAAGCTGGCAAGCCGGTAGAAACCGTACCGCAGATTTTTGTCGATCAGCAACACATCGGTGGCTATACCGATTTTGCTGCCTGGGTGAAAGAGAATCTTGACGCCTGATTACCGGATAAGCCCTCTCTGTTTGAGGGCTTTATTGATTTTTTCTGTGTTGCGGCCTGAACAAGCTACTGATAAACAAAAAACATAATGCGCCCAGCGCACACCAGAAGACGGCACTCAACAACCACGCCAGCTCCTGCCAGAATGAGCGTGATGGTGAAAAAAACAGACGCATAATTAACATAGAACACGGTGCTGCCAGCATTGCGCCAAACAGTGGTTTAAGGACTTCTCTACGCCGCGAAAAAAAGCTGGCTACAGCCCCAGGAAGAATGAAAAACAGTAAGCCGATTTCAGGGTGCCCGGCAGCCCGAAAAGCTCCCTTCATATGTGTCGCCAGAAAAAGGCACACCACAATAAAGAGGACAAAACAGCAAATTGCCCCCGCCCAATGTTGTTTATGTTTCACATGTTCCTCCTGACACTGCCTCTATCGAACACATTTTTCGCCGGTGTGGCGCTCAGTAAGATAAAGCCGCTTCGCATTCCATGCTAATATAGGCCAACACAATTCTTATAGCCGTTGGTATCTAATGTGATTACACTAGTAAAATATATTGTTACTTTACTATTGATTAAGTGCGCTGAATGAATCTGCGCTCTGAATTCAGGTAAAAACATTATCTTAAATTACCATTTCTTTCAACAGCTTACTCGTAAACAAGAAGTTAGTCTCCGTGAATATAAACGTCGCCGAATTGTTAAATGGGAATTACATTCTGTTATTATTCGTGGTCCTCGCGCTTGGACTATGTCTCGGAAAATTACGACTTGGTTCAATCCAACTGGGTAATTCCATTGGCGTTTTAGTCGTATCACTGTTATTAGGTCAACAACATTTCAGTATTAACACCGACGCGCTTAATCTTGGCTTTATGCTGTTTATTTTCTGCGTCGGGGTCGAAGCCGGACCCAACTTTTTTTCCATTTTTTTCCGCGATGGGAAAAATTACCTAATGTTAGCCCTGGTAATGGTCGGTAGTGCACTGCTGATCGCCTTAGGGCTGGGTAAGTTGTTTGGCTGGGACATCGGCCTGACGGCCGGTATGTTGGCTGGTTCAATGACATCAACACCGGTTTTGGTTGGTGCGGGCGATACCTTACGCCACTCAGGAATAGAAAGCGGGCAGCTCTCTGCGGCACTGGATAATTTAAGCCTCGGGTATGCATTAACCTATTTGATTGGCCTGGTGAGTTTGATTGTCGGTGCGCGTTACTTGCCTAAGTTGCAGCATCAGGACTTACAGACCAGCGCCCAACAAATCGCTCGTGAACGAGGTCTGGATACCGACGCCAGCCGTAAAGTCTATCTGCCGGTCATTCGCGCCTACCGCGTCGGGCCGGAACTGGTCGCCTGGGCCGATGGCAAAAACTTGCGTGAACTGGGTATTTATCGACAAACCGGTTGCTACATTGAACGTATTCGTCGTAACGGGATTCTGGCAAATCCGGATGGTGACGCCGTGCTACAGATGGGCGATGAAATAGCGTTGGTAGGATATCCCGACGCCCACGCCCGGCTCGATCCCAGCTTCCGTAACGGTAAAGAAGTTTTTGATCGAGACCTTCTCGACATGCGTATCGTCACTGAAGAGGTGGTCGTCAAAAACCATAACGCTGTCGGTAAACGTCTGGCACAACTGAAGCTGACCGATCACGGTTGTTTCCTTAACCGCGTCATCCGCAGCCAGATCGAAATGCCGATCGACGATAACGTGGTGCTTAATAAAGGCGATGTATTGCAGGTGAGCGGCGATGCCCGTCGCGTGAAAACCATCGCCGATCGCATCGGCTTTATCTCTATTCACAGCCAGGTTACCGATCTACTGGCATTCTGCGCGTTCTTTGTCATCGGTCTGATGATCGGGATGATCACCTTCCAGTTCAGCACATTCAGCTTCGGCATGGGTAACGCCGCCGGGTTGTTATTCGCTGGTATTATGCTGGGCTTTATGCGAGCGAACCACCCGACCTTCGGCTATATTCCCCAGGGCGCGTTAAGCATGGTGAAAGAGTTCGGTTTGATGGTATTTATGGCGGGTGTGGGTTTAAGCGCCGGTAGTGGCATCAATAACGGCCTGGGTGCGATTGGCGGTCAGATGTTGATTGCCGGGTTAATTGTCAGCCTGGTGCCCGTTGTTATTTGCTTCCTGTTTGGCGCTTATGTGCTGCGCATGAACCGCGCGCTGTTATTCGGTGCAATGATGGGCGCACGTACTTGTGCTCCGGCAATGGAGATCATCAGCGACACTGCGCGCAGCAACATCCCGGCATTAGGTTATGCGGGCACTTATGCAATAGCTAACGTACTGCTGACGCTGGCAGGGACAATCATCGTAATGGTATGGCCAGGACTCGGATAAAACTGAAGTTGCCCCAAAAATGAAATTTTTTTGTACAACCACAGAACTTTTCCTCGGGGCATCAGTCTTAATTAGTGCCACTGCTTTTCTTTGATGTCCCCATTTTGTGGAGCCCATCAACCCCGCCATTTCGGTTCAAGGTTGATGGGTTTTTTGTTGCCTGAATTTTATCTCCTGCCCTGCCAATTGCGCCACCATCTGTAAAATATCCTCGCGCGATAGCGGCTTACGGTCAGTGACAAAATGCAGTGTCATCCCTTCAATAAACGCATCCAGCGCGCGGGCGGTTCCGGGTTCAAACCATTGTTCGAGCGTTTGCTGACTACGCTGCATCCAGTTTTGCATCACCGTTTTTAATAGCGGTTTTCGGCTGGCCAATGCGTAAAGTTGATACATCAGTTCCATGTTATCCGGCGTTGCAACCTGCGAGCTGTAGATCATGTCAGTTATGGCCTGGCAGGCGCCTGATGCATCACTAACATCGCTAAAAAATGCCTGATATTGCTTAGACATTATCTCTGTAAAACTGCTGAACGCCTCCAGCAGCAACTCATCAATTCCTGAAAAATAGTAGGTCATCGACCCCAACGGCACTCCGGCAAGGGTAGCGATTTTGCGGTGCGTAACGGCATGTATCCCGTAAAGTTTCACCGCCTCCAGCGTGGCCTGGATGATTTTTTCTCGCCGTTGCGGATCGTTAGCGCGACGCATGTCATTTCCTCTCTTTGCAATTGTGTACAAATGTACACAACCTTGCTAAGGTTGTCTTCCCTCTTCTTTTTTTGACGTGATCTATGACCGTAAATTCTTCACGTAATGCCTTGAAACGCCGAACCTGGGCGCTGTTTATGTTCTTCTTTTTGCCAGGCTTGTTAATGGCGTCCTGGGCAACCCGTACGCCAGCGATTCGCGACATTCTTTCTGTTTCGATCGCTGAAATGGGCGGTGTACTCTTTGGTTTGTCGATCGGTTCGATGAGCGGAATTCTCTGCTCGGCGTGGTTAGTGAAACGTTTTGGGACGCGTAATGTCATCCTGGTCACGATGTCCTGCGCGTTGATCGGGATGATGATATTAAGTGTGGCGCTCTGGCTGACATCGCCCGTGCTCTTTGCCGTTGGTCTTGGCGTCTTTGGAGCCAGTTTTGGTTCCGCTGAAGTTGCTATAAACGTTGAAGGTGCCGCCGTTGAGCGAGAAATGAATAAAACGGTTTTGCCGATGATGCACGGCTTTTATAGCCTCGGCACGCTGGCAGGCGCTGGTGTTGGGATGGCGCTAACGGCCTTTGGCGTTCCGGCAACTGTGCATATTTTGTTGGCGGCACTGGTAGGCATCGCGCCTATTTATATCGCCATTCAGGCAATCCCTGGCGGTACGGGAAAAAATGCCACCGATAGCACGCAACATGGCGAAAAATGCGTACCTTTTTATCGCGATATCCAGTTGCTGTTGATTGGTGTTGTGGTGCTGGCGATGGCCTTTGCAGAAGGTTCTGCCAACGACTGGTTACCCTTGTTAATGGTTGATGGTCACGGTTTTAGCCCCACTTCCGGCTCACTGATTTATGCCGGTTTCACATTGGGGATGACCGTTGGACGCTTCACTGGCGGTTGGTTCATCGACCGTTACAGCCGCGTTGCCGTGGTTCGGGCCAGTGCGCTAATGGGTGCGTTGGGTATTGGGCTGATTATTTTTGTCGATAGCGCCTGGGTCGCTGGGGTGTCTGTTGTTCTTTGGGGATTGGGTGCCTCGCTGGGCTTCCCGCTGACCATTTCTGCCGCCAGCGATACCGGCCCCGATGCGCCGACCCGCGTCAGCGTAGTAGCGACGACCGGTTATCTGGCTTTCCTCGTCGGGCCGCCGCTGCTGGGCTATCTCGGCGAACATTATGGATTACGTAGTGCAATGCTGGTTGTACTGGCGCTGGTTATTCTCGCGGCTATTGTCGCGAAAGCCGTCGCCAAACCCGATACCAAAACGCAGACGGCGATGGAGAATAATTGATGAGCATTAAATTAATTGCGGTAGACATGGATGGTACTTTCTTAAGCGATCAAAAAACCTATAACCGCGAGCGGTTTATGGCTCAGTATCAGCAGATGAAAGCACAAGGGATTCGCTTTGTGGTCGCCAGCGGGAATCAATATTATCAGTTGATCTCTTTCTTCCCCGAAATTGCCGATGAAATTGCCTTTGTGGCAGAAAACGGTGGTTGGGTTGTGAGCGAAGGCAAAGATGTTTTTAATGGCGAGCTGTCGAAGGATGCATTTGCCACTGTCGTGGAACATTTACTGACGCGCCCGGAAGTGGAAATTATTGCCTGCGGAAAAAATAGCGCCTATACCCTCAAAAAATATGACGATGCCATGAAAACGGTGGCGGAAATGTATTATCACCGTCTGGAATATGTCGATAACTTTGACAACTTAGAAGATATCTTCTTTAAGTTTGGCCTGAATCTTTCCGATGAACTGATTCCGCAAGTGCAAAAAGAGTTACATGATTCGATTGGCGATATTATGGTGCCGGTTCACACCGGCAACGGCAGCATCGATCTGATTATCCCCGGCGTACATAAAGCCAATGGCCTGCGGCAACTCCAGAAGTTATGGGGAATAGATGACAGTGAAGTGGTGGTCTTTGGCGATGGCGGTAACGATATCGAAATGCTGCGCCAGGCTGGCTTTAGCTTTGCGATGGAAAATGCTGGCAACGCGGTCGTAGCTGCGGCGAAATACCGCGCAGGCTCTAATAACCGTGAAAGCGTACTGGATGTGATCGATAAAATTCTTAAGCACGAAGCGCCATTTAATCAATAAAACGGCAGCACGCCCGGCAACACAATGCCTGAATGAAGGATGCATAATTCGCGGAAATTCCCCTTCTGGATTATTTCAGGCGAAATGATGATGAAAAATTGTGTACTGCTGGGCGCGTTTCTGTTGAGTTTTACTGGTGTGGCAATGGCGCAAAGTGTCACCGTTGATGTGCCGAGCGGATACAAAGTGGTGGTAGTCCCCGATTCAGTCAGCGTTCCACAAGCGGTCAGCGTCGCGACTGTACCACAAACTGTCTATGTGGCGCCTACTCCAGCTCCGGCTTACCGCCCACATCCGTATGTTCGTCATCTTGCCAGCGTAGGCGAAGGGATGGTTATCGAACATCAAATCGACGACCATCACCATTAATCCATGAATGCCTGATTGTACAAAGCAACCAGGCATTTTCTTATCCGTCGTTTGAATTTCCTGTTTGTTTATCTTTTAAAAAAATAAACATCAGCAGCAGCCACAAAATTCCGTTGGCAAGGTTAAAGAGATTAAACAGTCCATTACCGCCATTCAGCCAGGCATGTTTACTGATCTCGATACCGACGGTAAAGATCAGCATTTGTAACATCCCCATCGCCGCAGAAACCGTACCTTTACTCATATCGCTGGCAAACAGGGTTAATCGCACCAGTCCCGCATTCGCCAGACCAATACCGAAAGCATAAATACTTAACCCGGCGGTCATCCATAAATACGCGTGCGATGAGATAACCGTTGCGGCAGCGGCGACGAGCAAGCCAATCATAATCGGCCAGCCACCCATGATGATCAATGCACGAACGGTGCGGCGCGAGGTCAAACGCGCTAACAGCAAGTTACCCGCAATTAACGCCCCGAAAACTGGCACTTGCAGCAACCCATATTCATAACTGCTCAACTTTTCGCCGGTGATGATGATAATCGGTGACTGGGCGATCCACGCCAGCAGCGGCAGGCTGACGAATCCCAGCGCCAGAGCTCCGGCAACAAAGCGACCGTTCTTCAGCACCAGCTTGTAGTCATGGCCAAGCTCTTTCAGGGACAGTTTCTCACCAATACGCGTGGCAGTTTCCGGCATAGCGCGTTGCAGACCGAAAAAGGAGATCGCCGCCAATGCAGCAAACAGCACAAACATGCCTTCCCAGGGCAGCACATGGATCCACGCGGCGCCCACCAGCGGACCGAGTAGCGGAGCAATCAGCGCCACGTTCGCCATCAGCGCGGTGATCTTGATACAAACCGCCTCTTCGAAGGATTCCTGAATCGCGGCGTATCCAACAGCGCCAATGAAACAAAGGCTTATCCCCTGCAGGAAGCGCAATAACGTGAATTGTTCAATGTTTTGCGCCAGCAATATTGCCAGACAGGTGACGATAAACCACACCACGCCTGCCAGCATCACCGGACGGCGACCAATACGATCCGACAGCGGCCCCAGGAGCCACTGTAAAAACATCCCGCCCGCCAGGTAAGCGGTCATCGAAGTAGGAACCCAGTCAATACCCGCCTGATACTCTTCCACTACCGCGAGCATACCGGGTTGAATCATATCATTGCCGATATAGGTCGAGAATTCGTAGAGCACCAGACAGAGGGGGAAAAGTAATGCCTGACGCCCAAGTCTGGCACCAGTAGCTAATCTATTTTGCATGCAATTTCTTCGCCAAGAATAATCGCACAAAGTTTAATAAAAGCGCAGCAAACGAGAAAGCAAATTTTGTAGTTGAAACCACGCTTAAGCACATTCTTACATTATTCCGAGTATAGCCACTCTTTCTTTAAGCTTTATTTAATTCCTTCGCGTTACTATTCCCTGTTGTAAGCCAATCCGAAAGTGAAATAAGACGATGCTGCTTTACCCTGTTTAACACGCACTTTATGCTCATCGACTTGCCTGATGGCTCCCCATTTTAATCACCTTTTGAGTCTGAAAGTTATGCTGGAAAATCTGAATTACTCATTATTCTCTCTTATTAATGCGACGCCAGACTCATCCGCATGGATGATTTCGTTAGCGATTTTTATTGCCAAAGATTTAATTACTGTAGTGCCGCTGCTGGCTACGGTGCTTTGGCTATGGGGATTTACGGCTCAACGGCAACTGGTGATAAAAATCGCCATCGCGCTGGCAGTCAGCCTGTTTGTTTCCTGGACGATGGGGCACTTATTTCCGCACGACCGTCCGTTTGTTGATCATATCGGCTATAACTTCCTGCATCATGCGGCGGATGACTCTTTCCCAAGCGACCACGGTACGGTGATTTTCACCTTTGCGCTGGCATTTTTATGCTGGCATCGCCTGTGGTCAGGCACAATCCTTATGGCGCTGGCGGTGGTCATTGCCTGGTCACGTGTATATCTCGGTGTTCACTGGCCGCTGGACATGCTCGGTGGATTGTTGGCAGGAATGATTGGTTGCCTTAGCGCCCAGATTATCTGGCAGGCTGTGGGGGCTATACTCTACCAGAAGCTGCAATTGTGGTATCGCTTCTGTTTCGCCTTACCTATACGTAAAGGCTGGGTGCGTGGCTGATTTCGGATAAAAAGTGTAATATCAGGCGGCTCGCTTCAATAACTATTCAGAGGGAATATGGAAACACGTCGCGAAGAGCGTATAGGGCAGTTACTACAAGAATTAAAACGCAGCGATAAGTTACACCTGAAGGACGCCGCCGCCCTGCTCGGGGTTTCAGAGATGACGATTCGTCGCGATTTGAATAACAACAGTGCCCCCGTCGTACTACTCGGCGGCTATATTGTTCTGGAACCGCGTAGTGCCAGCCATTACCTGTTAAGCGATCAAAAATCCCGCCTGGTGGAAGAAAAACGCCGGGCGGCAAAACTGGCCGCGACGCTGGTTGAACCCGATCAGACCCTCTTTTTTGACTGCGGCACCACCACGCCGTGGATTATTGAAGCGATAGATAATGAAATCCCTTTCACCGCCATTTGTTATTCACTAAATACCTTTCTGGCGCTAAAAGAGAAACCCCATTGCCGCGCGTTTCTTTGTGGTGGTGAATTTCACGCCAGCAACGCCATTTTCAAACCCATTGATTTTCAGCAAACACTGAATAATTTTTGCCCGGATATTGCTTTTTATTCCGCAGCGGGCGTGCATGTCAGTAAAGGCGCAACCTGTTTTAATCTTGAAGAGTTGCCGGTAAAACACTGGGCGATGTCGATGGCACAAAAGCACGTGCTGGTTGTCGACCACAGTAAGTTTGGCAAGGTACGTCCGGCGCGCATGGGCGAGCTGAAACGCTTTGATATTGTGGTGAGCGATTGTTGTCCGGAAGATGAGTATATGAAGTATGCGCAGACGCAGCGTATTAAGTTGATGTATTAATAACGCATAACCGGATGACGTTTTCGCGCCATCCGGTCATCAGAAGATTAAGAGAACCAGCTGCCGAACCACTGATGGAATTTCATCATCACGAAGTCCCACATCCGACCAAAGAACCCGCCCTCTTCCACATTTTCCATCACGATCAGCGGACGCTGTTCAATAGATTTACCGTTAAGCTGGAAATCAATGGTGCCGACAACCTGACCTTTTTTCAGCGGCGCGGTGAGCTGCGGTTCCGTTAACGTATAACTCGCTTTCAGGTTTTTCAGTTGCCCGCGTGGGATGGTCACTGATCCCCCTTCGCCTGCGCCGAGATTCACTTCGCTCTTATCACCGAACCAGACGCGCTGAGTCACAAAGGTGGCATCAGGTTTAATTGGCGTCACGGTTTCAAAAAAGCGGAAGCCCCAGGTCAGTAATTTCTCAGACTCATTAAAACGGATGCGGTCAGTTTTTGCCCCCAGCACCACGGAGATCAAACGCATATCACCCTGAGTAGCAGAAGCGACCAGATTGTATCCCGCACCAGCCGTGGTTCCGGTCTTCATACCATCAACGTTAACGTTGCTGCTCCACAGCAGACGGTTACGGTTTGGTTGGCGAATTTTGTTAAAGGTAAACTCTTTCTCTTTATGAATGGCGTACTCTTCCGGCACATCGTGGATTAACGCTTTACCCAGCAACGCCATATCGCGCGCGGTACTGAATTGCCCCGGCGCATCCAGACCGTGCACAGTCTGGAAGGTAGTGTTGGTCAGGCCCAGTTTTTTGGCATAACCATTCATCAAACCAATAAATGACTCCTGGCTCCCGGCAACGTAATCGGCCAACGCAATACAGGCGTCATTACCGGACTGGATAATCACACCTTTGTTCAAATCTGCCACCGAAACCTGATCGCCCGGTTTGAGGAACATCACCGACGAACCGCGCAGTGCCGGGTTTCCCGTCGCCCAGGCATCTTTACCGACCGTCACCATATCGGTGAGTTTGATCTTATCAGCCTTAAGCGCCTGTCCAACCACATAGCTGGTCATTATTTTGGTCAGGCTCGCGGGATCCAGTTTCTCATCCGCATTGCCTTCTGCCAGCACTTTACCGCTGGCGTAATCCATTAAAATCCATGCACGCGCATCCACGCTCGGCGCGTCAACGGTTTGTTCCGCCGCGAATGCCGTTGGGGCAAAAAGGAATAAAAATGCAGAACCCGCTGCAAGACCACGAAGGAAAGAGGAGTATTGCGTCATAAATGCCACCCGAGTATCCATTCAAAAAAATACGTTATATCGCCGTATGATAAGTTCGGTGATTAATAACGCACACACAAGTTTAAAGAAACCGTAAGTTGGTAAAGTTTTTAAAGTTTATGCAATATCCTGCCGCTTCGCTGCTTCTGGCGTCATTTTTTTACTCGCTGTTGCTTAAAAGTTAACTTTACTTCACCATCGGAGTCCTGTTCAGCCTGTGGCTGCCTGTCGGAAAAGGGGTGAGTATGATTACGCTGTGGGGTCGGAATAATTCAACCAACGTTAAAAAAGTGTTGCTAACACTCGAAGAACTGGAACTGCCTTATGAGCAAATTTTGGCGGGTCGTGAGTTTGGGGTAAACCATGACGCCGATTTTCTGGCGATGAATCCCAACGGGCTGGTGCCGCTGTTGCGTGACGACGAAAGTGACTTAATTCTTTGGGAATCAAATGCCATTGTCCGCTACCTGGCTGCACAGTACGGGCAAAAACGTCTGTGGATCGACTCGCCGGCACGTCGCGCAGAAGCCGAAAAGTGGATGGACTGGGCAAACCAGACGCTCAGCAATGCCCATCGTGGGATCCTGATGGGGTTAGTCAGAACGCCACCGGAAGAACGTGATCAGGCCGCCATTGAAGCCAGTTGCAAAGAGTGCGACGCCCTGTTTGCCCTGCTCGATGCGGAACTGGCAAAAGTAAAATGGTTCTCCGGCGACGAGTTTGGTGTGGGCGATATTGCTATCGCACCGTTTATCTACAATTTGTTTAATGTTGGCCTGACCTGGACACCGCGTCCAAATCTGCAACGCTGGTATCAGCAACTCACTGAACGCCCCGCAGTGCGCAAAGTGGTGATGATTCCCGTTAGCTAATTGCGTGGGCTAACTTTAAGTAATTCCCCACTGGACTCGTCGGTGAGAACGTATAAATAACCGTCGGGTCCAGTGCGAACATCACGAATTCGCTGCCCTCTGTCCGTTAAAATACGGCCATCTTCTGTCACTTTGTCGCCGTTGACGCTCATCACAATGACATCTTTATCTTTCAGCGCACCAATAAATAATTTTTGCTGCCACTGGGGGAATTTGTCGCTGTTATAGAAGGTCATGCCGCTCACCGCTGGTGAGTCCTTCCAGTAAAAAACCGGTTGCTCGGTTCCGGCGACGATTTCCCCTTTCGCTTCCGGTATTTTAAAACCTGAGTAATTAATGCCCCAGGTAGCCAACGGCCAGCCGTAGTTTTTGCCTTTTTGCGGGATATTAATTTCATCACCACCGCGCGGGCCATGTTCATTCAGCCACAGTGCATTACTCCACGGATTCATCGCCATTCCTTGCGGATTACGAATGCCATAAGACCAGATCTCTACGCGCGCACCGGATTCCCTGGCAAAAGGATTATCATCCGGGATCTCGCCCTGGTCAGTCAGACGCACTAATTTACCCTGCAATTTATCCAGATCCTGCGCCGTCGGGCGCTGATTGTTTTCGCCCAGAGCAATAAAAAGATAACCTTTACCGTCGAATACCAGCCGCCCGCCAAAATGGTTGCCGGTAGACAGTTTTGGCATCTGGCGAAAGACGGTGCGGAAGTCGGTCACTTTTGAGAGGTCATCACTTAAGCGGCCATAACCCACAGCAGTTCCGGCTTTGCCATCATCGCCAACTTCGGAATAACTTAACCAGATGCGGCGCGACTGGGCAAAATCAGGCGCTAATGCCACATCCAGCAAGCCTCCCTGCCCGTGCGCCCAGACGTTCGGCACACCGGCAAGCGGCGCAGATAATCCTTTTCCTGCTTGCCAGTGACGCAACTCGCCACCGCGCAGGGTGATTAACATGCCATGATTATCAGGTAAAAAGGCCAGCGCCCACGGATGATCGAGTTTGTCTTGTAGTACTTCGACATTTACCGGCGCAGGAGCCGCCCAGAGAGCGGAAGAAACACAGAGAAAGGGCACAAGGAAAAGGGATTGTCGATGCATAACGCCTCCGGATTGACTCTGGCTTAAAGCGTAGTCAGTGGAGGAGATGACAAATTCATTTTTACAAAAACTTAAACATGAAGGGGGAGACGCTTTCTCCCCCTTAGTTTTCAGGCCTGCTCAAGCATGGTGTGCTGTTCAAGGCTCTGGATACTCAGCGTTAAGCTCATCAGACAATTTTCAAGCTTATCGGCGTTGACGGTAATAACAGTCGGGCAATCATGATGCCCGCTCATCAAACATACTGCGGCTGTCGCTAATGCTTCTTCAGCATGATGAAGAGCACTCCACTCTTCCTGATCCAGATGAAGATTCAACCGCAGCGATTTATCGTGCAGTTCGCGATTCAGTTTAAAAAAGTTATCTCGTAGATGATTGCTTTCGCTGACGGACATGTATCCTTTGGCCTTCCTCAGTTGCACGTATGCGGCGAGGTCAACTCTTGCATCGATCAACCGGTTAAGTAGATCGCTTCGCTGTCTGTCAACGAACATACTTCGATCCTCCTCTTTGCAGCCTTTGTGCAATTAAATAGTATGGCTACTTTTTGTACAAAATGCTGTCAGGGATCAATACTTCACATCTTATTAATAAGAATTTACATTATTTCTTTTTCCAGTACCTCACATCCCCACGGCGCCAGTTCTAATGCTTGTGAACAAGCCTTGCCTGTTTCCGTCACTCGCCACGCTCCAGGAAGCACAACATTTTGTACATGAGCAGTGTAATTTTGTACAAAAACCCATTCCTGCTCGCCGTCTGTCCGACGCGTTGCAATAACGCCAGCAGGAAGTTCAGTAGCAAGTGCTTTTGGGAGATGAAGTGTGTTGATCAACATCGCGGCAAACGCTTGATGAAATGACGCATCATTACGCGAAGCCACATAGAAAGCTCGACCTTGTCCGACGTGATTTACTGTTAACGCAGGTGTACCCGCATAAAAATCCTCACCATAGCGCGCCAGAACCTGTGCACCTTCGGCGTGAATAACCGCACATAATTCCCGTGCCTGCCATTGCCCCTGCAGTCCATACGCATTCGGCTCGCAGATAACTTCGTTATGCTGATAATCATTAAGGCTATCAATCTCTTCAGCCCACACACCCATCAGGTCACGCAACGGGCCAGGGAATCCACCCAGATGACATAAATCGGTTTCATTGACAATCCCGGACCAGTAAGTGGTGACAAAATTGCCACCAGCTTCAACATAGGCGCGAGCACGAGCAGCAAATCCATCGCGAACCATATAGAGCATTGGGGCAATAACTAACTGATAACCCGTAAGATCACAATCAGCATTGATAATATCGACCGCCATGCCCTGCTCCCAGAAAGGTCGGTAATGCTCCACTACCGTTTGCTCGTAGTGGATACCGCAATTGCGCGGCCCGGCAGCATCGTTGACCGCCCAGCGGTTTTCCCAGTCGAAAATAATGGCAACTTTTGCCTGGGTTTTCGTTCCGACCAATTGTTTAAGATGAGCCAGCCGTTGCCCCAGTTGTATGACTTCGCGCCCGGTACGCGTCTCCAGATGACCGACGTGATCAACCACCGCACCATGAAACTTCTCCACGGCGCCACGACTCTTACGCCACTGAAAATAATGCACGCCGTCTGCGCCGTGAGCGACGGCCTGTAAGGAAGAAAGAATATTCATTCCCGGCTTTTTCAATTTGCTGGTTGGCTGCCAGCTTGTCTGGCTGGGCGTGGATTCCATCAGAATAAACGGCTTATTTTTTAAAGTACGCATCAGGTCGTGATACATCGCTGTTTTACAAGCAACGGCGCGTTCATCTTCCTGTTTATGCCACATGGGATAGCTATCCCAACTCACAAAATCAACCACTTCAGCTAATGCCCAGTAGTTGTAGTCATTGAAATACCACATAAAATTGGTCGTCGCAGGTAAATCGGGGCGTTCTGCTTTTAACGGCGCGATCTCCATTTGATAGAACTCTTTTACCTGCGATGTGACAAAGCGCCGCCAGTCAAGATTCAAACCGTGGTTAGACATCTCACCTAATGGGGAAGGAGATTCAATTTGTGACCAGTCACTGTATGTATGGCTCCAGAAACCAGTCCACCATGCCTGATTAAGCGCCTCAAGAGTGGCGTAACGAGTCTGCAACCAACGGCGAAACGCCTGTTGGCATCCATTACAATGACACTCTCCGCCATACTCATTACTGATATGCCATCCCAGAACCGCCGGATGATTTGCGTATCGCTGCGCCAGCTTACGGTTAATTTGCGTCACTTTCTCTTTATACACGGGAGAAGAAAGGCAGTGATTATGGCGACCGCCGTGAAGCATTTTCTCGCGTGAGGCGCTAACTCTCAGAACCTCCGGATAACGTGCAGCAAGCCAGGCAGGTTTGGCTCCGCTTGGTGTTGCGAGGAAGACAGAGATCCCACCCGCATGAAGTTTATCCAGCACCTCATCCAGCCAGTCAAAGCAATATTCCCCCTCTGTGGGTTCCAGCATTGACCAGCTAAAAATACCCACCGACATGGTGTTACAACCAGCCTGTTGCATCATGGCGATATCTTTCTCCAGAATCCCGGGGACATGTAACCATTGCTCCGGGTTGTAATCAGCACCATGAAGTAACCATGGGGCTCTGGGGATGATCGGTGGGTGCTTGTCCATGCTGACTCCTGAATTGTTTTAAACAGACAAAAAATGTTATTCGTTCACAATACTGTCATCTAGTAATTAATTGCTTCGTTATGCAAGGAATGTCCGGCAGGAATGTGATCAAGTACGCGTTTTTCCCTGCAAACAGGTTCGATGGGTCAGCTTACCGGCACTGAGACAGGTGAGCGTGATACGTATGACATTCACTGCGGTATACTGTGACAAATCTTTTAGCCGGGGCGAATATGAAAACCAAAGCTGCAACCCTTGCCGATGTTGCTCGTCATGCCAATGTTTCTTATCAGACAGTGTCGCGGGTGCTTAACAATTCAGCGAACGTGTCTGCCAAAACACGTCAAAAAATTGAACAAGCCATTGCCGAACTTAAATACGTTCCAAATCGCGTAGCTCAACAGTTGGTAGGGAAAGAGAGCAAAACGGTCGGGCTGGTTACAACTTCGCTCGCCCTACATGCCCCCTCGCAAATTGCGGCAGCAGTGAAAAAATATGCCGGAGAACAGGGATATCAGGTGCTGATATCCATGATCGATGATGTTGATATTAAAGGTATTCAGGCTGCAATTAATGACTTAAAAGCACAACGGGTAACAAAGATTATTATCAACGCACCGCTGGAAACGGCATTGGCTGAAACTCTGGTTGCTGAAAACAGCGATGTGTTGTGTCTGTTTCTCGACGTGGACCCTTATAGCCCGGTGTTTAACGTCACTTTTAATCCTGCAGAAGGTGCACGCGCCAGCGTGAAATATCTTTACGATTTGGGGCATCGTCAATTTTGCCTGATCTCCGGCCCAGAAAACTCAGTACCGGCGCGGCTACGACTCAATACCTGGCGCGATACTCTCGCCTCACTCCAACTGACGCCGCTGGCCATTCATTACGGTAGTTGGGACGCTCAAAGCGGCTATCTGGCGACGTTACAGATGCTACGTGAAACGCCACAGGCGACCGCTCTTCTGATCGCCAATGATCAGATGGCATTGGGGGCGTTAAGCGCCTTACATCAACAAAAACGTAAAATCCCGCAAGATATTTCTGTCATAGGCTATGACGACACCTATGAGAGTGCGTTTTTTGAACCTTCGCTAACGACCGTCGCAATCGACTTTGATTTACAAGGGAAAATTGCCGTTCAACAGATTTTACAGCCGGACGATGAACACGCGATGCTCCGCTCTTCAACCATCCTTCCCAGTCGCCTGGTCGTGCGTAACTCTGCTGGCCCTCTGCACTCACCACAGACTGATCTGATGAATATTGCTGAACACCTTCGCACACTGGCGGATGAGCTAACACGCAAGGCATAAAAGTAATACGTTCTCATAAAAAGATTTAGTGATCTATTTCGCTAAATCTTTTTTATTACCAGCAATAATTGTGATGTAAATCGCAAACATTCATTTAACACATTGCCTAATCATCACAGTCAGGGTCAGAGTAAAAATGAAATTGTTAACGTATGACATTTTCCGGAGATGCATACCAAAACAATAACCAGTAAGCACAGCGAATGCCTGTGCCAACGGTAAATGACCCAACGCCAGTGATTGAGGATATGGCTATGTTATTGCCCGGTAAACGTAATTATATTTTGCTCAGTATTTTCGATTTCCTGTACCTCTTTGCCTGGTCGGCAACGATGGCATTTTTTGTCATATGGACGACACAGCATCTGGAAATTACCGCCACACGCACAGGATTGCTTTATTCCGTTAATGCTTTCATTGCGTTATTAATGCAACCGTTCTTCGGTTTCATCTCCGATAAATTTGGTCTTAAGAAACAACTCATCTGGATCCTCGTCGCATTATTACTTCCTGTAGGCCCATTCTTTATTTATGTGTATGCCCCGCTTCTGGTTCATAACTTCTGGCTGGGCGCTGTTTTGGGTGGCGTTTACCTGGGGATAATTTTTAATTCTGGTTGTGGCGTTCTGGATTCCTGGATAGATAAAGTTTCGCGTCGTTATCATTTTGAATATGGTCGCGTAAGAATGTGGGGCTCTCTGGGATGGGCCGCCGCCGCGTGGATTGTGGGTAAATACATTGATACCAACCCTAATCTCTCTTTCTGGCTGGCAAGCTGTGCCATTGTGGTCGCCGCAATCTGCTTTATGTTTACCAAAATCGAACTTACCGAGGCCGAAATTGAAAAAACTAATTCGCTGAAAGCTATCCATGCGCTTGAACTGGCGAAAAATAGTCAGTTCTGGTTTTTATTGATGTTCACTCTGTTCGTAACGCAAATTTATGACACCTACGATCAACAATTCGCACAATATTTTTCGCTGCAATTTCCGACGCCAGAAGAAGGCAATCGCTGGTACGGGATTTTGGCTTCTGTCCAGGTCTGCGGAGAAACCCTATTTCTCTGTCTGATGCCGTGGTTTGTTAACCGCACTGGCGCAAAATGGGCATTAGTGATTGCCGGAACCATTATGTCGTTACGCATTGCAGGTTCTGCTATCCAACTGGGACCGGTGTGGATTGCGGCCGTTAAAATGATGCATGCCATCGAAAAACCACTGATCCTGGTGTCTGTGTTTAAATTTATCGCGGCTAACTTTGATCACAAACTCTCTTCGACGGTCTACCTGCTGGTGCTTTTTGTGGCATCCATCGCCACGGCAATCTATTCACCCATTGCTGGCTATCTGTATGACACCATTGGCTTTGCTGAAACCTATCTAATCCTGGGGGCGATTGCCGGTTGCTTCACGCTTATTTCGGTCTTTACGCTGCGGGACAAATCCAGCAACCAGCCTGCAAAGGCGCTAACGGAAAACCCAGTAGCCTGATAACCATTTACGCCCCGATAGTTGGGGCGTTTTCCTCGCCTGTTGACCAGATTACGATACAAATTTTATCCAGAACTCTGTAGAATCCCTGCCCTGACCTTTCCTGTAACTGAATATTTTTTAAGCTATGAGCAAAGTAACTCCCCAGCCGAAAATCGGCTTTGTTTCCCTCGGCTGTCCGAAAAACCTCGTCGATTCAGAGCGTATTCTGACCGAACTGCGCACTGAAGGTTATGACGTAGTACCGAGCTACGACGACGCAGACATGGTGATCGTCAACACCTGCGGTTTTATTGACAGTGCGGTGCAAGAATCACTGGAAGCCATTGGTGAAGCGTTGAATGAAAACGGCAAGGTAATAGTGACCGGTTGTCTAGGGGCGAAAGAAGATCAGATCCGCGAAGTCCACCCAAAAGTGCTGGAAATCACCGGCCCTCATAGCTATGAGCAAGTTCTGGAGCACGTTCATCACTACGTGCCAAAACCGAAACACAACCCATTCCTGAGCCTGGTGCCGGAGCAAGGCGTTAAGCTGACGCCACGTCATTACGCCTATCTGAAGATTTCCGAAGGCTGTAACCACCGTTGCACCTTCTGCATTATTCCGTCTATGCGCGGCGATCTGGTGAGCCGTCCGATTGGCGAAGTGTTAAGCGAAGCGAAACGCCTGGTAGATGCAGGCGTTAAAGAGATTCTGGTGATCTCCCAGGATACTTCCGCGTATGGCGTTGATGTTAAACACCGTACAGGCTTCCACAACGGCGAGCCGGTAAAAACCAGTATGGTCAGCCTGTGCGAACAGTTATCAAAACTGGGGATCTGGACACGTCTGCACTACGTTTACCCTTACCCGCATGTAGATGACGTTATCCCGCTGATGGCTGAAGGCAAAATCCTGCCGTATCTGGATATTCCGTTACAGCACGCCAGCCCGCGCATTCTCAAACTGATGAAGCGTCCGGGTTCTGTAGATCGCCAACTGGCGCGCATTAAACAGTGGCGCGAAATTTGCCCGGAACTGACCCTGCGTTCAACCTTTATTGTCGGCTTCCCTGGCGAGACGGAAGAAGATTTCCAGATGCTGCTCGACTTCCTGAAAGAAGCACGTCTGGATCGCGTTGGCTGCTTTAAATACAGCCCGGTTGAAGGCGCTGATGCCAATGCTCTGCCAGATCAAGTGCCGGAAGAAGTGAAAGAAGAACGCTGGAATCGCTTCATGCAACTGCAACAGCAGATTTCCGCCGAGCGCCTGCAAGAAAAAGTGGGCCGTGAAATTCTGGTGATCGTCGATGAAGTAGACGAAGAAGGCGCAATCGGCCGCAGCATGGCAGACGCTCCGGAAATCGACGGCGCGGTTTATCTCAATGGTGAAACCAACGTTAAGCCGGGCGATATCCTGCGTGTGAAAGTCGAGCACGCCGACGAGTACGATTTGTGGGGTAGTCGGGTTTAATTAATTCAGACCGGGCAAAATCATTTGCCCGGTTCGTTAATAAAAATTACTGCCAGCTAATCTGTGCCCTGCCGTTTTTCTTACTCTTATACAGCCGCTCATCCGCCAGCATTTTCAGTCGTTCAACGGTAGTACATTCATTTGAATGCGCCACGCCGATACTGGTGCTTAAATTAATACTCCCCACCTGGAAATTGACGATATCTTTTAAAATCGATAGCAACTCATCCAGGGTTCCGCCAGTATAAATTACCGCAAATTCGTCACCGCCAAAGCGGTAGACTTTACCTTTATCCACCGGGATTTGTGATTTAAGGATTTTCACGACCTTCATCAACACTTCATCGCCCAACAAATGACCGAAGGTGTCGTTAATGTTTTTAAATTTATCGACGTCAAACAGGCACAAATATCCGCCTTTTTCCGGTAAGGCTTTTAAATCTTCGTCAAAGGATTTTCTGCCCATTGCTTTGGTCAGATCGTCAAGAAACGCCGAGTTATACATGCTGTAGAGTTTTTTGACATCCGCCGCCGAAAAGAAAAGCCCACCGTCCAGAACGCGATCAAAATGGTTATTAATAATGGCTTCTTTCTCAACAATGCCACGATTAATCACTCTGCGTATCAGATAGAGGCAACTTGTGCCTGAAATAACTGCCACCAGGGCAGCAAAGAAAATAATCAGCGTACATACCTGCAAATAAACGTCTTTTTTATAAGCAAATACGTACAATCCGGTCGGCAAATAGGAGAAATGCTCCATCGCTTCCGAAACGGTGAAGATGGCGTTTTTAGCATTATATTCATCACCGGTCACCGGTTTACCGTTCTTAAACAGAGAGAACATCAGGTTCTCGCTGTCCATCGCCAGCGATTTTGACAGTAAAGAAAATCGTTCCAGCCCAAGCAAAAATATCAAACTGCGATTGTGAGTAACCGGATAGAGATAATAGACGAAGGTTTTGCCGTCAAAAGAGATGACCCCCGTATTTTTAACATGCCGATACTTAACAACCTGCATAATATCTGCACAATAATTGTTTTCATACTCCTTAATCTGAATACACTCATCACTGGAAATCAGATAAGGACCAACATCATACAAATAAGAAGGTGAAACCGAGTCAGCGTAAGCTGTGCGCAAGCCAGCCAGCAATTCCTCTTCAGTCGGGTTAAGCGTGTTAATGAGATCAATTGCCACACTACGCCGATATTCAGCAATATTTGCCACCGCAAAAGCAGTATCAATAACGGACTGTTTCAGGCCATACACCCGTTCTTTTACCATCTGGGTATAGATCCCGCAGGCAACCGCTGAAATCATGATAAAAATCAGCAGACTGACTGTAAGTACGAATTTATTGATTCTGGACATACCTAAACTACTCTTTTACTAACTTCCCATTTTTGTCCCAGGCAGAGAATGGCAACGGCTTCTGGTACAGATACCCCTGGGCCTGAATACACCCTAATTTGATTAATTCACGCGCAACCTCTTCGCTCTCAACACCTTCTGCAATCACCGGGATCCGGTTATAGCGTGCCAGATCGAAGATAATGCGCAAAATTTTGCCCGCAGTGCCGAAAATATCGCCGGTAAATTGCGAGTCCACTTTTATGCTATCAGGATTAATTTCATAAAAACGTTTCAGGTTTGACAAACCTGTACCAAAGTCATCAATCGATATTCGTACCCCTTGTTTACGCAATTGTTCAATATTGAGATAAAAATGTTCACTAATTCGCTCGATCACAGTTTCAGTGATCTCAATACAGAGACTTTTCGCTGTCAGTTCATGTTCTTTCATGATGGCGATAAAACGCTCATGAAAATGTGGTTCGTTTAACTGCCAGGGCGAAACATTAATATGCAGTAAGAAATCCTGTTTCAGGAGCACACGCTGGCTAAAATGGCGGAATTCAGCCATCGCCGTTTTAATAATTTGGTAACCCAGTTCATTGATAAAACCGATATCTTCCGCGATAGCAATAAACTTCAGCGGCGAGATGATCCCCCGCTCCGCAGAAACCCAGCGACACAGCGCCTCAGCGCCCAGAATGTCGCGGGTGTTAATATCAACAATCGGTTGATAAACCAGGAATAGCTCGCCTTTTTCCATGGCGTGACGGATATTGCGCGCAATCCAGATATTCTCTTCAATTTCGCTGAGTTTCGCATCATCACAGAAAATAAACTCAGAGAACATATGGTCACGGATGCTGGAAATCGCCAGCTTCAGTTTTTCTGCATAGCTCCAGGCATTTTCGCCCTTCAGAGGTTCACAAATGGCAGATTTGTGTATACGCAGATTGCGGTAGCCAAAGCTACTGTCGAAATCGTTTATCATCGCGATCTTACGGGTAAAAGTCTGTATATTTTCCCGACACAATAATAAATAGAGATCGGCATTAAATGTCACGATATCGCAGCATTGTGCATATTTCTCGGCAATTCGCTGACACAGCTTCCTGACAATTTTGTTGCGTTCCTCGACACCAAACACGGCTTCGACGGCTTCCAGTCCGCACAGTTTGATGATCCCGGCGGCCAGATACTGATTATTGTTTGACTCAATAATCGCCATATTTTTGATAAAACCGCTTTCCTGATCGTAGGAGATCAGCGAGAGCAGTTTATTTGAACGCTCAACTTCAGCATCTTTCATTTCCGCGATCGAATTTTTGATGCTGATAATCTCTTTAGCATCGCCTTCACGAATTTTCAGTGCCTGCATTTGATCCGCAGAGTCAGGTAAAAACTCCAGCGTATTGACCAGCGTTGTCATTTCTGAAAATTGGCGACGGAACACACGGGTCGTCATTAAGTAAAGCGCCAGCAATACGACAATAATGAAAGCAAACGGCAAATAAAAGAGTTTATCTGACGCGTTAAATAGTTTCCCCGTAGGATAATAAAAATAGATTTCGAATAGCGAGTTATTGGGTACGCGCGATGTTTTTGCTATATACTCCGTATCGACAGAATCAATAATATTATAATTATCTTCGCTATTATAAATAATCAATTTTTCACGGGCGAGTTGGTTCTTGGCAATGATTTCATAACCTTGTTTCAGAAACAAGACTTCATCAGTTGCGCTGATATGATCAAGGTATTCGTTCAGATATCGCCAGTTTAAATCGACATGAATTTTATCAATAGCCAGCAAATCACGGTCTTTGCCGTTAATTCGCAGCGTAAAAGAAATACATTTTTTCCCCGGACGATCAAAGCAATTATATGCCGGATTCCAGCTACTGTCAGAGCCATCCGAAGCTACTGACCACGGGCGCTGCGACGGATTAAAATCGGCAAAGATGACGCGTCCTGCCTCATCAACAAGGGGGCCATTTACCTTTTCCTGATGATAAACACCGATTTTATCATTCGTCCGCCGCGAAAATAGATAATATTTATTATTATCCAGTACCAGCCCCACTGAGTCTAAAAATGGCATCATTTCCATTTTCAGGATGACGGCACGTTTAATCTCCTCACTGTTTTTCAATAAATAGAGTGAGTCCTTTAACGTCAGAGCGGAACGTTCAATATCTTTAAAGAAATAGCCAACGTTTTTTTGAATAAGTTCAAAGCGGCTATCGGCACGTTTTACCGCACGCTCCGATACCAGTTGATAGTTAATGATGAAAAAAAGAACAATAAATGACAGCGCAGCCAATAAAAATAAAATTATCAGCCTTATCTTTATCTTTTCGTATAAACTCAGCATGTTAATACATTTAACAAAATAACTGTCAGTACGCTGTGCCGCTGCATAAATAGTCCCTCGCAACGGCTTTTTAACCAAATTACCCGATTCTACAAAATTAGAAAAAAGTTACAACACTTGCTTAAGGCAATAATTTCCTCTGAGGTCATTACCCTTTCAAGCAATATTCAACCGTGACTATCCTTTAATTTTGGGGTCCAGCGCATCACGCAAACCATCACCCAGCAAGTTGAACGCCAACACGGTCAGGAAAATAGCCAGTGCCGGAAAAACCGCCACATGCGGCGCGATAACCATATCCGCTCTCGCTTCGTTGAGCATCGCTCCCCACTCCGGGGTCGGCGGCTGCGCTCCCAGGCCGAGAAACGACAGACTGGCGGCGGAGATAATCGAGGTGCCAATGCGCATGGTGAAAAACACGACGATGGAAGAGACTGTCCCCGGTAAGATGTGGCGCAACAAAATGGTCATATCGCTGGCACCAATACTGCGCGCTGATTCAATAAAGGTTTGCTGTTTTAACACCAGCGTGTTGCCGCGCACCAGTCGGGCAAACGCCGGAATAGAAAAGATAGCGACGGCGATAATCACGTTAGCAATGCCGCTTCCCAGCACCGCAACAACAGCAATAGCCAGCAAAATGCCAGGGAAAGCAAACAGCACATCACAAATACGCATGATCAGCCGATCCCACCAGCCTTCATAATATCCAGCCAGCAAACCCAGCAACGTCCCAATCGCCGCACCGATAAACACCGCAAACACACCCGCCGCCAGCGAGATTTGCGCACCAACCAGGACGCGGCTGAAAATGTCGCGCCCCAGTGAATCGACGCCAAACCAGTGCTGCAAAGAAGGTCCGTTATTCAGATTGTCATAATCGAAATAATTTTCGGCGTCATAGGGGGCGATCCAGCGAGCAAAAATGGCCACCACAATCAACAAAATGACGAACAATACGGCGGTCATCGCCATATGCTGACGGCGAAAACGTCGCCAGAACTCATGCCACGGAGTACGCACCTGATCAGGTTTTACCAGTGGCATGGCGTTTAACACCGCCTGACGACGCCAGTTAAATAATCGCATCCTTACTTGTACCTGATAGCCGGGTTAATGGCGGCATAAAGCACGTCCACCACTAAGTTGATAAGAATAAATTCCAGCGAGAAAAGCAGAATTTCCGCCTGAATCACCGGGTAATCGCGCATTTCTACGGAGTCAACGAGTAAGCGCCCAAGTCCGGGCCAGTTGAAGACTTTCTCCACCACGATGGACCCACCGAGCAAAAAGCCAAACTGTAAGCCCATCATGGTCACTACCGGGATCATGGCGTTGCGTAGCCCATGTTTGAGGACAACCCAGGTTTCGCTCACCCCTTTCGCCCTCGCGGTACGCATATAATCTTCGCTTAATACGTCGACAAACGACGCGCGGGTAAAGCGCGCCATCACGGCTGCCACTGCCGCGCCGAGCGTCAGGGAGGGTAAAATGTAGTGCTGCCAACTGTCTGCACCTACCGTAGGTAGCCAACCCAGCTCAACGGAAAAAACCTGAATCAAAAGCATCCCCAGGGCAAATGCCGGGAAGGAGATCCCCGACACCGCGATGGTCATACTCAAGCGATCTGGCCAGCGGTTACGCCAGACGGCGGCAACAATCCCCGCCGCCATACCAAATATCACCGCCCAGGCCATACTGGTTATGGTCAGCCACAGCGTTGGCATGAAGCGGCTGGCAATCTCATCGGCAACCGGACGACGCGAGACCATCGACAGGCCAAAATCTCCCTGCACGGCATTGCTGATATAGTGCCAGAACTGGTGATACAGCGGCTGATCCAACCCCAGTTGCTGACGCACCAGTTCGATGACCTGAGCATCAGCTTCGGGCCCGGCAATCAATCGCGCCGGATCGCCGGGCAGCATATGGACAAATAAAAACACCAGCACCGAGACGATAAACAGCGTCGGAATCAACCCCAGTAAGCGTTTTATAACGTAATTAAGCATTCCACTCCCTGCGTTGCTTATTGCAAGTCCGCATCTTCAAAGCTGAAGCCGGTGTCTGGCATGATCCAAAAACCGGTCAGATTTTTACTGTGTGCCGACACCAGTTTTTCGACCACCAGCGGAACCCACGGCGACTCTTGCCAGATGATATCCTGCGCCGCCTTATACAAGCGGGTCTTTTCCGCCGGATCGTTAGTTTTCAGTGCCTGAGCCAGGTAGTCATCTACCTGTTTATTGCTGTAAAACGCAGTATTAAACAGCGTCGGTGGCCAGTTCTGTGACGCAAACAGCGGCGATAACGCCCAGTCAGCTTCGCCGGTCGAAGCCGACCAGCCGGTATAGAACAGTCGCACGCCACTCTCTTTTTGCCCTTTACCTTCTACTTCTGCCGCCCGCTGTCCGGCATCCATCGCCGTCACCAGGGCTTTAATCCCTACCTGCGCTAACTGCTGCTGGGTAAATTGCAGCACTTTCTGCGCGGTGCTGTGGTTATGCGACGACCACAGCGTGGTACTGAAACCGTTGGGATATCCCGCCTCTTTGAGTAATGCGCGCGCTTTTGCCGGATCGTAAGGCCACGGTTGGTAACTTTGCGCGTAGGCGATACTCGGCGGCACCACGCCAGTGGCGGGCGTTGCATATCCCGCAAACGCGACTTTCACCAGCGCCGGACGGTTGATGGCATAATTCAGCGCCTCACGTACCTTCGGGTTATCGAATGGCTTTTGCGTCACATTCATACTGATATAACGCTGCATAATCGACGGACTGGCCATCAGCTCGATATTTTTGTTTTTCTCCAGCAGTGCGGCCTGCTCGTAAGGAATGGGGAAAGCAAACTGCGCTTCACCGGTTTGCAGCATTGCCGCACGGGTGTTGTTATCCGCCACCGGACGCCAGGTAATGCTGTCCAGTTTGGGCAGTCCCGACTGCCAGTAACCAGTGAATTTTTTGACCTTCACAAAATCGGTCTGATTCCAGGTATCCAGTTCATACGGCCCGGTGCCGACCGGATGAAAGCCGATCTCCGTGCCATATTTTTCCAGCGCCGCCGGAGAAATCATCGCTGTTGCCGGATGGGCGAGAATATTAATAAACGCGGAGAACGGCTGTTTAAGCGTAATCTTCACCGTTGTCGGGTCGACCGCTTCAGTTTTGGCAATATTCTTATACAGGTTATAGCGTTTAAGATGATTCGCAGGGTCACTGGCTCTGTCCAGATTCGCTTTTACCGCCGCCGCATTGAAGTCGGTGCCATCCTGGAACTTAATCCCTTCACGCAATTTCACGGTATAAGTGAGGCCGTCGCCGGAGACGGTATAACTCTCCGCCAGCACGTTTTTCAGCTTCATCTCTTTATCCAGACCGAACAGTCCCTGGTAAAACGATTTCGCCACGGCCTGTGACAACGTGTCATTCGCGTCATACGGGTCGAGGGTGGTGAAGTTCGATCCCACCGCCACAACCACATCTTTGGCAGCGAATGCACAAGATGCCATCAACGCTGTGACAATACCCAGCGCCACTAACCCTCTACGGTGTACAGCTCTTGCCATTTGATTCTCCGCCTGAATGTTATCTACGCATGAATGCGTATTCTGATTGTGGTTGTGCGACGTAATGCCCCGGCCCGACGCATTGCAACGAGACGGCTGCAACCTCTTCGCCACGCTGATAAATATTGCTGGGAAGATCGTCCGATAGCAGTACGCGCTGTGGCCGCAGTCGGGATGGTTCAGCAACCGGAACTGCCGCCAGTAATTTACGCGTATAAGGGTGCTGCGGATTTTCAAAGATCGCGCGTCGGGGGCCTATTTCGACAATTTGCCCGAGATACATCACCGCTACACGATGGCTGATCCGCTCCACGACCGCCATATCGTGGGAGATAAACAGATATGCAATACCGAAATCACGCTGGAGATCGAGCAACAAGTTGATAATCTGCCCGCGAATAGAAACATCCAGCGCCGACACGGCTTCATCGGCAATAATGACTTTGGGATTCAACGCAAGCGCACGGGCAATACAGATACGCTGACGCTGACCGCCGGAAAACTCATGCGGGTAGCGCCACGCATGTTCGGGTAACAGACCAACGCGTTCCAGTAGCCACGCAACGCGTGCAGCAGCGTCTTTACCCTGCAATAACCCATGAACACGCAGTGGTTCTATGATCGAATCACCGATCGTCTGGCGTGGATCCAGTGAGGCGTAAGGATCCTGAAAAATGAACTGAATATCGCGGCGCAATGCCTGAAGTTTGCCGGGTGACAGAGTATCGATTCGCTGACCGTTGAAGATAATTTCGCCGCCCTGGCTTTCAACCAGGCGCAACAGCGCCCGTCCGGTGGTGGATTTACCACTGCCAGACTCCCCCACCAGCGACAACGTTTCGCCCGGCCAGAGATCAAAACTAACCTTTTCAACGGCGTGCACTTCCCGCGTTACGCGATTCAACAACCCACTACGCAAAGGGAAACGGGTGACCAGATTACGCACCTGTAAAACAGGTTCGCCATCAACCACCGTTTTCTGCTCGACAGGGCGTTCCTGTTTAGTCGGATGTTCAAGCGATATCAACGGGAAACGTCGGGGATAATCTTGCCCTCTCATCGCGCCAAGCTGCGGAACAGCAGCCAATAGCGCACGGGTATAAGGATGCTGTGGCGCATGAAAAATCTGTTCGACGCTGCCCGTTTCCACCGCCTCGCCCTGATACATCACCAGTACCCGATCGGCAATCTCCGCCACCACGCCCATGTCGTGAGTGATAAAGATGACGCCCATCGACATCTCTTTTTGCAACACTTTGATTAATTGCAGGATCTGCGCCTGAATGGTGACGTCCAGTGCGGTCGTCGGCTCATCGGCTATCAGCACCGCCGGGCGACATGACAGCGCCATGGCAATCATCACCCGCTGGCGCATCCCACCGGAGAGTTGATGCGGATAACGCGAAAGAATGGTTTGCGCTTCCGGGATGCGAACCTGATCCAGCATCCGTTTCGCCTCCGCCATTGCTTCTTCACGACTGGCGTTCTGATGCAGACGGATAGACTCGGCAATCTGCTCGCCCACGGTAAATACCGGATTTAGCGACGTCATTGGCTCCTGGAAAATCATCGCCATATCCGCACCGCGTATATGCTGCATTTGCCGGGAACTCTGCTCACTAAGCTCAATCACCTCACGACTGCGGCGCCGCAATACCATTTTGTCGCACTGCACCAGGCCGCCCGCCTGTTCAAGCAGACGCATCAGCGCCAGTGCTGTAACTGACTTGCCGGAACCGGACTCTCCAACAATCGCCAGCGTCTCGCCACGTCGCAGGCTAAAAGAGAGACCGCGAACCGCAGCTACTTTCTGCTGGTCCTGCATAAAGGCAATATTGAGATTATCAACCGCCAGCACATCACCGGCATCAAGCTCATCACTGTGTGGCAACGGTGTCCCCTTTTTCACGATAGATACCGGTGGTTGGCGTATCGCCTGCGTAGCCCCAGGCGCGATACATTCCCTCGGTGTTAAAAGGTAGCGCGACGTTACCTTCGTGATCGATAGCGATTAGACCGCCACTGCCGCCAAGCGCAGGGAGTTTTTCCATAACGACCCGCTCGCAGGCTTGTGCGAGGCTTAATCCGCCGTAATCCATCAACGCGGCAATGTCATACGCCGCCAGCGCGCGAATGAAAACTTCGCCTGTGCCGGTACAAGAAACTGCCACGTTGGCGTTATTGGCGTAACATCCGGCGCCAACCAGCGGGCTGTCGCCGACCCGACCAGGTAATTTATTGGTCATTCCCCCCGTGGACGTGGCAGCCGCCAGATTGCCATGGAGATCCAACGCCACGGCTCCCACAGTGCCCATTTTCTGTTTTTCATCCAGCGGTGCGCCACTATGGTCAAGGAGCGTTTCCCCTTCCTCACGCGCTGCCAGCAATTGTTCATAACGCAAAGGCGTGGAGAAAATCTCCGGCGAGACGCGCTCCATGCCATGAGCAAAAGCAAAATTTTCTGCGCCCTCACCTATCATCATCACATGCGGGCTTTGTTCCATCACCAGACGGGCGGCAAGAACCGGATTACGCAGATGACTGACGCCCGCCACAGCACCGGCTTTCAGGGTGTTGCCATCCATCACGCAGGCGTCGAGCTCATGGGTTTCATCACGCGTAAAGACAGCGCCAGTTCCGGCGTTAAACAGTGGACACTCTTCCAGCAAGCGCACAGCTTCCGTCACTGCATCCAGCGCACTTGCGCCCGCTTCGAGCATTTTCTGTCCGGTTTCGACAATGGCTGACAGTGCCTCAATGTAGCGTAATTCCTGTTGCAGACTCATCTGTGCGCGGCTAATTGCGCCTGCGCCGCCGTGAATTGCAATGACTGCTTTGCCCATAGTATTCGTCCATTAAGGGTGGCTCGCCACTTTGCTATAAATATCAGAATTTTTATGAATTATTCATTCAATTTTTGAATATAGAAAGATGTATATGGCATGTAAAGGCAGGAGCCCGCTCTACGACCGAGGTGGCATACAGTCCGTGGCGTTTTTCTGACATAATAGGCGGATTCGATTTTGCCCCGCAGGAGTGTTTTCATGGAATTTACCACCGGTTTGATGTCGCTCGACACCGCGCTTAATGAGATGCTTTCTCGCGTTACCCCTTTGACTGCCCAGGAAACGCTGCCACTGGTTCAGTGTTTTGGTCGTATTCTGGCGAGCGATGTGGTTTCGCCGCTCGATGTCCCTGGATTTGATAACTCGGCAATGGACGGCTACGCGGTTCGCTTAGCCGATATCGCCTCCGGGCAACCGCTTTCTGTTGCTGGCAAATCGTTTGCCGGTCAGCCGTATCATGGTGAATGGCCTGCGGGCAACTGTATTCGCATTATGACCGGTGCTCCGGTGCCGGAAGGCTGCGAAGCGGTGGTGATGCAGGAACAGACCGAACAAACAGACGCAGGAGTGCGTTTTACCGCTGAAGTGCGTAGCGGGCAAAATATTCGTCGTCGCGGTGAAGATATCTCTGCGGGTGCGGTTGTTTTCCCGGCGGGTACTCGCCTGACTACCGCAGAGCTGCCGGTGATTGCTTCGCTGGGAATTGCCGAAGTTCCGGTGATTCGCAAAGTGCGTGTGGCGCTGTTTTCCACCGGTGATGAACTCCAGTTGCCAGGTCAGCCACTGGGCGACGATCAAATCTACGATACCAACCGTCTCGCCGTACACCTGATGTTAGAACAACTGGGTTGCGAGGTGATCAACTTAGGGATTATCCGCGACGATCCCCACGCCTTGCGCACAGCATTTATTGAAGCCGACAGTCAGGCGGATGTAGTGATCAGTTCTGGCGGTGTTTCGGTTGGTGAAGCAGATTACACCAAAACCATTCTCGAAGAGCTGGGTGAAATTGCCTTCTGGAAGCTGGCGATTAAACCGGGTAAACCGTTCGCGTTCGGTAAACTCGGCAATAGCTGGTTCTGCGGCCTGCCGGGTAATCCAGTTTCAGCAACGCTAACCTTCTACCAACTGGTACAACCGTTACTGGCAAAATTAAGCGGCAACACCGCCAGCGGCCTGCCCGCGTGTCAGCGCGTACGCACGGCTTCTCGCCTCAAGAAAACGCCTGGTCGTCTTGATTTCCAGCGTGGTGTGCTGCAACGCAATGCCAACGGCGAACTGGAAGTCACCACTACCGGGCATCAGGGCTCACATATATTTAGCTCCTTTAGCCTCGGCAACTGTTTTATCGTGCTGGAACGCGATCGCGGCAATGTGGAAGTGGGCGAATGGGTGGAAGTCGAGCCATTTAACGCGTTATTCGGAGGCCTGTAATGGCGGAACTCAGCGATCAGGAGATGCTGCGCTACAACCGGCAAATCATCCTGCGTGGTTTTGATTTTGACGGTCAGGAAGCGTTAAAAGATTCTCGCGTGCTGGTCGTCGGCCTTGGTGGACTCGGCTGCGCAGCCTCGCAGTATCTGGCAAGCGCCGGTGTCGGTAACCTGACGCTGCTCGACTTCGACACTGTCTCGCTCTCGAATCTGCAACGCCAGACGCTACACAGTGACGCTACGGTCGGGCAACCGAAGGTTGAATCTGCTCATGACGCCCTGGCACGGATCAATCCCCATATCTCGATTACGCCGGTGAATGCGTTGCTTGATGACGCTGAGCTTGCTGCTTTGATTGCTAAACACGATCTGGTGCTCGACTGTACGGATAACGTAGCGGTACGTAATCAACTGAACGCTGGCTGTTTTGCCGCAAAGGTGCCGCTGGTTTCCGGAGCAGCAATTCGTATGGAAGGTCAAATCACGGTCTTTACTTATCAGGACGGCGAGCCTTGCTACCGCTGCCTTAGCCGTTTGTTTGGCGAGAACGCGCTAACCTGCGTGGAAGCAGGTGTGATGGCGCCGTTGATTGGCGTAATTGGTTCGTTGCAGGCAATGGAAGCGATCAAACTGCTGGCAGGTTATGGCAAACCTGCCAGCGGAAAAATCGTGATGTACGATGCGATGACCTGTCAGTTCCGCGAAATGAAACTGATGCGCAATGCGGGATGTGAGGTTTGCGGGCAGTAATTGTCGCCTACAGGCCTGATAAGACGCGGCAGGCGTCGCATTGTGCTCCGGGTGTCGGATGCGGCGTAAACGCCTTATCCGACCTACGGTTCGGGCGCAGATTTCCAGACCTGATAAGACGCGGCAGGCGTCGGTGCACTCCGCCACGTCATAAGCAATTTATGAGGATGCAGAACATCCTGTTAAATCGACGTTCTGCCAAACGCGCCCTGCCAGTCCTGCTCAAACTTCGCCACGGCAGCATCAACCGCCGGATAGCTAATCATCTGCTGCGCCACATCCAGCGGCAGGGTGATTGATTCACATCCTGCCAGTAAACAATCCAGCGCCTGACGCGGGGTTTTGAAACTCGCGGCTAACACTTTCGCCTGTGGCGCATGCATTTTCAGTAACTGATGCAAATCGGTCACGGTTTGAATACCGCTCCCCCCCTGAGCATCAATACGGTTGACGTAAGGCGCAACATATTCCGCGCCCGCCAGCGCCGACAACAGCCCTTGTGCTGCGCCATACACCGCCGTGCCCAGCGTCGGGATCCCTTCCGCTTTTAACATTTTGATAGCTGCCAGCCCCTCGGCGGTCACCGGTACTTTCACCACGATATCCGCAATGATAGAACGCAGTTTGCGCGCATCGTTCACCATGCCTTCAGCAGTGGTAGACATTACCTGGGCAAACAAACGCCCCTGACTGCCCATCGCTTCGTGAAGTTCCGGAAGCACAACGTCCAGCGGTTTTTTACCCGCAGCGATAATGCTCGGGTTAGTGGTCACACCCGCCAGCGGAAAAACGCGTGCCAGCGCCTTCACTGCAGCAACGTCTGAAGTATCCAGATACAGTTCCATAACCATCCTCAAAATGTACTTTTGTCTGAAACCAGACTACCACGAGAAAACTCTCTGAACAGTTGACGCACATCAACATAACTTTCATTCGAAAGTAATTTAATGTTTGAACGAAACAGAGAGGCATCTATGATCTTCAATATTCAACGCTACTCGACCCACGACGGTCCCGGCATTCGCACAGTGGTTTTTCTGAAAGGTTGCTCGCTGGGTTGCCGCTGGTGTCAGAACCCAGAAAGCCGCGCCCGCACGCAGGATCTGCTGTATGACGCGCGTCTGTGCCTGGAGGGCTGCGAGCTGTGTGCTAAAGCCGCCCCGGAAGTGATTGAGCGCACGCTGAATGGCCTGCTTATCCATCGGGAAAAGTTAACCCCTGAACATCTGACGGCGTTAACCGACTGCTGCCCGACACAGGCGTTAACCGTGTGCGGCGAAGTGAAAAGCGTTGAGGAGATCATGGCGACCGTTCTGCGCGATAAACCGTTTTACGATCGCAGCGGCGGCGGATTAACGCTTTCTGGCGGTGAACCGTTTATGCAGCCGGAAATGGCGATGGCGCTACTGCAAGCCAGCCACGAGGCCGGCATTCATACTGCGGTAGAAACCTGCCTGCATGTGCCGTGGAAATATATCGCCCCTTCTCTGCCCTATATCGATCTGTTTCTTGCCGATTTAAAACACGTCGCCGACGCGCCGTTTAAACAGTGGACCGACGGTAACGCCGCCAGAGTGCTGGATAACCTGAAAAAACTCGCCGCAGCGGGCAAAAAAATCATCATTCGCGTGCCGCTGATTCAGGGCTTTAATGCCGATGAAACCTCTGTGAAAGCCATTACCGATTTTGCCGCCGACGAGCTGCACGTTGGCGAAATTCATTTCCTGCCCTACCACACGCTGGGCATCAACAAATATCACTTACTTAATCTGCCCTATGACGCCCCGGAAAAACCGCTTGATGCGCCAGAACTGCTCGACTTTGCCCAGCAGTATGCCTGCCAGAAAGGGTTAACCGCGACTTTACGAGGATAACAACCATGACAACACTGAAACTGGACACGCTCAGCGACCGCATTAAAGCGCACAAAAATGCGCTGGTGCATATTGTGAAACCGCCGGTTTGTACCGAGCGCGCACAGCACTATACCGAGATGTATCAACAACATCTCGATAAGCCGATCCCGGTGCGTCGCGCACTGGCACTGGCACATCACCTGGCGAATCGCACCATCTGGATCAAACACGATGAGTTGATCATCGGCAACCAGGCAAGCGAAGTTCGTGCCGCGCCGATCTTCCCGGAATATACCGTCTCCTGGATCGAAAAAGAGATTGATGATCTGGCGGATCGTCCGGGTGCTGGTTTTGCGGTGAGCGAAGAGAACAAACGCGTTCTGCATGAAGTGTGCCCGTGGTGGCGCGGTCAGACGGTACAGGATCGCTGCTACGGCATGTTTACCGATGAGCAAAAAGGCCTGCTGGCGACCGGTATCATTAAAGCAGAAGGCAATATGACCTCCGGCGATGCGCACCTGGCGGTGAATTTCCCGCTGCTGCTGGAAAAAGGGCTTGATGGTCTGCGCGAGAAAGTGGCGGAGCGTCGCTCGCGTATCAACCTGACGGTACTGGAAGATCTGCACGGCGAGCAGTTCCTGAAAGCCATTGATATCGTGCTGGTGGCAGTCAGTGAACATATTGAACGTTTCGCTGCTCTGGCGCGTGAAATGGCAGCCACCGAAACTCGCGAAAGCCGTCGTGATGAACTGCTGGCGATAGCAGAAAACTGCGATCTTATCGCCCACCAGCCGCCGCAAACTTTCTGGCAGGCGCTGCAACTGTGCTACTTCATCCAGTTGATTTTGCAGATTGAATCTAACGGTCACTCGGTTTCGTTTGGTCGTATGGACCAGTATCTCTATCCGTACTATCGCCGCGACGTTGAACTCAACCAGACGCTGGATCGCGAACATGCCATCGAGATGCTGCATAGCTGCTGGCTGAAACTGCTGGAAGTAAACAAGATCCGCTCCGGCTCGCACTCGAAAGCCTCTGCGGGTAGCCCGCTGTATCAGAACGTCACCATTGGCGGGCAAAATCTGGTTGATGGTCAACCGATGGACGCAGTGAATCCGCTCTCTTACGCGATCCTTGAATCCTGCGGTCGTCTGCGCTCCACTCAGCCTAACCTCAGCGTGCGCTACCATGCAGGAATGAGTAACGATTTCCTCGATGCCTGTGTACAGGTGATCCGCTGCGGCTTCGGGATGCCCGCGTTTAACAACGACGAAATCGTGATCCCGGAATTTATCAAACTCGGTATTGAACCGCAGGACGCTTACGATTACGCAGCGATTGGTTGTATCGAAACCGCCGTCGGCGGTAAATGGGGCTATCGCTGCACCGGCATGAGCTTTATCAACTTCGCCCGCGTGATGCTGGCGGCGCTGGAAGGCGGTCGTGATGCCACCAGCGGCAAAGTGTTCCTGCCACAAGAAAAAGCGTTGTCAGCGGGTAACTTCAACAACTTCGATGAAGTAATGGACGCGTGGGATACGCAAATCCGTTACTACACCCGCAAATCAATCGAAATCGAATATGTCGTCGACACCATGCTGGAAGAGAACGTGCACGATATTCTCTGCTCGGCGCTGGTGGATGACTGCATTGAGCGAGCGAAAAGTATCAAGCAAGGCGGCGCGAAATATGACTGGGTTTCCGGCTTGCAGGTTGGTATTGCCAACCTCGGCAACAGCCTGGCGGCAGTGAAAAAACTGGTATTTGAACAGGGCGCGATTGGTCAGCAACAACTGGCTGCCGCACTGGCGGAAGACTTCGAAGGTCTGACTCACGAGCAACTGCGTCAGCGTCTGATTAACGGCGCGCCGAAGTATGGCAACGATGATGATAGCGTCGATACGCTGCTGGCTCGCGCCTATCAGACCTATATCGACGAACTGAAGCAGTACCACAACCCGCGCTACGGTCGTGGTCCGGTTGGCGGCAACTATTACGCAGGTACATCATCTATTTCCGCCAACGTACCGTTTGGCGCGCAGACGATGGCAACGCCGGACGGACGTAAAGCGCATACCCCGCTGGCAGAAGGCGCAAGCCCGGCCTCCGGTACTGACCATCTCGGCCCTACTGCGGTCATTGGCTCGGTGGGTAAACTGCCTACGGCGTCGATTCTCGGCGGTGTGTTGCTCAACCAGAAACTGAACCCGGCGACGCTGGAGAACGAATCTGACAAGCAGAAACTGATGATCCTGCTGCGTACCTTCTTCGAAGTGCATAAAGGCTGGCATATTCAGTACAACATTGTTTCCCGAGAAACATTGCTGGAAGCGAAAAAACATCCTGATCAGTACCGCGATCTGGTCGTGCGTGTCGCGGGCTATTCCGCCTTCTTCACCGCGCTCTCTCCTGACGCACAGGACGATATCATCGCCCGTACTGAACACATGCTGTAATCCCCTCAGCCCGGCGTCGCCGCCGGGCTAAAACATTCACGAAATCAATTTTACTCTCGCTTTCATTCGAAATTAGTTTGTGCTCCGCATCACATTGTTATTACACTGTGGCGTTTGCATTCATTGCCGGGAGCACTTTTATGACTGTAAAAGTTATCGTTTGCGATATGGACGGTACTTTTCTTAACGACGCCAAAATGTACAACCAGTCACGTTTTATGGCGCAGTATCAGGAACTGAAAAAGCGCGACATTGAGTTCGTTGTCGCCAGTGGTAACCAGTATTACCAGCTTATTTCCTTCTTTCCTGAGCTAAAAGATGAAATCTCTTTTGTCGCGGAAAATGGCGCGCTGGTCTACGAACATGGCAAGCAGTTGTTCCACGGTGAACTGACCCGGCATGAATCCAGAATTGTCATTGGTGAACTGCTGAAAGATAAACAACTCAATTTTGTCGCCTGTGGTCTGCAAAGCGCATACATCAGTGAAAATGCGCCGGAAGCATTCGTCGCACTGATGGAAAAACACTACCATCGACTGAAACCTGTGAAGGATTACCAGGAGATTGATGACGTGCTTTTTAAGTTTTCGCTCAACCTGCCGGATGAACAAATCCCGCTGGTTGTCGACAAACTGCACGTTGCGCTCGATGGCATTATGAAACCTGTCACCAGTGGCGCGGGTTTTATCGACCTGATTATTCCCGGCCTGCATAAAGCAAATGGTATTTCGCGGTTGTTAAAACGCTGGGATCTGTCGCCGCAAAATGTGGTAGCGATTGGCGACAGCGGTAACGACGCAGAGATGCTTAAAATGGCGCATTATTCCTTTGCAATGGGCAATGCTGCGGAAAACATTAAACAAATCGCCCGTTACGCTACCGATGATAATAATCATGAAGGCGCGCTGAATGTGATTCAGGCGGTGCTGGATAGCATCACTCCTTTCAATAAGTAATCTTCTCCCGGCCGGAGTGACCGCTCCGGCATCTCTCTTTTTTGCTCACTTTGTGCACTAACTCAAGATTTTCATCTTGCGTTAACTTATTTTTAACTTAAAGTATCAATCGTAATCATTTTTACTTTCGAACGAAAGTTGTGAGGTTGATATGACTTTTACCCATGAGACGCTGCCAACAGATGCGAAAACGGCTATCCGTGAGATGAAAGCGGAGCTGCGGCAACAGATCGGCGATGTACAACAGGTCTTCGATAAACTCTCTGCAAAAATCGAAGCGCGTGTAGCAGAAATAGACGCACTGAAAGCGCAAGGACTGCCGGTTTGGCCGGAAGTTCCTTATAGCGACATTGCAGCAGGTACAGTGAGTGAAGCCACGCGCAATGAGATAAAACGTCGCGGCTGCGCGGTAATAAAAGGCCATTTCCCCCGCGAGCAGGCGCTGGCGTGGGATCGCGCAATGCTCAACTACCTTGATGCCAATCACTTTGATGATGTTTATAAAGGTCCCGGTGACAGCTTTTTCGGCTCGCTGGAGGCGTCTCGCCCCGAAATCTATCCCATTTACTGGTCACAGGCACAGATGCAGGCGCGGCAGAGCGACAATATGGCTGCGGTGCAATCTTTCCTTAACCGCCTGTGGAAGTCTGAAAGCAACGGCAAACAATGGTTTGATCCCGATGTCAGCGTAATCTATCCAGACAGGATCCGCCGTCGCCCACCGGGCACGACGTCCAAAGGTCTGGGCGCACACACTGATTCTGGCGCACTGGAACGCTGGTTATTACCCGCTTATCAGCGCGTTTTTGCCCATGTTTTCAACGGTAATTTTGATGATTACGATCCGTGGGATGCAGCACACCGTACCGATGTAGAAGAATACACCGTCGATAACACCACCAAATGTTCAGTGTTCCGCACGTTCCAGGGCTGGACGGCACTTTCCGATATGTTACCAGGCCAGGGGTTGTTGCATGTGGTGCCGCTCCCGGAAGCGATGGCGTATGTTTTATTACGCCCGCTGTTGGATGACGTGCCGGACGACGAGCTGTGCGGAGTCGCGCCTGGTAAAGTTCTGCCTGTTTCTGAAAAATGGCACCCCTTATTGATGAAAGCACTAACGTCAATTCCGGCAATAACAGCGGGGGATTCTGTCTGGTGGCACTGCGATGTGATCCACTGTGTCGCACCGGTAGACAATCAACAGGGCTGGGGGAACGTGATGTATATTCCTGCCGCGCCGATGTGCGAGAAGAACCGGGCTTATGCGCACAAGGTCAAAGAGGCACTGGAAAAAGGCATCTCGCCGGGGGATTTCCCGCGTGAAGATTATGAAACAAACTGGCAAGGTCGTTTTACGCTGGAGGATCTGAACGTTCACGGTAAACGCGCGCTGGGCATGGATGTTTGAGAGGTGATGGATTAGTGGAAGTGAATTGATGTGAGGTTAAGGAAGTCGGTTCGATGTTGCTCAGATTGCTGACAAAGTGCGCTTTCTTCATGCCGGATGCGGCGTTAACGCCTTATCCGGCCTACAAAGCCCTTCAGATTCAATATATTGCAGGGTCTACGTAGGCCTGATAACAATCTTGCATTTGTCATCAGTAGCCCTGACATTTCCAGGGCTACTGACAATAACTTACTCGATCCCTTTACTACGCAGGTAATCTTCGTAATTACCGCTAAAGTCGATCACGCGTTCCGGGGTGATTTCCAGAATGCGGGTCGCCAGGGAGCTTACGAACTCACGGTCGTGTGAAACAAAGATCAGCGTGCCCTGATACAGTTCCAGCGCCATGTTCAGTGACTCGATGGATTCCATATCCAGGTGGTTGGTCGGTTCGTCCATGATCAGAATGTTCGGTTTCTGCATCATTAACTTACCAAACAACATACGGCCTTTTTCACCACCGGAAAGCACTTTGGCAGGCTTTTTGATGTCATCCTGACTGAACAATAAGCGACCGAGAATGCTGCGCACCGCCTGCTCGTCATCGCCTTCCTGCTTCCACTGGCTCATCCATTCAAACACGGTCAGGTCATTATCGAACTCATATTCGTGATCCTGCGCGTAGTAACCAATGCGCGCGTTCTCTGACCATTTTACGGTGCCACTATCCGGTTCCAGATCACCCACCAGCGTTTTCAGCAAGGTCGATTTACCGACGCCGTTGGTGCCGAGTACCGCCAGCTTTTCACCCACTTCCAGCAGCAGGTTGAGATTTTTAAACAGCGGACCGTTATCAAACCCTTTGGTCAGCCCTTCCACTTCCAGCGCGTTACGGAACAGTTTCTTATCCTGCTCAAAACGGATGAACGGGTTCTGACGGCTGGAGGCTTTCACCTCTTCCAGTTTGATTTTATCAATCTGACGCGCGCGCGAAGTTGCCTGACGAGATTTAGAGGCGTTGGCGCTAAAGCGGCTAACGAAAGATTGCAGCTCGGCAATCTGCGCTTTCTTCTTGGCGTTATCAGCCAGCAGACGTTCGCGTGCCTGCGTCGCCGCCGTCATGTACTCATCGTAGTTGCCCGGATAAACGCGCAGTTCGCCGTAATCCAGATCCGCCATGTGGGTACAAACCATGTTCAGGAAGTGACGGTCGTGCGAGATGATAATCATGGTACTGTCACGCTCGTTCAGCACCTGCTCCAGCCAGCGAATGGTATCGATGTCGAGGTTGTTGGTTGGTTCGTCGAGCAGAAGAATGTCCGGATCAGCAAACAGCGCCTGCGCCAGCAGCACACGCAGCTTCCAGCCGGGAGCAACTTCACTCATCGGGCCGTAGTGTTGTTCCACTGGAATTCCCACGCCAAGCAACAGTTCACCAGCGCGAGCTTCCGCAGAGTAACCGTCCATTTCGCCGTATTTCACTTCCAGATCGGCAACTTTATAGCCATCTTCTTCGCTCATTTCCGGCAAAGCATAGATGCGGTCGCGCTCCTGCTTCACTTCCCACAACTCTTTATGCCCCATGATCACCGTATCCAGCACGGTGAACTCTTCAAAGGCAAATTGATCCTGACGCAGTTTACCAATGCGCTCGTTGGGATCGAGGGAAACGTTACCCAGCGTCGGCTCTAAGTCGCCGCCGAGAATCTTCATAAAGGTGGATTTACCACTACCGTTCGCGCCAATCAGGCCGTAACGGTTGCCGCCGCCAAATTTGACGGAAATGTTTTCAAACAACGGCTTACTGCCGAACTGCATGGTGACGTTACTGGAAACTAACACAGGCGTATCCTGAAAAGAGATATGACAAATCGCGCATTATGCCATAAATCTGAAAGAAGATCCCGTCCTCCGCTTAAGGTCTACACTCTTCCCAAAGGCAAAAAATGTGATTTCGTACACATCTGATTTCACTGTTAGCTGGAATGAACATATAATGCGCTTCCAATACTCTAATATTCTCAACCTAATGGCCTGCCAGGCACGAAATCTCGCTTAACATGAATATGAAATTGAAAACGTTATTCGCAGCGGCCTTCGCTGTTGTCGGCTTTTGCAGTACCGCTTCAGCGGTAACTTATCCTCTGCCAACCGACGGGAGTCGCCTGGTTGGTCAAAATCAGGTGATCACTATCCCTGAAGGTAACACTCAGCCGCTGGAGTACTTTGCGGCGGAGTATCAGATGGGGCTTTCCAATATGATGGAAGCGAACCCTGGTGTGGATACCTTCCTGCCGAAAGGCGGCACCGTACTGAACATCCCGCAGCAACTGATCCTGCCGGACACTGTTCATGAAGGCATTGTGATTAACAGCGCAGAGATGCGTCTGTATTACTATCCAAAAGGGACTAACACCGTTATCGTACTGCCGATCGGCATTGGTCAGTTAGGTAAAGACACGCCTATCAACTGGACCACCAAAGTAGAGCGTAAGAAAGCAGGCCCGACCTGGACGCCGACCGCTAAAATGCATGCAGAATACCGCGCTGCGGGCGAACCGCTTCCGGCTGTCGTTCCGGCTGGCCCGGATAACCCGATGGGACTGTATGCACTGTATATCGGTCGCCTGTACGCTATCCACGGCACCAACGCCAACTTTGGTATCGGCCTGCGCGTAAGCCACGGTTGTGTGCGTCTGCGTAACGAAGACATCAAATTCCTGTTCGAGAAAGTGCCGGTCGGTACTCGCGTACAGTTTATTGATGAGCCGGTAAAAGCGACCACCGAGCCGGACGGCAGCCGTTATATTGAAGTCCATAATCCGCTGTCTACGACCGAAGCCCAGTTTGAAGGTCAGGAAATTGTGCCGATTACGCTAACCAAGAGCGTGCAGACAGTGACCGGTCAGCCAGATGTTGACCAGGCTGTTCTGGATCAGGCTATTCAAAACCGTTCCGGGATGCCGGTTCGTCTGAATTAATCTTTAAAACTTAAAGCGCAAGGCGGACTCATAATCCGCCTTTTTATTTGCCAGCTCTTACACTGCCGGGAGCATAACTAACAAAACGTATCCTACCAGCGCCGCCCACAACAACATTGGTATCGAATAAAGATGGAAACGCCACCAGATACGACGATCGTTCGCCATCCGTAGCGCAATCAAATTTGCCAGCGATCCCGGTAACAAGCCAAAACCACCTACGTTAACCGCCCATGCCAGCAGCAACGACGGCGGCACATAGTTCAGCAGCAAAATAGTACTCGGCACGTTACTGATCACCTGCGATAAACCAATCGCCGTTAACCATAATCCGGGTTCGGATAAATGACTCACGTTACTCAACACGCCTTGCAACGCCGGAAGCTGGGTCAGTAAATGGACGTCAATAAACATCGCCATAAATACCAGCAGCAACGTCCAGTCCACACTGAGCACCACGCGACGTGCCAGCAGCGCAAAGCCCGCCGCCACAATCACCAGCCCCCACAGCTCTTGTTTCAACTCCAGCGCCGTAAGGAAGACGATATACAGCCCCAGACAACTCCACACCAGCCGTGGTTTCCACTCCGGCGTTTGCGTCCCCGTATGATATTGCAGCGCCTTTCCAGGAAAACAACACCAGCACAGCAGCAGCAATGTCAGCATCATCGCACCAGCCAGCGGTGCCATCTGTGCAATAAAACCGGCAAACGAAAGACCCGAACGTCCCCAGATAAGGATATTTTGCGGATTACCAATCGGCGTCAGCAGCGATCCGGCATTCACTGCCAGCGCCTCAAAAATAATCAGCCGATTAACCGGGATCTCACACAGTCTTTTCAGCGTGATGGTCAGCGGGACAACAATAAACAGCGCGACATCGTTGGTCAGAAAGGTAGAAAGCAGCGCCGCCGCCAGTACCATAAACATCGCCAGCCGACGCTCAGTAGCAAAACGGCGCACCATTTTGCGCCCCAGCACATCAAAATAACCGCTTAATTCAACACCTTTGGTCAGCAGCATCAGGCCACTTAAAGTAATGATGGTGTGCCAGTCGATAGCAGCAGGCCAGGATTTCGGCGCAAAGGGAACAAAAAAACTTAATCCGATACCAACGAGAATTAATAACTGAAAAAAGCGATCGCCTTGCAGCGTGCGTAAAAAAGGCAGGCTCATTTGGCACCATGTTTCTGGGTAAACAAACGAAAGGCATCCAGCGTCTCTTCACTCACATGGTGTTCCATACCCTCCGCGTCACGACGGGCAATTTCCGGGCTGACGCCCAACACCAGCAAGAAATTTTCGACTATCTGATGGCGCTCGCGGCTTTCCTGCGCCAGCTTCTCCCCTTCCGCCGTTAAAAACACGCCACGCCACGGGATCATCTCAATCAGTCCCATGGTTGCCAGCCGCTTAAGCATTTTAGCCACCGTCGGTTGCGAAACGCCCAGACGAGCAGCCATGTCCACCTGACGGGCTTCCCCCACTTCTCTTATCAGGTCAGATATCAGCTCAACATAATCGTCAATAAGTTCACGGCGATGCGCTTCTCTGACCTGGCGAAACCCTTCAACGTGTTCTTCCACGTTCACTAACTGCGTCACTTTTTTTGCTGTTGGCGTACCTGCGCGACGACTCATTGTGCTTCCTCATTATGGTGACACATATATAGCGTTCTCATTTCGTGCGCACATTGTAAACCAGAGTTGCGAAGGCACAAAAAATTAACGTTTTAGCAATAGCTATATAATATAGCCTGTGCTATATCTGTATGTAATGCAATCATCCCTCATGGATCGACGGGATTAGCAAGTCAGGAGGTCTTATGAATGAGTTCAAGAGGTGTATGCGCGTGTTTAGTCATTCTCCCTTTAAAGTACGGTTAATGCTGCTCTCTATGTTGTGCGATATGGTCAACAATAAACCGCAGCAAGATAAACCTTCCGATAAATAGCGGCGTCGCGGTACGCCGCTTCACTCCTGCGTTATTGCAGGCATAAATAGTTTCTGCCTGAAAACCCCCACTTTTTGTCGGATTTGCAATCCCCTTCGCAAAAGATTTGTTCGTCAGTAGTTGACCTGAACGGCGGCTCGCTCTATCTTCTTGCAGCCCTGCGTATATTGCGGCTCGCGGATGCGGACCCTTTTCCCCTCTTCACGCACTCTTGCAGGTATTGACCCTTGACGCCAGGGTAAGCACATGGCGTTTGTTACGATAGTGGCATATGAATTTAACCCTCAAAGAATCGCTTGTTACCCGTAGCCGGGTATTTAGCCCGTGGACTGCGTTCTACTTTTTACAGTCGCTATTAATTAATCTCGGCTTAGGTTATCCCTTCAGTTTGCTCTACACCGCTGCGTTTACGGCTATTTTGCTTTTGCTATGGCGAACATTGCCTCGCGTGCAAAAAGTCCTGGTTGGCGTCAGTTCGTTAGTGGCAGCCTGTTATTTCCCTTTTGCTCAGGCCTACGGCGCGCCTAACTTCAATACCTTGCTGGCCCTGCACTCCACCAATATGGAAGAGTCGACTGAAATCCTCACGATTTTTCCGTGGTACAGCTATCTGGTCGGCTTATTTATTTTTGCGCTCGGCGTGATAGCTGTCCGGCGAAAAAAAGAGAGTAAAAAAACGCGCTGGAGTAAATTCGACAGCCTGTGTCTGGTATTCAGCGTGGCGACTTTTTTTGTTGCCCCCGTGCAAAACCTGGCCTGGGGCGGCGTATTTAAATTGAAGGATACTGGCTATCCGGTATTTCGTTTCGCTAAGGATGTCATCGTCAACAATAACGAGGTGATTGAAGAGCAAGAGCGGATGGCAAAACTTTCCGGGATGAAAGATACCTGGACGGTTACTGCAGTTAAACCGAAATATCAGACCTATGTGGTGGTGATCGGTGAAAGCGCACGTCGCGACGCTCTCGGTGCCTTTGGCGGTCACTGGAACAACACCCCGTTTGCCAGCAGCGTTAACGGTCTGATCTTCGCTGACTACATTGCCGCCAGCGGCTCCACGCAAAAATCGCTTGGCTTAACGCTTAACCGCGTCGTCGATGGCAAGCCACAATTTCAGGATAACTTTGTCACCCTTGCCAACCGCGCAGGTTTTCAGACCTGGTGGTTTTCCAATCAGGGACAAATTGGTGAGTACGATACCGCCATCGCCAGCATTGCTAAACGTGCAGATGAAGTGCACTTCCTGAAAGAAGGTAATTTTGAAGCAGATAAGAACACCAAAGACGAAGCGTTACTGGACATGACCGCTCAGGTGCTGGCGCAAGAACACTCGCAACCGCAACTGATTGTTTTGCATCTGATGGGCTCACATCCGCAGGCCTGCGACCGGACACAAGGCAAATACGAAACCTTTGTGCAATCGAAAGAGACGTCGTGCTATCTCTACACCATGACGCAAACGGACGATTTACTGCGCAAACTCTATGACCAGTTACGCAACAGCGGTAGCAGTTTCTCGCTGGTTTACTTTTCTGACCACGGTCTGGCCTTTAAAGAACGCGGTAAAGAAGTGCAATATCTGGCTCATGACGATAAATATCAGCAAAATTTCCAGGTGCCTTTTATGGTCATTTCCAGCGACGATAAAGCGCACCGGATAATTAAAGCCCGCCGTTCAGCCAATGACTTCTTAGGTTTTTTCTCTCAATGGACAGGGATTAAAGCGAAGGAGATCAACATCAATTACCCGTTTATCTCTGAGAAGAAAGCCGGGCCGATATACATCACTAACTTCCAGTTACAGAAGGTGGATTACAACCATCTCGGAACCGATATATTCGATCCCAAATCTTAAGATAAAAAAATCCGCCCCGAGAGGCGGATTTTTTATATCACCGAAGTGATTAGAAGCGGTAACCAACACCGGCAATCCAGGTGCCTACGTCAACGTTACGAATACGGCTCTGCTCGTAAGAGAAGTCCAGAGCAACGTTTTCGATTGGGTTGAACTGCAGACCCGCGCCGTAGGAGAAGCCGTAGTCGCTGGTGTCATGTTTGTAGATCGGGTATTCAGTGGTCTGGAATTTACCATAGCCCACACCCACTACACCGTAGATGCTTGCCCAGTCGTTAATGCGGTAAGCCGGACCAGCAGTGATGCCGTAGTACTGGGTTTTGTTGTAGTCACCAGAGCTTGCAGTGCGGCTTTTCTCGGTGTAAGTGAAAGAACCGATCACACCCAGCGGGCTGTTGTCTTCTTCATAGCGGTATTTCAGGTTGAAACCGCCCATTTTGTTCATTTTGCCCTGAGCATCGCTCTGTGCATAACCACCAGTTACGGTAGAAGTAGCAGCTACGGAAGTACCTGCGGTGAAAGCCAGAACTGCGGCCAGTGCTGAAAGACATGCAATTTTTTTCATAACCACCTCAAATGTGATTCAAATAAGTCCTAAGTTTTAAATATATCAAAAATTAATGGGAAACTCTTCGCGATTTGTGATGTCTAACGGGCCATTTCGTGTAACAGAACGTTTCCATTCACCGCTATCCATCTAAATTTAAATCACTTTTTCTGTGAACAGCGTAAGTATTACGCATATATTCACACTCTCTCATCCAGATTATTCTTAATCAGCAAACTGATGAATCCATCAATCCTGGCGCATTTTAGCCAAAACGGGGAAAAAATTTTCAACAAATGCTCAACCAGCCACTGGTACATCCAGTACACTCCACGTTTTACCTTGCTATACAACTTTATGGGAGAAAGGATGCCAGGGTCATTACGTAAAATGCCGGTCTGGTTACCAATAGTCATATTGCTCGTTGCCATGGCGTCTATTCAGGGTGGGGCTTCATTAGCAAAATCACTTTTTCCACTGGTTGGCGCGCCTGGAGTGACTGCACTGCGCCTTGCGCTGGGAACATTGATTCTTGTCGCTTTCTTTAAACCGTGGCGGCTGCGTTTTGCCAGAGAACAACGGTTACCGCTGTTGTTTTACGGTGTATCTCTGGGTGGGATGAACTATCTCTTTTATCTCTCTATTCAGACTGTACCTCTGGGAATTGCAGTTGCGCTGGAGTTCACCGGGCCACTGGCGGTGGCACTGTTCTCCTCTCGTCGCCCGGTAGATTTCGTTTGGGTTTTGCTGGCAGTGCTCGGTCTGTGGTTCCTGCTGCCGCTGGGGCAAGATGTTTCCCATGTCGATTTAACCGGCTGTGCGCTGGCGCTCGGTGCCGGTGCTTGTTGGGCTATCTACATATTAAGTGGGCAACGTGCCGGTGCTGAACACGGCCCTGCGACGGTGGCGATCGGTTCGCTGATTGCGGCATTAATTTTCGTGCCAATCGGCGCGTTACAGGCTGGAGAGGCTCTCTGGCATTGGTCGGTTGTTCCATTAGGTTTAGCTGTCGCAATTCTCTCGACCGCTCTGCCCTACTCGCTGGAGATGATTGCCCTTACCCGTTTGCCGACGCGGACATTTGGTACGCTGATGAGCATGGAACCGGCACTGGCCGCCATTTCCGGGATGATTTTCCTCGGTGAGATGCTGACGCCAATACAGATTCTGGCGCTCGGCGCTATCATCGCAGCTTCAATGGGCTCCACGCTGACAGCACGCAAAGAGAGCAAAATAGAAGAAATAGATATTAATTAAATTTACAATTCTGCATGGTTATGCATAACCATGCAGAATATTTCGCTAATTTTCACCTGCCACATCCTTATATATCTGACTACACAAAAGCATATTTATTCCGAAAATTCCTGGTGAACAAATAAATAAGAATCGTTCTTATTTGAATATATAAGCCACTGTATTTTCGTCGGTTTTATCTTTCACGCTTGTTACCACTATTAGTGTGATAGGAACAGCCAGAATAGCGGAACACATAGCCGGTGCTATACTTAGTCTCGTTAATTACTGGGACATAACATCAAGAGGATATGAAATTATGAGTACCGCTAAATTAGTTAAATCAAAAGCGACCAATCTGCTTTATACCCGCAACGATGTCTCTGACAGCGAGAAAAAAGCGACAGTAGAGTTGCTGAATCGTCAGGTTATCCAGTTTATTGATCTTTCGTTGATTACCAAACAGGCACACTGGAATATGCGCGGCGCTAACTTCATTGCCGTACATGAAATGCTGGATGGCTTCCGTACCGCTCTGATCGATCATCTGGATACCATGGCTGAACGCGCGGTACAACTGGGCGGCGTTGCCCTTGGCACCACTCAAGTTATCAATAGCAAAACACCGCTGAAAAGCTACCCGCTGGACATCCACAACGTTCAGGATCACCTGAAAGAGCTGGCGGATCGTTATGCAATTGTCGCCAATGATGTACGTAAAGCCATCGGTGAAGCAAAAGATGATGATACTGCAGATATCCTGACCGCCGCCTCCCGCGACCTGGATAAATTCCTGTGGTTTATCGAATCTAACATCGAATAACACCGCCGCTGATGGTTCAAAACGTTAGCAGGCAATAAAAGCGGCTTCCTGAAAGGGGGCCGTTTTTTTTAATGCCCAGTCTCTACGCACTTTTTTAGTGCATCCAACTGCCCTTCCAGCCTGACAAAGTAAACTTTTTGTATCAACATCATCACACAATCGTTACATAAAGATTGTTTTTTCATCAGGATTTACGCTAAATAATCACTGTGTTGACTGCACTATTTTAGCGCACCACTTTGGCGCCCCATAATGGTGCAATCTAACGGTGTTGCCTCATAAATCGTGCAATCCGTTTTCATCGCCTCTCGAAAAATCAACGAGTTGCAAAACTGGCACGATTTTTTCATATAGGTAAATGTTACGCAGGGGATCGTCCCGTGGATAGAAAAAAGGAAATGCTATGAAGTCTGTATTAAAAGTTTCACTGGCAGCACTGACCCTGGCTTTTGCGGTTTCTTCCCATGCCGCAGATAAAAAATTAGTTGTCGCGACAGATACCGCTTTCGTTCCGTTTGAATTTAAACAGGGCGACAAATACGTGGGCTTTGATGTCGATCTGTGGGCGGCAATCGCCAAAGAACTGAAGCTGGATTACGAACTGAAACCGATGGATTTCAGCGGTATCATTCCGGCGCTGCAAACCAAAAACGTCGATCTGGCGCTGGCGGGCATCACTATCACCGACGAGCGTAAAAAAGCGATCGATTTCTCTGACGGCTACTACAAAAGCGGTCTGTTAGTGATGGTGAAAGCGAACAACAACGATGTGAAAAGCGTGAAAGATCTCGACGGTAAAGTGGTTGCTGTGAAGAGCGGCACTGGCTCCGTTGATTACGCGAAGACGAACATCAAAACCAAAGATCTGCGACAGTTCCCGAACATCGATAACGCCTATATGGAACTGGGTACTAACCGCGCAGACGCCGTCCTGCACGATACACCAAACATTCTTTACTTCATCAAAACCGCCGGTAACGGCCAGTTCAAAGCGGTGGGTGACTCTCTGGAAGCACAGCAATACGGTATTGCTTTCCCGAAAGGTAGCGACGAGCTGCGTGATAAAGTCAACGGCGCGTTGAAAACCCTGCGCGAAAACGGAACTTACAACGAAATCTACAAAAAATGGTTCGGTACAGAACCGAAATAATAACACCACGCCTGTAAAGCGCACGGACAGTCCCCTCTCCCCTCTGGGGAGAGGATTAGGGTGAGGGCACAGGCTTGCTCCAACGCCATTAATTACCCTGAATTTGATTATTTACACCACGGTAACAGGAACAACATATGCAGTTTGACTGGAGTGCCATCTGGCCTGCCATTCCGCTTCTGATTGAAGGCGCCAAAATGACCCTGTGGATTTCGATCCTCGGTCTGGCTGGCGGCCTGGTGATCGGACTGGCGGCAGGTTTTGCACGCACCTTTGGCGGTTGGATAGCCAACCACGTCGCGTTAGTCTTTATTGAAGTGATTCGCGGCACACCTATCGTCGTCCAGGTGATGTTTATCTACTTCGCCCTGCCGATGGCGTTTAACGACTTACGCATCGACCCGTTTACTGCGGCGGTGGTCACCATCATGATCAACTCCGGCGCATACATTGCGGAAATCACTCGTGGCGCAGTGCTGTCAATCCACAAAGGTTTCCGTGAAGCCGGGCTGGCACTTGGTCTTTCACGTTGGGAAACCATTCGCTACGTCATTTTACCTCTGGCACTGCGCCGTATGCTGCCGCCGCTGGGCAACCAGTGGATCATCAGCATTAAAGACACCTCGCTGTTTATTGTTATCGGCGTGGCGGAGCTGACCCGTCAGGGGCAAGAAATTATTGCCGGTAACTTCCGCGCCCTTGAGATCTGGAGCGCCGTGGCGGTGTTTTATCTGATTATTACCCTGGTGCTGAGCTTTATTCTGCGTCGTCTGGAAAGAAGGATGAAAATCCTGTGATTGAATTTAAAAACGTCTCCAAGCATTTTGGTCCTACCCAGGTGCTGCACAATATCGATTTGAACATTGCTCAGGGCGAAGTGGTGGTGATTATCGGGCCTTCTGGTTCCGGTAAATCAACCCTGCTGCGCTGCATCAACAAACTGGAAGAAATTACCTCTGGCGATCTGATTGTCGATGGTCTGAAGGTTAACGATCCGAAAGTTGACGAGCGTCTGATTCGCCAGGAAGCGGGCATGGTGTTCCAGCAATTTTACCTCTTCCCGCACCTGACGGCGCTGGAAAACGTGATGTTTGGTCCGCTACGCGTGCGTGGCGCAAACAAAGAAGAGGCGGAAAAACTGGCACGTGAGCTGCTGGCGAAGGTCGGTCTGGCAGAACGCGCACATCACTACCCTTCCGAACTTTCTGGTGGTCAGCAACAGCGTGTGGCGATTGCCCGCGCGCTGGCGGTGAAGCCGAAAATGATGCTATTCGATGAACCGACTTCCGCTCTTGACCCGGAACTGCGCCATGAAGTGCTGAAGGTTATGCAGGATCTGGCAGAAGAAGGCATGACGATGGTGATTGTGACCCACGAAATCGGTTTTGCTGAGAAAGTGGCTTCACGTCTGATCTTTATTGATAAAGGCCGGATTGCGGAAGATGGCGATCCTCAGGTGTTGATCAAGAACCCGCCGAGCCAGCGTTTGCAGGAATTTTTACAGCACGTCTCTTAACTTCTCAGCCTCCCTTTCCCCTGAAAGGGAGGCACACCAGATTCCTCTCATTTCAAATCGCTCCTCCCCCAGCATCTATACTTATCTTTTTGCTCTGTTTTCTCACTGGAGGAGTCATGCGGTGGATTCTGTTCATCCTCATCTGCCTGCTGGGCGCACCTGTCCATGCAGTATCCATACCCGGCGTTACCACCACAGCAACAACAGATTCAGGCTCTGAACCGGCTCAGGAACCGGATATCGAACAAAAAAAAGCGGCCTATGGCGCACTGGCGGACGTGCTGGATAATGACACCTCGCGCAAAGAGTTGATCGACCAGCTACGCACCGTTGCCGCCACGCCCCCTGCAGACCCCGTACCGAAAATCGTGCCGCCGACGCTGGTTGAAGAGCAAACCGTGCTGCAAAAGGTGACTGAAATCAGCCGCCATTATGGTGAAGCCCTTTCCGCCCGCTTCGGGCAACTTTACCGCAATATCACTGGCTCCCCGCATAAGCCGTTTAATCTACAAACCTTCAGCAATGCGCTGACCCATTTTTCAATGCTAGCGGTTTTAGTGTTTGGTTTTTACTGGCTGATTCGCCTGTGCGCGCTGCCGTTATATCGCAAAATGGGTCAGTGGGCGCGGCAAAAAAACCGTGAGCGCAGCAACTGGTTACAGCTTCCGGCGATGATCATCGGGGCGTTTATTATCGATTTGCTGTTGCTGGCTCTGACGTTATTTGTCGGCCAGGTACTAAGCGACAACCTCAACGCCGGTAGCAAAACCATCGCTTTTCAACAAAGCCTGTTTCTCAATGCTTTCGCTCTGATTGAATTTTTCAAAGCTGTTTTACGCCTGATTTTCTGCCCGAACGTGGCAGAGCTGCGCCCGTTCAATATTCAGGATGAAAGCGCCCGCTACTGGTGCCGCCGTCTTAGCTGGTTAAGCAGTCTGATTGGTTATGGACTGATTGTGGCAGTGCCGATTATCTCTAATCAGGTGAATGTGCAAATCGGGGCGCTCGCCAACGTGATAATCATGCTGTGCATGACCGTCTGGGCGCTGTATCTGATCTTTCGTAATAAAAAAGAGATTACCCAGCATTTGCTCAACTTCGCGGAGCACTCGCTGGCATTCTTCAGCCTGTTTATCCGCGCCTTTGCGCTGGTGTGGCACTGGCTGGCAAGCGCCTATTTTATTGTGCTGTTTTTCTTTTCGTTGTTCGATCCAGGAAACAGCCTGAAATTTATGATGGGCGCAACGGTGCGCAGTCTGGCGATTATTGGTATCGCGGCGTTTGTTTCCGGTATGTTTTCCCGCTGGCTGGCGAAGACCATCACTCTCTCGCCACATACTCAGCGTAACTATCCGGAGCTGCAAAAACGGCTGAACGGCTGGCTATCAGCAGCACTGAAAACGGCGCGTATTCTAACGGTGTGCGTGGCGGTAATGTTGCTGCTCAGCGCCTGGGGGCTGTTCGATTTCTGGAACTGGCTGCAAAACGGCGCGGGGCAGAAAACCGTGGATATCCTGATCCGTATCGCGCTCATCCTTTTCTTCTCGGCGGTTGGCTGGACGGTGCTCGCCAGTTTGATCGAAAACCGGCTGGCTTCGGATATTCACGGTCGCCCGCTGCCCAGCGCCCGCACGCGTACCCTGCTGACACTGTTTCGCAATGCGCTGGCGGTGATTATCAGCACCATCACCATCATGATTGTGTTGTCGGAAATCGGCGTCAATATCGCGCCGCTGCTGGCAGGTGCCGGGGCATTAGGTCTGGCTATCTCGTTTGGTTCGCAAACGCTGGTGAAAGATATTATTACCGGCGTGTTCATTCAGTTTGAAAACGGTATGAACACTGGAGATTTGGTTACCATCGGGCCGTTGACCGGCACGGTGGAACGGATGTCGATTCGCTCCGTGGGCGTGCGTCAGGATACCGGTGCGTATCACATCATTCCGTGGTCTTCGATAACCACCTTTGCTAACTTCGTCCGTGGCATTGGTTCGGTGGTAGCAAACTATGATGTCGATCGGCATGAGGATGCCGATAAAGCCAATCAGGCGCTGAAGGATGCCGTAGCGGCGGTGATGGAAAATGAAGAAATTCGCGGGCTGATTATTGGTGAACCGAACTTTGCCGGTATTGTCGGCTTAAGCAATACCGCGTTTACGCTGCGTGTTTCGTTTACCACGCTGCCGCTCAAACAGTGGACGGTGAGATTTGCCCTCGACAGCCAGGTGAAAAAACATTTCGACCAGGCTGGTGTTCGTGCGCCGGTGCAAACTTATCAGGTGCTGCCGGGAACGCCCCCGGTAGCACCACTGCCATCGGGGGAGCCTACGCTTTAACGCTGGCGATTGACAAAACGACGGCGCTGTTCGTCGTTCATAAAGGTCCAGGCAATAAAGCGACTCTGTTTTTGCCCCTGGGCCATCTCTTTTTTGACCACTTTCACCGCGCCAACATCCGTCAGAGCACGATACAACGGCGGTAAGTTTTCGCCACGAGATACCAGCGAGGTAAACCACATCACCTGCTTCGCGAAGCCTTTACTCTCTTCAATCATCTTTTTGATAAAGGCCACTTCGCCACCTTCACACCACAGCTCCTGTTGCTGACCGCCAAAGTTCAGCGCGTTATCTCTGTCCAGCCCCAGGTTACGCCGTTTGCGTTCGCTGCCGGCACGCGCTGCTGCTGCGGAGTCATGGAATGGTGGGTTGCACAAGGTTGCGTCGTATTGCTCGTTTTTGTGGATGATGCCGTTAAAAATGGCGCCGGTATCCTTTTGCCGACGCAGGCGGATAGCGCGGTTAAGACCCGGATTGGCGCTGATGATCGCCTGCGCGCTGCTTAATGCCTGGCTGTTAGTTTCTGTACCAGTAAAACGCCAGCCATATTCATGCACACCAATCAGCGGATAAATACAATTTGCACCAACACCGATATCCAGAATGCTGGCATTGGCTGGAATTGTTCCGCTTGCCTCAGCCAGTAAATCAGCAAGATGATGAATATAATCTGCCCGACCCGGCACCGGTGGGCAGAGAAAACCGTCAGGGATATCCCAGCTCGCCACAGCATAAAAATGTGCCAACAGCGCCTTGTTGAGCGCCTTCACTGCCAGCGGATTGGCGAAGTCAACGCTTTGCTCACCGGCAGGGGTAAGCGTAAGGAATTGAGCCAGTTCAGGATTCACCTGACAAAGCGTGACGAGATCGTAGCGACTGTGATGACGATTGCGCGGGTGTAACCCCGGTTTCTGGGCGGACATAGCATTCTCCTTTAAGCAGCGGCGTAAGATACCCGTATAACGCAGCAGGGTAAATATCTGGCTGCGTTTAACATGCTTCAAAACCTTAACCTGACTGCATTTTTCATCAATTCATCATAAAAATCAGCACGCTGCATGTCATTGATTTGTCTTGTTTTGTAAAAATATATTGTTCAAAAAATAAGCACATCTCTGTCAATTTTTTGCGTCATTTTCATCGCACAAGAGACCTACACTTATCAGGCACTACTCGTTGTATTTATGAGGATGTCATTATGAAAAAGTGCCTCGCACTACTGATTGCCACCGTCCTGAGCGGAATCACCTTCACGGCTTATGCCGCGCAGCCACTGAGTAGCCAGGACAGCGGTCAACTACGACCAGCCGGAACCGTTTCGGCGACCGGCGCATCTAACCTAAGCGATCTGGAGGATAAACTGGCAGAAAAAGCGCGCGAACAAGGCGCGAAAGGTTATGTCATTAATTCCGCAGGCGGAAATGACCAGATGTTCGGTACTGCAACCATCTACAAATAACCCCACCAACGTAACTGCATTCGCCTCTGGATGCAGTTTTCGCCCATTTTGTAATCAAAAAACATCAAATATGAACATAATGTAAATAAATGTATTTCTTTTTCGCGCAATGGGTGATAGAAAACCGCGCCAAGTGATAATGCTTATCAAAATTATTATCACTTGCACGATCGCTTTTACGGGATTAACAGTGGCATCGCATCCGCAGAGATGCTTTCTCGTGACAGTGAAAATTTTAACATATAAGAAAAAGTCACCTGCAAAATGGAAAACAATCGCAATTTCCCCGCCAGACAATTTCATTCGCTCACGTTCTTTGCCGGTCTTTGTATCGGTATCACGCCTGTGGCACAGGCACTGGCCACCGAAGGGCAAACTAACGCGGATGACACGCTGGTTGTCGAAGCATCAACGCCTTCGCTTTATGCACCACAACAATCTGCCGACCCGAAATTCTCGCGTCCGGTAGCGGATACAACCCGCACGATGACGGTGATTTCGGAACAAGTGATTAAAGATCAGGGCGCAACCAACCTTACCGACGCGCTTAAAAACGTCCCCGGCGTGGGTGCGTTTTTTGCTGGTGAGAACGGTAACTCCACCACTGGTGACGCCATTTATATGCGCGGCGCCGATACCTCTAACAGCATTTATATTGATGGCATTCGCGATATTGGCAGCGTCTCGCGCGACACCTTCAATACCGAACAGGTCGAAGTGATTAAAGGCCCATCCGGCACCGACTACGGGCGTAGTGCGCCGACGGGTTCGATCAATATGATCAGCAAACAACCGCGCAATGATTCAGGTATTGACGCCTCCGCCAGTATTGGTAGCGCCTGGTTCCGTCGCGGCACGCTGGATGTTAATCAGGTCATTGGCGATACCACAGCGGTACGTCTGAATATGATGGGCGAAAAAACGCACGATGCCGGGCGCGATAAAGTCAAAAACGAGCGTTACGGCGTCGCCCCTTCCGTGGCATTTGGTCTCGGTACGTCGAATCGTTTGTATCTCAACTATTTACACGTTACCCAGCACAATACGCCAGACGGCGGCATTCCGACCATTGGTTTACCGGGCTATTCCGCACCTTCTGCGGGTACGGCGGCGCTGAATCATTCCGGAAAAGTTGATACGCATAACTTTTATGGTACGGATTCCGATTACGACGATTCGACCACCGATACTGCCACCATGCGTTTTGAGCACGACATCAGCGATAACACAACTATTCGCAATACTACGCGTTGGTCACGCGTGAAGCAGGATTACCTGATGACGGCAATTATGGGGGGGGCGTCGAATATTACCCAGCCCACCAGCGATGTGAATAGCTGGACGTGGTCACGCACTGCGAATACCAAAGATGTGAGTAATAAAATTCTCACCAACCAGACCAACCTGACCTCGACGTTCTATACCGGCTCTATCGGTCATGATATCAGTACCGGCGTGGAATTTACCCGCGAAACGCAAACCAACTACGGCGTTAATCCGGTGACGTTACCGGCGGTGAATATTTATCATCCTGACAGCAGCATTCATCCCGGTGGCCTGACGCGCAACGGCGCAAATGCCAATGGTCAGACGGATACCTTTGCAATTTATACCTTCGATACGCTGCAAATCACCCGTGATTTTGAGCTGAACGGCGGAATTCGGCTGGACAATTATCATACTGAATATGACAGTGCTACCGCCTGCGGCGGCAGCGGACGCGGTGCCATCACCTGCCCTGCTGGTGTGGCAAAAGGTTCTCCGGTCACCACCGTCGACACCGCCAAGTCGGGCAATCTGGTGAACTGGAAAGCCGGGGCGCTGTACCACCTGACAGACAATGGCAATGTCTACGTGAACTATGCCGTTTCCCAACAACCACCAGGTGGCAGTAATTTCGCCCTTGCGCAATCTGGCAGCGGTAACAGTGCCAGCCGTACCGACTTTAAACCGCAAAAAGCCAAAACCAGTGAGATTGGCACCAAATGGCAGGTGCTGGATAAACGCCTGCTACTCACTGCCGCGCTGTTCCGTACTGATATCGAAAATGAAGTTGAGCAAAATGATGACGGGACTTACTCACAATACGGTAAGAAACGCGTCGAAGGCTATGAGATTTCCGTTGCCGGGAATATCACTCCGGCCTGGCAAGTGATTGGCGGTTACACCCAGCAAAAAGCGACTATCAAAAACGGCGCTGACGTTGCTCAGGATGGTTCCTCATCACTGCCGTATACGCCGGAACACGCCTTTACCCTATGGAGCCAATATCAGGCAACCGATGATATCTCCGTTGGTGCAGGCGCTCGCTATATCGGCAGTATGCGTAAAGGTTCAGACGGCGCGGTGGGAACGCCAGCGTTTACCGAAGGTTATTGGGTCGCCGATGCCAAACTGGGTTATCGGGTTAATCGCAATCTCGACTTCCAGTTAAATGTCTACAACCTGTTCGATACCGATTACGTCGCCTCAATCAACAAGAGCGGCTACCGTTATCACCCGGGTGAGCCAAGAACTTTCCTGCTCACCGCCAATATGCATTTCTGATTCAGATGTGGGGTGCAGGGCGCACTAAGATTGATGGCGAGAACAGAACTGCCTGATGCGCTACGCTTATCAGGCCTGCGAAATTCGTGCAATGCATTGAATTCACATCATTTTGTAGGCCGGACAAGGCGTTCACGCCGCATCCGGCATGAGTTAAGTGCACTCTATCAACAATCGGTGTGATGCTCAGCCCCCACTTTTTGGAGAACCTATATGATGTACCACATTCCCGGTGTGTTATCGCCACAGGACGTCGCCCGGTTTCGTGCCCAACTGGAACAAGCCGAATGGATTGATGGACGTGTCACCACCGGCGCACAAGGCGCGCAGGTCAAGAATAATCAACAGGTAGACACCCGCAGCGCGTTATATGCCGCATTACAAAATGAAGTGCTGAACGCGGTTAACCAACATGCACTGTTCTTTGCCGCTGCCTTGCCGCGTACCATCTCCACGCCGCTGTTTAATCGCTATCAGAACAATGAAACCTATGGTTTTCATGTGGATGGCGCAGTACGCAGTCATCCGCAAAACGGCTGGATGCGCACCGATCTTTCCGCCACGCTGTTTTTGAGCGATCCACAAAGTTACGAAGGCGGCGAACTGGTCGTCAATGACACCTTCGGGCAACATCGGGTAAAACTTCCGGCAGGCGATCTGGTGTTGTATCCCTCCAGCAGCCTGCACTGTGTGACCCCCGTAACGCACGGCGTAAGGGTGGCATCATTTATGTGGATACAATCAATGATCCGCGATGATAAAAAGCGCGCCATGCTGTTCGAGCTGGACAACAATATTCAGTCACTCAAAAACCGCTACGGTGAAGGAGAAGAGATCCTGTCGCTACTCAATCTTTATCATAATCTGCTGCGGGAATGGTCGGAGATCTGACGCTTGAACTGCCCAGGTTCGCCCCTATATTAGCTACACTTAACTGTACAAGCATTGATATGGGGAGGACGATATGGCATCCGGTTGGGCTAACGATGACGCCGTCAACGAACAGATCAACAGTACAATTGAAGATGCGATTGCCCGCGCCAGGGGTGAAATTCCGCGTGGCGAAAGCCTGTATGAATGTGAAGAGTGCGGCGCCCCCATCCCGCAGGCTCGTCGGGAAGCCATTCCTGGCGTGCGCTTATGCATTCACTGTCAGCAGGAGAAAGATTTACAAAAACAGGATTATACAGGATATAATCGCAGAGGTTCGAAAGACAGCCAGTTACGTTAACTGCAATTGACATGATGTGTAGATAGTATGATTTGCGTTTTTCGTGGCATTCCGTGCCTTTAACGCAGCCGTGACTGCCACGTGTTACAAAATTGGTTCATACATACGATAAATGAATGGATTATCAGCATGTTAGATATCAATCAATTTATTTGAACAAGGCGGTCAATTCTCTTCGATTTTATCTCTCGTAAAAAAACGTGATACTCATCACATCGACGAAACAACGTCACTTAAACAAAAATCACCTGCGAGAGATTAATTATGAAAACTATCAATACTGTTGTTGCTGCTATGGCTCTTTCCACTCTGTCATTTGGCGTGTTCGCGGCGGAGCCGGTCACGGCATCCCAGGCACAAAGCATGAATAAAATTGGCGTAGTTTCTGCCGATGGCGCATCCACCCTCGATGCCCTGGAAGCGAAACTGGCTGAAAAAGCGGCGGCGGCTGGCGCCAGTGGATACAGCATCACATCCGCCACCAACAACAATAAATTAAGCGGCACAGCGGTTATCTATAAGTAATTCGCAGGCCGGATAAAGCGTTTACGCCGTATCCGGCAAGAAGCTATCAGGTTATGAATTTCCCTGTCTGTTTGCCGACAGACGCATGTGCTCCAACCCTCATTGATCCTATGTTACCCTTGTTTGCCCGTCCGTCACTGGACGGGCTTTTTTTAGCTGGCTGACTGCTGGCTGAAAGCCTGCAACGTCTCTTCTGATATACCAATCTGCCGCGCGGCGTCGCAAATTGCCTGCCAGCTCCCGGCATCCAGTGGAATCCCCATCTCCTGCCGTTCACGGCGCATATTTACTTCCCACTCACCCGGCAGCAAAATCGGTTTATCGTCATCATGCGGCGAGGCTTTCACCCACTCGGCAAAGGCTTCGGACTGCGCTGCACAATCTGGCGCACCGAACAGCTCCGGGTTAATGATAATGCTCGTCATGCAGTTAAAACCGGCATCCGGGCTGTGCTGCAATGTTTCCTGATAAGTGGTTTTACCACCAGAAAGCGCACCACCGAGAATTTCGCACATCACCGCCAGGGCGTAACCTTTATGTTCAGCAAAAGCCAACAACGCTCCTAACGGTGACTCCAGCATTACTGCCGGATCGGTCGTTGGCACACCGTTAACGTCGATCAGGCAACCAGGTGGTACGGGCACGCCTTTATGCCAGGCCACACGCGCTTTACCAAACGCAATGGTGCTGGTGGCGTAATCAAGTAGCAGCGGGAAATTATCTTTTCGGGGAAAGACCACGCAGAACGGATTGGTGCCAAAGCGACTGTCACGACCACGGAACGGCGCAACAGCCTTGCTCCCTACCACACTGACAAAGTGGATAGAGACAAACCCCGCCGCCGCGCACTGTTCCGCCCAATAACCAATGCGCCCGATATGATGTGAGTTACGCAGCGCCACGGCAGCAATACCGTGGTGACGTGCTTTTTCAATCCCCAGAGTCATGGCCTCATATGCAGCTACCTGACCACATGCGCGATCGCCATCAAGCGTGACCACAGCCCCCGCATCTTTGACAATTTTGGCGTGATGGTTGATCTGCAAATAGCCCTGCTGCCAGGAACGCACATAATTCGGGATCATGCCAATACCATGTGAATCATGCCCTGCCAGATTTGCTGCGATTAAATGATCTGCTACTAATTTTGCTTCCTGTTCCTCGCTACCCATCTGACGAAACACAGTCAGGACAAAGTTGTGCAGCGTCCGGGCATGAAAGCGATGACCACTTTCCATGGTTAACTCCTGTTTATGTTATATGCCTGTTGTTTTTTTATGCTGCGCGCCGCACACGGGAAGGTCAATAAAGATGCTGCACTTTCATGGTGCAGTGGAGTAAAGACCGGATGACACTCATCATCCGGCTGAGGAAGAAATTAAAATGATTGCTTAATGCGCGCCAGACCATCGCTAATGGTTGCCACTTCGCCCGCCGCCGCCAGACAGCAAGCCATCTGAATGTTCAGTGACTCGGGAATTGGTTCGCTGCCAGCCAGGCAACGTTCAATCCACTTCGCCGTGGTTTCCGGGTCTTTTGCTTGTGGCAGTAGCACGTTGCCAGCAGTGTCCTGTTTTTCATACAGCACCCGCATCCCTTCGCGGTCAATAAGATTTATTTGCGGGCAGCGTTGCGGATTAGCATAGACTTCGCCTTCAGTGCCGTGCATTAACAGCGCCCGTCCGCCGATATCGCGAAAGAACTTCGCGACTCGCCCGATGTATTCCGGATGCGAGACGCTGGAAAGACGCAGTGCCTCACCTTCGGCAAACGGTGTCGCCAGTTTCGCCAGGGTATGCGCACTGTTGCGCACGCCCATCCGCCAGCGCATCGCCAGTTGTTTTTCCAGCGGCGGGCAAAACGCGCCTACGGGCATAAATACCGGCTGGTGCTCGTCAAGCTTCGCCTGTGCTTGTCCGGCATGTAGCGTTGGCGCAATCCCCATCAGTTGAAAAATGGTTTCGGTCAGCACGCGAGTCGGATCTTCACTAACGCCGTGAACGACCACCGGAAAACCGAGTTTATGCAGCAGAATCGCCAGCAACGGTGTCAGGTTGGCCTGTTTACGCGCGCCGTTGTAACTGGGGATGACAATCGGCATCGGCTTGCCGACGGGGGGCGTCAGCTTGATGGTGTGATTTTGCATGGCTTCGTAAAAGCCGAGCATCTCTGCTTCCCCTTCCCCTTTGATACGCAGTGCAATCAATATGCCACCCAACTCAAGGTCAGGCACTTCGCCATTGAGCATATGGGCATACAGACCGCGCGCCGTATCCTGGTCCAGATCGCGTGCGTGGTTTTTCCCGCGCCCGATCTCTTTAATGATTTTGCGATAGTCCATTTACGACTCCTTACCTGACTCACATCATTAACGCCGCCGACGGCGTGGGGATTTCGCTTTTTCTTTCTTTTTAACTATACCTTCAGGGACTTCCGGTTGCTCTATTGGAAATACCGGTAATGCATCCAGTAGTCGCTTGCCATAATTTTTGGTCAACAAGCGTTTGTCGTAGATAACCACTTCGCCCCAGCAACTGTGGCTTCGAATAAGACGCCCAACTTGCTGAATCAGATTAAACGAAGCACTCGGCAGGCTTTGCACCTCAAACGGGTAGCGATTAAGACTTTTTAGCCATTCGCCTTCGGTGATCACCACCGGACTGTCGATAGGCGGAAAGGCGATTTTATGGATATGCACCTGGCTGAGCAGATCGCCTTTCAGATCAAGGCCTTCGGCGAATGACTGTAAGCCCACCAGCACGCTGCGCTCACTGTTAGCGACGCGTTTGCGATGCAGTTCAACTAAGCGGTAGCGCGGCTGATCGCCCTGCACTAACAGCATCAGACGTAAATCCGTCACATAGTCGAGAAACCGCTGCATCGCCCGTCCGCTGGCAAACAGCACCAACATGCCGAGATGCTTTTTGCTCTCCACCTGCTCACGGAAAAAGGCCGCCATTTCAGCAATGTGCTGCTCTTCGCTGTCGATGGAAGGCTCAAAGCGCATCCGGGGAATAACAATTTTGCCCTGCTCGCAGTGGTTGAACGGTGAATCCAGCGCCACAAAGCGGTCGCCTGCTTTCTCTTTCAGCCCGCTCATCTCCTGCAAACGCGAAAAACTGTTCAGCGAACGCAAGGTCGCGGAAGTGACAATAATGTGCGGAATGCTGCGCCACAGCAGCCTTTCCAGCTGATCGCTGACGCGGATCCCCACGCAGTGAAACCAGAGATGTAGCTGCCCGTCACGCTCTTCCCGCGTCGCCCATTTGGTCACTGGCGCACCGGAAGATTGCGCCAGCGAGGCCAGCCGCCAGAGTTTGCTTTGCGCCTCAAACATCCCCAGCGCGCGGTTCATCTGCAAAATCAACCGATGCAGACGCACAATATCGTGGCTGCCGGTTTTCTCGCTTAAATCGTTGAGGAACAGTTCTGCCTGGCCACGCAGCATCTCGGTCAGTTTCGCCAGCCGCTGGCAGATCTCCAGCACTTCATCAGGCAGTTCGCCCATCGCAAACCGGTGCTCAGCCTCCTGCCCGGCAGGCATATAGAGATTGAGAATATTGTTTAAGGAGGCGATAAGCTCATACAACTCTTCACAATGCGCATTCAAACGTTCAGGGATTGCCAGCGGTGGGATCGTCTTCGGGCGAAACTGCTCCATGCAGGTGGCGACCAGTTTCGTGAACAAGTCCAGTTGCAGCCGATACCAGGGCGCGGTGATTTCGGCGCTCATCTCCAGCGCATCCCGCGCCACGTCCGGCAGGTGATGCCCTTCATCCAGCACCAGCAGCAAGTTTTTCGGGTCTGGCAATACAGCTTCGCTTTCCATCGCCGCCATAACCAGCGCATGGTTTGCCACCACCACTTCTGCTTCCTGAATCTCCCGACGGGCAACAAAAAACGGGCATTCGCGGTAGTAGTAACAGTTGCGGTTGAGGCAGCTGGCTTTGTCGGTACTCAGCCGTCGCCAGAGATCGTCATCAATAGCAATATCCGTATGATCGCGCAGGCCATCCCATTTATAAGTGTCGAGATCGCCCTTCAGCTTTGCACAGCGTTTTTGCTCTTCCTGATTATTAGGCGTCAGTTCGTCGTCAAGAAAAGCGAGCAGATCCTGTTGCGTGGGTTCAGTGCTGGCAAGCGCCGTCAGGTTACGCGGGCAAACGTAGCGCCCACGCCCGAAAGCGGCGGTGAATTTAAGATCGGGAATGATCTTTTTCAACAAAGGTAAATCTTTGCTGTAGATCTGATCCTGCAATGCCACGTTGGCGGTACTGACCACCAGCGTTTTTTGCTCTTCGCGGGCAATCGCAATGCCGGGGATCAAATAGGAGAGCGTTTTCCCAACGCCGGTGGGCGCTTCAATCGCCAGATGCCGCCCTTCTTCTCCGGCCAGCGTTTTGGCGACGTCCGCAATCATCTGCCGCTGCGGCGCACGGGGAATAAAGTCGGGGATCTGTTCCTGAAGCGCCTTATACCAGGCGGCAATTTGCGCTTTAAGCGCGGCGGTTAATGCCATGAGAAAACCTGAAATACTGTATAAACAGCCAATATTGTGGCATTTTTCGGTTTTCAGGGGTAATGGTTTTTCTGTTTCTGGAAAGCGGCTCGCAAAGACGTTTTCCGGATGTGGGGTTTTCCTCTCATCCATTCAGGGAAAGGGGAACAGGCCAGGATATTTGGGTCTTTGTCATCTGTTTTATGCCGGGCATAGCCCGGCATAAAAAGATTACTGCGCAGCGGCAGGTTTACGCGGACGGCGGCGACGTTGTTGTTCGCCTGCCGGTTTGGCATCGCCGAGACGACGAGACGGTTTTTCTGCGGGTTTGGCGTTACCAGACTTCGCACCACTTTCAGCGCGGCGTGGTTGCTGTTGACCGCGACCACCACCTTGCCCACGACCGCCGCCACTGCGTTGCTGGCGACCATTCTGGATCGGTTCGGCTTTGATTGACGGGTCCGGCTCATAGCCCGGAATCGCAATGCGCGGGATCTCTTTTTTCAGCAGTTTTTCGATATCACGCAGCAGTTTGTGTTCATCAACACACACCAGCGATAACGCTTCGCCGGTGGCGGCGGCACGACCGGTACGCCCGATACGGTGGACATAATCTTCCGGTACGTTTGGCAGCTCATAGTTGACGACGTGTGGCAACTCTTCGATATCCAGGCCACGCGCGGCGATATCGGTCGCCACCAGCACGCGAATATCACCCGATTTAAAATCAGCCAGCGCACGGGTACGCGCACCTTGCGATTTATTACCGTGGATCGCCGCACTGCGAATACCATCTTTATTTAATTGTTCAGCCAGATGGTTAGCGCCATGTTTGGTACGTGTAAACACCAGCACCTGCTGCCAGTTGCCTTTACCAATCATGTGTGACAGCAATTCCCGTTTGCGTTTCTTATCGACAAAGTGAACGTACTGGGTCACTTGCTCAGAGGCGGTATTGCGGCGTGCCACTTCGATTTCCAGCGGGTTATGCAGCAGTTTTTCTGCCAGAGCTTTAATCTCGTCAGAGAAAGTCGCGGAGAACAGCAGGTTCTGGCGCTTCGCGGGCAGTTTTGTTAACACACGACGAATATCGTGGATAAAGCCCATATCGAGCATACGGTCAGCTTCATCAAGGACGAGGATCTCTATCTGATCCAGTTTCACCGCGTTCTGGTGTTCCAGGTCCAGCAAACGTCCCGGCGTTGCCACCAGCACATCAACGCCGCCGCGCAACTTCATCATTTGTGGGTTAATGCTGACGCCACCAAACACCACCAGCGAACGAATGTTCAGGTATTTGCTGTAATCACGGACGTTTTCACCAATCTGCGCCGCCAGTTCGCGGGTCGGGGTGAGGATCAACGCGCGTACCGGACGACGCCCTTTGGCGTGCGGCTCGCGGGAAATCAGGTGTTGCAACAGCGGTAACGTAAAGCCCGCTGTTTTGCCCGTGCCGGTCTGGGCACTGGCCATCAGGTCGCGGCCTTCCAGCACCGCAGGGATCGCCTGCTGCTGAATAGGGGTGGGTTCACGGTAACCTTGCTCGGCAACGGCGCGCAGGATATCAGGGCTTAAACCCAAAGAATCGAAAGACATAACTACTCCGAACCGCCCCGACCGTTACCGGTGTAGTTTTCAGGGAGATACTGAAAAGGAAAATGACAAAAACCACAATGTCATGAGGGAGCGGAGTGTAGCAGTTTTTGTGACGCAGCGCATAAATTATCCCTGTGACTGGCGTTGCTCAAATTCTTAGCCATACTGGACAACGCGAAAAATGAGTCATAATCTTAATCAATCATTTGATTAAGAATGGGCTGTGCTATGAATAGTCCTGCCATGACAACCAAAGGTGAACAGGCGAAAAAGCAGCTGATTGCCGCTGCACTGGCGCAGTTTGGTGAGTATGGAATGAACGCCACCACCCGCGATATTGCCGCCCAGGCCGGGCAGAATATCGCTGCTATTACCTATTACTTCGGTTCGAAAGAAGATTTATACCTCGCCTGCGCCCAGTGGATTGCCGATTTTATTGGCGAACAGTTCCGTCCGCACGCCGAGGAAGCCGAACGCTTATTCGCGCAACCACAGCCGGATCGCGCAGCCATCCGCGAACTGATCCTTCGCGCCTGCAGGAACATGATTCAACTGCTCACCCAGGATGACACTGTCAACCTCAGCAAGTTTATCTCCCGTGAGCAACTCTCTCCTACGGCGGCCTACCATCTGGTGCATGAACAGGTGATTAGCCCGCTACACAGCCATCTTACGCGTCTGATCGCCGCCTGGACCGGTTGTGATGCCAACGATACCCGTATGATCCTCCATACCCATGCATTACTTGGCGAGATTCTGGCGTTTCGTCTTGGTAAAGAAACGATTCTGTTACGCACCGGCTGGAGCGCGTTCGATGAAGAAAAGACCGAACTGATCAACCAGACGGTGACCTGTCATATCGACCTGATTTTGCAAGGATTATCGCAAAGGAGTTTGTAGTGATGAAAAAAACTGTCGTGACTGGACTGGCGGTAGTGGTGCTTGCCGCCGTGGTTGCCGGAGGCTACTGGTGGTATCAAAGCCGCCAGGATAACGGCCTGACGCTGTATGGCAACGTGGATATTCGTACGGTGAATCTGAGCTTCCGTGTCGGTGGTCGCGTTGAGTCGCTGGCGGTAGACGAAGGTGATGCGATCAAAGCGGGCCAGGTGCTGGGCGAACTGGATCATAAGCCGTATGAGATTGCCCTGATGCAGGCGAAAGCGGGCGTTTCGGTGGCTCAGGCGCAGTATGACCTGATGCTTGCCGGGTATCGCGACGAAGAAATCGCTCAGGCGGCCGCCGCCGTGAAACAGGCGCAAGCCGCATATGACTATGCGCAGAACTTCTATAACCGCCAGCAAGGGTTGTGGAAAAGCCGCACCATTTCGGCAAATGACCTGGAAAATGCCCGCTCCTCGCGCGACCAGGCGCAGGCAACGCTGAAATCAGCTCAGGATAAATTACGTCAGTACCGTTCCGGTAACCGTGAACAGGATATCGCCCAGGCGAAAGCCAGCCTCGAACAGGCACAGGCGCAACTGGCGCAGGCGGAGCTGAATTTGCAGGATTCGACGCTGGTCGCACCGTCTGATGGCACGCTATTAACCCGCGCAGTAGAGCCTGGCACGGTGCTCAATGAAGGCGGCACGGTGTTTACCGTCTCGCTGACGCGTCCGGTGTGGGTGCGCGCTTATGTTGATGAACGTAATCTTGACCAAGCGCAGCCGGGGCGCAAAGTGCTGCTCTATACCGATGGTCGCCCGGACAAGCCCTATCACGGGCAGATTGGTTTCGTTTCGCCAACCGCTGAATTTACCCCGAAAACCGTCGAAACGCCGGATCTGCGTACCGACCTCGTCTATCGCCTGCGTATTGTGGTGACCGACGCCGATGATGCGTTACGCCAGGGTATGCCAGTGACGGTGCAATTCGGTGACGAGGCAGGACATGAATGATGCCGTTATCACGCTGAACGGCCTGGAAAAACGCTTTCCGGGCATGGATAAGCCCGCCGTCGCGCCGCTCGACTGCACCATTCACGCTGGTTATGTGACGGGGCTGGTGGGGCCGGACGGTGCGGGCAAAACCACGCTGATGCGGATGCTGGCGGGATTACTGAAACCCGACAGCGGCAGTGCCACGGTGATTGGCTTTGATCCGATCAAAAACGACGCTGCGCTGCACGCAGTGCTTGGCTATATGCCGCAGAAATTCGGTCTGTATGAAGATCTCACGGTGATGGAGAACCTCAATCTGTACGCGGATTTGCGCAGCGTCACCGGTGAAGCGCGGAAGCAGACTTTTGCTCGCCTGCTGGAGTTTACGTCTCTTGGCCCGTTTACCGGACGCCTGGCGGGCAAGCTCTCTGGCGGGATGAAGCAAAAACTCGGGCTGGCCTGTACCCTGGTGGGCGCGCCGAAAGTGTTACTGCTCGATGAACCCGGCGTCGGCGTTGACCCTATCTCACGGCGCGAACTGTGGCAGATGGTGCATGAGCTGGCAGGCGAAGGGATGCTGATCCTCTGGAGCACCTCGTATCTCGATGAAGCCGAGCAGTGCCGTGACGTGTTACTGATGAACGAAGGCGAGTTGCTGTATCAGGGAGAACCAAAAGCCCTGACACAAACCATGGCCGGACGCAGTTTTCTGATGACCAGCCCGCACGAGGGCAACCGCAAACTGTTGCAACGCGCCTTGAAACTGCCGCAGGTCAGCGACGGCATGATTCAGGGGAAATCGGTACGTCTGATCCTCAAAAAAGAGGCCACACCAGACGATATTCGCCATGCCGACGGGATGCCGGAAATCAACATCAACGAAACTACACCGCGTTTTGAAGATGCGTTTATTGATTTGCTGGGCGGTGCCGGAACCTCAGAATCGCCGCTGGGTGCAATATTGCATACGGTAGAAGGCACACCCGGCGAGACGGTGATCGAAGCGAAAGAGCTGACCAAGAAATTTGGTGATTTTGCCGCCACCGATCACGTCAACTTTGCCGTTAAACGTGGGGAGATTTTTGGTTTGCTGGGGCCAAACGGCGCGGGTAAATCGACCACCTTTAAGATGATGTGCGGTTTGCTGGTGCCGACTTCCGGCCAGGCGCTGGTGCTGGGGATGGATCTGAAAGAGAGTTCCGGTAAAGCGCGCCAGCATCTCGGCTATATGGCGCAAAAATTTTCGCTCTACGGCAACCTGACGGTCGAACAGAATTTACGCTTTTTCTCTGGTGTGTATGGCTTACGCGGTCGGGCGCAGAACGAAAAAATCTCCCGTATGAGCGAGGCATTTGGCCTGAAAAGTATCGCCTCCCACGCGACCGATGAACTGCCATTAGGTTTTAAACAGCGGCTGGCGCTGGCCTGTTCGCTGATGCATGAACCGGACATTCTGTTTCTCGATGAACCGACCTCCGGCGTCGATCCCCTCACCCGCCGCGAGTTCTGGCTGCATATCAACAGCATGGTAGAGAAAGGCGTTACGGTGATGGTTACCACCCACTTTATGGATGAAGCGGAATATTGCGACCGCATCGGCCTGGTGTATCGCGGGAAGCTGATTGCCAGCGGCACGCCGGACGATTTGAAAGCGCAGTCGGCTAACGATGAGCAACCCGATCCCACTATGGAGCAAGCCTTTATTCAATTGATCCACAACTGGGATAAGGAGCATGGCAATGAGTAACCCGATCCTTTCCTGGCGTCGTGTGCGGGCGCTGTGCGTCAAAGAGACGCGGCAGATCATTCGCGATCCAAGTAGCTGGCTGATTGCGGTGGTGATCCCGCTGTTGCTGCTGTTTATTTTTGGTTACGGCATTAACCTCGACTCCAGCAAGCTGCGGGTCGGGATTTTGCTGGAGCAGCGTAGCGAAGCGGCGCTGGATTTCACCCACACTATGACCGGCTCGCCCTATATTGACGCCACCATCAGCGATAACCGTCAGGAACTGATCGCCAAAATGCAGGCGGGGAAAATTCGCGGTCTGGTGGTGATTCCGGTGGATTTTGCCGAACAGATGGAGCGCGCCAACGCCACCGCACCGATTCAGGTGATCACCGACGGCAGCGAGCCGAATACCGCCAACTTTGTGCAGGGTTATGTCGAAGGGATCTGGCAGATCTGGCAAATGCAGCGGGCAGAGGACAATGGGCAGACTTTTGAACCACTTATCGACGTCCAGACACGCTACTGGTTTAACCCGGCGGCGATAAGCCAGCACTTTATTATCCCCGGTGCGGTAACCATTATCATGACGGTTATCGGCGCGATCCTCACCTCGCTGGTGGTAGCGCGGGAGTGGGAGCGCGGCACTATGGAGGCTTTGCTCTCTACGGAGATTACCCGCACGGAACTGCTGCTGTGTAAGCTGATCCCCTATTACTTCCTCGGTATGCTGGCGATGCTGCTCTGTATGCTGGTGTCGGTGTTTATTCTCGGCGTGCCCTATCGCGGTTCGCTGCTGATCCTGTTTTTTATCACCAGTCTGTTTTTGCTCAGTACCCTGGGGATGGGGCTGCTGATTTCTACGATTACCCGCAACCAGTTCAACGCCGCTCAGGTAGCACTGAACGCCGCTTTCCTGCCGTCGATTATGCTTTCTGGCTTTATTTTTCAGATCGACAGTATGCCAGCGGTGATCCGCGCGGTGACGTACATTATTCCCGCACGTTATTTCGTCAGCACCCTGCAAAGCCTGTTCCTCGCCGGGAATATTCCGGTGGTGCTGGTGGTGAATGTGCTGTTTTTGATCGCTTCGGCGGTGATGTTTATCGGCCTGACGTGGCTGAAAACCAAACGTCGGCTGGATTAGGGAGAAGAGCATGTTTCATCGCTTATGGACGTTAATCCGCAAAGAATTGCAGTCGCTGCTGCGCGAACCGCAAACGCGGGCGATTCTGATTTTACCCGTGCTTATTCAGGTGATCCTGTTCCCGTTTGCCGCCACGCTGGAAGTGACCAACGCCACCATCGCTATCTACGATGAAGATAACGGCGAGCATTCGGTGGAGCTGACCCAGCGTTTTGCCCGCGCCAGCGCCTTTACCCACGTACTGCTGCTGAAAAGTCCGCAGGAGATCCGCCCAACCATCGACACGCAAAAGGCGCTACTGCTGGTGCGTTTCCCGGCAGACTTCTCACGCAAACTGGATACGTTCCAGACCGCGCCGTTGCAGTTAATTCTCGACGGGCGTAACTCCAACAGTGCGCAAATCGCCGCCAACTACCTGCAACAGATCGTCAAAAACTATCAGCAGGAGCTGCTGGAAGGAAAGCCGAAGCCCAACAACAGCGAACTGGTGGTACGCAACTGGTATAACCCAAACCTCGATTACAAATGGTTTGTGGTGCCGTCGCTGATCGCCATGATCACCACTATCGGCGTGATGATCGTTACTTCACTTTCTGTCGCCCGCGAACGCGAACAGGGAACGCTCGATCAGCTACTGGTTTCGCCCCTTACCACCTGGCAGATATTCATCGGTAAAGCCGTACCGGCGTTAATTGTCGCCACGTTCCAGGCCACTATCGTGCTGGCGATTGGTATCTGGGCGTATCAAATCCCCTTCGCCGGATCGCTGGCGCTGTTCTATTTCACGATGGTGATTTACGGTTTGTCACTGGTGGGATTCGGTCTGCTGATTTCATCACTCTGTGCAACGCAACAGCAGGCGTTTATCGGGGTATTCGTCTTTATGATGCCCGCCATTCTGCTTTCCGGTTACGTTTCGCCGGTAGAGAACATGCCGGTGTGGCTGCAAAACCTGACGTGGATTAACCCTATTCGCCACTTTACGGACATTACCAAGCAGATTTATTTGAAGGATGCGAGTCTGGATATTGTGTGGAACAGTTTGTGGCCGCTACTGGTGATAACGGCCACGACAGGATCAGCGGCGTACGCGATGTTTAGACGCAAGGTGATGTAACTTTTTATCTTTCGCCAGTAACGACACCACCGCCGGGCCGGCAAGGATCGCCAGCCCTGCAATTGCCAGCAAATAGTTGTTTTCCAGTACGCGGGACAACAGCCACAGCACAATCAGCGCTGCGCCAAAATACCAGGTGGTGGTCAGCTCTTCCAGTACGTCTGCCACCTCGCGCCAGCGTTGTTCGGGGTGGCGCTGAAACACCAGCATCATCACTACCGTTACGCAATACAGCACGCACAATCCCACGCCGACGTGAACCAGAGTTTTACTCATCCAGCCCACCACCAGCAGCGCCACTACCAGTAAATGCAACATAATCTGCCAGCAACTTAGGCCAGTTGCGACACGAACACGTTGTTGCCACTTCATGGCTTCTCTCCTGAAGAATTTATCTCTACTAACTCAGAGTACCGAACTTTACGGAAAATTCCGTAAGACCGCACCTTTTTGTGACGCCGACTACACTATTTCAATGAGATAAGAGGCAAAGACAGGAAAATTATGCCCGATCAAACACAACAATTTTCGTTCAAGGTACTCACCATCAATATTCACAAAGGCTTTACAGCGTTTAACCGACGCTTCATTTTGCCGGAACTTCGCGACGCAGTGCGCACCGTCAGCGCCGATATTGTTTGCCTGCAGGAAGTGATGGGCGCGCACGAAGTTCATCCACTGCATGTGGAAAACTGGCCCGATACCTCGCACTACGAGTTTCTCGCCGACACTATGTGGAGCGATTTTGCCTACGGCCGCAATGCCGTATACCCGGAAGGGCATCACGGTAACGCGGTTCTTTCGCGTTATCCCATTGAACATTATGAAAATCGTGATGTTTCTGTCGATGGAGCGGAAAAACGTGGCGTACTGTATTGCCGCATTGTGCCACCGGTGACCGGGAAAGCGATTCATGTGATGTGCGTGCATCTTGGCCTGCGTGAGGCGCACCGTCAGGCGCAGCTTGCGATGCTCGCCGAATGGGTGAACCAGCTTCCGCCAGACGAACCCGTTTTAGTGGCGGGTGATTTCAACGACTGGCGGCAAAAAGCCAATCATCCCTTAAAAGTACAGGCCGGGCTGGATGAGATATTTACCCGCGCCCACGGACGCCCGGCGCGCACGTTTCCGGTGCAATTTCCTCTACTACGTCTGGACAGGATCTATGTCAAAAATGCCAGCGCCAGCGCGCCAACCTCGCTACCGCTGCGCACCTGGCGACATCTTTCTGATCATGCCCCTTTGAGTGCGGAGATTCATTTATGAAATGTAGCTGGCGCGAAGGCAATAAGATCCAGTTGCTGGAGAACGGCGAGCAATATTATCCCGCTGTATTTAAAGCGATTGGCGAGGCGCAAGAACGCATTATTCTTGAAACGTTTATCTGGTTCGAGGATGACGTCGGTAAACAATTACACGCAGCATTGCTGGACGCTGCGAGACGCGGGGTTAAAGCGGAAGTCTTGCTGGATGGCTACGGTTCGCCGGATCTCAGCGATGAGTTTGTCAATGAACTGACGGCGGCTGGCGTGGTGTTTCGTTATTACGATCCCCGCCCTCGCCTGTTCGGTATGCGCACCAATGTGTTTCGCCGGATGCATCGCAAAATTGTGGTGATCGACGCACGCATCGCCTTTATTGGCGGGCTGAATTACTCCGCCGAGCATATGTCCAGCTACGGTCCAGAGGCCAAACAGGATTACGCGGTGCGCCTGGAGGGGCCAATTGTGGAAGATATTCTGCAATTTGAACTGGAAAACCTGCCCGGACAAAGCGCGGCACGGCGCTGGTGGCGACGTCATCACAAGGCAGAAGAGAACCGCCAGCCGGGAGAAGCGCAGGTATTGCTGGTCTGGCGCGATAACGAAGAACATCGCAGCGATATTGAACGCCACTATCTGAAAATGCTCACTCAGGCGCGGCGAGAAGTGATTATCGCCAACGCCTACTTCTTCCCCGGCTATCGATTTTTACACGCCTTGCGTAAAGCGGCACGGCGTGGGGTGCGGATCAAACTGATCATTCAGGGTGAACCGGATATGCCTATTGTCAGAGTCGGCGCGCGCTTGCTGTATAACTATCTGGTTAAAGGCGGCGTTCAGGTATTTGAATATCGCCGCCGCCCACTCCACGGCAAAGTGGCATTGATGGACGATCACTGGGCGACGGTGGGCTCCAGTAATCTCGATCCGCTCAGTTTGTCGCTGAATCTTGAAGCAAACGTTATCATCCACGATCGTAATTTTAACCAGACGTTACGCGACAATCTGAATGGCATCATCGCCGCTGACTGCCAGCAGGTAGATGAAACCATGCTGCCAAAACGCACCTGGTGGAACCTGACTAAAAGCGTGCTGGCATTCCACTTTCTACGCCATTTTCCGGCGCTGGTTGGCTGGCTTCCGGCGCATACGCCACGTCTGGCGCAAGTTGATCCGCCCGCGCAGCCGGCAATGGAAACTCAGGATCGGGTAGAAACAGAAAACACGGGGGTAAAACCCTGATGAGTAAATCGCATCCACGCTGGCGCCGGGCAAAGAAGATCCTCACCTGGCTGTTTTTTATCGCGGTGATTGTGTTGCTGGTGGTCTACGCCAAAAAGGTAGACTGGGAAGAGGTCTGGAAGGTCATCCGCGACTACAATCGCGTTGCACTGCTCAGTGCGGTTGGGCTGGTGGTCGTCAGCTATCTGATTTACGGCTGTTATGACCTGCTAGCCCGCTTCTACTGCGGTCATAAACTGGCGAAGCGCCAGGTGATGCTGGTGTCATTTATCTGCTACGCCTTCAACCTGACGCTCAGTACCTGGGTCGGCGGCATTGGTATGCGTTATCGTCTTTACTCCCGCCTGGGATTACCGGGTAGCACTATTACACGGATTTTCTCGCTGAGTATTACCACCAACTGGCTGGGCTATATTTTGCTCGCCGGGATTATTTTTACCGTGGGCGTGGTGGAACTGCCGGATCACTGGTATATCGATCAAACCACGCTGCGTATTCTCGGCATTGGTTTGCTGCTGATAATTGCAGTCTATTTATGGTTTTGCGCCTTCGCTAAACACCGTCATATGACCATCAAAGGGCAAAAGCTGGTGCTACCTTCATGGAAATTCGCCCTCGCCCAGATGCTGATTTCCAGCGTTAACTGGATGGTTATGGGAGCGATTATCTGGCTGTTACTTGGTCAAAACGTGAACTATTTCTTTGTACTGGGCGTGTTGCTGGTTAGCAGTATTGCCGGCGTCATTGTGCATATTCCAGCGGGTATTGGCGTACTGGAAGCGGTGTTTATCGCGCTACTGGCAGGGGAACATACATCAAAAGGAACGATTATCGCCGCCCTGCTCGCTTACCGTGTCCTGTACTACTTTATCCCGCTGCTGCTGGCGCTGATCTGTTACCTGTTGCTGGAAAGCCAGGCGAAGAAGCTACGGGCGAAAAATGAAGCGGCGATGTGATGTTTAGTTAAGTTCTTTGGTTTGTGCAGATTGTTAGCAACGTGCTATTTGTTCATGGCGGATGCGGCGTGAACGCCTTAGCCGCCCTACACAACTAATGCGTTTCTGCATTCTGATACGCTACAGCCCTTTAACAAAGTATGTTTTACGCCAGAGTAATGTTTGTTGTTTCCTTAATAATCATCAGGGGACATCTGGCGATGTCCTCTCAGCATAAAATTACAGCGGATTCGGACTGGCTTCGCGATAAGAAACCTTTTTCTTCGGTGATGTAAAGGTGTCTCGCAGATCTTTATATTCATATATTTTGGCACGGGTGCCATCAGTTACTGGAATGGAGGAGTGCGGACGATAACACTGAGATAATGGCGAATTGCAATGCTCTTCGTGGGTAGAGATGCCCAGCCAGTCAAGAATCATCGCATAGTTATTAAGCAATGAATAAACTTCTTGAATGTGTCCAAGTTTACGCGGTTGACTGGCGATAGCAGCCTGGCTATACCAGATAAATTGCGGTACATCGTAGGCTTCTTTACTGGGAGTATCTGCGGCGTGCATATAATACGATGGAATATTGGGGTTTTTCTCCAGACCGTGGTCAGAAAAATAGAGTAATGAGGATTTACTTCCCTCCAGTCGTTTCATGATTTCACCAATGATGTAATCGGTAAATTGTATGGAGTTGTTGTAGCAATCCTCGTATTTATCCCCAGTTTTAATTTTATCTGCCCATTCAGGGTAGCGTGTACAGGCAATTTCATGGCTACCATTACCATGTAGCAGTATTAATTTCTTACCCTTGGCTTTTAATGCTTCATCCAACAACGGAAGAAGGCTATCATCGTATTCCTCGCTTACCCAATGTGTATTATTACTGGAACGACCAATGAGCGTAATATAGTTATTATGCTTCCCGGACATACCCACGGTACTTAACCAGGTAGTCTGATACCCCACTTTATTAGCTACGGCAATAACATTATTTGATAAGTCCGCAGCGGTAAAACTTTCTGTTGTCGCTTTACTGAGGATCATCGGAACAGAAGTTACTGTTGCCGCCGCTGGGGAAACCGCATTATCAAAGATAAGCGCCTGTGGTCCAATCTCATTTTGTACAGGCGTGGTATTGATGCCAAAGCCATACAAACTCATATTACTGCGCCGTACAGACTCCCCTACGATAATAACATAATTTTCAATATCCGTTTCTTTAGCAATCAATCCCGGTAAATCCACATCAATTTGTTTTATTTCTCTGGCAAAAGAAATATCTCGATAAGCAATAATAAAATCGGCAGCAGTATAAAATGGTGTAAATCTTAACACCCTGGAGCTTAATGGAGAGTATCCTCCAAGACCATCTTTTTTCTGTTTACTCCATTGATTGTAGCTAAACCATGAGATAAATATTAATAGTATCACCAGTGATGCACATTGAACTTTAGTAGACACACACTTAACGCCCGTGTGTATAGAAAAATAAGTCAGCAAGAAATAAACAGCACATACTGGCATCCAGGATAGATATAACCCCGACATTGTTTTCACTTCAGACCAGTGGGTTTCCATGATACTCATCGCAAAGATAATATTAAATTCACTTTGATAAATTTGCCATGTACAAAGCGCGACCATAAAGTTAATGGTCAATAACAGTGATACACCCAATGCTGCTATTTTCCCAACAAATAATCGATAACACCCTGTCAAACACAGGATGATTAGCAAGTTGCAGATACCGACGCGCAGGATAACCCTCAATGGCTGTAAAAAATAAACAGGCCAAAGCTGGAATAATACGGATACAAGTAGCAATGCGATGAAAATGTATTTTTTTGACTGCCGTGGATAAGCCGTTATCGATGGTAATACGAAAGACATAGAACCCCAATTCATTTATTATATGAATATATATTTAAAAATTAATCCCATTGAGATATATTATCAGCAGATGATTGATTTTTACCCGCAAGCATTTATTTAACAGATGAATATCACCAGCCATTAATAAAACCGTAGGATTGTACTCTATTTTCTTTTAGGTATACCAGATTTATAAAAATGCATCACATGCATAGATATAAAGATATAATCAATATGAATTATATCTTTATGCCTATTTTTTAAATATATACTTATTATCGAATAGACAAAAAAAATCCCGGTGTCATTCCGGGATTTTATAAGAAATGCGTTTAACGGCGATTGCCAAAGATCCGCAGCAACATCAGGAACAGGTTGATGAAGTCCAGATACAACGTTAATGCGCCAAGAATGGAATATTTACGCAGGTTCGACGTGTCGCGGGTATCAATCTGTTCACCCATATTTTTCAGTTTCTGAGTGTCATACGCCGTCAGTCCAACAAAGACAATCACGCCGATGTAGGTGACTGCCCACATCAATGCTTCGCTTTTCAGCCAGAAGTTCACCAGCGAGGCGATGACAATACCGATTAATGCCATAAATAGCATATTGCCGAAGCCACTTAAATCGCGTTTCGTGGTGTAACCATACAGACTCATCGCGCCAAACATCCCGGCGGTGACAACGAAGGTACTGGCAATAGAGGCGGCAGTGTAGACAATGAAAATACTGGAGAGCGTTAAGCCCGTTAGCGCCGAATAAAGCATAAAGAGCATCGTCGTTACGCCCGCGCTGAGTTTTTGAATCATCGCTGATAACACGATAACCAGAGCTAATTGCGCGATTATTAAACCGATTAAGAAGACCCGGTTAGTGAATAGCAGCTCCATAACGGCGGCAGAATTAGCCGCATACCAGGCAACAAATGCGGTCAGCAACAGGCCAACTGTCATCCAGCCATAGACCTGCGCCATATAGGTTTGCAAGCCAGCACGGGGTTGTACGATTGAATCTGAACGTGGGAATCTGTCCATGACTTTCTCCTGAAGATATAAGGAATATCTAAAGGATACTGCAAATGATGAGGGTGTGCATCGACGCAGCGTAAACGCATGTCCAGAGCGGTGAAATTGCCGGATGCAGCGGTGCCTTATCCGGCCAACAAAAAACTACCAGCGTTTCGCCGCCTGCTGATCGCTCTCCCTGGCTTCGACCCAGCGATCACCTTCCGGCGTGGCTTCGCGCTTCCAGAACGGTGCGCGGGTTTTCAGATAATCCATAATAAACTGCCCGGCTTCAAACGCGCTGCTACGGTGTGCGCTGGTGACGCCGACAAAAACGATTTCATCGCCCGGCCATAATTCGCCAATGCGGTGAATCACCGTGACGCGTCCCAGCGGCCAACGGTTACGCGCCTCATCCACGATTTCAGCCAGTGCCTTTTCCGTCATCCCCGGATAGTGTTCGAGGGTTAATGCTTTTACACTGTCGCCCAGGTTATGGTTGCGCACCTTACCAGTAAACGTGACCACTGCACCATCTTCGTCACGCTCCGCCAGCCACGGGTACTCTTCCCCTACACTGAACGGCTGCGGGCCGACAACAATTTTGGTTTCTGCCATCTTAACCTCCGGTTACCGGCGGGAAAAAAGCCACTTCGTCGCCGTCAGTCAGCGGATGGTCAAAACTCACCAGCGTCTGGTTGACGGCGGCCAGTAATTTGCCATCTTCCAGCGCCAGCGCCCAACGATCGCTCTGCGCTGCCAGGTGTTGGCGCAATGCTTCTACGTTTGGGAAATCCGCAGCCACTTCGGTTGCATCTGTTCCCACCAACTCACGCACCTGGGCGAAAAAAAGAACTTTAATCATCCGCTTCCACCTTAAAATCACCCGACTTACCGCCGCTCTTCGCCAGCAAGCGTACCGGGCCAATCACCATATCTTTTTGCACCGCTTTGCACATGTCATAAATGGTCAGCGCCGCCACAGAGGCTGCGGTTAATGCTTCCATTTCGACACCAGTTTTGCCGGTCAGGCGGCAAAGCGTTTCAATTCGTACCCGATTATGTTCCGGCTCGGCCTGTAAATTGACTTCAACTTTGCTGAGCATCAGCGGATGACAGAGCGGGATCAGATCCCAGGTGCGTTTCGCCGCCTGAATACCGGCAATGCGCGCAGTGGCAAATACGTCGCCTTTGTGGTGGCGACCATCAATGATCATCGCCAGCGTCTCACTGCGCATGGTGACAAAGGCTTCGGCGCGCGCTTCACGTACAGTTTCCGCTTTGGCGGAGACATCCACCATGTGCGCTTCGCCAGCGGCGTTGATATGGGTCAGTTGCGACATACTTATTTCTTCAAATGTGGATGGAAATTGCACGGACGCGTACGGGCATCCAGCTGCGGGGCGATGATATTTTCCCAGGCGGTGCGGCACGCTTTGGTTGAACCAGGCATGGCGAAAATCAGTGTCTTGTTAGCAACACCCGCCACCGCACGAGATTGCAGCGTTGCGGTGCCAATCTCTTCGAACGACAGCATACGGAACACTTCGCCGAAGCCTTCGACTTCACGATCGAACAGCGGCAGCAGTGCTTCTGGCGCCTGATCGCCTTCCGTCAGGCCAGTACCACCTGTAATCAGCACCACTTGCACATCGTCGCTGGCGATCCACGCAGATACCTGGGCACGGATGGCGTAGCGATTCTCTTTGACAATGGCTTTATCGACAACGTGATGGCCTGCTTCCTGCGCCGAGTCGCGCAGATAGTGACCGGAGGTATCGTCTTCTTCACCGCGACGATTAGAAACCGTAAGAATAGCAATACGGGTCGGGATAAATTCAGTGCTTACCTGACTCATCTGATCTCTCCTTTTGACGTTTTAACCGCCAATGTACGATAAGTTTTGCGTAATACCGGTGTTGTTTTGATGCAGGAAATGGGTCTGTTTTTTCTCCCGCAGCGCCGCCGAAATACGTGCTTCCAGCGCCTGTTGCTGGGTATCGTCTTCCAGCAGATCGCGCAGGTTAACGCCGCCTTCACCAAACAAGCAGAGGTGGAGTTTACCAATGGAGGAGACGCGCAGGCGGTTGCAGGTGGCGCAGAAGTCTTTTTCATACGGCATGATAAGGCCGATCTCTCCGGCGTAATCCGGATGACAAAAAACTTGCGCGGGACCGTCGCTGCGTTGACGAAGCTGATGGAGCCAGCCACGACGCAGCAGCTCGTCACGCAGAACCTGACCAGAGATATGGTGCTTACGGAAGAGTTCGCTGCCCTCGCCCGTTTCCATCAGTTCGATAAAACGCAGCTGAATGGGGCGATGCTGGATCCAGTTCAGAAAGGTGTCGAGTTGATGATGATTGACATCCCGCATCAGCACGGTATTGACTTTAACCTTCTCAAACCCGGCTTCAAATGCGGCATCGATGCCTGCCATTACCTGGTTGAATTTATCCTGCCCGGTAATGGCGTGAAACTGACGGGCGTCGAGGCTATCAACGCTGACGTTAATGCCCGTCAGGCCTGCATCGCGCCAGTTCGCGACATCACGTTCCAGGCGGTAACCATTGGTAGTAACCGCAATCTGGCGAATAGCGTCGTTTTCCCGCACAGCGGCGATGATATCGGTAAAGTCGCGACGTAAAGACGGCTCGCCGCCTGTCAGACGCACTTTTTCGGTGCCCAGACTGGCGAAGGCGCGCGTAACCCGACGAATTTCATCGACGGTCAGGAAGCCTTTATTAGTGACGCCGCTCGGCTTGTAGCCATCCGGCAGGCAGTAGGTGCAACGAAAGTTACACACATCGGTAATCGACAGGCGCAAGTAGTAAAACTTACGCGCAAATGCATCAGTCAGTTGTGAAGCCATGTACACCTTTCCAGATACGGGAGGCGAAGTCATTTCTTCCTTCGCCCTGGTGGCAATCTTTATGAGCATTGTCACGGCCAAAGCACCGTATCAGTTGACCCAGGTGCAGAGGCTAGAGTGTTTAGTGGTTATGCCGATACTAGCGTGTAAATGAGATTTTTACCATTCACACTTTTCGCTATGTAATCATATATATAGCGTCATGATCGTGCTATTTCACTACAGAATAAGGGAAAATGACGGTTTTACTTTGATGTACATCATCAGCAATGCAGTGCGTATATCGTCCTTTAGAGGTAGAAAACAATTATTTATATCCTCAATATTGGCAGGTTAATTGCTGTTTCCCTGTCAGTTGCGCTACTGTAGCGCGGATAATCTGACTTCAGGAATTTATATGCGCAATCGTACGCTGGCTGACCTTGATCGTGTCGTTGCTCTCGGCGGAGGGCATGGACTGGGACGCGTTCTCTCCTCACTTTCATCTTTGGGTTCTCGTTTAACGGGAATTGTGACCACCACCGATAATGGTGGTTCGACAGGACGAATTCGCCGCTCAGAAGGCGGTATTGCCTGGGGCGATATGCGCAACTGCCTTAATCAGTTGATTACGGAACCCAGCGTCGCTTCCGCGATGTTTGAATACCGTTTTGGCGGTAATGGCGAACTTTCCGGGCATAACCTTGGAAACCTGATGTTAAAGGCACTGGATCACCTTAGCGTGCGGCCTCTGGAAGCCATCAATTTGATTCGTAATCTGCTGAAAGTGGACGCGCATTTGATTCCGATGTCAGAGCATCCTGTTGATCTGATGGCGATTGACGATCAGGGGCATGAAGTTTACGGCGAGGTGAATATTGACCAGTTAACCACGCCGATTCAGGAATTACTGTTAACCCCTAATGTGCCTGCCACGCGTGAAGCGGTACATGCTATCAATGAAGCAGATCTGATTCTTATCGGGCCAGGCAGTTTTTATACCAGCCTGATGCCGATCCTGCTGCTTAAGGAAATGGCGCAGGCATTGCGCCGCACGCCAGCTCCGATGGTCTATATAGGCAATCTGGGGCGTGAACTTAGCTTACCAGCGGCGAATCTGAAGCTGGAAAATAAGCTGGCGATTATGGAGCAGTATGTCGGCAAGAAGGTTATTGATGCCGTAGTCGTTGGGCCGAAAGTGGATGTTTCTGCGGTCACCGACAGAATAGTGATTCAGGACGTACTGGAGGCCAGCGATATCCCCTATCGTCATGACCGCCAGTTGTTACATAACGCACTGGAAAAGGCGTTACAAGCGTTGGGTTAACGTGGCTGAGATTGCTGACCAGGCTTCTGGAGCAATGCGGCCTGTTCCCCTCACCCTAACCCTCTCCCCAAAGGGGCGAGGGGATCGTTCGAGCACTTTTTTGACTTCATAGTTAATCTGAGCCGGAAGAACATTCCGACTTTCTCATCTCGTCACGACGCGGCAATAAACAGCTCACGCAACTGATGCAACTGATCGCGAATTTGCGCCGCCTCTTCGAACTCCAGATTTTGCGCATGTTTCATCATCTGCCCTTCCAGCTCATGGATTTTCTGCTGCAACGCTTTTGGCGACATATCCATCGGCACATTATCCGGCTCAACAATCGCGCGCGCTTTCCCTCTGCCCTTGGCTTTGGTTTTAGCAATGTTCTGCCCCAGCGCCAGGATATCGACCACTTTCTTGTTCAGCCCTTGCGGTGTAATGCCATGCTCTTCGTTGTACTTCTGCTGTTTCTCGCGGCGACGTTCGGTTTCACCAATGGCTTTCGCCATTGACGGGGTTATCTTATCGCCGTAGAGAATCGCTTTGCCGTTGACGTTACGCGCCGCACGCCCGATGGTCTGAATTAATGAACGTTCAGAACGCAGGAAGCCCTCTTTGTCGGCGTCGAGGATTGCCACCAGCGAAACTTCCGGCATATCCAGACCTTCGCGCAGTAAGTTGATGCCAACCAGTACGTCAAACTCGCCCAGACGTAAATCGCGGATGATTTCCATACGCTCAACGGTATCAATGTCGGAGTGAAGATAACGCACGCGCTCGCCGTGTTCTTCGAGATATTCCGTGAGATCTTCCGCCATCCGCTTGGTCAGTGTTGTGACAAGAACGCGTTCGTTAATTGCCGCTCGCTGACGAATCTCCGAAAGAAGATCATCGACCTGGGTCGCTACCGGACGCACTTCGATAATCGGATCAAGCAATCCGGTTGGACGCACCACCTGATCCACCACGTCGCCGCCTGATTTTTCCAGCTCGTAATTACCCGGCGTCGCAGAAACATAGATGGTTTGCGGGGCTAAAGCTTCGAACTCTTCAAATTTCAGTGGACGGTTATCCAGCGCAGATGGCAGGCGGAAACCGTACTCCACCAGCGTTTCTTTACGCGCCCGGTCGCCGCGATACATACCGCCAATCTGCGGAATGGTGACGTGTGATTCATCAACCACCAGCAGCCCATCGGCAGGCAGATAATCAAACAGCGTCGGCGGTGGCTCGCCAGGCCCGCGCCCGGAGAGGAAGCGCGAATAGTTTTCAATGCCCGAACAGTAGCCCAGCTCATTCATCATCTCCAGATCAAACTGGGTACGCTGGGTCAGCCGCTGCTCTTCCAGCAACTTGTTATTTGCCAGCAGTACTTTGCGCCGATCCGCCAGTTCTTCTTTAATCTCTTCCATCGCCTGCACAATGCGCTCGCGCGGCGTAACATAGTGCGTTTTCGGGTAGATGGTATAACGCGCAATGGTCGAGATAATCTGCCCGGTCAGTGGGTCGAAAAGCGAGAGACGCTCCACTTCTTCGTCGAACAATTCTACACGTAGCGCAACGTCGTCGGACTCTGCCGGGAAGATGTCGATCACCTCACCGCGCACGCGGAAAGTGCCGCGCTGGAACGCCTGGTCGTTGCGGGTATATTGCAACTCCGCCAGGCGGCGCAGGATAGCCCGTTGATCGATAATCATACCGACCGTGAGGTGCAGCATCATTTTGAGATATAAATCAGGATCGCCCAGACCATAAATAGCGGAAACTGACGCTACGACAATAACATCTCGTCGCTCCAGCAACGCTTTGGTTGCTGAAAGTCGCATCTGTTCGATATGTTCGTTTACTGAGGCATCTTTCTCAATAAACGTATCTGAACTCGGAACATAGGCTTCTGGCTGATAGTAATCGTAATAGGAGACGAAATACTCCACCGCGTTTTCCGGGAAGAACTCTTTCATCTCACCATATAGTTGCGCTGCCAGCGTTTTGTTGGGCGCCAGCACCATGGTTGGACGTTGCAGGTCAGCAATGACATTAGCAATAGTGAAGGTTTTTCCCGACCCCGTCACGCCGAGCAGAGTCTGATGCGCGAGGCCATCCTCCAGCCCCTCTTTGAGGCGTCGAATCGCCTCCGGCTGATCGCCAGAAGGTTTGAACGCGGAATTCAGTTTGAATGGTTTACTCATGAGTTGCTACCTGAAGGAATGGGCGGGCAGGTGTGTAATTTTACTCGTCATGATTAATAATGCCAATAAATTATACTGGATAAAAAAACAGTCTCACACCACAACATTTCTGTTACGCCGTCAACTAAGGTCTAAACCGTAGGTAAAATTGACGCTGTGACGAGATAAAACTCTGGTCTGCAGGGTTATCCCCAGAGCAATGGCTTTTTTAACATTTGTCAAGATAGCTGATGACGGATTTATTGCAGGAGATGACTCTTTCCTGACAGCCATTGCATTTATATAACAGATTGAAAAATAACAAATATTTATTTAAGCCGTCTTTAGCGCCAATTTGCGTGCAAGCCGCGTATTCTCTTGCTTACCTTACGTTTTCTAACTCTAATGCACATGGTTATCCACAGGAATAGTGGATAACTGCCTGCAGCCCCTATGTCCAGCCGCCTGGGCAATTCCCATACTAATCGTATAATGCGGGGGTAAAATTTTTTTCGCGATTTTTTTAGCATTTTATTGGTTAAATTACGGGCGAGCGAAGACGCGATCTCGCTCGCAATTCAACCAATTTTTTTGCTACTTCAGTGATGTGAGATTTATATATTTTCCGGTTAGCGCACTTTCTGGATTTTCCTGGAGCCAGGGGATTTCCCCCAGCAGCGGCGCGGGGATCATTCGGGTAAGCGTAGCCATATATTCACTGTGGCGTTTACCCTGCGGCGTGACATCGTTCGCCACCCAGCCTGCGAGTGTTAGCCCTGCCTGCTGTACGGTCTGTGCTGTCAGCATTGCATGATTGATGCAGCCCAGTTTTACCCCAACGACCAGAATCACCGGCAGTTGTTCCTGCGTTACCCAATCTGCAAACGTGAAGGAATCCGAAAGCGGCGTAAACCAGCCGCCCGCGCCTTCCACTAACACCCACTCAGCCTGGTGTTCCAGCACACGTAATCCGGCGCTCATCACCAATGGGTCAATTGGCCAGCCCTCTTGCGCGCTGATGATATGCGGCGAGGTCGCCTCTTCGAAGGTGTATGGATTCACCGTGGCGTAATCCAGCTGCAGGCTGCTGTTGCGCTGTAACGCCAGTGCATCGCTGTTGCGTAAACCTTCTGCAGTCATTTCGCTACCGGAGGCAACGGGTTTGTAGCCTGCCGTTCGGTAACCTGCGGCCTTCGCGGCCTGCAACAGTGCACAACTGGCAACGGTTTTACCCACTTCGGTGTCCGTTCCGGTAACAAAATAGCGTTTACTCACGAGCAATTACTCCCAAAAAAAGATAATACGTCAGGGGATATAGCCCCTGCTGTTGCGGCCAGGCCATTTGCAGTTGTTGTAGCTGTGAACGGGTTAATACTCGCGGGTCGCGCCCTGCGTGAAGATGCGTTGCGCCAATGCCTTTCAGCGAACGCATGGCACTGAGCGCATCATCAAACCACAGCGTGACAGGCTGCATATTATGTTGATAACGAAAACCTTTCAGCGCCTGTTCAATATCTGCTGACGGTAAAAAGCGATTGGCATGGGGGCGTTCGTCTACCGCTTGCCACGCCTGATGCAGTTCGGGTAACGATCCCTGTGCCAGCGTGGTAAACGCCACTACGCCACCGGGGCGCACCACTCTGTATAGCTCGCGGAGTGCCGTGGATAAATTACCGCACCACTGCACCGCGAGATTGCTCCATGCAAGATCGAACGTCGCAGTCGCTAACGGCAGGGATTCGATATCTCCTGCCAGATAATGATCTGCGGCATCCTTCTGGCGTGCCTGATCAAGCATTGGCGGCGAGAGATCTAACGCAGTCACCTGCTCGCTACGCTCGCGCCAGTGGCGGCTCATCCAGCCAGGTCCACAGCCAGCGTCCAGCACACGGGCGTATTTGCGTTGCGGGAGCATTGCCAGTAAGGCGTCGGCACTGTGGCGCTGTAACTCTGCGTGTTGCTCATATTGTGAGGCAGCCCGACCAAATGCCGCCGCAATGGCTTGTTTATTGACCGTTGCCATGCAGCACCTCCAGCAAACGGTCGATATCCTGCGTTTCATGCACTGCGGTTAGCGTTAAGCGTAGACGCGCGGTGCCGACGGGTACGGTTGGTGGGCGAATCGCTGTTACCCAGCAACCTTGCTGACGCAGTTTTTCTGCCAGGCGTAATGCGCGAGCGTTATCACCGATGATTAATGGCTGAATGGCGCTACGTGAATCCGCAAGAGTAAACGGCAAACCCTGCACTCCGGCACGAAAACGCGTAATGAGCGCCGCCAGTTTTTCGCGCCGTGCATCACCTTCTTCACTGCGAATAACCGCCAGAGATGCGCGTAATGCCTGCGACTGCGCCGGAGGCATACTGGTGCTGTAGATAAGATGACGGGCAAATTGCAGCAGATAATCCGCCACAGTTTCAGAGCAAAGCACCGCCGCACCGCTGACACCAAATCCTTTGCCAAAAGTAACAACCAGCAATTCTGGTTTCACCTGCTGTTGCCAGCAGCTACCGCGCCCCTGTTCACCGATAACGCCCGTACCGTGGGCATCGTCGACCATCAACCAGCCATTGTGCTGCTGCGTCTCACGGTGGATTTCTGCCAGCGGCGCACTATCACCGTCCATACTGAATACGCCTTCTGTCACCACCAGTTGCAACCCCGGACAGGAGGAAGCAAGCAGGCGCGCCAGATGAGCGACATCGTTATGAGCAAAACGGCGAAGTTGCGCCGGACTTAAACTGGCAGCTTCCAGCAACGAGGCATGGCTAAGCCGGTCGGCAACGATGCGATCTTCTTTTGCCATCATCGCGGCAATGACGGCCTGATTAGCGGCAAAACCGGAGATAAACAGCAGCGCCCGCGAATAACCCAGCCACTCGGCCAATTCTTCTTCCAGCGCCTGATGCGCCACGCTATAACCGCTGACGTGACCAGAACCGCCGCTGCCGACGCCAAATTGCTCCGCGCCCTGCTGCCAGGCACGGATAATTTGCGGATGATGGCTTAAACCTAAGTAATCGTTACTGGAAAAGTTCAGATACTGGCGTTCGTCCGCCACCAGCCAGCGTCCGGCGCCTTGCGCCACCGGATAACGGCGACGCAAGGCATCGGCAGCACGCCGCGCATCGAGCGCCGCGTTGATTTTCTCCTGCCAGCTCATAGGGCTGCCGCGTTATAATATTCGTCAGTGTCCGGGGTCATCAGCGCCTGCTCCAGACGCTGCTGTTGTTCGTTATCCCCTGCCAGCACGGCAGTTTGCTGCGGATTCAGCCCCAGTTTGCGGAACAGTTGCAGGTCTTTATCTTCTTCCGGATTCGGCGTGGTCAGCAGTTTGCAACCATAGAAAATCGAGTTAGCGCCAGCCATAAAGCACATCGCCTGAGTCTGTTCGTTCATCTGTTCGCGTCCGGCAGAAAGGCGCACGTAAGAAGTCGGCATCATGATCCGCGCCACCGCAATGGTGCGAATAAAATCAAAGGCATCGACATCGTCGTTATCGGCAAGCGGCGTGCCTTTCACCTTCACCAGCATGTTGATTGGTACGCTTTCCGGCGGCGTCGGCAGGTTTGCCAGTTGCAGCAATAATCCGGCGCGATCTTTTACCGTTTCGCCTAAGCCCACAATGCCACCTGAGCAGACTTTGATCCCGGCATCGCGCACTTTTTCCAGCGTATCGAGACGTTCCTGATAAGTACGTGTGGTGATGATATTGCCGTAAAACTCCGGCGAGGTGTCGAGGTTGTGGTTGTAGTAATCCAGCCCGGCGTTCGCGAGGCGCTGCGCCTGAGATTCACTCAACGTGCCCAGCGTCATACACGCCTCCAGGCCCATCGCTTTTACCCCTTGCACCATCTGCTCCAGGTACGGCATATCGCGTTCGTGGGGATTCTTCCACGCCGCGCCCATGCAGAAACGTGTCGATCCCGCCGCTTTCGCTTTGCGCGCCGACTCCAGCACCTGTTCAACTTCCATCAACCGTTCGGCTTCCAGCCCGGTTTTATAGCGCGAGCTTTGCGGGCAGTATTTGCAATCTTCCGGGCAAGCACCGGTTTTAATTGACAGCAAAGTGCTGACCTGTACCTGACGAGGATCGAAATGCTGACGATGCACCTGCTGCGCTTCAAACAGCAGATCCAGCAACGGTTTTTCAAATAATTCTGTGACTTGCGACAATGTCCAGCGTGGGCGGTGAGCCATGGGGCTTCTCCAGAACGTGTTTTTTGTTGTTAATTCGGTGTAGACTTGTAAACCTAAATCTTTTCAATTTGGTTTACAAGTCGATTATGACAACGGACGATCTTGCCTTTGACCAACGCCATATCTGGCACCCATACACATCCATGACCTCCCCGCTGCCGGTTTATCCGGTGGCGAGCGCGGAAGGTTGCGAGCTGATTTTGTCTGACGGCAGACGCCTGGTTGACGGTATGTCGTCCTGGTGGGCAGCGATCCACGGTTACAATCACCCGCAGCTTAATGCGGCGATGAAGTCGCAAATTGATGCCATGTCGCATGTGATGTTTGGCGGTATCACCCATGCGCCAGCCGTCGAACTTTGCCGCAAACTGGTGGCGATAACGCCACAACCGCTGGAGTGCGTTTTTCTCGCGGACTCCGGTTCCGTGGCGGTAGAAGTGGCGATGAAGATGGCGTTGCAGTACTGGCAGGCCAAAGGCGAAACGCGCCAGCGTTTTCTGACCTTCCGCAATGGTTATCATGGCGATACTTTTGGCGCGATGTCGGTATGCGATCCTGACAACTCAATGCACAGCCTGTGGAAAGGCTATCTGCCAGAAAACTTGTTTGCCCCGGCTCCGCAAAGCCGCATGGACGGCGAATGGGATGAGCGCGATATGGTGGGCTTTGCGCGCCTGATGGCGGCGCATCGTCATGAAATTGCTGCGGTGATCATTGAACCGATTGTCCAGGGCGCAGGCGGGATGCGCATCTACCATCCGGAATGGTTAAAACGAATCCGCAAAATGTGCGATCGTGAAGGTATCTTGCTGATTGCTGACGAAATCGCCACCGGATTTGGTCGAACCGGCAAACTGTTTGCCTGTGAACATGCGGGGATCGCGCCGGACATTTTATGCCTCGGTAAAGCCTTAACCGGCGGCACGATGACCCTTTCCGCTACGCTCACCACACGTCAGGTTGCGGAAACTATTAGTAACGGCGAAGCCGGTTGCTTTATGCACGGGCCAACTTTTATGGGCAATCCGCTGGCCTGCGCGGCAGCGAACGCCAGCCTGACGATTATCGAATCCGGTAAATGGCAACAGCAGGTGGCAAATATTGAAGCGCAACTACGCGAGCAACTGGCACCAGCCCGTGACGCCGAAATGGTTGCCGATGTGCGCGTGCTGGGGGCAATTGGCGTGGTCGAAACCACTCGTCCGGTGAATATGGCAGCACTGCAAAAATTCTTTGTCGAGCAGGGTGTGTGGATACGGCCTTTTGGCAAACTGATTTACCTGATGCCGCCCTATATTATTCGCCCGCAACAGTTGCAGCGCCTGACCGCAGCGGTAAATCACGCCGTACTGGATGAAACATTTTTTTGCCAATAACGGGAAGTCAGCATGAGGGTTTCTGGCTACACTTTCTGCAAACAAGAAAGGAGGGTTAATGAAACTCATCAGTAATGATCTGCGCGATGGCGATAAGCTACCGCATCGTCATGTCTTTAACGGCATGGGTTACGATGGCGATAATATTTCGCCACATCTGGCGTGGGATGATGTTCCTGCGGGAACGAAAAGTTTTGTCGTCACCTGCTACGACCCGGATGCGCCAACCGGCTCCGGCTGGTGGCACTGGGTAGTTGTTAACTTGCCTGCCGATACCCGTGTATTGCCGCAAGGATTTGGCTCTGGTCTGGTAGCAATCCCTGATGGCGTGCTCCAGACACGCACCGACTTTGGTAAAACTGGGTACGATGGTGCAGCGCCGCCGAAAGGCGAAACCCATCGCTACATTTTTACCGTTCACGCGCTGGATGTAGAACGTATTGATGTCGATGAAGGTGCCAGCGGCGCGATGGTCGGTTTTAACGTTCATTTCCACTCTCTCGCCAGCGCATCAATTACCGCAATGTTCAGTTAAATGTTCTGTCAGATGGTGCCAGGCCATCTGACATCACTTAAAGGTATTAAAAACAACTTTTTGTCTTTTTACCTTCCCGTTTCGCTAAAGTTAGTATAAAAAAGCAGGCTTCAACGGATTCATTTTTCCATTTCAAAGCCCGGAGCAACCTGTGAACACATTTTCAGTTTCCCGTCTGGCGCTGGCACTGGCTTTTGGCGTGACGCTGACCGCCTGTAGCTCAACACCGCCCGATCAACGTCCTTCCGATCAAGTAGCACCTGGTACGTCTTCTCGCCCGATTCTGTCGGCAAAAGAAGCGCAGAATTTCGATGCTCAACACTATTTTGCGTCCCTGACGCCAGGTGCTACAGCATGGAATCCTTCCCCGATTACCCTGCCTGCGCAACCTGACTTTGTTGTCGGCCCGGCGGGTACTCAAGGTGTAACGCATACCACGATTCAGGCGGCGGTAGATGCGGCGATTATCAAGCGTACAAATAAGCGCCAGTATATTGCCGTGATGCCAGGTGAGTATGAAGGTACAGTTTATGTCCCTGCCGCTCCGGGGGGAATCACTGTCTACGGTATGGGCGAAAAACCGATTGATGTGAAGATTGGGCTTTCCCTTGATGGTGGAATGAGCCCTGCCGACTGGCGTCATGACGTCAACCCGCGCGGCAAATATATGCCAGGTAAACCAGCGTGGTACATGTACGATAGCTGCCAGAGCAAACGCAGCAACAGCATCGGCGTTCTCTGTTCTGCGGTCTTCTGGTCACAAAACAATGGTCTGCAACTGCAAAACCTGACCATTGAAAACACCCTGGGCGATAGCGTAGATGCGGGTAACCATCCGGCAGTGGCGTTGCGTACTGACGGCGATAAAGTGCAGATCAACAACGTTAACATTCTCGGTCGTCAGAATACCTTCTTTGTTACCAACAGTGGTGTGCAGAACCGTCTGGAAACCAACCGTCAGCCGCGTACTCTGGTAACTAATAGCTACATCGAAGGGGATGTGGATATCGTTTCCGGCCGTGGTGCAGTGGTGTTCGATAATACCGAATTCCGCGTGGTGAACTCACGTACTCAGCAAGAAGCGTATGTGTTTGCACCGGCTACGCTGTCCAACATTTACTACGGTTTCCTCGCGGTAAACAGCCGTTTCAATGCTTCCGGTGATGGCGTCGCGCAGCTGGGCCGTTCGCTGGATGTGGATGCCAATACCAACGGTCAGGTGGTGATCCGTGATAGCGCCATCAACGAAGGTTTTAACACGGCTAAACCGTGGGCCGATGCGGTGATCTCTAATCGTCCGTTTGCGGGTAACACCGGCAGCGTTGATGATAACGACGAAGTACAGCGCAATCTGAATGACACTAACTACAACCGCATGTGGGAATACAATAACCGTGGCGTGGGTAGCAAAGTGGTTGCAGAAGCAAAGAAATAAGAGCTATTAACTCATTGCCGGATGCGGCGTAAACGCCTTATCCGGCCTACGGGTCGATGCGATTCGTAGGTCGGATAAGATGCGCCAGCATCGCATCCGACAATAAGTGCCGGATGCGACCTACATTCACATGGCGCTTTTTACATCTGACGGTTTTTATTGAAGTTAATCAAACTACCCGCCTTGATAATCTCGCGCTCTTCCGCAGTCAGATTTTCCATATAGAGCGTGATTTCCGTAACCGGCGCATCTTCATGGATCACATAACCTTTGAAGGTCGTACCTGGATTATCCAGCGCCGCTTTAATGCCAGGAATATAAATGTAATCCCCCACTTCAAAGTTCGGCACTTCTGCCATTTGCAGCGGTAACATCCCCCAGTTGATGACATTAGAACGGTAACGTTTAGTCGCGTATTCCTCGGCAATATTCGCCAGACCGCCAATCACACGCTGGCAGCTCGCCGCCTGTTCACGCGCAGAACCATCACCTGGTTTGACCGCATAAACCATGCTGCCAATTTCAGTTTGCAGCGGATCAATATGTTCCTGACCAGCAATCTGTTTAATACGCGCAAACACCCCTGCCAGTTCACTAACGTTTCCTGCCAGACGCTGATTTTCCAGCTCAGCGGTGGCCTTACTTCTGCCGACATAACCCGGATCGCGGCGTGACAGGGTAAACTCCGCCAGACCAATCGGATTTGAACGATACGAAGAGGTTTCCCCGGAAGGAATCAGTTCATCGGTGGTGGTCACTTCGTCGAGGATCTTCGAGCACACTTTGAGGACGATATTGTCAGTCAGCGCGCCCAATTCCGGCCAGTCTTTAATGTTTGGTCCGTAGATCAGCGATTGCTGGGTCGCCCCTTTCACAAAGCCTTGATAGACGCGATTTTTATACGGCGTTACATCGAAGGCATACTCCGGCACGTTGTCCCAGCAATCCAGCTCGCTGGCAGAGGTTAAATAGCCACCGTTTGCCGCAGTCGCAGCGATAGAACGGGCGTCCATTAATGCAACCGCTGACATCTGACCATTAGCTGGCTTAGAGCCCTCGCGATTCGGGAAGTTACGCGTGGTGTGGCGAATACTCAAACCGTTGTTGATTGGCGTATCACCTGCCCCAAAGCATGGGCCGCAGAACGCAGTTCTGATGATTGCGCCTGCGCCAATCAAATCTGCTACCACACCTTTTTTGGCGAGATCCATAAACACCGGCTGTGATGACGGGTAAACAGCCAGCGAGAAGGTGTCGTTACCACAAGATTGACCACGCAGCGCATTTGCTGCGGCGATAACGTTTTCGTAGTTACCGCCAGAACAACCGGCGATAATCCCCTGTTGTACTTTCAGGCGACCATTTTCGACTTTATCCAGCAGCGAGAGTCTGGCTTTACCGTGCGCCACGCGCTCGGACTCGATTTCAATCTCACGCAGAATGTCGGTCAGGTTCTGGTTCAGCGTGTCGATTTCATACACGTTGCTCGGGTGGAACGGCAGCGCAATCATTGGTTTGATGGCACTTAAATCAACGCTAATGCACCCATCGTAGTACGCCATCGGTTGAGGGTTAAGCTGGCAGTAATCCTGGCCGCGACCGTGCAGCGCCAGCCAGTTATGGACTTCTTCATCGGTTTGCCAGACAGAACTTAAACAGGTGGTTTCAGTGGTCATAACGTCAACGCTGTTACGGAAATCGGTAGAGAGCGCAGCAACACCTGGCCCCACGAACTCCATCACTTTATTTTTGACGTAGCCGTTTTTGAACACCGCGCCGATAATTGCCAGCGCCACATCCTGCGGCCCCACATAGGGTGCTGGTTTTCCGGTCAAATGCACCGCAACAACGCCCGGATAGTCGATATCCCAGGTGTCATTAAGCAGTTGTTTTACCAGCTCACCGCCGCCCTCGCCGACCGCCATTGTACCTAACGCACCGTAACGGGTGTGGCTGTCTGAACCGAGGATCATTTTGCCGCCGCCTGCCATCATTTCACGCATATATTGATGGATGACCGCAATATGCGGAGGCACAAAAATACCGCCATAACGCTGCGCTGCCGATAAACCAAAAACATGGTCATCACCGTTAATGGTGCCGCCGACGGCGCACAGTGAGTTATGGCAGTTGGTCAGCACATACGGCAGCGGGAAACGTTCCATGCCGGACGCTTTAGCGGTCTGTACAATACCAACAAAGGTAATATCGTGGGAGGCTAAGGAATCAAACTTAATTTTAAGTTTGTCCATATTTCCGGACGTGTTATGAGAAGAGAGAATAGACCAGGCAATAGTGCCTTTTTTTGCTTCTTCTTTTTTAATTTCGCCGGTGAAATGTTCTTCGGCAATTATTTCGTTATTACTGGCGAGAAACACGCCTTTTTCAGATAACTTGATCATCAAATGCTCCAGATATCTGCGCACCGTAAAGTGCGCAGAAAAATAATGAATGGATATTTTTGAGTATTTACAGCATGTTCCAGCCGATCAGCATATTCCACCACCACACGCCAAGGGTGATATGCACCAGGAAGGTTAATATCGTCAGAACCGCACCGACCAGCCACCAGGACTTAATGTCGTTATAGCCAACACCGAAGATAACTGGACCAGCCGCGCCGCCATAGTGAGTGACCATGCCGCCGTAAGAATTGGAGAACAGCAGCGCCAGCGCAGTTAACATTAACGGTGCGCCGGAGACGTTCGCCAGCATGGCAAATACCGGCAACATAGCAACGATATAGGCGCTACCAGAAGCGAAGAAATAACGCACGATGATGCTAAGGAAAATAATGACAAAGAAGGCAACGTTGCCATGACCATCAAATGCCAGGTTATTTTTAAAGACTTCAGCTAACCATTCGAAGAATTTAACTTTTGATAATAAGGAGCTTAAACCGATAATACCGCCGTACCAGATTAAGGTATTCCAGCCGCCTTTATTTTTAACCACATCTTCCCAGGTAACGATACCCAGCAGCAGCATGGTTGCCATAACAACGATTGCCACAGTGGATTCATCAACCCCCAGAGACTTACTGAAAATCCAGCCCAGCAGCGCCAGCACAAAGACACCGAGCAGCATTTTTTCACGGATTTTCATCGGTCCCAGTTCGGCAAGGCCCGCTTTAGCGATGGTTTTGTTATCGACCTTTTTAATTTCTGGCGGATACATGGTGTAAATCACCAGCGGAGTGACCAGCAGCATAATGATGCCCGGTAAACCGGCTGCCAGCGCCCATCCACCCCAGCTAATTTGCAGGTGCAGAATGTCGTTGATCATTTTCAGCGCCAGAATGTTCCCCGCCATTGCGGTAAAGAACATGTAGCTGGTGGTTTTGGTGACCATGTAAATGGACATCATCAGGTAATGTCCAACACGACGCGGGCTTTTTTCCGGTTCGGACCCAAGAGCCACCGCCACGCTGTTGATGATCGGTAACACAATGCCGCCCGCACGCGCGGTGTTAGACGGTGTTGCCGGAGCCAGTACCAGATCGAGGAATACGGTAACGTAACCCAGCCCGAGGGTTGTGCTACCAATTTTACCAATCAGCAGATAGGCGATACGTTTACCTAAGCCGGTGGTAACAAACGCGGCGCTTAAGGTGAACGCCGAGAACACCAACCAGGTTGTACCGGAAGAGTAACCGCTTAATACGGCGGTGGTTTTAAATGCACCGTCGGATAAGTTACCCACGACCACCATCGAAGCGGCAACCGCAATTAACAGTACGACAGGTTCCGGGAATGGCTTAATAACCAGACCCACAATTGCCGCCAGGTAGATACCAAACAGTACCCACGCCAGTTCGCTTAATCCTGCCGGAGCTGGCATAAAGCCAATAATACATGGGATCGCTAATATCAGAATTAGCTTCCATAACGATTTCTTATTCATTTAAAATCCTGTTCTTTCTGTATGACTCATACAGAAGTCCTTTATTGATTGTCCTTATCACGACAAAGAATTTTTTCAGGGAAGATAAACTTCACCGGAAAATATTTTTCTGGTCGTCCGAATAACAGATGCGCGTAACGTCGTGGCATCCTGACCTTCATTGCTTAAATGAACGTCAAGCGCACCACTGGGGTGTTCAATATTGATATTGCCGTATCCGACAGAAGGGACGATTTGTCGGGTGACGGTGCCTTCCAGCGCACAGCTACTGGAAATGGCAATAGCACCAGTTATCGCCAGCGCGCGATGGCAAGAATGGGGCATAAAATAACGCACATTGATCGCCCCGCCTTTCTGCGCTGGGGAAATAAGTACAGGTTTAGGGATAACCATATTACTGACATCGCCTAAGCCCATTGCTTTACCCGCTTGTAGACGGATAGATTCAATGCGGGCTAATAATGCTTTGTCGGCATCCAGTTCTGCTGGTAATTCATAGCCTGTTTTTCCCAGATATTCAGCCGGAATAATAACGACTGGCATCGCCATATCGATACAAGTCACCGGGACATCGTCAAAATAATCAATCTGATTATCCGTCGGGAAAACTTTTCCGGTTTTTGTTCCGGCTGCATTCAGGAAAGTGAGCGCGACCGGCGCGGCTGTCCCTGGTACACCATCAATTCTGGCGCTACCCTCATACTCGACGACACCGTTTGGCGTTTGCACATCGGCTTCGATGAACGTGCCTGTATTGACGTTGCGAATACGCACGCGGGTGACCGGTGATGTCGCTGCAATCAAACCATTTTCAATGGCGAATGCCCCAACGCCAGACAACATATTGCCGCAGTTAGGTGTGGTATCGACACGTTGCTCATGGACGATTACCTGCGCAAACAAATAATCGACATCAGCACGAGAATCGCTGGAACGGCTAATAATGGCGACTTTACTGGTCAGCGGATTACCGCCGCCGATACCGTCAATTTCCAGATCATTACCGGAACCCATAATTGCCATCAATATTTTATCGCGCTGCGTTTGATCTTCAGGTAAATGTTCCGCTAACAGGAACGCGCCCCTCGAGGTTCCACCTCGCATCATCACGCAGGGTATTTTTTTCATAATAATGCCCTCAATTTAAAAACATAACTTATTGCGATATGGTTACATTAAGGGCAAAGCATCTCTAATGACTTTAGCTTCACGATTAATAACATTTTTTCATTAATTTAAGTGATTAAAAGGCAGTTAAACTGGTTTAACTGCAAATCACTAAAAAGCACCGCTTCCATTTTCCGGAGTAATAATGAAGCATGAGTTATCAAGTATGAAAGCATTTGTCACGCTGGCAGAGTCCAGTTCATTTAACAATGCTGCTAAATTACTTAATATTACGCAACCTGCATTAACGCGCAGAATAAAAAAGATGGAAGAGGATTTACATATTCAACTCTTTGAGCGTACAACTCGCAAGGTTACTTTAACAAAAGCGGGGAGAATGTTGCTTCCTGAGGCGCGGGAATTAATAAAAAAATTCGATGAAACACTGTTTAATATTCGCGATATGAATATTTATCATCGTGGTATGGTGACATTAGCGTGTATTCCTACCGCCGTGTTTTATTTCTTGCCGTTGGCAATTGGCAAATTTAATGAGCTATATCCCAATATTAAAGTGCGAATTCTGGAACAAGGCACGAATAATTGCATGGAATCGGTGCTGTGCAACGAATCGGACTTTGGCATAAACATGAACAACATCACAAATTCATCCATCGATTTTACGCCACTGGTCAACGAGCCGTTTGTGCTGGCCTGTCGGCGTGACCACCCATTAGCCAAAAAGCAGCTAGTGGAATGGCAGGAACTGGTAGGTTACAAAATGATTGGCGTGCGCTCCTCCAGCGGCAACCGACTGCTGATTGAGCAAAAATTGTCCGACAAACCCTGGAAGCTGGACTGGTTTTACGAAGTGCGTCATCTTTCGACGTCATTAGGACTGGTGGAAGCAGGACTGGGGATTTCGGCGCTTCCAGGCCTGGCAATGCCTCATGCGCCCTATTCTTCGATTATTGGTATCCCGCTGGTGGAACCCGTTATACGCCGGACATTGGGGATTATTCGTCGCAAAGATGCCGTGCTTTCTCCGGCAGCAGAACGCTTTTTTGCTTTGCTGATTAATTTGTGGACTGATGATAAAGACAATTTATGGACCAATATCGTCGAACGCCAGAGACATGCGTTACAGGAGATGGGGTAATACCCCGGCGCAGGAAATACTGCGCCGGGTAACTCAACGGTTAGTGTGCGTTCACCACCACCCACATCGGCCCCTGCCCGACCGCATAGCGACCTTTTTCATGCAGTAGCCCCTGCTCGCCGACAATTTCGTAAACTGAGATGTGGTGAGATTTTTGCCCGGCGGCAATCAGATACTTGCCACTGTGATCAACGTTAAAGCCGCGCGGCTGGGTTTCCGTTGGCTGGAAACCTTCTTTGCTCAACACGCTGCCATCTTCCGAAACGCTGAAAACGGTAATCAGACTGGCGGTACGGTCACAGGCGTATAAATGACGACCATCCGGAGTAATATGAATATCAGCTGCCCACCGGGTGTCGGAGAAGTTTTCCGGCATCATATCCAGCGTCTGGACACATTCGATATTGCCGTGCGGATCTTTCAGTTCCCAGACATCCACTGAACTGTTTAACTCATTGACGCAATACGCATATTGTTCGTTTGGATGGAACACCATATGACGCGGCCCAGCGCCTTCAACGGTCGTCACTTCCGCCGGGTCCTGCGCCACCAGATGACCATCATCGCTGAGCGTAAACAGGCAGATGCGATCCTGCTTTAATGCCGGAACCCACAGCGTGCGGTTATCCGGTGAGATATTGGCGGAATGGCAGCCGTCCAGCCCCTCGACCACATCGACGACGCCCACTGGCAGGCCATCTTCCAGTCGCGTTACGCTCACGTTACCCGCATTGTAAGAACCTACAAAGACAAACTGCCCCTGGTGATCGGTAGAAATATGCGTCGGGCTACCCGGCAGCGCCGACTCTGCGGCGAATGTCAGAGCACCGTCGTCCGGGGCGATACGATACGCCAGGACGCGAAACTCAGGGCGAACGCCAACGTAGAGATAACGTTTGTCCGGGCTGACCACCATCGGCTGCACCTGCCCCGGCACATCAACAACCTGCGTCAGCGTCAGTGCGCCTTCATGATTCAGGTTCCAGACGTGAATTTGCTGGCTCTCAGGGCTGGCGATATAAACTGTTTGCTTCATGAATGCTCCTTTGCATTTAGCAACTGACTGTAACAGCTAAAATTAGTCGCTTTTGGCGGTGAATGCTGAATTAAAGCGCAGAATTTTGTCCGATAGTGGTATCGGTGTACCATTCGCTTAGACGAAAATTCTTAACCTTAATCTGGAAAACGCCATGACCACACGCGTGATTGCTCTCGACTTAGACGGCACCTTATTGACCCCGAAAAAGACCCTGCTTCCCTCATCTATAGAAGCACTGGCTCGCGCTCGCGAAGCTGGCTATCAATTGATTATCGTCACGGGTCGCCATCACGTCGCTATTCATCCTTTTTATCAGGCGCTGGCGCTGGATACACCTGCTATTTGCTGTAACGGCACCTATTTGTATGATTATCATGCAAAAACCGTGCTTGAAGCCGATCCAATGCCTGTTAATAAAGCCCTGCAACTCATTGAGATGCTGAATGAACACCACATTCACGGCCTGATGTATGTCGATGATGCAATGGTGTATGAACACCCGACCGGGCATGTTATTCGTACTTCTAACTGGGCGCAAACCCTGCCGCCAGAACAGCGTCCGACCTTTACCCAGGTTGCCTCGCTGGCCGAGACGGCACAAGAAGTTAAGGCGGTGTGGAAGTTCGCCCTGACGCACGATGACCTGCCGCGATTGCAGCATTTTGGTAAGCATGTTGAACATGAATTAGGACTGGAGTGCGAATGGTCCTGGCACGATCAAGTTGATATTGCACGCGGCGGCAACAGCAAAGGTAGACGCCTGACGAAATGGATTGAGGCACAAGGCTGGTCGATGGATGATGTGATTGCGTTTGGCGATAACTTTAATGATATCAGTATGCTGGAAGCCGCCGGAACGGGTGTAGCGATGGGCAACGCCGATGACGCAGTAAAAGCGCGCGCCAACATTGTGATTGGGGATAACACCACCGACAGCATTGCCCAGTTCATTTATAGCCACCTGATTTAATCAGGCGGTTATCGACACACTTTTAATTTGCGCGTACAGCCACAGGCCAGGTCTGATTGCCAGTTCATCCCTGGCCCACGGGCTAATACGCGCCCACAGCGTTTTACCACCGACTTCCAGTTCGACTTCCACCTGACCGTTGTCGTCATAGCTATTAACAACTTTTGCGCGCAACACGTTACGAATGCTGGTTTGCTGCGGAGGCTGTAAAACCAGCGAGACATCGGAAGCCTGAATGCGAATACGTAGCGCAGCTTGTAACGGCTCGTCCAGCTTATTGACCCACAAATGCTGATCGCCCAGCGCCAGCGCGGTCATTGCGTAATGCGGATGATGCTCCAGTATCGACACTTTCAGAATGCTGCTTTGTTGCTCTTTCGGCAGCCACGGATTCATCACGCTACTACCCCAGACTTCTTCCAGCGCGCCAAAGGCTTTCACCTGACCGTTTTCCAGCACCATCACTCTGTCTGCCAGATGGAGGATCTCATCCAGAGAATGGCTGACATACAACATCGGAACGTTAATTTCCCGCGTCAGACGTTGCAGATAAGGCAACAGTTCGCGTTTACGCGGAATATCCAGTGACGCCAGCGGTTCATCCAGCAACAGCAATTCCGGCGCCGTCAGCAATGCCCGACCAATCGCCACACGCTGTTTTTCGCCACCGGACAGGCTGCCCGGTAAACGTTCAAGTAACGGTTCAATGCCTAAAAGCGCCACCAGCTTGTCGAACTGATCGACCATGCTTTTCGCCATGCCGTAGCGCAGATTGCCACGCACTTTGTAATGCGGAAACAGCCGCGCATCCTGAAACACATAGCCAACGCGACGCTTTTCTGGCGTCAGGCAGATACCTTTTTCGGCGTCATTTAGTACCCGACCATTGAGGACAATCCGCCCTTTTTGCGGACGTGTCAGTCCACTGATGGCGTTAATCAGCGAGGTTTTTCCAGCACCGGAGACACCAAAGATAGCAGTGATGCCGTTGGCGGGCAGCGTTTCATTAATGGTCAGGCAATGGTTGCCCAACGTCTGGGAAAAATTCAGTTCCAGCATGATTAGCGCCCCGCCCGCTCACGGCTGATTCTTGCCAGCCATTCTGAAATCAGCAAGGAAATCATCGCCAGCGCAATAGAGATGATGCAAAGTCTCGCCGCACCGCTTTCCCCGCCAGGAGTCTGGATCAAGGTATACATGGCTGAAGGAATGGTTCGCGTTTCACCAGGAATGTTAGAAACAAAGGTGATGGTTGCACCAAATTCACCGAGCGAACGAGCGAACGCCAGCACCGTACCGACAATAATTCCCGGCAAAGTCAGCGGTAACGTGATGGTAAAGAAAACGCGCCAGCGCCCAGCCCCGAGTGTTCTTGCGGCCTGTTCCAGTTTGACATCAACGCCTTCCAGCGCCAGACGAATTGCCCGCACCATCAGCGGAAAAGACATGACGGCGGCAGCGAGAACCGCGCCACGCCAGCTAAAGGCGAAGGTAATGCCAAACCAGTCATACAGGCGTTCACCGATAAATCCGCGCCGTCCCATAGAAACTAACAGCAAGTAGCCGACGACTACTGGCGGTAACACCAGCGGTAGATGCAGCACGCTGTCGAGCAGAGCTTTGCCCGGAAACGTGCAACGCACCAGTAACCAGGCAAAAAAGATCCCAAACGGCAGGCTAAACAGCACAGCCAGGGAAGAAACTTTCAGGCTTAGTAAAACCGCCTGCCATTCTGGATCGGTCAGTATCATTACTTAGTTGTAAATCCGTAACGTTTAAAGATTTCCGCAGCCTGCGGTCCCTTCAGATAATCGTAAAATGCTTTCACTGTCGCATTGTTATGCCCTTCCACGACGGCAACCGGATATTCCACTTTTTTATGCGAATCTTCCGGGAAAGTGGCTACTACTTTAACCCCTTTGCTGGCAACCGCGTCAGAACCGTAAACAATGCCCAGCGGTGCTTCATTGCGTTCAACCAGCGCCAGCGCCCCACGAACATCTTCCGCCGGAGCCAGTTTCGGGGAGAGCGTATCCCATGCGCCCAGTTTTTGCAGTGCTTCTTTCGCATAAATACCAGCGGGGACATGTTCCGGATCGCCAACCGCCAGGCGACCGCCATTCAGCAGCGAAGTCCAGTTGGTTTTGCTGTCGATGGTGAAATCTTTCTGTGCACTGGTTTTCGGTGCTACAACGACCAGGCTATTGCCGAGCAATGTCTGACGCGTGGCAGTGTCGATCGCTTTTTTATCAACCGCATAATCCATCCATTTCTGATCGGCAGAAATAAACAGATCCGCAGGCGCGCCCGCTTCAATCTGACGGGCCAGGGTAGAAGACGAGGCAAAAGAAGAAACGACGTCCACGCCTTTCTCTTTTTTATACTGCGTAGCGATGTCCTGCATTGCGTTGGTCAGTGATGCTGCCGCAAAAACTGTAATCTTCCCTTCGTCTGCCAGCGCATTGCCTGCAAGAGTTAAAGAGAGCGCCGCTCCGGCAAACAAGTTCAACCATTTACGAGCCATTGGTAACCCCTTCATGTAACGTTATGTAGGCAACAATATAACGACTGATTCAGAATTTTCCCAGCAGTTATTGTTAACCTTTGAGAGGTAGCTAGAAAAAATATCGGCAGGAAAAGCAGGAAGTTGAGAAAAAAGAAAATGCCCGACTAAGCGGGCATTCAGGGAATCAATGATTTTGTCCGGGCTGGTCTTTTTTACCAACACCAGAAAAGATGTTGAATACTTCACCAAGACCGTAAATCAGACCCAGGATGATGGCCATCACGACAGGTACCATGATTACGGCGAATACCAGACTTTTTAATAACTCTAACATGGTCAACTCCAGATATAGTCCTGTCACTATTCTAACCGCTAAGCACAGAAAAGCACTCCCCTTTTGTGCGGTCAGCTTTGCGTGGCGTTCGTTTTCCGTCACAATAAGACTTTTGCCAGGACATTGTTATGCAGGCCGAAATCCTTCTCACCCTTAAGCTTCAACAAAAGCTATTTGCCGACCCACGCCGCATTTCGCTACTAAAACACATTGCCCTTTCCGGTTCTATCAGCCAGGGGGCGAAAGATGCCGGTATCAGCTATAAAAGCGCCTGGGATGCCATTAACGAGATGAATCAGTTAAGCGAACATACGCTGGTTGAACGTGCTACAGGAGGAAAAGGTGGCGGTGGCGCGGTACTGACCCGCTATGGCCAGCGGCTGATTCAGCTCTATGACCTCCTGGCGCAGATCCAGCAAAAAGCCTTTGATGTGTTAAGTGACGATGACGCCCTGCCGCTGAACAGCCTGCTGGCAGCTATCTCACGTTTTTCACTGCAGACCAGCGCCCGTAACCAGTGGTTCGGCACCATCACCGCCCGCGATCATGATGACGTTCAACAGCATGTTGATGTCTTACTGGCTGACGGAAAAACACGCCTGAAAGTCGCAATTACCGCACAAAGCGGCGCGCGTCTGGAGCTGGATGAAGGCAAAGAAGTGTTGATACTGCTGAAAGCACCGTGGGTAGGTATTACTCAGGACGAGGCGGTCGCACAAAACGCCGACAACCCATTGCCGGGCATTATTAGTCATATTGAGCGCGGCGCGGAGCAGTGCGAAGTATTAATGGCGCTACCCGACGGGCAAACCCTGTGCGCCACGGTGCCGGTAAATGAAGCGGCTTCTCTTGAGCAAGGGCAGAATGTCACGGCCTACTTTAATGCCGACAGCGTGATTATCGCCACGCTGTGCTAAGCGTGTTGACAATTTGTTATGAAACAAGTATCCCTGTCAGTAATCGCTGCAAAAAATGGGATATAAAATGTCATCGTTGCAAATTTTGCAAGGCACGTTTCGTCTTAGCGACACAAAAACGCTGCAATTGTCTCAGCTAACGTTAAACGCGGGTGATAGTTGGGCGTTTGTCGGTTCAAATGGCAGCGGGAAGTCGGCGCTGGCCCGCGCGCTGGCGGGGGAACTTCCGCTTTTGAAAGGTGAACGGCAAAGCCAGTTTTTCCACATCACTCGTCTCTCCTTCGAGCAATTGCAAAAGCTCGTCAGCGATGAATGGCAGCGGAATAATACCGATATGCTTAGTCCTGGCGAAGATGACACCGGGCGTACCACGGCTGAGATCATTCAGGATGAAGTTAAAGATGCACAGCGTTGTTTGCAACTGGCGCAGCAGTTCGGTATTACCGCCCTCCTCGACCGACGATTTAAATACCTTTCCACTGGCGAGACGCGTAAAACCCTGCTCTGTCAGGCGCTAATGTCAGATCCTGATTTACTGATTCTTGATGAACCGTTCGATGGTCTTGATGTTGCCTCACGTCAGCAACTGGCAGAACTGCTCGCCTCGTTACATCAGTCCGGTATTACTCTGGTACTGGTGCTCAATCGCTTCGATGAGATCCCGGAGTTTGTCCAGTTTGCTGGCGTGCTGGCGGATTGCACGTTAGCGGAAACTGGCGCTAAAGAGGAACTGCTCCAACAAGCACTCGTCGCGCAACTGGCGCATAGTGAACAGCTTGAAGGTGTGCAACTGCCGGAGCCGGATGAACCTTCAGCACGTCACGCCTTACCCGCCAACGAACCGCGCATTGTGCTGAACAATGGCGTGGTTTCTTATAACGATCGCCCCATTCTTAATAACCTTAGCTGGCAGGTGAATCCAGGTGAACACTGGCAAATTGTCGGGCCAAATGGCGCGGGAAAATCGACGTTATTAAGCCTGATTACTGGCGATCATCCGCAAGGTTACAGCAACGATTTGACGCTTTTCGGCCGACGTCGTGGCAGCGGCGAAACCATCTGGGATATCAAAAAGCATATCGGTTACGTCAGCAGTAGTTTGCATCTGGATTACCGGGTCAGTACTATTGTGCGTAATGTGATTCTTTCTGGCTATTTTGATTCGATTGGCATTTATCAGGCCGTTTCGGATCGCCAGCAAAAACTGGTGCAGCAGTGGCTGGATATTCTCGGCATTGATAAACGCACGGCTGACGCTCCTTTCCATAGTCTTTCCTGGGGACAGCAGCGTCTGGCGCTGATCGTCCGCGCACTGGTGAAACATCCGACGTTGCTTATTCTTGATGAACCATTGCAAGGGCTTGATCCGCTGAATCGCCAGCTTATCCGTAGATTTGTTGATGTGCTGATTAGCGAAGGTGAAACGCAGTTGTTGTTTGTTTCGCACCACGCTGAAGATGCGCCTGCCTGTATTACCCATCGTCTGGAGTTCGTGCCAGACGGTGACCTCTATCGCTATGCGCTTACCAAAATAAATTGAGTGACTGTGCCGGATGCGGCGTGAAAGCCTTATTCGGCCTACGGTTTAACGCATCCAGGCATGAAAACGCGACTTTTTTTCAGATAAAAGGCGCAATCATTCACAAACCCTCTGTTTTATAATCAATTAATTGCGCATAGAAAATGGCTAAATTCTTGTGTAAACGATTCCACTAATTTATTCCATGTCACACTTTTCGCATCTTTGTTATGCTATGGTTATTTCATACCATAAGCCTGATGGAGCGAATTATGAGAGTTCTGGTTACCGGTGGTAGCGGTTACATTGGAAGTCATACCTGTGTGCAATTACTGCAAAACGGTCATGATGTCATCATTCTTGATAACCTCTGTAACAGTAAGCGCAGCGTACTGCCTGTTATCGAGCGTTTAGGCGGCAAACATCCGACGTTTGTTGAAGGCGACATCCGTAACGAAGCGTTGATGACCGAGATCCTGCACGATCACGCTATCGACACCGTGATCCACTTTGCCGGGCTGAAAGCCGTTGGCGAGTCGGTACAAAAACCGCTGGAATACTACGACAACAACGTCAACGGTACTTTGCGCCTGATTAGCGCCATGCGCGCCGCTAACGTCAAAAACTTTATTTTTAGCTCCTCCGCCACCGTTTATGGCGATCAGCCCAAAATTCCATACGTTGAAAGCTTCCCGACCGGCACACCGCAAAGCCCTTACGGCAAAAGCAAGCTGATGGTGGAACAGATCCTTACCGACCTGCAAAAAGCCCAGCCGGACTGGAGTATTGCCCTGCTACGCTACTTCAACCCGGTTGGCGCGCACCCGTCGGGCGATATGGGCGAAGATCCGCAAGGCATTCCGAATAACCTGATGCCATACATCGCCCAGGTTGCTGTAGGCCGTCGCGACTCGCTGGCCATTTTTGGTAACGATTATCCGACCGAAGACGGCACTGGTGTGCGCGATTACATTCACGTAATGGATCTGGCGGACGGCCACGTCGTGGCGATGGAAAAACTGGCGAACAAGCCTGGCGTACACATCTACAACCTCGGCGCAGGCGTAGGCAGCAGCGTGCTGGACGTGGTTAATGCCTTCAGCAAAGCCTGCGGCAAACCGGTTAATTACCATTTTGCACCGCGTCGCGAAGGCGACCTTCCGGCCTACTGGGCGGATGCCAGCAAAGCCGACCGTGAACTGAACTGGCGCGTAACGCGCACACTCGATGAAATGGCGCAGGACACCTGGCACTGGCAGTCACGCCATCCACAGGGATATCCCGATTAAGGAACGACCATGACGCAATTTAATCCCGTTGATCATCCACATCGCCGCTATAACCCGCTCACCGGGCAATGGATTCTTGTTTCACCGCACCGCGCTAAGCGCCCCTGGCAGGGGGCGCAGGAAACGCCAGCCAAACAGGTGTTACCTGCGCACGATCCAGATTGTTTCCTCTGCGCAGGTAATGTGCGGGTGACAGGCGATAAAAACCCCGATTACACAGGGACTTACGTTTTCACTAATGACTTTGCGGCCTTGATGTCTGACACGCCAGATGCGCCAGAAAGCAACGATCCGCTGATGCGTTGCCAGAGCGCGCGCGGCACCAGCCGAGTGATCTGCTTTTCGCCGGATCACAGTAAAACGTTGCCAGAACTGAGCGTTGCGGCATTGACGGAAATCGTCAAAACCTGGCAGGAGCAAACTGCAGAACTGGGGAAAACGTACCCATGGGTGCAGGTCTTTGAAAACAAAGGTGCGGCGATGGGCTGCTCTAACCCGCATCCGCACGGACAGATTTGGGCAAATAGCTTCCTGCCTAACGAAGCTGAGCGCGAAGACCGCCTGCAAAAAGAATATTTTGCCGAGCAGAAATCGCCAATGCTGGTGGATTATGTTCAGCGCGAGCTGGCAGACGGTAGCCGTACCGTTGTCGAAACCGAACACTGGTTAGCCGTTGTGCCTTACTGGGCTGCCTGGCCGTTCGAAACGCTACTGCTGCCCAAAGCCCACGTATTACGGATCACCGATTTGACCGACGCCCAGCGCAGCGATTTGGCGTTGGCGTTGAAAAAGCTGACCAGTCGTTATGACAACCTCTTCCAGTGCTCCTTCCCCTACTCTATGGGCTGGCACGGTGCGCCATTTAATGGCGAAGAGAATCAACACTGGCAGCTGCACGCGCACTTTTATCCACCTCTGCTGCGCTCTGCCACTGTACGTAAATTTATGGTCGGTTATGAAATGTTGGCAGAGACCCAGCGTGACCTGACGGCAGAACAGGCAGCAGAGCGTTTGCGCGCAGTCAGCGATATCCATTTTCGCGAATTCGGAGTGTAAGAAATGAGTCTGAAAGAAAAAACACAATCTCTGTTTGCCAACGCATTTGGCTACCCTGCCACTCATACCATTCAGGCGCCTGGGCGCGTGAATCTTATTGGCGAACACACCGACTACAACGACGGTTTCGTTCTGCCCTGCGCGATTGATTATCAAACTGTAATTAGCTGTGCGCCACGCGATGACCGTAAAATTCGCGTGATGGCAGCCGATTATGAAAATCAGACTGACGAGTTTTCCCTTGATGCGCCCATTGTCGCGCATGAAAACTATCAATGGGCTAACTACGTTCGTGGCGTGGTGAAACATCTGCAACTGCGTAACAATAGCTTCGGCGGTGTGGACATGGTGATTAGCGGCAATGTGCCGCAGGGTGCCGGGTTAAGTTCTTCCGCCTCACTGGAAGTGGCGGTCGGAACCGTATTGCAGCAGCTTTATCATCTGCCGCTGGACGGCGCACAAATCGCGCTTAACGGTCAGGAAGCAGAAAACCAGTTTGTTGGCTGTAACTGCGGGATCATGGATCAGCTGATTTCCGCGCTGGGCAAGAAAGATCATGCCTTGCTGATCGATTGCCGCTCACTGGGCACCAAAGCAGTCTCCATGCCGAAAGGTGTGGCTGTGGTCATCATCAACAGTAACTTCAAACGTACCCTGGTTGGCAGCGAATACAACACCCGTCGTGAACAGTGCGAAACCGGTGCGCGTTTCTTCCAGCGGCCAGCCCTACGCGATGTCACCATTGAAGAATTCAACGCCGTAGCGCATGAACTGGATCCGATCGTGGCGAAACGCGTGCGTCATATCCTGACCGAAAACGCCCGTACCGTTGAAGCTGCCAGCGCGCTGGAGCAAGGCGACCTGAAGCGTATGGGCGAGCTGATGGCGGAGTCTCATGCCTCTATGCGCGATGATTTCGAAATCACCGTACCGCAAATTGACACTCTGGTAGAGATCGTCAAAGCTGTGATTGGCGACAAAGGTGGCGTACGCATGACCGGTGGCGGATTTGGCGGCTGTATCGTCGCGCTGATCCCGGAAGAGCTGGTGCCTGCCGTACAGCAAGCTGTCGCTGAACAATATGAAGCAAAAACAGGCATTAAAGAGACTTTTTACGTGTGTAAACCATCACAAGGAGCAGGACAGTGCTGAACGAAACTCCCGCACTGGCACCCGATGGTCAGCCGTACCGACTGTTAACTTTGCGTAACAACGCAGGGATGGTAGTCACGCTGATGGACTGGGGTGCGACTTTACTTTCAGCCCGTATTCCGCTTTCCGATGGCAGCGTCCGCGAGGCGCTGCTTGGCTGCGCCAGCCCTGAATGCTACCAGGATCAGGCTGCGTTTCTGGGAGCCTCTATTGGTCGTTATGCCAACCGTATCGCCAATAGCCGTTATACCTTTGACGGTGAAACCGTAACGCTTTCGCCAAGTCAGGGCGTTAACCAGTTGCATGGCGGCCCGGAAGGGTTCGACAAACGTCGCTGGCAGATTGTGAACCAGAACGATCGTCAGGTACTGTTTGCCCTGACTTCAGAAGATGGCGATCAGGGCTTTCCGGGGAATCTCGGCGCGACGGTGCAGTATCGTCTGACCGACGATAACCGTATCTCTATTACCTATCGCGCCACGGTTGATAAACCTTGCCCGGTGAATATGACTAACCACGTCTATTTCAACCTCGACGGCGAGCAGTCTGACGTGCGCAATCACAAACTGCAGATTATGGCGGACGAATATCTGCCAGTTGATGAAGGCGGCATTCCGCACGACGGTCTGAAATCTGTCGCCGGGACGTCTTTTGATTTCCGCAGCGCCAAAATCATCGCCAGTGAGTTTCTTGCCGACGACGATCAGCGCAAAGTGAAAGGTTACGATCACGCGTTCTTGTTGCAGGCCAAAGGTGATGGCAAGAAAGTGGCAGCGCATGTCTGGTCAGCAGATGAAAAATTGCAGCTGAAGGTCTACACCACCGCTCCGGCTCTGCAATTTTACTCCGGTAACTTCCTCGGCGGTACGCCGTCACGGGGAACCGAACCTTACGCCGACTGGCAAGGACTGGCGCTGGAAAGCGAATTTCTGCCAGACAGTCCGAACCACCCTGAATGGCCGCAGCCGGACTGCTTCCTGCGCCCTGGCGAAGAGTATTCCAGCCTGACGGAATATCAGTTTATTGCTGAATAATTTTAAGCCCTCGTGATGAGGGCTTTATCCTCATGTTGCTCAAATCACCAGCAAACACCGACATATTTGCAACTCAATATTCACAACAACCTTACACTGCGACACTATTTTCGCTATGGTTATGCGTAAGCATTGCTGTTGCTTCGTCACGGTAATATAATGAGAATTATTATCATTTAATAATGATTTGAGGAGTAAGTATATGGCTGTAACTAAGCTAGTTCTGGTTCGTCATGGCGAAAGTCAGTGGAACAAAGAAAACCGTTTCACCGGTTGGTACGACGTGGATCTGTCTGAGAAAGGCGTAAGCGAAGCAAAAGCAGCAGGTAAGCTGCTGAAAGAGGAAGGTTACAGCTTTGACTTTGCTTACACCTCTGTGCTGAAACGCGCTATCCATACCCTGTGGAATGTGCTGGACGAACTGGATCAGGCATGGCTGCCCGTTGAGAAATCCTGGAAACTGAACGAACGTCACTACGGTGCGTTGCAGGGTCTGAACAAAGCGGAAACCGCTGAAAAGTATGGCGACGAGCAGGTGAAACAGTGGCGTCGTGGTTTTGCGGTGACTCCGCCGGAGCTGACTAAAGATGATGAGCGTTATCCGGGTCACGATCCGCGTTACGCGAAGCTGAGCGAGAAAGAACTGCCGCTGACTGAAAGTCTGGCGCTGACCATTGACCGCGTGATCCCTTACTGGAATGAAACCATTCTGCCGCGTATGAAGAGCGGTGAGCGCGTGATCATCGCCGCTCATGGGAACTCCCTGCGTGCACTGGTGAAATATCTCGACAACATGAGCGAAGAAGAGATTCTTGAGCTGAATATCCCGACTGGCGTGCCGCTGGTGTATGAGTTCGACGAGAACTTCAAACCGCTGAAACGCTACTATCTGGGTAATGCTGACGAGATCGCAGCGAAAGCAGCGGCGGTGGCTAACCAGGGTAAAGCGAAGTAAACGTCATTCGTTTAAAAATGAGAAAGCCGACTGCAAGTGAGTCGGCTTTTTTGTTGCTAACAATGGAGCACATTGCCTGATGCGACGCTGCGCGTCTTATCATGCCTACGGTGATTAATCGGATACGCCACTCTGGCGGTGCATCCGACAATTAAACCTTACCCGCGACGCGCTTTTACTGCATTCGCCAGTTGACGTAACAGAGCATCGGTATCTTCCCAGCCGATGCAGGCATCGGTGATGCTCTTGCCATAGGCCAGCGGCTCACCGCTTTCCAGGCTCTGGTTCCCTTCCGCCAGGTGGCTTTCCACCATCACGCCAATAATAGCCTTTTCGCCACCGGCAATTTGCTGGCAAACGTCAGCGCAAACTTCCATCTGCTTTTTGAACTGTTTGGACGAATTTGCATGGCTGAAATCGATCATCACCTGCGCCGGTAAACCCGCCTTGTTCAGCCCTTCTTTCACTTCAGCAACGTGTTTCGCACTGTAGTTAGGCTCTTTACCGCCGCGCAGAATGATATGGCAATCACCGTTACCGCTGGTATTCACAATTGCTGAATGCCCCCATTTCGTTACGGACAGGAAGCAGTGCGGCGCACCGGCGGCATTAATGGCATCGATAGCCACTTTAATCGTACCATCGGTGCCATTTTTAAAACCTACCGGGCAAGAAAGACCAGACGCCAGCTCGCGGTGCACCTGCGATTCGGTTGTACGTGCGCCAATTGCGCCCCAGCTCATCAGGTCAGCGAGATATTGTGGGGTGATCATATCGAGAAACTCACCCGCCGCTGGCAGACCGCTGTCGTTAATATCAAGCAGCAATTTACGGGCTATACGCAGACCGTCGTTGATCTGGAAGCTGTTATCCATATGTGGATCGTTGATCAGCCCTTTCCAGCCCACAGTGGTACGCGGCTTTTCAAAATAGACGCGCATTACGATTTCCAGCTCATCTTTCAGCTCTTCACGCAGCGCCAGCAAGCGAGTGGCATACTCTTTAGCCGCGACAGGATCATGAATTGAGCAAGGACCAATCACCACTAACAGGCGATCATCATTACCTTTCAGGATCTTATGGATCGCTTTTCGGGCATGGGCAACCGTATTCGCGGCATTTTCGGTAGCGGGGAATTTTTCCAGCAGTGCGACAGGTGGAAGTAACTCTTTGATTTCTTTGATACGTAAATCGTCGTTCTGATAATTCATGTCTGTTCCAGTGTTGCCATACTTATCTTAGTGAATGCAATCCCTCCAATCTATATCTTCCGTCAGAATGTGTAAACGGGGTTTTACACTATGAACGGATTAATCCTGGAATTAGCAAGAAAAACGCCAGATTGTCGCGAATAACGAGATCTGACCTACAATTTCTAACTGTAACTTCTCTGTTTATTAATTTTTTCAAGATTCTCTGCTGGATTTATTCTTCTGGCTGAAATCTTAAACCATTACCTGATATTCACCTGCAAATGCACTGTTGGAAGAGGTTATCCGACATAACGACCATAACAGGAGCATCCTATGAAAATGACAAAACTGGCCACACTTTTTCTGACTGCCACTCTAAGCCTTGCCAGCGGTGCCGCACTGGCCGCCGATAGCGGAGCGCAAACCAATAATGGCCAGGCAAACGCCGCAGCTGATGCGGGTCAGGTTGCCCCGGACGCCCGTGAAAATGTCGCACCAAATAACGTCGACAATAACGGGGTAAATACCGGTTCTGGCGGCACAATGTTGCATCCGGATGGTTCTTCAATGAACAATGACGGCATGACCAAAGATGAAGAGCACAAAAATACGATGTGCAAAGATGGTCGCTGCCCGGACATTAATAAAAAAGTACAAACTGGCGATGGCATCAACAATGATGTCGATACCAAAACCGACGGTACTACGCAGTAACTCTGCCAAAAAGCCAATACCGGGAGAGCAGAGTCTCTCCCTTTTAATTTTTCCCCTCTAAAAGCGGTATGATGTCATAAAGTTAAGTGAGATTAATTAAGGGATGACTCGTCATGGCGCACTCACACACATCTTCACACCTGCCAGAAGATAATAATGCTCGTCGCTTGTTGTATGCTTTCGGCGTGACTGCCGGGTTTATGCTGGTTGAGGTTATTGGCGGTTTTCTCTCAGGTTCTCTGGCGTTGCTGGCCGACGCAGGACATATGCTTACCGATACTGCTGCCCTGCTTTTCGCCCTGCTTGCCGTACAATTTTCTCGTCGTCCGCCCACCATTCGCCACACTTTCGGCTGGCTCAGGTTGACCACACTCGCGGCGTTTGTGAATGCCATTGCCCTGGTGGTGATTACCATTTTGATTGTCTGGGAGGCGATAGAACGCTTCCGCACGCCGCGTCCGGTCGAGGGCGGCATGATGATGGCAATTGCCGTGGCTGGGTTGCTGGCAAATATACTTTCTTTCTGGTTACTTCATCACGGCAGCGAAGAGAAAAACCTCAACGTGCGAGCAGCGGCACTGCATGTGCTCGGGGACCTGCTGGGTTCGGTTGGGGCTATTATTGCCGCGTTGATTATTATCTGGACCGGCTGGACACCTGCTGACCCTATTCTCTCGATACTGGTGTCGCTTCTGGTTCTGCGCAGCGCGTGGCGGTTATTGAAAGACAGCGTGAATGAATTACTTGAAGGTGCGCCGGTGTCGCTGGATATCGCTGAACTGAAGCGTCGTATGTGTCGGGAAATCCCGGAAGTCCGCAATGTGCACCATGTACACGTGTGGATGGTAGGTGAAAAGCCAGTAATGACGCTGCATGTGCAGGTGATCCCGCCACACGATCATGACGCGTTGTTGGACACGATCCAACATTATCTGATGGATCACTATCAGATTGAGCACGCCACCATTCAGATGGAATATCAACCTTGTCATGGGCCAGACTGCCACCTTAATGAAGGAGTGTCTGGCCATTCACATCATCACCATTAATGAGATAGCGCGCGTGAACCTCTTTCGCGTGCGCTGTTGATCCACATCCGGCTGCCGTTGAGGGCAATAAAGGTCAGGATGATGTACTCCAGAGACATGGCGTAAACGCCCTGAAGTGCAAAAATAACGACGCTAATCACGTTAATAATCACCCACAACAGCCAGTTTTCCACATACTTACGCGTCATCAGAATCATTGCCACAATAGATAACACCATCATGCAGGAATCCCAGAACGGGAAAGCGTCCGGTTGTAGTTCAGGCATCGCAACCTGTAATCCTAATGCTTGCATGATCATGACTGCCACGCGGGTCAAAAATGCAAACACCGGATTGATAAATACCGTCATCAGACCAATCGAAACAACGCAAACCGCCAACCAGCTTAGCGCCTTCGGCAATGGCAACCAGCGAATTTTCAACTCCGCCTCGTTCTGACTGGTTTGTCGCGACCACGCATACCAGCCGTAAATATTCGCGGCAAAGAAAAACACCTGTAATAGCAGGCTGGCATACAGCTGAATCTGAAAGAAAATAATGCCAAACAAGGTGACGTTGATCAGACCAAAGAAGTAGTTGCTGATCTTCTCCAGACTGGCAAGACCAATACACAACAACCCGGCGATCGTGCCTACCGCTTCGATCCATGAGAGATCATAACCGCCTGCCCCTATTGGTATATGTACCAGGATATTCTGCACACTAAAAAAATCCATCTTTCCCCCAAAGCGTAACGTTACGCCTTATTATTCGTTATCCACGTAGTGTAGCCGCAAAATCCAGCATACGATTGAGCGGCACCAGCGCCTTCTCTCGCAGCCTTTCATCAACATGAACCTCGTGTTTGCTTTCTCCCTGTTCTAATGCCTCTGCGATGGCCTGGAGGCCATTCATAGCCATCCACGGGCAATGCGCACAGCTACGGCAGGTTGCTCCCTCGCCAGCGGTTGGTGCTTCCAGTAACTCTTTGTCTGGCACCGCCTGCTGCATTTTGTAGAAGATACCCCGGTCAGTTGCCACAATAAGGCGCTGATGCGGCAATGTTTTCGCAGCATTGATCAACTGACTTGTGGAACCGACCGCATCCGCCATATCGACAATAGCTTGTGGTGATTCCGGATGCACCAGTATGGCTGCATCAGGGTATTGTTTTTGTAAGCGGGTTAACGCCTGAGTCTTAAACTCATCATGCACAATGCAGGCGCCTTGCCAGCATAAAATATCTGCGCCCGTCTGTTTTTGTACGTAACGACCCAGATGTTTGTCTGGTGCCCAGATGAGTTTTTCACCCAGACTATCCAGATGATCAATGAGTTCAACAGCAATACTTGAAGTTACCACCCAGTCTGCGCGCGCTTTTACCGCAGCAGAAGTGTTAGCGTAGACGACGACAGTACGATCGGGATGGGCATCACAAAATGCGTTAAATTCTTCAATTGGGCAGCCTAGATCCAGTGAACATTCAGCCTGAAGTGTCGGCATCAGAATTGTCTTTTCCGGGCTGAGAATTTTGGCGGTTTCTCCCATAAATCTCACCCCGGCTACGAGTAGCGTTGAAGCGGGATGTTTGGCACCAAAGCGCGCCATTTCTAAAGAATCAGAAATACAGCCGCCAGTTTCTTCCGCCAGCTGTTGAATTTCGGGATCGGTATAGTAGTGGGCGACCATCACCGCATTACGTTCTTTTAGCAGACGTTTTATTTTCTCGCGATAATACGCTTTTTCATCAATGCTTAACGGTATCGGCTTCGGGGGGAAAGGATAAATCGCCGCTTCAGGATCAAACATCACGCTCATCTTGCCATCTCGTTTTACAGGCTTAACATTTAGACCGACATAAAGCGTAATATTCGCCACTATCGGTTTAATTTGTTTTATATGCTAAACAAGATAGCCGAATGGTGGAGAAAAGTCACTCGAATTACGTATGAGATGCCGGATGCGATGCTATGTAGCTTACTCCACCGACGTAGAGTTGTTTGCACAGCAAGCACGAAGTATGTCATCAGGTTTAAGAATTGAAATTGAGGGATGCTTGAATAGCAAAAAGGCACCTTTAGGGTGCCTTTTTACATTGGTGGGTCGTGCAGGATTCGAACCTGCGACCAATTGATTAAAAGTCAACTGCTCTACCAACTGAGCTAACGACCCCTTGCGGGATTATGCTGCTTTAATCATTCAGGATGGTGGGTCGTGCAGGATTCGAACCTGCGACCAATTGATTAAAAGTCAACTGCTCTACCAACTGAGCTAACGACCC
>NZ_KE136626.1:2120772-2636751 GCF_000407765.1 Escherichia sp. KTE114 | reverse complement strand
AGTGGTGGGTCGTGCAGGATTCGAACCTGCGACCAATTGATTAAAAGTCAACTGCTCTACCAACTGAGCTAACGACCCACTTTTGCGTTGCTTTCGGTTTGTTTGATATCCCGTGGCAACGGCGGCATATATTACTGATTTCAGATTTGAGCGCAACAAAAATTTCGATGTAGATCACTCAACTGCTTATGATTCGCACGACACGACCAGAAATAATGCGACTTCTGGTCGTGTGTTATGCATTACATCGCGTTCAGACGTTTTTGCGCCTGTTTAGCGCCATCAGTACCAGGGTATTTACTGATAACCTGCTGGTACACGGCTTTCGCTTTCGCGGTGTCACCTTTATCCTGCATGATGACGCCGACTTTAAACATCGCATCCGCAGCCTTCGGTGACTTCGGATAGTTTTTCACCACCGAAGCAAAATAGTACGCCGCATCATCTTTCTTACCCTTGTTGTAGTTTAACTGACCCAGCCAATAATTGGCGTTTGGCAGGTAAGTTGAATCAGGGTAATTTTTGATGAAATTCTGAAATGCCACCATCGCGTCATCCTGGCGGGATTTATCCTGTACCAGCGCAATAGCTGCATTGTAATCAGTGTTTGCATCGCCGCTTTTCACCGGCGCGCCAGCATTCGCAGTACCTGCATCAGCTGTTGGCGTCGTTGATGCCGCAGCACCGCTTTGATCGCCGCTGGTTGATTGCGCCGCTGCGCCACCGCTGCTGAGGCTATCGATCTGCAACAGGATCTGCTTTTGCCGCTCCACGACCTGATTCAGTTGATACTGATTTTCCTGAATCTGACCACGCAGGGAGTCAATATCGGACTGATTATCAGAGAGTTGTTGCTGGAGTTGGGTTAAAAGCTGGCTGTGAGCATTAGAAATACGCTCAAGTTGAGTGACGCGGTCTTCGACCGAGCCTGAGCCGACACTACTGATTGGTGCCTGAGCAAAAGCGGCCCAAGGGGCCGCTATACCAACCAGTAACGACAGACTCAATAGTTGATGTCTGAAGTTACTGCTCATGCAATTCTCTTAGTAAACCAGTACCGCACGACGGTTTTTGGAGTATGCCGCTTCGTCATGACCCAGTACTGCAGGTTTTTCTTTACCGTAAGAAACGATGGAGATCTGGTCTGCAGAAACGCCTTTACCCTGCAGGTACATCTTAACGGCGTTCGCACGACGTTCACCCAGGGAGATGTTGTATTCCGGAGTACCACGTTCGTCCGCGTGACCTTCTACGGTGACTTTGTAAGACGGGTTGCTACGCAGGAAGTTTGCGTGTGCATCCAGCATTTGAGCGAAGTCAGAACGGATATCGTACTTGTCCAGATCGAAGTAAACGATGTTGTTCTGCTGCAGCTGTTGCATTTGCAGACGAGCCTGCTCTTCGGAAGACATATTGCCGTTGCTGCCGTTCGCATCCATACCAGTGCCGGCACCCAGCATGCCTTCGCTGCCGTCATTGCTGGCGTTCTTGTTGGAAGAACATGCCGCAATTGCCATAACAGGCAGAGCAATCATCAGCCCTTTCAGCACTTTGTTCAGTTGCATTTCAATGATTCCTTTACTATTCAATTAATTATTATCACAGATACGGCGACCAGGCAGGGAATTTGACCTGTCCATCAGTTGCCGGAAGACGCGCTTTGAAACGCCCATCTGTAGAAACCAAATTCAGCACGGATCCCATCCCCTGAGAAGAGCTGTAGATTACCATAGTGCCGTTAGGTGCCAGACTTGGCGTTTCATCCAGGAACGTTGACGACAGTACTTGTACGCCTCCCGTTACCAGATCTTGTTTGGCAATGTGCTGCTGCCCACCATTGGAGCTGACCATTACCATAAACTTACCGTCGCTGCTGACATCCGCATCCTGGTTCTGCGAACCTTCCCAGGTAATACGTTGTGGCGCACCGCCGTTGATATTCACTTTATAAACCTGCGGACGACCGGCCTGGTCAGAAGTAAATGCCAGGTTCTGGCTGTCCGGGAACCAGGTCGGTTCGGTGTTGTTGCTGCGACCGTCAGTCACCTGACGAATCTGACCAGAAGCCAAATCCATTACGTACAGGTTCAGGCTACCAGTTTTCGACAGAGCGAATGCCAGCTTGCTGCCGTCTGGCGAGAATGCAGGCGCACCGTTATGACGCGGGAATGAAGCCACCTGACGTACAGCGCCATTTGCCAGCGTCTGAATAACCAGCGCGGAACGACCGCTTTCGAAGGTGACATATGCCAGTTTAGAACCATCTGGTGACCACGCCGGAGACATCAGCGGCTGCGGTGAGCGATGAACCACAAACTGGTTGTAACCGTCATAGTCAGATACGCGCAGTTCATACGGGAACTGACCGCCGTTGGTCTGAACAACGTAGGCAATACGGGTACGGAACGCACCTTTAATGCCAGTCAGTTTTTCAAACACTTCATCACTGGCGGTATGACCAGCGTAACGCAGCCATTGCTTGTTAACTTTATATGAGTTCTGAGCAAGTACAGTACCCGGCGCACCGCCGGTATCAACCAGCTGATAAGCAACATTGTAAGAGCCGTCAGGATTTGGAGTGACCTGACCTACAACGACAGCATCAATGCCCAGCGCAGACCATGCAGCAGGTTGAACTTCCTGCGCACTACCCGGCTGCTGTGGCAGACGAGCGCGATCTAACGGATTAAATTTGCCGCTGTTACGCAAGTCAGCAGCAACGATGCCACCAATATCTTCGGGTGCCGCGCCAGGCCCTGCCCACTGGAAAGGAACTACACCAATGGGACGACCGGAATCTACACCGCTGTCGATCACAATGCGGACTTCAGCGTGCAGAACTGATGCCCACAGTATGAGAAAACCAAATGCTACTCGTAATGCCTGCTTCATCATATCTCCCTTATCTGGACAGATAGCCCACGATAATTTAGCAGAATGTTAACAAACTCAAATACACAAAACTACCAGAACCCAGCGACAACCGATGTTTGATGTTAACCGCCGTGACGGTCAACATCGCGATTACGGCTTGAAGTCCAATGGTGCGTTTTTGAACACTTCATATACTGCCTGGCTTGGTGGTTTCGGGATCTTCGCAAGTTTAGCTGCTGCCAACGCAGCCTGACAAAGTGCGGGATCGCCACCTTCAGGTTTGATATCCAGTAACATACCATCTGGCGCCAGTTTTATGCGCAGCGTACAGGTTTTGCCTGCATAGGACGATGCGTCATAGAACTTACTTTCGATAGCAGATTTAATCTGCCCGGCATAGTTATTGATATCTGCGCCTGATGCGCCATTGTTTTTAGTATTACCACTCCCGGCAGGCGAAGCATTGTTCCCTTTCGCCCCACCGCCGGTTTTCGGTGCATTCTTACCAGAGCTTAGCTCACCGAAAATATCATCTGCCTCTGCGGCAGCTTTTGCTGCAGCGGCTTTTTCAGCTGCTGCTTTTGCCGCTGCGGCTTTTTTGTCTGCGGCGGCTTTTTCTGCCGCTGCTTTCTTCTCAGCTGCAGCCTTTTCAGCAGCCGCTTTTTCTGCTGCTGCTTTTTTCTCGGCTGCGGCTTTCTCTGCTGCCGCTTTCTTATCAGCAGCCGCTTTTTCTGCCGCTGCTTTCTTCTCAGCTTCGGCCTTCGCTTTTTCAGCAGCTTCGGCTGCCGCTTTTTTTCTCGCTTCTGCTGCGGCTGCTTCTGCCGCTTCCGCTTTCTTCTTCAGCGCCGCAGCTGCTGCCTCGGCTTTTTTCTGTGCTTCAGCGGCGGCTTTGGCAGCTTCTGCTTCCGCTTTTTTCTTCGCGTCTGCAGCCGCTTTCTTCGCTGCTTCTGCGGCTGCTTTGGCATCCGCTTCAGCCTTCGCTTTAGCATCTGCTGCCGCTTTCGCTGCCGCCTCTTCCGCTTGCTTCTGCTTTAACTCGGCCTGTTTAGCGGCTTCTTCAGCCTGATTCTTCTGTTCCTGAGCAGCTAACCGCTCTTTCTCAAGTTGCTTCAGGCGTTCCTGTTCAGCCGCTTGTTTCTCACGCAGTTCTTCAGCTGCCTGCTGTTCCTTCATCTTGCGCTGCTCATCGGAACGCTTCGCGCTTGATTCCTGGCTTTGCATACGCTTGTACTGCTCAACTACCGCACCTGAATCAACCATTACGGCATCGATGGACGAACCACCGCCGCCACCGGCTGAAGCTTCTATATTCTCATCGAACGAACTCCAGATCAGCGCCGCAAATAAGATGACATGCAGCACTGCTGAAATAATTATCGCCCGCTTGAGCTTGTCGTTTTGTTCGGTTGCCTTTGACACTCTCGGTTCCCAAAAACTGTTCGCCTGTTACCCGCTCTCTTTCAAGCAAGGAAAACGCAGATGCTTAGATAGGCTGCGTCATTAAACCAACCGATTTCACACCCGCACTGTGTAACAAGTTCAGTGCTTTAATTATTTCATCGTAAGGCACATCTTTTGCGCCACCGATCAGAAAGACCGTTTTCGGATTAGCCTTGAAACGGCTGGATACTTCCGCCACCACCTGCTCTGGTGGTAAACGCTCCAGGCGATCCTTCTCAACCACCACGGTGTACTGACCAATACCAGATACTTCAACAATCACTGGCGGATTATCGTTGCTACTCACCGCCTGCGATTCAGTGGCGTCCGGCAGATCGACTTCTACGCTCTGGGTGATGATTGGCGCTGTTGCCATAAAGATCAGCAACAGCACCAAAAGCACGTCCAGCAACGGTACGATGTTGATTTCGGACTTGAGATCGCGACGACCTCGTCCACGTACTCTGGCCATGGCTTACCCCTTGTTACTCTCGCTAACGGTAAACGCCTGGCGGTGCAGAATCGCGGTAAACTCTTCCATAAAGTTGTCGTAATTCAGTTCCAGTTTGTTTACGCGCTGGTTGAGGCGGTTGTAGGCCATTACCGCCGGAATAGCAGCGAAAAGACCAATTGCCGTTGCAATCAACGCTTCTGCGATACCGGGAGCAACCATTTGCAACGTTGCCTGCTTCACTGCGCCAAGAGCGATAAAGGCATGCATGATCCCCCAGACTGTACCAAACAGACCAATATATGGGCTGATGGAACCTACCGTACCGAGGAATGGAATGTGCGTTTCCAGATTTTCAAGTTCACGGTTCATCGAGATACGCATAGCACGCGACGCCCCTTCTACTACGGCTTCCGGCGCATGGCTATTGGCACGATGCAGGCGCACAAATTCTTTGAACCCGCTGTAAAAGATTTGTTCCGAACCGGTGAGATTATCCCGTTTTCCCTGGCTCTCTTGATAGAGGCGGGAAAGTTCGATTCCAGACCAGAATTTATCTTCAAACGCTTCAGCTTCGCGTGCTGCAGCGTTAAGAATACGGGTCCGCTGGATAATAATGGCCCAGGATGCGATTGAGAAACCAATCAAAATCAACATGATAAGTTTAACCAGAAGGCTAGCCTTCAGGAACAAATCAAGGATATTCATGTCAGTCACTGCTTAAACTCCGCGACAATAGACTTGGGAAGCGCACGAGGCTTCATTTTGAGTGGGTCAACGCAAACAACCAGAACCTCAGCTTCATTCAGCAAAGTATTCTCGGCGTTGACAATACGTTGCGTGAAAACCAAAGAGGTGCCACGCATTGATGTTATTTCAGTCTGTATTTCGAGCATATCGTCGAGCCGCGCAGGTGCGTAATATTCCACCGTCATTTTACGTACCACAAAGGCAACGCGTTCAGCCATCAGCGCCTGTTGACTGAAGTGATGGTGACGCAGCATCTCTGTGCGTGCTCTTTCATAAAAAGCGACGTAACTGGCGTGGTACACCACACCACCGGCATCGGTATCTTCATAGTAGACGCGAACCGGCCATCGAAACAGCGTTGTATTCACTTTACATCCCGGTAATGCAACAAAAGTTAGAACTTTTAAACGCTGCTACTATACGCGTGCGATTGAGGTTTGGGAATGAGGGCAAGTTAAGGGAGCGTAAAAATTTATGGACTGTTGAAGGTCCATAAATTTTTAAAGAGAATTCTGATTTAAAAGAAGAAGAAAATCAGCCCGACAATGAGAACAATATCGGCAAGCAGTGGGCAAAAAATCCCTTGCCAAAGAACCTTCTGCGGACGAAAACCCACGCCGTGAATCACGCCAGCACAGACGGCCCACATCAGCAATAAACCATGCCAGATTTCCAGTTCACTGGTCTTCGCGGCGAAACGTGATGGGTCCCAAAACATACATCCTGCTAACAGAAGCGCCATCACGAAGGAAAGCGCCCGCTGGGGGCGCTTGTCCATTACCGCATACAAAGTTGCGATAATTTTACTCATTAGCTGTCTTCTTGACCGGCTTTGCCTGATTCGACGTGCTCAAGCGCCAGCGCGGTGATTACCCCAAATGAACAGGCAAGAAGCGTTCCCAGAATCCATGCGAAATACCACATTATTAGCTCCTTACTTAGTACAGAGAGTGGGTGTTACGTTCAATGTCTTCTTTGGTGATACGTCCGAACATTTTCCAGTAACACCAGGTGGTGTAGAGAAGAATGATCGGAACCAGAACCACCGCAACCCAGGTCATGACGTTAAGCGTCAGCTGGCTGGAAGTTGCATCCCACATCGTCAGACTTGCATTCATCATGGTGCTGGACGGCATCACAAACGGGAACATTGCAATACCGGCAGTCAGGATGATGCAGGCCAACGTCAGGGAGGAGAACACAAACGCCCACGCGGCTTTATCCATACGTGCAGTCAGGATGGTCAGCAGCGGCAGAACAACACCCAGCGCCGGAATGGCCCACAGAATCGGCATATTGTTGAAGTTCACCAGCCATGCGCCAGCTTCACGAACAACTTCTTTATTCAGCGGGTTAGATGCTGCGTAATGGTCCATTGTCGATTTAACGACATAACCGTCGATACCGTACATCACCCACACGCCAGCCAGTGCGAAGCAGACCAGTGTCACGAGCGCCGCCACCTGTGCAGTTGCACGGGTACGCAGGTGCAGTTCGCCCACGGTACGCATCTGCAGATAGGTCGCGCCCTGAGTAATGATCATCCCTACGCTCACCACACCGGCCAGCAGGCCGAACGGGTTAAGCAACTGGAAGAAGTTACCGGTGTAGTACAGACGCAGATATTCATCAACGTTGAACGGTACGCCCTGCAACAGGTTACCGAACGCCACACCAATCACCAGCGGCGGAACGAAGCTACCAATGAAGATGCCCCAGTCCCACATGTTGCGCCAACGGGTGTCTTCAATCTTGGAACGGTAATCAAAACCGACCGGACGGAAGAACAAAGACGCCAGTACGAGGATCATCGCGACATAGAAGCCGGAGAACGCAGCGGCATAGACCATCGGCCAGGCAGCGAACAGTGCGCCACCTGCGGTGATTAGCCATACCTGGTTACCGTCCCAATGTGGCGCGATAGAGTTAATCATAATTCGACGCTCGGTGTCGTTACGACCGAGGAAACGGGTGAGCATCCCCACCCCCATGTCGAAACCGTCAGTGACTGCAAAACCAATCAGCAGAACGCCAACCAGCAGCCACCAGATAAAACGCAATACTTCATAATCGATCATTTGACGACTCCTGTCTTAGCGTGCCGGCTGAGTAGTCGTGGAAGACTGCTCAAAGTGATAGCGACCGGTTTTCAGGCTGCTTGGGCCAAGGCGTGCAAATTTGAACATTAAGAACAATTCTGCCACCAGGAACAGGGTATACAGGCCGCAAATCAGCACCATCGAGAAGATGAGATCGCCTGCAGTCAGTGACGAGTTCGCTACTGCGGTAGGCAACACTTCACCGATAGCCCACGGTTGACGACCGTATTCAGCAACGAACCAGCCCGCTTCTACAGCAATCCACGGCAGCGGAATACCGTACAGCGCGGCGCGCAGCAGCCACTTTTTCTCACCAATGCGGTTGCGGATTACACTCCAGAAGGAGAGCGCGATAATTGCCAGCAGTAGGAAGCCACACGCCACCATGATACGGAACGCGAAGTACAGCGGCGCTACACGTGGAATGGAGTCTTTGGTTGCCTGTTGAATCTGCGCTTCAGTCGCATCTGCCACGTTTGGCGTATAGCGTTTCAGCAGCAGACCGTAACCGAGGTCTTTCTTCATGCTATTGAACTGGTCACGTACAGCCTGATCGGTGGAACCAGAACGCAGTTGTTCGAGCAGAGAGTACGCTTTCATCCCGTTACGAATACGTTCTTCGTGCTGCACCATCAGTTCTTTCAGGCCGATAACCGGTGTATCCACGGAACGCGTTGCGATAATACCCAGCGCGTAAGGGATCTGGATCGCAAATTTGTTCGTCTGCTCTTCCTGATCAGGAATACCAAACAGAGTAAAGGCGGCAGGCGCAGGTTGAGTTTCCCACTCGGCTTCAATAGCAGCCAGTTTGGTTTTCTGCACATCGCCCATTTCGTAACCAGATTCATCACCCAGAACAATAACAGACAGGACGGCAGCCATACCGAAGCTGGCAGCGATAGCAAAGGAGCGTTTTGCGAAGGCGAAGTCACGACCTTTCAGCATATACCATGCGCTGATACCGAGGATGAACATCGCGCCAGTCACATAACCAGACGCTACAGTGTGAACGAATTTCACCTGAGCAACCGGGTTAAGCACCAGCTCGGAGAAGCTCACCATCTCCATACGCATAGTTTCGAAATTGAAATCGGACGCGATTGGGTTTTGCATCCAGCCGTTCGCAACCAGAATCCACAGAGCGGACAGGTTTGAACCGAGCGCCACCAGCCAGGTGACACACATATGCTGAACTTTACCCAGACGATCCCAACCGAAGAAGAACAGACCTACAAAGGTGGATTCGAGGAAGAAGGCCATCAGACCTTCGATTGCCAGCGGCGCACCGAAGATATCCCCCACATAGTGGGAATAGTAAGACCAGTTAGTCCCGAACTGGAACTCCATGGTCAGACCGGTTGCCACACCCAGAGCAAAGTTGATACCAAACAACTTGCCCCAGAACTTGGTCATATCTTTATAAATCTGTTTGCCGGAAAGGACGTAGACCGTTTCCATAATGGCCAGCAGGAACGCCATACCGAGCGTCAGCGGCACAAAAAGGAAGTGGTACATCGCGGTCAAGGCAAACTGTAAGCGCGACAGTTCGACTATATCTAACATCATGACTCCTTGCTCATCGCATGAAGACTCCGAGAGTGAACCCCGTTAGAAAGGGTCACACGCATGCCCCAATACAAAATTATTTGCTCGCCCCTATCGTTGCCATTTCATCAAAAGAGGAAAGACAATGATAAAAAAGTTACAAATATGTTAATGAATAAACCAAATTGATCCCGTAATTATATTACGCCGCAAAATCCTTACAATAAACAGGTTTTTATTGAGCAAAATTGCATTTTTCGACAGTGATCAATTTATAGCGAAATTGTCACCATCTCACCAATTTGATCTACGACAATTTATCGTGTTTTGCAGATTTTTTTCAAGAATTAAAAATTGATTTATATCAAAATCAATCAGATGTGTTAATTATGTGTGAATTATGAATCACTAACAGCCTTGTTGTTAATTTATTGTAAATTAACAATGTAACATAATTATCACAACAAAAAGACATAGATAAAAAACCAGTATTTTATTTAACAAAGTCACCTTATCAATTTTTTATAATCCTAATTGATTAGAGTAGCCAATTGGTTGCTATTTCACATAACAATTTTTTATCATAGTTAATTGATTGTTGTCTTTATGAGCGCCGAACTGTAAATCCGTTACTTATTGTTTCTCTGGTAATAATCACAAAAAGAAATAGATACCTTCGGTATAGTCAGATAGAACAAGAATTTTCAAAAGAATTTATATATGGCATTGATATTTCCCGATCTGTATTCAATGATTCCCTCAACGATTGAAAATCAAGAGAAATTGTTATAACGGGGATACGAAACAACAAAACGGAATTATAGCCAGGCGTTAGAAAACACTGGGTATTCTCGGGTACACGCTACCTTGTCTAAAAAATATTAACTCTCTGCCTTACAAAGGATTCCCCATGAAGAAAGCAACACATGTGATTGGCGTTGATGCGATTGTACTCTCCTCTATCTATGGATATTAGCGATATCGACTCATCAAGCATGAACTGAGTGGTATTCAGCTCCATATGAACAGCAACCTGGTGGGTAAACATAATTTCGCCGTTGGAATCAAGGTTGTTCTGCAACATCTAACAGATTGCTTCAATCTGCCTGTTTTGGCTGTGTAATATTCTTAATTTAACCATTTGAATATGATGATATTGTAAGATATCAGAAATTTAATTATCTGGAGATACGGCTTTACGACTACTGAACCTTAAAGTAATAGTTGATAATTCAGTAGTACATCAAGTGATATAACTAATTATATTAAAAAAGTTTTTTATACAATCGCATTGTAAAGAAGCACCAGCTACTTATAAACCCCCCAAAAAAAATATATATATTAATTCATACTGAAATAATATTTTCGACCGTAGTTCACGTTTGAAATGATTAATGACCTGCGCCTCTCACGCAGGTCAAATCAGGAAACTGTGTAACCGGCAAATAAAATGTTCGTAAACAGCGGGTATCATCAGTTGCCCTCAAAATACAGCTGATTTACATTTTTGCTTTTACACGTGCGATAGCCTCTTCATAAGAGGGCTTATTTTTTTCCGCATAAGCGAGTTGATAATGCTGCAATGCATCAGCGTTCTGTCCTGCAGTTTCATAAATTTTGGCAATGTTATAATAGGAGTTAGCGCGCGTTGTCGCCGCATTGGCTCCACTGGCTAACGAGATCGCTTTACGATTTGCCCAAATCGCTTCCGCTATGTTGTCATTTTTCTGATAAGCCAGACCCAGGTTACTAAATGCCTGTCCGTAATTGCCATCTAATTCTGTTGCCTGTTGGAAGAGTTGAATGGCTTGCTCAAGTTGACCGGTTTTGTAAACAGCTCACCTTCATGATTATATTTTCTTACCAGTTGAGTATCTCCACTGTTTTGCATCGCGGGCGAAGCCGGAGTTGAAGAGCCCGTCGCAGGCATTATCACAGTGGCTAAATCCCTGACGCCTAATGTGGTGTCATTAAAATTGGCGCTGGTAACAGAGTTGATATCTTCAAACTCGCCGTCTGGATTGAGTTTAAACACGGTCCAGATGTTCCCTCGTTCTCCAGCAGGGACACTATAACTACGCACCAGGGAGCTCGGCAGAACAATTTTCTTCATGTATAAATCCTTTTACTGCATGGAGAAGAGATATTTCGCCGGGCATTATTGCGCAAGGGATGGGAAAAAAAGCAGCGGGAAAGCTTTTCAGATTAGCGCCCGAATAAAAACAAAAAAGGCCATCATAAGATGGCCAACCATGTCGAAACCGACAGCCCTTCGCCATTCCTGTAGAGGGAAGCGGCGAGGGCTATTTCTTATTACAGATATTTATTTCAGAACAGTTTTCAGTGCTTCACCGATATCAGCCAGGCTGCGAACGGTTTTCACGCCTGCGGCTTCCAGGGCAGCGAACTTCTCATCCGCAGTCCCTTTACCACCGGCAATGATGGCGCCAGCATGACCCATACGTTTGCCTTTCGGCGCAGTCACACCGGCAATGTAACCCACAACTGGCTTGGTGACGTGCTCTTTGATGTACGCAGCCGCTTCTTCTTCTGCGCTACCGCCGATCTCACCGATCATCACGATCGCTTCGGTCTGCGGGTCTTTTTCGAACATTTCGAGAATGTCGATAAAGTTAGAACCTGGGATCGGGTCGCCGCCGATACCCACACAGGTCGACTGACCGAAACCGTAATCCGTGGTCTGTTTAACCGCTTCATAGGTCAGTGTACCGGAACGGGAAACGATACCCACTTTACCCGGTTTGTGAATGTGACCCGGCTGGATACCGATTTTGCATTCACCCGGGGTGATAACGCCCGGGCAGTTCGGGCCGATCATACGAACGCCTGCTTCATCCAGCTTCACTTTCACAGTCAGCATATCCAGCGTCGGGATACCTTCAGTGATGGTGATAATCAGTTTAATGCCTGCATCGATGGCTTCCAGAATGGAGTCTTTGCAGAACGGCGCTGGTACATAGATAACAGAAGCAGTAGCACCAGTAGCAGCAACAGCTTCACGCACGGTGTTGAACACCGGCAGGCCGAGGTGGGTGGTGCCGCCTTTACCTGGAGTTACGCCGCCAACCATTTTCGTGCCGTATGCAATGGCCTGTTCAGAGTGGAAAGTCCCCTGGCTACCGGTAAAGCCCTGGCAGATAACCTTGGTGTTTTTATCAATTAAAATGGACATTATTTCCCCTCCACTGCGGCAACAACCTGCTGAGCTGCATCCGTCAGACCTTTTGCTGCAATAATATTCAGGCCACTGTCAGCCAGTTTCTTCGCGCCGAGTTCGGCGTTGTTACCTTCCAGACGTACCACGACCGGTACGTTAACACCCACTTCCGCTACCGCGCCGATGATACCGTCAGCGATCAGGTCGCAACGAACGATACCGCCGAAGATGTTAACCAGAACGGCTTTCACTTTGTCGTCAGAGAGGATGATTTTGAACGCTTCGGTCACGCGCTCTTTGGTAGCGCCACCGCCAACGTCAAGGAAGTTAGCCGGTTCGCCGCCGTGCAGTTTAACGATGTCCATCGTACCCATCGCCAGACCTGCACCGTTAACCATACAACCGATGTTACCGTCCAGCGCAACGTAGTTCAGTTCCCACTGTGCAGCTTGTGCTTCACGCGGATCTTCCTGCGACTGGTCGCGCATTTCGCGCAGATCAGGCTGGCGGAACAGTGCGTTGCCATCAGCGCCCAGTTTGCCATCGAGGCAGACAAGATCGCCCTGTTTAGTAATAACCAGCGGGTTGATTTCGATCAGCGCCAGGTCGCGCTCCAGGAAAATGGTCGCCAGGCCCATGAAGATTTTGGTGAACTGCTGAACCAGTTTACCTTCCAGACCCAGTTTGAACGCCAGCTCACGTCCCTGATACGGCATCGGGCCAGTCAGCGGATCAAGCGCAACTTTGTGGATCAGGTGCGGGGTTTCTTCCGCCACTTTTTCGATTTCCACGCCGCCTTCGGTGGAGGCCATAAAGACCACACGGCGGGAACTACGGTCAACAACGGCGCCGAGATACAGCTCTTTAGCGATATCGGTCGCCGCTTCAACCAGAATCTGGTTAACCGGTTGGCCATTGGCATCTGTTTGATACGTTACCAGACGCTTGCCCAGCCAGTTCTCTGCAAAAGCACGGATGTCTTCTTTGCTGTTTACAACTTTCACACCGCCCGCTTTACCACGGCCACCAGCGTGAACCTGACATTTCACTACCCACGGACCCGCACCGATTTTTGAAGCGGCTTCTTCTGCTTCGCGCGGAGTAGTACAGGCATAACCCACTGGCGCCGGTAAGCCATAGCGGGCAAAAAGTTGTTTTGCCTGATATTCATGTAAGTTCATGTGTTCTGTCCATCCTTTAGTAATCGTTATCTTTTAAACCGTAGACCGAATATGACGTATCGTTTCCGGGCATTGTCGGTCACCCGTAAGCCTGATAAGACGCGCCAGCGTCCCATCAGGCTTCAATTGCCGGAGAAGGCGATAACCCCTTATCCGGTCTACAGTGCAGGTGAGGCTTAAACTACTACACGTCCAGCAGCAGACGCGTCGGATCTTCCAGCAACTCTTTGATCGTTACCAGGAAGCCCACGGATTCGCGACCATCGATCAGACGGTGATCGTAGGACAGCGCCAGGTACATCATCGGCAGGATCTCAACCTGACCATTCACCGCCATCGGACGATCTTTGATAGCGTGCATACCCAGAATTGCGCTCTGCGGCGGGTTGATGATAGGTGTAGACATCAGGGAACCGAACACACCACCGTTGGTGATGGTGAAGTTACCACCGGTCAGATCTTCAACCGTCAGCTTACCGTCACGGCCTTTAACAGCCAGCTCTTTGATTTTCTTCTCGATATCTGCCATGCCGAGAGTATCGACATCACGCAGAACCGGCGTCACCAGACCGCGCGGCGTAGAAACCGCCATGCTGACGTCGAAATAGTTGTGGTAAACCACATCATCGCCATCGATAGAAGCATTCACTTCCGGGTAACGTTTCAGGGCTTCAACCACAGCTTTCACGTAGAAGGACATAAAGCCCAGACGGATGCCGTGACGTTTTTCAAATGCTTCACCGTACTGCTTACGCAGATCCATAATCGGCTTCATGTTGACTTCGTTGAACGTGGTCAGCATGGCGGTGGAGTTTTTCGCTTCCAGCAGACGCTCTGCCACACGCTTACGCAGGCGAGTCATCGGGACACGTTTTTCGCTACGTGCAGCCAGTGCCGGTTGTGCCGCCGGAGCAGCTGCTGGTGCAGATTCTTTCGCCGGGGCTTTCGCCAGATGTTTTTCCACATCTTCACGGGTCAGACGACCACCGACACCAGTGCCTTTAATCGCGCTAGATTCGAGGTTATGTTCAGCCAGCAGGCGACGGATCGCCGGGCTTAACGCGTCATTGTTTTGCTCTTCCAGAGACGCCTGCTGGCGTTGCGCCGGAGTGGACGCTTTCTCTTCAGATTTGGCGCTGGTTTCTTTACCGGCGCTGTTGCCTTCACGCAGGCGACCGAGGATCTGACGAGACGTTACCGTTGTACCTTCATCTTCCAGAACCGCATCCAGAATGCCGTCTGCTGATGCCGGTACTTCCAGTACCACTTTGTCAGTTTCGATTTCTACCAGCACTTCATCACGTACGACTGCGTCGCCGGGTTTTTTATGCCAGGTTGCGACGGTGGCATCGGCTACGGATTCAGGCAGGTCAGGGACCAGAATATCTACGCTACTCATTGTGTATCCTTTATTTATTCGACGTTCAGCGCGTCATTAACCAGATCTTGTTGCTGTTTCTGGTGAACGGACATATACCCTACCGCCGGAGAGGCGGAGGCCGGGCGGCCTGCATAACGCAGAGAAGCCCCAAACGGAATCACTTCACGGAAATGATGCTGGCTGCAGTACCATGCGCCCTGGTTGAGCGGTTCTTCCTGGCACCAGACAAAATCCTTGACGTGAGCAAACTGCTGCAACACTTCCTGCATCGCTTTATGCGGGAACGGGTAGAGTTGCTCGATACGCACGATGGCGACATCTTTTTGATTATTCTTACGGCGTTGTTCCAGCAGATCGTAATAAACCTTACCAGAACACATCACTACGCGCTTCACGCCCTTCGGATCAAGCTCGTCGATTTCACCGATGGCAGGCAGGAAGGTGCCGTTCGCCAGTTCTTCGAGGCTGGAGACCGCCAGCGGATGACGCAGCAGCGATTTCGGCGACATCACGACCAGCGGACGACGCATCCCGCGCAGCGCCTGACGACGCAGCATGTGGTAAACCTGTGCCGGGGTAGACGGTACGCAAACCTGCATGTTTTGCTCAGCGCAAAGTTGCAGATAACGTTCCAGACGCGCGGAGGAGTGCTCCGGCCCCTGCCCTTCATAACCATGCGGCAGCAGCATCACCAGGCCACACATCCGGCCCCATTTCTGTTCGCCAGAGGAGATGAACTGGTCGATAACCACCTGTGCACCGTTGGCGAAGTCACCGAACTGTGCTTCCCAGATGGTCAGGGTGCGTGGTTCTGCGGTGGCATAACCGTATTCAAACGCCAGCACAGCTTCTTCAGATAGTACGGAGTCCCAGACGCGGAACGCGCCCTGGCCGTTATGGATATGTTGCAGCGGCGTGTAAGTGGAACCGTTAGACTGGTTATGGATCACCGCGTGACGGTGGAAGAACGTACCGCGACCGGAGTCTTCACCCGACAGGCGAACCGGAATGCCTTCATCAACCAGCGTGGCGTAAGCGAGGTTTTCCGCACCGCCCCAGTCGAACAGTTTCTCACCAGCAGCCATCGCCTGGCGATCGCCATAAATCTTGGCAACGCGAGACTGCATTTCAATGGCTTCTGGCACCGTGCTGATGCGTTTAGCCAGCTCCTGCAGGCGCTTCATCTCAACTTTGTTCGGGTACTCTTCGTCCCATTCGTGGTTGAGGTACGGCGACCAGGTGAAGGAGTGCATGTTCATCGGACGCCACTCTGCCACCACGCAATCGCCAGCATCCAGCGCATCGCGGTACAGGTTAACCATCTCGGTGGCATCTTCCAGCGTCGCCACTTTTTCCTGCTCCAGCTTGTCAGCGTAGATTTTGCGCGGCGTTGGATGTTTTTTGATTTTCTGATACATCAGCGGCTGAGTTGCACTCGGCTCGTCGGCTTCGTTATGGCCATGACGGCGGTAGCATACCAGGTCGATGAAGACATCACGTTTAAAGGTGTTACGGAAATCGAGCGCCAGACGGGTCACAAAGGCAACGGCTTCCGGATCGTCCGCGTTAACGTGGAAAATCGGTGCCTGAACCATCTTGCCGATATCAGTACAGTACGGCGTCGAACGGGCATCCAGCGGGTTAGAGGTGGTGAAGCCAACCTGGTTGTTGATAACGATACGTACCGTACCACCAACTTCATAACCACGCGCTTTCGACATGTTCAGGGTTTCCTGAACCACGCCCTGCCCGGTCACTGCGGCGTCACCGTGGATGGTGATTGGCAGGACTTTATTGCTGCTCGGCTCATCAAGTCTGTCCAGACGGGCACGAACAGAACCGATAACTACCGGGCTTACAATCTCAAGGTGAGACGGGTTAAATGCCAGTGCCAGGTGCACCAGGCCGCCATCGGTCTGGAAGTCAGACGAGAAGCCCATGTGGTATTTCACGTCACCCGTGCCGAGGTGTTCTTTATGTTTACCGGCAAACTCGTCGAACAAGTCTTGCGGTTTTTTACCCAGCACGTTCACCAGCACGTTCAGACGACCACGGTGCGCCATCCCGAGAACCACTTCACGGGTGCCGCTGTTGCCCGCGTGGCGGATCATCTCTTTAAGCATCGGGATTAACGCGTCGCCGCCTTCCAGCGAGAAGCGTTTTGCGCCAGGGAATTTTGCGCCAAGGTAACGTTCAAGGCCTTCAGCGGCGGTCAGTTCGCTTAAGAAGCGTTTTTTCTCTTCGCTATTGAACGTCGCGCGACCAGACTCGATACGCTGTTGGATCCAGCGTTTTTCTTCGGTGCTGGTAATGTGCATATACTCGGCACCAATCGGGCCGCAGTAGGTTTGCTTGAGGGCTTCCAGCAGCTCGCCGAGTTTCATGGTCTCTTTGCCGCTGGCAAATGAACCGACGTTGAAGGTCTCCTGGAAGTCTGCTTCGGTCAGATCGTGGAAAGACGGATCCAGATCGGCCACTTTATCTTGCTGCCACAGTCCCAGCGGATCGAGATTCGCATGTTGGTGACCACGGAAGCGGTATGCGTTAATGAGCTGCAGGACTTTAACCTGCTTCACATTGGTGTCAGGGTCGGAGATCGTTGAAGAGTAACGTGAAGCGTCTTTCGCCAGGCGGCGGAAATATTCACGCGTTTGAGAATGGAATTGATCCGGTTTGACTCCCGTACCAGGTAACTGCTGGAACGTCGAACGCCAGTTAGCGTCAACCGAGTCAGGATCGGTTAAGAAGTCTTCATAGAGCTGTTCTATCCAGCTCTGGTTTGCGCCAGAGAGGTAAGAAGAGTCCAACCAGGCTTTCAAAGCGCTGTTCTGCATCGTGATCCCTTAAGCATCTTTTTTATGCTTACTTCGCCGTGGATACTACCACGCACAGTGATGTGCGTGCCGGGGTTCACTTGTTGCGGACTTGTCGTGTTTTCTGCGTCCGCTAAGGAACCTTTAAAAACTGTCTTAGTGTCAGGGGCAGTTTTTAAAGATTTCCTGCATTTCTTTTCCAGGCCGGATAAGGCGTTTACGCCACATCCGGCACTGGTTGCCTGATGCGACGCTTGCGCGTCTTATCAGGCCTGGTATTTATGCATTACGTTGCAACAACATCGACTTGATATGGCCGATGGCACGCGTCGGATTCAGCCCTTTCGGACATACACTGACGCAGTTCATGATGCTGTGACAGCGGAATACACTGAATGCATCACTCAAACCGTCAAGGCGACTGTCAGTCTCGGTATCACGGCTATCAATCAGGAAACGATACGCCGCTAACAAGCCTGCAGGACCGATAAACTTATCGGGATTCCACCAGAAAGACGGACAAGAGGTTGAACAACATGCGCAGAGAATACATTCATACAGCCCGTCGAGTTTTTCACGTTGCTCTGGCATTTGTAAATGCTCACGAGCTGGTAGATTTTGTCCATTATTCAACAAGTAAGGCTTAATTTTCTCATATTGCGCATAGAATTGTCCCATGTCTACCACCAAATCGCGGACAACCGGTAAACCTGGCAACGGACGAATTACAATCTTCTTGCCCGGCTGGTTGAGTGCCGAAATCGGGGTAATACAGGCCAGACCATTCTTGCCATTCATGTTCAGACCGTCGGAACCACACACACCTTCACGGCAGGAGCGACGGAACGACAGGCTGGGATCTTTCTCTTTCAGCTGAATAAGCGCATCCAGCAGCATCATGTCGCGACCTTCTTCCGCTTCCAGGGTGTAATCCTGCATACGCGGAGCATCATCAACATCCGGGTTATAGCGATAAATTGAAAACTCGAGTCTCATTTTCCTGTCTCCGCATTAGTAAGTACGAATCTTCGGCGGGAATGCCGGGCGCAGTTTCGGTTCCATGTTGACGCTACGTCGCGTCATGGATTCCGACTCTGGCAGATACAGGGAGTGGCACAGCCAGTTTTCATCATCACGATCCGGGAAGTCGAAGCGGCTATGCGCGCCACGGCTTTCAGTACGGAAGTTGGCAGAAACAGCCGTTGCATACGCCGTTTCCATCAGGTTATCCAGTTCCAGGCATTCAACGCGCTGGGTGTTGAACTCGCTGGAAGTGTCATCCAGACGGGCATTTTTCAGACGCTCGCGGATCACTTTCAACTGCTCAAGCCCTTTCGCCATCGCATCACCTTCACGGAATACCGAGAAGTTATGCTGCATACATTCTTGCAGTGCTTTACGAATCGCCACCGGATCTTCACCGTTACGGTTATTATTCCAGCGGTTCAGGCGCTCCAGAGAAACTTCAACATCAGACTCGCTGGCATCGCGCAGTGCGCCCTGCTCGGCGATAGACTCTTGCAGATGCAGACCTGCCGCGCGACCAAATACCACCAGATCCAGCAGCGAGTTGCCGCCAAGGCGGTTAGCACCGTGTACCGATACGCAAGCAATTTCCCCCACCGCAAACAGGCCAGGGATCACCACATCTTCGCCCTTCTCGTTCACCGTCAGCGCCTGACCGGTCACTTTGGTCGGTATACCGCCCATCATATAGTGACAGGTTGGGATAACCGGAATCGGTTCTTTAACCGGATCAACGTGAGCGAAGGTACGGGAGAGTTCCAGGATACCCGGCAAGCGGGATTCGAGAACTTCTTTACCCAGGTGGTCGAGTTTCAGTTTTGCGTGTGGTCCCCACGGGCCATCACAGCCACGACCTTCACGGATTTCGATCATGATGGAGCGCGCCACCACATCACGACCCGCCAGGTCTTTAGCATTCGGCGCATAACGCTCCATAAAGCGTTCGCCATGTTTGTTCAGCAGGTAACCGCCTTCACCACGGCAACCTTCGGTGACCAGTACGCCCGCACCGGCAATACCCGTCGGGTGGAACTGCCACATTTCCATATCCTGCACCGGTACGCCTGCACGGATAGCCATGCCGACGCCGTCGCCGGTGTTAATGTGGGCGTTAGTGGTGGACTGATAAATACGCCCTGCCCCGCCGGTTGCCAGCACGGTAGCGCGAGCTTTGAAGTAAACCACTTCACCGGTTTCGATGCACAGTGCAGTACAACCCACCACCGCGCCATCCTGGTTTTTCACCAGATCCAGCGCATACCATTCGGAGAAAATAGTGGTGTGGTTTTTCAGGTTCTGCTGATAAAGGGTGTGCAACAGTGCGTGACCGGTACGGTCAGCCGCTGCCGCTGTACGTGCCGCCTGCTCACCGCCGAAGTTTTTCGACTGGCCGCCAAACGGACGTTGATAGATACGACCATCATCAAGACGCGAAAACGGCAGACCCATGTGTTCCAGTTCCAGAATCGCTTCCGGCCCGGTTTTACACATATATTCAATCGCGTCCTGGTCACCGATATAGTCCGACCCTTTTACGGTGTCGTACATATGCCATTCCCAGTTATCTTCATGGGTATTACCCAGCGCAACGGTAATGCCGCCTTGCGCAGAAACGGTATGGGAACGGGTCGGGAAGACTTTAGAGAGCAGCGCACAGGTCTGGCCGCTCTGGGAAATTTGCAGCGCCGCGCGCATACCTGCGCCACCAGCACCAATCACAACTGCATCAAATTCTCTGACTGGCAATTTCATTACACACCCCACACCACAACGAATCCATAAATCACGTAAACCACCAGTGCAACGACAATCACCAGTTGCAGCATCAGGCGCAAAGCCAGAGGTTTAACGTAGTCGGTCAACACCTGCCACATGCCGATCCAGGCATGGATCAAGATGGAAAACAGCGCCAGCAGGGTGAACACTTTAGTGAACGCAGAGGCAAAGAAACCGATCCAGACTTCATATGTCAGTTCGCCACTGGTAGCGAAAAAACCGACCATATAAATGATGTAGAGCGTCAGGACGATAGCAGTAGCGCGAACGAGGATGAAATCATGTACGCCATTGCGTCCTAATGCGGAGGCGTTGCTTACCATACGAGGACTCCTGCAAGAATTGAAAGCACGACAGTAATGACAAAGGAGATTTTGGCGGAGCGTTTACCCGCTTCGAATGTTTCTTCCAGATAGCCAAAATCCATCATCATGTGGCGAATACCTACGATGACGTGATACGCCAGAGCGGTAAGGATGCCCCACATGATAAATTTGACGAAGAAGCTGCCCATAATGGCGGAAGCTTGCTCGAAACCTTCAGGGGAAGAGAGGCTGGTACCCAGAAGCCACAGCAGGATGCCCACTGCAACAAAGGTGATCACACCGGAAACGCGATGGAGAATGGACGCTATCGCCGTGACGGGGAACCGGATGGTCTGTAGGTCCAGATTAACAGGTCTTTGTTTTTTCACATTTCTTATCATGAATAACGCCCACATGCTGTTCTTATTATTCCCTGGGGACTACGGGTACAGAGGATAACTTTCTGTTACCTGGAGACGTCGGGATTTCCTTCCTCCGGTCTGCTTGCGGGTCAGACAGCGTCCTTTCTATAACTGCGCGTCATGCAAAACACTGCTTCCAGATGCGAAAACGACACGTTACAACGCTGGGTGGCTCGGGATTGCAGGGTGTTCCGGAGACCTGGCGGCAGTATAGGCTGTTCACAAAATCATTACAATTAACCTACATATGCTTTGTCGGGTTTTATCCAGAACAGTGATCTGAGTCACGATAACAACATTTATTTAATTTTTAACCATCTCATTTGACAATCATTCAACAAAGTTGTTACAAACATCATCAGGAAAAGCATATAATGCGTAAAAGTTATGGGGTCACTATTTCACCTAAGATTAACTTATGTAACAGTGTGGAAGTATTGACCAATCCATCCAGGACAGTTATTAGTGATAGACAGGTTTAATAATTCGGATTGCTAAGTGCTTGATTCGCCGTTTATTCGTCATCAATGAATCCTTTACCTGCAAGCGCCCAGAGCTCTGTACCCAGGTTTTCCCCTCTTTCACAGAGCGGCGAGCCAAATAACAAACGGGTAAAGCCAGGTTGATGTGCGAAGGCAAATTTAAGTTCCGGCAGTCTTACGCAATAAGGCGCTAAGGAGACCTTAAATGGCTGATACAAAAGCAAAACTCACCCTCAACGGGGATACAGCTGTTGAACTGGATGTGCTGAAAGGCACGCTGGGTCAAGATGTTATTGATATCCGTACTCTCGGTTCAAAAGGTGTCTTCACCTTTGACCCAGGCTTCACTTCAACCGCATCCTGCGAATCTAAAATTACTTTTATTGATGGTGATGAAGGTATTTTGCTGCATCGAGGTTTCCCGATCGATCAGCTGGCGACCGATTCTAACTACCTGGAAGTCTGTTACATTCTGCTGAATGGTGAAAAACCGACCCAGGAACAGTATGACGAGTTTAAAACTACCGTTACCCGTCATACGATGATCCACGAACAGATTACCCGTCTGTTCCACGCCTTCCGTCGCGACTCTCATCCGATGGCGGTCATGTGCGGTATTACCGGCGCGCTGGCAGCGTTTTATCACGACTCACTTGACGTCAATAACCCACGTCATCGTGAAATCGCCGCGTTCCGTCTGCTGTCGAAAATGCCGACCATGGCTGCGATGTGTTACAAATACTCCATCGGTCAGCCATTTGTTTACCCGCGCAATGACCTTTCTTACGCTGGCAACTTCCTGCACATGATGTTCTCCACGCCGTGCGAACCGTATGAAGTCAATCCAATTCTGGAACGTGCAATGGATCGTATTCTGATCCTGCACGCTGACCACGAGCAGAATGCTTCTACCTCTACCGTGCGTACCGCTGGCTCTTCGGATGCAAACCCGTTTGCTTGTATCGCAGCAGGTATTGCTTCGCTGTGGGGGCCAGCTCACGGTGGTGCTAACGAAGCTGCGCTGAAAATGCTGGAAGAAATCAGCTCCGTTAAGCACATTCCGGAATTTGTTCGTCGTGCGAAAGACAAAAATGATTCTTTCCGCCTGATGGGCTTCGGTCACCGCGTGTACAAAAATTACGACCCGCGCGCCACCGTAATGCGTGAAACCTGCCATGAAGTCCTGAAAGAGCTGGGCACCAAAGATGACCTGCTGGAAGTGGCAATGGAGCTGGAAAACATCGCGCTGAACGACCCGTACTTTATCGAGAAGAAACTGTACCCGAATGTCGACTTCTACTCCGGTATCATCCTGAAAGCGATGGGTATTCCGTCTTCCATGTTCACCGTGATCTTCGCTATGGCACGTACGGTTGGCTGGATCGCCCACTGGAGCGAAATGCACAGTGATGGAATGAAAATTGCCCGTCCGCGTCAGCTGTATACTGGCTATGAAAAACGTGACTTTAAAAGCGATATCAAACGTTAATCGTTGATGACTGAGCAGTAAATTCATCTAACCCGCCCTTTTTATATGGCGGGTTATTTTTTGTTGGATAAAACACGAAAAATTGTAAAAATAAAATTAAAAAACGGGCAAGGAACAAAAAACAAGCAGCTTACATAGCAATCAATATAATATCTTTTTAGGAATAATTGTCCTCTCCGTCCTGTTTATAACCTTCTGAATATTATGCATATCCATTTCTCACTTCTATTTTTAATAGCCAAATCAATTCACATCACAAATTAATTACTTTCGTATTTAGTAATACTAAATCTATTTTTAAGTAAAACTAAAAACACTCCACACGCAAAATCAGATAATCTGGCAGAGCTATACTATTTTTCTATTTCCTTAAAGGATTCTGTTATGTTTAAAGGACAAAAAACATTGGCCACATTGGCCGTATCTCTGTTGTTCACTGCTCCTGTTTATGCTGCAGACGAAGGCTCTGGTGAGATTCACTTTAAAGGTGAAATTATTGAAGCTCCTTGTGACATTCATCCAGATGATGTTGATAAAAATATTGACCTTGGACAAGTCACGACGACCCACATAAACCGGGATCATCACAGCAATAAAGTGGCCGTCGACATTCGCTTAATAAACTGTGACCTGCCAAGTTCTGATAATGGTAGCGGTTCGCCGATATCCAAAGTTGCCGTAACCTTCGACGGTTCGGCTAAAACGACCGGGGCAACACCTCTGTTGAGTAATACCAGTGCTGGCGAAGCAACAGGTGTCGGCGTAAGACTGATGGACAAAAATGACACAAACATCGTATTGGGTACAGCTGCGCCAGACCTCGACCTGGATTCAAGCTCAACAGAACAAACGCTGAACTTCTTTGCCTGGATGGAACAAATTGATAATGCAGTCAATGTCACGGCTGGTGCCGTAACCGCTAACGCGACCTACGTTCTGGATTATAAATAAGCATAATTATGGCGGCGACGTAGCCGCCTTTCTGCAAATATTTATCAGGTATGGACACCGTGAATATTTATCGACTCTCTTTTATTTCCTGCCTGACGATGGTAATGCCGTCCGCGCTGGCGGTCGAATTTAACCTGAGCGTCCTCGACAAATCGATGCGTGATAGCATTGATATTTCATTATTAAAAGACAAAGGGGTGATTGCCCCCGGTGAATATTTTGTTAGCATTGCCGTTAATAATAACCAAATCAGTAACGGGCAAAAAATTAGCTGGCAAAAAAGCGGTGATAAAACCATTCCGTGCATTGATGAATCACTGGTGGATAAATTCGGTTTAAAACCAGACTTCCGTCAATCATTAATACAGAGAAATCAGTGTGTTGATTTTAGCTCGCATCCAGAAATACGCTTCAATTTCGATCAAGCCAATCAGCAACTCAATATCACCATTCCGCAAGCGTGGCTGGCATGGCACTCAGAAAACTGGATGCCGCCATCAACATGGAAAGAAGGTGTAGCCGGCTTTCTGATGGATTACAACCTGTTTGCCAGCAACTACCGTCCACAAGGCAGTAGCAGCAACACCAACCTGAACGCTTATGGTACTGCCGGTATTAACATGGGTGCATGGCGCTTACGCAGCGATTACCAGTTGAGCCGTTCCGAAAGCGACAATGCCCATGACCAGAGCGGCGGAATATCACGTACTTATCTTTTTCGCCCACTACCGCAATTAGGTTCGAAATTAACCCTGGGCGAAACTGATTTCAGTTCCAATATTTTCGACGGTTTTTCTTATACCGGTGCGGCACTGACCAGCGATGACCGGATGTTGCCCTGGGAACTGCGCGGTTACGCCCCACAAATCAGCGGTATCGCGCAAACCAACGCCACCGTCACCGTAAGTCATTCGGGGCGAGTTATTTACCAGAAAAAAGTCCCGCCAGGCCCGTTTATCATTGATGACATCAATCAGTCTGTCCAGGGTACGCTGGATGTCAAAGTGACGGAAGACGATGGACGTGTGAACAACTTTCAGGTTTCGGCCGCCTCGACGCCCTTCCTGACGCGCCAGGGTCAGGTTCGCTATAAACTTGCTGTTGGTCAGCCGCGAACCTCAATGTCTCATCAAACTGAAAATGAAACCTTTTTTAGCAATGAAATGTCCTGGGGGATGCTCTCGAATACCTCGTTATATGGCGGTTTGCTACTCTCCGGAAATGACTATCATTCTGGCGCAATAGGCATCGGGCAAAATATGCTCTGGCTGGGAGCATTGTCATTTGATGTCACCTGGGCCAGTAGCCAATTTGATACCCAGCAGGACGAGCGAGGCTTAAGCTACCGTTTCAATTACAGCAAACAAGTGGACGCCACAAATAGTACGATTTCACTCGCTGCTTATCGCTTCTCCGATCGTCATTTTCACAGCTACGCCAACTATCTGGATCACAAATACAACGACAACGATGCACAAGACGAAAAACAGACGATCAGCTTATCAGTAGGCCAACCGATAACCCCTCTGAACCTCAACCTGTACGCCAACCTGTTACATCAGACCTGGTGGAACGCAAATACCTCCACGACTGCCAACATAACGGCAGGTTTTAATATTGATATCGGTGAGTGGAAAGATATATCAATTTCGACGTCATTCAACACAACCCACTACGAAGACAAAGATCGCGACAACCAGATTTACCTGTCGATTTCATTACCTGTCGGTAACGGTGGTCGAGTCGGCTATGACATGCAAAACAGTAGTAACAGCACTACACACCGCATGTCGTGGAACGATACGCTGGATGAACGTAATAGCTGGGGCATGTCTGCCGGAGCACAATCCGATCGCCCTGATAATGGCGCACAGGTGAGCGGCAACTATCAACACCTGAGTTCAGCCGGTGAATGGGATTTGTCTGGCACTTATGCCGCCAATGATTACAGCTCCGTCAGCAGTAGCTGGAGTGGTTCCTTTACCGCCACTCAATATGGCGCAGCCTTCCATCGCCGCAGTTCAACCAACGAGCCACGGCTGATGGTCAGCACCGACGGCGTGGCAAATATTCCGGTTCAGGGTAACCTCGACTACACCAACCATTTTGGTATTGCGGTAGTGCCGCTAATTTCCAGTTACCAACCTTCCACCGTGGCAGTCAACATGAATGATTTACCTGACGGCGTGACTGTTGCTGAAAACGTCATCAAAGAAACGTGGATTGAAGGCGCTATTGGTTACAAATCGCTGGCTTCCCGTTCTGGTAAAGACGTTAACATTATTATTCGCGACGTCAGCGGTCACTATCCCCCTCTCGGTGCCGATATTCAGCAGAATGGCAGCGGAATCAGTGTAGGTATGGTTAGCGAGGAAGGCCATGCCTGGCTTGGTGGAGTAGCTGAAAACCAGCAATTTACAGTGCTCTGGGGTGACAAACAAAGTTGCATTATTAATCTGCCAGAACGTCTGGAAGATACGACCAAACGCCTGATTTTACCTTGTCATTAATTAAGGAAAAGAGAATGACATTTATTAAAGGATTGCCCCTGATTCTGTTAGCCGTCAGCCTGGGTAGCCACGCTGCCGTGCAACCCGATCGCACACGAGTTGTGTTTAACGCCAACGACAAAGCCACCAGCCTGCGCATAGAAAACCAGAGTGACAAACTGCCTTACCTTGCTTATTCCTGGATAGAAAATGATAAAGGGGAGAAAAGCGACGATCTTCTGGTCGCTCTGCCACCAATACAGCGCCTGGAACCAAAAGCAACATCGCAGGTGCGGATTGTAAAGCAAGCGTCAACCACACAGTTATCCGGCGATCGTGAAACGCTGTTCTACTATAACATGCGCGAAATTCCGCCAGCACCGGATAAAAGCAGCGACCATGCGATACTTCAGGTCGCGATCCAAAGCCGTATCAAGTTGTTCTGGCGACCTGCGGCATTGTGCAAGAAAACAGGTGAACACGTAGAGCTACAGTTACAGGTTAGCCAGCAGGGCAACCAACTTACCCTGAAAAACCCTACCGCCTATTACCTGACGATTGCCTATCTTGGGCAAAATGATAAAGGTGTGCTCCCCGGTTTTAAATCGCTGATGATTGCCCCTTTTAGCACCGTCACAACGAATACTGGAAGCTATAACGGTAATCATTTTTACCTGGGTTACATGGATGATTACGGCGCATTACGGATGAATACTCTGAACTGTAACGGACAATGTCGTTTACAGGCGGTGGAGGCGAAGAAATGAGTACTGACAAGGGATTGTTGCTCATCATCTGTCTGTTATTTCTGCCGTTGAAGTCTGCGCTGGCGCTGAACTGCTATTTTGGCGCATCTGGCGGATCTGTAGAAAAATCAGAAGCTATTCAACCCTTTGCTGTGCCAGGCAATGCTAAACCTGGCGATAAAATCTGGGAATCTGACGATATTAAAATTCCCGTCTATTGTGATAACAATACTAACGGCAACTTTGAAAGCGAGCATGTTTATGCCTGGGTAAACCCCTACCCCGGAATGCAGGATCGCTATTATCAACTTGGCGTAACATATAACGGCGTCGATTACGATGCCAGTCTCGGGAAAAGTCGAATCGACACCAACCAGTGTATCGACAGCAAGAAAATTGATATCTACACACCAGAGCAGATCATTGCCATGGGGTGGCAAAATAAGATTTGTTCCGGCGATCCCAGCAATATTCATATGTCGCGTACATTTCTCGCGCGTATGCGGCTCTATGTTAAAGTTCGTGAAATGCCGCCGCATGATTATCAAAGTACGCTGAGCGACTATATTGTGGTGCAATTTGATGGCGCTGGCAGTGTTAATGAAGATCCTTCCGCCCAAAACCTGAAATATCACATTACCGGTCTGGAAAACATCCGTGTACTGGATTGCAGCGTTAACTTTTCTATTTCGCCTGAAACACAGGTGATTGATTTTGGTAAATTTAACGTACTGGATATTCGCCGTCACACGATGTCGAAAAGTTTTAGTATTAAGACGACGAAATCACAAAATGACCAGTGCACCGACGGATTTAAAGTCAGTTCCTCGTTTTATACCGAAGAAACGTTGGTTGAAGAAGATAAAGCATTGTTGATTGGTAATGGCCTTAAACTACGTTTACTGGATGAAAACGCCTCGCCCTATACTTTCAACAAATACAGCGAATATGCCGATTTCACCAGCGACATGTTAGTTTATGAAAAAAACTTTACCGCCGAATTGTCATCCATACCAGGCACCCCCATCGAGGCTGGTCCCTTCGATACAGTAGTGCTTTTTAAGATTAACTATAACTGAGTTACCATGATGCCCTTTGCAGCCAGAAAGGGCATCTCTTTCAGATAATTGCTTATTTTCCCCTTTTCCTTGATTACCGTTATTTTTTCCAGGCCCGGCTTTCTTTATGCTGTATCGATACACCAAATAGAAAATAATGATGGAGCGAAGGATGCCAGTCTTGCAGTGGGGAATGTTATGTGTGTTATCACTTCTCCTTTCTATTGGTTTCCTCGCGGTACATCTCCCGGCGGCACTATTACTTGGGCCGATGATCGCCGGGATCATCTTCAGTATGCGCGGAATGACTCTGCAACTCCCTCGCTCCGCTTTTCTTGCTGCGCAGGCCATTCTTGGCTGCATGATTGCGCAAAACCTCACTGGCTCGATCCTCACTACTCTGGCCGTTAACTGGCCAATTGTGTTAGCCATTTTACTGGTGACGCTGCTTTCCAGCGCCATCGTGGGCTGGTTATTGGTGCGCTATAGCTCGCTACCGGGTAATACCGGCGCCTGGGGTTCTTCTCCTGGCGGCGCAGCGGCAATGGTCGCTATGGCGCAGGATTACGGCGCAGATATCCGTCTGGTGGCGTTTATGCAATATTTGCGAGTACTGTTTGTCGCAGGTGCGGCAGTTCTGGTTACGCGGATGATGCTGGGCGATAACGCTGAAGCGGTTAACCAGCAAATCGTCTGGTTCCCGCCAGTGAGCATTAATCTCCTGCTTACGATTTTGCTCGCGGTCGTTGCCGGTACGGCGGGATGCCTGCTACGTCTTCCTTCCGGCACGATGCTCATCCCGATGCTGGCGGGCGCGGTACTCCAGTCTGGCGAGTTCATCACAATTGAGTTACCAGAATGGCTGCTGGCGATAGCTTATATGGCGATTGGTTGGCGAATTGGTCTGGGCTTCGATAAGCAAATCTTACTGCGAGCACTACGCCCGCTACCGCAAATCCTACTGTCGATTTTTGCTCTACTGGCTATTTGTGCGGGTATGGCGTGGGGGCTGACCCGGTTTATGCATATTGATTTTATGACCGCCTACCTCGCCACCAGCCCTGGCGGACTTGATACGGTGGCGGTCATCGCCGCAGGGAGCAATGCCGATATGGCGCTCATTATGGCGATGCAAACCCTACGCTTGTTCAGTATTTTGCTGACGGGGCCAGCCATTGCACGGTTTATTTCAACCTATGCGCCGAAACGTTCTGCCTAATGCTGGCAGCCAGGGCACCAGTAAAACGGGCGCGATGACAACGTGGTTTTCTCAATGATGCCGCCACAGCGTTCGCACGGTTCGCCATCACGATGAAAAACCTTAAAGCGAAACAGCGCGCCATGATGTTTATTCTCATCCACCTGCCCCCGCGTAGCGTAAGAAAGACGCGGAATATCCAGTAGCGCGTGCGCGAGTGCATCCAGTTGCGCCTCGTTGAGCTCTTTCGCTTTATGACTTCCGGTCAATCCGACCTGCCAGAGGATCTCCACCCGCAAATAATTGCCAAGCCCTGCCAGAAACGCCTGATCGAGCAGTAATCCGGCAAACTGCCGGTTACGAAAGCGCGGCGACAATAACCGTTCTTTCACTACCTCCGGCGTCAGATTCGGATCCAGCACATCGGGGCCAACGCGTTGTAAAAACGGATGTGTAGTCAGTTGTTCCGGCGTCAACATCTCAATATCCGAGGCGCTATAAAGCAGAATGGTTTTGTCAGCCGTTTGCAGTTTTACCCGCAATACTCGCGTGGTCTGCGGCTCTTCGCCGGTATCGACCACGCGCCAGACGCCGTAAAGCTGATTATGACTATAGAGCGTTAAGTCGTTGGAAAAATGAGTTAACAACGCCTTACCACGCGTTTCCACATGGGTAACGTGTTGACCGATAAGTCGTGATTGATAAGGTTTTAACTGCGGGAAGGCAAACCAGACATCAGTTAGAGGTTTGCCTTTGATCGCCGCCTCCAGGTTATCCGCTGCGCGGCGGATCTCCGGGCCTTCAGGCATGGTGATATCCTTTTTTCGTTCTTTGTTCAACGGGATTATGCTGCGACAACAATCCCCTTTTCGGCAAATGCGGATCGTAGCCGGTGGGCGAACGCCAGTGCGTACTCGCCGTCGCCATGCAGACAGACCGTTTGCGCCGTGACCGTTGCCCATTCGCCGGTGATACTTTTGACTCTGCCGTGTTGCACCATCTCCAACGTTTGCGCCAGCGCCTGTTCTTCGTTTTCAATCAACGCGCCTGACTGGCTTCGCGGCACCAGCGAGCCGTCAGCCTGATAGCCGCGATCGGCAAACACTTCCTCGCGCGTTGTCAGGCCATTACGCTTGCCTGCACGGATCAGCTCGCTTCCCGCCAGTCCAACGAGAATCAATGCCGGATCGCAAGCGTAAACCGCTCTGGCGATAGCGTCTGCCAGTTGTGCGTCTTTCGCCGCCTGGTTATACAACATGCCGTGCGGTTTGACGTGGCGCATCACGCCACCTTCTGCACGGACAATCACTGCCAGCGCGCCAATTTGATACAACGTCTGGGCGTAAACCGTTTCCGGCGGCAGCTGCATGGCGCTACGTCCAAAGTTTTCCCTGTCGGGAAAGCTCGGGTGAGCGCCAATTGCGACACCATTTTTTATTGCTTCACGAACGCTTGCCTGCATGGTTTGCGCGTCGCCTGCATGAAATCCACAGGCAATATTGGCTGAGGAAACCAGCGTTAACAGTTCAGCGTCGCTGGCGCAGCCTTCGCCCAGATCGGCGTTCAGGTCAATTTTCATTGTGCAGCCGCCACGCTAATTGTTCGAAATAACGTTGCTGCTCCTGGCGCGCTTTCAGTGCCTCTTCCAGCGAACACTGGACAAAATGAATGGGCTGTCCGAGTGGGATTTGCGCCAGATGGTACATGTCGGCTTCAATAATACAGGCAATACGCGGGTAACCGCCGGTGGTTTGCGCGTCGTTCATCAGCACAATCGGCTGACCGTTATGCGGCACTTGCACCACACCCGGCAGCAAACCGTGAGATAACAGCTCGCGATCGGTGGTGCGTTTTAAGATTTGCCCCTGTAAGCGATAGCCCATCCGGTTACTTTGCGGGCTAAGTTGCCAGGGCGAACGCCAGAATGCATCCTGCGAGGCGCGATCGAACTCATGATATTCCGGCCCCGGCAAGGCGCGAATGCGGTTTCCCCACAGAAGCTGTTTAACGCCCTGCGCTTCCATAAAATCCCGCTTTGCTTTGCCAATCGGGAGTCGGTCACCATCCTTCAGTAAACGCCCTTCCAGCCCGCCTATCCCCACTTTGAGATCGGTACTGCATGACCCCATAACTGGCGGAACATCAATACCGCCTGCGACCGCCAGATAGCTACGAACGCCATGTTGCGGCCGTTTAAGGGTTAAACGCTGGCCTGCTTTCATCGGCAAGCGCCAGCCGGTCCAGACAGCGTTATCATCCAGCCGCGCTTCGCAACCTGCACCAGTCAGGGCAAACCAGCCGTCGCGTTCAAATTCAACCGTTAACTGACCGAGCGTGATTTCCAGTGCGGGAGCGTTGGCATCGTTACCCACCAGCAGATTAGCAATACGCAGCGCAGGCATATCCAGTGCGCCGCAGTGGCTGATACCCGACTGGCGAAAACCGTGACGACCACCATCCTGCACGGTGGTATACATGCCCGCACGAATAATTTTTAACATACTCCCTCCCTCTGCGGCACAAAGCGCACGCTGTCTCCCGGACGTAATAAGATGGGTTCGTCTCGCGTCGGGTCAAATAAACTGAGCGAGGTATGGCCTATTAATTGCCACCCCCCCGGCGTTGCCAGCGGATAAACACCAGTCTGCGCCCCACCGATCCCGACAGAACCTGCCGGAACGAGCAAACGCGGTTCCGCGCGTCGCGGCGTGTGTAGTTGTTCCGGCAAACTACCGAGATACGGGAAGCCCGGTTGAAAACCTAAAAACCAGACCACGTATTCCACGGAGGAGTGCAATTCAACGACCTGTTTTTCACTCAACCCACAATGTGCCGCGACTACCGACAAATCCGGCCCGCCTGCTCCACCGTAAACCACCGGGATTTCGATATGGCGTGACTCCGGTTCCAGCGCCTCACTCTCCTCCCACCAGCGTTGCAAACGCTCTATAGCATCCAGCGCCAGCGACTCAGGATTACGCAAAATCACCGTAATATTGTTCATGCCAGGAATGGCTTCCACCACATTCGGCATATCAACCAGACGCTGCGCCAGACGCCAAATCCGTTTCTGGCTAGCCAGCGTCACCGGCGGTTCCAGTTCCAGCACTACCGCCGTTTCACCTATCAGATAACAACGCGCTCGTTGCACTTTCGATCCCTCTGATTATTCGTTATGCAGGATTAGGAATATCAATAAAAGTCACTTCAAGATCGGTATTTTCATTCAACCACTCGCTCAACGCGCGAATACCGCCGCGTTCGGTGGCATGGTGACCTGCGGCATAAAAATGCAATCCCTGCTCGCGCGCCGAATGAATGGTCTGTTCAGAAACTTCGCCAGTAATAAATGCATCCACGCCAAAACGCGCGGCGCTATCGATAAAACTTTGTCCGCCGCCCGTGCACCAGGCGACGCGTTTCACCACCTCAGGTCCGGTATCGCCACACCATAACGGCTTGCGTCCCAGACGCGCTTCAATCCAGGAAGCCAGTTCCAGCCCCGGCACAGGCATGGTCAGTTCGCCCCACGGCACCAACGGCTCAATTTCGCCCATGACCGTGATCCCCAGTAACGCCGCCAGTTGTGCGTTATTGCCAAGCTCCGGATGCGCGTCCAGCGGCAGATGCCAGCCATACAGGTTGATATCATTCGCCAGCAATGTTTTTAAACGGTTACGCTTCATGCCGCGAATTACCGGGGATTCACCTTTCCAGAAGTAGCCATGATGCACAATGACCGCATCCGCGCCCAGACGCACTGCCTCATCGAGCAAAGCCTGGCTGGCGGTGACACCGGTAACAATTTTTTGCACCGTCTCTTTGCCTTCCACCTGCAAACCATTCGGCGCGTAATCACTTATCGCCGCGCTGTTCAGTTTCTCGTTAATCAGTTGTTCCAGTTCGGTGTTTTTCATCTTCGCGCCTTCCGTATTCTGATAGCTACACCGTTAACATAGCGTTACCTCGCCTGTTCGTCGATAGCCAATCTTTTGACATATTAAGAAACAAACAGGCGGCCAAAAGGCGCAAATTGTTTATCTCATCACACTACAGTTCATGTATATTTATGCAAACAGACAGCATATTGCATAAATAATCAGATCTGTATCAAGGTTTTAACTTTAAGGAAACACACGCACACCGCGCTTTTATTACGTGGCGTCGCATCCAACTGTGGAATTATCATGAATAAACACGCATCACAGCCGCGCGCTATCTACTACGTTGTCGCGCTACAAATCTGGGAATATTTTAGCTTCTACGGAATGCGCGCCCTGCTGATTCTCTATCTCACCAATCAGCTGAAGTACAACGATACCCACGCTTACGCGTTATTCAGTGCCTACTGTTCACTGGTATATGTCACGCCAATTCTTGGCGGCTTCCTGGCCGATAAAGTGCTCGGCAACCGTATGGCGGTAATGTTGGGAGCGTTGTTGATGGCGGTCGGACATCTGGTGTTGGGCGCCAGCGAGATCCATCCGACATTCCTCTATTTATCGCTGGCGATTATCGTCTGCGGCTATGGCCTGTTTAAATCCAACGTCAGTTGCCTGCTTGGCGAACTCTATGAGCCAACCGATCCGCGTCGTGATGGCGGTTTCTCGCTGATGTATGCGGCAGGTAACGTGGGTTCTATTATCGCCCCAATCGCCTGTGGTTACGCCCAGGAAGAATACAGCTGGGCAATGGGCTTTGGCCTGGCTGCGGTCGGGATGATCGCCGGGCTGGTCATTTTCTTATGCGGCAATCGTCACTTCGCTCATACCCGGGGCGTTAATAAGGAGGTGCTGTGTGCGAAAAACTTTCTCCTGCCGAACTGGGGATGGCTGCTGGTTCTGCTGGTCGCAACACCTGCGCTGATTACTGTATTGTTCTGGAAAGAATGGTCGGTATACGCCTTAGTTGTTGCCACGGTGATTGGACTGGCGGTGCTGGCAAAAATTTATCGCAAAGCAGAAAACCAGAAACAGCGTAAAGAACTGGGGCTGATTGTTACCCTTACCTTCTTCAGTATGTTGTTCTGGGCCTTCGCACAACAGGGCGGCAGTTCGATTAGCCTTTATATCGACCGTTTCGTTAACCGCGATATTTTCGGTTATACCGTTCCGACCGCTATGTTTCAGTCGATTAATGCCTTCGCGGTCATGCTGTGCGGGGTGTTCCTTGCCTGGGTCGTGAAAGAGAGCGTGGCGGGTAATCGTACCGTGCGCATTTGGGGAAAATTTGCTCTTGGCCTCGGTCTGATGAGCGCCGGATTCTGCATTCTGACCTTAAGCGCCCGCTGGTCTGCGATGTATGGTCACTCTTCCCTACCGCTGATGGTTCTGGGGCTGGCGGTGATGGGCTTTGCCGAACTGTTTATCGATCCGGTAGCCATGTCACAAATTACGCGTATTGAAATCCCCGGCGTGACCGGCGTATTAACCGGCATTTATATGCTGCTTTCCGGCGCGATTGCTAACTATCTGGCGGGCGTCATTGCCGATCAGACATCGCAAGCTTCGTTTGATGCTTCCGGAGCGATCAACTACTCCATCAACGCGTATATTGAAGTGTTTGATCAAATCACCTGGGGCGCACTGGCTTGTGTGGGGTTGGTGCTGATGATTTGGCTGTACCAGACGCTGAAGTTCAGAAATCGCGCGCTGGCGCTGGAGTCTTAATGTTTTTGGCCCGATGGTGAAAATCCACCGGGCCAGGAACTTTACAGATCACCCTTTCCTCGCCGCCTCATACACTGCCAGCGTTCGTACTCTCGCTTCTTTGTGATCGACAATCGGCTCTGGATAATCCAGCTTTACACCCACTTTCTGTGCCCATTTCCACGGCTCATGCACCGATTTTCCCGGCACATCGCGCAGCTCCGGTAACCACTGGCGGATAAACTCGCCCTCGCGGTCAAATTTCTCGCCCTGGGTTGTCGGGTTGAATATACGAAAATACGGCGCGGCATCAGTACCCGTAGAAGCCGCCCACTGCCAGCCACCGTTATTGGCTGCCAAATCACCATCAATCAGTTGCGACATGAAATATCGCTCGCCTTCGCGCCAGTCGATCAACAAATCTTTCACCAGAAAACTGGCAGTGATCATCCGCAGACGGTTATGCATCCAGCCAGTACTGTTAAGCTGACGCATGGCGGCATCGACAATCGGGTATCCGGTTTTGCCTTCCTGCCAGGCCTTTAAATGTGCGGGATTGCGCTGCCACTGCACGCGGTCGGTCCAGGCAATAAACGGACGATGTTTACACAGCGAGGGGTAATACGTTATCAGGTGCCGGTAAAACTCGCGCCATATCAACTCATTAAGCCAGACGCTACCCGCTCCACCGTCCAGCGCCTGCGGTTGTTCCGCCAGCAGGCGATGCAAACACTGGCGAGGCGATAATCCTCCCGTTGCGAGGCTTGCGGACAAACGGCTGGTGCCTTCTACCGCCGGGAAATCACGCTGTTGCTCATACTCCCCGGCACCGTTCTGGCAAAAATGGCGTAATTGCGCAATCGCCGCTTTTTCTTCCACCGGGAAATGCGCAGTATCGAAAGACTGACGAGGGTAATTCAGCGTAATGGATGACGCGGGATCTATCGCTCCGCAACTACGGACTGTTGGTGCAGCGACGCACTCCGGCATCCCTTCCCGCAGCCGTTTCAGCCAGGCATTTTTAAATGGCGTAAATACTTTGTACATCTCGTGATTGCCGGTCATCACCGCGCCAGGTGGCAGGATCACGCTGTCATCAAATCCTTCACACACCACGTTACAAAGCGTTTTCTCAACCAGAGCATCCCGCGCTCGCTCATTCACTTCATACTGATAGTTATAAAACAAATGGGTAACGCGGTTTTCCACGCACACCTGTTTAACCATTTCAACGCTGTCGGCAAAGTCATCCACTTCACGGAACAATAAAGGAATGCCTTTTTCTGCCAGCGCGATCTGTAGCCCGTTCAGTTGAGCATTGATAAATTCAGCCTGACGCGGCGACATGCTATGCGCCGCCCACTGGCGTGGTGTAGCGATATACAACGCCAGCACGCGTGCAGACGAATTGCGGCAGGCGGCAGCCAGCGCGAGATTATCGTGCAGACGTAAATCCTGGCGAAACCAGACCAGATGGGTGGTCATAAAACTCCTGCATGGCGCAAGTTAATAACACGCGGCCAAAGTTCGAAATAACGTTGCCCTGAAAGCCAGGCATTAGGATAAAGCGCCATATAGTGTTTGATACGCATCAGCGGCGCAAGAAGCGGTTGCTCGCCACATCGATAACTGTCGATAAGCGCCGCCAGTTGCTGACGTTCTGTGGAATCAAGATGCGGACGAAAATACCCCTGAACGTGCATCAAAACGTTGGTGTGATCGCGCGGGTTGGCGGGGTGAGATAGCAAAACGATTACGCGCTGGCGGTATTCATTGTAAAAATCGTCCAGATTTTGCCACTGATGAATATCTGCCACGAACGGGCCAAGTTTGCGGTACTCCGGCTGAGAATGCGCCAGAAATACGAGTTTATAGCGGCTGTGATAATCGTTGAGCATACCGCGCGTTAAGCCTCGCTCTTTAAGACGGTATAACTCGTGAAGCGCGGAGATACGGATTAGGGTGCTTTCATCAAAAAGTTGTTGATTCATTACTGCTCCTGAACGGTTTACAGGAGTAAGTGTAGACGGCGAAAACAAAAAAACCGCCAGCGTTTCCGCTGGCGGTTTTCAATGTATTCAGAACTTAGCAATCAATAAAAATCACCGGTCGCCTTTTCGGCCTGATCCATCCACACCGGTTTCTCGCTGGTTTTCGACCAGACGCGATGTAGGTAGCTGTAAAAGCGGGCTCGGTCTTTCCAGAAAAGCATGAAAGGCAGCGCCAGAACGCCCGCTGCAACCGCATAAGTACGGCGTAAAAAGATAAGCCATGCAGGATATTCTCTGTAGAGTTCCATACTTTTCTCCCCCCTTTTGTATCTACCCGGTGAATAGCACCGGAAAATGAATTTGTTTATCTGATGAAAATAGTACCGCCTTTTGTGTAATTTTACTACTCATCCGACCACTTATTTTTGCTTATTGATGGTTTATTTACATTCACCCTGTAATTAAGTTACATAAAGGTTAAATCAATACTAACCATTAGTTAAATTGCGGTCTTTGCCATTTTTATACTTTTTTTACACCCCGCCCGCAGATTTTTGCGAAATCTTTGCAGCCAGAATTCTACCCTTCCGGTATCACTTTTAGGCCACTGGAGGTGCACTGTGAGTGCAGGCGTGATAACCGGCGTGTTGCTGGTGTTTTTATTACTGGGGTATCTGGTTTATGCCCTGATCAATGCGGAGGCGTTTTGATGGCTGCGCAAGGGTTGTTACTGATCGCCACGTTTTTACTGGTACTGATGGTGCTGGCGCGCCCTTTAGGCAGCGGGCTGGCGCGGCTGATTAATGATATTCCTCTTCCCGGTACGGCGGGCGTTGAGCGCGTACTCTTTCGCGCACTTGGCGTCTCTGGTCGCGAGATGAACTGGAAGCAATATCTCTCTGCCATTCTCTGTCTGAATATGCTGGGGCTGGCGCTACTGTATTTTATGTTGCTCGGTCAGCATTATCTGCCGCTTAATCCGCAGCAGCTGCCGGGGCTGTCGTGGGATCTGGCGCTGAATACTGCCGTCAGCTTTGTGACTAATACCAACTGGCAATCTTACAGCGGTGAAACCACGTTAAGCTATTTCAGCCAAATGGCGGGCTTAACGGTACAAAACTTTCTTTCTGCCGCCAGCGGGATTGCGGTGATTTTTGCCCTTATCCGCGCGTTTACCCGCCAGAGCATGAGCACGCTCGGTAATGCCTGGGTCGATCTGCTACGCATCACGTTATGGGTGTTAGCCCCTGTGGCGTTGCTGATTGCGCTGTTTTTTATTCAACAAGGTGCGCTGCAAAACTTTCTGCCCTATCAGGCGGTGACGACCATTGAAGGAGCACAACAACTGTTACCGATGGGGCCGGTGGCTTCTCAGGAAGCGATTAAGATGCTCGGCACTAATGGCGGTGGCTTCTTTAATGCCAACTCGTCGCATCCGTTTGAAAACCCGACCGCACTGACCAACTTCGTGCAAATGCTGGCGATCTTCTTGATCCCAACAGCACTGTGCTTTGCCTTTGGCGAAGTGGCGGGCGATCGCCGCCAGGGACGCATGTTGTTGTGGGCGATGTCGGTGATTTTTGTCATCTGCGTAGGCGTGGTGATGTGGGCAGAAGTTCAGGGTAATCCGCATCTGCTGGCGCTCGGCGCAGACAGTAACATCAATATGGAAGGTAAAGAGAGCCGTTTTGGCGTGCTGGTCAGTAGCCTGTTTGCGGTTGTGACCACGGCGGCTTCCTGCGGTGCGGTGATTGCGATGCATGATTCGTTTACCGCCCCTGGCGGCATGGTGCCGATGTGGTTGATGCAAATTGGTGAAGTGGTATTCGGCGGCGTTGGTTCTGGCCTTTACGGCATGATGCTGTTCGTCCTGCTGGCGGTGTTTATTGCCGGGCTGATGATTGGTCGCACACCGGAATATCTGGGTAAAAAAATCGACGTGCGCGAGATGAAACTGACCGCGCTGGCGATTCTGGTCACCCCGACGCTGGTGCTGATGGGCGCGGCGCTGGCGATGATGACCGACGCCGGACGTAGCGCCATGCTCAACCCTGGCCCGCATGGTTTTAGCGAAGTGCTGTATGCCGTGTCGTCCGCCGCCAACAACAACGGCAGCGCCTTTGCCGGATTAAGCGCCAACTCACCGTTCTGGAACTGTTTACTGGCGTTCTGCATGTTTGTCGGTCGCTTCGGGGTGATTATCCCGGTGATGGCGATTGCTGGTTCGCTGGTGAGTAAAAAGAGCCAACCCACCAGCTCCGGCACATTGCCAACGCACGGCCCGCTGTTTGTTGGCCTGTTAATCGGCACCGTGTTGCTGGTTGGCGCACTGACCTTTATCCCTGCCCTGGCGCTTGGTCCGGTGGCGGAGTATCTCTCTTGATGATATTGAGTGAGCACTGAATATGAGTCGTAAACAACTGGCGCTATTCGAACCAACACTTGTCGTTCAGGCGCTGAAAGAAGCGGTTAAAAAATTAAGCCCGCAGGCGCAATGGCGCAATCCGGTGATGTTTATCGTCTGGATCGGCAGTCTGCTGACCACCGCTATTAGCATCGCGATGGCAAGCGGTGCGATGCCTGGCAATGCGCTGTTTAGTGCGGCAATTAGTGGCTGGCTGTGGATCACTGTGCTGTTCGCTAATTTCGCCGAGGCGCTGGCAGAAGGCCGCAGTAAAGCGCAGGCCAACAGTCTGAAAGGGGTCAAAAAAACCGCCTTTGCCCGTAAGCTGCGTGAGCCGAAATATGGCGCTGCGGCGGACAAAATTCCTGCCGATCAACTGCGTAAAGGCGACATCGTGCTGGTAGAGGCAGGCGATATCATCCCCTGCGATGGTGAAGTCATTGAAGGTGGCGCGTCGGTCGATGAGAGCGCCATCACCGGGGAATCAGCACCGGTGATCCGTGAATCCGGCGGCGATTTTGCCTCCGTCACTGGTGGCACGCGAATTCTTTCTGACTGGCTGGTGATCGAGTGCAGCGTTAACCCCGGCGAGACATTTCTGGATCGGATGATCGCGATGGTGGAAGGCGCACAGCGACGCAAAACGCCGAACGAGATTGCCCTGACCATCCTGCTGATTGCCCTGACCATCGTCTTTTTACTGGCAACCGCAACGCTATGGCCATTTTCTGCCTGGGGCGGTAACGCGGTCAGCGTAACGGTACTGGTGGCGCTGCTGGTCTGTCTGATCCCAACCACCATCGGCGGCCTGCTTTCAGCGATCGGCGTCGCCGGGATGAGCCGAATGCTGGGCGCCAATGTGATCGCCACCAGCGGACGTGCCGTTGAAGCGGCGGGCGACGTTGACGTTCTGCTGCTGGATAAAACCGGCACCATCACGCTAGGTAACCGTCAGGCGTCGGAGTTTATCCCCGCGCAGGGCGTAGAGGAAAAAACGCTGGCCGATGCCGCACAACTGGCTTCGCTGGCCGACGAAACGCCGGAAGGCCGCAGTATTGTGATCCTCGCCAAGCAGCGTTTTAACCTGCGCGAGCGCGATGTGCAGTCGCTCCATGCCACCTTTGTGCCATTTACTGCACAAAGCCGGATGAGCGGGATCAACATCGACAACCGCATGATCCGTAAAGGTTCTGTCGATGCCATTCGCCGCCATGTTGAGGCTAACGGTGGTCACTTCCCTGCCGATGTCGATCAAAAAGTTGATAACGTTGCGCGTCAGGGTGCCACGCCGCTGGTAGTAGTAGAAGGTTCCCGCGTGCTGGGCGTTATTGCGCTGAAAGATATCGTCAAAGGCGGTATCAAAGAGCGTTTCGCACAACTGCGCCAAATGGGCATTAAAACGGTGATGATTACCGGAGATAACCGTCTGACTGCCGCCGCGATTGCTGCGGAAGCGGGCGTCGATGATTTCCTCGCCGAAGCGACACCAGAGGCCAAACTGGCGTTGATTCGTCAGTATCAGGCGGAAGGCCGTTTAGTGGCGATGACAGGCGACGGCACCAACGATGCTCCGGCGCTCGCGCAGGCAGATGTCGCGGTGGCGATGAACTCCGGCACTCAGGCGGCGAAAGAAGCGGGCAATATGGTGGATCTCGACTCCAACCCGACCAAGTTGATCGAGGTGGTGCACATTGGCAAACAGATGCTGATGACCCGTGGCTCGCTCACCACCTTCAGCATTGCCAACGATGTAGCGAAATACTTCGCCATTATTCCGGCGGCGTTCGCGGCAACGTATCCGCAGTTAAATGCACTGAACATCATGCGCCTGCATTCGCCCGACTCCGCCATTCTCAGTGCGGTGATTTTCAACGCCTTGATTATCGTCTTTTTAATTCCTCTGGCGTTAAAAGGCGTGAGTTATAAACCGCTTACCGCTTCTGCCATGTTGCGCCGTAACTTATGGATTTACGGTCTGGGTGGGCTACTAGTGCCGTTTATCGGTATCAAAGTGATTGATTTACTACTGACCGTTTGCGGTCTGGTGTGAGGGTTACCATGAGTGGATTACGTCCGGCATTATCGACATTTCTCTTTCTGTTATTGATCACTGGCGGTGTTTATCCGCTACTGACCACCGCGCTGGGGCAATGGTGGTTTCCCTGGCAAGCCAATGGTTCGTTGATCCGTGAAGGTGATACGGTGCGCGGTTCGGCATTAATCGGGCAGAATTTTACCGGCAACGGTTATTTTCATGGTCGCCCGTCGGCAACGGCAGAAATGCCCTATAATTCACAGGCTTCTGGCGGGAGCAATCTGGCGGTCAGTAACCCGGAGCTGGATAAACTAATAGCCGCACGCGTTGCTGCATTACGGGCCGCTAACCCGGATGCCAGCACGAACGTTCCGGTTGAACTGGTGACGGCGTCGGCAAGCGGGCTGGACAATAACATTACCCCGCAAGCGGCGGCCTGGCAGATCCCACGCGTCGCGAAAGCGCGTAATCTCAGCGTTGAACAGCTCACGCAGCTGATCGCAAAATACAGCCAACAACCGCTGGTGAAATATATCGGCCAGCCGGTCGTCAATATTGTCGAACTCAATCTGGCGCTGGATAAGCTTGATGAATAACGAACCCTTACGTCCCGATCCCGACCGTCTGCTGGAACAAACTGCCGCGCCGCATCGGGGAAAGCTGAAAGTTTTCTTCGGTGCCTGCGCAGGCGTCGGGAAGACCTGGGCGATGCTGGCAGAAGCCCAGCGACTGCGGGCGCAAGGGCTGGATATTGTGGTTGGCGTGGTAGAAACCCACGGGCGGAAAGATACCGCCGCCATGCTGGAAGGTCTGGCTGTTCTGCCGCTGAAACGCCAGGCGTACCGTGGGCGGCATATCAGCGAGTTTGATCTCGATGCCGCCCTCGCCCGCCGTCCGGCGCTGATCTTAATGGACGAACTGGCGCACAGTAATGCGCCAGGTTCTCGTCATCCTAAACGCTGGCAGGATATCGAAGAACTGCTGGAAGCTGGCATTGATGTTTTCACAACCGTCAACGTTCAGCATCTGGAAAGTCTGAATGATGTGGTCAGCGGCGTCACCGGAATTCAGGTACGGGAAACCGTGCCCGATCCTTTTTTCGATGCCGCCGACGACGTGGTGCTGGTGGACTTGCCCCCGGACGATCTGCGCCAGCGGCTGAAAGAAGGCAAAGTCTACATTGCCGGGCAGGCGGAGCGCGCCATTGAACATTTTTTCCGCAAAGGCAATCTGATCGCCCTGCGCGAACTGGCACTGCGCCGCACTGCCGATCGCGTTGATGAGCAAATGCGCGCCTGGCGGGGGCATCCTGGCGCAGAGAAAGTGTGGCACACGCGCGACGCGATCCTTTTATGCATCGGGCATAACACGGGCAGCGAAAAACTGGTCCGCGCAGCGGCGCGGCTGGCGTCACGGCTGGGGAGCGTCTGGCACGCGGTGTATGTTGAAACCCCTGCCCTGCACCGCTTACCCGAGAAAAAACGTCGGGCAATTCTCAGCGCCTTACGTCTGGCGCAGGAGCTGGGCGCAGAGACGGCAACACTTTCTGATCCGGCAGAAGAAAAAGCGGTAGTACGTTATGCCCGTGAACATAATCTCGGCAAGATTATTCTCGGTCGTCCGGCCTCGCGCCGCTGGTGGCGTCGGGAAACGTTTGCTGATCGGCTGGCGCGCATCGCCCCCGATCTCGATCAGGTGCTGGTCGCGCTTGATGAACCGCCTGCCCGCACACTTAATAACGCGCCGGATAGCCGCTCTTTTAAAGACAAGTGGCGGGTACAGATTCAGGGATGCGTGGTTGCCGCCGCGTTATGCGCCGTTATCACCTTAATTGCCATGCAGTGGCTGATGGCGTTTGATGCCGCCAACCTGGTGATGCTGTATCTGCTTGGCGTGGTGGTGGTGGCGCTGTTTTATGGCCGCTGGCCTTCAGTGGTCGCCACCGTCATTAATGTGGTGAGTTTCGATCTCTTTTTTATCGCCCCACGCGGCACGCTCGCCGTCTCTGATGTGCAATATCTGCTGACCTTCGCGGTGATGTTAACCGTCGGACTGGTGATCGGGAACCTTACTGCGGGTGTGCGTTATCAGGCGCGGGTAGCCCGTTACCGCGAGCAACGCACACGGCACTTATATGAAATGTCGAAAGCTCTGGCAGTGGGCCGCAGTCCGCAGGACATCGCCGCCACCAGCGAACAATTTATTGCCTCCACGTTTCATGCCCGCAGTCAGGTGCTGTTACCCGATGACAACGGTAAATTGCAGCCGTTAACACATCCGCAAGGAATGACGCCGTGGGACGATGCTATCGCGCAGTGGAGTTTTGATAAAGGCCTGCCTGCGGGTGCGGGCACCGACACGTTACCCGGTGTACCGTACCAGATTTTGCCGTTAAAAAGCGGCGAGAAAACCTACGGACTGGTGGTGGTGGAACCGGGGAATCTGCGTCAGTTGATGATCCCGGAACAGCAGCGCCTGCTGGAGACGTTTACGCTGTTAGTCGCCAATGCGTTTGAGCGCCTGACGCTGACCGCCAGCGAAGAACAGGCGCGGATGGCAAGCGAACGTGAACAGATCCGCAACGCCCTGCTGGCGGCGCTTTCGCATGATTTACGCACTCCGCTCACGGTGCTGTTCGGTCAGGCAGAAATATTAACGCTCGATCTGGCAAGCGAAGGATCGCCCCACGCCCGCCAGGCCAGCGAGATTCGTCAGCATGTGCTGAACACTACCCGACTGGTGAATAATCTACTGGATATGGCGCGAATTCAGTCCGGCGGCTTTAATTTGAAGAAAGAGTGGTTAACGCTGGAAGAAGTGGTCGGCAGCGCGCTGCAAATGCTGGAACCGGGTTTATCGTCTCCCATCAATCTTTCTCTGCCAGAACCGCTGACCTTAATCCACGTTGACGGGCCACTCTTTGAACGGGTGCTGATTAATCTGCTGGAGAACGCGGTGAAATATGCGGGTGCGCAGGCTGAAATTGGTATCGATGCCCACGTTGAGGGCGAAAATCTACAACTGGATGTCTGGGACAACGGCCCCGGTCTTCCGCCAGGCCAGGAGCAGACGATATTTGATAAGTTTGCTCGCGGGAATAAAGAGTCGGCGGTGCCGGGTGTCGGGCTTGGGTTGGCAATTTGTCGGGCGATTGTGGATGTACACGGAGGCACCATTACCGCGTTCAACCGACCGGAAGGTGGTGCCTGTTTTCGTGTTACACTTCCCCAGCAAACTGCCCCTGAACTTGAAGAATTTCATGAGGATATGTGACAAACGTTCTGATTGTTGAAGATGAACAGGCTATTCGTCGCTTTCTGCGCACGGCGCTGGAGGGCGACGGTATGCGTGTCTTTGAGGCCGAAACGCTGCAACGCGGCTTGCTGGAAGCGGCAACCCGCAAGCCGGATTTGATTATTCTCGATCTCGGTCTGCCCGATGGCGATGGAATTGAGTTTATCCGCGACCTGCGCCAGTGGAGCGTAGTGCCGGTGATTGTGCTTTCCGCACGTAGTGAAGAGAGCGACAAAATCGCCGCGCTGGATGCCGGAGCTGATGATTACCTGAGTAAACCGTTTGGCATTGGCGAATTGCAGGCGCGTCTGCGCGTCGCTTTACGCCGCCACTCAGCTACCGCCGCACCCGATCCGGTAGTGAAGTTTTCTGATGTTACCGTCGATTTAGCGGCTCGTGTGATCCATCGCGGTGAGGAAGAGGTGCATCTCACCCCGATTGAGTTTCGCCTGCTGGCAGTGTTGCTCAATAATGCGGGAAAAGTGCTCACCCAGCGCCAACTCCTTAACCAGGTGTGGGGGCCAAACGCGGTCGAACACAGTCATTATTTGCGTATTTATATGGGACATCTGCGACAAAAACTGGAACAGGATCCCGCCCGCCCCCGCCATTTCATTACTGAAACCGGTATTGGGTATCGGTTTATGCTTTGAATATTTATTCATTTTTTGCACTTTTAAAAGAATTATTATTTTAAAATTAGCCCTGCTGAAACATTATTATTCAGCAGGATTAATGCGCTAACAAAACACAAACAATTAAATTACAAAATCAAAAAAACAAAGCAATATTCTGTTTTGCACCATCCATACTTTATGATTAACAACTTTTAGTTTGACCATTTTTTTGATCTTCTTCATAGATTAGAGACATTTCCTGGATAGAATAATTTTACCTTCAACTGATACAGAAAAAGGTAAAGGAAAATGGAAAATAATAACCGTGCAATGCCCCATATAAGGCGAACAACTCATATTATGAAGTTTTCCCATCGCAATAGCTTTGACTTTCATTTCTTTAATGCCCGCTAGTCTTCTGACTAAAGGGCACCTCAAAATACAGGTCTCCCTGTCTTTAAGCATCACAGGTTAATACCTGTATCTCTGGTGCTCATACATTGCTAACCCTTTTATACCCTTATTAATTCAGATCGCTACGTCGCAATCTGGACAGGTAGAGTATTGCCAGTTACCGGGCTGGTCGGGTTATTGCATCTACAAAAAGCAAACTACTGATTTATTTATCAGGGGTGATGTTTTGCTTTTTTCCGGCGTTATCAATTTCTCTTTTGAGAAATTGAGGACCTGCTATTACCTGAAATAAAGAGATGAAAAATGTCAGAATTAAAAATTGCCGTTAGTCGTTCTTGCCAGAATTACTTTTCCACTCATCGTGTATGCGTGAACATTGACGAAAGTAATTATATTAACGTTGCTGCCATTGTTTTATCGGTCGATGATGTTGAACGTGGAAAACTCGATGAAATAGACGCTACTGGCTATGGCATTCCTGTATTTATTGCCACGGAAAATGAAGATCATGTGCCAGCAAAATACCTGTCACGTATTTCGGGTGTCTTCGAACATTGCGAAGCGCGGAAAACGTTTTACGGTCGCCAGTTAGAAACCGCTGCCAGCCATTATGAAACCCAGTTACGCCCACCTTTCTTCCGCGCACTGGTCGATTATGTCAATCAGGGTAACAGCGCATTTGATTGCCCCGGTCATCAGGGCGGCGAATTTTTCCGTCGCCATCCGGCAGGTAACCAGTTTGTAGAGTATTTTGGTGAAACTCTTTTCCGTTCTGACTTGTGCAACGCCGACGTGGCAATGGGTGACCTGCTGATTCATGAAGGCGCACCGTGTATCGCACAACAACACGCAGCAAAAGTGTTTAATGCCGATAAAACCTACTTCGTTTTAAACGGCACCTCCTCTTCAAACAAAGTGGTATTAAACGCACTGCTGACACCGGGCGATCTGGTGCTGTTTGACCGCAATAACCATAAATCTAATCACCACGGGGCGTTGCTACAAGCTGGTGCAACACCGGTTTATCTGGAAACAGCACGCAACCCGTATGGCTTTATCGGTGGCATTGATGCGCACTGCTTCGAAGAAAATTACCTGCGCGAACTGATTGCAGAAGTCGCACCGCAGCGGGCAAAAGAGGCGCGTCCGTTCCGCCTCGCGGTTATTCAGTTAGGCACCTACGACGGTACAATTTATAACGCCCGTCAGGTAGTGGATAAAATTGGTCATCTGTGTGACTACATTCTGTTTGACTCCGCATGGGTCGGCTACGAGCAGTTTATCCCGATGATGGCTGACTGTTCGCCGCTGCTGCTGGAGCTTAATGAAAACGATCCGGGCATTCTGGTTACGCAGTCAGTCCATAAACAGCAGGCGGGTTTTTCCCAGACTTCACAAATTCATAAAAAAGACCGCCATATCAAAGGACAACCGCGTTATGTACCGCATAAACGCATGAACAATGCCTTTATGATGCATGCCTCCACAAGTCCGTTCTATCCGCTGTTCGCGGCACTGGACGTCAACGCTAAAATGCATGAAGGCGTAAGCGGTCGCAATATGTGGATGGACTGCGTGGCGAATGGCATTGATGCCCGCAAACTGATCCTTGAAAACTGTCAGCATATTCGTCCGTTCGTTCCTGAACTGGTGGATGGCAAGCCATGGCAGTCATATCCCACCGCTGAAATTGCCAATGACCTGCGTTTCTTCCAGTTTGTACCAGGAGAACACTGGCACTCTTTTGAAGGCTACGCAGAAAACCAATATTTTGTCGATCCGTGCAAGCTGCTACTGACTACCCCAGGCATTGATGCACGTAACGGCGAATATGAGGCATTCGGTGTTCCTGCAACCATTCTCGCTAACTTCCTGCGTGAAAATGGTGTCGTTCCAGAAAAATGCGACCTTAACTCCATTTTATTCCTGCTGACTCCGGCAGAAGATATGGCCAAACTACAGCAGCTTGTCGCCCTGCTAGTACGTTTCGAAAAACTGCTGGAAGATGATGCGCCTCTGGCGGACGTACTGCCTTCCATTTACAAACAGCATGAAGCCCGTTACGCCGGTTATACCCTGCGTCAGTTGTGCCAAGAAATGCACGACCTGTATGCCCGTCATAACGTGAAACAACTGCAAAAAGAGATGTTCCGTAAGGAACACTTCCCTCGCGTCAGCATGAACCCACAAGAAGCTAACTACGCCTACTTACGCGGTGAGGTGGAACTGGTTCGTCTGCCGGATGCAGAAGGGCGTATCGCAGCCGAAGGTGCCCTGCCTTATCCTCCGGGCGTGCTGTGTGTTGTTCCGGGTGAAGTCTGGGGCGGTGCAGTTCTGCGTTACTTCATTGCCCTGGAAGAAGGCATTAACCTGCTGCCAGGTTTTGCGCCGGAATTACAGGGTGTCTATATCGAAGAACATGACGGTCGCAAACAGGTCTGGTGCTATGTCATCAAATCAAGCAAAGCACAAAGCGCCCTGCTGAAGGGAGAAAAATTATGAGTCAGGCTAAAGCGAATAAAATGGGCGTCGTGCAGTTAACCATACTGACGATGGTCAACATGATGGGTTCCGGCATCATTATGCTGCCGACCAAACTAGCCGAAGTCGGGACGATCTCGATTATCTCCTGGCTAGTGACGGCTGTAGGATCAATGGCGCTGGCCTGGGCCTTTGCAAAATGCGGTATGTATAGCCGTAAATCAGGTGGTATGGGGGGTTATGCCGAATATGCCTTCGGTAAATCCGGTAACTTCATGGCGAACTATACCTACGGTGTGTCACTGCTGATTGCCAATGTCGCCATCGCTATTTCTGCCGTTGGCTACGGTACTGAGTTGTTTGACACAACCCTTTCGCCTGTTCAGATTGGTCTTGCCACTATTGCTGTGCTGTGGGTATGTACCGTGGCTAACTTTGGTGGTGCACGCATTACCGGGCAGATCAGTAGCATTACCGTGTGGGGTGTCATTATTCCGGTAATTGGCCTGTGCATTATCGGCTGGTTCTGGTTCAGCCCGACGCTTTACGCTGACTCCTGGAACCCGCATCATGCGCCCTTCTTTAGCGCGGTTGGTTCTTCCATTGCCATGACATTGTGGGCTTTTCTCGGTCTGGAATCGGCCTGTGCGAACGCTGAAGTGGTAGAAAACCCGGAACGTAACGTGCCAATTGCTGTTCTTGGCGGTACATTGGGTGCGGCAGTAATTTATATCGTCTCTACTAACGTGATTGCCGGAATTGTGCCAAATATGGAGCTGGCAAATTCAACGGCACCGTTTGGTCTGGCCTTCGCGCAGATGTTCACACCGGAAGTCGGTAAAGTGATTATGGCGTTGATGGTGATGTCCTGCTGCGGTTCATTGCTCGGCTGGCAGTTCACCATTGCCCAGGTGTTTAAATCTTCTGCCGATGAAGGGTACTTCCCGAAAATTTTCTCTCGTGTAACCAAAGTGGATGCACCGGTTCAGGGAATGTTGACCATTGTGATTATCCAGAGTGGGTTATCGCTGATGACCATTAGCCCGTCGCTGAACAGCCAGTTCAACGTGTTGGTTAACCTGGCCGTGGTGACCAATATCATCCCGTATATTCTGTCGATGGCGGCACTGGTGATCATTCAGAAAGCAGCTAATGTTCCGGCTGCTAAAGCGAAAGTGGCTAACTTTGTTGCCTTTATTGGTGCAATGTACAGCTTCTATGCACTGTACTCGTCTGGGGAAGAGGCCATGCTGTATGGCTCCATCGTGACCTTCCTCGGCTGGACACTGTATGGTCTGGTATCACCCCGCTTTGAACTGAAAAATAAACACGGTTAATAAAGCGAAGTAAAAAAGGGCGATCGAATGATCGCCCTTTGGGATTATTAACAAAGTGCTCGTTGTTCATGCCGGAGGCGGCGCAAGCGCCTTACCCAGCCCACAAAATCGCGCAAATTCAATATATTGCACTATCCTTGCAGGCCTGATAAGCGTAGCGCATCAGGCAGTCATAAGTAAAAAGGGCGATCTTCCGACCGCCCTTTTTCTTATTTAATGTGTTTACGCGTTTTTCAGAACTTCGCTAACAATCTCAACTGCTTCTTTCTCGATCTGCTTGCGATGTTCTTCACCAAGGAAGCTTTCGCAGTAGATCTTGTATGCGTCTTCCGTGCCTGACGGGCGCGCGGCGAACCATCCGTTGTCAGTCATCACTTTCAGACCGCCAATAGAAGCACCGTTGCCAGGCGCTGCGGTCAGACGCGCGGTGATCGGGTCACCTGCCAGGGTGCTGGCGCTCACCATTTCCGGAGACAGCTTAGACAGCGCCGCTTTTTGCGCGGAAGTCGCAGCTGCCTGCAAACGGTTGTAGCTCGGCGCACCAAAGCGTTTCGCCAGTTCGTTGTAGTGTTCCTGCGGGTTCTTACCGGTGACTGCGGTAATTTCCGCAGCCAGCAGACACATGATGATACCGTCTTTATCGGTTGACCACGGCGTGCCGTCGAAACGCAGGAAGGAAGCCCCTGCGCTCTCTTCGCCGCCAAAGCCGAAGCTGCCGTCGAACAGACCATCAACAAACCATTTGAAGCCTACCGGTACTTCCACCAGCTTGCGACCCAAATCGTTGACCACGCGGTCGATCATCGCAGAAGAAACCAGCGTTTTACCCACGGCAACATCTTTGCCCCACTGCGGACGATGCTGGAACAGGTAGTTGATCGCCACTGCCAGGTAATGGTTCGGATTCATCAAACCAGCCGGAGTGACGATGCCGTGACGGTCATAATCCGGGTCGTTAGCAAACGCCAGGTCGAACTTATCACGCAGTGCCAGCAGGCCCGCCATCGCACACTCAGAGGAGCAGTCCATACGGATCGCGCCGTCTTTATCGAGGTGCATAAAGCGGAAGGTTTGATCGACCTGATCGTTAACGATGGTCAGGTTGAGGTTGTAATATTCGCCAATGCGCTTCCAGTATTCGATACCAGAACCGCCCAGCGGATCAACACCCAGCGTCAGGCCAGCTTTCTGAATCGCCGCCATATCAACGATATCAGCCAGACCTTCCACAAACGGCTGCACCAGATCCTGCTCTTTCACATGACCGGATGCCATCGCTTCGTCGAGGGAGATACGCTTCACGCCTTTCAGGCCATCGGCCAGCAGTGCGTTGGCTCTGTCTTCCACCACTTTGGTGACGTTGGTATCAGCCGGGCCACCATTTGGCGGGTTGTATTTGATACCACCATCTTCCGGCGGGTTATGGGACGGCGTAATCACGATACCATCTGCCAGCGAGCCACCTTTTTTGTTGTGAACCAGAATGGCATTGGAAACGGCAGGCGTCGGGGTGAAGCCATTGTTTTCCTGCACAATAACGTCTACACCGTTCGCTGCCAGCACTTCCAGTACGGAAATGAACGCAGGTTCGGACAGGGCGTGAGTATCTTTACCCACATAGCAAGGGCCAGTGATGCCGTTTTTCGCACGTTCTTCAGCAATTGCCTGAGCGATCGCCAGAATGTGCGGCTCGTTAAAGCTGTGGCGCGCTGCACTGCCACGGTGACCGGAAGTACCGAATTTCACCGCGTGCTCCGCATTCCCTGCTTCTGGTTTCAGTACATAATATTGCGCCGTCAGTTGGGCGACGTTAATCAAATCACTCTGTTGTGCAGGTTGACCTGCACGATTGTGGATTGCCATTGCTTTGTCCTTTATCTGCAACGTTGTTTTAAATTGTCCCGCAAACCTTCTCAATCAATTCCGCCGGGAATTGCATCGACTGCATGATATGTTCAATCATGCTGCATTTACGGCCAGTGTTAGTGTTGGTGATCACCCAATACGGCGTGCCTGGCACATGTTTCGGCTTGGTCTGATTACCATTTTTCAGCAGCGTTTGTTCATCTGCCGCAAAGTAAACGCGCGTGCGACCGTGCAACGATTCCGTTGCCTCGGCAAACGCCTGGGCGTCAAGAGAATATAGTGTAGACAACAGCAGCATAAAGCGGTTGACCGCGCGCTTCTGCTCTGCGTATTCATCGGAAAGCAGAAGTTCACGCATTGCGCGTACTTTGTCTTTAATCGTTTTGATCGGCTTCGCTTCGACGATAGCAGGCGACGCAATGCGAACCTCTTTCGTCACCGGAGCAGCAGGCTGTGATGCGGCGGAAAATTTCAACATGCGCCGTAAAATGTCGGATGCGCTCTCGCCGATATGCTTAGTGTGGCTGGCAATATAGCTGTAGAGTTCATCATCAACTTCAATCGTTTTCATCTTAATCCAGTGCGGTGTCTTAGCTGAATACAAGTCGCCAGGAGTATATGAATAAATCCCGGCAGCGGATAGCGTCAAGCCTGGCTTGCAGAAAAACTCGGATTAAACCTTATTTGTTGCAGCCCTGTGGCACAATGGTCAACATAATACCCTAACCCGACTTCGCGAAAAAAAGAACTTTGCCATGAAATTGAATATCCGCGCGCAATCTGCACAAAACCAGCATAATAATTCTCCCATCGTCCTCGTCCACGGTTTGTTTGGTAGTCTCGACAACCTCGGCGTGCTGGCGCGCGACCTGGTGAGCGACCACGATATCATCCAGGTAGATATGCGTAACCACGGACTTTCACCGCGCGATCCTGTGATGAATTATCCAGCAATGGCGCAAGACCTGTTGGATACGCTGGATGCACAGCAGATCGAAAAAGCGACGTTTATCGGTCACTCGATGGGCGGTAAAGCCGTTATGGCGCTAACCGCACTGGCACCCGATCGCATTGATAAACTGGTGGCTATCGATATTGCCCCCGTCGATTATCACGTTCGTCGTCATGATGAGATTTTCGCAGCCATCAACGCCGTCAGTAAATCCAACGCGCAAACGCGACAGCAGGCAGCAGCGGTGATGCGCCAGCATCTGAATGAAGAAGGAGTGATTCAGTTTCTGCTGAAATCTTACGTTGATGGTGAATGGCGTTTTAACGTGCCAGTGTTGTGGGATCAGTATCCGCATATTGTTGGCTGGACGAAAATTCCGGCATGGGATCACCCTGCCCTGTTTATCCCCGGCGGTAATTCACCGTATGTCACTGAACAATATCGTGATGATTTACTGGCGCAATTCCCGCAGGCTCGGGCGCATGTGATTGCGGGTGCGGGTCACTGGGTACACGCAGAAAAACCTGATGCGGTACTGCGCGCCATCCGTCGCTATCTCAATGATTAACGCAACTGATTAAAAACCCAGCGTCTGCGTCGCTTTCCGCGCGTGGGCGTTGGCGTGACTCATCGCGCTGATGTATTATGGCGCGCTATCCATCCGGGCAGACGCCCGGCTGATTGTTTCCCCCGAAGTCACCAAGATCATGGCCAAAGAACAAACGGACCGTACGACATTAGATCTGTTCGCGCACGAGCGTCGACCGGGACGACCGAAAACCAATCCGCTTTCGCGCGATGAACAGCTGCGTATTAATAAACGCAACCAGCTAAAACGCGACAAAGTACGTGGTCTTAAGCGTGTCGAATTGAAGCTGAACGCGGAAGCTGTCGAGGCGCTGAATGAGCTGGCAGAGTCGCGCAATATGAGCCGTAGCGAACTGATCGAAGAGATTTTGATGCAGCAGTTGGCGGCACTGCGTAGTCAGGGCATCGTTTAAATTTCCACTTTCATGTAGCACAGTGTGCAGTCCTGCCCGTTTGCTGATTCCGCAAGACTGCCTGTTCTGCTATGATTGCCTTTATCCGTGGGCAATTTGCCACCCCCATTTCAATAAGTTTCAAGAGGTTATTTCACTCATGGCTATCACTGGCATCTTTTTCGGCAGCGACACCGGTAATACCGAAAATATCGCAAAAATGATTCAAAAACAGCTTGGTAAAGACGTTGCCGATGTCCATGACATTGCAAAAAGCAGCAAAGAAGATCTGGAAGCTTATGACATTCTGCTGCTGGGTATCCCAACCTGGTATTACGGCGAAGCGCAGTGTGACTGGGACGACTTCTTCCCGACTCTCGAAGAGATTGATTTCAATGGTAAACTGGTTGCCCTGTTTGGCTGTGGCGACCAGGAAGATTACGCCGAATATTTCTGTGATGCATTAGGCACTATCCGTGACATCATCGAACCGCGCGGCGCGACTATCGTGGGTCACTGGCCAACTGCGGGCTACCATTTCGAAGCGTCAAAAGGTCTGGCAGATGACGACCATTTTGTCGGCCTGGCTATTGACGAAGACCGTCAGCCGGAACTGACCGCTGAACGTGTAGAAAAATGGGTTAAACAGATTTCTGAAGAGTTGCATCTCGACGAAATTCTCAATGCCTGATGTGATGCGGTGTAGGCTAATGTCTACGCCGTATTAATAGATAACGCCAATCAAAATAATTGCTACAAATTTGTAACTTTTGCCGTAGTACCTGTACAATGTTCCAGTATTGAAGTGGCCTTGCCGATGTAAATGTAAGCTAAGCCACGTTTTTATTAACAATATTTGCCAGGGACTTGTGGTTTTCATTTAGGCGTGGCAATTCTATAATGATACGCATTATCTCAAGAGCAAATTCTGTCACTTCTTCTAATGAAGTGAACCGCTTAGTAACAGGACAGATTCCGCATGACTGATAACAATACCGCCCTAAAGAAAGCTGGCCTGAAAGTAACGCTTCCTCGTTTAAAAATCCTGGAAGTTCTTCAGGAGCCGGACAACCATCACGTCAGTGCGGAAGATTTATATAAACGTCTGATCGATATGGGTGAAGAAATTGGTCTGGCTACGGTATATCGCGTACTGAACCAGTTTGACGATGCCGGTATCGTCACCCGCCACAATTTTGAAGGCGGTAAATCCGTATTTGAACTGACCCAACAACATCACCACGATCACCTGATCTGCCTCGACTGCGGCAAGGTTATTGAATTTAGTGATGAATCTATCGAAGCGCGTCAGCGTGAAATCGCCGCGAAACATGGCATTCGCCTGACTAACCATAGTCTCTATCTTTACGGTCACTGTGCCGAAGGCGATTGCCGCGAAGATGAGCACGCGCACGAAGGCAAATAAGTCAGCCTGAACGAGAAAAGCCAACCTGCGGGTTGGCTTTTTTATACAAGGGAAATAAGAAAAGCGAGAGTTACAGCTCTCACTTATTTGTTATTACTGCGTATTTCCTGCCAGACCTTATCACAATCGGCTTTCACCGCCTGATCATTTCCGGTTTGCGTTGCTCGCAGACACTGCTGATAATCCAGTACCCGCACACTTTCCTGGTCGGCAAACTGCTGATGTTGTTTCTCTTTCTTCAGCACGTTTAACACGCTCTGGCAGGCCTCAATTTTTTCCGGCGAGCCTTGTGCGGTATTGATACAGGCGCTGTATGCCTCTTTCAGACGACTGTCTTCCTGTGGCGCGGTCGATTGCGCACAAGCCACCAGCCCCGATGCCATCATGGCGATGAGAATCAGTTTTTTCATAGCAAATTCCTCAAACGTGCGGCAGGTGAAATGCCTGCCGCATCGGGCATCAGAAGATAGTGAAGGGTGCGATAACCATGAATTTCACGTCACGCTCATCCTGGAAGATGTTGCCGTAACCGCCACCCCAGCTTGGGATGTCGGAGTGGTTGTCGTATTCGGTGAAATGCAGTTTGAACATCGTGCCCTTGGCGCGACCGTCCTGAATGGTGTAGACCGCATCCAGACTGTAAGCAGACTCTTCGATAGTCCGGTTTTTGTCGTAGTACGCATCCGGGCTGCTCTGCCATGTCGCTGGTTTGGCATCCCATGCATAAACGTAGGAAGCGCCGATGGCGAAGCCTGGAAGATTCCAGTTTTTCAGGTCATACATCGCGCCGAAGAAGACCGCTTTTTCGCCGTTGGCGTTGAAGTCAGAACGGTTATCCCACCAGATATCCAGGCGACCGTTCGAGGAAGCATAGGTTGGGGTCATACGTTGCAGGAAGTATCCCTGCTGACCGTCAGCTTTAACCCAGGTGCCTTCCAGACGCAAATCCACTACGTCAGCCGCCCGGTAGCCAAAGGTCAACGCCTGCAGCCAGGCGGTGCCGTCGTAAAGATCGTTGACGCTGCGATCGTCAACCTTGTCGCGCGTACCATAGAACTGATAGCTGGTAGTTAATGGGCTACCAGCGATATCAAATTTATAGCTGGCTTTGGCAAAATATTGATCGATATAACCTTCAGCCTGCCCAAACGCCGCTTCCAGTACGAAGTTATTTTTGAAGTCGTACTTCGCCCCGAGGGAGTGCAGATAATCAACTTTGGTAGTTTTATCGTTCTGATAAAACTCATCCATTTCCAGATGCCACGGCGCTTTATATTCGTTCGTCCACATATAGGAGAAACTCAATGCGCCGGCATCGCCGTAATCAAAATTAGCCCCGGCTTCCGCGCCCTGATAAGTACCCGGCATAAAACTCCAGTGCGGCGCTAACAGTGTTTGACCCGTTGGCTGAATATAACCTGCCCTCGCCCACACCGGACCGTATTTAAATTTTGCAGCTGCTTTATACAGGCTTATACCGCTTTTATCGCCGGACCAGTCTTCGTCATAGGCTTTATTACTTTTTGAAAACGCGATTTCGTTCGGGTGGGAGCTGTCGCCGTTTTCCGCCATTTCAATCGCCGTAAACGCGGCAATATCGAGGCCGAACATATCAGCAGCATAACCAGACTGAAAATCGAGGTTGGCGTTCCAGGTGGAGTGAGAAAGGTTGGTTTTGTATTTGTCGCCGTCGGTAACATCTTTACGGTCGCGTTCACGCTGCCAGTAATAGATACCGCCGGTTAAGGTTGAATCGTCGATGAATCCTTCGGCGCGAGCCTCCGGTATTGCCATAAAGCCCGACATTGCTGTAACACCGGCGATAGCCAGCGCCAGCGTACTACGTTTGCCACTAAACGCACGCATGGGTTAATCCTCTTTGACGTATAAATTGCTGCACCACAGGTGAACAGCGAAAAAAATAAAAATTAAAAAAGTAGCGTTGAGAAAAGTCTCGCTGACTACAGGAACAGACTATTTTTCGCGACGCGAATTATCAATCTCTTTCTGTAACCAGAATGTAAGAACATGAGCAACCGCACATATTTTGATGATTTTTGTTACAAGGCTTAAGTTGGCGGTTGAAAGGCTTGTAGAAGAATAAAAGCGTGAATTTCCAGCAAGATGAAAGCGGTTACATTTTATTTAATTATGATTTGTAATTTTAAATTTGTTTTATGGATAAATTGCGAAGCGGAATTAATTCGCGAAGAAAAGCACAAAAAAACGCCGCAGAGCGCGGCGTTTGGGATTGTTTGCATGTTTCTTGCCGGATGCGGCGTGAACGCCTTATCCGGCCTACAAAAGCACGCAAATTCAATATATTGCAGAGATCATGTAGGCCTGATAAGCGAAGCGCATCAGGCAATTTAGCATTTGAAATTTATTGTCTATTTATTGCCGGATGCGACGTAAACGCTTCACCCGGCCTGGTAGAACTTAAAATTACTCGCCAACTTTCGCCCAAGTATCACGCAGCCCAACGGTACGGTTAAATACCGGTTTTTCCGCCGTAGAATGGCGGCTGTCGAGGCAGAAGTAACCTTCACGCTCAAACTGGAATGCTTTACCCGCAACCGCATCTTTCAGCGACGGTTCAGCAAAGCCCTGTTTGATGACCAGCGATTCCGGGTTAATCACCGACAGGAAATCATCCGCAGCGCCTGGATTCGGCACGCTGAACAGGCGATCGTACAGGCGGATTTCAACCGGCAGCGCATGTGCCGCGCTTACCCAGTGGATAACGCCTTTCACTTTGCGACCATCAGCCGGATCTTTGCTTAAGGTGTCGGCATCGTAAGTACAGAAGATGGTGGTGATATTGCCTTCGGCATCTTTCTCCACGCGTTCTGCTTTAATCACGTAAGCATTACGCAGACGCACTTCTTTACCCAGCACCAGACGCTTGTACTGCTTGTTAGCTTCTTCGCGGAAATCAGCGCGATCGATCCAAATCTCACCGCTAAACGGCACCTGACGGCTACCCATTTCCGGTTTGTTCGGATGGTTCGGCATGGTGAGCATTTCGCCTTCGCCCTGATAGTTTTCGATAACCAGTTTCACTGGATCGATAACCGCCATTGCACGCGGCGCGTTTTCGTTGAGATCTTCACGAATGCAGGATTCCAAAGATGCCATCTCAATGGTGTTGTCCTGTTTGGTCACGCCGATGCGTTTGCAGAACTCACGAATAGAAGCTGCGGTATAACCACGACGACGCAGACCAGAAATGGTCGGCATACGCGGATCGTCCCAGCCTTCTACGTGCTTGTCGGTCACCAACTGGTTCAGCTTACGCTTGGACATCACGGTGTATTCCAGATTCAGGCGCGAGAATTCGTACTGGCGCGGATGAACAGGAATGGTGATGTTGTCCAGAACCCAGTCATACAGACGACGGTTGTCCTGGAACTCCAGCGTACACAGAGAGTGCGTAATGCCTTCCAGCGCATCGCTGATGCAGTGGGTGAAGTCGTACATCGGGTAGATGCACCACTTGTTGCCGGTCTGGTGGTGTTCCGCAAATTTAATACGATACAGCACAGGATCGCGCATCACGATAAACGGCGAAGCCATGTCGATTTTCGCTCGCAGGCAGGCTTTACCTTCTTCAAAACCGCCGGTACGCATTTTTTCGAACAGCGCCAGGTTCTCTTCAACGCTGCGGTCGCGGTACGGGCTGTTTTTACCTGGCTGCGTCAGGGTGCCACGGTATTCGCGGATCTGTTCCGGCGTCAGTTCATCGACATACGCCAGGCCTTTATTGATCAATTCGATCGCATAGGCATGGAGCTGATCAAAATAGTCGGAGGAGTAACGAACGTTACCAGACCAGTGAAAACCTAACCATTCAACGTCGTTTTTGATCGACTCTACGTACTCGATATCTTCTTTTACCGGGTTAGTGTCGTCGAAACGCAGGTTGCACTGGCCTTTATAGTCCTGGGCGATCCCGAAGTTCAGGCAGATAGATTTCGCATGACCAATATGCAGATAGCCATTTGGTTCTGGCGGGAAACGGGTGTGTACTGTGGTGTGCTTGCCACTGGCCAGATCTTCATCAATGATCTGACGAATAAAGTTAGTCGGGCGGGCTTCTGCCTCACTCATCGTGGATTCCTCAAAGCGTAAACAACGTATAACGGCGTATGATCTTATAAGCGGGACAGGCTGACAACTGTTAGTTAGAGAAAATAGAAAATCTCACTGAGATTATGGGGATGATTGATGAAAAAAAAAGCGGCGAAGATGATATCCGCCGCTTTTGCCACTGCTGTGTCATAGTTGGATGCGACACTGGTGCGTCTTATCCAACCGACAGGCCTGATAAGACGCGTCAAGCGTCGCATCAGGCATGAAACAGATTACTTTTTGATTTCATACAGCGGCGTTTGACCCGCCACAACATGACCCTGAGCTTGAATGTTCAGGCCGCTGAAATCGTCGATATTGCTGCAAACCACTGGGCTAATCATCGAGCGGGCGTTAGCGTTCAGGTAATCCAGATCCATTTCCAGAACCGGTTGCCCTGCGCTTACTTGCGCGCCCTCTTCCACCAGACGTTTAAAGCCTTTACCTTCCAGCGCCACGGTGTCGATACCCATGTGGACGACGATCTCGGCGCCTTTTTCGGTTTCCAGGCAGAACGCGTGGTTGGTGTTGAAGATTTTTACGATAGTCCCTGCGGCTGGTGATACAACGATTTTATCCGTCGGTTTCACCGCCACACCGTCGCCCACCGCTTTGCTGGCAAACGCTTCGTCTGGCACCTGATCCAGTGCGACAACATCACCAGTGATCGGCGATACCAGCTCAGCGATAGACACTGCATTTGGTACAGCCTGTGGTTTCGCAACCGGCGCGGCAGTTGCTGGAGCAGCTTCAGCAGAAGCAGCAGCTACCGGACCACGAGCAACGACTTTCTTCATCGCATCACCGATAGATTCCGCTTTCGCACCAACAATCACCTGGATGGTCTGTTTGTTCAGTTTCACCACCCCAGAAGCACCCAGACGTTTACACATCGCATCGTTGACGCGGGCTGAGTCACCCACCGTCAGGCGCAGACGGGTAATACAGGCGTCAATCGCTTTCAGGTTGTCACTACCGCCAACCGCAGCAATATAGTTGGTCGCCAGTTGAGTCAGACCTTCTTCAGTGTTGCTGTTGGCTTCTTCAGTAACAATTTCGTCTTCTTTATCTTCACGACCTGGCGTTTTCAGGTTGAACATGCGGATAACTGCACTGAACACCACAAAGTAGATAACGAAGAAGATAACGCCCATCACCAGCAGCATCCAGACGTTCTGGCTGGCTGCCGGCAGGTTATACATCAACGCATAGTCGATGGCACCCGCAGAAAAGGAGAAGCCCGCGTGAATACCCAGCAGCGTTGCCACAAACAGGCTAATACCGGTCAGCAGTGCGTGCAGAAGGTACAGCAACGGAGCAAGGAACATGAACAGGAATTCCAGCGGCTCGGTAACACCGGTCAGGAACGCGGTGATAGCAACGGAAAGCAGCATCCCGCCAACCATCGGACGACGCTCTTTCGGTGCTGCGAAGTACATCGCCAGTGCCGCACCCGGCAGACCAAACATCATGATCGGGAAGAAGCCGGACATGAACATCCCCGCAGTGCCATCACCGGCATAGAAGCGGTTGATGTCGCCGTGGAAAACCGTCCCCGCCGCGTTGGTGAATTCACCAATCTGGAACCAGGCGATGGTGTTCAGCACCTGATGCAGACCGGTTGGGATCAGCAGACGGTTGATGAAACCAAAGATACCGGAGCCCAGCGCGCCCGCAGAAACGATCCATTCACCACCAGCATGAATAGCGTGCTGCACCGGTGGCCAGACATAACCAAAAATAGCCGCCAATACCAGGCAGAAGAAGCCAGTGGCAATCGGCACAAAACGTTTACCACCGAAGAAGCTCAGGAAGTCCGGCAGTTTAATATCGGACCAGCGATTATAGGCTGCACCACCGACCAGACCGGTAATGATACCCGCCAGTACACCCATGTTGATTTCCGGGTTGATGGTCACCATCGCTTTGGTTAACACAAAGTAACCTACCGCACCTGCCAGCGCCGCCGCACCTGCGCTGTCTTTGGACCAGCTGGATGCCACGCCGATGGCGAAGATTAATGCGAGGTTATCAAAAATCGCGCCGCCCGCCTGGGCAATAAACGCAACGTTAAGTAAATCTGGCTGACCGAATCGCAGCAACAGTGCCGCCACCGGCAGTACTGCGATAGGGAGCTGTAACGCCCTACCGAGTCGCTGAAAAAACCCTAAAATATTCATCTTATTCCCCCTACGAGAATCCTATTTGGCTCGTTTAAAGCCGTTTTTTATTTTGCTGCAAACTGTACTGCCGATGTTCTGTAATCATATTGTTAGATCATCTGCTACAGAGTGTGTAAAAAATTAATTCGTACCGCAAATTAAACGCGTGTCTTTTGTGAGTTTTGTCACCAAATATCGTTATCATTACTCCCTTTTACTGGCTAAACCAGAAAACTTATTTTATCATTCAAAAAATCAGGTCGGATTGACGCCTCTCTGCGCAAATCCAGGTTACGCTTAAAGATGCCTAATCCGCCAACGGCTTACATTTTACTTATTGAGGTGAATAATGAGACTGATCCCCCTGACTACCGCTGAACAGGTCGGCAAATGGGCTGCTCGCCATATCGTTAATCGTATCAACGCGTTCAAACCGACTGCCGATCGTCCGTTCGTGCTCGGTCTGCCGACTGGCGGCACACCGATGACCACCTATAAAGCGTTAGTCGAAATGCATAAAGCAGGCCAGGTCAGCTTTAAACACGTTGTCACCTTCAACATGGATGAATATGTCGGTCTGCCGAAAGAGCATCCGGAAAGTTACTACAGCTTTATGCACCGTAATTTCTTCGATCACGTTGATATTCCAGCAGAAAATATCAACCTTCTCAACGGTAACGCCCCGGATATCGACGCCGAGTGCCGCCAGTATGAAGAAAAAATCCGCTCTTACGGTAAAATTCATCTGTTTATGGGCGGCGTAGGTAACGACGGTCACATCGCATTTAACGAACCGGCCTCTTCTCTGGCTTCTCGCACCCGTATCAAAACCCTGACTCATGACACTCGCGTCGCGAACTCTCGTTTCTTTGATAACGATGTTAATCAGGTGCCAAAATATGCCCTGACTGTCGGTGTTGGTACATTGCTGGATGCCGAAGAAGTGATGATTCTGGTTCTGGGTAGCCAGAAAGCACTGGCGCTGCAAGCCGCAGTTGAAGGTTGCGTTAACCATATGTGGACCATCAGCTGCCTGCAACTGCATCCGAAAGCGATCATGGTGTGCGATGAACCTTCCACCATGGAGCTGAAAGTTAAGACTTTAAGATATTTCAATGAATTAGAAGCAGAAAATATCAAAGGTCTGTAATTATTATCCCTGCCCTGACACCTTGTTCAGGGCAATATTATCTTTAAAATCGGGGGTCGGAATGTATGCATTAACCCAGGGCCGGATCTTTACCGGTCACGAATTTCTTGATGACCACGCGGTTGTTATCGCTGATGGCCTGATTAAAAGCGTCTGTCCGGTTGCGGAACTGCCGTCAGAAATTGAACAACGTTCACTGAACGGAGCCATTCTCTCCCCCGGTTTTATTGATGTACAGTTAAACGGCTGCGGCGGCGTGCAGTTCAACGACACTGCGGAAGCGGTAAGCGTTGAAACGCTGGAAATCATGCAGAAAGCCAATGAGAAATCAGGCTGTACTAACTATCTGCCGACGCTTATCACTACCAGCGATGACCTGATGAAACAGGGTGTGCGCGTAATGCGCGAGTACCTGGCAAAACATCCGAATCAGGCATTAGGTCTGCATCTGGAAGGTCCGTGGCTGAACCTGGTGAAAAAAGGCACTCATAACCCGAATTTCGTGCGTAAACCCGATGCTGCGCTGGTTGATTTCCTGTGCGAAAACGCTGATGTGATTACTAAAGTTACCCTGGCACCGGAAATGGTTCCTGCGGAAGTCATCAGCAAACTGGCAAATGCCGGGATTGTGGTTTCTGCTGGTCACTCCAACGCGACGTTGAAAGAAGCGAAAGCCGGTTTCCGCGCAGGTATTACTTTTGCCACCCATCTGTATAACGCGATGCCGTATATTACTGGTCGCGAACCGGGACTGGCAGGTGCAATTCTCGACGAAGCAGACATTTATTGCGGTATTATTGCCGATGGCCTGCACGTTGATTACGCTAACATCCGCAACGCCAAACGTCTGAAAGGCGACAAACTGTGTCTGGTCACCGACGCTACTGCACCAGCAGGCGCCAATATTGAACAGTTCATTTTTGCGGGTAAAACAATATACTACCGCAACGGACTTTGTGTGGATGAAAATGGTACGTTAAGTGGTTCATCATTAACCATGATTGAAGGCGTGCGTAATCTGGTCGAACATTGCGGTATCGCACTGGATGAAGTGCTGCGTATGGCGACGCTCTACCCGGCACGTGCAATTGGCGTTGAAAAACGTCTCGGCACGCTCGCCGCAGGTAAAGTGGCCAACCTGACCGCATTCACACCTGATTTTAAAATCACCAGGACCATCGTTAATGGTAACGAGGTCGTAACTCAATAAGAGAAAGTATGACACCAGGCGGACAAGCTCAGATAGGTAATGTTGATCTCGTAAAACAGCTTAACAGCGCGGCGGTTTATCGCCTGATTGACCAGTTCGGGCCAATCTCGCGGATTCAGATTGCTGAGCAAAGCCAGCTTGCCCCCGCCAGCGTAACCAAAATTACACGTCAGCTTATCGAACGCGGGCTGATCAAAGAAGTCGATCAGCAGGCCTCCACCGGGGGCCGCCGCGCTATCTCCATCGTTACTGAAACTCGTAATTTCCACGCTATCGGCGTACGACTCGGTCGTCACGATGCCACCATCACTCTGTTTGATCTCAGCAGCAAAGTGCTGGCAGAAGAACATTATCCGCTACCAGAACGTACCCAGCAGACGCTGGAACATGCCCTGCTGAATGCCATTGCTCAGTTTATTGATAGCTACCAGCGCAAACTGCGCGAGCTGATCGCGATTTCCGTGATCCTGCCCGGGCTTGTTGACCCGGACAGCGGTAAAATTCATTACATGCCGCATATTCAGGTGGAAAACTGGGGGCTGGTAGAGGCACTGGAAGAGCGTTTTAAAGTGACCTGTTTTGTCGGTCACGATATCCGCAGTCTGGCGCTGGCAGAGCACTACTTCGGTGCAAGTCAGGATTGCGAAGACTCTATTCTGGTGCGAGTACATCGCGGAACCGGGGCCGGTATTATCTCTAACGGGCGCATTTTTATCGGTCGCAACGGCAACGTCGGTGAAATTGGTCATATTCAGGTCGAACCACTGGGTGAACGCTGCCACTGCGGCAACTTCGGTTGTCTGGAAACTATCGCTGCCAACGCCGCCATTGAACAGCGGGTGTTGAATCTGTTAAAGCAGGGCTACCAGAGCCGTGTGCCGCTGGATGACTGCACTATCAAAACTATCTGCAAAGCCGCGAACAAAGGCGACGGTCTGGCGTCGGAAGTGATTGAGTATGTCGGTCGTCATCTGGGCAAAACCATCGCCATTGCTATCAACTTATTTAATCCGCAAAAAATTGTTATCGCCGGTGAAATTACCGAAGCCGATAAAGTGCTGCTCCCTGCTATTGAAAGCTGCATTAATACCCAGGCGCTGAAGGCATTTCGCACCAATCTGCCCGTGGTACGTTCTGAGCTGGATCACCGCTCAGCAATCGGCGCTTTTGCGCTGGTAAAACGCGCCATGCTCAACGGTATTTTGCTCCAGCATTTGCTGGAAAATTAATGTGCTTTTATAGTGGCGCTTATTGTTGTCAATATTCTGGGTAGTCCATGACCATTAAAAATGTAATTTGCGATATCGACGGCGTGCTGATGCACGATAACGTCGCCGTACCGGGTGCAGCGGAATTTTTGCACGGGATTATGGATAAAGGCCTGCCGCTGGTGTTGCTGACCAACTATCCTTCGCAGACCGGGCAAGATCTGGCGAACCGCTTTGCCACTGCGGGTGTCGATGTGCCGGACAGCGTGTTTTATACCTCCGCGATGGCAACCGCCGATTTCCTGCGCCGTCAGGAAGGTAAAAAAGCGTATGTGGTGGGCGAAGGCGCGCTGATCCATGAGCTGTACAAAGCCGGTTTCACTATTACGGACGTGAATCCTGATTTTGTGATTGTTGGCGAAACGCGTTCATACAACTGGGACATGATGCATAAAGCGGCGTATTTCGTCGCTAACGGTGCGCGATTTATCGCCACTAACCCGGATACCCACGGGCGCGGTTTTTATCCCGCCTGTGGCGCGCTGTGCGCAGGTATTGAGAAAATCTCCGGGCGTAAACCTTTTTATGTCGGTAAGCCAAGTCCGTGGATCATCCGCGCGGCATTAAACAAAATGCAGGCGCATTCGGAAGAAACGGTGATTGTCGGCGATAACCTGCGTACCGATATTCTGGCGGGCTTCCAGGCGGGTCTGGAGACGATTCTGGTGCTCTCTGGCGTTTCTTCGCTCGACGATATCGACAGTATGCCGTTCCGCCCAAGCTGGATTTACCCGTCGGTCGCTGAAATCGACGTTATCTGAATATCAACCACGTCTCAGGACGTGGTTTTTTATTTTCACCGCTCGCCAAAACTCACCCATTCAATAAAACACGTCAAAAATTATCGATTCATCAATAAACACGCCACTACACCCTACCCTTTTTCATCAATCAGCAATCACCATTACGTTTTTTATTTTTACACCGCCAAATCTCTTGCGCACAGTGCTGCTTTGCGGCATTTTTTTAAACAAGCAAACACAACAAGCAGCAAACACCAGGTTAACGGAGAAGGTTATGTGTTCAATTTTTGGCGTATTCGATATCAAAACAGACGCAGTTGAGCTGCGCAAGAAAGCACTCGAGCTGTCACGCCTGATGCGTCATCGTGGCCCGGACTGGTCCGGTATTTATGCCAGCGATAACGCCATTCTCGCCCACGAACGTCTGTCAATTGTTGACGTTAACGCAGGCGCGCAACCTCTCTACAACCAACAAAAAACCCACGTACTGGCGGTAAACGGTGAAATCTACAACCACCAGGCATTGCGCGCCGAGTATGGCGATCGTTACCAGTTCCAGACTGGATCTGACTGCGAAGTGATCCTCGCGCTGTATCAGGAAAAAGGGGCGGAATTTCTCGACGACTTGCAAGGCATGTTCGCCTTTGCCCTGTACGACAGCGAAAAAGATGCATATCTGATTGGTCGCGACCATCTGGGGATCATCCCGCTGTATATGGGCTATGACGAACATGGTCAGCTGTATGTGGCCTCAGAAATGAAAGCCCTGGTGCCGGTTTGCCGCACCATTAAAGAGTTCCCGGCAGGAAGCTATTTATGGAGTCAGGACGGCGAAATCCGTTCTTATTATCATCGCGACTGGTTCGACTACGATGCAGTGAAAGATAACGTGACCGACAAAAACGAGCTGCGCCAGGCGCTGGAGGATTCCGTTAAAAGCCATCTGATGTCCGATGTGCCGTACGGCGTGCTGCTCTCGGGTGGTCTGGATTCCTCAATTATTTCTGCGATCACCAAGAAATACGCCGCCCGTCGCGTGGAAGATCAGGAACGCTCGGAAGCATGGTGGCCGCAGTTGCACTCCTTTGCCGTGGGTCTGCCGGGTTCACCGGATCTGAAAGCGGCACAGGAAGTGGCAAACCATCTGGGTACTGTGCATCACGAAATTCACTTCACCGTACAGGAAGGTCTGGATGCCATCCGCGACGTGATTTACCACATCGAAACCTATGATGTGACGACTATTCGCGCTTCGACGCCGATGTATTTAATGTCGCGTAAGATCAAGGCGATGGGTATTAAAATGGTGTTGTCAGGCGAAGGTTCTGACGAAGTATTTGGTGGTTATCTCTACTTCCACAAAGCGCCGAATGCCAAAGAGCTGCATGAAGAGACGGTACGTAAACTGCTGGCCCTGCATATGTATGACTGCGCACGCGCCAACAAAGCGATGTCAGCCTGGGGCGTGGAAGCACGCGTTCCGTTCCTCGACAAAAAATTCCTCGATGTGGCGATGCGCATTAACCCGCAGGATAAAATGTGCGGCAACGGCAAAATGGAAAAACACATCCTGCGTGAATGTTTTGAGTCGTATCTGCCCGCAAGCGTGGCCTGGCGGCAGAAAGAGCAGTTCTCTGATGGCGTCGGTTATAGCTGGATCGACACTCTGAAAGAAGTAGCGGCGCAGCAGGTTACTGATCAGCAAATGGAAACTGCCCGCTTCCGCTTCCCGTACAACACGCCAACTTCCAAAGAAGCATATCTGTACCGGGAAATCTTTGAAGAACTGTTCCCGCTTCCGAGCGCCGCAGAGTGCGTACCGGGCGGCCCTTCCGTCGCCTGTTCTTCCGCCAAAGCGATCGAGTGGGATGAAGCGTTCAAAAAAATGGATGATCCTTCTGGTCGCGCGGTTGGCGTTCACCAGTCAGCGTATAAATAAGAAGTGTATTAACGCCCCGGAGAATTCCGGGGCAATTTCAGTTACTGGGGAGCTTGTTGATTTTGATACGCAGTGAGGAAATGTTCCGGATTTGCTACATCGCTGTTTGACAACTCATCACTGTAAGCCACCGACCAGGTTGCCTGCTCATCCGGGATATGCAGGCTGCCATTTCCCTCTTTCAGGCGTAATAACTCAAAAGATTTGCCCTTAATTACGGCGGTATAGGATTTCTCACCGTCCTGTAATGCTTTCACTTTACAGCGAAAAATCTGACCATCGATGTCATTATCAACATGAGATACCTGAACGAGTGCTTCATTTTTCGCTTTCGGCCCGATTCGCATCATCCAGACCACTGCCCCTTCCTGACCACGATAACCAAAGACATACTTACCGATTTCCGATCGGGCTTCGTCGGCAAATGCGGATTGCATAAGTAATAAAGCACTGACCAGCACCGTGATAAAACGCAGCATATTATTCCCTCAATAAATAGCCTGAAGTGGTAGCAGAGATGCAGGCACCGCAATCCCTGCTCTGTCCAATCGTAACGGTGCAGTATTTCATGGGATAATTCTCGGGCGCTATTGTTGAATTCCGAATTTCATCCTGCATCGCAAAACAACAGAGAAAAACACGAAATAAACAATAATTGACGAATATAGCGCCACGCTGTTCGCAACCTAACCAAACAGTCACTTTCGAGCAATTTTCCTTGAAAAAGAGGTTGACGCTGCAAGGCTCTATACGCATAATGCGCCCCGCAACGCCGATAAGGTAACGCGAAAAAAAAGATGGCTACGTAGCTCAGTTGGTTAGAGCACATCACTCATAATGATGGGGTCACAGGTTCGAATCCCGTCGTAGCCACCATCTTTTTTTTGCGGGAGTGGCGAAATTGGTAGACGCACCAGATTTAGGTTCTGGCGCCGCAAGGTGTGCGAGTTCAAGTCTCGCCTCCCGCACCATTCACCAGAAAGCGTTGTACGGATGGGGTATATCCAGGCTGTAAGTTAGCCACCTCGGCTGGCAATGATATAGTTTGAAGTTCTCCATTCTGTAAGAAATTTGTTGGGGTATCGCCAAGCGGTAAGGCACCGGTTTTTGATACCGGCATTCCCTGGTTCGAATCCAGGTACCCCAGCCATCTTCTTCGAGTAAGCGGTTCACCGCCCGGTTATTGGGGTATCGCCAAGCGGTAAGGCACCGGTTTTTGATACCGGCATTCCCTGGTTCGAATCCAGGTACCCCAGCCATCTTCTTCGAGTAAGCGGTTCACCGCCCGGTTATTGGGGTATCGCCAAGCGGTAAGGCACCGGTTTTTGATACCGGCATTCCCTGGTTCGAATCCAGGTACCCCAGCCATCGAAGAAATAATCTGGCTACGTAGCTCAGTTGGTTAGAGCACATCACTCATAATGATGGGGTCACAGGTTCGAATCCCGTCGTAGCCACCAAATTCTGAATGTGTCGAATATGTTCGGCAAATTCGAAAAAATTTGTTGGGGTATCGCCAAGCGGTAAGGCACCGGATTCTGATTCCGGCATTCCGAGGTTCGAATCCTCGTACCCCAGCCAATTTATTCAAGACGCTTACATCGTAAGTGCACCCAGTTGGGGTATCGCCAAGCGGTAAGGCACCGGATTCTGATTCCGGCATTCCGAGGTTCGAATCCTCGTACCCCAGCCAATTTATTCAAGACGCTTACATCGTAAGTGCACCCAGTTGGGGTATCGCCAAGCGGTAAGGCACCGGATTCTGATTCCGGCATTCCGAGGTTCGAATCCTCGTACCCCAGCCACATTAGAAAAGCTCGCTTCGGCGAGCTTTTTGCTTTTCTGCATATATTCAATGTCGAATGCGATGTTGATACAGCTAATTTGAATTTGGCTCACGGTTCAGGGCAAACCAGCCTGGAAGCACACGCAGGCGCGGCTTTCCCCCTCACCCTAACCCTCTCCACGAGGGGCGAGGGGATCGTCCGCACGCTTTTGTAGCTTTGGTATCAACCGTTACGCTACAACCCTAACGCATACTTCAGCGCCTGACGTTTCAAAACGCCAGCACGCTCCGCCGCCATTAATCCGAGATTACGCATAAAACGCAGCGGCGGCAGATTATTGCTGAATCCGGCATAAAACAGATCCATACCGCTCTGCATAATAAAGTTATCCGCCATGCGCCGCATCTGGTAACGCTTGAGAATGGGATAACTGGCCCATGCTTCACCATGACTGCGCGCGTTTACCAGAACGTCAATCAGGGCATCGACATCACGATAACCAAGATTCACCCCCTGCCCCGCCAGCGGATGGATGGTGTGCGCGGCATCGCCCACCAGCGCCAGCCCCGGCTGAACATACTGCAATGCATGACGGCGCGTCAGCGGAAAAGCGCCTGCGGCAAGCGGCGTCACATAACCCAGACGCGACGGGAAATGTTTCGCTATCTCCGCCTGCAACTGCACCATATTCATATTCTGCAACTGGCGAATGCGCGCCGGAGAGTCATACCACACCAGCGACGCCCAGTTATCAAACAGCGGCAGAAACGCGCGTGGGCCGTCCGGGGTAAACTGCTGCCAGGTGCTGTCGCCGGGATCGTTCTCGCACTGTACGCTAATCAACATACACGACTGCGCATACTGCCAGGCATGAACGCCAATTCCCGCCATCTGCCGCACCTGCGAATTTGCGCCGTCGGCACCAATCACCAGTTTCGCGCGGATCGTTTCACCGCCCTTCAGTTCCAGCTCCTGAAGATCATTATGGCGATGCAGCGCAATCAGCGAGGTAGGCACACGTAACGTTACTTTCGGATGCGCTTCCAGCGCCTGCCACAGCGCCTGTTGCAGGACCGTGTTTTCCACCATATAGCCAAGCAACGGTAGCTTAAGTTCAGCGGCGTCAAACACCACATGCGCCGTTTCCCACTCCCAGGTTTCCAGTCTGCGGTAAGGATGGCAACGCATGGCCTGTACCGCATCCCAGACGCCTAAACCTTTAAGCAATGATACCGAAGCCGCGCTGATCGCTGAGATCCGAACGTCCGGTTGGCTGTCAGCGACAAACGGTGCAGGTTCTGCGTGCTCGATCACCGTTACCGTAAATCCGTGCTGTGCCAGTCCCAGCGCCAGTGCGCCACCGACCATTCCTCCGCCGACAATGGCAATTTCCGTTGGTTGATTTGTCATGGTCAATCATCCTGTTAGCAATATGCTTTAAGTTTACAGGATTTTTACCCCCAAGGGCTGATAACGCTCATACTGGTCACAACGGCAGCAAAGCATTACACTATGCGCCCTGCATTCCTGGCTACTATTTCGCAAGAGCAAGTCGATGACCAAAAAACTCCATATTAAAACCTGGGGCTGTCAGATGAACGAGTACGATTCATCGAAGATGGCCGATCTGCTGGATGCCACCCACGGCTATCAACTGACCGACGTGGCGGAAGAAGCGGATGTGCTGCTGCTGAACACCTGCTCAATCCGCGAGAAGGCTCAGGAAAAAGTCTTCCATCAGTTGGGTCGCTGGAAACTGTTAAAAGAGAAGAATCCAGACCTGATTATCGGCGTCGGCGGCTGCGTGGCATCGCAAGAAGGCGAGCACATTCGCCAGCGCGCCCACTATGTCGATATTATTTTTGGGCCGCAAACGCTGCACCGCCTGCCGGAGATGATTAACTCCGTGCGCGGCGACCGCAGCCCGGTTGTAGATATCAGCTTCCCGGAAATCGAGAAGTTTGACCGTCTGCCGGAACCGCGCGCCGAAGGGCCGACCGCGTTTGTCTCCATAATGGAAGGCTGCAATAAATATTGCACCTACTGCGTGGTGCCTTACACCCGTGGTGAAGAGGTAAGCCGTCCGTCCGACGATATTCTGTTTGAGATTGCCCAACTTGCGGCTCAGGGCGTGCGTGAAGTCAACCTGCTCGGCCAGAACGTGAACGCCTGGCGTGGTGAGAACTACGACGGCACCACCGGATCGTTTGCCGATCTGCTGCGTCTGGTTGCTGCGATCGACGGGATCGATCGTATTCGCTTTACCACCAGCCATCCGATCGAATTCACCGACGATATCATCGAAGTGTATCGCGACACACCGGAGCTGGTGAGCTTCCTGCACCTGCCGGTACAGAGCGGTTCCGATCGCATTCTGAACCTGATGGGACGTACCCATACGGCGCTGGAGTACAAAGCGATCATCCGTAAACTGCGGGCGGCGCGTCCGGATATTCAGATCAGTTCTGACTTCATCGTTGGCTTCCCTGGCGAAACCACCGAAGACTTCGAGAAAACGATGAAGCTGATTGCCGACGTCAATTTCGACATGAGCTACAGCTTTATCTTCTCCGCACGTCCGGGGACGCCAGCCGCCGATATGGTTGATGATGTTCCGGAAGAAGAGAAGAAGCAGCGTCTGTATATTCTGCAAGAGCGCATTAATCAGCAGGCGATGGCATGGAGCCGCCGGATGCTCGGCACCACCCAGCGTATTCTGGTAGAAGGGACTTCACGTAAGAGCATCATGGAGCTTTCCGGGCGTACCGAAAATAACCGCGTGGTCAACTTCGAGGGCACACCGGATATGATCGGTAAATTCGTCGATGTAGAAATTACCGACGTCTACCCGAACTCCCTGCGCGGTAAAGTGGTACGTACCGAAGAGGAAATGGGTCTGCGCGTGGCAGAAACCCCGGAATCGGTGATTGCCCGTACCCGCAAAGAAAATGACCTGGGCGTGGGTTATTATCAGCCGTAATTCTCAGGCTCGCCGTTCCGGCAAGTTATGAGATTGACGACAAATGCAAATTGCCTGATGCGCTACGCTTATCAGGCCTACATGATTCCTGCAATATATTGAATTCGCATGAATTTGTAGGCTGGATAAGGCGTTTACGCCGCATCCGGCATGAACAATACGCACTCCGTCAATTATCACTGGCCCGCCGTTCCGGTGGGCCTTGTTTTTTCTCTCTTTATCCCCATCTTTATCGCAATGCTTGCGCCTTTTTCCTGTGGCGTGAATAATTTCCTTATAGGCCGGTGAATGTTCAGCTTCCGGCGGCATACAGATAAGAGGAACGGTTTGAACATAGACACTCGCGAAATCACCCTGGAGCCAGCAGACAATGCGCGTCTGTTGAGCCTGTGCGGCCCGTTTGATGACAATATCAAGCAGCTCGAACGCCGTCTCGGCATCGAAATCAATCGCCGCGATAACCACTTTAAACTGACCGGCCGTCCGATTTGCGTCACCGCTGCGGCAGATATTCTGCGTAGCCTGTATGTCGATACTGCCCCGATGCGCGGTCAGATTCAGGATATCGAGCCGGAACAGATCCACCTTGCGATTAAAGAAGCACGAGTGCTGGAGCAAAGCGCGGAGAGCGTGCCGGAGTACGGCAAAGCGGTCAATATCAAGACCAAACGCGGCGTGATTAAGCCGCGTACACCGAACCAGGCACAGTACATCGCCAATATTCTCGACCATGACATCACTTTCGGCGTTGGCCCGGCGGGTACGGGTAAAACCTACCTGGCGGTAGCTGCGGCGGTTGATGCCCTGGAGCGTCAGGAAATCCGCCGTATTCTGCTGACTCGTCCAGCAGTAGAGGCCGGTGAGAAGCTGGGCTTCCTGCCTGGCGATTTAAGTCAGAAAGTGGACCCGTATCTGCGTCCGCTGTACGACGCGCTGTTCGAAATGCTTGGCTTTGAGAAAGTCGAGAAGCTGATTGAGCGCAACGTTATTGAAGTCGCACCGCTGGCCTATATGCGTGGTCGTACGCTGAACGACGCCTTTATCATTCTTGATGAGAGCCAGAACACCACCATCGAACAGATGAAGATGTTCCTGACCCGTATCGGTTTTAACTCAAAAGCAGTTATCACCGGCGACGTCACGCAGATCGACCTGCCACGTAATACCAAGTCAGGCTTGCGTCACGCCATTGAGGTGCTCGCCGAAGTCGAAGAAATCAGCTTTAACTTCTTCCACAGCGAAGACGTGGTTCGTCACCCAGTGGTGGCGCGCATCGTTAACGCCTATGAAGCCTGGGAAGAAGCCGAACAAAAACGAAAAGCGGCGCTGGCAGCAGAGCGCAAGCGCGAAGAACAGGAACAAAAATGAGTCAGGTGATCCTCGATTTACAACTGGCATGTGAAGATAACTCCGGATTGCCGGAAGAGAGCCAGTTTCAGACATGGCTGAATGCGGTGATCCCGCAGTTTCAGGAAGAATCGGAAGTGACTATTCGCGTGGTCGATACCGCCGAAAGCCACAGTCTGAATCTGACCTATCGCGGTAAGGATAAGCCGACCAACGTGCTCTCCTTCCCGTTTGAAGTGCCTCCTGGCATGGAGATGTCGCTACTGGGCGATCTGGTTATCTGCCGTCAGGTGGTTGAGAAGGAAGCACAGGAGCAAGGCAAACCACTGGAGGCGCACTGGGCGCATATGGTGGTGCACGGCAGTCTGCATTTGTTAGGTTACGATCACATCGAAGATGACGAAGCAGAAGAAATGGAAGCCCTCGAAACAGAGATTATGCTTGCTCTGGGCTATGAGGATCCGTACATTGCCGAGAAAGAGTAATTTGCCAAGCATTTGACTGGCAGACGTCCCCGCCGTTGGCGATTAACGACGGCGTTTTGATTAACTAACATGAGAACCCATACGACGCCATGAGCGACGACAATTCACACAGTAGTGACACGATAAGCAACAAGAAGGGATTTTTCTCCCTGTTACTCAGCCAACTTTTCCACGGTGAACCGAAAAACCGTGACGAACTGCTGGCGCTGATCCGTGATTCCGGGCAGAACGACCTTATCGACGAAGATACGCGCGATATGCTCGAAGGGGTGATGGACATCGCAGACCAACGCGTTCGCGACATCATGATCCCCCGCTCCCAGATGATTACCCTGAAACGCAACCAGACGCTGGACGAATGCCTTGATGTCATCATCGAGTCCGCCCACTCACGTTTCCCGGTGATTAGCGAAGACAAAGATCACATTGAAGGGATTCTGATGGCGAAAGACTTGCTGCCGTTTATGCGTAGCGATGCTGAAGCCTTCAGCATGGACAAAGTGTTACGTCAGGCGGTTGTCGTTCCTGAAAGTAAGCGCGTAGACCGGATGCTGAAAGAGTTTCGCTCTCAGCGTTACCACATGGCGATCGTCATTGACGAATTCGGTGGTGTTTCCGGTCTGGTGACCATTGAAGACATCCTGGAACTGATTGTTGGTGAGATTGAAGACGAGTATGACGAAGAAGATGATATCGACTTCCGTCAGCTGAGTCGTCATACCTGGACCGTGCGCGCGCTGGCTTCTATTGAAGATTTCAACGAAGCGTTCGGCACCCACTTCAGCGATGAAGAGGTCGACACTATCGGTGGTCTGGTGATGCAGGCGTTTGGACATCTCCCGGCGCGTGGCGAAACCATCGACATCGACGGTTACCAGTTCAAGGTGGCGATGGCTGACAGTCGGCGTATTATTCAGGTTCATGTCAAAATCCCGGATGACTCACCCCAGCCGAAGCTGGATGAATAAAACCGAAACTGGATAGATAACTACATGGCTTTTGCCTCATTAATTGAACGCCAGCGCATTCGCCTGCTGCTGGCGTTATTATTCGGTGCCTGCGGAACGCTGGCCTTCTCTCCTTATGATGTCTGGCCTGCGGCGATTGTTTCGCTGATGGGGTTGCAGGCACTAACCTTTAACCGTCGCCCACTCCAGTCTGCCGCTATCGGCTTCTGCTGGGGATTTGGTCTCTTTGGCAGCGGTATTAACTGGGTCTATGTCAGCATTGCGACCTTTGGCGGGATGCCTGGCCCGGTAAACATCTTCCTGGTGGTACTGCTGGCGGCGTATCTGTCGTTGTATACCGGGCTGTTTGCCGGTGTGCTGTCGCGGCTGTGGCCGAAAACGACCTGGTTGCGCGTAGCCATTGCGGCTCCTGCCCTCTGGCAAGTGACCGAGTTTCTGCGCGGTTGGGTGCTGACTGGCTTCCCGTGGTTACAGTTCGGCTATAGTCAGATTGACGGCCCGTTAAAAGGGCTGGCACCGATAATGGGCGTGGAAGCCATTAACTTCCTGCTGATGATGGTAAGCGGCCTGTTGGCGCTGGCGCTGGTCAAACGCAACTGGCGTCCGCTGGTGGTAGCCGTCGTGCTGTTTGCCCTTCCCTTCCCGCTGCGTTACATCCAGTGGTTTACCCAGCAACCGGAGAAAACCATTCAGGTTTCGATGGTTCAGGGCGATATTCCGCAATCGCTGAAATGGGATGAAAGCCAGCTTCTTAATACGCTGAAAATTTATTACAACGCGACGGCGCTGCTGATGGGCAAATCTTCACTGATTATCTGGCCGGAGTCGGCGATAACCGATCTGGAAATTAATCAGCAACCGTTCCTCAAAGCACTGGACAGTGAGTTGCGCGATAAAGGTAGTTCGCTGGTAACCGGGATTGTCGACGCGCGCCTCAATAAGCAGAACCGCTACGATACTTACAACACCATCATCACGCTGGGTAAAGGTGCGCCGTACAGCTACGAATCAGCCGATCGCTATAACAAAAACCATCTGGTGCCGTTTGGCGAGTTTGTCCCGCTGGAGTCGATTCTGCGTCCGTTAGCACCGTTCTTTGATCTGCCGATGTCGTCGTTCAGCCGTGGGCCATATATCCAGCCGCCGCTGTCGGTAAATGGTATTGAGCTTACTGCGGCTATTTGCTACGAGATCATTCTCGGCGAGCAAGTGCGCGATAACTTCCGCCCGGATACCGACTATCTGCTGACCATCTCAAACGATGCGTGGTTTGGTAAGTCTATTGGTCCGTGGCAGCACTTCCAGATGGCGCGAATGCGTGCGCTGGAGCTGGCGCGCCCGCTGCTGCGTAGCACCAACAACGGCATTACGGCGGTAATTGGTCCGCAAGGTGAGATTCAGGCGATGATCCCGCAATTCACCCGCGAGGTGTTGACCACTCACGTGACGCCAACCACCGGACTCACACCGTACGCACGTACCGGCAACTGGCCGCTGTGGGTACTGACAGCACTGTTTGGTTTTGCCGCTGTGCTGATGAGTCTGCGTCAGCGACGTAAATAATCCCTTCTTATCGTGCCGGAATACATCCCGTATTTCGGCACATTCACCGGATGCAGCGTCAATGCGTTATCCGGATGACAAAATACGTCCCTCCAACTTTGGCACATCTATTGCTTTGTTATACAAGGCAAACCTTGAACCGGCGTCAGTACAACCCGGTTGCACCACAGCAATCCACGGGCAGCACCAAAAGAGTGCATTTTAAGAATTTTGCTTCGGAATGGTGCGGTACATCTCGCAAAAACAAACAATAAAACAGCAATATCTTTACATTTAGCCAAACTAAATGTTACCTAACAAGCACAACACTGCACAATAAAGTTGCAGATGATAACAACACAAACACTCACAACGGGTATCCATGCGTTTTTAACGCAGGAGATAAAGGAGTTGGATATGCAATTACGTAAACCTGCCACAGCAATCCTGGCCCTGGCGCTTTCTGCAGGACTGGCACAGGCAGAAGACGCTGCCCCGGCAGCGGGCAGTACGCTGGACAAAATCGCCAAAAACGGCGTGATTGTCGTCGGTCACCGTGAATCTTCAGTACCTTTCTCTTATTACGACAATCAGCAAAAAGTGGTGGGTTACTCACAGGATTACTCCAACGCCATCGTTGAAGCAGTGAAAAAGAAACTCAACAAACCGGACTTACAGGTGAAACTGATTCCGATCACCTCACAAAATCGTATTCCGCTGCTGCAAAACGGCACTTTCGATTTTGAATGCGGTTCAACCACCAACAACCTCGAACGCCAGAAACAGGCGGCTTTCTCTGACACCATTTTCGTGGTCGGTACGCGCCTGCTGACCAAAAAAGGCGGCGATGTTAAAGATTTTGCCGATCTGAAAGATAAAGCCGTAGTCGTCACTTCCGGCACCACCTCTGAAGTTTTGCTCAACAAACTGAATGAAGAGCAAAAAATGAATATGCGCATCATCAGCGCCAAAGATCACGGTGACTCTTTCCGCACCCTGGAAAGCGGTCGTGCCGTTGCCTTTATGATGGACGATGCCCTGCTGGCCGGTGAACGTGCGAAAGCGAAGAAACCAGACAACTGGGAAATCGTCGGCAAACCGCAGTCTCAGGAAGCTTACGGCTGCATGTTACGTAAAGACGATCCGCTGTTCAAAAAGCTGATGGATGACACTATCGCTCAGGTGCAGACCTCCGGTGAAGCGGAAAAATGGTTTGATAAGTGGTTCAAAAACCCCATTCCGCCGAAAAACCTGAACATGAATTTCGAACTGTCAGACGAAATGAAAGCACTGTTCAAAGAACCGAATGACAAGGCACTGAACTAATTACAAGAACCAGGGGCGGAAATTCCAGCCCTCTCGATTGTTACGTAGCACGGACAGACTATACGCCTGATGGTCGTTCCCCATCGGGCCTGAAAACCGCAATACGCTGGGTAACAATCTTCGAGGGTAGCAGTTAACGCTGCTACCCTCTTTTTTCTGGAGTAGATTTATGTCTATAGACTGGAACTGGGGTATTTTTTTACAACAAGCCCCGTTCGGCAACACCACCTATCTCGGCTGGATCTGGAGCGGCTTTCAGGTGACGATCGCTCTGTCGATCTGCGCCTGGATTATCGCTTTCCTCGTCGGCTCGTTATTCGGCATTTTGCGTACCGTTCCTAACCGTTTTCTCTCCGGTCTGGGTACGTTGTATGTCGAACTGTTCCGCAACGTGCCACTGATTGTGCAGTTCTTTACCTGGTATCTGGTGATCCCGGAGCTACTGCCGGAGAAAATTGGCATGTGGTTTAAGGCGGAGCTGGATCCTAATATTCAGTTTTTCCTCTCCTCCATGCTTTGCCTGGGGCTGTTTACCGCCGCCCGTGTTTGCGAACAGGTACGCGCCGCGATCCAGTCGTTACCGCGTGGGCAAAAAAATGCCGCGCTGGCAATGGGTCTGACGCTACCGCAGGCTTACCGCTACGTACTACTGCCTAACGCTTATCGCGTTATCGTCCCGCCGATGACGTCCGAGATGATGAACCTGGTGAAAAACTCCGCCATCGCCTCGACCATCGGGCTGGTGGATATGGCGGCGCAGGCCGGTAAATTGCTCGATTACTCCGCTCACGCCTGGGAATCGTTCACTGCTATTACGCTGGCGTATGTGTTGATTAACGCGGTTATCATGCTGGTGATGACGCTGGTTGAACGTAAAGTTCGCCTGCCCGGCAATATGGGAGGCAAATAATGTACGAGTTTGACTGGAGTTCCATTGTCCCTTCCCTGCCGTATCTGCTGGATGGGCTGGTGATCACCCTGAAAATCACCATTACGGCGGTAGTGATTGGTATTTTGTGGGGCACCATGCTGGCAGTGATGCGCCTGTCCAGCTTTGCGCCCGTGGCATGGTTTGCCAAAGCCTACGTTAACGTATTCCGTTCAATCCCACTGGTGATGGTTCTGCTGTGGTTTTACCTGATTGTGCCGGGTTTTCTGCAAAACGTGCTGGGATTATCGCCGAAAACCGATATCCGCTTAATTTCTGCGATGGTGGCGTTTTCGATGTTTGAAGCGGCCTACTATTCAGAGATTATCCGTGCCGGTATTCAAAGTATTTCTCGTGGGCAGTCGAGCGCCGCGCTGGCGTTGGGCATGACTCACTGGCAGTCGATGAAACTCATCATTCTGCCACAGGCGTTTCGTGCAATGGTGCCGCTGCTGCTCACTCAGGGCATCGTTCTGTTCCAGGATACCTCGCTGGTGTATGTGTTATCTCTGGCCGATTTCTTCCGTACCGCCTCAACCATTGGTGAGCGTGATGGTACGCAGGTCGAGATGATCCTGTTTGCCGGATTTGTTTATTTCGTTATTAGCCTTAGCGCATCGTTGTTGGTCAGCTACTTGAAAAGAAGGACAGCATAATGATTACCCTGAAAAATGTTTCAAAATGGTATGGTCACTTTCAGGTGCTGACCGACTGCTCAACGGAAGTGAAAAAAGGCGAAGTGGTGGTGGTTTGTGGGCCGTCAGGCTCCGGTAAATCAACGCTGATTAAAACCGTCAACGGCCTCGAACCGGTGCAGCAAGGCGAAATTACCGTTGATGGCATCGTGGTTAACGATAAGAAAACCGATCTGGCAAAGCTGCGCTCCCGTGTGGGAATGGTGTTCCAGCATTTTGAGCTGTTTCCCCATCTGTCGATTATCGAAAACCTGACGCTGGCGCAGGTGAAAGTACTTAAACGCGATAAAGCGCCGGCTCGTGAAAAAGCACTGAAACTGCTGGAGCGAGTCGGGCTTTCTGCTCACGCCAATAAGTTTCCGGCGCAGCTTTCCGGTGGTCAGCAGCAGCGTGTGGCAATCGCTCGCGCGTTATGTATGGACCCCATCGCCATGCTGTTCGACGAACCGACATCGGCGCTCGATCCGGAGATGATCAACGAAGTGCTGGACGTGATGGTGGAACTGGCGAACGAGGGGATGACCATGATGGTGGTGACCCACGAAATGGGCTTTGCCCGCAAAGTGGCGAATCGGGTGATCTTTATGGATGAAGGTAAAATTGTCGAAGATTCGCCGAAAGACGCTTTCTTTGATGATCCGAAATCGGACCGTGCAAAAGACTTCCTCGCGAAAATACTGCATTAATCACTCTGGCGCGCATAGCCAAGTGCGCGCCATCTCACGCTTTATCATTTCGCCTCTCGTATCTGTTACATCCTGGCGTTACCCTTGTCGCAAAGAAGCACACAACAAGGAGCAACAATGGCACTGCCAATTCTGTTAGATTGCGACCCAGGTCATGATGACGCTATCGCAATAGTTCTCGCCCTCGCCTCACCAGAGCTTGATGTCAAAGCGATTACTTCTTCCGCCGGAAACCAGACACCAGAAAAAACATTACGTAATGTTCTGCGTATGCTGACCCTGCTTAATCGCACCGATATTCCGGTGGCAGGCGGCGCGGTGAAACCGTTAATGCGTGAGTTGATTATCGCAGACAACGTGCACGGCGAAAGTGGACTGGACGGCCCGGCATTACCGGAACCCGCATTCGCACCGCAAAACTGCACGGCGGTGGAGCTGATGGCGAAAACGCTGCGTGAAAGTGTGGACCCCGTCACCATTGTCTCTACCGGACCGCAAACTAACGTCGCCTTGCTGCTCAATAGCCATCCGGAACTGCATAGCAAAATTGCCCGTATCGTGATTATGGGCGGTGCAATGGGGCTTGGTAACTGGACGCCAGCGGCTGAATTTAATATTTACGTTGACCCGGAAGCGGCTGAAATTGTCTTCCAGTCTGGAATTCCGGTGGTAATGGCAGGTCTGGATGTCACTCACAAAGCGCAAATTCACGTTGAGGACACCGAGCGTTTCCGCGCGATTGGCAACCCAATTTCAACCATCGTCGCCGAACTGCTGGATTTCTTCCTCGAATATCATAAAGATGAAAAATGGGGATTTGTTGGCGCACCGCTGCATGACCCATGCACCATCGCCTGGCTGCTGAAACCTGAACTGTTCACCACCGTTGAACGCTGGGTTGGCGTCGAAACGCAAGGGAAATATACCCAGGGCATGACAGTTGTTGATTATTACTATCTGACCGGCAATAAACCGAATGCCACCGTCATGGTCGATGTTGATCGTCAGGGCTTTGTTGATTTACTGGCAGATCGTCTGAAATTTTACGCTTAATACACGTCATTGATTAAGATCACCATGTAAAAATGTGGTGGTCTTACTCTGACGCTCTCTTTTTCCTTCAAGATATAAATGCAATGGATAATGCAGAACTCGCCATTGGTATCGATCTCGGTACTACCAATAGTTTAATTGCCATCTGGAAAGACGGTGCCGCGCAATTAATTCCAAATAAATTCGGTGAATATTTAACACCATCTATAATTAGCATGGATGAAAATAATCATATTCTGGTCGGAAAACCGGCTGTATCACGGCGTACTTCACATCCTGATAAAACCGCTGCGTTATTTAAACGTGCCATGGGCAGTAATACCAACTGGCACTTAGGCAATGGCACATTTAACGCGCCGGAATTGTCTTCTTTGGTATTACGTTCATTAAAAGAAGATGCCGAAGAATTTCTGCAACGCCCAATTAAAGATGTGGTGATCTCCGTTCCGGCTTATTTCAGTGATGAACAACGCAAACATACCCGTTTAGCAGCAGAGTTGGCAGGGTTAAATGCGGTACGCTTAATTAATGAACCCACGGCAGCCGCGATGGCGTATGGCCTGCATACGCAGCAAAACACCCGCTCGCTGGTTTTTGATCTCGGTGGCGGCACGTTTGACGTCACGGTGCTCGAATACGCCACACCGGTGATTGAAGTTCACGCCTCCGCTGGCGACAACTTTCTTGGTGGCGAAGATTTTACTCATATGCTGGTGGATAAAGTTTTAAAACGCGCCACAGTGGCTAAAAACATGCTCAACGAAAGTGAACTGGCAGCCCTGTACACCAGCGTGGAAGCGGCAAAATGTGGCAATCAATTACCGCTGCAAATTAGCTGGCAGTATCAGGAAGAAACGCGTGAGTGCGAATTTTACGAGAACGAACTGGAAGATTTGTGGTTGCCGCTGCTCAACCGCTTGCGTGTGCCAATCGAACAAGCATTGCGCGATGCGCGTCTGAAACCGAGCCAAATCGACAGCCTGGTACTTGTTGGCGGCGCGTCGCAAATGCCGCTGGTGCAGCGAATCGCCGTGCGTCTGTTTGGCAAATTACCATATCAAAGTTACGATCCGAGCACCATTGTCGCGCTGGGCGCAGCAATCCAGGCCGCCTGCCGCTTACGTAGCGAAGATATCGAAGAAGTGATCCTTACTGATATCTGTCCCTACTCTTTAGGCGTTGAAGTTAACCGCCAGGGCGTTTCCGGCATTTTCTCGCCGATTATTGAGCGAAACACCACGGTGCCTGTGTCGCGAGTCGAAACTTACTCGACCATGCACCCGGAGCAGGATTCAATTACGGTAAATGTTTACCAGGGGGAAAACCACAAAGTTAAGAATAATATCCTGGTAGAGTCCTTCGATGTGCCGTTGAAAAAAAACGGGGATTACCAGTCTATCGATATTAGATTTAGCTATGATATCAATGGTTTGCTTGAAGTTGACGTACTTCTGGAAGACGGTAGCGTTAAGTCCAGAGTCATTAACCACAGCCCGGTAACATTGAGCGCGCAGCAGATTGAAGAGAGTCGGGCGCGGTTATCCGCATTGAAAATTTATCCGCGCGATATGCTCATCAACCGTACCTTTAAAGCCAAACTGGAAGAGTTGTGGGCCCGGGCGCTGGGCGATGAACGAGAAGAGATTGGTCAGGTGATCACCGATTTTGATGCGGCGTTGCAGTCAAACGATATGGCCCGCGTCGATGAAGTTCGTCAGCGGGCGAGCGATTATCTGGCAATTGAGATCCCCTGAACACGACTGCCGGATGCGGCGTAAACGCCTTATCCCGCCTACTCGTAGGTCGGATAAGATGCGTCAGCATCGTATCTAACTAAACAACATCGCAATTTTGCCGAGTGCATAACCTATCACCAGCACCGTTAAGCTGATTTTGATAATGCTGGAAATGCTCTGTGGTTTTTCAACCTCATCATTCTTCTCTTCATGTGCTTCAGGTGTTGGCTCATCGACATCTTCATCCACCGGCTCAAGCTTCACTTTCGTCAACAGCATCCGGGTGATAATAGCCTCTAATGGATGGGCATCTCCGCGTTCCAGCCTCGCGTTCAGGCGAGCCAGCATCTCTTGTTTCGGAAACGCTTCCAGCACAACCTGTTCCGCCACCCGATACAGATCCAGTAATGGTGAATCTTGCTCTGTCTCACTACCTACTCTCGATTTCCACCACGCCCATGCTTTGCGCTTATAAAACAGCGACTCGATAAATGATTGACCCAACGGCGATAATTTACCGCTATGTAAAATTTGCGCCCACAAAAGCCGCGTCAGGGCGCTCTCGCCAGGAACATATTTCAGCGGTTGACCTTGCGCATCTACCATGCTCCGCGCTTCGATAACCATCACTAATAACGCGAAATAATCCGGGCAATGACGCTTGCTCCACTGCAACAACAAATTATCAGCTTGTGTAGATGGGTAACTTTCCCAGTTCGCGCAGAGATCGGCAAGCAGGCTTTCCCCCTCGCCGCAGTACAAACGTTGTGCACACTGGTAATACCGGGCATCTTCGCTTTCTGGTTCTTCCGTTTGCCATTGTTGGGCAACAGGAATGAGTTCCGCCATACCTGTTTGCACCGAGCTGTACCAGCGCAACAGTTTGCGATGTAACTTTGCATCATCAGGAATGAACCACGGACCTTCCATCGCTAAAAACGCAGTCACATAGTCAGGATGGTAACGACAGCAGCGTTCCAGCGCGAAGTAATACTCAACAGTCTGGTTCTGTAACGCGACGGGATATTCCAGAAGGCTGAGAAAATCGAAACAATCCCCAGCCTGAATAGCCTCAAGAAAAGCCTCCCGTTCTTCCTCGACCATTCCTTCGCTATCATTAAACGAATGCCAGTTCAAACGCTCTGCCAGCAAAGAAGCGCAATTTAATGAAAGGTATCGCGCTTCTATGGCGATTGCACACAGCGGCCAGCGTAATTGATCCACCTCTTCCATGTTGTAGGTATTTAATTGCTGAATAAATTTCTGCCAGGCGGAGGGCTGAAAACGATCACTTTCCGAATCCAGTAATGCCCTTAATGCGCCCAGTGCTTCATGTTCAACAGCGGCGTTACTCTTTCCATCAACTGATTCTTCTACAGGATTTACCGCCAGTCGCAGCGCCTCTTCATAGGCCTGGCGTAATGCTTTAAACCCCTGCGGATCGGTTTCGGGGTGACACAACGGTAAGCGAGCAAGATAAGCCTGACGGATAATCTCTGTTTGCGTCGTGCTTTCAATTTCGAGAATTTGCCAACATGTTTTCATAGGTCGCTCACATCCTTAAGCGTTGCCGGACATTCTGGTTGGACAGTTAACGGCTGCCAGGGAAGCGTGGCATAGAAACGATCGCTTCCTGCCACCAGCTCTTCAAACATCCGGCTCCCGGCGCTATCGTATTTGTACAGGATTAGCGCCTCGCGTAGCGAAGCGTTGTCTTCACACTGAGAGGATTGCCAGTAGAGACGTCCTAACGAATAGGCAGAAAAATAGTGCATCCAGCTGTGATAGTAATGGTGAGCTCGTACATAAATGCGCGATTGCAGCCATAAACTCTCGTCTTCCGTCAGCCACTTGTTGAGCACACCGACGCGCGATAAAAAGCCCATGCGAACATAATCCCAGGCTTTGATTCCTGCCTCCCCACAACACAGGGCAGTTTCGGCAACAAATTGGGTATAAATCAACCCGCGTTCGGAGCCGCCAGCAATTAATGTTTTCCACTCATCAGGGGAAGAACGATGCCATGCCAGATATAAACCAGCTAAATTATTTGCGTGACCATCATCAGTCATTTGGTAAATAGTCTGAATTAAATCATCACGATTATTTATTCCCCAGGATGATGAGAGATCAAATTCTTTTATTCCGGTATACATTTTTGGCGAGTCATGTGCGGGCTTGCATCCCTGATTAAGAATTTCCATTGGCGTAGAAAGCGCAAATAGAAGGTGTTGTTCTTCCTTATCCATTTATTAACAATCCTTTAAGTACATTAACTGACTACTTTTTTATTAATGATGAGTATAAACTTGACGCTTTCAAAATAAAAAGAAAATCGAAGCATTGATAAATGAACAAAAAAATATATTTTATATTCGCAATATTTATAGTTGCGGCAATCACTTGTATTAGCCAACCTAAGAAAACGACCTTGCGCGATAAAGCTATGGCGAATTATGTCTTTGATTATTTAAGCGCACCGGGCAGTCTTCCGTTTACCACGGCAGCAACGGAGCTTTCCGCCATTCATGGTCACTCGACGTCACAATATAGCCTTGGCGGATTTTATCTTCATGGCAGCAATGGTAAGCCTCTGGATTACACGATGGCGAGATACTGGTATAAGCAATCGGCAGAACAGGAAAATCCGCGCGCGCAGAGCAAACTAGGGTGGATCTACCTGAAAGGATTGGGTGTAAAGCCCGATAGTCGAATGGCAATCCAGTGGTATAAACAAGCTGCGGAAAAAGGATATGCCCATGCTCAATACACTTTGGGTTTGATCTACAGAAACGGCACTGGAATTAACATCAACAATTATGAAGCACGCAAATGGCTAAAACTGGCAGCGGATCAACATTATAAAAATGCGGAAAGATTACTGGCTGAACTTCCCGCACATTAAGGTTGAGTTTCAACCCAGTAGATGGAGTATTTTCCCTATCAAACCGGCAAAGATAAAAATGTAGAAAATAATTTTGATGACGCCCAGGCAGCCCGGTCCACCATCGTCAACGGGCATTGGCTTCGATTTCGGCTCTGGCTCGATGGTTTGTTGACCGACAAAATTCGCTGACTGAATTAATAATCGCCTAATAATTAATGCTTCCAGTGGACAACGATCTTCTGCATCAAGACAGCTCAAGAGCGGCATTAATGATTCTTCCGTAGTTGGTTCGCCAGCACCAGGCGAAGGGGTAGAGCAGAACTATAAGCAAGCGATGTACTGGTATCTGAAAGCTGCCTTTGAATGGTTTACGAAAGCCGCTGAATGCAATGACGTCATCGCCTGGTATAGCCTGGCCATTATGTACCACTATGGCGAAGGAAGATCCGCCGATCTCCGACAGGCTCTCGACTTATACCGTAAGGTTCAGTCATCCGGTACAAGAGATGTCGATCAAGAAATCCGTGAGGTTGAAGATTTACTGTAGAGATAAAAACAAATAAGGGCCGGACGATTTTCATTCGACCCCAATTATCTTTATTGCTGTGCGAAATCAGACTATTACGGCTCGAACGGGCGTCTCTGGAACTGGTCATGACCACATTTCGGGCATAGCGTTAGGACTTCCGGCGTGTAGATCGGGAGATGGAAGTGACATTTCTCGCAGACCAGATTCCCCAGCCCTACCACTTCTCCGCTGTGATAAACCCCGTGATGGTTGAGATCCTGGAAAACTTCGCGCCATTCAAGCTGCGTTTTATCGGTGATGTCCGCCAGTTCCTGCCAGAGGCTTTCTTTAATCACCCGCATAAAAACACTGTCAGACTCTTCTTTCAGGCTCTCTTCATAGCTCATGGCGAACTCTTCCAGGTCACGCCTGACAGCTCGCGTCAACTCATCGACCTCGGTTCGCGTTAACTCCCCTGTTTTTATTACGCGCTCGCGCGCCTGTTCCACCAGTGCGTCGATATCACGTTCGCCATTGCGCAGGCGTTCGCTCAGTGACGCGACCAGTTCACGGTAATATTGAGCAACCTTGTTCATCGTTTCATCTCCCGGGTCGTTAACTGACTATAATAATAGACGTTCTTTGTTCCTTGCTTTGCTAATACGCCCACAAACTCTGTAAATTAATGTATGAATAATCCGGGCATCATTTCAACGTCGAGTGCGCGAAAGGCTGTTTTGACGCGGACGTTTGGGCTATGCTATGCGGATCTGAAAAACCACCTCAACGCTACATTTGTAGCCGTATTGAAAACAGGACCACTGGCTGCCATGCAAGAGCAATACCGCCCGGAAGAGATAGAATCCAAAGTACAGCTTCACTGGGATGAGAAGCGCACATTTGAAGTAACCGAAGACGAGAGCAAAGAGAAGTATTACTGCCTGTCTATGCTTCCCTATCCTTCTGGTCGACTACACATGGGCCACGTACGTAACTACACCATCGGTGACGTGATCGCCCGCTACCAGCGTATGCTGGGCAAAAACGTCCTGCAGCCGATCGGCTGGGACGCGTTTGGTCTGCCTGCGGAAGGCGCGGCGGTGAAAAACAACACCGCACCGGCACCGTGGACATACGACAACATCGCGTATATGAAAAACCAGCTCAAAATGCTGGGCTTTGGTTATGACTGGAGCCGCGAGCTGGCAACCTGTACGCCGGAATACTACCGTTGGGAACAGAAATTCTTCACCGAGCTGTATAAAAAAGGCCTGGTATATAAGAAGACTTCTGCGGTCAACTGGTGTCCGAACGACCAGACCGTACTGGCTAACGAACAGGTTATTGACGGCTGCTGCTGGCGCTGCGATACCAAAGTTGAACGTAAAGAGATCCCGCAGTGGTTTATCAAAATCACCGCTTACGCTGACGAACTGCTCAACGATCTGGATAAACTGGATCACTGGCCAGACACCGTTAAAACCATGCAGCGTAACTGGATCGGTCGTTCCGAAGGCGTGGAAATCACCTTCAACGTTAACGGCTATGACAACACGCTGACCGTTTACACTACCCGCCCGGACACCTTTATGGGTTGTACTTATCTGGCGGTAGCGGCGGGTCACCCGCTGGCGCAGAAAGCGGCAGAAAATAATCCTGAACTGGCGGCTTTCGTTGACGAATGTCGTAACACCAAAGTTGCTGAAGCTGAAATGGCAACGATGGAGAAAAAAGGTGTCGATACTGGCTTTAAAGCGGTTCACCCATTAACGGGCGAAGAAATTCCGGTTTGGGCAGCAAACTTCGTATTGATGGAGTACGGCACTGGCGCAGTCATGGCAGTTCCGGGTCACGACCAGCGCGACTACGAGTTTGCCTCTAAATACGGCCTGAACATCAAGCCGGTTATCCTGGCGGCTGACGGTTCTGAACCGGATCTCTCCCAGCAGGCGCTGACGGAAAAAGGCGTGCTGTTCAACTCTGGCGAGTTCAACGGTCTTGACCATGAAGCGGCCTTTAACGCCATTGCCGACAAACTGACGGCAATGGGTGTTGGCGAGCGTAAAGTAAACTATCGCCTGCGCGACTGGGGTGTTTCCCGTCAACGTTACTGGGGTGCGCCGATTCCGATGGTGACGCTGGAAGACGGCACGGTGATGCCTACCCCGGACGACCAACTGCCGGTGATCCTGCCGGAAGATGTGGTAATGGACGGTATTACCAGCCCGATCAAAGCAGATCCTGAGTGGGCGAAAACCACCGTTAACGGTATGCCGGCGCTGCGTGAAACCGATACTTTCGACACCTTTATGGAGTCCTCCTGGTACTATGCGCGCTACACTTGCCCAGAGTACAAAGAGGGTATGCTGGATTCCAAAGCGGCTAACTACTGGCTGCCGGTGGATATCTATATTGGTGGTATCGAACACGCCATCATGCACCTGCTCTACTTCCGCTTCTTCCACAAACTGATGCGTGATGCAGGCATGGTGAACTCTGACGAACCAGCGAAACAGCTGCTGTGTCAGGGTATGGTGCTGGCAGACGCCTTCTACTATGTAGGCGAAAACGGCGAACGTAACTGGGTTTCCCCGGTTGATGCTATCGTTGAGCGCGACGAGAAAGGCCGTATCGTGAAAGCGAAAGACGCGGCTGGCCATGAACTGGTGTATACCGGCATGAGCAAAATGTCCAAGTCGAAGAACAACGGTATCGACCCACAGGTGATGGTTGAACGTTACGGCGCGGACACCGTTCGTCTGTTTATGATGTTCGCTTCTCCGGCGGATATGACTCTCGAATGGCAAGAGTCCGGCGTTGAAGGGGCTAACCGCTTCCTGAAACGTGTCTGGAAACTGGTTTACGAGCACACTACGAAAGGTGATGTTGCGGCGCTGAACGTTGATGCACTGACTGAAGATCAGAAAGCTCTGCGTCGTGATGTTCATAAAACTATCGCTAAAGTGACCGATGATATCGGTCGTCGTCAGACCTTCAACACCGCAATTGCGGCGATTATGGAGCTGATGAATAAACTGGCGAAAGCGCCGACCGATGGCGAGCAGGATCGCGCGCTGATGCAGGAAGCCCTGCTGGCCGTTGTCCGTATGCTTAACCCGTTCACGCCGCACATCTGCTTCACGCTGTGGCAGGAACTGAAAGGCGAAGGCGATATCGACAACGCGCCGTGGCCGGTTGCAGACGAGAAAGCGATGGTGGAAGACTCCACGCTGGTGGTGGTGCAGGTTAACGGTAAAGTCCGTGCCAAAATCACCGTTCCGGTAGATGCAACGGAAGAACAGGTTCGCGAACGTGCTGGCCAGGAACATCTGGTAGCAAAATATCTTGATGGCGTTACCGTGCGTAAAGTGATTTACGTACCGGGTAAACTCCTCAATCTGGTCGTTGGCTAAGCGCGGGAGGAAGCGTGCGATATCTGGCAACATTGTTGTTATCTCTGGCGGTGTTAATCACCGCCGGGTGTGGCTGGCATCTGCGTGATACCACGCAGGTTCCTTCCACTATGAAGGTCATGATCCTGGACTCAGGCGACCCGAACGGGCCGTTAAGCCGTGCGGTGCGTAATCAGTTACGTCTGAACGGTGTCGAGTTGCTTGATAAAGAAACCACGCGTAAGGACGTTCCATCCCTGCGTTTGGGCGCTGTATCAATCTCCCAGGATACCGCTTCAGTTTTCCGTAATGGTCAAACTGCTGAATATCAAATGGTGATGACCGTCAGCGCGTCGGTATTGATCCCTGGCCGTGACATCTACCCGATTAGCGCCAAAGTCTTCCGTTCGTTCTTCGATAACCCGCAAATGGCGTTAGCGAAAGATAATGAGCAAGGCATGATCATTCAAGAGATGTACGACCGTGCTGCCGAACAGCTGATTCGTAAGCTGCCAAGCATTCGCGCTGCGGATATCCGTTCCGACGAAGATACGTCGAAAACAACGGATACTGCAGCAACGCCTGCACGCGTCTCTACCACACTGGGTAACTGATGATTCGGTTGTACCCGGAACAACTCCGCGCGCAGCTCAATGAAGGGCTGCGCGCGGCGTATCTTTTGCTTGGTAACGATCCTCTGTTGTTGCAGGAAAGCCAGGACGCTGTTCGTCAGGTGGCTGCAACACAAGGATTTGCAGAACACCACACTTTTTCCATTGATCCCAACACCGACTGGAATGCGATATTTTCGCTATGCCAGGCCATGAGTCTGTTCGCCAGTCGACAAACGCTATTGCTGCTGTTACCAGAAAACGGACCAAATGCGGCGATCAATGAACAACTTCTGACACTGACCGGACTGCTGCATGACGATTTGCTGTTGATCGTGCGCGGCAATAAATTAAGCAAAGCGCAGGAAAATGCTGCCTGGTTTACTGCTCTTGCTAATCGAAGCGTGCAGGTAACCTGTCAGACACCGGAGCAGGCTCAGCTTCCTCGCTGGGTTGCTGCGCGTGCAAAACAGCTCAACTTAGAGCTGGATGACGCTGCAAATCAGATGCTCTGCTATTGTTATGAAGGTAACCTGCTGGCGCTGGCACAGGCACTGGAGCGTTTATCGCTTCTCTGGCCGGAAGGCAAACTGACATTACCGCGCGTTGAGCAGGCAGTGAATGATGCCGCGCATTTCACCCCTTTTCATTGGGTTGATGCTTTGTTGATGGGCAAAAGCAAGCGCGCGTTGCACATTCTTCAGCAACTGCGTCTGGAAGGCAGCGAGCCGGTTATTTTGTTGCGCACATTACAACGTGAACTGTTGTTACTGGTTAATTTGAAACGTCAATCTGCCCATATGCCGCTACGCGCGTTATTTGATAAGCATCGCGTTTGGCAGAACCGGCGGGGCATGATGGGCGAGGCATTAAATCGCTTAAGCCAGCCGCAGTTACGTCAGGCCGTGCAACTTCTGACACGAACGGAACTCACCCTCAAACAAGATTACGGCCAGTCGGTGTGGGCAGATCTGGAGGGATTATCCCTTCTGTTGTGCCATAAACCACTGGCAGACGTATTTATCAATGGTTGATATGAAATCTTTACAGGCTCTGTTTGGCGGCACCTTCGATCCGGTGCACTATGGTCATCTTAAACCCGTGGAAACGCTGGCGAATCTGATTGGTCTGACGCGAGTGACTATTATCCCTAACAATGTTCCTCCGCATCGTCCACAGCCGGAAGCAAACAGCGCGCAGCGAAAACATATGCTTGAACTGGCTATTGCCGATAAACCACTGTTTACCCTTGATGAACGTGAGTTAAAACGCAATGCCCCCTCTTACACTGCGCAAACACTCAAAGAGTGGCGACAGGAACAAGGTGCCGATGTGCCACTGGCGTTTATTATTGGTCAGGATTCACTGCTGACTTTTCCAACCTGGTACGAATACGAAACGATCCTCGACAATGCGCATTTAATTGTCTGTCGGCGTCCTGGCTACCCGCTTGAAATGGCGCAACCACAATACCAGCAGTGGCTGGAAGATCATTTGACGCATAATCCGGAAGATCTGCACCTTCAGTCTGCTGGTAAAATTTACCTCGCTGAAACGCCGTGGTTTAACATCTCGGCGACCATCATCCGCGAACGCTTGCAAAACGGCGAATCATGTGAAGATTTGTTGCCGGAATCTGTATTGACTTACATTAACCAACAAGGCTTGTATCGCTGATAGCTGTCATCACGGAGGGAATGATGCGACTGTGGTTAATTCGTCACGGCGAAACGCAGGCAAATGTCGATGGATTGTACAGCGGTCATGCGCCGACGCCACTGACTGCACGCGGTATCGAGCAAGCTCAAAGCCTGCATACCCTGTTGCGTGATGTTCCCTTCGATAGGGTTTTATGTAGTGAACTGGAACGCGCGCAGCATACCGCGCGGCTGGTTCTCAGTGACCGCCAGCTCCCTGTACAAACCGTCCCTGAGCTTAATGAAATGTTTTTTGGTGACTGGGAGATGCGGCATCATCGCGATTTGATGCAAGAAGATGCCGAAAACTATAACGCATGGTGCAATGACTGGCAGCATACCGTCCCAACTAACGGTGAAGGTTTTCAGGCGTTTTTGCAGCGGGTAGAAAGGTTTATTGCCAGATTTGTTGAATATCAGCACGACAAAAATATATTAGTCGTCAGCCATCAGGGCGTGTTGAGTCTGTTAATTGCCCGCTTACTTGGTATGCCAGCCGGGGCGATGTGGCATTTTCGTGTAGAGCAGGGCTGCTGGAGCGCCATTGAAATCAATGACGCATTCGCAACTCTACGTGTCCTCAATAGCCGTGCTATCTGGCATAGGGATGCATGACTTTTCTGTTTTTTTGCATGTAAGGTGCAGCGCCCATTGACAGCCCCGGACAGGCTGATATTCTCCGCAGCCAGACTTTTTCCGCTAAACACGACTTTGTAGAAATTGTTTTACAAAAATGGCGATGCAATCTGCGGCGCGGGGTGGGATGATAGCCCACTTTCGAAAGCCGATTCGGCGACAATTGTCCCGAAATCGCCTCTGGTTCAGGTATACTGACAAACCGTTTTTATCTTTTTAATTCACCCAGGGGGAAAACTTGCAGGGTAAAGCACTCCAGGATTTTGTTATCGACAAAATTGATGACCTCAAAGGTCAGGACATCATCGCCTTAGACGTTCAGGGCAAATCCAGCATCACCGACTGCATGATCATCTGTACGGGTACGTCCAGCCGTCATGTTATGTCCATTGCTGACCACGTTGTTCAGGAGTCTCGTGCTGCTGGTCTATTGCCGCTCGGCGTAGAAGGTGAAAACAGCGCCGACTGGATTGTCGTTGATTTGGGCGAAGTTATTGTCCATGTCATGCAGGAAGAGAGCCGTCGCCTGTATGAACTGGAAAAACTCTGGAGTTAATGTGTGAAGCTGCAACTTGTGGCCGTGGGAACGAAAATGCCGGACTGGGTACAAACCGGTTTTACTGAGTACCTGCGTCGTTTTCCGAAAGATATGCCTTTTGAGCTGATTGAAATTCCGGCTGGAAAACGCGGCAAGAACGCGGACATCAAGCGCATACTCGACAAAGAGGGTGAGCAGATGCTGGCAGCCGCAGGCAAAAACCGCATTGTCACCCTCGACATTCCAGGCAAGCCCTGGGACACACCGCAGTTAGCCGCTGAACTGGAACGATGGAAGCTTGATGGCCGCGACGTCAGCCTGCTTATTGGCGGGCCTGAAGGGTTATCACCTGCCTGTAAAGCAGCGGCAGAACAAAGCTGGTCGCTTTCCGCGCTGACCCTCCCCCATCCGCTGGTTCGCGTACTGGTCGCAGAGAGTCTGTACCGGGCGTGGAGCATTACCACCAACCATCCTTATCATCGTGAGTGATAAGAAAGCTTTGAGTAGAAAACGCAGCGGATGAAACTACAGAACTCTTTTCGCGACTATACGGCAGAGTCCGCACTGTTTGTGCGCCGGGCGCTGGTCGCCTTTTTGGGAATTTTGCTGCTGACCGGCGTGCTTATCGCCAACCTGTATAATCTGCAAATTGTTCGTTTTACCGATTATCAGACCCGTTCTAATGAAAACCGCATCAAACTGGTGCCTATCGCCCCCAGTCGCGGCATTATCTACGACCGTAACGGCATCCCTCTGGCACTCAACCGCACTATCTATCAGATAGAGATGATGCCGGAGAAAGTCGATAACGTGCAGCAAACGCTGGATGCCCTGCGCAGCGTCGTCGATCTGACCGATGATGATATCGCTGCATTCAGAAAAGAGCGCGCACGTTCACACCGTTTCACCTCGATTCCAGTGAAAACTAACCTGACCGAAGTACAGGTGGCGCGCTTTGCCGTCAATCAGTACCGTTTTCCCGGGGTGGAAGTTAAAGGCTATAAACGCCGTTACTATCCCTACGGTTCAGCGTTGACTCACGTCATCGGCTATGTGTCGAAAATCAACGATAAAGACGTCGAACGCCTGAATAATGACGGCAAACTAGCCAACTATGCGGCAACGCATGATATCGGTAAGCTGGGAATTGAGCGTTACTATGAAGATGTGCTGCACGGTCAAACCGGTTATGAAGAGGTTGAAGTTAACAACCGTGGTCGCGTCATCCGCCAGTTAAAAGAAGTACCGCCGCAAGCCGGACACGATATTTACCTGACGATAGATCTCAAACTCCAGCAGTATATTGAAACACTGCTGGCAGGCAGCCGCGCGGCTGTAGTAGTCACCGATCCGCGCACGGGCGGTGTGCTGGCGCTGGTTTCCACGCCAAGCTATGACCCAAATTTGTTTGTTGACGGTATCTCCAGCAAAGATTATTCCGCATTGCTGAACGACCCGAACACACCGCTGGTGAACCGAGCCACGCAAGGGGTTTATCCACCGGCGTCTACGGTTAAACCTTATGTGGCAGTTTCAGCATTAAGTGCGGGGGTGATCACTCGCAATACTACGCTGTTTGACCCTGGCTGGTGGCAGCTGCCAGGGTCGGAAAAACGTTACCGTGACTGGAAAAAATGGGGCCATGGTCGCCTGAATGTCACAAGATCGCTGGAAGAATCTGCGGATACCTTCTTCTACCAGGTGGCCTACGATATGGGGATCGATCGCCTTTCCGAATGGATGGGTAAATTCGGTTATGGCCATTACACCGGTATCGATCTTGCAGAAGAACGTTCCGGCAACATGCCTACCCGCGAATGGAAACAAAAACGCTTTAAAAAACCGTGGTATCAGGGTGACACCATTCCGGTCGGTATCGGTCAGGGTTACTGGACAGCAACCCCAATCCAGATGAGTAAGGCACTGATGATCCTGATTAATGACGGTGTCGTGAAGGTTCCGCATTTGCTGATGAGTACCGCCGAAGACGGCAAACAGGTGCCATGGGTACAACCGCATGAACCGCCAGTCGGCGATATTCACTCCGGTTACTGGGAGCTGGCGAAAGACGGTATGTACGGGGTTGCTAACCGCCCTAACGGTACGGCACATAAATACTTTGCCAGCGCACCGTACAAAATTGCGGCGAAATCGGGTACAGCTCAGGTCTTCGGTCTGAAAGCGAACGAAACCTATAATGCGCACAAAATTGCTGAGCGTCTGCGTGACCACAAATTGATGACCGCCTTTGCGCCGTATAACAATCCGCAAGTGGCTGTCGCCATGATTCTGGAGAACGGCGGCGCGGGCCCGGCGGTCGGTACGCTGATGCGCCAGATCCTCGACCACATTATGCTGGGCGATAACAACACCGATCTGCCTGCGGAAAACCCAGCGGTTACCGCAGCGGAGGACCATTAATCATGACGGATAATCCGAATAAAAAAACATTCTGGGATAAAGTCCATCTTGATCCCACGATGCTGCTGATTTTACTGGCATTGCTGGTCTACAGTGCTCTGGTAATCTGGAGTGCCAGCGGCCAGGATATCGGCATGATGGAGCGTAAAATCGGTCAGATCGCAATGGGTCTGGTCATTATGGTCGTAATGGCGCAAATCCCTCCGCGCGTTTATGAAGGCTGGGCGCCCTATCTCTATATCATCTGTATTATTTTGCTGGTGGCGGTAGATGCCTTTGGTGCCATCTCTAAAGGTGCTCAACGCTGGCTGGATCTCGGTATCGTCCGTTTTCAGCCGTCGGAAATTGCCAAAATAGCCGTACCGCTGATGGTGGCGCGCTTTATCAACCGCGATGTTTGTCCGCCGTCGTTAAAAAATACCGCCATCGCGCTGGTGCTGATATTTATGCCCACGCTGCTGGTCGCAGCGCAGCCTGACCTGGGGACATCAATTCTCGTTGCGCTTTCCGGTCTGTTCGTACTGTTCCTCTCTGGCCTTAGCTGGCGCCTAATCGGCGTTGCAGTGGTGCTGGTAGCCGCGTTCATTCCGATTCTGTGGTTCTTCCTGATGCATGATTACCAACGCCAGCGCGTAATGATGCTCCTCGACCCAGAATCAGACCCTCTTGGCGCGGGTTATCACATTATTCAGTCTAAAATAGCTATTGGCTCCGGCGGATTACGCGGCAAAGGCTGGCTGCACGGTACTCAGTCACAGCTTGAATTTCTGCCCGAACGCCATACCGACTTTATCTTCGCGGTACTGGCAGAAGAGCTGGGATTAGTGGGTATTTTGATTCTGCTCGCTCTCTATATTCTGCTGATCATGCGCGGACTGTGGATAGCCGCCAGAGCGCAAACCACCTTTGGTCGCGTCATGGCTGGCGGCTTAATGCTGATATTATTCGTTTATGTCTTCGTAAATATTGGTATGGTAAGCGGTATTCTGCCGGTTGTAGGGGTTCCGCTCCCACTGGTCAGTTATGGAGGATCGGCGCTTATAGTGCTGATGGCTGGGTTCGGGATTGTGATGTCAATCCACACCCACAGGAAAATGTTGTCGAAAAGCGTGTAAGAGGTGCGCAATGCGTAAGCAGTGGCTCGGGATCTGCATCGCGGCAGGAATGCTCGCGGCATGTACAAGCGATGATGGTCAGCAACAGACGGTAAGTGTACCGCAGCCTGCGGTATGTAATGGCCCAATAGTTGAGATTGGCGGGGCAGAACCACGTTTCGAACCACTGAACGCGACAGCGAATCAGGATTACCAGCGCGATGGCAAAAGCTACAAAATCGTGCAGGATCCATCACGCTTTAGTCAGGCTGGCCTGGCTGCTATTTATGATGCCGAACCGGGCAGCAATCTGACGGCCTCAGGTGAAGCATTCGATCCGATGCAGCTAACAGCGGCACACCCGACGCTGCCGATCCCCAGCTACGCGCGAATCACTAACCTGGCTAACGGTCGGATGATTGTGGTGCGCATTAACGATCGTGGTCCCTACGGCAACGACCGCGTAATTTCACTTTCGCGCGCGGCAGCCGACCGTCTTAACACCTCGAACAACACCAAAGTTCGCATCGACCCGATTATCGTCGCCCAGGATGGTTCACTTTCTGGCCCAGGTATGGCTTGTACTACTGTCGCCAAACAGACTTATGCCCTGCCCGCACCACCCGACTTAAGCGGCGGCGCGGGAACAAGCTCAGGGTCTGGCCCGCAGGGTGACATTCTTCCGGTCAGTAATGCGACGCTAAAAAGCGAAGATCCGACCGGCGCGCCGGTAACCAGCAGCGGTTTTCTCGGCGCACCAACCACCTTAGCACCTGGTGTACTGGAGGGCAGCGAACCGACGCCGGCACCGCAGCCAGTGGTCACAGCTCCGGCTTCAACGCCTGCAACAACACCAGCAATGGTGACACCGCAAGCAGCTTCGCAAAATGTCAGCGGTAACTTTATGGTGCAAGTCGGTGCTGTTAGCGATCAGGCGCGCGCTCAACAGTATCAACAGCAGTTAGGACAGAAGTTCGGCGTTCCCGGTCGTGTGACCCAAAACGGCGCAGTCTGGCGGATCCAGCTTGGCCCATTTGCCAGCAAAGCCGAAGCCAGTACCTTGCAGCAACGTTTACAAACCGAAGCCCAATTACAGTCATTTATTACCACCGCGCAGTAGCGTAAAGCAGGCAACTGAAGTGTCAATTTCTGTAAATGACGTTAACAAAGTCACGCGGAAAGTCAGATGCCTGCCGGTAGTGCATTTGCTATAGTAGGGCACTTTTTTTAATTCCATCACGGATGTCGTAGTTCAGACCATGAATACCATTTCTTCCGCTCGTATCATGAAGCGCCTGGCGCTCACCACGGCTCTTTGCACAGCCTTTATCTCTGCTGCACATGCCGATGACCTGAATATCAAAACTATGATCCCGGGTGTACCGCAGATCGACGCGGAGTCCTACATCCTGATCGACTATAACTCCGGCAAAGTTCTCGCCGAGCAAAATGCAGATGTCCGCCGCGATCCTGCCAGTCTGACCAAAATGATGACCAGCTACGTTATCGGCCAGGCAATGAAAGCGGGTAAATTTAAAGAAACTGATTTAGTGACCATCGGTAATGACGCCTGGGCTACCGGTAACCCGGTGTTTAAAGGTTCTTCGCTGATGTTCCTCAAACCTGGTATGCAAGTACCGGTTTCACAGCTTATCCGTGGTATTAACCTGCAATCCGGTAACGATGCTTGTGTTGCTATGGCAGACTTTGCCGCCGGTAGTCAGGATGCTTTTGTTGGCCTGATGAACAGCTACGTTAACGCGCTGGGTCTGAAAAATACCCACTTCCAGACCGTGCACGGTCTTGACGCTGACGGTCAGTACAGCTCTGCACGTGATATGGCGCTGATCGGCCAGGCACTGATTCGTGATGTGCCAAATGAATACTCTATCTATAAAGAGAAAGAGTTCACCTTTAACGGTATTCGTCAGCTCAACCGTAACGGCCTGCTGTGGGATAACAGCCTGAATGTCGACGGTATCAAAACCGGCCATACTGACAAGGCAGGTTACAACCTTGTTGCTTCCGCGACAGAGGGTCAGATGCGTCTGATCTCGGCAGTCATGGGCGGACGTACTTTCAAAGGCCGTGAAGCTGAAAGTAAAAAACTGCTGACCTGGGGCTTCCGTTTCTTCGAAACCGTTAACCCGCTGAAAGTAGGCAAAGAGTTCGCCTCTGAACCAGTATGGTTTGGTGATTCTGACCGTGCTTCGTTAGGTGTTGATAAAGACGTTTACCTGACCATTCCACGTGGCCGCATGAAAGACCTGAAAGCCAGCTACGTGCTGAACAGCAGTGAGCTTCATGCGCCGCTGCAAAAGAATCAGGTCGTCGGTACTATTAACTTCCAGCTTGACGGCAAAACCATTGAGCAACGTCCGCTGGTGGTGTTGCAGGAAATCCCGGAAGGTAACTTCTTCGGTAAAATCATTGATTACATTAAATTAATGTTCCATCACTGGTTTGGTTGAAAATTGAACACTTGAAAGTGTAATTTCCGCCCCCATATACTAAGCATCAGTAAAAACTCCCGCCTTCTGGCGGGAGTTGCTATTTAATTACGTTACGCCGGAGCTGACATGAAAACCAAACTTAACGAACTGCTTGAATTCCCTACTCCTTTTACCTACAAAGTAATGGGGCAGGCGTTACCTGAGCTGGTTGATCAGGTGGTTGAAGTGGTACAGCGCCATGCGCCAGGTGACTACACCCCAACGGTAAAACCAAGCAGCAAAGGCAACTACCACTCGGTATCTATCACTATCAACGCCACTCATATCGAGCAGGTTGAAACACTGTATGAAGAACTGGGCAAAATCGATATTGTCCGCATGGTTCTGTAACTCGCTTTACCATTACCCGGCCTCCTGGTCGGGTAACTCCCCTCCCTCCTCTGTGATATACTTTTTCTCCACTTTTACTCATTCTCCACGGAGATGCCGTTTTGTATCAGGATAAAATTCTTGTCCGCCAGCTCGGTCTTCAGCCTTACGAGCCAATTTCCCAGGCTATGCATGAATTCACCGATACCCGCGATGAAAATACCCTTGATGAGATCTGGCTGGTCGAGCACTATCCGGTATTCACTCAGGGACAAGCAGGAAAAGCGGAACATATCTTAATGCCGGGCGATATTCCGGTGATCCAGAGCGACCGTGGCGGTCAGGTGACTTATCACGGCCCAGGTCAGCAGGTAATGTACGTTCTGTTTAATCTTAAACGCCGCAAACTGGGTGTGCGTGAGCTGGTGACCTTACTCGAACAAACGGTAGTGAATACCCTGGCTGAACTGGATATTGATGCACATCCTCGTGCCGATGCTCCGGGTGTCTATGTCGGGGAAAAGAAAATTTGCTCGCTCGGCTTACGTATTCGTCGCGGTTGTTCATTCCACGGCCTGGCATTAAACGTCAATATGGATCTTTCGCCATTTTTACGCATTAACCCTTGTGGTTATGCGGGAATGGAAATGGCTAAAATATCACAATGGAGACCTGATGCGACAACCGATAATGTTGCACCACGGTTGCTGAGAAATATTTTAGCACTGCTAAATAATCCTGCCGTAGAATATATACCTGCTTAACGACGCTCATAAATGACCCGACTTGCACTGGGTCATTACTCATGCCCACATTTATGTCCTCTTTAACCGTTGCTGGCCTCTGGAGAGATAGCCCTTTTCAGCATTAAATGAGGAGCAAATGGATTGTGCTGCCTATTACAACAAATTCATCCGGCATGCCCCAGACTTCATGAATGATTGATGTTACCGATAACGCCATTTGAAAAAATTATTGTTACAGCCAGATCACAGAGATAAACGACAAAATGGCACAAACCAACAACAATTTTACATTTTCACGACCGCTTTGGCTGCTTTCTGGACCGTTTCAATGATATACTGCCAGTCGTTAATTCAAAAATAGTTGATAATTACAACAATCTATTGAGTTGAACGCTTTCCTTCGTAATTCGCAACTGGAACACGCACGCTATGAGTAAACCCATTGTGATGGAACGCGGTGTTAAATACCGCGATGCCGATAAGATGGCCCTTATCCCGGTTAAAAACGTGGCAACAGAGCACGAAGCCCTGCTGCGCAAGCCGGAATGGATGAAAATCAAGCTTCCAGCAGACTCTACACGTATCCAGGGCATCAAAGCCGCAATGCGCAAAAATGGCCTGCATTCTGTCTGCGAGGAAGCCTCCTGCCCTAACCTGGCAGAATGCTTCAACCACGGTACAGCAACGTTTATGATCCTCGGCGCTATTTGTACCCGCCGTTGTCCGTTCTGTGACGTTGCCCACGGTCGCCCGGTAGCTCCGGATGCCAATGAGCCGGTGAAACTGGCACAGACCATTGCTGATATGGCGCTGCGTTATGTGGTTATCACCTCCGTTGACCGTGATGACCTGCGCGATGGCGGTGCCCAGCACTTTGCGGATTGCATTACAGCCATTCGGGAAAAAAGCCCGGAAATCAAAATTGAAACTCTGGTGCCGGATTTCCGTGGTCGTATGGATCGCGCGCTGGATATTCTGACCGCCACGCCGCCAGACGTGTTCAACCACAACCTGGAAAACGTGCCACGTATTTACCGTCAGGTACGTCCGGGCGCGGATTACAACTGGTCGCTGAAACTATTAGAACGCTTTAAAGAAGCTCATCCGGAAATCCCGACCAAATCTGGTTTAATGGTGGGTCTGGGCGAAACCAATGAAGAAATTATTGAAGTGATGCGCGATCTGCGTCGTCATGGTGTGACCATGTTAACGCTGGGGCAATATTTGCAGCCAAGCCGTCATCACCTGCCGGTTCAACGTTACGTTAGCCCGGATGAGTTCGACGAAATGAAAGCCGAGGCACTGGCGATGGGCTTTACCCATGCTGCATGTGGCCCGTTTGTCCGTTCTTCCTACCACGCCGATTTGCAGGCGAAAGGGATGGAAGTTAAGTAATCCTGTAATAATTACTTACATCTGTCTGATAAAAACCCGCTATCTGAAGCGGGTTTTTTTTATCGAACAAGATATTGAGGGAGCGTCCTGCTCGCCACGTCACTCTTTATGAGAGAGCTTTTCAGCCTGAAGATCAACGTCTGCGCCTTTCTTCGCCGCAGCATCGTCATCATTCATCGCTTTCTTGAATCCTTTGATAGCCGCTCCAAGGTCTCCGCCCAGCGTACGTAACTTCTTAGTCCCAAACAGCAGAACGACCAGTGCCGCAACTACCAGCAGTTTGGTAATACTAATCTCACCCATAGATACCTTCTTGACATAAAACCGGCAACAGAACGCGCCTTAAAAACCAGAGAATATTAACGGTCATTCGACGCGCGCACACAATAGCAATCTGTAACAAGGTGAATCAAGCGCCGAATAAAAAAACATCATAATAATTGCGGTGGCGCAAACCGTCGGTTGTTTAAGACGGGGAGTTGTGCACGTACCTGACGCACGCGTTCAGGTGTCACTTCCGCCATGATTAAGGCCGGCATTTCTGCCGCCGCCGCAATAGTGACGCCAAAGGGATCTATAATCCGGCTTTGCCCGATATTTTTGTTCCCGCACTCCCCTGCCGCCACCATATAACAGGTGGTATCCAGAGCACGAGCGGCAAGCAACGTTGACCAGTGATGCTCTTTGAGCGGTCCGCGAACCCAGGCTGCCGGAAGGACCAGGATTTCTGCTCCCTGTATGGCCTGTGCCAACGCCAGCTCCGGAAAGCGTAAGTCATAGCAGGTCATCAGCCCAACTTTCATGCCTTCGACCTCCAGTAACGGGGCTATTTCATTACCCGCATCAACATGACGCGACTCCTGAATGGAGAACGCATCATAAAGATGCAGTTTGGCATAACGAGCGACAATTTTTCCCGCCTGAAGAGCCACCAGCATATTCCATGCGCGCCCCGGCGCAGAGGGAACATGAATCGTCAGAATTGTCGTCATCATGTTACGTTTACTTTCCCGCAATAAACGCCCGATAAATTGGCCTTCCAGCAGCTGCGCTGATTTAACAGATAGATCCGGATCATGATCGTCTCGCGCCAGCAAGGCTTCCGGCAGAACAAACAACGAGACGTCGTTTTCCGCCGCCTGCGCCATCAACGAGGCGCAAATTTCAGCGTTCTTTTCCCACACGGATGTAACAGCAAACTGTCCTGCGGCAACCAGCATTACCACCTCCTGTTAGAGTCGTAAAATTCGCCAACGACGATTATTCGGCGTTACACTTATCACTCATACAAATCAAATAGCAGGATTTTGCAGTGTTACAACTCCTTTTAGCAGTTTTTATTGGCGGTGGTACGGGAAGCGTGGCGAGATGGCTGTTAAGTATGCGATTTAACCCAGCAAGCCAATATCCATTACACTACCAGCACGCGTATAAAGAAAATCATTTTCTACGTAAAAAACAATCCTCCACCAAAACAATTAACAAAACCGCATCAATTACTTATCAATTAGCACACATAATCATATTAATAAATACCGGTCATAAAAATGCATTTTGTTATTCAGGTATAAAAAACAAAAACACCAATGTCTTAATGGTAGCTTTTCTTGATTTTAATCAGCATTCGACACCCATTTATTCGGCATATTTTCTCTTTAGCCTTAGGAATTTGTTATTATTTATCTTGGAGTCTGGAACAGGAAAAATTATGCTGACATTCATTGAGCTCCTTATTGGAGTTATGGTTATTGTGGGTGTAGCTCGCTACATCATTAAAGGGTATTCCGCCACCGGGGTATTATTTGCAGGTGGTCTGTTATTGCTGATTATCAGTGCCATTATGGGGCACAAAGTTTTACCTGCCAGCCAGACTTCAACGGGCTACAGTGCCACGGATATCGTTGAATACATTAAAATATTGCTGATGAGTCGCGGTGGCGATCTTGGCATGATGATTATGATGCTGTGTGGTTTTGCCGCTTATATGACCCATATCGGCGCAAATGATATGGTCGTCAAGCTGGCGTCAAAACCGCTGCAGTACATAAATTCCCCTTACCTGCTGATGATTGCCGCCTATTTTGTTGCCTGCCTGATGTCACTGGCAGTTTCCTCCGCAACGGGCCTGGGCGTTTTACTGATGGCAACGTTGTTCCCGGTCATGGTGAACGTGGGTATTAGTCGCGGCGCGGCAGCTGCCATTTGCGCCTCACCGGCGGCGATTATTCTCGCACCAACTTCCGGTGATGTGGTGCTGGCGGCGCAGGCTTCCGAAATGCCGTTAATTGACTTCGCCTTCAAAACGACGCTGCCTATCTCAATTGCCGCAATTATCGGCATGGCGATTGCCCATTTTTTCTGGCAGCGTTATCTGGATAAAAAAGAGCACATCTCTCATGAAATGTTAGATGTCAGCGAAATCACTACCACCGCTCCCACGTTTTACGCCATTCTGCCGTTCACACCGATCATTGGCGTGCTATTTTTTGACGGCAAATGGGGTCCGCAATTACACATCATCACCATTCTGGTGATATGTATGCTGATTGCCTCCGTTCTGGAATTTATTCGCAGCTTTAATACTCAAAAAGTCTTTTCTGGCCTCGAAGTGGCTTATCGCGGCATGGCTGATGCCTTCGCTAACGTGGTAATGCTATTAGTTGCGGCAGGGGTTTTTGCTCAGGGTCTTAGCACCATTGGCTTTATCCAAAGCCTGATCTCAATCGCTACCTCGTTTGGTTCAGCGAGCATTATCCTCATGCTGGTGCTGGTTATCCTGACGATGCTGGCGGCGGTGACTACGGGTTCCGGCAATGCGCCATTCTATGCATTCGTTGAGATGATCCCGAAACTGGCGCACTCTTCTGGTATTAACCCGGCATACCTGACTATTCCAATGCTCCAGGCGTCAAACCTGGGTCGCACGATTTCGCCTGTCTCTGGCGTGGTGGTTGCGGTTGCCGGGATGGCAAAAATTTCGCCTTTTGAAGTGGTTAAACGCACCTCGGTACCGGTGCTTGTTGGGCTGGTGATTGTCATCGTGGCTACAGAGTTGATTGTACCCGGTACAGCCGCCGCAGTTACAGGTAAGTAATTCTCCTTGCCGGAGGCGTGCTTCCTCCGGCACTCTCTTCAGCCACTGTGGTAAATGCGCTGCGGCCTGCCAACTTTGCCGTGAACAATTTCAGCAATAATAAGATGGCGGCTGGCGCAATATTCAAGATAACGTCTGGCGGTAGTGCGACTGATGGTCAATGCCTGCGCTACCGTCTCCGCCGTATGTTGCACACCTGGCTCTTTGAAAAGTTTCCGCACTGCGTTAAGTGTCAACGCATCAATACCAGTCGGAAGATCGTCCTTCGGTTCGCCACGCGCATAAGCGTTAAACATCTCATCAATTTGCTTCTGACTGGCACTATCAATGCTTTCCAGCATATGTTTACGCTGGCGAAAACGGGTCAACGTCTGTCCCAGACGCTCATAAGCAATTGGTTTTATCAGATAATCAAACACACCACAGCGTACTGCTTCAGACACCGTTTCCATATCGCTGGCAGCAGTAGTAAACACCACGTCACCAGGATAATGCGCCTGCACCAGTTCATGCAGTAAATTAATTCCCCTACCGTCAGGGAGATAGTTATCCAGCAAGATAAGCCCCGGCTTAAAACGCTCGATCATCATTCGGGCCTGCGCCAGGTTTCCCGCCAGCAATATCTGACTGAATCCGGGAATGTGACGAATATATTCCGCATGCATCTCTGCCAGCGGCGTTTCGTCCTCAACGATCAATAGAGTTAATGGAGCTGTCATTAGGTTTCACTTTCGGAATATAGATTGAAAATAAAGTACCGCAGGGGTCATTCTCTTCAAGAGTGATAACTCCACCGCAGCGCGTTACATAGCTGGCAATAAGATACAACCCAATGCCATGCTCACCGGGTTCATCAGCACGCGTACTGACGCCCTGCTCAAATATTTTGTCGCGCAGAGCCTCTGGGACGCCGCAACCCTGATCGGCGACTTCAATCACCACATCAGCGCCTTCATCACTCAAATATAATTCGACGATCTTATTCCCTTCATCGCTGCGCAAACTGGCTTCGAAGGCGTTATCGAGTAAGTTGCCCACAATCGCCGCAAACTCAGTGCTGTCCAGCCCTGGCGGCAGTTGAGAAAGCTGGCTACCGGGGACGATTGTCATTTTTAGCCCCAGTTCGCGGGCGCGCTGTACTTTACCAAACAACAGCCCCGCCACCTGGCGATCGGCAAAGGCTTCGCGCAGGCTGTCAATAAGCTGTTGCTGAGCCTGAGACTCCCCCTGAACCATCGCCAGCACGCGATCATACTCTTTCATCTGCAACAGACCATTGAGCGTAGACATCCAATTGAGATGTTCATGACGCAATGTGCGCAGGCTTTCAACGTATTGTTTAATTTGCGTCAGTTGTGCGTTAAGGGTGGAAATTTCGTCTTTACTACGAAAGCTGATAATTGCCCCCAGCAAATCATCGCCAGAACGAATAGCCTCCCGATTAGCAATGACGCTCAGGCCGTTAAAATTTGTCACCACATCCTGGCGTTTTTCATCAATCTGCTCGGTGAAGAAATCGGCGGGTCTGACCACTTCTGCAATGGGTCTGCCCAGCCACTGCCGCCCCGGGGAACTCAGTCCCAGCATTTTTCTTGCGTTACGGTTGATGGCGGTTATGTCACCGTGCGGGTCTACTGCAATCAGCCCTTCATAAACCGAACTAAACAGCGCCTCCTGCTGACGAACAACGCGCGCAATTTGCTTCGGTTCCATCCCCATCATCTGGCGGCGGATATGTGCGGCTAAGAACCACGACAACAGCATCAGAATACCCAGCAGCACGACAAATACGCCGGCCATTGGTAATAAAAATTCGGCGCGCCAGCTATCGATTTTACTGACAAGGTAACCCACCGACACCACGCCGATGACTTTGCCATCATCATCAAAGATTGGTGTTTTGGCACGCATCGCCATACCAATTGACCCTTTCCCGGTGATGAAGTAGCTCTCCCCTTTCTCCAGCGCGCCGGGTTTGGTGAACTGCATGGGATAACCAATTTTCTCGGGATTAGGATGATAAAGGCGGATCGAGTTACGGTCACCTATCACCACGTAGTCAAAATCAGTATCTCTTTGCAATTTATTGGCGATGGTCGCCAGCCGTTTGTAATTACGCGCTTTAACTGCCGTGATGATGCTGTCATTGGAGGCAATAATTTTCGCCTGATTCATTGCCATATCGCGCACATGAAGCGTTAAATAGTCCTCAAAACTGGCCGTGAAATATTGTGCCAGTGCTGCGATGACAAATATTGAGAACACCAGAATCAGCAGGAAGATACGCAACGGAAATGCCAGTCGTTCGAAAAAAGCAAACTGTTTATTCTCATTAAACTGCAACATTGTTTTCCTTGCGGGGTAAACCCTGTCTTTTGGTGAATGTAATTAAAATGTTGAATCTCGATATATAAAAATCAAATATAATCGTGGCAAAATTCATTCATTAAATCAATTAAATAACTTAAAACCACGCACTAATCCGCAATTACATTAATTAAAAAACTTAAAACCATTAAATAAATAAAAAACCACTAACTCTATGTGAAATAAATCAAAATTTCACGCCGCAATACTCCTTAGGATGTATGGCAAAAGGAGAAACAGATATACCTCGCTCGCTGCCCTTTCTCCCAACTGAAAATAAAAGGTTATCAGTTTGCAACACTGAATAACATTCATTGCAAATTGATAACAACACATACCTTCAGGATATGACTTATTATGTTCGGCAATGATATTTTCACCCGGGTAAAACGTTCAGAAAATAAAAAAATGGCAGAAATTGCCCAATTTCTGCATGACAATGATTTGAGCGTTGACACAACAGTCGAAGTATTTATTACCGTAACTCGCAATGAAAAGCTTATCGCTTGCGGTGGAATCGCCGGAAATATTATTAAGTGCGTCGCTATCAGCGAATCTGTTCGCGGTGAAGGACTGGCGCTGACATTAGCCACTGAACTGATAAACCTCGCCTATGAACGACACAGCACGCATCTGTTTATTTATACCAAAACCGAATACGAGGCGCTGTTCCGCCAGTGCGGTTTTTACACGCTGACCAGCGTACCTGGCGTGATGGTGTTGATGGAAAACAGTGCCACACGTCTGAAACGCTATGCCGAGTCACTAAAAAAATTTCGTCATGAAGGGAACAAAATTGGCTGCATTGTGATGAACGCCAATCCCTTTACTAACGGTCACCGTTATCTGATTCAACAGGCAGCGGCACAGTGTGACTGCCTGCATCTGTTTTTAGTCAAAGAAGATTCTTCGCGCTTTCCCTATGAAGACCGGCTGGATCTGGTATTGAAAGGCACCGCCGATATTCCGCGCCTGACCGTGCATCGCGGCTCCGAATACATCATCTCCCGCGCCACGTTCCCCTGCTACTTCATTAAAGAACAGAGCGTCATTAACCATTGTTACACCGAAATTGATCTGAAGATTTTCCGTCAGTACCTCGCTCCCGCACTGGGCGTTACCCATCGCTTTGTTGGTACTGAACCTTATTGCCGCGTGACCGCCCAGTACAACCAGGATATGCGCTACTGGCTGGAAACACCGACTATCTCCGCACCGCCCATTGAACTGGTTGAAATTGAGCGGCTGCGTTACCAGGAGATGCCGATATCCGCTTCCCGGGTACGCCAACTGCTGGTGAAAAACGATCTCACGGCTATCGCGCCGCTGGTTCCGGCAGCCACGCTGCATTACTTGCAGAATCTGCTTGAACACTCCCGCCAGGACGCGGCAGCTCGTCAAAAGACCCCCGCATGAGAAACAGGTGAAAAATGAAAATAAACCAGCCCGCCGTTGCAGGCACCCTTGAGTCTGGGGATGTGATGATACGCATCGCCCCGCTCGATACGCAGGATATCGACCTGCAAATCAACAGCAGCGTTGAGAAACAGTTTGGCGATGCGATTCGCACCACCATTCTGGACGTTCTCGCCCGCTATAACGTGCGCGGCGTACAGCTGAATGTCGATGACAAAGGCGCACTGGACTGCATTTTACGTGCACGACTGGAAGCCCTGCTGGCGCGCGCCAGCGGTATCCCGGCTCTGCCATGGGAGGATTGCCAATGATTTCCGCTTCGCTGCAACAACGTAAAACCCGCACCCGCCGCAGCATGTTGTTTGTGCCTGGCGCTAATGCCGCGATGGTCAGCAACTCTTTCATCTACCCGGCAGATGCCCTGATGTTTGACCTCGAAGACTCCGTGGCGCTGCGTGAAAAAGACACCGCTCGCCGCATGGTTTACCACGCACTGCAACATCCTCTGTATCGCGACATTGAAACCATTGTGCGTGTAAACGCACTGGATTCCGAATGGGGCGTTAACGACCTGGAAGCCGTCGTTCGTGGTGGCGCAGACGTTGTGCGTCTGCCGAAAACTGACACCGCTCAGGATGTGCTGGATATCGAAAAAGAGATCCTGCGTATTGAAAAAGCCTGTGGACGTGAACCGGGCAGCACCGGTTTGCTGGCGGCAATTGAATCTCCGCTGGGTATTACCCGTGCGGTAGAAATCGCTCACGCATCTGAACGTTTAATCGGTATCGCACTGGGTGCGGAAGACTACGTGCGCAACCTGCGTACAGAACGCTCACCGGAAGGTACGGAACTGCTGTTCGCTCGCTGCTCCATTTTGCAGGCCGCGCGCTCTGCCGGTATCCAGGCATTCGATACGGTCTATTCCGACGCTAACAATGAAGCCGGATTCCTGCAAGAAGCTGCACATATCAAACAGCTGGGCTTTGATGGCAAATCGCTGATCAACCCGCGTCAGATTGATCTTCTGCACAACCTCTACGCACCAACCCAGAAAGAAGTGGATCACGCACGCCGCGTCGTAGAAGCCGCTGAAGCCGCCGCTCGCGAAGGCCTCGGCGTGGTTTCCCTGAACGGCAAGATGGTTGACGGTCCGGTTATCGATCGTGCCCGTCTGGTGCTCTCCCGCGCAGAACTTTCCGGCATCCGCGAAGAATAAGGCAATCAAAATGACGCAGAAAATTGAACAATCTCAACGACAAGAACGGGTAGCGACCTGGAATCGTCGCGCTGAATGCGATCTTGCCGCTTTCCAGAACTCGCCAAAGCAAACCTACCAGGCTGAAAAAGCGCGCGATCGCAAACTGTGCGCCAACCTGGAAGACGCTATTCGTCGTTCTGGTTTAAAGGACGGCATGACCGTCTCCTTCCACCACGCTTTCCGTGGCGGTGACCTGACCGTCAATATGGTGATGGACGTCATCGCGAAGATGGGCTTTAAAAACCTGACACTGGCGTCCAGCTCTTTGAGCGACTGCCATGCGCCGCTGGTAGAACATATTCGTCAGGGCGTAGTAACCCGCATTTATACCTCTGGTCTGCGCGGCCCACTGGCGGAAGAAATTTCCCGTGGTCTGCTGGCTGAACCGGTACAAATCCACTCTCACGGTGGTCGTGTGCATCTGGTACAGAGCGGTGAACTGAATATCGACGTGGCTTTCCTCGGCGTCCCGTCCTGCGACGAATTTGGTAATGCCAACGGCTACACCGGTAAAGCCTGCTGCGGTTCTCTCGGCTATGCGATGGTCGATGCCGACAACGCAAAACAAGTCGTGATGCTCACCGAAGAACTGCTGCCTTATCCGCATAACCCGGCCAGTATTGAACAGGATCAGGTCGATCTGATCGTCAAAGTCGATCGCGTTGGTGATGCCGCAAAAATCGGCGCAGGCGCGACCCGTATGACCACTAACCCGCGCGAACTGCTGATTGCCCGCAGCGCAGCGGATGTGATTGTCAACTCCGGCTACTTCAAAGAAGGTTTTTCCATGCAGACCGGCACCGGCGGCGCTTCGCTGGCAGTCACCCGTTTCCTGGAAGACAAAATGCGTAGCCGCGATATTCGCGCCGACTTCGCCCTCGGCGGTATTACTGCAACGATGGTTGATCTGCATGAAAAAGGGCTGATCCGCAAACTGCTGGATGTGCAGAGCTTTGACAGCCACGCTGCGCAATCGCTGGCTCGTAACCCGAATCACATCGAAATCAGCGCCAACCAGTACGCCAACTGGGGTTCGAAAGGCGCATCGGTTGATCGTCTCGACGTGGTGGTACTGAGCGCGTTGGAAATTGATACCCAGTTCAACGTCAACGTGCTGACTGGCTCTGACGGCGTACTGCGTGGCGCTTCCGGCGGTCACTGCGATACTGCGATTGCATCCGCCCTTTCCATCATCGTCGCACCGCTGGTGCGCGGTCGTATTCCGACCCTGGTGGATAACGTGCTGACCTGCATCACCCCTGGCTCCAGCGTCGATATCCTGGTTACCGACCACGGTATCGCAGTTAACCCGGCACGTCCTGAACTGGCAGAGCGTCTGCAGGAGGCGGGCATTAAAGTGGTTTCCATTGAGTGGCTGCGCGAACGCGCGCGTCTGCTGACCGGTGAACCACAGCCGATTGAATTCACCGACCGCGTCGTTGCCGTCGTGCGTTACCGCGATGGCTCGGTGATTGATGTTGTACATCAGGTGAAGGAATAAGCCATGCACCTGCTCCCTGAACTCGCCAGCCACCATGCGGTTTCGATTCCCGAGTTGCTTATAAGCCGGGATGAAAGGCAAGCACGGCAACACGCCTGGCTCAAGCGCCATCCTGTTCCACTGGTCTCCTTTACCGTGGTTGCGCCTGGGCCGGTTAAAGACAGCGAGGTCACACGCCGGATTTTTAATCATGGCGTGACTGCCCTGCGTGCTTTAGCCGCAAAACAGGGCTGGCAAATTCAGGAGCAGGCTGCACTGGTTTCCGCCAGCGGGCCGGAGGGCATGTTGAGCATTGCCGCACCGGCTCGCGACCTCAAGCTCGCAACCATTGAGCTTGAGCATAGTCATGCTCTCGGGCGTTTGTGGGATATCGATGTCCTGACGCCCGAAGGCGAAATTCTCTCCCGCCGCGATTATTCGCTGCCGCCTCGCCGCTGCCTGTTATGCGAGCAAAGTGCGGCTGTTTGTGCGCGTGGAAAAACGCATCAACTGACCGATTTACTCAACCGTATGGAGGCGCTGCTGAACGATGTCGATGCCTGCAACGTCAACTAAAACCACAAAGCTTGCGACGTCATTAATCAATGACTATGCCCTTCTGGGCTGGCGCGCCATGCTGACTGAAGTCAATCTGTCACCGAAACCCGGTCTCGTGGATCGCATTAACTGCGGTGCGCACAAAGATATGTCGCTGGAGGATTTCCACCGTAGCGCGCTGGCGATTCAGGGCTGGTTACCACGTTTCATTGAATTTGGTGCCTGTAGTGCAGAAATGGCACCAGAATCGGTACTCAGCGGATTACGCCCAATTGGTATGGCCTGCGAAGGCGATATGTTCCGCGCTACCGCAGGTGTAAACACCCATAAAGGCAGTATTTTTTCTTTAGGGCTGATGTGTGCGGCAATTGGTCGTTTGCTTCAGCTCAACCAGCCGGTAACGCCCAAAACCGTTTGTGCGACGGCAGCCAGTTTTTGCCGTGGTCTGACCGATCGCGAACTGCGCACCAATAATCCACAACTGACGGCAGGCCAACGGTTATATCAGCAACTTGGCCTTACCGGTGCGCGCGGTGAAGCCGAAGCGGGCTACCCGCTGGTTATCAACCGCGCCCTCCCGCATTACCTCACTCTGCTGGATCAGGGGCTGGATCCTGAACTGGCATTGCTCGATACCTTGCTCCTACTGATGGCGATTAACGGCGATACCAACGTCGCATCGCGCGGTGGCGAAGGGGGCCTGCGCTGGCTACAGCGCGAGGCGCAAACATTATTGCAAAAAGGGGGCATCCGAACCCCCGCCGATCTCGATTATCTCCGGCAGTTCGACAGGGAGTGTATCGAACGAAATCTCAGTCCAGGCGGCAGCGCCGACCTGCTGATTCTTACCTGGTTTTTAGCACAGATTTAAAAATTTAAGCACTTGATAAATTTGGAAATATTAATTTTCGGAGAACCCGTATGTCTTTAGCAAAAGATAAGATATGGAAATTATTGGCCCCACTGGTGGTGATGGGCGTCATGTTTCTTATCCCTGTACCCGACGGTATGCCGCCGCAGGCATGGCATTACTTCGCCGTGTTTGTGGCAATGATTGTCGGCATGATCCTCGAGCCAATTCCGGCAACAGCGATCAGTTTTATTGCAGTGACTATTTGCGTTATTGGCAGTAATTACCTGCTCTTTGACGCCAAAGAATTAGCTGACCCCGCTTTTAATGCCCAAAAACAGGCGCTGAAATGGGGACTGGCTGGTTTTTCCAGTACCACTGTCTGGCTGGTATTTGGCGCATTTATCTTTGCATTAGGGTATGAAGTTTCCGGATTAGGCCGTCGTATTGCCCTTTTCCTGGTAAAATTCATGGGTAAACGCACGCTGACGTTGGGTTATGCAATTGTCATTATCGACATTCTGCTGGCTCCGTTTACACCGTCTAACACCGCACGTACCGGGGGTACGGTTTTCCCGGTCATTAAAAACCTGCCGCCGCTGTTTAAATCATTCCCGAACGATCCGTCTGCACGTCGCATTGGCGGTTATTTAATGTGGATGATGGTCATCAGTACCAGTCTGAGTTCCTCCATGTTTGTCACCGGTGCAGCACCAAACGTGCTGGGTCTGGAGTTCGTCAGCAAAATTGCCGGTATCCAGATTAGCTGGTTGCAGTGGTTCCTCTGCTTCCTGCCAGTTGGGGTTATCTTACTTATCATTGCGCCGTGGCTTTCCTACGTGCTGTACAAACCGGAAATCACACACAGTGAAGAAGTGGCAACCTGGGCGGGTGATGAACTAAAAACCATGGGTGCGCTGACACGCAGAGAGTGGACGCTGATTGGTCTTGTTCTGCTCAGCTTAGGTTTGTGGGTATTTGGTAGTGAAGTCATTAACGCCACTGCAGTTGGCCTGCTGGCGGTTTCGCTGATGCTGGCGCTGCACGTTGTGCCGTGGAAAGACATTACCCGCTATAACAGCGCATGGAACACGCTGGTCAACCTGGCAACACTGGTTGTTATGGCTAATGGCCTGACCCGTTCTGGCTTTATCGACTGGTTCGCCAGCACCATGAGTACTCACCTGGAAGGCTTCTCACCAAACGCCACAGTGATTGTACTGGTTCTGGTCTTCTACTTTGCACACTACCTGTTTGCCAGCCTCTCTGCGCATACCGCAACCATGCTGCCGGTCATTCTGGCCGTCGGTAAAGGTATTCCGGGCGTACCGATGGAACAACTGTGTATCCTGCTGGTTCTGTCTATCGGTATCATGGGCTGCCTGACGCCATATGCAACCGGTCCAGGGGTTATTATTTACGGCTGCGGCTATGTGAAATCGAAAGATTACTGGCGTCTTGGCGCTATCTTCGGGGTGATTTATATTGCCATGCTGCTTCTGGTAGGCTGGCCGATTCTCGCCATGTGGAACTAATACGTTCGTCAAACGCTGAATAAATCATCACGCCCGCCAGGTAACCCCACCTGGCGGGCTTTTTTATGATTTAATAGATAGTATTCAGTGTATGTATGAGTCCCACACCCATTATGAAAGCATTCTGGCGTAACGCCGCTTTACTGGCGGCTTCTCTGCTCCCCTTATCTTCTGTCAACGCCGCTGCGTTGCAGGCAAAACAGTATGGCGATTTTGACCGCTATGTCCTGGCTCTCTCCTGGCAAACAGGATTTTGCCAGAGCCAGCACGATCGAAATCGTAACGAACGGGATGAATGTCGCCTGCAAACCGAAACGACCAACAAAGCCGATTTTCTGACCGTTCATGGTCTGTGGCCGGGGTTGCCAAAATCAGTTGCAGCGCGTGGCGTTGATGAACGTCGCTGGATGCGCTTCGGCTGCGCCACTCGTCCAATCCCGAACTTGCCGGAAGCTCGCGCCAGCCGGATGTGTTCCTCACCGGAAACCGGGTTATCGCTGGAAACCGCAGCTAAACTGAGTGAAGTTATGCCGGGGGCTGGCGGACGCTCTTGTCTGGAACGTTACGAATACGCGAAACATGGTGCCTGTTTTGGTTTTGACCCGGATGCTTATTTCGGCACGATGGTGCGTCTGAATCAAGAAATTAAAGAGAGCGCAGCCGGAAAATTCCTCGCGGATAACTACGGAAAAACCGTGAGCCGCAGTGACTTTGACGCCGCCTTTGCCAAAAGTTGGGGGAAAGAGAACGTCAAAGCGGTCAAGTTAACGTGCCAGGGTAACCCGGCGTATTTGACTGAAATCCAGATTTCGATAAAAGCTGACGCCATCAACGCACCGCTCTCAGCAAACTCATTCTTACCACAACCACACCCTGGCAACTGTGGCAAAGCCTTTGTGATTGATAAAGCGGGTTATTAATAATCAAATCTGTAAAACGTCGTAGCGCGTTTTACGTAAAACATGATGATTAATATATATACATAATGCGCTGCATTGAGGAATTACCTGAATGTGACGTATATCACTTCAAAGAGTGAGCAACAGTCAGTATCATCATATGAGTTAAACCCTCGCCGCCTGACGGTGAGGGTTTTCTTTTGGGTATGTTTATCTGCGACACTCGCAGTACCGACGACATGGAGTAAAAATGTCCAGACCAACTATCATCATTAACGACCTGGATGCCGAACGCATCGATATTCTGCTGGAGCAACCCGCCTATGCCGGTTTGCCAATCGCCGACGCGTTAAACGCAGAGTTGGATCGCGCCCAAATGTGTTCGCCTGAAGAGATACCACACGACGTGGTGACGATGAACAGCCGGGTTAAATTCCGCAATCTTAGCGATGGCGAAGTGCGTGTGCGCACGCTGGTGTATCCGGCCAAAATGACCGACAGCAATACTCAGCTTTCCGTGATGGCTCCGGTGGGTGCCGCACTGCTGGGACTTCGCGTTGGCGATACCATTCACTGGGAACTTCCGGGCGGCACCGCAACCCACCTTGAAGTGCTGGAACTCGAATACCAGCCTGAAGCCGCTGGCGACTACCTGCTTTAATCCCATCTGCACAAGCGTTTACTCGCTTTGCCCAGAGGATGCATCCGCATCCTCTTTCTGTTCAAATATCAACCAGACTTATCATTTTGCTCTTCCCCGCTACGTTCTAATCTGAACAAGTTATCAACCTGCGGACTCCATTATGAGTGAAGCTCTTGGTATTACAGTGCTTTATATTTTCATCGCGGCAATACTCGTTGTCGCGGTGCTATACCTTGAGCAACACTGGTAGTGTTTATGTGAATATATTTTACCAATCAATATTTAATAGATATAAAATCAACGTCGCAAATCACAGAACTGCAATCAATAATGTGATGTTATGTATTCATGCAACAGCAAGGAGAGAATGCTTATGTACAAAACAATCATTATGCCGGTAGACGTATTTGAAATGGAATTAAGCGACAAAGCCGTTCGTCATGCTGAATTTCTCGCCCAGGATGATGGTGTAATTCATTTACTCCATGTATTACCTGGCGCCGCAAGCCTTAGTCTGCACCGTTTTGCTGCCGATGTGCGTCGTTTCGAAGAGCATTTGCAACATGAGGCGGAAGAACGCCTACAGACAATGGTTGGTCATTTCAATATTGATCCCTCCCGTATCAAACCACATGTCCGCTTTGGTAGCGTGCGGGATGAGGTGAACGAGTTAGCCAAAGAACTGAATGCAGATGTAGTGGTTATCGGTTCGCGTAATCCATCAATTTCAACCCATCTGTTAGGTTCTAACGCTTCCAGCGTGATCCGCCATGCTAATCTGCCTGTATTAGTCGTTCGTTAACAGATTAACGTATTTATGATGCCCTGCCCGGAGCAATCCCGGCAGGTTTTTTTATAACGAAAAAAAGCCGCCAGGTTTGACCCCGGCGGCTAACAATTGCAGGTGAATCTTACTTCTTCTTATGCAGTTTTGGTGCGAATCAGGTAGTCAAAGGCACTCAGAGAGGCTTTAGCACCTTCGCCAGTGGCAATGATGATCTGCTTGTACGGAACAGTCGTACAGTCACCGGCAGCAAACACACCTTTAATGTTGGTTTCGCATTTCGCATCGATGATTACCTCACCCATGCGGTTACGTTCAACTGTGCCTTCCAGCCAGTTAGTGTTCGGCAGCAGACCGATCTGGACGAAAATACCGGCCAGTTCGATGTTGTGAATATCGCCGCTCACACGGTCACGGTATTCCAGACCAACAACTTTGCTGCCGTCACCTTTTACTTCAGTGGTTTGCGCGTTCAGAATAATATCGACGTTTTTCAGGCTGCGCAGTTTGTCCTGCAATACCTGGTCTGCCTTCATTTCTGGAGCAAACTCAAGCAGGGTTACGTGTTCAACAATACCTGCCAGATCGATTGCCGCTTCGACACCGGAGTTACCGCCGCCGATGACCGCTACGCGTTTGCCTTTAAACAGCGGGCCGTCGCAGTGTGGACAATAAGTCACGCCTTTGGTGCGATACTGATCTTCGCCCGGAACGTTCATGTTGCGCCATTTTGCACCGGTCGCCACGATAATGCTGCGTGCCTTCAGTACCGCGCCGGAAGCTGTTTCAATCTGATGCAGGCCGCCTTCAACTGCTGCCGGGATTAGTTTGCTCGCGCTCTGGCTGTCGATTACATCAACGTCGTATTCATCAACGTGAACTTTCAGTGCACCTGCCAGCTTCTGCCCTTCGGTCTTCGGTACAGAAATGTAGTTTTCGATATCAACAGTATCGAGGATCTGACCGCCAAAGCGTTCGCCCATCAGACCGGTACGAATGCCTTTACGTGCGGAATAAATGGCCGCCGCTGCACCCGCCGGGCCGGAACCGACGATTAATACGTCATAAGCATCACGCTTGTTCAGCTCTTCTGCCGCACGTTTTTCCGCACCAGTATCGATTTTGGCGACGATTTCGGAAATAGTCATGCGGCCCTGACCAAACTCTTTACCATTCACGAACACCGCCGGAACGCCCATCACATTGCGATCGGTGATTTCGTTCTGGAACGTACCGCCATCAATCGCCGTGTGCTTAATGCGCGGGTTCAGTACGCTCATCAGGTTCAGCGCCTGCACCACGTCCGGGCAGTTATGGCAGGAGAGCGAATAATAAGTTTCAAATTCAAAATCACCGTCGATATGGCGAATCTGCTCCAGCAGAGACTGTGCTTCTTTCGACGGATGACCACCGGTCCACAGCAGCGCCAGTACCAGTGAGGTGAACTCGTGGCCCAGCGGGGAACCTGCAAAACGCGGCCCCTGGTTGGAACCTGGATTGGTGATCAGGAATGACGGTTTACGCACCGGCAAGCTGTTATCTTCTTTAAAGGTGACTTTGTCTGACAGTTCTGCGATCTCAGCCAACAGTTCCTTGATTTCTGCCGATTTTGCGCTGTCATCCAGCGTGGCAATTAACTCAACAGGCTTTGTCAATTTCTCAAGGTAAGCCTTGAGTTGAGTTTTCATATTTGTGTCGAGCATGTTTATCTCCTGGGCTTTAAACATCATCATGCAAGCGGCCTCATCGGCTACCTGGATGCAGCTTGCATCATGGTGCGGGGAAGAAAATCGGGTGCCGCAGCACCCGATTAATTACGCGATTGCGGAACTTAGATTTTACCAACCAGGTCCAGGGACGGAGCCAGAGTTGCTTCACCTTCTTTCCATTTAGCCGGGCAAACTTCACCTGGGTGAGAAGCCACGTACTGTGCTGCTTTGATTTTACGCAGCAGGTCAGACGCGTCACGGCCAATGCCTTCAGCGGTAACTTCGATAGCCTGGATGATACCCTGCGGGTCAACAACGAAGGTAGCACGGTCAGCCAGACCTTCATCTTCACGCATGTTGTCGAAGTTACGGGTCAGGGCGCCAGTCGGGTCGCCGATCATCGCATATTTGATTTTAGCGATGGTTTCAGAGCTGCTGTGCCATGCTTTGTGGGTGAAGTGAGTATCGGTAGATACTGCGTATACGTCTACGCCCAGTTTCTGCAGTTCTTCGTAGTGGTCAGCAACGTCGCCCAGTTCGGTCGGGCATACGAAAGTAAAGTCAGCCGGGTAGAAGAAGAAGACGCTCCAGCGGCCTTCGGTATCTTTTTCGGTGATTTCAACGAATTCGCCGTTTTTGAATGCCTGGTTTTTAAAAGGTTTAATTTTGGTGTTAATCAAGGACATCTATACTTCCTCCGTGTTTTCGATGTGATGTAAGGTAACCAATTTTTGCCGATTCGGCTAATGCGTTTCCATTATCAAATCGATAAGTTTTACCTTACAACCTTCGTAAGACAACTTTGTGAACTTTGCACCGCCAGCGGCGATAAAAAGTAAAAAGGGTCCCCTTTCCAGGTGACCGCATAACCTGAACTACCCTTTGGTATCTTCAGCGCCTGTTCAACAGGCTGCGGTGTTGCAATGATGATCGCAACGACGAGAGGGATTACAACACCCTCATAAACAAAGGGCAATCATCTGACATAAGGTCTTAACTATGACAGTGATAGGTTAAGCCTTTTATTGTGTATTTGCACTGAACGAAAAGGACAAAGCAATGTTAAAAAAGATAATTTTGTTTACCCTACTCCCTGGATTTGCTTACGCCGAAGAGCTTCCTGCGCCCGTTAAAGCGATTGAAAAACAGGGGATTACGATTATCAAATCGTTCGATGCACCTGGCGGCATGAAAGGTTATCTGGGGAAATATCAGGACATGGGAGTCACTATCTACCTTACGCCTGACGGCAAACATGCCATATCTGGCTATATGTACAACGAAAAGGGAGAGAACCTCAGTAACGCCCTTATTGAAAAAGAGATTTACGCACCTGCCGGACGCGAAATGTGGCAACGCATGGAACAATCAAGCTGGTTACTTGACGGTAAAAAAGATGCACCAGTCGTGGTTTATGTTTTTGCCGATCCTTTCTGCCCGTATTGCAAACAATTCTGGCAACAAGCGCGCCCATGGGTTGATGCCGGTAAAGTACAAATCCGTACCCTACTGGTTGGCGTGATAAAACCCGAAAGCCCAGCAACTGCGGCGGCAATCCTTGCGTCTAAGGATCCGGCAAAAACGTGGCAAGAGTATGAAGCATCAGGCGGCAAGTTAAAGCTGAACCTCTCCGGGAGCGTGGGCCCGGAACAGATGAAGATTCTAAGTGCCAATGAGGCGTTGATGGACGAACTGGGTGCAAATGTCACACCTGCGATTTATTACATGAGTCCAGAGAACACATTGCAGCAGGCTGTCGGATTACCGGATCAAAAGACCTTAAATATTATTATGGGAAATAAATAACATTCATTGTATGGATAGCTGAAATAGTTCACTCCTTTTCAGTTATCCATAAAATCGCAAGTATTGTTCACCCCGCTCATATCAACTATGGTATTTTAGAAAAACTTAATCGTAAATTAAGTAAAACAACATAATATATATAAATACATAAAGCCATATCATTGACTTGATGAATATTATGAGAACAAGCATATGAATGGAGCGCATCATGGCTAATCTTTACGACTTAAAAAAATTCGATTTGAACTTGCTTGTCATTTTTGAATGCATATACCAACATCTTAGCATTAGCAAGGCCGCAGAATCGTTATATATAACCCCTTCTGCGGTGAGTCAGTCTTTACAACGTCTACGTGCACAATTTAATGACCCCTTATTTATTCGCTCCGGGAAAGGTATTGCACCAACAACGACAGGGTTAAATTTGCATCATCACCTTGAGAAAAATCTCAAGAACCTTGAGCAAACAATCAACATTGTCAATAAAGCAGAACTGAAGAAAAAATTTATTATTTATGGCCCGCAACTCATCTCTTCAACCAACAGTAGCCTCTTGATCGGATGTCTGCGACAAGATACAGCCGTAGAAATTGAACATCATGACATCATGATGTCAGCAGAAAGCGCCGAAGATTTATTGACTTATCGCAAAGCAGATCTGGTCATCACATTAATGCCGGTCATCAGTCGCTCGGTAAGCTGTATGCCTTTTCAGTCGATACGAAACACGCTTATCTGTAGCGCATCCCATCCGAGAATAACGGAACACAGTAGCCGCGAAGAAATTCTTGATGAAGAGTTCACTTCTCTGACATCGAAAGCACCTGGCCTTGAAGATTTTCAGATGGAAATAGAAGCGATTCTTACAAACCGAAAAATAGCATTCCGTAGCTCTTCACTGTTTACTATTGTCAATACTATTGCGGTTACCGATTTACTGGGCATTGTGCCCTTCGAATTATATCGTAGCTATCAAAAAAACCTTCAATTAAAACAAATAAAGATAGAACAGAATCTACCGTCTAATACACTTTATATTTCCTATAATAAATCATCATTAAACAACCTGAGTTTCTCTCGTTTTATTGATCGTTTGAATGACAACTTATGTTAAACATCTGCCGGCATGGATAATATTCGTCTTAAAAATTCAGCATGTGAATATAAAATAAGATACCTCATTTTAATTTATTAATATTATAATCAGGAAACTATCGCACTTTTCTCACGGTCACGTTAAGAGAGCGTCTTCAGATGTCCATTTATAAAATCCCGCTACCTCTCAATATCCTGGAAGCAGCACAAGACCGTATCACCTGGACACTTAATACTCTGCCTCGCGTATGCGTCTCTTTTTCTGGTGGTAAAGATTCTGGCTTAATGCTCCATTTGACCGCAGATCTGGCCAGAAAAATGGGAAAAAAAATACACGTCCTGTTTATCGACTGGGAAGCTCAGTTTTCTTGTACGATTGACTATGTTCAATCGCTACGTGAGCAGTATGCCGATGTTATCGAAGAGTTTTATTGGGTGGCACTACCGCTAACAACGCAAAATTCATTATCCCAATATCAACCCGAATGGCAGTGCTGGCAGCCTGATATTGAATGGGTTCGTCAGCCGCCAGAAGATGCGATAACCGATCCAGCATTTTTCTCGTTTTATCAATCAGGCATGACCTTTGAACATTTTGTGCGTGAATTTGCCGAATGGTTTTCACAACATCGTCCAGCCGCAATGTTAGTCGGTATCCGTGCCGACGAGTCTTATAATCGTTTCGTCGCCATTGCCAGCTTAAATAAACAACGTTTTGCTGACGATAAACCGTGGACCACCGCCGCACCAGGTGGTCATTGTTGGTATATTTATCCCATTTACGACTGGAAGGTGGCCGATATCTGGACCTGGTATGCTAAACACCAGACTCTATCTAACCCTTTGTATAATCTGATGTACCAGGCTGGCGTCCCTCTGCGTCATATGCGAATCTGCGAACCTTTTGGTCCAGAGCAACGGCAAGGTTTATGGCTATATCATGTTCTTGAACCTGACCGATGGGCCGCAATGTGCGCCAGGGTCAGTGGCGTAAAAAGCGGTGGAATTTACGCTGGTCATGACAATCAATTTTATGGTCATAGGAAGATCCTTAAGCCCGACCATTTAGACTGGCAAGAATATGCCTTATTACTGCTTAATAGTATGCCGGAAAAAACGGCTGAACATTATCGCAATAAGATTGCTGTTTATTTGCACTGGTATCAAAAAAAAGGCATCGAGATCCCTCAGACACAGCATGGAGATATTGGCTCAAAAGATGTTCCTTCCTGGCGACGAATCTGCAAAGTATTGCTCAACAATGATTATTGGTGTCGGGCATTATCATTCAGCCCCACAAAAGCCAAAAATTATCAACGTTATAACGAACGGATTAAAGGAAAACGTCAGGAATGGGGAATACTATGCAGCAGCGATTAACGCAGGATTTAACTCAATTTCTCGCCAGTCTGGCGGAAGAAGATCGCATTAAGGCGATCAATGAGATCAGAACGGCGATCCATCAAGTAAGTCCATTTCGCGACGAACCGGTAGATTGTGTTTTGTGGGTTAAGAACACCCAACTCACTCCCAATGATTACAATCCGAATAACGTCGCGCCGCCAGAGAAACGATTACTGCAAAAATCAATTGAGGTCGATGGTTTTACCCAGCCAATTGTGGTGACCAACACACGAGCCAGCACACTTGAAATTGTTGATGGTTTTCACCGTCATGAAATTGGTAAAGGCTCTAACACGTTAAAATTGCGATTAAAAGGGTATTTACCGGTCACCTGCCTGGAAGGAACACGTAACGAACGTATCGCTGCAACTATTCGCCACAACCGGGCGCGCGGTCGCCACCAGGTCACGGCAATGTCAGAAATTGTTCGTGAACTCAGCCAGTTAGGTTGGGATGACAATAAAATCGGCAAAGAGTTGGGAATGGACAGCGACGAAGTGTTGCGCCTGAAGCAAATTAACGGCCTGCAAGAACTGTTTGCCGACCGCCAATATTCCCGCGCCTGGACTGTCAAATAACTAAAGCTGGCGCAGGCGTTCAGCCGCCGCCATCAGCGTCGATTCCTTCTTGGCAAAACAGAGACGAATCAGTTTATGCGGGAAGGGATCGGCGCAAAACACCGACAGCGGGATCGCCGCCACGCCATGCTCCCGCGTCAGCCACTGGCAAAACTCAACATCATCCAGCGTAGACACGGCGCTGTAATCCACCAGCAAAAAGTATGTGCCTTCACACGGTAAAATCTCCAGCCGACTTTCATTTAAGGCATTCACCAGAATATCGCGCTTCTGGCGATAAAAGTCCGGTAATGCAAGATAATGCTCAGGTTCTGCACGTAGCATATCCGCAAGTGCCAGCTGTGCCGGGGTATTCACCGAAAAGGTCAGATACTGATGTACCTTGCGAATTTCGGCACTGATGGGCGCTGGCGCAACGCAATACCCCACTTTCCAGCCGGTCATGTGATAGGTCTTGCCAAACGATGACACCGCCACCGCCCGCTCACGCAACTGCGGATGCGCCAGCACGCTGGCATGGCCCGGCTGTGAAAAGTTGATGTGCTCGTAAACTTCATCACTAATGACAAAAATCTCACGATCGGCAATTGCCTGCCACAAAGCGGCAAAATCAGCCTGTTGCCAGACGGTGGCGCTGGGATTATGCGGCGTGTTGAGGATCACCAGCCGGGTGCGCTCGCCCAATAGCGCAGCAAATTCTTGCCAGTCAACGCGAAAATGCGGCGGCTGTAGCGCAATGCGTTTCACGATCCCACCTGATAGCGTAATGGCTGGCGCATAACTGTCATAACTGGGGTCGAAACAGATAACTTCATCGCCACTACGTACCAGCGCGGTAATCGCCGCGTATAACGCCTCCGTCGCCCCTGCTGTTACGGTGATATCGCTGTCGGCATCCGGGTGATAGCCATACAAACGTTCCGTTTTCTGAGCAATCGCCTCGCGCAATGCCTGTACGCCGGTCATTGGCGCGTATTGATTTGCGCCCTGGGCAACGTGATACGCCAGTCGCTCCTGTAAATAGCGCGGACCATCAAAATCAGGAAAGCCTTGCGACAGGTTAATCGCCTGGTGTTGCTGCGCCAGCGCACTCATCTGGGTGAAAATGGTAGTGCCAAGTTGTGGAAGTTTGCTTTGTGGAATCAGAGGGTTATTTGTCATTTTTATTGTGCCTGACGAAGTTGCGTGTTGAAGGCACTATAACACGATGCTAGTATTTGGCAATCAAGACGTTTAGATGTCTAAATAAAACAATAAGGACAACACAACATGCCTCACAATCCTATCCGCGTCGTCGTCGGCCCGGCTAACTACTTTTCTCATCCCGGCAGTCTCAATCACCTGCATGATTTTTTCACGACTGAACAGCTTTCTCGCGCTGTGTGGATTTATGGTGAACGCGCCATTGCTGCGGCGCAAACCAAACTTCCACTAGCGTTTGAACTGCCAGGAGCAAAGCATATTTTGTTTCGCGGTCATTGCAGCGAAAGCGATGTGCAACAACTGGCGACACAGTCTGGTGACGATCGCAGCGTAGTAATTGGCGTCGGTGGCGGCGCACTGCTCGACACCGCGAAAGCCCTCGCCCGCCGTCTCGGTCTGCCGTTTGTTGCCGTTCCAACGATCGCCGCTACCTGCGCCGCCTGGACACCGCTCTCCGTCTGGTATAACGATGCCGGACAGGCGCTACATTATGAAATTTTCGACGACGCCAATTTTATGGTTTTGGTGGAACCGGAGATTATCCTCAATGCGCCGCAAGAATATCTGCTGGCGGGGATCGGCGACACGCTGGCGAAATGGTATGAAGCGGTGGTACTGGCTCCGCAGCCAGAAACCTTGCCGCTAACCGTGCGTCTGGGGATTAATAACGCGCAAGCCATTCGCGACGTCTTGTTAAACAGTAGCGAACAGGCGCTTGCCGATCAGCAAAATCAGCAGTTAACGCAATCATTTTGCGATGTGGTGGATGCCATTATCGCTGGTGGCGGAATGGTCGGCGGTCTGGGCGATCGTTTTACGCGTGTGGCGGCGGCTCATGCCGTGCATAACGGTCTGACTGTTCTGCCGCAAACCGAGAAGTTTCTCCACGGCACCAAAGTCGCCTACGGAATTCTGGTGCAAAGCGCCTTGCTGGGTCAGGATGATGTGCTGGCGCAATTAACAGGCGCGTATCAGCGTTTTCATCTGCCGACTACGCTGGCGGAGCTGGAAGTGGATATCAATAATCAGGCGGAGATCGACAAAGTGATTGCCCACACCTTACGTCCGGTGGAGTCCATTCATTACCTGCCAGTCACGCTGACACCAGATACGTTGCGTGCAGCGTTGGAAAAAGTGGAATCGTTTAAAGCCTGACGAACAAATTTAGCAGCAGCGCGCGCCGCCTTTCCCACCGTAGCGCGCGTCCTGCCGCTCGCGGAAAAACTCTTCATAGGTCATCGGCGTCTGATCGGGATGATTAACCCGCATATGTTCGACATAGTTGTCGTAATCAGGCATCCCAATCATCAGCTTCGCCGCCTGACCTAAATATTTTCCGGCTTTTGCCAGTGAATCAAACATCTTTACCTCCGGTAATCAGATTGCTGAGAGAGTGCATTAATAGCTATCAACGCGCTCGGTCAGTCTCCTCGCCCCACCGGGGAGAGGGTTAGGGTGAGGGGGAACCATCGGCACTATACCAACATTCCCCCTCACTCTGACTTTAGTGCGCGCCTTTTGCCTGCGCCACGATCTCCTCGACATTTTCTGGCATCGGCTCATACGGCGTTTCTTTCGCCGTTGGCTTCGGCTCTTTCAATGCCTCCAGCGCCGTTTTAATCGAGAACAGCGCCAGAACCACCACGACCACCATAAAGAAGATGGTTAACCCGGCATCCAGACGGTTGTTGAACACCAGTTGCGCCAGTTGTGACTCGGTATACTGCGACGGAATGTTGCCGCTGTCGATCATGGCCTGGAACTTGTTAGCAATGGCCAGGAAGCCGACTTTCGCATCCGGGCTAAACGCTTTCTGCCAGCCTGCGGTCAGGGTACAAATCAGCAACCAGGCCGTTGGCACCAGCGCCACCCAGGCGTAACGTTGGCGTTTCATTTTGAACAACACCACGGCACAGAGCATCAGCGCCATCCCTGCCAGCATCTGGTTGGCAATACCAAACAGCGGCCACAGAGTGTTAATACCGCCCAGCGGATCGACCACGCCCTGATGCAGGAAGTAGCCCCACGCCAGCACGCACAGCGCCGTTGCCAGCAGGTTAGCAGGCAGTGAATCGGTCCGTTTCAGGCCCGGAGAAACCACACCCAGCAAATCCTGCAACATAAAGCGCGCAGCACGCGTACCTGCATCCACCGCTGTCAGAATAAACAGTGCTTCAAACAAAATGGCGAAGTGATACCAGAACGCCACATCCATCATGCCGCCCAGCGCGCCGTGCAGAATGTAGGCCATCCCCACCGCCAACGTCGGCGCACCGCCCGCACGGGAAATGATCGACTGTTCACCGACTTCGCTGGCAATCTGGTTTAACGTATCCGGGGTTATCGCAAAGCCCCAACTACTCACCACCTGCGCGGCAGAAGCCACCACATCCGTCGTACCCGCCGGAGCCAGCACCGCCATCGGGCTGTTCATGGCAAAATACACGCCCGGATCGATGATACAGGCAGAAACTAGCGCCATAATCGCCACGAAGGATTCCATCAACATCCCGCCGTAGCCGATAAAACACGCCTGACCTTCGTTCGCCAGCATCTTCGGCGTGGTGCCGGAAGAGATCAGCGCATGGAAGCCAGACACCGCACCACAGGCGATGGTGATAAACAGGAACGGGAACAGGTTACCGGTCCATACCGGGCCTGTGCCATCGACAAATTTGGTCAGCGCAGGCATAGTCAGCGTCGGGCGCATGATCAAAATGCCTACCGCCAGACCGACGATAGTCCCGATTTTCAGGAAGGTAGAAAGGTAGTCACGCGGAGCCAGCAGCAGCCATACGGGCAGCACCGCCGCCACAAAACCGTAACCCACCAGCATCCAGGTCAACTGCACACCGGTAAAGTCAAAGTACGGCGCCCAGGTCGGGCTTTCTGCCACCCAGCCGCCAGAGATAATGGCGAAAATCAGGAACACCAGGCCAATCACCGACACTTCCCCAATGCGACCAGGACGCAGGTAGCGCAGGTAGATCCCCATGAACAGCGCCAGCGGAATGGTGAACGCAACGGTATACGTTCCCCACGGGCTATGAGTCAGGGCTTTCACCACAATCATCGCCAGCACTGCAAGGATGATCACCATGATCATAAAGCAGGCCACCAGCGCAATCACCCCGGCGGTTGGCCCCATCTCTTCTTTGACCAGTTCGCCCAGCGAGCGACCGTCACGGCGCGTAGAAACAAACAGCACCATGAAATCCTGCACCGCACCGGCGAGGACCACCCCGGCGAGCAGCCAGATCATCCCCGGCAGGTAGCCCATTTGTGCTGCCAGCACCGGCCCCACCAGCGGGCCTGCGCCGGCAATGGCCGCAAAATGGTGACCGAACAGCACTTTCTTGTCCGTCGGCACATAGTCCAGCCCGTCGTTATGGCGCACCGCTGGCGTCATACGCGTCGGGTCAACCGCCAGCACATTTTTGGCGATATACAGACCATAAAAACGGTAAGCGATCAGATAGATACAGACCGACGCCACCACAATCCACAGTGCGTTGATCTGTTCCCCACGATTTAAAGCAATGTATCCCAGAGCAAATGCTCCCATTACAGAGAGCACTGTCCAGACGAGGTATTTCCCTGATTTGTTCATAATTGTTATCCGTGTGCGTGTCCATAGAGATGTTACATTTTGTTTCTATAACATCTTTGCGGAATTTAACAACGCGATAACCAAACAAATAAGAGTTAAAACCAATAATTAACTTAACAATGTTAACTCGATCACTCCGTTAACCGAGTTTTCCTGCAATCTCATTTAATTCTGTCGGGTTCATCCCAAAACCGCCGTACCCAGCCGACAAGTGCAGCAACGCCGCCCCTGTTCATCGAAAACGACGATTTCCCAGCTCTGATTTTGCCGCCCAAGATGCAGCGGCTGGCAGACGCCGCGCACCTTTCCCTCAGACACCGGACGATGATGCGTGGCGTTCAGTTCCGTGCCTACCACGCACTGACCGTCGCGAGTCATCATAAATCCGGCCATCGATCCCAGCGTTTCCGCCAGCGCCGCCGACGCACCGCCATGCAGCAGGCCAAACGGCTGATGAGTACGGGTATCAACCGGCATTTCGGCTTCCAGCACATCATCGCCCAGGCGGGTATAAACAATTCCCAGATGCGCCACCATTGTGTTGTCGCTGGTGGCGTTGAGTTCGTCGAGCGTTAAATGGCGTTTCCAGATCATGCTTATGCTCCCAGCGTTGAGCCGCCATCCACCACGATATCCTGTAGCGTGATATGGCTGGCGAGGTCAGAGGCGAGGAACAAAATCGTGTTGGCGATCTCCTGCGGACGGGCAATTTTCCCCAGCGGAATGCCGAGCTTAAACTGCTCGCCAAAGCCGCGAATACGCAGCTCTTCGGCGTCATCGCTCACCCACAGCGTGCGTTGCATATCGGTGTCGGTGGAGCCGGGCGAAACCACGTTACAGCGCACGCCGCTACCCGCCAGTTCCAGCCCGACGCTCAACGCCAGGCTTTTCAGCGCCGCTTTCGACGCACCGTAAGCACTCATACCAATACGCGGCGTATGTGCAGCGTCGGACGCTACCGTAACAATCGCCCCGCCCCGCTGACGGCGAAACTGGTTCATGGTTTGCTGAAACAGGTTAAATGCGCCGCCAACGTTGACCGCAAAGGTCTGCTGCCAGTCTTCTTTGCTGAGCTGATCGGTCGCGCCCATGCGTAAAATTCCCGCCGCATTGACCAGCACGTCCAGTCGCTCCGTTTCAGCTAACAGTCGCTGACATACCTGCGCCACCTGCCCGGCGTCGGCTACATCCATCACTTCGGTCGCAAAGGGATATTGCTCCTGAGTGAACGCTTGATCAAAACCTGTAACTTTCGCACCCACGTCAACAAACGCCAGCGCCGTGGCGTAACCGATACCTTTACCCGCTCCGGTAACCCAGACATTTTTGCCGCTGAAATCCATTATTTCACCTCGCGGGAGAGCAGTTTCCACCAGGCATCAATGGTTGGGTTTTTCGCCAGCATGACAAAATCGATATCGCCATGCACTTTGCGCCAGCGCGCCGCCAGCGCCATCATGCGCACTGAATCCAGACCGTAGTCGATCAGGTTGTCGTCATCGAACGGCTCATCGGATTCGTCCAGCAGCGGCAGGATCACCTCTCGCAGCGCCGCTTTGCTGGCGGGAATTGGCGTCGGCAGCAGTTCCTCGGTCATCACCACCCGACCAGAACGCCCGGCAACATATTTCAGCGACATCAAATGCTCGTCACGGCTGAAATCGGCCAGCGCATCCGCCACCATAAATGGTTTGATATCACGCATAAACGCGTCGGTCGCGGTGGTCATACAGCCAATATGCGCGTACACCCCGGTGATAATCAGTTGGTTACGTCCGCTCTCTTTCAGCATTTGCTCCAGCGGAGAACGATGAAACGCGCTGTAGCGCCACTTCACCAGCACCGTATCGTCGGCATCCGGCGTCAGGCGATCCACCACCTTTTGCTGTTCCGGCGAACGGGTCAGGCCCGGCCCCCACATATCATTCAACAGCGCCCGATCTTCATCGCTCTGCTCTTTCGGCTGGGCGGTGTAATAAACCGGAATATTGTGCTGTTTGCAGTAGTCGCGCAGCGCAGCAATATTCGCGATCACCTGTTCCATCATCGGGCAGTTCTCGCCCCAGAAGCTGACGAAATAATCCTGCATATCATGGATTAACAGCGCGGCGCGTTGCGGTTCAAATGCCCAGTCGACTTTATTTTGCGGAATATCGTGAGACTCCGGCAGTGCGTAAGCCTGTAATTTTGGAATAGCCATCGTGTTCTCTCCTTCAGGCTGATGCGCGTGACGCCAGCCACTGACGTAATTGTTTTTTATCGACTTTCCCGACCGCCGTCAGCGGAAGTGAATCCACACACTCCACGCGATCCGGTAATTTAAATTCGGCAATACCCTGCTCACGCAGGAAACGACGCACCTGCACTGCACGCAGCGGCTCTTTCACCACCAGATAAGCGCAGCTTTTTTCGCCCATCAGCTCATCTTCCATGCTCACCAGTGCGGCGTAGATCACCGCCGGATGGCGCAGCAGCAGGTTTTCGATCTCTTCGGCAGCGATCTTCTCGCCGCCACGGTTGATCTGATCTTTCTCGCGCCCCTGCACGGTGATGTAACCGTCTGGATCAATGGAGATCAGATCGCCAGAACAGTAAAAACCGTTGGCATCAAAGGCGCTGGCATTGTGCTGCGGGCTTTTGTAATAGCCACGGAAGGTGTACGGTCCGCGCGTCATCAGGCGTCCAACTTCCCCTTGCGGCAGTGGATTTCCGTCAGCATCGGCGACCCACACTTCATCATCCGGACACATTGGGTAACCCTGGGTATGGATAATTTTCTCCGCGCTATCATCAAGACGGGTGTAGTTCACCAGCCCTTCCGCCATGCCGAACACCTGCTGCAACTGGCAGCCAATCTCTGCGGGAATACGCGCCGCAAGCGTGGCAGAAAGACGCGCGCCACCGACCTGTAACAGTTTTAGCGAGGCAAGCTGCGCCCTGCTTTCACCTTCAGCCAGCGCCTGTAACCACAGGCTTACCGCCGGCGGCACCAGCGCGGTGACGTTGACCTGATGTTTTGCAATCAATGGGAAGCAGAGCGTGGCGCTGGGATCGGCCGCCAGAACCACTGTGCCGCCAGCGAGAAATACCCCCAGCGATCCTGGTGAACTCATGGCGTAGTTGTGCGCCGCCGGAATCGCACACAGATAGCGAGTCTGTTGCGTGAACTGACAAATCTCGACGCTACGGCGCACGCTGTAGTAATAGTCATTATGGGTACGCGGGATCAGTTTCGGTGTGCCGGTGGTGCCGCCGGAAAGCTGGAAATAGGCCACTTCATCGGCAGGTGACGGCGTGGCAGTAAAATCTTCTGCCGGATGGTTAATCACATCCTGCAAATTGTGCTCGCCGCTGTCGTTGTGCAGTTGCACCACACGAATGGAGGAATGGTCTGTGACGAAAGTATTGAGGAAATCATCCCCGCTAAATAGCGCATGTTGGCGATCGGCAATCAGTAACGCCGGTTCAATCTGGCTGGCATAGGCGTTCAGTTCACTACGCTGATGGCTGAACAGCGCCAGCACCGGCGCGACGCCCAGTTTCAGCAGCGCAAAAAAGGTAATGTACAGTTCAGCGACGTTACCCAACTGTACCAGCGCGGTTTCGCCCGATTTAATTCCCTGACGGCGCAGGTTACAGGCGAGATTATCCGCCGCCTGATTCAGTTCCCGATAACTCAACTGCCGCTCGCCGTCGATAACCGCGATGCTGTCACTCGCGGCGTGGCGGGTCAAAATGTCGGTCAGCGGCAAATCCTGCCAGTAGCCTTTTTCCCGATAGCGACGGGCAAACTCTTCCGGCCAGCGGGTGAATGGGATGCTCATCCTCGCTCCTTAATGCAATCCAAAAACGTTCAACATGGTAGAAAGTTTGACGCCGGTTTCGCGCCATTCGCTAAGTGGTGATGACGCAGGCACAATCCCCGCTCCGGCAAACAGGCGCACCTGATTTTTCCGCAGCTTCGCGCAGCGGATGGTCACCACCCACTCGCCGTTACCTTCGCTGTCACACCAGCCGACAATGCCGCCAAACAGTTCGCGGTCGAACGGCTCCAGTTCAGCAATAACCTGGGTCGCGGCCTGATGCGGGAAACCACTCAGCGCGGGGGTCGGATGCAGCAGACAGGCCAGTGTCAGTGCGTTTTCTTGCGAATTCGCTTTACCTTCAAAGGGTGTTGCGAGATGCCACAGCGTCGGCGTGGTGATCAGTTGTGGAGAGGAAGGAACGTGTAACTCACTGCTGCGCTCGCGCAGCACCTCTTTCATCGCCTGAGTCACCAGTTCATGTTCATGGCGATCTTTTTCTGACGCCAGCAGACGATTACCCGCTTCCCTGTCCAGCACTTCATCCGGCTGACGACGCGCGGAACCGGCTAACGGAATGGAGCTAAAACGCTCGCCGTCTTTACGTAGCAGCAGTTCCGGGCTGGCCCCCAACAGGACGCCACCATCAGCCAGCGGGACATGGAAGTTGTAACTAACCGGGTTTTGCGCAATCAACCGTTCCAGCAATACGCCACTATCAATGGCGGCGTCAGTGGTGATATCAATCAACCGTGACAACACCACTTTGTCGACCTGCGGCGTGGCGGTAAGTGCAGCAGCGCGAGCAACCATCTGTTCAAACGTGGCTTGTTCTGGAATTGCCTGGCGTTCCACCACGTTCAGCGCCTGGCTGCGGGTGAAACGGCGCGCGGAAGCTTGTTTTTCCTGACGGGAGAATGGCTGCCAGGATTCGGGAATATACAGCGACGAAGGCTGGCGTGGATCGAAGGGAATCGCCCCGACCATCACCGGATTTTTGATGCCCTGCGCTTTGGCATCGGCAAACAGCGCGGCGAGTTTTTGCTGGAAGGGACTGTCGGGCGAATCCCCGTTCACAGCCGGTTCATCGAAGCGGGCGAAACATCCTGACGTCGTAAAACTGCGGTACGGCGACATAAAGAAAAAGCGATTGGGCGCAAGTGTTGCCATGGTCTGCTGTACTTCCTCAGCCAGTGACGTATCCATATCATCCTCCACAAAATGATAAAGGATTTAATAATGATTATCATTTATATTTTCGGTCGCTAACCTAAAAGCAAACGCGCACTATGTCAACTCTTGAGGTAACGCAATCTGCAACTCGGGGTTGCATCTGCTTGTCGTTACAATGAAAATGAGAAGCATTAACTTCATTAATAACAGGAAGCTGATTCGTGAGACTCGCCCCGCTCTACCGCAACGCCCTTCTATTAACAGGACTTTTGCTTTCAGGAATAGCCGCAGTTCAGGCTGCCGACTGGCCGCGTCAGATTACTGACAGTCGTGGCACTCATACCCTGGAAAGCCAACCGCAGCGTATTGTTTCCACCAGCGTCACCCTGACCGGCTCACTGCTGGCGATTGATGCTCCAGTGATCGCCAGTGGCGCGACCACGCCGAATAACCGCGTAGCGGATGACCAGGGCTTTTTACGCCAGTGGAGCAAGGTGGCGAAAGAACGCAAACTGCAGCGGCTCTATATCGGCGAACCAAGTGCCGAAGCCGTTGCCGCGCAAATGCCAGATCTGATTTTAATTAGCGCCACCGGCGGCGATTCGGCGCTGGCGCTGTACGATCAGCTTTCCACCATCGCCCCGACGTTAATCATCAATTACGACGACAAAAGCTGGCAGTCGCTGTTAACGCAGCTTGGCGAAATTACCGGACATGAGAAACAAGCGGCAGAGCGGATTGCACAGTTTGATAAGCAACTGACGGCGGCGAAAGAGCAAATCAAATTACCGCCGCAGCCAGTCACTGCCATTGTTTATACTGCTGCCGCGCACAGTGCTAATCTCTGGACGCCGGAATCAGCACAAGGGCAGATGCTGGAACAACTCGGCTTTACGCTGGCGAAGTTGCCCGCAGGGTTAAACGCCAGCCAAAGCCAGGGCAAACGCCATGACATCATTCAGCTTGGTGGGGAAAATCTGGCGGCAGGGTTAAATGGCGAGTCACTATTCCTGTTCGCCGGTGATCAGAAAGACGCCGATGCTATTTATGCCAATCCGCTGCTCGCGCACCTGCCCGCAGTACAAAACAAGCAGGTTTATGCGCTGGGAACCGAGACGTTCCGTCTGGATTACTACAGCGCCATGCAAGTGCTGGATGGGCTTAATTCACTGTTTAAAAAAGATTGATAAAACATACAATTAGAGCACTAACAGTCCCCTCTCCCCTCCGGGGAGAGGGTTAGGGTGAGGGGAAAATGCACCTTTAACTAATTCTCAGACGCTGCCGCTTGTGGCGGCGTCTGGCGAAAACGTCGCAACTCCACCAGCACCAGCAACAACAACACGCCGATAATCAACAAACCAAAACCGCTCACGCTTGCGGAGGCCACCGGTGTCATCATCGCCCCCAGACCGCCCAGCAGCGCCGCGCCTATGGCATCGCCCGTCACGTTCTGCGCCGTCCACAAACCGTTAATCCGCCCTAACATTGCTTCCGGGGTTTGCGTTTGCAGCATTGTATATTGCAGCAACGAACTAACCGCGCTCAGCCAGCCGAACAGCGCCAGACAAACCACGCCTAAAATCCACATCGGCATCAGGCCAAACAGACCAATGGCGAGGAACGATCCCAGCGTGGAGAGCAGCATCAATAACCCTGGTCGCGCGCTATGTGCCAGCTTCCCGCTGGTTAACGCGCCAATAGCCGCACCGAGCGGGATCGCCGCATAGAGAAAACCAATCTGTGCCGCCGACATCTGCCAGTTGTCAGCCAGCGCCGGATACAGTACCCGCACCGCACTCGCCATCGTCAATAAACCACCCAGCAGCGCAATCCCTCCTACCAGCGGGCTGGCGAGCAGAAAACGAAACGCTGCCAGAAGCGATTTCAGCGGATGCTCACGCGGCTGCGGCGGCGGTGGCAACGCCGGAAGGCTTAACAACGGTAGCAAGGTAATAAACGTGCCCGCCGCCGCCAGCCCGTAGTTCCAGGCTACGCCTCCGGTCGCCAGCAATAAACCGCCAATCATGGGCGAAATCACCGACCCCAGACGCACGGTCAACATGGTGATCGCCCCGGCCTGCATTAAGTTTTCACGTCCTACCAGTGCTGGTGTCGCCGCCAGTAGCGCCGTAACGCCAAGCGATGCGAAAAAACCATCCCATAAACCAAGTAAATAGATTGCCAGCAATGACGGCTCCGGCAGCAGCACGTTCAGGCACAGTCCAATGAAGCCAATGCCACAGGTGCCGCGCGCCAGCAAAATCACTTTTTTGCGCTCATAGCGATCCGCCAGCACACCGCCGACCATCAGGCCAACAAACATCGCGCCGCCGGTCAGCGTCACCGAAAGCCCCACCTGCCAGGTAGAATGCGTCATCATCTGGATCTGCACCGGTACCGCGACGCCGAGCAAACCCAGAGACACAATTGAGATAAAACGAGCGAGGAATACTGCGCGAAACGCCGGGTGCGTTTTCAACAGGCTGAGGTTAAGCAGCCAGGATTGTTTATTCATTACAATGCCTTGCCATCAAATATTTTAAATACCTATTCTTAGGCTGCACATGCTAACATATCCAAATAAGATCGATAACGATAATTAATTTCATTATCATGGAAGTTCGTATGTCTGGTTCTGTTGCCGTGACACGCGCCATTGCCGTGCCCGGATTGCTGTTATTACTGATTATCGCGACGGCATTAAGCCTGCTCATTGGGGCAAAATCACTCCCCGCTTCCGTAGTGCTGGAGGCCCTCTCCGGCACCTGTCAGAGCGCCGACTGCACCATCGTGCTCGACGCGCGACTGCCGCGCACCCTTGCCGGTTTACTTGCAGGCGGCGCGCTTGGCCTTGCCGGGGCGTTGATGCAAACCCTCACCCGAAATCCACTTGCCGACCCCGGATTGCTTGGCGTGAACGCCGGAGCCAGCTTTGCCATTGTGCTGGGTGCGGCGCTGTTTGGTTACTCTTCCGCACAGGAACAACTGGCGATGGCCTTCGCCGGGGCGCTGGTGGCCTCGTTGATTGTTGCCTTTACCGGCAGTCAGGGCGGCGGGCAGTTAAGTCCGGTGCGTTTAACTCTGGCGGGTGTGGCGCTGGCAGCGGTGCTGGAAGGGCTGACCAGCGGCATCGCCCTGCTTAATCCTGACGTCTACGATCAACTGCGTTTCTGGCAAGCCGGTTCGCTGGATATTCGCAATCTACACACCTTAAAAGTGGTGCTGATCCCGGTGCTGATCGCCGGAGCAACCGCGCTATTACTGAGCCGCGCACTGAACAGTTTAAGCCTCGGCAGCGACACCGCGACGGCGCTGGGCAGTCGCGTGGCGCGCACACAGTTAATTGGTCTGCTGGCGATTACCGTGCTTTGTGGTAGTGCGACAGCGGTAGTTGGCCCGATTGCCTTTATCGGCCTGATGATGCCGCATATGGCGCGTTGGCTGGTGGGTGCCGATCATCGCTGGTCGCTGCCCGTCACGCTGCTCGCCACCCCTGCCCTGCTGCTGTTTGCCGATATCATCGGGCGTGTGATTGTTCCCGGCGAGCTGCGCGTTTCGGTGGTCAGTGCGTTTATTGGTGCGCCGGTGTTGATCTTCCTCGTGCGACGTAAAACGCGAGGTGGCGCATGATTTACGTCTCTCGCCGATTAATCATCACCTGTTTGCTGTTGATAACTGCCTGTGCGGTGGCAAGTGTTTGGGGATTACGCAGTGGCACCGTGCCACTGGAAACCTCGCAGGTATTCGCCGCGCTGATGGGTGACGCACCACGCAGTATGACGATGGTGGTCACCGAATGGCGTTTACCACGCGTGCTGATGGCGCTGTTGATTGGCGCGGCGCTGGGCGTCAGCGGCGCGATTTTTCAGTCGTTGATGCGTAACCCGCTCGGCAGCCCTGACGTAATGGGCTTTAACACCGGAGCGTGGAGCGGCGTACTGGTGGCGATGGTGCTGTTTGGTCAGGATCTGACAGCTATCGCGCTGGCAGCAATGGCAGGCGGCATTGTCACTTCTCTACTGGTCTGGCTACTTGCCTGGCGTAACGGTATCGACACCTTTCGGTTGATTATTATCGGCATCGGCGTTCGCGCCATGCTGGTGGCCTTTAATACCTGGCTGTTGCTGAAAGCGTCCTTAGAAACGGCACTAACCGCAGGATTATGGAATGCCGGATCGCTCAACGGCCTGACGTGGACAAAAACCTGGCCTTCCGCGCCCATCATTATATTGATGTTAATTGCCGCCGCCTTGTTGGTACGGAGAATGCGCTTGCTGGAGATGGGCGATGATACCGCCTGCGCGCTGGGCGTCAGCGTCGAACGCTCGCGTCTGTTAATGATGCTGGTTGCCGTAGTACTTACCGCTGCTGCCACTGCCCTGGCGGGGCCGATTTCCTTTATTGCTTTAGTCGCACCGCACATTGCCCGGCGCATCAGCGGCACTGCCCGCTGGGGACTAACCCAGGCTGCGCTGTGTGGTGCGCTGTTACTGCTGGCAGCCGATCTCTGCGCCCAACAACTGTTTATGCCGTATCAACTTCCGGTTGGCGTCGTTACCGTCAGCCTCGGCGGTATTTACCTTATCGTCTTGTTAATTCAGGAGTCTCGCAAAAAATGACCGAATCAGTAGCCCGTTTGCGCGGCGAACAGTTAACCCTCGGATATGGCAAATATACCGTTGCGGAAAATCTGACTGTAGAAATTCCTGACGGTCACTTCACGGCAATTATCGGGCCAAATGGCTGCGGTAAATCCACTTTACTGCGTACTTTAAGCCGCCTGATGACGCCTGCTCACGGGCATGTCTGGCTGGATGGCGAGCACATTCAACATTACGCCAGTAAAGAGGTTGCACGCCGGATTGGTCTGTTGGCGCAAAATGCTACCACGCCGGGCGATATCACCGTGCAGGAGCTGGTGGCGCGTGGACGTTACCCGCATCAACCGCTGTTTACCCGCTGGCGCAAAGAAGATGAAGAAGCGGTAACGAAAGCGATGCAGGCCACGGGAATAACTCATCTGGCAAATCAAAGCGTGGATACCCTTTCTGGTGGACAACGCCAGCGAGCGTGGATCGCGATGGTGCTGGCACAGGAAACGGCGATTATGCTGCTCGACGAGCCGACCACCTGGCTGGATATCAGTCATCAAATTGATCTACTGGAATTATTGAGCGAACTGAACCGCGAGAAAGGCTATACCCTGGCGGCGGTGCTGCACGATCTTAATCAGGCCTGTCGCTACGCCAGCCATTTAATTGCGCTGCGGGAAGGAAAAATTGTCGCTCAGGGAGCGCCGAAAGAGATCGTCACAGCTGAATTGATCGAGCGTATTTACGGTCTGCGCTGCATGATTATTGACGATCCAGTAGCCGGAACGCCATTAGTGGTGCCGCTCGGACGAACGGCACCATCAACCGCCGTGATTTAAACTAACCGATCTTCCATCATGGCATCCTGTTTTCTGGATGCCATTGCATGATGTAAGAGCACACTGCCACAAGCAACCATACCGCCGATCAAGGCGGAAAGGATCACAATAATCGCTTTTCCTGGACCGTCTTTTTTCACCGGCAAGGATGGGCGCAACTGATATTTAAATGGCGGAAAAGTAACATCGTTGACATTTGCTTTTGTTAATTGATCGACAAGATATTGACGATTACGTAATTCAACGTTCAGTTCCGCAACATCGGTGACTGATTTTTCAATGTCAAGTTTACGTTCAATACCGTCTGCGCCGAGAGAAATAGAAAAATCAGGGTCATCTTTAACAGCCTGACCATTACTATAAACAGGCTTTTTAATTCCTGCCGCATTGGCAATATCCAGTGAATAATTGAGCCGCTGAATATTTGCATCAAGCTGGTTTTTCGTTTTAATGCGATCCTGAGCCAGTTTTTCTTTTTCAAACTGGGTTCTGATTTCCAGTTTATTACGTATGTTTTCTATCGACTCTTTCACCACCAACGTTGAGATATAATCGATATAACCAGCCAATACTGTCTGCGCTTCTTCACTGGTTGGCGCAGTGAAACTTAATGTCCAGGAGGTATACAACGCGGGCTCATCTTTTTTCTTACTGGCGTTGTCATCAACCGCTTTCATTTTTTCGCTCAATGTGACAATAGCGCGATGCAGCTCCTGTTCATCAATCTTCGCCTCTTTTAATTGATCCATGACATAAGGGGACGAACGCAGATAGTCTTCCAATAAACTCACAGACTGAAATTTCTTGATAAACAGGTTAAACACACCGTTGCGATCGATATTGGCATCCAGATCCAGCACGCGGAGTTTGGTGAAGACCTTCTCCAGATCTTGCCACTGGACAGCCTCTGCGGGCGTGATAACTGCCGAGCTGGTCCATTTTTGCGGCAAAATGAAAGACACCAGTAACCCGATACAGGCAAAGGCTAAAGCCACCGCTATTACCCGCGTTTTTGCGTACCACAAAACTTCGATAAGTTTAAGTAAATCAATTTCATTATTACTGGGCGACGCCAGATGATAATCGGGAAAATGAGAATCGCTTCCCTGCTTAATATTCAGTGATGACATGCGATATGACCTGAAATGAGTCCAATAAGATTAAATCTCCACGGCGCTCACTTTATCAGTTAGCAAGAATTATCCGAAGCTGAACTTTGTAAATTCCCCTCACCGAACACAACATTAAGCGTGTTTTCAGAGAAGCAACTGAGGATTCATCATAATAATAAATAATAAAATCCACAATCATTTACAGTAATTATGGATTTTATTTAAGATAAAGTTATTTATTTAGCGTCGCCAAAATAATTGGCCCGATTTTTTCAAACGCCATTGGCGAGATAATATCCACATGCGCACAATCTAAACGATAAATATCCAGCTCAGCTACCCATGGCGACCAGGCGCGTTCAGGACTCATACCTTCCTGAAGTGTACGTTCAGCAACAAACAGCGTCGCTTTACCATCAAATGGTACGCTATGAGCCGTGCTTAACAGACGCACTGCATCAGCGTAATTACCTTCAATGGTGGTAAACAGCTCCGTCGACGCAGTTCCCTGCTGTGCCGCCAGGAAGGCTTCGCGCTCGCGGTTAATCTCCGCCAGCACTTCCGGGTCCAGACCGTTAGCTTCTTTTTCCTGCCAGTTTTGCGTTTCTGGCGGCCAGGTATCCAGCAAGCCAAGAAATGCCACCTGTTCGCCACGGGCACGCAACCGCGCCGCAATCCCCTGCGCCAGCGTACCGCCCAGCGAATAACCCAGCAGGTAATAAGGGCCGTGAGGTTGTTGTTCAAGTAACGTTGCCAGATGCGCTTCGCAGACTTCATCCAGGTTCGTCGCCGTCTGCATAGGTCCATGAGGGCGCGGCGACTGAATGCCAATAATCGACCATTGTGGATCGAGATAACGCGAGAGCACGCTAAACTGCCAGGCAAAACCGGACGCCGGATGGAAACAGAACAGCGTCGGGCCATTACCTTCACGCAACGGCAGAATGGTTTCGAATCCCATGCGCCGGGTGCTATCTTCTTCACCATCAATAATCGTTGCCAGTTTGGCGACGGTTGACGCAACCATCACCTGCCCCGGCGTCACCTGGCGGGCAAACTGCCGACTTAACTGCGCCGCCAGTTTCATCGCCAGCAGCGAATGACCGCCAAGAGCGAAGAAATCAACGTCGGCATCCTGCACATCACATCCCAGCAATGACGAAAACGCCCTGGCGATAATCATTTCGCTGCCCGCTTTCGGCGCTCGTCCCGGCGTTTGTGCTTTCAATTCCGGCAACGGTAAAGCTTTACGATCCAGCTTGCCATTGGCGCTAAGCGGCAACTGCGGAAGTTGCAGCAGAACGACGGGCACCATATGCGGTGGCAACGTTTCGCGCAACTGCGCCTGTAATGCGCTGGTATCCAGCGGCAGGCCTGATTGCGACACCAGATACCCTACCAACTGGCGCGCGTCGCCGCCGGTTGCTGCCGCCTGGTTAATCACACAAGCATGGGTAACGGCCTGTTCGACATCCGGCAGCGCCTGCATCACGCGGTCGATTTCGCCCAGTTCAATACGCTGACCACGAATTTTTAGCTGATCGTCACTGCGCCCGAGGTATTCTACCGCGCCATTTTCCAGCCAACGAGCAACGTCTCCGGTACGGTACATGCGTTCACCTGGAGCGAAAGGGTCGGCAATAAAGCGGCTGGCGGTCAGATCGGGGCGTCCAAGATACCCTTGCGCCAGTTGAATGCCAGTGAGGTAGAGATCGCCCGCCACACCCGGCGGCACCGGATGCATCATCGCATCAAGAATACGCAGCCCCGTGTTCCACACCGGATAACCAATTGGCACGCTGCTGCCGCGTACTTGTGCCAGTTCCTCGCCAAAAGCCGGATACCAGCTAACATCCACCGCTGCTTCCGTTGGGCCATAAAGATTATGTAACGGCGCGCCGGTTAACTGTTGCCATTCACGGCATAAATCGGCCGGTAACGCTTCACCGCTACAGAAAACCTGTTTCAACGTCGCACAACTTTTCCGGGCAGTTTCCGGTGTCAGTGAAGCAACAAACGCCGCCAGCATCGAGGGAACAAAGTGCGTGGTCGTCACGCCATATTCGACAAAGAATTGTTGCATAGCGAGCGGATCGCGGTGCGCCTCTGGCTCTGCCATCACCAGTTTCGCCCCCGCAATAAACGGCCAGAAAAACTCCCACACCGAGACATCAAAACTGCACGGCGTTTTTTGGGCAACGACATCTTCGCCTGTAAGCGGATAATGATTTTGCATCCACAACAGGCGGTTGACGATAGCCTTCTGCCCAACCATCACCCCTTTCGGCCTGCCGGTTGAACCAGAGGTAAAGATGATATAAGCCGTGTGGTGCGGTTGTGAAAGTTGCAGCGGCGCACTGCCCTGTGGAGTAAGCGGGGCGTTATAGCAAAGGCTGGTTAAATTGGGAACATCGCTAAAGCGCGGCAGTTGATCGTCGGTGGTGATTAACAGCGACGGGCGCGCATCTTCCAGCATCATTTTCAGGCGATCGTCCGGATAACCCGTATCCAGCGGTAGCCAGGCCGCACCTGCTTCAACTATCGCATGTAGCGCCAGGGTCAAAAAGACCGAGCGCGGTAATGCCACCGCCACGCTGTCGCCAGGTTTAACGCCGCGCTCACGCAGCAGATTCGCCAGCGCCACCACCTGCTCGCGCATTTCCCGATAGCTGAACTGATAATGAGCGTCAGCCAGTGCCGGAGCATCCGGCGTTTTGGCTGCCTGTTCTGCCACCAGCGCGCTCAGCGTGGTTTCAGGGATTTCTACCTGTGTGGCGTTGATCTGCGCCAACTGTGCATACTCACCTGGCAGCATAATATCGACATCGCCGCACAACAGCGCCGGATTCGCGGCGAACTGCGCAATCAGCATTTTCAGGCGTTCGGCGTGCTGGATTAACGTTGGCTCATCGTAACGCTGTTTATTGGCGAGGATCTCAATGCTCAAACCACCGTGTTCATCCGGGAACAGCGCCAGTTCAAGGTCATTAACCGGCCCCGTTGCCAGGGTGTGGGTTTGCGCCTGAACACCCGGAATATCCAGTTGGTAATCAAATACCTTGATATTGAGTACCGGACCGAACAGCGGTTCCTCTCCCGCCGCGCGCCCACTGTCACGGACAATTTGTTCGGCGTCGTAGCGTTGATGGCGGCGCATTTTTTTCAGTTGTGCCGCCAGTCGGGTTGCCAGTTGCGACAGCGTTTCTTGCGCTTCAATGTGAATACCCAACGGTAAAACGTTGAGCACGGGGCCGGTAGCCGTCAGCGCCGCCGAGCCCATTCGACGCATAAAGATGAATCCGGCGGCGTAGTCCATGCGGTTGCACAATCGCCCCAGCCATAAGGCCGCCAGCGCAAGTGCTAAATCGGTACGTTGCACACCGGGAAGTTGTGTAGCAAGCTGGCGGAATTCACCATCGGTAAATTCCAGTTTCAGGCGCAGAATATCTGCCGAGGCGCCGCGCCCCGCTAAAGGTGCAGACGAAAGTGACGCAGGTGGCGGCAGTTGGCGACGCTGTTCCGCCCAGAATGCCGCATCACGCTGCCAGGCCTCGCTTTCGCGGTACTGCTGGTACTCATCCACCACTTCAGCGAAAGGCGTAAACGGCGAAGCAGGCGTTGGTTCGCCACGCAGCCATGCACAGTAAATATTGGCGATCTGGCGGGTAATTGCCGGGAAACTGAAGCCATCGACCAGCAAATGGTGGTAACGCTGATACCAGTACCAGCGGTTATCCGCCACCTGAATTAACTGATGAAAGACCAGCGGTTTACCGCTATCGACGCGCAGGTTTTGTTGCAAATCGGCTTGCATTAAGGCCTGCGCAGTACCGTGTGGATCAATATTGGTACGCAGGTCGATAATTTCTGGCTGTTCAAACGTCAGCGCATCATCGACCCATTGCCAGACTTCGCCGTTATCTTCCGTAAAACGCATCCGCAGCGTATCCGCTTGCGCTAATCCGGCAACCACCGCGCGGGCCAGCAGCGGTGCATCAACATCTCCGGTTAACTCAACGTAATGCGCCACGCTCCAGGCAGAGGGTAAATCTGACAGTTTTTCTGCCATCCAGATGCCGGGCTGTGCGGCGACCAAAGGTAAATGCTGGCTCATTGTGCCTCCTGCAACTGGGTGAAATTCGCCGGTGTCAGAGTACGCCAGTGGGCTTCAAGCCACTGCTGACAGGACTCTTGTGACTGCGGCTGACACACAATGTCCCAGCCTGCCGGTAAGGCGCATTGTTGCGGCCACAGACTGAATTGCCCCTGCGCATTGCGCAAAATGTAAAACGCTCCCTGTGGATCATCGAAGGGATTACTGAATGCCATATTCAACTCCTGTCATGGAAAAGTGGTTGCCAGAGGTCGATTAGCCCCTGCATCAAGCCACCGCGCCAACAAAGCGCATCATGTCCGCCGTCAACCTGACGCCAGAAAATGGATTTTTTTATGGGGTGTAATTGCGCATACAGCGCCTGATTGGCCCGCATAATCATCGGCTCGCGAATACCCGCTTCCAGCACAATGCGCAGACCTTCGGCGCTAACTTCACCAGCTTTAAGCTTTTCAAGTAACACGCCCTCTTGCTGCCCGCCCCGATGCGGCCACCAGTACGATCCTGACTGGCTTAATACACAGCCAAAGCGTTCAGGCCAGTGCAGTCCGGCATACAGCGCGGAAAGTCCACCAAAACTCTGCCCGGCGACCACGGTGCGATCGGCACTATCGCTAAAAGGAGCGATTGTTTTCACCAGCGGCAGTAACTCTTGCTGTACTGCCAGCCAGAAATCCGCATTACACGGAAGTTCGCGGGCACGGTGCGTGGTGTCAATAGCATCGATCAACACATACACGGCGGGAGGAAGTTGCTGACGATAGGTCAGCGAAGTCAGCGCAGGCCAGACGGGCATACTTTGCGCCCAAAATTCGCCATCGAGCAGAATGGCTAACGGACGCTCTTCGGCTGGCGCATCACCAGTGGAAAAAATCCATACACGACGTGAATTTTTCAACCATTCACTTTTCCAGATAATTTCTTTGGCAGGTATTTCTGGCGCTTGCGGACAATCCCATCCCGGTTGCAGAGGCGCTTGCGGCATTTCGAGTGCAGAAACAGCGTGCCCTCGCCCGCCTTTCCAGCTTTGTGGATTCAGCGGATCGGCTATCGCCTGGGGTAATAGTTTTCGCCAGCCCTCACGTAATTCGAGGCGATCGGGTGATGGTGCAGAAAAAATGTCATCGCGTTCAGTGGGAATAAAACAGTAGCTGCCGCGCCAGTTAGCACTGAGTTGTGTCGTCCACTGCCAAACGTCAGTGCCTGCAATGCGCTGCATCGACTGGGGCTGGCTGTTCTGATGGTGATCGGTAACGCCAGTGATATAAACCCATACGCGCTTTATCGTCGAGCGGTCTTCAGAACCTTGAGGGTCACGCCACCAGAAAGTGACCTGATATATTTCGTCATTCAGACGCTGCCATTCCGGGCCATGTTTCGACAGCCACCAGCTCTCACTTCCCACGTTTAACGCCGTCACACCATAACCCCATGTTTACTGTGCAATTTTTTATTGATTGCAGAAATATATTGATAATATTATTGATAACTATTTGCATTTGCAATAGCGTATTGGCGCGCCATGTCAAGCGCGCACATTAATTAACCAACTGCACTGCGTGTCTTTCAGGATCAAAGGTTTTCGCGGTAGCGGGAGGCGTCATGCTGATGACGACCATGCCCGACAGTTGCAATTCGTGGCAAAAATGCAGGAATAAAACAATGAACAAGAAGATTCATTCCCTGGCCTTGTTGGTCAATCTGGGGATTTATGGGGTAGCGCAGGCACAAGAGCCGACCGATACTCCTGTTTCACATGACGATACTATTGTCGTTACCGCCGCCGAGCAGAACTTGCAGGCGCCTGGCGTTTCGACCATCACCGCAGATGAAATCCGCAAAAACCCGGTTGCCCGCGATGTGTCGGAGATTATCCGTACCATGCCAGGCGTTAACCTGACCGGTAACTCCACCAGTGGTCAGCGTGGTAATAACCGCCAGATTGATATTCGCGGCATGGGTCCGGAAAACACGCTGATTTTAATTGACGGCAAACCGGTCAGCAGCCGTAACTCGGTGCGTCAGGGCTGGCGTGGCGAGCGCGATACCCGTGGTGATACTTCCTGGGTGCCACCTGAAATGATTGAACGTATTGAAGTTCTGCGTGGTCCGGCAGCTGCGCGTTACGGCAACGGCGCGGCGGGCGGCGTGGTTAACATCATTACCAAAAAAGGCAGCGGTGAGTGGCACGGCTCCTGGGACGCTTATTTCAATGCGCCAGAACATAAAGAGGAAGGTGCCACTAAACGCACCAACTTCAGCCTGACCGGTCCGCTGGGCGACGAATTCAGCTTCCGCTTGTATGGCAACCTCGACAAAACCCAGGCTGACGCGTGGGATATCAACCAGGGTCATCAGTCCGCGCGTGCCGGAACGTATGCCACGACGTTACCAGCCGGGCGCGAAGGGGTGATCAACAAAGATATTAACGGCGTTGTTCGTTGGGACTTCGCGCCTCTGCAATCACTCGAACTGGAAGCGGGTTACAGCCGCCAGGGCAACCTGTATGCGGGCGATACTCAGAACACCAACTCCGACGCCTACACTCGCTCTAAATACGGCGATGAAACCAACCGCCTGTATCGCCAGAACTACTCACTGACCTGGAACGGTGGCTGGGATAACGGTGTGACCACCAGTAACTGGGTGCAGTACGAACACACCCGTAACTCGCGTATTCCGGAAGGTCTGGCGGGCGGCACCGAAGGGAAATTTAACGAAAAAGCGACACAAGACTTCGTCGATATCGATCTTGATGACGTGATGCTGCACAGCGAAGTTAACCTACCGATTGATTTCCTCGTTAACCAGACGCTGACGCTGGGTACGGAGTGGAATCAGCAGCGGATGAAGGACTTGAGTTCCAACACCCAGGCGCTGACCGGGACGAATACCGGCGGTGCTATTGATGGTGTGAGTGCCACCGACCGTAGCCCGTATTCAAAAGCAGAAATTTTCTCGCTGTTTGCCGAAAACAACATGGAGCTGACTGACAGCACCATCGTAACGCCGGGGCTGCGTTTCGATCATCACAGCATTGTTGGCGATAACTGGAGCCCGGCGCTGAACATATCGCAAGGTTTAGGCGATGACTTCACGCTGAAAATGGGCATCGCCCGTGCTTATAAAGCGCCGAGTCTGTACCAGACTAACCCGAACTACATTCTCTACAGTAAAGGTCAGGGTTGCTATGCCAGCGCGGGCGGCTGCTATTTGCAGGGGAACGATGACCTGAAAGCAGAAACCAGTATCAACAAAGAGATTGGCCTGGAGTTCAAACGCGACGGCTGGCTGGCGGGCGTCACCTGGTTCCGTAACGATTATCGCAATAAGATTGAAGCGGGCTATGTGGCTGTAGGGCAAAATGCAGTCGGCACCGATCTCTATCAGTGGGATAACGTACCGAAAGCGGTGGTGGAAGGTCTGGAAGGATCGTTAAACGTGCCGGTTAGCGAAACGGTGATGTGGACCAACAACATTACTTATATGCTGAAGAGTGAAAACAAAACCACGGGCGACCGTTTGTCTATCATCCCGGAATATACGTTGAACTCAACGCTGAACTGGCAGGCACGGGAAGATTTGTCGATGCAAACAACCTTCACCTGGTACGGCAAGCAGCAGCCGAAGAAGTACAACTATAAAGGTCAGCCAGCGGTTGGGCCGGAAACCAAAGAAATCAGTCCGTACAGCATTGTGGGTCTGAGCGCGACCTGGGATGTAACGAAGAATGTCAGTCTGACCGGCGGCGTAGACAACCTGTTCGACAAGCGTTTGTGGCGTGCGGGTAATGCCCAGACCACAGGCGATCTGGCAGGAGCCAACTATATTGCCGGTGCTGGTGCGTATACCTATAACGAGCCGGGACGTACGTGGTATATGAGCATTAATACTCACTTCTGATGCTAACGTCAGATTGTTGACAAAGTGCGCGTCGTTCATGCCGGATGCGGCGTGAACGCCTTATCCGGCCTACAAAATCTTGCCAATTCAATATATTGCAGGATCACGTAGGCCTGATAAGCGTAGCGCATCAGACAGTTTTGCGTTTGTCATCAGTCTCTAATATGGTCGACATGAAAACTACGCATACCTCCCTCCCCTTTGCCGGACATACGCTGCATTTTGTTGAGTTTGAGCCGGCAAGTTTTTGTGAGCAGGATTTGCTCTGGCTGCCGCATTACGCGCAACTGCAACATGCCGGACGTAAACGCAAAGCCGAACATTTAGCCGGACGGATTGCTGCTGTTCATGCGTTGCGAGAGTATGGCTATAAATGTGTGCCCGCAATCGGCGAGCTACGCCAACCTGTGTGGCCTGCGGGGTTATACGGCAGTATTAGCCACTGCGGGGCTACGGCATTAGCTGTGGTATCCCATCAACCAACAGGTATTGATATCGAAGAGACCTTCTCTGCACAAGCAGCGGAAGAGCTGAAAGACAGCATTATGACACCAGCAGAATACGAGCTGCTTGAGGTCAGCGATTTACCCTTTTCTGTGGCGCTTACACTGGCATTTTCAGCGAAAGAGAGTGCGTTTAAGGCAAGCAAGTTACAGACAGTTCAAGGTTTTCTGGATTATCAAATAATTAACTGGAATAAACAGCAGATCATCATTCGTCGAGAGGATGAGAAGTTTGCTGTGCACTGGCAGATAAAAGAAAAGAGAGTCATCACGCTGTGCCAACACGATTAATTGACAATACCCGGTGCGATTCGCCCGCAGCCATTGCTGACTGCGGGCGAAAGTGTAAAGCAGGTGCCTTACCATCCAGACCTGACAACCGGATATGCGGGGATTGCTCCCCGCACAACGGCTACTTCTTCGGTTCGTAAGCGAGAACAGCCCTGAACTCAATATTACGTTCTTTTACGGTGAACTCACACAGCGAGTCTCCGACCAGAAGCGTAAATCCCAGCACCGTTAAACACAGCACTATGACTGCCACAAGGGCATATTTCGTCAGCATGTTTATATTGCCTCCATGCGAAGAAGGGACTACCATCCAAATTGTCTGGTTTGGAGTGGCAGCCCCAGGGTTGATAGAAATATCGTCCTGGGGCTTCATCTTTCCAGATCTCAGAGTTAACCTGAAACCGGAAAGCTTCAGGCACCCGCCGTTATCTTACCCTTCCTTAATAAAATTGCTGTTTATTTATACAGTAAATCCTGTTCCGGACTTCTCACTACTCATTTGATCAACCGAAGCTGAGCCAGTTTTTTCTGCACGCCCCAATCGTCAAAATTCTTCGCCGCCAGCCAGCTCTGCCACTACTGGTCACCTTGCAAAAGTAGCCAAATTGCTTCAGTAGCAATCAGTTCACCACCACCAAAAAAAAAACATTCCAGAACTTCCGCATCTCGCCCTGCCGCTGCCACTTCTATACTGGAATGAAAATGCCAACATAAGAGAAACCTATGCCATTACCTGAGTTTCATATTTCTGAACCTTTTACCCTCGGTATTGAACTGGAAATGCAGGTGGTTAATCCTCCGGGATATGACCTTAGCCAGGACTCTTCAACGCTGATTGACGCCGTTAAAAATCAGATCACTGCCGGGGAAGTGAAGCACGATATCACCGAAAGTATGCTGGAGCTGGCGACAGATGTTTGCCGTGATATCAACCAGGCTGCCGGGCAATATTCAGCGATGCAGAAAGTCGTATTGCAGGCAGCCGCAGACCATCATCTGGAAATTTGCGGCGGTGGTACACACCCATTTCAGAAATGGCAGCGTCAGGAGGTGTGCGATAACGAACGTTATCAACGGACGCTGGAAAACTTCGGCTATCTCATTCAGCAGGCGACCGTTTTTGGTCAACACGTGCACGTTGGCTGTGCCAGTGGCGATGACGCTATTTATTTGCTGCACGGCTTATCGAGGTTTGTGCCGCACTTTATCGCCCTTTCTGCCGCGTCGCCGTATATGCAAGGAACGGATACGCGTTTTGCCTCCTCAAGACCGAATATTTTTTCTGCCTTTCCCGATAATGGCCCGATGCCGTGGGTCAGTAACTGGCAACAATTTGAAGCCCTGTTTCGCTGCCTGAGTTACACCACGATGATCGACAGCATTAAAGATCTGCACTGGGATATTCGCCCCAGCCCCCATTTTGGCACGGTGGAAGTTCGGGTGATGGATACCCCGTTAACCCTTAGCCATGCGGTAAATATGGCGGGATTGATTCAGGCCACCGCCCACTGGTTGCTGACGGAACGCCCTTTCAAACATCAGGAGAAAGATTATCTGCTGTATAAATTCAACCGTTTCCAGGCCTGCCGTTATGGTCTGGAAGGCGTCGTTACCGATCCGCACACCGGCGATCGTCGACCACTAACGGAAGACACCTTGCGATTGCTGGAAAAAATCGCCCCTTCTGCACATAAAATTGGTGCATCGAGTGCAATTGAAGCACTGCACCGCCAGGTTATCAGCGGTCTGAATGAAGCGCAGCTGATGAGAGATTTCGTCGCCGATGGCGGCTCGCTGATTGGACTGGTGAAAAAGCATTGTGAGATTTGGGCTGGAGACTAAGCGGAGAATTGCGTTACGCAGAAATATCCCCGACAATGGTGTTTTAACTTACATTTAACAATGTTATGAAACACCCCTTAGAAACCTTGACTACCGCAGCAGGCATTTTGCTGATGGCTTTCCTCTCTTGCCTGCTGCTGCCCGCCCCTGCGCTGGGGCTGACGCTGGCACAGAAACTGATGACCACGTTCCATCTGATGGATCTGAGTCAGCTTTACACATTGTTATTTTGTCTGTGGTTTTTAGTGCTGGGCGCTATTGAATATTTTATTCTTAGATTTATCTGGCGACGCTGGTTCTCGCTGGCGGATTAAACGTCGATTATCACCGTACTTCGCGGCATACTTTGCTTATTCTCCTTCGCCTTAAGGAACGTTTATGGATAAGCAATCACTGCACGAAACGGCGAAACACCTTGCCCTTGAGTTACCCTTCGTCGAGCTTTGCTGGCCGTTTGGCCCAGAGTTCGATGTCTTTAAAATTGGCGGCAAGATTTTTATGCTGTCGTCGGAGCTGCGCGGCGTCCCCTTCATAAATCTGAAGTCCGATCCACAAAATTCCCTGTTAAATCAGCAAATATATCCAAGCATTAAGCCTGGGTATCACATGAATAAAAAGCACTGGATTTCTGTGTATCCCGGCGAGGAAATCTCTGAATCGTTGCTCAGCGAGCTGATCAACGACTCATGGAATTTAGTGGTTGATGGCTTAGCTAAACGCGATCAAAAAAGGCTGCGCCCTGGCTAAAACGGAAATCTATAGAGCATTTTTCTCGCTTACCATTTTACTTTGATCCTTGTAATCTGCTGGCACACAAACATCTTTCACAAGGAGTCTTTATGGATATCATTTCTGTCGCCTTAAAGCGTCATTCCACTAAGGCATTTGATGCCAGCAAAAAACTTACCCCGGAACAAGCCGAGCAGATCAAAACCCTGTTGCAGTACAGCCCATCCAGCACCAACTCCCAGCCATGGCATTTTATTGTGGCCAGCACGGAAGAAGGTAAAGCGCGTGTCGCTAAATCCGCCGCCGACAATTACGTGTTCAACGAACGTAAAATACTTGATGCCTCGCACGTCGTGGTGTTCTGCGCGAAAACCGCAATGGACGATGCCTGGCTGAAGCTGGTTGTTGACCAGGAAGATGCCGATGGTCGCTTTGCCACGCCGGAAGCCAAAGCGGCGAACGATAAAGGCCGTAAGTTCTTCGCCGATATGCACCGTAAAGATCTGCATGATGATGCAGAGTGGATGGCAAAACAGGTTTATCTCAACGTCGGTAACTTCCTGCTGGGCGTTGCGGCACTGGGTCTGGACGCGGTGCCAATCGAAGGTTTTGACGCGGCGATCCTCGATGAAGAATTTGGTTTGAAAGAGAAAGGTTACACCAGTCTGGTGGTCGTACCGGTAGGCCATCACAGCGTGGAAGATTTTAACGCTACCCTGCCGAAATCTCGTCTGCCACAAAGTATCACCTTAACTGAAGTGTAATTCTCCTTTATAGCCGGGAACTGATCCCGGCTATTTCACATCAGATTTTCCTGATTTGCATAACCCTGTTTCAGCCGTCATCATAGGCCGCTGTTGTATACAGGAGACGTTATGCAGGATTTAATATCCCAGGTTGAAGATTTAGCGGGTATTGAGATTGATCACACCACCTCAATGGTGATGATTTTCGGTATTATTTTTCTGACCGCCGTTGTAGTGCATATTATTTTGCACTGGGTGGTACTACGTACCTTCGAAAAACGCGCCATTGCCAGTTCACGGCTGTGGTTGCAAATCATTACCCAGAATAAACTATTTCATCGTTTAGCTTTTACCCTGCAAGGGATTATCGTCAATATTCAGGCGGTATTCTGGCTGCAAAAAGGCACCGAAGCGGCTGATATTCTGACCACCTGCGCGCAGTTGTGGATCATGATGTATGCGCTGCTTTCAGTCTTCTCGTTGCTGGATGTTATTTTAAATCTGGCGCAGAAATTCCCGGCAGCAAAACAGTTACCGCTAAAAGGGATATTTCAGGGGATAAAGCTGATCGGCGCAATTCTGGTCGGCATATTGATGATCTCACTGCTGATTGGTCAGTCACCAACCATTCTGATCAGTGGTCTTGGCGCAATGGCTGCCGTGCTGATGTTGGTATTTAAAGATCCGATTCTTGGTCTGGTAGCAGGTATTCAGCTTTCCGCGAACGATATGCTGAAACTGGGCGACTGGCTGGAAATGCCGAAATACGGCGCGGATGGCGCGGTGATCGATATTGGTTTAACCACCGTCAAAGTGCGTAACTGGGATAATACAATTACCACTATTCCCACCTGGTCTCTGGTTTCTGACTCCTTTAAAAACTGGAGCGGAATGTCAGCCTCTGGTGGACGACGCATTAAACGCAGTATCAGTATTGATGTCACCAGTATTCGCTTTCTTGATGAAACCGAAATGCAACGGCTGAATAAAGCTCATCTGTTAAAGCCTTATTTAACCAGCCGCCATCAGGAAATTAATGAGTGGAACCGCCAGCAAGGGTCTACGGAGTCAGTATTAAATCTGCGCCGAATGACGAATATTGGAACTTTTCGTGCCTATCTGAACGAATATCTACGAAACCATCCACGTATTCGTAAAGATATGACCTTAATGGTACGCCAGCTTGCACCGGGCGATAATGGTTTACCGCTTGAGATATATGCGTTTACCAATACCGTAGTGTGGCTGGAATATGAAAGCATTCAGGCTGATATTTTCGACCATATATTTGCCATCGTCGAAGAGTTTGGTCTGCGACTTCATCAGTCGCCAACCGGCAATGATATTCGCTCTCTGGCAGGTGCATTTAAGCAATAATTAAAAAACCGCTCTCATCGAATGGATGAGAGCGGACATCGTTTTGTCGGATGTAGCGTGAATGCCTTATTTCCGGCGCAGCGTTTTAAACGCCACAAACAGGAACACAATCCACACCGGCAGCAAAATTGCTGACAAGCGCATATCATCCATCGTGCACATCAGCACCAAAATCATGCCGAGGAAGGCAATGCAAAGATAGTTGCCGAACGGATAGAGCAGTGCCTTAAACTGTGTTTCTCGCCCCTGACGTCGCATCGCCGCGCGAAAACGCAGATGCGCCAGGCAGATCATAATCCAGTTCAGCAGCAGCGTTGCCACCACCAGCGCCATCAGCAAACCAAACGCTTTTTGCGGCAGCAGATAGTTAATCAACACCACCAGCGAAGTGATCGCTCCAGAAAGCATCAACGAGTTGATCGGCACGCCGCGACGGCTAACACGGGTAAGAAACTTCGGCGCATTCCCCTGTACAGAGAGGCCAAACAGCATCCGGCTGTTGGAGTAAACCCCGCTGTTATACACCGACAGCGACGCCACCAGAATGACAAAGTTCAGCGCAGAAGCCACCACATTACTGTCGAGATTATGGAAAATCATCACAAACGGGCTACTGTTGGATTTCACTTCCACCCACGGGTAGAGCGCCAGTAAAACCACCAGTGAACCGATATAAAACAGCAGGATACGATAAACCACCTGATTCACTGCCTTCGGAATGCTTTTTTCTGGATCGCGCGCTTCAGCCGCAGTAATCCCAATCAGCTCCAGACCGCCGAAGGAGAACATAATCACCGCCAGCGACAAAATCAGCCCATTCCAGCCGGTGGCAAAGAAACCACCGTAGCGCCAGAGGTTGTCGATACTGGCTTTCTCGCCGCCGTGACCAGAGAACAGCAGCCACAGGCCAAAACCGATCATGCCGATGATCGCCAGCACTTTAATCAGCGCGAACCAGAACTCAGTTTCACCATACAAGCGCACGTTCACCAGGTTAACGGCGTTGATGATAATAAAGAAGGCAGCAGCCCAGATCCAGGTGGGAACATCCGGGAACCAGTACTGCATATAGATACCCGCCGCCGTCAGCTCTGCCATTCCTACCAGCACGAACATCACCCAGTAGTTCCAGCCGGAGAGGAAGCCCGCAAACGGTCCCCAGTATTTATAGGCAAAGTGGGCAAACGAACCGGATACCGGCTCTTCGACCACCATCTCGCCGAGCTGGCGCATAATCAGGAAAGCGATGATCCCGGCAACGCCGTAGCCCAGCAATACAGCCGGCCCCGCCATCTGAATCGCCGGACCAATGCCAAGAAACAGACCAGTACCAATGGCGCCACCCAGCGCAATTAGCTGAATATGACGGTTATGTAATCCCCGATGAAGCGTCGGTTCTTGATTCGACGCAGTATCTTCCGATACGGTTGACGCGTTTTTCACGCCTTTCCCCTGTGTGTCTTTTTTATTGAGGGGCTCCTTTTAACATTTAGTGCTGGTCGTCGCAAGACACAATCCACACAGTTAAACCGGGTATCCTGCTTTTATTTCCGTACCCGATGCCGATGCAGCCACATCAGCTTATACGCCGCCGGGATAATAAACAGCGACAGCAAAGGTGCGGTGATCATGCCGCCAATCATCGGCGCGGCGATACGGCTCATCACTTCGGAACCCGCCCCCGTTCCCCACAGAATCGGCAGCAGACCGGCGATAATCACCGCCACCGTCATCGCTTTCGGGCGCACGCGCAGTACCGCGCCGTGATACAACGCCTCATCCAGTTTCTGCTCGCTGAATGTTTGTGGATTATCCAGCGACGGCTCTGCCTCTATGGCGTGACGTAAATACATCAGCATCACCACGCCAAACTCGGCAGCGACCCCGGCGAGAGCGATAAAACCGGTGCCGGTCGCGACGGAAAGATGAAAGCCCATCCACCACAGAAACCAGATACCGCCCACCAGCGCAAACGGTACGCTGCTGATAATCAGTAACGCTTCGCCCACCCGACGGAACGCCAGATATAACAGCACGAAAATGATCATCAGCGTCATCGGCACCATGAGTTTCAGCTTATGGTTGGCGCGCTCCAGTAGCTCGAACTGACCGGAAAACGCCACGCTGGTGCCCGGTTTCAACTGCACTTTTTCGGCAATCGCTTTTTGCAGATCGTGAACCACCGACACCATGTCACGATCGCGGGCGTCGATATAAATCCAGCTCGTCGGGCGCGCATTCTCGGTTTTCAGCATCGACGGACCGGTGGAGACGTTAACGTCGGCCACGTCTGCCAGGGTGATTTGCTGTTTCATCGGCGTCAGGATCGGCAACTGTCGCAGAGCCTGCGGGCTATCGCGCCAGCTTTGCGGATAACGTAGATTAATTGGATAACGGGCAATCCCTTCCACCGTTTCGCCAACCATCGCCCCACCCACCGCAGATGTCACAAACAACTGTACATCCGCCACCGTCATACCGTAACGCGCGGCTTTTTCACGGTTAATCTCAATATTGATATAGCGCCCACCTTCCAGACGTTCGGCAAGAGCAGAAGCCACGCCTGGCACCGTTCGCGCCACGTCTTCAATTTGCTCCGCCATCGCGTCGATATCCGCCAGCACATTGCCGGACACTTTAATGCCGATGGGGCTTTTAATGCCGGTGGAAAGCATATCAATACGGTTACGGATTGGTGGCACCCACAGATTCGCCAGCCCCGGTAGTCGCACGGTGCTATCCAGCTCTTCGATGATTTTGTCCATCGTCATGCCAGGCCGCCACTGATCCTGCGGCTTAAGCTGAATGGTCGTTTCTACCATCTCCAGCGGAGCGGAGTCGGTGGCAGTTTCCGCTTTCCCGGTTTTGCCAAACACCCGCGCCACTTCCGGTACGCTCATAATCAGCTTGTCGGTTTTTTGCAGCATACTCGCTGCTTCCGACGCGGAAATCCCCGGCAGCGTCGAAGGCATATACAACAAGTCGCCTTCATTGATCTGCGGTAAAAATTCCCCGCCAACTTTATTGAGCGGCCAGATAACTGTCAGCACCGAAAGCGCCGCCACCAGCAGCGTGGTTTTCGGCCAGTGCAGTACTTTCAGCAACAGCGGATGGTAAATACGAATCAAAAAACGATTGAGCGGGTTACTGCTTTCTGGCGGAATTTTGCCACGGATCCAGTAGCCCATCAGAATGGGGATCACCACGATCGCCAGCAGCGCCGCGCCTGCCATGGCATAAGTTTTGGTGAACGCCAGCGGACCAAACAGACGCCCTTCCTGCCCTTCCAGAGTGAAGATTGGGATAAACGACAGCGTGATAATCAGCAGACTGATAAAAAGCGCCGGCCCCACTTCAACAGATGCATCGGTAATCACCTGCCAGCGCGTTTTATTATCCAGCGTGGCGTCAGGATGCTGGTGCTGCCACTCTTCCAGCCGTTTATGCGCATTCTCGATCATGACGATAGCGGCATCGACCATCGCCCCGACGGCAATCGCAATACCGCCCAGCGACATAATATTGGCATTCAGCCCCTGGAAGTGCATGACAATAAAAGCAATACACAACCCCAGCGGCAACGAAATAATCGCCACCAGCGCCGAGCGCACATGCCAGAGAAACAGCGCGCAGACTACCGCCACCACAATAAACTCTTCCAGCAGCTTGCCGCTGAGGTTGTCGAAGGCGCGGTCAATGAGCTGGCTGCGATCGTATGTTGTAACTATCTCCACGCCTTCCGGCAGACTGCTTTTCAGCGTTTCCAGTTTGTCCTTCACGGCGGCGATCACTTCACGGGCATTTTTGCCGGAACGCAGGATCACCACCCCGCCAGCGACTTCGCCTTCGCCGTTCAGTTCCGCAATGCCCCGGCGCATTTCCGGCCCTACCTGGACTTTCGCAACATCACGCAAATAAACGGGCACGCCATTTTCACTGGCTTTTAAAACGATGTGATTAAAGTCGTCGAGCGTTTGCAGATAGCCGCTGGCGCGCACCATATATTCCGCTTCCGCCAGTTCAATCGACGAACCACCCGCTTCCTGGTTTGAGGCATCCAGCGCGCTTTTCACTTCGGCGAGTGTGATGCCATATTGCGCCAGGCGCTGGGGATCGATAACCACCTGATACTCTTTCACCACACCGCCCACCGACGCCACTTCCGCAACGTCAGGGATGGTTTTTAGCTCATATTTGAGAAACCAGTCCTGCAATGAGCGTAAATCAGCCAGATCGTGCTTACCGCTGCGATCCACCAGCGCGTATTCATAAATCCAGCCAACGCCCGTGGCGTCTGGCCCCAGCTCCGCGCTGACACCCGCTGGCAGCTTACCCTGCACCTGGTTGAGGTACTCCAGCACCCGCGAGCGCGCCCAGTATGGATCTGTGCCATCTTCGAAAATGACATACACATAAGAGTCGCCAAACTGCGAGAAACCACGCACAGTCTTCGCGCCAGGCACCGACAACATGGTGGTAGTTAGCGGATAAGTCACCTGATTTTCAACGATTTGCGGTGCCTGACCGGGATAGCTGGTTTTAATAATCACCTGCACATCAGAGAGATCCGGCAGTGCATCCACTGGCGTGTTAATGATGGTCCAGGTGCCCCAGATGCTCAAAAACAACGCGCCCATCAGCACCAGAAAACGGTTCGCCACCGAGCGACGAATAATCCATTCAATCATTGGTTATTCCCTCAATGCGCGTGGGTAGCACTTTCAGAGCGCATCCGCTCCAGCGCGCCAGAAATATTGGCTTCAGAATCAATCAGGAACAGGCCGCTGGAAACCACCTTTTCCCCTTCCGCCAGACCTGAGCGTAACGCGGTGACGCCTTGCGAGGCCTGGAAAACGGAAACGCGTTTCGGTACAAAGCGCCCGTCGGCGTCAACGGTAATCACCCGCTGTTCGCTGCCGGTATCAATCAGCGCCTGTGACGGAATGAGCAGCATCGGTTCGCTGGCGGTGTTGAGTTGCAACCAGGCGTTCATTCCCGGCTTTAGCGCCTCGTCGGCGTTGTCGACTTCCAGACGCAGTTGCAAAGTGCGGGTCGCGGCATCTACGCCGGGTAGCATCGTCCATTTGCGGATGGTGAGCGTTTTATCGGGTCGCGCCGGAACGGTGAGCGTAAACTGCGAGGCATCTTTCACCAGCCAGGCGATAGACTCCGGGATCGCAGCAGTGACCCACACCGGGTCCATACCCTGAATTTTCGCTACCACATTATCTTTGGCGATATTCATTCCCGCGCGCAGATCAAACGCGGTGATCACGCCATCAATGGGCGCTTTGAGCGTAAAGCGAGTCTGGATTTTTTGCGTGGCGATCAGGCGGCGAATATCGGCCTCCGGCATTCCCGCCAGCCGCAGGCGTTCAAGAATACCTTCGGTCTGGGTCGCCGTACCGCCGGTTTCGCGCAGCAGTAAATACTCACTCTGCGCTTCCACCCAGTCGGGAATGGTCAGGTCGAGAAGCGGCGCGCCCTTTTTCACTTTATCGCCCACCGTGAGCGGATAAACTTTGTCAATAAATCCGGCGGCTCGAGCCTGCACAATGGCAAACTGATACTCGTTGTAACTGACATTCGCCGGGAAACTCTGGGCAAAAGTCAGCGGCCCGCGCGTGACGGTAGCCGTTTTCACCCCCAGATTCTGCGTCTGGGTCGGGTCAATGCGTACACCAGACGCAGAACTCTCTTCATCGGCATATTTCGGCACCAGATCCATATCCATAAACGGCGATTTACCTGGTTTATCGAACCGCGTATTGGGATACATCGGGTCGTACCAGAATAAGATTTTACGTTCTGCGGTTGGCGTTTTTTCCACTGGCGGTTCCGCCTTTGCAAACCAGGTAAAACCTGCCGCAGAAATAATACCGCCCGCGATCATGCTGCCGATAATAAGCGCGATTTTTTTCATTGAATTAAACCTGGGTTACTGGCTGACTTTAATATCCTGTAATAAAGAAAGGTTGCCCTGCTGGACAAAATTAAACGCCACTTTGTCGCCGGTTTTAATTTCACCCATTTTCGTCTGCGGGGTGATGGTAAAGCGCATAGTCATCTCTGGCCAGTTCACTGCGGCAATCGGATCGTGGTGGATGGTGATTTTTTTGCTTTCCAGATCAACACCTTTTACCACACCGGTGGCGCTAATCACCTGCGGTTGTGCTTCGCTCATGGTTTCATGATGATGTTCGTTAGCCTGGGCATTAAAACCAATAACAGTAAACAGACTGAACATTGCGACTTGCAGTGCTTTTTTCATTTATTCTCTCCTGGAGTTAAAAATTATTGCTGCCAACCGCCACCCAGGGCGGTATATAAAGAAATTTCATTAACCTGACGGGCATAATTCAGGTCGAGTAAGGTTTGTCGGGTAGCAAATAAAGAACGTTCGGCATCCAGCACTTCCAGATAACTGACTGCGCCGTGCTGATATAATGCCCGTGCCCGTTGCAGGGTAATTTGCAGCGACGCCAGATAACGCTGTTGGGCGCTAATTTGATCATTCAGGCTTTGACGTAACGCCAGCGCATCTACCACTTCTTTAAAGGCATTCTGGATTTTTTGTTCATAATTCACCACCGACTGCTGCTGGCGAATTTCAGCGATATCCAGATTGGCCTGGTTACGCCCGGCATTAAAAATGGGGATCTCAATTTTGGGAATAAAATTCCACATTCCGCTGCTGGCGTTAAATAATGATGAGAGATCGCTGCTGGCGGTTGAGATTCCGCTGGTCAGACTGATAGACGGGAAAAATGCCGCGCGTGCGGCGCCAATATTGGCATTAGCCGCCATTAACGCGTGTTCAGCTTCCATAATATCCGGGCGCTGCAACAAGATTTGCGACGACAAGCCCGCCGGTAATTTAACGCTTTGCAGGCTGTCGCTACCCGCTGTCTGCGCTTGCGGCAGCTTGCCGTAGCTTCCTAATAACAGTTGCAATGCATTATTCGCCTGCGCCAGTTCCCCCTGACGTTTAGCGATATCGCTGCGGGTACTTTCAATCACCCCGCGAGCCTGTTCCAGCGCCAGAACATTGCTGCTGCCGGTTAACAGTTGTTTTTCGACAAACGCATATGACTGCTGATAATTACGCAGCGTTTCTTCGGCTATTTGCAATTGCGCATAAGCCAGTTGCTGATTGAAATAGCTTTGCGCGACATTAGAAACCAGCAGAATATGCACCGCGCGCTGAGCTTCCTCAGTGGCTAAATAATTTTGTCGCTCGGCTTCGCTCATGTTCTTTAAGCGACCGAAAAAATCGAGGTCAAAGCTGGCGTTAAGGCCAGTCGAAAACTCCCTAGTCGTGGCTGAATCGCCTTTAAGATTGCCGCTCCAGCTGCCGCTGCCATCGCCATTGAGTTGCGGGTAACGGTCGGCATCGGTCAGACGATATTGCGCCCGCGCCTCCTGCACTTTCAGGGTCGCCATGCGCAAATCCCGGTTATTCACCAGCGCCTCGCTAATCAACGTCTTCAGTTGATTATCAACAAAAAAGGTGCGCCAGCCCGCGTTCTGGTAGTTATCTGCCGCGTTAACCAGGCCGTTCTGGCTGAGTGAGAACTGTTGCGGCACAGGCATTGCCGGACGCTGATAATCCGGCGCCAGTGAACAACCGGTTAGTGCAAGGGCTACACAAAGTGTCAGGAGTTTACAAGAAGACATAGGCGCATAATTTCTGGTGATTTTATGCCGCCAACTTTACCCTCCAGGCTCTGATTTTCCGGTGACAGGAAAATGACAAAATTGTCATTTTGCCAATAAGCGATTGCCATCTGATCCCGCTCCTCTAGAATTGCCCGGGCAACATGCGGAGGAAATATGAAACTGTTGATTGTCGAAGATGAAAAGAAAACCGGAGAATACTTGACCAAAGGGTTAACCGAAGCCGGTTTTGTAGTCGATTTGGCCGACAACGGGTTGAATGGCTACCATCTGGCGATGACCGGTGATTATGATCTGATAATCCTCGATATTATGCTGCCGGACGTGAACGGCTGGGATATCGTGCGCATGTTGCGTTCTGCCAACAAAGGGATGCCGATTCTGCTGCTCAGCGCGCTGGGTACGATTGAACATCGTGTCAAGGGGCTGGAGCTGGGAGCGGATGACTACCTGGTGAAGCCGTTCGCTTTTGCTGAACTGCTGGCGCGGGTGCGCACTTTACTGCGGCGCGGGGCGGCGGTAATTGTCGAAAGTCAGTTTCAGGTTGCCGACCTGATGGTCGATCTCGTCAGCCGCAAAGTCACCCGCAGCGGCACGCGCATCACTTTGACCAGTAAAGAGTTTACTCTGCTGGAATTTTTTCTCCGCCATCAGGGCGAAGTGCTGCCCCGCTCGCTTATCGCCTCACAGGTGTGGGACATGAATTTTGACAGCGACACCAACGCCATTGATGTGGCAGTGAAGCGGCTGAGAGGCAAAATCGACAACGACTTTGAGCCGAAGCTAATTCAGACCGTGCGCGGCGTGGGCTATATGCTTGAGGTGCCGGATGGCCAATAAGCCGTTTCAGCGCCCGTTTTCGCTGGCAACCCGCCTGACCTTTTTTATCAGCCTTGCCACCATCGCGGCATTTTTCGCCTTCGCGTGGATCATGATCCACTCGGTAAAGGTGCATTTTGCCGAGCAGGATATTAATGATTTAAAAGAGATTAGCGCCACGCTCAAGCGCGTTCTTAATCATCCTGAAGAGACGCAAGCCCGACGCTTAATGACGCTGGAAGATATTGTCAGTGGTTATTCCAACGTATTGATTTCTCTGGCAGATAGCCACGGTAAAACGGTGTATCACTCCCCCGGCGCGCCCGATATCCGCGAGTTTACGCGTGACGCCATACCCGATAAAGACGCGCGGGGCGGCGAGGTGTATCTCCTTTCCGGCCCGACGATTATGATGCCAGGCCACGGTCACGGGCATATGGAACACAGCAACTGGCGGATGATTAGCTTGCCGGTTGGCCCGTTGGTGGACGGCAAACCGATTTATACGCTCTACATCGCACTTTCGATCGATTTTCATCTTCATTACATTAATGATTTGATGAATAAACTTATTATGACCGCATCGATCATCAGCATCCTGATCGTCTTCATCGTGCTGTTGGCGGTACATAAAGGTCACGCGCCGATCCGCAGCGTCAGCCGTCAAATCCAGAATATCACCTCGAAAGATCTCGACGTTCGCCTCAACCCGCAGACCGTGCCCATTGAGCTGGAACAGCTGGTACTGTCGTTCAACCATATGATCGAGCGTATTGAGGATGTCTTTACCCGCCAGTCCAATTTCTCAGCGGATATCGCCCACGAAATTCGCACACCAATTACAAATCTCATTACGCAAACAGAAATCGCCCTCAGCCAGTCGCGCAGCCAGAAGGAGCTGGAAGATGTGCTCTACTCTAATCTCGAAGAGCTGACGCGAATGGCGAAAATGGTCAGCGATATGCTGTTTCTCGCTCAGGCCGATAACAACCAGCTAATCCCCGAAAAGAAAATGCTCAACCTGGCGGATGAAGTCGGCAAAGTGTTCGATTTTTTCGAGGCGTTAGCAGAAGATCGCGGCGTGGAGCTGCGGTTTGTTGGTGACGAGTGTCAGGTTGCGGGCGATCCGCTGATGCTGCGTCGGGCGTTAAGTAACCTGCTTTCTAACGCCCTGCGTTATACGCCGCCCGGAGAGACAATTGTAGTACGCTGCCAGAAGGTCGATCACCTGGTGCAAGTTTCCGTCGAAAACCCCGGTACGCCCATTGCGCCCGAACACTTACCGCGATTGTTTGACCGTTTCTACCGCGTTGACCCTTCCCGCCAGAGAAAAGGCGAAGGTAGCGGCATTGGTCTGGCGATAGTGAAATCGATTGTTGTCGCGCATAAAGGCACGGTTGCGGTTACGTCAGATGCGCGGGAGACAAGGTTTATTATCACATTACCCGCTTAATCATTCAGCAAACGGCAACTTTTATAACCAGTGTAAAAATAACGTGCCGCAATAATCCTACCTATTAATGGTAAAAAGCTGTCACAATCCATAAAAAACCTTAATATACGCCACCCTAAACATAACCAGCGTTAATGTAAGGTTTTTGTGTGGACTGGCTTCTTGATGTTTTTGCTACCTGGCTCTACGGCTTAAAAGTAATCGCGATAACGTTAGCGGTCATAATGTTCATCAGCGGGCTGGACGATTTTTTTATTGATGTCGTCTACTGGGTACGCCGCATTAAGCGCAAGTTGAGTGTTTATCGCCACTACCCGCGAATGAGTTACCGCGAACTGTATAAGCCGGATGAAAAACCCTTAGCGATTATGGTTCCGGCGTGGAATGAAACTGGCGTCATCGGCAATATGGCCGAGCTGGCGGCAACCACGCTCGACTACGAAAACTATCATATCTTTGTCGGCACTTACCCCAACGACCCCGATACTCAGCGTGATGTTGACGAAGTGTGCGCTCGCTTTCCGAATGTGCACAAGGTGGTCTGTGCGCGTCCTGGCCCCACCAGTAAAGCCGACTGTCTGAACAATGTGCTGGACGCCATCACCCAGTTTGAGCGTAGCGCCAATTTCGCTTTTGCTGGTTTTATTCTGCATGATGCCGAAGACGTGATTTCACCGATGGAATTGCGTCTGTTCAACTATCTGGTCGAGCGTAAAGATCTGATTCAGATCCCGGTGTATCCGTTCGAACGCGAATGGACGCACTTCACCAGCATGACCTATATCGATGAGTTTTCAGAACTGCATGGCAAAGATGTTCCGGTGCGTGAAGCCCTCGCCGGACAAGTGCCCAGCGCAGGCGTCGGCACCTGTTTCAGCCGCCGCGCCGTGACCGCACTGTTAGCTGACGGTGACGGTATTGCTTTCGACGTGCAGAGTCTTACTGAAGATTACGACATTGGCTTCCGCCTGAAAGAAAAAGGTATGACGGAAATTTTTGTCCGTTTTCCGGTGGTGGACGAAGCCAAAGAGCGCGAACAGCGTAAATTTTTACAGCACGCGCGGACGTCAAACATGATCTGCGTGCGCGAATATTTCCCCGACACATTTTCAACTGCGGTTCGACAAAAATCTCGCTGGATCATCGGCATTGTTTTCCAGGGCTTTAAAACCCACAAATGGACCTCCAGTCTGACGCTGAACTACTTTCTCTGGCGCGACCGCAAAGGGGCAATCAGTAACTTTGTCAGCTTCCTCGCGATGCTGGTGATGCTCCAGCTTCTGCTGTTGATGGCGTATGAAAGTTTGTGCTCCGACGCCTGGCATTTTCTTTCTATTTTCAGCGGCAGCACATGGTTGATGACCCTGCTGTGGCTAAACTTTGGCTTGATGATCAACCGCATTGTGCAACGAGTGATTTTTGTCACCGGATACTACGGCCTGACGCAAGGCTTACTCTCCGTCCTGCGGCTATTCTGGGGCAACCTGATTAATTTTATGGCCAACTGGCGCGCGTTGAAACAGGTTCTTCAGCACGGCGACCCGCGTCGCGTGGCATGGGATAAAACGACGCATGATTTCCCCAGCGTGACTGGCGATACCCGTTCGTTGCGCCCGTTAGGTCAAATCCTGCTGGAAAATCAGGTCATCACTGAAGAGCAACTCGATACAGCACTGCGTAATCGTGTTGAAGGTCTACGCCTCGGCGGTTCGATGCTGATGCAGGGATTGATTAGCGCCGAGCAACTGGCGCAGGCACTGGCGGAGCAAAACGGCGTGGCGTGGGAATCGATCGATGCCTGGCAGATCCCTTCCTCGCTGATTGCCGAAATGCCTGCGTCCGTGGCGCTACATTATGCGGTGCTGCCGCTACGTCTGGAAAATGATGAGTTAATTGTCGGCAGCGAAGATGGTATCGATCCGGTTTCACTGGCGGCTCTGACACGTAAGGTCGGACGCAAGGTGCGTTACGTCATTGTTCTGCGCGGGCAAATCGTCACCGGTTTACGTCACTGGTATGCGCGTCGTCGCGGTTATGACCCACGAGCAATGTTGCACAATGCGGTTCAGCAGCAATGGCTCACTGAACAGCAGGCCAGCGACATCTGGCAGCAATATGTACCGCATCAGTTCCTGTTCGCCGAAATACTGACCACGCTCGGCCATATTAATCGTTCTGCAATTAACGTGTTGTTATTGCGCCATGAACGCAGCTCACTGCCGCTCGGTAAATTTTTGGTCACCGAAGGCGTTATTAGCCAGGAAACGCTGGATCGCGTCCTGACAATTCAACGCGAATTACAAGTTTCGATGCAATCATTATTACTCAAAGCAGGTTTAACCACAGAACAGGTTGCGGAGCTGGAGTCCGAAAATGAAGGAAAATAACCTTAATCGCGTCATCGGATGGTCTGGTTTACTGCTGACGTCTTTATTGAGTACCAGCGCACTCGCAGACAATATCGGCACCAGCGCAGAAGAGCTGGGGCTGAGCGACTATCGCCATTTTGTTATTTATCCCCGTCTCGATAAGGCGCTGAAGGCACAGAAAAATAACGACGAAAAAACCGCCATCCGCGAATTTGAATATATTCATCAGCAGGTGCCGGATAATATTCCGTTGACGTTATATCTGGCAGAAGCCTATCGCCATTTTGGTCATGATGATCGCGCGCGGCTGTTGCTTGAGGATCAACTAAAACGTCATCCTGGCGATGCCCGCCTTGAACGCAATCTCGCGGCAATTCCAGTAGAAGTCAAAACCGTTAATACCGTTGAAGAACTGCTGGCTCAGCAAAAGGCGTGCGATGCTGTGCCGACCCTGCGTTGTCGCAGTGAAGTCGGGCAGAATGCCCTGCGCCTGGCACAGTTACCTGTCGCCAGAGCGCAACTGAACGATGCAACGTTTGCCGCATCGCCGGAAGGAAAAACGTTGCGTACCGATCTGCTGCAACGGGCAATCTACCTGAAACAATGGTCCCAGGCAGATACGCTATACAATGAAGCACGCCAGCAGAATACATTAAGCGCGGCAGAGCGCCGCCAGTGGTTTGATGTGCTTCTTACCGGGCAATTGGATGATCGGATCCTGGCGCTGCAATCAGTGGGGATCTTCACCGATCCACAGTCGTATATTACTTACGCGACCTCTCTGGCTTATCGTGGCGAAAAAGCACGTCTCCAGCGTTATCTCGCTGAAAATAAGCCGCTGTTTACCTCGGACACACAAGAGAAAAGCTGGCTCTATCTGTTATCAAAATACAGTGACAACCCGGTGCAAGCGTTGGCGAATCACACGGTACAGTTTGCCGATAACCGCCAGTATGTTGTTGGCGCGACGCTACCGGTGCTGTTAAAAGAAGGTCAGTACGACGCAGCGCAAAAACTGCTCGCTACCCTTCCCGCCAATGAAATGCTTGAGGAGCGTTATGCCGTCAGCGTGGCGACTCGTAACAAGGCTGAAGCTCTGCGTCTGGCGCGGTTGCTGTATCAGCAAGAACCGGCAAATCTTACCCGTCTGGATCAACTGACCTGGCAACTGATACAGAACGGACAGTCACGCGAAGCTGCCGATTTGTTGCTGCAACGCTACCCCTTCCAGGGAGATACAACCGTCAGTCATACTTTAATGGCGCGACTGGCTTCGCTGTTGGAAAAGCATCCTTACCTGGCGACCCCGGCAAAAGTGGCGATTTTATCGAAACCCTTGCCGCTGGCGGAGCAGCGTCAGTGGCAAAGCCAGTTACCGGGGATTGCAGATAATTGCCCGGTGATAGTCCGCTTGCTGGGCGATATGTCGCCTTCCTACGATGCTGCGGCCTGGAACCGTCTGGCGAAGTGTTATCGGGACACGCTACCCGGCGTGGCGTTGTATGCCTGGCTTCAGGCAGAACAACGACAACCGAACGCGTGGCAACATCGCGCGGTGGCTTATCAGGCATACCAGGTGGAAGACTACAACACCGCACTGGCGGCCTGGCAGAAAATCAGCCTTCACGACATGAGCAATGAAGATCTACTTGCTGCCGCCAATACCGCTCAGGCGGCAGGAAATGGCGCGGCTCGCGATCGCTGGCTTCAGCAGGCAGAACAACGCGGGCTGGGAAACAATGCGCTGTACTGGTGGCTACATGCGCAACGTTATATTCCCGGTCAACCGGAACTCGCACTGAACGATCTCACACGCTCAATTAACATTGCACCTTCTGCTAACGCTTACGTTGCGCGGGCGACGATTTATCGCCAACGTCATGATGTCTCTGCGGCGGTGAGCGATTTGCGCGCCGCTCTGGAACTGGAACCCAATAACAGCAACACCCAGGCGGCGCTCGGTTACGCCTTGTGGGATAGCGGTGATATCGCGCAATCGCGGGAAATGCTGGAACAGGCGCATAAAGGATTGCCGGACGATCCAGCACTGATCCGACAACTGGCCTACGTGAACCAGCGTCTGGATGATATGCCTGCAACACAACAGTACGCCCGGCTGGTAATTGATGATATTGATAACCAGGCGCTAATAACCCCACTGACGCCAGAGCAAAATCAGCAACGTTTCAATTTCCGCCGTCTGCATGAAGATGTCGGTCGCCGCTGGACGTTCAGTTTCGATTCTTCCATCGGCTTGCGTTCCGGGGCGATGAGTACCGCTAACAACAATGTTGGCGGCGCTGCGCCAGGGAAAAGTTATCGTAGCTACGCGCAACTGGAAGCCGAGTACCGCATCGGGCGCAATATGCTGCTGGAAGGCGACCTGCTTTCGGTTTACAGCCGTGTATTTGCCGATACCGGAGAAAACGGTGTAGCAATGCCGGTGAAAAATCCGATGTCCGGCACCGGCCTGCGCTGGAAGCCCCTGCGCGACCAAATCTTTTTCCTCGCCGTTGAACAGCAGTTGCCGCTGAACGGGCAAAATGGCGCCTCCGATACCATGCTGCGCGCCAGTGCCTCGTTCTTTAACGGCGGCAAATACAGCGACGAGTGGCACCCGAACGGTTCAGGCTGGTTTGCCCAAAACCTGTATCTCGATGCGGCGCAATATGTCCGCCAGGATATTCAGGCGTGGACGGCAGATTATCGCGTGAGCTGGCATCAGAAGGTGGCGAACGGACAAACCATTGAGCCTTACGCTCACGTTCAGGACAACGGCTATCGTGATAAAGGCACTCAGGGCGCGCAGCTTGGCGGTGTTGGCGTGCGCTGGAATATCTGGACCGGCGAGACGCACTATGATGCCTGGCCGCACAAAGTCAGTCTCGGCGTCGAATATCAGCATACCTTTAAGGCGATTAATCAACGTAGCGGGGAGCGCAACAACGCGTTTCTCACCATTGGAGTGCACTGGTAAATGCGTAAGTTAATTTTCGTAATGCTGACACTGCTGCTGGTCAGCCCTTTTTCCTTTGCGATGAAAGGTATCATCTGGCAACCGCAAAATCGTGACAGTCAGGTCACCGACGCCCAGTGGCAGGGGCTGATGAGCCAGTTACGTTTGCAGGGCTTCGATACTCTGGTTTTGCAATGGACCCGTTACGGCGATGCATTCACCCAGCCAGAAGAGCGTGCATTATTGTTCAGACGTGCAGCGGCAGCGCAGCACGCTGGCCTGAAGCTGATTGTTGGCCTGAATGCCGATCCGGAATTTTTTATGCATCAGAAGCAGTCATCTGTGGCGCTGGAAAGCTATCTTAATCGCCTGCTGGCGGCCGATCTCCAGCAAGCCAGATTATGGAGCGCCGCACCGGGCGTAACGCCGGATGGCTGGTACATCAGTGCGGAAATTGACGATTTGAACTGGCGCAGCGAAGCCGCCCGCCAGCCATTGCTGAAATGGTTAAATAATACTCAGCGACTGCTTAGTGATGTTTTGGCAAAACCGATTTATGTCAGTAGTTTTTTCGCCGGAAACATGTCGCCCGATGGCTATCGCCAACTGCTGGAACAAGTTAAAGCAACCAGCGTTAATGTCTGGGTACAGGATGGCAGCGGCGTGGATAAACTCACCGCCGGGCAGCGCGAACGTTATCTGCAAGCCAGTGCAGATTGCCAGATTGCCTCGCCCGCCAGCGGCATTGTTTATGAATTGTTTGTCGCGGGCAAAGGTAAAACGTTTGAAGCTAAACCAAAACCAGATGCGGAGATCGCCTCACTATTAGCAAAACGCGCCTCCTGCGGCAAGGACTTGCTCTATTTCTCCCTGCGCTATTTGCCCGTCGCGCGTGGCATCCTCGAATATTAATTGTTTAAGGGAGCAACTTTGCTTGCTCCCTTCCTTTTCACTTTCCTAATCAGAATCCTGTTTGTATTAATTGTTTAGCAGATTCTCTTTTTTCAACGCATTTTATGCGTCTCGGTTTTGCCCCACTACGACCTGCATAGCCAATAAGAAGATAGCAGTGACACAAATAACCGGTGCAGCCACTACTCAGAGGCATTATATAATCATATTCATGCCACTATATAACCTGTAAATAAGAACAATTATTCATTGATTGTATTAACATCAGTATATTCCTTTACACAGGAATAAACCCTTTTATTTAACAAACAAAGAGAGTTAATGATGAGTAAAATTACAGGCGTTTTAGTTGACAACCATATCTATGATATTAACAATGATATGAAGAATGGTTACCATTTTCCTAACTGCTTGTTTCCAGGTGCCACCTTTAAGATGGTTATTGATAATGACCCAGTTAATAATGGCAAAGTAAAATGGAGCTGTAGCACTGATGCAGACAATAATGTTCTGGCGGTCAGTCAAGATGGCACAGTGACTTTTCCTGGCGTTGACGAAAAGTGTATTGGGAAGATTTTTGCTATTTTCGCCACTGATAAATCAACGAACAAAGTTGCCGGTATTTATATTTTTACTGTTAAGCGTTTCTTTAAATACAGTATTGAAACTTATGATTCAATTCAAAAGATTTTACCATGGATTGAGAGCATGAACGGAGAATTTCCTGAAGCACAGGATATCGATAGTTACGATTATAATGATCATAATTCAGGTCATATTATCTCGCGAGAAGTTAACGCAGGTCTTTACCAGGAGTGGGGCAATGTAGCTAATAGTGGATGGAATACAAATAATGAGATTGGCGGTATTTGTAGAATTTACGCTTTTAATAAAGAAAATAATACTTATTATTGGCTGAAAAATGATGGAGTCAGACAGGTATTGAGCGGGGGAGACACCGCTCAGGCAGTCGCATCCTACGGTGAATCGATCAACTGATTGTGCTTTTTGTCCACTATCATTTGTATTATTACAGCGTAAACATTCACTGAAATTATAAAATTAAACTTACGCATAACCACCCGTTCAGCGGGTGGTTCTCATTTTATCAGCGATGTGTACGAAGGTTAAAAATAAACAAACTTAATATTTCATTTTTATTTTTCTATAAACTATCAACTCTCGATATCAAATACCCACCTATACCGCCAATATCCGTTTCATCACAAAATACTGGTGGCATTTCTCACCGAAAACTTTATTGCTACTGTTCAAAACGCAAATGTGGTAATCCCCCTGCTCCACTTGCCAAAAAAAATTTACCCGCACTATAAAAAAGCAGCCCGTATAAACATACGGGCTGCCATATTTCACTCGATTCAAAAGAAATTATTTTTAATGTGGTGCGCTTCGTGACAATAAGTTAATTACCAACACTCCGGCACAAATCAACATCATGCCTATAATGGCTGGCAGATCCAACCGTTGGCCGAAAAATCCCCAGGACAGTAAACTAATCAGGACGATACCGACTCCTGACCAGATAGCATAAGCAATCCCTGTAGGAATATAAGCCAGCGTCTGAGCTAATAACCAGAATGATGCACAGTAACAAATAATTGTACCAACAGAGGGCCATAACCGTGTAAAACCCTCTGAAAACTTCATTAAGGTTGTACCAATGACCTCTGCAAGTATTGCGCCACCAAGATAAATATAAGGGTTCATAGCATATTCTTTCCTGTTAATACCGAAGAGAATTGTACTACAGTTTGAACTTAACTCACCGGATTCATTCTGGTGCATTCATTGATGTTCTTCATCAGTGCTTCAGGAAATGGGCGGATGGGAATCCATAGAAATGGTGCATAGATATACTCACCTTGCACCTAATCATTTGACGAAGCACGCAAGGAAAACAGACGACATCTTTGGGATGATGCCCCACTGTGAAATTATGGAGGAAATAAAGAAGGCGTAACTAATTGAATTTTAATGGCGCGCCCTGCAGGATTCGAACCTGCGGCCCACGACTTAGAAGGTCGTTGCTCTATCCAACTGAGCTAAGGGCGCATTGATACCACAATGTGTGTGTAGTCGCGTGAATTATACGGTCAACCCTTGCTGAGTCAATGGCTTTTGAACCGGTTGCTGAACAAGTGTACGACCGCATCTGATTTACCTCGCTACAGCGGCAAACCAACGACGGTTATCATTATCGCCAGGTACAGAAGGTTTTACTTTTCAGAAAACGAAAACTGACAGCGCGCCACGCTTCTGACAAAATAGACGCATCCCCTTCGACCTACGTAACAGATGGAATCCTCTCTCTGATGGCAGCAAAGATTATTGACGGTAAAACGATTGCGCAGCAGGTGCGCTCTGAAGTTGCTCAAAAAGTTCAGGCGCGCGTTGCGGCCGGACTGCGAGCGCCAGGACTGGCCGTTGTGCTGGTGGGTAGCAACCCTGCATCGCAAATTTATGTCGCAAGCAAACGCAAGGCTTGTGAAGAAGTCGGGTTCGTCTCCCGCTCCTATGACCTCCCGGAAACCACCACTGAAGCAGAACTGCTTGAGCTTATCGATGCACTGAACGCCGACAACACCATTGACGGCATTCTGGTGCAGTTGCCGCTTCCGGCGGGAATTGACTACATCAAAGTGCTGGAACGTATTCACCCGGACAAAGACGTAGACGGTTTCCATCCTTATAACGTCGGTCGTCTGTGCCAGCGCGCGCCGCGTCTGCGTCCTTGCACTCCGCGCGGTATCGTCACGCTGCTTGAGCGTTACAACATTGATACCTTTGGTCTTAATGCTGTGGTGATTGGCGCATCAAATATCGTCGGTCGCCCGATGAGCATGGAACTGCTGCTGGCAGGTTGCACCACCACCGTGACTCACCGCTTCACCAAAAATCTGCGTCATCACGTAGAAAATGCCGATCTGTTGATCGTTGCCGTCGGCAAGCCGGGCTTTATTCCAGGTGACTGGATCAAAGAAGGCGCAATTGTGATTGATGTCGGCATCAACCGTCTGGAAAATGGCAAAGTTGTGGGCGACGTAGTGTTTGAAGAAGCGGCTAAGCGCGCTTCTTACATTACGCCCGTTCCCGGCGGCGTTGGCCCGATGACGGTTGCCACGCTGATTGAAAACACGCTACAGGCGTGCGTTGAATATCATGATCCACAGGGTGAGTAACATGGCGACATTTTCTTTAGGTAAACATCCGCACGTTGAGCTGTGCGACTTGCTGAAACTGGAAGGCTGGAGCGAAAGCGGCGCGCAGGCGAAAATCGTGATCGCCGAAGGTCAGGTGAAAGTCGACGGCGCGGTTGAAACGCGCAAACGTTGCAAAATCGTCGCCGGTCAGACAGTGAGTTTTGCAGGTCACAGCGTACAGGTTGTTGCCTGATCCCACTTCGGCCTGCCCGTATGCAGGCCGATTCTCTTTTCAGACCTTTGCCCTCTTCGTCGCTTTCATCCATGCTGATAGCGTCGATATTTTGCCGAAGCGATCATCATGCCAACCGTTATTACTCACGCCGCCGTTCCCCTTTGTATTGGTTTAGGGTTGGGGTCGAAAATCATCCCACCGCGTCTGTTATTTGCCGGAATCGTCCTGGCGATGCTGCCAGATGCCGACGTCTTGTCGTTTAAATTTGGCGTTGCTTACGGCAATGTTTTTGGTCATCGCGGGTTTACCCATTCGCTGGTGTTTGCGTTTGTTGTCCCGCTGTTATGTGTGCTGATTGGACGCCGATGGTTCAGGGCTGGGCTGATTCGCTGCTGGCTGTTTTTAACCGTCTCGTTGCTATCGCACAGCTTGCTGGATTCGGTAACCACTGGCGGTAAAGGGGTTGGTTGGCTGTGGCCGTGGTCAGATGAACGCTTTTTCGCTCCCTGGCAGGTGATTAAAGTCGCGCCGTTTGCATTGTCTCGTTACACCACGCCGTACGGGCATCAGGTGATTATTTCTGAATTGATGTGGGTATGGTTGCCGGGGATGGTGCTAATGGGAATGTTATGGTGGAGCAGGCGTAAATTGCGCTGAACGTATCCTCTCCCTTGCGGGAGAGGATAAGAGTGAGGGTGTTACTTACGACGCCAGGTGGTGCCTTGCGGACCATCTTCCAGCACGATCCCCATCTCGTTAAGACGGTCACGCGCCGCATCTGCCGCCGCCCAGTCTTTCGCTTTACGGGCATCCAGACGCTGTTGAATTAACGCTTCAATCTCAGCCACTTCGCTGTCGTCTGCCTGCGCGCCGCTTTGCAGGAACGCTTCCGGTTCTTGCTCCAGCAGACCCAGCACGGCAGAAAGTTTACGCAGATGAGACGCCATTGCGTTCGCCGCTGCCATATCTTCTGCTTTCAGGCGGTTCACTTCACGCGCCATATCAAACAGTACGGAATAGGCTTCCGGGGTGTTGAAATCGTCGTCCATCGCTTCAATAAAGCGCGCTTCAAACGCTTCGCCACCGGCAGGCGCAACGGTTTTATCTGTGCCGCGCAGCGCAGTGTAGAGACGCTCCAGCGCCGCACGCGCCTGCTTCAGGTTCTCTTCGCTGTAGTTCAGCTGGCTGCGATAGTGACCAGACATCAGGAAGTAACGCACGGTCTCCGCGTCGTAGTATTTCAGCACATCGCGCACAGTGAAGAAGTTACCCAGCGATTTCGACATCTTCTCGCGGTCAACCATCACCATGCCGGAGTGCATCCAGTAGTTCACATACTGGCCATCATGCGCACAGGTGGACTGAGCGATTTCGTTCTCGTGGTGCGGGAACATCAGGTCAGAACCGCCGCCATGGATATCAAAGTGGTTACCCAACTGTTTGCAGTTCATTGCTGAACACTCAATGTGCCAGCCTGGACGACCCGCGCCCCACGGAGACGGCCAGCTCGGTTCGCCCTCTTTCGACATCTTCCACAGAACGAAGTCCATCGGGTTGCGTTTGTCGTCGACCACGTCAACGCGCGCCCCTGCCTGCAACTGGTCGAGATCCTGACGCGACAGCACGCCATAAGTCGGATCGGTCGGTACGTCGAACATCACGTCGCCGTTGTCCGCCACATAAGCGTGACCTTTGGCGATCAGTTGTTCAGTGAGTTCAATAATTTCTGCGATATGGTGCGTCGCGCGCGGCTCCATATCCGGGCGCAGAATGTTCAAAGCATCAAAATCTTTGTGCATTTCGGCGATCATGCGATCCACCAGCGCCACAAAGCTTTCGCCATTTTCATTGGCGCGCTTGATGATTTTATCGTCGATATCGGTAATGTTGCGCACATACTTCAGCTTGTAGCCGAGGAAACGTAGGTAGCGTGCAACCACGTCAAAGGCAACAAAGGTACGCCCGTGACCGATATGACAGAGGTCGTAAACGGTGATTCCACACACGTACATGCCGACTTCCCCGGCGTGAATAGGCTTAAATTCCTCTTTTTGGCGTGTCAGAGTATTGAAGATTTTTAGCATCGAAGATTCCGTTTAGACATGTGTGGGTAATTGAGTTGCGTATAATACCCATATTTCCCGCGCGATTCAGCATACATTGCGAGATGATCCGATCGTGCGGTTATGCTATAACACCACCCTATATATGACCCGAACCGGGTTGAAGCACCAATCAAACGGAACAGGATGCAAAAATGGTTACTTTCCACACCAATCACGGCGATATTGTCATCAAAACTTTTGACGATAAAGCACCTGAAACAGTTAAAAACTTCCTGGACTACTGCCGCGAAGGTTTTTACAACAACACCATTTTCCACCGTGTTATCAACGGCTTTATGATTCAGGGCGGCGGTTTTGAACCGGGCATGAAACAAAAAGCCACCAAAGAACCGATCAAAAACGAAGCCAACAACGGTCTGAAAAATACCCGTGGTACGCTGGCAATGGCCCGTACTCAGGCTCCGCACTCTGCAACTGCACAGTTCTTCATCAACGTGGTTGATAACGACTTCCTGAACTTCTCTGGCGAAAGCCTGCAAGGTTGGGGCTACTGCGTGTTTGCTGAAGTGGTTGAAGGCATGGACGTGGTAGACAAAATCAAAGGTGTTGCAACCGGTCGTAGCGGTATGCACCAGGACGTGCCAAAAGAAGACGTTATCATTGAAAGCGTGACCGTTAGCGAGTAATCGTGGCGACACTCTTTATTGCAGATCTTCATCTCTGCGTGGAAGAACCGGTGATCACCGCCGGTTTTCTGCGTTTTTTAGCGGGGGAAGCCCGCAATGCCGACGCGCTGTATATTCTTGGCGATCTGTTTGAAGCATGGATTGGCGACGACGATCCCAACCCACTCCATCGCCAGATGGCGGCAGCAATCAAAGCGGTATCCGATTCCGGCGTTCCCTGTTATTTCATTCATGGCAACCGTGATTTTCTGCTCGGCAAACGCTTTGCCCGTGAAAGCGGCATGACGTTATTGCCGGAAGAAAAGGTGCTCGAACTTTATGGTCGTCGGGTGCTGATTATGCATGGCGACACGCTGTGCACCGATGATGCGGGTTATCAGGCTTTTCGCGCCAAAGTCCACAAACCCTGGCTGCAAACACTGTTCCTCGCCCTGCCGTTGTTTGTGCGCAAACGCATTGCCGCGCGAATGCGAGCGAACAGCAAAGAAGCCAACAGCAGTAAATCGCTGGCGATCATGGACGTTAACCAAAACGCGGTGGTCAGTGCAATGGAAAAAAACCAGGTGCAATGGCTGATCCACGGGCATACCCATCGCCCGGTAGTCCATGAACTCATCGCCAATAAGCAACCTGCTTTCCGCGTCGTGCTGGGTGCCTGGCATACCGAAGGTTCGATGGTGAAAGTCACGGCGGATGACGTTGAGCTAATCCGTTTTCCGTTTTAAAAACGCGCAAGTTTGCTGATTTCACAACCACGCAACCGTTTTCCTTGCTCTCTTTCCGTGCTATTCTCTGTGCCCTCTAAAGCCGAGAGTTGTGCACCACAGGAGTTTTTAGACGCATGTCTTCCCGCAATAATCCGGCGCGTGTCGCCATCGTGATGGGGTCCAAAAGCGACTGGGCTACCATGCAGTTCGCCGCCGAAATCTTCGAAATCCTGAATGTCCCGCACCACGTTGAAGTGGTTTCTGCTCACCGCACCCCCGATAAACTGTTCAGCTTCGCCGAAAGCGCCGAAGAAAGCGGTTATCAGGTGATTATTGCGGGCGCAGGCGGCGCAGCGCATCTGCCAGGCATGATTGCCGCCAAAACGCTGGTGCCAGTGCTGGGCGTGCCAGTACAGAGCGCCGCACTGAGCGGTGTCGATAGTCTCTACTCCATCGTACAAATGCCGCGTGGCATTCCGGTGGGTACGCTGGCGATTGGTAAAGCGGGCGCGGCAAACGCGGCGTTACTGGCAGCACAAATTCTTGCGACTCACGATAAAGAACTACACCAGCGTCTGAATGACTGGCGCAAAGCTCAGACCGACGAAGTGCTGGAAAACCCGGATCCGCGAGGTGCGGCATGAAACAGGTTTGCGTGCTCGGTAACGGGCAGTTAGGCCGAATGCTGCGTCAGGCAGGCGAACCGTTAGGCATTGCTGTCTGGCCGGTCGGACTGGACGCTGAACCGGCGGCGGTGCCTTTTCAACAAAGCGTGATTACCGCTGAGATCGAACGCTGGCCGGAAACCGCATTAACCCGCGAGCTGGCGCGCCATCCGGCCTTTGTGAACCGCGATGTGTTCCCGATTATTGCCGACCGTCTGACTCAGAAGCAGCTTTTCGATAAGCTCCACCTGCCGACCGCACCGTGGCAATTACTTGCTAATCGCAGCGAGTGGCCTGTGGTGTTTGATCGTTTAGGTGAGCTGGCGATTGTTAAACGCCGCACTGGTGGCTATGACGGACGCGGTCAATGGCGTTTACGCGCCGATGAAACCGAACAGTTACCGGCTGAATGCTACGGCGAATGTATTGTCGAGCAGGGCATAAACTTCTCTGGTGAAGTGTCGCTGGTTGGCGCGCGCGGCTTTGATGGCAGCACCGTGTTTTATCCGCTGACGCATAACCTGCATCAGGACGGTATTTTGCGCACCAGCGTCGCTTTTCCGCAGGCCAATGCGCAGCAGCAAGCGCAAGCCGAAGAGATGCTGTCGGCGATTATGCAGGAGCTGGGCTATGTGGGCGTGATGGCGATGGAGTGTTTTGTCACCCCGCAAGGTCTGTTGATCAACGAACTGGCACCGCGTGTGCATAACAGCGGTCACTGGACGCAAAACGGCGCCAGCATCAGCCAGTTTGAGCTGCATCTGCGGGCGATTACCGATCTGCCGTTACCGCAACCGGTAGTGAATAGTCCGTCGGTGATGATCAACCTGATTGGTAGCGATGTGAATTATGACTGGCTGAAACTGCCGCTGGTGCATCTGCACTGGTACGACAAAGAAGTCCGTCCGGGGCGTAAAGTGGGCCATCTGAATTTAACTGACAGCGACACATCGCGTCTGACCGCGACGCTGGAAGCCTTAATCCCGCTGCTGCCGCCGGAGTATGCCAGCGGCGTGATTTGGGCGCAGAGCAAGTTCAGTTAATCAGGTACTCATTTTCTTGCCGGATGCGGCGTGAACGCCTTATCTGGCCTACCGATCCGTTACCCATCGTAGGCCTGATAAGACGCGTCAAGCGTCGCATCAGGCACAAATGTCTACTGCCTACGACTACAGCGAAATACAGGTCCCCGCCTCGCCCGTCAGCGTCTCTTCAATTCGCGATAACGCCCCAATCCACGCGGGTTTGCCACGGCTTCTGACATAACCACTCACCGCTGTCACCTTCGGCCCCATCGAACCATCGGCTTTGGCAAATGGAGCTAACTCATCCGGTGTGGCATGGCGAATGGCACGTTGCTGCGGCGTTCCCCAGTTTTCATATACCGCATCAGCATCGGTGAGGATCACCAGTCCATCGGCATTAATCTGCTCGGCGAGCAACGCAGCGGCGAGATCTTTATCAATCACCGCTTCACTCCCTGCCCCGTCTTCCGTCACAGGCACGCCGCCGCCACCGCTGCAAATCACCACATGCCCCTCTTTGAGCAACAACTCGATGGCTTCGCTGTCGAGAATTTTACGCGGTTGCGGAGACGCCACCACCCGGCGTAAATATTTACCATCACGTTTCATCTGCCAGCCGTAAGCCGCTTCCAGTGCCTTTTGTTCTTCTGGCTGATAAACCGGACCGATAAACTTCTCTGGCTGCAAAAACGCCGGATCATCCGGCGAAACCTCAATGCGCGTCAACACCGTCGTCACAGGCGGCATTTGCGGCTGCGCGCGCAAACTTTGCGCCAGCATATAGCCAATCATCCCCTGACTTTCCGCCACCAGCACATCCAGCGGATACGGCGCCACCTCTTTCCATGCCAGATTCTGTAACGCCAGCAGCCCCACCTGCGGCCCGTTGCCGTGAACAATCGCCAGCCGATAAGAACGCGCCAGGCGCGCCAGCGCAGGTACAGCACTGGCGATATTGCGATATTGATTTTCTGCCGTCAGCGCCTCACCGCGCTGAAGCAAGGCATTGCCCCCAAGAGCTACAACCAGTGTTTTCATGGTTTTCCTTGTAATAATTGTTGGCCAAGCCAGAACCCCAGCAACGTATCTGCCCCTGACGTATGCCCGAGTGCCAACAGCGAATCAATCGCAACAGCGGTACGTTTCGGGCAACTCAGAGCATGAACAAAGTGCAGGAGTGGCGAGGAAAAATATCCTTGTGCGGCGTAGCGCAAATAACTGACGCTCACCGCTGTGGTAACGAGTTGAAGATTGTCGGAACAGGCAAAAAACGGGCGACCGGAGCGCAAATCTAAAGCGCCATAATACCAGGCCGCCAGTAGCATTCCCGTCAGCGTGTCATCATGACTCGGCGTTAATCCGGGGCCTTTACCCAGCCAGTGCCGCCAGTCGGTCTTAACGCCATTGAGCGCGGTCTGAAAACAGTGGCGAAACTGGCGTAATTCAGCGGGCAGCGGATCGCTTACCGCCATCGCCAGTGGTCCAAAAAGCCCGGTTTCCTCCGCACGTTGCATCCATGCAACTGCAAGCGGTTGAGGATGCGCAGGCGGCGTAATACGCAGCAAACAATAACGCTGTGGCTGTTTAACCGTGAAACGCCCGAGGCGAATCCCTTGAGCCACAACCTGCGGTTGTTCATTGCCGCCTAACTCGCCGCGTAACGCATCGAATTGCTCGCTGCGAAGCACCCATCCTCCGGGGCCAAAACCACTTCCCTGACGATGCAGCGTTAACAGTTCGCCGCTTTCCGTCATCAGATTAATCGCCCGCCGCCAGACGCCCGCTAACCGCCAGCACTGGCGATAGTCCGGTGCGCTACGGCTGGCAAGCAGTGGATGGATGATCGTCATTGCGCGTTCCTCAACCAATCCCCATGCTTTCAGCCAGTGCTTCCAGCGCCTGTTCAAAGCACGCCAGCGGCGCCCGCACGGTGCCTGCACCAATCTGCCCGATCCCCGCCTCTTTATGCGCGATTCCGGTATTGATGAGTGGCGTAATGCCGGTTTCTACCACGCGACGAATGTCCAGCCCCAGGCACGCGCCCTGGAAATCCCAGCCGGGGATCTGCAACTGCATATTGCGTTCAAGGAAGATTTCCGCCATCTCTTCAGAAACTGTCCTGGCAGCCTCCATACCACCCGCACCGACAAAGCGCGTTACGCCAGGGGCGGCGATCATTGCCGCTCCGCCAATACCAAAGGTTTCGGTAATCGCGCTATCGCCCATATCCGGGTTCGCCTGCTCCTGCGAGAAGCCGGTGAAAAACAGTCCCTGCGGGGTATTTACCGGCGCAGTAAACCAGCGGTCACCCAGCCCACTCACCCGAATCCCGAACATGTTGCCGTTGCGGGTCATTGCCGTGACGATGCTGCCCGCGCGGATCATCGCGCCTGCATCCATCGCCGCCTTGCAGTAGGCCATCGCAAGGTTGAGGAAGAACTGATCGGTCACGCTAAGGAAATCCATCACTTCGGCGATGTGCTGTTTATCGTGATCGAGGCGGGCAATTTGCGGCGCCAGCGCGCGCATCAGCAGTGCTGAAGTAGCAATATTGCGCTGATGGAACTCATCGCCCATCGTAATGCCCTGCGCCATCATCGCGGTGAGATCGATACCGCGCTCCATGCGCCCCAGCGCGGCGCTTAATACTGGCATTAACACATCGCGCATCCAGCGATGGCGAGTCAGGACATCTTCGCCGTAAGCGCCAAAACGCATCACTTTGCCGATACCTTCGTTGAGGTTGCAGTACGCCCGGTTGCCGTCGGTCACGTTCTCGACCACCAGCATCGGCATACTGGCAGAAGTAATGCCGCCCATTGGCCCGACGGCATTCACATGGTGACAAGGAATGAAGTTCACTTCCCCTTGTTCAAGCATTGCCAGCGCCTGCGCTTCATCTTTCGCCCAGCCTTCAAACAGACATGCCCCTACACACGCCCCTTTCATGGGGCCAGTCATCTCCTGCCAGCGCATCGGCGGCCCGGCGTGAAGCAGTGTTTTGCCCTGATTCAATTCGCTAATGAGTGAAGAAGCCGGTTGCACATCCAGCCAGTGTGGACGAGCGCGACGAATTTGTTCGATAACCGCAGCATTGGCTTGCGCCACTGATGTAAACATGGGAACCCCTTATTGCAAACGTTCTAATAAACGAGCCAGTTTTTTATTGCCGCCAGCGACTGGCGCCCATTGGTAATGCACGACCGGTTTGCTGGCGCCTTGTAGTTCCAGCGCAAAGCTGCGTAATCCGATGTTAATCACGGCGACGTTTTCCAGTAATGACGGTGTGTGTTGCTGTGTGGCAGGCGAAAGCGGATGAATCATTGCCGCCGCCAGCAAGGTGGCTTCCGGCAGCGAACTCACTACCGCAATCCCCGCATCTTCCAGCGTGGCAATTTGTTGCGAGCGGCATTGCGGGTCACGTTCAGTGCCTGTCACCGTGGCAATGGCGTACAGCGGTTGGTTGTCTGAACGCGCAGCACAGGCTTTCTGCCAGGCGCTTACCAGCGAGGCAGCAGGATCGGCGGTCGCGCCGAAGCCAATCACTACATCAAGCAGCAACACGCGCACGTGTGGTTTAGCGCCAAGCTCAGCAATTAATTGGTTGCGTAAGGTCGGGTCGATCATCGGATGGGGACGCCCGACGGTGTAGAAATCATCGCCCAGGTCAATGATCTGGTGACCATCAGCGTCCAGCATCATGCCGTGATGATGGGTATCGTCGGCTGCCACGCCAAGGTGCCCGGCAAGTAATCCCGCCGCTTCGGCAGCCAGCGTACCGCCGGTATACAAACCGCAAATAAATCCGCTGCTGGCAGGCGCTATCGCATTACGTCGCGCCGTAACGCGTGAAAGCAGGCAAGCCAGACGCGCGGCCTCATCCAGCGAGGAGGCAAACCAGATATTTTCGTCACGAGTCACCGCCGGGGTATAACCTAAAAACAGCGCCACAGTTGGGTTGCCGGTTGCTTTCATCGCGTTAACAATACGCAGGCGCACGGCTTCGGCAGGCGGTTTTGAGACAAACGCCAGCACTTCGCTTTTCGCGTCGGCACTTAACATTTCCAGCGCCGTCAGTGCACTGATGCCGCCCACTTCACGGCAGAGATCGCGCCCGCCAAGACCAATCGCGTGGGTAATTCCCTCACCTGCCAGCGCAATCTGCGAGCACAGTTCCTGAATCCCTGTACCAGAAGCGCCAATGACACCAATGTTGCCTTCCGGCATCACGTTAGCGAAAGCCAGCGGCGTGTCGGCAATCATCGACGTACCGCAGTCCGGCCCCATCACCAGCAAGCCTTTTTCCCGCGCGCGGGTTTTGAGTTGGATTTCATCTTCCAGCGTGACGTTGTCGGAGAACATCATCACGTTGAGGTTGCGATCCAGCGCCTGATTCGCCAGCTCTGCCGCGTACTCGCCAGCCACTGAAATCAGGCCAGATTGGCGTCGGGTAATTTCTGACAGGCACTGTCCCAGCGACGCACCTGCGTCAACGCCTGGCTGCTGCCCGTTCCCTGCGCCAGTTGTTTTAGCGCCTCTTCAAGCTGCTGCATAATCGCCTGCGCGATCCCCGCATCCGCCGCTTCGCTACGAATTGCCACGCAAATATCGTTCGGCGTGGCGTTATTAAAATCGTCATGCCAGAAACCTGTGGTATCTAATAACGCTTTATTGGCGGGCGTACCCATCATTACGGAAACATCATCAACATTTTCTGATTCGCTGAGTTTTCGTGAAATAATCATTAAACTGACCGAATCCTGAAAACACCCTTTTTTAATAAAGGCGTGGATCATAACAACCCCTTAAAAATTGCACCCATGGCAATTGCACGAGCAGTGTTAATGTGGCGATTACGGTATCGATGGACGGTGACAAATAAGGTGATGAATATCACACGGAGATTATTAGAAAAAGAATTCAAATAACTACCAGACTATTACTCATTATTTTTTAATAAGCGTGGTTGTTTTAAAAATCAGGTTAAAAGAAGGAAGATTATCAAATAAATTCTAACTATATTTTTTTGCCTGTCTGGATCACATAATCCAGATATTTTCCCTGTATGTTAATTGCAGTCATGCTTCACACCGTCGTTAAAAAGGAAGACAGATGAAAATCAGTCGGGAAACACTCCACCAGCTAATCGAGAATAAACTCTGCCAGGCTGGATTAAAACGTGAGCACGCTGCAACCGTGGCTGAAGTATTGGTTTATGCCGATGCCAGAGGGATCCACTCTCATGGCGCGGTGCGCGTGGAATACTACGCGGAACGCATCTCAAAAGGCGGCACCAACCGCGAACCGGAGTTTCGTCTTGAGGAAACCGGGCCGTGCTCGGCAATTTTACATGCCGACAATGCCGCCGGACAGGTCGCGGCGAAAATGGGTATGGAACATGCCATCAAAACCGCCCAGCAAAATGGCGTTGCGGTGGTCGGTATCAGCCGGATGGGTCACAGCGGCGCAATCTCTTATTTTGTGCAGCAGGCAGCCCGCGCCGGATTAATTGGCATTTCGATGTGCCAGTCCGATCCAATGGTGGTACCGTTTGGCGGCGCGGAAATTTACTACGGTACTAACCCACTGGCCTTTGCCGCGCCGGGAGAAGGCAACGAGATCCTTACCTTTGATATGGCGACTACCGTACAGGCATGGGGAAAAGTGCTCGACGCCCGCTCGCGTAATATGTCTATCCCGGATACCTGGGCGGTCGATAAAAACGGTGCACCAACAACCGATCCGTTCGCGGTACATGCTCTGCTCCCCGCCGCTGGGCCGAAAGGGTATGGCCTGATGATGATGATTGACGCCCTCTCAGGCGTCTTACTCGGCTTACCGTTCGGGCGACAGGTTAGTTCGATGTATGACGATTTACACGCCGGGCGTAATTTGGGGCAATTACATATAGTTATTAATCCGAACTTTTTCTCCTCCAGCGAATTATTCCGTCAACATCTTAGCCAGACCATGCGCGAATTAAATGCCATTACCCCCGCGCCCGGTTTTAATCAGGTTTATTATCCCGGACAGGATCAGGATATTAAACAACGCAAAGCCGCCGTCGAAGGCATCGAAATTGTTGATGATATTTACCAGTATTTAATTTCCGACGCGCTTTATAACACGTCATACGAAACGAAAAATCCCTTTGCGCAATAATTATTGAGACAGGACTTTCCTATGATTACACATTTTCGTCAAGCTATAGAAGAAACGCTGCCCTGGCTTTCCTCTTTTGGCGCTGACCCTACGGGTGGGATGACCCGTTTACTTTATTCGCCGGAATGGCTGGAAACCCAGCAGCAATTTAAAAAAAGAATGGCAGCAAGTGGGCTGGAAACACGTTTCGATGACGTGGGGAATTTATACGGTCGCCTGAGCGGCAGCGAATATCCACAGGAAGTGGTTCTGAGCGGTTCGCATATCGATACCGTGGTCAACGGCGGTAACCTCGACGGGCAATTTGGCGCGCTGGCGGCGTGGCTGGCAATTGACTGGCTGAAAACGCAATACGGCGCGCCGCTACGTACTGTCGAGGTGGTGGCGATGGCGGAAGAAGAAGGCAGCCGCTTCCCGTATGTCTTCTGGGGCAGTAAAAATATTTTTGGTCTGGCGAATCCCGACGACGTGCGGAATATCTGTGATGCCAAAGGAAATGGTTTTGTCGATGCGATGAAAGCTTGCGGATTTACTCTGCCAAACGCCCCACTAACTCCGCGTCAGGATATTAATGCCTTTGTCGAACTGCATATCGAACAGGGCTGTGTACTGGAAAGTAATGGTCAGTCAATTGGCGTGGTTAATGCTATTGTCGGGCAGCGCCGCTATACGGTGACGCTGAACGGCGAATCAAACCATGCAGGCACCACGCCGATGGGCTATCGTCGTGATACGGTTTACGCTTTCAGTCGCATTTGCCATCAATCGGTTGAAAAAGCGAAAAAGATGGGCGACCCACTGGTGCTGACCTTTGGCAAAGTGGAGCCGCGCCCAAATACGGTTAACGTAGTGCCGGGTAAAACCACGTTCACCATTGATTGTCGCCATACTGACGCTGCCGTGCTGCGCGATTTCACCCAACAGTTAGAAAACGACATGCGGGCGATTTGCGATGAAATGGACATTGGTATTGATATCGATTTATGGATGGACGAAGAACCGGTGCCGATGAACAAAGAGCTGGTCGCCACCCTGACGGAACTGTGTGAAACAGAAAAACTGAACTATCGGGTGATGCACAGTGGTGCCGGGCACGACGCGCAAATTTTCGCGCCTCGCGTACCAACCTGCATGATTTTTATCCCCAGCATTAACGGAATCAGCCATAACCCGGCGGAACGCACCAATATTAACGACCTTGCCGAAGGGGTCAAAACGTTGGCACTCATGCTTTATCAACTTGCCTGGCAGAAATAAGGAGTTATAAATGGGATATTTAAATAACGTCACCGGTTACCGCGATGATTTACTGGCTAACCGCGCGATTGTGAAACACGGTAATTTCGCGCTGTTAACGCCAGACGGCCTGGTAAAAAATATTATTCCGGGATTTGAGAATTGTGACGCGACAATCCTGTCCACGCCAAAGCTGGGCGCTACGTTTGTCGATTATCTGGTGACGCTGCATCAAAATGGCGGTAATCAGCAGGGATTCGGCGGTGAAGGAATTGAAACGTTCCTGTATGTCATTTCTGGAAATATCACTGCCGAAGCCGAAGGAAAAACATTTGCCTTAAGCGAAGGGGGTTATCTTTATTGCCCACCAGGCTCCTTAATGACGTTTGTTAATGCCCAGGCCGAAGACAGCCAAATCTTTTTATATAAGCGCCGCTATGTTCCGGTAGAAGGTCATGCGCCGTGGCTGGTTTCTGGCAATGCCAGCGAACTGGAACGCATTCATTATGAAGGCATGGACGATGTTATTCTGCTGGATTTTCTGCCCAAAGAGTTAGGTTTTGATATGAACATGCATATCCTCTCTTTTGCGCCAGGTGCCAGCCATGGTTATATCGAAACACATGTTCAGGAACACGGTGCCTATATTCTTTCCGGTCAGGGGGTTTATAACCTCGACAATAACTGGATCCCGGTGAAAAAAGGCGATTACATCTTTATGGGCGCTTATTCTTTACAGGCTGGTTATGGCGTAGGGCGTGGTGAAGCGTTCAGCTATATTTACTCGAAAGATTGCAACCGCGACGTAGAGATTTAAGTCATACCGCTCGCCTGATTATTTTTAGCTATGTTGGATTTTGCCACGGTTTATACCGTGGCTTTTTTTGCGATAAATTCAGGTAAAAAAAGATGCGAAATAAATCGCATCCGCTTTAAAGGTAAGAATCAGAGTTTAATTCCCTGACCTATTTTAATGGCGCAGGCAATATTACGCGCGCAGTTGAAGAGATTGGCTTCACCACTGGCGAGCACTTCGGCTAAAGGTGCCAGACGCGGCAGAATGCTGAATACCGCGTCGATACCGTACTGGTGCACCACTTCCACGCCATCACCCAATACGCCAGCAATCCCAATCACCGGTACATTAAACTGCTTCGCCACCGACGCCACGCCCAGCGGCGCTTTACCGCCTGCCGTTTGTGAATCAATGCGCCCTTCCCCGGTGATCACCAGTGCCGCTCCCTGCACCGCCTGCTCCAGGTTGACCGCCCGCAGTACAATCTCAATACCCGGTTTAATATCCGCATTGAGGAACACCGCCGCCGCAATACCCATACCGCCCGCTGCGCCGCCGCCTGCCATCTGACAGACATTGATTTCCGTTTGCTGCTGCAAAACACGGGCGAAATTTTGCAGCCCCTGCTCCAGCTCTTCGACCATTTCCGGCGTTGCCCCTTTTTGCGGACCAAACACCGCCGCCGCGCCGCGTGCCCCTACCAGCGGGTTATCGACATCGCACGCCACTTCAATATGGCAGCTCGCCAGACGCGGATCGCATTCCTCCATCTCAATACTTGCTACACGGGCTAAATTGCCACCGTTTGCCGCCAGCGCCTGACCGTCGGCATCAATGAAACGCACACCGAGCGCCTGCGCCATGCCCATACCGCCGTCCACCGTCGCGCTGCCACCAATGCCGAGAATAATATGGCGAATGCCGCTATCGAGCGCATGGCGAATCAGCTCGCCGGTGCCATAACTTGACGCCAGCAACGGATTACGCTGTTCAGGCGCGACCAGCATCAGGCCACTTGCCGCCGCCATCTCAATCACCGCCGTTTTCCCGTCGCCGGTAAGGCCATAAAAAGCATTCACTTTTTCGCCCATCGGCCCACAGACTTCAAGCGTCACGATTTTGCCGCCCGTCGCGGCGACCATCGCATCCACCGTACCTTCGCCGCCATCCGCTATCGGCAAACAGATATATTGCGCATCGGGAAAGAGGGTCGAAAACCCGGCTTTAATTGCCTGACAACATTTTTCTGCACTTAAGCTCTCTTTAAACGAGTCTGGCGCAATGACAATTTTCATTATCAATCCTTTTTTCAACAAATTATTTGATGCGTTCCCACGGAATAAGATTATCCATAAGAACAGCCAGTAAAATTCCGACCAGTAAGCCGTTACTGAGCAGAGGACGAAGCGTTAATGGAAGGTCTTGCAGATACACAGGCGGTAATGCCATTAAAAATATGCCAACAAATAACGGCAATGCGAGTCGATAAATATTGCGAGCGGTAAAGGTTATTTGCTGGCTAAACACCAGCGCGGAAAAGAGTAAAGGTAGATAAGAAACCAGCATGACCGCGCTACTCACCGGTAAAGGGATACTACAAAACAGTCGCGTGAGTGCCGGAACCAGCGCCACCAGCAGGCAAATAACGCTGCCATAAATAAACGAACGCCGCGTGTAATCGCCGGTCTGGGTTAATAAACCAATGGATGAAACAAACGGTGAAAATGGAATTACCGCCAGCGGCACGGTTATCAGCGTCATAAATCCGGTCGCCACAAAGCTGCGACGATAACGCGTATTCCCCGCGCCCTGTTGCGGATAAAAAACATCCGTACCCCGAATCGCACCGTAGGTATTGCTGATATTTACCAGACCTGTAATCACCGCCGTCAGAATAATCCCCGGCGACAAAGCACCGCCACTGCCGAGCGGGAACCACTGCCAGTGCAACTCACCGGAGAGCGAGTGCGAAGCAGGAAAGCAAAAGTACCACAACAACCAGCCGGTTATGGTGCCGACCAGCAGGCCATAACGGGCAAAACGTTGCGGCAGGAAGATAATCATCCCCAGTACCAGGCACATCACCGCCACCGAGAGCGCGAACGGCGGTAACTGAATTTTAAAATTTGGGTCGGCTATGCCAAACGGCAGCCCGAGCATACCTTTGAAAAAGATAGTGGTCAGCTGCGCGCCCAGCATCAACATAAACAGGACCATCACCGACGGCGTAAATAACCGTGCCAGGCGATGACCTAATCCGCTAAAACCAATCAACATCGTCAGCACGCCGGAGAGTGCAATCCCCACCGCCAGACTGGTAGCGATATCGTTGATCGGTGTCCCGCGCGATGCTTCGCCAAGGGTGATAGTAAGGATAGTTCCCCACCACAGGCCGCCTGGCCCTTCCATAATAGCGCGACGATGACCGCAGAACGCCTGAGCAAAGCAGGCCAGTGCGGTAGCAAGAAAAGCATATTGCGTGAGTGTAAGCAGGCTACTTTGCGGCAACTGAAAAGCCGAAAGTAGCGTAGGAGGAACCACAACCGTGTTGCAAAAAATAAAGAAAAACCACTGAAATCCTGATAACAGGCTTTCGCGGCTCACTGCAAAATTGAACATAAACACACCTTAACCGGAGAATGCCCGCCGCAAGGACGGGCATTGCAGGGGCCAGATTACTGCTGATGTTTAAGGATAAATTGACCTTTCGGCGCAACAGGAAAGCCCTGTTCGATGTCGTAAATCACATCACCACGTAAGATGGTTTTCGTGATACGCGCGCCAATGGTACGGCCAACATACGGGCTGACTTTGTGGCGATATTCCAAATCGTCATTGGTAAGAACATAGCTGCTATTCGGCTGAATGAAGACAAAGTCGGCATCTTTTCCTGGGGCAATACGACCTTTTTGCTGCAGACCGAAAATATCTGCTGCATTAGTCGCCATTAATTTGCCAAACATTGCCAGAGACATACCGCGTTTCTGTACCGCTTCATCGAACATAACGTCCATGCAGCTTTGCAGACCGGCGATACCGCCCCATGCTTTCATGATGTTACCGGCTTTCATTTCCGGCGGGCATGGAGAGTGGTCGGAAACCAGGCAGTCGATTTCGCCGTTAAACAGTTTTTCCCACATGCCTTTCTGGTTTTCCAGATCGCGGATCGGCGGTGAACACTTCGCCAGGGTGCCAATTTCTTCGAACTGATCGGTATCCAGAACAAAGTAGTGCGGACAGGATTCACAGGTAACATCCTGACCTTCCTGACGAGCACGAGTCACTTCTTCAACACCTTCCGGGCTGCTGATGTGGCAAACGTGCAGACGGCAACCGGCAACTTTCGCCAGGTACAATACGCGGCGAATCGCTTCCACTTCGGTAAATACCGGACGAGAAGCCACATAGTCATGTGCGGTTACGCGACCTTCACGTTTCGCTTCTTCGCCAAGTTCGTCACAGATCAGCGCGTTTTCGCAGTGCACCAGCACCGGCTGTCCCAGTTCGCCCAGCTTCTGCGCACCTTTGAAGAACTGCCAGTCATTGACGTCACGGAAGTCGTTGTCGATACCGCGATCGCCACAGGTCGCAACGAAGCATTTGAAGCCGACAACGCCCACTTCATCCAGCTCGTGCAGACGGTCGATGTTGTAAGACACCAGGCCACCCAGTTGTGCCGCATCGACAGTCAACTTACCTTTAGCGGCGTCGAACTTCAGTTCAATCGATGCGCGGTCAACGGTTGCTGGCAACTGGTTGAGCGGCATTTCGATCATGGTGGTGATACCGCCTTTTGCCGCTGCGCGAGTGCCGGTTTCATAACCTTCCCAGTGGCTACGACCCGGTTCAGAAATATGGCTGTGCGCATCGACCATACCCGGAGAAACGACCAGACCAGACGCATCCATAACTTCTTTTGCATCGCCCAGATCCTGACCGATAGCGGCAATTTTTCCGCCTTTAACGGCAATATCTACAACACGAGCTTCGTTTTCTAAAATGACGGTGCCGTTTTTAATAATTAAATCAAAAGACATAACAAACTCCTTGTAAAATACAGATTATTTTTTAACTCAATGTTCAATATCGGGATTAATTAACCTGTGACTTTTTGCTCTCCTGTTTTTTCTACTGCTGTGCGTTTCTTTAATAAGGCGTAGGCCGCAAAGGCGACGATAACGCCAACAAACCATGAAACACGCGATAACGGTTCCATGACCGGAATAAATTTACCGCCGAGAGATAAAATAACCGCCACCAGAGTTACTGAGAATGCAGTGAGGTTAAAACCGTTATCGTAATATTTAAAATCACCTGCTGCGGTGTACAGCTCATCGAGATTGATTTGCCCGCGTATGACCACAAAATAATGCGCCATCATCACGCCAATTACTGGACCCAGCATCCCACCGATAATATCGAGGAACAGATAAATACTGTCCTGATTCTCCATTAATTTCCACGGACAGATCAGCAGGCTGATAATACTGGCAATCAGTACACCGTTTTTATAGGTCAGTTTCGTCGGTGCAATAGCGGCAATCTGATAACCGGCCGGAATAATATTACCGGTGGCGTTCGTGGAAATGGTCGTCATCAGAATAACCAGTACCGCAAAGAACGAGGCAAACAGGCTGTCCCAACGCTGAACAATATCCAGCACGTTCCAGGTATCCGCGCCGTAATGAATACTGGCTCCGGCAATAATACTCACCCCAGCGACCGCAAACAGGATATAAGCAACCACTAAACCCAGCGTTTGCCCCAGCGCCTGCTCACGAAACGAGTGGGCGTTTTGCGTAAAGTCGGATGCGCTCACCGCCGGTGCCGCCCAGACTGCAACTACCGCGTTAATCACCACCAGGAACAGGAAGCCACTGTTTTCTGCTTTCTGAATACCGCTCGGAATGTAGTCGAGGATTGGACCAATCCCTACCAGCGAAATCGCCCAAATCGCCATGCCGCCGAAAACGATATAGATGCACGGGTTAAGAATAGCGGTGAATTTATTTAATACTTTGCCGCCACCGAAGCCGATACCGACGTTCACCAGCCAGAAGAGCAAGAAGGTAATCAAGCCGGGCAGCGAAAGCCCTAACAGAGTGAAATCACCACCGAGAGTTAAAAATCCCGGCCAGATTTTGCCAATCAGAATCAAAAACGCCAGCGATCCGGCATAACACTGCAAACCAAACCACATAATGGCGGCAATCCCGCCTCTTAATAGTCCGGGAAACAGTGCGCCACGCACACCATACGAAGCTCGCAGGATCATGGCAAAAGGTACGCCGTATTTACTGCCCGCAGCACCGTTTAATACCATTACCGCAGCAATAAAAAAGGCGCTAAGGATAATTGCCAGCATAATACTAAAGGTAGACAAGCCGAGAATAAAAAAGCCGCCGACCATTACATAATTGGGAACGTTATGAACCGAACCCATCCATAAGGTAAAGTAGTTAAATGTTTTCCAGGTACGTTGATTTTGCGTTTTCGGTAATAAATCTTCGCTATATCCGCGTTGCTGGAATAGTTTTCTCTGATGTTCCATAAATCCCTCTTAATTTCACGTATCGAATAACGCTGTTTTAATCTAGCTATGAGGAACAAATAAAATAAAAATATTATTTTTAATACTGAAGCAACATCTTTGGCTGCTTTCTTTTTTAATATTGCTGGCCGATTCATTTTCTGATATCGGCCATTTTTATTGCGGGTATCAGGCGAGTTTATGATTCGCCATTAACTCCAGCGCCTGCACTAACGCAGAGTGATCCAACTGGCTGCCGCCGTTTGCCGCACAGGTATTAAATAACTCCTGGCAGGTTGCGGTGTTTGGCAGATTCAGCGCCAGTGCTTTCGCACTTTGCAGCGCCAGGTTGAGATCTTTCTGGTGCAGAGCGATTTTGAAGCCCGGATTAAAGGTACGTTTAATCATGCGCTCACCGTGAACTTCCAGAATGCGCGAGGAAGCAAAGCCGCCCATCAGCGCCTGCCGCACACGCACCGGATCGGCACCGGCTTTTGAAGCAAACAGCAGGGCTTCAGAAACCGCTTCAATATTGAGCGCCACGATAATCTGGTTTGCTACTTTACAGGTCTGACCGTCGCCGTTACCGCCCACGAGGGTGATATTTTTACCGAGCAGTTCAAACAGCGGTTTAACACGTTCAAATACCGCTTCGTCACCGCCAACCATAATTGACAATGTCCCTTCACGGGCGCCGATTTCGCCGCCGGAGACCGGCGCGTCGAGATAATCGCCGCCCAGTTCATTCACCTGACGGGCGAAACGTTTAGTTTCAATCGGTGAAATGGAACTCATATCAACAATGGTTTTGCCCTTCAGCGAGGCTTTAGTACAACCATTTTCACCAAACAGCACTTCTTCAACGTGCGGCGTATCCGGCACCATAATAAAAATGATGTCTGACGCTTCTGTTACCTTGCGCGCAGTTTCAACACCGACGGCACCGAGAGACAGTAATTCGTCAGCCACCGGACCGATGGTTGTGACATGCAGTTGATGACCGGCACGCGCCAGATTAATGGCCATCGGAGTACCCATAATGCCTAAGCCAATAAATCCCAGTTTCATAATTAACCTCTTTTAAATATCGGTATTCCTGAATGCAGACAACACGATCCCCTGCCGACGTAGCGGCCTAAAAAAGCATTGTCTGAACAGCGTTACGTTTTAACGGTACGGTTTCATCCAGCCTAAACCGGCTTCCGTGGTGGTTCTGGGTTTATATTCACAGCCAACCCAACCGTTGTAGTCAGAATTTTCAATTACCTTAAAGAGATAATCATAATTAATTTCTCCGGTTCCCGGTTCTCCACGATGTGGATTATCGGCGATTTGCAGATGTCCAATTTTATCGGCCCATTGGATCATGGTGTTGGTTAATTCACCTTCCATCCGCTGCATGTGATAAATGTCATACTGAATTTTCAAATTGCAGCAGCCTACGTCGTCAATCAGTTTCAACGCCTGCTGAGTTCCGGTGAGATGGAAACCAGGAATATCAAAATGGTTGATAGGCTCAATCAGTAATAAAATATCTTCTTTCATCAACATATTCGCGGCATAACGCAGGTTTTCCACAAGCGTTGCGTGAATCTGTTCACTGCTGAAACCCGCCGGAGTTTTACCGACCAGACAGTTGATTTTTTTATTACCCAGCGCACGAGCATAACGAATCGCCGCTGCTACGCCATCACGAAACTCTTCCTCACGGCCAGGAATACAGGCAATACCCCGCTCGCCCGCCGCCCAGTCACCCGCAGGTAAATTATGCAGCGTATGATCGAGTTTATTACTCGCCAGCACCTGTTTTAATTCTTCAATGTCGTAGTCATAAGGAAACATAAATTCAACGCCGCGAAAACCACACTGCGCGGCTTTCTCAAAACGGGCGAGAAAATCATATTCGCCAAATAACATCGATAAATTAGCAGAGAAACGTAACATTATTTATCTCCCCTATTCATAGTGCATGAAGCAGGTTTCAGTCGGTGCATCCACTGCGTTATCGGCGATATCTTCAAATTCCATGACGTTATCCAGTTCGCTACCCATAGAAATATTGGTTACTCGCTCCAGCATAATTTCTACCACCACCGGGACACGGTACTGATTCATTAAGACTTTCGCTTGTTCAAAGGCCGGAGCAATATCTTCCGGTTTGAAAACGCGAATCGCTTTACAGCCTAAACCTTCCGCCACTTTCACGTGGTCAACGCCGTAACCGTTCACATCACTGGAGTTAATATTTTCAAACGCGAGCTGTACGCAGTAATCCATATCAAATGCGCGCTGCGACTGACGAATCAGGCCGAGATAGGCGTTATTGACCAGCACATGGATGTACGGAATGTTGAACTGGGCGCCAACGGCTAATTCTTCAATCAGGAACTGGAAGTCGAAGTCACCGGAAATCGCCACCACATTACGCTCTGGATCAGCAGCACACACACCCAGCGCCGCCGGAATGGTCCAGCCCAGCGGGCCTGCCTGCCCACAGTTGATCCAGTGACGGTCTTTAAAGACATGCAGCATTTGCGCCGCAGCAATTTGTGACAGGCCGATGGTGGTGACATAGCAAACATCGCGACCAAAGGCTTTGTTCATCTCTTCATACACGCGCTGCGGTTTCACCGGCACGTTGTCGAAGTGAGTTTTACGCAGCAAAGTGCGTTTGCGTTGCTGGCAGTCGGCGACCCACTCTTTACGACACGGCAGACGACCGGCTTTTTGCATCTCCTGCGCCACTTCAACCAGCAGCGTCAGTGCCGCTTTGGCGTCGGAGACAATACCCAGATCCGGGCACAGTACGCGGCCAATTTGCGTCGGCTCAATATCGATATGGACGATTTTGCGCCCTTCGGTGTATTTCTCTACCGAACCGGTATGACGGTTGGCAAAACGGTTACCGATACCAAACACCATGTCGGACGCCAGCAACGTTGCGTTGCCGTAACGATGCGCGGTTTGCAGACCCACCATCCCGGCCATCAGTTCATGATCGTCCGGGATACAGCCCCAGCCCATCAGCGTTGGGATCACCGGAACGCTGGTCAGTTCAGCAAACTGTTGTAACAGCGCGGCAGCATCGGCGTTGATAACCCCGCCCCCGGCAACGATCACTGGACGCTCGGCCTGGATTAACATTTCTACAGCTTTTTCGATCTGCATACGGCTGGCAGCAGGTTTGTAGACCGGCAGCGGTTCGTACATGTTAGGATCAAACTCGATTTCCGCAACCTGTACGTCGAACGGTAAATCCACCAGTACCGGCCCCGGACGACCAAAACGCATCAGGTGAAATGCCTGTTGCAGCACACGAGGCACCAGCGCCGCTTCACGTACTGTAACCGCCATTTTACTGACCGGTTTAGCAATTGCTTCAATATCAACGGCCTGGAAATCTTCTTTATGCAGACGGGCGCGCGGAGCCTGACCGGTAATGCACAAAATAGGAATGGAATCAGCAGAAGCGGAATAGAGCGCAGTGATCATGTCAGTGCCTGCTGGTCCCGAGGTTCCCAGACATACGCCGATATTCCCTGCCGTTGCGCGGGTGTAGCCTTCCGCCATGTGCGACGCACCTTCCACGTGACGCGCCAGAATGTGACGAATACCGCCGTGCTTACGCATCGCTGAGTAGAAAGGATTGATTGCTGCTCCCGGAACGCCGAAGGCGGTGGTGATACCTTCTTTCTCCAGCACATACATTGCCGCGTCAACGGCTCTCATTTTTGCCATTTTATTCCTACCTCTATTAATTGGAAAAATTTTCCAACTTTCAAATTTTGTCAAAAAAACCCGCTCCGCAGAGCGGGATGCGACAGACACTATGGATGTGCTTTCAGTCCCAACGCCGTGCTGATATCGCGGGCGGTGTCTCTTACCAGCTCACCCTGACTGACAAAACGATCTTCTGTCAGTCTTGATGAAGGCCCGGAGATGGAGATAGCAGCAACAACACTACCCACATCATCATAAATTGCTGAAGCTATGCAATTCAGGCCAACAACATGCTCTTCTTTATCTACGGTATAGCCCAGTTCACGCGCTTGTTCCAGATCCTTCAGCAAGGTGGGCATATCCACAAGCGTAGTTGGCGTAAACTGCTGCAAACCGGTTTGCAGGATGATGCTCATCAGCTCCTCTTCCGCCAGCGGATAAAGCAGCGCCTTGCCTGCGCCGGAAGCATGTAACGGCAGACGACTGCCCAGCGGCGCACACATCCTGACCATCGATTTACACTCTAACTGACCAATTAATACCGCTTCATTGCCGTTACGAATCGCGACATTGACCGTCTCGCCGGAAAGCAACATCAGGCGGCGCATAAACGGTCCGGCGACGGAGAGGACATCGCGGTTATGGATGTACGCCGCTCCGACGTTAAAGACACCTAATCCTATATGCCACCAGCCTAACTGACTGTCCTGGTAGACAAAATCTGCAGCCTGTAAAACCTTCAGCAGGCGAAAGGTCGTGGAGAGCGGCAAATCCAGATTGAGAGAAATATCGCTAACCGACGAACTTCCCCCACTTTTTTCCAGATATTGCAGAATCGCAATTCCCCGCTCTAACGCCTGTGCGCCCTTCTGTGCCACAGGCTCCGCCTGTCCTGGCCTGCCGCGCCGTCTAACTTCCGTCATACCTACGTTAACTCCGACCTACAAGTGAGCATAAACAATGAACAATTCGTTTATCTTATGCAAGTCGGTTTCAGGCGTCACGCAAAACAGAGTTCCTGTTCAGGAATACTTTCAACATCACAGTTGTCGCTGCCGCCGCGATCGATGGTCAGAAAATCAGTGACTCGCTGCCAGGCGAAAAGCGGGTGATGCCAGACATTACGATGGTAATTCACGCCCTGCTCACCGTTGGTGATAAACGCCCGCAGCGTTGACAGATCTGGAGTTTCATCGCCTAACGCCACGACCACCACAAACGCTTCGCCTTTCATCGGGATAAACGCCTGAGTGCCCAGCGGATGACGCTCAAGTTCATGAATGGTCAGCGGCAGATTCGCCGGTTGCGCGCGGTTAATGCTGATAAGCGTACGGTCTTGCTCAAGAATCTCAACCAGCGCCAAATCGTGATAACGCTCCACCAGTCCATTGTTAATATGGAAAAAATCCCGTTGCTGCGTTTCGATTACGTCGCCATAAGCACTGAAGGCTTCCTGACTTAACGGTAATACCTGAAGTTTCATCTTTTTGTCCTTGTAACATAATTCCGTTCAACCAGCGCCGACCGGTCAGCTTGGTTTCAATAACAGGCAATCTAAAACCTTAAGAGAACAACATCAACACAAAAGTTGGAATATTTTTCCAAAACTAGATTTAGCCCACAAATCACGCAGGGTTATCATGTAAAAATACAGGTAAATAAAAGGACAGAAAATAACGCAACTCGCTGATTTAAAAAGGGGATACCTGAAGATGTTCGATCCAGAAACCTTGCGTACTTTCATTGCGGTTGCTGAAACAGGAAGTTTTTCAAAAGCGGCAGAACGATTATGTAAAACCACGGCGACCATCAGTTATCGCATTAAACTTCTGGAAGAAAATACCGGGGTGGCGCTGTTTTTCCGCACCACTCGCAGCGTGACATTGACAGCGGCTGGCGAGCATCTGCTTTGTCAGGCCAGAGACTGGCTGAGCTGGCTGGTAAGTATGCCCAGCGAGCTGCAACAGGTGAATGATGGCGTGGAACGCCAGGTGAATATTGTCATCAACAACCTGCTCTACAACTCCCAGGCCGTCGCCCAGTTGCTGGCGTGGCTGAATGAACGTTACCCGTTTACCCAGTTTCACATCTCCCGACAAATCTATATGGGCGTCTGGGACTCACTATTGTACGAAGGTTTTTCACTGGCTATCGGCGTCGCAGGAACCGAGGCGCTGGCAAATACTTTTAGCCTTGATCCTTTAGGTTCGGTGCAATGGCGCTTTGTCATGGCGGCGGATCATCCGCTGGCGAACGTTGAAGAGCCGCTCACAGAAGCGCAGTTACGGCGCTTTCCGGCGGTCAATATTGAAGACAGCGCCCGCACCTTAACCAAGCGAGTCGCCTGGCGATTGCCGGGGCAAAAAGAGATTCTCGTTCCGGACATGGAGACGAAAATCGCTGCCCATCTGGCGGGCGTTGGTATCGGTTTTTTGCCAAAATCACTTTGCCAGTCAATGATCGATAATCAACAACTGGTCAGCCGGGTCATTCCAACGATGCGCCCTCCTTCGCCATTGAGTCTGGCATGGCGCAAATTTGGTAGCGGCAAAGCGGTAGAAGATATTGTGACCTTGTTTACCCAGCGCAGACCAGAAATCAGCGGATTTTTAGAAATTTTCGGCAACTCACACAGTTAAAAATCAAGTTTCCTCGCGCGTTGGCGCGTAAAATAGCGCGCAAGCTGATTTGAGGTTCACTTTTAACTATGCAAGAGAGATACACGGAACAGGACTATCGTGCCCTGCTGATTGCTGATACGCCCATTATTGATGTTCGCGCCCCCATCGAGTTTGAGCAAGGCGCAATGCCCGCCGCTATCAACCTGCCGTTAATGAATAACGATGAACGCGCCGCCGTTGGCACCTGCTATAAACAGCAAGGGTCAGACGCGGCGCTGGCGCTGGGGCATAAACTGGTGGCGGGTGAAATTCGTCAGCAGCGCATGGACGCCTGGCGGGCAGCGTGCCTGCAAAATCCGCAAGGTATTCTCTGCTGCGCCCGTGGCGGTCAACGTTCACATATTGTGCAACGCTGGTTGCATGAAGCGGGAATTGATTATCCGCTGGTGGAAGGCGGTTATAAGGCACTGCGCCAGGCCGCGATTCAGGCGACCATTGAACTGTCACAAAAACCGATAGTACTGATTGGCGGTTGTACCGGCAGTGGTAAAACGCTGTTAGTGCAGCAACAGCCGAACGGTATCGATCTGGAAGGGCTGGCGCGTCATCGCGGCTCTGCTTTTGGTCGTACGTTGCAACCGCAACTTAGCCAGGCGAGTTTTGAAAACCTGCTAGCTGCCGAAATGCTAAAAACCGACGCCCGTCAGGATCTACGCCTGTGGGTACTGGAAGATGAAAGCCGGATGATTGGTTCTAATCACCTGCCGGAATGTCTGCGCGAGCGAATGACCCAGGCGGCGATTGCCGTGGTGGAAGACCCGTTTGAGATCCGTCTTGAACGCCTGAACGAAGAATATTTCTTGCGTATGCATCATGATTTTACCCACGCGTACGGCGACGAACAGGGCTGGCAAGAGTATTGCGAGTACCTGCATCACGGACTTTCGGGGATTAAGCGTCGGCTGGGGCTACAACGATATAACGAACTGGCTGCCCGACTGGATGCGGCGCTGGCAACGCAACTCGCAACCGGCAGCACCGACGGTCATCTGGCCTGGCTGGTGCCGTTACTTGAAGAGTATTACGACCCGATGTATCGCTATCAGCTTGAGAAAAAAGCAGAAAAAGTTGTCTTTCGCGGTGAGTGGGCGGAAGTGATGGAGTGGGTTAAGGCGCAGTGATGAGCGGTATTCTGAAACGGCGATTGTCGTGAGAACAGAATGATTGCAACAGAATACAGATATAAAAAAACCGACATGACAGTCGGTTTTTTATTTTTCCGCCCGAGAGTTGGTGGTTCTGGGCAGAGATGAAACAGTCCTCATCTAGCAAGTGAATTATAAGTCAGGATACCTACATATTCAAACAGCTATGCCGGCGCTAGTAATGATACTGCCTCAAGGGATTACCGCAGTGCGGAAAAGTACTTTTAAGTCCTGGTCAGGATACAGGTGGTGCTGATTCTGGTGCTCTGATTTGGAGAGAGGCAGTCCTCATCTAGCACATGAAGGAAAATCATAGTTACAGGCAACGTAAGGGTAAGCTGTGATTGTCTTTCTCCCTTAAGGGAGCAACGGATGAAAACTTTTCTCGATAAAGTTCTCATCGTTCTTAAGGCGCTGATCGCGCTGCTGGAACTGATCCGCCAGTTTATTGAATAACTGAGGAAACGTAGCTAAGGCCGAAGGTTTACCACCTTCGGCCTTTAACAAAACCGGCATGACAGTCGGTTTCAGATTGTTGCCAAAGGGCGCACTATTCATGCCGGATGCGCTACGCCTGTCATCACCCCGCAAACTGCCTGAACAGCGCCTTACCCTTAACCAGTCGCGCACCCAGCCAGCCGCCGAAAAGTGACAGCAGCAGCGCACCGCTGCACGGCAGCACAATCCACAATCGCCAGTCTGGCTCCCACGGGAAATCAAACACTTTCGATTGCAGTACCGCCAGCGCCGTTTCCGCGCCAATCGCGGCTACCAGGCCAGAAACAAACCCGAGCATGGCGAACTCACACCACAATGTCGTGCGCAGCAGTTTTTTGCCCGCACCGAGTGTGCGCCACACCACCAGCTCCTGATGGCGCTGACGCATTCCCACCTGCACCTGTGCCAGCAACAGCAACATACCGCAGGCGGTGACCAGCACTACCATCACTTCCAGCGCCCGACTTACCTGCTCCAGCACCTGGCCGACCTGTTTTAAAATCGCGCCAATGTCTAACAGGCTAATGGTCGGGAACTGGCGGTTGAGTTGCGTCAACATGCCGTTGCCGTTCTCCCAGCGGAAACTGGTGAGCCAGCTTTGCGGCTGCCCGTCCAGCGCCCCTTCCGAGAAAATAAAATAGAAATTAGGCCGCAGGCTTTCCCAGTCCACTTTGCGCAGGCTGGTTACTTTGGCGCGAAACTCCTTGGTATCGCCCATAAAAGTCACGGTATCGCCGAGGGCAACGTTTAAGCGTTTCGCCAGCCCCTCTTCCATCGACACTTCATCGGCTTTTGGCGGCCAGTTACCGGCGACAATCGGGTTATGATCGGGCCGCGTATTTTGCCAGGTGAGGTTGAGTTCGCGGTTGAGCGCCTCATCTTCATTGCCTTCTGTCGGCTTGCCGTTAATCGCCGTCAGCCGCGCCCGCACCACCGGATAAAACGATTCCGGGACTATTTGATGTTCCGCGAGGAACGCTTTTAGCGGCATAACCTGTTCTGTGGCGATGTTGATTAAAAAGTAGTTCGGGCTTTCTGGCGGTAACTGCTGCTGCCAGCGGTCGAGCAGATCGCCACGCAACACCAGCAGCAGTGCCAGCAGCATAAAGGAGAGCGAAAAGGCCGAAAGCTGGCTTAACGTTGACCACGGCTGGCGTAACAGGCGGCTGACCGCCAGACGCAAAGGTAGCGATTTCAGCGTCAGGCGGCGAAGTACATTAAGCAACATCCAGCCCAGCACACCGCACAGCAATGCCAGTACTACCGCGCCCGCCAGCACCGCCCAAAGCAGCATGCTGCCACCCATTAATCCGGCGAGCAGCAGCACAACCACCACACTGACAATCGGCAGATAAAACTTCAGCGGCCAGACGTTCGCTACCACATCATTACGTAATACGCGTAAAGGCTGCGTTGCCAGCAACAGGCGGTACGGTCGTAGCCCCACCAGCAGCGAGATGACCGTCATGGTGCCAAGCGCCCACAGCCACGGCCAGAGGCTGGCTGGCGGTAGTGCAGCAGGCAGAACGGGCTTGAGCAGCACCATCAACACGTTTTCGAACAACAGACCTATCGCCCCACCGGTAACGGCTGAAAGCGTCAGCACCATCAACCACTGACCGACGATTAGCTTACGCAGTTGCGCTCGCCCTGCCCCCAGCGTTTTGAGGATCGCCACCAGATCGTAGCGACTGCGACAGTAATGATTCATCGCCACCGCCACCGCTGCCACTGCCAGCAGCAAGGTCAGAAGCGCCGAAAGCAGCAGGAACTGCTGCGAGCGTTCCATCGATCGCCCCAGCGCGCCTTCGTCCTGTTCCAGACCGTACCAGCGTTGTTCGGGTTTAAGCTGAGGTAACAGCCATTTCTCATAGCCATCGAGCTGGTTCTCGTTGCCGCCGAATTTATAGCGCCAGGTGACCCGACTCCCCGGCTGCACAGCTCCGGTTTTATCGACATCCGCCAGATTCATCATCAGACGCGGAGCCATCTGGAAGGGGTTAAAACCGGAGTCCGGTTCCTGAATCACTTCTCCGGCAATCCGCAAGGTGGCATCGCCCACGTCAATGGTGTCGCCCGTTTTCAGGTTAAGGAGCGCCATCAGGCGTGGGGCCAGCAATACGCTGCCCGCCTGCGGTTTCAGGCCAGGGGGATTGGTTTGCAGATCGCCATACATCGGGTAGATATCATCCACCGCTTTGACGTTCGCCAGCTGCGGTGTATCGCCTGCAAATGTCATGGTGGCGAAAGTCAGCTGCTTGCCGACTTTCAGGCCGCGCTTTTGCGCTTCCTCCAGCCACGCTTGCGGCACTTCGCGCGAACTGCGCAACGCCCGATCGCCCGCCATAAACTCCCGGCTTTGCTGGCTTAAGCCCTTCTCCATACGATCGCTGATATTGCCCAGCGCCAGCACGCAGGCCACCGCCAGGCTTAGCGCCAGCCAGACAATTAATAGCGACGGCGAGCGCCATTCGCGCCAGAACCAACGTGCAATCATGCTTCCTCCTGCAACTGCCCGTTCACCAGCCGTAAGCAGCGGTCGCAGCGTGCCGCCAGTTGCAGGTCGTGGGTCACCATAATCAACGTGGTGCCATGTTCACGGTTGAGGGAAAACAGCAGGTCGGCAATTTTATCGCCCGTCTGGCGGTCAAGGTTGCCGGTAGGTTCATCGGCAAACAGCACATCAGGCCGACCGTTAAAGGCTCGCGCCAGCGCCACACGTTGCTGTTCGCCGCCGGAAAGCTGTGCCGGAAGATGATCAAGACGTTTACCCAGCCCTAACTGTTCGAGCAACGCTTTCGCTCCGTTACGACTTTCTACGCTACTCTCACCGCGCAGCAGCGCCGGAAGCTCGACGTTTTCCAACGCGTTAAGGGTAGGAATTAACATAAATGACTGAAAAACAAAGCCGACGTGCTTCGCGCGCAACTTTGCCCGCGCTTCTTCGTCCATATTATGTAGAGGTTGTCCCACCAGACTCACTTCGCCACTGCTGCCGTCATCCAGCCCGGCGAGGATCGCCAGCAAGGTTGACTTACCCGATCCCGACTCGCCCACCAGTGCGATGGTCTCGCCACGTTTGACAACCAGCTCAACTCCGGTGAGGATGGAGAGTTCATGCTCCCCCTGACCGACGGACTTCTTAAGATGATGAACTTCAACAATGTTTTCCGCTGGCATTTGCCCTTCCTGTTCCTGGTTCTGTTAACCTTCCGTGCCGCCGCAGCGGACACGTTATTAATTCTGGGTGATAGCCTGAGCGCCGGGTATCGAATGTCTGCCAGCGCGGCCTGGCCTGCCTTGTTGAATGATAAGTGGCAGAGTAAAACGTCGGTAGTCAATGCCAGCATCAGCGGCGACACCTCGCAACAAGGGCTGGCGCGCCTTCCGGCGCTGCTGAAACAGCATCAGCCGCGCTGGGTGCTGGTTGAACTGGGCGGCAATGACGGTTTGCGTGGTTTTCAGCCACAGCAAACCGAGCAAACGCTGCGCCAGATTTTGCAGGATGTCAAAGCCGCCAACGCTGAACCATTGTTAATGCAAATACGTCTGCCTGCAAACTATGGTCGCCGTTATAATGAAGCCTTTAGCGCCATTTACCCCAAACTCGCCAAAGAGTTTAATGTTCCGCTGCTGCCTTTTTTTATGGAAGAGGTCTACCTCAAGCCACAATGGATGCAGGATGACGGTATTCATCCCAACCGCGACGCCCAGCCGTTTATTGCCGACTGGATGGCAAAGCAGTTGCAGCCTTTAGTAAATCATGACTCATAAAGCAACGGAGATCCTGACAGGTAAAGTTATGCAAAAATCGGTCTTAATTACCGGATGTTCCAGTGGAATTGGCCTGGAAAGCGCGCTCGAATTAAAACGCCAGGGTTTTCATGTGCTGGCAGGTTGCCGGAAACCGGATGATGTTGAGCGTATGAACAGCATGGGATTCACCGGCGTGTTGATCGATCTGGATTCGCCAGAAAGTGTTGATCGCGCAGCCGACGAAGTGATCGCCCTGACCGATAATTGTCTGTATGGGATCTTTAACAATGCCGGATTCGGCATGTATGGCCCCCTTTCCACCATCAGCCGTGCGCAGATGGAACAGCAGTTTTCCGCCAACTTTTTCGGCGCACACCAGCTCACCATGCGCCTGTTACCCGCGATGTTACCGCACGGTGAAGGACGTATTGTGATGACCTCATCGGTGATGGGATTAATCTCCACGCCGGGTCGTGGCGCTTACGCGGCCAGTAAATATGCGCTGGAGGCGTGGTCAGACGCACTGCGCATGGAGCTGCGCCACAGCGGAATTAAAGTCAGCCTCATTGAGCCGGGGCCTATTCGTACTCGCTTTACCGACAACGTCAACCAGACGCAAAGTGATAAACCGGTCGAAAACCCCGGCATTGCTGCCCGCTTTACGTTGGAGCCTGAAGCGGTGGTCGCCAAAGTGCGCCATGCTTTTATTAGCGAGAAGCCGAAGATGCGCTATCCGGTAACGCTGGTGACCTGGGCAGTAATGGTGCTTAAGCGCCTGCTGCCGGGGCGCGTGATGGACAAAATATTGCAGGGGTGAGTTGAAGCGCGCGCTTAAGCCCCCATGTCAAAGAAAATATCGACAACAGAGAGCGACTCCATGTCCGTAGAAAATATTGTCAACATTAACGAATCTAACCTGCAACAGGTTCTTGAACAGTCGATGACCACTCCGGTGCTGTTCTATTTTTGGTCTGAACGTAGCCAGCACTGTTTGCAGTTAACCCCGATCCTGGAAAGCCTCGCGGCGCAGTATAACGGGCAATTTATTCTGGCGAAGCTGGACTGCGACGCGGAGCAGATGATTGCCGCCCAGTTTGGTTTGCGCGCGATTCCGACCGTGTATCTGTTCCAGAACGGGCAACCGGTAGACGGCTTCCAGGGACCGCAACCGGAAGAGGCGATCCGCGCCCTGCTGGATAAAGTGCTGCCGCGCGAAGAAGAGCTGAAAGCGCAGCAGGCGATGCAGCTGATGCAGGAAGGCAATTACACCGACGCCCTGCCATTGCTGAAAGACGCCTGGCAGTTGTCGAATCAGAACGGGGAGATCGGCCTGCTGCTGGCAGAAACGCTGATTGCGCTGAACCGTTCTGAAGATGCAGAAGCGGTGCTGAAAACCATTCCGTTGCAGGATCAGGACACCCGCTACCAGGGGCTGGTGGCGCAAATCGAACTGCTGAAGCAGGCGGCTGATACGCCGGAAATTCAACAGTTGCAACAGCAGGTGGCGGAGAATCCAGAAGATGCCGCACTGGCGACGCAACTGGCTCTGCAACTGCACCAGGTTGGGCGCAATGAAGAGGCGCTGGAGTTACTGTTTGGGCATCTGCGTAAAGATCTCACCGCCGCTGACGGTCAGACACGTAAAACGTTCCAGGAGATCCTCGCTGCGCTGGGTACGGGTGATGCGCTGGCGTCGAAGTATCGCCGCCAGTTGTATGCGTTGTTGTATTGATATTCGGTTGAGATGCGATGCTGCTTAGATTCGTAGGCATGATAAGACGTGCCAGCGTCGCATCAGGCATCCGAGCATAACCGCCGGATGCGGCGTGAACGCCTTATCCGGCCTACAAAACCGTGCAAATTCAATATATTGCAGGCTCCTTGTAGGCACGATAAGACGCGCCAGCATCGCATCATTTCTTCTTCAATTGCGTCACCACCAACTGGTGGCGCGAATTGTAAAACTTACGATAGGTTAAATAGCAGGCAATAATGGTCGACAAGCTGGCGGTTGAGAGCAACATAAACGTCACCATAATCTGATATTTAATCGCCTTCACCGGATCAATCCCGGCAAATATCAACCCGGACATCATTCCTGGTAAACTCACTAAGCCAACCGTTTTTGCTGAATCGACCGTCGGAATTAAAGCAGCGCGAATACTGTCGCGAATCAATATCGCTGAAGCCTGTTTCGGCGTCGCGCCAAGACTCAGTTTCTCCTGAATCTGTTGCTGTTCGCTAATGACCCGTTGCCCTAAATTGTTGTAACACAACCCCACCGCTACCATGGCGTTACCGGCTATCATCCCGGCGATAGGGATCACCTGCATCGGGATAAATTCAATCGACCCTGAGAGAATCAGCACCGCCAGGGTAATTCCCGCCCCGACCGTAATGGCAATAAACGATGAGATAAAAGCTTTAGCAATATATTTACTGCGTTTTTGCGCGTTCCACGCCGCATTAAAGCAGATAAATAACACCATCAATAATGTCAGGCTGGCATCATCCACGCTGAAAATATACTTCAGCACATAGCCAACAATAATCAGCTGAATTATCGCTCGCCCGACGCTCCAGAGAATATCTTTCTCCAGCGCCAGTTTTTCTTTATGGCTAATTAAGATTGCCACCACCACCAGCATTAATGCCAGTGCCAATGATTCGTTAGTAATATTATGCGAGTTCATAGCGTGCTTCCTGCATTTCTCCGGCATGCGGTTGCAGTGTAATCACCTTATCCGCATGATTAATTTCGTCTTTATCGTGTGTCACCCACAGCACAGCAATATTTTGCTCGCGCACATAACGGTGGATCATCTCATTGACGTTATGTTTATTACTTTCATCCAGTGCACTGGTAATTTCATCCAGCAATAATACCTTTGGCATAAATTGCAGATTACGAATCAATGAGATGCGTTGTTTTTCACCACCAGACAGTTCGGCGATATTTTTCGTCAAAATGGTGTCCGGCAAGGCGAAGCGTTCGAGGAAATCGAGAAAAATAGCCGGATCAGGCTGCTGGTTACGGATCTGCCAGGGAAAAATCAGGTTATCGTATACCGTGTCGCCAAACAGCGTTGGCGTCTGGGCGCAGTAAGAAACTTGCTGGCGGTAGGTTTCTGGCTTTAGTGTGCTGACATCCTCACCTTCAAACAGTAATGCTCCGCTGGTTGGGCTGATTAATGAAGCAACAATTTTCAGCAGCGTACTTTTGCCACAACCGGAAGGACCGGTAATTAACTTAAATTCGCCAGCACGCAGCGAAAAACTGATGTTATTAAGAATCTTCGCATCACCCGCCAGATATCCTACGTTTTGTAGCTGAAGCAAAGGACTATTTTCCTGCATCGCTGTTCCCTTTATCTCATTTTTAATAAAAACAGTTTATCCTCCACAAGAATAAGGGGGAACTCCCTTTCAGTAATCAGGTATAATTTGTTTAATCAAGCAGCAACTTTGCTCATTATGGACGGTACAACAGGAGGTTTTTCCGATGCTTATCTTTATCCCGATTCTCATTTTTGTCGCGCTGGTGATTGTCGGCGCAGGCGTCAAAATCGTGCCGCAGGGCTATCAGTGGACGGTAGAACGTTTTGGTCGCTATACCAAAACGCTACAACCGGGGCTAAGTCTGGTGGTGCCGTTTATGGATCGCATTGGTCGCAAGATCAATATGATGGAGCAAGTGCTCGATATCCCTTCCCAGGAAGTTATCTCGAAAGATAACGCCAACGTGACCATCGACGCAGTCTGTTTTATTCAGGTGATTGATGCCCCGCGCGCCGCTTATGAAGTCAGCAATCTGGAGCTGGCAATCATCAACCTGACCATGACCAACATCCGTACCGTGCTTGGCTCAATGGAACTGGACGAAATGCTCTCCCAGCGAGACAGCATTAACTCGCGCCTGCTGCATATTGTCGATGAAGCCACCAACCCGTGGGGGATTAAAGTCACCCGTATTGAAATTCGCGACGTGCGCCCGCCGGCAGAGCTTATCTCTTCGATGAACGCGCAGATGAAAGCGGAACGTACCAAACGCGCTTACATCCTTGAGGCGGAAGGGATCCGTCAGGCGGAAATCCTCAAAGCCGAAGGTGAAAAACAGTCGCAAATCCTGAAAGCGGAAGGCGAACGTCAGTCGGCGTTTTTACAGGCTGAAGCGCGTGAACGTTCCGCTGAAGCGGAAGCTCGCGCGACCCAAATGGTGTCTGAAGCCATCGCCTCCGGTGATATTCAGGCGGTGAACTATTTCGTGGCGCAGAAATACACCGAAGCGTTGCAACAGATCGGTTCGTCCAGTAACAGCAAAGTGGTGATGATGCCATTAGACGCCAGCAGCCTGATGGGGTCGATTGCCGGGATTGCCGAACTGGTGAAAGACAGCGCCAACGAGCGAAATAAATCATGATCGAGCTGCTGGTAGTACACCCGCATATTTTCTGGCTGAGTCTCGGCGGTTTATTGCTGGCTGCCGAGATGCTGGGCGGAAACGGTTATCTGTTGTGGAGCGGTGTCGCGGCAGTGATTACTGGCCTGGTGGTCTGGCTGCTGCCGCTGGGGTGGGAATGGCAAGGGGTGATGTTTGCTGTCCTGACGCTGCTCGCTGCCTGGCTATGGTGGAAATGGTTGTCGCGGCGGGTACGCGAACAAAAGCACAGCGACAGCCATTTAAACCAGCGTGGCCAGCAGTTGATTGGCAGACGATTTGTGCTGGAATCACCGTTAGTCAACGGACGCGGTCATATGCGCGTCGGCGACAGTTCATGGCCGGTCAGCGCCAGCGAAGATCTCGGCGCAGGTACGCATGTTGAGGTGATTGCGATTGAAGGGATAACGCTGGTCATCCGTGCGGTCATCGCCTGATGCGACGCTGACGCGTCTTATCATGCCTGGAAGTCTGTGCCTGATTGTAGGCCGGATAAGGCGTTCTCGCCGCATCCGGCAATTATGCACGAATGCCTGATACGATACTGACGCGTTTTATCATGCCAACAAGTCTGTGCCCGAATCGTAGGCCGCATCCACCATGTAATCTGGCATTGGTAATTTACTCTTCCTGGCCTTTATTCATACCTTTCTGGTCTTCATCCGGATAATGTTTTTTTAAATATTCCAGGACGTTTTTATTGACCTTATGTTGGGTATACACCCACCCTTTCCAGTAATCGGGCTGATCCAGGTAAACTTCTGGCGGAATAGTGAAATCAGAAAGCGTTAACCATTCGGCTAACAGATCGGGGTTCCTCTTCTGGATCAACTGCAACAGCATGATCAGCGACATAGCAGAGGCAGGAGCCGTACTATCGCCGCTTAAATACTTCCACACCGTGGAGCGATTCGAACGAAAAAGGATAGGGAGTAATGCCCTGTCCAGATTCATTTCATTAAAAATCTTCTCAAATTCATTCATTTAATTTTCCTGCCTGGCGTAAACCTCTTAAAAATTGAGATTTATCAAAGAAACGCATTCTAACATACATCAGCAACAGCATCACGTTTAGTCCAGAAACGGAGTTTATTTCGCTTATCAAAACAAGTCTTTACGATTTCTTACAGAGAAACGGCACAAAATGATTTTCCATTTTATTTCTAATGGAAACTTTTTTAGTTTCTATTAGGCAGTGTTTACGCTTACACCGCATAAAAACGCGCTTTACATCACACAAATGCCAGCGTAGATTTCGATCAATACGAAACGCATAATATTTCTTATAACAACAATTAATGTTGCTATAAGAAACATAAATGCGACTTACTTTGATTGAGAAAAAATGAATGAAAACTGTAAAGATATCTTTACTGGCTGTCGTTATTGCTACTACTGTCAGTCCATCTGCCTTTGCGGGTGATACGATTGAGGCGGCAGCGACAGAACTGGAGGCAATCCAACCTGGGATGTCACATGAAGAAGTTGACCAGAAAATTGGACGCTTCATGATTCGTACTGGAAATACAGAAGCCGCGCAAGACTATCTGTTTTCGCATGGGTATATATCTTCAGAGACGGGCGAAAATATCTCCCCAGAACAGACCCAGGCAGACCGCGATGCGGCACAGGATACAGCCATCCAGAATGCGCAAACCACCGCTAACACAGCAGTGTCGACCGCCAATGAAGCGCACCAGGCCATTACGTCAGCGCAAACCGAGATTGACGCCAGCAAAGCGGCTATTCATAAAAATACTGACGACATTATCGAACAGAAGAACATTCTTAGAGCACAACAAGACCAAATTACCGATACGCAAAAAACGATTGCTGCTACCGGAGATGTTCAGACCGCCGCCCGTTATCAAAGCATGGTAAACGCCCGTCAGGACGCTGCGGATAACGCACAGCAGCAACAAGCCGAAGCTCAACAAACGCAGATTACCGAACAGCAAAAGCAAATCGAAGCTACACAAAAAACGGTTGCTGCTACCGGTGATGTTCAGACAGCCGTCCGTTATCAAAGCATGGTTAATGCCCGTCAGGCTGCCGCCGACAATGCGCAGCAATCACAAGCCGAAGCCCAGCAAACGCAGATTGCGGAACAACAGGCACAGCTCGAAGCCACACAAAAAACGGTCGCAGCTACCGGTGATGTTCAGACCGCCACCCGTTATCAGGGAATGGTCAACGCTAAACTGGCTGCGGAAAATGAAGCCAGCACGCGCGCTTCTGCGGAACAAGGGAAAAAAATTGACGCTCTTTCTTCTACCATGACGACGGTATCTCAAAGTGTTGCTACCGAGAACCACACAAAAGAACTGGAAGAAATTCATGGCGATATAACAAAAACCAACACTGCAGTAAGCAAGCTGGCGGCACAACAACAGATAGATAGCGTTCATTACGGTGAACAAATTCAAAACCTGGTGCAGGATTCCACCGATACACATCAGCAGTTATCAACCACTCAAAAACGAGTAGCGGATAACAGCCAACAAATTAATACGCTCAATAACCATTTCAGCTCACTGAAAAACGAAGTTGAAGACAACCGTAAAGATGCCAATGCGGGGATCGCGTCAGCTATTGCCATTGCCTCACAGCCGCAGGTGAAAACCGGTGATTTAATGATGGTGTCTGCGGGCGCAGGAACGTTTAATGGTGAATCAGCGGTATCTGTCGGCACGTCTTTTAATGCCGGGATCCACACAGTAATTAAAGCTGGAGTTTCTGCGGATACGCAATCTGATTTCGGTGCGGGTGTCGGTGTGGGATATTCGTTCTAAAATTTTACCAGACACCTTATAAATACCAATAAAAAACAGAACTATTGAATAAATTAGAGCAAGGACGTTTGCCTAATATCACCTCTTCATTAATTCTCATATTATTTAAGGTTAACAATGATGAATAGCACCATTAAATCGATTTCCCTGCTGGCGTTAATCATGCTGGCTGGTTGTAGCTCTCCCGCGTCTCGCATTGCAGATTGCCAGGCGCAAGGCGTATCTCATGACACCTGTTATCTTGCCGAACAACAGCGTCAGGCGGCTATTTTAAGTGCATCCGAAGCGCAGGCATTTAAAAATGCAGAAGCCGCACAACATGCCCAGGCGACAAAGAAAGCCATTTATAAAGGATTTGGCATGACCTTTAGAATGAGCAGTAAGAACTTTGCTTATCTCAATGATTCATTATGTGCGATTGATGAAGATAATGCCGATGCCACAGTTTATCAGTCGGGTCTGTATAACGTGATTGTTTATCATCACACAGGAAAAGTCGCATTAATGAAGGAAGGCCAGTTTGTAGGCTATTTAAAATGAAGGATGAAAAGAAAATATCCCTGACACATATTTTGATTATCGGCGCCTTTATTTTTGCTTTCTTGCAAGTGGTATTATTAGCCTCCCTGGTTCATGCGGTAAATGTTAACAATGAAATCCAGGAAGGCTTATTTCAGTCTGGGCGCATTATGGTAGAAAGTTTGCAGCACATTCTTTCTGTGCAAACGGGAATTAACTGATTTTTCACCCCGCCCGATGATGACAGCAGCCGGAGAGATTTTCGATAATCGGGCAGTCGGCGCTGTCATCGCCGGGGCAGGCATTCGCCAGCTCCAGTAACTGGTCGCGCATGGATTGCAGTTCTTCGATATGTCGCTCGATCTCTGCCACCTTCTCCAGCGTGCGCCGCTTGACGTCGGCACTGTGGCGCTGCGGGTCGTTAAACAGATTCACCAGTTCGCCGCTCTCTTCCAGGTTAAAGCCCACCTGGCGCGCCTGGCGCAGTAAGGTCAGTTCGTTGAGATGCTGCTGCGTGTAGGTGCGATAACCGTTTTCGCTGCGCATCGGCGGTGTCACCAGCCCCTTCTCTTCATAGAAGCGAATAGCTTTGCTGGTCAGGCCGGTAATTTTTGCTACATCGCTAATGTTCATCGTTCGCGCAACGCCTCCTGTGCTTTGTTAAAGGGTTTCAACAGATAATCCAGCACGCTCTTTTTGCCGGTGCGGATATCGACCGTCGCCACCATGCCGGGAAATATCGGAAACTGCTGTTTGCTTTTATTTTCCAGATGATTACTGAAAGTGCGAATGTACACCCGATAGTAATAAACATCGCGCCGCACTTCATCCTGCACGGTGTCCGGTGATATCACCGCCACTTCCCCCGGCAAACCACCGTAGATGGAGTAATCGTAAGCGGTAATTTTCACCAGCGATTTTTGCCCCGGATGGATAAACGCCACATCGCGCGGGGAGATTTTTGCCTCAATCAGCAGTTGCTCATCCAGCGGCACGATGGTCATCAGTTTACCACCGGGGGCAATGACGCCGCCAACCGTGGTGACATCAATATCCTGAACAATGCCACGCACTGGCGCAGTAAAGTTGAGCCTGGTGAGGGAGTCTTCACGCCCACGGATCACCGAACGCTGGGTTTCCACTTCCGCATTAGCTTTCGCTAACTCTTCCCGCGCCTGTACGTAGTATTGCGTGCGCACGTCGCTAAGTTTGTTTTCCAGTTCATTGGCCTGGCGTTGCAGGCGCAGCACTTCGACGCTGCTCGCAGCCCCTTGTTTCACCAGCGGCTGGGTCATCGCCAGTTCACGGTTGACCAGGCTAATCCCCTGCGTCAGCCCGGTGGTGGCTTTGTTCAACCCGTCGCGGCGAGTGTTGTACAACGCCGTTTCCGACTCGATAAGTTCGGGGAATTTATTCAGTTCGTCAGGGAAGACCAGCGGTTTATTGCTCACTTCTGCCCGCAGCCGCGCCGAGGTTGCCAGCGCCGCGTACAGGCGCGACATCGCTTCCTGAACGTCGGATTCCGTTTTGGTGCGGTTAAGCTGCGCCAGCGGCTGACCCTGTTCAACAATATCGCCAACCTTCACGTCGAGATGATACAAAATCCCGCCTTCCAGCGACTGCACCACCTGTTCACGCCCGGAGGGTTCTACCGTGCCGCTGCCGGTGGTCACTTCATCAAGCTGGAAGTACCACGCCCAGCCGAGAAAACAGAGTAACATTACGGCAGTCACGCGCACTGCCAGCGCCGAACGCGGCAGGCGAGGTTCAGTCAGGCCACGGTTGTATTGCAGTTGTCCGTTCATGCGGCAGACCCCTTATTCTTCTCCTGCAACACCACGCGTCGCGCCGTGGGTTCGCCCTGTTCACGCAAAATAGTCTCTTTCGCGCCGTCCATCACAATGCGACCCTGATCCATCACGATTATCCTGTCCACCAGTTGCAGAATCGCCGTGCGGTGAGTGGCGATGACCAGCGTGCGATGCCCAATCCACTGTTTCAGTTGTTCGATTAAATGCGCTTCCGCCATTTCATCCAGCGAGGCGCTGGGTTCGTCAAGCAGGACGATATTCGGCTGAGTGATGAGGAGCCGCGCCAGCAGCAGCGTTTGCCGCTGACCGCCAGAAAGACCAAATCCCCCTTCCTGAATCATGTAGTTGAGGCCGTTTTTCTGCTTCTGCACAAAGGGCAGCGCCCCGCTGAGGATTAATGCGCGTTCGATATCTTCATCGCTGGCTTCTGGCATCCCCATGGTGAGGTTTTCACGCAGCGAACCGAAGAACAGTCGCCCGGTCTGGCTGAGCAGCCCCATGTCGCGGCGCAGATCCGCCGGATCAAGCTGCCCGATGCTAATGTTATCCAGCAACACCAGCCCCTGCTGGGCGATACGCATTCCGGCGAGCATTTGCAGCAGCGTTGATTTACCCGCGCCGTTGCGCCCGAGAGTGGCGATTTTCTCTCCGGCCTGAATGTTGAGTTTGCCAATCGCCACATCGGCAATCTTCTCTTCTTCGTCGTAATAAAACACCGCGTTGCTGAACTGATAATTACCGTGCAGCACCGCTTTATGCACCAGTTTGCCGTGTTCCGGCTGATCCACCGGGCGCTTCATCAGTTCATCAAGGCCGTTACGCGCCACTTTAGCCTGCTGCCAGCGCGAGAGCACGCCGGAAATCTGCGACAGCGGCGCAATGGTGCGCGAAGCCAGGATCGTCGTCCCGACCAGCGCGCCGGTGGTCATGTCGCCGTTCATCACCATAAAGCAACCCACCAGCAGCACCACCACGTAGACGATGGATTGCACTTCCTGCGTCCAGGTGAGCAGCAGCCCGGTGAGAAAACGTTGCTTCATGCTGATGGAGGACGCCACATCGTTGGTGTGATTCCACTGATTCTGGAAACGCTGTTCGGCGCGCAGCAGTTTGATATCTTCAATCGACTGCACGGCTTCCACCAGCGTCGCGTTGCGTACCGCTGACTCGCGCATTCCTTCGTTCGCCAGCCGCGCCAGCGGGCGTTGCACCAGCAGGCCGGGGATCACTAATAACGGCAGCGCCAGCAAAACAACCAGCACCAGCCAGCCGCCGATCATCCACAAAATAAAGACAAACAGCAGGAAGAACGGCAGATCCGCCACCGCGCCGATGGTGGTGGAAGTAATAAGCTCACGCACCGATTCCAGTTCGCGGATCTGCGAGATAAACGAGCCGGTGGATTTCGATCGCACGTTATTTTTCAGCCGTAATGCATGACCAAAAACGCGATCCGAAATCCGTAAATCCGCCCGTTTACCAATCACATCGGAAAGATGTGTGCGCACCATGCGCATACAAAACTCAAACAGGATCGCCATCATCACCCCGGCGAACAGCACCCACAGCGTCGGGTAGGATTGCGCCGGAACGACGCGGTCGTAAACCTGCATCGAGAACACCATCGCCGCCAGCGCCAGCACGTTCGCCACCAGTGACGCCAGCATAATATCGCCGTAGCGCCGCCAGTCTTTCAGCGAGAGATTCCAGAACCAGTTCGCCTGATACGGGCGAATGTAGTCATCCACCCGCGCATCGGGAATGGCGCTGAGCGGGCGCAGCAGCGCCAGTTCGACGATTTTATCTTCAACATCCGCGACGTTAAGCGTAGTTTCCAGCCCTTCGTCACCGCTGAACTGAATGCTGATATTGTCGTGGTTATCGCGGCGGGTGATCACGCCAATCTGCTGATTATCAAACACCGCGATCAACGGCAGCCGCCACGGGTTAAGCGAGTCGGCGGAGAACTCGACCAGCCGCAGCCCCATCGCCAACTGCCGCGCCATGTCGGTAAGTAACTCTTCCCGCTTGCTGTCGCGCTCCCAGTTGACAGTTGCGCGCACGTTCTCCTGAGAAAAATCGAGGCGATAATAGCGTGCCACGGCGATCATCGCCTCCAGCCAGGCTTCCACGGACTGGGCATTTTTTTTCATTATCTACACCACCATCAACTGATGATTCGCCAGCAAAGTGGCGAGGTCGGTATGCACGCCCGTCAGCGTGACCACGTTAGCTGTCGCAAAGCCGCCACCTGTGCCGTCGCGATCGATCTGCACGATGGTGTCGCTGCCGCTCTGGGTAACTTTGACAAAATCACCGATGTTTCCGGCCTGCGCATCCAGCGTCGCCACGCCGTTGACGTAGCTGGCTTTGCCGTTGCCGGTGTAGCCGCTGCCCTGTAACAGTTCGCGAATATCAATACGATCGGTGTCGGCGGTGCCTTCCCATGTCCCTACCGTAAAGCCATTCACCACGTCCGAGCCGTTGCCGCCGGTGGCGTCGCTGACGTTGAGCAGTTTATAGAGCAAGGTGTCGTGCCCGCCGTTGCCGATGTTGAGCGTGTCGTTACCGCCGCGCCCTTCCAGTTGGTTATCGCCCGTGCTGCCGGTCAGAGTGTCGTTAAAATTCGAGCCGGAAATGCCTTCAATATTGGTGAATGTTGAGGTGTTAAAGCCGGTCGCCTGCGCGGCGGTGCTGCTTAAGTTAGCGGTCACGCCCACCGTTGAGAGGCGGAAATCAACCACGTCCATGCCGCCATTCGCCAGCCAGGTTCCGGTGCCGGAGCTGTACACCCAGCCGCCGGAACCGTCGTAAGTGTCGGTGCCTGCGGTGGCGAAGAAGGTGTCGTTATAACCGGTGCCGACAAACTTGCCGTTGTTGGCCGCCGTGCCCGCTTCGGCGCTGAGATCGTAAGCGTGAGTAGCATCGGTGGCCTGTAAGCCGCCCCAGGTGGTATTCAACGTCTGGTCAATATTGCTGGCAGTCGCGCCAGTGGATTTGATCAGCACCGCGTTATAGGTTTCTCCGGCATTCAGCCCGTAGAAATTGACCAGCGCCGAGGTGTCGTTAACCCCCATCCCCGACTGCGGGTTGATAATTTGCGTGGCAACCAGCACACCTGCCGAGTTGTACAGTTTTACGGTATTGCCGTAATAGACGTTAATACCGTTAGGATCGGTGATGCGCAGGTGCAGCGAAGTGCCGTAGCTCACCGTGTTGGTGTTGCGGATCAGGAACACGCTGCCCGACTGTTTGGTTACCAGTACATCCACCGCGCCATCCCAGTCGTAGTCCATTGCCGCCACGCCGCTGGTGGTGCCGCTCTGGCTGCCGCCGAGAGCCGACTGCGTCCAGTTACTGGCACCACCAACGTTGGTGTAAAGGTAGGATTGTCCGGTCTGGGCAATACGGGCGATATCCATCAGGCCGTCATGGTTCCAGTCCACCGCCAGGCTAAACTGGCTGGCATAGGTCGTTGCCGTTGCCCCCACTGCCACCGGACTTCCCAGCACGCCGTTGGTGTTGAATAACAGGGAACCGTAGTTAGTTCTTCCCTGGCTGGCGGGCAGGAAGAGATCCATATCGCCGTCGCCGTCAAAATCCGCCCACGTCATGGAGACAGACGTTGAGTTGCCGCCGCTGCCCGCCGTGCTGAGGAAGGTGTTGATGGTATTTTGTCCCCAGACAAACGTGCCGTTTCCCTGGCTGATAAGCGAAGACAGCGTGTAATAGTTGTTCAGGTTGAAGGTGTGCTGAACCAGGTCAATCCTGCCGTCGTTGTTAAGATCAACGCCAGAACCCTCGTTGAGTGAAAGATATCCCGTCACCGCCCCGCCCACCGTGGCGCTCCCGCCGTTGTTGGCAACGGTAGAGTTGCCTACCAGGGTGCCCGCGTTATTCCACAGGAAGGTATTAGAGTCTGGCCCCCCGGCGTCGCCAATCCAGAAATCGAGATAGCCGTCGCCCTCTTTATCAAACGCCACAATAGAGCCGTACCACGTCAGGGTGCCAACGGCGACCAGAATGGCACTGGAGAAGGTGCCATCGCCGTTATTGGTAAAGCCGTTGATATAGCCCGTGCCGTAATCATCACGGGTAATAAACAGATCGCCCGTACCGTTACGGTCGTAATCGGCAATGGAACTGGTGGCGTAATTGTTGCCGCTCTGATACAGCGTCAGGGCGGTCTTCGACCAGGTAAGCGGGTCGGTAGATTGCATCACCTGTTGGTTGGCCAGCACCGTCCACATCCCGTGCGTGTCGAGGCCGTAGGTCAGCCCCCAGGCAGTCGTTTTATTGGCGGTCGTCCAGGCTGGCGTGTAATCAATTGCCGCGTTGACCGTCACCGTGCCATTGCTGACGTTAGCGGTGTTGCCGTTGCCCGCCGAGCTTTTCACCTGCGCGGTGACGTTATAGGCGGTAGCGGACGCCGCCAGCACATCGGTATCCGGCAATTGCACATACCAGGTGTTGTGCGCCGGATCGACCACCACCGCGCCGCCCGGCTGCGAGGTGTAGGTTTTACCGTTGATCACCACTTCAACATACTGCCCACTGGCAAGTGCGGCAGTGATTACGCCACTGATAATCGGCGTAGTGTCGCGCGTGGTTTGATTGGTGATTTGCGCAAGCGTCGTCGGAATAGAGGTATCAACCGTCAGAACAAAATCACTAGAGGAGGTGATATTCCCCGCCAGATCCACCACTCGCGCGCTGTAGGTATAGGCACCGCTGACCAGCCCACTGTCGCTGTAGGTCCAGTTCAGTGCGCCGACCATCGTCACCGCGCCTAACAATAAGCCGTTGCGATAGAGGTAAACCACTTCTCCGCTGGCCAGCGGAGCGGAGAGCACGCCGTTTAACAGCGGCGTGGTGTCGTCGGTAGCCTGCGAACTGCTTAACGTCCCCTGCCGCTGCCCGACATCATCGGTATACGACACAATAGTTGGCGTGGCGGTGGGGTTAATCGTATCGACCACCACCGTTTTCGACACCACCGGGCCGGTATTTCCCGCCAGATCCAGTACCCGCACCTGATAAACATAGCTACCGTCGGTCAGCGTGCGGCTGTCGGTGTAAGTCCATTGCGTGCCGTTAGTGGTGAGCGTAGTCCAGGTCGCGCCGCCGTCGAGGCTAATCTGCGCCACTTCGCCGCTGGCAAGCCCCGCCCCCAGCGAACCGGTCAGTGTGAGCGTGGTATCGCTGGTGATAAAATCGGTGGCTGAACTCCCCGTGTCGGTGCTGATGCTGGCGATGGTCAACACCTGCGCCGGGTTAACGGTGTCGATTTGCGCCGTCTGGCTACCGGTTGCGCCTACGTTGCCTGCCAGATCGACCACCCGCACCTGCCAGGTGGTCGTGCCGTTAGTCAACGTGCGCCCATCCGCGTATGTCCAGTTCAGGCCGTCTGCCGCCAGCGTCACGTTCACCCAGGTTGCGCCGTTGTCGGTACTGATTTGCGCGAACTCATTAGCACCAAGCGTCGCGCCCAGCACGCCACGCACGGTCAGCGTGGTATCGCTGGTAATAAAGTCGCTGCTGCTGGCGCCGGTGTCATCGCTGATACCGGTAATGGTGATGCTTTTCGCCGCTTCGGGACTGGTGGTATCGACCACCACGTTTTGCGTCGCGGTCTGCCCGACGTTCCCCGCCAGATCCACTACCCGCACCGTGTAGTTCCAGGTGCCGTCGGTCAGTGTGCGACCATCGGCATAGCTCCAGTTGGTGCCAACGACGGTTAATGTAGTCCAGGTGACGCCGCCATCGAGGCTGATTTGCGCCCGTTCATCTGCCGCCAGCGCCGCGCCGAGCGTCCCGCGCACGGTCAGCGTCGTGTCACGGGTAACAAAATCGCTGCTGCTTAAGCCGGTATCATCGCTGATGCCCGCAATGGCAATGGTTTTGCTCGCCAGCGGCGCGCTGGTGTCAACGGTGACAATCTGGCTGGCGGTCGCGCCGATATTTCCGGCGGTGTCGATAACCCGCACCTGATAGTTGTAGTTGCCATCGGTCAGCGTGCGCCCGTCAAGGTACGTCCAGGTCAAACCGCTTACGGAAAGATTCTGCCAGGTTGTACCGCCGTCGATGCTGATTTGCGCGAACTCACCGGCAGCCAGCGTCGCCCCCAGCGAACCGCTCACCGCCAGTGTCGTGTCGCTGGTGACAAAATCGTTAGTGATCAAGCCCGTATCTGTGGTGATCGCGCTGATAGCGATGGTTTTCACCGCTGGATCTGGCGCGATGGTGTCGATCACCACATTCTGGCTGTCAGTCGCGCCGACGTTGCCCGCCGCATCAATCACCCGCACCTGATAGAGATAATTGCCATCAGTCAGCGTGCGGCTGTCGTTATAGCGCCAGGTCGTGCCGGTCACGGTGAGCGTGCTCCAGGTTGCGCCGCCGTCGATACTGATTTGCGCCGTCTCGTTACTGGCAAGCGCGGCGGTGAGCGAGCCATTGACCACTACCGGGCTGACGCTGGTGATAAAGTCGCTGGCGCTAAGCCCGGTGTCGGCTTGCAGGGAATCGATATTAATCCCCATCGCCGGGGCGCTGAGATCGACGGTAATGGTGTGATCGCTGCTGCCGGTGTTGCCAATGGCGTTGCTCACCGAGGCGTTAATCACGTAGGCGTTGCCGTCTGCCAGCGCGGTGACATCGGCGCTGCCGAGGGTGTAGCTCCAGCTACCGCCGGTCTGCACGGTGGTGGTGTAGGTTTTGCCGTTTAAGGTCAGAGTCAGCGTCTGCCCGACCGGCGCGGTGGTGGTGCCGCTGATCACCAGCGACGAGCCGTGTTCCGCCGCATTCACCACATCATCGCCCGCGAAGGTGTTGATGGTGACGGTGGGGACGTCACCGTTCAGAGTAACGCCACGGCTGGCGCTGCCGGGGTTTCCGGCCTGATCGCTGACCGTCGCGCTAATGGTGTAGCTACCGTCGCTTAATCCGGCAAACTGCTGCGCCGGAATAAATACCGACCAGCTTCCACCGCTGGCGACCGTTGCGGTCCAGCTCTGACCGTTAAAGGTGACAGTGACCGTCTGACCCACTTCGGCGGTGGTGGTGCCGCTGATGGTCTGCCCGGCAAGCTGCTCGGCATTGTTGATAATATCGTCGCCCGCCACGGTGGCTATGGTCACCGTCGGCGCAGCGGTGTCAACGGTCAGGGCGTGCGTGGTTTGACCGGGGTTGCCGGCGCGATCGTTCACGCTGGCGGTGATGGTCTGTGCGCCCTGTCCGAGCGTTGCCAGATCCGCCGCAGGTACGTTCAGCGCCCAGGTACCATTGGCGGCTACCGTTGCGGTATAGGTTTTGCCGCCAAAGGTCACGGTGACCGTCTGCCCCACTTCCGCGCTGGTCGAGCCGTTAAGGGTTAACGGCTGCTGTTGTTCGGCAGCATTGAGTCGGTCGTCCGTCGAAACGGTGTTGATGCTGATAACCGGCGCGGTGAGATCCACCGCCACGCTGCGCGAGGCCGTGGCGCTGTTTCCGGCGCTGTCCTGGGCGGAGGCGCTAACCGTGTAGCTGGTGCCATCCGCCAGTGCCGCGACGTCCGCCGCAGGCACGTTCACACTCCAGCTCCCGTTGCTTTGAATGGTGGCGCTGTAGCCTTTGCCGTTAAGCAGCACGGTCACCACAGTGCCTGTCGCAAAATTGGTGCCGGTGCCGCTCAGGGTCAGCGCACTGCCTGCTTCGGCGGCATTAATAAGGTTATCGCCGCTGATGGTGCTGACCGAGAGCGACACCGCCGCCGTATTCACCTGCACATTATGCGTTTGCGTGCTGCTGTTGCCTGCGCTATCGGTGATGGTGGCGCTGATGGTCACCGTGCCGTCCGCAAGGCCGGAAATCACGCTGGCTGGCACGCCGACGCTCCAGTTGCCGCTGGCATCGGTGCTGGTGACATACTGCTGCCCGGCGATGGTCACCACCAGGCGGTCGCCCGCTATCGCGCCCGTGGCGGTGCCGCTGATAATCTGCGCCTGAGTGTGTTCAACGCTGTTAATTACGTCATCGCCCGCCACGGTATTAAAGCTGATCACCGGCGCGGTGGTATCGACGGTTACGCCTTTGCTGGCGCTGCCGGAGTTACCCGCCAGATCGCTGACCGTTGCGGTGAGCGTGTAACTGTTATTAGCAAGCGTGGTTAAAGCACTGGCAGGTAGCGTTAAGCTCCAGCTGCCGTCTGCCTGCACCGTGGTCTGGTAGTTAGTGCCGTTAAGCGTAACGGTGAGCGTTTGCCCCGTATCCGCAGTGCTGGTGCCGGACACCGTTACGCCCGCCGCCGCTTCGCTGGCATTGATGATGTTATCGCTGGCAATGGTGTTGATGGTGACGGTTGGCGCGGCGCTATCGACGCTGTATTCATGCGTTGCCGTGGCGCTGTTGCCATTAACGTTAGTCACCCGCACCTGGGCGCTGGCATCGCCGTCACGCAAAGTCGCCATATCCGCAGCCGGAACGGTGGTGCTCCAGCCACCGTTTGCCGCCACCGTGGTGGTGTAGGTTTTACCGCCAAAGGTCACAGTGACGGTTTGCCCCGCTTCGACGCCGGAGGTGCTGCCGGAAAGCGTTAACGCCGCACCTTTTTCGGCGGCGTTAATCACATCATCGCTGGTAATGGCGTTAATGCTGATGGCGACGGCAGTGAGATCAACGGTCACCGGATGGGTAATGCTGGTTTGCGTTCCGGCACTGTTCGCGCCGCTAACGGTAATATTCAGCGTTCCCGCAGGCCAGTTACTGACATCTGCCGCCGGAACGCCGACGCTCCAGGTGCCATTCGCCAGCACTGTGGCGGCGTAAGTTTGGTTATTAATCACCACCGTCAGCGCCGTGCCTGCCGCAAAGCCGGAGCTGCTGCCGGTGATCACCTGCGCCTGAGCGTGTTCGATGATATTGACTACATCATCGCCCGCAACGGTATCGACCCGCAGACCAGGCAGACTGGCGTCAACGATGATATCGCGCGTACCGCTGCCGGTGTTACCAACGCCGTTGGTCACCGAGGCGTTAACGGTTAACTCACCGTTACCCAGCGCACTGACCGCCGAGGCAGGAACGGTGACGCTCCAGTTGCCGGAGGCATCGGTGGTGGCGCTGTAGTTTTGTCCGTTCAGGGTGACGGTGATCGCCGTACCCGCAGGCTGATCGCTGGTGCCGGAAAGCGCCAGATCGGATCCTTTTTCCGTCGCGTTGATCACATCATCGCCCGCGATGGTGTTAATGCTAATCACTGGCGCGCTGAGGCTGACGGTCACGGTGCGGCTGGCGTCGTCGCTGTTGCCTGCCCGATCGCTGACGCTGGCGGTGATGGTCTGCGCACCGCTACCCAGCGCCGTCACATCCGCCGCCGGTACTCCGACGCTCCAGTTGCCGGAGGCATCCAGGGTGGTGGTGTATGTTTTGCCGTTGAGCACAACGCTCACCACATCGCCCGCTTCCCCGCCGCTGCTGGTGCCGGAAATCACCAGCGCCTGCGCATGTTCGGCGTCGTTGATGATGTCATCGCCCGCCACGGTGTTAATGGTGAGAACCGGCGCGGTGGTGTCTATCGCCAGATTATGGCTGGCGCTGCCGGGGTTGCCCGCTTTGTCGTTGACCGTGGCGCTGACGGTGTAATTGCTTGCGGTCAGCGCACCAAGTGATGACGCAGGGACGCTAACGCTCCAGCTACCGTCCGCCTGTACATTACCGGTGTAGGTTACGCCGTTAAGGGTGACGCTCACCGTCTGCCCGGTTTCGGCGGTGCTGGTGCCGCTGATGGTGAGCGGGCTTCCGGCCTCCGTGGCGTTAAGAATATCGTCGCTGGCGATGGTGTTAATGGTGAGCGTCGGCGCACTGGCATCGACGCTGTACGCATGGGTCGCCGACGCATTATTGCCGCTCGCACTACTGATACTGGCCTGCACGTTCGCCGCGCCGTCTGACAGAGTTGCCAGATCTGCTGCCGGAACCGTTACGCTCCAGCTCCCGTTGGCGGCGACGCTTGCGGTGTAGGTTTTGCCGCCAAAAGTGACGGTAACGGTTTGCCCGCTTTCAATCCCGCTGGTGCTGCCGGAAAGGGTCAGATCGGTGCCTTTTTCGGCGGCATTAATTACGTCGTCGCTGGCAACGGTGTTGATGCTGATAGCCACCGCCGTTAAATCAACGGTAAATGGATGGCTGACGCTTACCGGGTTTCCGGCGCTGCTTTGCCCTGTTACCTCAATGTTTAACTGCCCCGCAGGCCAGGCGCTGACGTTTGCCGCCGGAATACCGACGCTCCAGCTACCATCTGCCTGTACCGTGGCGGAATAAGCCACGCTGTTAATGGTGACTGTCAGCATGGTGCCTGTATTCAAACCGCTGCTGCCGCCGGTGATCACCAGCGCCTGCCCGTGTTCGATGCTGTTGACGATATCATCGCCCGCGACGGTATCCACCCGCAGACCTGGCAGGTTGGCGTCAATAGTGATGTCGCGCGTGCCGCTACCCGTGTTGCCACTGGCGTTAGTGACGGAGGCGTTAATGGTTAAATCGCCATTGCCCAGCGCCTGGAGATCGGCTGCCGAAACGCTGACGCTCCAGCTTAAATCGGGCTGAACTTGCGCTGTGTAAGTATTGCCGCCCAGCGTCACAGTGACCGTATCGCCTGCGGCGGCGCGGGTAACCTGTCCGCTGATGGTTTGATCGGCCCCGGCTTCGGCGGCGTTGATAATATCGTCACCCGCCACAGTATTGATGGTGACGCCCGGCAGGCCGCTGTCGACCAGTAAATTCGCCTGGCCGCTGGCGGTGTTGCCTGCTGCACTGGTGGCGCTGGCGCTGACGGTATAGTTGGCCTGGCCTAGAGCCGCCAGATCGCTGACCGGAACGGTTAAGGTCCAGTTGCCCGCCGCGTCGGTGGTGGCGCTGTAGTTATGACCGTTGAGCGTGACGGTAACCTGTGCGCCTGTCGCCAGCCCCGAACTGCCGCCGCTGATGGTCAACGGTTGGCCTTTTTCATCGGCATTCAGCACGTTATCGCCGCTGATGGCGTTAAAGGTAATGGTCGGCAGCCCGGTATTAACCGTCACCTGATGCGTGGCGCTGCCGCTGTTACCACCGGCATCGGTGACGCTGGCGTTGATGGTGACCGTGCCGTTCGCCAGTGCCGAGACAACGCTCGCCGGTACGCCGACGCTCCAGTTACCGCTGGCATCCAGCACGGTGGTGAAGGTGTTTGTGCCAATAGTCACCGTGACGGTACTACCGGTTGCCGCGCCAGTGGCGGAACCGCTGATAATCTGCGCCTGGGCGTGTTCCGTCGCGTTGATCACATCATCGCCCGCCACCGTGTTGATGGTGACGAGCGGAACGGAAGTATCCACCGTCAGGTTGTGATTAACCGAGGCCGGGTTTCCGGCTTTGTCGCTCACCGCCGCGCTGACGGTGTAGTTACTGGCGGTCAGGGCGCTTAAGTCGGCTGGCGGCACGCTGACGCTCCAGCTACCGTCCGTTTGTACCGTGCCGGTATAGTTTGCGCCATTGAGCGTGACGGTGACCGTCTGCCCCGCTTCTGCCGTGCTGCTGCCGGTGATGGTCAGCGCCGTTCCGGCTTCGGTGGCGTTAAGAATGTCGTCGCCCGCAATGGTGTTAATGGACACCGTTGGCGCGCTGGCATCGACGCTGTAAACGTGGGTGGTGGTGGCGCTGTTGCCGTTAACGTTGCTGACGCTGGCCTGTGCGCTGGCATCGCCATCACGCAGGGTTGCCATATCCGCCGCCGGAACCGTGGTGCTCCAGGAACCATCTGCCGCGACGATTGCAGTGTAGTTTTTGCCGCCAAAGGTGACGGTGACCGTTTGCCCTGATGCCACGCCGGACGTGCTGCCGGAGAGCGTTAACGCCGCGCCTTTTTCGGCGGCGTTGATCACATCATCGGCGGTAATGGTGTTAATGCTGATAGCGATCGCCGTGAGATCGACGGTGACCGGGTGCGTGACGCTCACCGGATTTCCGGCTGTGGTGCTACCGCTCGCCGTAATCGTGACCGTCCCCGCAGGCCAGGCGCTGACATCCACCGCCGGAACGCCGACGCTCCAGGTGCCATCGGCTAAAACCGTTGCGCTATAGTTCTGGCTATTAATCGAAACCGTAAGTACGGCACCCGCTGCCAGACCAGAACTGCTGCCGGTTACCACCAGTGCCTGCCCGTGCTCGATAATATTCACCACATCATCGCCAGCGACCGTATCGACCCGCAGACCTGGCAGATTAGCGTCAATGGTAATGTCGCGCGTACCGCTGCCAGTATTGCCCACGCTATTAGTGACTGACGCAGAAATCGTTAGCTCGCCGTTACCCAACGCCTGTAGCGCGGCTGCCGGAACATTAATACTCCAGCTTAAATTGGCCTGCACTGTCGCCGTGTAAGTCTCGCCACCCAGCGTTACGGTTACCGTGTCGCCTGCCGCCGCGCCTGTAACCTGACCGCTGATAGTTTGAGCTGCCCCGGCTTCGGCAGCGTTAATAATATCGTCCGTCGCCACAACGTTAATGGTGACGCCCGGCAGCGCGGTATTAACCTGCACGTTATGGCTGGCGGAACCGCTGTTGCCATCAGCATCGGTTGCGGCGGCGGTCACGGTATAAGTCGCTTCACCAAGCGTACCAACCGCAGACGCCGGAACGGTCACGCTCCAGTTACCGGAAGCATCGGCAGTGGTGGTGTAATTTTGCCCGTTGAGCGTAACGGTTACCTGCGTGCCCGCAGGCTGGTTGCTGCTGCCGGAAATCGCCAGATCCGCGCCTTTCTCCGTGGCGTTGATAATGTCATCGACGGCGATGGTGTTGATACCGAGCACCGGCGCGCCGAGCGCCACGTTGACAATGTGCGAAGTCGTGCCGCTGTTGCCTGCGGAGTCGGTAACCGTGGCGGTAATGGTCACATCGCCCTGCGCCAGTGCGGAAATCACGCTGGCAGGCACGCCGATGCTCCAGTTGCCGTTGGCGTCCAGCACGGTGGTGTAGGTGGTCGTGCCAATGGTAACGGAAACCGTATTACCCGTCGTCGCACCCGCTGCCGAGCCGCTGATAATCTGCGCCTGGCTGTGTTCAGTGGCATTGATGATGTCATCGCCCGCTACCGTGTTGATAGTCACGACCGGGGCAAGCATATCCACCGCCAGATTATGCGTTGCCGAGGCCGGATTTCCGGCTTTGTCGCTGACCGCCGCACTCACCGTATAGGAGCTGACGGTGAGGTTGGCTAAATCGCCAGTCGGGACGCTGACGCTCCAGCTTCCGTCTGCCTGCACATTGCCGCTGTAATTGACGCCGTTTAGCGTCACGGTCACCATCTGCCCGGCTTCTGCCGTGCTGGTGCCGCTGATGATCAGCGCAGTACCCGCTTCGGCGGCGTTAAGAATATCGTCCGTGGCGATGGTGTTGATGGTGACGGAGGGCGCGGTGGCATCGACGCTGTAAGCATGTGTTGTCTGGGCGATGTTGCCTGCTACGTTGCTGACGCTGGCTTGTACGTTTGCTGTGCCGTCCGGTAAAGCCGCGAGATCCGCAGCCGGAACCGTCAGCCCCCAGCTCCCGCCCGTTGCCACCGTGGTGGTGTAGCTTTTGCCACCGAAGATAACGGTAATGGTCTGCCCCGCTTCCACGCCGAAGGTGGTGCCGGAGAGCTGTAAATCACTGCCTTTTTCGGCGGCGTTAATCACATCGTCAGTAGAAAGAGTGTTGATGGTGATCGCCACAGTAGCGAGATCGACCGTGACCGGATGGCTAATGCTGGTTGTTGTTCCGGCGGTGTTGGTGCCTGAAACCGTAATATCGACCGTCCCCGCAGGCCAGTTCCCCACATCCGTCGCCGGAACGCCCACGCTCCAGGTGCCATCGGCTAATACCGTTGCGCCATAGGTGACGCTGTTGATGACTACCGTCAACGCCGCGCCCACCGCCAGTCCGGTACTGCTGCCGGTTACCACCAGTGCCTGACCGTGTTCGATAATATTGACCACATCATCGCCTGCTACGGTATCGACGCGCAAACCTGGCAGGTTGGCGTCTATCACGATGTCGTGCGTTGTGGTGCCGGTATTGCCTGTAGTGTTGGTGACCGAGGCGATGATGGTCAGCTCACCGTTACCTAACGCCTGCAAATCTGCCGCAGGCACGCTGACGCTCCAGCTTAAATCTGGCTGCACGGTTGCGATGTACTGGTTGCCACCAAGCGTGACCGTCACCGTATTCCCCGCCTGCGCCGTTCCCGTGACCTGACCACTGATGGTCTGGTTAACGGCGATTTCAGCGGCGTTGATAATGTCATCGCCCGAAACGGTATTAATGATTACCCCAGGCAGGAGGGATTCGACATTCACCGTATGGGTGGTAGCACCGCTGTTGCCCGCGCTGTCGGTGGCGCTGGCGCTAATCTGGTACACAGCCTCGCCCAATGCGCCGACTGCCGAAGCCGGCACGGTAACGCTCCAGTTGCCAGCACTATCGGTGGTGGCGCTGTACGCCAGGCCGTTCAACATCACGGTGACCGTGGTGCCGGTCGCCAGACCGCTGGAGCCGCCGCTGATGGTCAGATCCTGAGTTTTCTCCGCATTATTGATGATGTCGTCGCCGGAGACGATATTGATGGTCAGCGTCGGGCCGCTGAGATCAACGGTCACATCGTGAGTCGTGCTGTCGCTGTTGCCCGCGCGATCGCTCAGGCTGGCGGTGATCGTCTGGCTGCCGGTTGCCAGCGCCGTGACATCAGCCGCCGGAATACCCACGCTCCAGTTACCGGAGGCATCCAGCGTGGTGGTGTAGTTTTTACCGTTCAGGTTAACCGTAACCACATCGCCCGCCGCCGCGCCCGTACTGGTTCCGCTCACCACCAGCGCCTGCCCGTGTTCGATGGTGTTGATGATGTCATCGCCCGCAACGATGTTAATGGTGAGATCCGGCGCGGTAACGTCCACCGCCAGCGCATGGTCGGCGCTGGCCGGGTTACCCGCTTTGTCGCTTACCGTGGCGGTCACGGTATAGCTGCTGGCGGTTAATCCGCTTAAATCCGATGCCGGAACATTCACGCTCCAGGTGCCATCCGCGAGAACGGTGGTCTGGTACGTGTTGTTATTGAGCGTGACGGTCAGCGTCTGTCCGGCCTGTGCCGTGGTGGTACCGCTGATGGTGATCCCCGCGCCTGCTTCGCTTACGTTAAGGATATCGTCGCTGGCGATGGTGTTAATGGTCACAAGCGGTGCGGTGGCATCGACGCTGTACGCGCGATCGGCCTGGGCGCTGTTGCCGTTAATGTTGCTGACGCTCGCCTGCACGTTGCCCGCACCGTCCGGCAGCGCAGCGAGATCGGCAGGCGGCACATTCACCGTCCAACTGCCGTTGGCTTCAACGGTAGTGGTGTAATTTTTGCCACCAAAGGTGACGGTCACCGTCTGCCCGGCTTCGACACCGCTGGTGCTGCCGCTTACGACCAGCGTTTCGCCTTTTTCGACGGCGTTGATCACATCATCGCCGGAAAGGGTGTTAATGGTGATGGCGACCGCCGCCAGATCGACGGTAACCGGATGGGTAATGGTGGAGGTTGTTCCGGCACTGTTGGTGCCGCTTACCGTAATATTCACCGTTCCCGCAGGCCAGTTGCTGACGTCTGCCGCCGGAACGCCGAGGCTCCATGTGCCGTCGGCTAACACCGTCGCGCCGTAAGTGACGTTATTGATAACGACCGTTAACGCGGTTCCCACCGTTAATCCGGTGCTGTTCCCGGTGATCACCAGCGCCTGATTGTGCTCAATGCTGTTTATGACGTCATCGCCCGCCACCGTATCGACGCGTAAGCCAGGCAGATTAGCGTCGATTGTGATATCCCGCGAGCCGCTGCCCGTGTTGCCAACGCCATTGGTGACCGAGGCGTGTACGGTGAGAGAACCGTTGCCCAGCGCCTGAATATCCGCCGCTGGAACGTCCACGCTCCAGCTTAAATTAGCCTGCACCGTGGCGGTGTAGGTGTTGCCGCCCAACGTGACGGTGACCGTATCTCCCTGCGCCGCACCCGTGACCTGCCCGCTGATGGTTTGCGCGTTGCCGGATTCAGCAGCGTTAATAATATCGTCGGTCGCCACCGCGTTAATGGTGACAGCAGGTAAGGCGCTGTTGACCAGCACATTATGGCTGGCGGAATTGCTGTTGCCTGCCGTGTCGGTGACATTTGCCGTTACCGTGTAGTTGGCTTCACCCAGCGCGCTAACCGCCGAGGCTGGCACCGTGGCGCTCCAGTTACCGGAAGCATCTGTGGTGGCGGTGTAATTTTTCCCGTTCAGCGTCACCGTAACCGTAGTGCCAGCAGGCTGATTACTGGTGCCGGAAATTTGCAGATCCGCGCCTTTTTCCGTGGCGTTAATCACGTCATCGCTGGCGATAGTGTTGATACCAATGGTTGGCGAGGTGAGATTCACAGTGATCGTGTGGCTGGCGTCGTCGCTGTTGCCTGCCGCGTCGGTAATGGTCGCGGTGATGGTTTGTGCACCGCTGCCAAGCGCAGTGACATCTGCCGCCGGAACGCCGACGCTCCAGTTGCCGGAAGCGTCCAGCGTCGTGGTATAGGTTTTACTGTTTAACGTAACGGTGATGACATCGCCTGCTTCCCCGCCTGTGCTGGAACCAGAGATCACCAGTGCCTGCCCGTGTTCGGCGGCGTTAATAATGTCATCGCCCGAGACGGTGTTAATGGTCAGCACCGGCACGGTGAGATCCACCGCCAGCCCGTGAGTAGTGGACGCCGGGTTACCCGCTTTATCGTTGACTGAGGCGCTGACGGTGTACTGGCTGGCGGTCAGATTGCTGAGATCTGCCGTCGGCACGCTGACGCTCCAGCTACCGTCCGCCTGAACGGTGCCACTGTAAGTCACGCCATTAAGCGTGACGGTTACCGTCTGCCCCGCTTCGGCGGTACTGCTGCCGTTGATGGTTAACGGATTGCCCGCCTCGGCGGCGTTCAGAATATCGTCAGCGGCGATGGTGTTAATGGCAAGCGTCGGTGCCGTAGCATCGACGCTGTAGGCGTGGGTTGCCGAAGCCGTGTTGCCGTTAATATTGCTGACGCTGGCCTGCGCGGTGGCGTCGCCGTCGCGTAATGTAGCAAGATCGGCGGCAGGTACGGTGGTTGTCCAGCTACCATCGCCCGCTACGGTGGCGGTATAGCTTTTTCCGCCAAAGGTGACGGTGACAGTTTGCCCAGCTTCCACGCCAGAGGTGCTGCCGGAAAGGATTAAATCTGCCCCTTTTTCGGCAGCGTTAATCACATCGTCGCCGGAAACGGTGTTAATGGAAATCGCCACCGCCGCCAGATCGACGGTGACCGGATGAGTGATAGTGACCGGGTTTCCTGCGCTACTGGCGCCTGAAACCGTAATATTCACCGTACCCGCAGGCCAATTGCCCACATCTGCCGCCGGAACACCAACGCTCCATGTGCCATCGGCTAATACGGTCGCAGCGTAAGTGACCGAGTTAATCACCACCGTCAGCGCCGCGCCCGCCGCCAGCCCGCTGCTGCTACCGGTTATCACCAGCGCCTGAGCGTGCTCGATGCTGTTGACCACATCATCGCCCGCCACGGTATCGACGCGCAGCCCCGGAAGATTAGCGTCTATCGCGATCTCGCGCGTGCCGTTGCCGGTGTTGCCAACGCCGTTGGTCACCGAGGCGTTAACCGTGAGAGAGCCATTACCGATGGCCTGAATATCCGTCGCCGGAACGTCCACGCTCCAGCTTAAATTGCCCTGTACGGTGGCGGTATACGTTTTGCCACCCAGCGTTACGGTGACGGTATCGCCCGCCGCCGCGCCCGTTACTTGCCCGCTGATAGTCTGCGCCACGCCCGATTCGGCGGCGTTAATAATATCGTCGCTCGCCACCGGATTAATGGTGACACCAGGCAGCGCGGTATTGACCTGCACGATATGGCTGGCGGAATTGCTGTTACCTGCGCTGTCGGTGACGTTCGCCGTCACCGTGTAGCTGGCTTCGCCCAGCGCACCTACTGCGGAAGCGGGCACCGTGGTGCTCCAGTTGCCTGCGGCGTCCGTCGTCGCGGTGTAATTTTGCCCGTTCAGCGTCACCGTAATTGTGGTGCCTGCTGGCTGATTACTGGTGCCGGTAATTTGCAGATCCGAGCCTTTTTCCGTGGCGTTAATTATGTCATCGGTAGCGATGGTGTTAATGCCAATGGTTGGCGCGGTAAGGTTGACGGTGACCGTGTGCGTCTCACTATCGTTGTTGCCTGCCGCATCAGTAACGCTCGCCGTTACGGTTTGTGAACCGCTGCCCAGCGCGGTGACGTCCGCTGCCGGAACGCCGACGCTCCAGTTGCCGGAAGCGTCCAGCGTCGTGGTATAGGTTTTACTGTTTAGCGTGACGGTAACGACATCCCCCGCGTCCCCGCCGGTGCTGGAACCGGAGATCACCAGAGCCTGCCCGTGCTCGGTGGCGTTAATAATATCGTCGCCCGCAATGGTGTTGATGGTCAGCACCGGAACAGTGAGATCCACCGCCAGATTATGCGTGGTGCTCGCCGGGTTGCCTGCTTTGTCATTGACCGTCGCGGTCAGGGTGTGGCTGCCATCCGTCAATGCCTCAAGATCTGCCGCCGGAATGTTAATGCTCCAACTGCCGTCGGCCTGTACCGTTGCCTGATACGTCTGCACGGTCGGGCTGTTAAGCGTTATCGTAACAATCTGCCCCGCCTCGGCGGTGGTGCTGCCGCTCACCGTCACGCCCGCATCGGCTTCGCTGGCGTTGACGATATTGTCGCTGGCAACGGTATTGATAATGATGGTTGGCGCGCTGCTGTCGACGCTGTAGTTATGCACCGCCGAGGCGCTATTGCCGTTGATATTGCTGACGCTGGCCTGCGCGGTGGCGCTACCATCGGTTAATGACGCTAAATCGGCAGCGGGTACAGTGGTTGTCCAGCTACCATCGCCTGCAACCGTGGCTGTGTAATTTTTACCGCCAAAAGTGACGGTGACCGTTTGTCCGGCTTCTACGTTAGTGGTGGTGCCGGAAAGGGTTAAATCAGTGCCTTTTTCTGCGGCGTTAATCACATCGTCCGTGGCGATAGTGTTGATGGCGATCGCCGCCGGAGTGAGATCCACCGTAACGGGATGGGTGATGCTCACCGGATTTCCGGCGCTACTTTCCCCGGACACGGCAACCGTCACCGTCCCCGCAGGCCAGGCGCTAACCTGCGCCGCCGTCACGCCCACGCTCCAGCTACCATCGGCCTGCACCGCAGTGGTGTAGTCGACGTTGTTAATCGTGACGGTAAGCGGCGTGCCTTCAGCCAGCCCCGAGCTGCTGCCGGTGACGACCAGCGCCTGCCCGTGCTCGATGATATTGACCACATCATCACCCGCCACCGTATCGACCCGCAGGCCGGGCAGATTGGCGTCGATGGTGATATCACGCGAGCCGCTACCGGTGTTGCCGTTTTCATTGGTGACCGAGGCATTAACCGTTAAATCACCATTACCCAGCGCCTGAATATCTGCTGCCGGAACGCTCACGCTCCAGCTTAAACCAGCCTGGACAGTAGTCGTGTAGGTATTGCCGCCCAGCGTAATAGTTACCGTGTCGCCAACGGCTGCGCCAGTCACCTGCCCGCTGATGGTTTGCGCTACGCCCGCTTCGGCGGCGTTAATAATATCGTCGCTCGCCACCGGGTTAATGGTCACGCCGGGCAGCGAGCTGTCGACCAGGAGGTTATGGCTGGCGGTGGCGCTGTTGCCAATACTGCTGGTCACCGCTGCTGTCACCGTATAGTTGGCCTGGCCCAGTGCGGTTACCGCCGATGCCGGAACCGTCACGCTCCAGTTGCCGAAGGCGTCGGTCGTCGCCGCATAATTTTGCCCGTTCAGCGTCACGGTGATGGCGGTATTAGCAGGTTGATCGCTGGTGCCGGTAATCTGGACATCGGCTCCTTTTTCGCTGGCGTTAATCACATCATCGCCAGCAATGGTGTTAATACCAATCACCGGCGCGGCGGTATCGACCGTGACGGTGAGTGACTGGCTGCCGCTGTTTCCGGCGCGGTCGGTGACTGAAACGTTGATCGGATAACTGCCGTCCACCAGTCCGCTGACGACGGAAGCCGGAACGCCCAGGCTCCAGTTGCCAGAAGCATCCACCACCGTGGTGTAATCCACATTATTCAGCGTAACGGTGACAATATCGCCCGCCTGTGCGCCAGTGACCGTGCCACTGATGATTTGCGCCTGGGTATGTTCCGGCGTGTTGATGACGTTATCGGTCGCCACCGGATTAATGGTCACCACCGGCGGCGTGGCATCGACCAGCGCCACGCGTGAAACGCTGCTCGGATTACCGGCGACATCGTTTACGCTGGCGGTGACCGTAGCGTTGCCGTCAGCCAGTGTGTCAACGTTGGCGGCGGGAACGGTCACGCTCCAGGTTCCGTCTGGCTGCACGATGCCCTGATAGGTCTGTCCATTCAGCGTGACGGTAACCGTCTGCCCTGGCTGGGCGTCGGTAGTGCCAGTGATGAGCAAATCCTGCCCGCTTTCGGCGGCGTTGATGATGTTGTCGGCGGTCAGCGAGTCGATGCTTAAGGCCGGCGCCTGGCTGTCGACGGTAATGGTGCGGGAGGTGTTTCCGGTATTACCGCTGAGATCCGTTACGGATGCAGTAATTGCCACCGCACCGTCAGGCAGATTACCCATATCGGCAGCGGGTACTGTCAGACTCCAGGAGCCATCGGCCTGCACAGTAGTGGTAAAACTCTGTCCGGCGAGGGTTACTGTAACCGTTTGTCCTGGCTCAGCTTGTTGAGTGCTACCGGTGAGGGTCAGTGGCGCATTTTTTTCTGCACCACTGATAATGTCATCGCCGGAAACCGTGTTAATGGTGATCAACGGAGAAACACCCACCAGCGTGATTGCACGTGATGCCGTGCCAGTATTTCCGGCGGCATCTGTCACGGTGACGAAAATCGTATTGGCTCCGCGATCCAGCGTGCGGGTTACCGCCGGATCCAGCGCCACATTCCAGCTACCGTCTGCCAGCACGACGCCCGTCAGGACATGAGCGCCCAATTTCACAGTCACCGTATCGCCAGGAGAAGCACCGCTGACGTTTCCGGAGATGATCTGCGCAACGGCCTGTTCTGCATTATTAAGAATATCGTCGCCCGCCACGGTGTTGACGTTGATCGTCGGCGCGCTGGTATCTACCGCGAAATTCGCGCTGTTGCTGGTGGTATTTCCTGCCCGGTCGCTGACGCTGGCATTTACGGCGTAGTTACCATCTGCCAGCGCCTGCACTTCTGCGGCAGGCAGCGCCACCTGCCATGTGCCATCGCTACCGACGGTTGCTGTATGGCTTTTACCATTTACTGTCAGTGTAACGATTTGCCCGGCTTCAGCATTCGAAGTACCGCTCAGTACCAGCGCGGCGTTATGTTCTGCGGCGCTGACAATGTTGTCCTGGGCGATGGTGTTGATAGCAAGCGTCGGCGGCTGGGTATCGACGGTTAACAGTTGCGCGCTGGTGACCGTATTGCCCGTAGCATCTTTCCCGCTGACCAGCACTGCCTGATTCCCTTCGCCTAACGCCTGGGCGTCAGCGGTCGGCACCTGCACGCTCCACGCGCCGTTAGCACCTACGCTGGTCGTGTAGGTTTTGCCGTTTAGCGTGACGCTGAGTTCTGTTCCCTGCGGCAAGTTGCTCGTCGTGCCTGAAAGCGTAAATCCGGCGGCCTGTTCGCTGGCGTTAATAATGTTATCGCCTGCGGTGGTGGCGACCTGCACGCTGGCCTGGCTGTCGTCGATGGTTAACGTTATCGAACCAGCGTCAGTGATGGTGCTGCCGACAATTTGCACCACTGACCAGGTATGTTCACCTGCGCTTTGCGTGGGTAAAGAGACGCTCCAGTGCCCGTTGCTGTCTACCTGAGTACTGGCAATAGTATTGCCGTTACTGTCTTTGATCTGGATGGTCGCACCCGCCTGCCCGCTACCGCTAAAGGTTGGCGTGGTGTCATCTGTGATGTCATTGGTGGCGAGAATGCCGCGCTGATCGCCCTGATTATCGGTGACTAAAAATGATGGGGTTGCATTGCCTGGCTCGGCGGGTGGCGGAGGGTTGTTAACCACTTCAGTTTTTGAATCGTCATCACCACCGCTTGCCAGTAAAGCGCCAAGCGCACCGCCACCTACCGCTGCCCCCGCTAACCATCCCCACGGGAAGGTGCTGGTCTGAGCAACGGTATCAAGAAATGGTGCAATACTTTCAATAGCGGTGGTCTGGGCGGTCAGTTCTACGGGGGCTAACCCCCCCGCTGCGGCATCGGCAAAGGTTACGTGGGTTAGCTGTTGTCCATCGGCAAAGACCAGTTCAGATTGTTCACTGGTATTTGTCGCTTGCAGGAAATAGCCGTTGCAACGGATAACCGTGCCATCCTGCATATAGATCAGCAGGTCATTTCCTTCGCGAACGTAACGCGCAACGGCAGATGCCTGAGCATGAACCTGCACCACAGAGGGCTCATAAATAACAACCGTAACGTCGCCAGGATTAATCAGCGTTTGTTTGACGGATGTTTTACGCGAAATAACATCAATAATCAGGCTCATAATGGCATTCCTGATAAATGGCGCACATCCTTAGCGAGTCCATTTATCTAAATAAGACAAAGGTAATAACTCAACAACGATGCCTACCTGATATTAATAATGGCAGGATTATTTTAAGTCGGGTAAGTCGTTGTATAAGCCCTGTTTAATTCCCGCTAATGGAATAAGGTTATTAACCGCAGCGGCATAATTTACTGCGGCAACCCAGCCATCATAATTGGCATTTATTTCAGCCGATTGCGCCTGAAAGACATCTTGCTCGACGGTTAATAGATCATTCAGACTGCGTTTACCTAATTTATATTCATTTTGGTACACATCTCGCGTTTTGTGTGCGCTTTCGGATTGCGCTAAACCGGCTTCTTCGCGCCCCCGTGCGCCAGTCCAGTTGGCATACGCCACCGATGCCCGTTGTAATACATCCAGTTTTGCCTGTTCGACCTGCGAGGCGGAGATTTTTTGTTGCCCTTCGGCCTGTTGTACCTGGGCTGAAACCGCACCGCCCTGATACAACGGCGCGTTAACGTTCAGCTGTAACTGGTCGTCCCAGTACGAGCGATCGCTGGTCTGGTAGCGCGTTTTGCCCCCCTGAATACTGAGCGTCGGCCAGTATTGCGCTTTGGTTTTTTCCACGCCGTACTGTGCCGACTGGCGTAAATTTTCTGCCGCCAGCACCAGCGGAATGGACTGGTAATCAATATTTTTTAGCGATACCGGCTGCTCGGCTAATTCCGCAGGTGGCGCGGCTATCGCCTCCGGCTGTACGCCAGTCAGCACCGCCAGTTGCGCTTTGGCGCTCGCCATTTGCGCCTGATATTGCTCCAGCGTCGAGCGCATTCCGGCAATGCGTGTCTGAGCCTGCAATTCATCAGAAGATGAATTCAGGCCGGCGTTGGCGCGCAGTGCCGCCATGTTGTAGACAGTTTCCAGCGAGTGAATATTGCGTTGAGCCGCATCGCACAAAGCCTGATAACGGCTAACTTCCATATAGGTGGTCGCCGTTTTCTCTGCGACATCGGTTAGGGTTGCCATCAATTTGAAGCGGTAGCTGTCACGAGCGGCAGTTTGCAGTTTGATATCGTTGTTCGTTTTACCAAAGTCATATACTAGCTGCGTCAGGGTTATGCCATACGAAACGTTGTTATCAAGCCTGCCGCTGGAGTCCGTTTGTCGGGACGGCCCCGCGTTACCGGTTAAGCCAACGTGCGGATACCAGGCACTTTTGGCTTCATCGATTTGCGCTTCGCCAATACCTATCTGCGCCGCCTGTTGGGTGACGTCGGGGTTTCGCGCAAATGCGCGTAATATACTTTCCTGTAAGGATAAACTGGCAACCGACGTAACCGCAGGGGCGGTAGCCCATTGTGGTAATGGCGCTGCAAGCGCGTTTTCTCCCATCACAATAAAACTTATTAAAAATATCAGGCATTTATTTTTACGGTTTTTTAATTGTAATCGCGCCATAGATAAGTCACTTCCTTCCAGGTCATTATTTTAACTGGTTTTTATAACCAGCCTCATTTTATTTAAGAAGGGTAATAACTTGTGCATCTCTTTCGTTTTATTCCCCCTATTAAAAGAAATGCAGCTAAAAATCTTATACGTTATTTATTAAGAATACACTACGAGTTTTAGATTACCATCATCCGCATTGAGAATAATCTATAGGAAGAAGTGATAAGAATCACAGTTTTATCCTGTATATACCATTTTTTTGTGACTTATTTATTAAAGGTATAAGACGGAGGATTTGATTAAGAAAAAATAAAGGCGCAGCGCAGAAAGCACTGCGCGCAGGTAGATTTTATATGGTTTTATTCCGTTTCATTACCATTGCCACAATAAGGCTTAGTAATAGTGCGCCAATAATCCACATTAGTGCGCTGCTGCCCTGGGACCATAAACTGTAAATAAAACCGATGATTACCAACAGCATGACCAGCATACCGACAATGAGAATTGGCAACGAGGCGTGAATATCATGACGCAGACGGATCGCCACCACAAACACCGCAAGGTAGCAGATCAAAAAGGTGGCGCTGGCAACGCTGGCCAGGGAACCTAAATTAAGCGCCGCCGTCATCAGCATGATCAACACCACGATGATGATGTTACCCCACGTACTCTGCCGCCACAGGGACCTATTCATTATCTTTGGCAACTCGCGCTCGCTGCCCATGTTGTCCATGATATTAAACACCGCAAACAGGTTTGCGTTGATGGCTGATGCCGTCGCCAGCAAGGCACCTATCACCACTATCACATAACCCACATGCCCGAGCAGTGGAGAAGCAGCCTGCGCTACGGCGGTATCAGCATATTTTTCTAACTCTAATGCCGAAACATCACTAAGCAGTACCAGTGCCAGGGAAATATAGAGCAGCGTGGTAACGCCTATCGCCAGCAAAAATGCTCGCGGCATAATGACCGCCGGATCTTTCACTTTATCCGCCGCGTTCGCCATCATGCCAAAGCCCGCATAGGCGAGGAAAGTAATCCCGATGCAGGAGAAGAACGCGCCGGAGCTGGGGGGCGCAGAGACGGAAATATGCGCCGGTTGCAGCGACCAGACGCCCGCAATAATCAGCAACAGCAGGATCATCATTTTGATGCCGACAAGGATCACTTCCAGCCGCCCTACCGCATGGTTGCTTAAAGAGTTGAACAGCGTCATCAGGGCAATGATCGCCAGCGCGTAGAGCAAAATAAGATGCTCATCCTGGCTGCCCTCATGCAAAAACTGCACGGCATAAGCACCAAAGGCACGGGCAACCATCGCGATGCTCACCGCCAGCGTCATCAGGTACAGCAACGAGAGCGCCAGCGAAAAAACACCGTTGCCTAATCCCCGGCGAAAGAAGTCAATAATCCCGCCATTGCTGGGATAACTTGCGCCAAGGCGCGCATAGGCATATCCGGAAAACATCGCCACAATGCCGCCAAAAGCAAAAGCGACCCAGGTCGAGGCTTCCATTAGCAACGCCGCCTGCCCCAGCAGGGCAAAGATCCCCGCCCCTACCATCGCCCCGATGCCTATGGAAACCACATTCCATAGTCCCAGGGGTTTGTCACCGTTATTACCTTCCGTGTTCATCATGATCAGCCCTTAAACACGTTATAGCCGAGTTGTTTAGCGACCGATGCCACCATTTTTTGTCCACGAACACTGTTGCCTTCTTCATCCAATGGTGGCGAGAACGCGGCAATACCCATCACGCCAGGCACTACCGCCAGAATGCCACCACCGACGCCGCTTTTGCCAGGTAAGCCAACGCGATACGCCCAGTCACCGGAGCGACCATACAGCCCTTCCATCATCATTTCGGCCAGGATGTACGGCACATTGTCGGCCTGAAGAACGCGTTTTTGGCTTAGCGGATTAACACCGCCCGCCGCCAGCGTCGCGCCAAGCGTAGCCAGTTCAACGGTATTGATAAGCGTGGAGCACTGGCGGGTGTACACATCACAGGCTTCCATCGCATCGCAATAGAGATATCCAGAGGAATACAGCAGCCAGGCAATCGCCCGGTTGTGGAAGTTGGTGGTCTGTTCCGACTGGTTCACTTCCTCAGAGAGCGCCACTTGCTCACCAGCAAGTTGTTGTTGGATGTGTAAAATTCTCTGCCAGCGTTGTTCAGTATTATCGGCTTTGATCAGACTGGTAGTGGCGATAGCGCCAGCATTCACCAGCGGCGACAACGGCTTGCCACCATGAAGTTCTAAGGCAATGACTGAGTTAAAAGGCAATCCGGTCGGGTCAGCGCCAATTTTGTCCTGCACCGCCTGCGGGCCGACATCTTCCAGCGCGAGGGCTAAAGTACAGACTTTCGAGATGGACTCCAGCGCAAAGCGGTAATCGCTATCACCAGCGCGATAGATATTGCCATCGCAAGTCACAATAGCTACCCCCGCCAGTTGGCTGGGGACATTCGCCAGAAAGGGAATGTAATCGGCATTTTGCCCGCCGTTAAGTGAGTGAAATTGGGTATATGCCTGATCCACTGCCTGCTGTAAATTTTTTGCATCTGACATCTGTTGTTAACTCCTTTTTATAGATGCGGGAGGCTATTCCTCATCCCGATGCCAATTTTCAGGCATCCTGATTTAACTTAGCACCCGCAACTTAACCAAAGGAAAACAAAGAGATAAATGTCTAATCCTGATGCAAATTGAGCCAATTTTTTAATCTCTACCGCGTTTTCATTGCGCGACGAAATAATTTCTTGACCTTCCCCTTGCTGGAAGGTTTACCCTTTATCACAGTCAGTCAAAACTGTCTTAAAGGAGTACGTTATGTCACAAACTATCGACCTGACCCTGGACGGCCTGTCCTGCGGTCACTGTGTTAAACGCGTGAAAGAAAGTCTCGAACAGCGCCCGGACGTTGAGCAGGCAGATGTGTCAATTACGGAAGCGCACGTCACCGGTACTGCCAGCGCGGAACAGCTTATCGAAACCATCAAGCAAGCGGGTTATGACGCATCTGTAAGCCACCCAAAGGCTAAACCGCTGGCGGAGTCATCAATCCCGTCGGAAGCACTGACAGCGGTTTCTGAGGAGCTTCCGGCAGCAACCGCCGATGACGACGATAGCCAGCAGTTGCTGTTGAGCGGCATGAGCTGCGCCAGTTGTGTCACCCGCGTACAAAATGCGCTGCAAAGCGTACCGGGCGTCACCCAGGCACGGGTAAACCTGGCAGAGCGCACTGCGCTGGTGATGGGCAGTGCCTCCGCACAAGATTTAGTGCAGGCGGTGGAAAAAGCAGGCTACGGCGCGGAAGCGATTGAAGATGACGCTAAACGCCGTGAGCGCCAGCAAGAAACTGCCGTCGCAACCATGAAACGCTTCCGCTGGCAGGCGATTGTCGCCCTGGCGGTGGGTATCCCGGTAATGGTCTGGGGGATGATCGGCGATAACATGATGGTCACCGCCGACAACCGCAGCCTGTGGCTGGTAATCGGTCTGATAACGCTGGCGGTAATGGTTTTCGCGGGCGGGCATTTTTACCGCAGTGCATGGAAAAGCCTGCTCAACGGTGCGGCGACGATGGATACGCTGGTGGCGCTGGGTACTGGCGTGGCGTGGCTCTATTCGATGAGCGTTAACCTGTGGCCGCAGTGGTTCCCGATGGAAGCGCGGCATCTTTATTACGAAGCCAGCGCGATGATTATCGGTCTGATCAACCTCGGTCATATGCTGGAAGCGCGTGCACGCCAGCGTTCATCGAAGGCGCTGGAGAAATTACTCGATTTAACCCCACCGACGGCGAGACTGGTCACTGACGAAGGTGAAAAGAGTGTGCCGCTGGCAGACGTTCAGCCAGGTATGTTGCTGCGCCTGACAACCGGTGATCGTGTGCCGGTGGATGGCGAAATCACTCAGGGCGAAGCGTGGCTGGATGAGGCGATGCTGACGGGCGAACCTATTCCACAGCAAAAAGGCGAAGGCGACAGCGTTCATGCCGGGACGGTGGTGCAGGACGGTAGTGTGCTGTTTCGCGCCAGCGCAGTCGGCAGCCATACCACGCTGTCGCGGATCATTCGCATGGTGCGCCAGGCCCAGAGCAGTAAGCCAGAAATCGGTCAGTTGGCGGATAAAATCTCTGCCGTATTTGTACCGGTGGTAGTGGTGATTGCGTTGATCAGTGCAGCAATCTGGTATTTCTTTGGGCCAGCACCGCAAATTGTTTATACCCTGGTGATTGCCACCACGGTGCTGATTATCGCCTGTCCATGTGCGCTGGGGCTGGCAACACCGATGTCGATTATTTCCGGCGTCGGGCGCGCGGCAGAATTTGGTGTGCTGGTGCGTGACGCCGACGCGCTGCAACGCGCCAGTACGCTCGACACCGTGGTGTTCGATAAAACCGGGACGCTGACCGAAGGTAAACCGCAGGTTGTCGCAGTAAAAACGTTTTCTGATGTTGATGAAGCGCAGGCGTTGCGTCTGGCGGCGGCGCTGGAACAAGGTTCCAGCCATCCGCTGGCACGGGCGATCCTCGATAAAGCAGGCAATATCACGCTGCCACAGGTCAATGGCTTCCGCACATTGCGCGGACTAGGGGTAAGTGGCGAAGTGGAAGGCCATTCACTGCTGCTGGGGAATCAGGCGCTGTTAAATGACCAGCAAGTCGATACGAAAGCGATTGAAGCTGATATTTCAGCCCAGGCATCACAAGGCGCAACGCCGGTGTTGCTGGCCGTTGATGGCAAAGCGGTGGCTCTGTTGGCGGTACGCGATCCATTGCGTAGCGATAGCGTGGCGGCGCTGCAACGCCTGCATAAAGCAGGATATCGTCTGGTAATGTTAACCGGCGATAACCCAACCACAGCCAATGCGATCGCCAAAGAAGCAGGGATTGATGAAGTGATTGCGGGTGTATTGCCGGATGGTAAAGCCGAAGCGATTAAACGTCTGCAAAGCGAGGGACGCCAGGTAGCGATGGTGGGCGACGGCATTAACGACGCGCCAGCGTTGGCCCAGGCGGATGTCGGTATTGCGATGGGTGGCGGCAGTGATGTTGCCATTGAAACAGCGGCGATTACCCTGATGCGCCATAGCCTGATGGGGGTTGCAGACGCACTCTCCATCTCCCGCGCGACGCTACGCAATATGAAGCAAAACCTGCTTGGCGCGTTTATCTACAACAGTATCGGTATTCCGGTCGCCGCAGGTATTTTGTGGCCGTTCACCGGAACGCTGCTTAACCCGGTAGTTGCCGGGGCGGCAATGGCACTCTCATCGATTACCGTAGTGAGTAACGCCAACCGGTTGCTGCGGTTTAAACCGAAGGAATAAGTATGTCATTGCGGATGCGCTGCTTTAGGGTGGCGCATCCGTTATGGGGAAATTATTCTACGCGACCTTCTTTGCTCGCTTTTCACGGCGTGCCAAATATTCAGCCGCTGTTTCAATCCGTCCCAATTCTTCCTGGGTGCGCATGTTGTTTTCAACTTCCCAAAGATCAACTGCCGCCTGGAGGTTTAGCCAAAAATCGACTGAGGTATCAAAAACTTTAGCCAGGCGAAATGCCATATCCGTTGTGAGTTTACGATTGTTATTAATCAGTGCACTGACGCTATTACGATGAACATGTAGCAACTCTGCTAACTCATTGATTTTCAAATCGAACGGTTCCAGATATTCATAGAGAAGAATATCTCCGGGTGTCGTCGGTTTTCTTGTTGCCTGTTTCATGGTTTTACCTTTCTCGTCATCGCGACAGCTATGTTTTAGTAGTCGTGTGGATCTAAATACAATTCTTCGGCCTTGCCATTAACCCATTTAAAAATCAGTCGGTACTGTTTATTCACTCTAATGGAGGAGTATTCCTGCAATTTCCCCGATAACTCTTCGTACCGGTTCCCTGGTGGGGAACGTAAATCCCGATGAGAAGTTGCAGCATTAATGATGTCCAATTTTCTTGATAACGCGTTATGGATTTCAGCTGGGATCTTTCGATGTGGCGTTGAGTGGACAAAAAAATCAGCCAGCCAGGCATCACGAAAACTCCTTATGTTGATTTTTTGATCCATTCCATTCTCATCTCCTTGTCCATTATTTAATCATTATAATGCACACAAGCACTGTGCACAAGTGCAACAATCAACTCCATTTGCGCCATCCCTCCCCGCGCGCTAGCATGATATTTCACAAAGGGAGGTCGTATGGATCTGTTGTACCGGGTAAAAACACTTTGGGCCGCGCTGCGCGGTAATCATTACACCTGGCCTGCCATCGATATCTCTCTCACCGGCAATCGCCATTTTCATCTGATTGGCAGTATTCATATGGGTAGCCACGATATGGCTCCTCTACCCGCCCGTTTGCTTAAAAAGCTCAAACAAGCCGATGCGCTGATTGTCGAGGCGGATGTTTCCACCAGCGATACGCCTTTTGCTAATTTGCCTGCCTGCGAGGCGCTGGAAGAGCGCATCAGCGAAGAACAATGGCAAAATCTGCAGCACATCAGCCAGGAGATGGGCATTTCTCCGTCGCTCTTTTCTAGCCAACCGCTGTGGCAAATCGCGATGGTTCTTCAGGCGACGCAGGCGCAAAAACTGGGGCTGAGGGCTGAATATGGTATCGATTACCAGCTATTGCAGGCGGCGAAACAACAACATAAAACCGTAATTGAACTGGAAGGGGCAGAAAACCAGATTGCCATGTTGCTCCAGCTCCCCGACAAAGGACTGGCGCTGCTGGACGATACGCTGACCCACTGGCATACCAACGCACGGCTACTACAACAAATGATGAGCTGGTGGCTGAATGCGCCGCCGCAAAATAATGAAATAACACTGCCCAATACGTTCAGCCAGTCGCTGTACGACGTGCTGATGCATCGGCGAAATCTTGCCTGGCGGGATAAATTACGCGCTATGCCACCGGGGCGCTATGTGGTCGCGGTCGGTGCGTTACATCTTTATGGAGAAGGGAATTTGCCACAAATGTTGCGCTAAAAAAATGGCCAATATCGCTATTGGCCCGTCAAAGAGGAATTTCATATTTTTATTATTATGCCGTCACTTTAAGCGACGGTGTAACTCGATTGTCGCTCAATCTCACCATCCTGCCAATACTATTAGGCAAGATGACTCTTTTTTTTGAGCCGCCATCAGGCGTATGCTTTCTCCGTTTTTTGTTTGAGGCAGGAAAATTACGATGACACCCGCAGTTAAATTACTCGAAAAAAACAAGATTTCATTCCAGATTCATACCTACGATCACGATCCGGCTGAAACCAACTTTGGCGATGAAGTGGTCAAAAAATTAGGGTTGAATGCAGATCAGGTGTACAAAACGCTGTTGGTCGCAGTGAACGGCGATATGAAACATCTGGCGGTAGCCGTTACGCCTGTCGCCGGCCAACTGGATCTTAAAAAGGTGGCAAAGGCGCTGGGTGCCAAAAAAGTGGAAATGGCCGATCCGATGGTCGCGCAGCGTTCGACGGGATATCTGGTTGGGGGAATTAGCCCACTGGGGCAGAAAAAACGTCTGCCGACGATTATTGATGCCCCCGCGCAAGAATTTGCCACTATTTATGTTTCCGGCGGCAAGCGCGGGCTGGATATTGAACTTGCGGCAGGTGATCTGGCGAAGATCCTCGATGCCAAATTTGCCGATATCGCCCGCCGCGATTAAGCATTGTGCCGGATGCGAACATCCGGCACTTTCAGATTACTGCCAGCTTACCTCACCTTTCGGCTCATACACGCTCGCATCCAGCGGCGAGTTTTTCTGGATATAGTCTTTCAGCACTTCGGCATCAATAAAGCCGGTATTCACATAGCCCGGTTTGTTATCAAGGCGCGGATAACCATCACCGCCGGTGGCATTGAAGTTTAATGTCGCCATACGGTAAGTTTTTGCCGGATCGACCGGTTCGCCTTTGATTTTCAGGTCGTTCAGTTTGCCGTCTTTCGCCACAAAGCTGACGTTGGCAAATTGCGGATAGGCACCGGAATCTGGTTTCATTTGCGCGACGGCGGTGAGGTAATCAATCACCTCTTTACCGGTCATGTCGGCATACACCACCACATTGCCGAACGGCTGCACTTTCAGCACGTTTTTATAACTGATGTTACCCGCGTCGATGGAGTCACGAATCCCGCCTCCGCTCATCACCGCAAAGTCGGCTCCGGTGCGATCCATTTGTGCTGCCAGAATCAACCTTCCCATATTGGTCTGTACGAAACGAACTTTGCTGCGGTCGCCTTCAAGGCGGTCACTAACCTCACCAATTTTCACTTCCAGTTGCGCTTTGCCTTTGTTCTGGAACGGGGATAACAGCGAGATCATTTGCTGGTTTTCAGCGATTTCCGGGGTGTACAGCACGCGTTCGCTTTTTCCGTCTTCCCAGGTCACTTTTTTCTTCAGGTTCACCGGAATCAACTGGTAATTGACCATTTTCATTTCGCCATTGCGAAACTCAAAATCGGCTCGTCCCACGTACTTGCCCCACTCATGCGCCTGGACAATCCAGATGCCGTTTTGTTGATCCGGCTTACAAGGCGTACCCGGCACGTAATCCACCTGTTTTTTATTTTCTGCTGCCATGCAGACCGGATCTTGCGAGTGACCGCCGACGATCATCGCCAACGATCCGGCAGGCAGGCTGCGCGCCATCTCTACATCGCCCGGTGCGTTTGAACCGTGTTCACCATTGTCGTAATGCCCCATATGCGTGGCTGCAATAATAATGTCTGGCTTTTCTGTCTGTTGCAGCTCCTGAATCACCAGCTTCGCTTCATCGGCGGGCTTACGAAATTCGATATCAGTGAAGTATTCCGGGTTACCAATTTTCGCCGTGTCATCGGTCGTCAGACCAATTACCGCGATTTTCAGATCCTGACGCTTAAACAACGCCCAGGGTTTAAACAGGCGCTCGCCGGTACTTTTTTGATAGATATTGGCGGAGAGTAACGGGAACTTTGCCCATTTTTCCTGCTGGCGTAATACGGTGAGCGGGTTATCAAATTCATGATTACCGATCGCCATCGCGTCATAGCCCACCAGATTCATACCGCGAAAATCAGGTTCGGCGTCCTGTAAATCTGATTCCGGTACACCAGTGTTAATGTCACCACCTGAAAGTAACAGCACGCTACCGCCTTCAGCCGCGACTTCTTTGCGGATACCATCCACCAGCGTTTTTTGCGCCGCCAGACCATATTCGCCATATTCATTACGCCAGAAATGACCGTGGTGGTCGTTGGTATGAAGTACCGTAATTTTGTAGGTTTTATCCTGCTCATAAGCCTGGGCGGTTTCACTCGCCAGTGTAAATGCGGCTAATAATGCTAATGCCACACCCCGCTGCAAAAACTTCATATTTCTCTCTCCCTGACCAGATATCAACGTGTTGAAAATTAGTATGACGCGACATAATAGACAAGTCTGTGTTCGCTGATGGTAAATCTACATGCAAAAATGGAAATTCTGTATTAAGCATTGAGACTTCCTTCAGACAGCGCATACAGGTATGTTAGTCGGGTAATAATCACAAATAAGATAATTCTTTACATCGCAACTCTAAAAAAGTGACTTTCCTATGGCAATGAGTGAACAAACCCAGCCTGCGGCGGGCGCGGCTGCATCGACCACTAAGGCTCGTACATCATTTGGTATTTTAGGCGCAATCAGCCTCTCGCATCTGCTGAACGACATGATCCAATCGCTAATTCTGGCGATTTATCCGCTGCTTCAGTCAGAGTTTTCCCTGACGTTTATGCAGATTGGGATGATTACCCTCACCTTTCAGCTCGCCTCTTCGCTGCTGCAACCGGTAGTCGGCTACTGGACAGATAAATACCCAATGCCGTGGTCATTACCGATTGGCATGTGCTTTACCATGAGCGGCCTGATACTGCTGGCGCTGGCGGGTAGTTTTGGTACGGTTCTGCTGGCGGCGGCGCTGGTCGGTACGGGTTCGTCGGTCTTTCACCCGGAATCTTCCCGCGTGGCGCGTATGGCGTCTGGTGGACGTCATGGCCTGGCGCAATCTATCTTCCAGGTGGGCGGTAACTTTGGCAGTTCGTTGGGGCCATTGCTGGCGGCGGTCATCATTGCCCCTTACGGCAAAGGCAACGTTGCATGGTTTGTGCTGGCGGCGTTGCTGGCTATCGTGGTTCTGGCGCAAATCAGCCGTTGGTACTCAGCACAACATCGGATGAGTAAAGGCAAACCCAAAGCAATAATAATCAATCCACTGCCGCGTAATAAGGTCGTACTGGCTGTTTGCGTGCTGTTAGTGCTGATTTTCTCGAAATATTTCTATATGGCGAGCATCAGCAGCTATTACACCTTTTATCTGATGCAAAAATTCGGATTATCTATCCAGAATGCCCAGCTTCATCTGTTTGCCTTCCTGTTTGCCGTCGCAGCGGGTACGGTGATTGGCGGGCCTGTCGGGGATAAAATTGGTCGAAAATATGTAATTTGGGGCTCTATCCTCGGCGTTGCGCCGTTTACGCTGATTTTACCCTACGCCAGCCTGTACTGGACGGGGGTTTTAACGGTGATTATTGGATTTATCCTCGCCTCGGCGTTTTCTGCCATTCTGGTCTACGCTCAGGAGCTACTTCCGGGGCGTATAGGCATGGTTTCTGGACTGTTTTTTGGTTTCGCTTTCGGTATGGGGGGGCTGGGTGCTGCGGTTCTGGGGCTTATCGCCGACCATACCAGTATCGAGTTAGTTTATAAAATCTGTGCTTTCCTTCCACTTCTTGGTATGTTGACCATATTCTTGCCTGATAACCGGCATAAATCCTGATTTCCAGGCAGCCAAAGGTAAACTTTGGCTGCCTCATTTTACAGTAGCCATAAGCCTTTCCTCTTCCTGCACCTTATCACTTTTCCGATCCGTGCCTTTTTTGCGGTTAATTCCATTTTTCTGCAAAATTCAACAATTATTCATAAACATCAACTATGAAATTGTCATAAACTATTACCTGTAATTTTGGTTTTCCCAGCCAAAAATGGACAACAACCACCAGGAACAGGAGACGGAATGCATCACGCCACCCCGCTTATCACCACCATTGTTGGCGGCCTTGTGCTCGCTTTTATCCTCGGCATGATTGCTAATAAACTGCGTATTTCTCCTCTGGTGGGATATCTGTTAGCAGGCGTGCTGGCAGGACCTTTTACTCCAGGGTTTGTTGCCGATACCAAACTGGCACCAGAGCTGGCGGAGCTGGGCGTTATTCTGCTGATGTTCGGCGTCGGTCTGCATTTTTCGCTCAAGGATTTGATGGCGGTAAAGTCCATCGCCATTCCCGGCGCGATCGCCCAGATAGCGGTAGCGACGTTGCTGGGTATGGCTCTTTCTGCCGTGATCGGCTGGTCGTTAATGACTGGCATCGTGTTCGGTTTGTGTCTTTCTACCGCCAGTACCGTGGTACTGCTGCGTGCGCTTGAAGAACGGCAGTTGATAGACAGTCAGCGCGGGCAAATCGCCATCGGCTGGTTGATTGTGGAAGACCTGGTAATGGTTCTGACGCTGGTGTTGCTGCCCGCAGTGGCTGGAATGCTGGAACAGGGCGACGTGGGCTTTGCGACGCTGGCGGTTGATATGGGAATCACCATCGGCAAGGTGGTGGCATTTATCGCCATTATGATGTTAGTGGGTCGCCGTCTGGTGCCGTGGATTATGGCGCGAAGCGCAGCAACCGGTTCGCGAGAACTGTTTACCCTGTCGGTGCTGGCGCTGGCATTAGGCATTGCTTTTGGTGCGGTAGAACTGTTTGACGTCTCCTTTGCACTCGGCGCATTCTTCGCCGGGATGGTGCTAAATGAATCCGAACTTAGCCACCGCGCGGCGCATGATACGCTGCCATTGCGCGATGCGTTTGCGGTGCTGTTTTTCGTCTCCGTTGGGATGCTATTTGATCCGTTAATTCTGATTCAGCAACCGCTGGCAGTGCTGGCAACGCTGGCGATTATTCTGTTTGGTAAATCAGTTGCGGCACTGTTCCTCGTTCGGTTGTTTGGTCACTCCCAGCGCACGGCGTTAACTATCGCCGCCAGCCTCGCGCAAATTGGTGAGTTCGCGTTTATCCTGGCGGGGCTGGGGATGGCATTAAATTTACTGCCGCAGGCCGGGCAAAACCTGGTACTGGCAGGCGCGATCCTGTCTATTATGCTCAACCCGGTACTGTTCGCGCTGCTGGAAAAATATCTGGCAAAGACCGAAACGCTGGAAGAACAGACGCTGGAAGAGGCTATCGAAGAAGAGAAGCAGATCCCGGTGGATATTTGCAACCATGCGCTACTGGTTGGCTACGGTCGTGTAGGCAGTCTGCTGGGCGAGAAATTACTCGCCTCTGATATTCCGTTAGTGGTGATTGAAACATCACGAACCCGCGTCGATGAACTGCGTGAGCGTGGCGTTCGCGCGGTACTGGGCAACGCGGCGAATGAAGAGATTATGCACCTGGCGCATCTGGAGTGCGCAAAATGGCTGATTCTGACCATTCCTAACGGTTACGAAGCTGGCGAGATTGTGGCCTCTGCTCGCGCCAAAAACCCGGATATTGAGATTATCGCCCGCGCCCATTATGACGATGAGGTGGCGTATATCACCGAACGTGGCGCGAATCAGGTGGTGATGGGTGAACGTGAAATCGCCCGTACTATGCTGGAACTGCTGGAAACACCACCGGCTGGCGAGGTGGTGACGGGGTAATACATTAATGTCGCCATTGCCGGATGCGATGCTGACGCATCTTATCCGGCCTACGCGTGCCATCTTCCGTAGGTTGGATAAGGCGTTTATGCCGCATCCGACTGTCATTGGTTCGATGGCTTAACGATCCCAGTAAGACTCTTCCAGGCTGTCTTCTCGCTCCGGCAGACCGCGCGTTAAGCGTGGTGAATGCTGGTTCAGTACCTGATAGCTCACACGGTTAGCATATTTACACACCTGTGCTAACGACGAATAAGTCAGCCAGGTGAATTTATGCTTGCTGGAATTTGGCACGTTAGTGCGGTGATAGCTATTGGCGGTAATGTCATGCAACAACGCGGCCAGCGCACCGTCTCCGGCACCATTGGTGTTCATGATTTTTTCTGGTCCGCCCATGTACGGCGCAATGTGCGAATAGACACGCAGCGGATTCTGGCAATCTTTATGACGCATAGCGCGGCTAAACTCATACTGGTTAAATTCCGCGATAGCGCCCGGCAACAGCGGATGCTGGGTTTTGCGTTTCGCTTCGTCTTCCGTAAAGCCCGCCATATACAAGCCGATGGGCCCGGCGGTGCACAGCACCAGATCTACCCAGTCCAGCGCCTTGTCAGATGCCAGCAGCGGATCGCTCTCTCCGGTCAACGCTTCGGCTTCTTCTTCGTTCATCGCGAGGATGGAGACGTGCTCTTTGAGGAATTGCTGCCACCATTGCGGATTCTCGGCGATGACAAATTTAGTACCCAGCGTTAGCACCACCGGTACGTTATATTTTTTGGCATACTCAATGGCTTTCATGGTCGCTTCCGGCATCGGTTCACCCGGCTTGCAACGCACCAGATAGGACGTTAATACCAGCGCCGACGCTCCGGCGATAACATCTTCCGGAATGCTTTCTGCCCGTAACTGGTTCATATGACCTGGACTGATAGCAAAGGTACGTTCGCCAGACTCGCCAATCAGCGTAAAGCAACGACCAATCGGGCCATCCACGCCCTGCAGATAGTTAAGATCGGTACGGCTGGATGTATTGCACAAGTAACGATAGGCGTAGCTGCCAATTTCAATATTGCTGCACATCACGCCCAGCAGCACCGAACGGTCGTCTGCCAGTACAGAATAGTTGTGCATGGTATTGCCAATAGTGCCACCTGCAAACTGATGAGTAATCAGGTTTTTCTGTTTCAGCTCCTGATAAAGTGCTTCAGCAACATCATCTTCAATGACCAGTGAATGCCCGGCGCTTAATCCATAACGTTCAATAAAATCGTCTTCCACTTTGGCTTCAATATCAACCAGCGTCTGGTCGATACCGACCACCCAGGCTGCGCTGGTTTCGTTTTCTGGTTGGATTTGCTGCAACAGCGGATCGCGTGCATTTACGGGGAAGTAATGTTTGGATTTACGTTTGCCGGGAAATTTCATGGTTGTTTTTACGGGTGGTTAACTGAACGGCGAATGTTAACACAATCATGCCTGAACGCGCGAGACGCAGGCAGTTTCAATATCAGCCGACGGGATCGCATTTTCATGGGAGATGTTCCTTACAATGACGCAATTTGAAAGGAGTTTTTGCATGAAGCCGGAAAACAAACTACCCGTGCTGGAGCTAATCTCTGCCGAAATGAAGGCGGTTGTTAATACTCTTCAGCCCGATTTACCGCCCTGGCCCGCAACGGGAACGATTGCCGAACAACGCCAGCATTACACGCTTGAGAGCCGATTCTGGAATGCTGGCGCTCCAGAAATGGAAACCAGAGCTTACGCGGTTCCGACAAAATATGGTCAGGTAGAAGCACGGCAATTTTGTCCGAACCCGGATAGCCCGGCGACGTTGTTTTATCTGCATGGCGGCGGTTTTATTCTCGGCAATCTCGATACCCACGATCGCATTATGCGCCTGCTGGCAAAGTACACCCAGTGTACGGTGATTGGTATTGATTACACACTTTCGCCTGAAGCGCGTTTTCCGCAAGCGATAGAGGAAGTCGTGGCTGCCTGTTGTTACTTCCACCAGCAGGCGGGCGATTATCAGATCAATATGTCACGCATTGGTTTTGCCGGTGATTCCGCTGGCGCCATGCTGGCGCTCGCCAGTGCTTTATGGTTGCGTGATAAGCAGATCGATTGCGGCAAAGTTGTGGGCGTTTTGCTGTGGTATGGGCTTTACGGATTACGCGATTCCGTGACTCGCCGTCTGTTGGGCGGTGACTGGGATGGCTTAACGCAACAGGATTTGCAGATGTATGAAGAGGCGTATTTAAGCAACGAAGCAGACCGCGAGTCGCCGTATTACTGCCTGTTTAATAACGATCTCACTCGCGATGTGCCCCCCTGCTATATCGCCGGTGCAGAATTCGATCCGCTGCTGGATGACAGTCACCTGCTTTACCAGACATTGGCGGCGCATCAGCAGCCCTGTGAGTTCAGACTCTACCCAGGAACGCTGCACGCCTTTTTGCATTATTCACGGATGATGAAAACCGCCGATGATGCTCTTCGCGACGGCGCTCAATTCTTTACCGCTCAGCTTTAGCGATACGCTGCAACAAGATTAGCCATCATTTCGATATGTTCCGGCGTGGCATTAAGCGCCGGAATATATTCGTATTTTTTACCGCCTGCACCGAGGAAGACTTCACGGTTTTGCTCGGCAATCTCTTCCAGTGTTTCCAGACAATCCGCAGCAAAGCCCGGACACATCACCTGAATATGGCCGACACCTTTTTCTCCCAGCATTTTCAGCGTTTCGTCGGTATAAGGCATCAACCAGGGTTCCCGACCAAAGCGCGACTGAAAGGTCATCATCACTTTTTCCGGTGCCATTCCCAGCGCAGAAGCCAGCTCGCGGGTCGTTGTGCGACAACGTTGCGGATAATCATCGCCTTCATCCGCATAACGCTGGGGAATACCGTGATAAGAGAGTAAAAGTAAATCTGGTTCGCCATGTTTGGCAAAAGAGGCGCGAACACTATTCGCCAGCGCATTAATGTAATCGTGGTTATCGGCATAATCGCGAATAAACGATATCCCCGGAATGCTACGTTTGCGCGCCAGAATACGTGCCAGTTCATCCCATACCGCACCGACCGTTGAACAGGAGTATTGCGGGTAGAGCGGCAGCACCACGATATGATCAACATGTTCAGCCAGTAGTTCATCTACGGCGCTTTCCAGCGATGGCGTGCCGTAGCTCATCCCCAGCGCCACGGGCGTATCCGGTAAACGTTGTGCCAGCGCCTGTTGTTGCTGGCGGCTGTAAACCATCAGTGGCGAGCCACCTTCCATCCAGACAGAGGCATACAGCTTCGCCACACGCGGCGAGCGCAGAGGCAAAATCACGCCGCGCAGCAATGGCCACCACAACAGCCGTGAAGTATCGACTACGCGTCTGTCGCTTAAAAATTGTTTCAGGTAGCGTTTTACCGCTTCAGGAGTGGGGGCATCGGGCGTACCCAGGTTTGCCAGCAGGATACCGGTTTTAGTTTGACGCATTACCGCCTCTTATCGATTCAACTTGTTGATAATTGTAGCGGAAAAGTGAGGAAGAAGAACTAATTGCTGTGAGAGGTATTGCCTGAGGAGGATGAGCAGACCTGCCCGAAAGCAGATCTGCTGCAACTTGATTAGCCGAGGATTTTTTCCAGAGCCGCGCGAACTTCAGCAACCGGTTTGGTGCCATCGACTTTTGCGTATTTGGTGTTGCCCGCTTCCGCTTCTTTAGAGTAGTAGCCGATCAGCGGTGCAGTCATCTGATGGTATTCAACCAGACGTTTACGCACGGTTTCTTCCTGATCGTCTTTACGGGTAGTCAGTTCTTCACCGGTAACGTCGTCTTTGCCTTCGACTTTCGGCGGATTGAATTTAACGTGATAAACACGACCAGACGGCGCGTGAACGCGGCGGCCTACGATACGGTCAACAATCAGTTCGTCCGGTACGTCAAACTCCAGAACGTAGTCAACGTTGATGCCCGCTTCTTTCATCGCGTCTGCCTGCGGAATGGTACGCGGGAAGCCGTCAAGCAGGAAACCGTTACGGCAGTCTTCCTGAGCAATGCGCTCTTTAACCAGCGCGATCACCAGTTCGTCGGTGACCAGTTTGCCAGCATCCATAATGTCTTTTGCTTGTTTACCCAGCTCGGAGCCAGACTTGACCGCAGCACGCAGCATATCGCCAGTGGAGATTTGCGGAATACCATATTTCTCCATGATGAACTGAGCCTGAGTCCCTTTCCCCGCGCCCGGAGCGCCAAGCAGAATGATACGCATTGCGAAAATCCCCTTAAAATGTGTCGAATTTTTTGAAAAAGCGATAAACGATACCACCATCAGGCGATTGCCTCAAGAAAGGCACCTGGGGCTGAAACGGTTAAGGGGGAGATAATTTGCGGAAAGTGCAGATAATGAAAAGAAAAATGCCGGATGACACGAAGGTCATCCGGCACCACATTCATCTGTATGCCGGATAAAATTCATCCGGCATTACATCAGGAAACCAGCAGCTGGTTCATACGACGAATAAACAGGTTCGGATCTTCCAGCGTGCCGCGTTCTGCCAGCAGCGCCTGATCCAGCAGCAGTTCTACCCACTCGCTGAACTTCGCTTCATCTTCAGTATCTGCCGCACGTTTCACCAGTACGTGATCCGGGTTCAGTTCGAAGATGTATTTCACTTCTGGCACTTTCTGGCCCGCCGCAGCGAACAGTTTCGCCATCTGGGTGCTCATTTCGTCCGCATCAGTAGACACAATCGCTGGCGTATCGGTCAGACGGTGAGTCAGACGGACATCTTTCACACGCTCGCCGAGCAGGGCTTTCACACGGTCGATAAACGGAGTCAGTGCTTTCTCCGCTTCTTTCGCGCTCTCATCAACTTCGTCAGCCAGTTTTTCCAGCGACTCGTCAACTTTGGACACAGACTGGAACGGTTTACCGTCGAACTCAGTCAGATAGTTCATCATCCACTCATCGATGCGGTCGGAAAGCAGCAGAACTTCGATGCCTTTCTTACGCAGCAGTTCCAGGTGCGGGCTGCTCTTCGCTGCCGCGTAGCTGTCTGCGGTGATGTAGTAGATTTTCTCCTGCCCTTCTTTCATGCGGGAAACGTAGTCTTCCAGAGACACGGTTTGAGCAGAAGAGTCGGTATGAGTAGAAGCAAAACGCAGCAGTTTGGCGATCGCTTCCTGGTTAGCGAAATCTTCCGCCGGACCTTCTTTCAGTACCAGGCCAAACTGTTGCCAGAAGGTCTGGTATTTTTCCGCGTCGTCTTTCGCCAGTTTTTCCAGCATTTGCAGTACACGCTTGGTCAGCGCATTGCGCAGGTTACGCGTTACTGTGCTGTCCTGGAGGATTTCACGGGAAACGTTCAGCGGCAGATCGCTGGAGTCAATCAGACCACGCACGAAGCGCAGATAGTTCGGCATGAACTGTTCTGCGTCGTCCATGATGAACACACGCTGGACGTACAGTTTCAGGCCGTGTTTATGATCGCGGTTCCACATATCCCACGGAGCCTGGGACGGGATGTACAGCAGGCTGGTGTACTCTTGCTTACCTTCAACTCGGTTATGGCTCCAGGTCAGCGGATCGTTAAAGTCGTGGGCGATGTGTTTGTAGAACTCTTTGTATTCTTCATCGGTGATTTCCGACTTGTTGCGAGTCCACAGCGCCTGCGCTTTGTTGATTTTCTCCCAGGAAATAACGGTTTCGCCGTCTTTCTCTTCGCGTTTTTCGATCTCTACCGGCAGCGCGATATGGTCGGAGTATTTGCTGATGATGGAACGCACGCGCCAGTCATCGAGGAATTCATCCTCGCCTTCGCGCAGATGCAGGGTAATTTCAGTACCGCGATCTTCTTTGGTGATATCGGCAACGGTGTATTCACCTTCGCCCGCCGATTCCCAGAATACGCCGTTTTCTGGTTTTTCACCTGCCGCACGGGTGCGCACGGTCACTTTATCGGCCACGATAAACGCAGAGTAGAAACCAACACCAAACTGACCGATCAGCTGGCTGTCTTTCGCCTGGTCAGAACCCAGGGATTCGAGGAACGATTTGGTGCCGGATTTAGCGATAGTCCCCAGATGGTCGATCACTTCGTCGCGGGTCATGCCCACGCCGTTGTCGGAAATAGTCAGCGTGCGCTTGTCTTTGTCGAAAGAGACACGAACGCGCAGTTCGCCGTCACCTTCGTACAGATCCGGGTTAGAGAGCGCGCGGAAACGCAGCTTGTCCGCCGCATCGGAGGCGTTAGAGATAAGCTCACGCAGGAAGATTTCTTTATTGGAATAGAGAGAATGGATCATCAGATGCAGAAGCTGCTTCACTTCTGACTGAAAACCACGAGTTTCTTGTCCTTTCATGTAGGTCTACCTCAATAATGCCATTTTAAGGTTAAAAACAGGATGAGGGAGAGATGGGGACAAGGAGGAATAATTTCAAGCGAGAGCAGGTGATCCTGCTCTCGTTTGCTTAAAAACGAATCTTATGACGCCCGGCAAGTGAGTGCGACAGCGTGGTGCCGTCGACCATTTCCAGTTCGCCGCCAACCGGTACGCCGTGGGCAATACGGCTGGCTTCCACGTCATACTGCGCGCAAAGCTCGGCAATGTAGTTAGCGGTGGCTTCACCTTCGACCGTTGGGTTGGTGGCGAGGATCACTTCGGTGATTTTTTCCTCCGACAGACGCTGTTCCAGACGATCAAGTCCGATATCATCCGGTCCGATGCCGTCCAGCGGTGACAGGTGCCCCATCAACACAAAATAACGGCCTGAAAACTGCCCCGTCTGCTCAATGGCGTAGATGTCCGCCGGACTCTCCACCACGCAGATTTGACCGTTTTCCTGACGACGCGGGTTTGAACAGATGTTACAGACTTCCTGCTCAGTGAAGGTGCGGCAATCGGCGCAGTGACCGATTTCCGACATCGCCCGGGTGAGCGCCTGCGCCAGACGCATCCCGCCGCTACGATCGCGCTGAAGCAGCGTGAACGCCATACGCTGCGCCGACTTCGGGCCAACGCCCGGCAGACAGCGCAGTGCTTCCATAAGCTGTGTTAACAGCGGGCTGGTTTGCATCAGAACGGCATCTTAAAGCCAGGCGGCAGCTGCATTCCGGAGGAAACAGAGGCCATTTTTTCTTTCTGAGTTTCTTCGATACGACGTGCTGCATCGTTGAATGCCGCAGCCACCAGGTCTTCCAGCATCTCTTTGTCGTCTTCCAGCAGGCTTGGGTCGATCTCAACGCGACGGCAGTTGTGTGCGCCGTTGATGGTCACTTTAACCAGACCTGCGCCGGATTCGCCGGTCACTTCCAGCTTCGCGATTTCTTCCTGCATCTGCTGCATTTTTTCTTGCATCTGCTGGGCCTGCTTCATCAGGTTGCCCAGACCGCCTTTACCAAACATAGGTTTCTCTCTCAATCACGTTAAGGATGACGATCGTAAGCTGTGCTTACGATCAAATGGGGCGGATACTTTCTTCATCCAGCTCCGCATCGAAGAATCGACGCAGGGTCTGGATATTATTATCCGCAATAATGGACTCGCGCGCCTGCGCAAGTTTTTCTTCGTATATCGCCTGACGCCACTCCAGCGGCGTACGCACCGCTGGATTATCATCTTCAACGATAGTCAGTTCAACCGTTGAGCCATTTAACGTACTCAACGCTTCAGCCAGTTTTTGTTGTGCACCGCTGTTATTCAAATGACGCTGAGAGGAGCGCAAATGCAGACACACCGTGTTGCCGTTCTCCTCTTTCCAGGCATTTAACGCCACCTGTTCGACCAGTTTTGGTAGCGAAAGTTGGCTCACCTGTGCTGCCCACGGATCGCGCTCAATGGCTTCTGCCGCCAGCTTCGCCGCCAGCTCTGGCGTTTTTTCATGTTCCAGCGCCTTTTTCAGCGCCTTTGGCGTGGCGACCACTTCTTTTTGTTGCATCACTGGGGTGGTAGCCTTCCAGCGATACGCTTCTTTTTTGGCTGGCGCTTTTTCCAGCGCCGATGGTGCCGGACGCGACTGAACGCGATCGGTGACCGAAGCCAGTCTTTCCAGCGCAGCGTTATTCACCGGCCGCGCGCGGGTAGCGGCTGCCGGTTCACTCTTTTTTGCTTTGGTTGCTCCCTGTGCGCGCTGTAGTTGCTGGCGCGCCGCCAGCACCTGGCTGGTGGTTTCTGAGAGCGGAACGGTCGGTGCCTGCTGCGGCGCTGATTGCGGCTGTGGCGGCACCTGCATTGGTGTCATTACCGCCGTCGGCGCGACTGGCGCAAAGGACTGGCGCGGCACTTCCGGTTCGGGTAGCGGCATACGCGGATGGAACGCCAGCGCGCGCAATAGCGTCATTTCAACGCCCATGCGTCTGTCTGGCGCATACGGTAATTCTTTACGACCAATCAATAGCGTCTGGTAGTAAAGCTGAATATCTGTTGGCGGTATGGTGCGTGCCAGTTCACGCATCCGCAGCTCAATGGCGGCCATACCATTGCCAAGCGCAGCAGGCGAAAGCTGTACCATCGCAATGCGGTGCAGCAGGCCGAGCATTTCCACCAGCAACGCTTCCCACTCGATACCACGGGCAGCAGCTTCGTTAATCAGCGCCATTACACGCTCGCCGTTGGCTTCCACCATCGCTTCGACCAGCGACAGCGCCTGATCGTCGTCGAGCGTACCGAGCATCGAACTGACCGCCTGGGTAGAAACCTGACCATCACCGCTGGCAATCGCCTGGTCAGTCAGACTTAACGCGTCTCGCAGGCTGCCTTCAGCGGCGCGCGCCAGCAGTTGCAGCGCCCGAGGCTCGTGGGCGATATGTTCTTCGTTGAGAATGTGCTCAAGCTGATGACGAATTTGCTCGACATCCAGCGCCTTGAGATGAAATTGCAGGCAGCGCGACAAAATCGTCACCGGCAATTTCTGCGGATCGGTGGTTGCCAGCAGAAACTTCACATGCTCTGGTGGCTCTTCAAGGGTTTTTAACAGTGCGTTGAAGCTGTGGCGCGACAGCATATGCACTTCGTCGATCAGATAGACTTTAAAGCGACCGCGCGCTGGCGCGTACTGAACGTTATCCAGCAGGTCGCGGGTATCTTCGACTTTGGTGCGCGAGGCGGCATCGATCTCAATCAGATCAACAAAGCGCCCCTGTTCGATTTCGCGGCAGTTATCGCATACGCCGCACGGCGTCGCGGTAATACCTGTTTCGCAGTTTAGCCCCTTCGCCAGCAGTCGGGCGATAGAGGTTTTTCCGACGCCACGAGTGCCGGAAAAAAGATAAGCATGATGAATACGCCCTAACGACAAGCCGTTCGCCAGTGCGGTCAGCACATGTTCCTGGCCGACGACGTCAGCAAAGGTTTGTGGGCGCCATTTTCGGGCTAAGACCTGATAACTCATTGGCAGGCTCTGAAACGCTGGAAGGTGGATTCACGAAGGGGTAATGCTAACACAGCCCCGTCAGAACGGCGAGGCTGAATGTACATCTTGTGCTGCCCATGGCGCGGGCTGTCGAAAATTAGTGGCCCGGGAACGGGACAAGGCTATAACAGGTAATGCCTTGATTTTCGAGACGCTGTTCACCGCCGAGGTCGAACAGATTAATGATGAATGCAGCGTCAGTGACTTCACCGCCCAGACGACGGATCAATTTCACTGTCGCCTCAATGGTGCCCCCAGTTGCCAGCAAATCGTCGACTACCAATACTTTGTCACCAGGTTTAATGGCATCAACGTGGATTTCCAGCTTATCGGTGCCGTATTCCAGTTCGTAAGTTTCGCTGATGGTTTCGCGCGGCAGTTTGCCCGGTTTACGTACCGGAACAAAACCTACGCCCAGCCCCAATGCTACCGGAGCACCAAACAAGAAGCCACGTGCTTCGGTGCCGACAACTTTGGTAATACCCGCATTTTTGTAACGCTCAACCAGCAGGTCGATGCTGAGAGCGTAAGCTTTCGGGTCTTCCAGTAAGCTGGTGACATCACGGAACAGAATGCCGGGTTTTGGGTAGTCCTGAATGCTTTTGATGCTATTTTTGAGATACTCAAGCTGCTGTGCAGTCGCGGTCATAAGTGTATGCCTGCTTGTTACGGTGGTACTCACGGCGCGTTTTAAACGTATCAAAAGTAACTTTTGTTTAACCTTTGACCGCCTGCGCCTGTGCTCGAAAACGCCAGAATGTACTGGCTGTGGGCGATAATTGCAACAGCGATTGTTGTGCTTCAGTGCTTTTCTTGCTTTTCATCAATCACTGGGATTCGCCACATAAAAATCAGCAAACAAGTGAGGATCACCAGCAACAAAATGCGTACCCACGTCATATGCACAAACCACAGTGAAATAGCAAAAGTCACGAGTATCAATAAAATCGCCCGTGGTTTTGCGCCACGCGGCATTGCATGGTATTTCTGCCAGAAGCGTAAATAGCTACCAAACCATGAGCGATACAGCAGCCAGGCGTGAAAACGCGGGGAAGAGCGGGCAAAGCACCAGGCAGCCAACAGGATAAACGGCGTAGTCGGTAATACCGGTAATACCACCCCCAGCGTACCCAACACTACCGCCAGCCAGCCAATGATGATTAAAATGATTCGTTGCATATTGAGTGTTGTCAGCTTACAGAGTGGCTACTTTAGCATAACAATTATCATTTTCATTGAGGTCTTATCGTGAAAACGACCCTGCTGCTGGAAAAACTGGAAGGTCAGCTCGCCACGCTGCGCCAGCGTTGTGTCCCGGTGGCGCAGTTCAGCACGTTAAGCGCCCGTTTCGACAGGCATCTTTTTCAGACTCGCGCGACAACGTTACAGGCTTGTCTCGATGAGGCGGGCGATAACATGGCTGCGCTTCGTCACGCAGTCGAACAGCAGCAGCTGCCGCAAGTAGCCTGGCTGGCAGAACACCTGGTCGCCCAACTGGAAGCGATTGCCCGTGAAGCGGCATCCTGGTCACTGCGCGAGTGGGACAGCGCGCCGCCAAAAATTGCCCGCTGGCAACGAAAAAGGATTCAACATCAGGATTTTGAACGGCGATTACGTGAGATGGTAGCGGAACGTAAAGCCCGTCTGGCACAGGCAACCGATTTAGTAGAGCAGCAAACGCTGCATCGTGAAGTAGAAGCCTACGAAGCGCGTCTGGCGCGGTGTCGCCATGCGCTGGAAAAAATCGAAAACAGGTTAGCGCGTTTAACTCGCTAGCAATGGAGAAAGTATGTCACTGGAAAATGCCCCTGACGATGTCAAACTGGCCGTCGATTTAATTGTGCTGCTGGAAGAAAATCAGATCCCAGCCAGTACCGTGCTGCGCGCGCTGGATATTGTAAAACGTGATTATGAAAAGAAATTACAGAACGATGATGAGGCTCAAAGCGAAAAATAAATGGGGCGGCTAAATGCCGCCCCTTTCGTTATTACCCTACCGCAGGCGTCGGATCGTCGCCTTTGTAGTCTCGTTTCACTTCCGTCACTTCATCGCCCTTCTCGTTATGCAGATGCACTTCAAGTTGGTTAAAGGCAATGTTGATGTCGTTTTCACGGCACAGCTGATCGATGGTACGGTTCAGTTCATCGACAGTACGGCTACGGTCGCGCAGTTCACGAACGTACAGGCGCAGCTCGTGATCCAGCGTGCTGGCGCCAAACGCAGTAAAGAAGACTTCCGGCATCGGTTCGTGCATCACCCTTGGATGCTCAGTCGCTGCCTGAAGCAGGACTCTGCGTACTTTTTCCAGATCAGAACCGTAAGCCACACCCAGACGGATCACCAGACGAGTGGTGGTGTCGGTTAACGACCAGTTGATCAGACGCTCGGTTACGAACGCTTTGTTCGGGATGATCACTTCTTTGCGATCGAAGTCCGTAATAGTCGTTGCACGAATACGGATCTTACTGACCGTTCCGGAGAAAGTACCGATAGTTACCGTATCGCCAATGCGCACCGGACGTTCGAACAGGATGATCAAACCAGAAACGAAGTTACCGAAGATCTCTTGTAAACCAAAACCCAGACCTACAGATAATGCCGCAGCCAGCCACTGGAGTTTATCCCATGACACACCAAGCGACCCAAACACTGTCATCGCACCAACGGCAATGATGATGTAGTTAAGGATGGTGGTAATGGCGTACGACGCGCCCTGGCGCATGTTCAACCGCGAGAGCACCAGCACTTCCAGCAAACCAGGCAGGTTGCGGATCAGCGCCCAGGCAACCATCGATGCGATAATCGCAAACAACAGACTGCCCATAGTGACGCTTTTCACCACCGCAGCCCCGGCTTCAGTGCCGTTGTAATGCCACAGTGTGATGCTGTCGAGATAGCTGAACACGGTGATCAAATCGGACCAAATCGCCCAGAACATCAAACCAAACAGTGCAAACATCAGCAGCATGGTAATACGCAGCGTCTGCTGGTTAACCTGCTCCAGTGCAATGGTGGGTTCTTCCGGCGGTTCGGCGCCTTCAGCCCCCTCTTTCACCAGATTCTGCCGACGCGCCAGCGCACGGCGCCAGGCGATACGCCGTGCCGCCACGCTTAATCCGCGCAGTACGGTCTGGTACAGCAGGTTCCAGATGATCACCAGATAAACGGTTTCAATCCAACGCCCGGAGAGGCGCAGCGTGGTGTAGAAATAACCCGTGGCGGTCAGCACCATCAGCGCAATCGGGATAATCGACAACACGGTAATGGTGACCAGACGCATGGTGTGCGACTCTTTATCACGCCAGCTTTCGCGGCACATCGGCCACACCAGAAAGGCAATCAGCAGCAGGTTGAAGAAAATCATCGCCTGTCCCAGTACATCATCCATCAGATGCAGTGGGGAGAGTTCTGCCACCACAGACCAGAAATGGATCGGCAGCAACGCGAGGCTGATGCGGACAATTTGCCGACGCCAGTGGCTGGTCTGCTGTTCCGGCATACCAAAGTGACGAACAGCAACGCCATTTTTCTCCAGCACCTTCCAGCACAGACCAAATACCAGCCAAAAAATCGCCAGTTTTTTGCTGAACGACCACAGTAGTTCACTGATGTTGAGCTGCATGGTGAGCAGAATTAAACCGACGGCGAGAATAATCAGACACACCGGCAGCGCGCGGATCAGATCGATAAGGATCGCTTTTGGTGTGTTGAGCTGGCTGTCGTTACGCAGGGAACCTACGGCGGAAGCCAGCTTTTGTTGATACGCTTTCAGCCATCCAAGACGCCAGTGAATCAACCCGGCAATCAGCAGCAGCGGCAAACCAGCGAGGAAAGCGATAAAGACGGCAGGCCAGGCTTTTTCCCAGTTCACCGTAATTTTCATCGACTTGAATTCATCCTGCAGCGTTTGTGGGAACGCTTTAATCCAGTCCCAGTCCATCGGGCGGTTACTGTTCACCCAGAAAATCTGCTGGGTCAGGATGGATTTCAGGTTTTTCGATACGCTCATTAACTGTTGCTGGTTGATTTGCAGGTTAATGGCCATCATGAGTTGGTTGCCCAACTGTTTGTTAAGCTGATCCAGCAATTCGCGACGCATATCAACTACTTGCAACAATGCGTCACGAACTTCATCGTTGACTTCATTCGCATGACCCTCTTCCAGTTTGGCGACATAAGCATCGCTCTGGAAGAGTGCGTCACGCTGCTGGTTCACTTCGAACTGTTCGAGACGCAAATCCGCAATGCGGTTGGTCATATTTTCCAGTTCGTCCGCCGAGGGCAGCGTTTGTTGTTGCTGATAAAGAATACGTGACAGCAGCAGGCTGCCCTTCAGGACAGAAATCTGCTCTTTGATATTGCGTTCCGATTGCAGCGCCCGCTCCAGCCAGTTTTTGACTTTGATGTTTTGCTGCATCAACAAATTGCCGTTTTCAGTGGCGCTAATCAGACGCTGACTTAACTGCTGGTTAATTTCCAGCTCTTGTTTCACCAGCGGATTAGCCTGAATACGCGCAGCTTCGTCCGGCGTTACCGCTTCCTGCGCCGTTTTTTCAGTTAATGTCAGACGCTTGCTGTTCACCGCCTCCTGCAATAGTTGCAGTTCATGTTCCAGACGAGTGCTGTTCGCCGTCACGTAATCGCGTTGCTTTTGCAGGGTATCCTGTAAGACTGTGTTCCCTTCAAGGCTTTTACGTTGCTGGTCAATCTCGGCATTCAACAAAGCCTGCTGCGCCTGCATCAGCACTTTCTGGCTGGGACGTAAGGCTGTCTCACCGACTTCCGTGCCATCCAGGCGGCTGCGAATTTGTTGCAGCTGCTGTGAGGCGGTATACATCGCATTTTGCACGCGTTCAGGCTGCGTCTGTAAAGAAACTAACTGGCTGTTATAAGACGCCAGATCGTTTTGTGCGTTTTGCAAATCGTCCAGCGCCTGAGCAACGCGAGTTTCCAGTTGGCGCAACGAAAGCGTGCTCAGAATTTTGCGCGTTTCGTCGTCGTTGTCCACATCGCTAAGTGCGGTTAACGCTGCGGTCGCCTGGCGCATTTTTTCTGGCGCTTCAGCCACTTTTTGTCGTAGCTGAACCGTCTCTTCTTTTACGCGATCGATTTTATCGAGAGTGGCTAATGTGTCTGTCAGATCCTGCTGAATCAGTTTGTCCTGAGCAGAAAGATCTTTTTGTTTATTAAGCGAGTCAAGTTGTGCCTGTAGATCCGCTTTCGTCGGTAGATCACCATTCGATGACGCCCGCGCAAAGGCCGTGTTCTGGCATAACAAGACCAAAACAAAAGCAATAAATGCTGAAAAAACAAAATGCCGTGATCGTTTGTAATACTGGAACATAGTCATGATGAATGAAGGTTTCTGAACCTGAAGAACGACCTGAAATAGTCAAGCGGCTAGAATAGCACGGCGTAGAGAGCCAGAATAGCAACAGCGAAAATGTCCAGGAAAAATCCTGGAGTCTGATTCAGGATTTTTCGTTGGTGGCCGGTGTACGAAGCGTAGGGCAAAGAAGATACATTTCCAGCAATATGGCAACGTAATCGCGGGCTTCTTTTTTGAGGTCAAAAGATTGCGGGGCAAAGAGCCAATTTTCCATTAAGCCGGAAATATAGCCGCGCATAATAATTGCTGCGCGACGCGTCATTAAATCTGCCGGCAACATTTTCGCTTCAATACAATGTCTTAACGTTTGTTCTATACGGTCATAACTTTCCAGACAGAGATTACGTTGTGCCTGTTGAACAACAGCCATTTCCCCGACAAATTCACATTTGTGGAAAATAATCTCCATCAATAATCGACGGCGTTCTTCTGTCACCGTCGATTCAAGAACATGAATTAGTATTTCTCTTAATACTGAGAGTGGATCGTCAGGGAATTTTGCCTGATACTCAAGCTCTAGTTCACCAATATTGGATTCTGACAGCTCCCAGATCTCACTGAACAAATCCGACTTATCTTTAAAATGCCAGTAGATTGCACCACGCGTAACGCCTGCTGCTTTTGCAATCTCTCCCAGCGAGGTGGATGATACCCCCTGCTGTGAGAAAAGACGTAAAGCCACATCGAGGATGTGTTGGCGCGTTTCTTGCGCTTCTTGTTTGGTTTTTCGTGCCATATGTTCGTGAATTTACAGGCGTTAGATTTACATACATTTATGAATGTATGTACCATAGCACGACGATAATATAAACGCAGCAATGGGTTTATCGACTTTTGACCATTGACCAATTTGAAATCGGACACTCGAGGTTTACATATGAACAAAAACAGAGGGTTTACGCCTCTGGCGATCGTTCTGATGCTCTCAGGCAGCTTAGCGCTTACAGGATGTGACGACAAACAGGCCCAACAAGGTGGCCAGCAGATGCCCGCTGTTGGGGTAGTAACAGTCAAAACTGAACCTCTGCAGATCACAACCGAGCTTCCGGGTCGCACCAGTGCCTACCGGATCGCAGAAGTTCGTCCTCAAGTTAGCGGGATTATCCTGAAGCGTAATTTCAAAGAAGGTAGCGACATCGAAGCAGGTGTCTCTCTCTATCAGATTGATCCTGCGACCTATCAGGCGGCGTACGACAGTGCAAAGGGCGATCTGGCTAAAGCGCAGGCAGCAGCCAATATCGCGCAATTGACTGTTAATCGTTACCAGAAGCTGCTGGGTACTCAGTACATCAGTAAGCAAGAGTACGATCAGGCGCTGGCTGATGCGCAACAGGCAAATGCGGCTGTCACTGCGGCGAAAGCGGCTGTTGAAACCGCGCGCATCAATCTGGCTTACACCAAAGTCACCTCTCCGATTACCGGTCGTATTGGTAAATCGAACGTGACGGAAGGCGCATTGGTGCAAAACGGTCAGGCAACTGCGCTGGCGACCGTGCAGCAACTGGATCCGATCTACGTTGATGTTACTCAGTCCAGTAACGATTTCCTGCGTCTGAAACAAGAACTCGCCAACGGCACACTGAAGCAAGAGAACGGTAAAGCCAAAGTGTCGCTGATCACCAGTGACGGCATTAAGTTCCCGCAGGACGGTACGCTGGAGTTCTCTGACGTTACCGTTGATCAGACCACCGGTTCTATCACTTTACGCGCTATCTTCCCGAACCCGGATCACACCCTGCTGCCGGGTATGTTCGTGCGCGCACGTCTGGAAGAAGGGCTTAATCCAACCGCCATTTTAGTTCCGCAACAAGGTGTAACTCGTACACCACGCGGCGAAGCTACCGTACTGGTCGTTGGCGCGGATGACAAAGTGGAAACTCGTCCGATCGTCGCAAGCCAGGCCATTGGCGATAAGTGGCTGGTGACTGAGGGGCTGAAAGCAGGCGAACGAGTAGTAGTAAGTGGGCTGCAGAAAGTGCGTCCTGGTGTCCAGGTGAAAGCACAAGAGATAACCGCTGATAACAACCAGCAAGACGCAAGCGGTGCTCAGCCTGAACAGTCCAAGTCTTAACTTAAACAGGAGCCGTTAAGACATGCCTAATTTCTTTATTGATCGCCCGATTTTTGCGTGGGTGATCGCCATCATCATCATGTTGGCAGGGGGGCTGGCGATCCTCAAACTGCCGGTGGCGCAATATCCTACGATTGCACCGCCGGCAGTAACGATCTCCGCTTCCTATCCTGGCGCTGATGCAAAAACAGTGCAGGATACTGTTACACAGGTTATCGAACAGAATATGAACGGTATCGATAACCTGATGTACATGTCCTCCAACAGTGACTCCACGGGTACTGTGCAGATCACCCTGACCTTTGAGTCTGGTACTGATGCGGATATTGCTCAGGTTCAGGTGCAGAACAAACTGCAACTGGCGATGCCATTACTGCCGCAGGAAGTACAGCAGCAAGGGGTGAGCGTTGAGAAATCTTCCAGTAGCTTCCTGATGGTTGTCGGCGTTATCAACACCGATGGCTCCATGACGCAGGAGGATATCTCTGACTATGTAGCGGCGAATATGAAAGATGCCATCAGCCGTACATCAGGCGTCGGTGACGTTCAGCTGTTCGGTTCACAGTATGCAATGCGTATCTGGATGAACCCGAATGAGCTGAACAAATACCAGTTAACGCCGGTTGATGTCATTACTGCTATCAAAGCACAGAACGCCCAGGTCGCAGCCGGTCAGCTCGGTGGTACGCCGCCGGTGAAAGGCCAGCAGCTTAATGCCTCTATTATTGCTCAGACGCGTCTGACCTCCACTGAAGAGTTCGGCAAAATTCTGCTGAAAGTGAATCAGGACGGTTCCCGCGTACTGCTGCGTGATGTGGCGAAAATTGAGCTGGGTGGTGAGAACTACGACATCATCGCGGAGTTTAACGGACAACCCGCTTCTGGTCTGGGTATCAAACTGGCGACCGGTGCGAACGCGCTGGATACGGCTGCGGCTATCCGTGCTGAACTGGCGAAGATGGAGCCGTTCTTCCCGTCGGGTCTGAAAATCGTTTACCCGTACGACACTACGCCGTTCGTGAAAATCTCCATTCACGAAGTGGTTAAAACGCTGGTTGAAGCGATCATCCTCGTGTTCCTGGTAATGTATCTGTTCTTGCAGAACTTCCGCGCGACGTTGATTCCAACCATTGCCGTTCCGGTGGTATTGCTGGGAACCTTTGCGGTCCTTGCAGCCTTTGGCTTCTCGATAAACACGCTAACGATGTTCGGGATGGTGCTCGCTATCGGCCTGTTGGTGGATGACGCCATCGTTGTCGTAGAAAACGTGGAACGTGTGATGGCGGAAGAAGGTTTGCCGCCGAAAGAAGCCACTCGTAAATCGATGGGGCAGATTCAGGGCGCGCTGGTTGGTATCGCGATGGTGCTCTCTGCGGTATTCGTACCGATGGCCTTCTTCGGCGGTTCGACTGGTGCAATCTATCGTCAGTTCTCCATTACCATTGTTTCGGCAATGGCACTGTCAGTACTGGTGGCGTTGATCCTGACTCCGGCGCTTTGTGCGACCATGCTAAAACCTATCGCTAAAGGCGATCACGGTGAAGGCAAAAAAGGCTTCTTTGGCTGGTTTAACCGCATGTTCGAGAAGAGCACGCACCACTACACCGACAGCGTAGGCGGTATTCTGCGCAGTACGGGGCGTTATCTGGTGCTGTATCTGATCATCGTGGTCGGCATGGCCTATCTGTTTGTGCGTCTGCCAAGCTCCTTCTTGCCGGATGAAGACCAGGGCGTATTTATGACCATGGTTCAGCTGCCTGCAGGCGCAACGCAGGAACGCACGCAGAAAGTGCTCAACGAAGTGACGAATTACTATCTGACCAAAGAAAAGAACAACGTTGAGTCGGTGTTCGCCGTTAACGGCTTCGGCTTTGCGGGACGTGGTCAGAACACGGGTATTGCGTTCGTTTCGTTGAAGGACTGGGCTGACCGTCCGGGTGATGAGAACAAAGTTGAAGCAATTACCACGCGTGCAACGCGCGCCTTCTCGCAGATTAAAGATGCGATGGTGTTCGCCTTTAACCTGCCTGCGATTGTGGAACTGGGTACGGCAACCGGTTTTGACTTTGAGTTGATTGACCAGGCCGGCCTCGGTCACGAAAAACTGACCCAGGCACGTAACCAGTTGCTGGGCGAAGCAGCGAAACATCCTGATCTGCTGACCAGCGTGCGTCCAAACGGTCTGGAAGACACGCCGCAGTTTAAGATTGATATCGACCAGGAAAAAGCTCAGGCGCTGGGTGTTTCTATCAACGACATTAACACCACTCTGGGTGCGGCATGGGGTGGCAGCTACGTGAACGACTTTATCGACCGTGGTCGTGTGAAGAAAGTTTACGTGATGTCAGAAGCGAAATACCGCATGTTGCCGGAAGATATCGGTAACTGGTATGTCCGCGCTGCTAATGGTCAGATGGTGCCATTCTCGGCGTTCTCCTCTTCCCGTTGGGAATACGGTTCGCCACGTCTGGAACGTTACAACGGTCTGCCATCCATGGAGATCTTAGGTCAGGCGGCACCGGGTAAGAGTACCGGTGAAGCGATGGCGTTGATGGAACAACTGGCGAGCAAACTGCCTACGGGGGTTGGCTACGACTGGACGGGGATGTCCTATCAGGAACGTCTCTCTGGCAACCAGGCGCCTTCGCTGTACGCAATTTCGTTGATTGTGGTGTTCCTGTGTCTGGCGGCGCTGTATGAGAGCTGGTCGATTCCGTTCTCCGTTATGCTGGTTGTTCCGCTGGGGGTTATCGGTGCGTTGCTGGCAGCCACCTTCCGTGGCTTAACCAATGACGTATACTTCCAGGTGGGCCTGCTTACAACCATTGGGCTGTCGGCGAAGAACGCGATACTTATCGTCGAATTCGCCAAAGACTTGATGGATAAAGAAGGTAAAGGTCTGATTGAAGCAACTCTGGACGCGGTGCGTATGCGTTTACGCCCAATCCTGATGACCTCACTGGCGTTTATCCTCGGTGTTATGCCGCTGGTTATCAGCACTGGTGCTGGTTCCGGAGCACAAAACGCAGTAGGGACCGGCGTAATGGGCGGGATGGTGACGGCAACGGTACTGGCAATCTTCTTCGTTCCGGTGTTCTTTGTGGTGGTTCGCCGCCGCTTTAGTCGCAAGAATGAAGATATCGAACATAACCATACTGTCGATCATCATTGATAGATCTCGTAATCACTAAGGCCGCGTAAGCGGCCTTTTTAATACGTATAATCTTAAAATAACAATGTTTACAGCTAAGCTCACAAACGGAAGTTAGTTTTAACGCTACATAAAATTCATAAAAAATGCTTATTGTTAGTTAATTTATATTAAGTGGTAGCAATAGGTATAATAACCCATAGACATCTAGAGGCTATTCTTAATTATTTGCGGCAATCCTTTATTTATTCATATCAATTACATCATAATCAGAGTAATCCTGGGTATTAGTGTGACAAATTCCCGTCTCATTTTATCACCCCCGACGCAAGGATCCTGATTACGTTATGAATAGCATCAAACAAACTGCTTTAGCCTTTACGTGGTTGATGCAAGGTGAAAAAGTAAGCCTTTTCCCTCTCCTCCCACTAATTGTAATTTTTCGTAATAATGCGATGAAAACCTTCATAGAGTGGATTATAGTTAATCTAACAACTGTGAGGGCAAGTCCAGGTCAGTAGGTTTTCCCACCCCGAAAGGTGTCCGTTAGTTCAACCACTAAGAAGGGGACGCGTTATGGATGAATACTCACCAAAAAGACATGATATTGCACAGCTTAAATTTCTCTGCGAAACCCTGTATCATGACTGTCTTGCAAACCTTGAAGAAAGCAATCATGGTTGGGTTAACGACCCTACCTCGGCTATCAATCTGCAGCTAAATGAACTCATTGAGCATATTGCGACCTTCGCACTTAATTACAAAATTAAGTATAATGAAGACAATAAGCTCATTGAGCAGATAGATGAATATCTGGACGACACCTTTATGTTGTTCAGTAGTTATGGTATTAATATGCAGGATCTCCAGAAATGGCGGAAGTCAGGTAACCGACTGTTCCGTTGTTTTGTGAACGCCACTAAAGAGAATCCTGCGAGTTTATCTTGTTCTAATTATTACAACCATGGGTAGAAGTATGTCCGATAAGCCTTTAACGAAAACCGATTATTTGATGCGTTTGCGTCGTTGTCAGACAATTGACACGCTGGAACGTGTTATCGAGAAAAATAAATACGAATTATCAGATAATGAACTGGCGGTATTTTACTCAGCCGCAGATCACCGTCTTGCAGAATTGACCATGAATAAGCTTTACGACAAAATCCCTTCCTCGGTGTGGAAATTTATTCGATAATTAAACAGTATAACCCCTGAACTATAACCATCTGTTTATTAGACATATTTTATTTTTACTATGACGACATGCCGCGTGTTACCTCCGTCACACAGAGGTAACGGGAACGTTCTCATCACTGACATTTCGTATTACTGTGTTGCCCCATTTCCAGCAACCGGGTCGTCAGTAATGAGCACAGAAAAAGAAAAGATGATTGCTGGTGAGTTGTATCGCTCGGCAGATGAGACTTTATCTCGCGATCGCCTGCGCGCTCGTCAGCTTATTCACCAATACAATCATTCCTTGCCGGAAGATCAATCATTACGCCAACAAATCCTCACCGATTTACTCGGTCAGGTTGCGGATGCGTATATTGAGCCCTCCTTTCGCTGCGACTATGGCTATAACATTTTTCTCGGTAAAGGGTTTTACGCGAACTTCGATTGCGTGATGCTTGATGTCTGCCCTATTCGTATAGGCGATAATTGTATGCTGGCGCCTGGCGTCCATATTTATACCGCGACCCATCCTGTCGATCCCGTAGCACGTAATAGCGGTGCTGAACTAGGGAAACCGGTGACTATCGGTAACAACGTCTGGATTGGTGGTCGTGCCATCATTAACCCGGGGGTTACTATTGGCGATAACGTCGTAGTGGCATCAGGAGCCGTCGTCACCAAAGATGTCCCTGATAATGTTGTCGTAGGCGGTAACCCGGCCAGAATCATTAAAAAACTGTAACTACAATTTGCAACTGTTATGCAAAATTGTAGTTAATCTGTTACTTTTCTCATATCATTCCCACGTTAAAATAGGGTGTTCCCTGGAGAGTTGCAGATACCACGAAGGCAAAAGATGACCGAAATACAACGCCTGCTGACCGAAACGATAGAGTCTCTGAATACGCGCGAAAAACGCGACAACAAGCCCCGCTTTAGTATCAGTTTTATCCGCAAACATCCGGGGCTGTTTATTGGCATGTATGTTGCCTTTTTTGCCACGCTGGCAGTGATGTTGCAGTCCGAAACCCTGTCAGGTTCAGTCTGGCTCCTGGTAGTGTTATTCATCCTGCTCAACGGTTTCTTCTTTTTTGATGTCTACCCACGCTACCGCTACGAAGATATCGACGTACTGGATTTTCGCGTTTGCTATAACGGCGAATGGTATAACACGCGCTTTGTCCCTGCTGCGCTGGTTGAAACCATACTGAACTCGCCGCGTGTCGCGAATATCCACAAAGAACAGTTGCAAAAAATGATCGCCCGTAAAGGTGAGCTGTCTTTTTACGATATTTTCACCCTGGCTCGCGCCGAATCAACATCTTAAGTCAGGATTTCACACCAGGCGTAAGCTCTGCGCCTGGTCAATTGACAATGATCGTTGCCACCCATCATTTCATGAAATACTGACCTTACCCACTTATCTCCTGCCAGCCTTTTTTCACAATCAGATATACTTTCCCTACACTGTGTTAATAAGGACATGCTGGTGAGAACACGACATCTGGTCGGCCTGATTTCGGGAGTACTGATTCTTTCAGTACTGCTGCCTGTCGGCTTAAGCATCTGGCTGGCCCATCAGCAGGTAGAAGCGTCGTTTGTTGAAGAGCTGAATACCTATTCCTCCCGCGTCGCTATTCGGGCCAATAAAGTGGCGACGCAAGGAAAAGATGCACTACAAGAGCTGGAAAGATGGCAAGGCGGAGCCTGTAGTGAAGAGCATCTCATGGAAATGCGCCGGGTTTCATACAGCTATCGCTATATTCAGGAAGTGGTTTATATCGATAACAACGTTCCCCAATGCTCTTCTCTGGAACATGAAAGCCCACCGGATACCTTCCCGGAGCCGGGGAAGATTTCAAAAGATGGTTATCGGGTCTGGTTAACCTCACACAATGACTTAGGTATTACCCGTTACATGGTTGCTATGGGAACCGCACATTATGTAGTGATGATCGACCCCGCTTCCTTTATCGACGTGATTCCTTATAGCTCATGGCAAATTGATGCCGCCATTATTGGCAATGCCCATAATATTGTCATAACCAGCAGCGACGAAATTGCCCGGGGTATTATTACCCAACTGCAAAAAACCCCCGGTGAGCATATCGAAAATAATGGGATCATTTACGATATTCTGCCCTTCCCGGAGATGAATATTTCCATCATCACCTGGGCTTCAACGAAAATGTTGCAAAAAGGCTGGCATCGGCAGGTCTTTATCTGGTTGCCTGTAGGGTTGTTAATTGGCCTGCTGGCAGCAATGTTTGTGTTGCGCATTTTGCGCCGTATCCAGTCTCCGCATCATCGCCTGCAGGATGCCATCGAAAATCGTGATATTTGCGTGCACTACCAGCCGATTGTCTCCTTAGCCAATGGCAAAATTGTCGGAGCTGAAGCACTGGCGCGCTGGCCGCAGACAGACGGTAGTTGGTTGTCGCCAGATAGTTTTATTCCGCTGGCACAGCAAACGGGTCTTTCTGAGCCACTGACGCTGCTGATTATAAGAAACGTGTTTGAAGATATGGGCGACTGGCTGCGACAGCACCCGGAACAACATATTTCCATCAATCTTGAATCCACCGTGCTCGCCTCGGAAAAAATTCCACAACTGCTGCGAGACATGATCAATCACTACCAGGTTAACCCCAAACAGATCGCTCTTGAACTCACTGAACGTGAGTTTGCCGCTCCGAAAACCAGCGCCCCGATAATTTCTCGCTACCGGGAGGCGGGCCATGAAATTTATCTCGATGATTTTGGTACGGGGTATTCAAGTTTAAGTTATTTACAGGATCTGGATGTCGACATTCTGAAGATCGATAAATCTTTCGTTGATGCGCTGGAATATAAAAACGTCACACCGCATATCATCGAAATGGCAAAAACGTTGAAACTGAAAATGGTGGCGGAAGGGATCGAAACGGGTAAACAGGAAGAGTGGCTACGTCAGCATGGCGTGCATTACGGTCAGGGTTGGCTGTACAGCAAAGCGTTGCCAAAAGAAGATTTCATACGCTGGGCAGAATACCATCTGTAAATTTTGGGGGCTGGCGGCACGCCGCACAGCCCGTCACGCTACTCGTCGATGATTGACTCAAACCCACCGTAAATCATCCGTTTGCCATCAAACGGCATTGATTCGCCGAACTCTTTCATTCGTGGGTCAGACATCATTTTTTGATTGGCAGCGTCGCGGACCTCTTTTGAAGGATATTCAATCCAGCTAAACACCACTTCCTCATTCTCTTCCGCTTTCACTGCCATGCGAAAATCGGTCACTTTGCCGTCTGGCACATCGCTGGCCCAACATTCAACAATGCGAAGCGCGCCAAACTCTTTAAACAGTGGCGCGGCCTTTGCGGCCATTTCTCGATAGGCATCTTTATTTTCGGCAGGAACAGCAACCACAAAACCATCAACATACTTCATCAGAAATACCTCCGAAGCGTACTGCGCAGCCAGACAATTCTTGCGGCGTCAGTCGTGGTTAAAGTTTAGCCATATTAGGATTTTTTGACGAAACGGCGGGAGCAGAAATGGGTGGGGGCCCTGCCAGCTACATCCCGGCACACGCGTCATCTGCCTTGGCTGCTTCCTTCCGGACCTGACCTGGTAAACAGAGTAGCGTTGCGGGAGAACCAACAGAGCCCCCATTGAGAGCGTTGAGAACCAACGCGCAGGCGCATTATCACTGCTGCCCCTGCTAATTGCAACCCATTGCGTGCCGGATGCTGGTTTCTTGCGCAATGCGGCTTCACTCTGGCGTTTTTCCAGATTATGCTGAAAAATTACCTCAGGAAGAAAAGATGGAAAAAGAAGATTCATTTCCCCAACGCGTCTGGCAAATCGTCGCCGCTATTCCCGAAGGCTACGTCACCACTTACGGCGATGTCGCGAAACTGGCGGGATCACCCCGCGCCGCACGCCAGGTCGGTGGAGTATTAAAGCGTCTACCCGAAGGCAGCACCCTCCCCTGGCATCGGGTGGTTAATCGTCACGGCACAATTTCGTTAACCGGCCCGGATTTGCAGCGTCAACGGCAGGCATTACTGGCAGAAGGCGTGATGGTATCGGGAAGCGGGCAAATCGACTTACAGCGTTATCGCTGGGATTACTAACCCTCTCCAGGCGGAGAGGGTTAATGGCGCTTAGTATTGCGTAGGGGCCGGAACTGCCGAAGACGGATTCACCTGAGTTGGTGAAGTCGAAGGTACGGTAGTCGTCGCACCACCGCTGGCCTGAACCGGCACGGCGGTTTGCTGAACCGGCACTAATGTCAGGTCAGCTTTGGTTCCGCCCTGATTGATCACCGGTTGAACGGTATCGGTGATAAACACCAGTTTGTCGTTCACGGTAACCGCCGCACTCAACAGGATACGTGCGTTCGGTTGAACGTCTGCCGGGTTAAATGGCAGAACAAAACTGAACGGTGACTGTTTACCTTCGGTACGTACTGCTTTCTGCGCCAGAACTTTAGAAGGCGCATCCGCTAACGACGCGTCAGAAAGTGTCACGGTCAGCACGGCATCAGGCGGCAGTGCGACTTTCTGACGGATCCAGACCGTACCGGAAACATTCGGTTGTTGTATAGCAGGTTGCTGTGTCGCTGCAATAGACGTATTTGCAGCCGGTGCTGGCGTCTGGATATCCGCGCTTTTATCCGCGCAAGCCGCCAACGCAATCGCAACCGCTAAACCACTGGCCATGTGCACGAGTTTCATTCACTTCTCCTTATTATCAATGCACCAGCGGGCTAACTTTCCTCGCCGGAAGAGTGGTTAACAAAATAGTAACGTCAATAAGTGTGGCACATGTCACGTATTAACGCCTGCATTTAGCCCGTAATTCAGACCATTGCACCCATCGGACCAGTACCAAAATTGCGTTATACTCAACTCACTTTGGCTTGCTGCGGCAGCTTTGTTACTGGAGAGTTATATGAGTCAGGCGCTAAAAAATTTACTGACATTGTTAAATCTGGAAAAAATTGAGGAAGGACTCTTTCGCGGCCAGAGTGAAGATTTAGGTTTACGCCAGGTCTTTGGTGGCCAGGTTGTGGGTCAGGCCTTGTATGCTGCAAAAGAAACTGTCCCTGAAGAGCGTCTGGTACATTCGTTTCACAGCTACTTTCTTCGCCCAGGCGATAGTAAAAAGCCGATTATTTATGATGTTGAAACGCTGCGTGACGGTAACAGCTTCAGCGCCCGTCGGGTTGCTGCTATTCAAAACGGTAAACCGATTTTTTATATGACGGCCTCTTTCCAGGCACCAGAGACCGGATTCGAGCACCAAAAAGCAATGCCGCCCGCACCAGCACCTGATGGTCTGCCTTCAGAAACGCAAATCGCCCAATCGCTGGCGCACCTGCTGCCGCCAGTGTTGAAAGATAAATTCATCTGCGATCGTCCGCTGGAAGTCCGTCCGGTGGAATTTCATAACCCGCTGAAAGGTCACGTCGCAGAACCTCATCGTCAGGTATGGATCCGCGCAAATGGTAGCGTGCCAGATGATCTGCGCGTTCATCAGTACTTACTCGGTTACGCTTCTGATCTTAACTTCCTGCCTGTTGCCCTGCAGCCGCACGGCATCGGTTTTCTCGAGCCGGGGATCCAGATTGCCACCATCGACCATTCGATGTGGTTCCATCGTCCGTTTAATCTGAACGAATGGCTGTTGTATAGCGTGGAGAGCACATCTGCTTCCAGCGCACGCGGCTTTGTGCGCGGAGAGTTTTATACCCAGGACGGCGTGCTGGTTGCCTCGACCGTTCAGGAAGGGGTAATGCGTAATCACAATTAAAAAAACAGCCGGAGGTGAAAACCGTCCGGCTATTTTTTGCAGTGCTTGTTACGCGTTATAAGCATTTTCGCCGTGACTGTTAACGTCCAGTCCTTCGCGCTCCTGCTCTTCTGGTACACGCAGGCCAACTGTCAAATCCGCCAGTTTGTAGCCGATAAACGCCACCACACCAGACCAGACAATCGTAATGGCGATGCTTTCCAGCTGTACCAGCAGCTGATGCCCCATCGTCACACCTTCGGCGAAGCCCACACCACCCAGCGAACTGGCGGCAAAAATCCCGGTCATGATACAGCCGACGATGCCACAAACGCCGTGTACCCCAAAGACATCGCAAGGATCATCCACCCGCAGCAAGCGTTTGAGCATGGTAACGCCCCACAAGCCCGCCAGACCAGCTACCACGCCGATAATCAACGCGCCGCCAACACCAATGTAGCCACAGGCAGGCGTCACGCCGACCAGACCGGCAATCGCGCCAGAACACGCCCCCAGCAGTGAAGGCTTACCGCGCAGCGCCCATTCACCGAAGATCCAGCCAAGAATTGCCGCCGCCGTTGCGACCACAGTATTCACAAATGCCAGTGCCGCGATTTCATTCGCCGTGCCCGCTGACCCGGCGTTAAAGCCAAACCAACCGATATAGAGAATGGCAGTACCGGTAAAGACCATTGGCAGGTTGTGCGGTTTAAACGCCTCTTTGCCGAAGCCCACGCGTTTGCCTATCAGATACGCGCCCACCAGACCGGCGATTGCGGCGTTAATGTGCACCACCGTGCCACCCGCGAAATCCAGCGCACCGTGAGAAGCCAGCAAACCACCGCCCCACACCATATGCGCAATCGGAATGTAGGAAAGCGTCAGCCACACCACCACGAAAATTAACACCGCAGAGAAACGAATCCGTTCCGCCAGCGCCCCAACGATCAAGCCGACGGTAATGCAGGCAAACGATCCCTGAAACGCCACGTGGATATACTGATAAATACTGCCCATCACCGCCGTCAGTTCGATGTTTTTCAGCATCAGCCAGTTAATGTTACCAAAGAAGTTGTTACCCTCACCAAACGCCAGCGAGTAGCCGTAAACCACCCAGAGAATACAGACCAGTGCAAACGTCACCGTCACCTGCGTTAGCATCGACAGCACGTTTTTGCCGCGAATCAACCCACCGTAAAACAGGGCAATCCCCGGAATAGTCATAAACAGCACCAGCGCAGTACAAATCATCATAAACGCATTGTCGGCTTTATCGGCCACCGCAGGTGCAGCCATTACCAGTCCCGGCAGCATCGCCAGTGAAGCAAGCCCAGTTTTTATCGTCGCTATTTTCATTTTTCGTTCCTGTTGCTGTGTGCCAGAGATTACAGCGCCGCTTCGTCGGCTTCGCCGGTACGAATACGAATGACGCGTTGCAATTCAGCGACAAAGATTTTGCCGTCGCCAATTTTTCCGGTGTAAGCCGCCTTACTGACGATATCGATCACTTCATCGAGTTGGTCATCAGCAATCGCCACATCAATTTTTACTTTTGGCAGGAAGTTGACGCTGTATTCCGCCCCCCGGTACAGCTCGGCATGTCCTTTCTGACGCCCGAAACCTTTCACTTCGGTGACGGTCAGGCCCTGAATACCAATGGAAGATAACGCTTCACGAACGTCTTCCAGCTTGAATGGTTTGATTATCACGGTCACCAGCTTCATAGATCCCCTCCGGTCAGAATTCGGTAATGGTTCTGCTACACGAAGAAGGTATTGCAAGCGGTATGCCAGAAATGAAAAACGAGAAAGAGAGCAGGAAGTTAAGAAGATTGAAAATGAAAACGCACTATAACAGTGCACAGTGCGTTACATTTTTGCACCACCGATGAAATTTTGCGCTAATCAGGCGCTCAATGATTCCTCTTCACGCACGCTGGCAGCCAGCTCCTCGCCTGCAAGTTGCAGTTGATACATCTGCCAGTAGCGCCCCTGGTCCGCCAGCAGTTGCTGGTGTGTCCCCTGTTCCACCGCCTGACCACGATGGAGCACCAGAATGGTGTCGGCATCGACAATGGTCGATAAGCGGTGAGCAATCACCACCAGCGTGGTATGTTCACGCACCGCCGCCAGTGCGTGCTGGATCGCCTGTTCAGTACCGGAATCGATACTGGCGGTTGCCTCATCAAGGATCAGGATTTGCGGCGTCTCCACCAGCACGCGCGCCAGCGCCAGCAGTTGCTTCTGCCCGACGGAAAGGTTATTCCCCTGCTCGCCCAGCGGCGTATAAATACCGTCGCTCATGCTGCGCGCCAGATCCGCCAGTTGCACGGTTTCCAGTGCCTGCCAGACGCGCGCTTCGGAGATATCGCGCCCCAGCGTCACGTTGGCGAGGAAAGTATCCGCCAGCACCACCGGATCTTGCTGCACCATCGCCACACCCTGGCGTAATGCGCTGTGACTTAGCGAATTTAATGGACGACCGTCGAGACGAATCTCACCTTCCGTTAGCGGGTAATAGCCCATCAATAAACTGGCGAGGGTACTTTTACCGCTGCCGGTATGCCCCACCAGCGCCACAAAGTTACGCGAAGGCACAGAGAGATTAATGTTCTTCAGTACCAGATTGTCATCGCGATAAGCAAATGACACGTTATCGACTTCGATGGTGCCACTCTGTAACGGGCGATCATCATTGCCATATTGCTGACGCGGCCCATCCATCAGTTCGAACACGCGTTCACCCGCCACCACAGCCTGTTGCAGCATCGCCTGTTGCGTGGTCAGTTCGATTAAGGGTTCGTTAAGCCGCCCAAGATAGCTGATAAACGCATACAGCACGCCCACTTCAATGGTGCCGCTGGCGGAGAAGCCAAACAGCATTAACAAGCCACAAAGAATGAGCGATGAAAACAGACTCAGCAGCGGACGCAGCAGAAAACCGTCGAGGCGCAGGGTTTGCATCCTCGCCATATAGTGTGAACGACTGGCCTCCCCCATACGTTCGCCAAATCGCGCCTGCTGACGGAACTGCTGGATAACGCTCATGCCATTGATGATTTCGTTAAAGCCGTCGTTGATATCCGCCAGATAGGCGCGCACACGGCGGACAATCGGCGTACTGTAACGCTGGTATATCACCATCACCACCAGCACCACCGGGAAAATCATTATCGCCACCAGTGCCATTCTCCAGTCGAGGCTGAACATCGCCACCAGCATCGCACCCACCAGTGCGGCGCTGCGCAGGACAGTTGCCACTACGGTAACGTAGAGGTCGCGGATCACTTCAGTGTCATTAGTGACGCGGGAAATCACCTGACCGACCGGCTGGGTATCAAACTCGCTTAATGGCTGGCGTAGCGCAGCATCCATCACATCCGTTCGCAACTGTTGTACCACGCCAACCGCCGCCCGATTAAACAACAGCGACTGTGCGTAGTGCAGTCCAGCGGCAAACAGTTGCAGCCCAACATACGCCGCCGCCAGACCGGCAACCACTTTCAACGGCAGATTATTTTTTGCCACCATATTATCGATGAAATAGCTGATGAGTAGCGGTCCACTGACTTCTGCCGCCGCCGCAATCCACATCATCAGAACCGCAATCCCCAGCGGTTTACGCCACGGCGAACCATACGCTAACAGGCGCTTGAGAGTCGGCCACAGTTGGCTAAAACTACGCATCGGCGGCCTCCTCGCGAATTTCCGGAGCGTCGTCGAGCGCCGCCTCCAGTTGTTGATAGCGATACATATCGCGATACCAGCCGCTTTGTTGCGCCAGCGCATCATGATTGCCACGCTGGGCGATGTGTCCGTGTTGCATCACAATTATTTCACTGGCTTCTGTCAGTGCAGAAAGTCGATGGGCGCTGATAATCACCGTTCTCCCCTGCCCCCACTGACGCAGGTTATGCAGGATCTGATGCTCTGTGCGTCCGTCCACCGCCGAAAGCGCATCATCCAGAATAAGGATTTCCGCGTTGACTAATAACGCACGAGCAATGGAGATACGCTGCTTTTGCCCACCGGAAAGCATCACGCCGCGCTCGCCCACTTCAGTGTCGTAACCTTGCGGTAGACGCAAAATATCGTCATGTACGCTGGCTAACCGCGCTACGTGTTCAATCTCTTGCTGGGTGGCATTCGGGCAACCCAGCGCGATGTTATTCGCCACGGTGTCGGAAAAAAGGAACGGCGTCTGGCTGACCACCGCCAGGCGGCTACGCCAGCTATCGAGTTGAAGCTGCGTCAGGGGAATATCATGAAAGCGAATATCCCCCTCGCTGACGTCGAAATGACGCTGAATGAGTGACAGCAGGGTACTTTTGCCAGAACCGGTCGGCCCGCAAATACCCAGCATCTGACCGGGTTTGAGTGCGAAACTGACATTCTCCAGCGCAGGATGATCAGTTTGTGGATAAGTAAACTGGCGAATATTTACATCCAGTTCGCCACGCCCTTGCGGCACTGGTTCGCTACCATCATTCACCACCGGCGCTTCAGCCAGCATCGTCCGAATACGGCTATATGCCGCGCTGCCGCGTTCCACAATGTTAAACATCCAGGCCAGCGCCAGCATCGGCCAAATCATTAACCCCAGATACATCATAAAACTGGTGAGCTGCCCCAGCGTTAAGCTGCCCTGCACCACCATCCAGCTTCCCCCGCCAATCGCCAGCAAATTCGCCATGCCAATCGCGATATAGATTGTCGGATCAAAACGGGCATCAATACGCGCCACACGCATGTTTTTCTTGCCAGTGTCTTCAGCATCTGCGGCAAATAGCGCCGACTGGCGATCTTCCAGACCAAAGGCTTTGATCATGCGGATACTGGTGAGGCTCTCCTGGGTGCGATCGTTGAGACTAGAAAATGCCGCCTGCGCCAGCTTAAAGCGTTCATGCAAGGCATCGCCGTTGCGCTTAATCATGATTGCCATCACTGGCATCGGTAATAGTGCGAATAAGGTCAACTGCCAGCTAATTTGCGTAGACATCATAATCAACACAGCGCAGCCCATTACCAGTGAATCCACCAGCGTCAGCACCCCTTCTCCGGCGGCAAACACGACGCGATCGACGTCATTGGTCGCACGAGCCATAAGGTCGCCCGTGCGATGACGCAGGTAAAATTCTGGATGCTGGCGACTTAGCTGGCGGTAATAATCTTCACGCAGTTCAACAGCCAGTTGATAAGACGCGCCAAACAGCAGTACGCGCCAGACGTAACGCAGGAGATAAACCACGACTGCAATCAGCACCATGGTGGCGATCCACATCAGGATCTGCCCGGTAGTAAAGTGTTGTTCCGTCACTCCATCGACAACAATACCGACCACTTTCGGCGGAACCAGTTGCAGCATCGCGATAATGACAAGCAAGGCCACAGCCCCGAGATAGCGACGCCATTCCCGACGAAAATACCAGCTTAGTTGAGCAAATAATCGCACGCGTTGTGTCCTGACCTGATTCTGGATATTTATTCGATGGGTAAAGAAGTGGTGTATTTAATCTGTTCCATCGCGAAGCTGGAAGTAACGTCCGACAGCCCTGGAACGCTGTTGACCAGACGCTTATAAAACTCGTCATAGCGTTTCATATCGGCAACCTGAACACGCATCAGATAATCATATTCCCCGGCCATGCGCCAGAACCCCAGCACTTCTGGCATTTCCGTTACCACCGTGACAAAGCGGCAATACCATTCGCTGCTGTGATGTTGCGTTTTAATCAGCACAAAAGCAGTCAGCCCAAGGCCAATTTTTTCCGGATCCAGCAGGGCGACTTTGCCGATAAGGATACCGTCATCCTCCAGCCGTTTCAGACGCTTCCAGCAAGGCGTGGTCGTCAGATTAACGGCTTCTGCCAGTGCCTGCAAAGAGAGGGTGCAATCCTGCTGTAGTAAGGCCAGCAGCTTACGGTCAATTTTATCTAACATCGCCAATCCACAGAGAATTATTTTCTCTTTTAATTCTATTTTAAAGGCGAAATACCGACAATTTATTCTGTGCGGTTTAAACGACACTGCACAAAATGACAAATTCAAAGTAAAAAAAACCGGGCTATTGCCCGGCGCTGGAAGAGATCTCGTTATTCGGGGGAATAAGGTAGATGTGGATTGTCCAGCCAGTGCGTCAAATAGTGAGAGACCGCCTGATTTCGGCAATGTCCAATCACTGGTAAATGAGGGAGTTCCGCGCGCAGTTGCGGCATCGCATTGCCCATAATAAATCCGCTACCGACGCTGCCTAACATTTCGCGATCGTTCATCGCATCACCAAAGGCCATGCAGTCGCGCAGTGAAAAACCTAAATGTTGGGTCAGCACCGCCAACGCCGCGCCTTTATTACACCCCACCGGCAGCACTTCCAGGCAATTAATTGCCGAAAAACACAAATGTGCGCGCTCGCCTAATGCTTCGTTTAGTTGGGTATGCAAGCGCATAAGATCGTCGTGATCGCCACAGAAACAGATCTTGGTGACGCTGTCGAGCGGCATTTTTTTGACATCGATAATCTGATAACGGAAACCGCTATACACAAATGCCTGCAACAATGCTGGGATCTCTTGCCCGGTAAACCAGCCATTGTCATTGAAGATATGCATACTGGCCTGGGTATCCCATTTCTGGTAGAGCACTAATTCCGCCACGCCCGCAGGCAAATCATCACGATGTAAAAGTTCGCCTTCCAGAGAGTGCACGCGCGTACCGTTGCCGGTAATTAAATACGCATCCAGCGATAGCACCCCGATAATATGCTGCATCTCCAGCGCATGGCGACCCGTAGCAAAAGTGAGGGTAATATCGCGTTCACGCAGACGCGCCAGAGTCGAGAGGGTTTTCTCACCTAAATGGTGATCAGGCATCAATAAAGTGCCGTCCATATCAAATGCTGCCAGACGAGCCATTTCTTTCTCCACTCTGTGACACGGTTAATGGTGATTGAGTATCACCTGATATATACGGAAGTAATAGTGAATAGTTAAATAATATTGTTCCGGGTTTATATGCGACTGCTTAACCGTCTTAACCAGTATCAACGTCTGTGGCAACCTTCTGCCGGAGAGCCGCAATCCGTCACCGTCAGCGAACTGGCCGAACGCTGTTTTTGCAGCGAACGCCATGTGCGTACACTATTACGTCAGGCTCAGGAGTCGGGATGGCTGGAGTGGCAGGCGCAGTCAGGACGAGGAAAGCGCGGGCAACTGCGTTTTCTGGTGACACCGGGATCCCTGCGTAATGCGATGATGGAACAGGCACTGGAAACGGGAAAGCAGCAAGATGTGCTGGAGCTGGCGCAACTGGCCCCAGGAGAGCTGCGCACTCTGTTACAGCCGTTTATGGGTGGACAATGGCAAAACGATACGCCGACGTTGCGTATTCCCTATTATCGCCCGCTCGAACCGCTACAACCGGGCTTTTTGCCCGGCCGTGCCGAGCAGCATCTCGCCGGACAGATATTTTCCGGCCTGACCCGCTTCGATAATAATACCCAGCGCCCGATTGGCGATTTAGCGCATCACTGGGAAACCTCTGCTGACGGGTTACGCTGGGACTTTTATCTTCGTTCAACCCTACACTGGCATAACGGCGATGCGGTAAAAGCCTCACACTTACACCAGCGATTATTGATGCTGTTACAACTGCCAGCACTGGATCAATTATTTATTAGCGTGAAGCGTATTGAGGTCACCCATCCGCAGTGTCTGACCTTCTTTTTACATCGCCCCGATTACTGGCTTGCTCACCGGCTGGCGAGCTATTGCAGCCATCTGGCGCATCCGCAATTCCCACTGATTGGCACGGGTCCTTTTCGCTTAACAAAATTCACAGCGGAACTGGTGCGCCTGGAAAGCCATGATTATTACCATTTACGTCATCCGCTGCTTAAAGCGGTTGAGTACTGGATAACCCCACCACTTTTTGAAAAAGATTTGGGAACCAGTTGTCAGCATCCAGTACAAATAACCATCGGTAAACCTGAAGAGTTGCCACGGGTCAGCCAGGTCAGTAGCGGCATCAGTTTAGGTTTTTGCTATTTAACATTGCGCAAAAGTCCCCGACTGTCCCTCTGGCAGGCGCGAAAAGTGATCTCCATTATCCATCAATCCGGTTTACTACAAACGTTAGAAGTCGGAGAAAATCTGATCACTGCCAGTAATGCATTGCTGCCTGGCTGGGCTATTCCACAATGGGATGTACCGAATGAGGTCAAACTACCAGAAACATTAACGTTGGTTTATCACCTGCCAGTGGAACTTCATGCAATGGCAGAACAATTACGAACGACGCTGGCAGCAGAAGGTTGCGAATTAACGACTGTTTTTCATAACGCGAAAAACTGGGACGACACTACCCCACTGGCACAGGCAGATTTGATGATGGGCGACAGGTTAATTGGCGAAGCGCCGGAATATACCCTGGAGCAATGGCTGCGTTGCGATCCACTCTGGTCATATGTTTTCGACGCTCCAGCATATGCACATCTGCAATCGACACTGGATACCGTGCAGTTGATGGCTGATGAAGAAAAGCGGAATAACGCGCTGAAAACCGTGTTTAGCCAGTTAATGGTAGAAGCAACGCTGACGCCGCTGTTCAATTATCACTATCGCATTAGCGCCCCGCCTGGAGTAAATGGTGTGCGACTGACACCGCGCGGCTGGTTTGAATTTACCGAAGCCTGGCTTCCCGCGCCGTCGCAATGAAGCACTGGTCGGGGTTAACCGCAGGCGTTACCATAACGTTTTTATCGATTTAGCAGGATTATCTATGAAACGTGCCGTCGTTGTGTTTAGTGGAGGTCAGGATTCAACCACCTGTCTGGTACAGGCATTGCAGCAATATGATGAAGTCCATTGCGTGACGTTCGATTACGGTCAGCGCCATCGCGCTGAGATTGACGTGGCACGCGAACTGGCATTGAAACTGGGTGCACGCGCGCATAAGGTGCTGGATGTGACGCTACTCAACGAGCTGGCGGTCAGCAGCCTGACGCGTGACAGCATTCCGGTGCCTGATTATGAACCTGAAGCCGATGGTATCCCGAATACGTTTGTCCCTGGGCGTAATATTTTGTTCCTGACGCTGGCGGCGATATATGCGTATCAGGTTAAAGCAGAAGCAGTGATCACCGGCGTCTGCGAAACAGATTTCTCCGGTTACCCGGATTGTCGCGATGAGTTTGTGAAAGCACTGAACCATGCCGTCAGTCTGGGCATGGCGAAAGATATTCGTTTTGAAACGCCGCTAATGTGGATTGATAAAGCGGAAACCTGGGCGCTGGCGGATTATTACGGCAAGCTGGATTTAGTACGTAACGAAACGCTGACCTGCTATAACGGCATTAAAGGTGACGGTTGCGGTCATTGTGCAGCGTGTAATTTACGCGCCAACGGTTTGAATCATTATCTGGCTGATAAACCGGCGGTGATGGCAGCGATGAAGCAGAAAACCGGATTGCAGTAATTATTCGGGGTCTCGCCGGATGCGGCTTGAGCATCCGGCACAACAAAATTTTTACTGAACCATCTGCTCCAGTTTTTCGCGCAGTTCCCCTTCCAGAGCTAATGCTTTCTGCGTTTTGAGATCGATACAAACAAACGTGATAAGCGCATCTGCCACCACCTGCCCTTCCGGCTCAAGAGTAATGACCTGACTTAAGATGCCGCTTTTACCGTTTAATTGCTGCAACTGACTGTTAATGGTTAACAGGTCGCTTAATACCGCCGGGCGACGATAGTTAATATTGATATTCACCACCACGAAGGCGATGTTATGGGCCGTCATCCAGTGAAAGCTGTCGCTATTTTCCAACCCATCCCAGCGGGCTTCTTCGAGAAATTCAAGGTAGCGGGCGTTGTTTACGTGTTGGTAAACGTCGAGATGATATCCACGAACTTTGATTTGTGTTTGCATAGCGCAATAACCTTACGTTGTTGTTATAAGAACTGTTATAAGTACAGAGGTCATAACTGGTATGACCTCTTCAGTCTGGCAAAAAATTGCCACTATGCAAATTAATTACAGGGTTAATACCGCCAGATTACGTTCCACCAGCGAATTGCCCATTCCCGGCACCTGTTTTAGATCCTCCACCGTTTTAAACGGGCCGTACTCTTCGCGATAACTGACAATTGCCTGCGCTTTCTTCAGGCCAACGCCATTCATCGCGCGGGCTAACTCTTCCGCGCTGGCATTATTAATGCTGACCCTGGTGCCTTCTTCGTCACTGGCTTTTGCCGGTACTGCCGCTTTGCTTTGTGCTGCAGGAGCTTCCGCTTTGGTTTCTACCGCTGCCGGTTTCGCCGCAGGAGCTGCTGCCAGCGCACTATGAGACATTCCGGCACAGGCCAGGGACAGGGTAATGAACAATGCTTTAATTCCGTGTTTCATACTGTTTTCTCCTTGTTTGTTAACAGTGGAATCACCTTAACGGCAGTGAAAACAGTAAACAAATGGCAATGTTCAGAAATGGAAAAGGCCGCGAAAGCGACCTTTTCTTGTTACAGCTGCAAAGCATTTTTTTGCGAGGCGGCTTCCAGATTATTGCTGTTCCAGCGCATCGCCAATTTTGATTTTCGCCTCTTTACGCAGGTTACTCATCAGAGCTTCAAAGACGATTTGTGCGTTGTTCTGGGTGATGCCCTGCACCATCGCTTTTTTCTGATCTTCCGGCATAGAACCTTGTTTCACTTCGTCCAGCGCCAGCAGAACGACATTGCCTTGCATATCGGTCGCCATACCGTAGCTCGGTTTGTCTTTCGCTGGCAGTGGCAGTGCAAACGCCGCCAGGCTAATCGGGTCACGACCGGAACGGCTTAAGGTTTTCGGCTCGCCAAATTTCAGACCGGCAGCCTGCATAGCTTCCGCACCTTTACCCGCTTTCAAATCAACCAGCAGTTTTTCAGCATCTACTTTCGCCTGTTGCTCAGCTTTGTTGTGCTGAACCAGCGCCTTAACCTGTTCCTGAACATCTGCCAGCGGTTTCACCGCTTCCGGTTTGTGCTCACTGATGCGCAGTACGAATGCGCGGTCGCCGTCTACGGTGATGATGTCAGAGTTGATGCCCGGCGCACCGTTTTCACCTACCAGACCGCCGTTAAAGATAGCGTCTGCCACCGGCTTGAAGTTTAACTCTTCCGGCAGGTTATCTTTGCTGAACCAGCCAGTCTGAGTGGCTTTAACGCCCGCAGCCTGCTCTGCACCAGCCAGAGATTCGGTGTCGTTGCTTGCCGCATCGCTCACTTTCTGCTGCAGCGCGTAGTACGCATCGAGGGCTTTTTCGTGTTTCACTTTCGCCGCAATGTCGTCACGTACTTCGTCTAACGATTTCACTTTCGCTGGCTGAATGTCGTCCAGACGTACAATCAGGAAACCGACCGAAGATTTGATGACACCAGACAGTTGGCCTTTTTCTTTCAGACCGGCATTTTTCAGTTCGTCCGGGATAGTGGCATCTTCTAACCAACCCATATCGCCGCCGTTACGGGCAGAGATAATATCGGCAGATTTTTCTTTTGCTAACGCAGCAAAATCACCACCTTTATTCAGCTCCTCAAGTACTGCTTTCGCTTCATCTTCAGTTTTAGTCTGGATGATGCTGTAGCGGGTACGCTGTGGCTGGGTGAATTGATCCTGATGCTGATCGTAGTAGCTCTGGATATCCGCATCGCTAACCGGTTGCTGCATCGTGGCGGCATCCAGCTTGATGTAGCTCACGCGGAACTGTTCCGGAGTCATGAAATTGTTTTTGTTTTGCTCGTAGTAGCTGGTGATTTCTGGTTCGGTCACAGCTTGTTTAGCTGCCAGCGCGTTAACGTCGATAGTCGCTTCACGCACTACACGTTGTTGAGCTACCAGTGCCGCCAGTTCGTCGGTTTCACCTTTCAACATAAAGTCGGTGCCGGCAACGCCAGCAATCAGCTGTTGGGTGGTGAGCTGGTTACGCAGCGCCTGCGCGTATTGATCGGCACTCATTCCCATTCGGTTAAGGATATCGTTGTAGCGGCTGTTATCGAACTTGCCGTCAACCTGGAAAGCCGGAGTTGCGAAAATCGCCTGTTTAACCTGCTCATCGCTGATACCCAGTTTTAGTTCACGAGCGTACTGATCCAGCAGCGCCTCGTCGATCAGACGATTCAGCACCTGTTGACGCAGGGTTTTCATATAGCCTTCGTTCGCCGCCAGCTCAGAGTATTGATCGCCCAACTGTTGCTGCATACGATTACGCTCGCTGTTGAAGGCGTTCTCGAACTGCCCACGGCTGATTTCCTGGTCATTCACTTTTGCGGCGTAGTTATTGCCTGCGCCAATCAGGTAACCACTCACGCCGGTCAATATGAACGACACGATAATGATACCGAAAATAATCTTGAGCACGAGACTGTTTGCAGCCGTGCGTAAGCTGTCCATCATGGTGTAACAACACTCCGCTGTAGATGACTGTGTACCTCACGCAACATATCGCTGCGCGCAAAGGCCTATTGTGACAAGAAACGGGGGCAATTGTCAGCCCACAATGCGCAGAAAGTCACGGAATACAAATAAAAAAGGCACATCAGTAGATGCGCCCTTGAACTTCGTCACATCCCCAATGGGGACAACACTTAGTTTACCGCGTCTTTCAGTGCTTTACCTGCACGGAAGCTCGGTACTTTAGCTGCAGCGATAGTGATCTCTTTACCGGTCTGCGGGTTGCGACCAGTACGGGCGGCACGCTCTTTAACGGCAAAAGTACCAAAACCTACCAGTGCTACATCATCCCCTTCTTTCAGGGATTCAGTTACGGAAGCAATAATAGCATCTAACGCACGGCCAGCCGCAGCTTTAGAGATATCAGCCCCTGCAGCAATCTTGTCAATCAATTGAGATTTATTCACTCTTCTCTTCCTCTTTATAATTTATCTCGCACTTGAATCCTTCAAGGTGCGAACGCGCAGCAGTTATATCAGGCCAGCCATCCCCTTACAACACCCCTTAATAAGGGCAAGCCTAATCCGCCCTCTAACTTAACGAGACAAAAAAAGGCTGGCAAGTCCGAATTGGCCCGCCAGCCCTTTTTTTATTAGTGCAATTTGCGCAAGGTCACTATTTTGCAGTCACAACCTGCATACCAGACGGTTCATTTTGCAGCGCCAGAGTCAGAACTTCCTCAATACGCTTCACAGGATGAATGTCCAGATCGGCAATCACGTTGTCCGGAATCTCTTCCAGATCGCGTTTATTTTCGAACGGAATTAACACTGTTTTAATCCCGCCGCGATGCGCCGCCAGCAGTTTTTCTTTCAAACCACCGATTGGCAACACCTGACCACGCAGAGTAATCTCGCCAGTCATCGCCACATCGGCGCGAACCGGGTTACCGGTCAGGCAAGAAACCAGCGCAGTGCACATGGCAATACCGGCACTCGGACCATCTTTCGGCGTCGCACCTTCCGGTACGTGAACGTGGATGTCGCGTTTTTCGTAAAAATCAGGGTTGATCCCCAGTTTTTCCGCACGCGCACGAACCACCGTTAACGCCGCCTGAATGGACTCCTGCATTACTTCACCAAGCGATCCGGTATAGGTCAGTTTACCTTTGCCCGGGACGCACGCGGTTTCAATGGTCAACAAGTCGCCGCCCACTTCCGTCCACGCCAGACCCGTTACCTGACCGACACGGTTTTCGTTATCTGCGCGACCATAGTCGAAACGCTGAACACCGAGGTAGTCATGCAGGTTATCGCCGTTAATTTCGATATGTTTTAGAGACTTATCGAGCAGTAACTGCTTAACCGCTTTACGGCACAGTTTGGAGATTTCACGCTCCAGACCACGCACGCCCGCCTCACGGGTGTAGTAACGAATAATGCCGATAATGGCGCTATCGTCGACGGTCAGCTCACCTTTTTTCAGTGCATTACGTTCAATCTGCTTCGGCAGCAGGTGACGTTTGGCGATGTTCAGTTTTTCATCTTCGGTATAACCGGAGAGGCGAATCACTTCCATACGATCCAGCAGCGGTGCCGGAATGTTCATGGAATTCGACGTCGCGACAAACATCACGTCGCTAAGGTCGTAATCCACTTCCAGGTAGTGGTCGCTGAACGCGACGTTCTGCTCTGGATCCAGCACTTCAAGCAGTGCGGAGGCCGGATCGCCACGCATGTCAGAAGACATTTTGTCGATCTCATCGAGCAGGAACAGCGGGTTTTTAACGCCCACTTTCGCCATTTTCTGGATCAATTTACCCGGCATAGAACCGATGTAAGTACGGCGGTGACCACGGATTTCCGCTTCATCACGCACGCCGCCCAGCGCCATACGGACATATTTACGTCCGGTAGCTTTGGCGATGGACTGCCCCAGAGAAGTTTTACCTACCCCTGGCGGCCCAACCAGGCAAAGGATCGGCCCCTTGATTTTGTTTACACGGCTTTGAACCGCAAGATACTCAAGGATGCGATCTTTCACGCGCTCCAGACCATAATGGTCGGTATCAAGGATTTCCTGCGCCTGACGCAGGTCTTTTTTGACCTTGCTACGCGCATTCCACGGCACCTGCACCATCCAGTCGATATAGCCACGCACCACGGTCGCTTCTGCCGACATCGGAGACATCATTTTCAGCTTCTGCAGTTCTGCTTCCGCTTTCTCTTTTGCCTCTTTCGGCATTTTCGCCGCGTCGATTTTGCGCTTCAGGGCTTCGTTTTCGTCCGGCGCATCGTCCATTTCACCGAGTTCTTTCTGAATAGCTTTCATTTGCTCGTTCAGATAGTACTCACGCTGGGATTTCTCCATCTGCTTTTTAACGCGGTTGCGAATGCGTTTCTCAACCTGCAGCAGATCGATTTCCGATTCCATCATCGCCATCAGATATTCCAGACGTTCGTTAACGTCGGACATCTCAAGAACGGACTGTTTGTCAGCCAGTTTCAGCGGCATATGCGCGGCAATGGTATCCGCCAGGCGCGCCGGATCGTCAATGCTGTTCAGCGACGTCAGCACTTCTGGTGGGATTTTTTTGTTCAGCTTGATGTAGCCTTCGAACTGGCTGATTGCGGTACGCACCAGCACTTCCTGTTCCCGCTCATCAATGGTCGGCGACTCCAGATACTCCGCCTTCGCAGAAAAATGTTCGCCATTGTCAGAGAGCGCAGAAATACGCGCGCGCTGTAACCCCTCGACCAGCACTTTGACGGTGCCGTCAGGCAGTTTCAGCATCTGCAATATAGAGGCCACGGTCCCGACGGTGAAAAGATCGTTTACACCCGGCTCATCCGTTGAGGCTTCTTTCTGCGCGACCAGCATAATTTTTTTATCATGGTCCATCGCCGCTTCCAGACAACGGATAGATTTTTCCCGCCCGACAAATAAGGGGATGACCATGTGCGGATAAACCACCACATCGCGCAGCGGCAATACGGGGATTTCAATGCGTTCAGAACGCTCAGGATTCATAGAGCTCTCTCTTAGTTTAATTTCCGCCAGGTAATCAGATGACACGACTGTGCTTCACGCCATCTATTAACATGTACGTCAGTATATGGGGATGTTTCCCCCACATTCAACGTCGAGAATAGAGGAAAAATTAAAGGGGAGATAAAATCCCCCCTTTTTGGTTAACTAATTGTATGGGAATGGTTAATTATTCACCAGATGCCTGCTGAGCTTCCGGCTTGCCATAAATCAGCAACGGTTTGCTTTGGCCATCAATTACCGACTCGTCGATAACCACTTTTTCGACATCTTCCATGGACGGCAGATCGTACATGGTATCGAGCAGCGCAGCTTCTACGATGGAACGCAGACCACGGGCACCGGTTTTACGCGCCATCGCTTTCTTAGCAATAGCATCCAGCGCCTCGTCACGGAATTCCAGATCCACGCCTTCCAGATTAAACAGCGCCTGATACTGCTTGGTCAGGGCGTTTTTCGGCTTTTTGAGGATCTGAATCAGGGCTTCTTCGCTCAGTTCATTCAGCGTTGCGACAACTGGCAGACGACCGATGAACTCAGGGATCAGACCAAACTTGATCAGATCTTCTGGTTCAACCTGCGCCAGCAGCTCGCCTTCGCTTGCTTTGTCGGATTTCGCTTTTACCGTCGCGCCAAAACCAATGCCGGAGCCGGTTTCTACACGATGGGAAATGACTTTATCCAGACCAGCGAACGCACCACCACAGATAAACAGGATCTTAGAGGTATCAACCTGCAAGAATTCCTGCTGCGGGTGTTTACGCCCACCCTGCGGTGGAACGGCGGCAACCGTACCTTCGATCAGTTTCAACAGTGCCTGCTGTACGCCTTCACCGGAAACGTCTCGGGTAATAGAAGGATTGTCCGACTTACGAGAAATTTTGTCGATTTCATCGATGTAGACAATCCCGCGCTGCGCTTTCTGTACGTCATAGTCGCACTTCTGCAACAGCTTCTGAATGATATTTTCAACGTCTTCGCCTACATAACCGGCTTCGGTCAGCGTGGTCGCGTCGGCCATGGTGAACGGAACGTCCAGCAGGCGCGCCAGCGTTTCTGCCAGCAGCGTTTTACCAGAACCGGTCGGACCGATCAGCAGAATGTTACTTTTGCCCAACTCGACACCATTGCTGGTATCGCCGTTGCGCAGACGTTTGTAGTGGTTGTATACCGCGACCGCCAGCACTTTTTTCGCCTGTTCCTGACCGATAACGTAATCGTCCAGGTGGTTGCGAATTTCATGCGGCGTCGGTAGCGCACTGCGTTCACGATGCGGTGCAACTTCTTTAATCTCTTCGCGAATGATGTCATTACATAAATCAACACATTCGTCGCAGATATACACGGATGGACCGGCAATCAGCTTGCGCACTTCATGCTGGCTTTTGCCGCAAAAAGAGCAATACAGCAATTTGCCTGAGCCATCTTTGCGTTTATCTGTCATGGGTCAAAACCTCTTCTTTGTTCTTTGTGCCGCACACGACGACGCAAATGCCATTCTCAGGCGCAAGCCGCTTACAGCGTTGTGCCGCTCTGAATAAGTATAGCGGCACAGTTGCGCCTCTGGCATCAATTACGATGGGTCAGAATCGAATCGACCAGACCGTATTCCACCGCTTCAGGGGCGGAAAGGAAGCGATCGCGCTCGGTATCACGTTCAATCTGTTCTAATGATTGACCCGTATGAAGCGCCATAAGTTCATTCATGCGCCCTTTAACTTTCAGAATTTCACGGGCATGAATTTCGATATCGGTCGCCTGGCCCTGATAGCCGCCCAACGGCTGGTGAATCATCACGCGCGAATTCGGCAGGCAGAAACGTTTACCTTTTGCCCCTGCGGTCAGCAAGAAAGCACCCATCGAGGCCGCCTGGCCCATACAGATGGTGCTGACATCAGGCTTGATAAACTGCATGGTGTCATAGATAGACATCCCGGCAGTGATCACCCCGCCTGGGGAGTTAATGTACAGATAGATATCTTTTTCTGGATTTTCTGCTTCCAGGAACAGCATCTGCGCCACAATCAGGTTAGCCATGTGGTCTTCAACCTGGCCAGTCAGAAAAATGACGCGTTCCTTAAGTAGACGAGAATAGATATCAAAAGAGCGCTCACCGCGTGAGGTCTGTTCAATGACCATCGGCACCAGCGCCATATGGGGTGCAAAGTTATCTCGTTCGCCGCTGTATGACATTTCCGTCTCCTGGATAAAATTGAAAAAACCTGCTGTACCGATTGTAACCTTATGGACGGATTATCAGCTAGTCCCTGTGTTATGGGTACGGCATCATCCTATTTCAAGCATAACAATCTTTTGTTGTTACGCTAACACCGAAAGAGGGTTTTCGCACGGTTCCATGCAAAATTCATGACAAAAAAAAGCCCACCACCTGGCGGTGACGGGCCTTTGTGCGAATTTAGCGCGTTATGCTGCTTAAATTACGCCTGCTGGTTCATCAGCTCGTTGAAAGTGGTTTCTTTTTCAGTCACTTTCGCTTTCGCCAGTACAGCTTCAACAGCCTGTTCTTCCAGAGCAACATTGCGCATGTTGTCCATCAGTTCTTTGTTTTTGCTGTAGAATTCGATAACTTCTTTCGGATCTTCGTACGCAGAAGCCATCTCTTCGATCAGGCCTTTCACGCGCTCTTCGTCAGCTTTCAGCTCGTTGGCGCGAATAACTTCGCCCAGCAGCAGGCCAACAACTACGCGGCGTTTAGCCTGCTCTTCGAACAGTTCACGCGGCAGTTCCAGAGCTTGTTTCTCGTTGCCACCGAAACGCTGTGCAGCCTGACGACGCAGAACGTCGATTTCGCTGTCGATCAGCGCAGCCGGTACGTCGATGTCGTTAGCTTTTACCAGACCTTCGATCGCCTGAGACTTAACGCGGTTACGGATGGCGCTCTTCAGCTCGCGTTCCATGTTTTTACGCACTTCAGCGCGCAGACCTTCTACGGAACCATCTTCAACGCCGAAACGTTTGATGAATTCAGCAGTCAGTTCCGGCAGTTCACGCTCTTCAACTTTCTTCAGGTTGATAGCGAATTTCGCTGCTTTGCCTTTCAGGTTTTCTGCGTGGTACTCTTCCGGGAAGGTCACGTCGATGGTGAACTCTTCGCCCGCTTTGTGGCCTTTGATACCGTCTTCAAAGCCCGGGATCATGCGACCCTGACCCATCGCCAGTACGAAATCAGACGCTTTACCGCCTTCGAACTCTTCGCCGTCTACAGAACCAGTGAAGTCGATGGTTACGCGGTCTTCTGCTTCAACAGCGCCGTCTTTTTCTTTCCAGGTCGCCTGCTGTTTACGCAGAGTATCTAACATGCCGTCAACGTCAGCGTCGGTCACTTCAACGATCGGTTTTTCAACTTCGATCGCTTCCAGACCCTGCAGTTCAACTTCCGGATAAACTTCAAACTCTACAGAGTAGGTGAAGTCTTCACCCAGCTTGTATTCGCCCGGAACGTAAGTCGGTGCGCCAGCCGGATTGATTTTTTCTTTAATGATGGCGTCAATGAAGTTACGGCTCATCAGGTCGCCCAGAACGTCCTGGCGTACAGACGCGCCATAACGCTGAGCAACGATATTCATTGGCACTTTGCCTTTGCGGAAGCCGTCAATACGTACTTTTTTCGCAACGTTGACCAGCTCGCTTTTAACAGCGGTCTCGATGCTGTCAGCAGCGATAGTAATCGTTACACGGCGGCCAAGGCCTTGAGTGGTTTCAACTGAAACTTGCATCTTGTTACCTCAAAAAATCACAGTGCTCGGTCAACTCTTACCCCGCAAGCACAGGTTGTTGGCTTCGCGGAACCGGGATGTTCTTATAATCAATCACATTCCCTGTTACCAGAATCATCCCGAAAGCATTCAAATAGGACGCGGCATTATAGCGGCATCACTTTTATGAGTCGAGAACGGTTATTGCGCGCTGCCGCGTATTTTTTCACAATTCCCAGGTAATTTTCGTCTGAATGCTGGGCAAAAAGCGCAAAATCCAGACAAAACAAAACGGCCCGCAGGCCGTTTTTCATAAAATCTTTAACAACATACTGGAAAAACGCTAACTGTTGCAAATGCGTTTAGGCAATGCTTCCTGCTCCACGACAGGGAGGCGAAGCAAAGATGGTATCCTGCAATCCTTCCCACTCTTTAATGGTATAAGTATGCAGAGCCAGCGCATGAACGGTAGTAGAGAGTTCCTCCGCTAAAGTACTGTAAATCATTCGATGACGATTCAGAAAACGTTCACCCATAAAACGATCGCTGACCAGCACAACTTTAAAATGGCTTTCAGAGCCGGCTGGGACATTGTGACGATAGCTTTCATCCACAACTTCGAGGAATACGGGTTGGAACGCCGTCCTTAATTTTTCTTCTATCCGCTCACGTATCATCATGAAATATCTCCTCCGACAACGCTGAGATGTCACCCATCCCTTTAAATACTAGCCGCTTTAACCGTTTCCATTACAGCTTAACAACAAATAATTAGCTTTCATCCTGTTTTTTCTGTCAAGCGTATGAAGTTTACTGATTTAAAGATTGATTCACCGGCTTCACATCGGTGTTTCTTTTACCCAAGGCGATTATTTCGTCAACATAATGAATTTACATGTCTTACCCACTTCCCCTCGTCGTTGGCGATGTTATGATGGCGGGAATCTTTACCAAACACGCTAAAAAGTCTCTGAGAGCCAGAACATGTTCAAAAAAATCCTCTTCCCGTTAGTTGCTCTGTTTATGCTTGCAGGATGTGCAAAACCGCCAACAACCATTGAAGTTTCTCCGACGATGACGCTGCCACAGCAAGATCCAAGTCTGATGGGCGTCACCGTTAGCATTAATGGTGCCGATCAGCGTACCGATCAGGCGCTGGCAAAAGTCACCCGCGATAATCAAATCGTTACCTTGACCGCTTCCCGCGATCTGCGTTTCCTGCTGCAAGAAGTGCTGGAAAAACAGATGACCGCTCGCGGTTATATGGTTGGCCCGAATGGCCCGGTTAATCTGCAAATCATCGTTAGCCAACTGTATGCCGACGTGTCCCAGGGCAACGTGCGCTACAACATTGCTACCAAAGCAGATATCGCCATCATTGCCACCGCGCAGAATGGCAACAAAATGACTAAAAACTATCGTGCCAGCTACAACGTTGAAGGTGCGTTCCAGGCCTCCAACAAAAACATCGCTGATGCGGTTAACAGTGTGCTGACCGATACCATTGCTGATATGTCTCAGGACACCAGCATCCACGAATTTATCAAGCAGAACGCACGTTAATTTCTGCCCTCTGGCCCGATGTAAATCGGGCCTGTAGACGCCCATGTCCAGTCAATATTTACGTATTTTCCAACAGCCACGTTCAGCTATTTTGCTGATCCTGGGTTTTGCTTCCGGGCTGCCGCTCGCCCTGACATCCGGCACGTTACAGGCGTGGATGACAGTCGAGAATATCGATCTTAAAACCATTGGTTTCTTCTCTCTGGTGGGCCAGGCTTACGTATTTAAATTTCTCTGGTCGCCGCTGATGGACCGCTATACCCCGCCGTTCCTCGGACGTCGACGCGGATGGCTGCTCGCTACGCAAGCGTTGCTGTTACTGGCGATTGCGGCGATGGGTTTTCTCGAACCAGGTACGCAACTTCGCTGGATGGCGGCACTGGCGGTGGTTATCGCTTTTTGCTCCGCTTCTCAGGATATTGTCTTTGATGCGTGGAAAACGGATGTACTTCCTGCGGAAGAACGCGGCGCAGGTGCAGCAATCAGCGTGTTGGGTTACCGTTTAGGGATGCTGGTTTCTGGTGGTTTAGCCTTATGGCTGGCAGATAAATGGCTGGGCTGGCAAGGCATGTACTGGTTGATGGCGGCTCTGCTGATCCCCTGCATTATCGCAACGTTGCTTGCGCCAGAACCAACCGACACTATTCCTGTACCCAAAACGCTGGAACAAGCCGTTGTAGCACCGTTGCGTGATTTCTTTGGCCGCAATAACGCATGGCTGATTCTGCTTTTAATCGTGCTGTATAAGCTGGGCGATGCTTTCGCCATGAGTCTGACTACCACCTTTTTGATTCGCGGCGTCGGGTTTGATGCCGGTGAAGTAGGCGTGGTTAACAAAACGCTCGGTCTGCTGGCGACCATCGTCGGCGCATTGTACGGTGGTATTCTGATGCAGCGTCTTTCGCTGTTCCGTGCATTACTGATTTTCGGCCTTTTACAAGGTGCGTCCAACGCCGGTTACTGGCTGCTTTCGGTGACTGATAAGCATCTCTACAGCATGGGCGCAGCCGTCTTTTTCGAAAACCTGTGTGGCGGGATGGGCACATCGGCATTTGTGGCGCTGTTAATGACGCTGTGTAATAAGTCATTCTCCGCTACTCAGTTTGCCCTGCTCTCGGCGCTTTCCGCTGTCGGACGGGTTTATGTCGGCCCCGTGGCGGGCTGGTTTGTTGAGTCACACGGCTGGTCGACATTCTATCTTTTCTCCGTCGCCGCCGCCGTACCTGGGCTTATTTTACTGCTGGTTTGCCGCCAGACGCTTGAATATATACGGGTCAACGACAACTTTATCCCACGTACCGAATATCCGTCAGGTTATGCTTTTGCCATGTGGACACTGGCGGCGGGCGTCAGTCTGTTAGCCGTGTGGTTACTGTTGTTGACGCTGGACGCGCTGGATTTGACGCACTTCTCTTTCCTGCCAGCTCTGCTGGAAGTCGGCGTTTTAGTCGCCCTAGGCGGCGTCGTGCTTGGCGGTTTTCTGGATTATCTGGCGCTACGAAAAACGCATCTGACGTAATCTGTGAATATAATTTAGCTGTAGTAATCACACGACGTAATTATTACGGCTAAATAAGCATCAGCATCGCTTAATAATATTTGTTCTTTTGTGCGGCTTAGATTTCGGAAATTATTGACGTAATTTATATGTTTTATTTTTTTACACGATTCAGCTAATGACTCTTTATTTTTCCACGCCTGCTTTGTCACTTTCATGATAATTAATTGTTAAATAATTGTTTTATTTTAGATTGGTTATACCAATTACCATCCCCACCACCTTCTGCACTCCCCTTTCGTTATAACGCCCTTTTGCAACAGGTTCTTAAAATCAACCTGATATGTTTTGCAACATATGTGACCTGACAGCCAAATCCAAGTAACAGGAATTTAATCATGTTTACAGTAATGTAACCTTCCCGTAAAATGCCCACACACTTTAAACGCCACCAGATCCCGTGGAATTGAGGTCGTTAAATGAGACTCAGGAAATACAATAAAAGTTTGGGATGGTTGTCATTATTTGCAGGCACTGTATTGCTCAGTGGTTGTAATTCTGCGCTGTTAGATCCCAAAGGACAGATTGGTCTGGAGCAACGTTCACTGATACTGACGGCATTTGGCCTGATGTTGATTGTCGTTATTCCCGCAATCTTGATGGCTGTTGGTTTCGCCTGGAAGTACCGTGCGAGCAATAAAGATGCTAAGTACAGCCCGAACTGGTCACACTCCAATAAAGTGGAAGCTGTGGTCTGGACGGTGCCTATCTTAATCATCATCTTCCTTGCGGTACTGACCTGGAAAACCACTCACGCTCTTGAGCCTAGCAAGCCGCTGGCACACGACGAGAAGCCCATTACCATCGAAGTGGTTTCCATGGACTGGAAATGGTTCTTCATCTACCCGGAACAGGGCATTGCAACCGTGAATGAAATCGCTTTCCCGGCGAACACTCCGGTGTACTTCAAAGTGACCTCCAACTCCGTGATGAACTCCTTCTTTATTCCGCGTCTGGGTAGCCAGATTTATGCCATGGCCGGTATGCAGACTCGCCTGCATCTGATCGCCAACGAACCCGGTACTTATGACGGTATCTCCGCCAGCTACAGCGGCCCAGGCTTCTCAGGCATGAAGTTCAAAGCTATCGCAACGCCGGATCGTGCCGCATTCGACCAATGGGTCGCTAAAGCCAAACAGTCGCCGAACACCATGTCTGACATGGCTGCGTTCGAAAAACTGGCCGCGCCTAGCGAATACAACCAGGTGGAATATTTCTCCAACGTGAAACCAGATTTGTTTGCCGATGTGATTAACAAGTTTATGGCTCACGGTAAGAGCATGGACATGACCCAGCCAGAAGGTGAGCACAGCGCACACGAAGGTATGGAAGGCATGGACATGAGCCACGCGGAATCCGCCCATTAAAGGGGTTGAGGAAGAATAAAGATGTTCGGAAAATTATCACTTGATGCAGTCCCGTTCCATGAACCTATCGTCATGGTTACGATCGCTGCCATTATTTTGGGAGGTCTGGCGCTCGTTGGCCTGATCACTTACTTCGGTAAGTGGACCTACCTGTGGAAAGAGTGGCTGACCTCCGTCGACCATAAACGCCTTGGTATCATGTATATCATCGTGGCAATTGTGATGCTGCTGCGTGGTTTTGCTGACGCCATTATGATGCGTAGCCAGCAGGCTCTTGCCTCGGCGGGCGAAGCTGGCTTCCTGCCACCTCACCACTACGATCAGATCTTCACCGCGCACGGCGTGATTATGATCTTCTTCGTGGCGATGCCTTTCGTTATCGGTCTGATGAACCTTGTGGTTCCGCTGCAGATCGGCGCGCGTGACGTTGCGTTCCCGTTCCTCAACAACTTAAGCTTCTGGTTTACCGTTGTTGGTGTGATTCTGGTTAACGTTTCTCTCGGTGTGGGCGAGTTTGCGCAGACCGGCTGGCTGGCCTATCCACCGCTATCGGGAATAGAGTACAGTCCAGGGGTCGGTGTCGATTACTGGATATGGAGTCTCCAGCTATCCGGTATTGGTACAACGCTAACCGGTATCAACTTCTTCGTTACCATTCTGAAGATGCGCGCACCGGGCATGACCATGTTCAAGATGCCAGTATTTACCTGGGCATCACTGTGCGCAAACATTCTGATTATTGCTTCCTTCCCAATTCTGACGGTTACCGTCGCGTTGTTGACCCTGGATCGCTATCTGGGCACCCATTTCTTTACCAACGATATGGGTGGCAACATGATGATGTACATCAACCTGATTTGGGCATGGGGACACCCGGAAGTTTACATCCTGATCCTCCCTGTTTTCGGTGTGTTCTCCGAAATTGCGGCAACCTTCTCGCGTAAACGTCTGTTTGGTTATACCTCGCTGGTATGGGCAACCGTCTGTATCACCGTGCTGTCGTTCATCGTCTGGCTGCACCACTTCTTTACGATGGGTGCGGGCGCGAACGTAAACGCCTTCTTTGGTATCACCACAATGATTATCGCCATCCCGACCGGGGTGAAGATCTTCAACTGGCTGTTCACCATGTACCAGGGTCGCATCGTGTTCCATTCCGCGATGCTGTGGACCATCGGTTTTATCGTCACCTTCTCGGTGGGCGGTATGACTGGCGTGCTGCTGGCAGTACCGGGCGCGGACTTCGTTCTGCATAACAGCCTGTTCCTGATTGCGCACTTCCATAACGTTATCATCGGCGGCGTGGTCTTCGGCTGCTTCGCAGGGATGACCTACTGGTGGCCTAAAGCGTTCGGTTTCAAACTGAACGAAACCTGGGGTAAACGCGCGTTCTGGTTCTGGATCATCGGCTTCTTCGTTGCCTTTATGCCGCTGTATGCGCTGGGCTTTATGGGTATGACCCGTCGTTTGAGCCAGCAGATTGACCCGCAGTTCCACACTATGCTGATGATTGCAGCCAGCGGTGCGGTACTGATTGCGCTGGGTATTCTCTGCCTCGTGATTCAGATGTACGTTTCTATTCGCGACCGCGACCAGAACCGTGACCTGACTGGCGACCCGTGGGGTGGCCGTACGCTGGAGTGGGCAACCTCTTCCCCGCCTCCGTTCTATAACTTTGCCGTTGTGCCACACGTTCACGAGCGTGATGCATTCTGGGAAATGAAAGAGAAAGGCGAAGCGTATAAAAAGCCTGACCACTATGAAGAAATTCATATGCCGAAAAACAGCGGTGCAGGTATCGTCATTGCGGCTTTCTCCACCATCTTCGGTTTCGCCATGATCTGGCATATCTGGTGGCTGGCGATTGTTGGCTTCGCAGGCATGATCATCACCTGGATCGTGAAAAGCTTCGACGAGGACGTGGATTACTACGTGCCGGTGGCAGAAATCGAAAAACTGGAAAACCAGCATTTCGATGAGATTACTAAGGCAGGGCTGAAAAATGGCAACTGATACTTTGACGCACGCGACTGCCCACGCGCACGAACACGGGCACCACGATGCAGGCGGAACCAAAATCTTCGGATTTTGGATCTACCTGATGAGCGACTGCATTCTGTTCTCTATCTTGTTTGCTACCTATGCCGTTCTGGTGAACGGCACCGCAGGCGGCCCGACAGGTAAGGACATTTTCGAACTGCCGTTCGTTCTGGTTGAAACCTTCTTGCTGTTGTTCAGCTCCATCACCTACGGCATGGCGGCTATCGCCATGTACAAAAACAACAAAAGCCAGGTTATCTCCTGGCTGGCGTTGACCTGGTTGTTTGGTGCCGGATTTATCGGGATGGAACTCTATGAATTCCATCACCTGATTGTTAACGACATGGGCCCGGATCGCAGCGGCTTCCTGTCAGCGTTCTTTGCGCTGGTCGGGACACACGGTCTGCACGTCACTTCCGGTCTTATCTGGATGGCGGTGCTGATGGTGCAAATCGCCCGTCGCGGCCTGACCAGCACTAACCGTACCCGCATCATGTGTCTGAGCCTGTTCTGGCACTTCCTGGATGTGGTGTGGATCTGTGTGTTCACTGTTGTTTATCTGATGGGGGCGATGTAATGAGTCATTCTAACGTGAGCGGCGGCGCATCCCATGGCAGCGTAAAAACCTATATGACAGGGTTTATCCTGTCGATCATTCTGACGGTGATTCCGTTCTGGATGGTGATGTCAGGTTCTGCCTCTCCGGCCGTAATTCTGGGAACAATCCTGGCAATGGCAGTGGTACAGGTTCTGGTGCATCTGGTGTGCTTCCTGCACATGAATACCAAATCAGATGAAGGCTGGAACATGACGGCGTTTGTCTTCACCGTGCTAATCATCGCTATCCTGGTTGTAGGCTCCATCTGGATCATGTGGAACCTTAACTACAACATGATGATGCACTAAGAGCGGCGGTTATGATGTTTAAGCAATACCTGCAAGTAACGAAACCAGGCATCATCTTTGGCAACCTGATCTCGGTGATAGGGGGATTCCTGCTGGCCTCAAAGGGCAGCATTGATTATCCCCTGTTTATCTACACGCTGGTTGGGGTGTCACTGGTTGTGGCGTCGGGTTGTGTGTTTAACAACTACATCGACAGGGATATCGACAGAAAGATGGAAAGGACGAAGAATCGGGTGCTGGTTAAAGGCCTGATCTCTCCTGCTGTCTCGCTGGTGTACGCCACCTTGCTGGGTATTGCTGGCTTTATGCTGCTGTGGTTTGGCGCGAATCCGCTGGCCTGCTGGCTGGGGGTGATGGGCTTTGTGGTTTATGTCGGCGTCTATAGCCTGTACATGAAACGCCACTCTGTCTACGGCACGTTGATTGGTTCTCTCTCCGGCGCAGCGCCGCCGGTGATTGGCTACTGTGCAGTGACAGGCGACTTCGATAGCGGTGCAGCAATCCTGCTGGCTATCTTCAGCCTGTGGCAAATGCCCCACTCTTATGCCATCGCCATTTTCCGCTTTAAGGATTATCAGGCGGCGAACATTCCGGTACTGCCGGTGGTGAAAGGCATTTCGGTAGCGAAGAACCACATCACGCTGTACATCATCGCCTTTGCTGTTGCCACGCTGATGCTCTCTCTTGGCGGTTACGCTGGATACAAATATCTGGTGGTCGCTGCGGCAGTCAGCGTCTGGTGGTTAGGTATGGCTCTGCGTGGTTATAAAGTTGCTGATGACCGAATCTGGGCGCGCAAGCTATTCGGCTTCTCTATCATCGCCATCACTGCCCTTTCGGTAATGATGTCCGTTGATTTTATGGTGCCGGACTCGCATACGCTGCTGGCTGCAGTTTGGTAACTGCGACTTCCCTGTTAAAAAAGGTGCTACGGCACCTTTTTTCTTAGCATTAGAAACATATCCCTCACGAAATATTTACTAAAAAATCCGCATGTTTACCCCATTCGTTTGCCGCTTTACACTAGTCGCGAATTTAAAACAGAGGTGGTAATGAACGATTATAAAATGACGCCAGGCGAGCGGCGCGCGACCTGGGGTTTAGGAACCGTATTTTCATTGCGTATGCTGGGCATGTTTATGGTTCTGCCGGTTCTGACCACGTACGGCATGGCTCTGCAAGGCGCCAGTGAAGCGTTGATCGGTATTGCGATTGGCATTTATGGTCTGACTCAGGCCGTTTTTCAGATTCCATTTGGCCTGCTTTCCGACCGCATAGGCCGTAAACCGCTTATCGTTGGCGGGTTAGCTGTGTTTGTCGCGGGTAGCGTGATTGCCGCGCTTTCCGACTCCATCTGGGGGATCATTCTGGGTCGGGCGTTACAAGGTTCCGGTGCGATTGCCGCCTCCGTTATGGCGCTGCTTTCCGATCTCACTCGTGAACAAAACCGCACCAAAGCGATGGCATTTATCGGTGTCAGTTTTGGCATTACCTTCGCCATTGCAATGGTGCTTGGTCCGATCATCACTCACAAACTTGGGCTACACGCGCTCTTCTGGATGATCGCTATTCTGGCAACGACCGGCATTGCGTTGACCATTTGGGTTGTGCCTAACAGCCGCACGCACGTACTTAATCGTGAGTCCGGGATGGTGAAAGGCAGTTTCAGTAAAGTGCTGGCGGAACCACGCCTGCTGAAACTCAACTTCGGCATTATGTGTCTGCACATGTTGCTGATGTCGACGTTTGTTGCTCTGCCAGGGCAACTGGCTAACGCGGGTTTTCCGGCGGCTGAACACTGGAAGGTCTATCTGGCGACGATGTTAATCGCCTTTGGCTCGGTTGTGCCTTTCATTATCTACGCCGAAGTTAAGCGCAAGATGAAGCAAGTTTTTGTCTTCTGCGTCGGGTTGATCGTGGTTGCGGAAATTGTACTGTGGAACGCACAAACGCAGTTCTGGCAACTGGTGGTCGGCGTGCAGCTTTTCTTTGTGGCGTTTAATTTGATGGAAGCCCTTCTGCCTTCACTTATCAGTAAAGAGTCGCCAGCAGGTTACAAAGGCACGGCGATGGGCGTTTACTCCACCAGCCAGTTTCTTGGCGTGGCGATTGGCGGTTCGCTGGGCGGCTGGATTGACGGCATGTTTGACGGTCAGGGCGTATTTCTCGCTGGTGCAATGCTGGCTGCGGTGTGGCTGGCAGTCGCCAGTACCATGAAAGAACCGCCATATGTCAGCAGCTTGCGCATTGAAATCCCGGCTGAAGTTGCCGCAAACGAGGCGTTAAAAGTGCGTTTGCTGGAAACTGAAGGCGTCAAAGAAGTGTTGATTGCAGAAGAAGAACATTCGGCTTACGTGAAGATCGACAGCAAAGTGACGAATCGCTTTGAGGTTGAACAGGCAATTCGCCAGGCATAAAAACGAGGCTAAATTGCCTGATGCGCTACGCTTATCAGGCCTACAAAGTTGCTGTAATCTTTTGAAATCACAAACTATTGCAGGCCGGATAAAGCCTTCACGCCGCATCCGGCATGAACAGAGCGCACGTTGTCGAGATTAATCGCGGAAGTTTTTGAACTGGAACGGCTGACCGAGATCGCCACCGCGAACCATCGCCATCACAGCCTGCAAATCGTCACGGGATTTGCCAGTTACGCGGATCTCATCGCCCTGAATTTGCGCCTGCACTTTCAGTTTGCTGTCTTTGATCATCTTGACGATTTTCTTCTGAGTCGCGCTCTCAATGCCCTGCTTCAGTTTCGCTTCCACAAACCAGGTTTTACCGCTATGAACGATATTTTCCGGCACATCCAGCGAACTGCCTTCAATGCCGCGTTTGAGCAGTTTGGCACGCAGAATATCCAGCAACTGATTGACCTGGAAATCGGACTCGCTCAGCACTTTGATAGTTTTGTTGGCGTCGTTCAGCTCAAACGACGCTTCAACGTTACGGAAGTCAAAACGAGACTCTACTTCGCGACTCGCGTTATCGACCGCGTTACGCGCTTCCTGAAGATCAACTTCAGAGACAATATCGAAAGATGGCATCTTTTTCTCTCCCTTCATTTTTGATGCGAAGCATAATACCTGCAAAGTTAAATAACAGACAGTCCTGCGCCAGGACGTATCCCTTAATTGTGCATGGTCACAACACCATGCACAATTAAGGGATAGCCTTATTGAACACCCGGTGTGGTTGCGGGTGAGGAGGAACAATGAAAATTACCGTATTGGGATGCGGTGCCTTAGGGCAATTATGGCTTACAGCATTTTGCAAACAGGGTCACGAGGTTCAGGGCTGGCTGCGCGTACCGCAACCTTATTGTAGCGTGAATCTGGTGGAGACAGACGGTTCGATATTTAACGAATCGCTGACCGCCAATGATCCTGATTTTCTGGCCACCAGCGATCTACTACTGGTGACGCTGAAAGCCTGGCAGGTGTCTGATGCCGTCAAAAGCCTGGCGTCGACGCTACCTGTAACCACGCCAATTTTGCTGATCCACAACGGCATGGGCACCATTGAAGAGTTACAGAACATCGGGCAACCGTTACTGATGGGCACGACCACCCATGCAGCGCGCCGCGACGGCAACGTCATCATTCACGTGGCAAACGGTATCACACATATCGGCCCGGCACGGCAACAGGACGGCGATTACAGTTATCTGGCGGATATTTTGCAAACCGTGTTGCCTGACGTTGCCTGGCATAACAATATTCGCGCCGAGCTGTGGCGCAAGCTGGCGGTAAACTGTGTGATTAATCCGCTCACTGCCATCTGGAATTGCCCGAACGGTGAATTACGTCATCATTCGCAAGAGATTATGCAGATATGCGAAGAAGTCGCGGCGGTGATCGAACGCGAAGGGCATCATACTTCAGCGGAAGATTTACGTGATTATGTGATGCAGGTGATTGATGCCACAGCAGAAAACATTTCGTCGATGTTGCAGGACATCCGCGCAATGCGCCATACAGAAATCGACTATATCAATGGTTTTCTCTTACGCCGCGCCCGCGCGCATGGGATTGCTGTACCGGAAAACACCCGCCTGTTTGAAATGGTAAAAAGAAAGGAGAGTGAATATGAGCGCATCAGCACTGGTTTGCCTCGCCCCTGGTAGTGAAGAAACCGAAGCGGTCACCACTATCGATCTGCTGGTTCGCGGTGGCATTAATGTCACCACTGCCAGCGTCGCCAGCGATGGCAACCTGGCAATTACCTGCTCGCGCGGCGTAAAGCTGCTGGCAGATGCGCCCCTGGTCGAAGTGGCGGATGGTGATTATGACGTGATCGTGCTGCCTGGCGGCATTAAAGGCGCGGAGTGTTTTCGCGATAGCACCCTGCTGGTCGAAACTGTTACACAGTTCCACCGTTCCGGGCGTATCGTTGCCGCTATTTGCGCCACGCCAGCTACCGTGCTGGTGCCGCACGATATCTTCCCGATTGGCAATATGACCGGCTTCCCGACGCTGAAAGACAAGATTCCCGCAGAACAATGGCAGGACAAGCGCGTCGTCTGGGATGCACGGGTAAAATTGCTGACCAGCCAGGGGCCGGGCACGGCTATTGATTTTGGTCTGAAAATTATCGACCTGCTGGTTGGGCGCGAGAAAGCCCATGAGGTGGCATCACAACTGGTGATGGCGGCAGGGATTTATAATTATTACGAGTAGTGTCGGATGCGGTAAGCGTCGCATCTGACCAGATGCGACGTTAAAACTACAAATTACGGGCGATACACTTTCACATTGTTAAAGCCCTGTTCGCGCAGATAGAGCGCCTGCAGGCGGCTCATCACTCCGCGCTCACACCACAACAGCCAGGTTTTGTTCTGGTCGAGATCGCCAAATTTGGTGCTCAGTTTATAGAACGGCAGAGAAACCACATCAATCCCTTCGACTTTCAGTGGCTTATCTTCCTGTTCATCGATAGAACGGATATCGAGGATCACGTCGTTCGGACCGAAGCCATTGACGGTTTCCACTTCAACCACTTCCTGCTCGGTCTGCTGGGCGATTTCGCGGATATCAACGTTATTCGCTTCCTCAACCACTTTCTCGAGAATGCTGAAGTCGAACTTCTCTTCTTCCGCTTCAATCTTCGATTTAACCGCTTTCACCGTCGGGCTCTTGGAGATCACACCGCAATATTCCGGCATCGTGCGGGCAAAGTCTTCGGTGCCAATCTGGCGAGCCAGGTTGATGATGTGCTCTTTGTCGTAAGAGATCAGCGGACGCAGGATCAGCGTATCAGAGACGTTATCAATCAGGCGCAGGTTGGTCAGCGTCTGGCTGGACACCTGGCCCAGTGCTTCGCCGGTGACCAGCGCCTGTACGCCGTAACGTTCAGCCACTTTAGACGCGGCACGCACCATCATACGTTTGAGGATAACCCCCATCTGACCGTCGTCGATTTTCTCAAGAATTTCCCCGACTACCGGCTCGAAGTTAATGGCGACAAAACGCACGCGGTGAGAGCTACCGAAGCGGTTCCACAGATAATGTGCCACCTGACGAACGCCGATTTCATGCGCCGCGCCGCCGAGGTTAAAGAAGCAGTAATGCACGCGGCAGCCGCGACGCATCAACATATAGCTGGAAACGCCGGAGTCAAAACCACCGGAGATCAGCGACAGCACATCTTCCTGGGTGCCGATCGGGAAACCACCAATACCTTCGTAGCGCCCTTTGATCAGCAGCAGACGATCGTCTTCAACTTCCAGATGGACTGTCACATCCGGGTTAGTCAACTTCACGCGCGCGGATTCAATATGCTGATTTAAACCGCCGCCGACGTAACGTTCCACATCAATCGAGCTAAAATCATGTTTGCCACGGCGCTTCACGCGTACGCAGAAGGTTTTTCCTTCCAGCTGATCGCGATACTGAACCAACGCTTTCTCAAAAATATCGTGCATGTCAGTAAACGGCACGTCTTCGACTTCGAGAATATGGTGGATACCCGGAATACGGGTCAGGGCGTCGCGAATGGCCAGACGCTGGTTTTCATCTTTTGCGCGAACTTCGATGTTATCCCAGTGACGGACGACAGCGAGCGTCTCATCATAGTGCTTTAAAACGTTACGAATATTCCCGGTAAGGATTTTTATAAAGCGCAAGCGCACAGATTGGCTCTTGATGGTGATTTCCGGGAACAATTTAATGATAAACTTCATGGCGGCAATGGTTCGTTGGCAAGTCTTAAGCGACTTGTATAGGGAAAAATACAGCAGCCCACACCTGCGGCTGCATCCAGGCGCGGAAGTATACCACTAACATCGCTTTGCTGCGCACATCACCTTACCATTGCGCGTTATTTGCTATTTGCCCTGAGTCCGTTACCATGGCGGGGCGTAAAATATTGAGAGTCAGACATTCATTATGCCGAAGAAAAATGAGGCGCCCGCCAGCTTTGAAAAGGCGCTAAGCGAGCTGGAACAGATTGTGACCCGTCTGGAAAGTGGCGACCTGCCGCTGGAAGAGGCACTGAACGAGTTCGAACGTGGCGTGCAGCTGGCACGTCAAGGGCAGGCCAAATTACAACAAGCCGAACAGCGCGTACAAATCCTGCTGTCTGACAACGAAGACGCCTCTCTTACACCTTTTACACCGGACAATGAGTAATGGACTTTCCGCAGCAACTCGAAGCCTGTGTTAAGCAGGCCAACCAGGCGCTGAGCCGTTTTATCGCCCCACTGCCCTTTCAGAACACTCCCGTGGTAGAAACCATGCAGTATGGCGCATTATTAGGTGGTAAGCGCCTGCGACCTTTCCTGGTTTATGCTACTGGTCAAATGCTCGGCGTTAGCATGAGCACGTTAGACGCACCCGCTGCCGCCGTAGAGTGTATCCACGCTTACTCATTAATTCATGATGATTTACCGGCAATGGATGATGACGATCTGCGTCGTGGGTTGCCGACCTGCCATGTGAAATTTGGTGAAGCGAACGCGATTCTCGCTGGCGATGCTTTACAAACGCTGGCGTTCTCGATTTTAAGCGATGCCGATATGCCGGAAGTGTCAGATCGCGACAGAATTGCGATGATTTCTGAACTGGCGAACGCTAGCGGTATTGCCGGTATGTGCGGCGGTCAGGCATTAGATTTAGACGCGGAGGGCAAACACGTACCTCTGGACGCACTCGAGCGTATTCATCGCCATAAAACCGGCGCATTGATTCGCGCCGCCGTTCGCCTTGGTGCATTAAGCGCCGGAGATAAAGGACGAAATGCACTGCCAGTACTCGACAAGTATGCAGAAAGCATCGGCCTTGCCTTCCAGGTTCAGGATGACATCCTGGATGTGGTGGGAGATACTGCAACGTTGGGAAAACGCCAGGGTGCCGACCAGCAACTTGGTAAAAGCACCTACCCTGCACTTCTGGGTCTTGAGCAAGCCCGGAAGAAAGCCCGGGATCTGATCGACGATGCCCGCCAGTCGCTGAAACAACTGGCTGAACAGTCACTCGATACCTCGGCACTGGAAGCGCTAGCGGACTACATCATCCAGCGTAATAAATAAACAATAAGTATTAATAGGCCCCTGATGAGTTTTGATATTGCCAAATACCCGACCCTGGCACTGGTCGACTCCACCCAGGAGTTACGACTGTTGCCAAAAGAGAGTTTACCGAAACTCTGCGACGAACTGCGCCGCTATTTACTCGACAGCGTGAGCCGTTCCAGCGGGCACTTCGCCTCCGGGCTGGGCACGGTCGAACTGACCGTGGCGCTGCACTACGTCTATAACACCCCGTTTGACCAATTGATTTGGGATGTGGGACATCAGGCTTATCCGCATAAAATTTTGACCGGACGCCGCGACAAAATCGGCACCATCCGTCAGAAAGGTGGTCTGCACCCGTTCCCGTGGCGCGGTGAAAGCGAATATGACGTATTAAGCGTCGGGCATTCATCAACCTCCATCAGTGCCGGAATTGGTATTGCGGTTGCTGCCGAGAAAGAAGGCAAAAATCGCCGCACCGTCTGTGTAATTGGCGACGGCGCGATTACCGCTGGCATGGCGTTTGAAGCGATGAACCATGCGGGTGATATCCGTCCTGATATGCTGGTAGTCCTCAACGACAATGAAATGTCGATTTCCGAAAATGTCGGCGCGCTCAACAACCATCTGGCGCAGCTGCTTTCCGGTAAGCTTTACTCTTCTCTGCGCGAAGGCGGGAAAAAAGTTTTCTCTGGCGTGCCGCCAATTAAAGAGCTGCTCAAACGTACCGAAGAACATATTAAAGGCATGGTGGTGCCTGGCACGTTGTTTGAAGAGCTGGGCTTTAACTACATCGGCCCGGTTGACGGTCACGATGTGCTGGGGCTTATCACTACGCTAAAGAACATGCGCGACCTGAAAGGCCCGCAGTTCCTGCATATCATGACCAAAAAAGGTCGTGGTTATGAACCGGCAGAAAAAGACCCAATCACCTTCCACGCCGTACCTAAATTTGATCCCTCCAGCGGTTGCCTGCCCAAAAGCAGTGGCGGTTTGCCAAGCTATTCAAAAATCTTTGGCGACTGGTTGTGCGAAACGGCAGCGAAAGACAACAAGCTGATGGCGATTACACCGGCGATGCGCGAAGGTTCTGGCATGGTCGAGTTTTCACGTAAATTCCCGGATCGCTACTTCGACGTGGCAATTGCCGAGCAACACGCAGTGACCTTTGCTGCGGGTCTGGCGATTGGGGGGTACAAACCAATCGTGGCGATCTACTCCACCTTCCTGCAACGCGCCTATGATCAGGTACTGCATGACGTGGCGATTCAAAAGCTACCGGTTCTGTTCGCCATCGACCGCGCGGGCATTGTTGGTGCTGACGGTCAAACCCATCAGGGCGCTTTTGATCTCTCTTACCTGCGCTGCATACCGGAAATGGTCATTATGACCCCGAGCGATGAAAACGAATGTCGCCAAATGCTCCATACCGGCTATCACTATAACGAGGGGCCGTCAGCGGTGCGCTACCCGCGCGGCAATGCCGTCGGCGTGGAACTGACGCCGCTGGAAAAACTGCCGATTGGCAAAGGCATCGTGAAGCGTCGTGGTGAAAAGCTAGCGATCCTCAACTTTGGTACGCTAATGCCAGAAGCGGCGAAAGTCGCCGAATCGCTGAACGCTACGCTGGTTGATATGCGTTTTGTTAAGCCGCTTGATGAAGCGTTAATTCTGGAAATGGCCGCCAGCCATGAGGCGCTGGTCACCGTTGAAGAAAACGCCATTATGGGCGGCGCGGGCAGTGGCGTGAACGAAGTGCTGATGGCTCATCGTAAACCCGTGCCAGTACTGAACATTGGCCTGCCGGATTTCTTTATTCCGCAAGGAACTCAGGAAGAAATGCGCGCCGAACTCGGCCTCGATGCCGCCGGTATGGAAGCCAAAATCAAGGCCTGGCTGGCATAATCCCTACTCCACTCCTGCTATGCTTAAGAAATTATTCATGGCAGGAGTGGCAACATGCAATACAACCCCTTAGGAAAAACAGATCTTCGCGTTTCCCGACTTTGCCTCGGCTGTATGACCTTTGGCGAGCCAGATCGCGGTAACCACGCATGGACACTGCCGGAAGAGAGCAGCCGTCCAATCATCAAACGGGCGCTGGAAGGCGGCATAAATTTCTTTGATACCGCCAACAGTTATTCTGACGGCAGCAGCGAAGAGATCGTCGGTCGCGCATTGCGGGACTTCGCCCGCCGTGAAGATGTGGTCGTTGCCACCAAAGTATTCCATCGCGTTGGTGATTTACCAGAAGGATTATCCCGCGCACAAATTTTGCGCTCTATTGACGACAGCCTGCGTCGTCTCGGTATGGATTATGTCGATATCCTGCAAATTCATCGCTGGGATTACAACACGCCGATCGAAGAGACGCTTGAAGCCCTGAATGACGTGGTAAAAGCCGGGAAAGCGCGTTATATCGGCGCGTCATCCATGCACGCCTCCCAGTTTGCTCAGGCGCTGGATCTACAAAAACAGCACGGCTGGGCGCAGTTTGTCAGTATGCAGGATCACTACAATCTGATTTATCGTGAAGAAGAGCGCGAGATGCTGCCTCTGTGTTATCAGGAGGGCGTGGCGGTGATTCCATGGAGCCCGCTGGCGCGGGGCCGTCTGACTCGTCCGTGGGGAGAGACCACTGCACGACTGGTTTCCGATGAAGTAGGAAAAAATCTCTACAACGAAAGCGACGAAAATGACGCGCGGATTGCAGAACGATTAACGGGCGTGAGTGAAGAATTGGGTGCTACGCGGGCACAAGTGGCTCTGGCGTGGTTATTGAGCAAACCGGGCATTGCCGCACCGATTATCGGAACGTCGCGGGAAGAACAGCTAGATGAGTTACTGAATGCGGTGGATATCACCCTGAAGCCGGAACAAATTGCCGAACTGGAAACACCGTATAAACCGCATCCGGTGGTGGGATTTAAATAGAAATCCAGGCCTGATAAGACGCAACAAGCGTCGTATCAGGCATCAGTGCGCAACCGCCGGATGCGGCGTGAACGCCTTATTCGGCCTACGACAGAATACCCAGCGGCCAGTGATGGCCGATAAAATAGAGTATTCCAGCGGAAATCACCCCGGCGACGATATCATCGATCATGATCCCCATTCCGCCATGCACATTGCGATCAAACCAACGGATCGGCCACGGTTTCCACATATCCAGAATACGGAAAATCACAAACCCGGCGGCAACCCACCGCCAGTCATTGGTCGGCAGCGCCATCAGGGTGATCCACATGCCGATAAATTCGTCCCAGACGATACTGCCGTGATCGTGCACGCCCATATCCTTCGCAGTCTGATGGCAAAGATAGACGCCGATACAGATCCCCAGCATCACCACCAGCGAATAAAGCTGCCAGGGCAAAAAGGTCATCAGATACCAGAATGGAATCGCCGCCAGCGAGCCCATCGTACCAGGAACAATCGGACTTAACCCACTCCCGAACCCCGTAGCCAATAAGTGCCATGGGTTACTCATTTTCAGGCGACTTTTCGCGACATCTTTATGGCGTGGCAAAATGGTCATATCCTTTCCAGTCTAACGTGACAGGTTCGCCGTCACGAACAAAACAAAGCCCTTCGATATCGGCGGTCATTTGCCCGATACAGGTAAACGGTACGCCAAGATGTCCCAAAGCCACATCCAGCGCGCCTCGGTTAAGTTCCGGTACAGTGAAACACAACTCGTAATCTTCACCGCCAGACAGCGCCCAACGCAGCGCCTGTTCCGGTTCGACGTGACGTGAAAGTGCGTCAGAGAATGGCAACAATGTCAGGTCAATGCGTGCGCCGCAGTCGCTGGCTTTCACGATATGCCCGAGGTCGGAGATCAGACCGTCAGAGAGATCGATGGCTGAACTCGCCAGATCGCACAATGCCTGCCCCTGCAAAATTCGCGGCGATGGGCGGAGATGACGTTTGATTAAATACTCCGCATCTTTAGCATCGGCAACCTGCAAACGGTTTTGCAAAATCGCCAGCCCGGCGGCGCTATCGCCCGGCGTACCGGTCACATAAATCCAGTCACCCGGTTTCGCACCTGAGCGCGTTAAGGCTCGTCCCATCGGGACAAAGCCGTGGATACCCAACGTCATCGATAGCGGTCCACGCGTGGTATCGCCACCAATGAGTTGCATATCGTAATAATTAAGCAGCTCGAAAAGACTGTCGCTGAAAGATTCAAGCCACGCTTCGTCTACGTTCGGTAAAGTCAATGCCAGCGTCAGCCAGGCCGGATCGGCACCCATCGCCGCCAGATCGCTTAAGTTTACCGCCAGTGCTTTATATGCCAGATCCGCAGGATCGATATCAGGGAGGAAGTGATTGCCCGCCACCAGCGTATCGGTGCTGATCGCCAGGGTCTGTTTCTCGGGGATATTGAGAAGTGCACAATCGTCACCGATGCCAAGTTCGACATCAAGACGAGAGCTTCTTACACGGTCAAAATAACGGGCAATCAGGGAGAACTCGCCACATGCCATACGTTATGCCTCAGCAGGTAAAAAAGAAAAGGCCGGAGAGTACGGAAATGCTTTCCGTTACTCTGCCGGCCTGGATATCACTTTTTGTTAGGGCGAATCACAGGTGCTGCTTTATCGAGTACGCCGTTGACGAACTTATGGCTGTCTTCTGCGCCGAACGATTTTGCCAGTTCGATCGCTTCGTTAATGGCCACTTTATACGGCACATCGCTACGTTTAGACAGCTCGTACAGCGCAATGCGCAGTACTGCTTTTTCTACCTGACCCAGCTCTTCCAGCAGGCGGGACAGATATGGCTTCATCAGTCCGTCGAGGTATGCGGTGTTAGTCGCCACCCCGGCCAGCAGCTCACGGAAGTACAGGACGTCAACGTCTTTTACATCCTGTTCAGCCAGGAACTGGTATTCAACATCAGCGATGTCGTTCTGGGACAACTGCCAGGAGTAGAGCGCCTGGACGGCACACTCACGAGCGCGGCGACGAGCAGCAGGTTTCACGGATTTCCCCTTACTAATTTCAGGCCTTGATGGCTTTCAATACATTAATCATTTCAAGCGCGGTCAGTGCAGCTTCTGCACCTTTGTTACCAGCTTTGGTGCCAGCACGTTCGATCGCTTGTTCAATGCTTTCGGTGGTCAGCACACCAAAAGCAACCGGAATTTCGCTGTCCTGGGCAACATGTGCCAGGCCGTTGCTTGCACCACCAGCGACGTATTCAAAGTGGGCAGTGCCACCACGAATAACCGTACCCAGCGCGATCACCGCGTCGTATTTACCGGTTTTAGCCAGTGCGCCTGCCGCCAGCGGCAGCTCATAAGCACCTGGCACCCAAACAACGGTAATATTTTCATCTTTTACCTGACCAATACGTTTCAGTGCGTCAATCGCACCTTCCAGCAGGCTGTCATTGATAAAGTTGTTGAAACGCGCAATGGTGATGGCGACGCGAGCGTCCGGGGTAGCAACGTTAGCTTCAATAATGTTCATTTTTTTCCTTCGGGTTCGAGTTATGGCCCCGCAGGGGGGCGGATTTTAGCATAATATTTCGTGCGCTGCTTCCCTTTCGAGCCGGGAGATCATGCACCCACTAAATGCAGGCAAACATCCGGGCCTACATGACGTATCTCTTTGAATTTAAATTGGGGGGCGTCAGCTAACTCCTCAAGCCCCGGCAGCGTACATAATCCACGGGCGTCGCTACCTAAAAGTTTAGGTGCGATATAGACAATCAGCTCATCGACTAAACCGGCCTGTAGCAGTGCGCCAGCGAGCGTTGATCCCGCCTCTACCCACACACTATTAATTTGTTGCTTGCCCAGTTGCATCATCAGCACAACCAAATCCAGATGCCCGTTATGTTCCGGGATCAGCAAGGTGCGCACTGTTTCCGGCCACTCGCGGGCGTCATCCTGCGTTCGGGCAAACCAGGTCTCGCCCGGCTGTTGCACAATGCGGTGTTCTGGCGTCACGCGATTATCACTGTCAATGACGACGCGCACCGGCTGACGCAGATTTTCTTGCGAATAGAGCGCCTGAGTTTGTTCATCCAGTTCAGACCAACGCACCGTTAAGGCCGGATCGTCCGCCAGCACCGTGGCGCTGCTGGTTAAAATGGCATGACTTTGCGCACGCAGACGTTGAACATCACGCCGCGCCTGGGGGGAAGTGATCCACTGACTCTCACCGCTCGCCATCGCCGTACGACCATCAAGCGATGCGCCAAGTTTTAACTGGATATAAGGAAAGCCGGTGCGCATTCGTTTAAGAAAGCCTTTATTCAATTGCTCGGCTTCACTCATCATCAAACCGTGGCTGACGTCAATGCCAGCCTGTTGCAGGCGGTAAAGTCCACGTCCGGCGACCTGCGGATTCGGATCCTGCATCGCAGCGACCACGCGCGCTACGCCAGCGGCGGTGAGTGCGTCACAGCACGGCGGCGTTCGACCATGATGACTGCAAGGTTCGAGAGTGACATAAGCAGTCGCGCCTTTGGCTTTTTCACCCGCCATACGCAACGCATGTACTTCAGCGTGTGGTTCACCCGCACGGTGATGGTAACCTTCGCCGACAATTTCGCCATCTTTCACAATGACACACCCAACATTTGGGTTTGGGTGAGTAGTGAAACGTCCTCGTTGCGCCAGCTTTAGCGCCCGCGCCATGTAATACTCGTCCTGCACGGTTTAATCCTCCAGGCGCGCGATCTCTTCGCCAAATTCTTTGATATCTTCGAAACTGCGATAGACAGAGGCAAAACGGATATAGGCGACTTTATCGAGTTTTTTCAATTGTTCCATCACCAGATTGCCAATCATCTTGCTCGGCACTTCACGCTCACCGGTGGCGCGGAGCTGTGACTTTATATGGTTGATCGCCATTTCGACGTCGTCGGAACTTACCGGACGTTTTTCCAGCGCCCGCAGCATTCCGCTGCGCAATTTCTCTTCATTAAACGGTTCACGCACGTCGTTGCTTTTTACAACGCGCGGCATAACCAGTTCCGCCACTTCAAAGGTGGTGAAACGTTCATGACACACCAGACACTGCCGACGGCGGCGTACGGATGAACCCTCGCCCACGAGACGAGAGTCAATAACTTTAGTGTCCACGGCGAAACAGAATGGGCAATGCATACGGCGTCCTGACCAGGTGGTTAACAGAAACCTATTTTACCCTGAACTGACGATACAACAAAGGCGCAACGCTTTTGAGACAAAGGATCGATGTTTTCGCTGTTTTTACGCTCTACTATTAAGCTAATTGCGACAAGAAAGGGACGACCTATGAACACTAAAGTTATTCGACTACTCCTGCTGGGAAGCCTGTTCAGCTTAAGTGCCTGTGTACAGCAAAGTGAAGTGCGCCAGATGAAGCACAGCGTCAGCACGCTGAATAAAGAGATGACGCAGCTCAATAAAGAAACCATCAAAATCACTCAGCAAAACAGGCTGAATGAAAAATCCAGCAGTGGGGTTTACCTTCTGCCGGGCTCGAAAACAGCCGCACGTCTGGAAAGTCAGATCGGCACCTTACGAATGTCGCTTATGAATATTGCGCCAAATGCAGATGGCACTACGCTGACCTTACGGATTCAGGGCGAATCCAATGACCCTTTACCCGCATTCAGCGGAACCGTTGAATATGGGCAAATTCAGGGAACAATAGATAACTTTCAGGAAATCAATGTGCAGAATCAATTGATTAACGCACCGGCAAGTCTCCTCACCCCCAGCGATGTTGACATCCCGCTACAGTTAAATGGCATCACACCTGAACAATTAGGCTTTGTACGCATTCACGACATTCAGCCTGTTATGCAATAAACGTTTGGCGGGGCGTTTTGTGCGTCTCGCAACATCTTCCCCCATTATTTTGTTACTCCACTTACATCACCCGGATTGATAGTAAAAGTTTGCAACAAGGGTGAAAGTCAGTACAATCCCCGCCCGAATATGTGTAAACGTGAACGCAATCGATTACGTAAATGATAGAACTGTGAAACGCAACATATTTTTGTGAGCAATGATTTTTATAATAGGCTCCTCTGTATACGTAATATTTAGAAACGCAATTTGCGCCTTTTTCACTCCCGCAAGGGATTTTTAAACAGTGGCATACATATGAAAAAAACATTACTGGCAGCCGGTGCGGTACTGGCGCTCTCTTCGTCTTTTACTGTCAACGCAGCTGAAAACGACAAACCGCAGTATCTCTCCGACTGGTGGCACCAGAGCGTTAACGTTGTCGGAAGTTATCACACCCGTTTCGGACCGCAGATCCGCAACGATACCTACCTCGAGTACGAAGCATTCGCTAAAAAAGACTGGTTCGACTTCTATGGTTATGCGGATGCGCCGGTATTCTTCGGCGGTAACTCCGATGCAAAAGGTATCTGGAACCACGGTTCTCCGCTGTTTATGGAAATCGAACCGCGTTTCTCCATCGACAAGCTGACCAATACTGACCTTAGCTTCGGTCCGTTCAAAGAGTGGTACTTCGCGAACAACTACATTTACGACATGGGTCGTAATAAAGATGGTCGCCAGAGCACCTGGTACATGGGTCTGGGTACGGACATCGACACTGGCCTGCCGATGAGCCTGTCCATGAACGTGTATGCGAAATACCAGTGGCAGAACTACGGCGCAGCGAACGAAAACGAGTGGGATGGTTACCGTTTCAAAATTAAATACTTTGTGCCGATTACCGATCTGTGGGGCGGTCAGCTGAGCTACATCGGCTTCACCAACTTCGACTGGGGTTCCGATCTGGGTGATGACAGCGGTAACGCAATCAACGGTATTAAGACGCGTACCAATAACTCTATCGCTTCCAGCCATATTCTGGCTCTGAACTACGATCACTGGCACTACTCTGTCGTTGCTCGTTACTGGCACGACGGTGGTCAGTGGAACGACGATGCAGAGCTGAACTTTGGTAACGGCAACTTCAACGTTCGCTCTACCGGCTGGGGTGGTTACCTGGTGGTAGGTTACAACTTCTAATAGTTGAAATGCCGGATGCAACATCCGGCATTTTTTATCACTTTTTCTTATTCATCATCGCTTTTAAATCAGCGAACGGATTATATTTCGCTTCACCGACATCTTTCTGCGCATCTTCCCCTGCGATAACGGTCGTACCATACTGATCCGCTTCGGTATATTTCGAATGCTCATGATCGTGGCAATACAGACACAACAATTCCCAGTTACTACCATCTTCCGGGTTATTGGTATGGTCGTGATCAATGTGGTGAACGGTAAGTTCACGCAGGTTGGAATAGACAAATTCGCGGGAACAACGACCGCACACCCACGGATAGAGTTTTAATGCTTTTTCGCGATAACCGCTTTCTAACCGCGCATAGTTTTTTGGGATGATAGCCATGAAAAGTTACCTGGATAAAATGTAGGGTTACGCGCAGTTTCCCAAGATGGGGAGATTTTCGCAATCCTGAGTAAAGAAATTCTAACATTACCAGTGACGGCGAGGTTCCATCTGCTGATGAAGAATACGCGCAATGAGAATGTCATCTACTCTTATAACGTAATAAACAGTGTGAAACCTAAATGCGATCTTCTTTACCTCTGGAACCGCATCATAGTCTTGCCCTATCTCAGGCATTTGAGAGAGTGTATCCAGAAAAATGCCAAGAGAGTCGGTATAGCGATCCGCCTGCTCCTCACCAAACTTTCCCAGCGTGTAGTCATAGATCCCTCTGAAATCTTCAACAGCTTTTCCGCTAAGCTTATACACGATGTTTTTGCTTCCTTTCTGCTGCGATATCACGAAGCGTCATCGAACTTTCACCGCTCTCAAGACCTTCAATAACAGCATTTCTGACAGCCTCATCCCTGGATTCTTGTTGTTCCAATAGACGAAGCGCCGAACGCATCACTTCACTGGCCGAACCATAACGACCAGACTGGACCATCCGGGTGATGAAACTATCCAGTTGTTCGCCAACGCTTACTGAGGTAATTTTGCGCATAAGCGATCTCCATGTATTAACTATTAATACAAAGTATATGTCAGAACTATTTCTACAACCAAAGCTGTATTCAGTTCAATATGCAATAACCGAAAAAAAACCGCAGCGCAAAAACGCCACGGTTTTTAACTGAACTACTTTAAAACACACTTACGGCAGAATTGACGGTTGATCCGCCCCTTCTTTTTCCACTTTCTGCTGCAGCATGTGCTCACGCTTCATGCCCAGTTTCAGAGCCAGCGCCGATGCAACATAGATGGAAGATGCCGTACCGATGGAAACACCGATAAGCATAGTCAGCGAGAAGCCTTCCAGCACCGGGCCACCAAAGAGATACAGCATCAGGATAACCATCAAGGTAGTACCGGATGTGATCAAGGTACGGTGCAGCGTCTGAGTCAAGGACACGTTAAAGATTTCGTAAGGTGTACCGCGACGGATCTTGCGGAAGTTTTCACGAATACGGTCCGATACCACGATACTGTCGTTAAGCGAGTAACCGATAACCGACATCAGCGATGCCACAATGGTCAGGTCAATCTCGATATGGAATAACGACAAAATACCCAGCGTAATGATAACGTCGTGCGCCAGCGCGATAACGACCCCTGCCGCCAGTCGCCACTCAAAGCGGAAACCTACGTACACAAGGATAGACAGCAGCGCCGCCATCAACGCCATTGCACCGGTTTGCGCAAGGTCTGCACCCACGCTCGGACCGACAAACTCAATACGCTTCACCGCCGCGTTCTGATTGGTGGATTCGTTAATCACCTTCAGAACCTGGCTGCCCAGCACCTGACCGCCCGTTTCGCCTTCAGCAGGCGGCATACGAACCATGATGTCATGGCTGCTACCGAAGTTTTGCAGCATCGGCTCTTCAAAACCGGCTTTTTGCAATGCATCACGCATTACGTCGATTTCAGCCGGCTTTTCGAGCGTAATTTCAATAACCGTACCACCGGTGAAATCCAGCCCCCAGTTAAAGCCTCGCACGCCCATAATGACGATAGCGGCGATTAACAGCAGACCAGAGATGCCAAAAGCCCAGTAGTCCCAGCGCATAAAGTCATAGACTTTACGGCCGTGGTTTAGTTGTTCAACAGTATATTCCTGTGCCACATCGCACTCCTCAGATTGACAGCTTCTTGACGCGCTTGCCGCCATATAGCAGGTTTACGATGGCACGCGTACCAACAATCGCGGTAAACATCGACGTTGCCACACCGATACCGGTAGTAATCGCGAACCCTTTAATTGCCCCGGTTCCCACTGCGTACAGGATGATGACTTTGATCAAAGTGGTGATGTTCGCATCGAAGATGGAACTGAATGCACCGCGATAACCTTCATCAATTGCCTGCTGAACAGTACGCCCGTTGCTCAACTCTTCTTTAATACGTTCGTTGATCAGTACGTTCGCATCGACCGCCACCGCAAGGGTTAAGACGATACCCGCGATACCAGGCATACTCAGCGTTGCACCTGGCAACAGTGACATAATACCGACGATCAAGATCAGGTTGGCAACCAGAGCACTGGTCGCAATCAGACCAAACTTCTTATAGAAGAGGATCATGAACAGAATAGAAACCAGCAGACCGGCGAGACACGCCTCCAGCCCCTGTTCAATGTTCTGCATACCCAGAGTCGGACCAATGGTACGTTCTTCAACAATCTGAATTGGCGCGATCAATGCACCAGCACGCAGCAGCAGTGACAGCTGGCGGGCTTCGTTCGGGTTGTTGATACCAGTGATACGGAAGCTGTTACCCAGACGAGACTGGATATTAGCGATGTTAATCACCTCTTCCTGCTTAACCAGTACAGCACGACCGTTAGCATCTTTCTTACCGCTGTCTTTGTACTCCACAAACAAGGTCGCCATCGGTTTACCGATGTTGTCCTTAGTGAAGTTAGACATGATGTTGCCACCTGCGCTGTCGAGCGAGATGTTAACCTGCGGTTGGTTGTATTCGTCCTGGCTGGAAGTGGAGTCGGTGATATGGTCACCGGTCAGGATCACGCGTTTGTACAGCACAACCGGCTGACCTTCGCGGGTCTGTTTCACTTCAGAGTCACCCGGTACGCGGCCAGACGCAGCAGCGGCCTGGTCAACGTTGGTGTTTACCAGACGGAATTCCAGCGTTGCCGTCGCGCCCAGAATCTCTTTCGCGCGAGCGGTATCCTGGATACCCGGCAGTTCAACAACGATACGGTCGGCGCCCTGGCGCTGTACCACAGGCTCAGCAACACCAAGCTGGTTTACACGGTTACGCAGAATATTGATGTTCTGCTGCACCGCATATTCACGCGCTTCGCTCAGACGTGCATCGCTCATTACCGCACGCAGCTGGTTGCTGCCCTGACTGCTAATCACCAGATCAGGATGACGCTTGCTCAGATACGCAATGGCTTCATCACGCGCATTAGAGTCACGGAAGGTGATGCTCAGGCCGTAGTTGTTTTCTTTACGAACGGTGGTATACGGGATGCCTTTTTCGCGCAGGTCGCTGCGCAGGCTATCGATATTTTGTTCCTGGAGCTTGCCAAGCGCGGTGTCCATATCCACTTCCATCAGGAAGTGAACGCCGCCACGCAGGTCAAGACCGAGCTTCATCGGCTCAGCGTGAATAGCTGCCAGCCAGCGTGGCGTTGCCGGAGCAAGGTTAAGCGCCACGACGTACTTATCACCCAGAATATCCAGCAACGCTTCACGGGCGCGCAGTTGGGTGTCAGTGGAGTCGAAGCGCGCAAGAATAGCGCCCTCTTCCAGTGCCACAGACTTAGCAGTTATTTTTTCTTCTTGTAACGTTTTCTGGACCTGGATCAGCGTTTGCTCACTGGCGGCGACTCCGCGCGCACCAGTGATCTGAACAGCCGGATCCTCACCAAACAGGTTGGGAAGCGCATACAGCAGACCGATGACAATCACCACGATCAGCATGACGTACTTCCACAAAGGATAACGGTTTAACACGGCAATTCCCTTAGGGAAAAATTTTAATTACAGCGCCTTCATGGTGCCTTTCGGCAGGACGGCAGCTACGAAGTCACGTTTAATAACTACTTCAGTGGTGTCATTCAGCGCGATAGCAATGTAGCCGTTTTCCGCTACTTTGGTTACGCGACCAACCAGGCCACCGTTCGTCAGAACTTCATCACCTTTGGCAATGGAGTCCATCAGCTTTTTGTGTTCTTTGGTGCGCTTCTGCTGTGGACGCAGGATCATGAAATAGAAAATCAGACCGAATACCACCAGCATCAAAATCAAAGACATCGGGCTACCTTGCGCCGGTGCACCCGTTGCCGCTACCGCATCAGAAATAAAAAAGCTCATTAAATTTCCCTCATTATTAATATTAATCAACGTTCAAAGGTGGTACTTCTCGCCCCTGACGCTGGTAAAAATCAGCTACGAAGCTCTCTAATTTACCCTCTTCAATAGCCTTGCGTAAACCCGCCATCAAACGCTGGTAGTAACGAAGGTTATGAATGGTGTTGAGTCGCGCGCCTAATATTTCGTTGCAACGGTCGAGATGATGCAAGTAGGCACGTGAATAATTGCGACAGGTGTAGCAATCACACTCAGGATCGAGCGGCCCTGTGTCGCTCTTATACTTCGCATTGCGGATTTTCACCACGCCATCGGTCACGAACAGATGACCGTTACGCGCATTACGTGTTGGCATTACGCAGTCAAACATATCGATACCGCGACGCACGCCTTCAACCAGATCTTCCGGTTTACCCACGCCCATCAGGTAACGCGGTTTGTCTGCCGGTATTTGCGGGCACACATGCTCCAGAATGCGGTGCATATCTGCTTTCGGCTCACCCACAGCCAGACCGCCGACAGCGTAGCCATCAAAACCGATATCTACCAGACCTTTAACAGAGATATCACGTAAATCTTCGTAAACGCTACCCTGAATGATACCAAACAGCGCATTTTTGTTACCGAGGCTATCAAAACGCTCACGGCTACGCTTCGCCCAACGCAGAGACATCTCCATCGAACGTTTAGCGTAATCCCAGTCAGCAGGATATGGCGTACACTCATCAAAAATCATGACGATATCTGAACCAAGATCGTACTGAATCTCCATCGATTTTTCGGGATCGAGGAAAATCGGATCGCCGTTGATCGGGTTACGGAAGTGTACGCCCTGTTCGGTGATTTTACGGATATCGCCAAGGCTGAAGACCTGGAAACCACCGGAATCGGTGAGGATTGGGCCTTTCCATTGCATGAAATCGTGCAGATCGCCATGCAGCTTCATGATTTCCTGACCTGGGCGCAACCACAGGTGGAAAGTGTTACCAAGGATAATCTGTGCGCCGGTCGCTTCAACTTCTTCCGGCGTCATCCCTTTTACGGTGCCGTAGGTGCCAACAGGCATAAAACAAGGCGTTTCCACTACGCCACGCTCGAAGACCAGGCGACCACGGCGTGCGCGACCGTCGGTGGTATCCAGTTCAAATTTCATTTTTTCTCCACTACGTCAGAAAAACAGTCCAACGTTTAAACCAGCGCCGCAGAATTACTCCCCGACGCGCTCATTAATTGCCTGCGGATTGTACGTGATAAACATCGCATCACCGTAACTAAAAAAGCGATATTTCTCTTCTACCGCCGCTTTATAGGCGTTCATCGTGTGTTGGTAACCGGCAAATGCCGAAACCAGCATAATCAGCGTCGACTCTGGCAGGTGGAAGTTAGTCACCAGCGCATCGACCACTTTGTACTGGAAGCCCGGATAGATAAAGATTTGGGTATCGTCGAAGAACGGTTCGATGAGATCGTTTTTCGCCGCCTGTGCTGCGCTTTCCAGCGAACGTACTGAGGTGGTGCCAACCGCAATCACCCGGTTACCGCGCGCTTTCGCCGCTAGTACCGCATCAACCACCTCCTGCGGCACTTCAGCGTATTCCGAGTGCATGATGTGATCTTCAATGGTGTCGACGCGCACCGGCTGGAAGGTGCCCGCACCAACGTGCAAGGTCACAAATGCCATCTCCACGCCTTTGGCGCGCAATTTTTCAAGCAACGGTTCGTCAAAATGCAGTCCAGCGGTCGGCGCTGCTACCGCGCCAGGTTTTTCGCTATAAACCGTTTGATAAAGTTCGCGGTCGGCATCTTCGTCTGGGCGGTCGATGTACGGAGGCAACGGCATATGACCGATGCTGTTGAGAATATCCAGCACCGAGCGGTCATCATTAAATTCGACTTCAAACAATGCGCCGTGGCGGGCAGTCATTGTTGCTTTAATGCTTTCGTCATCGCCCAGCAGCAGTTCAGTGCCTGGTTTTGGTGCTTTCGAAGCGCGAATATGCGCAAGAATGCGTTTGTCATCGAGCATCCGCTCAACCAGCACTTCAATCTTGCCGCCGCTGGCTTTACGCCCAAACAGGCGTGCCGGGATCACGCGGGTATTGTTAAAAACCAGAAGATCGCCGGGGTTGAGCTTATCGAGTAAATCAGTGAAAGTACCGTGCGTCAGCGCGCCCGTTGGCCCGTCCAGCGACAGTAAACGACAGCTACTGCGTTCAGGCATGGGATAGTGGGCAATCAGGGATTCGGGCAATTCAAAGGAGAAATCGGTAACGCGCATGACACTGACTCAGACTAAAATAAGAGGCGGGTAGTCTAGTGCCGGGGCGCTCTCCCTGCAACCTTTACCCCCATTTGGATAGAATATAATCGATGAATTTTTTAGCTCACCTGCATTTAGCCCATCTCGCTGAAAGCTCGCTTTCTGGCAACTTACTGGCAGATTTCGTTCGCGGAAACCCCGATGAAATTTATCCACCCGACGTCGTGGCTGGTATTCATATGCATCGGCGAATCGATGTATTAACCGACAATCTGCCGGAAGTCCGCGAAGCGCGGGAGTGGTTTCGTAGTGAAACCCGCCGGGTTGCGCCTATCACGCTGGATGTCATGTGGGATCATTTTCTTTCCCGCCACTGGTCGCAGCTCTCACCCAATTTTCCGCTAGAGGAATTTGTCTGTTATGCCCGCGAACAAGTGATGACGATTTTACCGGACTCCCCACCACGCTTTATCAATCTGAACAACTACTTATGGTCAGAGCAGTGGCTGGTGCGTTATCGCGATATGGATTTCATCCAGAGCGTGTTAAACGGTATGGCAAGCCGTCGTCCACGCCTGGATGCCCTGCGTGACTCCTGGTACGATTTAGACGCCCATTACGATGCCCTTGAAACCCGCTTCTGGCAGTTTTATCCCCGGATGATGGCGCAGGCGTCGAACAAGACGTTATAAGGCGTTAATTCATCCACACCGTCGCCGATATCGCAGGCAATGTCAAAATGCCATCCGCCAGTTGCCCGTGACCTTCTTTACGTTGCCATTGCGCGACATTAAGCAACGGCGATGCGGGCAGCACTACTTCACAGGCGTCGCCACGGTTGATCGCCACCAGCACACGCTGCTGATTTAGCACGCGCACAAACACCACCACGTTATCTTCCGCGTACAGCACCTGACAGCCACCGCGACGCAGTGCCTGGCTCTTCTTACGCAGCGCAATCATTCGCTGATACAGCGAAAGTAGCTCCGCATCTTGTTTTTCCGACTGCCACGGGAATGGCTTACGGCAAAATGGATCGTTATTACCATCCAGCCCCACTTCATCACCGTAATAAATACAGGGCACGCCAGGCCAGGTGAGCAGCCAGACCACCGCCAGCGGCAGGCGCGCAACATCCCGACCGAGCAAGGTTTTAAATCGCGCAGTATCGTGGCTATCGAGCTGATTAAACATACGCAATTGTTGTTGATGAGAAAGACCGGCGCGGTAATTATCCATCCAGGCCATACAGGTTCGTGCGTCAATCTGCTGCGGATCGTAAGAGATGTCGGTATTGGCGAGAAATCCCCACAACGGGAAAGTAAAGCCGCGATAGTTCATGGCCGCATCTTCCACATCAGCCTGCAACCATTGCCGCGCATCGCCAAAATGCTCGCCAACAATATAGGCTTCCGGCAGGGTTTCTTTCGCCGCTTCGGTGATCCCGGCGACATGCTGCAAATTATTGCGCGCCCCACCCGCTTCCCCCAGCATATGCACCACATCCAGCCGCCAACCGTCCATATTCCACGGTGCTTTCAGCCAGTGGCGGACAATGCTGTCTTCGCCGCGATAAATTTCATTAACCAAACTTTCCGACTGATAATCCAGCTTTGGCAGGCTGGCATAGCCCAGCCAGTCGAGCGCCGTGCCATCATCACTAAACGAGTACCAGTCACGCCAGGGCGATTCGGGGTTGTGACAAGCGCCACCCGCTCCTCGATTATGCCTGTCAAACCAGGCATGGGAATCGCCACTGTGGTTAAACACGCCGTCCAGTACCAGCCGCATTCCCTGTTGCTGTGTATTGTGGCGTAAGCGCAGCAATGCTCCGTCGCCGCCAAACTGCGGGTCAACGTGGCGATAATCTTCGGTATCGTATTTATGCACGCTGGGAGCTTTGAACACCGGATTGAGATACAGCGCCGTCACGCCGAGTTTTTTCAGATACGGCAGTTTTTCGCTGATACCGTCCAGATCTCCGCCATAAAACGTTGAGCCCCCAGCCTGTGCTGTGACCGGTTCATCCCAGTCGCGCAGGATAATCTCTCGCCCGGCAGCATGATGGTAATAGACATGATCCTGCCCGGCTTCGCGTGGCAAACTACGGGCAAAACGATCCGGGAAGATCTGATAAAAAATCTGGTCTGCGGCCCATTGTGGCCCAATATCTGGCACATCAACAGCAAACTGTTCCAGCCGCGCTGGCGGTATTTGGCTAAAACCTTGCGGCGAAAACCATCGCTGGCGATCGTGCCACAGCAATTTGAAACTATATCGCCGCCGAGGTTGTCCGGTGGAGAGATCGACAGCCGCCCGCCATGCCGTTACGCCAGGCTGTGGCTGACTGCGCAGTTTGTGCATCGGTACTGACGTTTCTTCGTTATCGTTTTCCGTGCGCAGCATAATGCGCTGCGGCGGTTCTTCACCCGTCAACCACAGTGTAATAAGCAGTTGATCTTTGCTTTGCTTAACAAATGGGGGCACCGGCAGGTGCCATGCATTCAACATCATAATTCCCCTGTGATGAAAATCTGATCACATTGCCATAGCCTACAGCAGGATCACTCATCGTCTGAAGGATATTTGGGGGAGGAGGTCGGGGGCGGATAACTTTCGGAATAACCGGTTCAGGATGTACCCTGAACCGGCTTACAAACGAGGAAATTAGTGGTTTTCAGCCAACTGGCGGTCATGGCGGCGTTTAAACATCCAGCCAATCAACAGCAGAACAATCCACGCGAAACCAACGTACAGAGAGATTCGTGTTTCAGGGTGATAACCGATCAGCCCGATGATAAAGACCAGGAAAATCAGCCCCGTGATAGTCGTTGCCACCCCGCCAGGTACTTTGAATTTCAGCGCCTTAACTTCTTCCGGCGGTAGACGGCGACGGAAGGCAATCTGCGACAGCAAAATCATAATCCACACCCACACCGTAGCAAAGGTTGCCAGCGAGGCGATCACCAGGAAGACGTTTTCCGGCATGATGTAGTTCAGATACACCGCGAACAGTAGCGCAGTGGTCATCACCAGCACAGTTACCCACGGAATACCGCGACGCGAGGTTTTGCTGAAGATTTTCGGTGCGCTGCCCTGCTCTGCCATGCCGTGCAACATACGACCTACGCCAAATACGTCACTATTGATTGCCGACAGTGAGGCAGTCAACACAACGAAGTTAAGAATACTGGCGGCAAAGGTAATCCCCATATGCTGGAATGTCAGCACAAACGGGCTACCGGCAGTACCGACCTGATTCCACGGGTAGATAGACATAATGACGAACAGCGTACCGACATAGAACACCAGAATACGCATCGGTACTGAGTTAATCGCGCGCGGAATGGATTTCTCTGGCTCTTTCGCTTCACCGGCGGTAATCCCGATAATTTCGATCCCACCGTAGGCAAACATCACCATTTGCAACGACATCACCATGCCAAGCCAGCCGTTACTGAAGAAACCACCGTTGCTCCACAGGTTATGGATACCCGTCGGTTGCCCGCCGTTGCCAATCCCCCAGATGATGATGCCGAAACCGGCGACAATCATGATGATAATGGTGGCAACTTTAAAGAACGAGAACCAGAACTCCAGCTCGCCGAACACTTTCACGCTCATCAGGTTGATGGCGCAAATAATCAGCACCACGCTCAACACCCAAATCCAGTGCGGCACCGTCGGGAACCAGACGCCCATATAGATACCGAAAGCGGTCACATCGGCAATGGCGACAATAAGGATTTCAAAGCAGTAGGTCCAGCCGGTGATATAACCTGCCAGCGGACCGAGGTTTTCCTGCGCATAACGCGAGAAAGAGCTGGCAGCCGGGTTATGTACCGACATTTCCCCCAGCGCACGCATAATGATATATGCCGCGACCCCACCAATAATATAGGCCAACAACACGCTCGGACCGGCCATTTTGATGGCGTCTGCCGAACCGTAAAACAGCCCGGTGCCGATTGCTGACCCCAGTGCCATAAAGCGTATGTGTCGGGTACTTAGCCCACGCTTTAGCTTGTTCTTACTTTCCATCAATTCCTAACCCATCAACACAATAAAAAAACCACGGGGCATCGCAGCCCCGTGGTTAAAACAAATTTTCAGTGATTTAGTGGGCGCTGGAGGTCACCTGACGACCTGCCGCGCGATCCCAGATAATGGCCAGAACCACCATCACCACTGTTGGCATTAACCACGCCAGACCTTGTTCGGCCAGCGGTAAACGCTGCGCCCAGGACGGTAAGATATCGCTGAATGCAGATGCTTTGATCCCGTCGAGAATACCAAAAAGCAGGCTGATAAACATCGGCGGAGCAATCACGCGGGACGAATTATGCCACCATGAGCGTGTAAAACTTAATACAACCAGTGCGATACACGGCGGATAAATGGCAGTCAGCACCGGTACAGAGATCTGAATCAATTGGCTCAAACCGAGGTTAGACACCACCATCGAGAAGCCGCCGAGGATAAATACCAGCGTACGGTAAGAGAGTGGTACGTACTGGGCAAAGAACTCTGCGCAGGCGCAGGTCAGGCCAACCGCCGTTACCAGGCAAGCGATGAAGATTAACGCCGCCAGCAGGAAGCTACCGCCGCCGCCAAAGGTGTGTTGAACATAAGCGTGCAGAATAGCCGCACCGTTTGCTGACTGATCAACCAGCGACGCACTATCTGAACCCAGACGAAACAGCGCCAGGTAAAGCAGAGTCAGACCAACACCCGCCATCAGGCCAGCCCAGACGGTATAACGGGTCAGCAGACGCGCTTCGGTAACGCCACGAGAACGCGCCGCGTTAACAATAACGATACCAAACACCATTGCGCCCAGCGTATCCATTGTCAGATAGCCGTTGACGAAGCCGTTAGAAAATGCAGCGTTTTGATAAGCCTCAGTCGCCGTGCTGATAGAACCCGCCGGCCAGATAATTGCGGCAACAGACAGGATGACCAGCGCGATAATTTTCAGCGGCGCAAGGAAGTTGCCCACGGTATCCAGCAGCTTGCCCGGATAGAGCGAAACCAGAATAACGATAGCGAAATAGACCAGGCTGTAGATAAACAGCGGCAGCGCGGAATCCCCCGTCAGCGGCGCAATCCCCACTTCAAAGGAGACGGTGGCTGTACGCGGCGTGGCGAACAGCGGCCCCACAGCCAGGTAGCAAACCGTTGCCAGCAGTACGCCTGCGACTTTACCGATTGGCGTGCTGAGACTGTCAACACCGCCGCCAACTTTCGCCAGCGCCACTACCGTTAATACCGGCAGACCAACGGCAGTAATAAGGAAGCCGAATGCCGCAGTCCAGACGTGTTCGCCTGCCTGCAAGCCGACCATAGGAGGGAAAATAATGTTACCTGCGCCGACGAACAACGCAAATGTCATAAAGCCCAGAGCGATGATATCGCGCGATCTTAATTGATGGGTCATAAATCATACTGCCTGTGGATGTGGTGTTGTAACGTTAAATTTTTGTGCCAATCCCTGGGGATGATACAGCGGTATATTTAAACAATTTTAGCGAGAAATACTCCCAACCAGGCGCGGCGAAGTATAGTTTTTCGATTTACCGCGTGAATGCAGTCAGTATGACAGCACCTGAAGCGCAATTTAAACGCTTATAACGTTTTAAAGCAAGAAGGGATCTAAAAACCAGAGGTATATAGCGATAAGAAATCACCAACCAGTATAAAACACTATTTCCATGAAAAAGACATGGCTTATCATGCGAACAAAAAATCACCAGCCGTTGTAAAAATTTAGCGTCCATCTTTTGACTGCAAAGAAAAAAAGCCAGCATCGGCTGGCTTATGGCAACAATAAATGACAAAGGCAGATTAATTGCTGTTTTTGGCAATTAAACGTTCCGGCAGAACAAAACTGAAACGCGTACCTTTACCTACCGTACTCTCAATATGCAGGCGGCTTTCGTGATGATTCACCGCATGTTTAACAATTGCTAACCCCAGCCCACTACCGCCTGTTTGTCGGGAACGCGCTTTGTCTACACGATAAAAACGCTCGGTCAGGCGCGGTATATGCTCCGGCGCAATACCCGGCCCGTTATCTTCAACGCTAAATTCAGCACCGTGCGGCACTCGCTGCCAGCGTACAGTGATATGCGTACCTTCCGGCGTATGATTCACGGCGTTATAGACCAGGTTCGAAATCGCACTGCGAAGTTGGTCTTCATTGCCAGACACTTTGAGGTCGTTATCGATTTCAAAGGTAAATGTCTGTTTTTTCTGGCTCAGAGTCTGAGCCTCACGCTCAACAACGCGCAGCATCATCGGCACATCCACCTTTTCATTGAGCAACTGCGTCGGTGCGGCTTCAATTTTCGACAGCGTCAGCAACTGCTTCACCAGCCCTTCCATCCGCTGAGTCTGCTCGCGCATGGTGTGCAACGCTTTTTCGCGTACCGCGCCTTCCAGCGGTTGCTCATCCATCATCTCCAGGTAACCCTGTAACACCGTCAATGGCGTACGTAACTCATGGCTCACGTTGGCAAAAAAGTTACGCCGCGCACCTTCCAGCTGATGCATTTGCGTGACATCACGCGCCACCATCAGCAACTGTTTATGGGTATAAGGCATGACGCGAATTTCCAGATGCCGCCCGGTGTTGAGCACCAGATTGAGCGGGCGAGAAAAATCACGCGTTTTCAGATATTGCGTAAACTCCGGGTAACGCAGCAGGTTAAGGATATTCTGCCCGTTATCTTCCGGCCAGCGCAGGCCTAGAATCTGTTGCGCCAGTCCGTTACACCAGAAAATACCGCCCTCTTCTGTGGTCAGAACCACCGCATCGGGCAGCGACTCCGCACCGCTACGAAAACGTTTAATCAGATTGCCCAGTTCGCGGCGGCGTTTTTTATTTCGCAGCTGCATCTGGTGTAAGCCATATAGCAGCGGTTCCCAGCTACCACGCCCCGGTGGCGGTGTCATACTGCGATCTACCCACAGCCACCATGAAAGGCGCAATAAATTCCAGAAATGCCAGATAAGCAGTCCTGTTACCGATGCCAGCAAAAACCAGGGCAGGTAACCAAAAAATGCACCCAGGATGAAAGCCGGGAGGCAGCAAAGTAGCAGCTCCAGCACCAGCCTTTTCCACGACAGCCGTTCCAGCACGTAAGATACTCCAGTTATGAAATCATAAGCCCTGCTCTGCGTCCGATGAGCAAGGCGTTAAAAGCGGGTTGAAAAACGATATCCTGTACCGCGCACGGTCTGCACCATGCGGTCATGCCCGCCGGGTTCCAGTGCTTTACGCAGGCGACGAATGTGGACATCGACCGTGCGATCCTCCACATACACGTTGGTTCCCCAGACGTGGTTTAACAACTGCTCGCGGCTGTACACGCGCTCGGGATGCGTCATAAAAAAGTGCAGCAGTTTAAATTCGGTCGGCCCCATCTCCAGCGGCTCTTCGCCCGCCATCACCCGGTGAGAAGTTGGATCGAGACTTAGCCCCTGCATCTCGATCACCTCTTCCACCGCCATTGGCGAAATACGGCGCATTACCGCTTTGATTCGCGCCACCAGCTCCTTCGGCGAAAACGGCTTGGTGATATAGTCATCCGCACCGGTTTCAAGGCCGCGCACGCGATCTTCTTCTTCCCCTCTGGCGGTCAGCATCACCACCGGAATATCACGGGTCATCGACTCGCGCTTGAGATGTTTGATGAACTGGATACCGGAGCCGCCGGGTAACATCCAGTCGAGGAGAATCAAATCCGGCCAGGGTTCATTCAGTTGATTCACAGCACTGTCATAATCTTCCGCTTCGACCGGCTGAAAGCCATTTTGCTCGAGCACGAAGCAGACCATTTCGCGAATTGGAGCTTCATCTTCTACGACCAGAATACGTCTCGCCATGATTTGCCCTGTTGTAATAAATAGGTTGCGATCATTAATGCGACGCCATTATGCGTCAGATTTATGACAGATTTATGAAAAGCGCGTCGCACATATCTTCAGGTTATTGATTTCCGTGGCGCAGAAAAAAGCAAATGACACATCTGTTTGGGTATAATCGCGCCCATGCTTTTTCGCCAGGGAATCGTTATGCGCATCCTTCACACCTCAGACTGGCATCTCGGCCAGAATTTCTACAGTAAAAGCCGCGAAGCTGAACATCAGGCTTTTCTTGACTGGTTGCTGGAGACAGCACAAACCCGTCAGGTGGATGCGATTATTGTTGCCGGTGATGTTTTCGATACCGGCTCGCCGCCCAGTTACGCCCGCACGTTATACAACCGTTTTGTTGTCAATTTACAGCAAACTGGCTGTCATCTGGTGGTACTGGCGGGAAACCATGACTCGGTCGCCACGCTGAATGAATCGCGCGATATCATGGCGTTCCTCAATACCACCGTCGTCGCCAGTGCCGGACATGAGCCGCAAATCTTGCCTCGTCGCGACGGGACACCGGGCGCAGTGCTGTGCCCCATTCCTTTTTTACGCCCGCGTGACATTATTACCAGCCAGGCGGGGCTTAACGGCATTGAAAAACAGCAGCATTTGCTGGCAGCAATCACCGATTATTATCAACAACACTATGCAGATGCCTGCAAGCTGCGCAGCGATCAACCTCTGCCCATCATCGCCACGGGGCATTTAACGACCGTGGGTGCCAGTAAAAGTGACGCCGTGCGTGACATCTATATTGGCACGCTGGACGCGTTTCCGGCACAAAACTTTCCGCCAGCCGACTACATCGCACTCGGGCATATTCACCGCGCGCAGATTATTGGCGGCATGGAACATGTTCGCTATTGCGGTTCCCCCATTCCACTGAGTTTTGATGAATGCGGTAAGAGTAAATATGTCCATCTGGTGACTTTTTCAAACGGCAAATTAGAGAGCGTGGAAAACCTGAACGTACCGGTAACGCAACCGATGGCGGTGCTGAAAGGCGATTTGGCGTCGATTACCGAACAGCTTGAACAATGGCGCGATGTGCCACAGGAGCCACCTGTCTGGCTGGATATTGAAATCACTACCGATGAGTATCTGCATGATATTCAGCGCAAAATCCAGGCATTAACCGAATCATTACCTGTCGAAGTATTGCTGGTACGCCGGAGTCGTGAACAGCGCGAGCGTGTGTTAGCCAGCCAACAGCGTGAAACCCTCAGCGAACTCAGCGTCGAAGAGGTGTTCAATCGCCGTCTGGCACTGGAAGAACTTGATGAATCGCAGCAGCAACGTCTGCAGCATCTTTTCGCCACGACGTTGCATAGCCTCGCCGGAGAACACGAAGCATGAAAATTCTCAGCCTGCGCCTGAAAAACCTGAATTCATTAAAAGGCGAATGGAAGATTGATTTCACCCGCGAGCCGTTCGCCAGCAACGGTCTGTTTGCGATTACCGGCCCAACCGGCGCGGGGAAAACCACGCTGCTCGATGCCATCTGCCTGGCGCTGTATCACGAAACTCCGCGCCTCTCCAACGTTTCGCAATCGCAAAATGATCTGATGACCCGCGATACCGCCGAATGTCTGGCGGAAGTGGAGTTTGAAGTCAAAGGTGAAGCGTACCGCGCATTCTGGAGCCAGAATCGGGCACGTAACCAGCCGGACGGTAATTTGCAGGTGCCGCGCGTAGAGCTGGCGCGTTGTGCAGACGGCAAAATCCTCGCCGATAAAGTGAAAGATAAGCTGGAATTAACGGCGACGTTAACCGGACTGGATTACGGGCGTTTCACCCGTTCGATGCTGCTTTCGCAGGGGCAATTTGCTGCCTTCCTGAATGCCAAACCGAAAGAGCGCGCGGAATTGCTGGAGGAGTTAACCGGCACCGAAATCTACGGGCAAATCTCCGCGATGGTTTTTGAACAACATAAATCGGCTCGCACTGAACTGGAGAAGCTGCAAGCGCAGGCTAGCGGCGTCGCATTATTAGCGCCAGAACAGGTGCAATCGCTGACAGAAAGTTTGCAGGTACTCACTGACGAAGAAAAACAGTTACTCGCCACACAGCAGCAAGAACAACAATCGCTTAACTGGTTAACGCGTCTGGATGAATTGCAAAAAGACGCCAGCCGCCGTCAGCAGGCACTGCAACAGGCGTTAGCCGAGGAAGAAAAAGCGCAACCTCAACTGGCGGCGCTCAGTCTGGCACAACCCGCACGAAATCTTCGTCCGCACTGGGAACGTATTGCAGAACACAATACGGCGCTGGCGCATACTCGCCAGCAGATTGAAGAAGTAAATACTCGCTTACATCGCACAATGGCGCTTCGCGCAAGCATTCGTCACCACGCGGCGAAGCAGTCGGCAGAATTACAACAGCAGCAACAAAATCTGAATGCGTGGTTACACGAACACGACCGCTTCCGGCAGTGGAACAACGAACTGGCGGGTTGGCGTGCGCAGTTCGCCCAACAGGCCAGCGATCGCAAGCATCTGCGGCAATGGCAACAGCAATTAACCCATGCAGAGCAAAAACTTAATGCCCTTCCGGCGATCTCTTTAACTTTAACCGCCGCCGAAGTTGCCGCTGCGCAGGCACAACATACCGAACAACGTCCGCTGCGTCAGCGCCTGATCGCGCTACATGGGCAAATTGTTCCCCAGCAAAAACGCCTGGCGCAGCTACAGGCCGCTATTCAGAGCGTTACGCAGGAACAGACACAACGTAACGCCGCGCTCACTGAAATGCGCCAACGTTATAAAGAGAAGACGCAACAGCTTGCCGATGTCAAAACCATTTGCGAACAGGAAGCACGCATTAAAACGCTGGAAGCCCAGCGAGCGCAATTACAGGCAGGTCAGCCTTGTCCGCTTTGTGGTTCCACCAGCCACCCGGCGGTCGAGGCGTATCGGGCGCTGGAACCAGGCGTTAATCAGTCTCGATTACTGGCGCTGGAAAATGAAGTTAAAAAGCTCGGTGAAGAAGGCGCGGCGCTACGTGGGCAACTGGACGCCTTAACGAAGCAGCTTCAGCGGGATGAGAACGAAGCACAAAGCCTCCGACAAGATGAGCAAGCACTTACTCAGGAATGGCATACACTAACTGCCAGCCTCAGTATCACTTTGCAGCCGCAGGACGATATTCAACCATGGCTTGCCACCCAGGAAGAGCATGAAAAGCAACTGCAATTACTCAATCAGCGTCATGAATTGCAGGAACAAATTGCCGCGCACAATCAGCAAATTGTCCAGTATCAACAACAGATTGAACAACGCCATCAGCAACTCTCTGCGGCGTTAACGGGTTACGCACTGGCACTGCCACAAGAAGATGAAGAAGAGAGCTGGTTGGCAACACGTCAGCAAGAAGCGCAGAGCTGGCAGCAGCGCCAGAACGAATTAACCGAGCTGCAAAACCGTATTCAGCAGCTGACGCCGATTCTGGACACATTGCCGCAAAATGATGAACTGCCACACAGCGAAGCTACTGTGACGCTGGAAAACTGGCGGCAAGTTCATGAGCAATGTCTCGCGTTGCAAAGCCAGCGGCAAACCTTGCAGCAACAAGAAGTTCTGGCGGCGCAAAGTCTGCAAAAAGCCCAGGCGCAGTTTGACACCGCGCTACAGGCCAGCGTCTTTGCCGATCAGCAGGCGTTCCTTGCGGCACTGATGGATGAAGAAACACTAACGCAACTGGAACAGCTCAAGCAGAATCTGGAAAACCAGCGTCGTCAGGCGCAAACGCTGGCAACTCAGACAACAGAAACGCTGGCACAGCATCAGCAACACCGGCCTGATGGGTTGGATCTCACTGTGACGGCGGAACAGATTCAACAAGAGTTAGCGCAAACTAACCAAAAGTTGCGTGAAAACACCACCAGTCAGGGCGAAATTCGCCAGCAGTTGAAACAGGATGCAGACAACCGTCAGCAACAACAAACCTTAATGCAGCAAATTGCCCAGACAACACAGCAGGTTGAAGACTGGGGTTATCTCAATTCGCTGATTGGCTCCAAAGAGGGCGATAAATTCCGTAAGTTTGCCCAGGGGCTGACGCTGGATAATTTAGTTCATCTCGCTAACCAGCAACTTACCCGTCTGCACGGGCGCTATTTGTTACAGCGCAAAGCCAGCGAGGCGCTGGAAGTCGAGGTTGTCGATACCTGGCAGGCAGATGCGGTACGCGATACCCGAACGCTTTCCGGCGGCGAGAGTTTTCTCGTCAGTCTGGCACTGGCGCTGGCGCTTTCAGATCTGGTCAGCCATAAAACGCGCATTGACTCGTTATTCCTCGATGAAGGTTTCGGCACGCTGGATAGCGAAACGCTGGATACCGCCCTTGATGCGCTGGATGCCCTGAACGCCAGTGGTAAAACTATCGGCGTGATTAGCCACGTTGAAGCGATGAAAGAGCGTATTCCGGTGCAGATCAAAGTGAAGAAGATCAACGGACTGGGCTACAGCAAACTGGACAACACGTTTGCGGTGAAATAACTATTCAGCAGGATAATGAATACAGAAGGGCGAATTATCTCTTGGCCTCGCTGGTCGTTATCCTGCAAGCTATCACTTTATTGGCTACGGTGATTCGTAGCCGTCCTGGTGGTTGTGATGGTGGTATGAAAAAAGTCATTTTATCGTTGGCTCTGGGCACGTTTGGTTTGGGGATGGCCGAATTTGGCATTATGGGCGTGCTCACAGAGCTGGCACATAATGTAGGAATTTCGATTCCTGCCGCCGGGCATATGATCTCATATTATGCGCTGGGTGTGGTGGTCGGCGCGCCGATCATCGCGCTCTTTTCCAGCCGCTACTCGCTTAAACATATCTTGTTGTTTCTGGTGACCTTGTGCGTCATCGGTAACGCCATGTTCACGCTCTCTTCGTCTTACCTGATGCTCGCCATTGGTCGCCTGGTTTCCGGCTTTCCGCATGGCGCATTTTTTGGCGTCGGGGCGATTGTGTTATCGAAAATTATCAAGCCCGGCAAAGTCACCGCTGCCGTGGCGGGTATGGTTTCAGGGATGACGGTCGCCAATCTGCTGGGCATTCCGCTGGGAACCTATTTAAGTCAGGAATTTAGCTGGCGCTACACTTTTTTATTGATCGCTGTTTTTAATATTGCGGTGATGGCATCGGTCTATTTTTGGGTGCCGGATATTCGCGACGAGGCGAAAGGAAAGCTGCGCGAACAATTTCACTTTTTGCGTAGCCCGGCCCCGTGGTTAATTTTCGCCGCTACGATGTTTGGCAATGCAGGTGTATTTGCCTGGTTCAGCTACGTAAAACCTTACATGATGTTTATCTCCGGTTTTTCGGAAACGGCGATGACCTTTATTATGATGTTAGTTGGGCTGGGGATGGTTCTGGGAAATATTCTAAGTGGACGTATTTCAGGACGTTACTCACCTTTGCGTATTGCAGCAGTAACTGACTTCATTATTGTGCTGGCGTTGCTCATGCTTTTTTTCTTCGGCGGCATGAAAACAACGTCGCTTATTTTTGCTTTTATTTGTTGCGCAGGGTTATTTGCCCTTTCGGCGCCGCTGCAAATATTGTTACTGCAAAATGCCAAAGGCGGAGAATTATTAGGTGCCGCAGGCGGGCAAATAGCGTTTAACCTCGGTAGCGCCGTCGGCGCATATTGCGGTGGCATGATACTGACGCTGGGGCTGGCGTATAATTACGTCGCACTGCCAGCCGCCGTGCTCTCGTTTGCTGCAATGTCGTCGTTGCTGTTGTATGGTCGCTATAAGCGCCAGCAAGTGGCGGACAATCCGGTGCTGGCGAAACCACTGGGGTAAGTTGCAGTCACGGTGCGCGTTGCTTGTTGCCGGATGCGGCGCGAGCGCCTTATCCGGCCATTTGTAGGCCTGATAAGACGCGGCAAGCGTCGCATCAGGCATGATGCGCCGCTTGCCTGGTTTTTTTACTCTTGCGGCCATAACCACGCGGCGCCGCGTACGCCGCTGGAATCACCGTGCTTCGCCTTGCGCACCGGCGTTTCACATTCACCGCCGAAGACAAATTGTTTAATCAACTGCGGAACTGTTTGATATAAACGGTCAACATTGCTCATCCCGCCCCCCAGCACAATCACATCCGGATCGAGAATATTCACCACGTGTGCCAGCGACTTTGCCAGCCGCAGCTCATAGCGACGCAATGCCAGCTCTGCAACCGGATCGCTTTCTTCAACCAGGCGGATAATTTCACTACCTTTCAGCGCATGTCCGCTCAACCGATGATAATCCGTCGCGAATCCCGTGCCCGAAATAAAGGTTTCAATACAGCCTTGTTTACCGCAATAACAAGGGACTTCTTCGCGATAACGCAGTTCATCTTCGTCCATCCACGGTAGCGGATTGTGTCCCCACTCGCCTGCCGTGCCGTTACCGCCGATATGCGCCCGCCCATTGAACGCCACGCCCGCGCCGCATCCCGTACCGATAATCACGGCAAATACCGTCTGCGCTCCCGCAGCCGCTCCATCTACCGCTTCCGAAACCGCCAGACAGTTGGCGTCATTTGCCAGCCGCACTTCCCGCTGCAACCGCGCGCTTAAGTCTTTATCGAATGGCTGACCGTTAAGCCAGGTTGAATTAGCGTTTTTCACTACGCCGGTGTAGGGCGAAATCGAGCCGGGAATGCCCATGCCTACTGTTCCGCGCTGCCCCGTCGCCTGCTCCGCCATATCAACCAACGTGGCGATCGTTTCAATAGTCTGCTGGTAATCATCACGCGGCGTGGGCAGACGATAGCGGTACAACTGCTCCCCTGCATCGCCCAGTGCAATCACTTCAGTTTTGGTGCCGCCTAAATCGATACCTATACGCACGGTACTCTCCTTATTTTTTTCAATATCAATAGCGTAGAGACGGACAACCGGATTGGCAATGCAAGGCCGCCGACAATTCGTTATCATGCCCGCTAAATTTAACGACAAGGCCGTGGAAATTATCATGCTGTGGTTCAAAAATTTAATGGTTTACCGTCTTAGCCGCGAGATTTCGCTGCGTGCAGAAGAGATGGAAAAACAGCTAGCCTCGATGGCATTTACCCCATGCGGCAGCCAGGACATGGCGAAGATGGGCTGGGTTCCTCCGATGGGATCGCACAGCGATGCGTTAACGCACGTTGCCAATGGTCAAATTGTTATCTGCGCGCGCAAAGAAGAAAAAATCCTCCCGTCTCCGGTGATTAAACAGGCGCTGGAAGCGAAAATCGCCAAACTGGAAGCGGAACAGGCGCGTAAGCTGAAGAAAACCGAAAAAGATTCGCTGAAAGATGAAGTGCTGCACTCTCTGTTGCCGCGCGCATTCAGCCGCTTCAGCCAGACCATGATGTGGATCGACACGGTTAACGGGCTGATTATGGTGGACTGCGCCAGCGCCAAAAAAGCGGAAGATACGCTGGCACTGCTGCGTAAAAGCCTGGGGTCGTTACCGGTTGTGCCATTGACCATGGAAAACCCGATTGAACTGACGCTGACCGAATGGGTACGCTCCGGTAGCGCAGCGCAGGGCTTCCAGTTGCTTGATGAAGCCGAGCTGAAATCGCTGCTGGAAGATGGCGGCGTGATCCGCGCGAAGAAACAAGATCTGACCAGCGAAGAGATCACCAATCACATTGAAGCTGGAAAAGTGGTGACTAAACTGACGCTCGACTGGCAGCAGCGCATTCAGTTTGTGATGTGTGATGATGGTTCGCTCAAACGCCTGAAATTCTGCGATGAACTGCGCGATCAAAACGAAGATATCGACCGCGAAGATTTCGCCCAGCGTTTTGATGCCGATTTCATCCTGATGACCGGTGAACTGGCGGCGTTAATTCAAAACCTGATCGAAGGATTGGGTGGCGAAGCACAACGTTAATTGCTGATTTGCCTTTAATGCCGGATGCGACGCCTGGCGCGTCTTATCCGGCGTACAAAGTCACACCTGACATTGATATAATCATTCGCGATTTTTAAGGCGACAACTGGTGCTTCCACTATTTTGAATTACGCACGGATAACTGATGCAATGAATTTATAGACGGTTCGTCAAAGTCAGTAATACAAGTTATCAACGCATTAATTTTATTAACAATCTTCGCTAAAATTTATATCTATTTGATATTTTATGTATATATCGGAAATATAAAAACCAGCAGCCATTGGCGTTTATTATTACCAAAATAAAGAATATTTCAGAAAAATGCCCTCCCATTAAATGGGAAGGCGAGATATTACAGATAGCGGCACAAATAAGAGGTCGGTTCAGCAACTTGCAGATGGAACTCGCTGTGGCCGGGAACATTAAATACGGAGCCGGCTTCATACACTTGCCAGTCGGTCGCGTCAGGCAGTAACACATTCAGCGCCCCGCTGATTACCGTCATCTCTTCAGGCTCGGCGGTGCTGAAGGTGTATTCGCCTTCAACCATGACACCAACGCTGGCGCGACCAGTGCTGCTGCTGGAAAAGCCGATCGATTTCACTTTGCCGGAAAAGTACTCGTTACTTTGAAGCATAAACTGGCCCTGTCTGGTAGTTGAACGTCTACTTCACTATAGGGGCCAGAGGCGCTGGCTGTCACGCAAAATTACACCAGTAATTCTGCAGCCAGCCTTGTAATCAATACGTTAGAGAGCAAAACAGGAACATCGAGCTGTTTTTGCAGTAAATCACGATGGCGCTGGTTAAATCCCAAACAATCCAGCATGATGACATCCGCACCGTTTTCCAGTAGTTCTTTCCCGGCATCGATGATTTTCTGTTCAGAATCATGAATGGGGTTCCCCAGAGAAAACAAAGGCGGTTTCTGCAGGATTTGCCATTTTTGCGCCTGAACGTGCAACAGTTCTTCAACCGGTACGATTACACCGACCTGATGACCTTCGACAATGGTAGAAACCAGCGGTGGCAATATACGCAACGGTTCCAGAAAGATTGTATTACGCGCCGTCATACTGCTAATGTTTGCCGTACTCATCAACAAAATGACGTCGTACCCCTGGTTATCAAGCACTTCAACCACGCTTTGCAGATCGCGTTCTACTTTACGACGCGAAACGTGAGCCAGTTGATTGTCATTTAATAATGTAAGAATCGTTTCTTCGCCTGCTTCTGGCGCATACTCCGCCATCACTTCTTCGCGGCTTAACTTCCCCAGCAGGCTATGATGGGAAATGTTATTTTCGTCAATGTACTCAGTCAGGAGCGGTAAAACTTCCTGCATAGGTACAATGCCGATGGTCAGGATCGCCAACGACGCACTCATTGTTATTCCACCTTACTTTTACTTCGTCGTTAATTACCGGGCAAATGTTAAGCACCACTGCTGGCACTTACCTGTGCTACAAATGACAAAAAGCGTAGCAGTAGACGCGCCCGGCATAATGTAAAGATTCCAAATGATTCCAGTAATAGATTGTTATTGTTTAATATTCTAATTATTTGAAAAACATGAATTGTGAAAAATGTGACGCAGATCCTTTGTAGTAGCACTCAGAGTCCCTTCCGAGCAGTCTGATACGGTCACTCTTTGTCAGGATCCTCATAGCGTTTTTTAGCATCCATCGCTTCCTGAGCGGTCGGATGTTCGCTGATTAAAGAGTCAGGTTTGGGATGATCGGCTCTGAGCTGATACCAGGTTACGGTCTGCCCTGGTTTTCCTTTTTCAATCGTTACAATATATGCTTCACGAGGATAAGGCGGTTTCGTTGGCATCGTTCTTCCTTATTTCACGGGATGAACGTTAAGTATAGGCGCTCGGGAATCAACAATTGATCGTCTGTGCCAGGGCACTACGAATTTCAGAAATCACCTGGCTGGGTTCATTGTTAGCGTTAATGATAATATGCGCGACTTCGCGATATAACGCATCGCGTTCTTCCAGCACTTCCTGAACTTCTTCACTTAGCGGCTTTCCGGTTAAAGTTGGTCGCAAATCCTCTTCGGGTGCCGCTTGCAGACGATTAACCAGTACCGCTACTGGCGCACACAGATAAACCACAATCCCGTTATTACGCATGTAGTGACGATTAAATTCCGTCAGAATAATACCGCCCCCCGTGGCGATAACGGTCGATGGTGCTGTCACCGCTTCCAGTGCTGCGGTTTCTCTGGCGCGAAATCCGGCCCACTCTTCCCTTTCGACGATCTCCGCGACCGTCATATTGAGTTGTGATTGCAACCACTGGTCGGTATCGACAAACCGACAGTTGAGCGAATCGGCAAGGGCCATTCCGACCGTTGTTTTACCACAGCCCCGAGGCCCGATCAGAAAAAGAGGTTGTGTCATCGTGGGTTTTCCCCAAAAGGTCGCAATGCGGCGAAAGCCGGGTTCGTAAGAATAGCGATCATACCATCAAGCTAGTACAATTTCGACTGTAAAGAAATAATTCCACTTAAGGTGAAAATTTCAATACACCCTTACTATACCAAGAAATACTCAAGAAAGAACTGTAACTAATAAATTACATTCACGAGCGACTACGTTGCACTTCCAGCCACCACTTTTCCAGTTCGGCGGCGAATGCCTGGCGGTCACGCTGCGAAAGGCTATCTGGCCCTCCGGTCTGGATACCACTGGCGCGTAAGGTATCCATAAAATCGCGCATCATCAGACGTTCACGAATGGTCGCTGGCGTGTAACGTTCACCACGTGGATTAAGTGCCGCAGCTCCCTTCTCAATGGCTTCAGAAGCCAGAGGAATGTCTGCGGTGATCACCAAATCGCCCGCTTCACACTGGCGTACAATTTCATTATCGGCAACGTCAAAACCTGCCGCGACGCGCAGCGTGCGAATAAACGGCGATGGCGGTACACGTAAACTCTGGTTAGCCACCAGTACCAGCGGCATTTGCATACGTTCAGCCGCGCGATACAAAATCTCTTTAATTACATTGGGACACGCATCGGCGTCCACCCAAATTGTCATAAACTCATCCTTTGTTGGGTAATCCTCTATTGTGTCGCGCTTTTGCCTTCCGGCATAGTTCTGTTTATGCTTCTGCCAGCGATTATCAAAACAATGAATTTCACGGCAGGAGTGAGGCAATGGAAAAGAAAATCGGTTTTATTGGCTGCGGTAATATGGGAAAAGCCATTCTCGGCGGTCTGATTGCCAGTGGTCAGGTGCTTCCAGGGCAAATCTGGGTGTATACCCCCTCCCCGGACAAAGTCGCTGCTTTACACGATCAGTTCGGCATCAACGCCGCAGAATCGGCGCAAGAAGTGGCACAAATCACCGACATCGTTTTTGCCGCCGTTAAACCGGGCATCATGATCAAAGTGCTTAGTGAAATCACCTCCAGCCTGAATAAAGACTCGCTGGTTGTCTCTATTGCAGCGGGCGTCACGCTCGACCAACTTGCCCGGGCGCTGGGCCATGACCGGAAAATTATCCGCGCTATGCCAAATACCCCCGCGCTGGTCAATGCCGGGATGACTTCCGTAACGCCAAACGCGCTGGTTACGCCTGAAGATACTGCCGATGTGCTGAACATTTTCCGCTGCTTTGGCGAGGCGGAAGTCATTGCCGAACCGATGATCCATCCGGTGGTCGGCGTGAGCGGCTCTTCTCCTGCCTATGTCTTTATGTTTATCGAAGCAATGGCCGACGCTGCCGTGCTGGGGGGAATGCCACGCGCGCAGGCGTATAAATTTGCCGCTCAGGCGGTAATGGGTTCTGCAAAAATGGTGCTGGAAACCGGAGAACATCCGGGCGCGTTGAAAGATATGGTTTGCTCACCGGGAGGCACTACCATTGAAGCAGTGCGCGTGCTGGAAGAGAAAGGCTTCCGTGCCGCAGTGATCGAAGCAATGACGAAGTGTATGGAAAAATCAGAAAAACTTAGCAAGTCCTGATGAACTCTCCCCGGACGTCAGGCCGCCACTTCGGTGCGGTTACGTCCGGCTTTCTTTGCTTTATAAAGTGCCATATCTGCCGATTTCAGCCACTCACGATAGTGACTCATTTGCGGACTCAGCGGCGCAACACCGACACTTATCCGCAACATTACCTGCGGCGTATTTGGTAAACGTAATGTATTTAACCCTTCATGTACCCGTAACATGGCGGTAATGGCATTTTCTGCTGGCGTACCAGACATAATCACCGCAAATTCATCCCCACCAAAACGACCAATCACATCACTACCGCGCAGAGTAATTTGTAACTGACGGGTGAGAGCAACTATTGCCTCATCGCCCACATCATGGCCCCAGGTGTCGTTGATGCTTTTGAAATGATCGATATCGATGATTAACAACGTCGCATCGCGGTTATGTCGCCGACAGTTATCAAACTCATTGCGCAACATTATTTCCCAGTGACGCCTGTTGTAAACACCCGTCATACCGTCGCGGGTACTCATGACCTGCAATCTGCGTTTATGTTCTGCAAGTTTTGTTGCCGTCTGGTAGCTGACCCAGCCAAACAGCAGAGGATAAATGACGATAATGGGCAGTGAGAGCCACCATTCCAGCGGCGCACTATTTAGTGATACCGTGATACCCGTCAGTTCGAGGGTGACAAGGCAGGAAACGACCATCAGCACCAGACCAGCGACAAACAGACGAGGGCCGCCGGCTCCCATCAAATTCAGACACATAATCATCAACATTGCGATCGAAGGCAGCACGTTTACGCCCATCACGCCGACCCACATTCCCGCTAACACCGCATCGGTTTTTAAGTTGTAAATTTCCCGACCAAGCGGATCAATGGCTCTGCTCGCTAACTGCCAGGCTAAATGTGGCCAGACAAAAGCCCAGCCGACTAACACCAGCCACCACCAGCCCGACGGCGGATGCGAAACCAGCGTTGAAGCAATCGGTAAGAACATCCCCGCCAGTCCTACCATACGGGGTAACCTGACGCGCCGGGCGAAGCGCAGCCCGGAACGCTGATGTTCGTTTTGAGGAGTTAATGGTGGTTCCTCCCCGTGCGCCGCCGCTTTTTTGAAAAAATTTTCATCATTCATTATTTTTGGGAACATTCAGAAACAATTTTCCCAAATTATAGAGACGGGGCGAAAAGCGGAAGTATGATATTTCGGGTGAGCCATTTTCTTAGCTCACCCGTTAGCACTATCAGGGATCAGGCGGCGTTCTTAAGACAGGTACTCATAAACTTATTGCGATCATCGCCTTTCAGAGATTGCTGCGTCGCCTGGCCATTGCATTCACGCATCTTCTGCTGCTGCGGCGTCAAACTCTTCTCGCCGGGCGCAGATTTGCTGTTCTTCAGACAATCACTCATATACGTCTTGCGGGCATCCCCTTTCAACGCCTCCGCCGTCGCCTGTTGATTACAGGAAGTCATACGTTGTTGTTGCGGGGTTAACGTCTTCTCGGCAGCGCCGACAGTGGTTAAAAAAACTAAACCGAATAACAGGGTAACCAGTAATGTTATTTTCATAGCACCATCCCTCTTCACATTTTAACCAGGAGCGTTTGCGCCCGTGATCTGCCTTTAAGTCTGGTTGCTAACAGAAAAAATACCAACCGGCGGCAAAAATTCACCGCCGGATGCGTTTTGACTACAGACCCAGCGCGGCTTTCATGGTGTAGAAGAGATCGGTCTGATCGGTCAGACCAACCACGTTGGCAGCGTGCGGACCATAAGCGGCAATACGCAACTGGCTGCCGGTATGTTCTTGTGAATCTTCTTCCGAGTTACCGTAGCTCATTACCATTACCGCGCCATCTTTGGTCATTAATGCCTGAGTCAGACCCGGTGCTTTGGTATCCGGCGCGACAATCTGGCTGGCGTGAGCGTGGTCAGCGGTGACTATCACTAATGTATTGCCATCTTTTTTGGCAAACTCAAGCGCCCGTTGTACCGCTTCATCGAGGTCAACCGTCTCACCAATTTGTCCACAAGGATTAGCGGCATGATCCTGTTTATCGATAGATGCACCTTCGACTTGCAGGAAGAATCCTTTCTCGTTTTTGCTCAATAACTCAATGGCCTTATCGGTCATCTGCGCTAACGTCGGCACACTGTCATTTCGTTGCGGATTCGGGGTACAGGTTACTGCGGGTTTATCGATATTACCGTGATAAGACGCCTTCGGCCCTTCCCAACGAACTGGCATATTGCCGTCAGAAAACAGCCCAAGTAGCGGTTTATCCTGATTTGCCTCCGTTACTGCCTCCAGCGATGCTGCGTCACTCACTAACTGATAGCCGCGAGCCTGCGCCTGCTCACGCAGCGTTTTTCCCTGCCACTCACCGGCGGTTGCGGTTTCTGCAAACGTTTTTGCACCGCCGCCAAGCGTAACATCGGCACGGGCGTTAAGAAGTTGTTCGGTAATGGAACCTTTACCGCCTTTTTCCAGCGCATTACTTGGGCATTTTTCACTGGTCACGCTCGGTCCGTAGCATTTGCGCGATGTCACATGCGCCACCAGCGCGGCGGGTGTGGCATCCTGCAATTCTGCCGTTGAAACGTTGCCGGTCGCCAGTCCTGCGGCTTTTGCCATCTCCAGAATCGTTGGATGATCTTTTTCATGAATATCGACGCCCAGCGCGCCGTTATAAGTTTTGACGCCAGTTGACCAGGCGGTTGCGGATGCAGCGGAGTCGGTGACATAGTCCGGTTTACCGGTTTTTTTATCCAGCGAGTAGTGGGTGTATTGTCCGGTAAGCGGTAAGGCATCGATTCCTTTAAAAAAACCGCCCGCACCTTCGGCATAATTTCGTGCGGCAGTTATTTCCGAATCCCCCATCCCATCGCCAATAAGTAAAATAATATTTTTCGCCGGTTTATCGCTAAGAGAATCACGCAAGGCAGCAGTCTGATCGCCAGTTAAACGGCGAGCGCCGCCCGGCGTAGTAATATCTCCCTGTGCAGCTCGTTTTTCCAGAATGGGTACATCAGATGTCCGGGCTTTTGTCACAGGGGTAAACAGTAACGGTAAGAGAGCCAGTGCAATAGTGCTTTGTTTCACTTTATTTTCTCCATGTACAAATACAGTAAAAAATAAAAACAAAGCGACTATAAGTCTCTGCCGTGACAGCTTTATGACAACGGTTGAAAAGGTTTAACGTTTTACTGACGAGGATGCCTCAATAACTTTTTTACGTAATCGCGCAGCAGCTCCGTATCGTCGTCAGGAATGCTGGCATCGGGCTTTACCGCGTACAGTGCTCCCTCAACCTGATCAATCAACTGCTGTTGGTCTTTTTGCGCCATATTGCGAAGCATCGCGGTGACTATAATCTCCAGTGCCTCAACCTGCGCGCACAGTTCTTTCGACTCTTCTTCTTTTTGTGCAAGCTTAAATAACAACTCAGCAATGAGATTTTTCATGTCTGTATTTCCTTATCCAAAGTATGGAGAAGTTAACATTATGCTTCATAACTGCATAGGGGTTGTAAGTAGTATTTTTATGACGAAGGAAATACTTTGCACAAATATTTTCACATATTTATCAGCGAAACGTTTCTCTTATTTAAATAATTCCCTTATAAATAAAACAGCTATTCAATTATAAAGCCTTAATATAATAAAAAGTTATGGAATATATTTACTTCGTTAACTTATTATTAAGCTATTCACTGATTGAACCATGGTTAATACCAGAGATAAATTCGCTTCCCGTTCATCATTTTTGTGATCTAACGCACATAATTTAGCCATTGATATTTCTCCGTCAGTACGCTGGGCGCTTTGTGACCAGAAGATTGCAACATTCTGTCAGAAGGCCGCGAATCAACCGTTTTGTCGTGGTAATGTATGTGCTTTATGTTCGACGGGATAGGTTTTTAAGATGGAAAAACTGCGGGTAGGTATCGTTTTTGGTGGAAAATCAGCGGAACATGAAGTGTCTCTGCAATCGGCAAAAAACATTGTCGATGCCATTGATAAAAGTCGCTTCGACGTTGTGCTGCTGGGCATTGATAAACAAGGGCAATGGCACGTCAGTGATGCCAGCAATTATCTGCTAAACGCAGACGATCCTGCCCATATTGCGTTGCGTCCTTCGGCGACCAGCCTTGCGCAGGTGCCGGGTAAACATGAACACCAGCTTATTGATGCACAGAATGGTCAACCATTACCAACGGTGGATGTCATTTTCCCGATTGTCCACGGTACGCTGGGTGAAGATGGCTCCCTGCAGGGGATGTTGCGTGTCGCCAATTTACCATTTGTCGGTTCCGATGTTCTGGCTTCCGCTGCATGTATGGACAAAGACGTCACCAAACGTCTACTGCGTGATGCCGGGTTGAACATCGCGCCATTTATTACCCTGACGCGCGCCAATCGCCACAACATCAGTTTTGCCGAAGTGAAGTCTAAACTGGGTTTACCGCTGTTTGTAAAACCGGCTAACCAGGGTTCCTCCGTAGGCGTCAGCAAAGTAACCAGCGAAGAACAATATACGATTGCCGTCGATCTGGCGTTCGAGTTCGATCATAAAGTGATCGTGGAGCAAGGGATCAAAGGGCGTGAGATCGAATGCGCGGTTCTGGGCAATGACAATCCGCAGGCCAGCACCTGTGGCGAGATCGTACTGACCAGTGATTTCTACGCCTACGACACCAAATACATTGATGAAGATGGTGCAAAAGTGGTGGTTCCGGCTGCCATTGCGCCAGAAATCAACGATAAGATCCGGGCGATTGCGGTTCAGGCTTACCAGACGTTGGGATGTGCTGGCATGGCGCGTGTAGACGTCTTTTTAACGCCGGAAAACGAGGTGGTGATCAACGAGATCAACACGCTGCCGGGCTTCACTAACATCAGCATGTATCCGAAGTTGTGGCAAGCCAGCGGCCTGAGTTACACCGACCTGATCACGCGTTTGATTGAGCTGGCACTGGAACGTCACGCTGCGGATAACGCACTGAAAACCACTATGTAATTTTCAATCGCCCGGTAATATTTTTATTGGGCGTTTAAGACTGATGGCAAACGTAAAATTGCCTGATACGCTCCGCTTATCAGGCCTACCAGATAATTGCAATGTATTGATTTTGCATCATTTTGTAGGCAGGATAAGGCGTTCGCGCGCATCCGGCATAAACAACGAACACTTTGTCAGCACTCCAGAACGCCCAATCCTCTGTTATTGGGCGTTTTCAGTATCCTCTTCGCGACGACGAATAATCATCCCCGCCAGCCAGAAACTAATCACCCACGTCAGCAGACCGACTGCATAGGTTTGCCAGCCTTTTGCTTCAAATCCCAGCAACCCCACCACACCGTTAAGAATGAAAATCAGGCCAATAGCGAACGCATAATAGTGCCAGTCACGGCGGATTTTTACAGGCAGATTCATGGCGGCTCCGTTAACGAAAAATAACATCCTCGCATAATCGATAACATACGTCTGTGGTGTAGACAGCATTTCCCGTATCGTTAAAAAATTTAACTTAAAGTTATTGTTTTGTGACTCATGGCGAATATTCACGCTTCGGGAATATTCCCACCATCAATTTACCATGATTCTGATATTGACAATCTAAATGACCTGTCAGACTTGCCATAAGCCGCTGGTATCACACCAGAAGAGAAGCAGATGACTTCCGGAGGTTTTTATGGCTGATTTCACCCTGTCAAAATCGCTGTTTAGCGGAAAATATCGCAACGCCTCTTCAACGCCTGGCAACATTGCCTATGCGCTGTTTGTACTGTTTTGCTTTTGGGCTGGGGCGCAATTGCTTAATCTCCTGGTACATGCGCCCGGTGTTTACGAGCGTTTGATGCAGGTGCAAGAGACAGGCCGTCCACGGGTGGAAATTGGTCTGGGAGTCGGCACTATTTTCGGGCTGATCCCGTTTTTAGTTGGCTGCTTCATTTTTGCAGTGGTGGCGCTATGGCTGCACTGGCGACATCGCCGCCAGTAAGATTTACTTTGCCAGATGCGGCCTAAAACGCTTTATCTGGCTGGTGTTCTCTATTGGTCACTGTTTCATACAACGCGCGCGTCGTTCATCAACGCGCTTCGCAAACCATGCGGTGGTAAGGTTACGGGTGATTTTCGGGCTTTCCAGCTGAATGCCAGGCAACATCTCTCGTGGCAGAGATTTTCCCGTTTTCGCTTCTGCAAGCTGATAAACTTTCTTGTACAGCGCCGTCTCTTCAAAAGAGAAGCTATCCCCTTTCTCTAACTGTCGGCGGATTTCACTGTCGCTCATTCCCAGTTTGCCCGCCAGTTTGCGCGTTGCCAGTTCTGTTTTCCCAGGCTCTTTGCTGTCATAGCGAATTAAATCACCATCCAGCGCCAGCTTCACGCCGCTGGCTTTACTGACCGCGTTCTGAAATGCGGCGTTACGGCTGGCATACCAGCCAGCGTTAAAATCGGCAAAACGGAAGATTGGCGCGCTGTAACTGGCTGGATAATTCAGTAAATGGTAAGTACCGAACCACAATCCGCCGCGACGACTGAAGACTTCCTGACGTACCGTTCCGTCCATTTTCCACGGATAACCTTTGGTATGCTGTTCGGCAAAAGCAATGCTGACCTGCATCGGCCCACCGGTGCGCACCGGGTTGAGCGAACCAAACAGCGTCTGCCCCATCGGCACCATGCTGATCAGATCATCAAAAATCGCGCTTAACTGCTTTTCTGTACGCACGGAATCTAACCGTTCGCTGTAACTTTTGCCGTTTGGCGATTTAATTTTTAGCGCGGTATGAACCAAAAACGCGGGGATGTGCATCCGTTCGGCGCGACGGTCAATCTCTTGCCAGGCGATTTTGCTTAAGCCCGGAACAGCCGGATCTGCCTGATAATTTGACTCCTGCTGCGCCACTGCCAGCACCGAGCAGACGTTTTCCAGCGTCGGTGCCAGTCCCTGACTTTCAAAAGTAGTGGCAAGATCTTTCGCCCAGGCATCGCGGTCTTTCACGCTGGCGGGTAACTTCTGCCGCACCACACTCGCCACATCTATCGCTTTTTCGCCCTTTTTCAACGGTTGCGGAGCCTGACTACTACACCCCGCTAAAACCAGAACTACCAATAATGAAAGCGAAGAAAGACGAGTGACCTGCGACATTACCTCTCCTTTTTAACTCAACGTATGGGTTACTTCCTGAATTTTGTCACTATCCAGCTCATGTTCAAAGCTACGCAGACGTTTGTAGATAGACATCAGCTCAACCAGCGTAGTCCACGAGTTAATCAGATACTGGAAAGCACCACGAACCTGACCGAAAACGTTGGTAATTTGCGTCATCAGTCCGAGCGTAATCGTACCGGCAACAATCGACGGAAACAGCAGGAACAAACCGAAAACGTTATCGACCTGCAAATAGAGGATGCGGGCGATGTTGAAATACATATAGTGAAAATAGAGGCGGAAATAGTTTTTCCGCACGGCGCTGAACAACTCACGTACCGTTGGCGGCGTCGCGCGCGATGCATCATCTTCACCGTAGACCAACTCTTTACGATAAGCCGCTTCTACACGCTGGTTTTTAAACTCCAGCCCCGGCAGTTTGATACCCACAACCGCCAGCAATCCGGTTCCCATCAACGACCAGACGATGGCAGCAATCACCAGACCATATGGAATATGCCCGATAATCGGCAATTCCGGTACATGTGCGGAGAGCGTCACCAGTACCGGTAAGAAAGCGATTAACGTCATGATAGCGTTAATAAAACTGACACCCATATTCTCCAGCGTTGAGGCAAAACGCATAGTGTCTTCCTGCACACGCTGGGCGGCACCTTCGATATGACGCAGTTGTTGCCAGTTCGCCATGTAGTATTCGTTCATCGCCGTACGCCAGCGAAACACGTAATGGCTGACAAAGAAGTTGTTCAGCACACTGATCACCACAGCAATCAGCGCGATTCCCAGAAAGACGCCCACTTCGCGATAAAATTGTTCGATGGTGACTTTATGCGGTGAACTTAGCGCAGTTTGAATCAGGTCATAGAACGGCGCATACCAGGCGTTGACGGCAACCCCAACTTCCACCAAAAACCAGGTAACGAAGATAATCAGCGCAGTGCCGAGTATTGACCAGTATTGCCAACGATGCGGACTGTAGATAAACCAGAACAGCGCAAAAAGTCCTACACAAACAATGTAGTAAGCGTAAAAAACCAGGAAGTCTAACGACCAGAAACGTGCGGCGCTAATCGGGATCTGCCCAGAAGCTCCGGCAATACGTGCCACCCAATCACCACCACCGGCTTGCCAGAAGATCACGGCAATCAGTGCCCAAATAAAGGCCGAGAGAAAAAAGGCTCCCGGCTTTGGGAAAAAAGACTTAAACATATGCTCTCCTGCTAACTTCTTATCGTTTTAACAACTGCTGTGCATTAACCGCATGATTGCTCCAAGGAGCCAGCTAAATGAAACCGCCCATTGTGACCAATGGCAAGGTACTTAGTTCGTCATGCTGACCGTAAGAATTGTTTCGGCGGATTTCACAAACAAAGGATTGTTTACATTAGCAGATTCACACGCGCAGGATCACAAATGCAGACATTGGTGCTCAGGAAAAAGATCGTGTTTACGCGCCGTTACGTTTTTAGCACTATTATTGCACTAATTCGCCCTTTGCAATCCATCTATGAGTAGTATAAATACGCTCAGTTACCTTCATTTAATTTATGGACACCACCGTTGAAACGTAGTCTGCTTTTTTCTGCCGTGCTGTGTGCGGCGTCATTGACCTCCGTCCATGCGGCGCAGCCGATCACCGAACCGGAGTTCGCCTCTGATATTGTCGATCGCTATGCCGATCATATTTTTTACGGCAGCGGTGCCACGGGGATGGCACTGGTCGTTATTGACGGTAATCAGCGCGTCTTTCGCAGTTATGGGGAAACGCGTCCCGGTAATAACGTTCGCCCACAATTAGACTCTGTGGTGCGAATTGCGTCCCTCACTAAACTGATGACCAGTGAAATGCTGGTTAAGCTGCTCGATCAAGGCACGGTGAAGTTAAACGATCCGTTAAGTAAATATGCTCCACCAGGCACACGAGTACCGACCTACAATGGAAAACCCATTACGCTAGTGAATCTGGCAACCCATACCAGCGCCCTGCCGCGTGAACAGCCTGGCGGAGCAGCAAATCGTCCGGTGTTTGTCTGGCCAACGCGCGAACAACGCTGGAAATACCTTTCTACGGCGAAGCTAAAAGCCGCACCCGGCAGCCAGGCTGCATACTCTAACCTTGCGTTCGATCTGCTGGCGGATGCGCTGGCGAATGCGTCTGGCAAGCCTTATACGCAGTTGTTTGAAGAGCAAATCACTCGTCCGTTGGGGATGAAAGACACCACCTACACGCCATCGCCGGATCAGTGCCGACGTTTAATGGTTGCCGAGCGCGGTGCCAGCCCGTGTAATAACACGCTGGCGGCAATTGGTAGTGGCGGTGTCTATTCCACACCTGGCGATATGATGCGCTGGATGCAGCAGTATTTGTCGTCTGATTTTTATCAGCGCAGCAACCAGGCGGATCGTATGCAGACGCTGATTTATCAACGCGCGCAGTTTACGAAAGTGATCGGCATGGATGTACCTGGCAGAGCGGATGCGCTCGGTTTAGGTTGGGTATATATGGCGCCGAAAGATGGGCGTCCGGGAATTATTCAGAAAACTGGCGGCGGCGGCGGATTCATTACCTATATGGCGATGATCCCGCAAAAAAATATTGGTGCTTTTGTGGTCGTCACTCGCTCGCCGTTGACTCGCTTTAAAAACATGAGCGATGGTATCAATGATCTGGTAACCGAACTGAGCGGGAATAAACCGCTGGTCATCCCCGCGTCCTGATTAATACTCTGAAGGCAAACGGTTGATAGCGACCAGTTTGCCTTTATTCATTTCGATATAACCGCCTTTGCGCAAAGCCGCGAGAACTTCTGCGACGACGGAACGTGATATGCGTGTACGTTGATGGATATAATTCATCACACCAATACGTGCGCGTAATTCGTCATTCCAGTCAATCATTGATAATAAAGTGGCGCGAATTTGTTCGTAAGAATTATGTCCAATGAGCTGAACATCGCGTAATTCCAGAATTCGATTTTGCCAGGCTAACCAGTAAAAAGCGTCACGCCAGAGTTGATGTTGTTCAATAAGAGAAATGGTTTGTTTGGCAGGCAGATGATATCCCGTACAGTTTCCTTCTGATATTAATTTGTATGGTATATCGTTTTTCATTAAACCATCAGCCAGTCCCATAATAAAAGGAGCCTGGGTAATACCGATAAGCACATTTTCTTCTCTACGCAGAGAGATAACACCTTCTAAAATAACGAATGTATCTTCGCTATTAACGTCACTTGAAAATATAACTTGCTTTTCATTATTAAACTCGAAGCGCGTGCCGTATCTGGACAAACATTTATCGAGCTTACCAAATTCCTGAAGAGGTTTAACTACAGATAACATTTGCGCGTCCTTTGCAGTAATGCCCGTCAAATCCTTGACGGGCATTATTTAGATTAAATTACCTATTTCTTCGCAGTGAAGAATATTACCAGGTATATTTAACACCCACGTTCGCGGACCAGTCTTGATCTACGTCACCACCACCGAGGTAGTTAGCATCGGTATAGGCGCTGAAGTTCTTGGTGAAGCTGAACTGAGTACCCAGACCAACACGTACCGCAGACCCTTCAGTACCGTTATCGATGGAATCACCGTTCACATCGTTATCGTTGTTAGAGTCGTCGTAGACGTAAGCCAGTTTGAAGTACGGAGTCAGAGCCTGATCTTCGCTGTAGGTGAAGGTATAACCTGCATCTACACCCAGTTCATAACGCATGCTGTCGTAAGACTGACCGTCAACTTTCATGTCGTTGCTCAGCTGGTAGTCATCACCAGACTGGAACAGACCAGAAACGCTGCCGTAAGGAGTCACGTAACCAGCATCACCCAGTTTGAAGTCGTAACCGGCTTTCAAACCGAAGCCCCAAGCGTCGGAGTTGGTGCTACCATCAACGTAAGTACCGTTGCTCATGGTTGCAGACAGGTCGTTGTTGAAGTGAGAGTAGCTCAAGCTACCATCAACAAAGACGTTGTTCGCGAAGTGAGCAGAAGAGTAGATGTAGGCAGTCTGGCTGTCTTGATCTACCTGACCAGAACGGTCATTCATGTCACCTTTAGCGAAGCCTGCAGCCGCACCGACGATCCACTTAGCGTTGTTACCGTCAATTTTGGTATCAACACCGACCATGATGCCGTTAACATCCTGATCATAGTTGATGGTGCCGTTGTCGCCGTTGAAGTTACCACCGAAGTAGCTTACCCATGCGCCGCCGTTATCAGCCAGGCCATGACGAGAGTTGGTCAAACGAGTACCAACGGTGTCTTGTTCCAGGTTCCAGATATTGGTGTTCGCAGACGGGATGCTCAGCGCCATGTTAGCGTAGTCAGTCAGCTCCATCTGTTGCAGAACAACGGTGTTACCGCGCTGTTCAGCCTGATAGGTGTATGCACCCAGGTCAGCTTTGTTAGCAGCAGAGAAGGTAGCGTTGCTATTTTTGTCGTTAACGTAAATCAGCTCGTTGCCGTTGTAGTCAGCGATAGAACCAGCACCAGTAGCGTTGTCGATACGAACTTTGTAGTTACCGGTTGCAGCTGCAACATGGTCACCGTTGTTATCAACTTCGTTCTGACCAGCTTCGATAGAAGCAGTGTTATCGTTATCGCCGTTACCGTTAATGGTCAGGTGACCATCAGAGTTCATTGCGATTAAGCCATAACCGTAGTTTGACTTGGTAGTGTCGTTGGTACGGTCGTTGGTCAGGTCGGCATCAAGTACGAAGCGGTTGCTTTCGATGTTGAACACACCTGCATGAATGTTACCACTGGTATCAGTGGTGCTGGTCAGGTTCAGAGTATCAACCTGAAGAGCATTCGCCGCAGTGTTACCGACATCCAGAATACCGTCGTTAGTAACGTTGATGGTGTTCGCATACAGAGCTGCATCACCTACAGCCCAACCAGCAGAAACTTCGTCAGAAATGGTTACGGTACTGTTGTCGACAGTCAGTGAATCAGTTGCAACATGACCATCTTCGTTGATGTTCAGCGCAGAAAGACCTGTCAGAGAGATAGAATCAGAAATCAGCGTTGAATCAGCAACATTAACAGTTGAACCACTGTTGATGCTCAGGGTGTCAATCAGAGAAGTTTTGGTGGTATCCCACTGTGAACCGGTGTTCAGGGTCACATTGAACAGACCGCTCTGATAAACTTCATTTCCTACAATATGACCATTTTCGTCATATTGGGTATTGGTATTATCAACACCAACCGTTGAAGAAGGCCACAGGCTATTTGCAGCAATATCAATCAGAGTTGCAGTTGCTTCGGTGCCTGTGCTGGTATCAACAACAACCCCGTTCTCATTGTAAACAGGACCGTAAGTATCTGGCACACCATCATCATCGATATCTACAGTTAAGTGCGCAGACATTGCCGCACCAACCCACTTGCTGCCATTGTTCAGGGTCAGATCCAAACGATCAGTACCATCCCAACCGTTAGTATCTACGTCACCATCAGCATCACGATAGCTATCACGGCCATGTGGGAAGAAGTTCTCATCAAAGTTGCTTGAGAAGAGTACATCGCCCATCAGTGTGGAATTATCGAATGTTGCAGTAGTCTGCATGGCATTATCAGCAGCAGGATGTGCAATAACTGCTAATGCGATATCGTCAGCGATCCAGCCATTACCATTGTAATCACTTGCATTACCAGTATTACCAAACCAGCCAGTAGTACCTTCATCAGTCCATGAACCAGAGGTCACGGTAGAATCTTTAACAGTGATGGTGTTATTAAACACTTCGCTGCTGTTTACACCGGTGCTGACAGTGTTGTCGTCGATATCTTCCCACTCATAACCCTGAGTCAGCGTAATACCTGCTACGTGAGAGTTATTAGAAATGGACAGATCAACTTCCTGATCCAGAGTGATAGCTGTACCAATGTTATATACGTTTACAACATGAGTATCAGCGGCATTATTGTAGGTGCCATTGTAAGTATAATGTTCGTAGTTGTCGTCGATCGTTGAATTATCAACAGTCAGCGCCAGACGATCATGGTAGTAGTCATTCGCACGATCAGCACAATCAGTTGTCATGCACTCGGAATAAATCATACCGTGAATAGTGCTGTTTTTGATTGTCAGACTATTAGCGTTGGTATTGGTAGAAATACCATCGTCCAGATAGTAGGTAGAAATCACGCCATTAACGGTAGCGTTATTAATGACCGGGTAGATATCGCCGTTGTAATAGCTATCAGCGGCATAGTTGTTCCAGCCTACATAACCATCATAGTAAACGTCATCAGCATAGGTGGCGTCGTTGTAGTGATGGAAAGTATTGTAAGTTTGACCAGAAATATCGTTGGTCGCTGCATTAGCCTGAGAGGTGATAGCCAGAGTGCAAGCCAATGCTAATTGTGATACTACAAGTTTCTTTTTCCAGGAGTGCATTTGTCATCCCTCCTCAGGGACGTAATAAGTTGATCCATCAATTATCAATGCATAGAAAACATATTATGTTTCGCGTTTACGATTATGCGGCGTTACAGATGAATGGTTCAATTATTCTTTCCCCTAAGTCCGAATGCGGACATATATAAATCACGTGTAAGCACAGATCACAAAAATAGATAAAAACCTGTCATTTCAATCTGTTAATTACCGCATTAATTTCAAAATCATATACTCTACAAATATTACACCAGCAAATTAGACAAATAATGTATTTATAAACAATGAACTTTTAACCATCCTATTTTTGACAGCATAGCCAAACGACTAAAAACAATAATCAGGGAGAATTAATAAAAATTAAAAATATTTTCAGTGAATATAAAAATATTGCTATTTCTATTAAAAAGATGTCCAGGCCGGTCTTTCATTCTCTTCTTGTCAACATCGCGACAACTTTCGTAAAACACCCACACTCTGCTTCAGGTATACTATGTCCCTCGATTCCACAAACATCAGGCAGACCATGACAGACTTAATCCAACGCCCTCGTCGCCTGCGCAAATCTCCTGCGCTGCGCGCTATGTTTGAAGAGACAACACTTAGCCTTAACGACCTGGTGTTGCCGATCTTTGTTGAAGAAGAAATCGACGACTACAAAGCCGTTGAAGCTATGCCGGGCGTAATGCGTATTCCAGAGAAACATCTGGCGCGCGAAATCGAACGTATCGCCAACGCCGGTATTCGGTCAGTAATGACTTTCGGCATCTCTCACCATACCGATGAAACGGGCAGCGATGCCTGGCGGGAAGATGGTCTGGTGGCGCGTATGTCACGCATTTGCAAGCAGACCGTGCCTGAAATGATCGTTATGTCAGACACCTGTTTCTGTGAATACACTTCTCACGGTCACTGCGGCGTGCTGTGCGAGCACGGCGTCGATAACGACGCGACCCTCGAAAATTTAGGCAAACAAGCGGTGGTTGCTGCTGCTGCGGGCGCAGACTTCATCGCACCTTCCGCCGCAATGGATGGTCAGGTGCAGGCGATTCGCCAGGCGCTGGACGCTGCGGGCTTTAAAGATACGGCGATCATGTCGTATTCGACCAAGTTCGCTTCCTCCTTTTATGGTCCGTTTCGTGAAGCTGCGGGAAGCGCATTAAAAGGTGACCGCAAAAGTTATCAGATGAACCCAATGAACCGTCGTGAGGCGATTCGTGAATCGCTGCTGGATGAAACTCAGGGCGCAGATTGCCTGATGGTTAAACCTGCCGGAGCGTACCTCGACATCGTGCGTGAGCTGCGTGAACGTACTGAATTGCCGATTGGTGCGTATCAGGTGAGTGGTGAGTACGCGATGATTAAGTTCGCCGCGCTGGCGGGTGCTATAGATGAAGAGAAAGTGGTGCTCGAAAGCTTAGGTTCGATTAAGCGCGCGGGGGCGGATCTGATTTTCAGCTACTTTGCGCTGGATCTGGCTGAGAAGAAAATTCTGCGTTAATGATCATTATGCCGGGTTATCCCTACCCGGCATTTTCCCATCACCCCGCCCGATAAAACGGTTTATCCCCAAGGATCGTTGCCCGATACATAATCCGTCGCTGTGGCAGGTAATCGGCATTGGCATAGTGCTGGGTTACGCGGTTATCCCAAATTGCCACATCATTCGGTTGCCAGCGCCAGCGCACCTGAAACTCCGGTTTGGTGATATGAGTAAATAAAAAGCCTAGCAAGGCTTCGCTCTCTTTCTCACTGACATCGACAATTCGCGTGGTAAATCCCTCATTAACAAACAGCGCCTGTTTACCGCTCACCGGATGCGTTCGCACCACCGGATGTAGTAAAGGAGGATTTTTCGCTGCCGCCTCGCGCCAGCGTTGATGTTCCTCCTCTGTTTTGCGGTATTTGTATTCCGGGAACGATTTACGGAAATCATGCTCCGCGCGCAGCCCGCTCAACAGCTGACGGAAGGGAACAGAGAGCGCCTCATACGCCGCAATACCACTGGTCCATAGCGTATCGCCCCCGGTTGATGGCAACTCTTTCGCTGCCAGAATCGCTCCCGCTGGCGGCGTCTCAATAAATGTCACATCGGTGTGCCAGTTGTCGTTATCCGGCGGATTATCGTTATGGGTATCAAGTACGATAATCTCATCAACGCCTTCGGCATGAGGGTAAACAGGATGAATATGCAGCGCGCCAAAACGCTGGGCCAGCGCGCGTTGCTGCTGTGGCGAAATGGCTTGTTCACGCAGAAACACCACCTGATGGCGCAACACCGCATGGTAAAGCTGTTCAAACTGATTATCACTTAACGGACGCGTCAGGTCGGCACCCGAAATTTGTGCGCCGATATACGGCCCCAGCGGGGTAATGCTCAGACGTTCACTCATTGTACTTCTCCATGCCAGGGCGTCAGGCGGCGCTGTAACGCACGCAGACCCAGTTCTAAAAGAAAGGCGATAATCGCAATCACCGCGATCCCCGCCAGCACCACGTCAGTTGCGAGAAACTCACCCGCTGACTGAACCATAAAACCTAAGCCTCGCGTCGCGGCAATCAGCTCCGCCGCCACCAGCGTAGACCAGCCCACACCCAGACCAATGCGTAATCCGGTGAGGATTTCCGGCAGTGCGCCGGGCAAAATAACAAACCACAGCACCTGCACACGGCTGGCACCCAGCGACTGGGCGGCACGAATGCGAACCTGCTGCGCGCTTTTCACCCCCGCCAGCGCCGACATCGCCACCGGTGCAAAAATCGCTAAATAGATCAGTAAGATCTTCGAAGTTTCACCAATACCAAACCAGATCACCATCAGCGGCAAATAGGCCAGCGGCGGCACCGGGCGATACAGTTCAATTACCGGATCCAGAATGCCGCGCACTGTCGGGCTTAGCCCCATGGCGATCCCAACCGGAATACCGATCAACACCGCCGCGAGTAGCGCCAGCAAAATGCGCGTCAGGCTGGCTGCCAGATGTTGCCACAGCGTGGCGTCCATAAATCCTTGCGTTCCGGCAATGGTGAGCAGTTTTGCCAGTACCTGTTGCGGCGGCGGCAAAAACAGCGGGCTAATCAGTTGCAGCGCAGCTACTGCCCACCATACAGTCAGTAAAACCGCTAACGTGCCAATGCTTAAAGTCACCTGACGCGAGAGCGGCCAGCGCCATTTCAGCCGATGCGAATGCAGTTTTTCGTTAAGAAGCACACTCATGAGAACGCCTCTCGTTGCTCAAATACGCGGCTTAAAACATATTCGCGCATGGCGATGAATTGTGGATCGGACTTGATGCTGCGGCTCGACTCACCCGCAACAAAGCGGCGGGCATAGTTGAGCGGCAGACGTTCCAGCACACGACCCGGCCCCGGTGAAAGCAGAACCAGTTCGGTCGCCATAAACACCGCTTCTTCTATATCATGGGTAATCAACAACACCTGCTTGCCTGTCTCCTGCCAGAGTTTCAGCAGCAGTATTTGCATCTGGTCCCGGGTGAAGGCGTCCAGCGCGCCAAACGGTTCGTCGAGTAATAACATCCGGGGATTAGCCGCCAGCGCACGGGCAATCCCTACCCGCTGACGCTGACCGCCAGAAAGCTGCCAGATGTAGCGTTTTTCTGCCCCTTCCAGACCGACTTTTTTCAGCATCTGGTGAGCGATTTCCAGACGTTGCGTTTTCTCCATCCCCGCCAGTTGCAGGCCGAACGCCACGTTATCCTGCACATTACGCCACGGCAGCAGCCCTTCATTCTGAAAAACCACCCCGCGCTCTGCACCCGGCCCCTCAATGCGCTTGCCCGCCAGTTGAATGCTGCCGTACTGGTAAGGCACAAAACCAGCAATCAGATTCAGCAAGGTGGTTTTGCCGCAGCCAGACGGTCCCAGCACCACCAACAGTTCGCCGCTTTCCAGCGTCAGGTTGATATCTTCCAGCGCCGGTTTACCGCCATAATCGGCATAGAGATGAGAAATTTGCAGCATCTGCGCCTCCTTTTATTGCACGAAGCGCGAGGTAACGTACTGGCTGTAATCATTCGCCACGGCGGGGACTTTGCCCTGCTCTTTCAAAAACTGCGCGGTGTCGATGATCGCTTTGTTCACCGCTCCGGTCAGTTCTGCCGTTTGCTGCTGCGGCGTCAGATAGGTATTTCCCTTGACCAGCCCCGGTACGTCACCTTCCGGTACGCCGCTCAAGCGCGCCAGTTTGCTAATGTTTTCCGGCTGTTTCAGCCACGCGTCCGGATTCGCAATGTACGGTTGCTGGGCATCGATGGCGCTTTTAGCGAACGCTTTCACCACCTCAGGATGTTTCTCAGCAAAATCTTTCCGCACCACCCAAACATCCAGCGTCGGTGCGCCCCACTGCCCGACCTGTTCAGAGTCTGTCAGCACCTTGCCGTCTTTTTCCAGCGCATTTACCGCCGGCGCCCACACATAAGCACCATCAATATCTCCCCGTTGCCAGGCGGCGATAATTGCTGGCGGTTGCAGGTTCACAATCTCCACTTGCCCGGGTTTAATGCCCCAGTGTTTCAGCGCCGCCAGCAGGCTGTAGTGCGTGGTGGAGATAAACGGTACGGCGATGCGCTTACCAATGAGATCTTCGGGTTTGCTGATGTTTTTCTTAACGACCAGCGCCTCGGAGTTACCCAATTTTGACGCCAGCAAAAAGACTTCAATCGGCACCTGCTGACTGGCAGCGACCGCTAACGGGCTGGAACCGAGATTACCGATTTGCACGTCGCCAGAAGCCAGCGCCCGAACGATGCTGGCTCCGCTGTCAAACTTACGCCAGTCCACGGTCGCTCCGCTCTCTTTGGCGAAGGTGTTATCGGCCTGAGCCACTTTCGCCGGTTCGGCGGAGGTTTGATACGCCACGGTGACGTTCACCGCCTGCGCCTGAAAAGTGATGAATGCCAGTGCGGCAAGAAGTGTGTTACGCGATGAAATTGCCATGATTGTCTGCTCCCCTGTCTTGTTATGGGAGCAGTATTCGCGGAGAAAATAATTTGATAAAAGAATTAATCATTATGGACAATATGTTTTTATTCTTAGCAAAAAAACGGCAAAAGATAGATGAGTTATGCATTTACCAATCGTTTCCCTACAAAGAAATGCCACATTTCTTTTTATATACGAATAAAAATTCAAACGATAAAAATTTATTTCACCACTCCACCAACCAGGCAACCAATAATAAATAGATATATTATTCTGATTTCATATGATGCAACCTTTAAAACCTCTTCGTCATACCAATCCATTCATAAAACGAATATAAAAAGTAATGGTTGATAAAAGATATTTTTTAAATGCAATTAATTGACAAACTAAATCACATCTAAATACAATATATAAAAAATATAATCACACTCACAAAACACACAAATACTTAACATATGATACACACAAATCAAACTTATACCGCTTACGGCCCTCCGGGCATTAATTGACCTGTTCTCAGGATTATTCTTTTTTACCGCGTGTCATTTTTAACATCTGAGTATGTTGCAGAGGGTTGCCGCTCTGCATTCGTCGCGCTTTCAGCATAATAATTACAATGGAGTGTCATGAATTGGATAAGGTTTTAAATTCTGCGTTGCATTCTTCAGCAGAAAAGAGGAAAGGTATCCTTGCGATTGGCGCACATCCTGACGATATTGAATTAGGTTGTGGCGCATCGCTTGCTCGTCTTGCGCAGAAAGGATTTTATATCACCGCCGTTGTCATGACTGCTGGCGATTCGGGTGTAAGCGAAATCATCGATCGTCATGAAGAATCTCGCGAAGCATTAAAGATGTTGGGGTGTCAGCAAACTATTCATCTTAATTTTTCAGATACCCGTACACATCTGCAACTCAATGATATGATTTCCTCCCTGGAAGATATTATTAAAAATCAAATTCCCGCTGATGTAGAAATCATACGGGTATATACCATGCATGATGCTGACCGCCATCAGGATCATCTGGCAGTTTATCAGGCATCAATGGTTGCCTGCCGTACTATTCCACAGATTCTCGGCTATGAAACTCCAAGCACCTGGCTTTCATTTATGCCCCAGGTTTTTGAATCCGTAAAAGAAGAATATTTTACTGTAAAACTTGCAGCGTTAAAAAAACATAAAAGCCAGGAACGACGTGATTATATGCGTCATGAACGTTTACGTGCTGTTGCACAATTTCGCGGACAACAGGTCAATAGCGATCTGGGTGAAGGCTTTGTTATTCATAAAATGATTCTTTGAGTAGATTAAATGAAAACCTGGATCTTTATATTTATGGCCGTAGCAATATTGCTATGGTTTTTAAGTACGTTAAGGCGTAAGCCCAGCCAAAAGAAAGGCTGTATTGACGCAATTATTCCTGCCTATAACGAAGGCCCTTGTCTGGCACAGTCGCTGGAAAATCTGCTGCGCAACCCTTATTTTTGTCGGGTAATTTGCGTTAACGACGGTTCCACAGATAATACCGAAGCGGTAATGGCGGAAGTGAAACGCAAATGGGGCGATCGGTTTGTTGCTGTTACGCAAAAAAATACCGGCAAAGGCGGCGCTCTAATGAACGGCCTCAACTACGCCACATGTGACCAGGTTTTTTTAAGCGATGCCGATACTTACGTCCCTCCAGATAAAAACGGCATGGGTTATATGTTGGCGGAAATTGAGCGTGGTGCTGATGCCGTAGGCGGCATTCCCTCCACAGCATTAAAAGGCGCAGGTTTGCTGCCACATATTCGCGCTACTGTGAAACTGCCGATGATCGTTATGAAGCGCACGCTACAACAGCTTTTGGGCGGCGCCCCGTTTATTATCAGCGGTGCCTGCGGGATGTTCCGTACCGATGTATTGCGTAAATTCGGTTTCTCGGATCGTACCAAAGTTGAAGATCTCGACCTCACCTGGACGTTGGTCGCCAATGGTTACCGAATTCGTCAGGCAAATCGCTGCATCGTATACCCTCAGGAATGCAACAACCCGCGCGAGGAGTGGCGTCGCTGGCGACGTTGGATTGTGGGCTATGCGGTATGTATGCGTCTGCATAAAAGGCTTTTATTTAGCCGTTTCGGCATCTTCAGTATTTTCCCTATGCTGTTGGTCGTGCTCTATGGCGTTGGGATTTATCTCACCACCTGGTTTAATGAATTAATTACCACCGGGCCACATGGCGTAATAGTGGCTATGTTTCCGCTTATCTGGGTCGGCGTAGTTTGTGTTATTGGTGCTTTTAGCGCCTGGTTTCATCGTTGCTGGTTGTTGGTGCCTTTAGCGCCACTTTCCGTTGTGTATGTATTATTAGCTTATGCCATCTGGATTATTTATGGACTTATTGCCTTTTTTACTGGACGCGAACCTCAGCGCGACAAACCCACCCGTTATTCCGCACTGGTGGAAGCGCCAACCGCTTATTCCCAACCTTCTGTCGCAGGAACTGAAAAGCTATCTGAAGCTTAATGTTAAAGAGAAAAATATTCAGATTGCTGACCAGGTGATTATTGATGAAAGTGCCGGTGAAGTTGTTATCGGTGCCAATACCCGTATTTGCCACGGTGTGGTTATTCAAGGGCCGGTAGTGATTGGTGCAAACTGCCTGATAGGTAATTATGCGTTTATTCGCCCCGGTACGGTAATCAACAATGACGTAAAAATTGGTTTTGCCACTGAAATCAAAAATGCAGTTATTGAAGCGGAAGCGATGATTGGACCGCAATGTTTTATTGCCGATTCTGTTGTTGCAAGCCAGGCATATTTGGGCGCACAGGTGCGTACCAGTAATCATCGACTGGATGAACAGCCAGTATCGGTTCGCACCCCAGAGGGTATTATCGCTACCGGCTGCGATAAATTAGGTTGTTATATTGGTCAGCGTTCACGTCTTGGCGTGCAGGTAATTATTTTACCTGGACGAATTATTTCGCCAAACACGCAACTTGGCCCGCGCGTTATTGTAGAACGCAATTTACCTACCGGAAATTATTCACTCCGGCAAGAGCTTATCCGTACAGGAGATTAAAATGATAAAACGGACGTTATTAGCAGCGGCAATCTTTAGCACATTGCCCGCTTATGCCGGGTTAACTTCCATTACCGCAGGCTACGATTTTACCGATTATTCTGGCGATCATGGCAACCGTAATTTAGCGTATGCTGAACTGGTAGCAAAAGTTGAAAACGCAACGCTGCTTTTTAATCTTTCCCAAGGGCGTCGTGATTATGAGACTGAACGTTTCAATGCTACACGCGGTCAGGGTGCAGTCTGGTACAAATGGAATAACTGGCTGACAACCCGCACGGGGATTGCCTTTGCGGATAATACGCCGGTCTTTGCTCGCCAGGATTTTCGTCAGGATATTAACCTGGCCCTGCTGCCAAAAACGCTGTTCACGACCGGTTATCGCTACACTAAATATTACGATGATGTTGAAGTCGATGCCTGGCAAGGCGGCGTATCGCTCTACACTGGCCCGGTGATCACCAGCTATCGCTATACCCATTATGACTCCAGCGATGCGGGCGGCAGTTACAGCAATATGATTTCCGTGCGTCTGAATGACCCTCGCGGCGGCGGTTATACTCAACTTTGGCTTAGTCGTGGGACGGGAGCTTATACCTACGACTGGTCGCCAGAGACGCGTCATGGCAGCATGAAGAGCGCCAGTTTACAACGTATTCAACCGTTGACTGAGCAACTTAATCTGGGGCTGACGGCGGGTAAAGTATGGTATGACACGCCAACCGATGATTATAACGGCCTGCAATTCGCTGCCAATCTGACCTGGAAATTCTGATTCCTTCCGCCGCCTGCTATCCGGGCGGCAATCCCACGTGATTAGCGCCCAAACACTCTCCTTCCCTCTTCGTTTCCTCCAGACATCACCCACATTCATCGGATAAATTTTATTCTCCGGTGTTATATACTATAGGGGGGTATGCATTGACACATAGCATACCCCCCTATAGTATGTTGCGTGCAGATGAGATGAGGTGCGAAATGCCCAGTACTCCGGAAGAGAAGAAAAAGGTGCTTACTCGAGTTCGTCGCATTCGGGGGCAGATTGATGCTCTGGAACGGTCACTGGAGGGTGATGCCGAATGCCGTGCCATACTCCAGCAGATCGCTGCCGTTCGGGGTGCGGCTAACGGGCTGATGGCAGAAGTGCTTGAAAGCCATATCCGGGAAACGTTTGACCGAAATGACTGCTACAGCCGCGAAGTCAGCCAATCCGTTGATGACACGATTGAACTGGTTCGAGCCTATCTTAAGTAGCTGAAACCACTACCCTATTGAGGAAAAGCGAAATATGAAATCACGTGCTGCCGTTGCATTTGCACCCGGTAAACCACTGGAAATCGTTGAAATTGACGTTGCACCACCGAAAAAAGGTGAAGTGCTGATAAAAGTCACTCATACCGGCGTCTGCCATACCGACGCATTTACCCTTTCCGGCGATGACCCGGAAGGTGTATTCCCGGTCGTTCTCGGTCACGAAGGGGCTGGCGTTGTGGTTGAAGTCGGTGAAGGCGTGACCAGCGTTAAACCTGGCGACCATGTGATCCCGCTTTACACCGCAGAGTGCGGCGAGTGTGAGTTCTGTCGTTCTGGCAAAACCAACCTCTGCGTCGCGGTTCGCGAAACCCAGGGCAAAGGCCTGATGCCAGACGGCACCACACGTTTTTCTTACAATGGGCAACCGCTGTATCACTACATGGGCTGTTCCACCTTCAGTGAATATACCGTGGTCGCGGAAGTTTCACTGGCCAAAATTAACCCAGAAGCAAACCATGAACACGTCTGCCTGCTGGGCTGTGGCGTTACCACCGGTATTGGCGCAGTGCACAACACCGCTAAAGTCCAGCCTGGTGATTCTGTTGCCGTGTTTGGTCTTGGCGCTATTGGTCTGGCAGTGGTTCAGGGCGCACGTCAGGCGAAAGCGGGACGGATTATCGCTATCGATACCAACCCGAAGAAATTCGATCTGGCGCGTCGTTTCGGTGCCACCGACTGCATTAATCCGAATGACTACGACAAACCGATTAAAGATGTCCTGCTGGATATCAACAAATGGGGGATCGACCATACCTTTGAGTGCATCGGCAACGTCAATGTGATGCGCGCGGCGCTGGAAAGTGCTCACCGTGGCTGGGGTCAGTCGATAATCATTGGTGTGGCTGGCGCTGGTCAGGAAATCTCAACCCGTCCATTCCAGTTGGTCACCGGTCGCGTATGGAAAGGTTCCGCATTTGGCGGCGTGAAAGGTCGTTCCCAGTTGCCGGGTATGGTTGAAGATGCGATGAAAGGTAATATCGACCTGGAGCCGTTTGTAACGCATACCATGAGTCTGGATGAAATTAATGACGCCTTTGAATTAATGCATGAAGGCAAATCCATTCGCACCGTCATTCGTTATTAATATCCCGCACGTAACAAGCCGTCGCCATCCTGTTCGCGGATGGTGACGGACATATAATTACCACATCAAATCATCAGGCACCTTAAAGTCGGCATACGGATCGTCTTCATCCTGCTCTTCGGCGCTGAGTGCACTGTGCAACACAATACTGCTGGCATCACGCTGGGCGATTTTGTCGGCAACGCTTGCCGGAATAATGGCGTATTCACCTTCACTATTGCCGTCAGTAACCAAACGGGCAATCGCCAGACGGCCATTAATCAACTGCGTTTGCGTGAGCTTATCGACAAAAATTTTCTTAATCAGATTGCCGTCGGTGAAGTTAAAACCGATATCGCCATTGGTAATGGTGATACGGTTCATTTCGATAAGCTGCTTCACCTGAGCTTTATATTCTTTCGCTAACGCAGCTTGTTTTTGTTGCTCACTAAGCTGTTTATCACGCTCAAGCTGTGCCTTTTTATTTTCCTCTACCGCCGCCCGAGCTTCACGCGCCTGAACGCGCGATTTTTTCGCCGTTCTCTCGACCTTCGCCGCTTTTTTGCTGGTGACTAATCCTGCTTTGAGCAACTGCTCTTGTAAGGTAAGTTTTGCCATCTTTATTTCCAAACCCGCTGAATAATTTTTGCGAGTATACCTGTAAATACAGTGAGTGTATCGAAGTGGGCTTTCTCTCTCATGTGACCTGGCGTCAGCATTTTAAATTTCACTTTGGTGTCAGCCCTGCAGGGTGGCGCAAAACCTTCCGTGGTATGGCATGATAGCGCCCGGAAGAGAGTCAATTCAGGGTTGTGAATGTGAAACCAGTAACACTATACGATGTCGCCGAGTATGCCGGAGTCTCTTATCAGACCGTTTCCCGCGTGGTAAATCAGGCCAGCCACGTTTCTGCGAAAACGCGGGAAAAAGTGGAAGCGGCAATGGCGGAGCTGAATTACATTCCCAACCGCGTGGCACAGCAACTGGCGGGCAAACAGTCGCTGCTGATTGGCGTTGCCACTTCCAACCTGGCGCTTCATGCACCTTCACAAATCGTTGCGGCAATTAAATCCCGCGCCGATCAACTCGGTGCCAGCGTAGTGGTATCAATGGTGGAACGCAGTGGCGTCGAAGCCTGTAAAGCGGCGGTTCATAATCTTCTCGCACAACGCGTCAGCGGCCTGATCATCAACTATCCCCTGGATGAACAAGATGCCATCGCCGTAGAGGCAGCCTGCGGTCACGTGCCAGTTTTGTTTCTTGATGTCTCCGACAAATCCCCCATTAACAGCATTATTTTTTCCCATGATGACGGCGCACGGCTCGGCGTGGAGCATCTGGTCGCGTTGGGTCACCTGCAAATTGCGCTGTTAGCGGGTCCATTAAGTTCTGTCTCGGCGCGTCTGCGTCTGGCGGGCTGGCACAAATATCTCGATTGCAATCAACTACAGCCAATAGCGGAGCTTGAGGGCGACTGGAGCGCCATGTCCGGTTTTCAACAAACCATGCAGATGCTGAATGAGGGCATTACTCCCACCGCAATGCTGGTTGCTAACGATCAGATGGCGCTGGGTGCAATGCGCGCCATTACCGAGTCCGGGCTACGCGTCGGCGCGGATATCTCGGTAGTGGGATACGACGATACCGAAGACAGCTCGTGTTATATCCCACCGTTAACCACCATTAAACAGGATTTTCGCCTGCTGGGGCAAACCAGCGTGGACCGCTTGCTGCAACTCTCTCAGGGCCAGGCGGTGAAGGGAAATCAGCTATTGCCCGTATCACTGGTGACACGTAAAACCACCCTGCCACCCAATACGCAAACCGCCTCTCCCCGCGCGTTGGCGGATTCATTAATGCAGCTGGCACGGCAAATTTCCCGGCTGGAAACCGGGCAGTGAGCGCAACACAATTAATGTGAGTCAGCTCACTCATTAAGCACCCCAGGCTTTACACTCTATGCTTCCGGCTCGTATGTTGTGTGAAATTGTGAGCGGATAACAATTTCACACAGGATACAGCAATGACCATGATTACGGATTCACTGGCCGTCGTATTACAACGTCGTGACTGGGAAAACCCTGGCGTTACCCAACTCAACCGCCTTGCGGCGCATCCTCCTTTTGCCAGCTGGCGAAATAATGAAGAAGTCCGCGAGAATCGCCCTTCCCGCCAGTTACGCAGTCTGAATGGCAAATGGCAATTTGCCTGGTTCCCCGCCCCCGAAGCTGTGCCGGAAAGCTGGCTGGAGTGCGATCTTCCTGACGCCGATACAGTCCCCGTCCCCTCAAACTGGCAGATGCACGGTTACGATGCCCCCATCTACACCAACGTGACCTATCCCATTGCGGTCAATCCGCCGTGTGTTCCCGCAGAGAATCCGACTGGATGTTACTCGCTCACATTTAATGTCGATGAAAGCTGGCTACAGGAAGGTCAGACGCGGATTATTTTTGATGGGGTTAACTCAGCGTTTCATTTGTGGTGCAACGGACGCTGGGTCGGTTACGGGCAGGACAGCCGTTTGCCGTCTGAATTTGATCTGAGTGACTTTTTACGCGCCGGAGAAAACCGCCTCGCGGTGATGGTGTTGCGCTGGAGTGACGGCAGTTATCTGGAAGATCAGGATATGTGGCGGATGAGTGGCATTTTCCGCGACGTCTCGTTGCTGCACAAACCAACCACACAAATCAGCGATTTCCATGTTGCTACTCACTTTAATGACGATTTCAGCCGCGCTGTTCTCGACGCTGAAGTCCACATGTGTGGCGAACTATGCGACGATCTGCGGATAACGGTTTCTTTGTGGCAGGGGGAAACGCAGGTCGCCAGCGGCACCGCGCCTCTCGGCGGCGAAATTATTGATGAGCGTGGCGGTTATGCCGATCGCGTCACGCTACGTCTGAACGTCGAAAACCCGGCGTTGTGGAGTGCAGAAACCCCGAATCTTTACCGTGCGGTGGTTGAACTGCACACCACTGACGGCGCGCTGATTGAAGCGGAAGCCTGTGATGTCGGCTTCCGCCAGGTACGGATTGAAAATGGTCTGCTGCTGCTGAACGGTAAGCCGTTGCTGATTCGCGGCGTTAACCGTCACGAGCATCATCCCCTGCACGGTCAGGTCATGGATGAGCAGACGATGGTGCAGGATATCCTGCTTATGAAGCAGAACAACTTTAACGCCGTGCGCTGTTCGCATTATCCGAACCATCCGCTGTGGTACACACTGTGCGACCGCTACGGCCTGTATGTGGTGGATGAAGCTAATATTGAAACCCACGGCATGGTGCCAATGAATCGTCTGACGGATGATCCGCAGTGGCTGCCAGCAATGAGCGAACGCGTAACGCGGATGGTGCGGCGCGATCGTAATCACCCGAGCGTAATTATCTGGTCGCTGGGGAATGAATCAGGCCACGGCGCTAATCACGACGCGCTGTATCGCTGGATTAAATCTGTCGATCCATCACGTCCGGTGCAGTATGAAGGCGGCGGAGCCAACACCTCTGCAACCGATATTATTTGCCCGATGTACGCGCGCGTGGATGAAGATCAACCCTTCCCGGCAGTACCGAAATGGTCAATCAAAAAATGGCTTTCGCTGCCAGGTGAGTTGCGCCCGCTGATCCTCTGTGAATACGCCCACGCGATGGGTAACAGCCTCGGCGGCTTTGCCAAATACTGGCAGGCGTTTCGTCAGTACCCTCGTTTACAGGGTGGCTTCGTCTGGGACTGGGTGGATCAGTCACTGATTAAATATGATGAAAACGGCAACCCGTGGTCGGCCTACGGCGGTGATTTTGGCGATACGCCAAACGATCGCCAGTTCTGCATGAACGGTCTGGTCTTTGCCGATCGCACGCCGCATCCGGCGCTGACGGAAGCAAAACACCAGCAGCAGTTTTTCCAGTTCCGTTTATCCGGGCGAATTATCGAAGTGAACAGCGAATACCTGTTCCGTCATAGCGATAACGAAACCCTGCACTGGTCGGTGGCGCTGGATGGCAAGCCACTGGCAAGTGGCGAAGTGCCTCTGAATGTCGCCCCGCAAGGTAAACAGTTGATTGAATTGCCTGAACTGCCACAGCCGGAGAGCGCCGGACAACTCTGGCTCACGGTACGCGTAGTGCAACCGAACGCGACCGCATGGTCAGAAGCCGGACACATCAGCGCCTGGCAACAGTGGCGACTGGCGGAAAACCTTAGTATGACGCTCCCTTCCGCGCTCCACTCCGCCCCGCAACTGACCACCAGCGAAACGGATTTTTGTATCGCGCTGGATAACAAGCGTTGGCAATTTAACCGCCAGTCAGGCCTTCTTTCTCAGATGTGGATTGGCGATGAAAAACAACTTCTGACGCCGCTGCGCGACCAGTTCACCCGTGCGTCGCTGGATAACGACATTGGCGTGAGTGAAGCAACGCGTATTGACCCGAACGCCTGGGTAGAACGCTGGAAGGCAGCGGGACATTACCAGGCAGAAGCGGTGTTGTTGCAGTGCACGGCAGATCTGCTTGCCGACGCGGTGCTGATTACGACTGTCCACGCCTGGCAGCATCAGGGGAAAACTTTATTTATCAGCCGGAAAACCTACCGGATTGATGGACTCGGTGAAATGACCATCAGTGTGGATGTTGAAGTGGCAAGCGATACGCCGCATCCGGCGCGGATTGGCCTGACCTGCCAACTGGCACAGGTCGCAGAACGGGTTAACTGGCTGGGGCTGGGGCCGCAAGAAAACTATCCCGACCGCCTTACTGCGGCCTGTTTTGACCGCTGGGATCTGCCGTTGTCTGACATGTATACGCCGTACGTCTTCCCGAGCGAGAACGGTCTGCGCTGCGGGACGCGCGAATTGAATTATGGCTCACACCAGTGGCGCGGCAACTTCCAGTTCAATATCAGCCGCTACAGCCAACAACAACTGATGGAAACCAGTCATCGCCATCTGCTGCACGCGGAAGAAGGCAGCTGGCTGAATATCGACGGTTTCCATATGGGGATTGGTGGCGACGACTCCTGGAGCCCGTCCGTTTCGGCAGAATACCAACTGAGCGCCGGTCGCTACCATTACCAGTTAGTCTGGCGTCAAAAATAATAATAACCGGGCAGGCCATGTCTGCCCGTATTTCGCGTAAGGAAATCCATTATGTTCTATCTAAAAAACACAAACTTTTGGATGTTCGGCTTATTCTTTTTCTTTTACTTTTTTATCATGGGAGCCTACTTCCCGTTTTTCCCGATTTGGCTACATGACATCAACCATATCAGCAAAAGTGATACGGGCATTATTTTCGCTGCGATTTCCCTGTTCTCTCTGTTATTTCAACCGCTGTTTGGCTTGCTTTCTGACAAACTTGGACTGCGCAAATACCTGCTGTGGATTATTACCGGCATGTTAGTGATGTTTGCGCCATTCTTTATTTTTATCTTTGGCCCGCTGTTACAATACAATATTTTAGTAGGTTCGGTTGTTGGTGGTATTTATCTTGGCTTTTGTTTTAACGCCGGTGCGCCAGCAGTAGAAGCATTTATCGAGAAGGTCAGCCGTCGCAGTAATTTCGAATTTGGTCGCGCTCGGATGTTTGGCTGCGTTGGCTGGGCGCTGTGTGCCTCGATTGTCGGCATTATGTTCACCATCAATAATCAGTTTGTTTTCTGGCTGGGTTCTGGCTGTGCACTCATTCTCGCCATTTTGCTCTTTTTCGCCAAAACGGATGCACCTTCTTCCGCCACGGTTGCCAATGCCGTAGGTGCCAACCATTCGGCATTTAGCCTTAAGCTGGCGCTGGAACTGTTCAGACAACCCAAACTGTGGTTTTTGTCGCTGTATGTTATTGGCGTTTCCTGCACCTACGATGTTTTTGACCAACAGTTTGCTAATTTCTTTACTTCGTTCTTTGCCACCGGTGAGCAGGGTACGCGGGTATTTGGCTATGTCACAACAATGGGCGAATTACTTAACGCTTCGATTATGTTCTTTGCGCCACTGATCATTAATCGCATCGGCGGGAAAAACGCCCTGCTGCTGGCTGGCACCATTATGTCAGTACGTATTATTGGCTCATCGTTCGCCACCTCGGCACTGGAAGTGGTTATTCTAAAAACGCTGCATATGTTTGAAGTACCGTTCCTGCTGGTGGGCTGCTTTAAATATATTACCAGCCAGTTTGAAGTGCGTTTTTCAGCGACAATTTATCTGGTCTGTTTCTGCTTCTTTAAGCAACTGGCGATGATTTTTATGTCTGTTCTGGCAGGCAATATGTATGAAAGTATCGGTTTCCAGGGCGCGTATCTGGTGCTGGGTCTGGTGGCGCTGGGCTTCACCTTAATTTCCGTGTTCACGCTTAGCGGCCCCGGCCCGCTTTCTCTGCTGCGTCGCCAGGTGAATGAAGTCGCTTAAGCAATCAATGTCGGAACGGAATAATCGTAATGAACATGTCGATGACAGAAAGAATAAAAGCAGGAAAGTTATTTACCGATATGTGCGAAGGCTTACCTGAAAAAAGACTTCGTGGGAAAACGTTAATGTATGAGTTTAATCACTCGCATCCAGCGGAAGTTGAAAAAAGGGAAAGCCTGATTAAAGAAATGTTTGCCACGGTAGGGGAAAATGCCTGGATAGAGCCGCCTGTCTATTTCTCTTACGGTTCCAACATCCATATAGGCCGCAATTTTTATGCAAATTTCAATTTAACCATCGTCGATGATTACACGGTAACGATCGGTGATAACGTACTGATTGCACCCAACGTTACTATTTCCGTTACCGGGCACCCTGTACACCATGAATTAAGAAAAAACGGAGAGATGTACTCTTTTCCGATAACGATTGGTAATGATGTCTGGATTGGCAGTCATGTGGTCATTAATCCAGGCGTCACCATCGGGGAAAATTCGGTTATTGGCGCGGGTAGTGTCGTCACAAAAGACATTCCACCAAACGTCGTAGCTGCGGGCGTTCCCTGTCGGGTTATTCGCGAAATAAACGACCGGGATAAGCAATATTATTTCAAAGATTATGAGACTGATGGCAAAAGCAAAATTGCCTGATGCGCTACGCTTATCAGGCCTGCAAGTTCAGTGCTCTACGTAAGCCGGATAAGGCGTTCACGCCGCATCCGGCATGAACAAAGCGATGGAACAAATGTCGGATGCGCCACTGGGCACATCCGACATTTTCCATCATCTGGCGAAACAAGCGTCACCTCATGCCTCTTTGACCCACAGCTGCGGAAAACGTGCCGGTGCAAATCGCAGGGTTATGATCATCAGCCCAACAACGCACAGCGCATGAAACACCCAGTCCATCAGGTAATTGCCGCTGATACTACGCAACACGCCAGAAAACCAGGGGGAAAGCCCGGCGATGATAAAGCCGATCCCCTGCATAAACGCCACCAGCTTGCCAGCAATAGCCGGTTGCGGAGAGTGGTCGAGAGCCAGCAGCAAACAGAGCGGAAACGCGCCGCCCAGACCTAAACCACACACCATCGCCCACAATACCGGCAATTGCAGTGGCAGCCAGATAAAGCCACAGAAACCAACCAGTTGTAACGCCAGTGCCAGCATCAAAAGTTTGCGCCGATCCTGATGGCGAGCCATAGCAGGCATCAGCAAAGCTCCTGCGGCTTGCCCAAGCGTCATCAACGCCAGCAAGGAGCCGCTGTACTGCGCGCTGGCGCCAATCTCAATATAGAAGGCGGGTAACCAGGCAATCAGGCTAGCGTAACCGCCGTTAATCAGACCGAAGTAAAGCCCCAGCGTCCAGGCGCGAGGAGTGAATACCACACGAACCGGAGTGATTGTCGTGTTGTGAGATGAAGAGGCCTGGAGATTGCTCTGCCACCACCAGGCAAAGAGCGCAATAATGGCAGGTAGCGCCCACCAGGCGAGTGTTTGATACCAGTTTTCGCTGTGTTGAACTAACCAGGGCGTCAGGGCAGCACCAAGTCCACCACCGCCCATAAGTGCCGCAGACCACAGCCCCATCACCAGTGGCGTGCGCTGCTGATACTGCCGTTTAATCACCGAAGGCATCACCGCCTGAATGATGCCGATTCCCACCCCACCGAGCAGTGCGCTGCTGAGCAGCAGCGCACTTTGAGGGTAAAGCTCACGCATCAATGCACCGACGGCAATCAGCACCAGGCTGATGGCGACGCTGCGACGTTCGCTGACATGCTGATGAAGCCAGCTTCCGGCCAGCGCCAGCCCGCCCATGGTGACCACCGGCAGAGCCGTCAACAGGGATGCCACGCTAAAGCTCATTCCACTCGCCTGACGCAATTGCGGTAGCAGTGGTCCGACGGAGGTGAGCAGTGGTCGCATATTAAGACCAATCAGCACCAGAACCAGCAGCATTGTGAACGTCTTTTGATGGTCGCGCATGGTTGTCAGAACGGTTTGGTTGGCAGATATTTGCCATCTAAGGTGATGACCGCGCGTTCGCCACCTTCCGGGTCCGCCACCTTCTTGACGTCGAGTTTGAAGTTAATCGCACTGATGATGCCATCGCCAAACTTCTCATGAACCAACGCTTTCAGAGTGGTGCCGTACACCTGCAACATTTCATAGAAACGGTACATCGTTGGGTCGGTTGGAACACGGTCATCAATGCAGCCACGCAGCGGAATCATCTGCAACAGTAGAATGGCGTCTTCGTCGAGATCCAGTTTCGCCCCAACCAGACGGGCAGCGTCGGCAGGAAGCGCCTGCTGCCCCAGCAAAGCAGCGGTCACGAAGGCTTCTGCCAGACCGGTGCCGTCGGCAAGCTCGGCAAATGAGAGATCTTTTTTAGCTTTGCTGAGCAAAATAGCATCGGCAAGATCAAGACGAATATTGCGGTTAATTTGCGACTGAATCATGGTAAATCTCCTGATGGATTAAAAGTATGGTTATGCTGCAGCTTGCTGGCGTAGCGGTATGGCACAAACGCCGGGATTGGTTGCCAGTGGCACGAACTGGCAGGTTGCGCCGTCAAAGGCTGCGATGCTGCCGCTTTCAATGTCGTAGACCCAACCGTGCAGGGCGATCCGCCCCTCTTCGAGCGCCAGGCGCACCGATGGATGAGTTTGCAAATTAGCCAACTGAGCAATCACGTTTTCACGCACCATCGCCGCAGCTTTGGACGGTAAATCGCGATGCGGGCGCGCCTCATTAACGACGCGGGCAGAATCGGCATAACGCAGCCAGTGAGAGACGGCAGGCATATGGTCCATGCACTGGCAGCTGGCAATAGCGGTCATTGCGCCACAGTTGGAATGACCGCAAATCACAATGTCGGATACCCGAAGCACGGCGACGGCATACTCCACCGAAGCGGAGACACCACCGGGTTCTGGCCCGTAAGAAGGGACGATATTGCCCGCGTTGCGAATAACAAACAGATCGCCGGGTTCACGTTGCGTCACCAGCTCAGGAACCAGACGGCTATCGGAGCAGGAAATAAAAAGTGTGCGCGGACTTTGCTGTGTCGCCAGCTGTTTAAACAAGGCTTCCCGCTTCGGAAATGCCTCGCGCTGGAATTTAAGGAATCCATCAATAATCTCTTTCACCGTTAACCTCTGTCTGTCTCTGGAATGAGAGGCAGACTACTCGCCGATTGCCATAAGGTAAAAGTCTCATTTATGATGAGTTCTATTGGATTTACTTATAGGTTGGCAAATGCTCTCTCGACATATCAATTATTTTCTTGCCGTGGCTGAACATGGCAGCTTCACCCGTGCCGCCAGTGCGTTGCACGTCTCCCAGCCTGCGCTTTCCCAGCAGATTCGCCAGTTAGAGGAGAGTCTGGGCGTGCCGCTGTTTGACCGTAGCGGGCGAACGATTCGTCTCACCGATGCGGGGGAAGTCTGGCGACAGTACGCCAGCCGGGTATTACAGGAACTGGGAGCGGGTAAACGGGCGATTCATGATGTTGCCGATCTGACGCGAGGATCGCTGCGTATCGCCGTCACCCCTACCTTTACGAGCTACTTTATCGGCCCTTTAATGGCGGATTTCTATGCGCGTTACCCCGGCATCACGCTCCGGCTACAGGAAATGTCGCAGGAGAAAATAGAAGATCTGCTTTGCCGCGACGAGCTGGACGTTGGGATTGCTTTCGCGCCTGTGCATTCGCCGGAGCTGGAGGCAATTCCTTTACTGACAGAAAGTTTAGCGTTAGTCGTGGCGCAACATCATCCGCTGGCTGCCTGTGAACAGGTGGCGTTGAGTCGCTTGCATGATGAAAAACTGGTCCTGCTCAGCGCGGAATTTGCCACCAGAGAGCAAATTGACCACTACTGCGAGAAAGCGGGGTTACATCCACAGGTGGTCATTGAGGCGAACTCAATTAGCGCGGTTCTGGAGCTGATTCGCCGCACTTCCCTTTCCACATTGTTACCAGCAGCGATTGCCACACAACATGATGGGCTTAAAGCTATTTCTCTTGCCCCGCCACTACTGGAGAGAACGGCGGTTTTGTTGCGGCGGAAAAATAGCTGGCAGACAGCCGCCGCGAAGGCATTTTTGCACATGGCGTTGGAGGAATACGCGGTTGTTGGCGGGAATGAATCACGGTAGCCACTGACACAGGTCAGTGGCTCTTCAACACAGAGGAAATTACCGTTTGTAATCGATGGCTTCTGGCTGCTCCAGATATACGGTGGTTTGTGCCGGTTGTGTGCTGGCAATCACCTTGCCGCCACGTACCGAATAACGTACCGGAACCTGACGGCGCAGCGCATCAAATCCATTTTCAGCCGGCAGGATAATCAGGTTGGCGCTGTTTCCGGCGGCAATGCCGTAATCCTGCAAATTCAACGTCCTGGCGCTGTGGTGGGTGATTAAATTCAGGCCATCGTTAATCTGCCCATAGCCCATCAGCTGGCAAACATGCAGCCCCATATGCAGCACTTGCAGCATATTCGCAGTTCCCAGCGGATACCACGGATCGAAGACATCATCGTGACCAAAGCAGACGTTAATGCCGGACTCCAGCATCTCTTTAACGCGCGTGATGCCGCGACGTTTTGGATACGTATCGAAACGTCCTTGCAGATGAATATTGACCAACGGGTTGGCGACAAAGTTAATACCGGACATTTTCAGCAAGCGGAACAGGCGCGAGGTATACGCCCCGTTATAGGAGTGCATTGCCGTGGTGTGGCTGGCGGTGACGCGCGCGCCCATGCCTTCACGGTGCGCCAGGGCGGCAACGGTTTCGACAAAGCGCGACTGCTCATCGTCGATCTCATCACAGTGAACGTCGATCAGACGGTCGTATTTTTGCGCCAGAGCGAAGGTTTTATGCAGCGACTCCACGCCGTATTCACGGGTAAATTCAAAATGCGGAATCGCCCCAACGACGTCTGCCCCTAAGCGTAGCGCCTCTTCCAGCAACGCTTCACCGTTGGGATACGACAAAATCCCTTCCTGCGGGAAGGCGACGATTTGCAAATCAATCCACGGCGCGACTTCCTGCTTCACTTCCAGCATTGCTTTCAGCGCGGTCAGCGTTGCGTCCGAAACATCGACATGGGTACGCACATGCTGAATGCCGTTGGCAATCTGCCATTTCAGCGTTTGCCAGGCGCGTTGTTTCACATCGTCATGGGTTAATAACGCTTTGCGCTCAGCCCAGCGTTCAATGCCTTCAAACAGCGTGCCGGACTGATTCCAGTTCGGTTGCCCTGCGGTTTGCGTGGTGTCCAGGTGAATATGCGGCTCCACAAACGGCGGTAAAACTAAACCTTGTTCGGCATCCAGGCTGTTTTCAGATACGGGCATCACGCCGGATTGCGCATCAATGGCGCTGATTTTTCCGTCCTGCAGATGAATCTGCCACAGCCCCTCTTTGCCGGGTAACCGGGCGTTAATAATTGTTTGTAAAGCGTTATTCGACACTGTTAGCCTCCACATGCGTCATTGCTGCTGTCGTTTTACGATTCAAAATCGGGTTAAGGATCAGATAGCTCAGCGCGCCACCTAATACTGCGTTGACCGGAACAATTCCCGGTAACCAGTGGCCTGCGGCAATCCCCAGCGCGACCGCCAGAATCGCCACCCAATTGACACTCATCATACGCGTGGTCGCAAAGTGCTCATAGCGGCGACGGTTCATCAGATAATCAGCGATGATCACGCCACCCACCGGAGGAATAGCTGCCGAAAGGAAGGTCAGCCAGCCAACAAAATTGTTATACAGCCATAATGCGCAGACCGTACCGATAATACCGTTGATCACCGAAAGCGTTTTGCTCGACATCCCGGTAATGTTGGCGAAACCTAAACCCGACGCATAGAGCGCGTTATCGTTGGTGGTCCAGATATTTAGCCCCAGCACCACAATCGCAGGCAACAGCAGGCCCTGAGCAATCATCACATCAGAGATATCCGCCATCCCCAGTGCCGCAGCGCCCGCTGCACCGAAAATAAACATCAACGAGTTGCCGAGGAAAAAGGCCACCATCGCCACCAGCACCGCCAGTTTGGCATTGCGACCAAACCGGACAAAGTCAGCGGTGAGCGTGCCCGCACTGATAAATGAACCGACAACCAGCGCCAGCGCGACATTGAAATCTAACGGTTGTGCGGGAACGACTGCTTTCAATGCCTCCAGACCGCCCATACCGTTAACGGCCAGCCACACGGAATAACCGCCAAGGCAGGCAATCGCCGGAACCGCAATTACAGACAGAACCGTCAGCGCCGAAATGCCAAAGAACACGGTTACGGTCATCAGTAGACCGGATACGGCAATCAGCAAATTAATATCCAGCCCGGTCGCCTTGCCCACCGGAATAGCAAACATCGCTACGCCAACGCCAAACCAGCCGACCTGGGTGCCGCCCAGCAGCAGTGAAGGCAGCCATGAGCCTTTAACACCAAAAGAGAAGCGAGCAAGAAGATGGGTGGTCAGGCCGGTTTTTGCGCCAATGTAACCAAGAAATGAAGTGTAAATACCGAGGAGAAGATTACCGATGAGGACTGCGAGGAAGAAATCATGATAGCTAAGACCGGTTCCGAGAGTGCCGCCGGTCCACATACTGGCGGAAAAGAAGGTTAATCCCAGCATGACGAACGTCAATGCCAATACCCCTTTGCGCGCCGACTGCGGGACTGGCCCCTGGCTAAAGTTGTTATCTTGCGACACGAAATTCCTCCGTTTGCTGTTTGAAACCCAAAAAATCCGCCGCATTCTATTCATCTGAAAATAAAAAGCAATCGTTTCCGTGGTGGAATATATTTTTTATATGAATGAATAAAAAAAGATGGGGAAAAAATTATCTGTGTAAAAACAGTGGGTAGGCGTGATAAGACGCGACAGCGTCGCATCAGGCATCGGCGCACGGCTGTCGGATGCGGCGCGCGACGCATCCGACAATACCTTACTCTTCCATCGCCTGGCGGATCTGATCCAGCGACGCTGGATCATCAATGGTCGTCAGATCCCCCGGATCGCGTCCTTCGCAAATCGCCTGGATCGTGCGGCGCAGCATTTTTCCGGATCGCGTTTTCGGTAATTGCGAGACAAACCAGACATGCGCCGGGCGGCCAAAGTTGCCAATCTGGCTGTCCACCAGCGCCATAATCGCCTTCTCTTGCGAGAGCGCCACGTCGCGGTCTTCCAGACTGTCGCTCTCTTTGGGAATGACAAACGCCACTGCCACCTGCCCTTTCAGCGCATCTTTCACCCCAACCACTGCTACTTCGGCAACGCCCGGATGACTGGAGATACTCTCTTCAATCTCGCGCGTCCCCAACCGATGCCCGGCAACATTAATCACATCATCGGTACGCCCGAGAATAAAGTGATAACCGTCACCGTCGCGGATGCCCCAGTCAAAGGTGGCGTAAACCGGACGGGAAAACAGCGACCAGTAAGTCTTCACAAAGCGGTCATCATCACCCCAGATGGTTTGAATACAGCCCGGCGGCAATGGCCCTTCCACCACCAGCATCCCTTTCTCATTGACGCCGCACGGTTCGCCGGTGACTTCATTGAGCAACTGCACGTTGTAGCCATACATCGGCACGCCTGGGCTTCCCAGACGCGTCGGCCTGTCGTCCAGACCGCGAGCAATCGCCATAATCGGCCAGCCGGATTCAGTCTGCCAGTAGTTGTCGATGACCGGCACATCCAGCGTATTGCTCACCCAACTGGCGGTCGGCTCGTCCAGTGGCTCCCCCGCCAGATAGAGCACTTCCAGCGACGAGAGATCGTGTTTGCGAATTTCAGCGGTAGGGAATTTTTTCAGCACGCGAATGGCGGTCGGCGCCGAGAACATACGGCTAACCTGATATTTCTCGACGATTTTCCACCACACGCCGCAGTCCGGCCAGGTCGGCAATCCTTCGTAAACAATGGTCGCCATCCCCGCCAGCAACGGCGCGTAGACGATATACGAATGCCCCACCACCCAGCCGATATCCGACGCGCAAAAGAACACGCCGCCCGCTTTGCCGCCAAAAATAGTTTCCATCGAGGTCGCCAGCGCCACCGCATATCCGCCGACGTCACGCTGCACACCTTTAGGTTTGCCGGTCGTGCCGGAGGTGTAGAGAATGCAGGAGGTTTCGTTGGATTCCAGCCACGCCACCGGCACCCGCGCGCCGATGTGCTGATGGCGCAACGACGCAAAATCGACATCCCGCCCGCTGACGCGCGCCATTTTCGCCAGCCCGCGATCCACCAGCAAAACATGGCGCGGCTGGTGTTGCGCCTGACTTATCGCATCGTCGAGCAATTTTTTATAGGGAATGATTTTGCCACCGCGCGCCCCGGCATCTGCCGAGACAATCAGCACCGGCCTGGCATCGTCAATCCGCGCCGCCACGCTGTGCGAGGCAAATCCACCAAACACCACCGAGTGAATAGCGCCAATGCGCGCGCAGGCCAGCAACGTAATATGCGCTTCGGCAATCATCGGCATATACACCAGTACCCGATCGCCACGCTGCACGCCCAGCGAGCGCAGCATGGACGCCACCGCGTTCACTTCGTCATACAACTGGCGAAAGGTAAAGGTGCGCTCTTCTTCTGTCTCCGAAGAGACGGCAATCAATGCCAGCGCCTCTGGCTGTTTCTCCAGCCAGCGGTCGATGGCGTTGTGACACAAGTTGGTTCGCCCCTCACAAAACCAACGGGCAAACGGCGGGTTGCTGTGATCAAGCGTTTGCGTAAAGGGCGTCTGCCAGTCAATACGCTGAGCCTGCTCAGCCCAGAACTGCTCCGGTTCGTTAATCGAACGCTGATAAAATTCGCTAAAAGACATAATGCTCTCCTGTTGAACTTACGCCTTACCGCTGTTTGCTTAAATGACGTACAGGTCGAGATACTCATTGACCGGCATCTGTTCGAGGCGAGTTCTGTCGAGAGAAACGTCCAGAATGCGCTGCTGCTGGCGAGTCGGGAACTGGCGCGCGAGGTTGATTTTGAATTTATCGACCAGTTTCGGAATGCCATCCTGACGGCGGCGAGCATGACCAATCGGGTACTCCACCACCACTTCTTCAAAGCGCGTGCCGTCGGTGAACTCAAGGGTAATGGCATTGGCGATAGCGCGTTTTTCCGGGTCGTGGTAGTCAGCGGTAAACGCCGGATCTTCAAAGCAATTGATCTTCTCGCGCAGGGCATCGATACGTTTATCTTGCGCAACCTTGTCTTCGTAATCTGCCGCCGTTAAGCGCCCGAACAGCAGCGGGATCGCCACCATGTACTGAATGCAGTGGTCGCGGTCAGCCGGGTTATTGAGGGGGCCTTTTTTGTCGATGATGCGAATACAGGCTTCGTGGGTGCGAATGGTCACTTTTTCGATATCTGCCGCCGTTTTGCCTGCTGCCTGCATCTGTTCATAGAGCGTCATCGCTGCTTCAACTGCCGTCTGGGAGTGGAACTCCGCCGGGAAGGAGATTTTGAACAGCACATTTTCCATGACGTAGGAACCATACGGGCGCTGGAAGCGGAACGACTCGCCTTTAAAGGAGACGTCGTAGAAGCCCCACACCGGCGCGGTCAGGGCTGATGGGTAACCCATTTCGCCGGTTTTCGCCATCAGCGCCAGACGTACCGCGCGGGATGTGGCATCGCCTGCTGCCCAGGATTTACGTGTGCCGGTGTTCGGCGCATGACGGTAGGTGCGCAGCGACTGACCGTCTACCCACGCCAGCGAAACGGCGTTGAGGATTTCCTCGCGGGTCAGGCCGAGCATTTCTGCGACCACGGCGGTGGAAGCGACTTTCACTAACAGAACGTGGTCGAGGCCGACGCGGTTAAAGGAGTTTTCCAGCGCGATGCAGCCCTGAATTTCATGGGCTTTGATCATTCCGGTCAGCACCTGTTTCATGGTCAACGGCGCTTTGCCGCTGGCGACCGCGTTGCGCGAAAGCCAGTCCGCCGTTGCCAGAATGCCGCCGAGGTTGTCGGAAGGATGCCCCCACTCCGCCGCCAGCCAGGTATCGTTGAAATCGAGCCAACGGATCATTGCGCCGATGTTAAATGCCGCCTGGACGGGGTCGAGCTGAAACTGAGTTCCGGGGACGCGCACGCCGTTGGGTACGACGGTGCCGGGGACAATTGGCCCCAGCAGTTTTTTACAGGCCGGGTATTCAAGGGCTTCAAGACCGCAGCCGAGAGTGTCGAGCAGGCAGTAATGTGCGGTGTCGTAGGCTACTTTGGAGCTGATTTCGTAGTTCATCACGTAATCGACGATATCAACGATTTCACGGTCGAATTCCGGGCGGATGTTGTTGATTTGAGCTGACATTGGGTACGTTTCCTTCGGATTTTTTATAAAGTTAAAGTGGTTATTTTTTTACTCTGTTATCGAGGGTGAGTGTTTGCTTCTGAGCAGGCCTTTCCCCTCACCCTAACCCTCTCCCCAAAGGGGCGAGGGAACTGTTCGTGCACTTGGTCAAAATGGAGCGCGTTTTTCCCCCTCTCCCTTCCAGGGAGAGGGCCGGGGTGAGGGTATATGTCCGCACCTGAGCTGGCCTTCCCCCTCACCCTAACGGGCAAATTGTGCACGCTGTTACCTCCTGCGCCGTTCTTCTTACTGACGCTTATCCAGCGCGACAAACGGGCGGTCTTCCGGCCCAACATAATTGGCGGAAGGACGGATAATTTTGTTGTCCTGACGTTGTTCGATAATGTGCGCCGCCCAGCCGGTGACGCGGGCGATAACAAACAGTGGTGTGAACATCTCTGTGGGAACGCCCATCATGTTGTAGGAAACAGCGGAGAACCAGTCGAGATTGGGGAACATCTTTTTGCTCTCCCACATCACCGTTTCCAGGCGATCGGCAATGTTGTACATCTTCAGCGAGCCGCCTTCCTGCGAGAGCTGCTTCGCCACACGCTTGATCACCTGATGGCGCGGGTCGGCGATGGTATAAACCGGATGGCCAAAACCAATCACCACTTCTTTGTTTTCCACGCGCTTACGGATATCCGCTTCGGCTTCGTCCGGCGTTTCGTAGCGTTGCTGGATCTCCAGCGACACTTCATTCGCCCCGCCGTGTTTCGGCCCGCGCAGTGCGCCGATTGCGCCGATAATGGCTGAGTACATGTCAGAGCCGGTGCCTGCAATCACCCGGCTGGTAAAGGTGGAGGCGTTAAACTCGTGCTCGGCATACAGCACCAGCGAAATTTGCATCGCCTTTTCCCAACTTTGCGATGGCTTTTCGCCATGCAGCAGATGCAGGAAGTGACCGCCGATAGAGTCGTCATCGGTTTCCGGCTGGATGCGTTCGCCGTTGTGGCTGTAGTGATACCAGTAGAGAAGAATCGAACTCAGCGACGCCAACAGTTTGTCGGCAATATCCCGCGCGCCGGAGACGGTGTGCCCTTCTTTTTCCGGCAGCGTGCAGCCGAGCGCGGAAACGCCGGTGCGCATGACATCCATCGGGTGTGACGCCGCCGGTAAGGCTTCCAGCACGGTACGTACGTTAGCCGGTAAACCGCGCAGGGCTTTCAGTTTCGTTTTGTAAGCGGCGAGTTCGTCACGGGTCGGCAGTTTGCCGTGGATCAGCAGATGCGCCACTTCTTCAAATTCGCAATGTTCTGCGAGATCGAGAATATCGTAGCCGCGATAGTGCAGGTCGTTGCCGCTTTTGCCTACGGTACAAAGCGCGGTGTTACCCGCCGGAACGCCAGAAAGTGCCACAGATTTTTTTGGTTTAATGACATGGGTACTGTTTTGCAGGATCGTTGTGTCGCTCATGTTGTCCTCGTCATTGTTATCATTTGTAGGGTCGAGATTGTTGTCGGATGCGACGCCATGCGTCTTATCCGACCTACAGTTCAGTTCACCCCGTAGGCCTGATAAGTCGCGTCAGCGGCGCATCAGGCATCGGTTGTCGAATACAACCAACGGGCGTTTTTTATTTCGCCTGGCTACGGGCAAACAGGTCGTCGAGCTTCTCTTCGTACTGGTAGTAGTTGATGCTTTCGTACAACTCGTTGCGGGTCTGCATGGTGTCGATCACGCTTTTCTGCGTGCCTTCCTGACGCAGGACGTTGTAGACATGTTCAGCGGCGCGGTTCATGGCGCGGAATGCTGAAAGCGGGTAAAGCGCCATTGCGACATGGGCGCTGCGTAATTCATCGGTGGTGAACAGGGGCGTGGCGCCAAATTCGGTAATGTTGGCGAGGATTGGCACCTGCACCGCATCGGCAAACTGGCGGTACATGGCGAGTTCAGTAATAGCCTCCGGGAACAGCATCTCGGCACCGGCTTCAACATAGGCTCGCGCGCGTTCGATCGCGCCGTCCAGACCTTCCACTGCCAGCGCATCGGTGCGCGCCATGATCACAAAATCAGGATCGGTTTTCGCATCCACCGCCGCGCGGATCCGATCAACCATCTCCTCTTTCGAGACGATCGCTTTGTTCGGGCGATGACCGCAGCGTTTCGCGCCGATCTGATCTTCAATATGCAATCCTGCCGCACCGGCTTTAATCATCGATTTCACAGTACGCGCCACGTTAAAGGCCGAAGAGCCAAAGCCGATATCGGCATCAACCAGCAGCGGCAGCGAGCAAACGTCGGTGATACGCCGAATATCGGTCAGCACATCATCAAGGGTAGAAATACCGAGATCGGGTAGCCCCAGCGAACCTGCCGCCACGCCACCACCGGAGAGATAAATCGCCTGATATCCGGCACGCTGCGCCAACAACGCATGGTTGGCGTTAATGGTGCCAACAATTTGCAACGGAGTTTCTTTGGAGAGTGCAGCGCGAAACGCTTTACCTGGAGAGTGTAGAGACATAGCCCATCCTTTGTTATCAACTTGTTATTTTCGTTGATAAACACAAAGCAAGGGCTATGCCACAATTGATAAACTCAAAATAATCAATACATTTCAATTTGTTAACAAAAACACTCTTACTTAATCCGCAAATATGCGTTTCAGTTAACGTTTCAGGCAATGTTTCACCGCGTTTCATTGCAACAATTATGAAACAATACTAAACCCAATATTCGGTTTCTTAATTCTTTGGGGTGCTATGGCACATCCACCACGGCTGAACGACGATAAACCCGTTTTTTGGACGGTATCAGTGACGCGTCTGTTCGAACTGTTTCGCGATATCAGCCTTGAGTTTGATCACCTGGCGAACATAACGCCTATCCAGCTTGGCTTTGAAAAAGCGGTGGCCTACATCCGCAAGAAACTGGCAAGTGAACGCTGCGACGCCATCATCGCCGCTGGCTCTAACGGCGCGTACCTGAAAAGCCGCCTGTCAGTGCCCGTTATTTTGATTAAACCGAGCGGCTTTGATGTGTTACAGGCACTGGCAAAAGCCGGAAAACTCACCTCATCGATTGGCGTCGTTACTTATCAGGAAACCATTCCGGCGCTGGTCGCGTTTCAGAAGACCTTTAATCTGCGCCTCGACCAACGTAGCTATATCACCGAAGAAGACGCACGCGGGCAGATTAACGAGCTAAAAGCTAGCGGCACCGAAGCCGTGGTCGGTGCCGGGCTGATTACAGATCTGGCAGAAGAAGCCGGAATGACCGGAATTTTTATCTATTCCGCTGCCACCGTGCGCCAGGCGTTCAGCGATGCGCTGGATATGACGCGCATGTCTCTAAGGCATAACGCCCAGGACACTACCCGCAACGCCCTGCGTACTCGTTACGTTCTGAGCGATATGCTTGGTCAATCGCCACAGATGGAACAAGTGCGGCAAACCATTTTGCTCTATGCCCGCTCCAGTGCGGCGGTGCTGATTCAGGGAGAAACGGGAACCGGTAAAGAGCTGGCGGCTCAGGCGATACATCGGGAATACTTTGCCCGCCACGATGCGCGACAGGGCAAAAAGTCGCATCCGTTTGTTGCAGTGAACTGCGGAGCGATTGCTGAATCATTGCTGAAAGCGGAGCTGTTTGGCTATGAGGAAGGGGCGTTTACCGGCTCGCGACGCGGAGGCCGCGCCGGGCTGTTTGAAATTGCCCACGGCGGCACGCTGTTTCTTGATGAAATTGGCGAAATGCCGCTGCCTTTGCAGACTCGCCTGCTGCGGGTGCTGGAAGAAAAAGAGGTCACTCGCGTCGGCGGACATCAACCGATTCCGGTAAATGTGCGGGTCATCAGCGCCACCCACTGCAATCTGGAAGAGGATATGCAGCAAGGACGTTTTCGCCGTGATCTGTTTTATCGACTGAGTATTTTACGTCTGCAATTGCCGCCACTGCGCGAGCGGGGTGCGGATATTCTGCCGTTGGCAGAAAGCTTTTTAAAAGTGTCTCTGGCGGCGCTCTCCGCCCCGTTTTCTGCTGCGTTACGCGAGGGGTTAAATACCTGCCAGGTGGTTTTATTGCACTATGAGTAGCCGGGAAATATTCGTGAACTCCGCAATATGATGGAGCGACTGGCGCTATTTTTAAGTGTGGAACCGACGCCGGATTTAACGCCGCAGTTTTTGCAACGGCTACTGCCGGAATTAGCCCACGCGTCGGCGAAAATTACCGCCTCTCCCTTGCTGACACCCCAACAGGCACTGGAGAAATTTAATGGTGATAAAACAGCAGCGGCGAATTATTTAGGCATCAGCCGAACGACGTTCTGGCGGCGGCTGAAAAATTAAATTGCCGGATGCGGTGTGACCCCCTATCCGGCCTACAAAATCATGAATTTCAATATATTGCATTCACCGATAGACGTGCACATCGGGCATATTTACATGGTTTCAGAATTACTTCTTCTTATAAATATTTGCCGTGCCGTGGATCTTATTGTCAGTCTGACCGGAGGTCAGTACCAACACATCAGCACCTTTTTCATCCGCTTTTTTGATTAGATCTTCTTTTGCATCTGCGGTCGACATTTCATTACTTGTTGAAATATCACCTATTTTTTCATATTGCGATTCAACCTTTTCAAATTCCGCTTTAGTCATCAATTCAGCGGCATAGACGTTTGTGACAACAAAAGCTAACGCACCAACTAAGAGCTTAGTTCCAGTTTTCATAGGTGAACTCCATAATGTGTGATTGGCTAATGCCCTGAAGCTAACAGTCATCATCAGGGTTGATTAATAAGTAGTTCAGCGGTTAGGAAAAATCCACAGGAAAAGAGAATATATTTGTATTGTTCTTAATGCGAACCACTCTTGTCCGACTGGTTAATAACTTTCACTGCAATTATCGCTGGTGTTATTTGAATTATTTTTTATAAAAATCTCAAATTTTCACTCTGCCAGATATTCAATATAAAACTTACGCCACCCACATTATTTTTCTGAACAAAAAAAACAAAACAATCTATTGAGTTGATTTTTATAAGCATTATTTGCCTTATCCATTATTAACCTTAAGACGATTTGCCATTATTTTTTAATAATAACATTGAAAAATTCATTCACACCACTTACAAACCACTAAAACCTATCAATGCAATAAACAACTAACACTTTAATAAATTTATGGCATCTAATATTACAGATATTCTCATTTAGCAACTTGTATATTTACGCCTTACAAGGCTTCGGGAAGAAAAACAGTGCAATAAAAACATCTCGCCATTTAAATTTAAGGATGAAAGTGAGTGATATGAAACTAGCAAAACATGCTTTATCAACCCTGGCTATAGCCATTTCAACAATATTATCCACACCCGTATCTCTGGCCGTAACCCCACCCACAGATGAAAATAGCACTGTTGTCATTAATAATGGCGAAGAAGCAAAAGTTATTGCCTCTGAGGGTTATGCTCCCGGATGGAATCATTTTACTTCTTTGAATGTAGGCCAAAACTCTAACGGCTCATTACTCATTGAAAATATTTCACTTATTACTGCTAATGCTACCGTAGGCAATAACTCTGAAGGTTCCCTCACTTTATCCGACCATACCAACTGGCAGTTTGATACCCCTACCTCCAAAATGTATTTGGGTACAAATGAAGGTTCCGGCACCGTATACGTGTTAGAAGGCAGTAAGATAAGTGGCCTGCAGGAACTCAGGATTGGTGAGTATTATGGTGATGCCAAAGGGTTGATGGTTATTGATGGGGAAAACTCATCAGTTTCCTCTAACATTGCTCTTGTTGGCGATCAGGGAACCGGCAATTTACGTATTACTAATGGCGGCACACTCACTACCTCAGCTCAGGTAGCTATTGGATATGCTTATCCAGGCAATGGTACATCAAAAAATCGTAATAGTTATGGCGAGGTTCTGGTTGACGGTAAAAATTCAACATTGAATGCTGAATATGTTTATCTTGGTGGATTCAGCCCAGATGTTGCTTTTAATACTACCGGTATCCTTACCGTTAATAACGGTGCAACAATCAATGCCAATTCGTTTATCTGGGTTACTGTCGCACCTGGCGCCACAGGCGTTTTAAATATTGGTGGTGCGCAAGGTGAGGCTGAACAGCCTGCAGGTTCGATTAATACGCCATTTATTCATTTGGGAGCCGCAGATGCTTCCTCCACATCGGTAGTAAACTTTAATCACTCCAGTACCGATTTTCTCCTGGCCTCACCTATACAGGGAAACGGCCAGGTTAACCAGGTCGGCTCCGGGACGACAACATTATCCGGTATGAATAACTATGCCGGTAATACCTATATAACCAAAGGCAGCCTACGTACGGGTAAAGAGAATACCTTCAGCCCCAACTCCGATTTTATTGTCGACGGTGGTGGACACCTCGATTTAAACGGTTATTCGCAAGCGTTAAAAACGCTGGCGCTGGCTGGAACAGCAACGCTGTCTTCGTATGAACAAGGCCACGAGTTCACGCCGACCACACTGACCATTAACGGCAACTATACTGCCAGTGATGGTTTGTTAGTCATGCATACTGTATTAGGCGATGATAATTCCGCAACGGATAAACTCGTCGTAAAAGGTGATACTTCCGGTAGCACCCGCATCATGGTCAACAATGCGGGCGGCCTGGGCGCGGATACCCTGGAAGGGATAAAAATTGTAGAGGTTGACGGCCTGTCAGAGGGCGTTTTCAGTAAAGAGGGGCGTATTGTTGCCGGTCCCTATGATTACAACGTGACCAAAAGCGACAACCAGAACTGGTTTTTAACCAGTGAAATTCCCGCAGGACCGTATACCCCACCGGAACTGCCTGTAGTCCCGGAACCAGATCCTGAGCCTCCTGTAACACCAGAACCCCCTGTAACACCAGAACCGCCAGTGACACCGGAGCCGCCTGTTACGCCATCTGTTCCGCAGCCGGAAAGAAAGCATCAGTATCGCCCGGAGATTGGCAGCTATGTGGCCAATATTCAGGCGGCAAATACCCTGTTTAATACCCGACTGCATGACCGTCTGGGGGAAACACAATACACCGACCTCCTGACCGGCGAGCAGAAAGTGACCAGTCTGTGGTTACGTAACATTGGCGGACATAACCGCTTTAAGGATCGCTCAGATGAACTGAACACCCAGAGCAACCGTTATGTTCTGCAACTTGGCGGCGATATTGCGCAATGGAGCAGTAATGCTCTCGATCGTTGGCATCTCGGCCTGATGGCTGGCTATGCCAACAGCAAGAGTCACACACATTCCAACCTGACCGGGTACAACTCACGCGGGCAAATCGACGGCTACAGTGTGGGCGTGTATGGCACCTGGTACGCTAACGAAGCAGATAAAACAGGGACTTATGTTGATAGCTGGTTGCTCTATAACTGGTTTGATAACACCGTCTCCGGCGAGTATCTGCCCAGTGAAAAATATCACTCTGACGGTATCACCGCCGCCATTGAAGCGGGTTATACCTTCCGTCTTGGTGAAAGCGCAGATGCCCGCACCAGCTACTGGTTGCAGCCTAAAATGCAACTGACGTGGATGGATGTGAAGGCCGATAATCATACTGAAGACAATGGCACTCTGGTTGAGGACAGCACCGAAGGTAACCTGCAAACGCGTCTGGGGGTGAAAGCGTACCTGCAAGGTCATAATGCTATTGATGATCATAAAGCGCGTTCCTTCCAGCCTTTCGTGGAAGCCAACTGGATTTATAACTCCCGCAATTACAGCGTGAAGATGGATGGCATCAGCGATGAGATCATCGGCACGCGCAATATCGGTGAGTTAAAAGTTGGGGTGGAAGGTCAGCTTAATCCACGTCTGCAACTGTGGGGAAACGTCGCCCAGCAGTTGGGTGACAACGGTTACAGCGATACCCAGGGAATGCTGGGCATGAAATATCTCTTTTAATGCCACTTTGCCGCCCGTCACGTGCGGGTGGCACTCTTTTTAGATCAACGTTCTTTGTGATCGCGCTCGCATTCAGTCATTTTTACTATAAATATGATGAAGTTAATTCAGCTTATTTATGGATGAAATCACTATGGATCCTTTGCACGCCGTTTACCTGACCGTGGGACTGTTCGTCATCACATTTTTTAATCCAGGCGCAAATCTCTTTGTCGTGGTTCAAACCAGTCTGGCTTCCGGCCGTCGTGCGGGCGTACTCACCGGGCTTGGTGTGGCGCTGGGCGACGCCATCTATTCCGGGCTGGGATTGTTTGGGATGGCAACGCTCATTACCCAGTGTGAAGAGGTTTTCTCACTCATTAAAATCGTCGGCGGTGCTTATCTCTTATGGTTTGCCTGGAACAGTATGCGCCGACAATCAACACCACAGATGAGCGCGTTACAGCAGCCCCTTAGTGCCCCCTGGTATGTATTTTTCCGCCGTGGACTCATTACCGATCTCTCTAATCCACAAACAGTTTTATTTTTTATCAGTATCTTCTCAGTGACGTTAAGTGCAGAAACGCCGACCTGGGCGCGTTTAATGGCCTGGGCAGGGATCGTGTTCGCGTCTGTTATCTGGCGTGTATTTCTTAGTCAGGCGTTTTCTTTACCTGCCGTGCGTCGCGCATATGGACGTATGCAGCAGGTCGCCAGTCGGATTATTGGGATGATTATTGGTGTATTCGCGCTACGGCTGATTTATGAAGGGATGACGCGGCAATAAGCTGATGATTGGTAATTAATATGATTGAAAAGTTGGACCGCCATCGAGGCCTCGAACCCCGTACCATACAACAATCCTGGTTGTCGTCTGCTCTTCCTGATGAGCTAATGGCGGTTTTTTGATACGAACCTTACAGCATATTTTCTGTCAGGCCCTGGTGCGATGCATAAGATACAGAAAGTGCCCTACGCAAACATGACGAAATTATGATTTTTTTCATATGAATGTCAACTCATACATTCACAAAATATCTTTGTTGTTCATTAATAAAGCAATAACGAATCCCTGTCGATTTACTCGCCCGGTTATAGCGAAGACAACTCCGCACGCTTTTTTGAGTCTTAGCATCACCCATTGCATTCCCTACGCCTGCGGTGTACCCGCCAGCACCGCTTCAAAATCTGCGGCGGTCAGATCGGTTGCCCCTTTGAGCATATCTCTCGCCAATGCCCGGCGTCGGTTCAGTAATTCATCCAGCGTTTCTTCAAAAGTCATTAACTGGCTATCACGCACCGTCGGATAATAGACGTAAACATCTTTCTGCTGCCCGATACGGTAGGCCCGATCGGTCGCCTGATCTTCCTTCGCCGGATTCCAGCAACGGGTAAAGTGGATGACATGATTTGCTTTTTGGACATTGACGCCAAACCCAACCGCAATGGTGGATAAAATAATGACGTTAAAACCGGGCGTTGACTGAAATGCATCGATCAGGCTCTGACGATTTTGATCGCTGCCAGATTTGGTACTGGTATCACCATTAATAATAAAAGGCTTAAAGCCAAAATGCTGCGCAATCAGATGTTGCAGTTCTCGTTGAATATCGCGCAGTTCCGTAAAAATAATCACTTTGTCATCGGATGACTGGCGAATCGTATTTAATGTCTCCAGCAGCCATTTTACTTTCGGGGCATCGTTCCGTAAGCGCAGATCTGCACTGACGGAATAAGGCCATGCGCAAATAAGTTTCAGGCGATGCAGTAACCCCAGCATACCTGAGCCTCGTTGATCCAGCCCTTCGCTGATCTCCTGTTGGTTTTGCCAGCTTGCAACCGAGTGGGTATAGAGATCCCGTTGCAATGGCAGCATATTCAACTGCTTACAGCGTTGATCTTCAATCTTATCCGGCAGGTCTTTCGCCACTTCTTCTTTGGTGCGGCGCAGCGTCTGCGGTTCTATTAATTTACGTAGCGATTCGAGGACAGCATTATCATTCTGTTGCTCAATGGGGCGCAGATAATCTTTACCAAAATTATTTAAAGCCCCCAACAAACCAGGCTGAACGAAGTCAAATAAACACCACAGATCGACAAGGGTATTTTCGACTGGTGTCCCGGTACATGCGACTTTAAATTGTGCCTGAATGGCTTTTGCCGATTGGGTAATTAATGCCGCCGGATTTTTAATTTTCTGCGCTTCGTCGCACACCATTATGGACCAGGGTTGGCGAGCCAGCGAAAATTCCTGATCGCGCAACGTCTCATAGGTGGTAAGAACAATATGCGCGTCCCCCACCCAGTCACTTTGCAGTAAGTTCTTAATCCCCTTACTTTTAAGCGCCTGAGGAATGCTCTCTTTCGCGCATTTCTTCGCCTTAAGTTCATTACCGTAGAGTTTTAAAATCGACACCTGCTCGCGCAGGAAGAAATTCCCAACCTCACGCTCCCAGTTATCGAGTAACGACACCGGAGCAACGATCAGCGAAGGAGGCGCATCCGGGAAACGTTCACGGTGCCAGATGAGAAAAGTTAGAATCTGTAAGGTTTTACCCAGCCCCATATCGTCTGCCAGTAAACATCCCGCCGTCTCGGTTGGCGACTTTAGATACAACTGCTGGAGCCACGCTACCCCTTTACGCTGGTGTTCACGTAGCTGAATGGACGTTTTGAGGATCATCGGTAGTTCGACTTCTGCCTGATGTGCACCGAGCAAAGAGTCCCGCCGTTGTTTAACATACAGCGCCTGCTCGATATTTTGTTCTATCAGCAGAACGGCGCGACTGACCGGCTCACTATTGACACCATCATTTGTTTCGCCATCGATTTTCTTTTTCCATTTATCGTGGAAAATTTCTGCTTCTTCACGGGGCAAAAGGTTGTCGTTCCAGGGCATGGCGACTTCCGGCGCATCCGTGGCTTTTGCCTCTTCCAGCCGCTCTTCCAGTTCCTGAAAATGTTGATGATTATCGAGATCCCAGCCAGAGAACATGGCCTCGCACATCTCTTGCGCAAGGTTCTCTGGAAGCCATTTTTCACTTTCACTTTTGACCAGATAAGGCGAACTTATTTTTTCAAATTCACCGATCCCGATAACCCGGTCGCTGTATTTGTTCAGATCGAGGACGTGGGTAAAATTCATTCCCGCCGCCTGGTGCTGCCAGTTTTCAAGCAATGCCTGATAACCTTGCAGTTCTTCCTGGCTGAATCTGGAAAGCTCCAGATCGTAACCCTGCCAGACTCCGGCGGGCAGTTGTGCCGCTAACTTTTGCTCCAGTTCAGAAAGCAACGCCGCCAGTTCACCAGGTCGTTTAAAGATATAGGTTTCATCCGCCACAGATTGCTCAGTTCTGGGACTGAGAAGAAGCGTTACCGACGCAATTTGCCTGTTTTCATCAATCTGCGGTTCCAGGCGGAAATCATAAAAGTAGATCCCGGCGTCCTGTAAATTCTGCTCATAAACGTCAGGATCGAGCACCTGGCTCGCCTCTTCACCAATCCAGGTGTAGGGGTTGCGAACAAATGAGAGCGCATCATCCCCCGCCACGCGACGCCCTGTAATAGCGTGTACGGAGGTCAGAACGTCTTTGACTTCAGGAGAAAGAATGACATGGTTTAAGACACCATCGTCCCCTAAAACACGGTAACGATCCTGCACCTGTTGCGTGCGGTCAAAACTCTGTAACCAGTTGGCAGGCTGCTCATCAAAAACAGGTTCAATTTCCAGCACCGGAGTATCCACCACCAGCGATTTCCGCAGTTTTAACTGCAACGATTCCGGCCTGATGACGATCGTTTTCGCGAGATAGTCATCCAGTTTTGCCCCTGCTTTTTTGGCCTGCCGCCGTATTTTGGCCCAACTGGTTTGGTTGACCGTTTCGCCCGGCGTCTGTCGCTGCTGCAACCTGAGTTGCTGTAGTGCGTCCAGAAGTTGCCAGTTCTCTTCACTTAACACAAAGGTGCCTTCCGCAGAGGAAAAGCTGGCGCCTGTGCAAGTTATCTCAACAGGGCGATAGTCGTCAGGCAGGGTCCATTTATCAATGAAAACGCGAAAAGTGTCATCGCTAATGCTTCCTGTTGCAGCAAGATGAGCCGTCAGATTGCGCTGTGGGGGAAAAGCGAAAATCGCCAGGCTGCTGGCATAGTCGTCATTTTTCCGGATGCGGTAAAAATCATCCCAACCAAGAAACCAGCAATCAGACCAGTGAGAAACATAATCTTCCTCATGAAGCTGTTCCAGGCATGAGGCGACAGGCCAGTTATCTTCGCTATCGGCAAGACTAAAGGGGAAAGCAAAACCCTCTTCTTTCATCACATACAACGGCACAAATGAAGCGGGTAGTGAGGTATTCTCTTTAATAAATTTACCCAACAATTTTTTGAACACTATTTGCTCCAGTAAGTAAATTTACCCAGCACCGGTTTAAACCCAAGGCTGAGTAATTTTTGTGCCGCTTCATGGTCAGGTTCATTGAACTGAATGTGGATTGCGCCCCCCAGCCCTCGTTTATCCATCACTTTGCAATCGACCGAACGAATAATCTCCCGGATTTGCTGTTCCCGGCCAGGGAGCTCTTTTTTGGCTTTTAACGAGGAGGCGATGATTTTGATTTGCTCTTCCCGGTCTGACTTTACATCACTGACTTCATGTTCAGGTAACGATGCAGGTTCAGGCCGACTCACGGTCTTTGACGCATTGAAGCGAGAGATATCCAAAGTGACAGAGGACTGATTTATATCTTCCGCAACGTAATCAATACCCAGCTTACGAAGTTCTTCATCATATCGGCTCATCCACCCCTCAATTCGGTTGAGTGAGTAGAGAAATACCGGCGATAAATGCGGTAAACGCAACCGGACTTTACGGCGGTTATTCCGCTTATCTTTCAGATCATAATCAATATCAAGAATGCCGGTTTCCGGATTAAAAGGCGCATTCCCCATATGGTAGGCATACATCGCCCCCACTTTCGAAAATTCGACAAACAGATAATCGCCAATGCGCATAATCATGGCATTGTTATCGCGTGAACCAGAACCTTGCAGGCGGCTTAATCGCCCTGCGTTTTTCGCCCTGAATTCAACATAATCGGCATCTTTGGATCGCAGTGCATCTTCGCCCAGCACAATGCGCGTATAGCTCATTTGATTAGCAAAACGTAGCCAGTAGAACAGGCGCGCATGGTCAACATCCCGATTGCCTTTCAGCAATTCAAAGAACAGTTTCAGGTCGTCTTTGGCGAACCATCCTTGCACCATCAGTAATACGGGATTTTCAACGTGAACCTGCCAGCTTTTATTACGGCTGGTTAACTGCGGATTTCCCCAATATTCCAGGGCTAATTGCTTGAGTTCGAAATGCGTTTGATGTTTAAAAGCTGACTGATAATAACGGGTCAGCGTGGCTGCCAGAATATTATCTTTAAACCGCGTAAGCTGGCGGCTTAAGGCGATAAGAGAATTAATTTTCTGCTGAAAATCATCGTCAGTCAGGCAAAAAATCTCATTGACCAGGTGGTTAACAATTTTGCGCCATAACCAGCTGGTTTGCGGAATTTGCGCGACTTTCTCCAGCACCGAAATATCCGTGATTTCTCCACGCCCAAGCTGTTGTCCGAGAAGAAAACCTGCATTATCGGTAAAAATATCGCTATAGGTGTCAATGACCGACATCCAGGACATCTGACGCGGCGCACTCTCTTTTAGCTGCTGAAAGCCGCGAGCAATCTGCGTGCGTAGCTGAAGCCACTGTGGATTCTTTTCCGGCGTATCGTTGGAATGACCAAAGTAGCTGGTACATAACGCCAGCCATTCGCGGCGTGTTAACCGCTGCTGCGCAATTTTTTGTTCAATTTCAGCGATAATCCTCGCGAAGTTTGTTGCATCATCAATCAATGCAATTTCAAACAGATCGCCTTCTGCCACGTCATTAAGGCCAAAAAAAATCATCTTCCACTCGAAGGGCCCTGGCATCTCCCCCGCACGCAGTCGGGCAATGGCCTGACGGCGTTTCTCCAGAGGGGGAACCATCTGCACTGCGCGAGCATCTACCTTCCTCTCAAGTTGCGCGATAACGCGCTGAAGATAGTGAAAAGCGTGACTTACCGTCGGCTGCACGTTCTGCTCCCGGTAGGGCAGCAAACGGGTTTTCAGTTTTTCAATAGCGGAAGTCATTACATGGCTCCCAACTGACAGGTTTCCTGACTAATGCCAGGAACAACATCCATGCTTTCGTCGTGCTTTTTGTCTTTCAGGCCAAAGAATTGCATCCGCAGTTCTACGCGACGGCTGGCTTCTTTACTCTCTTTCGCATTGTTGAACGAAACCCCGCCCGCCAGAAATAATTTGCGGATCTGGACTTGCTGTTCCGGGGTTATTTTTTGCTGTAGCGCGCTTCTGCTATCCAGCAAACTGCACATCACCCATTCCGAGCGTTGCAACGAAAGGTGCAAGTTATAGAGATAAGAACCGTCGGTATCCGTAAAACCTTCTATAACAATTTGCTTAAACCATTTTTTGCCTTCATCGCTATTTGCCGCCTCCAGCACTAACGGCACCACATCCTGTAGCGCCTGCAATCCTTCGGCGTTAAGCGCAAAGCGATTGTGCTCAAAACGCCCGGCTTCACCAAAGCTGATACGGTTGTCATGACAATCAACCTGAATCGTCTTGTTGAGATTTTTCGCCTGAAGCTCAAGTTTTTCACACAGGCGAGCGATATCATGCCCGCGCGATTTCTCCCCCGCTTCCGCCTGCTGGATCCGCTGCGTAACAGAGCTAAGTGACGCCACCATCACCACCAGAAACAGCACCATCATGGCGGTCATCAGGTCTGCATAGGAGATCCAGAAGGGTTTTTCCGCTTCATCGCTGCGCCGTTGCCTGCCATTAAATACCCGGTTAAACATCAGCCTGTTCCTTACGCGCGACGATGACGGAGTACTGTTTCCAGCGTATCCACGCTTTCACCGATAATCTCAACCGAAGAACTTAAGGCTCCCGCCGCTTTCGTCAGTTGCGTATCCATCTCTTGCAGTGAACGATTCAGGCCGTTTTCCACTCCGGTCGTAAAGGATTCAAAACTGGTTCCCATTACCTCGGCAATGTTATGCAGGAACTCCTGAGCCTCACGGTTATATTGTTGCAGGCGTTCAGAGTACGCTTTCAGATCGTCAACAAAACGGCTGCGCGATGATTGTTCATCATGGCTACGGTTAATCAGCGTTTCGAGTGCCGTTATGGCATTCGCCACGACTTCGCGGGTATTACGATAATCAGCAATCAATGCCCCCAACTCCGCGCTGGCACTGGAAAGCGTGCGTCCCGCCTGTTGCGTGCCATTGAGCACCTCGGCGGTCAACTGATTAGCCTCGGCGACACGATCGCCCGCAGCTTCAAAGCGGTCGGCAGCCACGCGCATTTTATCGGCTCCTGTTTGTATCTCTTCCAGATGGCGCGTGGTGTTTTTCGCCATCCGTTGCAGCAGCTCGCCTGAAGCCGATTGCTGTTCACGCAGCATCTGCATCAGCGACTCAACCTGACTTTCAAGCTGACCAATGATTCGCTGCGCTTCCTGTTGTAACGCACTCTGCGCTGATTGCTGTTGCTGGCTGAGCGACTTCTGGCCTTCTTCCAGTTGCCCAAACAGGTTGCCAAGTTGGCTACCCAGGTGATCGATACCGCTGGTCATTTTTTCTCGCAGGGCATCCTGACCGGAATGCATGGTTTGCTGTAACGACGTCATAAACTGTTGTTGTTGCTCAGCCGCCGCCTGCTCACGTGCTTCGCTACGTGCCAGAAGCTGCTGAGTCTCTTCATGCAGCACGCGTTGCCCCTGTTCCTGAGTCTGGCTCATCTGTTTTTGCCCGGACTCCAGCTGGCTGAATACGCCCGCCAGGTTTTGCGTCAGCGTTTCGACACCTTTGCTCATATTGCCCATCAGCAGATTTTGCGCCTGATTTTGCTGCTGATTAAGTTGCTGCTGACCATTTTCCAGCTGTGCAAAGAGCGTCGCCATATGGCTGCCAAGCGTATCAACGGAAGCTGCCATTTTCTCCATGGTTTCATTTTGCCCTTGCTGAACACTGGACTGGATAGCCTCAATAAACGCGCGCATCTGTTCCGCCATCGCTTTTTCACGCGCTTCGCTGTCGGCAAAGATTTTTTCCAGTTGTTGCGCCATCCGTTCGCCCGCGCCTTCGCCTTCTGCGCCAATACGGGCAACGGACTCCTGCAAGCTGCGCAGCATCTCATTCATCCCTGCCTGCATCTCCTGCTGACCGCTTTTCATTTCACTTAACAGTTGAGAGATCAGTTGCGCGCTGCCCTGACGTGAGTCATCCCCGGCCTGACGCATATCCTGCAACAACGTTGAGAAGCCGCTTTGCATAGACTGAATGGCTTCCACTGAACGCCCCATCATCTCCTGCATGGTGGTGAACTGCTGACCAAAGGTGTTATCCATTTTGCTCATAAAGGCGGTCAGGACGTTCTCCAGCATCGACTGCACACGATGACTCTGATCGCCGGAGGCGGTTTGCACCACGCCAGCAATTTTATCCAGCGGATTTTTCAGGCTGGTTTCGATAGCGCCACTAACCTGTTCAGCAAACTGTTGGCCTGACTCGCGGTATGTTGTTGATAATGTCTCTGCCAGCTTTTGATTTTCCCGCATCTGGCTATCCACCAGATTTTGCAGCATTTCGCGCAGGTCAGTGACCAGACCATCCTTAAGTTGCCGCGCATGGGTGGTGTTTTCTTTAGTACTGGAAAGAAGTTGCGAAAGGTAATCTTCACCGACGCCGCCTTCAAAAAGCTGGTCAATGCTGGCGGTAAGGAGTTCAAGGTTTTTATAGCATTGCGCCAGTCGCCATTTTTCAAACATGGTGACCAGAATGGAAAACGTAATAGCAAACGCCGAACCTAAAAACGCATACAGAACGTCGCGTAAAAGGTTAGCAACGCTGGCGCTGACCTGTTCTGGCGTGCTGGGGTCAAAATGGTGCAAACCAATCATCAATCCCGAAAAGGTGCCGATGATCCCAATTCCGGTCAGGATGCCTGGAAGATGTTTAAACGCTTCCGTATAGAGAGGAATTTCGACTAATAACGGTTCCGTAAACCATGCTGACGCTGGAGCCGTTGAACGAATGGCGCTAATTTTTTTTTGCCCGCTATTTTCATCAAACTCAAACTGGCGATGTAGAGACTCTTTAAATTCGCTCCAGGGGTGCGCAAAAAATTTATCAGAGAATAACGCGTCTAATTTTTCGAGTTGTTGTGCCGGTTTTTCATTGCCAAGTCCCCGAATTGCTTTCGCTTTTTGTTTAAAGCGCGCTGAAACCCTAAATGAAGGAATCGCGTAACGGACAATGAAACCCAGCAACAAAACCCCAACCACAATAGCGACATAAATCGGCACATTTTCTGGATTAACAGAGGTTAACGTGTCGAGGAACGAAGTCAGCGAAAACATCTAAATACCTTGAGTGAAGGAAAAGAAATTTGCAGGGCGGAACATCACCAGCAAGGAAAAAAATCGCCCGCTCATTATAGGAAAAGTCTCGATTTTTACATCAATAAAACGTTATATATCTCACAAAAACATTGATCACGCGCATACGTAAGAAATTTAAATCGCTTGGTAAAAATAATTCACAGAATTTATGCTTTATGCCACAAAGATTGGGGATTTTATTTTTTCGCCGCCAGACTTACGTATGAAACTTTTTCATGGGGCGCGCTGCTTCTAATAACGTCCAGTCACTATTCAACGAGACAATTAAATGAGTGAGATTGACATTAAGGGCGATGAAACGCTGGTTGCTCTGCTACTGAACGCCGACAAAAACGATATCGATCTACTGATTGATTACATTACCCCAGACGGAAAATTTAATTTTTCCCAGTCTGACCGCGTTAAAAAGGCCTTGCGCGATGGTAAAAATAGCGAAGCTATTGATGAGGAAACATTGCGTTTGCTGATTCGCGAACTGCAACATTTTGGCGGTAACACCGTGATTAATCTGTTCCGAGGCAATGGCGTTAGCTATAGCGAAATTGTTGACGATGTTGCCAGCCATCTGAAAATTAAAGTCGCGAAAAATGCCCCGGTAAAAGAAAAAGAATCACTGATTATTGATGCCGTTTTCGCTTCATCCTGGAACAAAATGTCAGATGACGATCGCCGTCAGCTTCTCCGCGATATGGGAATTAACACCAGTATCAGCCTGGATAAGCTGTCACGTATGGAGCTGCCACTTTTGCAACGTGCGGCAATGGTAGCAAGCGGTCTGGCGCAGATCGCCACGGGGAAGGCACTACCGTTAATTGCGGGTCTGGGGATAGGTCGCGTGTTGGGCGTTCTCACCGGTCCTGTCGGGTTAGCCCTCACCGGCTTATATACCGCTTATGATATTTCCAACCCGGCGTTCCGAATCACCTTGCCCTGTGTGGTGCAAATTGCCTGGATTCGCTTAAAAAATTCCCGCCATCACCGTCTGAGCGAATCGGTATCATCAACGACAATTTCAACCGCAAACTATGACAATCGCTGGGTGTTTGAAAATGAAAAGTCGCAGCGCGTTTTAACTGTATCGTCTATCGCTTTAAATAAAATTACCCATCCCGACACTCTGGTACGGCATGACATTACTGAAATTTCACGGTTAGGCCCACTCTTACAGACGCTTCCTTCGCTCGCCACCGCCGCCCATATTGCCAGTCATCACTATATGGAAGTTATTATTGATGGCGCACTGGCGAAAGTGAAAGATGGCTCGGGATATCGTGGCTTCAGCCTCGGGGAAAAAGGGATTAAAGCGCACGCAGTTTTGCTGAACCCTGACAAACTGAATCAATTGGTCAATGCCGGCATATTACTGAATGTCGCCTCGGCGATACTGGCGCAAAAACATCTGGCAGATATCAGCAACAAACTAACGCAGATAATTGAAACTATTCGGGAGATTTCTGCATTCCAGAACAATGCCCGCAAATCTGAAATTGTCGGCGCTATTCAGTATTTACAGCAAATCACGCCTGTCGTCATTGAGGGGCAATCTTCGCCAGAAATACGGCAAATACTTGAAGCTATCGAAAAGGATTTTTCAACGCTCCAGGATCATCTGCTGACGGATATTGCCTTTGCTGGCGAGAAGGTAGCCTCTATAAATGACGGCAGTTTTTTCAGTAGCGCAACAATCACCAGTAAAATTCAGGCGCAACAAAAAATTATCGAAGAACGGACGATGGAGTGGGATTTAGCGATGAAGGTACGCGGGCAAGCATTGCATCTGGTCAGCCATAGTGAGGGTCAGACGATGCTGGTAGAGCGCCGCCAGCAGGCTATAGAACATCATTACGCGCAGTTCGATACGGTTATCAGCAAGGTAGAAAAACAATTACAGTCACGAATTGATAGCATCAGCGCCGTAGCGGAACAGGCGAATACCACCAGCGCCAATAAAGTCATTTTGCGAAAATGGTGCAATAACCGCTTAATGCCGCAAAAAGTCGCAATTAAGGAAGCTAGCCAGGCGTTCGATCAATTCCAACAAAATATGCTGGACAAGCCGTTGCAGACCAGCCGCATGTTGGTGGAAATGAAAGACGGTAAACCAGTGAAGTGTTATGCGTTGCCGGATGCTTAAGGCGGCTCGCAATATTTGCGGTGTGGTTAGCGGTGTCATTCATAATTTCTCCGGCTCAGGAGAATCAAGGCTAACAACCTCGTATTCAGGCTGCCCCACTCCCTGGGGCTATAAATCTCTTACGACTCACCGTTGCAGACATTTCAAATGAATATCACCCTGCCACACGCCCCCACACCAGTTGCCCTTTATGGAACGTTGCCGTGCGCGGTGAAATACGCGCGACCGCCTCGGCAGAACAGGAGGCATCCACCAGCACAAAGCTGGCGTCATCCTGTGCTTTGGGCCAGACGCGTTCGCCTTTTTCGTTGAGCGGCAATACATCGCCAGTGGCTAAAAACAGCGAGCGGGAGAGGTTCTGTTCGTTAGGACGAATATAGAGCTGCGCGTACAGATTGGCTTTTTCCAGCATGTCGCCCAGGCCGTAAGGCGACCAGTGGTCGATAACGCTGTCGGTGCCGGTCATCACTTTTACACCTTTGTCGTGTAGCTGTTTGAGCGGCATATGCAGCGTGCCAATCGGCACCGTCGAGGCGATAGAAATTTGCTGCGCCGCCATGCGGTTTGCCAGTTCCTCCACCTGTTGCTCGTTAAGCGTTGCCAGCGCAAAAGCGTGGCTGATGGTCAGCTTGCCTTTAAGCTGCGGCGTTTTCTCTACCGTTTCAACCATATAATTGATGGCCGCCACGCCCGCTGGCGTGGTTTCGTGCAGGTGAATATCGACGCCTTTGTCGTAGTCCAGCGCAATCTGGAACATGGTGTCGAGGGATTTTTCCATCGCGCCATCAACACTGGTCGGGTCCAGCCCGCCGACGTAATGCGCCCCCGCCTGCATCGCTTCGCGCATCAAAGGCTCCGATTTCGACAGCAGCAAACCGTGCTGCGGGAAGGCGACAATTTCACACTCGAAGCCCGCCTGACGTCGCGCCAGCACCGCCTGCAAATTTTGCAGATTTTTCAGACCGGATACCGGTTCGATATTGCAGTGGCTGCGGGCAATAGTGGTGCCTTTCGACTGCAATAAATCGATCAGTTTTTCCGCCCGCTCCTGCGTGTAGGGTTGCAGCTCCGGCAGCATTTTTTGCTCGAGCTTAATCATGTCCTGGATAGTGGTGCCTGCCGGGCGATTGAGCGAGCGCCACGGCCCGCCGTAAAAGGTTTTGTCGAGATGAATATGCATGTCGCGGGTGGTGGGCAGCATCAACTTACCGCCAGCGTCATAGTGCGGCAGCGTGGCGTCCGGATGCTGCTTGTTCTCGCGCAGCGCAACAATTTTGCCGTCCTGAATTTCCACGGTCTGGCGCGTCGTGCGGGTCTGCACCGCCACACCGTTTTCGTAATCAAAACCGGTTTCCAGCAGCACATTGTCGAGATAGTAGTGCGGGTCAGTGATTTTCATGGTGTTATTCGCTTCGCAGTTTGTGGTGCCAGAAACCGCCGCATGGGCGAGCGGCACAGACGTACCAAACAGCGCGGCGGCGGTGACCATCTTACCGCTCTGGCTCAAAAACTCACGGCGGCTATTGCTTTCTTTCATCTTACGTCCTTACGTTTTAATAATATGAGTGCCCGTTTCACCGCGCAGCGCCGCTGGCAGGCATTCCGGCGTGGTGATAATCACTTCTTTGCCGCCCTGCTCCAGGAACGTCAGGCTGGCGATGATTTTTGGCAACATGCTGCCAGGCGGGAAATGCCCTTCCTGCATATAGCGGGTCATGGTGGCAATATCTACCCGATCCAGCGCCTGCTGCTGCGGCTTGCCAAAGTGAATGCACACCTTTTCCACGCCGGTGGTGATCACCAGAATGTCGGCATGAATTTCACGCGCCAGTAGCGCGGTGGAGAGATCTTTGTCGATAACCGCGTCCACGCTTTGGTAATCCCCCGCTTCACTGCGCACCACCGGAATGCCGCCACCGCCCGCGCCAATCACCACAAAGCCTTGTTGGATCAGCGCCTTAATGGCCGGTGCTTCGACAATACGTTTCGGTTCCGGCGAGGCGACAACCCGGCGATAGCCCCGTCCGGCATCTTCAACAAAACGCCAGTCAGGGTTTGCCTTTTGTAATTCGTCACGCTGACTTTCACTGAAGAATGCGCCAATGGGTTTGGTGGGATGGGCAAACCCCGGATCGTTTTTATCCACTTCCACCTGAGTCACCACGGTGACGGCTTTTTTCTCGCCGTGGCGCGCCAGCCGGTTGTTCAGCGCCTGTTGGATCAGGTAGCCAATGCCGCCTTGCGTATCCGCCACACAGTTCGCCAGCGGCGTTAAGGGCAGCCCTTCGCGCTCGTGGGCAATCTCCGCGCGGCGTAAATCCAGCCCGACCTGCGGCCCGTTACCGTGGGTCAGCACAATGTCGTAATCGGAAGCCAGCATTTCCAGCACCGTATCGGCGACGGCTTTCACCGCCTCCGCCTGATGCTCAATCGACTGGCTGGCGTTATCTTTGATAATGCTGTTGCCACCAATGGCAACGACCACAAGTTCTTTCATGTTGTTATGTCCGCTACAGAGGGTGATGGGGTTATGACCAACGCCAGACTGCCTGATGCGCTACGCTTATCAGGCCTGGAAATTCTCGTGCCACTTGTAGGCCGGATAAGGCGTTCACGCCGCATCCGGCATAAACACGCAGGTCAGACGCCGTAACGTTCGCACCAGCCAAGAATGGCTTTTTCGAAGCAGGCGAATGGTGGATGCACAATGCCCGCGCCAATCATGCCGACGCCCGCATCTTTATGGGCGATGGCGGTGTTGATCACTGGCAGAATGCCGCTGCTGCCCACGCGGGTGATGTCGATTGCCGACGGCACGCCCATAAAACCGAGCAGCGGAATGGTGACGTTCGGGTTTTCGCCGAGGGTGATTTCACGCATCTGGCGGGAGAAATCGATAGCCTCTTCCACCGTGCCACCCACCAGCGCGACGATCGCAGGCGCGGTCGCCATAGCAAATCCACCAATACCGTAGGTTTCAGTGATGGCGCTGTCGCCGATATCTAGCCCCGAATCCTCCGGCTTATAACCGGCAAACATCGGGCCGATGACCTGCTGCGCCGGGCCGGTAAACCACTGCCCCGGCAGGCCGCTGACCCGCAGGCCGAACTCGACGCCGTTTCGCGCCATCGTGGTGACCACGGTGCTGTATTCGATGCCGTGCGCCGCATCCATCGCCGCTTTACACATCGCCATCCACGTCGGGCCGGAGAAGTAGTCGCTGCTGGCGACAAACTCAAACACTTCGCGCTGTTGCTCCACGGAATAGCCTGCCTGAATAATCCCCGGCGTCAGCGCCTGAATCAGCAGCGTCGTCCCGGCGTTATTGCGGTTATGGCACTCATCGCCCATATGCAGCGCCTGCGCCAGCATTAAGCGCAGATCGATCTCACCGATAATTTTCATCGCGTCGCGCAACATGGGCCCCTGCACATCGCGCATCCAATTGAGACGATCAATCACGCTCTGGTCGTTGGCACCCATACGCAAAATCTTCGCCATCTGCTCGCTCATGTTGGTGTAAGCGACGTTGCCGTAGGTTTTGTTTTTCACGATGTGCATAAACATCGAGGCCGAGGTGACGCCCGCCATCGAGCCTACGCAATCGTGTTCGTGGCACGGCGAGAAGGTGATCTCCCCGGAGGCCGCCAGTTCAGCCGCCTCGTCGAGATCTTTCGCCAGCCCTTCGAACACCAGCGCCCCGGTGACCGCGCCTTTCATCGCGCCGCACATTTTTTCCCAGGTAACCGGCGGCCCGGCGTGAAGAATGGTTTTCGCCGTCATGCCCGGCACCACGTTAATCGCCTGATCAAAACCAATCAGCACCGGATGCGACTGGATAATGCGCTCCAGCGCCTGCTGGTTAGCGGCGGCGATTTTGTCTGCCAGCGGCGAATCGGCAATGTTGTCCAGCGCCTGCACCACCTGCATATTGCCCTGCCCCGGCGGCGTCCAGTCGAGCTGGGTTACTTCAACATGCTGCTTTTTCAGGTCATCGCTAAACATGGCGATGCCGACGTTAATAACGTTCAACGGTTGGCTAAACAGTGACGGGCTCATCAGGCTTCCTCCCCTTTGCAGATAAATTCACGCGCCAGCAATCCGGTATTGGTACTGCTGCTGGCCAGAATCACTCCGGCATCAAGCAGCATCTGGCTTTGTTGTGCTAACGATGGCGTATCGAGATCGGTGCCCAGCACATAGGCGAGAATGATCAACTCGCGTCCTTCGGCTGCGGCGATCGCTTTCGCTTCTTTGATCGCATCAATGGTGGAGCCGACCGGATCTTCATGCGATCCAAATCCGAGCACAAAATCCATCACGATCACCGCCACTTCTGGATCGCGCGCCTCTTCGATCAAGCGGCTGATACGGTTGGTCGGGTCAATCATCGGGTGCGGCTTGCCGTTGGTGAAGTCGTCATCGCCAAAGTCGAGGAAGGTGTGTTTGATGCTGCGGTTGATATCTTTCAGGCGGAATTCAGGATCGGGCTGGATGTTGCTGTAGACATCGCCATGTTTTTCCATCACCGCAAACATGGTTTCGTCGCACAGCGTGCCGCCGCAGAACAGGCCACGAATGTACTTCTGTTGTGGTTTCAGGCGAGCACGTACGTCAGCAATCAACGGCTGGTTAAGCGTATGCAGGTCGAGATGTTCCTTTTTCACGCCAGAGAGCATCACCGCTTTCAGCGCCGCTTCTTTAGTGCCACGGGCAAACTGTAGCCCCTGCTCATCCACAGGCGTTTCGCCACGACCAAGGAAGCAGACCACCACCGGCTTACGGCAGGTGCGCGCGCGTTCCAGCACTTTGCGAGCCACCGCAGGCGCAGGCGGTTTGGAGATCAGCGCGATGATTTCAGTTTGCGGATCGTTTTCCAGCATCCCGATAGCGTCGAGCATCATCAGGCCGCCGATTTTCTCGCTCAGGTCGCGCCCGCCGGTGCCGATCAGTTGTGAAACGCCGCCGCCAAATTCATGGATACGGACGCTCAGTTCCTGGCTACCAGTGCCGGATGCGCCAACAATACCGATGTTGCCGCGACGCACGGCGTTACCAAAGCAGAGCGCCGCGCCGTTAATAATCGCCGTGCCGCAGTCAGGCCCCATCATCAGCAACCCTTTTTCGTGGGCCAGTTGTTTGAGCGCCAGTTCATCTTCAACCGAGACGTTATCGGAAAACAGCATCACGTTAAGGTCGTTTTGCAGCGCCTGACGCGCTTCGCGAGCGGCAAACAGACCGTTAACCGAAATCACCGCCAAGTTACTTTCCGGGATATGCTTTTTCGCGCTGGCAAGGGTGGCGTAACGCGCCTCATGCGAGCCACTTTGCGCTTTGGTGTTGAACAGTTCTTCAATCTCCGCCAGCAACTGCTCGTTGTCCGCGCCCGCTTTGCCATTGATGACAATCATCAGGTCGCCGTTTTTCGCCTGTTCCAGCTCCGGCGTCAGCAGCCCTAAATTCTTCAGCACGCCTTTGTTCATTTCGGTCGCCATCGCCACAAATGCCTGCTCGACGCCGTCGAGTTTATTTGCACGCGTGGAGATAGACATCAGCGAGACAGAATCAAAATAGGTATTCGGTTTAATGACTATTTTAACTGACATAATTCCCTCCGTAGGTTTGGCTCAGCGCACAACCATCGGCCATGCCATACAGCATGTCGCAGCCGGAACTGGAGCCAATATGTTTAATTTTTTCTATTGCCTGAGTGGCGTTCTCAGGGATGTCATTAATGATGCCGTGGATAAAGTGATAAATATTTTCCCGACAGCGTTGTTGTAATGCGGCTTCCAGCGTTATGGCACTTAATAACGTGGTATTATTTCTGCCGCGTTGCAGGCCGAGATAAAATTCCTCTTTGTATTTTTCTACCGGATGCCCGGAAATAAATAAAACAAGCGCCAGACCTGTTAAATAATCATCGGCTGAAGGCGTCAGGCCAATCCCTAACCCCATCATATTAGCGACCGCCGACGCGATATTTTGTTTATCGTTTAATGCCTGAATAACAGCACGTCGCCTGATATGTAATTCTTTATTTAACGCCTGATAAAACGGATTATCACCGCGATAATTAAACAGGGTTTCATTTTCCCCCAGATGCTGATGAATAATGTCGTGCCACTGTTGCCAGGCGATAAGGTGAAAATTCAGAGCGGTCATTTGCAAGGTTGGGGACAGCCAACGCTGGCAACGAGTCATCTCTATTCGAATATGTTGACCAATCGTAATTCCGTGCTCGTCAAACTGAACCTTATCACCATGCTGGAACAAACCATTAAAGTGAGTGAGTGCCAACCGACAACTGTTTGGCGCATTGTCGTATTCTTCACAAAGCAGCGTCAGCAACTGCTGGCGAGCCGGGAGCGCAATATTTACCGCTCTGGCAAAGACCTGTTCAACCTGTCCTTGCCCCCGCTGCGCCAGAAAATCCACATCCGCAGTTAGCGCCCACACACACCGTCTTTCTGGTGTGTCGATAGCAAGCCTCCCGGATTATGCACCTGCGGAAATCAGCAATTGCGCAATCTCTTCAAAACCGCGTTCCCGCGCCAGTTCCAGCGGCGTTTTGCCATACTTATCGGTCATGTGCGGGCTGGCCCCGTGTTCCAGCAATAACTGGACAATCGCCTGCTGTTTAATACCGCCATCATTAAGCACAATAGCTTCCAGTAGTGGCGTCCAGCCAACATGGTTGGTCTGGTTAACGTTAATATCCGTATGCGCCAAAAGCTCTTTCACAATACTTAAATGACCTTTTTCACAGGCAGGCGTCAGGCCAACGCCGCCAAAGCGGGTTACGCAATTAAGATCGGGTTTAGCAGCTAAAATAATTCGTAACAAGGTTAAATCACCGGTCAGGCAGCTAATTAAAAAAGGATTTGAACATATCTGATCTTGCTTATTAATATCCGCTCCGGCATCAATTAATGCCTGAACGCAAGCATATTGCTGATATAAACTTGCCAGCGTAATTGCCGTTTTCCCCTGACGATCGCAGATATTAATATCGACACCCAGCGCAAGGCAGGTTTTTACTTTATCGATATCACCCTGTTGCGCAGCCAATAAATAGTCGGCAGGTAGATTTTTTATACTCATTCACATTCCCCTGGTTTTTGTGGCTGTTTTCGATGAATTGAGAATAGCAACGAAATTCAGCTAAAAGAACCCGCTTAAATTTAATTCGCCGTATTTCGCCTTTTTGTTGAATGATGTTCAATAATCTTTTCGCAGTGTGCGGTAGTGCAATATTTGTCTCTTTCTCGCCATACCCTTTCACTCAATCCGGTTTTATTTCTCTATAGTCTGCACATGTAAGAGTAGCTATCGTCCATGTCTAACCAGAGGGGAACAAGATGAACGGACTCACGGCAACGGGTGTCACCGTCGGTATTTGTGCAGGGCTTTGGCAGTTAGTGTCTTCACATGTCGGGCTCTCTCAGGGATGGGAATTATTAGGAACGATTGGCTTCGTCGCCTTTTGCAGTTTTTATGCCGCAGGCGGCGGTAAATCGGGGTTTATCAGAAGTCTGGCGGTTAATTATTCCGGGATGGTGTGGGCGTTTTTCGCCGCGCTGACTGCCGGCTGGCTGGCTTCTGTAAGTGGGATTTCCGCGTTCTGGGCAAGCGTGATTATTACCGTGCCCTTCTCGGCGGTGGTGGTCTGGCAAGGACGTTTCTGGTTACTGTCATTCATTCCCGGTGGCTTTCTCGGCATGACGCTATTTTTTGCCAGCGGGATGAACTGGACAGTAACGTTACTGGGTTTTCTGGCGGGTAACTGCGTGGGGATAATTTCCGAATATGGCGGACAAAAATTAAGCGAAGCGACGACTAAAAGCGATGGGTATTAAAAGTTATTCAAAAATGATTATCTATCTTTAATCGATACCTCTACAGTTGTGACTGGAGAAATTCATATTAGAAAATGGCGGGAATGGTTTAATGAACTCAATTTTTACCGAAGAAAACCTGTTGGCGTTTACTACCGCTGCGCGTTTTGGCAGTTTCAGTAAAGCGGCAGAAGAGTTGGGTTTAACCACTTCCGCCATTAGCTACACCATCAAGCGAATGGAAACGGGGCTGGATGTGGTGCTGTTCACCCGCAATACCCGCAGCATTGAGTTAACCGAGTCCGGGCGTTATTTTTTCCGCAAAGCTACCGACCTGCTGAATGATTTTCACGCCATCAAACGCAGCATCGATACTATTTCACAGGGCATAGAAGCACGGGTTCGTATTTGTATTAATCAGCTACTTTATACCCCTAAACACACCGCACGCTTATTACAGGTGCTGAAAAAGCAGTTTCCTACCTGCCAGATAACCGTAACAACTGAAGTGTATAACGGCGTCTGGGATGCGATTATCAATAACCAGGCGAATATCGCCATCGGCGCGCCCGACACGCTGCTGGACGGTGGCGGCATTGATTACACCGAGATTGGCGCGATTCGCTGGGCTTTTGCTATCGCCCCGGATCACCCGTTAGCCTTTGTGCCGGAGCCAATCGCTGAAAGTCAGCTACGTCTCTACCCTAATATTATGGTGGAGGACACCGCGCATACGATTAATAAAAAGGTGGGCTGGTTGCTGCATGGGCAGGAGTCGATTCTGGTGCCAGATTTCAACACCAAATGTCAGTGTCAGATTCTGGGCGAAGGGATTGGTTTTTTGCCAGATTACATGGTTCGTGAAGCGATGGAACAATCACTGCTGGTTATCCGACAAATTCATAACCCGCGCCAGGATTCACGCATGTTACTGGCAACCCAACACTCTGCCACCGGCCAGGTGACGCAGTGGATTAAAAAACAATTTATGCCTAAAGGGATATTAACGGAGATTTATCAGGATTTACTGCATCGGGAGAATTGATACCAGCCAACCTCCCGACGCACCCTGAATAGCGGCTTACATCAACCACCGGCTTTCATTACCCAGTCAGAGACAAATTTATTACCCGGAACCGGCGGAGAGTACAAATAGCCCTGCAAAAAGTGAACGCCTTTACCGATCATTAAGTCCGCCTGTTCCTGGGTTTCTACCCCTTCCGCCACGATACTCAGACCGGGCTTACGCGCCAGTTCGACAATATTGTCCACAATATGGCCGGAGATTTCGTCAACACTCGCCATTTGCACAAACGACTTGTCAATTTTAATAAAATCGACCGGAAACGCCTGCAAATAACGATAGGTTGCATAACCAGTACCAAAGTCATCCAGCGCAAAGGTAATGTTGTGCTGATGAAGGCTATCAAATATCGCTCTGGCTTCTGGCGTTACCGGAATGGGGTTACGTTCCGTCAGCTCAAGAACCAGCTTGATTTTATCGTTGCCTAATTTCTTGACCAGGTTCAGGCACTCTTTTTCAAATCCCGCAGCCAAAAAACAGCCCGCCGAGACGTTGATACCAATATGGAAATTGTCCGGCAACAAATGTTTTACCGGCAGCAGAATATCCGCAGTCTGTTTCATCAACTGGCGGGTCATTATGACAATAAGACCAGATGACTCCGCCAGAGGAATAAACTGATCCGGCGGGATGATTCCCGTTTGCGGATGCTCCCAGCGAACAAGCACTTCACAGCCTGTCAGTACCCCTGTCTGTGCGCAGAAAACAGGTTGGATCCATGGTTTAAATTCATGGTTTTCCAGCGCCAGGCTGATGGCTTCAGGCGTGACAATATGGTGACAACGGTTGTCATTAATATATTTGTGACTGTTATTACCAGTGGCGGATATGATCTCCGGATTGTACTGAAAGAAAATATCGCGCCAGAAAGTAATATCACTCTGAATCCCCAGTTTCTCAAAGAGTTGTTTCTTTTGATGTGAAATTGTCTTTGCACTGCGATTTCTGTATTGTGATATTTCTGTTACCGACATCCCCTGCATCAGCAGCTTGAGTAGCAGTCGTTCTTTCTCGGATACGTTACCGGGCAATGACAAATGAACCGTTGTACCGAACTCTTGCAGAAAAACACGAAAATCACATGAATCCATGAACACACCTTTTATCTTTTATCGCTGTTCAGTATGAGTTACTACTGGTGGATTCCTGAGCACGCATAAGGGGTAACCATAAACATCAGCGATGCCGTATCTATAACAACAAACACCACTATCGATCAGCTTATCGTTACCTCTAATGTTTACTCAATAACGATTACGTTAAATACCTCAGAAATGTCATCACAAGTGAATCTCAGCAGATAATCACGCAAATTTAATATTTAAAGCCAAAAATTTCAGTCAACTCATTTTGGGTACTAGAGAAGTAGTTTTACTATTTCTATATTTATAATTTACCACTAAGTACTGACTTTCAGTCACGAGCGAAGGCGCATTATATGAATTTAACAATCCAAATCAACTTAAAATATCCCCATCGATATGAACATAGCGTCAACATCCGATTACAAAATGAGTAAAGATGCGTGTTAAACATGCAAATTATTCATGCCATGCGGCTTTGTTGAATAAATCGAACTTTTGCTGAGTTGAAGGATCAGATCACGCATCCTCCCGACAACACAGACCATTCCGTGGCAAAGCAAAAGTTCAGAATCACCAACTGGTCCACCTACAACAAAGCTCTCATCAACCGTGGCTCCCTCACTTTCTGGCTGGATGATGAAGCGATTCAGGCCTGGTATGAGTCGGCAACGCCTTCATCACGAGGAAGGCCCCAGCGCTATTCTGATCTCGCCATCACCACCGTTCTGGTGATTAAACGCGTATTCCGGCTGACCCTGCGGGCTGCGCAGGGTTTTATTGATTCCATTTTTGCCCTGATGAACGTTCCGTTGCGCTGCCCGGATTACACCAGTGTCAGTAAGCGGGCAAAGTCGGTTAATGTCAGTTTCAAAACGTCCACCCGGGGTGAAATCGCACACCTGGTGATTGATTCCACCGGGCTGAAGGTCTTTGGTGAAGGCGAATGGAAAGTCAGAAAGCACGGCAAAGAGCGCCGTCGTATCTGGCGAAAGTTGCATCTTGCTGTTGACAGCAACACACATGAAGTTGTCTGTGCAGACCTGTCGCTGAATAACGTCACGGACTCAGAAGCCTTCCCGGGCCTTATCCGGCAGACTCACAGAAAAATCAGGGCAGCCGCGGCAGACGGGGCTTACGATACCCGGCTCTGTCACGATGAACTGCGCCGCAAAAAAATCAGCGCGCTTATTCCTCCCCGAAAAGGAGCAGGTTACTGGCCCGGTGAGTACGCAGACCGCAACCGTGCCGTTGCTAATCAGCGGCTGAGCGGAAGCAATGCACGGTGGAAATGGACAACGGAATATAACCGTCGCTCGATAGCGGAAACGGCAATGTACAGAATGAAGCAGTTGTTGGGAGATTCACTGACGCTGCGTGACTACGATGGTCAGGTAGCGGAAGCTATGGCCATGGTGCGTGCGTTGAACAGGATGACAAAGGCTGGGATGCCAGAAAGCGTGCGTATTGCCTGAAAATCCAGCCAGCTACAGGGTCGTTCGCACGAAATCTTATTTATTCAACAAAGCCATGCCATGCGCATGTTTTGATTCCATCAGATTTAGGACTGAATCCATTCAGCTCACATTAAAATATTAATGAGAGATTAAGAAAAAATAATATTTAAAACATCCAATAAAATATCACACACAGATAATTAAACCTTAAGTAACATATAGTTATCTTAAATCTGACGCGTTGACTCTACACGCCTTTCATGAATAAGGTTGCAACTCAAATATGTCAATTCAATTGCATTAAATAAGAATAAGCTTATTGAACAATGATTTCAGCCCAGTAGTGATTTTAGGCATCAATGTTTCTTTTTATGTTTTTTTATTATTCGCTGTCTGGCAGACCACCAATCTAAACTAATGGCTGCGCTGTATAGATATAACATCTGCGAGAGGATACATGATTATCTACACAGTGATGATGGCACCAGAGGTATAAGAAAGTGCGCCATATCCTGGACATGGCGCAAACTTGTGTCCCGCAGTGCAAATCAGTAATAGCGATATAGTCGCTATCGATGTCTTTCTGGCTGCTGAATACCAGAATGATTGCCAATCTCTCTCAACAATCCTCAATAATCAGGTACACTGCTTTCACCGGCCCGTGAACCCCAACAACTTTGATAAGCTCAATGTCCGCTGTTGAACTGGGGCCACTGATGATGTTAATGCAGGATGGCATACGTTCACCGGCCTGCGCTTTCTGGTGCAATTTTTCTGCCAGCTGCGCCACTCGGGGCAAAATAGTGCTTTTACGCAGGATAAAAATAGAGGACTCAGGTAGCAGACTCAATGAACGTCCGCGCTCGGCGGCGGAAAAAAGTACCACGCCTCCCGACTCTGTTAAGCCATATTCAGCATACACAACGCCAACTTTCGCCTGCTCCGCCAGAGCGATATTCTCGACACCTTTCGCCGGATCCCACACGACGGCATTGCATTCCTGCTGTAAACGCCCACTGATCCCCAGCTCCTCCAGTCGCTTGTCGCCACTGACCACGACCGACTGATCTCCCAGCTCTTTACACAAACGTAATGCCGCTTCTGCCGCCTGCGCCTCGCTGGTCAGTTCACAACGCGTCAACATGACATCGCTGGCAAACTGGATAAACGCATCACAGTGCTGCTGTTGGTTAAGTTCGGTAAGCCGCTCGTTAGCATAATTGTTAAGCGGCGCATCTGCTGCTTGCGGTTCAAGTCGCAGCGGGCGCCCCAGTGCCTGAGCAACGTTGTTCAAAAATTCGCTCCGATTATCCATTCTTTTTCTCCTGCGCCTTATGTTTCTTAAACCAGCTACGGAAACTCTCTCCGTCAGCTTCAGGAAGATCGCGTGCTTCCATCCAGTCGCTAATTGCGCCGATCCTGAGTGGTGTTTTGCCGCCATTGATAAACCAGCTTGCCGCATGGGCGCCAGCCATCATTCCGACTTTCCACAACCCCGGATGACTATTGGCATAAGCAAACATTTTGATCGCCCGTTGCTCTGCTTTTGCTGTTATCCCTTTTTCAGCCATCACCCGACGATGACGTAAAATTAGTTTCGACAGCGGAATACGCACCGGGCAAACGCTGTCACAGGCTGTGCATAGAGAACAGGCGTAGGGCAGATCTTTAAAATCTTTATAGCCGCCAAGCAGTGGAGAAATCACCGCGCCGATTGGTCCTGGGTAAATAGAGCCATATCCGTGACCGCCAATATGGCGATATGCCGGGCAGGTATTCATACAGGCTCCGCAGCGAATACAGCGCAGCACATCACGAAATTCAGAGGCCAGCACCTCAGAGCGTCCGTTATCGACAATAACCAGATGAAACTCTTCAGGGCCATCAACGTGTCCCGCTTCGCGCGGCCCTGTCAGCCAGGTGTTATATCCCGTCAAACGCGCACCAACGGCACTGCGCGCCAGCATGGTGATCAATACATCAACCTCGGCAAACGTGGGGGCGATACGCTCCATACCCATCACCGCAATGTGCGTTTTCGGCAGCGTGGTACACATTCGCGCATTACCTTCATTAGTCACCAGACATACCGAACCGGTTTCTGCCACCGCGAAATTACAGCCGGTAATACCGATTTCAGCACTGAGGAAATCTTCGCGGATCTTTTGACGGATGAATAAGGTCATCGCTTCAGGCGTTTCCGGGCCATCATAGCCCAGACGTTCGTGTAGCACCCGGCGGATCTGGTGGCGATCTTTATGAATAGCCGGAACCACAACATGAGATGGCGGATCTTGATCCAGCTGGAGAATGTATTCCCCCAGATCGGTTTCAATCACCTGAATGCCAGCATCCTGCAACACATGGTTGACGCCAATCTCTTCGGTCACCATTGATTTAGACTTCACCACTTTCCGCGCATTTTTACGCTGGGCGATCTGCAAAATGTAGCGGGTAGCATCTTCTTTGGTTTTTGCAAAATAGACGTGACCGCCGTTTTGCGTCACTTTTTCTGAGAGCTGGTACAAATAAGCGTCAAGATTACTCAGAACATGATCACGTATCTGGGCAGCACGATCGCGCCACTCCTCCCAGTGCCCTAATTCATCAACCATTTTTTGCCGATTTGCACCAATACGCTGCTGCGCGTTTGCCACCGCTTTGCGCATGATCGGATCTTCAATTTGCTGACGGATGCGTGTCTTAAATTCTGTATTACTGGTTTTGATCGACATCTTTATATCCTCAGCGGCTCATCAGCACTTCAGCAATATGCATAACTTTGACTTTCTGCCCTTCTCGTTGTAATCGCCCACTAATGTTCAGCAGGCAACTCACGTCAGCGCCAATTAAATACTCAGGGCGGACTTCCATCAGGTGTGAAACCTTTTCTTTCACCATCTCGCCGGATATTTCGGCCATTTTGACCGAGAACGTGCCGCCAAACCCGCAGCAAGTATCCTGTTCGGCAAAGGGCAACAGCTCCAGTCCGCGCACATTTTTCAGCAGCGTAAGTGGCTCGTCCTTCACCCCTAACTTACGGGCCAGGCTGCAAGATGGGTGATACACCGCTCTCCCTTGCAAGCTGGCGCCTACATCCACTACCCCTAATTTATTAACAATAAAAGAGGTGAGATCCTGCATACGCGCGGCAACCTTTTCGGCACGTAATGCCCATTCAGGTTCATCCGCCAGATATGTCGGGTAACTTTTTACGGCATAAGTGCAGGAACCAGCCGGTGAAATAATGGGATCGTCGTTATCCTCCAGTGCGGCAATCAGATTTTTCATCCCTGGAATCGCTTCTTTGATATAACCACTATTGATCGCAGGCTGACCGCAGCATCCCTGTTTCTCCGGGAAATTTACGCGACAGCCGAGTTTTTCCAGTAGCAGCACGGAGTCTCGTGCCATCCTTGATTTCAGTGCATCACCAATACAGGTAACAAAGAAATTTACATTCACAACCAACACTCCATTACTTCATTTCTGTTTATGCCCGATGGCAACCACCCCTTCTGGGTTATCAATCATCAATAAAAATAGGGGCTCTTTTTTATTAGGTACTAAAATACAATTTCAAACTCATTTGTATGACAAAACAGATAATCCTTCATTCAATACCGGGATGCAATAACTAATTTTATTTCTTTCGGCGTCGCTCACATTTTTATAAAGACAACCTCTATCAATATGGGAGCGTAAATTTGATTTAAGTAGGTCACAAAGTTCATAAACCCAATCTTAAATACCTATTTAGAGCTACTCATTTCGGAGCTGTTAAAATATACACGCATCGTTATGAAAATCAAATTATTAACAATGGATATACAAATATTAACAACTGTAATTTTATTTTACTGAAGCGATTCAGTTTGCATTTTTTATTTTCATAATGAGCTAGCCTTGCTCGGAAAAATATATAAACAAGGTTGATAAATATAGTCAGGAATAGAAATGCACGGATATTTAATGTTTGCTATTGCACTCTCACCTTTGCTCCTTATGGTATTTTTGATTCTGAAACTGAAGATGCCTGTTCATTATTCAGTACTGATATCACTGGCATTTACAGCTGTTTTATCTGTCCTGTTCTGGGACATGCCAATACAGAATCTTAAAGCCTCAGTGGGTTATGGCGCACTCAAAGGATTATGGCCGATCGTGATTGTGATCCTCGGTGCGATATTCAGTTATAACGTCATGCAGGCAACCAAAGCTCTGGATATTCTCCGCGATATTCTCGCCAGTATTAGCGAAGATAAGCGTATCCAGGTACTCCTTATTTCATGGTGTTTTGGTGGTTTTCTTGAAGCTGCTGCCGGTTACGGTACTGCGGTCGCCATTCCTATTGGTATCCTCATTGCGTTGGGATTCAACCCACTGAAGGCCGCAATTGCTTCACTGGTTGCCAATACTGTGCCTACAGCGTTTGGGGCGGTAGGTATTCCGGTTTCAATCCTCGCCGAGCAGGTTAACCTGTCTGTTTACACCTTAGGTGGAACAATTATTCTGCAATTAGCGATTTTTAATCTCCTGCTGCCCTTTGTCATTATTTGTATTATTGGCGGCGGCGTGAAAGCGATTCGCGGCGTATTCCTTATCACACTGCTATGTGGCATCGCGACACTTATTCCGCAATACTTTGTTGCCATCCATCTTGGTGCCGAATTGCCCGCTTTTGCTGGCAGCCTGGCTAGCCTTTTCGCTGTCGCGATTGCCAGCCGTCTGCGCAAAGGTGAAGTAGACCCAGAGTGGCGTATTGCAGCCAGCCATACCCGTGAAATGGCACCACGTTCGGCAAAGGTGCTGTTCCGGGTCGGTTCTATTTACCTGTTTATTTTTGTCTTTATTCTGCTGTGCTCACCGTTATTCCCAACGATAAAAGCAGCAGCATCTAAGCTGGCTTCAGTGCTACACTTTTCACTGGTCGATGGCGGGACCTTAGCGTTAAAAATAGAATGGCTCACAACGCCTGGAATGTTGATTATCTTTGCAACTATTCTCGGTGGTTTTATTCAGGGGGCATCAGCACGCGGTATGCTGGAAGTATTTATCAAAACCGTATTCCAGCTTAAAAATTCTATTATTGCGATTATGGCCATTGTCGCCATGGCAACAGTTATGGATCTCAGCGGCATTATTTCTACGCTGGCTCGGTCAATTGTCGATCTCACCGGAAGTTCATACGTCTTCCTCGCGCCGGTCATTGGTGCGCTGGGTACTTTTGTCACAGGCAGCGATACTAACTCGAATATTTTGTTTGGCAAACTGCAAACTATTGCAGCCAGTAAGTTGCATATCGATCCCAATTGGCTGGCGGCAGCGAATACTTCCGGTGCCACGGGAGGGAAAATGATTTCACCACAAAGTATTGCCATTGCCGTTTCTGCCACAAAAATGGAAGGGCAAGCCAATCAAATAATGTCTGGCACCATGAAGTACTGCTGTGCCTACATCGCAATACTCGGCTTAAAAGTAGGTCTCTTTTACTTCTGGTTTATGCGATAAAGTGGTTTTCTTAACCATATGCTTTTATATGGATAAGGATGCACGCAACGATTAAGTAACAGAAATCTTGCCTTTAGAATGCCAGGATGTTCTTTATTTCTACCAGAACATCCTGCTGTTTTTCCCCGCTACGCTGAGTATGACATGCTCTATTTTTATAACGGGTAATCTTATCCATATTTAGCTTATAAGATAACCTCCTGAAGCTGTCTGACTCTTTCCCGATATTCTCCAGGAGTACAGCCAAACTCACGAACAAATGCCTTGTGAAAGGATGATTCACTGGCATAGCCTACTGACTCAGCGATCACCACGACGGGGAGCGTTTCCCTGGAAAACCGCTGAGCCGCTATTTGTAGCCGCAACTTTGTTAATACAGCCAATGGCGTGGTTCCAGAAACATCACGAAAAAGTTGGGCAAAACTTGCCCTGGACATGTGAACGATGCTGGCCAGCGATTCGACTGTCCAGGGATGAGCAGGCATTTCCAGCATTTGCTGAATCACCGCACCAAGGCGCGGATGAAGCAACAAACTGAGGATATTTTTCTCCGTATTAGCCTGTACGATCCATCCACGCACGGCGAGTGTAAAGAGTGTGGCGCATACCTGGCTGCACAGAGCATCCGCTCCCGGCATTGCCGCTCTGGATTCCTGTTGTAAAAAAGGAATCGCCTCCCTCAGCCAGTTAAACTCCACGCTGTCACTTTCCGGTGCCAAAAACAGAGCTTCCGGCAAAGAGGTTAAAAAATAACGCGCCGAACGTTGCAGCCGAAGAGTGCCGCACACAATACAGGTCGATTCATTTTCAATGTGATTCAGACGATGAGCTGAATTTTGTGTTAGCAGAACCACATTCCCAGGGCGCAATGTAAAGGTCTGCCCCGCCGGCATTTCCAGTTTTGCCGCACCTTGTGTTAACACATGCCAACGAATAACCGATAGTTCCCCCGCAACATGTGGAAGCTGCCAGTCACTTCCTAACTCGCAATTTTTATCGATCGTTCCTTGTGGAGCGTTAAGCATCAACAAACGGCTAAGGGCATCCATATCAGACTCCTGAGTAGTTTTTTGATTATAGACAGCAATAATCTTATATAAGCCTTAAGCCAATATCATCAATTAGTTAATCATCATCGTTATATTGTGACTCTGATTAAAAAACAACGAACATCAGACGATAAGACAAAATATCAAGCGTTGTGAAGAAGTGTTATTTACGAATTTACGTCTATAGTCATTACGTCAAATGAATACGTTTCGACAGGAAATTATCATGAATAAATATCAGGCAGTTATTATTGGTTTTGGTAAGGCAGGAAAAACATTAGCCGTCACGCTGGCTAAAGCGGGTTGGCGTGTGGCTCTCATAGAACAATCGAATGCAATGTATGGCGGGACATGTATTAATATCGGCTGCATCCCAACCAAAACATTGGTTCATGATGCACAACAGCACACAGATTTTTCCCATGCCATGCAGCGTAAAGATGAAGTCGTCAATTTTTTACGCAATAAGAATTTCCATAATCTTGCGGATATGCCCAATATCGACGTGATCGTCGGGCAAGCGGAGTTTATCAATAATCATATTCTGCGTATTCATCGACCTGAGGGAAATCTGGAGATTCATGGTGAGAAAATTTTTATTAATACCGGCGCACAAACTGTTGTTCCGCCAGTTCAAGGAATAACCACGACACCTGGCGTCTATGACAGTACCGGATTACTTAACCTGAAGGAATTGCCCGAACATTTGGGCATTTTAGGCGGGGGATATATTGGCGTTGAGTTTGCCTCTATGTTCGCTAATTTTGGCAGTAAGGTGACTATTTTCGAAGCCGCGCCTCTGTTTTTGCCTCGGGAAGATCGGGATATTGCTGATAATATCGCGACTATTTTACGTGAGCAGGGAGTGGATATTATCCTCAACGCCCATGTGCAGCGTATCAGCCACGATAAAAATAAAGTACAAGTGCATACCGGACACGCTCAACTGGCAGTGGATGTCCTGTTAATTGCTTCCGGTCGCCAGCCTGCTACCGCCTCGTTAAAACCAGAAAATGCCGGGGTTGCGGTGAACGAGCGCGGGGCAATTGTCGTTGACAAGCGATTACATACCACCGCAGACAATATTTGGGCGATGGGAGATGTTACCGGCGGGCTGCAGTTTACTTATATTTCACTGGATGATTACCGCATTGTGCGCGATGAGTTACTGGGAGAAGGCAGACGTAGTACTGATGATCGGAAAAATGTGCCTTATTCCGTATTCATGACTCCTCCACTGTCTCGGGTTGGTATGACAGAAGAACAAGCCAGAGAGTGTGGTGCAGATATTCAGGTGGTTACATTGCCTGTAGCGGCAATTCCGCGCGCCAGAGTGATGAACGATACCCGTGGGGTATTAAAAGCGATTATCGATAATAAAACCCAGCGCATATTAGGGGCATCACTGCTATGTGTTGACTCCCACGAGATGATCAATATTGTGAAAATGGCGATGGATGCCGGATTGCCTTATAGCGTATTACGCGATCAGATTTTTACTCATCCGTCGATGAGCGAATCACTCAATGATCTATTTTCATTAGTCAAATAAACCCAAAATCAGACGCCAGGACAAATCTTCTGGCGTCTCAGAGAAAACAACTTTATTAATTTTTGCTTATTCTATAACTTCTTAATCACTCCATTGATGGTATTTTATATGTTTAAAAAAACTGTTTTATTTGCAACGCTATTATCTGGCGTTATGGCTTTTTCCACCAATGCAGATGACAAAATAGTCCTGAAACATGTCAGCGTCTCGTCAGTATCAGCCTCACCGACCGTTCTTGAGGATGCCATTGCTGATATCGCCAGAAAACATGACGCATCATCATGGAAAATCACCTCCATGCGGATTGATAACAACTCAACCGCGACGGCAGTATTGTATAAATAAGGATGTTGATAATGGAAAAATACCTGCACCTGTTAAGTCGGGGAGATAAAATTGGCCTGACATTGATTCGTCTGAGTATTGCGATTGTTTTTATGTGGATTGGGTTATTAAAGTTTGTCCCTTACGAGGCCGACAGCATTACACCATTCGTCGCGAACAGTCCGCTAATGTCGTTCTTCTATGAACATCCAGAAGAATATAAACAGTATCTGACTCACGAAGGCGAATATAAACCGGAAGCCCGGACATGGCAAATTGCTAATAATACCTATGGTTTTTCCAATGGCCTTGGCGTCGTGGAGGTGATGATTGCTCTGCTGGTGTTAGCAAATCCTGTTAACCGGTGGTTGGGTTTATTGGGTGCATTAATGTCATTTGCTACACCACTGGTAACACTCTCATTTTTAATCACCACTCCTGAAGCCTGGGTGCCGGCTCTGGGGGATGCTCATCATGGTTTTCCTTATTTATCCGGAGCCGGTCGTCTGGTGTTGAAAGATACCCTGATGCTGGCTGGCGCAGTCATGATAATGGCTGATTCGGCTCGGGAAATCCTTAAGCAACGAAGTAATGAGTCGTGTTCAGATTTTAAAATTTAACTCTTTATAATCAGAAGAGAATCTGTTGTTTAATTTTTCAGGCGTCAGTTTTCCCTTTGTACAGGTAAGACTGACGCTATTTTTATGCTCAATGTTTCCTTGTTTAAGGTTGGGGCTTACCATATCTCTCACGCTAACATATAAACAGATATCTTTTTTCCGCAATGAGAGGCAGAGAGTGGCACGAGAAAATCTTAATGATTTAATGACATTCATCGTTGTTGCGCGTGAAAAGAGTTTCACCAGGGCTGCTGCTCAATTGGGGATATCACAATCGGCTTTGAGTCACAGTATGCGCACCCTTGAATCTCGTCTGGGTATGAAACTCCTCACGCGCACCACCCGCAGCATATCGCTAACGGATGTAGGGCAATCAATGCTTGATGAGCTGGGGCCTCATATTGATGGGATTCAGGGAACATTGCAGCAACTAAAAGATCTCAATAAGAAGCCTGCTGGAACCGTTCGAATATCCACATCCGATTATGCTATCAGGTCAGTCATCTGGCCAAAACTTGAGCCATTACTAAAAGAATATCCGGATATAAATCTGGAATTAATTGATGATTATACTTTAACGGATATTGTATCTGGTCGATTCGATGCAGGAACTCGCCTGGGAGAACAGATATCCAGCGGTATGATCTCTGTACGTATTGGTCCCGACGTGCGCTTTGCTGTTGTCGGTTCGCCAGCATATTTTTCTCAGCACCCTTTGCCAAAGCATCCAGATGACCTTATTAGTCATAACTGCATTAATCTTCGTTTTCCAACGCATGGCAATCTGTATGCGTGGGAGTTTGAGAAAGAAGGAAAAAGCCTGAATGTCAAAGTCAGCGGTCAACTGGTGTTTAGCCGTATCTATCAAAATTTGCAGGCGGCGTTAGAGGGCTACGGCCTGGCGCATGTTCCACGCGATATTGCGGAAAAATACATCGCCAGCGGCGAACTGATCAGTGTACTTGAAGACTGGTGTCCTTATTGGGATGGTTATTATATTTATTACCCGGAAAACAGAAATCACTCAAAAGCATTCCAGCTGGTTGTTGATGCGCTACGCCATCATAAAAAAAACTGAACATCAGGCAAACAAAAGCCAGGGCTATCGCAAGACTCTGGCTTTTTTAATATCATTATGTCTGTTAGTGCTCAGCGCAAATTCCTGCTCTCAAACACATTTTGGGTTCCATTATTGAACACCTTTCTTGTGAGTTGCTGGAAAATATACAGAAGCTCTGCGCTGAATTATTTCGTTACTCAGCATTCAGTGAAGCCATGTCAATAACAAAACGATGTGCCATATCCCCTTTTGCAAGGCGAGCAAAAGCATCGTTTATCTGATCAATATTGATCATTTCACATTCGGGATAAATATTATGCTTCGCACAGAAATCCAGCACTTCCTGTGTTTCTGCAATACCGCCGATGAGTGAGCCAGCAACACGGCGACGCCCCATAATCAGAGGGATCGTTGACGGTTCTTCCATTGGCCCAACCTGTCCAACAATAACTAATGAGCCATCAATATCTAACAATGGGGTGTAGATATTCAGGTCGTGTTTAACGGGAACCGTATCGATAATCAAATCGAATGCACAGGCTGACATCTGTAATGCCTCTGGGTCTGAAGATGGCAGAATGCCTTTTGCACCGAGCAATTTTGCGTCTGCTTCTTTGCTTTTAGTCCGGCTAATCACAGTAACGTCAGCCCCCATCGCGACAGCCAGTTTCACAGCCATATGACCTAAACCGCCTAACCCAATAACGCCCACACGGCTGCCAGGACCAACATTCCAGGTACGTAATGGTGAGAACGTGGTAATTCCGGCACAGAGAATCGGCGCAGTTTTGGCTAAATCCATATTTTCAGGGATCCGCAGTACAAATTCTTCACGTACCACAATATGTTTGGAGTAGCCTCCCTGAGTAATTTCGCCGCTAATCCGATCCTTAGCACCGTAGGTTGGCGTCATCCCGTGGCGGCAATACTGTTCTTCACCTTGTTCACACTGGTCGCAATGCATACAGCTATCGACCATACAGCCAACGGCAACATGATCGCCTACTTGATATTTTTTAACCCCCTGCCCCACTGCTCTCACGATACCGACAATTTCGTGCCCCGGAATTAACGGATAAGGCTGAGGCCCCCAGTCACCATTAACTGTATGTAAATCTGAGTGACAAACGCCACAATAAAGAATTTCGATGGCAATATCATTGTCCCGTAACTCACGACGTTTAAAATGATAAGGAACCAGTTTTGCGTCGGAAGAGAGTGCGGCATAACCGATAGTTTTCATAAAGTGCCTCTTCATTATGAAATGATTGATAATTTAAGAATCATATTCTTAAATCGTTGGTTAAAACCCATATTGTCTGAATTTGTTATTTTATAAAACAAAGCCTGTAAGATCAGATAAAAACGTCATCATCCCAATAATATAGCTCAACAAATACTAAAATCAGTCATGTATTTTTACGCCAAGACAACCACGAACAAATTCTGGATTAAAATGTTTTACGGATTCACCAACATAGCCTAAATCAAGCGAGCTAATTTGCTCCATTTCTGCCTCTGTCAGTGAAAAATCCCAAATGGCGAAGTTCTCTTCAATACGCTGTTGATGAGTTGATTTCGGGATAACGACCACGCCACGTTGAATATTCCAGCGCAATATCACCTGAGAAATCGTTTTTTGGTGGGCATCAGCAATACTCTGAAGCATTTTGTTTTCAAACGGCTTATGTCTTCCGCCGCCTAACGGAGCCCAGGCTTCAGGTTGCACATTATAGTGCTTCATGGTTGCCAGCGCCTCTGGTTGTGCAAAATAGGGATGCAGCTCAACCTGGTTCACCATTGGTTTTATTCTGACTGTCTCACAAAAGTTTGTTAATACATGAGGATAGAAATTGGAAACACCAATCGCTTTCAGTTTGCCCTCGTCATAAGCCGCTTCCAGGGCTCGCCACGCACTGAAATAATCACGCATCGCCTGGTGCAATAAATAGAGGTCAAAATATTCAAGTCCCGATTTTTTTAACGATGCTTCAATTCCTGCTTTTGCCGTATCCTGATTAACCATATCCTGCACCCACAGTTTTGAAGTAATAAATAACTCCTCACGAGTACAGAATCCTTCCGAAATAGCTTCACGAACGGCATCACCGACAGCATCTTCATTACCGTATACCGCAGCAGTATCGATTAGACGATAACCTGTTCGGATAGCACTCAACACCGACTGTTTACACTCTTCTTTATCGGTAACCTGAAAAACTCCAAAACCGATCATCGGCATTTTAAGATTGTTGCTTAATACAGAAAACACCACGGTAAGCACCTCCATCACGTATGACTTATTATTCTAAGTTAAAATGCGACTCTCGATTAGTATGTAAATATCGATTTCACTTATGCAAATAATTCATCAATAAAATAGACCTGCACGATAACAGTGCTACTCACCAGCATTAAGGCAGATTAATGAATTTTGTTCATAGCCCCTGACAAATCTCGCCGTCTAATCTAATAACTCTCTTTACGGTATGCTTTCCATAAACAATAACGGAAGGATAACACCATGCAAACTGTAAGACTGAACAACGGTATTGAAATGCCCTTGCTGGGTTTTGGTGTATTTCAGATGACCGATGCCACCGAATGCGAAAGAGCGGTCATTGACGCTATTGATACTGGTTATCGACTGATTGACACCGCCGCCTCATATCAGAATGAAACTCAGGTCGGGAATGCGCTGAAACAAAGCGGTATTGCGCGTAACGAACTCTTTGTCACAACGAAACTCTGGTTGCAGGATACCAGTTACGAAGGTGCCAAAGCCCAGTTCGAACGCTCTCTGAATCGGCTGCAACTTGATTACGTTGACCTGTATTTGATTCATCAGCCTTACGGTGATGTCCACGGAGCCTGGCGTGCCATGGAAGAGCTTCACCAGGCCGGTAAAATTCGCGCGATTGGCGTCAGTAACTTCCACCCTGACCGACTGGCTGACCTTATCGCCTTTAATAAAGTCGTTCCGGCGGTCAATCAGATTGAAGTTAACCCCTTCAACCAGCAACTTCATGCCGTTCCGTGGATGCAAAGCCGTGGCATTCAGCCAGAAGCCTGGGCACCGTTTGCGGAAGGTAAAAATGGTCTGTTCCAGCATCCCGTGTTAACGGCAATTGGCGAGAAGTATGGCAAAAGCGTGGGCCAGGTTGTTCTGCGCTGGATCTACCAACGAGGCATTGTTTCACTGGCAAAATCAGTGCGCAAAGAACGCATGGAAGAGAACATCAACATTCTAGATTTTGAACTCAGTCCTGAAGATATGCTGCAAATTACTGCCCTGGATACCGCAACCAGCGCGTTCTTCTCTCACCGCGACCCGGCGATGGTGGAATGGCTGGCTGGCCGCAAACTTGATGTTTAAGCCGCGATAAAAGAGGTATTCATTCAATGCAAAAACGTTATCTGGGTAAATCCGGGCTAGATGTCTCCGCTCTTGGGCTAGGTTGTATGGGCTTAAGCCACGGCTACGGCCCGGCGACAGATACCCGTCAGGCTGTCGAACTCATTCGTGCTGCGGTTGAACGCGGCGTCACCTTCTTCGATACCGCCGAAGTGTATGGTCCGTATCTGAATGAAGAAGTGGTCGGTGAAGCCTTAAAACCGTTTCGTGACCGCGTGGTGATTGCGACTAAATTTGGTTTTACCTTCGGCGATGATAATAAGCAGCAGATTCTAAACAGCCGCCCGGAACATATCCGTGAAGCCGTTGAAGGATCATTACGCCGCCTTAAGACGGATGTTATTGACCTGCTGTATCAACACCGTGTCGATCCGGATGTCCCGATTGAAGATGTTGCAGGAACGGTAAAAGACCTAATCGCAGAAGGTAAGGTCAAACATTTCGGCTTGTCAGAAGCGGGGGCACAAACCATTCGTCGTGCCCATGCAGTACAACCAGTCACCGCCCTGCAAAGCGAATATTCCATGTGGTGGCGTGAACCTGAACAGGAAATCCTGCCGTTGCTGGAGGAACTGGGGATTGGTTTTGTACCATTCAGCCCACTAGGTAAAGGTTTCCTGACAGGTGCGATTAAGCCGGGAACCACTTTCGGCAAAGATGATTACCGCAGCACCGTACCGCGTTTCGCAGCACAAGCCATTGAAGCCAATGAAAAACTGGTCACCTTGTTAGGTGAACTGGCTGCGGAGAAAGGGGTAACCTCTGCACAAATCGCACTGGCATGGCTGTTAGCACAAAAGCCGTGGATTGTTCCCATCCCAGGCACCACTAAACTGCACCGGCTGGAGGAAAACCTGGCCGCTGTCGACATCGTTCTTTCGCAGAATGATACTCAGCAGATAACCCAGGCACTGGAAACGATTAAAATCGTCGGTGAACGTTACTCGCCTGAGCATCAGGCTCGCGTAGGCCGTTAATGCTCAAACGGAGCCACAGTAAAATGCGGCTCCGTTATTCTGCGTAGCGAAGTGCATCGATCATCAGCGCAAAAGCAGGTGGGTGCTGCTTACGGCTTGGATAGTAAAGGTAATATCCGGGAAAAGTTGGACACCACTCCTGTAAAACCTGAATAAGCTCGCCTGACTTTATATGATCCTGAACCGCGTTTTCGGGAACACAGGCGATACCAAATCCTGATAATGCTGCATCAATTCTTTCTGGCAGCAAATTGAACGTCAGTTGCCCATCAACTCTGACCCGTAACGGTTTCCCTTCTCGCTCAAACTCCCAGTGATAAAGTCCACCGGCAGTTGGCAGACGCATATTGATGCAGCGATGATTTTGTAGCTCGTGAGGCGTTCCAGGCGCAGGGTTTGTAGCGAAATAAGACGGTGCCCCCACCACAGCCATTCGCATATCTGGTCCAATCTTCACGGCAATCATATCATTATCTATACTTTCGCCCAGCCGTACTCCGGCATCAAAGCGACCTTCGACAATATCGACAAAACCGTTATCCACCACCAGTTCGACATTGATTTCGGGATACTCTCTGAGAAAGGGTTTTAGCTTCGGCCAGATCAGACTGCGCGCGGCATGTTCCCCGGCAGATAACCGAATATTCCCGGAGGGCGTGCCGTCCCGTTGAATCAGTGATTCCAGTTCCTGTTCAAGTTCGTCAATACGAGGTTCAAGACAGGCGATTATTCTCTCCCCCGCTTCTGTGGGAGCCACGCTGCGAGTCGTTCGGGTTAAGAGGCGGATATTTAACCTTTCCTCCAGAGCCTTAATCGCATGGCTGAGAGCTGACTGAGAAACACCGAGTTTGCCCGCTGCTTTGGTAAAACTTCGCTCCCTTGCCACCACAAGAAAGATTTGCAGTTCGTTGAAGTTTTCTTTGAGCATTAGCGATTTCCTTGTAGAAGCATTCCCTTCAAAACGCACTTATGAAGGGTGTTCATAGATACAATCATTTTAGCTGTATTATATGCTTCCCCTGCGCCAATCAACGCCAGAATTGGTCACTCATGAGAGCAGACGCATCCCCGGAGCTGATTTTCAGGTGACGTATATCGATGACTTTGCTGTCATGAGTGATGGCTGATGTAATACATCTTTTCAAATTTGTGATACACCTCAAAAAATTGGTTGACCAAACTCGTTATCTATATAAGAGGCGCTTATGAGGTGCGCTCTTTTTTAAAGCGAGGAAGTACCAATGAAAGAGAATAAAGTACAGCAAATAAGTCATAAACTGATTAATATTGTTGTTTTTGTTGCAGTTGTAGAATATGCCTATTTATTCCTCCATTTCTACTAATAACGTCATAAAACAATTCACTTACGTGATATTTAAAATATGCTTCCTCTCCCTGCTTTTCAAGCTGTTCAGAGGCGTAAGAAAAAGTGTTGATTATGAATTCGACGGTTTAACAATATCTATCTGACTGGCAACATAATCATCTGTGATTAATGCTGGCCTATTGATTACGCCAGCATTAACCTCTTAAGGATGTATTATTTCTGCTCATTTACAGACCGCGTAAGAGAGAGTAAATAAAACAGTGACCAATATTATTTTAGCACTGCAAACCGAAGCATCGGTAAAATTAGCAAAACAACTGGCGCAGCAGGTTTGAATAGAGTCATTTGTCAGGCATTCCATTGCCATAACAATGACAATTTTGAATCAATATACATGCATCCTGGTAATATTTTACAAATTATACCATTTGCTTTATGAGGCGTTATTTTTACTGACAGGTGTTAACTTTGCTATCATATAAACTCTGTTCTTAAAAAGCACACCCAGAATTTCATATGATTTCCCTTGTTTTTCTGCCTGTAGAGAAATCTCTTTCTCAGCACTGTCAATGGTTGAACCGACGGCAGTAATAGTTTTGGCGACGCTACTGAAGGACAATAAAGACAGAGCGGCAATAACAATTAAAGAATATGTAATATTCATGGTTATTATCCTGATAACTGAGAGCATGAGTTTTTATATGCAAAGGAATTAAACAAGTTTCAGTTTATTCCCTGAGAAAATCATTTTACTGCAATTAAACCTCTATCTCCCTCGGGGTGAGAATGCATAATTTAATGTATCTTGCTATGCAAGACAGGGGTATATAAACTTTCCTCCCGATATATTTAATAAAACGGGAATGTAAACATTAACGTTATCCTTCAGTTTGCAGACGCAGTGGGTCTGATGGTAATTTCAGTTGTATCAACGCTTTCAGGAGATTCAATAATATGCCTTACTGCGCGGGCTATATCTGCGGGTTGAAGTGCAACAGAACGGTAAGCGTCCATTGCCTTCATGGTTTCCACATGGGCAATGGTTGACGCCAGTTCGCTTTCTACAACGCCAGGATTTACGCAGGTCACGCGTATTTTCGAACTTTCCTGCCGTAAACCATCAGAAATAGCCCGCACAGCAAACTTAGTTGCACAATAGACTGCCCCAGTGGGCACGACAGAAAGAGCACCAATAGAACCAAGATTGATGATCTGACCGGAACCCTGTGCTTCCATCACCGGAAGTACGGCGCCAATTCCCCAAAGCACGCCCTTGATATTCACGTCAATAGTGAGCTCCCATTCATCCTGTTTTCCTGCTGCAAGCGGTGAAAGCGGCATAACACCCGCATTATTAATAAGGACATCAACCCGGCCCCAGCTATCCAGCGCAGCTTGCACAAAGCCGCTCATGGACTGTCGGTCTGTGACATCCAACTCCCGCGCTTTAGCAATACCGCCTGCGCGACAGATTTCTGCTGCAATGGCTTCGATCCGCTCAAGTCTGCGTGCTCCCAGTAAAACCTTCGCACCTGTCGTTCCCAACTCTCTGGCAATACCTTCCCCAATACCACTTGATGCACCGGTGATTAATATGACCTTATCCATTACGTTCTCCTTCAAATGTGTTCGGAGAGATAATAGAACTTTATGATTGGTTCCAGTATCCTGCTTTCAATGTACTCAGTGGTTAGCGGCATTAAACAATGAAAATCGATCTTAATCTTTTACCCATTTTTATCGCGGTAGCAGAAGAGAGTAATTTCAGTAAAGCCGCCGCACGGCTGGGCGTTACCCGTTCAGCGGTCAGTCAGGGAATAAGACGGCTTGAGGATACTTTCGGAACCATGCTTGTAATGCGGACCACGCGCTCAGTTAATTTGACGGAAGCAGGAGAACGGCTGCACAAATCACTGTCATTACCTTTATCCGGTATTGAGGCGGCGTTCGAAGAAATGGTTTCTGACCATATGCCACGTGGACTTCTCAGAATCGCGGTGACGTCGATAGCTGAAGAATTTCTTTCAGGTCCGCTACTCGCTTCGTTTGCAGCCGCCAATCCAGCCGTTACGCTTGATATTGTTGTCACGGATGAGGAATTCGATATCGTAGCCGCAGGTTACGATGCTGGCGTAAGGCTCGGAGAAGTCATTGAAAAAGATATGATTGCTGTTCCCCTTACCGCCAGGCAACGTGAAATGGTGGTTGCCTCTCCCTCCTATCTCGCAGCCAACAGCATACCTGTTCATCCGCGTGAACTTGTGAATCATAAGTGTATCGGCTGGCGTCAATCCCCGGATGTTGCGCCCTATCGCTGGCCATTTGAAGAAAACGGGAGAGCTTTCGACCTTGCGATTGAACCGCAGATTACAACGAATGATCTGCGTCTGATGTTAAAGCTGGCTCTTGCCGGCGGAGGCATAACAATTGCCACTCAGGAAACTTTCAGGCCGTATATTGAAAGTGGTAAGCTCGTATCTCTGCTCGATGACTTTCTTCCACAATTCCCTGGCTTCTATCTGTATTTCCCTCAGCGTCGCAATATTGCACCAAAGCTCCGCGCTCTGATTGACCACGTCAAGGAATGGCGACAACAATTGGCTTAACTGCCTCATGTTAGAGCAGTATTTTGATAAATTGTGTGGGTTGCAATTTGATACGCCCGCGTCTCATCATGTTGCTGTCCCGAACAGTGCCCCAATGACCAGGCGTCATGGGTTACGGATGATAAATAAAGACATTTTACTCACCTGCCGCTTTCGTCTACAGACAGCACGAACATCATCAACCTTGAATGACAACAAATAGATATGCAGCGCGGGTAGCATGAATAAACCCGGAAGATCGTAAATCAAACTGCGCTATTGGACGTAATTATGAGTCGCAATGTCCCAAATACGGCACAAGAGGAGAACGTGGTTTACGTAAATGTGAGGTAACTTATTGATTTAAATGGTGCCGATAATAGGAGTAAAACACTCGATTAATCTCGTGTTAATGCCATCACCTACGACCATTACTAATTGATTGAATCTTATAGAAAAAATCATCATTTTCTATGCGTTACAATCAATTTTCACATTACAAACGCTCCGACACTTTAGCCGGGGAGTTTATGAGATACAAGCCTAATCAATACATAATCTGTGATTCTTACGGTAACTACTATTTACGGATCACGCTGCCTGTGTATATGCAGCCCTTTTTTGAAGGAAAAAGGACGTTTGTCAGAAGTCTACACACAAGTAATCTTCGTGTTGCACGTAGAAAGCGTGATCAGATTGCAGATGAATACCATTGCTTACGAGAGAGTGTCGCTCCTGTAAACAGCACAATAGAGAACACGCTGGAGCTGTTACGCAGTAAGGCTAAATACGCCAAAACAGCTACCAGAATGCAAGATACAGCGTCTTCGTGTCCGTCATTGCTTAAAATTCTTGAAATCTACCTGACAATTAACAGCACGAAGAAGAAGCCAGCCACTTTAGCTAAGGCAAGAAAAGCGGTAGAGATGTTTCTCTCCTACCGTAAAAAGCCTGATATTGCATTGCAAGATGTGAGCCGCACCACTGTTACAGGCTGGATTGAACACATGCAAAAAACCCTTTCACAACAATCAATTGCAAATTATATCAGCCCAATGGCCCAGCTATGGGAGTTAGCTTCATCACGTTACCACGATGCGCCAGAAAGGGCGCTCTCCCCCTGGCGAGGGCATAGGCTTGATGTGGCACAAAGTAGAGAGAGCTACGAGGCATTTTCTAACAAAGAGCTATTGCAGGTGTTGCAAGTATTTTCCGGTAATTCAGCAGAAAACAAAGAAATGATGGCTTTGTGTCTTATTGGTGCTTATACAGGTATGCGGATCAATGAGATAGCAAGTCTCACAATAGACGATGTGAAAGAGATCGAAGGTGTGCTGTGTTTTGAAATCACACAGGGAAAAACGAAAGCTGCGGCACGTGTTGTGCCTGTACATAGCCTTATCACTCCGTTGGTGTTGTCGCTGCGTGAAAAGCCTCATAATGGCTTTTTGTTCTATCACGCCAGCATTACAGAGCGTGCTGATGGTAAACGTTCCACGTGGCATACGCAGAGATTTACAAGAGCTAAACGAAAGGCTTTAGGGGAAAAGGGAACAGAAAGGAAGGTGTTTCATTCTCTGAGACACGGAGTAGCACAGCTTCTTGATCGAAATCAAATTCCAGAAGACAGGATCGCCCTTCTCCTGGGCCATACACGCGGCAATACAGAGACATTCCGCACATATAGCAAGAATGCAGCTTCTCCAGTAGAGCTTAAAAAATATATTGAGCTTCTACGCTACCCTGAAATAGAGAAAGGCTTATCAATCAATAAAAAATCAAATTTAAGGCGTAAAACAACGCCATAGACGCAATAAAGAGGCTTCAACATATTGGTAGCCTCTTTTACAATTACATCGTTACAGAGCGTTTTAGAGGCGTTTACGGCTATTCCTGTTTAAAGGCAGGAGTAATAGTGTCTTCACCTTCACTTGATTTTTCAGTGTTAACACGTTTTTTCATATTCGCCCCGATGTTCTTAGATGGCTGTGTTTTGATAGCTACAGTGTTTACAGTGCCATACGAAACGAGCCTGATCTGCTCAAAGCTAAGATCAAATACCAGAGATTCGCTTGCCTCTTCTGTGTATTCGATGCCTGTTAAAACAACGTTCTCAAAAGTTTTATTTTCTGTAACAAGAAGAAAAGGCTGTCTACTGTCCATAATCTGATTCAGGTAGTCGATAGCTAATGATCTTCTGTTCCCGTTCACCCCTGCACTCTTTAACAAGCCAGGATCGCTTTTAATCGGTGTTTCAGAGATACGCCCTTTAAGAGAAAATTTATTGTTTTTAATTTGAACGTGATCAGACACAGTAGCACCATTCTCTACGGGGTAGCTTGTGACATCTGCCGAACGTCTCACGTTCACATCGTCTACACTGTCAAAAGCCAGTGCCATATAATTTTCATAAACGTCATTACCAGAAGATGCCAAGCCACTGGTAACAATAGCAAATCCGTTCTCTCCTTTTGTTTTATTAGCTTTGCTATTTTCGTTTTTTGTAGAGTTTATATCTTGTTCTGCTTTGTAAACAGCCTGAACGTGTTGTTCTGGAGTATTTGCTGCACGTATGGTTAAAATCCCGGCGGTCGCCATAATAATAATTTTCCTTGTAATGTTATGGCGGGAATTACCCGCCGTTAGATTGTCCTGATAAGCTGGTTAATGTTAATGATTTCAAGAAGCTATCCCGACTTGCTCTCGCTGTAAAATCCACATAATCGCTTAATCTCGACGTGTCAGAATTAATAGTAAGAGGAACTTCTGTTACCACTTCAAATGTAGGATTCAGATTAAACACAGGAGATAAATTATAAGCCGGAGTTGTCATTGCAAGATTATTTAAAGCACCCTGTTTGAGATTGGTTATCGGTGCTTCGCTGACTGACATTTTTACATCTGACACAGAAGAATTATCATCGAAAAGCAATCCCTTAATCGTGTTAAAGAGAGAATGACTATTATCAGGTGTAGTTGTTGCAGTGCCAGCGCCTTTATATTGGTCAGGAACGAGATTAGAAAGATGCTGTTTCATCCCTTCATTGCTTAATGGCGGTGCATCACCTAAATTTTTCTGAATAGCATCTGTCTTATCATCATTACGATTAAACCAGTTTACAATCTTCATAATAGCTTCAAAGAGACTTCCTGTAGCTTCTCCCAGCTTCGTAAAATACGGAGTGAGATTAGAAAGGTTTTTCATAAACTCTTCCGTTACTTTTGGATCAAGAGACTTCATAAAGCCGTCTACGAATGCTACTTGTCTTGCATCAGAAAGCTGTGAAAGCTGTCTGTTTAGTTCTCTGAATTTAACAATAGAGTCTTGCTGTGTTTCTGTTAGCCATTTTCCAGAGGCTTTTTGCTGATTAATACTTTCTTGTACATCTTTAACGGAACGTTGCCAATATTTTGACGTAAGCATCAAATCATCGCCCAGGTCTTCTAAACGTTGTCCAATTTGGGAGTCTGAAAACCCTTTTTTCATCATTCCATTAACAGCCTTAGAAATTAATCCGGCTGGATTATCAGCAAATTTTTTAAGGTCGCTTTTGTTAATAACACCGATGTTTAGAAGTTCATTAATAGCATTATCACCGCCTTTCCATTTCCCTGATTTTCCGGTTTTCTTGTCTTTCACCAATTCAGCTTCACTATAGGATTTTGCGGCACGTTCACGCACATCTTTCATCTGATCCAGGTATTTTCTAGCCCCTTGATCACCCATCATAGAGTCAACGCCGTTTTTATACGCCCATTCTGTAATATTATACATCTGGTTAACGTCTACACCGCCCAGCTTTGCACGTTGAATTAGCTCACCTTGGGTCTCTGCGTTAGCGAAACTGTTACTAACAAACTCCGACGCTTTACTTACAGCCATCACGCCAGCAGCAGCCGTAGCGCCTCCAAATAACAGAGCGCCCATAGTGGCGGCATTCCCTGATCCTCCTCCCTTAACGGGGGCTAATTGAGCTTTTCTGTTGCCATTAATCTTACGTTGTTGTTGTTGTAGGCGTTTCATCTGGCTATTCATACGTGCCAGGCTGATAGCGCCTCTTTCATATTGGAGGGCAATTTCTCTAGCCTGTGCAATAGCTTTGTATTGTTCCGCTACAGAGAGACGGTGCATTGCACTAATGCTTGATCCAACGTCTAACAGTTTTAAGGCTGCCTTCTCACTGCGTGCTGCTATTTGTTGCTGTTGCCTTGCCTGTGCTCTTGCTGCGGCAGCTTGTGCTCTTTGATTCTGTTTTTCGGCTTTAGCTTTCTGTTGAGCAATCTTATCTACTTCACTTTGTGCTTTCTTATAGCCTTTAGTGACAGTATCAAACCTTAATTTAGCTGGCTTGATATTTTCTGCGAATTCCTTTAAGCCTGTAATAGAGTCTTTCGCTTTTTTCAAGCTGTCTTTATCTACACTAAATGTTACTGTGTTCTTAATTTTAGAAGTGTTAATTTCTAACATTTAAAATCCTCTTATTAATCATTTTTACCACCTTCTTTGCTTAAGAAATGGTGTAGAGCCTGATCAATACTCTCGTTTAATCTGAACATACGGGCTTTTACGCCTTCATATGGAACATCCAAGAGAGAACATAGATATTTCAGATTTAACAAGCCTCTAGAATCATTAGCATCTAAATGAACGTGTACACCATTTTTTGATTTCAAAATCACTTCCATATTTTAATCACCTCTCAAAATTTAAAAAATAAATAAAAAAAGGCGAAGCGTGTTATTCACGCCACGCCTCTATTACACGTTAAAATATTATTTAACAGTGATTTGAACGGAGAAGCCTACACCGTGGTTTACAACCATCTGGCTATTCTCTGTAACCACGTTAACAGCATCACCACGAGAAGATTCATAGCTATAGCTATACACTTCAGCAGGAGCGGCATTAATCAGTTCAAAGGTGCTGGAAGCAGCCCCGTAGATGTTCTGATATACATTAGAGCCTTTAGCAAACTTCGGAACAGCTACAGCGTCTGCGGTCATATGTGCAAGGTGTAGCGGATCTACCAGTTTAACAACATCGATGTTAGTTCCTGGAATAGTGAACGCTGTCACCCCTGGCAGCAGGTCACGACGCTGATACACAACGTTCCCTTCTTCCAGTGGGCTTACATACTGGAATGCGTTTGCCATACCCGCAGAGAATCGAATTGCAGAGAAGGCTTCAGGTTTACAGAAAACAACAATACGCTCTACAGCAGCCGCCTGGCTTTGTGCTTTCTCGATAATGTCAGTAGCAATCTGATCAAATTCTTTAAAAATCTTCGTGGTGTCAGTGCTGGAAGCGTTCACAGTGGTTTTCATAGGTACCACGTTAAACAGCTTGCTCCACTCGATAAGAACATCATCAGTTTTAGGCGTGTAAGTTTTGCCAGAGAACAAAGAAGCAGCCAATACGCTCTCTTTTGTACGCTGATACGCTACGTGGTGTTTAGCAACATAGTCAGCATAGATATCAGTGAGTGTTTCCTGAAAATCAGTGCCAGGCTTACGCTTGCCTTGAACATCAGAGGGACGGATCACATCCTCACGAAGAAAATACGGGATTTCGATCAGCCATTCTTTACCTTGTTCTCGCTTAGTAACGTTGTGTTCAGAAGAGAAACGGCTTGTCTCTTTGTTAAAGAGAGATTCGTTGCTTTCGACAAGCTGGGAAATAGCTACTTTATGAGATGTAACCCCTACAGAATCCGTAAAATCAAGGGTAGAGAGCAGATAGTTTCTAGTGCTGTGTGCCTGGAACAGAGGAGCTAAATCAACGTAATCATTACCTAGAATCATTTATTATTATTCCTTTTATTAAGAAGTGAAAACCGTATTAAAGCCTTCAAGCTGGAAGCCTTTTTTAATTAATGCTGTTTTTGCTGCTTCACTTACAGCATTCAGGGCATCAGCTTTGATGCATACAAGGCCAGCATTGCTACGTAGCACATCTACAGGCTTGTTTTCTCCAGCCGTTACAAATTCACTCATAACAACATAAATATCATCTCCTGATTCATATTTAGCGCCCGTGCTGGTGATCAAGTCTCCGCACTCAACATCAGCAGGAAGAGAAGCAAAAACCTTGCTTTCTACAGAGGCAAACGGATCAGTACAATAACTTACAATATCTGTGAAAGTCTTTCGAACTGGAAACAGAGTGTCTAAATCAATAATCATTTAGTAATCTCCTTAGCTTTTAATTTGATTAATTCATTAAGGGAAGGTGTAGACGGAGAAGAAGGAGAAAAATATTTTTCAACACATCTTTCTACTTCCTCTACAGAACACCCAGCGTATTTAGCTACCATTTCGGTAATTTGTGGATTAATTTTCAGCATTTCATCTTTATACTTGATGATTTGCTCTTTATCATTTAAGAACAACATTTATATAAACCTTGTTACCTTGTTTAAAGTAAGAAATACAACTTTTAAGTTGCATAACGGGCAAAATAAAAGGCAGCATTTAAAGCCGCCTTTTATTAACTCATACCTATGTAATTACCCTATGTTATGCATACTCCAAGATGTATGCATAACAAAGAGGTATAATGGCACAGTATTTACTTAAGGAGGAGAAGCGGGGAGCGGAGATTTTACTCCCCTTTAATGACAGGAAGAATTTTTAATATCGAACCAATAAAGGAAAAATAATCACCCCTATATAATTATATTAACATACAATATATGAAATGTCAAGATATTTTACAACTTTTTTGTTGCTTTTTTTATTCTTCTGTGATAGTAGCGCCTAAGCGTTGAGCTAGTTCAACAAGTCCATCTCCTACATAGCGAACGTCCGATGCAATACCTTCTATCCAGTTTGATAGCTCCCATAGCTGATCCGCTGTTAGATATGCGTTCTCACGCTTACAGAGCATCTCTACACGCTTAGAGAGGTGCTCAAAGGCATTCACAGCTAAATCCCAGTGTTTAAACGCCTCATTTAGTGCCGCTGGCGTGTTTTCTTTGTATGCTTCAAGTTCAGCGCGGTTTAAAGGCAGGAGGTAATCATCCTCATAATAATTAATTAGTGAGTAAATTGTGTCATACGTGTTTTTGTTCATATTAAAAGTCTCCATAGTGATCTGCATTATCTAAAATTTGGAATTCAGGAACTAAATTATTTAGGCCATTTGTGGCGAGATAACCGACGTAGTGATTATAATCTTCAAATCCTAAAATCTGGTATTTGCGTAAATCAGAGCTGTCAACGATATACTCTTTTCTTTTTTTAGGTTTCCAGAACACGCCAGGTGTTGAAGATAAGATTTCTTGTAAGGCGTTAAATTCATCTCCACAAGGCACAGAGGGAGAATGTTCTATGATCTCTGTTTTCCATTCGCCAGGGGCGCTATTTTGCTTGGTGAGCGTAACTAGCTCTTTAAAGTCTTTACGTCTTAGAATAGATTTAGGTTTACTTAGAAGAGAAGCTGAATCCCCGATTTTCTTAACAACGTTGTTTTTTCTTTTTGCCATTATTTAATTTTCCTTTTCTTTTAAAGGAAAACACCCCGAAATATGTTTCTAACGTGAGAAAGAACAATAACCAATACATAGCTACTATCATAATAATGTTTTCCTTTTATATTTTAATTACATAGAGAGATTTTAGAGAGTGGAATAGATGAATTCTATTTCTTTGTCTAGTCTTTTGAGATTGAATGTAGAGAAAGATAATTCTTTAATCTCAATAACACCGAAGTTTGATAGCTGTTTCAGCCAGAATTTTAAACCAGCTTCAGAGCAACCTGCTCGATGTAACACATCGCTATATTTTAGCGGTGTTGGCTTTCCTTTATAGAGGTAAGCAAGTGTTTCGTAGATGCGTTTTCCTGTGTCATTACACTGAATTCTGTCTACTTGATTTTTTACTAAATATTGAATCATAACCCTCCTTATTAAAATGGAATATCAAAGTCATCATACACATTTGGGTAATTCTTAGAAAAATATGCCTCAATACCATTTGGTAGCTTTTCACTTGATGAAACAGGTGTTTCTTCCGTCTCCCACGGCAAAGGCGCATCCCAATCATCAAGAACATCAAAAGAAGGCTGTTTATTGCCTTTAGGTTGTTCCTGTGCTTCTTCTGCCTCAGAAAGATCAGAGAGTGATGATTCTCCTGGGGGAGTAATATGTGCATCTGTAAATGGTAATGCTTTATAGAGTGATGTTTGACCGTCCCGTGCCTCTACAGAAAGAACTCCCATATCAACAAACATATTTATAATATTGCGAACCTGACGATCACTAACCATTCCAATATTAGCTAATGTTTTTTGAGTAGCGTAACATTCTTGCCCTTGTTCATTGAATCCAGCTATATAACTATAGATTTCAACGGCTGGCAGTGTAGCGGTGTATTCATTACCAGATGGTGAATACCATTTTTTAAACATCTTCAACCATTGCTCAACAACTACATATTTTTGTTTACCATCTTTCTGATTTAGACATTTGGCTTTCGCTTCGGCAATTGTTTTGATATTTTTGATCATTTAGTTCCTCCTTTGTAAGGACTGTAATTAGTAGTTCATTAACAAGTTTTGGAATTGATTTCCCTTCTGCCTTTGCGCGATTTAACAACGCGTTATAAGTTGCAGAATCAAAATTAATATTCATTTGGTTTTCTCCTTCTCCTGTTATTATTCTTTCTCTGCTTCTTTCTTACGCAGTTCATCAATAATCTTGAGTGCTTCATTGAAACAAGCTGCTCGCTCTGGATAACCTCGACTCCTTGCCATATTACGGTTCATTACTACTTGATGGCGTGTTAGCTCACCTTTTTTAAATGCCTCTACGACGTGCTCCGGTGTAAACCATTTCATAAAAAACTCCTTATTCAGTTAAAAGAAATAAAACACCTTGCAAGCCTGACGGCTTCAAAGTGCATTGATTTTGATTATTTAGAGAAGAATGTTTTTCTGTCCCTCTAATACCTATTATTACATATAAAGAAACATTTGTCAATACCCTTTCATAAAAAATCTGATCTTTTTCATGCACTTACATTTTTTCTTAGCAATTCGTGCTCTCCTGTGTAGTGCTATTCTTCATTATTGTCTAAAACGCTCTAAAACGCGTTCTAACGAAGTTTTGATAAAAGCAATACATTCCCTTATGTAGAGGCTATTTATCTCGTCAGAGGCTTATTTAAGGGGCTTATTTTGTATTTGTTAGGTATATGAAAAGGTGATTGTAGATATAAGATAGAGAGTCACTTTATAAAACGCTCTGTAAAGCCCTGTAGTGAGTTTATTATATGTAGGCAATGCGTTTCCATTCCCTACCCTGCTTAATGCTGTTAGAGAAGCATTTAGACCCCTTATTTTTAATTAACTAAAGTATTCTCTATACATTCCTGTTATGAAACACCTCTGAATCCTTCATAAAACACATTATGACGCAAAGAACACTTTTCTAAGGTGATTCCCTTCCTGAACTCTGTTTCTTGCGTCAGAGAGCTACACAGAGAGCTTATAAAGCTATTATTAATAATAAAGTAGATAAAGTAAGTAAGATAAGTAAGAAGATTAACTAAGATAGATAAGATTAATAAGATCAGAATTCTCTTTCGGTGTCGCCTCTGGCTTTTCCACCGAAAACAATTACACAACTACAGAGAATAACGAGAGTTATTAAATGTAGGAAGTGGAATTGTATTGAGGCTTAGTGAAATTACACGAGGAAAGCAGAGTGTAATTGAGCTTTAGCCGCTCTCTCTTCGAGTAATTACACAACTACAGAGAATAACAGAGTTATTAAATGTAGGAAGTGGAATTAAGAGGTAGAGAGAGTTACACATAAGCAATCAGTATGATTGGTTAGGTGATTACTCTTCTGCGCACAGCGCAATAGTATTTCTTCGTGGGCGTTACCGCCAACGATAGTTACACGAAGAAAGTAACGCTTTACTTTCGGTGTGAGCGGAACGGGCCAGCCACGAAGCCCGAAAGGTAGCGGAGTAAGGCTGCTTGCCAGAGAGTGAAGCTAACGCCGGAAGGCAAAAGATCATATATATAGTATAAAGAATATTATTTATATTATTTAATTATAGTATTTAATTATAGTATTGGTGGAACTCATTTCCTAGGTAGGTAGGAACTCATTTCCTAAGTAGGTAGGAAACCACTTCCTAGGTTACTTCCTAAATAGATCGGAAATCATTTCCTAGGTGTTATTTATACTTATCGGGTATCAGACTTGATAGGGGTAACAGAATTCTGTGGGGGTAGTTCACTGTGAGCTACCGTTACATCCATTTGTCACATAGCACTTTGTGTAATGCCTTTCTATGTGTGTGCCATAATCCCCCTATATTCCCTGTGTAAATCATAGAATATCCCTAACTTATTCCTGTGTAATTCCATACTAAAAAATTCAATGAAAAGTAGCTTAAAAGTGCAATTCTTACTTTCTTCACTTTTACATCACTTTCGCAAATCCTTGTGTAGTGCGGCTTACAGCACACCATCAGAAATTGTTGGCTAAAAATTGTTCTGCTTGTTTCTTAATGAGTTTTCTCGTTTGTGCAAATTTTAAAATTTATTTTGTTTTTACAGCCTTATTTCGTGTAATGCGTGGCATAGCAAGCCCTTTTCTTGTGTTGTCAAGACATTTGGCAACGTTCAAACATCTGTTTAGAAATGCCAAATTGTTGATCTAACAAATAAACCTGTAGATCAGAACACCATTTAATCTATCCCCCTGTGTATCCATTAGGCATACCAAATGAATACAGCTAAATCGTGTAATATTCCGTACCCATAAGGCTTGAAACAGACCAAATGAATACGGTATACTCATTTGCATTAAAGTAGTGCCAAATCGACACATTAAGAGGATTTTATGAGCAATATCGGTTATAAGCGTGTGAGCACTGTAGATCAGAACACTGATCGCCAGCTTGCAGGAGTAACTCTCGATAAAGTCTTTGAAGATAAGCTGTCTGGTAAAGACACTAACCGCCCAGGCTTACAAGCGTGTTTAGCCTATCTGAGAGAAGGCGACACCTTACACGTGCACTCTCTCGACCGTTTAGGACGTAACACCTTAGACATCCTTGCTTTAGTTGAACAACTTAATAATCGAGGTGTAATTGTTCGATTTCACAAAGAAGGAATCATTGCAGACATTACAAGCGCGATGGGAAAGATGATGCTTACGATGTTGTCGGCAGTTGCAACGTGTGAACGTGAACTGATGTTAGAACGTAAACGAGAAGCGCAAGCCGTCAATCCTACAAAACGTGGTAATGGAAAAGCAGTGGATCGAGAAGGTATAAAGAAAGCCCTTTCTGATGGCCTGTCAGTGCGTAAAACCGCCGAGAGCTTTAATGTTGCTCCTTCAACGGTGCAACGTATCAAGAAGGAAGAAGAGGAGGCGTAATGCCTCCTTGATATTTGAGAATTGTCGCTGCGTGGACCTGACGCCGCTGATCTTCGCGTTAAACATTGATCACGTCTGCGCCGATTTCAGATAAAAAGGTAGCTATTAAGCAATACGTAACTTTTACAATTAGTGAAATTATCTAAAACACAAGTTATATAGATGAGAAAATGAAACATTATCTTGAACAAATCAAACAAAACAACACATCATCTTGTTGACACCATACAAAGTGAATAGTAAACTATTATATGTGAAAATTTGCATGTTGCGTGCAATAAAAAATAAATGATACTTTGCTATTGTTAAATCAATAGGGGGTATCTATGCGCTTTATCTCATCCATTTTAAAAACCTGCAGAACCACAATTACTTTAGCTGTAATTGTTACCATCATATACCTCATCTATTTTACCCCTCGAGATAAAATCGATTCACTAGCGATCATCGTTCATGCAATGGCTACATTAACTAAAAAACTTTAATAATTTCACTATCAGGCGCATAAACACATCTTTGATCGCTGGATGTGTTATGCGCCTACTGGTGATTCAATCCTTAAGCCATTTCAACTCACTAAGGAGTTTTCTTTCTTCGTTCTCTCGTTGCTTTCGCTCTAGCCAGGCTTTTCCCTCTGGCGTAGACAGGAACTTACGAGCGTGAATCTTGCGGTTATTACGTTTTATAGCTGCAATGTTTTTCATCGTGTTGCCTCTGTATTCATATGAAAATTAACAAGTTACATACTACACAGGGAGACTACGCATAAAACACAATACAAGTAAAGATACATTTTCAAGACAATAGGAGCCATAAAGCGCCTTTGATGGTTATACCAAAAAATAAGCGCCGTAGGCGTATCCACTAAAAAGGGCTTTTTCACAAAAGCTATGAAGTCTTAGCAGTTCTTCTCTTATCAGGCACCCGTTGTACTCCGGTGGACGAAACCGTGCTAGAGCTTGATTCTTTCCCGATCAAGTTAGGTTTTGAAGAGGTGGGCTTTAATCCACTATTGCACTTAAAACTCTTCCCATCATTTAGCCTGTTTATCCTCTGCAACGTCTCACGACGTGTAGCATCATTGGACACCGCGCCAGGTGTGGAACATCTTGCTAAGAGTTTTGGTAGAAGGTTTAGAGACGGTGGCACGTCTTCCAGCTTCAAAGGAACTTGTTACGAGGTTGAGCCTGGGAACTACTCGCCCATACGTGTTAAACTACCAAAAGCCCATAACAACGTATAGGCGTTTGTAAGTGATAACAGAAGATACAATTTCTTAGAGAAGTTAAGCTAAGTTATTGATTTTCTTGATGGTGCCGATAATAGGAGTCGAACCTACGACCTTCGCATTACGAATGCGCTGCTCTACCAACTGAGCTATATCGGCCCTGAAAGGACATGTTCACGAACGTGAATCACGGTGGACAAGGTTAAAACTAACCGGGCGATGCGTCAATGGCCTTGTGAATCAAACGGCTACTTTTGCATCACCCGGTTTTATTTACGCACGAACGGTGTAATCACCAATGCCGATCCACTTGTAAGTGGTCAGTGCTTCCAGCCCCATTGGGCCGCGCGCGTGGAGTTTTTGTGTGCTTACCGCGACTTCCGCCCCCAGACCAAACTGGCCGCCGTCGGTAAAACGGGTTGAAGCGTTAACGTAAACAGCGGAGGAATCCACTTCGTTAACAAAACGCTGGGCGTTGCGCATATCACGCGTCAGGATCGCATCGGAGTGTTGCGTGCCGTGTTCACGAATATGCGCGATGGCATCGTCCAGATCGCTGACGATTTTGACGTTCAAATCTAATGACAGAAACTCATCGTCGTACTCTTCGGCTTTAACAGCCACCACCTTCGCGGGGCCTGCCTGCAACTTCGCCAGTGCAGCAGCATCTGCGTGTAATGTCACGCCGCTTTCCGCCATTTGCTTGCTTAATGCGGGCAGGAAGCTATCAGCGATGTTTTTATTCACCAGCAACGTTTCTACCGTATTACACGTACTCGGGCGCTGGGTTTTCGCGTTGACGATTACTTTCAGGGCTTCAGCGATCTCTGCACTTTCATCAACGTAAATATGGCAGACGCCAATACCTCCCGTGATCACCGGTATCGTCGACTGTTCGCGGCACAGTTTATGCAAACCAGCGCCACCACGCGGGATCAGCATGTCGATGTATTTATCCATGCGTAGCATTTCACTGACCAACGCGCGATCCGGATTATCAATCGCCTGTACAGCACCTGCCGGTAAACCGCAGGATTGCAGGGCGTCCTGAATCACCGCCACCGTTGCAGCGTTGGTGCGACTGGTTTCTTTGCCACCGCGCAGGATCACCGCGTTACCGGTTTTCAGGCACAGGGAAGCGACATCAACAGTCACGTTCGGGCGCGCTTCATAAATTACGCCAATCACCCCCAACGGCACGCGACGACGCTCCAGACGCAAACCGCTATCCAGCACACCACCATCAATCACCTGCCCCACCGGATCGGCGAGATTACACACCTGACGCACATCATCGGCAATGCCTTTCAGCCGTGCGGGCGTCAGTGCCAGACGGTCAAGCATCGCTTCGCTAAGGCCATTGGCACGCGCGTCAGCAACATCCTGGGCATTAGCGTTGAGGATGCTTTCGCTTTGTGCTTCCAGTTCATCGGCGATCTTTTCCAGCACGCGATTTTTTTCGCGGCTGGAGAGTTGCGCTAATTTATACGAGGCTTGCTTCGCGGCAATGCCCATTTGTTCCAGCATCGGCCTGCTCCTTAACGGGTAATCATGTCATCACGGTGAACGGCAACCGGGCCATATTCATATCCCAGTATTGCATCAATTTCTTGCGAGTGGTGTCCGGCAATGCGACGCAATGCATCGCTGTTGTAACGGCTGACGCCATGAGCAATATCGCGACCTTCGAGGTTGCAAATACGAATGACTTCACCACGCGAGAAGTTGCCGCTCACGCTTTTAATACCTTTCGGCAACAGGGAGCTGCCGCGTTCAAGAATGGCGGCGGTCGCCCCTTCATCAACGGTAATTTCACCTGCCGGTGGCGCGCCAAAAATCCAGCGTTTACGGTTTTCTAAAGGCGTTGCCTGGGCATGGAACAGCGTACCGACAGAAATACCTTCCATCGCATCACCAATGACGCCCGGCTTGTTACCTGCGGCAATAATAGTATCGATCCCCGCACGGCAAGCCACGTCAGCGGCCTGCAATTTGGTGCCCATACCGCCGGTTCCGAGACCTGAAACGCTGTCACCGGCAATCGCCCGCAGTGCGTCATCAATGCCGTAAACATCTTTAATCAGTTCTGCCTGCGGATTGTTGCGCGGGTCAGCGGTATACAAACCTTTTTGATCGGTCAGCAGCAACAGTTTATCGGCACCCGCCAGAATCGCCGCCAGCGCAGAAAGGTTGTCGTTATCGCCGACTTTAATCTCCGCCGTAGCAACAGCATCATTCTCATTAATTACCGGAACAATGTTGTTATCGAGCAGCGCACGCAGCGTATCGCGGGCGTTCAGGAAGCGTTCACGGTCTTCCATATCGGCACGGGTCAGCAGCATCTGCCCGACGTGAATGCCGTAAATTGCAAAGAGTTGTTCCCACAGTTGAATCAGTCGACTCTGCCCTACCGCCGCCAATAGTTGCTTCGAGGCGATAGTCGCCGGCAGTTCCGGGTAACCCAGGTGCTCACGTCCGGCGGCAATCGCGCCCGACGTCACAATGACTATCCGATGCCCGGCGGCATGTAACTGCGCGCACTGGCGAACAAGTTCTACGATATGGGCACGGTTCAGACGGCGCGATCCGCCTGTTAGCACACTGGTGCCGAGTTTTACCACCAGCGTCTGGCTGTCACTCATGATTCTCTGCCATTCAATTTTAGGAAAAATGATATCAAACGAACGTTTTAGCAGGACTGTCGCCGGTTGCCAACCATCTGCGAGCAAAGCATAGCGTTTTGTTGCGCGGGATCAGCAAGCGTAGCGGCAGTTGTTTACGTTTTTATTACAGATTTAATAAATTACCACATTTTAAGAATATTATTAATCTGTAATATATCTTTAACAATCTCAGGTTAAAAACTTTCCTGTTTTGAACGGGTCTCTCCCGCTGAATATTCGCGCGTTAATTAAAATCAGGAATGAAAATGAAAAAGAGCACTCTGGCATTAGTGGTGATGGGTATTGTGGCATCTGCATCCGTACAGGCCGCAGAAATATATAACAAAGACGGTAATAAACTGGATGTCTATGGCAAAGTTAAAGCCATGCATTATATGAGTGATAATGACAGTAAAGATGGCGACCAGAGTTATATCCGTTTTGGTTTTAAAGGCGAAACACAAATTAATGATCAACTGACCGGTTATGGTCGGTGGGAAGCGGAGTTTGCCGGAAATAAAGCGGAGAGTGATACCGCACAGCAAAAAACACGTCTCGCTTTTGCCGGGTTGAAATATAAGGATTTAGGTTCTTTCGACTATGGACGTAACCTGGGCGCGCTGTATGACGTCGAAGCCTGGACCGATATGTTCCCGGAATTTGGTGGCGACTCCTCGGCGCAGACCGACAACTTTATGACCAAACGCGCCAGCGGGCTGGCGACGTATCGGAACACCGACTTCTTCGGCGTTATTGATGGCCTGAACTTAACCCTGCAATATCAAGGAAAAAACGAAAACCGCGATGTTAAAAAGCAGAACGGCGATGGGTTTGGTACTTCACTGACGTATGACTTTGGCGGCAGCGATTTCGCTATCAGTGGAGCCTATACCAACTCTGATCGCACCAACGAGCAGAACCTGCAAAGCCGTGGTTCGGGCAAACGCGCCGAAGCGTGGGCAACGGGTCTTAAATACGATGCCAATAATATTTACCTGGCAACCATCTATTCTGAAACGCGTAAAATGACGCCAATTTCTGGCGGTTTTGCTAATAAGACACAGAATTTTGAAGCGGTCGCGCAATACCAATTCGACTTTGGTCTGCGTCCATCTTTAGGTTATGTGCTATCGAAAGGAAAAGATATTGAAGGTATCGGTGATGAGGATCTGGTCAATTATATTGATGTCGGTGCCACGTATTATTTCAACAAAAACATGTCAGCGTTTGTTGATTATAAAATCAACCAACTGGATAGCGATAATAAGTTGAATATTAATAATGATGATATTGTCGCGGTTGGGATGACATATCAGTTTTAATAATATTGCCGGATGCGGCGTGAACGCCTTATCCGGCCTACGAAAACCACTATTTCAGGCCGGAAGAGATGCTCAAACATCGCATCCGGCACTTTTCACTCACGCCGTTAACTTCACCGGCTCATCACGAAAATCATCCGCCGGTTCCAGCTTCAGATTCAGCGTCGCCAGCAGTTCACGCAGCTTTTCATGAAACTCGCGCAGGGTGTGCTCCAGCCGCTCAACCACTTCCGCATCTTTTACCTGAACATGCGTCCAGTCGCCTGCTTTATCGAACAGACCAAACTGGTAACTGTAGGTAAAACGGGATTCCTGCGCTTCCAGTTCCATCCACCAGCCCCAGAACTCACGCACTTCCGGTGCCGGCTTCACATTGACGCATACAGCCAGACAATCGAAAAAGAATCGATTATCTTCGCACTTACCTTCACGAATATACGGGCCTAGTGCGGTAAATTTTTTGATCAATCTGCTTTTCGGGTGTCCACTCGGTAACGTCATTGCGATCTCCTGTTGTGAAGCAACTGTTTTACCAAATTGACAAAATTTAGCAAATTTTTAACACAATCGCTTTTCGAGCCAGTTGGTAATTTCCTGGAGTGCTTTGTCAAAATTCCGATACACAGGATTAAATGGAATTTCTAACAATTTACCGTCAGCAGATGACGAAGTGATTAATCGTGAATCCTCTTCCGGGCTGAACGGATCGTTCTTCCAGAAGCCTGATAACATTGGCGTTGGGCAGCGACGTCCCAGCAACCCTTGCACTTTCAATGAATAGCGATTCAGCTCTACACGTAACGCTTCATCGGAAGCATCGTGCATCCCTAAACGACTCGCCAGAACGTCAAGATACATTTCCGGCACCTGTTGTTGGCAATTAAAATCACTCAGCAAGGTGTGAACCACTGGACCTAAACAGGCCACAGCTTTCAGACGCGGCGATTCAAGGTAAGCCAGACGTACAGCGACGTTAGCACCAAAACGGAAACCAAAGGCCGCAACGCGTGTGTGATCTACCCACGGCACGTTAGGCAGAGCCTTTAACACATGCTGATGCAGAAGGCTGGAATCCTGGGTGAGTTTCCATTTTGAAGAAAAACCAACCGAAGGCATATCGATAGTCAACATCGCAATGCCGCGCGGCGCAAAATAACGCTCATAAAGGGAGTAATAGTCCGTTTGCATCGCATCCAGACCACCACACATTAATACTGTCGGGAACGGACCATCACCTTTTGGCATATGGAGAAACCCGGTGATGGGTGCTCCCCCCGGCACAGTGAATTCCATTTGCCGCATCGTTCCTGGCAGACGTTGCGCCGCTTCTTCATAAGCGCGGTTTGATAACGTCTGCGCCTGTTCTGCCAGATCATCACCCTTCAGGTGTGGATAGGCAGCAATATTGTACAACGTCGCTGCGTGCAGCCAGTAACGACCGCTGACTTGTGGATTTTCTTCCGCGCACGCTTTCTGTTGCCACAACATCGCCTGGGTGGCCCACTCATAAATCCAGTTACCGCCACGGTAACCAATCACCGTATCGTACAAATCATTGTCGGTGCGTTCGGCATCGCTCATCACAATACGCGCCTGGACGTCGAGGATTTCACGCGGATCAACGCCGCGCCAGATCCACATCAGGCGGTTAATCATGCGATACCAGTGGGGAATAGTTTTGCCATCAAGAGCCGACTGCACAGGCGGTTGTGCACCGTGATTAAAACGGCGGACAAGCGTCGAGGTTTCAGGGTGTTTAAAGCGGGGTTTGAACAGGGTTTCGCTCAGGTTTGCCTGTGTCATGGATGCAACCTCCAGGAATACTTACTGGAAGCTATTGTAACTCGCCTGCAGTTAAAAAGAACAACGCCCGGCAAAGCCAGGCGTTGAAAAGATTAGCGACCAGAGATAGGCGGAACGAATACCACACCCATATCCCACGGTTGCTCAATCCAGGTATCTTGTGGGATATCAATAACATAATCATCAACCAGTGGACGACCAGCCGGTTTAGCGAAGATGGTGACAAAGTGCGCTTTAGGATACATTTCACGAATCGCAACCGCAGTACCGCCGGTATCCACCAGATCATCAATGACGATGAAACCTTCACCGTCGCCTTCTGCACGTTTCAGCACTTTCAGTTCGCGCTGGTTATCGTGATCGTAGCTGGAAATACAAACGGTATCGACATGACGAATACCCAGTTCACGCGCCAGTAACGCACCCGGTACCAGACCGCCACGGCTAACGGCAATAATGCCTTTCCATTGTTCAGAAGGCATCAGTCGGCTTGCGAGTTTACGTGCATGGATCTGCAACATGTCCCAGGTGACGATGTATTTTTCGCTCATGTGAAGTGTCCCAGCCTGTTTATCTACGGCTTAAAAAGTGTTCGAGGGGAAAATAGGTTGCGCGAGATTATAGAGATCTGACGCACTAAAAACCAGTATTTCACATAAGTCCGCGTCTTTTTGCGCACTGCTACTACCTGTCGCTGGATAAAGTGGTATTCTCAAACATATCTCGCAAGCCTGACTTGTGCTGACAACATTTTCTGCTAACCCTGTGACCTGCAATACTGTTTTGCGGGTGATCGACAAGGAGACTTAACGTGTCTGAACTGTCTCAATTATCTCCACAGCCGCTGTGGGATATTTTTGCCAAAATCTGTTCTATTCCTCACCCGTCCTACCACGAAGAGCAGCTTGCTGAATACATTGTAGGTTGGGCAAAAGAAAAAGGTTTCCATGTCGAACGCGATCAAGTGGGGAATATCCTGATTCGTAAACCTGCCACCGCAGGTATGGAAAATCGTAAACCGGTCGTCTTACAAGCTCACCTCGATATGGTGCCGCAGAAAAACAACGACACCGTGCACGACTTCACCAAAGATCCTATCCAGCCTTATATTGATGGCGAATGGGTTAAAGCACGCGGCACCACGCTCGGTGCAGATAACGGCATTGGCATGGCCTCTGCGCTGGCGGTGCTTGCCGATGACAACGTAGTACACGGCCCGCTGGAAGTGCTGCTGACCATGACCGAAGAAGCCGGTATGGACGGTGCGTTCGGCTTACAGAGCAACTGGTTACAGGCAGATATTCTGATTAACACCGACTCCGAAGAAGAAGGTGAAATCTACATGGGTTGTGCAGGGGGTATCGACTTCACCTCCAACCTGCATTTAGACCGTGAAACAGTTCCGGCAGGTTTTGAAACCTTTAAATTAACCTTAAAAGGTCTGAAAGGTGGTCACTCTGGTGGCGAAATCCACGTTGGCCTGGGTAATGCAAACAAACTGCTGGTGCGCTTCCTGGCAGGTCATGCGGAAGAACTGGATCTGCGCCTTATCGATTTCAACGGCGGCACACTGCGTAACGCCATCCCGCGTGAAGCCTTTGCAACCATTGCTGTCGCAGCTGATAAAGTCGACGCACTGAAATCGCTGGTGAATACCTATCAGGAGATCCTGAAAAACGAACTGGCAGAGAAAGAGAAAAACCTGGCATTACTGCTGGATTCAGTAGCGAACGACAAAACTGCGCTGACCGCCAAATCTCGCGATACCTTTATTCGTCTGCTGAACGCCACCCCGAACGGTGTGATCCGCAACTCCGACGTGGCAAAAGGCGTGGTTGAAACCTCACTGAACGTGGGTGTGGTGACCATGACCGACAACAACGTAGAAATTCACTGCCTGATCCGTTCTCTGATCGACAGCGGTAAAGACTACGTGGTCAGTATGCTGGATTCGCTGGGTAAACTGGCTGGCGCGAAAACCGAAGCGAAAGGCGCATATCCTGGCTGGCAGCCGGATGCTAACTCTCCGGTGATGCATCTGGTACGTGAAACCTATCAGCGTCTGTTCAACAAGACGCCGAACATCCAGATTATCCACGCGGGTCTGGAATGTGGTCTGTTCAAAAAACCGTATCCGGAAATGGACATGGTTTCTATCGGGCCGACTATCACCGGTCCACACTCTCCGGATGAGCAAGTTCATATCGAAAGCGTTGGTCATTACTGGCGGCTTCTGACTGAACTACTGAAAGAAATTCCTGCGAAGTAATAACGATGAAGTCCACGCCTGCGGGCGTGGACTTCTGTTTGAAGTCAATGGCTATCTATATCGAAATAACAAAACATTATGAAACCCAGGAAAAGGTCGCATATTTATATAGTTGCGACCATATTTCATGGGGGGAATTTCTGATCACTAAAGAAAATTTTGCGCTGGAATCCGTGAAAGAACTTAAGGGGGAAAAGCAGAATTTTTATATGTTCAGAGCCTGGGGAAAAGTCAGAAGAACATACTTAACCACTGGAGAATTTCCCCAGGAAACATGTTACGCCGCTTAAAGTCAGAATAATTTTTTCATGCTTTTACCATTTTGGCATTACGTCTGCACCACATGGCAATGGCGGCAGCCACTAATGCCAGTTCCAGTAAAAACGACCAGTGTAATAAAAAATTGAGCCACCACGGATGATGTATCGCCGTAATATGAAAAAGTGCAAATGGTTGGTTAACGAAAGGCATCAACCACCAGATATCACCGACCAGCGTATCGAGTAATAAATGCACGATACTATTCAGGCAAAACACCACGCCCAACCACGCCGGCAGTTTATTCTTCGCGGCACCTGCCCAGAGCAACGTCGCCACCAGCAGAGCAAACCATAACAATGGCCAATGGGATGGGTACAGATGATGATGTCGTTGCCCGCTATCAATCAGATAGCACCAGAAGAGATCAAAATCGGGTGCGACGGCTCCGATTAAGCCAATAATCATCGTCCTCCGCGCATGACGAGCAATCAGCGGCAAGCGTTTCACTAAAGTACAAGTTATTAAATATCCAGCAGGAAGATGACCAATAAACATGACGATTCCTTTCGTTTTTGTCCGCCGCTTTCACGAAGAAAACGGCGGGAGACGTTCCTCAATTACCCTTCGATAAATGCCATCCCTGTAAATGTCCGTCGCGGGTTACCACGTTCAATCTGGTGATGGAACATTCGCCGCTGCGATTTCAGCGTTGCGCTATTTTCCTGTTGCTGTTGTTCCAGCTTCCAGGCAATCAGCAATCGCGCCAGCCGTTTGTTAGCATGCTGGCTGCGCTCGGACTGTACTTTCACGCTAATCCCGGTTGCCAGATGCGTGGCGCGCACCGCCGAGTCGGTCTTATTAACATGTTGACCGCCCGGCCCCGACGAACGCAGCGTCTCATAACGGATCGCATCTGATTGTTCCTGCTCATCAGCGGTAAAACGTCCAATACCAAGAAACCAGTTTTTACGCCCGTGATGAGGCCGGTATGGGCTGGGGCAAATCCACTGGATAGTACCGCACCAGCTTTCACTTAATGCCAGTGCGTTATCGCCATCCAGAGAAACCAGTGCCGAACGCAATGTGTCTGAATAGCGCCCCGTTTCTGTCTCCAGCACCGTTGTCGCAACACGCTGTTGGGATGCTTCTTTAATCAGCCTGTCCAGCGCCTTTTTCACTGCGAGACAGCATTCTTCCGGCCCCTGGGCAGAGGAGAGTTGCAACAAGATCATCCTTTTTTCCCTCCACTGTTTTTGAGCGTCAGTACCGGACGCAGCCGCGCGACAGGAATAATTAAACCGGCCTGCACCAGACATTGCACCACGCTTTCAGCCGATTTATAGACTTGTGGCGCTTCTTCGAAGATGAGTTGTTTATCGCGGCAAATTACCCGGCTACCAAGTTCAGTACGTGAGAGTTGCGTCGTCGTATATTTCGCTGCCAGCCGCCCTTTACACTCGGTGCGCCCCCATTTGCGCCCTGCCCCATGAGCCAGCGAGTGCAATGTTTCTTCGCTACTGACAGGCAGTACAAGCCATGAGTAATCACCGCGAGAACCGGGAATAATCACCAGGCCACGGTCATCAGGCGTAGCCCCTTTACGGTGTAACCAGCCTTGTTGATCGCCAATTTGACTTGCGGTAATAAAGTTATGCGCCACATCCAGAACCGGACTTCCGCTGGCTTTCACCTGCTGCATTATGCGCAGAGCGATCATCTGGCGATTCATGCGAGCAAACGCCAGCGCATCGTCATGCTCCGAGATATAACGTAGCGCGTCGTCACTGCCTTCCGGCAAACCATGGTGCGAAAATGAGACAATATGTTTTTGTAAAACAGACTGCCCGAAACCACGCGAGCCGCTATGAACCAGCAGTTGCAGATGCTGCGCATCCAGGCCTGCCAGTGCAAACAGTTCAGCGTCGATGATTTGATCAATCTGTTGCAGTTCAGCAAAATGATTGCCGCCACCGATGGAGCCAAGCGCGCTGCGCCACGGGTGCTGTGCAAATGCTGATGGCAGGTTTTCCTCCAGCCAGCTTTCTTCAGCAACGTCATCCAGCGCAGACAATCGCTTTTCGAACTTATCGGCGTTGTATTTGCGAGTAAGGATATCTGTTTGCCATAGCGCCATGCCGCAGCCGATATCATTACCGACCAGTGCCGGGTAAAAACGACCTACGGAGAAGAACGCTGCTCCAATCGGGTAGCCGCGTCCGGGGTGTAAATCAGGCATCCCTACTACGCGTTGCATGTTGGGTAAATTTGCCGTGGTATGTAATTGTTGGATTGCTGAACTCTCGATCCACAGGTCATCAGATGCGATGGTAAATACCGCATCGGATAAGGGACGAATATATTTGCCCATGTACCATTCCATTTATAAACATAAAAAATCAGGAAATGGCAGACGAATCCAGGGCAAGAAAAAAAGAATTAATCCTGGAAAGGTCTGCAAAGAGTCATTGATAAAGGATTTGTCATGATTTACCTCCTTGCAGTTTGTGGAATAAGAAAACGCGCACATATTAGGCGGACGTTATTTTCATTGCAAGCTGGATTTAATGTTGCTGTTTATATCGCATATAAAAATTAGTAAACCACTCTCCCCGGCATTCAACGCGCTGCTGCTTAACTACCTGAAAACCATAACGTTCAAAAAAGGGTTTTGCGGTTATGCTGGCATCAACCGTAAGTTCGGATTCAGACTTAATAAAAGGTTTTAACAAGGCACTAGCGACACCACAGCGGGTGTATTCCGGGTCAACAAATAGCATATCGATATAGTGTTCAATGCAGGTAATAAAGCCGACCAGTTGTGCATTAATGACCGCAACCCGCACTTGTGATTGCACGAGTTTCTCCCTCCAGCGAGATTAATCAATCTGCGCCCAGGCGGCAATTTGTTGCGGTGAATAATGCTGACTGGCAGTCATCGTAACCGCTCTAATGAAAATAGCGCATAGTTGCTGAAAATCGCCAGGCTGATAGTCTCTTATTTGTATGTTATTCATAATATAAATTCAAAAACGCATACGAAACGCTTCTGCCATTTTCCCAATTTTATGCATTTGGTTGTTATCTCGAGCGAGTTTATGAGGTTCAGGTTTCAGAATGGCAATGAGCAACCATGCTTGCTCATCAAACGCACCCTGGCAATATACCAAATGCGCTTCGTCATTCGTTCTGCTGAATTGGCGCAACTGTGGCGGAAATGGATTATTCTCATTTGCCATATGAATATGAGCAACTCGCTCAAATTTAATTAATGGCCAGGTAAACGAATCGTCGTAGAGTGCATCGCGACCAAATATATCTGGCAAAACACCGTCACGCTTATAGGAAATAAAATCCGCCGTTAACGCATCAAGTTCCTCTGCTGTAAGTTGCAGGCGAATAAGTTTTGTTTTGAATACCCGCATCCTTATTCCTTAAAGTCATTGAAATCATCATCCGTCATATCATTAAGATATTGTTCAGCGCGGCGTGTAATTTCCTCTAATCTTGCAGCACTCGGACGGAAGCGCGCCTTTATGGGCTTTTTCTCCTCTTGTTCAGCAAGCATGTCCATTAACGCTTCGAATGCGCTGGCACTTAAGAGATATCCTGCGGGGCGATTATTAGAAAGAACCGCAACCGGTTGATCAATAAAGTATTTAGCTGGGTTTTTACGTAACTCAGTGATATTGACCGATTTTTCCGCGAGAATTCGATGCATACAGTGATACCCTCATAATAACGCACACCAGAATATACATAATAGTATACATCATAATCCCAACACCAGTTGTCTTTCCATTTGCGGATCAAGCAACGTCACATGCAACCCCACCAACCGTACACCGCGTCCGCCGCGACGTTCATCCCAGGTTTTACGCGCAGTGGCGATTAGGTCAGCTTTATTCAAACGCGGCCAGACATGCTCCTGAGTGGTTTGCTGAAAATCATCGAACTTTAATTTCACTCCCTGGCGGGCGATCAGTAAATCAGGCTTCACCTTTGCCAGACGGCGCTCCAGTTCAGGATAAAGCCGCTCAATAATCGCTTCACATTCAGACCAGTGATGGATATCTTCCGCCATCGTGCGTTCCACTCCGACGGATTTACGCAGCCGTTCACTGTTAACATCGCGCTCGTCGATACCCTGGCTACGCTCCCACAAAATGCGGCCAAATTTGCCAAAGCGTTTGAGCAAGGTCACCAGATCACACTTTTGTACCTCACCGCAGGTGCGCAGTCCCATCGCCTCTAGTTTTGCCGCTGATACTTTGCCGACACCAGGAATCTTCGCCAGCGGCAACGTTTGCAGAAATGCAGGAACGTCAGCAGGTGTAATCACAAACTGACCGTTGGGTTTGTTCATGTCAGAGGCGATCTTGGCGAGAAACTTTACCGGCGCAACTCCCGCAGATGCCGTCAGGTGCAACTCGTTAAAGATTGTCTGACGGATTTCCTGGGCGATGAGAGTCGCAGAACCGTGGCAATGCACGCTGTCGGTGACATCGAGATAGGCTTCATCCAGCGACAACGGCTCAATGCGCGAAGTGTAACGCGAGAAGATTTCGCGGATATGATTTGAGGCTTCTTTGTAGGCGTCAAAGCGCCCCGGAAGCAAGGTGAGGTGCGGGCATAATTTGAGCGCCATGCCGGTTGGCATTGCGCTGCGTACACCAAATTTACGCGCGGGATAATTGGCGGTGCTGATCACCCCCCGACGTTCGCGGCTACCGCCAATAGCAACAGGGATATCGCGCAGGGCGGGATTATCACGCATCTCCACCGCTGCGAAAAAGCAGTCCATATCCACATGAATGATTTTACGCATCGCTCACCTCTCAATACTGGTAAAGTATACAGTGATTTTAGGGTTTGAGAAATGCGTAAAGGTTTTGCAATCAGTCCCCCTTAACGCCGGATGCGCTGCGCTTGTCCGGCCTACAGGAGGCTGTTTTTGTTACCCATGCAGCTTATCCAGTTTTTGCACCAACGGCTGCACCACCTTATCTCCATGCTGACCAAAATATTGATACAGCGTGTCCGAGGCGCTTTTGGTTAGCACCATAATCTCAATGCGCCGGTTGCCTGCGCTTTGCGGATTCTTCGCGTCCAGCAGCATCTGGTCCGCCATCGCGCTTACCTGCATCACTTTATCTTCCGGCATTCCGGCATCTTCCAGCACCCGACGGGCAGAGAGCGCGCGGTCACCCGAAAGGTTCCAGTTGTTATAGATATTGCTTTTATAGGCCATCGCATCGGTATGCCCGGTAATAATAATTTTGTTATTGAGTGAGTCAAAAACTGGCGCTAATTCCACCAGCAGCGTTTTAAAAAACGGCATAATCTTCGCGCTGCCGCGTTCAAACATATTGCGGTTCTGGTCATCTTTAATCAGCACGCGTAATCCCTACGGAACAATCTCCATCTCCAGATTCGCTTCCATATGCGCATTACGGGCGATGGTATTGATATTGGTCGCCAGCTCGCCCAGTTCAGTGGCGGATTTCTTCTTCAGTAACGCCGTTTTCTCGTTCACATCACGTGCTTTTTTCTCAGTTTCTTCCGGCACCGCCACGGTAGTCGGTTTCGGCGGATGAGTCGGGCTTATTTTATTTAACGGCGACAGCCCGCCACCGTTGAAGATCGACTGCCCATGCAGCGCCGCCATAATGCTTTCACGCTCGGATTTACTGACGCTGTTCACAATCAACTTTATCGTCGTCACCAAAGGGGCCGAGCGTATTTCCGAGGTTTCTGCCCGCTTTACCCCGGACGCGATGCCCGGTAAGCAGATGGCGATTGACGCCGACCTTAACGCCGGGTTGATCAACCAGGCGCAGGCGCAAACCCGGCGTAAAGATGTTGCCAGCGAGGCCGATTTCTACGGCGCGATGGACGGGGCATCGAAGTTTGTACGCGGGGATGCTATCGCCGGGATGATGATTCTGGCGATCAACCTGATCGGCGGCGTCTGTATCGGGATCTTTAAATACAACCTGAGCGCCGATGCCGCCTTCCAGCAGTATGTGCTGATGACCATCGGCGACGGGCTAGTGGCGCAGATCCCTTCCCTGCTCCTCTCCACTGCGGCGGCGATTATTGTCACCCGCGTCAGCGATAACGGCGATATCGCCCACGACGTGCGTAACCAGTTGCTGGCAAGCCCGTCAGTGCTCTACACCGCCACCGGGATCATGTTCGTGCTGGCGGTGGTGCCGGGAATGCCGCACTTCCCGTTCCTGATGTTCAGCGCCCTGCTTGGCTATACCGGCTGGCGGATGAGCAAACGCCCGCAGGCGGCGGAGGCGGAAGAGAAAAGCCTCGAAACGCTGACCCGCACTATCACCGAAACCAGCGAGCAACAGGTCAGTTGGGAGACCATTCCGCTGATCGAACCCATCAGCTTAAGCCTCGGCTACAAGCTGGTGGCGCTGGTCGATAAAGCACAGGGCAACCCGCTCACCCAGCGTATTCGCGGCGTGCGGCAGGTGATTTCCGACGGCAACGGCGTGCTGCTACCGGAGATCCGCATTCGGGAAAACTTCCACCTTAAGCCGAGCCAGTACGCCATTTTCATCAACGGCATTAAGGCTGATGAAGCGGATATTCCGGCGGATAAACTGATGGCCCTGCCCTCCAGCGAAACCTACGGCGAGATTGACGGCGTGCTGGGGAACGACCCGGCGTACGGGATGCCAGTGACCTGGATCCAGGCGGTGCAGAAAGCGAAGGCGCTGAATATGGGGTATCAGGTGATCGACAGCGCCAGCGTGATTGCCACCCATGTGAACAAGATTGTGCGCAGCTATATCCCTGATTTATTTAACTATGACGATATTACGCAGTTGCATAACCGTTTGTCGTCGATGGCACCGCGCCTGGCGGAAGACTTAAGCGCGGCGCTGAATTACAGCCAGTTGCTGAAAGTGTACCGTGCGCTGCTGACCGAAGGCGTTTCCCTGCGCGATATCGTCACCATCGCCACCGTGCTGGTTGCCAGTAGTACAGTGACCAAAGATCATATTCTGCTGGCAGCCGATGTGCGCCTGGCGCTGCGGCGCAGCATTACCCATCCGTTTGTTCGCAAGCAGGAGCTGACAGTGTATACGCTGAATAATGAGCTGGAAAATCTGCTGACCAACGTGGTGAATCAGGCACAGCAGGCCGGGAAAGTGATGCTCGACAGCGTGCCGGTGGACCCGAATATGCTCAACCAGTTCCAGAGTACGATGCCGCAAGTGAAGGAGCAGATGAAAGCGGCAGGAAAAGACCCGGTGCTGCTGGTTCCGCCGCAGCTGCGTCCTTTGCTGGCGCGCTATGCGAGATTGTTTGCGCCGGGGCTGCATGTGCTGTCGTATAACGAAGTGCCGGATGAGCTGGAGTTGAAGATTATGGGGGCGTTGAGTTGATGCCTTTTAAGAAACGCAATACGATGACATCAATTTATGACGTCAGGGATTGATAAGATGATGAAAACGCGTTCATTAATATCTCAAGCATCGAACATTATCACCATTAAAGGTCAACCAGCCGCAGTGACATTTGAAGCCGATATCAACGCATTTCGCGGCAAATTCCTTAATGTAAATGGTTATTGCGACTTTGTGGCCACAAGTATTGAGGCATTATATCGTGAAGGTGAAAGCGCGCTGGATGAGTGGATTGCGGATTGTGAAGAGGACGGCATTGCTCCTTTTCGTGAAGAAGAAGGGCAAAAACGCCTGACGCTTCGTGTGCCACATCACATCGATTCACGGCTGACCATCGTCGCCAGACAACATTCCATTTCAAAAAACCAGCTCATTGTTGATGTCTTAGAACGTGAGTTTTCAGCCCAGATGTAAACAGGCCGGATGCCGCATGGCATCCGACCCTTTGCCTGATCGTCAATATTACCCATTTACAAAATCGTCTCTTCCGTCAAAATCCGTCGCGCGCCCAAAAAATGATCCTGCCAGAAAGGTTCGGCTAAGCGACTTATCCGAATGGTTTCCCCGGTGCGTGGCGACTCGATAAACTGTCCATCGCCCAGATACACGCCCATATGGTCAGCTATCTCACGGCTATGAATATGGAAAAACAGCAAATCCCCCCGGCGCAGGTCGTTGTTCGCCACAATCGTCGCCCGATGGTAGTGATACATCTCATTCGCCGTGCGCGGAAGTTTCGCCTCGAGGATCTTGTTGTAGGCATAAAAAACCAATCCGCTACAGTCGAAGCCTTTATCAGGCCGCGTGCCGCCCCAGACGTAAGGCTTGCCAAGCTGCTGCTCCAGGCGGTGGATCGCCACTTCGGTGATATTGTGCAGATGATCGCTGCTTAAGAAATGGTTGTTCTCTGCCAGTGCCTGCCAGCGTCTGTCACTCGCCTTGAGCGGCGCAGGAAACCATTCAGGATGCTGTTTTATCTGTTCGCGGTTATGCTGGCGCAGCGCCCTTCTGCTTTCGGCATTACCTTCCACAATGTAGCTGGCCTGTTTTTTCAGATGGGTTTGGTACTGTTTTAATAAACGCGCACGGTTTTGCATCCGCTGGCGGGCGGCGTAGCTGAAAGAGATATGTGATGTGGTGGCGCTGGCAAATGAAGAAAACGGCAAGCAAAGCAACAATAATCCCGACAACACAAAAGAGGGAATCGACGGCAAAGACATTCTCAATAATGGCTGGTCATGCATTGATGTTGCAGTGTATCCCGGCCCGTACCTGAACAAACTTAATAAACCATTATTATAAAATTAATAAATATATTTCAGTTAATTATGTAAAAACATCCGTTTATTAAATTACTCATGGATTGTCGCTGTTGCTCATTTGAGCTACAATTCAAGCTGAATAAATATACAGCACAGGAGATACCCCAATGGCTGCTAACGCGTTTGTTCGCGCCCGAATCGATGAGGATTTGAAGAATCAGGCGGCGGACGTACTAGCCGGGATGGGGCTGACCATCTCTGACCTGGTTCGCATAACCCTCACAAAAGTCGCGCGTGAAAAGGCATTGCCGTTTGATTTACGCGAGCCTAATCAATCAACCATTCAATCAATCAAAAACAGCGAAGCTGGCGTTGATGTTCATAAGGCCAAAGACGCCGATGATTTATTTGATAAATTAGGAATTTAAATATGATTCAAAGGGATATTGAATACTCGGGACAATTTTCAAAGGATGTAAAACTTGCACAAAAGCGTCATAAGGATATGAATAAATTGAAATATCTTATGACGCTTCTTATCAATAATACTTTACCGCTTCCAGCCGTTTATAAAGACCACCCGCTGCAAGGTTCATGGAAAGGTTATCGCGATGCTCATGTCGAACCGGACTGGATCCTGATTTACAAACTTACCGATAAACTTTTACGATTTGAGAGAACTGGAACTCACGCGGCGCTATTTGGGTAAAGCCCGCTTCCGATGAAATTTGTAAACCCTGCACCGACAGGCTTGCGTAAAACTCTTTTGGTGCTAATGTGAGCCTTCCAAATCCAGACTATTCCGATTTGGGATCTATTTTGCCGCCCTGGCGTGTGTAACCGTTTTATCAAGGAATAAGCAGTATGCGTAAAATCGCATTAATTCTTGCGATGTTGTTGATCCCGTGCGTTTCGTTTGCCAGTTTGCTGGGCAGCGGTAGTTCCACCACGCCAGTGAGCAAAGAGTATAAGCAGCAGTTGATGGGATCTCCTGTCTACATCCAAATCTTCAAGGAAGAGCGCACGCTCGATCTCTACGTCAAAATGGGCGAGCAATATCAACTGCTCGACAGTTATAAAATCTGTAAATATTCCGGCGGGTTAGGACCAAAACAGCGTCAGGGCGATTTCAAAAGTCCGGAAGGGTTTTATAGCGTTCAGCGTAATCAATTAAAACCAGACAGCCGTTACTACAAAGCGATTAATATTGGTTTCCCTAACGCCTATGACCGCGCGCATGGTTACGAAGGGAAATACCTGATGATTCACGGCGATTGTGTTTCCATCGGCTGCTACGCGATGACCAATCAGGGTATTGATGAGATCTTCCAGTTCGTTACTGGTGCGCTGGTATTTGGTCAGCCGAGCGTGCAGGTGAGTATTTACCCGTTCCGCATGACCGACGCCAATATGAAGCGCCATAAGTATTCCAACTTTAAGGACTTCTGGGAGCAACTCAAGCCAGGCTACGACTACTTTGAACAGACTCGTAAGCCACCGACCGTTTCTGTAGTCAATGGCCGTTACGTGGTCAGCAAGCCGTTGAGCCACGAAGTGGTGCAGCCACAACTGGCATCAAACTACACGCTCCCCGAGGCAAAATAAGCGCCATTCGCCTGGCATAATCTTTTGCCAGGTTTCATTGCCCGTCAGCGGCTGAGTCGCAATCACCGTGACCACATCATTCGGTGTGGTCTGTGAGCTGAAGTCGATTTCCACATCCTGATCCAGCAACGTTGCCACGCCAAACGGCGCGCGGCGGGTGATCCAGTGTAAATTCGTCGAGCAATACGCCATCACATAGCGCCCGTCAGAAAGCAGCATGTTGAAAACGCCCTTCTGCCGCAGTTCATCCGCCAGTGAGGCGATATATTTAAACACTGCCGCCATATTGCCCGGCGTACGCGGGTAACGCTGCGTCAGTTTATACAACAACCAGCAGAAGGCTTTTTCGCTGTCGGTTTCACCTACCGGGCGGAAGTTGCCGGTTTCCAGTGATTTATAGCCCGTCAGTTGCCCGTTATGCGCATAAGTCCAGTTGCGTCCCCATAGCTCACGGGTAAACGGGTGAGTATTTTCCAGCGCCACCTCGCCCCGATTGGCCTGGCGAATATGAGCGATTACCGAGCAGGATTTTATCGGGTAGTCCTGGACAAGTTTGGCGATGGGGGAATTAAAGCTGGGTTGTGGATCTTTAAATGTGCGACAACCTTTACCTTCGTAAAAGGTGATACCCCAACCATCTTTATGTGGCCCGGTTCCACCACCGCGCTGTACAAGCCCGGTGAAACTAAAGCAGATATCGGTTGGGACGTTGGCGCTCATCCCGAGCAGTTCGCACATGGGTAACCTCCACAACAGCGGGGGAAATGCCCCCGGCGAAGATTGATTAAAAAGTAAAAAGGTGAGTGCTGTTTCCCTCACCCCGGCCCTCTCCCTGAAAGGGAGAGGGGGAAGTGCTCTTACTTGACCATCTCTTTTTCAATTAACTGGATCAGGATATGGATAACTTTAATGTGGATCTCCTGAATGCGATCGGCATAGCCAAAGTGAGGAACGCGAATTTCGATATCTGCCGTGCCAGCCATTTTGCCGCCGTCTTTACCGGTCAGGGTGATCACTTTCATGCCCTTCTCACGCGCCGCCGCAATCGCCTTGATTACGTTAGCTGAGTTACCGGAGGTGGAGATCCCCAGCAGCACATCACCTTCGCGACCTACTGCTTCAACGTAACGGGAGAAAATATCGTTAAACCCAAAATCATTACCAACACAGGTGATGTGGCTGACATCGGAAATGGCAATCGCCGGGTAGCCCGGACGGTTTTCACGGTAGCGCCCCGTCAGTTCTTCTGCAAAGTGCATGGCGTCGCAATGGGAGCCGCCGTTGCCGCAGGAAAGCACCTTGCCACCGGCTTTAAAACTGTCTGCTAACAGGACCGCCGCGCGCTGAATGGCGTGAATATTGGCGTCATCTTTTAAAAAGTTAGCCAGCGTTTCCGCCGCTTCGTTCAGTTCGTTACGAATAAGATCCTGGTACATGAGGATATCCTTCAGCATAAATGAAATAGACAAAATGCAGTGTACCGGATACCGCCAGAAGCGAGAAGACCAGCTCGGCGGAATGACCAGGACTTTTTGACCCGAAGTGCGGATAAAAACAGCAACAATGTGAGCTTTGTTGTAATTATATTGTAAACGCATTGCTAAATGTTTTTACATCCACTACAACCATATCATCACAAGTGGTCAGACCTCCTACAAGTAAGGGGCTTTTCGTTATGATGATTTTGAGTATTCTCGCTACGGTTGTCCTGCTCGGCGCGTTGTTTTATCACCGCGTGAGCTTATTTATCAGCAGTCTGATTTTGCTCGCCTGGACAGCCGCCCTCGGCGTCGCTGGTCTGTGGTCGGCGTGGGTACTGGTGCCTCTGGCCATTATCCTCGTACCGTTTAACTTTGCGCCAATGCGTAAGTCGATGATTTCAGCGCCAGTGTTTCGCGGTTTCCGTAAGGTGATGCCGCCGATGTCGCGCACTGAGAAAGAAGCGATTGACGCCGGAACGACCTGGTGGGAAGGCGATCTATTCCAGGGTAAACCGGACTGGAAAAAGCTGCATAACTATCCGCAGCCGCGCCTGACCGCTGAAGAGCAAGCGTTTCTCGATGGCCCGGTAGAAGAAGCCTGCCGAATGGCGAATGATTTCCAGATTACCCATGAACTGGCGGATCTACCGCCGGAGCTGTGGGCGTATCTGAAAGAGCATCGTTTCTTCGCGATGATCATCAAGAAAGAGTACGGTGGGCTGGAGTTCTCGGCTTATGCCCAGTCTCGCGTGCTGCAAAAACTCTCTGGGGTGAGCGGGATTCTGGCGATTACCGTCGGCGTGCCAAACTCATTAGGTCCGGGTGAACTGCTGCAACATTACGGCACTGACGAGCAGAAAAATCACTATCTGCCGCGTCTGGCGCGTGGTCAGGAGATCCCTTGCTTTGCGCTGACCAGCCCGGAAGCGGGTTCCGATGCGGGCGCTATTCCGGACACCGGGATTGTTTGCATGGGTGAGTGGCAGGGCCAGCAGGTGCTGGGAATGCGTCTGACCTGGAACAAACGCTATATTACGCTGGCACCCATTGCGACCGTGCTTGGGCTGGCGTTTAAACTCTCCGACCCGGACAAACTGCTGGGTGGTGCAGAAGATTTAGGCATTACCTGTGCGCTGATCCCGACCACCACGCCGGGCGTGGAAATTGGTCGTCGCCACTTCCCGCTGAACGTGCCGTTCCAGAACGGACCGACGCGCGGAAAAGATGTCTTCGTACCGATCGATTACATTATCGGCGGCCCCAAAATGGCCGGACAAGGCTGGCGGATGCTGGTGGAGTGTCTCTCGGTGGGTCGTGGCATCACCCTACCTTCCAACTCAACCGGCGGCGTGAAGTCGGTGGCGCTGGCAACGGGGGCGTATGCTCACATTCGTCGTCAGTTCAAAATCTCTATAGGTAAGATGGAAGGGATTGAAGAGCCGCTGGCGCGTATTGCCGGTAATGCGTACGTAATGGATGCTGCGGCGTCGCTGATTACCTACGGCATTATGCTCGGTGAAAAACCGGCCGTGCTGTCGGCTATCGTTAAGTATCACTGTACCCACCGTGGGCAGCAGTCGATTATCGATGCGATGGATATCACTGGTGGTAAAGGCATTATGCTCGGTCAGAGCAACTTCCTGGCGCGAGCTTACCAGGGCGCACCGATTGCCATCACCGTTGAAGGGGCGAATATTCTGACCCGTAGTATGATGATCTTCGGTCAGGGGGCGATTCGTTGCCATCCGTACGTGCTCGAAGAGATGGAAGCGGCGAAGAACAATGACGTCAACGCGTTCGATAAACTGTTGTTCAAACATATCGGTCACGTCGGTAGTAACAAAGTTCGTAGCTTCTGGCTCGGTTTGACGCGCGGTTTAACCAGTAGCACACCAACCGGCGATGCGACTAAACGTTATTACCAGCACCTGAACCGCCTGAGCGCCAACCTCGCCTTACTTTCCGATGTGTCGATGGCGGTGCTGGGTGGTAGCCTGAAACGACGTGAGCGTATCTCGGCACGTCTGGGGGATATTTTAAGTCAGCTTTACCTCGCCTCCGCCGTTTTGAAACGTTATGACGACGAAGGCCGCAATGAAGCTGACCTGCCGCTGGTGCACTGGGGCGTTCAGGATGCGCTGTATCAGGCTGAACAGGCGATGGATGATTTGCTACAAAACTTCCCGAACCGCGTGGTTGCCGGGCTGCTGAATGTGGTGATCTTCCCAACCGGTCGTCACTATCTGGCGCCGTCTGACAAGCTGGATCATAAGGTGGCGAAAATTTTACAAGTGCCAAACGCCACCCGTTCTCGCATTGGTCGCGGTCAGTACCTGACGCCGAGTGAGCATAATCCGGTTGGCTTGCTGGAAGAGGCGCTGGTGGATGTGATTGCCGCCGACCCAATTCATCAGCGGATCTGTAAAGAGCTGGGTAAAAACCTGCCGTTTACCCGTCTGGATGAACTGGCGCACAACGCGCTGGCGAAGGGGCTGATTGATAAAGATGAAGCCGCTATTCTGGTGAAAGCTGAAGAAAGCCGTCTGCGCAGTATTAACGTTGATGACTTTGATCCGGAAGAGCTGGCGACGAAGCCGGTAAAGTTGCCGGAGAAAGTGCGGAAAATTGAAGCCGCGTAATTGAATAACGGAGCCGAAAGGCTCCGTTTCTTTATCTGCTAATTATTTGAAATTAAATCCATCTGGATGGTTTTCCAGGCTGCCAGTCAACGCCGCGAACAGCACCGTTTTACCATCAATCGAGAGCGCATCGTTCACATTCAGCCAGGTGAGCTTCTCTTGCGAAGTTTTCTCATCAATAGTCGAGAACAGACCCGTCATCTGATTAGATTTCTCGGACCACATCACCGCAATACGTTGCGAGCCGCAATCATGCGGTTTGCACGCACTCATCACCTGATAAGTCTCATCTCCCAACGTTACGGTTTGTGCGGGGGTATAAGTACCGCCTTTCATCACCCAGACTGGTAGCTTATGCCCTTGCACCATCTGATTAAACGCAGCTTTGGTAGCTTCGCCCTTTGCCAGGCTGCTAATTGTTAAATCATCCTGCGCCATTGCACTGGTGGCGATGACCAAAGCGGCGACTGTCGTTATTGCCTTAAACATCATTCCTCCCGAGCTTATCCTGCCCATGTTATTAACACCCTAAAGCCTGGCGATAACACGATATTTTGCAAATCAGATATTTCCAATATCTGCATTTGTTATCAATTTATTCCACAGTAAGGTAATAGCCTGATAAGGTGTTAAAGTTATAAATCCCTTCGCATAAAGGAGTTGTACACCGTGCCTGGTTTGAAGATTACGCTTTTGCAGCAACCGTTGGTGTGGATGGATGGTCCCGCCAATCTGCGCCACTTTGATCGACAACTGGAAAGTATTACCGGGCGTGATGTGATCGTTCTACCGGAGATGTTTACCAGCGGCTTTGCCATGGAAGCGGCGGTTACGTCTCTGGCGCAGCAGGACGTGGTGAACTGGATGACCGCCAAAGCGCAGCAGTGCAATGCGCTGATTGCAGGCAGTGTTGCATTACAAACGGACTCAGGTTCGGTTAATCGCTTTTTGCTGGTTGAGCCGGGCGGCACGGTACATTTTTATGACAAGCGTCATCTGTTCCGCATGGCGGATGAGCATCTGCATTATAAAGCGGGCAATGAGCGAGTGATTGTGGAATGGCGCGGCTGGCGTATTTTGCCGCAGGTGTGCTACGACCTGCGTTTTCCGGTGTGGTCGCGCAATCTCAATGATTATGACCTCGCCATCTACGTCGCCAACTGGCCTGCCCCGCGCTCTCTGCACTGGCAGGCTTTGCTGACGGCTCGCGCTATTGAAAACCAGGCATATGTGGTGGGATGTAATCGCGTGGGTAGTGATGGCAATGGCTGCCACTATCGCGGTGATAGTCGGGTGATTAATCCGCAAGGCGAAACTCTCGCTACCGCCGAACCACATCAGGCCACACGCATAGATGCAGAACTTTCGATAGTGGCATTACGCGAATATCGTGAAAAATTCCCGGCATGGCAGGACGCGGATGGGTTCAGGTTGCTGTGAGTTGGCATTGTTTTTAGGGAAGGGGCGGGGTTAGACGCCCTCCGCAAGGACTGATACAGGATACAACGCTGGCAATGGAATCGTGAACAGGGATGCCATTTTTAAAATAACCATATTGCTTCAAAAAATCGAGATGTGTTTCCCCAAAATCCTCTATATCTTCCTATCCTTCAGCCCCGAAAATGACGGCACAGATTGTCAGCGCCAGGATATCTGACAATTTATGTTCCACTTTCCAGGCTTGTCTGTAATCGGGGATAATAGAAATATGTTCCATCAATTTTTTAAGTTCCATTTTGTTCTCCTTATTTATGTAAGGAGCATTTGATTATATATAAGCTGTGAAAAACAGTTTTTAGTAATAAGGAATTACTCAATTATTGAATATATAGTGCGAATTATTTAGTGCAAAAAACAACGTCATGTGATCTTTCCCTGGGGCAGCCCCCCCTTAATCACCGCTCACCACAAGCAACTAATAAAGGTAGTTAATCATGGCTGAACACGAATCATTACGCCGGAAGTCACCATTTCCAAAAAACAGCGCCATTAACAGGTGGGCTATGTCAGCGACCGGCATGAGAACCGTAAAATCGGCATGACCACGTATTACTCACGGCACCCCAGGTGCACCTTAAAGGCGACTGGCTGACTGAGGCGGGATTTGATACCGGGCGGGGTGTCACGGTGAAGATTTCGGAGGGGTGCCTGACCATCATCGCTGACAGTGACAAGGTGCAGGAACTGCGGGAGGAGCTTTATCAGGTTAAACAGGCAGTTAAGGGGATGCGTGACGGGATGTTTAGTGTGCTGAACGAGAGCTAAATAATAAAAAAAGCCGGGAAGATTTAATATTCTTTCCGACTTTATATATTTAGACAGCAATTATAATTTAGCAGGCTAATTTATCAGGGGTCCAGACACATCGTTTCCATTGAATTCCATTTTTATGTAATATTTTTTTTATATATTCTTCAAACTCATCATTAAAATATTCCTCTGAGTAAATTGTTATTTTAAGTGTATAATCTTCATCGCATAACAATTCACTAAGCCTGTCAGCCTTGTCTATAACTTTAATACTGAACTCATCAAGATCAGCACTGGCAATATAACGACCCTCATCATCTATACATATTAGTTTATGCTTGAATGCCAGTTCTGTTTTGATGATAAGTTCATCAAAGGACCCATCATCACTTAATACAAAAGTTAACCATCTCTTATTAATACTCATTAACTCCTACTTACAGCCAACATTGTGCTGAGTATCGCCATGCCGCGCCAAATCGCTTAACTCATGGGTTTTAAAAATTCTGAAACCAAAAGGTTCAGCTCTTAATCCAGGGAAAATCGCACGTAATTTACGATCTATAGATGCCTCGATTTCTTTCATCCCTGAAATCTCTGCAGCATCACGACGCCTGTTAGTAAAGGCGGGATCATTAGCCAAAAAATCTGATTTTATATAAGCATCCACATCAAAGTTATTAAAATCTATAGGTCTAGAGATACTTGGATCGTGCGCTTTACTAATACCACTTGCTGCACTACCTCTGTAACCTATTGTAGCATTAGGATCAATTGCTTGTATTGCTGATAAATGTTCTCTAAGAACAGCATCGATTTGTTGTTGAGCACTATTTAAATTAGTTAGCCCTAAGGGATCTATATAACTTAACGGATTAGGCGCATAAGCATAAAGGTTTATGCCCCCCGCCAGCCCTATCGGGTCCTGGCTGATAAACCTCCCGCACTCCGGCGCATAATACCTGAACAGATTATAGTGCAGCCCCGTCTCTTCATCATAATACTGCCCCGGCAGCCGCAGCGGCTGCTCAAAGTACGCCCCGCTGTTGCTGATGTCGCCCCGGTTTTCTCCAAACCCCGCCTGGTAGCCCGCCCATACCAGCGTCCCGTCCGCTGCGGTCACCTCCTGTACCGTTCCCGTCAGGTCCGTGTGGTAATACCAGATTTTCCGGCTCTCTCCGCACCCCGTGATGGCCGCCAACGGCGTGTACGGCTGTTCCGCGTCGTACAGGTACGTCCGCTTTCCCTGCCACGTTGTCTCCTGCAACAGCCGGAACCCTTCCCACACAAACGTCGTCCGCCGCTGTTCCCTCTGGTCCGTATGGCGGCCATATGTCGCCTTGATGATGCGCCTGCCCAGCGCATCGTACTGATACCGCGTCTCGCTGTTGCTGCTGATAACCCGCGTTAACTGGCCCTGCGCGTTCCACTCCAGCTGCTGGTCCCTGCGCTCTGTCAGTTCGCCCCATTCGTTATAGCTGTAGCGGTCACGCCCGTAGCCCGGCAGGCGGTTATCCATCACCGCGCCCTGATATTCATCCGTCAGCAGGTTTCCCGCTTTATCGTAATAATAATGGTCATGGTCGTACATCTGACCCGTGCGCCCGGTCAGCCAGCCGCTCCGGTCATAGCTGAACACCAGGCAGCCGCGCAGTTTGTCGTTAATGCCGCCGACTTCACCGTCTGCGTTCCAGATGTAATCCCGCGCCGTCACGCTGTCGTTCTGCGCCGGGGGAGTACCGGCCTGCTGCGGAGTCTGGCTGCCGGTTATCAGGCTGCGCTGCCAGCTTAACCGGTTGTCGGCGTTGTACCCGCTGAACGTCGTCAGCGCCCCCTGGGTGCGCATCACCTGGCGGTGCAGGCTGTCACGTTCATATTCACTCACCGTGATACCGTCCAGCGCCGTCTGCAACAGATGCCCGCTGCCGTAGTAAAGATGGCTGAGATGTTGCCCGTCCGGCAACGTGATATCGGTGGGATTACCCAGCACGTCGCGCCGGTACGTTATGCTGCCGTGCACGCTGTGCTCCGCCGTCAGCCACCCGCTGCGGTCATACGAAAAGCGTACCGTGTCCGGCTGCATGTGATGCAGCCGTTCCCCTTCTTCCGTGGGGGTGAGCGTCACTTCCGTTATCTGGTCAAGGCGGTTATAGCTGAAGGTCCGTGTACTGTGCTGCGTGTCACTGCGCAGCAGGCGGCCCAGCGCGTCACGCACCTGCCGCTCATCACGCACCCCGCCCTCTGTGCCCTGCATCTGGATGATGACCGGATACCCGCTAGCGTTCAGCACAAACATCCGTATCAGACCGTCCGGGCGCTGTTCTCCCGTCAGCCGCCCGTCCGCATCGTGGCTGAACCGGTACTGTGCCCCGTTGCCGTTAGTCAGGCTGGCAACCAGACCTTCCGGTGTGTACTGCCAGCGCGTCTCCCGTTTCTCTTCATCCGTGTGAACTGCCGGCAGGCCGCGCGGCGTATACTGCCAGGACTGTACGCTGCCCGTGATGCGACGGTGGCTGCTCAGTAATCCCAGCGCATTCCACGTGTAACGGTCCTGCTGTTTACCGGGGTGGCTGACCGTCTCCGGCAGCCCCAGACGGTTATAGCTGATGCGTACCGTTTTTCCCTGTGCATCCGTCACCGCCGTAAGGTTGCCGTCTTCATCGTATTCATAATCCGTGGTGCGCCCTGAACAGTCGGTGTAACGCGTCAGTTGACCGCGCGCATCGAGCACCAGCACAACCTCGCCGCCCCGCGCATCCGTGCGGCTGACCGCCAGCCCCTGTTCATCATACCCGTACCGCGTGACGCGCCCTTCCGGGTCTGTCTCCCGTATCACCTGCCCGTGTTCGTTGTAATCCGCCTTCCATACGTGGTCGTCATCCAGTGCCCGGCGCGTGATTTCAGCAAAACTGCCGTTCCACTGCGTCTGTGTCACCCTGCCCGCCGGGTCCGTCTCTTTCACCACCCGGCTCAGGGTGTCGTATTCCAGCGTTACCCTGCGTTCGCCGGGGAGTTCCACGGCGACGGGAAAATGGTTTTCGTTGTAGGTGAAGCGGTACATCCCGCCGCCCGGCGTCCGGTGCGCGGTCACATACGTCTGTTCATCAAACCACCACTGCCACTTCTGCTCTAACCTGCCGGTTACCACCGTCTGCCCGCCAGCAAAATCATAGTGGAACCGGTAATCCTCGCCGTCGCTGGTCGAGTGCTCCACCACACGGGGAAAACCCTCAACTTCTTCCCAGCGGTAGGTACAGGTGAAGCCCGTCGCGTTGCGGTGCTCTGTCATCAGGCCATTTTGATAGGCAAACTGACGCACCGTCACACCGGCCCGGTTCACCACGCCGGTCAGTTGCCCGTTATCATCGTAACGATATTCCACCAGGTTGCCGGGACGCCCGCCCTTCACCAGCTCAATATGCGAAAGTCGTTCTCCTGCCGGCGTCAACGTGCGGTGCAACAGCAAATGGTGTCCGCTGCTGGAGGCTACCCGCACCAGCCTGCCGTTCTCACGCCCGAAAGCAATTCGCTGCCGGTGCGGCGTCTCCATAAAAAGTAACGGCGCGACGCCGTGGTCATCAAATTCATCAAACACGTAATAGCTGCGGTCGGTGTAGTGCAGCACATAGCGCCCGTCATGCAGGCGGCTAAGGTAAAACTGCTCTTCGGGGTCGAATATCTGATGGCCCGGCGTCAGCATTTCTTTCGGATAACTCAGCTCCCGGCCCTGTACTCCGATGAAGGTGATATATGCCTCATCTTCGCGCAGGTTTATCTCCCAGTTCAGCCGCCATCCTCTACCCAGAACTCCCTCTGTTTCCAGGTGGCTGGCATAAAAGCGTGAGCAGGTGACAGGCAGACGGCCCGGCAGGGTGAAATCCGTCTCCGGCAACAGGATTTTTTGCCCGGTCGTGACATCCACCGGGTTGCTGAACAACCCCATAGCGGCCTCGGAAACGGCCATCCCGGTAATTTCGCCACCAATAAATTTGGCCGCGCATTTTGTGCCAAATTTCGAGCCCAGCTTTGCCGCCTGACGCCAGGCGCCAGCCAGCCCGCCAAGCATTCCGGCGACCACAAACAGTACATCCACCACCTGACGCAGCCAGTCGGGGATTTCCGGGCTGATTTCCAGCACCGTCTGCGTACCGCCGCCGAGGAAGACATTGGGAGAGCCGTCCTCAATCACTGCATCACATTCAGTGTGGTCATCCTTACGGGCGGCGGGCTGGCTGTTGATGTAGATGTTGCCGGATCCCTGAGCAATGCGGATTTCCGGGGAATGGTCTTCGCATATCACCGTACTCAGTACGGCCCGAGCAGCAGGTCGGCTGTTGGTGCTGACATTGGGAGAGCCGGTCAGAATTTTTCCCGCAGTGGAATGTATCGAGCGCCCGATGGCCTCTCCCAGTTGTAATACCCCGGAGGCTATCTGATCAGCCAGAAAACCCAGAATCAGCCCGGCCAAAAAACCACAGGTAAAGAAAGCAAAGGCGGCGACGGCAATAATGGCGATGCCAATGACAGCCCCGATAAGAAACCCGGCAAGGGCGCTGGTGTGGTAGATGGGGTCATCCACCCGTGCGGCTTCATACATGACAAAACCTCCATGTTGTTTTAACTTTTAGCGGGCTGAAAACTGGTCAACCAGGCAGTCCATAGCTGGTCAGTATGCTCATCAAAAGGACGTTGACTGGTCAGGGTTAACACCAGAACCTTTCCTGGCCCGGTGATAAACCCGGCCTGACGCTGGTACACTTCTGTTTTTCCAGAACGATGAGTTGCGAGAATCTGTTCACCTGTCATGGCAGCTTCGCCAGTTCCCGCCACTGCCGTTCCCCGCGAAAGTACCCGGTGCTGACCCAGGTTTTTTTTCATCAAGGCTATCTGGCGGTCAATGTAGGTGGTCAGGTTTTCCTCGGGCCTGAGCGTGTCGCGGGAAATATTCAGACTGGGAGTTGCCCTCTCATTGCCCGACGGGACGAAGATATTGACGGTGCGATCAAGAAAAGTTTCAGGCAGGGCAAAGCTGCCCTCCTGAATACGGTAAAGGCTGGTCATAGAAAAAATTCCTTTTATATTTTTTTATTCAGAAACGTCCGGGGTAGGTAACGGGGCAATATCATCCGCAGTCATGGCTGTGCCGCCATCCGGATTCATATCAATGCCACTGCCAATGAGTTGCATAACATCGCTGGTGTGCAGTAAAAGTTGTTTTCCGCAAAACTCAATCGAGCCATCCTTGTGTAATACAAGCGCTGCATTGCCGCAGCGAAGGGTAAATTGATCGCCAACGTCCAGACGATATGTCGTCCCGACATTGATGGTTTGAGCTAGTTTGACGGAAAGCCCATCATTTTTTGTGATGGTGGCATTACGGTCTTCTCCCACGCTGATGGTTTCATTTTTGACAATGGTTTTTGTGCGATCGACCATGACCGTGTGGGTTTCATTGTTTTTTACTGTGGTATTGAGGTCTTTTTCCGCATGGAACTTCACCTCTTCCGCGCCCGTTTTGTCATCGAAGCGCAGCATGTTTCCGTTGGTCGGCCCCCCCTGTAACGAATGGCTGAATATCCCGCTCTGCGACGCCATGCCCGGCAGTCCCCACGGCGGCATCGTATCCTGGTTGTATGTCCGCCCTACAATGATGGGTAAATCCGGGTCGCCGTTTTTGAAATCCACCAGCACTTCCTGGCCGATGCGCGGGATCTGGATCATCCCGAATCCTTTTCCCGCCCATGGGTAGCTGACGCGGATCCAGCAGGAGCTGTTTTCGTCATTGTTACCATAACGATCCCAGCCAAACTGCACCTTCACCCGGCCATATTTATCCGTCCAGATTTCCTGCCCCGCCGGACCGGTGACGATGGCGCTCTGCGGGCCTTTGGTATGGGGTTTGCTCAGGGTTCGCTGTGGGCGGTAGACTTCACTGGTAGGGTGCAGTTCGAACGTGGTGACATAGGTAAAATGCTGGTCCTGGCCGCTGTACTGCGCATTGTCCCGTAAAAACAGTGTGGTCTGCACCAGCAGATATTCCTGGTTGACCTCCGCCGTCGGATGATTAATCAACGTAAAGGTGTAACCAGTCATGAGGGTGCGGATATTCCCCGCCCCTCCAACCCGGCTGCCAGGGCTGCGCTGCGCTTCCATACGAATGCGCGTCAGCATCTCACCTTCCCCTATAGTGAAGTAATCACCAGGCCATTCGTAATGCTCATATTCAGCATGACCGGTATCACGCGGATTAGCCACGGTACTTTTCAGCAGCGAACGCGGCTTCATAAAATCAAAATCGTCCAGCACCCACTTTCCAGTACGCAGCCTCTCACTGGCCGTAATGGTGTGGATAAATTCCTTATCCAGCTTCAGTCCTTCCTGGTGCCACTCTACCAGCGGCGAGTCTGGGCACACTTTATGACCATTGATGGCATCAGCCAGTACCAGTGTGTGGCTGTTCTCGCTGTGCTCAAACCACCAGTAAATACCCCATTCCTGCATCAGGCGCTGGATGAAATCAAAATCGGTTTCACCATACTGCACCTGCCAGGCGCGGGGCGGATAATTTTCCACCAGCCGTTTTTCCACCGGAAAAGAATATTCAGCCAGGACTTCATCCAGAATCTCCACCACGGTTTTGTTCTGGAAAGCTTTGTAGTCGCTGGTGTGGGTCAGCAGCTTCAGCCACGGTTCAATGCGCAATTCATACGTGACTGAGCGCCCCTCGTGACCGACTACCCTCGCAGCCGTCACCAGCCCGCTGATATGCCGTTTGCCGCCGCCATCCAGTTCAATATTGACGCACAGGTCTTTGCCCACCATCGGTTTGAGCGGCAGATTGGCAGCAGGGGAGACATATCCGAGGTTCAGGGTGTCAGGCGTTTTAAGCTGTACTGTATAGGAAAACAGATTCCCAAGCCCTTCCGAACCATTCATACCTGCAAACAGCAGCATCTGCGCCGGCACCGCACTACCACTTACTGTGACGTTATGCGCCCCCGGACCAGCGGCAGCAAGCGATGCCGCCGCATCCTGAACTGCACCAGCCATATCCGAGATCCCTGCCGCTGCGGCGGCAGCCTGCGCAGCAGCTACTGCAGCTTTAACCAGTCCTGACGGTTCTGGAAGCGCACCAAATAGATCTGCAACTGCCTGTTCTGCCATCTGTTCGGCTGCATCAGCAACACCAGTTGCGGCTGAACCTGTGCTCATACCGCCACTTTCGCGAGCTATTGGTGGTGTGGTGATGACGGGTCCACCGTTTCCAACTGGTTTATTACCCGTAGATACAAAACTCATGGTGTTTACTCCTTTAATACCGGATTAAAATTTAGCCCCTGGTGGCCAAAAAATATAAGAAATAACCCGCCACTGCCCGTCTTTATAATGGAACCAGCATGTAAGATTTAAATCCTCTTGCAGGTTCCAGAACATTTCTTTAATAGGAACATCTTTAAATTCAGGGTTTGTGATGCGATAAGTCTGATTCAAGCCGATATAATATTCACCGGCAAACTTATATCGTGGCTTCATGAACTCATGAACAGGTGGGCCGTATTTTTCCACAAAAAAAGCATCGTTACTTCCATTCTGTATATCATTTTCCTCATAATACCTGGTAGATTGAGAAACTACAGAAGGCTCGAAAACATTTGCTGTGATTACGTAATTTATTGAAAGAAAGAACACTATAATACAGATTAATTTCATTTGGTTACACTCAATAGAGTGAAGTTAGTATCAGGCATTATTACATTCAACGTTATAGTTGAGTTTTTAAGATATCTTTCCCGGAGTTCCATTCCCATATTCATCAGCCCACTAACATCTCCAACATACGGAGACGAAGAATCATAATCATCATCTAAGTAACCAAGTACATGTCCGGCTTCATGTGGTATATTTATTTGCACTGTATTGTTACAATTAAAACATTTTGCTACTTTCTCCAGGTCTGCTGAGTCAACATGAACCGTGCTGTTCTTAAAATCAACATACGTTCTTAAATCAGCACCAGGCAAAACTTTAGTTGCAATTACCAACCAGTCTTCATTCTGAGATACAGGAATTATCCTCACATCAAAAGGCAAAGCTTCCCCCTGGAATTTTTTAGCGAACTCAGACTCACCGGAAACAGAATAAGTTATTTTGCCATTCCATGCCTGTTGAACAGATAAATATACTGATCTCATGAAAATAGCTTTTTCCAATACAGTCCAGTCATCTGTAACGGTATTATCCTTATACCACTCATACTTCCACTTTATCACTACAGAAATAGAGCCAGTATTTTTATTTAATAAATACGTCATTCTGTCATCTTTGTGAGTGATGACATCACCGTCAATATCTGTTTTTGCATAGTATTCTGCCAGCAGGCCGTTTTCATCATATTTAAGCTTGGTCATTTTATTCTCGTTAAATATTATATGGTTTCATCTGAAATATTTTGGGGGGGGAATATGATTTTATATATTATGAGGATTGCCCCGTCAGCCGCAGCGCATCCACATACCGCCCCTCGCTGTTCTGCTGCCAGAACCAGCCCTGCCCTTGTTGTGCCTGCGTCAGCATTTTGTCCGGCCAGCCCGGCCACGGCAGGTGCCGCACGCCGGGCAGTTCCACTACCGGTGCGTCCGGCAGGCCGGTGAGTTCCCGGCTGCGCTGCGGTACACGCCGCAAACCACGCAACCACTGCGCCCAGCGTGGCCCCGGTCGCCACATCGCCCACAGCTGGTCTGCCTGCTCCGCCAGTCGCCCGCAGCGTTCTGTCTGTGGTGAGACATGTACTGCCGCCAGTCTTGCCAGCCAGTACAGCCAGCCTTGCGTTTCATCCAGACTCTCTTCCAGCCATTCCCGTCCGGCACGCTGGTAAATCACCAGCGGCCACGGCCTGCCCGTGCTGTCACGTGAGGCGGTCAGTACCCCTGTCAGCCATTCATCACGCCCGCCAATGGGTAAAAACCCCGGCGACAGGACGAAGCTCCACGGCAGCGGATGGTGCTCCGGCAGCACCGACGTTTCACGCGGTGATAAGTGCATCCAACCGTCATTCTCTCCCGTCGTCACGGTATTCGATCCTTCCGGCAGTACAATATGCCGCCCCTGCCCAAGCCACGTCTGCTGGTTCAGCCACGCCTGCCACACCTGTCCTTCGTTCGCGCTCACCCGCCAGCGCACATAATCACGCTGGTCCGGCAACCTACCGAACATCGCCGGGGTCGATACTGCCGTAGCACGGCGCATTAGAGCGCCCTCTCCGGGCAGGCGAAGCGTTGCAGTAGTCCCCGGTTCACCGGGTCAAAGTCTCTCCCGGCGGTGATTTCCAGCACTACCCGTCGCCCATCAAAACTGTACTCCACCTGCTGCGTTCCCCGTACCGCTGTATCCTGCGCGTTACCCGCGTCCAGCAGGTGAAACAGCGCCCACGGCCCGTTAGTCAGTAGCGTCGAGGTGTCCTGGCGGATGCGCGGGCTAGCGGTGATTTCCGCCATTGAGCCGTTGCGCGGCCCCGGCCAGTTCACTTTTAGCGGCCTGACCGGGCCGTGAGCGTAGCGCAACACCTGACCGTCAATATCAATCACCAGTTCGGTGATGGCAGGGTCCATATCCACGACGCGGACCTGCATCGCCCAGGAGAACTTTTTCCCACCTTCCCCGTTAAAAAAAACGCTTCGGATCTGTTTCGCCTCCTGAAATGGCGTCAGATCCGGCCCCTGTAAGGTCATATTGCCTTCGGTCGGTTTGTAGCGCCACGGATTGCTGGCGGTATCCGCCAGCGGGGCCAGTTGTTTCGTCCAGAAGGCATCCAGCACGCCGCCGCTGGCAAAGATACGGTTAAAATCGTCCGCGCTGACTTCCTGTGGACTGTCGGCAAAGGGATAACGTCCGTCAATGGCATCACGGCACTCATCACCGATCACCGCCTCCATTTGCGCATTCAGCACTTCACCCGTTCCGGCATTGATTTTGCGTGTCCCCTGCTGTGTTAAATCCAGCAGAATATTTTTCAGCGGCGCGGGTAGTTTTGCTGCCTCCAGTTGAAGTTTATCCGCCGCCGAAATGCGACCCGGTAATGTGCTGGCCGCCAGTGCACTGTCTGCAATGGTGAGCTGGGTGTAATATTCATTGAGCATCGTCAGCAGCGAATTAAGCTGTGGTGCGCCGCCCCCTTGTCCGCTGTCCATACGCCCGGAAACAACTTCCCGCAATGCGGCAAAACGATCATCCACCAGCGTTTTCTCCAGACGTTCTTCTGGATGGATATCCTGGAACAACTTCGCCGTCTGTACCGCTTTTCCCGCATTACCGGAAAGCCGATCCTGCGCTCGCTGGGCCATCTGCTTTTGTCTGGCCTGTGCATCCAGCGGCGGTACCAGGGTGGTCTGCTCCACCACGGCTTTACTCAGCCGCATCAGCGGTGAATCCGGCGAGGCCAGGGTACGAAGTACCTGAAGGTCATAGGCCAGCCCCGGACTACCGTCCTCCCCGGCGCTGTTGATGCTGTGAATACTGACCAGAAAATCCTGCCACCGGCGGGCATATTCAGCCAGGTACAGGCGACGGACTTCACGGGTAACCGGGAGTTCCTGTCCCGGTAGCTGGCTCATTACATTCTCAGTCGTTTTTTTTTGCGCATTTTCCCGCCCCATTACCCAGGCATCATTCGCTGACGCTGCGGTAACAAATTCAGGCAGTCGTTTGTCAAATAACCCCCGGTAGCCTTCGCGGGTGAAGATACCCGGTACACCCCGATCCAGCGGCGCGCCATCAGTACGAACAAAGACGCTTCCTGCATCTGCCCCTACAGCGCGCACCAACGAAAACTCCTGCGGTGCTTCACTCTCCATAGAAGCCAGTGCACGAGCATAGATACGCTCAGTGCTGGTGTGTCCATCGAGGAAAGTTCGCGCCTGGCGGATCAACCTCTCATCTTTTTCGTAGGGCGAATGCACTACGCGGCTACCGTCAAACAGAGCGTCGATATGTTCCAGCACGGCTGCGCGACCACCAAACTCCGCCATGCTATCTCGGTTGTCCAGGTCATTCAGTACCCATGAGTGAATTTCCGCCGCGTTGTATTTGTCCTCGTGGTCTTTATCGAGGTTCAGCAGCAAATAAACATGCAGGGCGTCATAGGCGGCTTTGCTGTCCTGACGCGCTATCGCATCCGAAAGCACATATTCCATGCGTTTTACCAGCGGCGGCAGCAGCAACCGTTCCAGCAGGCGGTCATACAGGGACGCCACGCTCTCCGTCACCGGCGGAACGCTGTAAAGGCCATAACGCCAGGCCAGCGGCGGTGAGTCAGGATCCAGACCAGGCCAGGCTGACAACGCCCGTGCCTGGTTCAATAATGCCGGAACCGGCTGCATCGCGGGGTTTCCGGTATAGTCTTTGACATCGGTATCCAGTCGGGTCGTACGGTTAGCAATTTCGCTCAGATACCCGTTGTTACCCTGCTGGCTGCCCTGCATTCCCTGCCATAACCAGAAAGCCAGCGCCAGTACCAACAGATGCCCGCCGGTACGCAGTAGTCGATAACGCCATGCCCACTGGAGATTCGGCTCCACCAGGTGCGCTTCACGGAAGATTAACTGTTTTAGTAGATCGTGGAGAAAATAGCTGCGGTTGCCGTCCGGCAGGGTATGAGACGGTGAATCCGCCTTCCCTTTTATTGCCCGCACAAAACGCTGCCAGATGCCCGTATGGTCTGCCACGGCGTCCGCCTGCGCCTGCGCGGCGCTGGTGAAAAAGACGCCGCGTAGGGTGTTGTTAAGCTGGGTGGCGTCGAATTTTGAATCGAGGAAGATCTGTTCAATGGCTTCCAGCAATGGCGCGCCCAGCGCGGCAAATTCACGCGGGAAGCGGTAGAGCCGTTGGCGGCTTTTAAGGTCGTACTCCTCCTGCAACCGGGTATCCAGCCCCTGATCCAGCCGCCGCGTCAGATTTGCCAGTTCCTGCCCACAGAGCGCATGTCGCGACTGCAGATCTGCGGAATTCCGTTTCCGGCTGTAAGGCAAAGTGAAGCCCCATACCTGGGTACGAAGGTGACTGGTAAGACCACGGAAATACTCCGTAAAGCCCGGCAACAGATCCATTTTTGTGACAATAAGATACACAGGAAAACGGATCCCTAGCGTCTCTCTCAGTTCTGCCAGCCGTGCACGCAGGGCTGCACAAGTAGCCAGGCGTTCTGCCGATGACTGCGCGGTTAGATCTGCCACGTTCAGCGTCAGAAGCACGCCGTTCAACGGCGCGTTGGGGCGGTGTTTTCGCAGCAACCCCAAAAACCCTTGCCACTCTCCGGCGTTACGCTGTGTCGCGTTCGTTTCGCCGCCGTCATCATGGCGGGCATAGCGCCCAGCGGTATCGATAAGTACCGCTTCGTTGGTAAACCACCAGTCGCAATGCAGCGTGCCGCCACCAGGTACATTCAGGATATGTACGGTCTGTTCCATCTGTTCTGCTAGTGGGAACTGCAATCCAGTGTTGAGCAACGCGGTAGTTTTACCATCGCCTGGACTGCCGATGACCATAAACCACGGTAACTCGTACAGAAAACGCTTTCCTTCCAGGACCTTACGCCAAAATGGCTGATCTACTCGTAGTTGTTTCAGTTGGCGGATGGCGCGGGTGACAATATTGCTGACGGTGCGCAAATCAGCTTTAATTTCCCCGGCCACCGGCACGTCTTCCCCACGAGGATGCAGGAAACGGCGCAACAATTGTTCATCCAGGCGCAGCGCCCGCCACAGGCGGTACAGGCCGTATAGTGCATAAGCCAGCAGGATCAGACCGATAAGCGTCAGACGCAGCCACAATGGCGTAAAAGGGCGAACGTCGCCAAAGGCCAGCAACGGCGACACAAAACCGATGATCAGGCACAGAACCGTAACGCCAATAATGCTCATTGACCAGTTCACCAGCCACAGTATGAGTAGCATCAGTAACAGAACAATGGTCACCCCCCGATTGCCCACAGATGCCAGCGGATGCATGGTGTCAAACGCCACCAGCGGTCCGATAAACCAGACCAGCAGCGCCAGCATCACCACGCCGACAATCGCCAGTGCGCGGCGGGAAAACAGCAGACTGAGAAATTTTTGCATTATTGTTCAGAGCTCCATGCGATAATCAGTAATAGCAAAATACCCAGGACTGAAAACCCCTTTCCTGTACGTGATACTGAAAGAAAATAAAGAACAATCTGAATAGCCGCTGAAATAGAATAAATTAATCTTCTGATTACCTCTCTATTTCCATTTCCCTGAGGCAATGCTGTTATTGAAGGCTCCATATCCTGCATCCACTGATACTCATTCCCGGAAAAAAGCATGATAGTGACCAACCCCATAATGAATAATAACCATCCTGTTATCTTAATTATTTTTTTCATGAGGACTCCCTGGCAGTCATTAATAAACCAGAGAAATGTAACCAGTTGTTGATAATAAAATCGCCATAGCTGGTATCTTTCTTTATTTTTTCCAGACTAAGAGAAATACCTCGATTATAACGAGCTCCAATAATTCTTATTTGTTCTTCTGTCAGGTGAGGTAAGGATACCTGAAAGCCATCTTTTTCAGCCAATTGATAAAGATGTCTTGCAGCTAATTGTATATTAAACACATTATGTTGGAGACAATTTGCCAGCTCACGCAACTGAGAATTATCCATTTTAGTCTCATCAAGCCCGAGTGTTTTGGCTGCAGTTCGCAATTGCATACTCACCGCACCAAAAGATGTTTTTTCTGGTTTCGAAGCTATTGTGATATGTTCATCAACCCACTCAGGCCCACTCCAACTCATAGCACGAAATTCAAATGCCAACGTGTCTATAATCTGAGGGGCTCCCCCTACTTCAATCCAACAAACTCCAGCAAGCAAGGGAGCAGGTAAATGCCAGGCATTTGCAGCTGCATTGATCAAAAGGCTGTTATGCTTCACCCAACCATCTTTAAAATAACGCCCAAATGCTACTCCTCCCCCCCATTTTTTAGGCGCCAGTTTCCAGAATATAAATTCTGTTACTCCCCACACTGGCGAATGGTTAGACGCATTACACTCCAGCTTTTCCATTATTAATTTACTCCACCACCAGAATTTCTACCCGGCGATTCTGCGCTCGTCCGGTTTTAGTGCGGTTATCAGCCACCGGCACGGTATCCCCCTTCCCGACAACCCGGATTCGACTGGCAGAAACGCCACCGGACTTCAACAGCATAGCCACTTCCGTCGCCCTTTTTTCCGATAGCTCCTGGTTAGATGGGAATTCCACAGAATGGATCGGCTGGCTGTCGGTGTGGCCGGTCACCGTCACTGCGCCCCCCACTCGCGCAATCTCGCGCGCGGCCTTATCAATCACCGGGCGGAGCGCGTCATTCACGGTTTTCTGCCCCGGCACAAACATCGTGTCGCCCCGGAAGACCACCCGACTGTGATGCTCATCTTCCTCCACCGTCAGCAGACCACGGGTGATCTCGTTCGCCAGCAAGATTTTCAGTCGCAGTTTATGCACGGGAACGGGTGGTGGCGGCAGATTTTTACCAATGGCATCGATACGCTGCTGTACGGCTTCTGTGGCGAGACTCATCCGGTGGTTGTAAAAACCAAATAAGGTCAACATCACCAGCAGGGCTATTCCGCCACTCAGCCAGACCGGCACTCGCTGCATCCGCCGAATCCGACCGCCGACGGCACCGGTGAAACCAGGCGAAAGTGTTGGTGTTACCAGATCGCGGCGCTGGATCAGTTGAGTCAGCAGTTGCTGGCGGATATCATCCAGTTGTTTACGCCCGTCGGGGCGCACGCTGTAACGCCCCTCAAAGCCCAGCCCCAGTATGTGGTAAATGATTTCCAGCACATCGCTGTGCTCCTGGAAGCTGGAGGCCAGACGACCAATTATCTGAAACAGCTTGATGCCACCTTCACTTTCGCCATGAAAGGTGATCAGCAGGCTTTTTCCAGCCCAAACCCCACGTCGCCCCCAGCTTGTATTGTTGGCGGCTTCGTCAAGCGCCGTACACAGGCAGTAGCGTACCGCCAGCACATGTTCGCGGCGCAGGTTTGCCTGGTCACACAGCGTCTGATATCGGCGAACCTCCCGCTCTAGCAGGGCTCGGTAATGTTCGATAAAACCAGGGGCGAGTTCGCGGGGCATCTGCGCCAGTGCGCATAACAGAGGACTAGCCGCCGCCAGCAGGGGATTAGCGGCAGCAGTGATTTCAGCCAGCCGGAGTTTCATATCCGGGCCGTCCTCAACTACCACCTTGCTCTCCTCCTTGCGAAGACTGTCCTTTATGCCCGCGCCGTAACCGTCATTGTCGGGTGCCTTTCCCCCTCCGGTTGATGGCTGAAATGGCAGGGTATTCGCCGCCTGCGGCGTCAGGATATCGTCGGTCATTTATCACGCACTCCCCACAGAGCCATCTCCAGCCCCGGAAACTCGCCGGCAGTGTGCATGGCCATACCTCCATAGCGGGCAATATGTTCCCAAAGCACTCCATCGCGGCGAATGTCGTAATAGATGTACCCGGACTGGAACGGAATCTGACGCGGGGGAACCGGCAGCACCTGCAAAGTCAGCCCCGGCAGGTGCGAGCGGATCAGTTCCGGCAGGCGTTCGGACGGCCCGATTTTGGTCTGGGCGGAAAAATATTGCAGCAGGGCGTCGGCAGACATCTGCGCCTTCACCGTCAGCACCAGCGCGCTGAAACCCGATAGTTCGGAAGGTTCAACCACCGCATTGAGGATGCCATAAGCCCCCTCTTCCAGCGGAATCCGCTGCGCCCCCCGGATCAGCACGGCATTCAGCAGGTACTGTACCTCGTCCACTACCGATTTCAGCCCAGCATAAGGCGTCAGGTGTTTATATTCTTTATATTCTTCCGGGCGGCGAGTTTGTGGTCGCACATAGGTCGAGAGTTCACCGGCCAGTTCGGACAGATTACGATAGAGCACTTCCGGCGACAGCGGCGTTTTCGCCAGATGGATAAGTAATGGGCCAAAACGATTGAGAATTTGTAACAGCAGGTAATCCGACACTTCCGCCGCCTCATGGCCGTGTTTATCACTGCCCGTCAACCGTTCCGCCAGTGAATCTGCGCGCATTTTTATCAGATCGTTGATCCACGACAGCCAAGTGCATATCAGTGAACTTGCCTGGTAGTTCACCACTGGCGGGATCAAATCTTTGTCAAGCTCGATCCGTCCATCAGGATGCTGGGCCGTAATGCGTGTCAGCGGCAGACCGATCCACGCATCCGTCACTGCCTTTTCCGGCAGTAGCCGCAGACGCAGGTGGCTGAGCTGCAACAATTGTGCGCCACGCCCCAACGAGTTGGCATCGCGAATTTCATTTTCATGCACCGAAAAGCGCGCCAGCGATTCCGGGTTATTGTCGAAGCTGGTTTCCTCGCTGTTCGGCGTTCGTACCGGCACCGCCAGGCAAATCTGCTGGTTAAGATGCTCCGGCAGAATGGTCAACGGCGGCGGCAGCGGCGTATGGCCCGGCGCATTAAACGGCGTACCGTCAGCAAACACCCCGGCAGCCTCCTTCAGCACCAGTTTGCCGATGTTCAGCGCCTCACTGTCAATGCTGTATTCACTAAAGCCCCAGAAAAAGGGGGAAAGCGGCAGACTGCGGTAGTGAATAACGTGTTCCAGATAGCGTTCCTGCTGCTGAAACATCTGTGGCAGCAAAAATTGTCCTTCACTCCAGACCACCCGGTTATTCCAACTCATAATTTACTCATCCCGTTCTTTAATCACGATGGCGCTTTGCTCTATGCCAGCATCCAGTTCGACTTTTTTCTTCGGCATAAAGCGGCTGTACCAACTTTTTTCCGGTGGATCAGGAATTTTATATGTAGCCCGCCAGACCGATTTTCCCAGATTGCGGTATCCGGCGAGGATCCCCAGCGTGGTAGTTTCCTTATTGAGGGAGCGGCGCAATTTTTTCTCCTCGCCCGGACGCAGGATAAAGCTATCGCGGTGCAGTAAATCATCGGCAAGAACAGCCTTGTCATTCTCCTGAAGTGACCACCAGTCCGCCGCCGTGAAAGCTGCATCATTTTTCAGTTCATAAACGCGTATCTCTATGGGCGCGGCTTTTTTCTGATTGTCAGGATTCACCTTATCGGAAGCCTTAATCACCAGATCGAGTCTTTGTGACATCAGGTCCGGCACGTCGTCGCTGTCAATACTGCACCCGGAAAGCAGGCAGACAAAAGACAAAGCTACCGCACATAACCACCCACCGGGGTTACGCCATTTATTCACTGTAATTTCCTTTAAAATCAAATAATAAAAACCAGCCAGGCTATTTACCTGGCCGGAAAAGTACCGCTTAAATTTCTTTATTGGCCTTGAAGTCGTAGCCTGCGGTGATAGTGCCGCCACTGCCGCCCTGCTGGTTCTGCACCACGTATTCCTGTTTCACGGTGCTGAAAGAGAGTTCGACTCTCTCGCGGGAGGCGATCTCGCCCTCCTTGCTACCACTGGGGGAAACCACAGCCACAATCAGATCAGTAAAGGTATACTTGAGGTATTCCAGTGGATTGCCGCCTGCTTTACGCATGACAAGGATAGACTTCGGAATATGCTTACCGGAGGCGCAGTATTTGAACAGATTCGGGCTGGCGCGATCGATGTAATGTTCAAACTCCAGGTTAGTCACGGAGACTTTACCGGATCCCAGACCGCTGCCTGCGTGCATGGTGGACTCCTGATGGATATTCCAGCGCCAGCTCAGTACCTCAATTTCATTTTTATGTTTGTCATCCATTGACTCGCCGTCAATGCCGTCAATTTTCAGAAAAATGTCATAAGCCATTTTTATTTCCTTATTAAGAATTACTTAAAAATAATCTCTGATTTATCTGTACATCTGGATACAGGTAAATCATTGCCGTACAGAACCCCCTCTCCTTATTTCAGAAGAACAGAAGGCTGTATAATTTCCGGTAATGAGATACCGGCATATAATTAATTCATAAACTGAATGTATTATATCTATTTACATATCACAGATACCGATGACTCTCTTTGTTCCCGCTGACCCGGCAGAGAAGATGCCTGACACTGTGTCGCCGATGCAGGTACCGGTTGTGATAACCAAACCTGTCCGTGGTTATAAATACAGGAAACCCAGTAACGTTCACTATCCTGATTACTGTTCGTTGTGGTATCCCATATTTGCCTGTTTTCACCCTTTATTTTCTCTGTCTCTGGTTTTAGATCCACCCGGTTTTCAGGTTTTCCCTGCGACATCCCTACACCGTCCAACCACAGACGGGGTTCATAGCGGGAAGATTCCTGCCACGATGTAAGTACATCCGACTCCAGTACTGTCGTTGAGGATTTTATATTGATAAATACGGGGCAACTGACTTCCCACGCTGCAACAGATTGTGAATAAAACAACATATAACCCAATAACAGAGAAAAAATAAAACGCGTCTCCATAGCATCTATTCTCTACTCAATAACATAAAAAGCTTCCGCATTATTACTGGCATCAGGATAGGATCCATCACTGCGCATTCCGCCTTTTCTGGAGATTTTGCGCGCCGATACATTCGAGGCTTTACCTGTCCACTGGTCCATAACATAAATATACGAATCATCTTGTTCGAGATAGAAAGCAGCATGTTTATGAGCATCTTCCCTCGGTGGATATTTCCCATTCACAAAAGTCGCGATTGCTGTTCCTCTGCGGATCGATTTATCTCCGAAAACTTTCCGCCCCTGCTTCCACGTTCCGGTATGCCCTACATGTGCATATACCTGAACTAAGAACACACATTCCTTTCTGTCTCCTGCTCCCGCCATTCCCACCATTTCAGTGCCCTGCAATGAATCTACCAGGCCATAAACATATGCCATATCTCCCCCTGAGTATTATCTGACATCATTCATTAAAATATTCATAAAACTCAGGCATTACCCTGTTTTACTGACGGCAGTTTTGTGACCAGACGCAGCGACCCCGTTAATCCTTCAAGCTGGAAATGCGGGCGCAGGAAGAATTTGGCATCGTAATAACCCGGATTACCTTCCACTTCTTCCACCACCACTTCAGCAGCTGCCAGCGGCCGACGAGCTTTGGTTTCCTGTGAGGAGTTCACCGGATCGGCATCAACGTAGTTCATGATCCATTCATTGAGCCAGCGTTGCATATCTTCACGCTCTTTGAACGAACCGATCTTGTCGCGCACGATACATTTGAGAAAGTGCGCAAACCGCGAACAGGCGAACAGATATGGCAACCGGGCTGAGAGATTGGCGTTAGCCGTGGCATCTGGATCGTAATATTCCTGCGGCTTCTGTAGCGATTGTGCGCCAATAAAGGCGGCGTAATCAGAGTTTTTGCGATGGATAAGTGGGATAAATCCATTTTTTGCCAGTTCTGCTTCTCGACGGTCAGAGATGGCGATTTCCGTCGGGCATTTCATATCCACGCCGCCGTCATCGGTCGGGAAGGTATGACAGGGCAGATTTTCCACCGCCCCACCAGATTCCACACCACGGATCAACGTACACCAACCGTAATGTTTGAAAGAACGGTTGATATTTACACCCATTGCATAGGCGGCATTGCTCCAGACATATTTGCTGTGATCTGCGCCATCCGCATCTTCTTCAAAATCAAACTCATCGACAGGGTTTGTTTTCGCACCATAAGGTAAACGGGAGAGAAAACGCGGCATCGTCAGGCCAATGTAACGAGAATCCTCGCTTTTACGCAGCGAGTTCCACGGTGCATATTCGAGGTTCTGGGTGACAATTTTGGTCAGGTCACGCGGGTTGGCCAGTTCCTGCCAGGAATCCATCTGCAACACTGATGGAGAGGCTCCGGCAATAAACGGCGCATGAGCTGAGGCTGCCACTTTGGCAATGGAGCCGAGCAGATCCACATCCGGTGGGGTGTGATCAAAATAATAATCCGCAATGATACAACCGTAGGGTTCTCCGCCTAACTGCCCATATTCGGCTTCATACAGCTTTTTGAACATGGGGCTTTGATCCCACGCGATCCCTTTGTAACGTTTCATATTTTTCCGCAATTCATCCTTCGAAAGGTTCATAAAGCGGATTTTTAATTTTTCATCGGTTTCAGTGTTGTAAACCAAATGTTCCATCCCACGCCAGGAGGACTCCAGTTTCTGAAATTCCGGATGACTCAGGATTAGCTTGATCTGTTCCGTTAATTTGAAATCGATCTGCTCAATAATCGTAGCAATACTTTTATAAGCATCGTCACTGACGGTGACAGAGTTTGCCAGCGCCTGTTGGGCCAGTGTCTGAACTGCAGCCTCAACAGCCTTTGCTGCTTGAGGTGTCTTGGGACGGAAGGCTTTATCCAGCAGCGAATCAAACTCCGTTTCCTGATAGGCAGTGGTTTGCGCAGTAGAGAGGTCGCCAGTCGCCAGAAGAGTATTGTTTACCATGAAAGTTCCTTAATAAAATCGCAGTTAGTCTGCTGTTCCCGTTTCACCTGATAAGACACTTTCCTGTTGAGCGACAGGTTTTGGCGCGCTGGCCAGAGCTTTCAGTAACGTTGGGTCTTGTAATAGTTTGTTGATCAGATTTTCTGCTCCCGCTTTACCATCCATATAGGTTTGCAGGTTGGCAAGCTGAGTACGTGCTTCCAGCAACTGGTTCAGGGCATCCACCTTACGGGCAATCTGCGCAGGCGAAAAATCGTCCATATTCTCTAACGTGATATCGACCATTAACTGCCCTTCGCCCGTCAGCGTATTGGGGACAGCAAATGCCACGCGCGGCGCAATGGCTTTCATCCGCTCGTTGAAGTTATCGATATCAATATCAAGGAATTTACGATCGGTGACCGGTGGCAGTTCTTCGCGTGGTTTACCGGCCAGATCGGCCAGTACCGCCATGACAAACGGCAGTTCGATTTTTTTCTCGGAGCCGTAAATCTCAACGTCATACTCAATCTGTACACGGGGCGCGCGGTTGCGGGCAATAAACTTCTGCGCGCTATTGTTGATAGCCATAATCCTTCATTTCCTTATCAGTCAGCCGACGACACCAGGGGAGTGGTCCGACGGTACAGTTTAAAAATCATACGCAGAGAGTATTTTTATAATCTCTTTGTTTTCTTTGTATTTTTTCCGCAACACAGGGAGTGATTTCTTCGCCGGAGGACACCAGGTATCAACCCTTTTTTCGATGTCTCTTTTATCCTTCTCTGGTAAAGAACTGTCCCATTCACCAGCAAGATGCTGGCACATTTCCGCATTACTCAGAAAATGCTGCACATCCTGTGGTAAAGGCGGTTCCCCCTGAACACAGAAAGCGAACATCATTAACAGGAATGTCAACAACATCGGATAACGAAATGTCATACTTAATGTCCGTCAATTGACCAGCGCATGAGATATGCTCTGGCGGGAGGGCGATATGTTGCAGAAATACAGCCCTTTGCACGCGCATTACCAGGCGTGCGCAAAAGTTTATCTACCGATGCACAAAAAGCCCCCTGCAAATCATTGGTGGAAGAACCTCCAGGAAAGCGGCTAACCCACAACGCACCACTTAATTCTTTTGCAATAAGGATGTTCCATTAATCCGTTTCAAAAATAATCTGTTCATCCTCATCAACACGGATGCAGATTTGCGTGATAGCTGTTTTCTCTGTCATCGCCTGCAACCAGTAACGGGACAGTTGCGGCAGAATATGCTGCTCGATATAACCAATCAGCAAGCGTGCCCCTGTTTCGTGCATCGGGCAGTGCGCCACAATGTGCGTAATGAGTTCGTCGCCATAGATGAGTGAAACGCTATGCTGCTCTGCCATACGATCCATCAGTCTGCCAAGATGTAGACGGGCAATAACACCACGCGCCTTCTCATCCAACGGCAAATAAGGGATAACCGTCACCCGCCCCAAGAAAGCCGCTGGGAAATGTTTGCGTAACTCCGGCATTAACGCCTCTTTTAGCCCTGCTGAATCGGGCATCAGCGCCGGATCCTCATAGAGCTGGCTGATAAGCTCCGCACCTGCGTTAGTGGTCAACAACAGCGTGGTATTTTTGAAATCGATGTGGACACCTTCGCCATCCTCCATCGCGCCTTTATCGAATACCTGGTAGAACAACTCGTGGACGTCGTGATGAGCTTTTTCAATTTCATCCAGCAATACCACGCTCCAGGGATGGCGGCGTACGGCTTCCGTCAACACGCCGCCTTCGCCATAGCCAACATAGCCGGGCGGCGCGCCTTTCAGCGTGGAAACGGTGTGAGACTCCTGAAACTCGCTCATATTGATAGTAATCAGATTCTGCTCACCGCCGTAGATTGCTTCTGCCAGCGCCAGCGCGGTCTCGGTCTTGCCAACACCGGACGGCCCGGCCAGCAAAAAGACGCCCACAGGTTTGCGCGGATCACCTAACCCCGCCCGCGCAGTCTGGATACGCTCACCAATCTGCGCCAGAGCATCCATTTGCCCGGTAACACGTTGCGCCAGGCGGGCAGGCAGTTCCAGGATCTGGCTGGCTTCATCTTTTACCATGCGCCCAGCGGGAATGCCGGTCCAGTCGGAGACAATCGCCGCTACCACAGCCGCATTAACCTCCGGAAAAACGATGGGTTTTTCACCCTGCCAGACTCTTAATGCTGCTTCCGACTGTTGCAGTGTGGTTTCATCACGCTCGCCGGTTTTTGCAGCACGCAGCTCCTGTAATCTGTGAACCAGCTCTAGTTCTTGCTGCCAACGTTCATCCGCATCAAACAGTTCTCTTTTCAGCGATATAATCTGCGACGCCAGTGTGTCGCCTCGTTCTGCGCGGAGCCCCATTTTTTCCTGTTTTAATAGCAGCTCCTGCTCCATTTCGGCGGCTTTAAGCCGTTGACGCAGAAACTGGATATTTGCTGGTGGAGTGTGCAGCGACAGCGCCACGCGGGCTGCGGCTGTATCCAACAAACTGATGGCTTTGTCCGGTAGCTGTCGAGCCGGGATATAACGGTGAGAAAGCTGTACAGCAGCACGCACGGCCTCATCAAGGATCAGTACGTTATGGTGCTTTTCCAACGTGGTGACTAACCCGCGTACCATCTCAACAGCGGCGACCTCTTCCGGCTCTGCCACCTGCAACACCTGAAATCGCCGGGTCAATGCCGGATCTTTCTCTATATGGCGTTTATACTCACTCCAGGTGGTCGCCCCAATCGTTCGAAGACTGCCACGCGCCAGCGCCGGTTTCAGCAGGTTGGCAGCGTCACCTGTACCGGATGTACCTCCGGCGCCTACCAGGGTGTGAACCTCATCGACAAACAGAATCACCGGCTGCGGCGAGCACGCAGCCTCTTCCAGTAGCGCCTTCAGGCGGGATTCAAATTCGCCCTTCATGGACGCTCCGGCCAGCAGCGCCCCGACATCCAGCGACAGCAACCGCACGTTACGCAGTGAAGGCGGCACTTCCCCCTCGGCAATCGCCAGCGCGAACCCTTCCACCACAGCCGTTTTCCCGACGCCTGCCTCGCCAGTTAGCAACGGATTGTTCTGCCGACGGCGCAGCAGAATATCCGTCATAGTACGAATTTCGTGCTCGCGACCGGTGACTGGATCGATGCTACCTTCGCGGGCCTGTGCAGTCATGTCCTGACAGTATTTCGCCAGCGCGGATTTACTTCCTGCTGATTCACTGGAAAATGCCTGGCTGCTTTCTCCCGGAACCGCAGAATTCAAATCCGAACCATCATATGGAATCTCTGATATTTCAGAGGATGATGAGATTAAAGACGGAAGAATATCCAATAGCTCATTTACCGGTAACCCAGCCAATGGCGCACAGATATTTTTTAACACTCGATACAATTCTGGTGTGGTTAACCAGGCTAGTAGTAACCATCCGCTACGAATTTTGTGATCACCAAAACGGATGCTTGCCAACATCCAGGCTTTTTCAACAGAAAGATCTATATGGTGGGAAAAGTCGCTAATTACGCTAGCTCCGGCAGGCAATATATCCAATTGCTGAATTAACGCATTCTCTACATCAAAAGATGTTATTTGGTAATGCCGAAGGACATGGTGAATATCATTCTCTGGTTGTTGTATTAGCTGATGCAACCAATGCGTTAGTTCGACATAAGGATTAGCGCGTAATTTACAGAACGTTGTCGCAGACTCCAAAGACCTGAATAAAGGTTTTGTTAGCTTTCCATATAGTGCACTGCGTGAAACAGGAGTGTCCATCTGTTACACCTGATGATGTAAGAACATATAAATGATACATAAACATAAATGTACCGATTAGAACTTCTAATTAATAGAATCATCAAAATTCCAGAATGAAACAATGATGCATATCACAGAACGCAATGTAATATAGCGGTTAGTATCTTTTTTATGATTTTTTTCAATACAGAAAATCAATTACATATACATTATGTATATATTATATCAAAAATACCGCAATACATTTCCGCAGGAATTAATATTGATAAAACAAATTGTTCAGCATTACTTATCTAAAAAATTAAAATTATTATTCTATTGAAAAGAACACTCTATACAGTGATACGTAATGAAACGAAATATTATCTGGGGACTACAAAAAATACAGGCGCACGGGGTTACCGATAGCACAATTTACGCGACTGCAGGAACACAGATTATCTTCACCGTCAACGCGCCCTGGCTTCCTGTTTTTGAGGTGGATGAGAATGCGAAAATTGCTCTCAGCCTGACTCGCCATGAAGAGGCGTGGTGGATAATCAATCAGTCCGATGAATATTGTTGCACGGTAAATGATCAGATTGTCGAGCCGCATCACCGTATGCGCCTGAATGAAGGGGATCTGATTGAATGGGGATTATCTTCCTGGTGTCTTGTTCGTGACAATCCGACGTCTCTTGCTCCACGTGAGGAAAAGACGACACCACAGACTGCTGTTTCGCTGGAAACAATAAGCGAATATCTCGATCTTGACTGGTTTCGACAACAACAACGGCAGTCGCAAAATCCGTTCGATATCATTCCGGTTCATGGCACAGTCGCCACCGAAGGCAACCCAGGAACAGATACCCCACTAACCCTACTTTACCAGGAATACCGCCAGGCATTGTTGTCCCCTGAACAAGATATCCATCGTTATGCCGATCCATTTCCCCTTAATGAAGAGGCAGTTACGCTGGATCTGGCCTCATTGCGCAATCTGACCACTGAAGCTGATTCATTGCAGGATATGATCACAGGAGGGTTAAGCATTGACGCTATTCTCGATGTCCTGGATACCACCGGCGAAGGAGAAACGGTCTGGCCTACCGAAACGATTCTCCCCGATATTCTGCGCTTGCTTTCCCCGGAATACGCATCGGAAATGGTACATAGCACCGTCCTACCCGATCTGACACAGCGTGAGCACCGCATCATTGGCATTGACAGCCATTACCGGGTAAATCCGGTACAACACGGAGATATCCATCATGACAAACAATAACGTGCTACCGGCTACCTTGTCGGCGCTGCTGCGGAATTATTCTGTAGCGGAAGGTATTCAGATGGCAGAGCAACAAGTAAAGATGCACCCAACTAAGGCTTTACATCGGCACAGCCTGTTTCAGTTATTGTGCGTGATCGGCAACTGGTCACGAGCGCTGCAACAAATCCAACTGTGCGCCCGAATGGACGCAAATTATACCCGAGAAGCACAGGTATTTGGGGAGTTGATTCGCTGTGAGATATACCGCCAGTCCTGCTTTCATGGTGAACAACGCCCTGGTTTTATTCTCCCTCCGCCCGTCTGGATGGAGGATCTGCTTGTCGCCCTCGCCTGTAACGCCCGTGGTAAAACGTCAGATGCCGATGCCCACCGCAGCCGCGCGTTTGAGACCATAACAGACACAGCCGGACAGTGGAATGGTGGCACATTTGACTGGATAAGCGACAGCGACTCCCGTACCGGCCCAGTGCTGGAACTGGTCACTGGTGGCGTGTATATCTGGCTACCGCTTTCGCAAATTCGCTCACTGAAATCGCCCCCGCCAGCGAGTCTGACCGATCTGATCTGGAAACCCGTCAATATCACACTTCACAATGGCGATGCGCATGGAGCCTGGCTATTTTCCCGCTACAGCGGTTCAGAAAAGGCCTCCGATACCCTGTGTCTGTGCCGCAAAACCGTCTGGCAGGATGGTTCCGGTGAAACCCTGGTACAAGCACTGGGGCAAAAAATGTGGCTCACCAGCCACGGAGATATCAGCCTGCTGGATTTGAGCACCTGCACCTTTAATTCACCTGAAGGCCAAGATGCATGAATGCCTCCCACCAGCGCCCGGGCAAACACTTACTACCCACTCTGTTTGACCGCCTGTGCGACGACACCCCAAACCAGAAGCGCGACCACGATATCAGTGTTAGCCCAGCTCAGCTTAAAGAGATCATCCGCCGGGATTTGTCGTTTCTGCTCAACACCATCAGCCATGAAGATGATATTGATGCCGCGCGTTACCCGCAGGCGGCTGCTTCCGTAGTGAACTACGGCCTGCCGCCGCTGGCGGGGAGCTTTTTGTATGAACATAAGTGGGATGATATCCGCAGAGCCATTTTGCGTACTATTACCCGGTTTGAACCCCGGCTGAAGACCTCCACACTGCAAATCATCCCGCTACAGGATGAACAACGCCAGAATGGCCATAACACATTACAGTTTGAAATTTGCGGTGAGATCCTCACGCAGCCGTATCCGACAGCATTCCGGGTACGTAGTGCGCTGGATATGGAGCACAGCCGCATTACGTTTTATTAATATAGAGGGTGAGTGATGGATCCACGGCTACTGGAATACTACAACCGCGAATTGAGCTACCTGCGGGAAACGGGAGCCGAATTTGCCGCCCGTCATCCCAAAATCGCCGCTCGGCTGGGAATGCAGGGAGCGGATATTGCCGATCCGTATGTGGAGCGTATGATCGAAGCTTTCAGCTTCCTGACCGCCCGCACGCAGCTTAAAATTGATGCTGAATTTCCCCGCTTCACCCAGCGTTTGTTGGAGGTCGTCAGTCCCAATTACATCACCCCTACCCCCTCAATGAGCGTGGCACAACTACATCCCGATCAGGAAGAAGGCGATTTGGCGAAGGGATTCACCGTCCCACGCAACACTGCCTTTTTTTCCTCCATTCCGGAAGGTGAAAGCGCCGCCTGCCAGTTTCGCAGCAGCCAGGATGTGACACTGTGGCCGCTTGCCATCGAAGAGGCGCGCCTGACCGCCGCGCCGCCGGATATGCCCGCCCTGCACCGCTACCTGCCAGCTAACATTCACGTCGCCGGGGCGCTGCGCATCACCCTGCGCACCTTCGGTGAACTGACCTTCAGCCAGCTTGCCGGGCTGGACAGATTGCCGCTCTATCTCTGTGGCGAGGAGCGCACGGCCTCACACCTGTTCGAACTGCTGCACACCAGCGCCATTGCCACACTGGCAGGCGTTCCGGGTCATTTTGACGGCGTACTGGATGTGAACCTGAAACAGCCCGTTATGTACGAGGGTCTGGAGCCGGATCAAGGGCTATTGCCGCTGGCGTGGAACGTGTTCCACGGCCATAACCTGTTGCATGAATATTTTGCCTGCCCGGAACGCTTTTATTTTTTCACCCCGACGGGTCTGTCTGCCGGGTTACAAAAAATTCACAGCGGCGTGGCGGAAATTGTTATCTTACTGAACCGCCTGCCGCCAGACTGGCTGATCCACCAGACAAATGCGGCACAGTTCAGCCTGTTCTGTACCCCGGTGATCAACCTGTTTCCCCGCGTCACCGCCCGGATCGATATCACTCACAGCACGACGGAGCAGCACCTGGTGGTGGACAGGACCCATCCGCTCGACTATGAGGTGTTTTCGGTACAGGAAGTGGAAGGGTTGGAAGTCGACACCACGCGGAAGATGACATTTCGCCCGCTCTACCACACCCGTAATAATGATGAAGGCAATCATGGGCGTTATTTTTCCCTGCGCCGGGAGCCGCGTCGGTTGTCTGAGAACGCCCGCCGCTACGGCACCCGCACACCCTATACGGGCTCGGAAGTATTCCTGTCGCTGGTTGACCAGTATGAAGCCCCATACCCGGAAAATCTGCGCCATATCACCATCACTGCCATGGTCACCAACCGCGATCTGCCCTGTCTTATTGCACGCACTGGCCGGGACGATCTGACCGTAGATGCGGCCATCCCTGTGGCAGGCGTGGGGCTTATCCGTCCACCTCGTCCACCACAGCCACCACTGGCGGAACGTGAAATGGCCTGGCGGTTGATCCGCCAGTTATCCTTTAATTATCTGCCGCTGGCCGATCTGGATCACCGCACCGGCGGTCAGGCACTGCGCGATCTGCTGAACCTGTTTATTCCGGCGCATGACAGTCCGCAATCGCGTCAGGTACGCAGCCTGATTGGCTGTAAAACAACGCCTGTTACCCGCCGTCTGCCCGGTTCCGGGCTGCTGGTTTATGGTCGCGGCGTCAGTTGTGAGCTGACGGTGGATGAGGACGGATTCTCTGGTATCAGCCCGTATCTGTTCGGTCTGGTGTTGGAGCAATATATCGCTCGTCATGTTTCCATTAATACCTTCTCGCAAATGACACTGCACAGTATGCAACGTGGGAAAATTATGACCTGGCCGGTCAGAGCCGGACTACGGGGAAGTGTATGAGCGGCGATTTCACCCAAGCGCAGAAAACGCCCTGGCGCTATGGTTTTCTGAACCTGATGCGCCGCGTGGATGTGCAGTTGTGTACCGTCCCTGCAGGTAGTGCCTGGCAACCAAGTATGGAAAAATTTCGCCTCGGACAAACACCTACACTGACCTTTGCGCCGCGAGAAATCGCCAGTGTGAGCTGGCAGCAAGGACGCCTGCACCTTAGCCTTTACAGCCTTGGACTGTGGGGACCGAACGGTCCGCTGCCACTGCACTACACCGAACTGGCGCGCAATCGGACCGAAAGCCGCTGCGATCCGACCCTGACCCGTTTTACCGATCTTTTTCATCACCGCTGGTTGACGCAGTTTTATCAGGCATGGCGCAGCGCCCAGTCCGCTGGAGGCGGTCTGGATAAACAGGAATATGACCGTTTTGCCTTTTATATCTCCAGCCTCAGCGGACAGGATTTACGGGAAAGTGCAGACAGCTCGCTGCCGGATCACGTTCGCCTGGCGGCATCGGCCCATCTGGTGCGCGAATCCCGCAACCCGGACGGCTTGGCCGCCACGCTGGCGCACTATTTCAGTGTGCCTTTCCGAATACAAGAGTATGTCCTGCACTGGATAACTGTGGCTGATGATGAAATTACCCGACTGGGGATGCCAGCCCCCTCTTCCGTCATTGGCAACGGCGCACTCATCGGCCAGGCCGTGCCGGACATGCAGTATAAGTTCCGGCTGGTGATTGGCCCGCTGACACTGGCTGACTACCGGCGTTTCCTGCCTGGTGGTAATAACCTGCCAGTACTAACGGAACTGGTTCGCGCATTTACCGGGTTTGAATACTGCTGGGAAATTGAGCTACAGCTTAAACCACACGCAGCCCCTCCGGCTGTTACTGGCGGTCCATATCAGCTTGGCTGGACCGCCTGGGCAGGGAAAGCCCTGCACGGCAACCCGGTGACGGGCATGATTTTCGAACCTGAACACTATTTGGCACACTGAGGATAATTTAATGGATACCCCCCTGTCTGACCCTATTTCGGCTGAATGTCCCTGCGGCCCGGATCTAGAGTATGATCCAGAGTACTTGTTGCTGTTCACCCACGCCTTAGCGCGTGAAGAGGCGCAATATGGCGATTTTGTCAGTACGCCGGAAACCATTAACTGGGCGGAGCTTGAGCGAGACGCCCACCGCCTGCTGGCGCGCAGCAAAGATATCCGCATCCTGGTGATCCTACTGCGCTGCCGCATCCATCAGGGTGGAGCCAGAGGGCTGGTGGAGACACTCACGCTCCTGGAAACGTTGTGTGCCACGAACCCGGACACCATCCATCCACAACTGCTTGCGGCTGAAGATACCACCGCCGAAGATGCGGCTGTAGCACGCAGTAACGCGCTGTCGGCGCTACTGGACCACGAAGGCGTAATGGCAGATATTCGTGGCATTACGCTATCAAACAACGCCGCCATGCGCCTTCAGGTTCGGGATGTGGAACGTTCGCTGTCTGCATCACGGCCGGCGGATGCGCTGGCACCGGAATCAGTACGTCAGCAACTGGCCGACCTGGAAGCACGCGGCGCACTGCCGCTGGACGCATTTCGCCAGGCCGCCGAGATCACTGAGCGACTGCAACACCATGCTCGTGAAACGCTCAATGACCTGGCTCCGGACTTTTCGCGTCTGACGCAACTGCTGACCCTGTTGCCTGGGGCGGTACAGACCACTACGCCAGAAATCCCACAACCAAAACCGCAGGCTGATCAGCCGAAGTATGCGGCTATCGATAATACCGGACTGACACTAGCAGAGCATGTCGCTCCCACAGTGGATATACCAGCCGAAACGACTGCAAAGATCATCGCAGAGCCACAGCAAATCAGCGATCGGAACGACGCACTGAAACGCCTGCGAGTCATCCGCCGCTGGTTTGAGCACAGTGAACCAAGCAGCCCGACCATTCCCTTGTTGCGCCAGGCTGAACGACTGGTCGGAAAACGCTTTTCGGAGATAATCAATGAAGTTCCAGCAGAACTGCTGGAGAAGTGGGATGCGCAGGAATAACCAAAATGACCAGAATTTATAACTACTGGTCATTATATGGTGTAACTATTTTCTGGATTATATCCATTTAACTTCCGGGGTGAAAAATCCCGAAAGCCAGAAACGACAAAAGCCTGAACCATTACTGATTCAGGCTTTCTAAATATTGGCGGAACGGACGGGACTCGAACCCGCGACCCCCTGCGTGACAGGCAGGTATTCTAACCGACTGAACTACCGCTCCGCGTTGTGTTCCGTTGGGAACGAGGCGAATATTACGGATTGCCTCGACCTTCGTCAACGCTTTTTCTCATCTTTTGAATCGTTTGCTGCAAAAATCGCCCAACTCGCTATTTTTAGCGCCTTTAACGGTTAATTATGCCCGCCAAAGGCAACTTCCGCCCTTCTTCTGCACCAGATCGAGACGGGCTTCATGCGCTGCAAGCTCTTCATCAGTCGCAAAAACAACGCGTAATTTACTTGCCTGGCGCACAATGCGCTGAATTGTTGCTTCACCTTGTTGCTGTTGTGTTTCACCTTCCATCGCAAAAGCCATCGACGTTTGGCCACCGGTCATCGCCAGATAAACTTCCGCAAGGATCTGGGCATCGAGTAATGCCCCGTGCAACGTACGCTTGCTGTTATCTATTTCGTAGCGGGCGCATAACGCATCGAGGCTGTTACGCTTACCAGGAAACATTTTCCTCGCCACCGCAAGGCTATCGGTGACCTTACAGAAGGTATTGGTCTTCGGAATATCGCGCTTGAGCAACGAAAACTCGTAGTCCATAAAGCCGATATCGAACGCTGCGTTATGGATCACCAGCTCCGCGCCACGAATATAATCCATAAACTCATCAGCTACTTCGGCAAACGTAGGCTTATCGAGCAAAAACTCATCGGCAATACCATGTACGCCAAAGGCTTCCGGGTCCACCAGCCGATCGGGCTTGAGATAAACGTGAAAGTTATTGCCCGTCAGTCGACGGTTCACCACTTCAACGGCACCAATCTCAATAATCCTGTGGCCTTCATAGTGCGCACCAATCTGGTTCATACCGGTGGTTTCGGTATCGAGAACGATCTGGCGTGTAATTGCAGTGCTCATAGCGGTCATTTATGTCAGACTTGTCGTTTACAGTTCGATTCAATTACAGGAAGTCTACCAGAGATGCTTAAACAGGTAGAAATTTTCACCGATGGTTCGTGTCTGGGTAATCCTGGACCTGGGGGTTATGGCGCTATTTTACGTTATCGCGGACGCGAGAAAACCTTTAGCGCAGGCTACACCCGCACCACCAACAACCGTATGGAGTTGATGGCTGCTATTGTCGCGCTGGAAGCGTTAAAAGAACATTGCGAAGTCATTTTGAGTACCGACAGCCAGTATGTCCGCCAGGGGATCACCCAGTGGATCCATAACTGGAAAAAACGTGGCTGGAAAACCGCAGACAAAAAACCGGTAAAAAATGTCGATCTCTGGCAACGTCTTGATGCCGCGCTGGGTCAGCATCAAATCAAATGGGAATGGGTAAAAGGCCATGCCGGACACCCGGAAAACGAACGCTGTGATGAACTGGCTCATGCTGCGGCGATGAATCCCACGCTGGAAGATACGGGCTATCAAGTCGAAGTTTAAGCCTGTGGTTTACGACATTGCCGGGTGGCGCCGACTGCCTGGCGAATTCGCGGTTTGTTTTTACTCTGTTTCATCGGATTTAGCGTTAAAGGAACAGTCCGTTTCCGGGCAACAATTAGTTGTAAGCAACCAAGCGCAGGAATGTGCGTGCTCAATAGTTTTCCACCGTGCTTGTTCCACGGGAGAACATGGAAACGGCTGGCGTGTAGCACTTCAAAATTCAACAAAGAGAGCCAGTCCAGTTGCCGCATCAGAGTAAACATCCGGCTGTTATAGGGTGATGTTTTTCGCAATACCGGCACAAGTTTGCGTAATCCCATTAAACTGATGGGATTGAAGCCGCTAATAACCAGCCAGCCATCATCAATCAATACCCTATCGGCTTCGCGCAATAAACGATGCGGATCAGTGCACCACGGCAATGTATGCGCCAGTAGACAAACATCGACGGATTTATCGGCAAAAGGAAGGTGAAGCGGATCAGCCTGCACCTGGACGGGCGTTCCTTGCGCAGAAACATTCACTTGATGAGAAACCGCGCACGCTTCGCAATTGATTTCTGCGCTTAAATTGCCAATCTTAAGCAGATGAAAACCATACATTTTAGCGAACCACGGGTTGAGCTGGTGTTCCAGCGCCTTGCGATAAAGCTCTCCCCAGGGCAAATCGCCCCAGCAATCAGGAGCCACGACAGTTTGAGGGGTCCTTGCCGGTTTCATCACAACCTTCCGTTTCGCACTGAGAGGTAATATATGAATCTTAACAGTATTTCCGCCTTTGATGACAATTACATCTGGGTTTTGTCTGATGAAGCAGGTCGTTGCCTGATTGTCGACCCAGGAGAGGCAGAACCCGTATTAAAGGCGATTTCAGCTAACAACTGGCAACCAGTAGCGATTTTCCTCACCCACCATCACCACGATCACGTTGGCGGTGTAAAAGAACTGGTAGAAAAGTATCCGCAAATTGTGGTGTATGGGCCAGAAGAGACACAAGATAAGGGAACAACGCAGGTAGTCAAAGATGGTGATACTGCCTTCGTTTTGGGGCATGAATTTAGTGTAATTGCTACGCCAGGTCACACTTTAGGACATATCTGTTACTTTAGCGAACCTTATCTATTTTGTGGCGACACTCTGTTTTCTGGCGGTTGCGGTAGACTATTCGAAGGCACTGCATCACGGATGTATCAATCACTTAAAAAATTAAGTGAACTTCCTGACGATACCCTGGTGTGTTGCGCTCACGAATATACTTTATCAAATATGAAGTTTGCTTTGAGCATTCTTCCGCACGATTTGTCTATAAATGATTATTATCGTAAAGTTAAGGAGTTACGGGCAAAAAATCAAATAACACTACCCGTAATTCTGAAAAATGAGCGGCAAAATAATGTTTTTTTGAGAACAGAAGATATTGATTTAATTAATGTAATTAATAAAGAAACATTATTGCAACAACCTGAAGAACGTTTTGCCTGGTTAAGGTCAAAGAAAGATAGATTCTGATAAAACTTTCTTGTCATCGGCTTCGTTCGCCGTTATGATCGGTCGTCTTTTAAGCAACTATTGACACACACATGAAGGCAAAAGCGATATTACTCGCCTCTGTCCTGCTCGTGGGTTGCCAGAGTACTGGTAACGTTCAACAGCACGCACAGAGCCTTTCTGCAGCTGGTCAAGGGGAAGCAGCAAAGTTTACAAGTCAGGCACGATGGATGGACGATGGGACGTCTATCGCGCCGGATGGTGACTTGTGGGCTTTCATAGGCGACGAGCTAAAGATGGGAATTCCGGAAAACGACCGGATTCGCGAACAGAAACAGAAATATTTACGCAATAAGAGCTATCTCCACGATGTAACTTTACGGGCAGAGCCGTATATGTACTGGATAGCCGGGCAAGTTAAAAAACGTAACATGCCTATGGAACTGGTACTACTACCCATAGTGGAGAGCGCTTTTGATCCTCACGCGACGTCTGGCGCCAATGCCGCAGGCATCTGGCAGATCATTCCGAGCACGGGGCGCAATTATGGTTTGAAACAGACCCGCAATTATGACGCGCGTCGCGATGTTGTTGCTTCAACAACTGCCGCGCTGAACATGATGCAGCGTCTGAACAAGATGTTTGATGGCGACTGGCTTTTGACCGTAGCGGCTTATAACAGCGGCGAAGGTCGGGTCATGAAGGCAATTAAAACGAACAAAGCGCGTGGGAAATCCACGGACTTCTGGTCGTTACCGTTGCCGCAGGAAACGAAGCAGTACGTGCCTAAGATGCTGGCATTGAGTGATATTCTCAAAAACAGCAAGCGTTATGGTGTACGTCTGCCGACGACCGATGAAAGCCGTGCTCTGGCGCGTGTACACCTGAGTAGCCCGGTTGAAATGGCGAAGGTTGCAGATATGGCGGGAATTTCCGTCAGCAAACTGAAGACCTTCAACGCTGGCGTGAAAGGCTCCACGCTGGGCGCAAGTGGTCCACAGTACGTGATGGTGCCAAAGAAACATGCAGATCAACTGCGTGAATCTCTGGCTTCAGGCGAAATTGCTGCCGTACAGTCGACACTGGTTGCCGACAATACGCCGCTTAATAGCCGCGTTTACACCGTACGCTCTGGCGACACGCTTTCAAGCATCGCTTCACGTCTCGGCGTAAGCACAAAGAATTTGCAGCAGTGGAACAATCTGCGCGGTTCTAAGCTGAAACCAGGCCAAAGCCTGACAATTGGCGCTGGTAGTAGCGCACAGCGGTTGGCAAACAACAGCGACAGTATTACGTATCGTGTGCGCAAAGGTGATTCGCTTTCAAGCATTGCTAAGCGTCACGGCGTAAACATCAAAGATGTGATGCGCTGGAACAGTGATACTGCGAATCTGCAACCAGGCGATAAGCTGACGTTGTTTGTGAAAAACAACAATATGCCAGATTCCTGACAAACCAGATAACAGAAAGGCACCGATTCCCCCGGTGCCTTTTTTATTTATGCCGCTTTATGTGCTTCAACCATGATGATATCACTGGTGAAAGAGCCATCATTCTGCAAGGCAAAATACGTTTTCACCTCTGTCGATGCGCTCTGTTGGTAAACGCGAATAGCATCTACTAACACTTCTGGCGTACGCATTCTCGCAACCCACGAAGAGAATTCCAGAGGCAATTTATCGGTGATCAAATTATCGACAAGCAGATAGGCTTCATTGATTAACGTCAACCACTCACCGCTGGCGTAATTACGCACGTGAGAGGCATCGCGCAATGCTTCTACCGTCTGTAACCAAATGTCGCGTACCGGGTGACCCGGTGACATGACGTCCATCACAATCAGTCTACCGCCGGGTTTCAGCACCCGATTCACTTCACGCAATGCCGCACCGACATCATGCCAGTGGTGGGCAGAATAACGACTAATAACAATATTAAAGGTGTGATCGGCAAAAGGCAGGCTTTCGGCATACCCCTGGCGAGTGGTGATATTTTTCAGTTGTCGGGTATCTGCAGCCTGTGCAACAACATCCAGCATTTGGGAAGATAAGTCATACGCCACCACTTCCTGCACGTTTTGCGCAGCGACAAAGCTGGCATGTCCTGCTCCACAGCCCATATCAAGTACGCAAGCGTCAGGATACTCTGTCAGACACGCCGCCAGGCGCTGTAAGTCACGCCCGGATGCATGCACGGTACTGGTTAAATATTCACTGGCCTGCGAGCTAAACTGCTTTTCTACGTGCTCATGGTGGGATTGTGTTGTCATTGCACTGTCCTTTTGTTGGTTGAGTATAAAAAGGCAGCGCCAAACGTTGGTCTGCCCTGTGGCAGACCTGACATACCTTATTTATCAGGCTTGCCGGGACTGAATTCAACGAGTAGCGGATTGTGATCAGAAGCGCGCGTAACCAGTACGGAAGCTTCGCTGACATTCAGACCACGGTAGAAAACAAAATCGAGCGGGCGACCAAACGCCCGGCGGCGCTGATCATCAGTAAAACGCACCTGGCGCAGCGACATTTCTCGCGCAAAGCGATATAAAGCGTTCATCCTTCTACGGCTCCAGGCATTGAAATCTCCCGCCATAATGACCGGACCGCTGTGGTGGGCTATCTGATCGCCAATAGGAAGTAACTGCTTGCTATAAACGTCCACGCCCAGACTGAAGTTGACCGCATGTATATTGACTACCATCAACAGGCGGGTGTCAGGTAATGGATAGACCGTCACCAGTGCCGATTTCGCCAGACGTAAAATAGGCTCACGTTCGCGTAACGGGCAGCAATACACCGGATGCGCTGCCGAAAGGGTCATTACGCCGGAAGGATGTTGTGGTAGCACAAAAGCGGGCACCTGATCGGCAGCAAGATAGTTAGCAGTCGCAAACTGCACTAACTCTGGCGTTGTCTGCGCTTCCTGCAATAACACCAGATGCGCATCTTTGCCGTAGTTCTTTAATACCGACAACCATTCAGCGCGTTGCTGTTTGTAAATATTCCACACCAAGACCCGAATACGCTCTTCGGTACTTAACGGTTCTCCGGGTGGTAATGCCTGGCCGATGCTCGCAAATGACCCCGGCGGTAAGATCCTTTCCGCAGGTTGTCCGGCAACATAGCGCATGGCATAGGTATTTTTTCGCACTTTTGACTTTGAAACCTCTATTACGTCAACCCTTCCGCACTCGGGAGGGTTCTACTGTTATAGGGATTTTAGCTCACTCTTTCAACGAGCAATTGTATATTGTTATGTAAGCAAGTGCTTACACCGCACAGAATTTTGCTCATTATTGAGAACATTAAATCGGATGACATATCACGTATCCTGATGGTTTAATGACAAATAAATTCAAAATATCTCTTCTATTTTGCAACAGGAGCAAAAATGAAAGCCACATCGGAAGAACTCGCCATTTTTGTTTCGGTCGTCGAAAGCGGCAGCTTTAGCCGGGCAGCGGAACAATTAGGGCAAGCAAACTCAGCGGTCAGCCGGGCGGTAAAAAAGCTGGAAATGAAACTTGGCGTCAGTTTGCTTAATCGAACCACGCGACAACTTAGCCTGACGGAAGAAGGCGAGCGTTATTTTCGTCGCGTACAGTCAATTTTGCAGGAGATGGCAGCGGCAGAATCAGAAATTATGGAGACGCGTAATACACCGCGCGGACTGTTACGGATCGATGCCGCAACCCCTGTGGTACTGCACTTTCTGATGCCGTTAATTAAGCCTTTCCGCGAACGCTATCCGGAGGTCACTTTATCGCTAGTCTCCTCCGAAACGATTATTAATTTGATCGAAAGAAAAGTGGATGTCGCGATTCGCGCCGGTACGTTAACGGATTCCAGCTTACGAGCCAGGCCGTTATTTAACAGTTATCGAAAAATTATCGCCTCCCCCGACTATATTGCCCGCTACGGGAAGCCAGAAACTATCGACGATTTAAAGCAACATGTTTGCCTGGGATTCACTGAACCCGCTTCCCTCAATACCTGGCCGATAGCCTGTAGCGATGGACAATTACATGAAGTGAAGTACGGTTTGTCGTCCAATAGCGGGGAAACCTTGAAACAGCTTTGCCTGAGTGGCAACGGGATTGCGTGTTTGTCCGACTATATGATCGACAGAGAAATTGCTCGTGGTGAACTGGTGGAGTTAATGGCAGATAAAGTGTTGCCAGTGGAAATGCCATTCAGTGCCGTTTATTACAGCGACCGAGCGGTAAGTACTCGCATCCGAGCCTTTATCGATTTCCTTAGCGAGCATGTAAAAACAGCTCCCGAAGGAGCTGTCAGAGAGGCTTAATCCCATTCAGGAGCCAGACCTTCCGGACTAACCAGGCGATCGTTACAATCCAGTGCGGCGATCGCTTTTTTATCTTCTGCATCAAGCTGTAAACTTTGTGCCTTAAGGTTACTTTCCAGGTTTTCACGTTTAGTAGAAGACGGTATTACTGAGTAGCCTTCCCCCATTGCCCACGCCAGAATTACTTGTGCCGGGGTCGCATTGTGTTTCTCTGCTATGCGAGCAATAACCTCATCTTTCAGTGCATTACCATAAGCCAGCGTCATATAGGAAGTAATATGAATGCCGTGCTGTTTAGCCCAAGCGACCACTTTACGGTTTTGCAGATAAGGAGAAAGTTCAATCTGATTGGTGGCGATGTTTTCAGCGCCAACAGCAGCAATCGCTTTTTCCATCAACGGGATGGTGAAGTTGGAAATACCGATCTCACGCGTCAGTCCTTGTTTTTTCGCTTCCAGCAGCGCCTGCATAAATTCTTCAACAGAGACTTCATCGTTTGGTGACGGCCAGTGGATTAGCGTCAGATCAACATAATCGGTACGCAATTTTTGCAGGCTCTCTTTCAGACTCGGGATCAGTTTGTCTTTGCTGAGATTTTCAATCCAGATTTTAGTGGTGATATAGAGTTCATTACGTGGCACGCCGCTTTCTGTAATCGCCTGACCTACGGCAGCTTCGTTATCATAGATTTGTGCGGTATCAATTGCGCGATAGCCAAGTTCAAGCGCCGTTTTCACAGATGCAATAACAACGTCGTTTTTAAGACGGAAAGTACCTAAACCAAATGCAGGGATAGCCATAATATGCCTCTTCTAATGCTATGTTCGTTAACCGAGATGATTATGGGCTTCAGACTGTTGCGGAAAAAGAGCGTGAAATGCAGAGGATTTTTGCGATTTTGGCAAAAATAGAAATACAGACGAAAAAAAACCTCGAGCGTTAACTCGAGGCTTCTTAATAAGTGGCGGAACGGACGGGACTCGAACCCGCGACCCCCTGCGTGACAGGCAGGTATTCTAACCGACTGAACTACCGCTCCACCGAATTCTTTTACAACCACCGGTTTTATGACCGGCTTACTGCTTAATTTGATGCCTGGCAGTTCCCTACTCTCGCATGGGGAGACCCCACACTACCATCGGCGCTACGGCGTTTCACTTCTGAGTTCGGCATGGGGTCAGGTGGGACCACCGCGCTACGGCCGCCAGGCAAATTCTGTTTTATCAACACGTCCTCTTCTGACCTGTCGATTTAATCTGTATCAGGCTGAAAATCTTCTCTCAATCCGCCAAAACACCTTCGGCGTTGTAAGGTTAAGCCTCACGGTTCATTAGTACCGGTTAGCTCAACGCATCGCTGCGCTTACACACCCGGCCTATCAACGTCGTCGTCTTCAACGTTCCTTCAGGACTCTCAAGGAGTCAGGGAGAACTCATCTCGGGGCAAGTTTCGTGCTTAGATGCTTTCAGCACTTATCTCTTCCGCATTTAGCTACCGGGCAGTGCCATTGGCATGACAACCCGAACACCAGTGATGCGTCCACTCCGGTCCTCTCGTACTAGGAGCAGCCCCCCTCAGTTCTCCAGCGCCCACGGCAGATAGGGACCGAACTGTCTCACGACGTTCTAAACCCAGCTCGCGTACCACTTTAAATGGCGAACAGCCATACCCTTGGGACCTACTTCAGCCCCAGGATGTGATGAGCCGACATCGAGGTGCCAAACACCGCCGTCGATATGAACTCTTGGGCGGTATCAGCCTGTTATCCCCGGAGTACCTTTTATCCGTTGAGCGATGGCCCTTCCATTCAGAACCACCGGATCACTATGACCTGCTTTCGCACCTGCTCGCGCCGTCACGCTCGCAGTCAAGCTGGCTTATGCCATTGCACTAACCTCCTGATGTCCGACCAGGATTAGCCAACCTTCGTGCTCCTCCGTTACTCTTTAGGAGGAGACCGCCCCAGTCAAACTACCCACCAGACACTGTCCGCAACCCGGATCACGGGTCCACGTTAGAACATCAAACATTAAAGGGTGGTATTTCAAGGTCGGCTCCACGCAGACTGGCGTCCACGCTTCAAAGCCTCCCACCTATCCTACACATCAAGGCTCAATGTTCAGTGTCAAGCTATAGTAAAGGTTCACGGGGTCTTTCCGTCTTGCCGCGGGTACACTGCATCTTCACAGCGAGTTCAATTTCACTGAGTCTCGGGTGGAGACAGCCTGGCCATCATTACGCCATTCGTGCAGGTCGGAACTTACCCGACAAGGAATTTCGCTACCTTAGGACCGTTATAGTTACGGCCGCCGTTTACCGGGGCTTCGATCAAGAGCTTCGCCTTGCGGCTGACCCCATCAATTAACCTTCCGGCACCGGGCAGGCGTCACACCGTATACGTCCACTTTCGTGTTTGCACAGTGCTGTGTTTTTAATAAACAGTTGCAGCCAGCTGGTATCTTCGACTGATTTCAGCTCCACGAGCAAGTCGCTTCACCTACATATCAGCGTGCCTTCTCCCGAAGTTACGGCACCATTTTGCCTAGTTCCTTCACCCGAGTTCTCTCAAGCGCCTTGGTATTCTCTACCTGACCACCTGTGTCGGTTTGGGGTACGATTTGATGTTACCTGATGCTTAGAGGCTTTTCCTGGAAGCAGGGCATTTGTTGCTTCAGCACCGTAGTGCCTCGTCATCACGCCTCAGCCTTGATTTTCCGGATTTGCCTGGAAAACCAGCCTACACGCTTAAACCGGGACAACCGTCGCCCGGCCAACATAGCCTTCTCCGTCCCCCCTTCGCAGTAACACCAAGTACAGGAATATTAACCTGTTTCCCATCGACTACGCCTTTCGGCCTCGCCTTAGGGGTCGACTCACCCTGCCCCGATTAACGTTGGACAGGAACCCTTGGTCTTCCGGCGAGCGGGCTTTTCACCCGCTTTATCGTTACTTATGTCAGCATTCGCACTTCTGATACCTCCAGCAACCCTCACAGGCCACCTTCACAGGCTTACAGAACGCTCCCCTACCCAACAACGCATAAGCGTCGCTGCCGCAGCTTCGGTGCATGGTTTAGCCCCGTTACATCTTCCGCGCAGGCCGACTCGACCAGTGAGCTATTACGCTTTCTTTAAATGATGGCTGCTTCTAAGCCAACATCCTGGCTGTCTGGGCCTTCCCACATCGTTTCCCACTTAACCATGACTTTGGGACCTTAGCTGGCGGTCTGGGTTGTTTCCCTCTTCACGACGGACGTTAGCACCCGCCGTGTGTCTCCCGTGATAACATTCTCCGGTATTCGCAGTTTGCATCGGGTTGGTAAGTCGGGATGACCCCCTTGCCGAAACAGTGCTCTACCCCCGGAGATGAATTCACGAGGCGCTACCTAAATAGCTTTCGGGGAGAACCAGCTATCTCCCGGTTTGATTGGCCTTTCACCCCCAGCCACAAGTCATCCGCTAATTTTTCAACATTAGTCGGTTCGGTCCTCCAGTTAGTGTTACCCAACCTTCAACCTGCCCATGGCTAGATCACCGGGTTTCGGGTCTATACCCTGCAACTTAACGCCCAGTTAAGACTCGGTTTCCCTTCGGCTCCCCTATTCGGTTAACCTTGCTACAGAATATAAGTCGCTGACCCATTATACAAAAGGTACGCAGTCACCCCATAAA